>NZ_CP170150.1:5612500-8925637 GCF_042257955.1 Bradyrhizobium sp. B025 | reverse complement strand
TATCTCGCCGGGCGAGAGGCAAGGGACAAACGCTTGGACATACTCTGATCACTCGGCGACTGATCAGGGATGCTTACCGATTAACGCTAAATTCCCGTTAAGGACGTGAGCCCCAAAGCCTAATCGGTGAACTCGGCGCCGAACTCGCACCCGATGCGCCAGCGCAGGCGGCACTGGCGGGAATAGTCCGGCGCGAAGATGATGGTGAATTGCGGCGGCACTTCCAGGAATTCCGCCACGACTTTCACGCCCCCGTCCGAGATATCGGTGATCGTGCAATCTCGCGGCAGCGAGCCCGCGCCAAAGTGAATCTTGGCGAGCCGGCTGCACACCCGACGTTCGCTTCTCCGGCGATTTGCAAGCATTTTGATTGTTCACTTGTTAGATCACGGCCCATCCCGCAGCCCTAGGAGTAGCGGACATTCGTTGGGATGTGCTGAGGACAGAAGCTTGCATTCGAGGCGTAGTGTCCGCGTCCTGTTTACGATTGGTTAGGGCTTGCGCGGCGCCGGGCATGTTCCCGTATTGTTCTTGCGGAGGGTGGCCGGCTCTGCTACCCTCGATTGTGCAAGAGGGCAGGCTGGTTCGGCATGGTTCAACGGGTTTCTACCGTCGCCTTTGAGGGGATCGAGGCCCGCGCGGTCGACGTGCAGGTGCAGGTCGCGCCCGGCCTGCCGGCCTTTGCCATCGTCGGCCTGCCGGACAAGGCGGTGTCCGAGGCGCGCGAGCGGGTCCGCTCGGCGCTGATCGCCTCGGGCCTGGCGCTGCCGGCGCGGCGGATCATCGTCAATCTGGCCCCCGCCGATCTGCCCAAGGAAGGCAGCCATTACGACCTGCCGATCGCACTCGGGCTGATGGCGGCAATCGGCGCGATTCCGCCGGATGCGCTGACCGGCTTCACCGTGCTCGGCGAGCTCGGCCTCGACGGCTCGATCGCGCCTGTGGCCGGCGTTCTTCCCGCCGCGATCGGCGCCAATGTGCGCGAGGAAGGCTTGATCTGTCCGGCCGCCTGCGGCTCGGAAGCGGCCTGGGCGAGCCCGGACATCCAGATCATCGCCGCACAATCGCTGATCCAGATCGCCAACCACTTCAAGGGCACGCAGGTGCTGTCGCGGCCTTCGCCGAAAGTGCACGAAGCCGCCGCCTCAAAGCTCGACCTGCGCGACATCAAGGGCCAGGAAAGCGCCAAGCGGGCGCTGGAGATCGCGGCCGCCGGCGGACATCACCTGTTCATGTGATCTTCCCAATGCCCATAAGGGGCGCTAAGGAAGACCAGACATGAACCGCATCACCACCGCAGCTAGCCGCCGCATCGTAACCGCAGCCATCAAGCTCAGTTGGGTCGTACAGACCGCAGGGGAGCGGAAGCAAGCCCTTGGGGAGCGCATGGAGGCTTGGGCAAACCGCCTAGCCGTTCGGTGGCGCTGCGTCGATACCGTACTAGCCACGATCACGCGCGAAGCCCTGAGCCGCTGAGAGCCGACCCATGGACATGCAGCGGCCCCCGAGGGCGTACAGCTACGTTCGGTTCAGCACACCGGAGCAGGCCAAAGGTCATTCGCTCCAGCGTCAGACTGACGCGGCGCAGGCGTGGGCCGCTGCGAATGGTGTGATGCTCGACGATGAGCTGACTTTTGAGGACAAGGGCGTCTCAGGGTTCCACGGAGCGAACCGGGAAACCGGCGCATTGAGCGTGTTCCTTGAACGCGTTCGAGACGGCACCATTCCTCCCGGCTCTTCGCTTCTAGTCGAGAACCTCGACCGCATCAGCAGGCAGGTAGCACGCAAGGCCGTGCGCGCGATTGAGGACATCGTTGAGGCCGGGGTGACCGTTGTCGATATGTCGGACGGGGGGCGAGAGTACAACGCAGCCGCGCTCGACAGCGACCCTGTGCTGTTCCTCATGATGGTGCTGCGCTTTATCCGCGCCAATGAGGAGAGCGCCACCAAGGGCGTTCGCGTCGCCAAGGCACACGCGGCGCGGCGGCAGAAGTTCGCGGGTCAGGAGAAGCTCACCAAGCCCTACACGCTGAAGCTCCCCGCGTGGATACGCTGGAACACCGAGACGGCAAACTATGAGCTGATTGAAGACCGAGCGGCATTGCTGCGGTGGATGTTCGAGATGGCTGACGACGGGATGGGCGCACACAGCATCGCTGCGCACCTCAACGACACCAAGGAGGACACCTGGGGCGCGGGTAAGTGGAAGGCGAGGTACTGGCATCGCAGCTATATCCGCAAGCTCCTCACCAACAAGGCCGCGATAGGCATTTTCGTGCCGCACACGGTGAGGAAGGTTGAGGGCAGGCGCACGAAGCAACGGACACCTCAGGAGCCCATTGCCCACCGCTTCCCGGTCGCCGTGGAGCGAGAGCTATTCGAGCGGGTCAATGCGCGGCTGAGCACCACGGAGGCGCGGGGAAAGAACGCCAAGGGCCCGGTGCGGTCCATCTTCGCCGGGATCATGAAGTGTCGCCACTGCGGAGGCACCGTAACTAGGATCAACAAGGGAGAACACGTGTACCTCGTGTGCGCCGCCGCTCACGCGAAGGCAGGCACCTGCAAATACGAGAGCGTCCCCTACGCAGAGGCAGTAAGCACATTCAGGCATTTCCTGAGAAGGACGCTAGACGAGGCGCCCCGAGGGAATGACACCGCAGCGCTGAATGACAAGATTGCGCAGTTGCAGGCGGAGATTGATGCAGGCGAGGACAGGGTCACCGAACTCTTGGAACTGACTATCAGCGACAAGAGCAGGGCCGCTCGGCAGGCGTTGAGAGAAGCCGAGCAAGAGCTTGCCGGAGCAGAGGAGGCTCTCAGGGAAGCCTTGGAGCGACGCGACACCCTGACGAGCACCAACGTCCTAAACCGATTAGCTGCGGTGGAGAAGGCACTCACAGCGGAGCCTATGGATACGGAGGAAGCCAACAAGGCCCTCCGGGGGGCGGTGCGCAAGATGACGATGTGGCCGCAGGAGGGGCGATTGGACATCCTGTGGCATCACGTCGAGGAGCCGCAGGAGACGACTTTCCTCACGACCCGCTTTGATTGGGACGCCAACGAGATTGAAGACCTGAAGGAAGAGGACTGAGCCGAGTGGCCAAGAAGAATACGCAACGGAAGCGCACGTTCACCCGCAGTGACATCAAGACACCCGCAGACACCTACGAGAGCATTGGAGACCTTGCGGCCCGATTGAAGTCGGAGGGGCAACCTGTGCTCCCCGAGAACGCTAGCGCGGGGACGGTGCTGGAGCGGGACACCATTAGGGTTGCGGAGAAGGCCTTCCAATGGCGGCTACCGAAGCGCAACATGGTGCCGAGGCATGATGTCATCTACGACATGGCAAGGGCGCTACGTGATGGGTTCAAACTGCCGCCGATCACGGTCTTCGCTGTGGGAGCCGCGTTCTACGTAATTGACGGCCATCACCGCCTAGCGGCGTATGACACAGCGAGTGTGAGCAAAATTCCAGCCAGAGTGTTCACAGGGACATTGGAGGAGGCAGAACGCTTTGCCTTGCGAAGCAACTCTCGGGACAAGATACCGATGGGGAAGGCTGACAAGTTGGAGGCCGCGTGGAGACTTGTGAGGCAGGACAAGGCGGTGGATAGCATCGCCAGCATTGCGAAGGATGCCGGTATCGCCCAGAGCACCGTGAGCAACATGAGGTCCGTGTTGCGGAAGCTGAGGGAGCTTGAGGTGCCTAAGGAGGACATTGGGGAGATGTCTTGGAATAGGGCGCGCGGGCGAGCGCAGGGAATTACCGAGAACGCAGAGCTTGAGGACTGGAGAGAGGCTGAAGCTCAGAAGCTCGTTGATGACATTGCGCGAGCGAAGCTCGGAGGACGCTTGACCAAGAGCCCGGACATCACCGCTATTGCGTTGGCCAAGCTGAACAATGGGCTCCCACAGGCGCTCATGGCCGAATGGACAGAACCGGCCGAGATACCGTACGACCCGGACGACAAAACGCCTGACTATGACTTTTGAGGGTTCCCAAACACTACACCCCCCATTTGGGGAGGCGCAGGTTAGGCCCCAAACGAGACCAGTTTATATCAAGAACCGGACATGCACATGCGCGCTCCAGTTCCGAGTGTGGCAAATATATTACAAAGCGGGAGGGAGGGTTGGCCCATATAGGGGAAGTGCGACCGGGCGGCAGGACAATGGCTAGAACAGTTGGCCGCCGGGTGCGCACCTTCCACCCATAGTCCAGTCCAGGTGGCTGGACTTCCCCGCGTACATCTTCCGCTTTTCCTCTGGCGTCATCGAAACCAAAGAAATCTTGCCGGAAAGCCTATCGAGTGTCCCCGTCGTGTAGGCCTCGTTGGTGTCGGTCTCGAACCAAAGCATGGTCTCATTGACTTTTACGATAGGCAACGCCCGCTGCAACACCGGCACAACGAAGCGCCGTCCGTCCAGATCGAGCAACGCGCCGGAAGTTGCGGGCTCAGTCGTTACGCCTTGGGTCGAAATGGACACCGAGCATACGAGCGACACAGGCTGGGCGAGAGCGGATGAGCTGAGAAGCGCGAGGAGGAGGGCAAGGCGGAGCTGCATCTGAGCACGGTAGGTGCCCGCCCGAAGAAGCGCAAAGGCCAGCCGAAGATTTATACACTGCTAACGCGACCTTCGCCGCCGCGGCCCCTTTAAGCCGAGAAGCTTTGAAGTCGGGTCGGGAGATGACCAGAATTAGGATCCGTTTGGCCGGGAGAGGCTCATTTGGGGCCCCAGCCAGCACGAATGAAGATGCCTGCGACACGCTGCTCTTGGTGGACACAGCCACACGCGGGCCGGAGGGCGCGACTGATTACTTGTACTCAGCGACCCCGCGAGTGCTGACGTTGTCGGCCATCTTGTTCAACCGTTGGCTAACTTCCGTCACCCATGCCCAACCGAGGTTTGATTGTTTGATTAGTTCTTTGAACTGCGGCTCAAGGAGCTCGTCCAGTTCAGGCGGGGAGTTTGGAGGCAGCCGCTGAATGCCCTCAATAACAGCTTGCAAGGCGCGCGACAGGTCGTTCTTTGCGGCGGGATGATCGAGAGCAAATACCCCTTCCAGCTCGCTTTCGTACTGTTTGTGCCTTTCAATCAGACCATCGATTTTCTCCCAGACGAGCGTTTTCAGCTCTTCCCGTAGCCGTGAGTACAGCTGAACGCCATTGCTGTTCCTGAGAACGCCTCTCCAATTCACGGCCCAGCTGTCAATCTGGCCCATCGTAGGAGCAACGAACTTGCCTTGTATGGCTTTTGCCTCGTCGAGCGCATCGAGCAATTCTCGTAACGCCTTTGGCGAAAGCGGTTTGGGTGGTTGGGATTGTGGCACCGAGGGCTGCACAGACGGGGGCTGAGATGGCGCTTCAGCAGCAGCCCGCGAGGGATTTGGCGGTTCAGGGCTAATGGCAGTGGGAGAAACGACGAACCCGAGCCAAATCATCAGTGACGCGCCCATTGCGCCACCCAGTAGTCCGAGAAGAAGGCTTCGCCCAACCACGGAAACATCCCCTTGGTAAACCCAGACCAGCGCGCTGACGCCGAACGGAATTAGTGACCACGCTATGGTGCCCCACATTCGTTGGAAACGACGGTCTCTTTCCATTTCAAATGCCTGCCTGAGCAGGACGCCGAACCAAGCTATGGAGAATGGGACCAGCAGATACAGAATGTTGGTCGTCATCGGATAGGTTGCGCCAAGGTAGCCGCCAGCTCTGAATGCACCCGCACATCGCTATAGGTCGACCTTGCTCACTCAGCAACAGATGCCATTGCTTGTCCGCAGGCGACGAGAGGCCCTCAGCGAGAAGCTTTGAAATCCGACTTGCTCGACGTGCCGAAACGGACCGAGCCTCTATTGACATTGAAGAAATCACCTGCTGATGATCGGCGCACCCGGCGCCGGCAAGTCGATGCTGGCGGCGCGCCTGCCCTCGATCCTGCCGCCGCTGTCGCCGGGCGAGCTGCTGGAGGTCTCGATGATCGCCTCCGTCGCCGGCGAGATCGAGGGCGGCGCGCTGACCGCGCGGCGGCCATTCCGTTCGCCGCATCATTCCGCCAGCATGGCCGCGCTCACCGGCGGCGGGATGCGCGCCAAGCCCGGCGAGATCTCGCTCGCGCATCAGGGCGTGCTGTTCCTCGACGAGCTGCCGGAGTTCGATCCGCGCGTGCTGGATTCGCTGCGCCAGCCGCTGGAGAACGGCGAGGTCTCGGTGTCCCGCGCCAATCATCGCGTCACCTACCCTGCCCGCTTCATGCTGGTCGCTGCGATGAATCCCTGCCGCTGCGGCAACGCGTTCGAGCCCGGCTATGCCTGCAAGCGCGGCCGCATCGATCGCTGCACCGGCGACTACCAGGCGCGCATCTCGGGGCCCTTGATGGACCGCATCGATTTGCGCATCGAGGTCCCGGCGGTGACCGCGGCCGACCTGATCCTGCCGCCACCGGCGGAGGGATCGGCCGAGGTCGCCGCACGCGTGGCGGCGGCGCGCGACATCCAGCTTGCGCGTTACGCGGATATCGGCCTGCCGAATGTCCGCACCAATGCCGAGGCGCCGGCCTCGGTGCTGGAAGACATCGCCAAGCCGGACGCGCAAGGCCAGAAGCTGCTGCGCGACGCCGCCGAGACCATGCGGCTGTCGGCGCGCGGCTATCACCGCGTGCTGCGCGTGGCGCGCACGCTCGCCGACCTCGACAACGCCGACAAGATCGGCCGGCTGCATCTCGCCGAAGCGCTGTCCTACCGCGCACTCGCGGAGGATGTACGCCAGATGGCGTGATCATTCCGCGCATCAACCCGGCGGTAACGAGTTTCCTTTACGCTCTGCAAACCATAAGGCCCACAAGTTCCCGGACGGGCCCGGCGAGTAGAGTGTCATGTTGCGTTTCAAGATCCTGGCCTCGGTTGTTCCCCTGTTGGCGGCTGCGGTGTTTGCCCGCAGCGAGATCGGATCGGTCTCGCATCCCTGCATCGCCCTGGGCGACACCTCCGTCGAGCTGACATCGCTGTTCTGGACGGCCGGCATCCATGTCGCCTTCACCGACGATCCGACACGGGCCACGGTGCGGGTCCAGATCACCGACGATGCGGACGGTGCGGACTTCGCGGTCGTGGACGACGGTCTCGGCGCCGAGCCGGACTCCTGCCAGGCCAGTCCGCAGACCCGGCTCATCACGATTGCCGCGCAGCCGGTCGACGGCGGACCGGTGATCTACCTCTCCACCGACGGGCCGGCCGACTATCGCATCTATGTGCGCTCGAAGACGTTCTCGCAGCGCGAGGCGGCGGCGCTGATCGTCGGCGCTCACGACGGTCACCGCCCGTTGCAGGCCGCCTCGCTCTGAAGCGCGATGATTATCCCGCTTCAGAATTGGTGTCGGAGCATGATCTTTCCGGAAAACCGCTGCACACTTTTCCGGATCATGCTCTGAGGCGTTAACACCTCGTCAACCTTGTTTGGAGGCGACCCGAAAGCCTCAAGCTGTTCGCAAGGTCGGCGGGACATCGTCGCAGCGGCGAGCGCGGGGTTTTAAGAGTCGGGGTCGGTGGCGATGGGTCGGACGTTCCGGATCAAGGTGCGCATGCGCCGCTTCAGGCGGCAGCACCCCCGCATTGCCTTCGCGATCCGCTCCTTCATGATCTTCTCGGCGACGTTCGGCGGCGCTTATGGCTTTGTCTCCGGCAGCCGCTCCGAGAATTCCGGTTACGATCCCCACACCTTCGCGATCGGCGCGAGCTTCCTGTTCGCGCTCGCCTGCCTTGGCCTCGCGACGCTCAGCATGCGCCTGCGCTTCGTCAACAAGCGGCTGCGCAAGCTCGCCGCCCACAACGAGGCACTGATCGATCGCAATTGGGAGCTGAAGGAAGCCGAGGAACGCGCCCGCAGCCTGTTCGAACAGCAGGGCGACCTGATCGTGCTGCGCGATCACCAAAACCGCATCACCTTTGCCAACGACGCCTATTGCGCGCTCGCGGGACAGGCGCGCGGCGCGCTGGTCGGCACGCGCTTTGATTTCGACGTGCTGGAGCAGGGCGACAGTGCCCGCGAAGGCAGCGGCACACGCGTTCACGACCAGAAGATCGCAACCCCGCTCGGCGCGCGCTGGATCGCCTGGCGCGAGGGCTATGTCCGCCTCGACGCAGGCCAGCCGGCCGAGTTGCAGAGTGTGGGGCGCGACGTCACCGACCGCACCGAGACCGAGCGCGCATTGTCCGACGCCCGCGACCAGGCCGATGCCGCCAACCGCGCCAAATCGCGTTTCCTCGCGATGGCCTCGCACGAGATCCGCACGCCGCTCAACGGCATCATCGGCATGGGCGGCCTCTTGCTCGACACCACGCTGACGCTGGAGCAGGCGACCTACGCGAAGGCCGTGAAGACCTCCGGCGAAGCGCTGATGGCGCTGATCGAGGAGCTGCTCGACTATTCCAAGATCGAAGCCGGCAAGCTCGATCTCGACCAACGCCCCTTCGCGCTCTCGACCCTGATCGAGGAGATCACCGAGCTGCTCGCGCCCCGCGCGCAGGCGAAGACGCTCGAGATCGCCGCCTATGTCGACGAGCGCCTGCCGCTCGAGGTGGTCGGCGACGCCGCGCGGCTGCGCCAGGTGCTGCTCAACCTCGCCGGCAACGCCATCAAGTTCACCGCAAGCGGCGGTGTCGCGCTGATCGTCGAGCCCGGCATCTGGCCGAACGAGATCAGCTTCCTCGTCCGCGACACCGGCATCGGCGTCGCAGCCGAAGCGCAGCAACGCATTTTCCGCGAGTTCGAGCAGGCCGACGAGCGCGTCGCCCGCACCTATGGCGGCACCGGGCTCGGTCTTGCCATCAGCGAGCGCATCGTCAAGCGCATGGGCGGCCGGATCACGCTCGCGAGCGAACCGGGCAAGGGCTCGACCTTCGAGGTCGCGGTGCCGCTCGCGCCGTCAGAGGCCCGCGCGGGGCAGACCGCGTTCCCGAGCCCCGACCTCACTGGCAAGTCGATCCTCCTGATTGCCGAGGGCATCGAGGCCTCGCTGATCGCGCGGCGCCTGGAGCGCTGGGGCAGCCAGACCTGCCTGGTGACCGACGCCACTGTCGCGGAAGCGCTGCTGCCGGAACGCTCATGGCACGCGGTGCTGGTCGATCGCGCGATCGGCCCCGCGATTGCCGACCGGCTGGGCGAAGTGGCCCGCGCCCATGCGCCGCAACGGCTGGTGCTGCTGACGTCGAGCTCGCGCCATGAAAAGCAGTCGGCGGCGTTCACCGGTTTTCTGGTGAAGCCGCTGCGCGCGGCCTCGCTCGCCGCACGCCTCGCGCTGACCCCGGAGGTTGCCTCGCCCGAGCTCGCGCCGGAGCCTCCGGTTGAATCCGCGAGCCCGGCGCCGGCAAAGGGGCTCTCGGTCCTCGTCGCCGAGGACAACGAGATCAACGCGCTGCTGATGCGCTCGCTGCTGACGAAGCTCGGCCATCGCGTCGTCATCGCCGTCCATGGCGAGGCCGCGCTGGAATCCTGGCTCGCCGCCGGCTCGGCCGGCACGCCCTATGATCTCGTGCTGATGGACATCCAGATGCCGCAGCTCGACGGCATCGAAGCGACCAAGCGCATCCGCGCGCATGAGGCCGCCACCGGCGGCCACCACACGCCGATTCTCGCGCTCACCGCAAATACGCTGGTGGAGGATCGCTACGCCTGCTTCGAGGCCGGCATGAACGGGTTCCTGATCAAGCCGCTCGACCGCGACAAGCTGGACGAAGCGCTGGCGGGACTGGCGGCGTCGCGGCAGCTGGCGGGCTGATCCCGGATTTCCGGGAACCTCACCTCGGCTGGCAATCGCCAATTGAAGTCGGCTGCACGGCGCGTCACCATCCTCCGGGGCATTTGCAAAGAGGATGTCGCACATGAACGTGCTTTGCCGCCTCGCAGTCATTGTCCTTCTCGCCGGATTCTCCCGATACGCCGCAGCCGATACGCCGGATCTCCTCTCGTCGCTCAAGCAAGGCGGCTACGTGCTGATCTTTCGGCACACTGCGACCGACGATAGCCAAAAGGACGTCTACCCCTTCAGGTTCGACGACATGAGCGCCCAGCGTCAGCTCAGTGAAAAGGGCAGGGACATGGCGCGCCAGATCGGGGCGGCGGTCAAGGAGCTCGCGATCCCGATCGGCGATGTCTACACCAGCCGGCTGAACCGCGCGATCGAGACCGGCAAGCTGATCTCCGGCCGCGAGGTCAGGCCGGTCGACGCGTTGACAGACAGCAGCAACGCCAGCGCATCGGGAATGGCAAACCCGGCCGGCGCAAATGCCAAGGCCGGCCAGTCCGTGCGACAGCTCGTCGATGCACCGCCGAAGGCCGGCACCAACACGTTCCTGGTCACCCACAAGACAAATATCGCCGATGCCTTTGGCAAGGATGCCGGCGACGTGCAGGAGGGCGAAGCTTTCGTCTACAAGGCCAGCGGCTCCGGCCCGGCCGCCTTTGCAGGGCGCATCAAGCCTGCGGACTGGAGCGCGAAGGCCGGCAGGTGACAGACCGCATCGAACCCGGCCGCCTGCGCGACGGGACGGGCGTGACTTGCCGCCCCGCCGCAGTCCTGTGATACCAACGTCCCGTGAGGAGCGACTGAAAGGCCGGCGACACGTGAGAACATCGGAAGACCGCTCATTCCTCGTCTTGCTTGCGGCAATCTCCGTCGCGTTCGGCTGGCTGCTATGGCCGTTCTCCGGCGCATTGTTGTGGGCAACGCTGCTGGCGATCATCTTCGCGCCACTCTATCGACTTTGCCTGGAAACGTTCCCGGAATGGCGCAACCTTGCCGCACTTTCCACCGTCCTCGTCGTGGTCGTCATGGTCCTGATCCCTGTGGCCGTCGTGATCGCCTCGCTCGTCGAGCAGGGAGGGGAGCTGTATCAGCGTGTTCAGACCGGGGAGATCAGTTTCGCTCATCCCCTGCAGCAACTGAAATCCGCGCTGCCCGACTGGGCCGCGTCCGTCTCGGACCGTCTGGCCGGCATTGATCTTTCGGCCCTGAAAGAACGCCTCTCGAGCCTGGTCGTCCCGGCCGGCCAGCAGCTGGCCGGGCACGCGATCAACATCGGTCAGTTGACCGTGGAGTTCGTCGCAAGCTTGCTCGTGATGCTATACCTGCTGTTCTTTTTCCTGCGCGACGGTGACGAGCTGAACCTGCGCATCCGCGACGCGCTGCCGCTGCGTAGGAGCCACACCGCCGCGATTCTGGATGCGTTCACCCTTTCGGTTCGCGGGACGATCAAAGGGATCATACTGGTTGCGCTGATCCAGGGAGCGCTTGGCGGGCTGATCTTCTGGCTGCTCGGCCTGACTGCGCCGCTGCTGACGGGCGCCCTCATGGCGCTACTTTCACTTCTGCCTGTGCTCGGCTCCGCCCTGGTCTGGGTTCCGGTCGGCCTCTACCTGCTCGTGGCAGGCGCAGTCACGAAGGGAATGATCCTGCTCGTTTTCGGCACCTTCGTGATCGGTCTTGCCGACAACTTTCTCCGCCCTGTCCTGGTCGGCCAGTCAATCCGAATGCCAAGCTATGTTGTGCTGCTCGCCACCCTGGGCGGCCTTGCGACTTTCGGCGCGAACGGCTTTGTCATTGGCCCGCTCGTCGCCGCAATGTTTCTGACGGCGTGGCACATCTTCGTCGGCTCGAAAGAGCAACAAGAGGTTCGAAATTGACCCGTTACCCGGCGTGACGGTCAACCATGGAGCCCTCGCGCCTTCGAAGCGTCACAGCCAAATACCTTTTGTCGGCCTGCGACAAAAGACACTCTGCCCGAACAAGCCAGGGCCTTGTCAGCCGGCGCGCTTACAGCCGCCGCAGCGCCACGCTCTCGACCACGTGGTCGGGGCCCTTCTTCAGGATGAGCGTCGCGCGGGGACGGGTCGGCAGGATGTTGTCCTCGAGATTGGCGAGGTTGGTGCGTTCCCAGATCGCGATCGCGGTGGCGGTGGCTTCCTCGTCGGACAACAGCGCGTAGCGGTTGAAGTAGGATTTGGGATTGGTGAACGCGGTGTCGCGCAGCGCCAGGAAGCGCTTGATGTACCAGCGCCGCAGCGCCGCTTCGTCGGCATCGATATAGACCGAGAAATCGAAGAAGTCGGAGACCACGGGCACCGCCTTGCCGTCGCGCGGCAACTTGCCGGTTTGCAGCACGTTGACGCCCTCGACGATCAGGATGTCGGGCTGGTCGATCTCCACCCATTGGTTCGGCACGATGTCGTAGGTCAGATGCGAATAGACCGGGGCGCGGACGTGGCGGCGGCCGGCCTTGATGTCGGAGAGGAAGCCGAGCAGCAGCGGCAGGTCGTAGCTCTCCGGAAAGCCCTTCTTCTGCATGATGCCCTGCCGGTCGAGCACGGCATTCGGGTACAGAAAACCGTCGGTCGTGATCAGGTCCACTTTCGGGCGCGGCGACCAGCGCGCCAACAGCGCCTGGAGCACGCGGGCCGTGGTGGACTTTCCGACCGCGACCGAGCCGGCGACGCCGATGATGTAGGGCATCTTGCGGTCGCGGATGTTGAGGAACTGGCGCTCCGCGTAATACAGGCGCTGCATCGCGTCGACATAGATCGACAGCAGGCGCGACAGCGGCAGGTAGATGTCCTCGACCTCCTGCAAGTCGAGGCGATCGTGCAGCGAACGGAGCCGGTCGAACTCGCCCGGCTCCAGCGTCATCGGCGTGTCGTCGCGCAACCGCGCCCATTGCTCGCGGGTATAGACCCGGTACGGATTATACTGCTGCTCGGGTGCGCGGATATCCATGACGCCGCCTTTCCGTTGCGACTTGCTCACTCTTTACGCGAAGCTTTTTCTTCCAACCCTGACATCGAGGTTCGCTTGCCCAGCGCGGCCTCGACCTCTTCCAGCTTTATGCCGCGTGCCTTCAAAAGCACAAGGAAATGATAGAGCAGATCGGCACCTTCGGCGATCAGATGCGCGCGATCGTTTTCGACTGCTGCGATTACGGTTTCGACTGCTTCCTCGCCGAACTTCTTGGCGCAATGCTCGGCGCCCTTGTCCAGGAGCTTGCGGGTATAGGAGCCCTCGCCGCCGGCCGCGGCGCGGGCGTCGATGGTCTCGGCCAGATCGTGGATCGTGAAACGCGGCATCGGAACTACTCGGAAACACACTTGGCAGCGCACTTGGCCACGGCGGCCAAGCCCAACGGCCTATGTAGCATTTTCAGGAGCGGGAGTCGTCAGGCATCCAGGCGCATGGGCAGGCCACGCCGGGCCATGTGCTCCTTGGCCTCGCGGACGGTGAATTCCCCGAAATGGAAGATCGAGGCCGCCAGCACCGCCGTGGCGTGTCCGTCGCGGATACCGTCGACGAGGTGGTCGAGATTGCCGACGCCGCCCGAGGCGATTACGGGAACGGGAATACTGTCGGCGATCGCCCGAGTCAGCGGGATATCGAACCCCTGCCTTGTGCCGTCGCGGTCCATCGAGGTCAGCAGGATTTCACCGGCGCCGAGCGAGACCACTTCCTGGGCATATTCGATGGCGTCGATGCCGGTCGCGTTGCGGCCGCCATGGGTGAAGATCTCCCAGCGGTCACCGCCCGGGCGCTTGACCCGCTTGGCGTCGATCGCGACCACCACGCACTGCTCGCCGAACTTTTCGGCCGCTTCCTTGACGAACTCGCGCCGCGACACCGCGGCGCTGTTGATCGAGACCTTGTCCGCGCCGGCGCGCAGCAACGTCTTGATGTCGTCGACCTCGCGCACGCCGCCGCCGACGGTCACAGGCATGAAGCAGGCCTCCGCCGTGCGGCGGACCACGTCGAGCATGATGCCGCGGTTCTCATGGGTCGCGGTGATGTCGAGGAAGGTGAGCTCATCGGCGCCGGCGGCGTCATAGGCGATCGCGGCTTCGACGGGGTCGCCGGCATCGCGCAGGTCGACGAAATTGACGCCCTTGACGACTCTTCCGTCCTTGACGTCGAGGCAGGGGATCACGCGCACCTTGAACATCGGATGTCTCCTAGGCGGCGCGCGCGTTGCGGATCAGGGTGAGGGCGGTGGCGGGATCGAGCCGGCCGTCATAGAGCGCACGGCCAGCGATCGCGCCGGCGAGCTTCGATGCACGCGGCGTCAGCATCGCCTTGACGTCGTCGATCGAGGCAAGGCCGCCGGAGGCGATCACCGGGATGGAGATGCTGTCGGCCAGCGCGATGGTTGCGTCCAGGTTCAGGCCCTTGAGCAGGCCGTCGCGCGCAATGTCGGTGAAGATGATGGCGGCAACGCCGGCATCCTCGAACCGCTGCGCGATCTCCAAAGCAGTCACCTGCGAGGTCTCCGCCCAGCCCTCGACCGCGACCTTGCCGTCGCGGGCGTCTAACCCGACCGCGACGCGGCCGGGGAATTTCTTGGCCGCAGCCTTCACCAGTTCAGGATCGCGCACCGCGGCGGTGCCGATGATGACGCGGGTGATGCCCTTTTCGAGCCAGGCTTCGACGGTCGCGAGGTCGCGAATGCCGCCGCCGAGCTGCACCGGGATCTTGATCGTCTTCAGCATCGCCTCGACAGCCTGCGCGTTCACCGGCTTGCCGGCAAAGGCACCGTCGAGATCGACGACGTGGAGATACTCAAACCCCTGCTCGGCAAAGCTCTGCGCCTGCGCCGCGGGATTGAGGTTGAACACGGTCGCGCGCGCCATGTCGCCTTGCTCGAGGCGCACGCACTGGCCGTTCTTGAGGTCGATCGCGGGGAAAAGAATCACGGCTTCCATCGCAAAAAGTTCGAGATCAGAGCGAGGCCAAAACGCTGGCTCTTCTCGGGGTGGAATTGCGTGCCGATGGCGGTGTCCTTCGCGACGATCGCGGTGACAGGCCCGCCATAGTCGGCGCGCGCGAGCACGTCCGCCTCATTGGCGGCGTTGAGGTGGTAGGAGTGCACGAAATAGGCGTGCTGGCCCTTGGGGCCGAGCGGCAGCTTGTTCAGCACCGGGTGCTCGCGCAGCACGTCGAGCGTGTTCCAGCCCATGTGCGGGATCTTCAGGCTTTCGTCGCGCGGCGTGATCTTCTCGACGTCGCCGCCGATCCAGTTCAGGCCCTGCGTGATGACATGCTCCTTGCCGCGGGTGGCGAACAGCTGCATGCCGACGCAGATGCCGAACATCGGCCGCGCCTTGACCCGCACCGCTTCGGTGATCGCCTCGACCATGCCGTTGACGGCGTCGAGGCCGCGCCGGCAATCGGCGAAGGCGCCGACGCCCGGCAGCACCAGACGATCGGCGCCGTAAGCTTGATCCGGATCGCTGGTGACGAAGACCTTTTGCGGGTCCTCCAGGCTGCGCGCGGCGCGCTCGAAGGCTTTCGCGGCGGAATGCAGATTACCGGAACCGTAATCGATGATGGCGATGCTCATCTTGACCCTCCCGGTTCTGGAAACAAACCAATGATGCCGCCGGCCGGAATTGGCGGCGGGTTCGAGAATTGCTGGCCCGGCGTATTGCGGGTCGGCGGCGGGCCGCCGCGATCGACGGCCCATTGATCGTTGACGATGCCGTGCTGCTTCTGGCTCCAGCGCTCGAAGAAGCGGCGCTCGGCGGTGTCCTCGTCGTCGGAGATGACGATATCGAGCTGCCGCCACTTGCCGCGCGACAGTGTCCAGCGCCGCAGGCTGGAAGCCTCGAACCCCATCAGCACCGCAACGATCATATTGGCGAAGAAGATCGAGCTGCGGCCGACGCCGAGGCGGTGCAGTCCGGCATCGAACGCAGCCAGGAAGACGATCCAGCCGATCAGCGCCAGCCATAGCCGATTCCACAGCAGCCAGAACGGGCCGAAGATCATCGCCCAGAAATGGAAGCCGTCGCGCACGAAGACGAACTTGTCGGTCGCGCGCAGATCGGCTCCGGCAGGGGAGGGAGCATGAACTGTGTAGACAGGCATGGTGATGCCCCGTTCTCAAGAATTCAGTGATGCCGCCGGCGTCGTTTCGTCAACCGACGGAGATGTCAGCCGCCGAGCGAGCCCTTGGTGGACGGGATTTCACCCGCCGCCTTCGGATCGATCGCAACCGCCGCCCGCAGCGCCCGCGCCAGACCCTTGAAGCAGGACTCGGCGATATGGTGGCTGTTATCGCCATATAGGGTCTCGACGTGGAGAGTCACGCCGGCGTTCATGGCGAAGGCCTGGAACCACTCGCGCACGAGCTCGGTGTCGAACTCGCCGATCTTGTCGCGGGGGAAGTCGACCTTGAACACCAGGACCGGGCGGCCCGAGATGTCGATCACGACGCGCGACAGGGTCTCGTCCATCGGCATGTGCACGCCGGCATAGCGGGTGATGCCCGCCATGGTGCCGAGCGCCTGCTTGACCGCCTGGCCGAGCGCGATGCCGGTGTCTTCGGTGGTATGGTGATGATCAATGTGCAGGTCGCCGACCGCCTTGACCGTGAGGTCGATGCGGGAATGGCGGGCGAGGAGATCGAGCATATGGTCGAAAAAGCCGATGCCGGTCGCGATATTGGACACGCCGGTGCCATCGAGGTTCACGGTGACCTCGATGTCGGTTTCCTTGGTCTTGCGCTTGATCGTCGCGGTGCGCATCAAAACTAGCTTTCGCTTTATTTGAGCATGATCTTTGTCGGAAAACCGGTGCCCACTTTTCCGGATCATGCTCGGGGGCCGAAAACGGGGGTCTTTTAACAGCCCCATGACGCCTTCGCTACTGCGGGAACGGCTGGCCGGGCGTCTACTTCTGCCTATGGTGAGCGAAATTGGGGCCGGAGCGGCCCGTTGTGCCCTCGCCCCCGACCGCCTAAATCAGCCCGGACAACGAGGATCATTCATGCAGGATTCCCAGAAAAGCTCGCCGGGCTGGCACGGCACCACGATCTTGACGGTCCGCAAGGGCGGCAAGGTGGTGATCGGCGGCGACGGCCAGGTCTCGATCGGCCAGACCGTGATCAAGTCCAACGCCAAGAAGGTCCGCAAGCTCGGCAGGGGCGACGTCATCGGCGGCTTTGCCGGCGCCACCGCCGACGCCTTCACACTCTTTGAGCGGTTGGAAGCCAAGCTCGAGCAATATCCGGGGCAATTGACCCGCGCCGCGGTCGAGCTCGCTAAGGACTGGCGCACCGACCGTTACCTTCGGCGGCTGGAGGCCATGATGATCGTGGCCGACAAGGACGTCTCCCTGGTGCTGACAGGCACCGGCGACGTGCTCGAGCCCGAGGCCGGCGTGATGGCGATCGGCTCCGGCGGTAACTATGCACTGGCGGCCGCGCGGGCTCTGCTCGACACCGACAAGGACGCCGAGACCATCGTCCGCCGCTCCCTCGACATCGCCGCCGACATCTGCGTCTACACCAACCGCAATGTGACCATCGAAAGCCTGGCGACCGGCTAGGGCTTGGTGGAGATGGACTCAACCGCTGCTCCGATGGAGATGCGTTCCCTCCCCCCTTGTGGGGGAGGGCTAGGGAGGGGGGGTAGCCCAGGAAAAGATGCCGGTTGTTGATGATGCACCGAATGCGGTCGCGCTACGGAAAGAATCCCCGTGTGGCACCCCCCTCCCTGCCCCTCCCCCACAAGGGGGGAGGGAACGGTGAGAGCGTTGCTGTCGACCAAACTCAATTCGACTTCAGTCCATCACGCTCTAGGCCATGACGCCCGCCTACGCCTTCCGCCCGATGACCGCGGCCGACCTGCCGCTGATCCGGCGATGGCTGGGCGAAGCGCATGTGCGGGAATGGTGGGGCGATCCGGGCGAGCAGTTTGCGCTGGTCAGCGGCGACCTCGATGAGCCGGCGATGGACCAGTTCATCGTGTTGGCCGGCGACAAGCCGTTCGGCTATCTTCAGTGCTACCGCCTGACCGCCTGGAATACGGGCTTCGGGCCGCAACCGGAGGACACGCGTGGGATCGATCAGTTCATCGGCGAAAGCGACATGATCGCGCGCGGCCACGGCTCGGCCTTCATCCGCCAATTCGTCGACGAGCAGCTGCGGCACGGCCTGCCGCGCATGGTCACCGATCCAGACCCGCTCAACGCGCGTGCCGTACGCGCCTATGAGAAGGCAGGCTTCGTCCGCGACCGCATCGTCGAGACGCCGGACGGGCCGGCGCTGTTGATGGTGCGCGTGCCATGACGCTGACAGCCACGCACGAAAGCAAAGCCGCGGTGCCGGCATTCGCCTGGGTCGGCATCGCGCTGTTGCTGCTGGCGCTGCAGGCCTCGATCCTGTTCGCGATGGGCCGGGTGCCGATCTGCACCTGCGGCTATGTCAAGCTGTGGCACGGCGTGGTGAACAGCTCGGAGAACTCCCAGCACATCGCCGACTGGTACAGCTTCTCGCACGTCCTGCACGGCTTGCTGTTCTACGGATTGACCTTTCTGCTGTTCGCGCGCCTGCCGTTGCTGCCTCTGTCGTGGCCGGCACGGCTGATCGTCGCCATGCTGATCGAAGGCGCCTGGGAGATCGTCGAGAACTCGCCATTCATCATCGAGCGCTACCGCGCCGGCACGATCTCGCTGGACTATTTTGGCGACAGCATCGTCAATTCGGTCTCTGACAATCTGGCCATGGTGCTGGGGTTCCTCGCCGCGCGCGTTCTGCCGGTCTGGGTCACCGTGATGATCGGGCTCGCCTTCGAGATCATGCTGGCGCTCCACATTCGCGACAATCTGACGCTCAATATCCTGATGCTGATATATCCTGATGCTGATCCATCCGATCGAGGCCGTGAAGCAATGGCAATCGGGGCCGCCGATCATCTGACGGCCGAAAAAGCGACTTGTCCCGGCCCGCATCTGACCCTAGCTAAGGTCCCATGACAGACTTCTCTCCCCGCGAAATCGTTTCCGAACTCGACCGTTTCATCGTCGGCCAGACCGACGCCAAGCGCGCCGTCTCGATCGCGCTGCGCAACCGCTGGCGGCGGCAGCAGCTCGAAGGTTCCTTGCGCGAGGAGGTGCTGCCGAAGAACATCCTGATGATCGGCCCCACCGGCGTCGGCAAGACCGAGATCGCGCGGCGACTGGCCAAGCTTGCCAATGCGCCGTTCCTGAAGGTCGAGGCGACGAAGTTCACCGAAGTCGGCTATGTCGGCCGCGACGTCGAGCAGATCGTGCGCGATCTCGTCGAGGTCGCGATCGCCCAGGTGCGCGAGCGCAAGCGCAAGGATGTGCAGGCGCGCGCCCAGCTCGCCGCCGAGGAGCGCGTGCTCGACGCCCTGGTCGGCGCCAATGCGAGCTCGGCGACGCGGGAATCCTTCCGCAAGAAGCTGCGGGCGGGCGAACTCAACGACAAGGAAATCGAGATCGAGACGCAGTCCTCCGGCGGCGGCATGCCGATGTTCGAGATTCCGGGCATGCCGGGCGCGCAGATGGGCGCGATCTCGATCGGCGACATCTTCGGCAAGCTGGGCGGCCGCAGCAAGACCCGGCGGCTCACGGTGGAAAGCTCACACGAGATCCTCGTCAACGAGGAATCCGACAAGCTGCTGGACACCGAGCAGCTGACGCTGGAAGCGATCAGCGCGGTCGAGAACAACGGCATCGTGTTCCTGGACGAGATCGACAAGATCTGCGCCCGCGACGGCCGCGTCGGCGGCGACGTCTCGCGCGAGGGCGTGCAGCGCGACCTGCTGCCGCTGATCGAGGGTACCACGGTCTCGACCAAGCACGGCGCGGTGAAGACCGACCACATCCTGTTCATTGCCTCCGGCGCCTTCCATGTCGCCAAGCCGTCGGACCTGTTGCCGGAATTGCAGGGCCGCCTGCCGATCCGCGTCGAGCTCCAGGCGTTGACCCGTGACGACATGCGCCGCATCTTGACCGAGCCCGAGGCCTCGCTGATCAAGCAATATGTTGCCCTGATGCAGACCGAGGGCGTCACGCTCGACATCACCGACAACGCCATCGACGCGCTCGCCGACGTCGCGGTCGCCGTCAACTCGACCGTCGAGAACATCGGCGCGCGGCGGCTCCAGACGGTGATGGAGCGGGTGCTGGACGAGATCTCCTTCACCGCGCCCGACCGCAACGGCGAGACCATCCGGGTCGATGCCGATTTCGTACAGAAGCACGTCGGCGACCTCGCCAAGAACGCCGATCTGAGCCGGTTTATTTTGTAATTCCGGGCTTGTCCGCTATCTATCCGCCGTCGTCCTGGCGAAAGCCAGGACCCATTCCACCAGCGGATATTGTTGAAGCAAGATGGCGGCTCTGATCTCGGCTCAAGCGACCTGCGGTGGTTATGGGTCCCGGATCTGCGCACGCTCCGGACAACGCTGCGCGTTGGCACGAGCTCGCTTGTCCGGGACGACGGCGGGGGTTGACGCGCGTCGAGTGCCACATGCTCGCTAACCTCCAGAAAAACCCCTGGCGCCTGCTGCTCGCGATCAACGCCGTGGTCCTTGTCGGCGTGTTCGTTCACAAGATCCAGCTGCCGCCCTACGTCCCCTACATCCACCTCCTCGTCGACTACCATTTCGGCTTCATCAAGCGCGCGCTGATCGGGGCGGTCGTCGCGCTGTTCACGGCGAAGGTGCCGGTCTGGCTGGTGTTCGCACTCGGCGGCATGACGTGGCTGGTGACGCTGGCGCTATTTGCAAGGTTGTTTCAAAAGACCTTCGGCTTTGCCGCGAAGACGCTGCCGCTGTTCGTGTTCATCGCGGGCTCGCCGTTCTTCCTGAAGAACTTCATGCACACGCTCGGTCATTTCGACATCTATGGCTGCGCGCTGACGATCATCCTGCTGCTGATGCCGGCGGGCTCATTGCTGTTCGTGGCGACGGCCGCGCTGTTCTCGATCGTGCTCGTGCTGATCCACCACATCCATCTCTTGATGTACGTGCCGACCATCATCGCCATCGTCGTGATCAGGCACTATCTCGCCTGTGGCTGCAATCGCAGCAACGTCGCGTTGGGCCTCGCTGCCTTCGCGGTCGTCTCCGCGCTGTTCTTCGCGGCCCAATTCCTGGGAACGATGCCGATCCCGGAGGCGGATTTCGTCGCGTATCTGAAGACCCGGATGGCCGATCCCTCCCGCACCGACCTCTTGCAATTCAGCTACATCTGGTACCAGCCGCTGGCGAAGGAGATCTTGGACACCTGGGGCCGCCTGCCGCACAACATCCTCGGCCTGCCGGTGTTTGCGCTCTTGATCTGGCTGCACACGCCGCTATGGCGCTATTTTGCCAATTTGATCGGCGCGCTCGCAAGCGAGGCGCACCGGCGCCTCGTCATCGCGGCACTGATCGGCGTCAGCCTCGCCTATCTCGTGATGTTCGCGATGGTGTTCGACTATTCGCGCTGGATCTCGAACTGGGCGGTCTGCATGTTCCTGATCCTGCATGCGGTGAAGATGCTGCCGGCCAAACAGGAAACCCCGCTGATCCCAGCCGGGGATCGCAACACTGACATCTTCGGCCTGGTCATCACGCTGATCCCGCGCGTCGGAATCGTGCGGCCGTTTTAGACGGTGCACTCCCTCTCCCGCTTGCGGGGGAGGGCTGGGGTGGGGGTGTCACCGCAGCGGGATTCCCCAAGACGAAAGAACCCTCACCCGCCGCGCTCTTCGAGCGCGCCGACCTCTCCCGCAAGCGGGAGAGGTGTAGAACCGCTAAAATCTCGCCCGCCTGATCCGCACGTAAAGCGCGCCCTCGCCGCCATGGCCGATATGCGCCGTCTCGAAGCCGACGACGAAGGCGCGGAATTCCGGCAGGCTCAGCCATTCCGGTACCTGGCGGCGGAGCACGCCGCTTTCGCCGCCGCTCCGGCCCTTGCCGGTGATGACGAGCACGAAAGTCAGGCCGTCGCGATGGGCGCGGTGCAGGAAACCGGTCAAGGCGCGATGGGCGCGCGTCTGGGTCATGCCGTGCAGATCGAGCCGCGCCTCGATCTCGCTGCGGCCGCGCGACAGCTTTGTGCGCTCGCGCTTGCCGAGCGGCGCCAAAGGCGGGACGGACGGCTTGGCGGCACGCGGCGCCGGCGCCGCAGCAATCGGACGCGGCGACGGCGCAGGTCGCGTGGCCGGCGCAGCGGGTGATGGTTCTGGTCGCGGCGCGGGATGCGCCTTCGGCGCACGATGCTTCCTCAGCGGCTTGACCTGTTTTGCGACCGTATCCCACAGCTCGCGCTCATCCTCGCTCAGCGCGCGGCGGCGCGGCGAGGGGCGAGGCTCCAGCACGGGCGGACGGGACGATCGTTTCATTGCTGCCGATGGGGACGATTTTTCACCGGCCGCCGCGGCTCTTGAACAGGCTCGATCACGGGACGCGGCACCGGCAACGGGACAGGGCTTGCGACAGCGACCGTCTCACCCTTGCCTGGCGCCACGGCTGCGGCCGGAGCCGCCGGCTTGGCCTGATCCTTAGCAGGTTCGGTTTGCGGAAACAGCTTTGCGATCTTCTCCGAGGGCCGCGGATCCGGCACCGGCAGCCGCGCGGCGCGTGGCGTCGGATCGAGGCTCTTCGGCACCAGCATCACGAAATGCATGGGATGGCGCAGTCGCCCCGAGACGCGGCCGGCATCCGCGCCGGCGCCGAAATAAAGATCGGCGCGCGCGGGACCGATGATGGCCGAGCCGGTGTCCTGCGCGATCATCAGCCGATGGAACGGCGTCTTGGAGCGCTCGGAGTCGATCGGCAGCTCGCCCTCGATGAAGAACGGCGTGCCGTAGACATGCAGCGATTTGTCGACCGCGATGGAGCGGCCGGCCGTCAGCGGAATGCCCTGCGCGCCCACCGCCTCGTCCTTGTCCGAGAGATTGACCTCGCGGAAGAAAATGTAGGCGCGGTTCTGGCGGCGCAGCTCCTTGGCGCCATCGGGGTTCTGCGCCATCCATTCCCTGATCTTCTGCATCGACATCTCTTCCTTCGGAATGATGCCGCGCTCGATCAGGATGCGCCCGACGGCCGTGTAGGGGTAGCCGTTATAGGCGTCATAGTTGAGCCGGAGCGTCGTGCCGTCGTCGAACTTGATCCGCGCCGAGCCCTGGATCTGCGCGAACAGGAGATCGGTCGGGTCCTTCAGCCAGGCGATCTCGAGCCCACGGCCCGCGATCTTGCCGTCCTCGATCTCGCCGCGGTCGTAATAGGGCACCAGCTTGCGGCGGCCGATCTTGCGATAGACCGGGCCCTTGTTGGGCAGGCTGACCGAATCCTGCTTGTAGCCGCGCACGAAGAGGTTCGAAGGCCGGCGATAGACCGGGACATTGTAGACGTCGGTCTGCGTCCGCGATCCCTCCAGCACCGGCTCGTAATAGCCGGTGACGAAACCGTCGGGCTCGCCGAGGCGCGAAATGCGCAGCGGCGCAAAATTCTCCTCGAAGAAGGTTTTGGCCTTGGCGTCGTCGCTGAGCTCGAGCGATTTGGCGGCCCGGCACGGTTCGCTCAGCGATGCCCCCAGCGCCTTGTATTCACTCTTGGGCTCGGGAGCGCCGGTCTGCGCGTTGATCGACCGGCAGCTCGCGCGGAACGTCTTGTAGGCTGCGAGATGATCGTCATCGCTCCAGCCTTTCACATCGGCCCAGGCCAGCGGCAGGTATTGCGCGCCTGATATCTCGAACGGCAGGGGGAGCTGCGGATAGGGCAAGGCCCGCGGCGGGGTGGCGGGCAATTGCGGGAGATGGTGATGGTGGCTGCGGTAGTGGCGCCGCGCCGCCTCGGCGCCGAGCGAAAACGACGACAGCACGACGACACCCGCGCAAAGCGCCGTCGCGCTGGTCTTCAGGAAGACCTTAATTCGCGCTTCCGGTGCCAACCAGCTTCCAGTTCGGATCGCGAGAGGTGATGTCGCGGGCGAAAGTCCAGATGTCGGTGATGTCGGCGACCGTATCGGCGCTGCCGTCGACGATGTTGCCGGCCTTGTCGCGGGTGGCCGAGATCATCTGCGAGACGAAGCGGATGGTGAGCTGGGCGGTGCGGTCGCGCAGCTCGGCGCCGACGAGTTCGGCCTTGTCGATCGAGACGAAGCGCGTCTCGGTCTTCTGCTCGTTCTTCTCGCGCTCCTTGATCGCGGCGTCGAAGCTTTCATAGACCTCCGACGACAGCAGGTCGCGCAGCGCGCGGCGGTCGCCATTGGCAAAGGCCAGCACGATCATCTCATAGGCGCCGCGGGCGCCCGAGATGAAGTGGCGCGGGTCGAAGGTGGAATCCTTGTCGACGATGGCGTCGAGACCCTGCGCGAGCGCGGTGCCCGGCTCGGTCAGGCCCTTCCAGCGGTCGGAGGGCGGGGTCGGCTCGACCGTCGGCGCCAGCGGAGCCTGGTCGATCACCTTGCCCGGCATGGTCACGACGTTCTTGTCCTGGGCACCCCCCAGCGCGTTGCGGGCGGCAGTATGGTCGAACGGAGGCCGCTCGTTGCCCGTGCGCTGCCCCAGCACGCTGCGCAGCCGCAGAAAAATAAAGACCGCCAGCGCCAGGAAGATGATGGTGTAGATGTCCACGAGGTATTCGCTTTCTGGTCTTCTCTAGAAGGGGCCGCCTAGAAGGGTCGCCGCCGGGAAAATCAATCCGGCCAGTAGACCGTTCCATACGGGAACGGCAAGTCTACATCACCATTTCGGGTCCGCACGTCAGGTCCGTGGGATGTAGGCACGAAATCTTGCCCGGCCAATGGCGCCTTTTGGCACAGCACGAAGTGTAGCGCGTTTTATGCTTAAGGGGAAACCCGATCATGCCCGGAAATCGCGCATCTTCAATCGTTTAACCTGCGATTGGGCCGGGAGGCCGGAGTGAGCGTCACAGATGTGGCCGCGGCCGGGGTATCCCCTCCGGGGCCGTTCGTCCTTGTGGAACGAGGCGGCCCTATGTTAGCCAACCGCCGCGAAATTCAGCCCCAATCGGGTAAGGAGAGACTTTCATGACCAACGGTAACGGCACCCCTCCCGAGGCGGCCCCGGCTCCCCAGCTCAACGTGCTGGCGCAATATACCAAGGACCTCTCGTTCGAAAATCCGAACGCGCCGAGCTCGCTCCAGCAGCAGGGCCAGCCGCCCCAGATCAATATCCAGATCAATGTCGGCGCCAATAACCTCAGCGAACAGGAATTCGAGGTGACGCTGTCGGTCGAGGGCAAGGCCGAGACCGCGGGCAAGGTGATGTTCTCGTTTGAGCTCGCCTATGCCGGCGTGTTCCGGATCGTCAACGTGCCGAAGGAGAACCTGCACCCGCTGGTCATGATCGAATGCCCGCGTCTGCTGTTCCCGTTCGCGCGTGAGATCATCGCCACGGCCGTGCGCGACGGCGGGTTCCCGCCGCTGATGCTGGATCCGGTCGATTTCGTCGGTCTCTATCGCCAAAACATGGAGCGGCAAATGGCCGCCGGTGGTCAGGCCGGCCAAGCCTAAAATCAGGCCTAACCAGCCGGATTGACGGTAACTGGAGCGGGCAAAAACTCGTTCCAGATCGCCTTGTCGCCGAGCGTTGCGATGAAGGCCCTGTGGGCCTCGCGCTCGGCGTCGGAAATCCGCGGCGCAAGCGGCGTCGGCCGCTGCCGCCGCGGCGTATCGCCAGCCGCATTGATGCGAATTTCCTCGGCTTCCGAAGCCAGCAGCAGCTGCGACTGCCTCGCCCCGACCAGATCGACATAGACCTCGGCCAGAAGCTCGGCGTCGAGCAGCGCGCCGTGCTTGGTGCGGCGGGAATTGTCGATCGCATAGCGCGAGCAGAGATCGTCGAGCCGGTTGGACACGCCCGGATGCTTGCGCCGGGCCAGCAGCAGCGTGTCCACCAGCTGCTCGCGCGGGATCGCGGCGCGCTTGATCCGGTCGAGCTCGGCATTGATGAAGCTGATGTCGAACGAGGCGTTGTGGATCACCAGCGGCGCATCGCCGATGAACTCCAGGAACGCGTCGGCGACCTCGTGGAACAGCGGCTTGGTCGACAAAAATTCGGCCGACAGCCCGTGCACCGCAAAGGCTTCCGCCGGCATGTCCCGTTCGGGATTGATGTAGACGTGATACGTCTGCCCCGTCGGCATGCGGTTAAACATTTCGACGCAGCCGATTTCGACCAGGCGATCGCCGCGGAGTGGATCGAGGCCGGTGGTTTCGGTGTCGAGGACGATTTCACGCATGATCAGGAGCCGTGTGGGACGGCGAATCAGGCTCGCCGCTGCGGCATCTTAACGACCTCGGCCAGGATGTGCGCAATTTGCGCCCGCACCGGTTCAAGTCCGTGTGACGTATCCACTACGAAATCGGCCCGCTTGCGCTTTTCCGCGTCGGGCGTCTGCTTGGCGATGATGGCGTTGAGCTTGGCCTCGTCCATCGTGCCCCGCGCCAGCACTCGCTCGCGCTGCAGTTCTGGCGAGGTCGAGACCACAACGACGGCGTCAACCCGCTTCTCGCCACCAGTCTCGAACAGCAGCGGGATATCCAGCACCACGACCGGCGCGTTGGCGGCTTCGGCGTCGGCAAAGAATTTTTGCCGGGAGGCGCCGAGCATCGGATGGACGATCTGCTCGAGCTGCTTGATCGCGGCGGGATCGTGCACGACGCGGGCCGACAGTTTTGGCCGATCGACCTTGCCGTTCGCGGTGGTGCCGGGGAAGGCGGCTTCGATCGCAGGCGCCGCCTCGCCCTCGTAGAGCTGATGGACGGCGGCATCGGCGTCGTAGACGGGGACGCCGGCCTCCGCGAACAATTTCGCGGTGGTCGATTTGCCCATCCCGATCGAGCCGGTCAGTCCCAGGATTCGCATCAGCGCACAACCACGTCCGTCATTCAAACTGCAATTAGCTGTTCGCTCCGCAGGAACGCAAGCAGCGGCAGCAGCGGCAAACCCAAAATGGTGAAATGGTCGCCCTCGATGCGCTCGAACAGGTGAATGCCGAGGCCCTCGAGCTGATAAGCGCCGACGCTGGTCGTCACGGCATCGCCGGCCGCGTCGAGATAGGCCGAAAGCTCCGCCTCGCTCATCTGTCGCATGGTCATGCGGGCCACCGAGACGTCCTCGAAGACAATCTTGCCGTCATGTGCCACGGCCACCGCCGAATTCAGCTCATGGCAGTTGCCGGCGAGATCACGCAATTGCGCCATCGCCTGCGCGCGGCCGGCGGGCTTGTTGAAGAGACGCTCGCCAAAGGCCAGGGTCTGGTCGGCGCCAATGACATGGCTTCCCGGATGATTGGCCGAGACGGCCTTGGCCTTTTCCCGTGCCAGCAAAAGACCGATGTCGCGAGGGCTCGAAAGCTTCGACGCGGCCTGGACGCCGCGCTCATCGATATCGGCCGTGATCGCTATGAACTCCAGCCCGGCATTCGCCAGCAGCATCTTTCGCGCGCTGCTTTGCGAGGCCAGGATCAACGGAGATTTGCCGCGCCACAAACCCATCGCGAAGACTATTCCGAGGGCCGGTTGCGCTGGCGATCGCTGTAGAGCTTCATGATCGCCGCGGCGGTTTCCTCGATCGAGCGCCGCGTGACGTCGAGCAGCGGCCAGTCGTGCTTGGCGCTGAGCTTGCGGGCGAACGCGACCTCCTCGGCGACGGACTGCCTGTCGGTATAAGTGTCGCTGCTGGAGTCGGCGCCCATCGAGAGCAGGCGGTTCTGACGAACCTGGATCAAACGTTCCGGCGTCGCGTGCAGGCTGACCACGAGGGGACGCGTTAGCGTCTCCAGTTGCGAGGGCACCGGAATCCCTGGCACCAGCGGCACGTTGGCGGTGCGGATGCCGCGATTGGCGAGGTAGATCGACGTCGGCGTCTTCGAGGTGCGGGAGACACCGACGAGCACCACGTCGGCATCGTCGAGACCTTCGACATGCTGACCGTCGTCATGGATCATCGTGTAGTTCAGCGCATCGATGCGCTTGAAATATTCCGCGTTGAGCACGTGCTGCGCGCCGACGCGCCCCGTGGTCGCGGCCCCAAGATACGCCTCGAACAATTGCATCACCGGGCCGATGATCGACAGGCTCGGAACATTGATCCCTTTGCACTTGTCCTCGAGCCGGAAGACCAGATCCTTCTCGAGCAACGTGAACAGCACGATGCCCGGCGCCTCCTCGATCTCGTCGAGCACGCGGTCGAGCTGCTTCTGGCTGCGCACCAGCGGATAGACATGCTCGACCGGCGTGACGTTCGCATACTGCGCGGCGACAGCGCGCGCGACGGTGATCAGCGTCTCGCCGGTGGAGTCGGATACGAGGTGCAGATGGAAATAATTGTTCGAGGTCGGCACAAAAACTCTTTGTATGAGGGCGGTGTGATGTGTGGATTTCTGTGGAGCTTAACCCCTCGGAAAGGGTTGCGCGACACCAGGGGCGGGACAAGTGCCAATTTTCTTCACACCACTGCCCGTGAGAACAAGTCCGGCGGCCCGCCGAGAGGGAAGCGGGATTGCGCGGATAACCCCCTTGATAGGCTGTCGACGGGCGCACGCAAGCCCTTGAGCCCGGACGGCTTATCGGATCCGCCGAGGCCCACGCGGGATATGTTGATGGATGTGAACAAGCACTCGGGAAGTGGCGGACGGAATTGTGTGAGTCCAATCCACGGTCACTAAGACTCAAACCTTAAGATTCTAAAAGTTTAGGTTTAGATAAGCGGAGCGCTCGGATAAGTGTGCGCTCCCATCTATGAATGAATTCTTACCGGGCTCGTTCCATCCACTGTTTGGTGAGCAGAAGCGTTATCGAGCGAAGCGGATTCCGGTTCGCCTCGAGAAAGCGCGTCGAAACAAGAAAAGGAGGCCGCCGGCATGTACGAGTGGATCAAGGCGCTGCACGTGATCGCCGTCATTTCCTGGATGGCGGGCATGCTCTATCTGCCGCGGCTGTTCGTCTATCATTGCGAGGCCGAAATCGGCTCCAAGCAGTCGGAAACGTTCAAGGTCATGGAGCGCCGGCTGCTCAAGGCGATCATCAACCCGGCCATGATCATCACCTGGCTCGCCGGGCTCTATCTCGCCTGGTCCGGCCATTGGTTTGCATCCGGTTGGCTGCACGTAAAACTGGCACTGGTCCTGGCGTTGTCCGCGGTCCACGGCTTTTTTTCCCGCTGGTTGAAGGATTTCGCTGCCGACCGGCGTCCCCGAAGTCAGAAATTCTATCGGATTATCAATGAGGTGCCGACCGTCCTGATGATTTTCATCGTCATCATGGTGATCGTGAAACCGTTCTAGGCAGCGATCTCGATTGATCGCCCAGCGCTTCGGCTTGCGCAGTGAGGGGCGATTTTCTATATTGGCGATATCCCACCCAACGCAGGCGGATGTGGTTGTGTCCGAGCTTTCCAGAGGCCGGACACCGCATCAGGTTTGAAGCCTCACCGGCACTCACCTTGCCAGACCTGCGGACCCTATCTTCCTTCTCGTCCGCATTTCAGAGCCTCCTCGCACCCTCTCCCTAAGGTTACCCCACAGGACCACCCCAATGCGGGAAATTAAACTCCAGGACCTCAAGTCGAAAACCCCGGCCGAGCTCGTCTCGTTCGCGGAAGAGAATGGGGTCGAGAATGCCAGCACCATGCGCAAGCAGGAGCTGCTGTTCGCTATCCTCAAGCAGCTTTCGCTCGCTGAGACCGACATCGTCGGTGAAGGCGTTGTCGAGGTGCTCTCCGACGGCTTCGGCTTTCTCCGTTCGCCCGATGCCAATTATCTGCCGGGCCCGGACGACATCTACGTTTCGCCTTCGCAGATCCGCCGTTTTGGCCTGCGCACCGGCGACACCATCGAAGGCCACATCCGCAGCCCGAAAGAGGGCGAGCGCTATTTCGCGCTGCTGAAGGTCAACACGCTCAATTTCGAGGACCCGGAAAAGGCCAAGCACAAGGTCAATTTCGACAACCTCACGCCGCTGTTTCCGAACCAGCGCTTCCGCATGGAAATCGACGATCCGACGCGAAAAGACCTTTCTGCAAGGGTGATCGACATCGTCGCGCCGATCGGCAAGGGCCAGCGCGCCTTGATCGTGGCGCCGCCGCGCACGGGTAAAACCGTGCTGATGCAGAACATCGCGCATTCGATCACGCACAATCATCCCGAATGCTATCTGATCGTGCTTCTGATCGACGAGCGTCCGGAAGAAGTCACGGACATGCAGCGCTCGGTGAAGGGCGAGGTCGTGTCCTCGACCTTCGACGAACCGGCGGTGCGCCACGTCCAGGTCGCGGAGATGGTGATCGAGAAGGCCAAGCGCCTGGTCGAGCATGGCCGCGACGTCGTGATCCTGCTCGATTCGATCACGCGTCTCGGCCGCGCCTACAACACCGTGGTGCCGTCATCCGGCAAGGTGCTGACCGGCGGTGTCGACGCCAACGCGCTGCAGCGCCCGAAGCGCTTCTTCGGTGCCGCCCGCAACATCGAGGAGGGCGGCTCGCTGACCATCATCGCGACCGCGCTGGTCGATACCGGCAGCCGCATGGACGAAGTCATCTTCGAAGAGTTCAAGGGCACCGGTAACTCCGAGCTGATCCTCGACCGCAAGGTCTCGGACAAGCGGACCTTCCCGGCGATCGACATCTCGCGCTCCGGTACCCGCAAGGAGGAGCTCATCACCGATCCGCAGGTGCTCAAGAAGATGTACGTGCTCCGCCGCATCCTGAACCCGATGGGCACCATGGACGCGATCGACTTCCTGCTCGACAAGCTGCGCTCGACCAAGAGCAATTCGGAGTTCTTCGACTCCATGAACACCTGAGTGCGGTGCAGCGAAGGATTGGAGGGCGCCTTCGGGCGCCCTTTTCTTTTGTGCGGCCTTGTTGCAGCGAGGGTGCAGCATGGCGAGCGGTTGCCATCTGATCTGATTGTCTATTAAGATATTGATATAACTAAATAATACTTGACTTTAGCTAAGTCTTTTAGCGGAGGCGGGGGAGACTCTTGCGGCAAAATGCTGCGGTATGCTGCGATGCAATAAGCGCTTTTGCTGCGAGAATTGGTGCAGCAAAACCGTGCGGGCGTATCGGCCGAAACGGATATTTGCCTTTTCCCCGGCGGCTGGACAAATAGGCCATGCATCCGCGAGACCAGACCATCTTTGCTCTGTCGTCGGGCCGTCCGCCGAGCGCGATCGCCGTGGTGCGGGTCTCGGGCGCCCTGGCCGGCCTGACGCTGACGACGCTCGCGGGCAAGCTGCCGGCACCGCGGCAGGCCAGCCGCCGGCTGCTCCGTGACGGGACAGGCCAGCCGATCGACGACGCGGTCGTGCTCTGGTTTCCCGGGCCGGCAAGCGCAACCGGCGAGGACATCGCCGAATTCCACGTCCATGGCGGCCGCGCCGTGCTGGCCGCGCTCCTGGCCGCTATTTCGTTAATTCCGAATACACGGGCGGCCGAGCCCGGCGAGTTCACGCGGCGCGCCTTCGAGAACGGCAAGCTCGACCTGACCGAAGCCGAGGGCCTCGACGACCTCATCCATGCCGACACCGACCGCCAGCGCCGCCAGGCGTTGCGTCAACTGCAGGGGCTGCTCGGCAACCGCGCGCGCGACTGGCGCGAGCGAATCATCGAGGCGTCGGCACTGATCGAAGCCGGCATCGATTTTTCCGACGAGGGCGATGTGCCGGCGGAGCTGAGGGCGCCGGCGGTCAAGGCGATCAAGGCGCTCCACGTCGAAATCACAGAAGTGCTTGCGGCACAGGGACATTCTGAACGCCTGCGCGATGGAATGGTGGTTGCCATCGCCGGCGAGCCGAATGTCGGCAAGTCCACGCTGATCAACCAGCTGGTGCGTCGCGAGGTCGCGATCGTCTCGCCGCATGCCGGCACCACGCGCGACGTGATCGAGGTGCAGCTCGATCTCGATGGCTATCCCGTCACTGTCATCGACACCGCCGGCATTCGCGAGACCGATGATCCCGTGGAGCAGGAGGGTGTGCGCCGCGCCCGTGCGCGAGCCGAGGACGCCGACCTCGTGCTGTGGCTGGTGGAGGGGGAGCAGGCCGCCGATCCGGCGGCGATGCGTTCGCTGTGGACGTCCGGCGACGGGAGCCATCCGTCCGGCGGCTCGGTCTGGATCGTGCGCAACAAGATCGATCTCGGCGGGGTCGGGGACGACGGGCCGCAGGGCGAGTTCGGGATCTCGGCCAGCCGGGGCGACGGGATTCGCGAGCTGGTCGAAGCCCTCGTGAAGTTCGCTGCCGAGTTCTTTGGAACCAGCGAGGGCGCATTGGTGACCCGGGCCCGCCAACGCGATCTGTTGCGCCAGGCGTCAGACTGCTTGCGCCGAAGTCTGGAGCTTGTAGAAGAGGGCGAAGAGCTGGCGGCCGAGGAGCTTCGTTCCGCCGCCTATGCCCTGGGCCGGCTGTTGGGCCGGGTGGACGTCGAGGACGTCCTTGGGGCGATTTTCCAGAAATTCTGTATCGGAAAGTAGCGCTAGTTCTTCATTGTAGAACTAGTGCTTATTCCGTTGCTTGGTGTTTCACGTGAAACAGGGGGCGGTTCCGCTTGCGTGGAAGGCGAGTGGGGCCTGTTTCACGTGAAACGAACCTTAGGCGGGTTGGCGCGCTGGATCTGACCTCGCCGCGAAACGGTCCGGATTTGGAGCTGGGCGCGTGCTTCAATCTCGTCATTGCGAGGAGCTCGTGCGACGAAGCAATCCAGACTGTCTCTGCGGAGGGAATCTGGATTGCTTCGCTGCGGTCGCAATGACGTGCGTGGAGCGATCGCGCTCTTCCTCGATCGGCATCGTATCACCGCCGTCGCACTTTCCGTATCGGTAGGACTGTGTCGTTTCACGTGAAACATAGTGATTTCAAACCCCAGCCTACTGTGCATGGGGTTGTTTTCGCGAAACCGCACTTCGTCCTCCCGACCGCCTCGTTTCACGTGAAACAACCGGCACCCAGTTTCCACTTCCGGCTTCTCCGCCTCTGAGCTAGAAGTCCGCCCATGCGACCAGAGCGAGAGAGTTTCGACGTCATCGTGATTGGCGGCGGCCACGCCGGCTGTGAAGCCGCGGCTGCGTCTGCCCGGATGGGCGCCGCGACCGCTCTGGTGACGCATCGTTTCTCCACTGTCGGCTCGATGTCCTGCAATCCGGCCATCGGCGGTCTCGGCAAGGGCCATCTGGTCCGCGAGGTCGATGCGCTGGATGGTCTGATGGGCCGGGTCGGCGATGCCGGCGGCATCCAGTTTCGTGTCCTCAATCGCCGCAAGGGCCCCGCGGTCCGCGGCCCCCGGGCCCAGGCCGACCGGAAGCTTTATGCCGCCGCGATGCAGGCCGCGATCCGGGAGACCGAGGGTCTTTCCGTCATCGAGGGTGAGGCCGACGAGCTGATCGTGGTCGAGGGCCGGGTGACCGGTCTTCGCCTGGCCGACGGCCGGGAGTTCGGAGCCGGGTCCATTGTTGTCACCACCGGCACCTTCCTGCGTGGTCTGATCCATCTCGGCGAGAAGAACTGGCCCGCCGGCCGCGTCGGCGAGGCGCCCGCGATGGGCCTTTCAAGCTCCTTCGAGCGCGCCGGCTTCACCCTGGGACGGCTGAAGACCGGCACTCCACCGCGTCTGGATGGCACCACGATCGACTGGTCGGCGGTGGAAATGCAGCCGGGAGACGAGCCGCCGGAGCCGTTCTCGGTCATGACCGACCGGATCACGACCCCGCAGATCCAGTGCGGGATCACCCGGACCACGGCCGCGACCCATGAGGTGATCCGGGCCAATGTCCATCGCTCCCCGATGTACTCCGGCCAGATCAAGAGCTCCGGACCGCGCTATTGCCCCTCGATCGAGGACAAGATCGTCCGCTTCGGTGACCGCGACGGCCACCAGATCTTCCTGGAGCCGGAAGGGCTCGACGACAGCACCGTCTATCCCAACGGCATCTCGACCTCGTTGCCGGAGGAGGTCCAGCTCGCGATCCTCGCCAGCATTCCCGGCCTGGAGCGGGTCAAGATGGTGCGCCCGGGCTACGCCATCGAATACGACCACATCGATCCCCGCGAGCTCGATCCGACCCTCCAGACCAAGCGTCTGCGCGGCCTGTTCCTGGCCGGGCAGATCAACGGCACCACTGGGTACGAGGAGGCCGCCGGGCAGGGCATCGTGGCCGGGCTGAACGCGGCTTTGGCCGCCAGCGGGGCCGCACTGACGGTGTTCGACCGCGCCGATGGCTATCTCGGCGTGATGATCGATGACCTCGTCACCCGGGGGATCAGCGAGCCCTATCGGATGTTCACCTCGCGGGCCGAGTACCGGCTGACGCTGCGGGCCGACAATGCCGATCAGCGCCTGACCGAGAAGGGCATCGCTCTGGGGTGCGTTGGGAACGCCCGGACCCTGCATCACCGGACCAAGATGGAGGCCCTGAACGCCGCCCGGACGCTGTCGAAGTCGCTGACCATCACCCCGAATGAGGCGATCAAGCACGGACTGTCCCTGAACCGGGACGGTCAACGCCGCTCGGCCTTCGAGCTGATGGCCTATCCGGACATCGGCTGGAGCCAGGTCCGCGCCATCTGGCCGGAGCTGTCGGCGATCGACCCGGTCATCGCCACCCATCTCGAGATCGACGCCAAGTACGACGTCTATCTGGAGCGCCAGAGCGCCGACGTCGAAGCCTTCCGGCGCGACGAGGGGCTGGTGCTGTCAGAGGTCGATTATCAGCTGGTGCCAGGTCTCTCCAATGAGGTGAGGGCCAAGCTGGAGAAGGCGCGGCCGTTCACGGTCGGCCAGGCCGGCCGGATCGATGGCATGACGCCGGCGGCGCTCGGCATCCTCGCGGCCTATCTCCGGCGCGAGGCAAGGAAGACCTCAAAGGCAATTGCATAGGCGTTTCACGTGAAACAGCGCGGACCGGCCGGCGGTCGATCGTCATCGCCGAGACCTTCATCGCCGAAACCTTCAGCACCAGGATCTGGAGCGGGCGAGGGACCCGACGGTCGATCTGCACCGGCCAGCCAGAAGATCAACAAGGCCAGCGCCAACGATCGATCGTTGGACTCGGTCATAGCGGCGGACAAGATCGCAGCGCTGAAGCTTGCGCCCGTTTCACGTGAAACCGAGGCCCGGCTCGATCGCTACATCGCGCTGCTGCGGGAGTGGCAGGCCAAGACCAATCTCGTCGCGCCCTCGACCTTGCCGCACCTCTGGACCCGGCATATCGCCGACTCGCTTCAGCTCGTCGATCTTGTCCCAACGGCCAGGCGCTGGGCCGATCTCGGCAGCGGCGGCGGATTTCCGGGCGTCGTCCTAGCCTGTGCCATGGCGGAGACACCCGGTGCGAGCGTTCACCTCGTCGAGCGAATCGCCAAGAAGGCGGCGTTCCTGCGCGAAGCAATTCGGATCACCACATCTCCGGGAGTCGTACATCTCGCTGAGATCGGGGATAATGTGGATAGAATCACCGGCCCGGTCGATTGCGTCACCGCGCGTGCACTGGCTCCGCTACATCAACTCATCGGCTTTGCGGAGCCGCTGATGCGCCAGGGCGCAAAAGCGTTGTTTCCAAAGGGTCAAGATGTAGAGGCTGAATTGACCGAAGCCGCTAAATATTGGAATATTCAGCCGCAGCTCCACCAAAGCCGCACCGGTGACGGCTGGATCGTGGAGCTCAATGCCGCCGAACGGCGCGGCTGAGACGTTCAGGGGCGAGTGGGGAATTTGCGATGAGCGTGATTGACGAGCCGCAGCAAGAACAGACCGACGTGGTCCCGCAGGGCCACCCGCGCATCCTCGCGCTGGCGAATCAAAAAGGCGGCGTGGGGAAAACAACCACAGCGATCAACCTTGGCACGGCGCTCGCCGCGATTGGCGAGCGCGTTCTGATCGTCGATCTCGATCCGCAGGGCAACGCCTCGACCGGCCTCGGCATCGATCGCCGCAACCGCTCCTGTTCGACCTATGACGTGCTGGTCGGCGAAGCGGCCTTGCGCGAGGCGGTGGTGTCGACGGCGGTGCCGCGGCTGCACATCGCGCCCTCGACCATGGACCTCTCCGGCCTCGAGCTCGAGCTCGGCACCACGCCCGGCCGCGCCTTCAAGCTGCGCGACGCGATCGGTGCGCTCAACAACAACGTCTCGCCGGACGCGGATTACACCTATGTGCTGATCGACTGCCCGCCCTCGCTCAACCTTCTGACGGTGAACGCGATGGCGGCGTCCGATGCGATCCTGGTGCCGCTCCAGTGCGAGTTCTTCGCGCTCGAAGGTCTGTCGCAATTGCTGCAGACGGTGGAGCAGGTCCGCTCGACGCTCAACCCGAACCTGTCGATCCACGGCATCGTGCTGACCATGTTCGACTCGCGCAACAATCTCTCGAACCAGGTCGTCGCCGACGTCCGCCAGTTCATGGGCGAGAAGGTCTACAAGACCATGATCCCGCGCAACGTGCGCATCTCGGAAGCGCCGTCCTACGGCAAGCCGGTGCTGGTCTACGATCTCAAATGCGTCGGCAGCGAAGCCTATCTGCGGCTTGCCACCGAAGTGATCCAACGCGAGCGCGAGCTGCGCACGACGCATTGACGATGCCGTAGGGTGGGCAAAGGCGTCTTCGCCGTGCCCACCGTCTTCCGCACACAATCGGTGGGCACGCTTTGCCCACCCTACGATAATTCAGTTCTGGAGTGCTGCACCGTGAATCCAAGGGAGCTGGCGATGGCCGACGAAGCGCGTTCGCGACTGGGCCGGGGTCTTGCAAGTCTGATCGGTGACGTCGGCGGCGAGGCTCAGCACGTCGATCGTCCGCGTGCGCAGCGCAAGGTGCCGATCGAATTCATCAAGCCCAACCCGCGCAACCCGCGCCGCACCTTTTCGGAAACCGAGCTCAAGGAGCTCAGCGATTCGATCAGGCAGCACGGCGTGATCCAGCCGATCGTGGTGCGTCCGGTGAAGGGCGCACAGGACCGCTATGAGATCATCGCCGGCGAACGGCGCTGGCGCGCCTCGCAAATGGCCGGCCTGCATGAAGTGCCGATCGTGCCGGTCGACATCAGCGACAGCGACGCGCTGGAGTTCGCGATCATCGAGAACGTGCAGCGTGAAGACCTCAATCCGATGGAGGAGGCGCAGGGCTATCACGCGCTCGCCAATGAGTTCAAACGCAGCCAGGACGACATCGCGAAAGTCGTCGGCAAGAGCCGCAGCCACGTCGCCAACATGATGCGGCTGACGAAGCTGCCGGCCGAAGTGCAGGCCTTCATCGCGACCGGCCAGCTGACCGCCGGTCACGCCCGCGCGCTGATCGGCGTGCCCGATCCGCTTGCCGCCGCCAGGCGCATCGTCGAGGAGGGTCTCAACGTCCGCCAGGCCGAGGCGCTCGCGCATGAAGAGGGCGTGCCGGAGCGCAAGCCGCAGAAGGCGCGCAGCACCGGGGGGAAGGAAAAGGACCCCGACACGATCGATCTCGAAAAGCGCGTCAGCGACGCGCTCGGTCTCAAGGTCACCGTCAATCACCGCGACCCCGGCGGCTCCGTGCAGATCAACTACCGCAACCTCGACCAGCTCGACGAAGTCATGAAGCGGCTGGCGAAGGGCGCGCTGTAGTCTTCGCCGTTATTCCGGGCTCGCGATCACGCGCGGAGAGAGCTGGACTTAGCCCCGCCGCTTGGCGTTCGCGGCGATCGCCATCAGCGTGCGCTGGGCGATGGCGGCGGCGAGGGTGGATTGCTTGCGGGTGTCGAGCGCGGCGGTTGCTAGCTGCTCGATGATGGCGGCGAGCCGCGCCACGCTAAAATTGCGCAGCGCCGTCTCCACCGCCGGCTTTCGCGAAAAGTGCAGCCGCGGAAAGCCGCCGTCGAGCACGGCGGAGGCAGGCTGGCCGTCGGCGATCGCAAGCGCGGATTTGTGCAGCCACGCGGCCTGGCGCTGCGCGGCCGAGATGATCACGCCGGGATAGGTGCCGGCGATCATGGCTTTGGCGAACTCGGTCTCGACGATGTCGGGCCGGCCGGCGAAGGCGCCGTCGACGATCGGATCGAGCTTCAGTTCGGAAGCATCGGCGACCACCGCCATCACGTCTTCCAGCGTGATCTCGCCTTTGCCATGTGCATAGAGCGTCAGCTTGCGCAGCTCGTTGCGCGAGGCCTGGCGGTCGCCGCCGAGGAACGACATCAGTGCCGCGCGGGCATCCTGCGCGATGCGCAAGTTTGCGATGCGAAGCTCGTCGTCCATGAGCTTGGCCAAGTCGCGCTCGGTGTCGGGATAGCAGCCGATCGCCACGGCCGTCTTGGCGCGCTCGCAGACTTTGCGCAGCGGCGATTCCGGGCGCAGCTCGCCGGCCTCGATCACGATGCGGCAATCCTTCACGCCCATCTCGGCCAGCGTGTCGATGCCGCTGGCGAAGCTGCGAGAGCCTGCGCGCACGCGGATGGCGCGTCGGCCGCCGAACAGCGGCACCGTCATGGCTTCGTCGACGAGACGCGACGGCTCGGCGGACAGCTCGTCGCCATCGAGCCTGACCAGCGAGAACGGATCGTTGGGGTCGTCCACGGCGGAGGCGATCAGCGCGTCGGCGCGTTCACGCACCAGCCCGGCGTCGGGACCGTAGAGCAGGACGATCGGCCGGCCCGCGTCGGGGCGGGCGAGGAAGGCGTCGATCTCTTTTCCACGCAGCGCGACCATCGGGCCTAGATCGTCATTCCGGGGCGCGTAGCGCGAACCCGGAATCCAGTGGTTGGGAATCGAGATTCCGGGTTCGCGCCACGCGCGCCCCGGAACAACGGGAATGTGAATTAGCTGCCCGCGGTGAAGAACGAGGCGAGCCGGGTATTGATGTTCTCGGCTATCTCGTTGGCGGCACGATCCTCCGCATCGCGCACCGCGCGGTTGCGGGAGAAGCGCTGGTAGGAGCCGGGATTGTCATAGGACACGCGCGAGAACGTCGTGCCGGTCATCACCGACTTGCCGCTCGCGACCTCGATCAGGTTGTACTGGGCGTCGATGCCGTAATTCTCGCTGGTCGGCAGTCCCGTTGCCTGGCTGATGATCAGGGACGACCGGCTGGAGGTGAAGCGGATCTCCAGGCGGTGAGTCGGCGGCATGCCCGTGGCCGTGCCGTACAGCTTGAAGGCGAGAGCATTGCGGACCTCGACGCCGACGCGGGCCTCGCGGGAGGCGTTGGGCTTGGGGATCGGGGGCAGCTCGACGCCCATCAGCTTCTCACGCAAGCCGGGGGTGCCGTCAGTATGCTCGGCATACATCGGCCGGAAGCAGCCGGCCGTCAGCGCCGCCAGAGCGACGACTGCCAGCAAACGGGCTGCGATGCGGATCCTAGCCGACAACATTCACGATCCTCTTGGGGACGATGATCACCTTGCGGACGGGCTTGCCGTCCAGCGCCAGCTTTACCGCATCGAGGGCCAAAACGGCAGCCTCGATTTCCGGATTCTGGGCCGCTGTTGCAACTGAGACCTCACCCCGCTTCTTGCCGTTGACCTGGACCACCAGGGTCACGCTGTCTTCAACCAGCAAATCGCGTTCGATTTGGGGCCAATTGGCCTCCGAAACCAGCCCCTTCTGGCCCAGCACCTGCCAGCACTCCTCGGCCAGATGCGGCATCATCGGGGAGAACAGCTGGACCAGGATCTGGCTGGCCTCCCGGATCGCCCAAGCCAAGTCCGCGGCCGGCTGGCCGGGGCGCTGGAGGACCTCGGAGAACGCATTGGTGAATTCGCGGATATGGGCGAGGCAGACGTTGAAGTGCAGCCGCTCGATCCCGGTGGTGACCTTGTCCAGCGCGCCATGGGCGGCCTTGCGCAAGGCGGTCGCATCCGCCCCGAACGAGGCCGGCCGGGCCGCCGGCGCCGCCTTGCCGAGTTCGACGGAATCGTTCACCAGCCGCCACAGCCGCTGCACGAAGCGCGAGGCGCCCTGGACGCGCTCGTCGCTCCAGATCACGTCGCGGTCGGGCGGGGAGTCCGACAGCATGAACCAGCGCGCGACGTCGGCGCCGTAGGTCTCGATGATGTCGTCGGGGTCGACGGTGTTCTTTTTCGACTTCGACATCTTCTCGATCGCGCCGATCTGGATGTCTTCGCCCGTCGTCAGCAGGGTCGCGCGGCGCCCGTTGCCGCCGAGTTCGATCTTGACCTCGGCCGGCTGCACATAGGACCCGTCGGCCTTCTGGTAGGTCTCGTGCACCACCATGCCTTGCGTGAACATGCCGGCGAACGGTTCGTCCAGCGCAACGTGCCCGGTCGCCTTCATCGCGCGGGTGAAGAAGCGGCTGTAGAGCAGATGCAGGATCGCGTGCTCGACGCCGCCGATATACTGGTCGATCGGCAGCATCCGGTTGGCGACCGCGGGCGTCGTCGGCGCGTTCTCGTTCCAGGGATCGGTGAAGCGCGCAAAGTACCAGGACGAGTCCACGAAGGTGTCCATGGTGTCGGTTTCGCGCTGCGCCTTGCCGCCGCATTGCGGACAAGTGACGTGCTTCCAGGTCGGATGATGATCGAGCGCGTTGCCCGGCTTGTCGAAGGTCGCATCGTCAGGCAGCTTCACCGGCAGGTCGGCGTCCGGCACCGGCACCACATCGCATGTCGGGCAATGGATGACGGGGATCGGGCAGCCCCAATAGCGCTGGCGCGAAATGCCCCAGTCGCGCAGGCGGAAATTCACCTGACGCTCGCCGACTGGCGCGTTGCCGCGCAGCTCGCTTTCGAGGCGTTTTGCGACTTCATCCTTGGCCTGCTCGATGGTCATGCCGTCGAGGAAGCGCGAATTGATCATGCGGCCGTCACCGTCATAAGCGGTGTCGGTGATGACGAACGATTTCGGATCCTGGCCCTCGGGGCACACCACCGGCGTGTTGCCGAGGTTGTACTTGTTGACGAAGTCGAGGTCGCGCTGGTCATGCGCGGGGCAGCCGAAGATCGCGCCGGTGCCGTATTCCATCAGCACGAAGTTGGCGACATAGACCGGCAGCTTCCAGCTCGGGTCGAACGGATGGATCGCGCGGATGCCGGTGTCGAAACCCTGCTTCTCCGCGGTGTCGATGATCTCCTGCGCGGTGCCGATCTTCTTGATCTCGGCGATGAACTCCGCAAGCTTCGGGTCCTTCGCGGCGGCGGCCGTCGCCAGCGGATGATCGGCCGAGATCGCCATGAACTTGGCTCCGAACAGCGTGTCGGGGCGCGTCGTGAAAATCTTCAGCTCGCTCTCGCCGGCCGGCGTCGTCGCCTGATCCAGCGCGAAGCGCACCAGGAGGCCTTCGGAGCGGCCGATCCAGTTGCGCTGCATCAGCCGCACCTTGTCGGGCCAGCGGTCGAGCGTATCCAGCGCGGACAAGAGCTCCTGCGAGTACTTCGTGATCTTGAAGACCCACTGATTCATTTCCCGCTGCTCGACAACGGCACCGGAACGCCAGCCTTTGCCGTCGATCACCTGCTCGTTGGCGAGCACGGTCATGTCGACCGGGTCCCAGTTCACCTTGCGCTTCTCACGCTCGGCAAGGCCCGCACGCAGGAAGTCCAGGAACATCTTCTGCTGGTGCTTGTAGTAGGAGGGATCGCAGGTCGCGATCTCGCGGCTCCAGTCCAGCGACAGCCCGATCGAGCGGAGCTGCTTCTTCATCGCGGCGATGTTGTCGTAGGTCCAGGCTTTCGGGGCGACCTTGCGCTCGATCGCGGCGTTCTCGGCCGGCAGGCCGAAAGCGTCCCAGCCCATCGGGTGCAGCACGTTGAACCCCTTGGCGCGCATGAAGCGGGCCAGCACGTCGCCGAGCGTGTAGTTCCGGACATGGCCGATGTGGATGCGCCCGGACGGGTAGGGGAACATCTCCAGCACATAGTATTTCGGCCGCGAATCGTCGTTCTTGGAGACGAAGATCGCCTTTTCGTCCCAGGCGGCTTGCCAGCGCGGTTCGGAATCGCGGGCGTTATAGCGTTCGGAGGTCATGGAATCGTTGGTTTTTTCGTGGGTTCGGCGGTCTGAAGTGGCCGGACTAGGCCATAAAAGCGACCGTGGGGTCAACGGATGAGTATTGACAACCAACGGCACCGGGAACACAATCCCTAGTCGTATTTCACCTTCGTATACGCCATGAAGCGATTTTTGAGAGTGTTACTGGTTTTCGCCCTGACAGCGACGACGTTAGCTGAAGTGGCAACAATAATTTGCCTGACCACAACAGTTTCCGCAGAGGCTCGCCCGCGCGATCCTTAGCTGCAGTCTGGGCGGAGTATGCGTGTGGTACGGGCATCGACAAGGGGGCCCGGAAGTGCCCATTTGCGCGCTGCGTAAACATCTCAGGCCATGGGCCTGGCTAGCCACTCTGCTGGCGAGTGGACTGTGCGCGGCTGCCGCAGACGACGTCGAGACCTGCAAAAAGATAGACCCGCTCATCTCACCCGATGCATGCACTGCCGCAATCAAATCGGGGAGCGTTCAGGGCCACGATCTGGCTGTCCTTTATCTGAACCGTGGCTTTCTCGCCAGTCGCGCAAACGATTTCGACAAAGCAATCCAGGACTACAGCGAGGCAATCAAGGTTGACCCGCAATATGCGAATGCTTTCAACAATCGGTGCGCCGTCTACGTCAGAAAGCGCGAATTCAATCGCGCGATCGAGGATTGCGACAACGCCATCAACCTGAACGCAAACTACACAAGTGCTTACGTGAGCAGGGGCAACGCCTACCGCCTGAAAAATCTGCATAGTCAGGCTATCATGGACTACGAGCGCGCCATCGCGCTCGACAAGAATTCAACGGCTGCGCTCTTCGGTGCCGCTCTCTCTTATACGTCCATAGAAGACTACGGACGTGCCATTGAAGTCTATGGCGAAGTCCTCAAACTCGACAGTAAGAGCACTCAGGCGCTTAACAATCGGGGCTTGATCTACCTGAGACTGCATGACCTGGATCGCGCGATCAAGGACTTCAGCGCGGCGATCGATCTCGATCCGACGTTCGTCTATGCCCTGAACAATCGGTGTTCGGCCTACAACAGCTTGAAAGACGCGGACAATGCCTTGAAGGATTGCGACCGCGCGATCGAGCTCGTTCCAACCTATGTAAATCCCTACATTGGACGGGGGCGGGCCCATCGTTTGAAGAATCAAACCGACCTGGCGCTCAATGACTACGATCGGGCGATCGCGCTCGACCCGAAATCCGCGAGCGCATTCTTTGGGCGCGCGTACGTTCACGACCAAAGAGAGGAATATAAACAAGCTGCGGACGACTACACCAAAGCCTCACAATTGAACCCGAACGATCCCGAGACATGGAATAATCTGTGCTGGGCTCTTGGCATCATAGATCAGCTGAAAACGGCACTCTATGCCTGCGACCGGTCGCTTTCATTGCGGCCGAACAGCGCCGTCACGTCAAATAGCCGCGGTCTTGTCAACCTCAAGTCGGGAAATCTAGCCCAGGCCATCGAGGACTACGATCGGGCGCTCAATATGAGTCCGAAGGATGAGAACTCCCTCTATGGCCGCGGTATCAGCAAGTTGAAGCTTGGCGATCGTGCCGGCGGCGAAGAAGATATTAATGCGGCCAAGGCGATCAGCAGCAGCGTCGCCGACGATTTCAAGAAACTAGGAATTCGGTAAGATTACGAAACAAGTCGCTCCATATATTGGAGGATTGGCAAATGAACGAATTGCTCAGCCGGGATGTCGTCCTGCTCTTCGCATTGTGCGTCACTTACATCTTCTGGGCGGTCGTACCCCTGCTTCCTGCGGTTATGATCTACCGGCTGTTTCCCAACGCGCCGGTTGATACGCAATGGAAGATACTGGGAGTTGCAGTGAAAGCGGGCGGAGCGGCCGGCTTCTACTTCGCGATCCTGGCGCTCGGCTTCTTCAAGTTTCTCGAGCCGACGATTGAGTATGTGCGAGGTCTTCAGCGTCCCTATTGGACGGTCGAAGCCTTGGTTCAATTCGTCGAATCGGACGACAGCGTAAGCAGGCCTTACACCACCAACTCTGCGGAGCAGATACGGATTCAGCCCTATGCATATGATTTCAAGCAAACGGACGATCAGACCTATCTGATTACGATGAGGTTTGCCGAGCTCAACAGCGACACTGATTCGATCAGACTCATTTTTCCCGAGGGGATCGGCTTTATCCCTCTCAAGCAAATGATGAGCAGCGACAACACGAACAATTTCCTTAAGCGTGTTAGTCTGACAAAGGGTCCTCCGACGAAGATTCATCCACCCGTCAAGTGGGGACAAAATGCGCCGTCGGTCTCCGACCTGTCGCAAAAGCTGGAGCGCGGTCTCGAAACGATATCTTCCCGGTAGTCTTGCAGCCGGCCGTCAGCCCGCCATCATCATGTCCGCTGCGCCGGTCTCGATCGCCTGCACGCCGTGCTCGACGACGTTGTTGCGGCCGCGGTGTTTTGCGGCGTAGAGGGCGGCGTCAGCGGCTTCGATCAGGTCGCCGGGGCGCAAGGCCTCGTTGGGCTTCGCTGCGGCAACGCCGATCGAGACGGTGACGATCATGTGGGCGGACGTGATGTGCGGCAGGCAGAGCCTCAGCACGGCCGCACGCACCAGTTCGCCGATCTCCACGGCGCGGTCCACGTCGGTGTTCGGCAGCAGCAGGCAGAATTCCTCGCCGCCATAGCGCGCCGCAAAGCCCATCGTGTCGGCGGCGATACCGGACAGCGACTCGCCGAGCCGGGTCAGGCAGGAATCGCCTTCGAGATGGCCGTAAGTGTCGTTGAAGAGCTTGAAGTGGTCGACGTCGATCATCAGCAGCGCGAGGTCGCTGCCATATTGCTGCGCGCGCATCCATTCGAAGTCGAGCCGGCTCTGGAAGCCGCGGCGGTTGGCTAGGCCCGACAGCATGTCGATCGAGGCCATTACCGTCAGCCGGTCGTTGCTCGCGATCAGCTCGCGCTCGCGCTGGCTCAATTGCGCGGCCATCGCGTTGAACGCGCGGGCCAGCGGCACGAATTCGGCCGGCAGGCGATTGCGCGCCGCGCGTGCCGACAGATCGCCCTCGCCGAGGCGCTTGGCCATGTCGGCAAGCATCTCGATCGGCTTGATCACCAGCTTCTCGGCGGCGATCAGCGCGCCGAGCAGGACGAACAGGACGACGAAAGCGAGCTGGAGATAGGCGGTGCGGATGTCGCGGCTCACGGCCGCAGACACCTTGTCCTCGTCGATGCTGGCGATCAGGCGGGCATTGGTGCCGGCGATGCGGATGTAGCTGACGGCGCGGCGCGAGCCGTCGGCGGCGAGGAAGGACAGCGAGCCCTCATCCTGGTCCGACCGCAGCGCCTTGTCGGCGATTGCGGACATCAGCGGCATGTTGTCGAGGGGACGGCCGACCGCGCTGTGCTGGTCGGCGGGTGCGGCCAGCACGGTGCCCGCGCTGTCGACCAGCACGGCGGTGATGCCGGCGCGACCACCGAGATTGCTCATGACCTTCGACATCCAGTCGAGGTTGACGGTGGCGAGCACGACGGCATCGGCGACGCCGCTGAAGGCGGACACCGGATAGACCGCCATGACGGTCGGTGACGGCACCGGCCGCGACAGGATGAAGTCGCTCAGCACGAAACGGCCGGTTTCCTGCGCCTGCTGGAAGTAAGGCCGGTCGCTAAGATCGAGGCCGACATACATGTTGTTGGTGGCGCACTGGATGCGTCCGTCCTGGCCGGCGATCAGAAGCGTGCGGATCCAGGGGAGATTCGACGGCAGGCTCGCGCGCAGCACGTCGCAGCTCTTGCTGATTCCGCCGGCGGAGGCGCGGATGAAGGCTTCCGATTTCAGGATGGTCTCGACCGACGAGATCACCTCGCGCTGCGCATCGGCGCTGTGCCTTGCGACGGTGTTGAACTCGGCCGCGGCCTGCGCGATTTGGCTGGTGCGCGTGTTCTCGAGCGAACGGATGCGCTCGAGCATCAAGGGCGCCACCAGAATCACAGCGAGTAACGCAAGCCGCGCCCGGATTCCAAGGACCTGCTTGAGTTTTGCTCGCTTACGGTTGAAACTGACGTTTGCCATCTTCGCTGCCCACCCCATGGGCCAAGGTAAAGCGAAGGGTTCAAAAACTCTTTCTTGAACTCGGTAAAATTGGACTTACCTCGGTTACGACCACAGCCAATCGACGTCATGACAGAAGCCAACGCCGCGCCGGTAACCGGCCATTCACCAAACGCGCTCGCCGCGGTCGAAGCCGAAATCGCCCGCGCCTGCAAGGACGCGCGGCGCGATCGCGCCTCGGTCACGCTGATCGCGGTGTCGAAGACCTTCGACGCGGATGCAATTACCCCGGTCATCGCCGCCGGACAGCGCGTATTTGGCGAGAATCGGGTGCAGGAGGCCAAAGGCAAGTGGCCGGCGTTAACGTCCGTTTACCCCGATATCGCGCTGCATCTGATCGGGCCGCTGCAATCCAACAAGGCGAAAGAGGCGGTCGCGCTGTTCGACGCCATCCATTCGGTTGACCGCCCGAGCATTTGCCAGGCGTTAGCCAAGGAAATCGAATCTCAGAAAAAGCACCCGCAGCTCTTCGTCCAGATCAACACCGGCGAGGAGCCGCAGAAGGCCGGCGTCGCGCCCGGCGAGGCCGATGCCTTCCTCGCAAGCTGCCGCGATACCTATGGACTGACGATCTCCGGACTGATGTGCATCCCGCCGGTGGACGAGCCGCCGGCGGCGCATTTTGCGCTGACCGCCAAGATCGCCGCGCGTAACGGCTTGAAGAATCTCTCGATGGGCATGAGCGCGGATTTCGCCACCGCCATCATGCTCGGCGCCACGCATGTGCGCGTGGGAAGCGCCATCTTCGGGCATAGATAATTGTCTTGGGTCGTCCTGGCGAAAGCCAGGACCCATTACCCCAGGGAGTGGTTCGGCGAAGATTGGCCGTCGGTATTGCAACCGAGCGGAATCGAGAGATCACGCGGTATGGGTCCTGGCCTTCGCCAGGACGACAGCAGTGATTATTCGAACCCCACCGACACCTTCCCCAACACGCCAAAATCCACCGCAAAGTGATCGCCGGCCTGGATCGGCAGCGGCGGATGGCAGGTGCCTGTGGTCACCACCTCCCCTGCCCACAAGGTGATGCCGAGTCCGCGCAGCTCGTTGGCGAGCCAGGCGAGCGCAACACGGGGATCGCCGAGCACATTCTTGCCGTGGCCGATGTAGCGCTCGCCGCGCAGCGTGATCTGCGGCCGTTCTTCGACGAGATCCATCCCGCGCCAGTTCGCAGGCGTCGCCGCGCCCAGCACGAACAGATGCGCGCAGGCATTGTCGGCGATGAGCTGCGCCTCGCCGGCGCCGGCGAAATCGACAAAGCGCGAATCCGGAATCTCGATCGCGGGATGGAAGCTGTCCACGGCGCCCAGCACCTCGTCGACGGCGAACGACGCCGCGCGCGGCGCCAGATCGCGTCCCATGCGGAAGCAAAATTCCGGCTCGCCGACGCGCATCGCGTTGCCCTTCATCGACGCGGTGCCGCCATCGGCGATCACGGTGTCGCTCATGATGCGCCCGGCCAGCGGTCCCGTGACATTGATGTGCTTCTGTCCGGACAAGCTCGTTGCCGCGATCTTCCAGCCGAACAGCTTTCCGGGCGATTGCGCTTCGAGCGCGGCCTGAATGGCGTAGCCCTCTGCGCGGGTCTGCGGCCGCAGATGTCCCTCCAGCGCGTCGAGCTTGGTGCCGTCACGCCAGTGTTGAACGAGGACCCGCGATGCGGCGGCGATCTGATCCTTCTCGAGCATGGGCCCTCACCCGATGATGATTCTTGTTCGTGGGCCGATCCGCCGCAGCAATTGCAGCATCGCGGATTTGGTCATGGAGACGCAGCCCGCGGTCGGGCCGAAACTGTCGCGGGCCAGATGCAGAAACACCGCGCTGCCGCGGCCGGCGATGCGCGGGCGCGTGTTGTGGTCGATTTCGATGATGAAGTCATAGAGATGGTCGGCCCGCTTGAGCCGGTCACCGCCCTGCCCCTCGCCGAGTCGGATTCCCTGATTGTAATGACGGTCCCGGGGATCCTCGCACCAGGCGTCTTCGCCGGTGATGATCCGCGCCGGCAGGAAGGTTTGCGGCCGGCTGTGCCGGTCGCCCCGCCACCACAGTCGCCGCGGCCGGAAGCTGCCCCTCGGGGTGCCGCCGTCGCCCTCGCGTTTGTTGGCGAGAATACCGCCCCGCCCCAGCGCCACCGGAATCGTCAGCGCTCCGGCCGTCAGCCAGCCGCGGCGCGGATTACCGGCGGCAGGCTTAACGCGGATCGCGGACAGCGGTCCAGCGCCTCGATTTTTGGTGTAAGTAGCTGAAGCAGCGTTGTTTTTCATGTGACCGTGCGATGTCGCATTCATTACAGGACATTCATCAAAACGCCCTGCTATTCTAGGTTAGAGTGCTTCTGGCTTGTGAATCGGTAACAGCCCACTACTTCAACACGAACAACAATAATAACGGCGACCCCTAAACTTCCCCTCGCGGCTGGGCGCGGCATGCATGCGCGCCGAGCCGGACCCCAAAAGGATGATACCCTATGGCCAATGCCCGCAAGATCCTGATCGTGGATGACGATACCGATCTGCGCGATACGTTGGTGGAGCAATTATCGCTGCACGAAGAATTTGAAGCCTCCGCCGTCGATACCGGCGCCAAGGGTGCGAGCGCCGCGAAGGCCAATTCCCCCGATCTCGTCCTGATGGACGTCGGCCTGCCCGACACCGATGGCCGCGAGGTGGTCCGCTCCTTACGCAAGGGCGGCTTCAAGGCCCCCATCATCATGCTGACCGGGCATGACACCGATTCCGACACGATTTTGGGCCTGGAATCCGGCGCCAACGACTACGTCGCAAAACCCTTCCGCTTCGCCGTGCTGTTGGCCCGTATCCGCGCCCAGCTCCGCCAGCACGAAGCCAGCGAGGACGCGGTGTTCTCGGTCGGCCCCTACAGCTTCCGGCCCGGCTCGAAGATGCTGACCGCTGCCAATGCGCGCAAGGTCCGGCTGACGGAGAAGGAAACTGCCATCCTCCGCTTCCTCTACCGCGCCGGCCAGATGCCGGTGTCGCGCGAGACCCTGCTCCAGGAGGTCTGGGGCTACAATTCCGGCGTCACCACCCACACGCTGGAAACCCACATCTACCGCCTCCGCCAGAAGATCGAGAAGGACGCCGCCAACCCGGAGATCCTGGTAACGGAAGCCGGTGGCTACAAGCTGGTGCCGTGATACGCTTTGGGGGCGTGCGAATCGTTTTAGATCGCGTGCCCTTGAGCCTCGGATCTGAATGTCAATTGACGACGACGTAGCGCTTCTCGAGCGGGTCCCGACACTGCGCCTGTTGGGAGACGCCTCGTTGCGCATGCTGGCGATCGGCTCCGAGCAGCGTGACTTCGTCCGCGGCGACATCCTGTTCAATCTTGGCGACGACGCCGATGCCGGCTTCGTGGTCCAGCGCGGCGCCTTCCGGGTCGAAGACGGCGCCGGCGCCGAGATGACCGTGGGTCCCGGCGCGCTGATCGGCGAGCTCGCGCTGGTGGTGCCGATGAAGCGGCCGTCGAGCGCGATCGCGCTGGAGCATTCCTCCGTCATCCGCGTCGCGCGCAGCCTGTTTCAGCGCGTGCTCGAAAGCGACCCCGCCGCCGCCGTTCGCCTGCGCGACGAATTCGCAGTTCGCTCCAGCCAGATCGCGAGCGATATCCTGATGGCCGGTGCGAAGCTGACGACCTGAGGCCCCTGTCATTCCGGGGCGCGACGAAGTCGCGAGCCCGGAATCCATTCATCCACCAACTCTGCCGCCCGATGGATTCCGGGCTCGCGCTACGCGCGCCCCGGAATGACAGGAGGTCACACCTCCAGCGTCACCGTCACCGGCACGTGGTCCGACGGACGCTCCCAGCTCCGCGCGTCGCGGAGAATCTTGAAATCCTGGACCGCGTCCTTCAACGCGCGCGAGACCCAGATGTGGTCGAGCCTGCGGCCGCGGTCGCCGACGGTCCAGTCGGCGGAACGGTAGCTCCACCAGGTGTAGACCTTCTCCGACATCGGAATGCGCTCGCGCGCGACGTCGACCCACTCACCGGCTGCGAGTGCCGCCTTCAGCTTCTCGGTTTCGACAGGCGTGTGCGAGACCACTTTCAGAAGCTGCTTGTGCGACCAGACGTCGTTCTCGTGCGGGGCGACATTGAGATCGCCGACCAGGATGTGGCGGTCATCGCCGCGCGGATGCAGCGGCTCGCACGCCGTCATCTCGTCGAGGAAGCGCAGCTTGTGGTCGAACTTCTCGTTCAGCGCCGGATCGGGAATGTCGCCGCCGGCCGGCACGTAGAAATTATGCAGCACCAGCGGCTTTGCGATGTTGGCCTGCGTCCCGAAAGATACAGAAATGTGGCGCGAATCCACCTTGTCGCAGAAGGTGCGGATGTCCTTGGACTCGAACGGGATCTTCGAGACGATGGCGACGCCGTGATAGCCCTTCTGCCCGTTCAGCGCGACGTGCTCATAGCCGAGCCGCTTGAAACGCTTCAGCGGAAAGGCGTCGTCGATGCACTTGGTCTCCTGGAGGCACAGCACGTCCGGCCGCGCACTCTTGAGGAATTTCGCGACCAGATCGATGCGCAGCCGCACCGAATTGATGTTCCAGGTTGTCAGGGAAAGACGCATGAGGGATGCGTCTTAGCATGGATTGGCGCGGGGAAAATGCTTGTCCACAGCGAGCTCTCGTATGGTGGGCAAAGCGAAGCGTGCCCACCATTCCTGCCGCGAGGAGGAGAGGTGGTGGGCACGGCGCAAGTGCGCCTTTGCCCACCATACAGCAACTATCCTGGCGATGGGCCGTAATTGGTAAAGTCGATCTTGAACATGCCGGGATCGAGCTTCTTGGTTGCGTCGAGATTGTAGACCGCGATCGTGGTGTCGTAGCCCTGCGGGTCGGTGACGGTCCACTGCTTCAGCTGGCCGTCCTTGGCGCCGAACATCAGCAGGAGGCGGCTGGTGCCGACCAGCGCCTGTTTCTCCTCGATGGTGACGCTGACGAAGACGTCGTCGGCCGAGACGTTGACGACGTTGGTGTCCTTCATCAGGTCGATGCGATCGGACAGCAGGAAGCGCAGCGGCGTCTGCGACAGCGGATAGACGTCTTGCGTGGCGAGCTTGCGGTCGCGCACCACCAGCGACGATCCGTCGGCGACGATGTCGATCGGGCTCGGCGCGTCGTATTCGAAGCGCACCTTGCCCGGCTTCTGGATGTAGAAATCGCCCTGCGTCTTGCTGCCGTCGGGGCCGACCTGGACGAAATTCCCGACCAGCGTCGACAGCGAGGACAGATAGGCGCTGACCTTGGCCGCCTGCGCCTTCTGGTTGGCGTCGAAGGTCTGGAAGATGCTGCTCGGCACGTTGCGGCGCGGATCCGGGATCACCGGATTCGGCGGCGTCTGGGTCGCGCCGGTGACCGCAGGCCCGCCGGCGGCCGCACCATTGTCGCGGCCCTTCGGCGCGGGCTTCGGCACCGGCACGTTCTGCGCGGACGACGCCGCGGTCACCATCGCGGCGGTGACGAGAAGCACGCCGGCCACGCGCGCGCTTCGCGCGGCGATGGTGGCAGCGAATCGAATGTCCGGATGTCTGATCAACGCGTCGTCCTGTATGGCTAGGCGCCTTTTAGCGTGATTTCGGGCAAAAGCAGATATCGATTTTGCGTGAAAGCCTGTTTTGAGGCGGCTCGCCTCACATATGGCTGTCTTCTTCCTCGACCAGGATCTCGCGCTTGCCGGCGTGGTTGGCGGGACCGACAATGCCTTCCAGTTCCATGCGCTCCATCAGCGATGCGGCGCGGTTATAGCCGATTTGCAGGCGGCGCTGGATGTAGCTGGTCGAGGCCTTACGGTCGCGTTTGACGATGGCAACGGCCTGCTGGAATAGATCGCCGCCGCCATCCGCGCCCATGCCGCTGGCGTCGAACACGGCACCGCCGTCCTCGTCCTCGGTCGGCTCTTCGGCCGTGACGGCCTCGAGGTATTCGGGCTGGCCCTGCGTCTTGAGGTGGCGCACCACCTTCTCGACTTCGTCGTCCGATGCAAACGGTCCGTGCACGCGGCTGATGCGGCCGCCGCCCGCCATGTAGAGCATGTCGCCCTGGCCGAGCAGCTGCTCGGCGCCCATTTCGCCGAGGATGGTGCGGCTGTCGATCTTGGAGGTGACCTGGAAGGCGATGCGGGTCGGGAAGTTCGCCTTGATGGTGCCGGTGATGACGTCCACCGACGGACGCTGTGTCGCCAGGATCACATGCAGGCCGGCGGCGCGCGCCATCTGCGCGAGACGCTGCACCGCGCCTTCGATGTCCTTGCCGGCGACCATCATCAGGTCGGCCATTTCGTCGACGATGATGACGATGTAGGGCAGCGGGTCGAGCGAGAGCTTCTCTTCCTCGTAGATCGCCTTGCCGGTTTCCTTGTCGAAGCCGGTGTGCACCGTGCGGGTCGGCTCCTCGCCCTTGGCTTTCAACTCGAGCAGGCGCGTGTTGTAGCCGTCGATGTTGCGCACACCGAGCTTGGCCATGTTCTTGTAGCGCTCTTCCATCTCGCGCACGGCCCATTTCAACGCGACCACCGCCTTTTTCGGGTCGGTCACGACGGGCGTGAGCAGATGGGGAATGCCGTCATAGACGGAGAGTTCGAGCATCTTCGGATCGACCATGATCAGCCGGCACTGGTCGGGGCGCAGCCGGTAGACCAGGCTGAGGATCATGGTGTTGATGGCGACCGACTTGCCCGAGCCGGTGGTGCCGGCGATCAGCATGTGCGGCGTGCGCGCGAGGTCGATGATGACGGGGTCGCCGCCGATGGTCTTGCCGAGGCAGAGCGGCAGCTTTGCGACCGTGTCGACGGTCTCCTTGGCGACCAGCAGCTCGCGCAGATAGACCTTTTCGCGATGGGCGTTCGGCAATTCGATGCCGATGGCATTGCGGCCGGGCACGACGGCGACGCGCGCCGACAGCGCACTCATCGAGCGGGCGATGTCGTCGGCGAGGCCGATCACGCGCGACGACTTGATGCCGGGCGCCGGCTCCAGCTCGTACAGCGTGACGACGGGACCCGGATTGGCCTTCACGATCTCGCCGCGCACGCCGAAGTCCTGCAGCACGCCTTCGAGCGCGCGCGAATTGGCCTCCAGCTCGGCCTTGCTGAGCGGCTGGCGATCGCCGGCCTTGGGCGCGGCCAGCACGGACACGGACGGAAGCTCGAACTTGTCGGAGGATTTTTTCGCCGCGGCCTTCGGCGCAGCCTTCTTGCGCGGTGCGCGCGCGGCAGGCTCCTCCTCTTCCTCCTCGTCTTCCTCTTCCTCGTGCTCCTCCTCGTAGTCCTCGTCTTCGGACCGCGGCGAGATCGGCGGCGCGGCGCGGCCGCCGCCGAGATTCGGCTCCTGGCGGCTGAACCCAACGGCCCTGGTCTTCGGACCGCTCGAGACCAGCGAGCGGTAAGCGGCACCACACAGCCAGATCAGGCGCGCCTTGGTGCTCATCAGCGCATGGAACAGCCAGCCCAGCGACACCGAGCCGCGATCGCTCTCCTCGTCTTCATCGAGCGGCTTGTCGTCATCCTCGATCTCGGCGAGCTCGTCGTCATGCTCGCGCGCGCCAAGACCGCAGGCGATCAGGAAGGTCGCGGCCATCGCCGCGAACAGGATCACGCCGAGCACCGTGCGATAGATCATGCCGGGCGGCCCGAAAATCACCGCGGGCGCGCGCACCAGGGCATCGCCGACCACGCCGCCGAGTCCGGTCGGCAGCGGCCATGCGCCGCCGTGCGGCCAGCAGCTGACAAAGCCCGCAGCGATCACGGTGCAGAGAATCCAGGAGCCGAGCCGCAGCGCCTCGCGGTCGAACGGGCGATGGGTCATCATGCGCCAGCCCCAGACCGCGACCGTCAGGACCAGCATGATCGCGCCGAGCCCGAGGATCTGCATCGCAAGGTCGGCGCCGATCGCGCCGGCATAGCCGAGGATGTTGCGGATCGGCCGCGAGGTCGCGTGGCTGAGGCTTGCATCCTGCACCGACCAGGTCATGAGCGCGGCCGAGGCGAGCCCCGACAGCGCGATCAGGCCGAGGCCGGCGAGCTCGCGCATACGCCGCGCCAGCCCCTCGCGGATCGACGGCGGCAGATGGCCGACCAGTGGAATGACACGTTCGATTGCCGACATGCTCACGGGCCCCGCCTAACCCAGAGTCTCGACCAGGCGGTGCAGCGCCTGTGCCGTGGTCTCGCCATCCTGCACCAGCGCGAGGCGAATGTAGCCTGCGCCGGGATTGAAGCCGTCGGGCTGGAGCCGCGCCAGATAGCTGCCGGGCACCACGCGCACGCCGGCTTCCTTGAAGAGCCTGAGCGTGATCGACACGTCGTCGCCGAGCTCGGACGTGTTGAGCCAGACGCAGAAGCCGCCGTCGGGCCGGCGATAGCCGTAGCGATTGCCGATGATCTGGTCGGCGAGGTCGAACTTGATCCGGTAGAGCCTGCGGTTCTCCTCGACATGCGCTTCGTCGCCATAGGCGACGGTGGCGACATGCTGGAGCGGCACGGGCACCTGGGGCGCTGCGATGTTGCGCAGCTCGAGGAACATGCCGATGAACTTCTTGTCGCCGGCGGCGAAGCCGACGCGCAGGCCCGGCAAATTGGAGCGCTTCGACAGCGACTGGAACGCAACCACGCGGGTGAAGTCGGGGCCGGCACATTCGAGCGCGCTGCCCGGGGCCTCGCGGGTGTAGATCTCCGAATAGCACTCGTCGCTGAGGATCACGAAGCCGTAGCGGTCGGCGAGCTGCTTCAACCGCTTGAAATAGTCGGGCTTGGCGACCGAGCCCTGCGGATTGGCGGGCGAGGCCAGATAGAACGCCACCGTGCGCGCCAGCGTCGCCTCGTCGATGGCGTCGAGATCGGGCAGAAAGCCGTTCTCGACGGTGGTCGGCAGATAGACCGGCTCGCAAGCCGCTGCGCGGGCGCCGGCGCCATAGACCGGGTAGAACGGGTTCGGCATCAGGATGGCGGGCTTGCCGGGGCGCGGGCTGACATAGCGTGCGGCCGTGATCGCGGCGAGGAACAGCCCCTCGCGGCTGCCATTGAGGACGAGAAGCTCGCTCGCGGGGTCGAGCGGCCGCGGCAGCTTGAAGCGCGACGACGACCAGGCGCTCGCGGCTTTCCGGAACGGCTCGGTGCCCTGGTTCATCGGGTAACGGCCGAAATCGGCGGTGTGCTTGGCCAGGACCGGGCCGACGAAATCGGGCACGGGATGCTGAGGCTCGCCGACCGCAAGCGTAATCAAGGGCTTACCCGGCTGATGGGGGGCCAACAGCTCGTTCAGCCGGACGAAGGGCGAGCGTTCGGAATCGGAGCTTCCGCTGGCCTGCGGCGCACGGGATGAAGCGGTCATAGCCATTCTGGACGCCAGCACTCTTGGAACAGCCAGTCGCACCAAGGCGCCGGCGGGAAGCGGTTCAGTTCACCATAGATAGGGCGAGGTTAAGACGCGATTAACCATCGGCCGCCGCCCCCGTCCAGAGCGGGAATATTGAGGCCGGATAACAACGGGATGGGTGGGCTACAGGGCCGGCTGGTTCCTCGACCTCTCCGCTTGCGGGAGAGGTCGCGCCGAAGGCGCGGGTGAGGGTTCTCTCCGCAGAAGGACTGTCCCGATGTTGAGACACCCTCTCCCCTGCCCTCGCCCTCCCCCGCATGCGGGGGAGGGAGCGCGCCGTCATCGTGGGCTAATGCCCCGGCAGCTTCTCGAACGTCGCCATGCCGGCGGGGATCGCGTGGAATTCCTGCTTGTCGCAGGTGTAGATCGCCATCTGCGGATGGAACTGCTCGGGCTCGTCCAGCGTGCCGACCTTCAGGATCGCTGCGGGGAGGCCCGGAACCTTGGTTACCAGATGCGTGCCGCATTCGGGGCAGAACTCGCGCGTCACGGCGCGCTCGAGGTCCTTGCGGGTGAACTGCTTGGGCTGCCCGATGATGTAGCTGAAGCCGGCCACCGGCATCGCGATGAAGGTGTTGGGCGCGCCGCCCGAGATGTACTGGCACTCGCGGCAATGACACTGCGCCTGCATCATCGGGTCGCCCTCGGCCACGTAGCGCACTTCGCCGCAATAGCATCCGCCTTCCAAACGCATGACGACCTCCCGGTTTGTTGTTCGTTGTGGTCGATATCTCTGCGCCGGCAATCTGGAATGGCAATCCTTTTCTTTGCTTCTTTGCCGCGCGGCGCAAAAAGAAAGGGGCTCCAGCTTGCGCTGGAGCCCCTCAACGGTCGGGGCATTGCCGGGTATGTGCCCAAACCGTAGTTGTGGACGCGGTCTCCGGGGAGACCGTGCCCGGGAGGAGACGTTACATGTTGTAGGCGCGCTCGGTGTGCTCGGTGATGTCGAGGCCTTCACGCTCGCTCTCGACATTGGCGCGGAGGCCAACGATCACATCGACGACCTTGTAGAGGATCGCCGAACCGACGCCCGACCACACCAGCGTGGTGCAGACGCCCCAGAACTGGGACACCATCTGCGCCGCGAAGTCGTAATCGGCAACCTTCGGCGGGATCGCCGTGTAGTCGATGATGCCGGCGCCGCCGAGGGCGGGGTTCACCAGGATGCCGGTACCGAGAGCACCGACGATGCCGCCGATGCAGTGCACGCCGAACACGTCGAGGGAGTCGTCGTAGCCGATCGCGTTCTTCACAACGGTGCAGAAGAACAGGCAGACCACGCCGACCACGAGACCGAGGACGATCGCACCCATGACGCCGGAGAAGCCGGCGGCGGGCGTGACGGCCACGAGACCCGCGACAGCGCCGGAGATGACGCCGAGCACCGACGGGTGACCCTTCACGATCCACTCCGCGAACATCCACGACAGCGCGGCGGCTGCGGTGGCGACGAAGGAGTTGGTCATGGCGAGGGCAGCGCCGCCGTTGGCTTCGAGGTTGGAGCCGGCGTTGAAGCCGAACCAGCCGACCCAGAGCAGCGAGGCGCCGATCATCGACATGGTCAGCGAGTGCGGAGCCATCAGCTCCTTGCCGTAGCCGGTGCGCTTGCCGATCAGGAGAGCGCCGACGAGACCTGCGATGCCGGCGTTGATGTGCACCACGGTGCCGCCCGCGAAGTCGATCGCGCCCTTCTTGAAGATCCAGCCGGCGTCGGCGTTGATCTCGTCGAGCTTGGCCTGCGCCGCGGTCTTCGCCGCCGCATCAGTCGCCGCAGCCAGAGCCTTGGCAGCGTCCTGGATCGCGTCCGGGCCCGGCCAGTACCAGACCATGTGCGCGATCGGGAAGTAGATCAGCGTGACCCAGAGCGGGATGAAGAGAGCGATCGCCGAGAACTTCATGCGCTCGGCGAAGGCGCCGACGATGAGGGCCGGCGTGATCGCCGCGAAGGTCATCTGGAAGCACATATAGATGAGCTCCGAGATGTTGGCGTCGACCGAGAAGGTCGCGGCCTTCGAGTCGGTGGTGACGCCCATCATGAAGGCCTTGGAGAAGCCGCCGATGAAGTCGGAACCGCCGGTGAAGGCGAGGCTGTAGCCGTACACGGCCCAGATCACGGTGACGACGCAGACGGTGTAGAAGACCTGCATCAAGACCGAGAGCATGTTCTTGGAACGGACGAGACCGCCGTAGAACAGCGCAAGACCCGGGATCGTCATCAACAGCACGAGGACTGTGGATGTCAGCATCCAGGCGTTGTCTCCCTTATTGACCGTTGGCTCGGCATAGGCTGCGGTCGCAGCGAACAGGCCGACTGCGAGAGCCGCCAATCCCGCGCCATAGGGACGCTTGAACGTCATATTATTTACTCCTGATTGGATAAGGTTGAGCGCGAAATCAAAGGGCCGCGGCATCGGCCTCGCCGGTGCGGATACGAACCGCATGGTCGAGGTTGATGACGAAGATCTTGCCGTCGCCGATCTGTCCGGTTTTCGCGGCGGACGTGATGGCGTCGATGGTCTTGTCGACCTGGTCGGAGGCGACAGCGACCTCGATCTTGATCTTGGGCAGGAAGCTCACGGCATATTCAGCGCCGCGATAGATTTCCGTATGGCCCTTCTGGCGGCCATACCCCTTGACTTCCGTCACCGTGAGACCGTGAACGCCGATGGCGGTCAGGGCGTCACGGACTTCTTCCAGCTTGAATGGCTTAATAATCGCCATAACAATTTTCATGGGTCCTATCCCCGCTTGGGCCCGGTCCGGACGTGGCCGGGCGTTTCTCGACTGGTTCGCCACGAGGGAGAAGTTTCACTACGCGGGCACAGCCACGCCCCCTAGAATCAAATGCCGTGCCAGAACGGGCGTGTTGCCTAACGGATTATGAAAGCGGGGGTTTTCGCGTTTGACGGGTATCGCAGTGCAGTGCGCTATTACGTCGCGCTCAAGAACTGGTCACGACTGCTTAAAATGAGGGCACGACAGGCTGCCGACACAATGTTGCTCACGTGTCGGGCAGCTGGAAGGTATCTAATTATGGGCAAAGCTTACTGAAGTGCTTCGCCGTGCGGCGAAATACCGAACCCCTCGAGCTCGTGCTCACGGGATGCGCGCAACCGGCCGAGCCGCTCGGGCAGAACAAAGCTCGCCGGACGGTATCCGGCCGAAGCCGCCGTCGGACCGTCAGGTAGCGTCGCGTTCCGCAAAGACCCGGTCGATCAATCCCCATTCGACCCCTTGCTGTGCAGTCATGAAGTGGTCGCGGTCCAAGGTTCGTTCCACCTCCGCCTCAGTGCGCCCGCAATGCTGCGCGTAGAGCCGGGTGATGCGCCGCTTGGTCTCCTGCATTTCGTTGGCATGGATCAGGATGTCGGACGCCTGGCCCTGGAAGCCGCCGAGCGGCTGATGCACGTGAAGGCTCGCATTGGGCAGCGCGGCGCGGTGACCTCGCTCGCCGGCCATCAGCAGGAACGAGCCCATCGAGCGCGCGGTGCCCATGCACAGCGTATGAACCGGCGCCTTGATGAACTGCATGGTGTCGTACATCGCCAGTCCACTGGTGACCACGCCGCCATAGGAATTGATGTAGAGATTGATCGGCCTGTTCGGATTCTCCGCCTCCAGGAACAACAATTGCGCGCAGACCAGTCCGGACATCGCATCATTGACCTCGCCGTTGAGGAAGATGATGCGCTCGCGCAGGAGCCGCGAATAGATGTCGAAGGATCGCTCGCCGCGGGCAGATTGTTCGACAACCATAGGGACGAGCTGAAGCATGTCGCGCATTGGCGACCTCCATGTCTGCAGGTGATGAAGTCTTTTGCTGTCAGGCCGCCATCATCAGGCGGCAATTGGTGTTGGCCGGCTGCGGCAGTTTCGCGAGGTCGTCGCAGGCTTGCTGGATGATGCGGAAGCGGGTGCCGCCGTCCTCGTTCGGCTCGATCCGGAAGATGACGTGGCTCTCGCGAAACGGCGGCTCTGAATCGCGAAGCCGGTAGCGCACCTCTTCGCCTGCGATCGTTGATTCCGGCTCGGCGCCCGCAAGGTCGCAATCCGGCAACCAGCGCTCGCGCAAGGCCGGAATGGTCACGGCGCGCCAGACCTTTGCCGGCGGCGCATCGAATTCGTATTCAAGCACCAGGGCTTCGTCGGGACGATCAGGCTTCGCGGCGTCGCTCATCGGTCCAGGTCCTTATTAATCCAGGTCCTTATTGATCCATGTCCTTGAGGAGATCGGCGAGTGCTTCCATGCGCTTCGGCCAGTAGGCGCGGTAGCGCGCAAGCCATGCCCCGATGGCGACGATTCCGTCCGGGTCGACTTCGTAGTTCACAAAGCGGCCCTGCCGCTGTTCACGCACCAAGCCTGCCGCACGCAGCACCGCGAGGTGCTGCGACATCGCCGGTTGGCTGATCTCCAATCCGTCGCGCAAAGCGCTCGCATTCAGGCTTCCGCCAGCGAGCTTCTCAAAGACCCTTCGACGCGTCGGGTCGGCCAGCGCCTTGAAGATGTCGGCTTCGATCATGGCAACACATAAGCATACACTTATGTGATGTGCAAGTCCTGGGCTTAGGCTGCTCGATTCCTCGAACCGCTCGCCCGCAGCTTACTGCAGGGCCTCACCGTGCTGCGAAATATCCAGTCCCTCGAGCTCGTGCTCACGGGATACGCGCAAGGGTACGAACAGGCCGACCAGCTTGAGCAGGATGAAGCTGACGCCTGCCGCCCAAACGAAGGTGACGGCGACCCCATAAAGCTGGATCAGAAGCTGCCGCGGATGGCCTTCGAGCAGGCCGGCGGTGCCGCCGATGGCGCTGGTTGCGAACACCCCGGCGAGCAGGGTGCCGGTCAGACCGCCGATGCCGTGGACGCCGAACACGTCGAGCGAATCGTCATAATCGAAGCGGTGCTTCAGCCAGGTGCAGGCCCAGTAGCAAACCGCCCCGGCGATGATGCCGATGACGATGCCATGCCACGGCGCGACGAAGCCCGAAGCCGGCGTGATGGTGCCGAGGCCAGCGACCGCGCCGGAGATCATGCCGAGCACGGAAGGCTTGCGCCGCGTCGACCATTCGATTGCGCCCCAGGTCAGCGCGCCGGAGCAGGCCGCCAGATGGGTCGCGATGATCGCCAGCACCGCGCGCGAATTGGCCGCGCCGGCCGAACCGCCGTTGAAGCCGAACCAGCCGACCCACAACAGGCCAGTGCCCATCACGGCGAGCGACAGATCGAACGGCGAGAGATTTTCGGTGCCGTAGCCGTGGCGGCGCCCCATCACCTTGGCGGCGACGAGGCCGGCGGTGCCGGCCGACAGATGCACCACGAGGCCGCCGGCGAAATCCAGTACGCCCATGCTGGCGAGGAAGCCGCCGCCCCACACCCAATGCGCCAGCGGAATGTAGACGAAGATGAACCAGGCGACCGAGAACAGCAGATAAGCGGAGAACCGCATGCGGTCGGCGACCGAGCCCGCGACCAGCGCCACCGTGATGATCGCAAACGTCATCTGGTACAGCATGAACAGCGATTCCGGGATGGTCTTCGCGGCCGGGTTGACGCTGTCGAGCGTCATGCCCGCCAGGAACCAGCGGTCGAGCGTGCCGATCCAGGGGCCGTCGCCGACAAAGCAGAGCGAATAGCCGAACGCGACCCAGAGAATCGAGATCATCGTCACGGCGGCAAGGCTCTGCGCCATGGTGGCGAGCACGTTCTTCTTTGCGCACCATGCCGGAATAGAACAGCGCGAGGCCGGGGATCGTCATCATCAGCACCAGCGCGGTGGCGACGATCATCCAGGCGGTGTCGGCGGTGTTGATCTCGGAACCCGCGGCCTGCGCCGGCGCGGCAACGATTGACATAAGTCCGGCCGGCGCAGCCACAACGGCCGCGCGGCGCAACAATCCCGCCATGTCATTTCCCCCAGCATAGAAATTGCGTCGCAGCTGTGGCGTCGTTGCCCGGCGCGATCGAAGAAGAATCGTTAGAGCGCGTCGCTGTCGGTTTCGCCGGTGCGGATGCGCAGCGCGTGGTCGATCGGCGTGACGAAGATCTTGCCGTCGCCGATCTGCCCGGTGCGCGCCGTGGCGGTGATCACGGCGACCGCCTTGTCGGCGACGTCGGAGGCGACCGCGATCTCGATGCGCAGCTTCGGCAGGAAGTTCACGACATATTCCGCGCCGCGATAGATCTCGGTGTGGCCCTTCTGGCGGCCATAACCCTTTACCTCGGTCACGGTCATGCCGTGGACGCCGATCGCCGTCAGGGCCTGGCGGACCTCATCGAGCTTGAAGGGTTTGATGATCGCGACGACGAGTTTCATGGTCAGGCCTATTCCCCGGGATGCGCCGCGCCGTATGTCCCCGGCGCAGCGTCAATCTGGCATCTTTCAGGGCAAATGGCATAAAAAAGTTGCAGATTGAAGCGGAAAAACGTTTGGCGTTGTGAACGGCCGCCTCTGTACAGGGCAGCCGTTCATCCGTCACAATGCATTTTTGGCATGGATGCGGTGAACCGAAGCGTCCCAGCCGGTACATAAGTATGTTTGAGGGGGACGTTTCATGGCGAGTTGGTTCTACGCATCCGAGGGCAAGCAGCAGGGGCCCTTTCCCGAAGGGCAGTTCCGCGACCTCATCGCCCAGGGCGTCGTGCGCCCGGATACGCTGGTGTGGACCGAAGGCATGGCCGGCTGGCAGAAGGCCGCCGAGATCCCCGGCCTGGTCGGCGGCGGCGCGCCGCCGATGATCCCGGCCGGTGGTCCGCCGACGATGGGCGGCCGCGGCAATGGTGGCGCCGCCGGCGGATCACTGTCGGTCGATTTTGGCATCCTCGAATTCACCTGGCGCAGCATCGTGATGCTGATCGGCATGTGCTTTGTCATCCCGGCGCCGTGGGTCTTCGTCTGGTACACAAAATGGATCGTGCCTTGCGTGAAGGTCCCGGGACGCCCGAACCTCAGCTTCACCGGCAATGCGATGGCGCTGGTGCCCTGGTTTTTCGGCTTCATCGTTCTGGCGATCGCGATCGGCTTCATCGGCAGCCAGTTGCTGAGCAACCTGCTGTTCCTCGTGCAGATCGTTCTCTACTGGCTCCTCATCAAATGGATCGTCGCGAACCTCGCCTCCAATGGGCAGCCGCTCGGCCTCAGCTTCACCGGCTCGGTCTGGGCCTATGTCGGCTGGAATCTGCTGTTCGCGATCTCGATCATTACCATCATCGGCTGGGCCTGGGTTGCCGCGGCTCAGATGCGCTGGTTCTGCCGCAGCATTGAAGGCACGCGGCGCGAGATCGTCTTCAAGGGCAGCGGTCTTGAGATTCTCTGGCGCGGAATCGTGGCCGCAATCCTGTTCAGCCTCATCATCCCGATCCCGTGGGTGTATCGCTGGATCATGAACTGGTTTGCGTCGCAGACCGAGCTCGCCCCCCGCGGCTCCCTCTAGGCGTTACGCCCTCCGCTCGCGCACGGAGCCTTCCTGCGCGACGGAGGCGACCAGCGTGCCGTCGGGCTTGAAGATCGAGCCGCGGGTCAGCCCGCGGCCGCTTCGCGCGCTCGGCGAATCCTGCGCGTAGAGCAGCCATTCGTCGGCGCGGAACGGGCGGTGAAACCACATCGCGTGGTCAAGGCTCGCCGGCATCATGCGCTTGTCGAACAGCGTGCGGCCGTAGCGCGCCATGATCGCGTCGAGCAGCGAGAAGTCCGACGCATAGGCCAGCGCGCACATGTGCAGCGCCGGATCGTCGGGCAGCTTCGCCGCGGTCCTGATCCAGACGTGGATGCGGCCGTCCTCGATCTTCTGGCCGAAGTAGCGGCCGAGCTCGACCGGGCGCAGCTCGATCGGACGGTCGGATTCATAGTAGCGGCGAATGAACTCCGGCATCTCCTTGAACAGCGGCTGCTTCGCCACTTCCTCCGCCGTCAGCTTTTCCGGCGGCGGCACGTCCGGCATCTTGTCCTGGTGATCGAACGCGCTCTCCTCCTCGGCATGGAACGACACCATGATCGAGAAGATCGCGTTGCCGTGCTGGATCGCGGTGACGCGGCGGGTCGAGTAGCTCTTGCCGTCGCGCAGGCGCTCGACCTGGTAGATGATCGGGATCTGCGGATCGCCCGGCAGGATGAAATAGCAATGCAGCGAATGCGGCAGCCGGCCCTCGACGGTGCGGCAGGCCGCGACCATCGCCTGCCCGATCACCTGGCCGCCAAACACCCGCTGCCAGCTCGTCTTCGGACTGTTGCCGCGGAACAGGTTCACCTCGAGCTGTTCGAGGTCGAGGATCGAGATCAGGTCGATCAGGCTTTTGGACATGATGGCGCTTTCGAAAATCTCGTCATTCCGGGGCATCGCGCCAGCGATGAACCCGGAATCCCGAGCGATAACCTCTGGATTCCGGGTTCGCGCTTCCGCGCGCCCCGGAATGACGGAATTGGGCCGTTCCGCCCTTGTTTTTCACCGCACTGTTTCGCCCACCTCAAGTCTGCTAGCAAGACCAAGAACAGGCGAAGTATTGGCCGGGAAGCTTGGTATGTCGGTACAGGGTAGCATTGTCATTGGCGGCGGCGCGTTTGCGGGCCTGGCGCTGGCCTTGGCGCTCCGCCAGGGGCTCGGGCCCGAGATTCCCGTCATCGTCGCCGATCCCGCGCTCAGCACGCGGCCGAGCCGGGACCCGCGCGCCACCGCGATCGTCGCCGCTTGCCGCCGCCTGTTCGAGGCGATCGGTGCCTGGGACGACGTCAGGGGCGAGGCGCAGCCGATCCTCGACATGGTCGTCACCGATTCCAAGCTGGAGGACGCCACGCGTCCGGTGTTCCTGAACTTCGCCGGCGACGTCGCGCCGGGCGAGCCCTTTGCGCACATGGTCGAGAACCGCCGCCTGATCGACGCGCTGGTGGTGCGTGCCGAGGCCGAGGGCATCGATCTCCGCGCCACCACGGTCGCCTCCTACGACGCGCGTTCCGACGGCATCGACGTGACGCTCGGCGACGGCAGCGTGATCGCGGCCAGCCTGCTGGTCGCCGCCGATGGTGCGAGGTCGAAGCTGCGCGAGCGCGCCGGCATCGCCACCAATGGCTGGGAGTATGACCAGTCCGGCATCGTCGTCACCGTCGGCCATGAGCGCGACCACGAAGGCCGCGCCGAAGAGCACTTCCTGCCCGCGGGTCCCTTCGCGATCCTGCCGCTCTCGGGCAAGCGCTCCTCGCTGGTCTGGACCGAGCGCCGGGCTGAGGCCGCGCGCATCATCGCGCTCAGCGACGAAGAGTTTCACGGCGAGCTCGAGCAGCGCTTCGGCCTGCATCTCGGCGAGGTCAAGGCGCTCGACAAGCCGCGCGCATTTCCGCTGTCCTATTTCGTGGCGCGCTCCTTCATCGCCGAGCGCCTCGCGTTGGTCGGCGATGCCGCCCACGTCATCCACCCGATCGCAGGCCAGGGCCTCAACATGGGGCTGAAGGACGTCGCCGCGCTGGCCGAGGTCGTCGTCGATGCCGCGCGGCTCGGCATGGATCTCGGCGCGGCCGACGTGCTCGAGCGCTACCAGCGCTGGCGCCGCTTCGACACCATGGCGATGGGCGTTGCCACCAACTCGCTGAACTTCCTGTTCTCCAACCAGTCGACGCTGCTGCGCACCGTGCGCGACATCGGCCTCGGTCTCGTCGACCGCGCCCCGCCGCTGAAGAATCTCTTCATCCGCCAGGCCGCGGGCCTGACGGGCGAGGTGCCGCGGCTGCTGAAGGGCGAGGCGCTGTAGTTCTTATCCTCGCTGGCGCTCCACCCTCCGCTCGTCGTCCCGGACAAGCGCGCCCCAAGCGCGCGCAGGTCCGGGACCCATACGCCGCAGCAATAGTCTTGCGAAGACACGGAGTTACCAGCGTCGCGCCAAACCCCTCCCTGGGGTTATGGGTCCTGGCCTTCGCCAGGACGACATCGCGATTGTTGCGCGGCCGCTGCGCAAGACTGCGACCTCAATCGATCTTCCGCGCCTCTTCCGGCAGCATGATCGGGATGCCGTCGCGGATCGGGTAAGCGAGCTTGGCGCTGCGCGAGATCAGCTCCTGCTTTGCGGAATCGAACTCCAGCGGACCCTTGGTCAGCGGGCAGACCAGAATCTCCAGCAATTTCGGATCGACGCTGGTTTCGGGGCGTTCGGTGGGCGCGTTCATTGTGGTCTCCGGCGATCGGCTGCCTCTAGCACAGAAATTCGCGCCCGCCGAGTGACCCGTTCCATTGGAACGGGTCACTCGGCAGAGATCATCCGTAGCAGGTCGTCGAGCAGGCCCTGGAGCCGTGCCGCCGGCACCGGCGGGCCCGACAGGGCGAAGCCGAGAAATGTCCAATAGAGGATCTGCGCGCGAGCCTGCGCCGTCGCCGGGTCTAGCCCGCGCTTGTCCAGGAGCTGCTCGATATAGTCGAGCCTGCGGCGGTCGATCGCGCGCACCGCGGCTTGCGCGGCGGCATCGAATGCCGCCCAGTTGCGGACCGCGCGTTCGAGATCGAGCCGCGCGCCGAAGGACCTGCGCAGCAGCGCCTTCAGCGGCTCGTCGCTGGCGGCTTCGACATCGGCAATGATCTGCTCGGCCGCGATCTCGCGCCAGCGTTTCAGCACGGCGGCATGGAACGCGCCGAGATCGGCGAAATGCCAATAGAAGCTGCCGCGCGAAACCCCGATGGCCTTTGCCAGCGGGTCGGCCTTCAGCGCCGTGAAGCCGCTTTTCGCGAGCGCCTTCAGCCCCTGTTTGATCCAATCGTCGGCGGAGAGCTGTTCGGTCATGCCAGGTTCCCGGAACTTGACCATACACTAGTGTATTGACAGGCGGCAGGCCAGCCCCTATGTCTCCATACAGTTATGTACGGAGATATCGATGCGTGATCTGTTGCTCCAGTGCGCCGGCGTCCTGACCATCGTCGTGGCCCTCATCCATGGCATCCTCGGCGAGACCAAGGTCTTTGCTCGCGCGAGCATCGAGCCGGAACGGCTGCGCACCCTGATCCGCCTGGTCTGGCAGGCATCGACCGTCGCCTGGATCGGCGGCGGCGTGCTCCTGATCGCGGCGCCCTGGATGGACTCGGCGCCGGCGCGCCACTGGATCGTCATCACCATGGCCTGCGTGTTCGGTTTCTCCGCCTTCGCCAACGCATGGGCGACACGCGGCCGGCACTTCGGCTGGATGGCGCTCAGCGCCGTCGTTGCCATGACGGTTGCCGGCTACTGAGCTCGCCGTAGACGCCTTCCCGCTACGGCGGACGGCGAGCCGTTGCAGATGGAGCTTCAAACATGGCTCTGACACTCGTCACCGGGGGCACAGGCCATCTCGGCCGGGATATCGTCGATCGCCTCGTTCGCGACGGACGTCACGTCCGGGTGCTTGCGCGATCGCCGGGCACGCGACCGGACGTCGAATGGGCGATCGGCGACCTCGCCACAGGCGCCGGGTTGCGGGACGCGCTGCATGACGTCGACACGGTCATCAACGCGGCGACCTATTCGCCGATCGCGCGGCGCGGCGGCATTCGCCCGACAGACTTCTTCACCTCGCCCTCCGCCGTGGACGTCGAGGGCACCGGGCGCCTGCTGTCCTCCTGCGGGGAGGCCAGGGTGCGGCACTTCCTCCACGTCTCGATCGTCGGCCTCGATGAGGCAACCCTGCCCTACGCGCGGGTCAAGCTTGCCGGCGAACGGCTGGTGCGTGCATCGGCTCTGTCCTGGTCGGTGGTTCGCGCGATGCCGTTCTACTATCTGCTCGACAGCCTGCTCTCGGGCCTCGCCTGGCTTCCGGTGTGGCCGGTACCGACGACGCTGTTCAATCCCGTCGATACGTCGGATGTCGCCGACCACGTCGTGGCCTGCGCCTTCGACGGGATGCGTGGCGAGCGCGCGGAGATTGGCGGCCCCGAAGATCTCGAGCTGGTCTCGCTGGCCCGCCGGTATCAGCACGCCCGGGGGCTGCATCGGAAAATCCTGCCGATGAATCTTTCGGACGCGAAGGCGCGCGGCATGGGCTTCGTCGTCAGCCAAGGCGTTCGCGGACGGCTCTCCTGGGCGGACTGGCTGCAACGCAACTACCCCGCTGCGCGAAGCGCGATCCAGGGATGACCAGCCCGGCTGCCAGCGTGCCTCCGTCCCGTGAGACGTAAGGCCGCAGCGGCCGTTCAAATGCGTGCTGCATGCGGAGAGCGCTGATCTTTCTCGGATCGTTAGAATATCTCTAAAGCGAACCGGCTCCGAACCGCATTGACTTCATCATGTGCTTTGCTTCCTTCCGTCCCGCTTCGCGGCTTCCCGCGCAGCGCTCACGACAAAGGAGGAGACGTTCGTGAAGGTCATTCGTGTTGTTGCCATGGTACTGACGATCGGGATTGGCACGGGATCCGCCGCCATGGCCGACGGTTTCAAGAACTGCACCAAGCTCGACAAGGCGTCGTGGAAGCCGGCGAGCGAAGCCGAAGCCAAGGCCAAGGCGCTCGGTTACGAAGTGCGGCGCTCCAAGGTCGAAGGCTCGTGCTATGAGGTCTATGGCGTCAAGGAAGGCAAGCTCTACGAGCTGTTCTACAGCCCCGAAGATCTCAGCCTGAAGCACACGATCGCGAAATGACTTGCGCGAAATGACCTGCGCGAAGTGATCTGCGCAAAGGAAGGCTTGAGGGTGGTCTTCGCTTGATCGAAGAAGCGGTGCCAGAAGCGCGCGGGGCGTCCGACAGGAGCCCCGCGGATCGAACTGCTCCGCGCACGATCGCGGTCTGGGACCTCCCGTTGCGCCTCTGGCACTGGGCCCTGGCGATCTGTGTTCTGGCCGCGTGGTTCACCCCCACCGTCTTTGACCGCCTGCACCGCATCGTCGGCTATACGGTGCTTGGGCTCCTGGCCTTCCGCCTGGTCTGGGGTTTTTGGGGAAGCCGCTATTCGCGCTTCCGCATGGTCGGCGTCAGGCTTAGCGCGGCGCCAGGCTATCTCTGGAACCTGCGCCGCGGCATGACCGGCCGCTACATCGGTCTCAATCCCGCCGGCACGTTGATGCTGGTGGCGCTGCTGGCCTCGCTCGCTGTCTCCACGATCACGGGAGCGATGTCGGTGACCGTCACCTTCTTCGGCGTCTGGTGGGTCGAAGACGCCCACCATTATTCATCGGACGCGGTCATCGTCCTGGTCGTGCTGCACGTCGTGGGCGTGGTGCTGATGGGGATTCTCCAGCGCGAGAACCTGACCCGCGCGATGATCACCGGACGCAAGCGCATCCGCACTCACCTCTAGACGTTCGTTGCCGATCACGGCGCACGTCCGCCGGCCGTCGATGGCGCAAATTTCCGCAGATCGAATTGCACAGGCCGCGTTAACCCGCTGGTAATCATGCAATCAGGCGTTGCACAAAATTAACGCGAAGAACGTCTAGGCGATCCACCATCGACGATATTGACGAGGGGAGCGCTATTGGATGTTCCGCGTTTTTTCCTGCCTTACGGCCGAACACGATTGGCGTCTCGTCCTGCTTGCCGGCTTGGTATGCTTCGTTGCAAGTATCGTTGCGGTCAGCATCTTTCATCGTGCGGTCGCCTCGCGGGCCTGGGCGCGGTTGATCTGGGTTGCGATTGCCGGCGCCGCCATCGGCTACGGAATCTGGGCAACGCATTTTGTCGCGATGCTCGCCTACGAGCCCGGCGTCCCGACCAATTACGGCCTCGTCCTGACGGTGCTGTCGCTCGCCGCGGCGATGATCCTGACCTCGGGCGGTTTTGGCGTTGCCGTCAACAATTCCGGCCAGTGGCGCGCAGCTGCCGGTGGCGGCATCATCGGCGCGGGCATTGCAAGCATGCACTATATCGGCATGTGGGCCCTCGAGGTCCCGGGTCGCGTGACCTGGTCGCCGGGGCTGGTGTTGATCTCGATCGTCCTCGGCATGGTGCTGGGCTACGCTGCGCTCGCCGTTGCCCTGGGCCACAAGGACAAGTGGGGGACCTTTGCTGCGGCGCTGCTGCTGACGCTCGCCATCGTGTCGCACCATTTCACGGCCATGGGGGCCGTGCAAATCGTTCCAGACCCTACGCTGGCAAGCGATACATTGTCGCTTTCTCCGACCTTCCTCGCCGTGGCAATTGCGGGCGTGGCCCTGTCGGTGCTCGGGATGAGCTTCGTCGGCGTGCTGGCGGATCGCCGCCTTGCGACCAGAACCAGCAGATTCGAGCAAATCATCAGTGAGCTCTCGCTCGCCCGGCAGCAGGTGGAAGATTCGCAACAGGAAATCCAGGAGCAGAAACTCAGGCTCGATACGGCCATCAACAACATGGTCGAGGCCCTGTGCATGTTCGATGCGGAGAAGCGACTTGTCGTCTGCAACGAGCGCTATGCCCGACTCTATCAGCTGCCGCCGGAACTGTTGAGAACGGGGACACCGCACGCCGACATCATCAGGCATCGCGTCGTGACCGGCATCCTCAAGAGCGACACCAGCGAAGGCGCTGCCAAGCAATTCCTCTCGAAACTGGCTGCGTTGCCGTTCGATGCAGTCTCGAGCAGAATCGACGAGTTCACGGATGGTCGGTTGATCTGCGTGACGCGGCAGCCAATGGCCGGCGGCGGGTGGGTGGCTACGCATCTTGACGTCACCGAGCAGCGCCGGTCCGAGGCCAAGATCGCTCATATGGCACAACACGATGCGTTGACAGATCTGCCAAATCGCGTGCTGCTCAGGGAGCGGATGGAGCATGCCATTGCGGTTACGCGCAATGGCGGCCTCGATCTGGCCGTGCTCATGCTGGATCTCGACCGCTTCAAGGAAGTCAACGACACGCTGGGACATCCGACGGGCGATTCCCTGCTGCGCGCCGTCGCCGCGCGGTTGCGCGAATGCACCACGGAAACCGCGTTGATCGCCCGGCTGGGCGGCGACGAGTTCGCCGTGATCGATTACGTGACCAACCCGGCCGTGGAGGCCGCCGCCCTTGCCGAGAACATCAGGAAGGCGCTTTGCGAACCGTTCGATCTTGGTGATCACCGGGTCACGGTGGGCACCAGCATCGGCATCGCCATCGCGCCGCGCGATGGCAACGATTCCGACGTGATCATGAAGAGCGCGGATCTCGCCCTCTACTCGGCCAAGAGTGGTGGACGTGGTGCATTCCGCTTCTTCGAGCCGGAACTCGACGAGCTCATGCATGCGCGACGCAACCTGGAGCGCGACATGCGGGATGCGATTGCCGGCCGTCAGTTCGAGCTCCACTATCAGCCGTTCGTCAGCCCCGCGACCGGCAAGGTCAATGGTTTCGAGGCCTTGCTACGCTGGCATCACCCGCAGCAAGGTCTGGTCATGCCGAGCGAATTCATCCCGCTCGCGGAGGAGACCGGCTTGATCGTGCCGCTGGGAGAATGGGTCCTGAGAGCCGCCTGTGCGGAAGCCGCCAAATGGCCCCCGCATGTCAGGATCGCGGTCAACCTGTCTCCCGCTCAGTTCAGGAGCAAGGAGCTTGTTCCAGTCGTTATCGGCGCGCTGGCGAGTTCGGGAGTTGCGCCGCACAGGCTCGAGCTCGAGGTCACCGAGACGGTGATCATGCATGACAGCGAAGCCGTTTTCGCCGTCCTCGGCCAATTGCGCGAGCTCGGTGTGCGAATCGCCCTGGACGATTTCGGCACCGGCTATTCATCGCTGAGCTTTCTGCAAAAGTTCCCGTTCGACAAGATCAAGATCGACCGCAGTTTCGTCAACGAACTTTCGAGCGCAAGGGCAGAGGCGCGCCATCTCGCGCGCGCAGTGGTTCGTTTCGCAGTCAGCCTCGGCAAGACGACGACCGCCGAAGGCGTCGAAACCAAGGAGCAGCTGGATATCCTCTGCGAAGAGGGGTGCCTCGAAACGCAAGGCTACTATTTCAGCCGGCCGATGCCTGCATCCGACATCGCCAGAATGCTGCGGCGAGGTGCCGGCGCAGCCGTTCGCGCTGCCTGAGCAATTCAGGCCCTCACTGCAACGGCGGATCGCCGCTGGTGCGCTTCTTGGCGAGGTCCATCTCGGTCACCGCGATCAGGATCTCGGCGCGGGTCTTCAAGTCGGGCGCCTCCAGCATGGCCTGCTTTTCCGCGGGGCCGTAGGGCGACATCATCGCCAGCGCGTTGACCAGCGCCTCGTTGGGCGCGCTCTCGACGCCCTCCCAGTCGACCTTGAGATTGTTGGCCTTCAAGAAGTCCGCGAGCACAGCCAGCAGCGCCTCGCGATCGACCTCGTCCTCGCCCATCCGCGCGGTGAAGTCGTCGACATAGGTGAAGAAATCCACCTTGCACTGCCGGTAGGCGGTGAGCACCTCGAGCTCCTCGACCACCTTGAAGCGCGAGACGCCGGTGAGCTCGAGGATGTAGCGGCCGTCGCCGGATTCGGCGAGCTGGGTGATGCGGCCGACGCAGCCGACGCGGAACAGCGCCGGCTTGTCGGAGTTCTTCGGCGAGTGCGCCACGTCAGGCTGGATCATGCCGATCAGGCGATGGCCGTCGCGGAAGGAATCATCGACCATCGCGAGATAGCGCGGCTCGAAGATGTTGAGCGGCATTTGGCCGCGCGGCAGCAAGAGCGCGCCCGGCAATGGGAATACCGGAATGATCTCCGGAAGGTCGGCGGGCCCGCGATATTCGATGTTGATCGGCATCTGGTCCCCGCTGAAGTCCCGCGCGCTAGAGCATGATCCGGAGCCGGAGGGCCGCGTTGGCACAAATTGCGAAGCGGTATTCCGACAAGATCATGCTCCAAAAATAGCCGCGCGCCTACGAAAAGAGGATGGTCGACAGGCGCTTGCGCCCCTCGACGGTTGCATCATCCGTGCCGCCCCAGGCCTCGAAGAACTGCACGAGCTGCTTGCGGGCGCCGTCGTCGTTCCATTTGCGGTCGCGCTTGATGATCGCGAGCAGCTGCTCGGTCGCGGCTGCCCGGTTGCCCTGCGCGTTGAGGGCGGTCGCGAGATCGAAGCGTGCCTGATGATCGAGCGGATTTGCGGCGACTTTCTGTTCCAGCTCCGCCACCGGCCCCAGTTGCTCCGCCTGCTCGGCGAGATCGATCGCGGTCTGCACGGCCTTCACCGCGGGGTCGTTGCGCTTGGATTCCGGCACCATGGCCAGCGTCTGCTTGGCCTGCTCCATCGCGCCCGAGACGGTGTAGCACTTGGCGAGGCCCGCGAGCGCCGCGATGTTGGTCGAATCGTGCGAGAGCACCTCGGCATAGATCTGCGCCGCGGCGGCGGCGTCGCCCTCGGCGAGCACCGCCTCGGCCTCTTGCAGGATCTCGGCGATATTGGGCTCGCCCGGCGCCGTCACGCCCTTGGTCAGCTTTTCGATGAAGGCGTTGAGCTGGCTCTCCGGCACCGCGCCCATGAAGCCGTCGGCCGGCTGGCCGTTGACGAAGGCGATCACGGCCGGGATCGACTGGATGCCCATCTGGCCCGGGATCGCCGGGTGCTGGTCGATGTTCATCTTGACCAGCTTGACCTTGCCCTTCGCCGCCTTGACCGCCTTTTCCAGCACGGGGGTGAGCTGCTTGCAGGGGCCGCACCACTCCGCCCAGAAGTCGATCAGCACCGGCTGGCGCTTCGATTCCTCGATGACGTCCTTCACGAAGGTCTGGGTGGTGGTGTCCTTGATCAGATCGGCCGCAGCCGGGCCCGCCGCTCCGTTACCCTGGTCGATGATCGTCACGGGATTCCCTCGTCTCATGTCTGGAATGGCGGGTCTTTAGCACGTCGCCAATGCATATGCTTCGTTGTCGGCTCCTAAATTGGGCCGGGGCGGCCGAATTTCAATCCGTCGCGGCCGATTCGCCGGTTCCGGGGCATTTTCGGTCGATTTGGCCAATTTCGGGGTCCATATAGGCCCGAAGATACCAATCTATGCCGCCGGTAGCTGTTGCATTCCCCTCCCGCTTTTGGCATACGACAGCCGTTGCCGGCGCGTCACGCGACCGACACAGGATGCGGGTGTAGCTCAGTGGTAGAGCACGACCTTGCCAAGGTCGGGGTCGAGGGTTCGAGCCCCTTCGCCCGCTCCAATTTTTCCCAGAGCATCCAGCCAAACCGGGTCAGGCCGTGGTTTTCCACGCCGCTGGCGGCTGTATTGGGTCTGCAATGACAATTCTCATCACCGGCAGCGCTGGCCATCTTGGGGAGGCCCTTCTCCGCACGCTCCGCGGGCGCGGGTCCGCTGTGCGCGGGGTCGACCTGAAGCCATCGCCCTTCACCGATGCCGTCGGCTCGATCGTCGATCCGGACTTCGTGCGGCGTCAGATGGACGGCGTCACCGCCGTGATCCACACCGCGACGCTGCACAAGCCGCATGTGGCGACCCACAGCGGGCAGGATTTCGTCGATACCAACGTCACCGGCACGCTCAACCTGCTCGAGGCGGCGGTAAGCGCCGGCGTGCGCAGCTTCGTCTTCACCAGCACCACCAGCGCGTTCGGCTCGCAGCTTCGCCCCGAAGCCGGACAGGCCGCGGTGTGGGTCACCGAGGACCTGTCGCCGGTGCCGAAGAACATCTACGGCACGACCAAGCTGATGGCGGAGAATTTGTGCGAGCTGTTCTTTCGCGAGCGCGGGCTGCCGGTCGTCGTCTTGAGGACCTCGCGTTTCTTCCCGGAGGACGACGACGATCCTTCGATGCGGTCGGCCTATGCGCTGGACAACGCGCAGGCCAACGAGCTGCTCTATCGCCGGCTGGATATAGCGGACGCGGTGAGCGCCCATCTGCTCGCCGTCGCCCGCGCGCCCGACCTTGGCTTCGGCCGCTACATCGTGTCGGCCACGAGCCCGTTCGAGCCGCACCATCTCGTGGCGCTGGCGCGCGACGCGGCCGGCGTCGTGCGCGAGCTCTATCCGGATTGCGCGCAGCTCTATGCGGCGAACGGCTGGCGCCTGTTTCCGCAGATCGATCGCGTCTACGTCAACGATCGTGCGCGGCACGAGCTGGGGTGGCGGCCGGAATTCGACTTCGCGCGTGTGCTGCACAGCCTCCGCGCGGGACAGGATTTTCGCAGCGCGCTGGCGCGCGAGGTCGGGTCGAAGGGCTATCATGATGCGGTGTTTGACGACGGACCCTACCCCGTCGCCTCGTAAGCGCCGCCTTTGCTGTTTTGCTCGACGCGTCAAACGTCTGCCTGGCGTCACCGGGCGCAGCACGGTCTTTGCCGGTCTACTGTGCATGGGGTTGTTTTCGCGTTTTTGTGCGGCCGCCTCTCCTACTGCCTGAAAATCAGCCACGCGCCACGTCGATGCCGCGTTGCAGCGAGATCGTTTTCGCTGCCGCGTTCGCCTTCGGAGAGATTCCGTCTCAATTTTTATTGAGCGCAACCGCAGTGCACGCGGCGCGCTTCTCACCGCTCGCAGATGTGCTAACCTTTTTGCGTCTGTCGCCTCGACAGGCTCCAAACTTCGCCTCTCGACTAGCAAAACAAAATAACGTGCAGCCCTGACGGCTGCCTTAGGGGAGTGACGCGATGAAATTCCATCAATCCGTCTTTCAATCCGTCCTGGCGCTTGCAGCGGTTGCGCTTCTCGCGGGGACCAGCGTCGGCAATGCGCAACAGCAGGACAAGAACAAGCCGCTGAAGAAATACGAATCCGGCACCAAGGAGTTCTGGACCCATCCGCCGGATGACTGGTTCCTGGGCGACGAGACCGAGGCGCAGAAGGGCCTCGCGCCGCCGTCGGGTCCACCGACCGGTGCGTCGGAGGCCGAGCTCGCGGCGATGATGAAGAAGATCAAGCTGCCGGCGGGCTTCAAGATCGAGGTCTATGCGCCCGGCGTTCTCGCCGCGAGGCAGATGGCCTGGGGTGACAAGGGCACGCTGTTCGTCGGCTCGTTCGGCCTCGGCAACGTCTATGCCATCAAGGACAACAACGGCAAGAAAGAGGTCAAGACCATCCTGAAGGGGCTGAACATGCCCACCGGTCTCGCCTTTAAGGATGGCGCGCTGTACGTCATCGCGGTCGACAAGCTGATCCGCTACGACAACGCGGAAGCCAATCTGGACAAGCTCGGCGACGGCAAGGTCGTCTATGACGACATGCCTTCCTATGCCGCGCATGGCTGGAAGTACATCGCAGTCGACAAGGAAGGCTGGTTCTACCTGCCGTTCGGACCGCCCTTCAACGTCGGCGTTCCCCCGACCAGCGTCTCGCAGATCCGCCGCGTCGATCCCAAGACCGGCAACGCCGAGATCTATGCGCTCGGCGTTCGCAACTCGGTCGGCGGCGACGTCGATCCGCGCACCGGCAAGTACTGGTTTACCGAAAACGCGCGCGACTGGATCAGCGACGATCTGCCCAGCGACAAGCTGAACATGATCTCGAAGATGGGCGAGCATTTCGGCTATCCCTATTGCCACCAGGGTGACCTGCCCGATCCGAAGTTCGCGATGGGTCACAAGTGCTCCGAGTTCACGCCGCCCGTGCTGAATCTCGGCGCGCACGTCGCTCCGCTCGGCATGAAGTTCTACACCGGCGATCAATTCCCCGCCGAGTACAAGAACAACATCCTGATCGCCGAGCACGGCTCCTGGAATCGCCACAAGTACCAGGGCGGCCGCATCATGCGCGTGATCGTCGGGCCCGACGGCAAGAATGCCAAGCAGGAGGTGTTCGCCTCCGGCTGGATCGAGGGTGACCAGGGCTATCTCGGCCGTCCCAACGACATCATCCTCGCCAAGGACGGTTCGATCCTCGTCGCCGACGACTGGGCCGGTGCGATCTATCGCATCAGCTACAGCAAGAAGTAGCGCGCGGGCGAATCAAAGGCTGCGGTGGGCATGAGGCGGCCGCAGCCTTTTTCGTGAATGACCGTCGTTCCGGATTGCGCGCCCTTGCGCGCAAGTCCGGAACCCATAACCATGACTGGTGGTTATGGATTCCGGGCTCGTGCTTCGCACGCCCCGGAATGACAATCTCGATAGATCGGAATCCCCATCATGCGCCGGCAGTTCATCTCGCACGCAATCAGCGCGATTGCGCTTGTCACGCTGGGCTTCTGCCCGGCCGATGCCGCCGACACTGCCGCCGGCAAGGCCAAGGCTGAGGTCTGCGCCGGCTGTCACGGCGAGAACGGTATCTCGCAGACCGAGAACATCCCCTCGCTCGCGGGCCAGCCCGATCAATTCCTGCAATGGCAGCTGGTGTTCTTCCGCGCCGGCTCGCGCAAGAACGAGCAGATGCAGCCGATCGTCGAAGAGATCAACAACGAGGACATCCGCAATCTAGGGGCTTACTTCTCGCAGCTCGCGCCGCCGAAGGGGCCGGAAGACCAGGATCCCGATCTGTCGAAGAAAGGCACACAAGTCGCGGCCGGTCGCCGCTGTGCCTCATGCCACACGGACACTTACGCGGGCACCAAGGCCGTCGCGCGCCTCGCCGGCCAGCGCGAGGAATATCTCGTGAAGGCGCTGCACGACTACAAGGCCGGCCAGCGCGTCGGCGGCGGCGTCGCCGCGATGGCCGATGTCGCCTACGCGATGAGCGAAGAAGAGATTACGGCGGTCGCGCATTATCTGGCGCATTTGCAGTAACTCCACACTCCGCCGTCATCCCGGACAAGCGCGCCCCAAGCGCGCGCAGATCCGGGATCCATAACCACAGAAAGATGTGGTTACGGGGACTCGGAGTGACGACGTCGCGTACGATGTATTCTCGTGGTTATGGGTCCCGGATCTGCGCTTACGCTTGTCCGGGACGACACCCGAGTGTGTAGCGGGCCGCTACCCCGCCCGCTGCTTCTCATACGCCTTCAAATGCGTATAGGCGATGCGCAGCTTCGGCAGCGGCACCTTGGCGGCATCGCCGCGTGCGATGAGATCGCCGATGACGTGATCGGCCTCGACCGGCAGGCCGGCCTTGATGTCGCGGAACATCGAGGCGGTCATCGGCGAGCCCTCGGTGGTGAGGTTGCCCTTCACCCGCTCGAAGAACGGGCCTCCTGGCGGATAGCCTGACGCGGCGGCAATCTCACTGGTCTCATCGAGTATGCCGAGCAGGAAATCCCTGCCGCCGGGGGCGGCGAGGATGTTGCCGACGGAGGCGCGCATCAGGCTGGTGGAGGCCGCGAGCGAGGAGAGGAACACCCACTTCTCCCACATGTCCTGCATGATGTTCTGGCTGGCGGTGGCCCCAACGATGCCGCTCTTGAAGGCTTCGTCGATCGCCCGGACCCGGTCGGACAGCTTGCCGTCGCGCTCGCCGTAGCTGATCGCCTGCATCGGCTGGAGCTGCACCACCTCGCGCTTCTCGCTCAAGGTCGCTGCGATGGCGCAGAGCCCGCCGAGCACGCGCTCCTTGCCGAACCTGGCATCCAACGTATCGAGATGCTTCATGCCATTCAGCATCGGAATGATCGCCGTATCAGGCCCGACCGCCGCCGCGAACGACTTGATGGCATCGTCGAGATCGAACGCCTTGCAGCTCAGGAGCACGACGTCGAACTTGTCCTTCAGCTTGTCGGCCTCGACCGTCGGTGGAGCCTTCAGAGTCACGTCGCCGTTCGGGCTCTTGATGACGAGGCCGGCGCTCGCAAGCTCGCCGGCGCGCCGCGGCCGGACCAGGAAGGTGACGTCGCGGCCGGCCTGCAACAGCCTGCCACCAAAATAGCCGCCGATGGCGCCGGCGCCGACCACGAGGATGCGCATGGGATTGTCCTTTTTTCTTCTTGCTGTCGTCCTGGCCTAGTGCGCAATTGCGCACGGGAGCCAGGACCCATTACCCCGACTGCATGTTGTCGGACAAGTTGGAGCCCCAGCTCGTCACATCAATAACCTTTGGCGGCTATGGGTCCTGGCCTTCGCCAGGACGACGTCGGGGAGATTGCTAGCTTTCGGGGAGATGAGGGAATCACTTTCCCGATACCATCTCCTCGACCTCGCGCAGCTGCTCCTTGCCAAAAAACATCTCGTTGCCCACGAAAAAGGTCGGCGAGCCGAACGCGCCGCGCGCGACCGCCTCTTCGGTGTTCTTGATCAGCTTGCCCTTGACCTCGGGCTCCTGGGCGCGGGCGAACAGCTTTTGCGCATCGAGGCCGGAGGATGCCAGCGCCTTCGCCGCGATTTCCGGGTCGTCCATCTTCTTCGGCTCGCGCCACATGTGGTGGAAGGCGGCCTCGACGTATTTCTCGAACACGCCCTCGAGCTGCGCCGCGATCGCGGCGCGCATCAGGTTCAGCGTGTTGACGGGGAAGTGCGGATTCCAGACATAGGGCTGAACCTTGAAGCGCTTGATGAAGCGCTCGGTCTCGACCGCCTGGAATTCACGCTTGTTCTTGACGCCGGCGAGCGTCTCGGCCGGCGACTTGTTGTTGGTCGACTTGAAGATGCCGCCGAGCAGGATCGGCACATACTCGAATTTGACGCCGATGCGCTGCTCGATCGCCGGGATCGCCAGATGGCTGAGATAGGCGTTCGGGCTGCCGAAATCGAACAGGAATTGCGGGGCTGTGCGGGTCAAAATCGTTCTCCCTGACCTGACTTTTGATCTGGCTTTTCGTCCATTCTGGCGCAGCGCGCGCCACAGGTCCACCGTTTAATGATGGTCATAATACCTTGATGATCCGGGTCAGATCAGACGCCGGATCGTCCGCTTGCGCCACACCAGGAGGTAATAGCCCATCTGCAAAACGAACATGGCGCAGAACACGATCGGATAGGCGGCCCATACGCCCTTCAGGCCAATCGTGCGGCTCAGGATGACCGCGGCCGGCAGCTCGATCGCGAGAATCGCGAAGATCGAAAGCAGCATCGGCGTCAGCGCCACGCCGGCGGCGCGCATGGCGCCGGAAAACACCGTTGCCAGGCCGAACGGCACCGAGCTCCACAAGGCGATGGTGAGCAACTCCTTCGCCAGATCGAGCACGGCGCCATCGGTGATGAAGATGCCGAGCACGGCGCGTGGCGCGAGATAGATCAACGCCACGAGACCGCCGGTCAGGACGAGGTTGAAGGCAAGTCCGGTGCGAACGATGCCGTCGAGCCGGCCCCTGTCGCCGCCGCCGACGGCCTGCGCGCCGAGGATCGAGACCGTGATCGAGATCGACATCGCCGTGAACTGCGTATAGCCCATCACCTGGTTGACGGCGCCATAGGCCGCGGTGGCGTCGGAGCCAAAGCCGTTGACGAGGCCCAGCAGCACCAGCTCGGCGACCGCCATCACCACCATGCCGATCGCGCTCGGCAATCCGATGCCGAGGATCTTGCCGAGCACCGCGCCGTTGAGCCGCAGATGACGCAGCAGCGCGGCATCGGGAGCAAGCGCATGTTTCTTCCGCAGCAAATAGAGGGCCAGCACGATCAGTGTCAGAACGTTGGCGATCGCGGCCGCCCATGCCGGGCTGGTGATGCCGGCCGCCGGCAATCCGAACGCGCCGCGGATCAGCATTGGCGTCAGGATCAGGCCGATCGCGGTCGACAGCGCCAGCGCCAGCAGAGGCGTGAGCCCATCGCCGACACCGCGGATCATCGCCGTCATCAGCAGGAAGACGAAACCGAGCGGCATCGTGAGCAGCATGACGCGCGCATAAGCGCTGGCCTGGTCGAGAATGTCCGTGGGCGTCGCAAGTGCCATCATCAATGGCCGGCTGAACAACCCGCCGACCAGTGCAAGCGAGATCGAGAGCAGCAGGCCGACCGCGAGCGTCGTGCCAACAACGATTTTGATCCGGCCATGTTCACCGGCGCCAAACGCCTGGCCGATCAGCACCGTGGCGCCGGTGCTCAAGCCCATGACGAAGGCGAACAGAAAGAACATCACGGGGAAGAATGCCGAGACCGCCGCGAGCGCGTCGACGCCGATCATCTGGCCGAGATAGACGTTGCTGACGGTGCCGAACAGCGATTGCAGCGCGTTGCTCAGCATCAAGGGCGCGAGGAAGCGGAGGAATGTTGTCCAGAGCGGCGTGACGGCGGACATGGATTTGCCTTTCATCAGGGCGTGCGAAACCGTTGCCGCGCGAGGCGCGGCTTGGGCCGTCGATAGGGTTGAGCGCCGCGCGGTCTACGCGCGGTCGCTGTAGGCGAGCTTGACGATGTGGTCGCGGATGTCGGTGGGCCAGTCGGCGATCAGCCCGGTGAAGCGCCGCCGGTCATCCGCGAACAGCGCCCGCGAAGCTTCCTCGAACTGCGGCAGGTTGCCCGCCATGGTCGACATGAAGTGATAGGCCGCATCGCGCGCCTGCCGCTCTCGGTCCTTGTCGCCACTGGCACGCCGTGCCTCGTCGACGAGTTTCCGCAGCGCGACCGAGGCGCCGCCCGGCTGCGCGTTGAGCCATTCCCAGTGCCGCGGCAGCAGCGTTACCTCGCGCGCGACCACGCCGAGTTTCGGCCGGCCGCGCCCGCGCGGCTCGCTCGGTGGTGCGGTCTCCTCAACCGGAGGCGGGACAAGCTTCGCCACCCGCGCCAGCACCTCGCGATCGCCGCCGCGCAGATCGAAGTCGATCGATCGGCCCGTGGCGTCCTCGAAGATGATGATGGGCTCGTCCGGCGGGGGCACGATCCGCTTGACGACCAGTGCGACCTCTCCGGCCGACCCGGACGCCAGGCGGCGCTGGCCCTGGAAGGCCGTGAATGTCCTCTGCATTGAAATCATTGCCATATCCCGATGACGTTGACCATTTAATACCCGGGTAAATTATCGGCGTCAATATACCCGGGTTAAAATATCCGTCCGGATGGCTCGACATTGCGTTCCCGGGCTGGCACGTACGCGGCCAACAGACCACGCCTAGCCTGGGGATCCCGCCGATGCTGACCGTCCATCACCTCAACAATTCCCGCTCGCAGCGCGTGCTGTGGCTGCTCGAGGAGTTGGGCGTGCCCTACGAGATCGTGCGTTATCAGCGCCAGCCCGACATGCGCGCGCCGAAGGAGCTGCGCGCGATCCATCCGCTCGGCAAGTCGCCCGTCATCACCGACAACGGCAACACCATCGCCGAGTCAGGCGCGATCATCGAATATCTCATCGCCACCTACGGCAACGGCCGGCTGATCCCGCCGCCGAACACGCCGGAGCGACTGCGCTTCACCTACTGGCTGCACTATGCGGAAGGCTCGGCGATGCAGCCGCTGCTGCTCAAGCTGCTGTTCACGCTGATGCCGAAGCGTGCGCCGGCGCTGCTTCGTCCGCTGGTGCGCAAGGTCTCGAACCAGGCGCTCACCGCGCTGGTCAATCCGCAGCTCAAGCAGCACATGGATTACTGGGAAGGCGAGCTTGCGAAGAGCGAGTGGTTCGCCGGCAACGAGTTCACCGCAGCCGACATCCAGATGAGCTTTCCGCTCGAAGCCGCGCAAGCGCGCGGCGGGCTGGAGCAGGGCCATCCCAGGGCGATGGCGTTCCTGGAGCGCATCCATGCGCGGCCGGCCTACGCCAGAGCGCTGGAAAAAGGCGGGCCGTACCAGGTGGGGCGGTAAGCCACTCTCCCGTCATTCCGGGGCGGTGCGCAGCACCGAACCCGGAATCTCGCGCCACAATCTCGAGATCCTCAGGTGCGCAATTGCGCACCATAGTCCGGCTCTTCGAGCCGCCCGGGATGACGCCGAGTAGTCAATCCGCGTGCAGCACGCGACCGCGCGTCTCCGGCAGCGCGAAGGCGGCGATGAAGAACAGCGCGTAGGCTACCACCGCAAACATCGCGATTGCGTTCGCAAGCGACGTCGTCGCCGACAGCGCACCGACGAGGAACGGAAACAGCGCGCCGATGCCGCGGCCGAAATTGTAGCAAAAGCCCTGGCCGGAGCCGCGCAGCCGTGTCGGATAGAGCTCAGTCAGGAACGCGCCGATCCCCGAGAAATAGCCCGAGGCGAAAAAGCCGAGCGGGAAGCCGAGCACCCACAGGATCTCGTTGGTCAGCGGCAGCTGCGTATAGAGCAGCACCACCGCCATGGCCCCGAGCGAGAAGATCAGGAACAGATTGCGCCGTCCGATCCGGTCGGCGAGCCAGGCGCCGGTGAGATAGCCGATGAAGGAGCCGATGATCAGCGTCGAGAGATAGCCGGTCGAGCCGACGATCGACAGATGCCGCTCCTTGGTCAGGAATTGCGGTACCCAGAAGGTGACGGCGTAGTAGCCGCCCTGACAACCCGTCGCCATCAGCGACGCCAGGATCGTGGTCTTCACCATCGGGAAGGTGAAGATCTCCCAAAGCTTCGGATGACTGCCCGTTTCCGCATGCCTGGCACGGGCCTCGGCTGCGATCTCCGGCTCGGTGACGGAGCGGCGGATGTAGAACACCAAGAGCGCCGGCAGCGCGCCGATCACGAACATCCAGCGCCAGGCCGTCTCGGCCGGCAGAAGCGAGAACAGGATCGCCTGCGACAGCACGGCGAGACCCCAGCCGACCGCCCAGCCCGACTGCACCGAGCCGACCGCGCGCCCGCGATATTGCGGCCGGATCGCCTCGCCCATCAGCACGGCGCCCGCCGCCCATTCGCCGCCGAAGCCGAGGCCGAGCACGGCGCGTGCAATCAGGAGCTGGTCGAAATTCTGCACGACGGCACAGACCAGCGAGAAGAACGAGAACCAGATGATGGTGATCTGGAGCGTCCTGACCCGTCCGATATGGTCGGAGAGGTAGCCGCCGAGCCAGCCGCCGATCGCAGAGGCCAGCAGCGTCACGGTGCCGGCGAGACCCGCCGAGGCCGCATCGACCTTCCACAGCGCGATGATGGTGCCGATCACCAGCGGATAGATCATGAAGTCCATGCCGTCGAGCGCCCAGCCCGCCGCGCAGGCCCAGAACGTCCGCCGCTCCGGCGCGTTCATGTCGCGATAGAAGGCGAGAAGGCTGGTGTCCTCGATCTCGGCGCGTTCGATGCGCTGGTTCGGATCGGCTGTGGTCATGTGTGTTTCCCCGGCAGTTTCTTGAAGTTGCGCGGTGGTAGCACGCGCAGCAGCGGGCGCAAGCCGGCGCCCGCTTCCGTGCCATGCGGCGGATGAGTTACTGCCCTGCCGCCTCTGCGCCGCGTGTGCGCGGATCGGGTGCGCCGAGGGGGCCATTCGGTGTCACCGCGATCGAATTGGCGGAAGTCTGTCCCATCGGCTCGACGATGGGATGGTCCATTGCCTTCAGCTCGAACAGGACATCGTCGGGAAAGCCGCGCTCGACGCGCACCTCGTCCGGCAGCCATTGATGGTGCAGCCGCGGTGTGGCAACGGCGGCGGCCACATCCATTTTGTAATCGAGCACGTTCACGATCACCTGGAGCACTGTGGAGATGATCCGGCTGCCGCCGGGCGAACCCGTCACCAGCACCGGCTTGCCGTCCTTCAGCACGATGGTCGGCGACATCGACGACAACGGTCGCTTGCCGGGCCCTGGCAGGTTGGCCTCGAAGCCGACAAGGCCGTAGGCGTTGGACGCGCCGACCGCCGCGGTGAAATCGTCGAGCTCGTTGTTGAGCAGCACGCCGGTGCCCTCGGCGACGAGGCCAACGCCATAGCTGAAGTTCAGCGTGTATGTATTGCTGACGGCGTTGCCGCGGCTGTCGACGACGGAGAAATGCGTGGTGTTGCTGCCCTCGCGCGGCGAGGCGGCGGCGGAGACCAGCTGCTTCGACGGCGTGGCGCGGCTGGTGGAGATGCCCGCGCGCAGCTTGGCGGCGTAGTCCTTTGCCGTGAGGGTCTCGATCGGTGCGTTGACGAAGGCGGGATCGCCGAGATAGCGCGCGCGGTCTGCATAGGCACGCTTCATGGCCTCGATCAGGAGATGCAGCGATGCCGGCGATCCCTGCTTGAGGTCGGCAAGCTGAAAGCCTTCGAGGATATTGAGGGTCTCCACCAGCACCACGCCGCCGGAGGAAGGCAGCGGCATCGACACGATGTCGTAGCCGCGATAAGTGCCGCGCACCGGCGTGCGGATCACCGCCTGATAGGTCTTCAGATCGGCTGGCGTCATGATGCCGCCCGCCTCGGACACGGCCTTGGCGAGTTTGTCCGCGACCGCGCCCTCATAGAAGCCGCGTGGTCCCTGCGCGGCGACGGCCGCCAGCGTATCGGCAAGGTCGCCCTGCACCAGCCTGTCGCCGTCACTGAGCGGCGCGCCATCGGGGCGCGAGAAGATCCTGGCCGCGGAAGGCCAGCGTGTCAGCCGCCGGTGCCAGCCCGGGAGCGTGTCGGCGATGTCGTCGCTGACGACGAAGCCGTCGCGGGCGAGCGCGATCGCAGGCTCGAGCAATTGCGCCAGCGTGAACTGGCCCGAGCCATATTTCTCCAATGCCAGGGCAAGGCCTGCGACGGTTCCGGGCACGCCGATGCCGAGCGCGGAATCGCGCGACTTCGCAATGTCGGGCTTGCCGTCGGGGCCGAGGAAGATTTGCGGCGTGGTCGCTGCCGGCGCGGTCTCGCGATAGTCGATCGCGATGTCCTCGTTGCGCTCGGCGGAATGGATCATCATGAAGCCGCCGCCGCCGATATTGCCGGCGCGCGGATAGGTCACCGCCATCGCAAAGCCGGTCGCGACCGCGGCATCGACGGCATTGCCGCCGCGTCGCAGGATATCGGCGCCGACCTGCGCCGATATCTTTTCCTGCGCCACCACCATGCCGTGCTCGGCTGCAACGGCATGCACCGTGTCGAGCGCCGGCGGGACATAGCCCCGCCGCGCATCCTGCGCGGTCGCAGATGCCAGACCAAGCGCCAGAGTGGCCAGGAAGGCGAAAAACGTCCGCCGGGTCGAAAATGACGACATCATCAAATTTCCGCCGGGTCCTCGGGACAGTTCACACGCGTCGCTTATGCTATACGGTTTGCCCCAAGACAGGCAAAACTGTTCGTGATGAGGACTGCGTGATGACGACGATCGCCTCGGATGCGCGCATGGCCGGCGTGCTGCGGACCTATCCGCCGCGCGCCGCTGTCATCAGCTGGATCTTTTTCGACTGGGCTGCGCAGCCTTATTTCACGCTGATCACGACCTTCGTGTTCGCGCCCTATTTCGCCACCAGCATCGCGCCAGATGCCGCCACAGGCCAATCGCTGTGGGGCTTTGCGATGGCGGCTGCGGGCCTCGCCATCGCGCTGATGTCGCCGGTGCTGGGGGCCATCGCGGATGCCTCGGGCCGCAGGAAACCATGGATCGCGGGGTTCGGCACGCTGCTGGTGCTGGCGTCCTGCTCACTGTGGATCGGCAAGCCCGGCGATCCCTCAGTCATTCCGCCCCTGCTCACCGCGGTCGCGCTCGCCAGCGTCGGCGCGGAATTCGCCACCCTCTTCAACAACGCGATGATGCCGACCCTGGTGCCGCCCGAGCGAATCGGCCGACTCTCCGGCACCGGCTGGGCTACGGGTTACATCGGCGGCATCGTCAGCCTGATCATCGTGCTCGGCTTGCTCGCTGCGAATCCCGAGACCGGACGCACGCTGCTCGGCTTCACGCCGCTGTTCGGGCTTGATCCGGCCAGCCATCAGGGTGATCGCGCCGCCGGACCGCTGACCGGGGTGTGGTTCATCATCTTCGTGACCCCGATGTTCCTGTTCACGCCGGACTATCCGGCGAAGCGGCCGGTGCGCGAGGCGCTACGCAAAGGCCTGTCGGAGCTGAAGCAATCGATCAGGAGTTTGCCGCAGCAGAAATCGCTCGCGGCGTTCCTGCTCGCCAACATGATCTACACCGACGGCCTGGTGTCGCTGTTCGCATTCGGCGGCATCTACGCCGCCGGCACCTTCGGCTGGCACACGATCCAGATCGGCACCTTCGGAATCATGCTCGCCATCGCCGGCGCGTTCGGCGCCTGGCTCGGCGGCAAGCTCGACGATCATCTCGGGCCGAAGCGCGTCATCGCCGGCAGCATGCTGATTCTGCTGCTGTCGGTGGCGGCGATCCTTCTGGTCGACAAGGACAGCGTGCTGTTCGTCAAGGTCGCGGCCCCCCAGCCGGGCGCTCCCCTGTTCTCGAGCGCGGCCGAACGCGCCTATCTCGTGCTGGGCTGCCTGATCGGCGCCGCCGGCGGTCCGCTTCAGGCTGCCTCGCGCACGTTGCTGATCCGCCTCGCGCCAAAGGATCGCATCGCGCAGTATTTCGGCCTGTTCGCGCTGACCGGGAAAGTGACGTCCTTCATCGGCCCACTGCTGATCGGCATGATCACGGCGGTGACGGCCAGCCAGAAGGCCGGCATGGCCGTGCTGGTGGTGTTCTTCGTCGCGGGACTGGGGCTCTTGATGCGGGTGCGGGAGTAGCTTCCCGCCGTCATTCCGGGGCATCGCGGAGCGATGAACCCGGAATCCAGAAGTTGTCGCGCGAGATTCTCAGGTGCGCAATTGCGTACCAGAGTTCGCGCTGCGCGCGCCCCGGAATGACGGCGAAATCAGTGCCTGAAATGCCGCGTTCCCGTGAACACCATGGCGATGCCGTGCTCGTCGGCGGCCTTGATCACCTCGTCGTCGCGCATGGAGCCGCCGGGCTGCACCACGGCGGTAGCGCCGGCCTCGATGCAGGCGAGCATGCCGTCGGCGAACGGGAAGAACGCATCCGAGGCCACCACCGAGCCCTTGGTGAGCGGCTCGGCGAGCTTCAGCTCAGCCGCCGCATCCTGCGCCTTGCGCGCCGCGATGCGGGCTGAATCGACCCGGCTCATCTGGCCCGCGCCGATGCCGACGGTAGCGAGATCCTTGGCGTAGATGATGGTGTTTGACTTGACGTGCTTGGCCACCCGGAACGCGAACTTGAGGTCGCGCATCTCGGCGTCCGTGGGCGCACGCTTGGTCACCACCTTGAACGTCATGTCGTCGACCACGGCGTTGTCGCGGCTCTGCACGAGCAGGCCGCCGGCCACCGTCTTGGCGGTGAGGCCCGGCGCGCGCGGATCGGGCAGGCTGCCCGCGAGCAACAGGCGGAGGTTCTTGCGCGCGCCGATGATCGAGATCGCTTCCTCGCTCGCGTCGGGCGCGATGATCACCTCGGTGAAGATCTTCGTGATCTCGCGCGCGGTGTCGGCGTCGAGCGCGCGGTTCATCGCGATGATGCCGCCGAACGCCGAGGTCGAATCGCAGGCGAGCGCCTTGCGATAGGCGCTGACGAGGTCGGAGCCCTCAGCGACGCCGCAGGGATTGGCGTGCTTGACGATGACGCAGGCCGCGGTGCGCTTGGCGTCGAACTCGCCGATGCACTCATAGGCCGCATCGGTGTCGTTGATGTTGTTGTAGGAGAGCTCCTTGCCCTGCAGCTGCCGTGCGGTCGAGACGCCCGGGCGCTTGTCGGGAGTCGCATAGAATGCCGCGGTCTGGTGCGGGTTCTCGCCGTAGCGCAGCGACTGGATCAATTTGCCGCCGAAGGCGCGGAAATCAGGTGCGTCGATCTCGAGCTGCCGGTTGAACCAGTTCGAGATCGCGGCGTCGTAGGCCGCGGTGCGCGCATAGGCCTTCGCGGCAAGCCGCCGGCGCAGCTTCAGCGTGGTTGCGCCCTTGTTGGCGGCGAGCTCGTCGAGCACCGCCTTGTAGTCCTCCGCCTCGACCACCACGGCGACGTCGTCATGGTTCTTGGCCGCGGCGCGGATCATCGCGGGGCCGCCGATGTCGATGTTCTCGATGCAATCCTCGAAGCCCGCGCCTTTGTCCACGGTCGCCTCGAACGGATAGAGATTGACGACGAGCAGATCGATCGGCGCGATGCCGTGCGCCTTCATCGCATCCGCATGGTCCTTGTTGTCGCGGATCGCGAGCAGGCCGCCATGCACCGTCGGATGCAGCGTCTTGACGCGGCCGTCCATCATCTCGGGGAAGCCGGTCAGCTCGGAAACGTCCTTCACCTTGAGGCCGGCCGCGGCGATCGCCTTGGCGGTGCCGCCGGTCGAAACCAGTTCGACGTCATGGGCGGCAAGCGCCTTGGCGAATTCGATCAGGCCGGTCTTGTCGGAGACGGAAAGCAGGGCACGGGTGACGCGGCGGGGATGGTCAGTCATGAGCAAGATCCTCTGTCTTAAGGAGTGTCTATGCCCAGGCGCGCGGCGTCTTAAGTCCCGCGCTTCCCGATGGTGCTCCATCCAAGGTCGCCAGTCGCGCGAGCGAGCGCTCGATAGCAGCTTTCGGCCGTTTTCACAACGATGAGATGGGGCCGAATCGTGCGCATTTACAGCGGAAGTTCCGGCTCGCGGCGGGCGTTGCGGCGGGCATTGGTGACAGCGGGCGAAGCGGTGGAGCGGACAAAGCTCCAGCGGAGCGAGGGCGCCTGGCGGGCATCCTGCCGGACCACGATCTGCGCGGTGCGGCGCGGGCCGTCATTGCCGGCCAGGAACACGCTGTCCTCGAGATCGACCTTGTCGTCGAGCGCCTCGAAGGTCCAGACGTCGCGGTTCGGCAGCACCAGCATGACGCCGCGTGCATCCGACAGCCGGCTCGCCTTCACCGCCGGATGCAGATGGAAGCGGACCGCGAAATCGGCATCCGCACCCTTGAAACGTCCGCCTTGCGGCGGCGACAGCGTGTCCTCGCCGTCGATGCGCGCGCCGTCATTGGCGATCATCAGGACGCGGCGATGGATCGCGCCGAATTTGGCGAGATAGCCGTCATGCGACGTCGTGAGCAGCGTGCCGTTCTGAACGACCTCGCGATAGCTCTCGACCTCGACCGGGCCGCTGGTGACGGGCGAGCCATGCAACAGCCGCTTCATCGCCGACATCTCCACGAACTGGCATGAAGAGGTGTCGTGATAGGTCAGCGTCGAATGCGCCGCCGTGCTGCGCGCGAACGGCCGCCAATTGTCGCGGCCCGTGGTCGGCATCCCGCAATTGGTGACGATGCGGCTGATGCCGGAGGACAATTCGAACGACAGGCAGCCGGCATGGGCGTCGTGGCTGACGCCGGCCGGCGGTGGCGGCCCGGTGTCGATGATCAGTGTGGTCTGGCCGGCATCGAGGCGCTGGAAGCCGGTATGCGGCATGTTCGCCATTGGCGCGCCGTGGGTGTCGTCATAGGCGAGCAGCGTGGCGAGCAGGTCCGAGGGCGTTGCGCTCATGCCGTTGAACAGCGCGAAATTGCCGTCGCCGTGCCGGAAGAAGCGCAGCATCGGCATCATGCGGTCGATCGCGTTGAGCAGCGCCGGCGGCGGCGCGATGTTGCGCGCGGCAAAGGTCTGCCGCAGCGGCAAGAGGTCGATCAGGAGCTCGATCAGCGCGCCCGGATTGCGGGAGATGTGTCCGCCGTCGGGCAGGATCTGCCGCTGCAACTCGTCCGAAAGTTTTTTCGAGGCGCTGCGGATATGGCGCGCCTGGTTGGCGAGGCAGAGTGTCGTGTAGCACAGCGCGATCAGCACCTGGAGCTTCGGCACCCCGTCCGGGATGTTGACCATGGTGTAGCGCAGGAAGCGGATCTCGCGGGCCAGCGCGCGCAGATAGCGGCGGTAGAATTTGTTGTCGGTGTCGTTGAGCACCAGGGGCGCCTGCGACAGCAGCGAGATCACGCGCCGCGCGAGCACGTCGGCGCGCCGCGCGACGGGGCGGCGCTTGTTGGCGGGGTTGGCGATCCAGTCCTCGACCAGCGCGCGCGCATTGGCGCGCGTCAGCGCGGTGTCGGCGGCGCGCAGATGGCGCAGCCAGCCGAAGCCGAGCAGCGCAACCTCCCAATCCTCCGACGGCGGCTCGAGATCGAAGATCGAGCGGCCGTGGCAATTGACGATCTTGCCGGCGAAGACGAAGCGGCCGGCATAGATCTCGGCGGCGCGGGTCGCGTCCGCGGTGCGCAGATCATGCGGCGCGATGATCAGGCGGTCGGTGCGGCCGGGCCAGACCCGTGACAGCGCAACGGAGCCGCCGCTCGCGCGCGCGAGCATGTTCCGCGCGAAGCGGTTCATCACCAGCGTCGAGATACGTCTGCGTTGAGCGACCGACACGCCTTGCCTTGAAGGGGGAGAGGAGGATTCCGACGAATCCTTATTAATCCCAAAATCGACCGTCTGACACCACCTTGAACGGTGGGAATCAACGCCGAGGTTGCAAAAACCAGTGCAAAATCAGGATTTAACGAGCCGGGCTGCAAAGAATCCGTCGAGCCCGCCGAGCTTGGGATCGGCGTTCGGCAGATGGCTGGGCAGGGTGCGCAGGTCGCCCTCGGCAGTGATGATCTCGGAGAGCCCTGAGACCTCCGACGCCTCGATCGGGACGCGGCGAAGCGCAGGCTCTGCGGCCAGCAGCGTGGCGATGGCCTGTTCGCCCTCTTCGGGTTCCAGCGAGCAGGTGCAGTAGACCAGCGTCCCGCCCGGCTTGAGCAGCGAGACCGATTTTCGCAGCAGCCGCTGCTGGAGCGCGGTCAGGGCGGCGATGTCGGACTCCTGTCGCAGCCAGGCCACGTCGGGATGACGGCGGATCGTGCCGGTCGAGGTGCAGGGCGCGTCGATCAGAATACCGTCAAAACCTTCGGCGGGGCCGGCCCATTCCGCGGCGTCAGCGACGACGGTCTCGGCCTGGAGCGACAGCCGCGCCAGATTCTCGCGCAGCCGTGCGACCCGGGCGGGCGAGCGGTCGATCGCCGTGACATGCGCACCGGCGTGCGCCAGTTGCGCGGTCTTGCCGCCGGGGGCGGCGCAGAGATCGGCAATGGACTTGCCCTTAATGTCGCCGAACAGCCGGGCCGGCAATGCGGCGGCGGCATCCTGCACCCACCATTGTCCCTCGGCGAAGCCGGGCAGCATGGTCACCGAGCCGTGCAGCAGCATCCGCACCGTCCCCGTCGGCAGCGTCTCGCCGTGCAGGCGGCTCGCCCATTGTTCGGCGTCCGACTTCACGGTCAGATCGAGTGACGGCTCATGGCCGAGCGCCAGCGCCATGTCTCTTGCGGCGGCCTCGCCATAATGTGCGCGCCAGCGCGCCAGCAGCCATGGCGGCAGGTCCAGCGATTGCGTGGCGACTTCCTCGACCAGCGCCTGGCCCTCGCGCGCACAGCGGCGCAGCACGGCGTTGACGAGGCCGGCATAGCGCGCGGCGCGCCGGTCGGATTGCACGAGGCGGACGGAGAGATCGACGGCGGCATGATCGGGCACGTCCATCCAGAGGATCTGGGCGGCGCCGATCAGCAGCGCGCTCTGCGCGCGCGGTGCTTCGGAGGGAATGCCCTTGTCGAGCAGGCGGGACAGCACATGGCCGAGCGTGCCGAGCCGGCGCAGCACGGTCGCGACCAGGCGGCGCATCAGCGCGCGGTCGCGGTCGGCCAGCGTCTTCAGTCCGGGATGGGCGCCGCTGCCGTCGAGCTGGTCGTCAAGCGTGCGGTGCTTGTGCAGCACGCCGTCGACGATGTCGGCGGCAATCCGCCGCGCCGCGAGACCAGGCACTTCGGATGGTGGGGCGAAACGTTGAGATGGCATGCGGAAGCAAGGTTCTGAGCGAGCGGCAGTTCCGCCGATATCGGCGCATGCCTTGAGGAAGCGATCTCTGGCACGCGAATATGCCAAATGTAAGAATCGCTTCCGGCTTTTTCAGCCCTTTGGGCCCGATTTCAGGAATGCGTTATTGGACGTCGCATTGCGGCTCGTCCTGCGCTAGAAGACCTGGCGATGAGTGACCAGCTACCCGTTTCCGATCGCAAGCCGCTGTCGCCGGCAGCCCAGCGCGCGCTGGCCGAGGCCGAGGCGCGCCGACAGGCTGCGGCGCAGGCCGAGGACGACGCCAAGGCGACGCCGAAGGAGTTGCAGGGGCCGAAGGGACCCGAGCCGACCCGCTACGGCGATTGGGAGCGCAAGGGCATCGCGTCCGACTTCTGAGCAGTCAGCCGGATCGGTCGACGATGCGGGCAAGGCTCGTCCCGGCCGCTAGAGATAATGGTGCTCCTGGGCGCGGCGCAGGTTGATGTCGACGGCGGCGGCGTAGAAGTGCGTGCCCTTGGTCGGGCCACCGACCGCGTACACGTTCGGATGAGCTGTGCCGTGGCGGTCGTGGACACGGCCGTCGTCGGAGCCGCAGCGAATCCCGCCGAGTGCGTCGAACGCGATGAGCCCCTGCCGCTGCATGTCCTGATAGAGCGGGCTCGGGTCCAGCCGGTAGGACGGTCCTGTCGCGTCGATGACGTAATCGACGTCGTGACGATCGCCATCGCCGAGGATCGCGCGAAATCGGCCGCCGATGCCGGTCACGTTGCGCAGCCGGGCGTGGGCCGAGAGCCTGCCCGAGCGCATCAGGTCGCGGATACGGATTGCGTTCTCCAGCGGCATCGCCGAACGATTGCGGAGCCAGCCGGAATTGTAGACGTCCATGAAGCGCATCTTCTCGACATCGCGCATCCGGCTCCAGGCATCGCACATCACGTCGATGACACTGACGAGATAGGAGTAGACGCTGGGCTCGCCGGACTCGGCTCGCCCGATGTTGTGCTCGAGATCGGCCAGCGCATCGCCGCCGACGTTGCGGCAAGACAGATCGCAGCGAATTCCGGTGGTCTCCAGCAGCAGTCCGGAAAGGCGGGCGGCAAAGGCGTCCGCTTCGATTTGCTCACGGCTGGCCACATAGCGATCCAGGGCGTCGCGGAAGCCATTTGCGATGGCGGGACTCGTCACCGGCTGCACCGTCGGAAACAGGCCGCTTCTGGAGAAGCAGGTCATCCTGACGGACTGGTGGGTTTTGGCCAGCGCCGCCGCGGTGTCGACCGCGCTGAGCCCGCTTCCGAGGATGCCGACCTCGACGCCGTCGCGATCGGCGAAGGTGAATTGGGCGTAGGGGTCGCGAATGTAGTTCGGGTTTGCGGCGAGGCCGTAATGGTCGTCGGGCGCGTTGTGACCGGTACAGAGGATCAGCACTGATGAGATATGCGTGATGTTGCGGTCGGTCGTCAGCAGGACATCGCGATCCGGCGAGAACCGCATGCGGACAATTTCGGCATGCTCGACATGAACGGGCACGCCGGCGCTGCGGCATTGCGCGATCGCGGCCAGTCGCACGGCGTCGAGGTAGTCCCGATAGACCATCCGCGGCAGGTGCCTGTTGCCGTGGCAGGAGAGGCCGCGGGCCCGAAGCCAGCGCAGAAACTCGTCCGCGTCGCCCGGACGGATCGACATCGTCGACGCCTTCATGTTGAGCAGATGGCGGTCGCTCTGCGTGCGATAGGCAACGCCGCCATCGAAACCGGACTTGTCGAAGAGCTGAATTCCGCTGATCGCGCCGTGGTCTCGCCCTGATGCGGCGAGCTCCGCCAGATGACGCAAGATCGTGATGCCGGTCGCGCCACCGCCGACAATGCTGATGATCATCGCCCAATCCCCCAGTTTATCTGTTTGACCCAGGCGCGAGCGGGGGCTCGGCGTGGGGGTTTCCCAAAGCCGTTGATTGTTCGTCACATGAGAAAGATGGCTTGCGACCGGCCTCGGGCCGGCCGCAGGAGGGGCGGGTCCTCAGGCGGCCCGCACCGTATCGAGGAATTTCGCGACCTCGTTCTTGAGGCGGCCACTCTCGGTCGAGAGTGAGCGCGCGGATGCCAGCACCTGTGTCGACGCCGAACCGGTGGCGCCGGCGCCATGACTGACCTGAGCGATCTTGTCGGCGACCTCGACCGTTCCCTTGGCCGCTTCGCTGACATTGCGTGCGATCTCGGCCGTCGCAGCCCCCTGCTCCTCGATGGTGGCGGCAATGGTGGTCGAGATGTCCGAAATCCTGGAGATGGTCGTGCCGATCTCCTTGATGGCACCGACGGAGTCTTCCGTCGCCGTCTGCATGTCGGCGATCTGTGCGCCGATCTCGTCGGTTGCCCGCGCGGTCTGGGCTGCGAGCGCCTTGACCTCACTCGCCACCACGGCAAATCCGCGACCCGACTCGCCGGCGCGCGCCGCTTCGATGGTGGCGTTCAAGGCCAGCAGGTTGGTCTGCTCCGCGATTGCGGTGATCAATTTGACGACGTCGCCGATCCGGCCCGCGGCCTTGAGCAATTCGTTGATCCGGAGGTCGGTACGCTCGGCCTGCCGCACCGCTTCGCCGGCGATGCGGCTGGAATCATGGACCTGCCGGCCGATCTCGACGACCGATGCGCTCATCTCCTCGGCGGCGGACGCCACGGCTCCGACATTGGCAGAGGCTTCTTCGGAGGCCGCGGCCACCATTCCGGAAAGCTGCTCGGTCTCTTCCGCTGTCCCCGACAGCGTGCCGGCGGCGGATTCGAGCTGCTGCGAGGCGACCGAAACCGAGTTGATGATGCCGCCGACCGCATCCTCGAACGCGCCCGCCAGCCGGATCATTTCCTGCTTGCGCTGCGCAGCGGCTGCGGCCTCCTGATCCTTCTGGTCGGCCTCCATCTGCTCGATGCGGATCAGGTTGTCCCTGAACGTGCGGGCCGCGCGAGCGTTGTCGCCGACTTCGTCACCGCGGGCGGTGTAGGGAATCTCGACGGCCTTGTTGCCGCCGGCGAGTTGCAGCAGCACGTCGCCGATGCGACGGATCGGCCGGGCGATGCTCAGCACGGAAAACAGGGCCGAGCCGGCCAGGACTAGGATCACGAGGACGCCGACGGCCAGGCTGACCTGGGTCGCCTGCTCCAGCGCGGTCACGAGCTGGCTCTGCCGCAGAGCCATATATTCGTTGTTGGCGGCGACCAGCTTGTCGACGCGCGTCGTGATTTCCTTGGCGGCCGGAAGCACCCGCTCGTCGAAAATGCGCCTCTTGGCTTCCTCCGCCTTGATGGCTGCGCCGGTTGCCGCCTTGTAGCGTCCGGCGAGCGCGGCGAGCGCGTCGACACCGTCGGCGATCTTCTTGTCGTCGGCGGACTGACGGACCTGTTTCAGAACGCGGATCATGGCGTCGGCGCGTTCGGCGATGCGGTCCTTCTGCACGGCGTCTCCGGTCGCCGTGAAATGCCAGTCGGCCGCGCTGACCGCCTTGAACAAGGCGTCGGCTTCGCGCAACGCGACCTCGATGTTGAGCCGGTTCTGCGATGCGGCGATTGCGGACGACGCCAACAGGGTCTCGAGGGCCTTGTTCCAGGCCTCCTCGATCTGGCTTGCCGCGGCGAATTCGGCGACGGCGGTGCCACGAGCCTCGCCGAGATCGTTGCCGGCCTTCAAAGAGGCGTCGAGCAGGATCTTCACCTCGCGACAAAGCTCTTTGGCTTCGGCACGCTTGGACCGTTCCAATGCGGCGTCTATTTCGGTCGTGGCACCGGCGATGGAGCCACGCAATGTTTCGAGATGTTTGGCGAGACCGTCGGCGGAGGATGCGGATCCGATTTCCGCTATGGCGAGGCGTGCCCGGGTCACTGCGAGTTCGGCGCCCTGGGCGTTGGCCTTGTTCGCGGTGTTGATGACCACCAGCCGGCTCAGGTCCGCGATCTGCTCGTTGCGAATGAGCTGGTTGGCGAGCATGCCGCCGACGAGAAGGACACCCGCACTCGCGGTCAATCCCAGTTTTGTACCGATGCGAACCTTGAACGATGCCATGCTTACCGCTCCCTACACGCAAACCGAGTACTCCGCCCTTTTACTAAACAACGCGTGAATCTTAAACTCCGTACAACTACAGGAGGTATCGAACGGAGAGCGTTTGGAACAGCGCGCCGCGCATAGGTACGATTCTTCGTCGGGCAACGATCGGGGCGATCAGGCGATCACCGATCAGCCCGGGTGCCGATCGTGCCTTGCCGGTTTCCCCGACTCAGTCCTAGCGTGAGTTGATGCGCTTCCACGATCGCCCCAATGCCTATCGGCCGCAGTTCGGCGGTTCGCCGTTCGGCCGCCGCTTCGCGGGCCTGTTGCCGTGGATGTTCGTGGTCGGCGTCGCGGCGGCGATCGTGCTCACCTTCCGGCACGGAGCGCCCGTTCCGCATGGAGCCGACGGTCGGTCGCAAGATACCGAGATCATCCTCCAGCAATCCGGCAATTCCGCTAGCCGTCAGCCCGTCGACGTCATCCGCACCATCGACGGCGACACTTTTCTCGCGCGCGTGCATCAGCAGGGCGGCCGCGATCTCGTCGTGCGCGTGCGCCTGCGCGGCATCGATGCGCCGGAGATGAAAGCGTCCTGCCAGGAGGAACTGGAGAAGGCTGAAGCCGCCACCGACGCGCTGCGCAACCTGCTCGGCCAGGGCGGCGTCACGATCACCAATCTCGGCCCCGACAAGTACGGGCGTGTTCTTGCCGACGTCGCGACCAAACGCACTGCCAACGTCTCGGCCGTGCTGCTCGCGGGTGGTTATGCGCGCAGCTACAATGGCGGCCATCGCGACGGCTGGTGCGCGCGGGGGTGGCGCTTCTGGTAACAAAAAAGCCGCGTCGAGGACGCGGCTCTTTCAATTCTCTCCGATCCCGGTGATCAGCGTGTCACGACCACCGTCGTGCCGACAGAGACGCGGCTGTAGAGATCGGTGATGTCGTCGTTGAGCATGCGGATGCAGCCATAGGAGACGAAGCCGCCGACCGAGCCCGGCACGTTGGTGCCGTGGATCGCATATTCGCCGCCGGCGAGCGTCATCGCCGCAACGCCCATCGGGTTGCGCGGCGAGCCGCCGGGAATGACGTCGGGAAGCTGCGGCTTGTCGCGCTTCACCTCGGCGGGCGGCGACCAGGCCGGATTGCGGTATTTGCCGTCGATACGGGTCGTGCCGGCCCACTGCTTGCCGGACTTGCCGACGCCGACCGGATAGCGCACGGCGTGGCCGTTATCGAGAATGAGATAGAGTCGCCGCTCGTTGGTCTTGACCACGATGGTGCCCGGCGAATAGTCGGCCAGGTGCGTCCCCACCATTTCCGGCCGCGCCTCCGCCGCCGTTGACATCAATATCCCTGCCCCGATGGTGGCGGCCAGCGCCACAGCAATCCTCATCGCCATCAATGCTTCCCCTTGCCCCGTACGGGTCGTCCAAATCTACGCAGAACCCGGCAATCGCCGCCTTGCCCGGACATTCTTAACCGCGCCTGTTAACCGGATGGTTTCTACGCGCGGCCGCCGAGGGCCAGCCAGCAGGGGGAACAAAGGAAATGTTCGAAATAAAGTAAATGACCGGAAAACAACACTCGGCGGGAAAGATACGGCCATGCCGGCAAGCGCCCTGACAAGAGCGTGAGGGTGTGAACCGCTGTTGTTTCGGGGGGCGACAGAGTGCGGAGCGAGGTTTGGTCGCGTGTCCCGGACAAGGCGCGGCACGAAGTGACGAGGCGCAGAGCCGGGACCCAGTTCTTTGCGTGTGGACAGTTGGGCCCCGGCCCTGCAGCGCACCGCTGAAGTGCGCGCTGCGCTGCGTCCGGGGCACGAGACCTTGGCTTACGCCGACTTCTTGTTCTGCCGGTTCTTGACGAGGTCGTCGACCACGGCGGGATCGGCCAGGGTCGAGGTATCGCCCAGGCTGCCCGGCTCGTCCTCGGCGATCTTGCGCAGGATGCGGCGCATGATCTTGCCGGACCGGGTCTTGGGCAGGCCCGGCGCGAACTGGATCTGGTCGGGCGAGGCGATCGGGCCGATCTCCTTGCGCACCCAGGTCACGAGCTCCTTGCGCAGATCCTCGGTCGGCTGGACGCCGGCCATCAGGGTGACATAGGCGTAGATGCCCTGGCCCTTGATGTCGTGCGGGAAGCCGACAACGGCAGCTTCCGACACCTTCTCATGCGCAACCAGCGCGCTCTCGACCTCCGCGGTGCCCATGCGGTGGCCGGAGACGTTGATGACGTCGTCGACGCGGCCGGTGATCCAGTAATAGCCGTCGGCGTCGCGCCGGCAGCCGTCGCCCGTAAAATACTTGCCCTTGTAGGTCGAGAAATAGGTCTGCTCGAACCGCGCGTGATCGCCATAGACCGTGCGCATCATGCCCGGCCATGCCCGGGTGAGACAGAGATTGCCGGTGGTCTCGCCTTCCAGAACCTTGCCGTCGGCATCGACGATCTCCGGCACCACGCCGAAGAAGGGCTGCGTCGCCGAGCCCGGCTTGAGCTTAGTGGCGCCCGGCAGCGGCGTGATCAGGATGCCGCCGGTCTCGGTCTGCCACCAGGTATCGACGATCGGGCAGCGGTCCTCGCCGACGACGCGGTGATACCACTCCCAGGCTTCCGGATTGATGGGCTCGCCGACCGAGCCGAGCAGGCGCAGCGAGGCGCGCGAGGTCTTCTTCACCGGCTCGTCGCCACCCTGCATCAGCGCGCGGATCGCGGTCGGCGCGGTGTAGAAGGTATTGACCTTGTGCTTGTCGATGACGTTCCAGAAGCGGGAATTGTCCGGATAATTCGGCACGCCCTCGAACATCAGCGTGGTCGCGCCGTTGGCGAGCGGCCCGTAGAGAATGTAGCTGTGGCCCGTGACCCAGCCGACGTCGGCGGTGCACCAGTAGATGTCGCCGTCGTGATAGTCGAAGACGTATTGATGCGTCATCGCGGCATAGACGAGATAGCCGGCGGAGGTGTGCAGCACGCCCTTGGGCTGGCCGGTCGAGCCTGAGGTATAGAGGATGAACAGCGGATCCTCGGCGTGCATGTGCTCGACCGGGCATTCCGTCGTCACCATCGCCGCCGCCTCGTGATACCAGAGGTCGCGGGTCGGGTTCATGTCGATCTTGCCGCCGGTGCGCTTGACCACGACGACCCAGTCGACGCCGTCGGCCTTGGCGAGCGCTGCGTCGACATTGGCCTTCAGCGGCACCTTCTTGCCGCCGCGCAGTCCTTCGTCTGCGGTGATGATCACCTTGGATTGGCAGTCGTTGATGCGCTGGGCGAGGCTGTCGGGCGAGAAGCCCGCGAACACCACGGAGTGGATCGCGCCGATCCGCGCGCAGGCCAGCATCGCGTAGGCCGCTTCCGGAATCATCGGCAGGTAGATGGTGACGCGGTCGCCCTTCTTGACGTTGCGGGTACGCAGGATGTTGGCCATCCGGCAGACCTCGTCGTGGAGTTCTTTGTAGGTGATGTGGCGGGACTGCGAGGGATCGTCACCTTCCCAGATGATTGCTATCTGGTTGGCGCGCTTGTGCAGATGACGGTCGATGCAGTTATGGGCGACGTTGAGGACGCCGTCCTCGAACCATTTGATCGAGACGTTGCCCGGCGCGAAGGAGACGTTCTCGATTTTCGTCGGCGCCTTCATCCAGTCGATGCGCTTGGCCTGTTCGGCCCAGAAACCGTTCGGGTCCGAGATCGAGCGGGCGTACATTTCCTTGTACTTGGCTTGGTCGACCCAAGCGCGCTTTGCCCATTCCGCCGGCACGTCGTAAATCTTCTCGGACATATTTCCCTCCACATGCGGCAAGCTCAGGCAATGCCGACATCAATCATTGGGCTGATTATGCGTCGGGCTAACCGGACCCGACAAGGTGCACAAGCTGGACCTTCGGCGAGCGGCCTGCCATGCGGAGGATCAAGGTGCGCGGGCCGGCTGTCGCAAATCTGAAACAGGCCGGGCGGCGCCTTTCGGCTCTTTACCCAGATCCCCGGAACAGGCCTGCGCAGAGCCCCATGCGCCGTCCGGAGGTATTTGGGAACCGTCTCTCACTGATTCGGGACTCGCAATACGGTTCGGAACACCCTAAATGGCCAACCCGGGTCCAAAGAGACCCCCTAGGAACAAAAATCAGAACAGCGGCATTGACCGGTAACAGGCAGGGCTAAGGCGTAACACTATGATGGATCAGCAGAATCTCGGGACGATGCGGCCCGCTTCAGCCGATCCTGCAGCTGTTGCGCTGGCCAAAGCCCTGGGACAATGGCCGAAACCGGCCGTTTCGGGGCGTCTCAGCCCGAAAAAGGTCTTCGACACGGCGCCCGCGGCGACGGTCGAGGCGCTGGCCAGGGAGCTGGGCCTGCGGCTCGGCGACCAGAACGAGCTGACCATCCGCCGCATCAAGCGCGGCAAGGGCTATTCCTTCGTCCGTCCCAACGGCGCGCATATCCGCGACGCCCGCACCATCCGCCGGCTGCACGCCATGGCGGTGCCGCCGGCCTATCGCGAGGTGCGCTACTCGGCCGATCCGAGCACGCATCTCCAGGCCGTGGGACGCGATGCCGCGGGCCGGCTGCAATACCGCTATCACGCCGACTGGGAGAAGGTCCGCGAGCACCGCAAGGCGCATCGCCTGGAGAAGCTCGTCGGCGCGCTGCCAAAGATCCGGCGCAAGGTGTCGGCGTTCCTGTCGGGTGACGAGCCGACACGCGAATTCGCGCTCTCGGCCGTGATCGAATTGATCGCGCGCACCGCGATCCGTCCCGGCAACGAATCCTATGCCCGCCTCAACGGAACCCGCGGCGCGACCACGCTGCTGAAGTCGAACGTGACGCTGGAAGACGATTGCTTCGTGCTGACCTTCAAGGCGAAGGGCGGCAAGGCGGTGCGGAAGGAGTGCGACGCGGCCAAGCTGGTGCGCGCCATCGGCATCCTGCGCGGCGTTCCCGGCAAACGCATGTTCCAGTATCGCGATGCCTACGGCATCGTGCGCGCGGTCAACACCACGCAGGTGAACGCGTTTTTGCGCGAGATCGCCGGCATCAAGATTTCGCTGAAGGATTTTCGCACCCTGATGGCCTCCGCCGTCGTGGTGGAATCGCTGTCGCGGATCACGCCGGCGACCAGCCAGCGCGGCCGCAAGAAGCAGGTGCTGGACGCGATCCGTGCCGCGGCCGACAAGCTCTCCAACACGCCGGCGATCTGCCGCAAGAGCTATGTCCACGACACCATCGTCACCGCCTTCGAGGACGGCATTCTCGAGCGTTTCGCCGCGACCATGAAGGGCCAGCGCTCGCAGGCGAGGCGCGAGCAGCTTCTGGCGCAGGTGGTCGCGACCGCGGCGGTGTAACGACCCCACAAGAGCTACGACTTGGTCGAGACGCCGTTATCCGGACCGGGATCGTTGCCCGCGGCTGCGGTGGTGAGTCGTTCCAGATAGTGCGCCCAACCCTTCGCGTGTGCGGCGGCCTGTTCCTCGGTCGGCAGCCCGCTATGGGTCATGCGCAGCAGCGTGCCGCCGTCGCGCTCGATCAGGTCGATCTCGATCAGGCTCGATCCGGGTGGTACTTCCTGGCCGCCCTCCCAGCCAAACGTGTAGGCCAGACGATGCACCGGCACGACCTCGCGGAAGGCGCCGCGGGCGGCGGCGCCGCGCGGGCCGATACCCTTGAGCAGATAGAGCCCGCCGGGATGCGGTTCCGTCGTCGCGTCGGAACCCATCCAGCTCAAGATCTTCTCGGGATCGGTCAAATAGGCGAAGACGGTGGCACGCGGGGCTGCGATCTGGGTCTCGCGTCGCACTATGAACGGTTCGGTCATCGGCGATCATCCCTCGTCTTGCCTTGAGCTGCCCTTGGGCTGCCCTCGGGACATGGCGGCGGCCCTGCGCTCCGTCAAGGATTGCCCGTGACAAAGACGGCCCTGCTTCGTCATCATCGGGCCATGCACCTCGCCCCGACCCTCGCCTGGCTCGTCGATGCCGCCTCCGATAGTCAGGGGGCCGACCGCCTGCTTGCGCACCTCGGCGCGCATCTGGTCGCCGACGGCGTGCCGCTTGCGGCAGGCGCCCTGACGCTAGAGGTGCCGCACCCGCTGATCGCGAAGCGGACCTGGCTGTGGCGCGCCGGGACCGGCACGGTGATCGAAGCGCTCGGCTTTGCACCAGGCGGATTGGCGCCCGACCCGCCCAGCGATGCCGGTCGCCGCTGGCTCCGCGGCATTGCGGACGGCGAGGTGCACGAAGACATCGTCGGTCGGCTCGATGGACCGGTGCTCGGCTGGATCGGGCCGCGTCCGTTCACGGCGGATGAAATCGAACAACTGCGCCAGGCTGCGCGATTTGCCGCGACGCCCCTTGCCGTGCTCGCCGCGCGCGCCACGTTGCGGGCGACGCTGGATGCCTATCTCGGCAAACGCAGCGCGGAACGGGTGCTGGCGGCACCGCTGCGGCGCGATCTCGGCGAAACCATTCAGGCCGCGCTACTCTATGCGGACTTGCGCAATTTCACGATCCTGTCGGAAACCACGCCGCCGGCCCAGGTGATCGCGGCGCTCGACGCCTGGTTCGACCGCATCGCCGGTGCCGTTCACGCCTTTGGCGGCGAGGTGCTGAAATTCATCGGCGACGGCGTGCTCGCGATCTTTCCGGTGGTCGAGGCATCACCGCGCCGCGCCTGCGATGCGGCCTTGCGCGCCGCAGGCGCGGCCCGGGCGGGGATGGCCCACCTCAACGACGAGCGCCGCAACCAGGGCCTGCCGCCGCTGTCGTTTGGCGCGGCGCTCCATCTCGGCGAGATGCTGTGGGGCAATATCGGCGCCGCCAACCGCCTCGATTTCACGGCGATCGGTCCCGCCGTCAATCTCGCCAGCCGGCTCGAGGGATTGTGCAAGCCGCTTCGCGAGACCGTGCTGGTGTCGGGCGCGCTCGCCGCCGAGACGGACATGGCTCTCGTTGCGCTTGGATCGCATCCGCTGCGCGGCATTGCCGCGCCATGCGAGGTCTTTGCGCTGCCGGAGACGTAAGTCGGACAGCGTAGATGGGATAACTCCTACATCCCGCCCATCTTGCAGACGAGCTTCCACTCCTCCGCCGTCACCGGCTGCACCGACAGGCGCGAATATTTCACCAGCGCCATGTCGGCGAGCTTCTTCTCGGCCTTGATCGCGGCCATCGTCACCGGGGTTTTCAAGGGCTTGTCGGCCTTGATGTCGACGCAGACGAATTTTTCGGTCTTGTCGGTCGGATCCGGATAGGCCTCCTTGACGATCTCCGCGATGCCGACGATCTCCTTGCCCTCGTTGGAATGATAGAAGAACGCCTTGTCGCCCTTCTTCATGGCGACGAGATTCTGGCGCGCGGTGTAATTGCGCACCCCCGTCCAAGCTTCGCCCTTGGCGCCCTTCGCCACCTGCTGGTCCCAGGACCACACCGACGGTTCGGATTTCACCAGCCAGTAGTTCATCGCGCGCCCTATCCGTTCGTCATGGCCGGGCATAGCCGTCCGAAGGACGGCGTCGCTTTCGCTCGCCTATGCCCGACCATCCACGTCTCTGCTTCCGTGTTCAATACCAAGACGTCGATGCCCGCGACAAGCGCGGGCATGACGGAAGATGTTATTCTTCTGCCTTGAACGGCCGCGTCAGCAGCCCCTCGATCGCTGCGTCGATCGTCAATTTGTTGTCGAGGATGGCAGCGACGGCCTGCGAGACCGGCATGTCGACGTTCCGTGCGGCCGCGAGCTCGACCAGCACCGGCGCGGTGAATGCGCCTTCCGCAAGCTTGCCCGCCGGCGCCGCCTCACCACGGCCGAGCGCAATGCCGAGCGCGAAATTGCGCGATTGCGCGGTTGAACAACTCAGGAGCAGGTCGCCAAGGCCGGAGAGGCCCGAGAGCGTTTCCGGGCGCGCGCCGCAGGCGCGGCCGAGCCGTGCCAGCTCGCTGAAGCCGCGCGTGGTCAGCGCGGCGAGCGCGGAGGCCCCGAGGTTGCGGCCGACCACGATGCCGGCAGCGATCGCCAGCACGTTCTTGGCGGCGCCACCGATCTCGACGCCGCGGACGTCGGTGGAGTGATAGGGCCGGAACGTCGGCGAGCCCAACGCCTGCACGAGGCTGCTGGCCAGCTCTTCCTCCTTCGCCGCCAGCGTCACCGCCGTCGGCAGGCCGCGCGCGACGTCGTCGGCAAAGCTCGGGCCCGACAGGATCGCCGGCTGCGCGTGCTGCGCGGCTTCGGCGATCACCTCGGTCATGAATTTGTGGGTGCCGTGCTCGATGCCCTTGGCGCAGGCGACGACCGGTGTCGGTCTTGCGATGTGCGAGGCCAGCATGTTGACAGCGCCGCGCAGATGCTGCGCCGGCGTTGCGATCAGCAGCATGTCCGCGCGCGCGGCGAGCGCCAGCTCGCTCGTCACGACAATTTCCGGCGCAAGCCGCACGCCGGGCAGCCGCGGATTGTCGCGGGTCGACGCGATGCGCGTCGCATGCTCGGCATTGCGCGCCCAGAGCGTGACGCTCCGCCCGGCCCGCGCTGCCACCATCGCCAGCGCCGTGCCCCAGGCGCCCGCTCCGATCACCGCAACGGATTGGAACGCGGTCATCGCTCGCTCCCTCCGCTTCCTCTCCCCGCTTGCGGGGAGAGGGTTGGGGTGAGGGGGAGTCTCCGCAAGGGAGGTGGCAGCTGGATTCGCGGAGAGTCCCCCTCACCCGGATTGCATCTACGATGCAATCCGACCTCTCCCCGCAAGCGGGGCGAGGTGAAGTGGAGCTCGTGGAGACGCCTCTCCATTTAGAATCCCGCTCGCGTCTTGCCGTAGCCCGCGGGCGCCGTCGCATTCGCGTCGAGCAGCCAGCGTGCGCGGGGCTGGGCTTCCATCGTGTCGGTCATTCCCAGCGCGAGGCGCTCGGCGCCGGCCCAGGCGATCATCGCGCCGTTGTCGGTGCAGAGCGCAGGCGGCGGCATGATCAGTTGCGTCTTGGCCTGCCGCGCGACGTCATGCAGCGCGCTGCGGATCGCCTGATTGGCGGCGACGCCGCCGGCGGCTACGAGCGCGCGCGGCGCGCCGAACTGTTCGCGGAAAAGTCTCAAGCCGACACTTAGCCGGTCGGCCGTCGCCTCCAGCACGGCGGCCTGGAAGCTTGCGCAGAGATCGCTGATGTCCTGCGGCGTGATCTCCGCGATCCGGCTCGCTTCGTTGCGCACCGCGGTCTTCAATCCCGACAGGGAGAAGTTGGCATCCGGCCTGCCCTGCATCGGCCGCGGAAAGGCGAAGCGCGCGGCATCGCCGCTTGCTGCCGCGCGCTCGACCTGCGGGCCGCCGGGATAGGGCAGGCCCAGCATCTTCGCGACCTTGTCGAAGGCTTCGCCGATGGCGTCGTCGACGGTGGTGCCGAGCCGCACATATTGGCCGACGCCGGTGACCGCGACGATCTGGGTGTGGCCGCCGGAGGCGAGGAACAGGCAGTACGGGAATTCGATTCCGTCGGTCAGCCGCGGCGTCAGCGCATGCGCCTCCAGATGGTTGACCGCGACCAGCGGCGTGTCGTGCACCAAAGCGATCGCCTTCGCGGTGGTGAGCCCGACGATGACACCGCCGATCAGGCCCGGTCCCGCGGCCGCCGCGACGCCATTGAGCTGGGCGAAGCCGATGCCGGCCTCGCGCATGGCGCGGTCGATGATGCCGTCGAGCAGGTCGACATGCGCGCGGGCGGCAATCTCCGGCACCACGCCGCCGAACGGGGCATGCTCATCGACCTGCGACCGCACGATGTTGGACAGGATCTTGCCGCTGCCGTCGGGCGCGCGCTCGATCACGGCCGCGGCGGTCTCGTCGCAGGTGGTTTCGATGCCCAATACCAGCATTGGTGAATTGTTATCCAATTTGCGCCCTTGCGCTCATCCGGAAAGCAGAGTTCTGGTACGTCCGGTAGCATTCCGGGGTCGGCTTGCGCAATCGTCACGCGCGGCCGTCTTTGCGAATGCGTCACCGTCACGCGGTTCGGGAACACGAGCGATGTCCATTCTTGTCACACGGCCGCATCCCGACAATGAGGCGACGGCGGACAATTTGCGCGCGCGGGGACACGTGGTGCTGCTCGCGCCGGTGCTCAAATTCGAGCCGGTCGCTTTCCACGACGAGAGCGAGGCGAACTATAGCGCCATCATCGTCACATCGGCCAATGCGATCCGTGCCGTCGCGCCGCAATTGCAGGATCTCGGCCTGTTGAAGCTGCCGCTGTTCGCGGTCGGCGAGCACACCGCGACTGCCGCGCGAGACGCCGGCTTTGCCGAGGTGATTATCGCCGGCGGCGATTCCGCGGCCCTGCGCGACACGGTCGTCCGGAGTGCGCGCGACAAGGTGCTGAAAAAGAAAAGCACGCTGCTTTATCTCGCCGGCGCGGATCTGTCGCGCGATCTCGGCGGCGAACTCGGCACCGAAGGCTTCAACGTGGTGACGCAGACCACCTATCGCATGGCGCCGGTCAACGTTCTCCCGCGCGATGTCTGCGAGGGTTTTGCCGCGCATGGGATCGAGGCGGTGCTTCATTACTCCCGGCGCAGCGCGCGAGCCTTCCTGGATGCAGCGCGGGACGAAGGCGTCGAAATCTCGGCGCTGGCGATCCCGCAATGCTGCCTGTCCGAGACGGTCGCAAGCGTGCTGCGCGATGCCGGTGCGTCGCAGGTTCTGGTGGCCGCGAAACCGGACGAAAATGCCTTATTTGACACCTTGGAGCGTGCTTTGCAGACCCGTTTGGCGTAAGAGGTCGGGCCGAATCCGACGCGATCGGGTCTGCCCAAGATCTACGCCAGGGATCTGTGCAAGGTATGGAAGTGTGAGGAACCGTCACGATGGCCGACGACAAGCCTGAAGACGCAGGATTGGCCCCCGAGTCCGGTCGTGCCAAGCGCCCCCCGCCGACCATCGACCTCGAGGCGACCGATGTCTCGACCCAGCCGCAGGAGGTGGCGGGCGAGCCCGAGGCTCCGCCGGTGAGCGAGCACACCGAGCCCGAGCAGGCAAAATCCGAGCAGGCTGACGCCGAGCCGGAGCGCGCCGAGGCGCAGGCCGCGGTTGCGCCCGCTCCCGCGTCGCCTCCGGTTTCGCCCTGGGTCATTGCACCGTTCTCCGGTGCGGTGGCGGCGGCCGTCGTGATCGCGGTCGGCTGGATGCTGGGCTGGCCCGCCGTGCAGGCGCCGCCTGCCGCGCCACAAGTGACGAGTGCGACGGTCGACGCTCTGAGCGGTCGCGTTGCCGCGGTCGAAGCCAAGGCCGGCAAGCCCGCCGCCGATCCGGCCATGGTGGCGCGGATCGATGCGCTGGAAAAATCCGTGGGCAGCCTGCGCAGCGACATAGCCAATCTGCGCGCACAGTCCGACAAGACCGCGAGCGCTCTGAACGATGCGAAATCTGCCCCGGGCGCCGCTTCGCCTGATCTTGCCGCGCTCTACGACCGCATCGCGCAGCTCGAGCGCGCCGGCAAGACGGAGCGGGCCGAGCTTGCGCAGCAGGGCGAGAAGATCGCCGACGCCAGGACGATGGACGACAAGCCGCTGCGCCATGTGGTGGCGGCGGCCCTGCTCGACGTCGCCGTGCGCCATGGCGATCCCTATGAGGCGCAGCTCGCCGCGGCGCGGTCGCTGGCGGCCAAGCCCGAGATGCTGAAGCCACTCGACACCTTTGCATCGTCGGGTATCCCGACCCCCGTCGCGCTGAGCCGCGAGCTCCTCAACATCGTGTCAAAGCTGTCGCCGCCGGCGGATGCCCAGTCCAGCGGCGGCGGCATCGTCGAGCGCCTCCAGGCCGGAGCGTCAAAGCTCGTCCGCATCGAACGGACCGACGGGGTCGGCAATGATCGCGGCGCCATCGTGGCGCGGGTGACGGCTGCTGCGCTCCGCAATGATTTCGTCGAGGCGCGGCGCGAGTTGAAGACGCTGCCCGATGCCGATCGCGCGCCGGCGCAGGCCTGGCTCGACAAGGCCAATGCCCGCGATGCCGCGCTCGCCGCCTCCCGCAAATTCGCCGACGATGCCATGGCGGATCTCGTCAAGCCTGCTCAATAAAGCTTCGCGCAACAATCAGCGCGTATAGGGATCGCCATGCTTCGCATCGTCCTTTTCCTCGTCTTGATTGCGCTGGCGGCGGCCGGCGCGGCCTGGGTTGCCGATCAGCCCGGCGATCTCGTCCTGACGGCGGGCGGCTTCCGCGCCTCAACGACGTTGCCCAGATTCGTGTTCTTGCTTGGCCTCTTTGCCGCGGCAGTCGTGCTGGTCTGGAGCATCCTGACGACGATCTGGCGGACGCCGGGGCGTTTGCGCCGCCGCAGTCACGAAAAGCGCCACGCGCGCGGCCGCCATGCCATCACCCACGGCCTGCTCGCGATCGGCCATGGCGATACCGCGCTCGCCCGCCGTCACGCCGAGACGGCGCGGCGGCATGCGCCGAACGATCCGCTCGCGCTTCTCTTGCATGCGCAGTCGGCGCAGCTCGAAGGCAATCGCGACGAGGCGCAGCGCGCCTTCCGTGCCATGGCCGAGCGCGAGGATACGCGGCTGCTCGGCCTGCGCGGCCTGTTCATCGAGGCGCAGCGCGCCGACGATGCGGTCGGCGCCGTCATGATCGCGGAGGAAGCGATCAAGCTGTCGCCGTCGTCGACCTGGGCCTCGCATGCGGTGCTCGGCTTCCGCTGCGCGCGCGGCGACTGGAGCGGCGCGCTGGCGATCCTCGATTCGAACCTGTCCGCGGGCCTGATCGACAAGCCGGCCTATCGTCGCCAGCGCGGCGTGCTGCTCACCGCACGCGCGCTGGAATTGCAAACGATGGATCGCGACGTCGCACGCGAGAGCGTGATGGAGGCGATCAAGCTTGCACCGACCCTGGTGCCGGCCGCGGTGCTCGCCGCAAAGTTCGAGAGCGAGGCGCATCAGGTGCGCCGCGCCATGAAGCTGGTCGAGGCCGCCTGGCTCGCCAATCCGCATCCGGATCTCGCCGAGGCCTATGCACATGTGAAGCTCGGCGATTCCGCGCGGCAGCGCTTGCAGCGGGTCGAGACGCTTGCAGCCAAGACGCCTGCCGACAAGGCCGGCCATATTGAAGGCCAGCTCGCGCTCGCACGCGCCGCGATCGATGCCTCCGAATTCAGCCGCGCACGGGCGGTGCTGGCGCCTTATGTCAACGATCCGACCCAGCGGGTCGCACTGCTGATGGCCGAGATCGAGCGCACCGAGCACGGCGACGGCGGCCGCGCCCGCGCCTGGACCTTGCGCGCGGTGCGTGCTCGGCACGATCCGGCCTGGACCGCCGACGGCTATGTCAGCGATCGCTGGCGCCCGGTCTCCCCGGTCACCGGCCGCCTCGACGCCTTCCAATGGCAGACGCCGGTCGCGAGCCTTCCTTCCGACAAGGGGGACTTGATCGAATCCTCGGCCTTCGAGGAAGCCATGCTGGCGGCCCCGCCGCCGAAACGGGTGATGGCGCCCGCGAATGACACCCTGTTGGAACCGGCTCCGGCTGCATCGGTCCCGGCGGAGCAGGACAATTCACCTCCGGCGGCCAAGGAAGAGCCTGCGATGACGTCTGCGGAGCCGGTCAGACCGGCCCCCGAGCCGGCCGAATCATCGCCGGCGGCGGCAACGCCGGTGTTCCGGACCCGCGCCGACCTCGGCAAGCCCGCACCTGTCCCGATCCCCGCCGTCATCCCGATCGTCCGCGCCCCGGATGATCCCGGGATCGATGACGAGGGCCCGAGCGATGAATTTACGGAACAAATCGGCACGCCCAAGGCCCAGGCCGGCGGCTGGCGCGGATTCTGGTCCCGCTGGGGCGCCTAAGCCGCATTTCGCACCCGGCTTGTTCTTGCCAATTCGGGCCATGCCCGATATCAGGAGCGCGCGTATCGGGACCGGCATCGTCCGAGCCCGGCAGGGTTCGCCGCAATAGCTCAGTCGGTAGAGCACGTCATTCGTAATGACGGGGTCGGGGGTTCGAATCCCTCTTGCGGCACCAGCGCCCCGAATTCATCCCATCATCACAGACAAGCGTCTCAACCGACGCGTACAGCCGGCATGAGTGCGCGGGTTCAGGATCGCCCAGTCGCCTGCGTGATCGTGATCACATAATGTCGCGTGTATCTCCCATAGCGTCCCGGTCACGCCAACACGGGGAGATTTCACATGCGCAAGATCATTCTGGTGGCCGCCATGGTCCTGGCTTCAGCATCTGCTCAGGCGGCCGGTCCACGCAGCCTCTCGCTGGCCACGGCGAGCGAACAGGCCTCGGCGCCGCAAGCGACGGCGACAATCGCCGTGACGACGCAAGTGAGTGAAGCCGCACCCGTCACCGAAGCACCGAAATATGTCGACCGTCCGCCGGCGATCTCGGCGCCTGCGCCTGCCGCGGCACCCGCCGTAGCCACGACGACTTCAGCGCCCGCCGCGACCGCAACGAAGACCACGGCGAAAGTCAACAAGCCGAAGCACAAGCGTACCTGGACCGAAGGCCGCATCATCAGCGAGCTGCATCGCCACGGCATCTATTGGTAAGCGGTCTTTGCGCCCCACCCTCGCCGTCACGCCTCAGGCAAACGCGAGGCGCGTGTTCGCGCCAGATGTCCCGGGCATCCATGACCTTTCCACGCAGGCCCAAGAACGTTGATGGCCGGGACAAGCCCGGCCATCACGCAAGAGTTTTCGATCCGGTCGAACGCGCTACTGCGAAACCGTCTGCACCACGCTTCCGATCGGACGCGCGCTCGAGGTCGGCACCTTCAGGTCCTTCAGCAGCGCTTCGTCATATTCCGGCAGCGTCTGGAAGGTGGTCTTGGCCTTCATCTGCACGACCTTGTAGCCGCCGGCCTTGAGCCGCGCGAGCAGCGCCGGCATGGCTTCGCCGGTGTGCTTCTGGAAGTCGTGCATCAGGATGATGCCCTTGCCGAGCTTGTCGAGCCTGCCCATCACGGTCTCGACGATCTTCTCCGGCGTCGCGCCCTTCCTGAAGTCGAAGGAATCGATGTCGGTCGAGAACATCGCGACGTTGCGGGTGCCGAAATAGGTCACCATCGCCGGATTGTGCTGAAGCTGCGGGAAGCGGAAGAACGGCGCCGGATTGGTGCCGAGCGCGAACCTCACTGCGCTAAAGCCCTTTTCGACCTCGTCCTTGACCTGTTGCTCCGTCATCTTCTTGCTGTTCAGGTTGACATGCGACCAGGTGTGCGTGCCGACCGTGTGGCCCTGGGCCAGAACCTGGCGCAGGATTTCCGGGTGGTAGGTCGCGTGCTTGCCGACCGAGAAGAACAGGCCCTTGGTGCATTCATCCGCGAGCGCCTTCAGCACCGCGGGTGTGTTGACCGGCCACGGACCGTCGTCGAAGGTCAGCACGACCTCCTTGTCGGTGAGGAAATCGAACTGCTTGAAGTGCTCGAAGCCGAAGCCGGGACCGCCGGTGGTGTCGATCTCGACCACGCGGGCGACGCCGAGGGCGTTTGGATTGGCGCAGGCCTGCTTCGGTTGAACTGGCGCGACCGGGGCGGGCGTAGGCGCGGATGCCTGGGCAACGGCCGTCGGCTTCGCCGCGATCGCCGCGGTGGTCGCGACGTCGTCCTTGGCGGCGATTTTCGTCTGTGCCGGCAACGGGTCGGCGGCACGGGCGGCAACTGTCTTGGGGGCGCCCGGATCGGCGCTCGCGGAATAATAAAACCAACCGCCGGCGGCGATCACGACCGCCGCAACTACACTGGCCAGCATCAGGCCCAACGCATTACGCATCGCTACTCTTTCCAATTACGCAACCAAACCTGCGGAATTTCCCGCGCGACGAGCCATTAATGCGAAGGAACAGTTAACGTGACACCAACGCGACGGCGTTTGCGCCGGATTTTCAGCGAGGTGCGCCAATGTGACCGATGTCACAGTTTGGGTGCGCCCCGTGACCGTCATCACAGTGGAAACTGTTTTGCTGGAGCATCGTAGTTCCCATCAACAACGGGCTCCGCTTGCAGCGGCGCCAATGGGAGCTTCAAATGACCAAGTCGTTTACGGCCAAGTCGCTCACCTCCAAGTCCTTGAGCAGCAAGATCCGCGACACCAGCCTGGCTCTGGGCTTCGCCGCCATCGTCTCGATCGTCTCGACGACTTCGAGCTTCGCCTTCTCGGCCGAGGCGCAGCAGCAGTGCACCGGCGATGCCTTCCGCCTGTGCTCGTCGGAGATCCCCAACATCCCGAAGATCACCGCGTGCATGATGAAGCATCGCTCGGATCTGAGCGCCGGCTGCCGCGCGGTGATGGACAAGGACCTCGCCAAGGGCGCGTCACGCAAGGTCGCTGACGCTCAGGGCAACCAGTAAGAGCACACAGCGATCGTTGCGTCGGTTAGCTCCCCTCGCGTTGTGCCCCGGCGTCAAGCCGGGGCCACGCTGTGGCGCGATGCAGCCTGTCAATAAAGCCGTTGCGGCTCCGGGATCGTCGCACTAGCTTCGCCCGCACATCTTCCGGGTAAGAGGCATTACGCGATGACCAGATTTCTTTTCGTTATTTCCTTGCTCCTGTGCGCATCTGGCGCCTCCGCGCAACAACAGCCCGGACACGACGCCTGCGCGCGCGACGTCACGCGCTTCTGCCGCCCCGTGATGAACAATGGCGACCAGGCTGTGCTCGCCTGCCTGAAGCAGAACCGCACGCGGCTGAGCAAGGGCTGCGACAAGGTGCTGACGGAGCACGGGCAGTAAACGTGCTTGTCGTCCCGGCGAAGGCCGGGACCCATACCGCGTGATCTATCGATAGAGCGCGACTAGCTGTACAGGACTCGGTCGCAACTCCGAGTCTTCGCCAAACTTTTGCCTGTGGTTATGGGTCCCGGCCTTCGCCGGGACGACGGCAGAACCTACGTGCTGCTCCCCGCCGCGGTCGCAACCACGGGCAGCACCTCGCTTGCTCCCTGGTCCGGCGTCTCTTCCTTCCAGCGCACCGAGCCGAACGGACGCTCCAGCATGCGGCGGACGCGCACCGGCTCGGGGCCGATGTGGAAATCGATCGCCTGCTGATGCAGCGCGCGTTCGGATAGGGTCGAGCGGTTGCGCTGGCGCAGATAGTCGAACCAGGTCGGGCAGTGATAGCGCTCGGTCCACAATTCGGGGTCGGCGATGTCGCGCGCGATCGACCAGCCATAGGCGCCGTTGCGCTGCCTTGAGAGCTGCACGTCCTGCATCACATTGTGGAAGGCGCGCGCGTTCTCCTGAGACACCCGGTATTCGATCTCGACCACCAGCGGTCCGCTCCGGCCGGTGAGCGACAGCCTGACTTCGGGATCGGCCAGCACCTCGGCGTCCTCGTTGCGGGCGCCGACGCGCGGCATCGTGAGCCAGATCCCGAGCAGCGGTGAGATCAGCATCAGGCCTGCCGCGACCAGAAGCGCGACCTCGACGCCGGCATAGTCGGTGAGATGGCCCCAGCCCCACGCGCCGATCGCGATGCCGCCGGAGATCGAGGCCTGGAACGCTGCCAGCGACCGGCCTGCGACCCAGCGCGGTGCCGAGAGCTGCACGCCGATATTGAACAGCGCGACGGCGGCCATCCAGACCGCGCCGGCCAGCACCAGCGCGGTCGCCGTCAGCACCGGTTCTGTGCTCACGGCAAGGGCGGCCATCGCAAAGGCCATCGAGATGGTGCAGGCGCGGATCGCGGACTCGCCGCTCATGCGCTTGCGCAATTCGTGGATGTTGAGCGCGCCGATGACCGCGCCCATGCCGAAGGCGCCGAGCATGATGCCGTAGGTCTGCGCGCCGCCATGCAGCAGGTCGCGCGCGACCAGCGGCATCAGCGCCATGATGGCGCCGCCGATCAGGCCCATCACCAGCGTGCGCAGCAGGACGATCTTGATCGGCGGCGAATTGGTGATGTAGCGGAAGCCCGAAACCATGGCGCGGTTGAGCTTCTCGCGGGGCAGGCGCGAGGGCTCGGTGCTGCGCCGCCACAGCAGCAGCACGACCAGCAGCGGCAGATAGAGGATCGCGTTGCAGGCAAACGCCGCCACCGCGCCGAGCGCGGCGACGATGACACCGCCGACCGCGGGACCGAAGCTGCGCGCGATGTTGTAGCTGATGCCGTTCAGCGCGACGGCCGACGGCAGTGCTTCGGGCGGCACCTGCTCGCTGACCGAGGATTGCCAGGCCGGGCCGAACAGCGCGTTGCCGCTGCCCACGACGAAGCAGAAGGCGAGCAGCGCTTCCGGCGTGATCAGCTTGAGCCCGGCCAGGATCGTGAGCGCAGTCGCGCCCGTCAGCGCGATCATGAGCGAGACCAGGGTGACGATGCGGCGGTCATACATGTCGGCGATGGCGCCAGCCGGCATCGAGATCAGCATGATCGGCAGCATCAGCGCGGTCTGCACCAGCGCCACCTTGTCGGCCGAGGCCGCCATCTGCGTCATCGCCCAGGCGGCGCCGACGCCCTGGATCAGCAGGCCGAGATTGGAGAGTAGGCTGGCGAGCCAGATGCGCCGGAACACGGTGTATCGCAGCGGCGCGGCGATGCCGTCGGCTGCGATTCTCTGACGGTTCGGCTGCTCGGTCATATCCCCTTCCATATGGGCTGGCAGAAGTGGTCCAGGCGATTCCGGCGGATTCAGTGATGCCCGCGAAAGTCCTTCGCTGTCCAGTGGTTAGGACGCTATAAGCGGTGCAAAGAGGCGGTTTTGCCGGGGAGGAACAGATGAAGCTGTCGCGACGGACGATCCTGCAAGGTGCCGGCACATTGCCCTTTGCGCTTGCGAGCGTCCGGATGGACGCTTTCGCTCAAACCGCACCCGCGGCGCAGGGCGCCGAGGTGCCGCCGATCCTGTTCGTCCACGGCAATGGCGACTACGACGCGCTCTGGATGACCACGATGTGGCGGATGGAATCCAATGGCATCGCGCGCGATCGCATGCTGGCGATCAACTTCACCGATCCCAATGCGCGGAGCGACGACACGGTCGAGCAGGCGAACCGCTCCTCGACCGAGGACCAGCGCCGTGAGCTTGCCGCCGCCATCGCCGAGCTGAAGCGCCGTACCGGTGCGGCGCGCGTGGCACTGGTCGGCAGCTCTCGCGGCGGCTATGCGATCCGCAATGTCGTCAGGAACGGCGGTGTGGCTGACGTCAGCCACGCTGTCCTGTGCGGCACGCCCAATCACGGCGTGTTCGCGAGCGACGACCAGCCCAACAACGAGTTCAACGGCCGCGGCGTTTTCCTGCGCGGGCTGAACGGGGGCGAGAGCGAGGTGACGCCGGGCGCGGCTTTCCTCACCTTGCGCAGCGATGGCATGGACAAATACGCGCAAGCCGACGGCCGCTTCATCGGCAAGCCCGGCACGCCGACCGGTGTCACCGCCGAGGGGCCGGAGCTGCGGGGGGCCACCAATCTCGTGCTCGGTGCGCTCGATCATCGCGAGGTGGCGTTTCACCCGCGCGCGTTCCGCGAGATCTACAAGTTCATCGCCGGCCGCGAGCCCGCGCGCATCGCGATCGTGCCGGAACCGAGCGTCAGGCTGAGTGGCCTCGTCACGGGAACGCCGGGCGGCGTGTCCACCAATCGGCCGGTGGCGGGCGCAACCGTCGATATCTTCCGCGTCGATCCGGATACCGGTGAGCGCAACGGCAATGCCGTGCACAGCGCGAAGACCGGTGCTGACGGCCGCTGGGGGCCGGCGCAGGTCGAACCCTCCTGGCCGCTCGAATTCGTCCTCGCGTCGCCGGATGCGCCGACCACGCATATCTATCGCTCGCCCTTCCCGCGCTCGTCCGATGTCGTCCACCTGCGCGCCGCGCGTCCGCTCGGGCCGGCGGACAAGGACGCCGGCGCAGTCGTGATCATGTCACGTCCGCGCGGCTATTTCGGCCTGCCGCGGGACGTGGTTCTGCTCGACGGCAAGGAGCCGGCCGACGTCAAACCGGGCGTACCCACGGATGCGACAGCAACATTGCGGCTTCCGGCCGGCGAGATCGGGCGTAACATCGTGGCCCAGTTCGGCGAAGAACGGATCGTGGCACGCCTCTGGCCTGCCGCCGAGAACAGGATTGCGGTTGCCGAGCTGACTTACTAGCTATTTGCCTGCGTCACATCTGCGGGAGAGAGCCATGAACATCGCCAGCGTGCGGCGGCCCATCATCCCCCCGACGCCGCCGCGTGCCCCCGACGACATGTCGTTCCTCGGACGGGTCGCTGTGATCAGGCAGAACATGATCGCAACCTGGGGACAGCGCGCCTATGAGGAAGACGTTCTCGAGGGCCGCTTCTTCCTCCATAAGAGCTTCATCCTGAACCGCCCGGACGCGATCCGGCATGTCCTGCTCAGCAATTACGAGAACTACACGCGCACGCCGGCCGGCATTCGCATGCTGCGTCCCGTGCTCGGCGAAGGCCTCCTGATTGCGGAAGGTCATGCCTGGACGTTTCAGCGCCGCACGCTTGCGCCGGCCTTCACGCCGCGCGCCACCGCAAATCTCGTTCCGCACATGACGGCGGTGCTCGACGAGACCATCGCGAAGCTGGATGCGCGCAGCGGCGAGACCGTCGATCTGCGCGAGGCCATGCAGCGCATGACGCTCGAGATCGCCGGGCGCACGATGTTCTCGTTCGGCATGGACCGGCATGGCGCCACCTTGCGCAACTTCGTCGTGGAATATGGCGAGCGGCTGGGACGGCCCTATTTCCTCGACATGCTGCTGCCGGTGTCCTGGCCGAGCCCGATGGATTTTGCCCGCGCCCGTTTCCGCAAGCGCTGGACCGAATTCGTCGCGATGCTGATCGCAGAGCGGCGCGCCGCCGGGAAAAAGGACGGCGCGCCGCCGCGCGACCTGTTCGATCTCATGGACGAGGCGCGCGATCCTGAAACGGGCAAGGGCTTTTCGGACGAGCAGCTTATCGACGAAGTCGCGACCATGATTCTCGCCGGTCACGAAACCACGGCGACCGCGCTGTTCTGGGCGCTCTATCTGCTCGCGCTCGATCCTGATACGCAGGAGGAGGTGGCGTCCGAGACCCGCGGCGAACATCTCGACAGCATGGCCGACATCGATCGCAAGAAATTCACCCGTGCGGTGATCGAAGAAACCATGCGGCTCTATCCGCCCGCCTTCCTGATCGCGCGTGCCGCGCGCGCGAAGGACAATGCGGCTGGAATCGAGATCGGCAGGGGCGACATCATCATGATCGCGCCCTGGCTGCTGCACCGGCACGAAAAGCTGTGGGATCAGCCGAACGCGTTCGTTCCAAAGCGTTTCATGTCGACCGAAGCACCCGACCGTTTTGCCTATTTGCCGTTCGGCGCGGGTCCGCGCGTGTGCGTCGGCGCGCCGTTTGCGCAAGCCGAATCCGTGCTGGCGCTGGCCCGGCTGATCGGTGCGTTTCGCGTCGAGCTGGTCGATACGGTTCCCGTGATCCCGCATGGCGTCGTCACGACCCAGCCGGACCGCTCACCCATGTTCCGAATCACGCGTCGGTGACAGGCGCTCGCCTGGCCGATGGCGTGATCCACCCTAGATAGAGTTACGCCATGAGCGACATCCAGGCCCAGTTTTCCGTTCTGAAGCAGACCGCCGATCCGAAGGCGGTCGATGAGATTGCGCGCCTCATCGAGGACGGCGAGGATCACGAGCTCAACCGCGTCAATGTCCTCGATTTCGCCAGGCAGCATGGTGTCGACGAAGAGCGCGCGATCTCCGCCTTCCTGCATTCGGCGCGGCTCGGGCTGTTCGATCTCGGCTGGAACGTGCTGTGTCCGGGCTGCGGCGGTGTGCTTGGCGCTCACGCGACGCTGAAGGCGCTCAAGCCCGACGACTATCACTGTGCGCTCTGTGCCTGCGGTTACAAGGCCTCCGTCGACGACCAGGTCGAGGTCTCCTTCACCGTGAACCCGCGCGTCCGGCGCATCGCGGCGCACGACCCGGATACGCTTCCGGTATGGGAGTATTTCAAGCAGGTGTTCTGGAGCTCCGGCGTCGACTTCAACAAGGAATCGTTTGCGACGCTGGCCAATGAGGTCACACTGGATACGATGGAGCTGCCGGCCGGCGAGAAGGCGACCATGTCGCTGCAGCTGCCGAACGACTTCATCATCATCTTCGAGCCGGTGACGCACGCCGCTCATTTCATCGACGTCCAGGGCGAGCCGACCAAGGACCGCCAGCAGCTCGCCATCATGTACAACAGGGTGCAGGCGCCGACGGGCACCACGACCATGCGGCCGGGTCCGCTGCGGCTGTCGCTGGAGAACCAGGCCGGCGTACGCGTGCTGCCGTCGGTGTTCATCGCGGCCGAGGCGCTTCATCACCTCATCGGCAAGCGCAAGCCGTTCCTCACCGCCAAGCGGATGCTGTCGAACCAGACGTTCCGCGATGTGTTCAAGGCGGACAATCTCAGTGTCGATCAGCGGCTCCAGATCACGTCCCTGACATTTCTGTTCACGGATCTGAAAGGATCGACCGCGCTCTACGATCGGGTCGGCGATCTCGCCGCCTTCGATCTCGTGCGCGCGCATTTCCATGCGCTGCTCGAGATCATCTCCTCCGAGAAGGGCGCGGTGGTGAAGACCATCGGCGACGCCGTGATGGCGACCTTCGTCCGTCCCGAGCACGCGATCGTCGCGGGCCTGCGGATGCGTGCGGCGATGGACGTGCTCAACAAGCAGCGCGGCACCGCCGATCTCATCGTCAAGATCGGCATCCATGAAGGTCCGTGCCTCGCGGTGATGCTCAACGAGCGGCAGGATTATTTCGGCCAGACAGTCAACATCGCCGCCCGCGTGCAGAGCCTGTCGACCGCGCAGGAGATGCACATCACGGGGGCAGTGCTGGACGCGCCAGCCGTAGCGGAAGTGCTGAAGCAGCGTGAGATCAGGCCGATCCAGAAGCAGGCCGCATTGCGCGGCATCGCCGACAAGATGGTGGTGTACGAGATACCGTGAGCCACCGTCATTCCGGGATGGCCCGAAGGGCCAGACCGGAATCTCGAGATTGTAGCGCGAGATTCCGGGGTCGCGCTTCGCGCGCCCCGGAATGACAGCGAACAGATTGCCGAAACGTAATGCAGCGCGGGGAACTGACGCACGTTGCGCCGGTTGAGTTTCCCGCACATATAATGCTGGTAACGCCGCGCCCCCGCGGCGTCATCGTTTTCGGTAGGACCCCATGCTCGACGGCCTGCGTCAATTCATCGCCGACATTGTTGCTCCCCATGCCGGGGATCGCGCATTCGGCGACAGCGATTATCGGCTGGCGGCGACCGCGTTGCTGGTTCACGTGGTCTCGCTGGACGGCCAGCCGACGGCGACCGAGCAGCGCAAGCTGCACAGCCTGATCGAAAGCCATTTTGGGCTCGATCGCGGCACTGCCGATCGTTTGATCGCCGACGCGACCCAGGTCGAGGGCGAGGCGGTCGACCTCTATCACTTCACCAGCGTCATCATGCGCTCGCTCGACGAAGCGGGCCGCAAGCGCATCGTCCAGATGATGTGGGAGCTGGTCTATGCCGACGGCCAGGTCTCCGAGTTCGAGGACAACGTGGTCTGGCGCGCCTCCGACCTGCTCGGGATTTCCCAGCGCGACCGGATCGACCTGAAGCATGCCGTGGCGGACCGTGCCGGTAACCAGGTGAAGGACGGCGCCGTAGGCGGCTGATTTCGTCCAACACGGGGGATTGCCGGTTGTACAGGCTACATGACGAAACTTTAATGTAGACCCCGGCTGCGGTTATCCCGGATTCATCCGTAAATCCCCGGGTTTTCTGCTCTCCCTGATGCCCGCTCAGGCGGCCATGCTGTCAGCGCCGCTTGCCTGTCGCGTACGGCCTATGCTCTCGTTCCGCCATTGCGGGACTAAAAACTTCAATTCAAGAGACTTCGATCGTGACTGAGCGGGTAACGTTGATCACCGGTGCCTCGGCGGGCATCGGCACGGAGCTGGCGCGGGTGTTCGCCGCGAATGGACACCGTCTGGCGCTGACGGCGCGGCGCGCGGACCGGCTCGAGGCGCTCGCGAACGAGCTCGCCGCCAAGGGCGGCAAGAAGCCGATCGTAATCGCCTGCGACCTCCAGGAAGCTGATGCCGGCGAGAAGATCGCGGCCGCGCTCGCCGCCGAAGATGTCGAGCTCGACCATCTCGTCAACAATGCCGGCTTCGGCGTGTTCGGCGATGCCATCGAGTGCGATCGCGACGAGCAGGTTCGCATCGTCGATGTCAACGTCCGGGCCCTGACCGATCTGTCGCTGCGATTTGCCGATCAGCTCATCAGGAACAAGGGCGGTCTTCTCAATGTCGGCTCGGTCGCCGGCTTTCTGCCCGGCCCCGGCATGGCGGTCTATTACGCGTCCAAGGCCTATGTGATTTCTCTCACCGAGGCCTTGCGGGCGGAGCTCGCGCCGCGCGGCGTCCGCGTCACCGTACTTTGCCCGGGTCCGGTGCCTACCGAATTCCAGGCGCGCGCCGGCGTCGGCTCCGGACACAATACGGCCCTTCTCAATGTTCCTGCCTCCGATGTTGCACGGGAGGCCTATCGTGGGCTGATGGCAAATAAACGGGCAGTGCTGCCGGGTCTCGGCATCAAGATTGTGCCGTTCGCGCTGCGTTTCTTCCCGCGCGGCTTCATCCTGTCCGCCACCAGCCGATTCCAGCGGCAGAGACGCTGAAGAACGCTCGAAGCCTGTCGTGGCCCGGAGCTTGCTTTCCTGATCGGTGTCGCGTGTGCGCAAACTCACACGATGTTAACCATCGCTTAGCTATGCTGGCGGTCTGAACCGATAGCATTTGGAAAGGCAATGTCGTTCCGGACGGACAGGTTTGGTGGCGCGGAATTGGTGCCCTTCCCGAAGAGAAGGGCCCTTGGCGCATCTGCTGCTCGTCCCGAAGCCCGGTTGCCGGTTCTGATTGTCCTGCACCAGGAATCCTCGACGCCCGGCCGGGTCGGCAATGCGCTGCGCGCGCTCGGCCATCGTCTCGACATCCGCCGTCCCCGCTTTGGCGATCCGCTTCCGGAGACGCTCGATCAGCATGCCGGCGCCGTAGTCTTTGGCGGCCCCATGAGCGCCAACGATCCCGACGACTACATCCGCCGCGAGATCGACTGGATCGAAATTCCGCTTCGCGAACAGCGGCCGTTCCTCGGCATCTGTCTCGGTGCGCAGATGCTGGCGATGCAGCTCGGCGCCCGCGTCGCGCCGCATGCGGAGGCACTGACCCAGATCGGCTACTATCCGATCCGCCCGACGGCCGCGGGCTACGCGCTCTGTCCGGCCTGGCCGGCGCAGGTCTATCACTGGCACCGCGAGGGTTTCGAGCTGCCGGCCGGCACTGAGCTGCTTGCGGAAGGCGACGATTTTCCGGTGCAGGCGTTCCGTGCGGGCCATGCCTTCGGCGTGCAGTTTCATCCTGACGTGACCTACGCCATGATGCATCGCTGGACCACGCGCGGCTATGACGGGTTCAGCGCGCCCGGTGCGCGCGAGCGGCATCATCATTTCGCGGACCGTGCCGTGTACGATGCCGCGGAACGCGCCTGGCTCGATCACTTCATCAATGGCTGGCTGGCGCGCCGGCCGCTGCTGGCGCAAGCCGCCGAGTGATCGCGCCTTCGCGCAAGCCCTTGCCTCATCCCTGGATATGCTAGGCTCGCTGACAACGAGCGCGCGCGAACGCGTGCCGGCAGACAAAGGGAGAGCGTCATGGCCTATGAACACATTCTCTATGAGGTGCGCGACAAGGTCGCGACCATCACGCTCAATCGCCCGGACCGCATGAACGCGTGGACGCCGACAATGGAGCGCGACGTGCGCCATGCGATGGAAGCATCAAGCGCCGACGACAATGTCCGCGTCATCGTGCTCACCGGCGCGGGCCGCGCCTTCTGCGCCGGCGCCGACATGGATGCGCTGAAAGGGCTCGACCCCGATGACGTCAGGCGCGCATCGAGCCTGCCGCCCTTCGACATGAATCGTCGGCCCGACTGGCAGACGCGCTACGGCTTCTATCCGTCGATCGGCAAGCCCGTCATCGCCATGCTCAACGGCGCGACCGCGGGCATCGGCCTCGTCCACGCGCTCTATTGCGACCTGCGCTTCGCCGCCGACAACACCGTGTTCACCACCGCCTTCGCGCGGCGCGGACTCATCGCCGAGCACGGCATCAGCTGGATGCTGCCGCGCATCGTCGGCCATGCCAACGCGATGGATCTGTTGCTCTCGGCGCGCCGTGTTTCGAGCGACGAGGCGCTGCGGATCGGGCTGGTCAACCGCCTGTGCTCGCCGGAGAAGCTCCGCGAGGAAACCTACGCCTATGCGCGCGACCTCGCCGACTTCGTCTCGCCGAGCGCGATGGCCGTGATCAAGCGCCAGCTCTACGAGGTGCCGTTCCAGACGCTGGCCGAGGCAACGATCGAGGCCAACCGGGAGATGATGGTGGCGCTCGGCGGCAGCGATTTCCGGGAGGGCGTGGCAAGCTTCATGGAGAAGCGGCCGCCGAGGTTTACGGGGAGGTAGGGGGGAGAGGTCTTCGGATGGAGCCCGCCGTCGCCCCGTGGGCTATGGCGTGGCAGCCTTCGCTACGAGCGGGCTTGCCGAGCCGAAGCAGGCGCAGCCTGCGAAGGCTGGTGGAGCCAGGCGGGATCGAACCGCCGACCTCGTCATTGCGAACGACGCGCTCTCCCAGCTGAGCTATGGCCCCGTTTGTTGGCCGCCCTGGTAAACGCGGCCGACAACCGGGCGCCATTTAAGTCCCTGCCAAGGTCAAGTCAAGGACGGGCGTAACCCGGTTTTAGCCATTCCTGCGTCCGAACTTCCCTTGTTTGGGCCGGGGGGAACCGATATCTAGCAAAAGGCGTCAATCCCGACCGCAGCCAGAGTTTTCAAAAGCCAGAGTCTTCAAAAGCCATGCGTGCCGTTCTCGACATCGTCATCATCGTGCTCGACCTCTACGTCTGGCTGCTGATCGCCTCCGCGATCCTGTCCTGGCTGATCGCTTTCAACGTGGTGAACACCCGCAACCAGTTCGTTTCGGCGGTTGCGGAGTTCCTCTACCGGATCACCGAGCCGGTGCTGGCGCCGATTCGCAATTTCCTGCCCAGCCTCGGCGGCCTCGACATCTCGCCGATCATCCTGATCCTGCTCATCATGTTCATCGAGCGGGTGATCCTGTATTACATCTACCCGAACGTCATCTAAGCAGGCAGGAGCGCCTTGGTCGCGAAAGAGGCCTTCAAGGAACCCTGGCGTTACTCGGCTGCAGGAATCAGCATCGCGCTGCGGGTGACGCCGCGCGGCGGCCGCGACGACATCGACGGGATCGAGCAGCTGGCCGATGGCCGCAGCGTGCTCAAGGTGCGGGTGCGCGCGATCGCCGATGGCGGCGAGGCCAACAAGGCCGTTTTGGTCCTGCTGGCGAAATCGCTTGGTGTCCCCAAGGCCAGCGTAAGACTCCTGTCCGGAGCAACCTCGCGGCTGAAGCAGATCGCGGTCGACGGCGATCCGGCGCGGCTCGGCGAGACCTTGCGCCAACTCGCATCCGCCAAATCGAAAGACCAAGGGAACTGACATGACGGCCAAGATCATCGATGGAAAAGTCATTGCCGCGGACCTCCGGGCGCGCGTGGCCGACGAGGTTGCCCGCGTCAAGCGCGAGCACAATCTGGTGCCGGGCCTTGCGGTGGTCCTGGTCGGCAACGACCCGGCGAGCGAGGTCTATGTCCGCTCCAAGGGCACCCAGACGCAGGCGGCCGGCATGGCCTCGTTCGAGCACAAGCTGCCGGCTGACGTCTCGCAAGCGGACTTGCTGGCCGTCGTCGCAAAGCTCAACCGCGATCCCGCCGTGCACGGTATTCTTGTCCAGCTGCCGCTGCCGAAGGGCCTCAACACCGAGGCCGTCATCAACGCCATCGATCCCGCCAAGGATGTCGACGGCCTGCATCCGAACAATGCCGGTCGTCTCGCTGGCGGTTTCGAAGCGCTGTCGCCCTGCACGCCGCTCGGCTCCATCATTTTGACCAAGAGCGTCCATCCCTCGCTCGAGGGCTTGAACGCCATCGTCATCGGCCGCTCCAACCTGGTCGGCCGGCCGCTGGTGCAATTGCTGCTGAACGAGAACGCCACGGTGACCATCGCGCATTCGCGCTCGCGCGATTTGCCGGGCCTCGTGAAGCGCGCCGATCTCGTCTACGCCGCCGTCGGCAAGCCGGAGATGGTGCGCGGCGACTGGCTGAAGCCCGGCGCGACCGTGATCGACATCGGCATCAGCCGGATTCCGAAGGAGGACGGCAAGACGCGCCTTGTCGGCGACGTCGCCTATCAGGAAGCGCTCGGCGTTGCCGGTGCCATCACGCCGGTGCCCGGCGGCGTCGGCCAGATGACGGTGGCGTGCCTGCTCGTGAACACGCTGCGCGCGGCCTGCGCAATCGCCGGGCTGCCGAAGCCGGCGGTGTAGGTAAACTCTCGTGCCCCGGACGCAGCGCAGCGCTTCTTCAGCGGTGCGCTGCTGAGCCGGGGCCCAGTGGCGGCATGGGTCCCGGCTCAGCGTCGCGTCATTTCATGCCGCGCCGCGTCCGGGACACAGAAGCTCAGCCCTTCTTCTTCTTCTCGCGCTCGATGCCCTCGAGGATCAGCTTGTGCGCGTCCTCCGGGCCGCCCCAGCGCAGGATCTTCACCCACTTGCCCTTCTCGAGATCCTTGTAGTGCTCGAAGAAGTGCTGGATCTGCTGCAGCGTGATGTCGGGCAGGTCGGAGTACGACTTCACCTTGTCGTAGCGCTGCGTCAGCTTCGACGACGGCACCGCCAGGATCTTCTCGTCGCCGCCGGCTTCGTCTTCCATGAACAGCACGCCGACCGGGCGTACGCTCATGACGGCGCCGGGGATGATGGCGCGGGTGTTGATGATCAGCACGTCGCAGGGGTCGCCGTCGTCCGACAACGTGTGCGGGATGAAGCCGTAGTTACCGGGGTAACGCATCGGCGTGTACAGGAAGCGGTCGACCACCAGCGTGCCGGCCTCCTTGTCCATCTCGTATTTGATCGGTTCGCCGCCCACGGGGACTTCGATGATGACATTGACGTCCTGTGGGACGTTTTTCCCGATCGAGATAGCATCGATACGCATTCAAGGCTCCGTTGTTGCCGAGGTTAAATCGCGCCCGGCAGCGATTTTGGCGCTGTCATACGCGGGCTTGGCCCCCCAATCCATCGTGTTTTTTTGAAATAATGAATCCGGCGAACACCGGCTCAAGCGGCAAACGGTATCGACGGATGGGAAACGCTGCCGGCTAGGCTTTCAGCAGCTCAATTGGTCCAAGCGAAGGCAACCTTGTCGAGCGACTTCGGCCCGAATCGTTCCGAAGAACGCGCCACCATGCGGCCGCCCAGGGCCCGGTAGAACTCGGTCGCCGGATCGTTGTCCGAGAGCGCCCACACGACCATGCTCTTCAGCCCGCTCTGCATCAGGTCGCGGCGAGCGGCGGCGAACAGGCGACGGCCAAAGCCGAGGCCCTGGAATTCGGGGCGCAGATAGAGCTCGTAGATCTCGCCGTCGAAGTGCAGGCTGCGGGCACGGTTACGGCCGTAATTGGCATAGCCTGCGATCTTGTCGCCGAACACCAGTACGCTGACGCGGCTGCCCTTGCGGATCGCGCTGTCCCACCACTGCGGACCGCGGCGGTTGATCAGCTTCTCCAGCTCGGCGCCGGGAATGATGCCCTGATAGGCCGAGCGCCAAGCTTCGTCATGGGTTGACGCCACCGCAGTTGCATCTGCAGCTTTGGCCGGCCGGACCTCGATCAGGGTTGTGCTCATGGACACGATCAAACCAAGTCGCCGCGTCGGCGGCAAGACCTATCGTTAATTATCGGTTAACCTGTGGACTTTCTGCATCAGTATTTCAACTGTGTTGTACCGAAAGAGGACAAGGCGCTGCCCTGAACGGCAACGGAGTGCCAAGCGTCGGTGCAAAACTCGGTTGCGGCAACCAATGAACGGCGATGGCAACGCAGAAAGTCCGCCCAGGATGATTCGTTCCCGTTAGTCTGGCCTTCGTTGTCCGTGCTCGCCTCCGGCAATTCATGCGGCTCTTCAACATCCTTGCGCTCCTGCCTCTGCTGGCTTTGCTGACCGCGCCGCCTCTGTGCGCCCAGGTCACGTTCGGTGCGTCGGGCGAGGAAGGCGAGCCGTTTCGCCGGCAGGAATGGCGTGTACCCTCGCCGGATGCCGGCATCGCCGCGCATGCGCTGCTGTTTCGCCCGTTCGGTGCCGGTCCATTTCGACTCGCGGTCGTCGCGCATGCTTCGACGCAGAACGGCTTGCGTCGTGCACAAATGCCGCAGCCGGAATACCGCGCGCTCGCAGCGTTCCTCGTCGCGCGCGGCTTTGCCGTGCTGGTGCCGGAACGGCTCGGCCATGGTGCGACCGGTGGCCGCTATGTCGAAGACCAGGGTGGCTGTGACGAAGCGGATTACGCGCGCGCGGGTCGTGCGACCGCCGAAGAAATTTCGCTGGCACTGGACCATTTGCGGAAGCAGGATTTCATTCGCAAGGATGCCGCGATCGTGATCGGCCATTCCGCCGGCGGCTGGGGCGCGCTGGCGCTCGCCAATGCCGAGCCCAAGACGATCTCGGCGATCACAGTGATTGCGCCGGGGCGCGGCGGCCATGCCAATGACGAACCGAACCGGATCTGTGCGCCCCATGCGCTTCTCGCGGCCGCCGCTGAATTCGGCAAGGCGGCGCGCATTCCCGTCACATGGCTCGTTGCGAGCAATGACAGCTATTTTCCGCCGGTATTTTCGAAGTCGCTGGCAGATGCATTTCGCGGCGGTGGCGGCAAGGTCGATTTCCGCGCACTGCCCGCGGTGGGCGGCGAGGGGCACTGGATGATCGAGACCGAAGCCGGCGTCAAAGCCGCCGGCGGCGAGCTCGAGCATGCGCTGAAGACGAAACCATGACGTTGTATTTCCTGGTCAAATACCTGCACGTGCTCGGCGCCATCGTCATCCTCGGCACCGGAACCGGCATCGCCTTCTTCATGCTGATGGCGCATCGAACGCACGACGCAGACTTCATTGCGCGCACCGCCTCGGTGGTGGTGATTGCCGACGCGATCTTCACGCTGTCGGCCGTGATCCTGCAGCCGGTCAGCGGTGGCCTGCTGATGATGCTCTCGGCGACGTCGTTCACGGAGCGTTGGCTGCTCGCGTCGCTCGCACTCTATGCCATCGCGGGCCTGTTCTGGATCCCTGTCGTCTTCATGCAGATCGAGATGCGCGATCTCGCGCGCAAGGCTTCCGAGCAGCACGCCGCGCTGCCGGAGCGTTACTTCGTCCTGTTCCGCCGCTGGTTCGCGTTCGGCTTCCCCGGCTTCGGCGCGACGATGCTCATCCTCTGGCTGATGGTCGCCAAGCCGTTTTGAGGGAATGATGAACCAGCGAACCATCCTGGTGCTCGGCGCCTCCGGCCTGATCGGCCGCTTCGTCACCGACGATCTGCGCGCGCGGGGCTTTCGCGCCGTCGGCGTGGCGCGCAGCCTGTCGCCGGCGCAGAAGATGGGCGCGCTCGATATCGAGCTTCCGATCCTATCGCTCGATGCGGCCGCGCTGACGCGCCTGCTGCGCGAGCATGCGGCGGATGTCGTCGTGAATTGCCTCGGCGTGCTCCAGGATGGGCCCGGCAGCGACACAAGCGCCGTGCACCGGGATTTCGTCGCGCGTCTGCTTCAGGCGATCGGCGACAGCGGCCGCGCGATCCGGCTGGTGCACATCTCGATTCCGGGAATGGCCGAAGCCGACCGCACCGCTTTCGCGACAACCAAGCGCGAGGCCGAGCGATTGATCGCGGCCTCCGGCATCGCCCATGCCATCCTGCGGCCCGGCTTCGTGGTCGCGCCGTCAGCCTATGGCGGCAGCGCCATGCTGCGCGCGCTCGCCGCCTTCCCGCTCGACTTGCCGGGTGCGGAGATGGCGACGCCGTTCCAGCCCGTCGCCGTCGAGGATATCGCTGCCACCATCGCCTGGCTCGCCGCGCGTGATATCGACGATGCATCCGTGATATCAGTGTGCTGGGACCTGATGCTATCGGAGCCGGTCACTATGGCCGGAATCATCAAGCAGTTTCGGATCGCGTTCGGCACGGCCGGTTGGCCGCGGGTCGCGATGCCGACCTTGATGCTCGATCTCGGCGCGAAAATCGGCGATCTCGCCAATTATCTCGGCTGGATGCCGCCGATGCGCTCCACCGCCATAGCCGAGCTGCGCCGCGGCGTGCGAGGCGATCCCTCGGCCTGGATCGCCGCCACGGGCATCGTGCCGAAAACGCTGGCTGAAGTGATCGGACGTCATCCCGCCACCATCCAGGACAAATGGTTCGCGCGGCTGTTTCTGATCAAGGCGCTGATCTTCGCGAGCCTGGTCGCGTTCTGGGTCGTCTCCGGCTTCATCGCGCTGTTCGTCTCCTACCGCGCCGCCGCCGGCATCCTGAGCGCGCACAATTTTGCGCCTGCGCTGGTCGATCCCATCACCATCGGCACCAGCCTGATGGACATGAGCATCGGCGTGCTGATCGCGTTCCGACGTACGGCTGCGGTCGGGTTGGTCGCGGGCATCGTCGCCTCGCTCGGCTATATGTTCGGTGCCGCGATCCTGACGCCAGATCTCTGGATCGAGCCGCTCGGTGCGCTTGTGAAGACGGGGCCGGCGATCGTGCTGATGCTCGTCGCACTGCTGATGCTGGATAACCGCTGATGCCAAAATGGCCCGACGACGATGTGATCCTGTTCGACGGCGTCTGCATCTTCTGCTCGCGCTGGGTGCGCTTCGTCGCCAAGCGCGACACGGCGAAGAGGTTTCGTTTCACGCCGATCCAGTCGGACTATGGGGCGCGCTTGGCGCGCACGTTCGGCATCGACCCTGGGGATCCCGACACCAACGCCGTGATCCACGGCGGCGAGGTGTTCATGAAGTCGGATGCAGCGCTGACGGTGCTGTCGCAGCTTCCCGATTGGGGCTGGGTACGCGCGTTGTTCGCGGTACCGAAGCCGCTGCGGGATCCCGTCTACAGCCTCATCGCGCGCAACCGCTACCGCATTTTTGGGAAGTATGAGGCGTGCTTTGTGCCGGATGCAGATTTGCGAGCACGGGTGATTGAGTAATTCGTCATTGCTTCGCTGCGCTCGCAATGACGGAGTTTGCGGTTATGGCTTGCGCAGAGCCGCCAGCACTTCCTTCGCCGCCCGTTCCCCGCCGTCCCGCGCCCCATGCGCCGTGGTGAAGAAAGTCGGCGACGTCGCCTCTCCGGCGAAGAACAACCGGCCATCCACCGGCGCGGCCAGCACCGCGCGGTCACCTGCATGTCCGGGCAGCGCGTGCGAATACGATCCCCGCGCGAACGGATCATGCGCCCAGCGCGATTCGCACAGCGGCTTCAGCTTGTGGCGGATGTCGTTGCCGAGGAAGCTGGCGATCTCGTCGATGCTCTGCGCGGCGATGGCGCCTTCGCCGGCGTCTTCCAGTTCTCTCGCAAAGCTGCCGCCGAAAAAGCCTTCGATGCAGGGCTGGCCGAACGGGCGGATGTGGTAGGTGCCCATCGCGGTGCGCATGGTGGCGCCGCGCAGGTTGCCTTCCCTAGGGAACGCTTCGGCATCGCCAAGCGCCAGCGTCACCTTGTCGTCGACGCCGAGCGGCAGGCCGGCGGCGGCATCGACCTTGGCCGGGAGCAGTGGCGAGAAGCGGATCGCCTCATCGGCGATCAGATTGGTCGGCACGGTCACGATCACCTTGCCGGCGGTCAGCGTGCCCCGCGACGTCTCGAGGCGGATGCGCGGGCCGGAATGATCGATCAGCGTGACCATGCAGTTCAGTGCCACCGGGCAGGGCGCGCCATACGCCACAACCAGGGCGCCATAGCCGCGGCGGACGCGCCAGTTGAGGTTGGTGTCCTCATAGGCGTCCCAGTCCAGCGTTGACATGTCCTTGAGTTCGCAGCCGTTGATATAGGTCGAGATCGCGTCGATCATGGGATTCCAGCGATTGCCGGGCTCGAGGCTCAGGCTCGCGGGCTCGTCCTTGCCCTTTTGCGCGGCCTGCCAGAGGCGCTCGTAGAACGCGTCCATCGCCTGCATGAACTCGTCGCGCTGGCTTTGCGGAAACGCGTTGCCGAAGGCGCGCTCGCGCCAGGGCGGCAGGTCCTTGTTGACCTCGAAATCGAGCTGCCTTGCGATTGCGACGAAGGAGTTTTGGTCCGCCGAATGCAGCCAGCCGCAGCCGACGTCGAACGTCACCTCGGGCGAGGCCTGCACGGTCCACGCCCGGCCGCCGAGCCGGTCGCGGGCCTCCAGCACGATGGCGGAGAGGCCGGAGCCCGCCAGCGCGTGCGCTGCGCCGAGCCCGGCAGCACCGGCGCCGATGATCGCGACATCAACGGAGGAGGGAAGGGAGCTCATGGGCGGGCTCTAGCACGTTCGCTGGATGTGCTGAAGCCGCCACAAGTCAGCTGTCATCACCCGCCCTGTGCGCGCTTGCGCACTGGAGCGGGTGACCCAGTATTCCAGAGGCGGGAGTGACGCTCCGTAGGGTGGGCAAAGGCGCTCTTGCGCCGTGCCCACCATTGCCGACCGGGACTTCAAGTGGTGGGCACGCTACGCTTTGCCCACCCTACGGCACAACGGCGTGCGGTAGCTTACGCCACCGCTTCCTTGGACTTCTCCGCGCGCTTGCGCTCGTTCGGGTCGAGGTGCTTCTTGCGCAGGCGGATCGACTTCGGGGTGACCTCGACGAGCTCGTCGTCCTCGATATAGGCGAGCGCCTTTTCCAGGGTCATGCGGATCGGCGGGGTCAGGCGCACGGCTTCGTCCTTCGACGTCGTGCGGATGTTGGTGAGCTGCTTGCCCTTGAGCACGTTGATCTCGAGATCGTTGTCGCGGGTGTGCTCGCCGACGATCATGCCCTTGTAGACCTTCCAGCCCGGCTCGATCATCATCGGGCCGCGGTCTTCCAGCTTGAACATGGCGTAGGCCACGGCCTCGCCCTGGTCGTTGGAGATCAGCACGCCGTTGCGGCGGCCCTGGATCTCGCCCTTGTACGGGGCGTAGCCGTGGAACAGGCGGTTCATGATCGCGGTGCCGCGGGTGTCGGTGAGCAGCTCGCCCTGGTAGCCGATCAGGCCGCGGGTCGGCGCGTAGAACACCAGGCGCAGGCGGTTGCCGCCGGACGGCTTCATCTCGATCAGCTCGGCCTTGCGCTCGCTCATCTTCTGCACGACGACGCCGGAGTGCTCCTCGTCGACGTCGATCACGACTTCCTCGATCGGCTCCATGGTGGCGCCGGTGGCCTCATCCTTCTGGTACACGACGCGCGGGCGCGACACCGAGAGCTCGAAGCCCTCACGGCGCATGGTCTCGATCAGGATCGCGAGCTGCAATTCGCCGCGGCCCGAGACTTCCATCGCGTCCTTGTCGGCGGCCTCGACGACGCGCAGCGCGACGTTGCCTTCGGCTTCACGGAGCAGACGGTCGCGGATCATGCGGCTCGTCACCTTGTCGCCTTCGGTGCCGGCGAGCGGGGAATTGTTGACGATGAAGGACATCGACACGGTCGGCGGATCGATCGGCTGTGCCGGCAGCGGCACCTCGACGGTCGGATCGCAGAAGGTGTCGGCGACGGTGCCCTTGGTCAGGCCCGCGATGGCGACGATGTCGCCGGCTTCGGCTTCATCGAGCGGCGTGCGCTCAAGGCCGCGAAACGCCAGGATCTTGGTGATGCGCCCGGTCTCGACCAGCTTGCCGTCGGCATGCAGCACCTTGACCTGCTGGTTCGGTTTGAGCACGCCGGAGGAGATGCGGCCGGTGATGATGCGGCCGAGATAGGGGTTGGCCTCCAGGATGGTGCCGATCATCCTGAACGGACCTTCCTCGACCGTCGGCGGCGCGACGTGGCGCAGGATCAGGTCGAACAGCGGCTCCATGCCCTTGTCCTGCGGACCCTCGGGGCTCTCGGCCATCCAGCCCTGCTTGGCCGATCCGTAGAGGATCGGGAAGTCGAGCTGCTCCTCGCTGGCGTCGAGCGCCGCGAACAGGTCGAACACCTCGTTGATGACTTCGGTCGGGCGCGCGTCGGGGCGGTCGACCTTGTTGATGACGACGATCGGCTTGAGGCCGACCTTCAGCGCCTTGGAGACCACGAACTTGGTCTGCGGCAGCGGGCCTTCTGCGGCGTCCACCAGCACCAGCGCGCCGTCCACCATGTTGAGGATGCGCTCGACCTCGCCGCCGAAATCGGCGTGGCCGGGGGTGTCGACGATGTTGACTCGGGTGTCCTTCCACTGCACCGAGGCCGCCTTGGCCAGAATGGTGATGCCGCGCTCACGCTCCAGATCGTTGGAGTCCATGGCGCGATCCGTCACCTTCTGGTTCTCGCGGAACGTGCCGGACTGCTGGAGGAGTTTGTCGACCAGGGTCGTCTTGCCGTGGTCGACGTGGGCGATGATGGCGACGTTGCGGAGGTTCATGAGTGAGCTTCTTTGCGTTCGAACAATGGGTTAAGCGCGATCTCGCCGGCCAGACCGGGACCTCTTCTCGAAACAACGCTGGAAGACTGGAAACGGGCGCTTTCCGCCCAAAAAGGGAAGCCCGGTCTATCGACCGGGCACCCTGCGCGTTGCGGCGCAATATATGCAAAAACCGCCAAAAAACAATGTGTTCTTTGCCGGTTGGTTGACTGAATTTTGTCCGGGAATTCCCGGGGCTTAGGGCTGGGTTCCGGGATGGGCGGGGGCCTTTCGCCCCTTGATCGCCGCCCAGATCAGGACGACGCCCCCGATGCCGACGACCAGCCCCAGGAAGACCAGCGGGGCGATGTCGGAATCGATCTTGCCCCCCTCGGATATGGAGATTCCGCCGAACAGGAGTGCGCAGAGACCCGGAAGCAGCAGGATGACCCCGGAGATCGCCATGAGCGCGGTCAGGCAGCCGCCGCGCTGCGGCGGGGCGGCCGGAGGAGGCGGGGGGGCGATGTTGCTCATGAGGAGGCGACACTCTTGTCAGGGCTTGGGCGGGCTCGCCGCGCGGATGAACAGGAAGATCGCAAATCCGACCAGGACCAATCCAATCAGGACAAAGGGGGCACCTTGGCCGCCGAATGCCAGGAAGCACAGGCCGGGGAAAAGCAGCACCACGCCGGCGATCACCATGAAAGCGGTCAGGCGCCCGTCGCGCCGTGGCGGCGCCATCGGAGGCGCGTCCCCTTGCGGCGTCGGAGTCGGAGGAGGCGTGCCGGTGTCGCTCATCGCGGCACCTCCTCGCTTTGGCGTGCCTCGCGATACGTCTCGCCAGCCAGTGCAGCGCGGATGCCGTCGATCTTTCCGTTGCGATAGAACAGATTGTAGGTGTCGAACGGAATGATCGCGCCCTGCTCCGTGACGAAATGGATGCAGGACCGCTTGACGTCGCCGACGCAGAAATTGAAGCGGTCGAGAAACTGCACGATGGTGACGCGGAACACGTTCTCGTAAGAAAGTCCTTCCGGCACCTCGAAGCTCGGCAGGCAGCACAAGAGCTCGCAAACGCGCTCGGAGGTGTTGAGCGGGCCCGACGACAGTGAGAACAAATCGACGAATTTCTCCCGCAGCATCGGATATTTCTCCGGGCTGATGGTGTTGGGCATCACCGCAACCAGCTGCTCCTGCGGGATCAGCGAGGTCAGCGGCAGCACCTTCTCGCCTTTGCGCAGGCCGTAGCCGATCGAGATGCTTTCGGGGTTGCAGGGCAGCGGGATCATGTCCTTGTCGCCGAACACGCCGGTCTCGACCACGCGGTTGCGAATCTCCGACAGCATGATGCGGTCGGTATTCTTGTCGAAGTTCTCGTTGCGGCCGGCATCCTGCACCGGCTGGAGCGTGACGCCGCGCACGCATTTCCAGGTCAGCGCGTGACGCACGATGTCGCCGATCTCGGCATCATTGACGCCGCGCTTGATGGTCGCCACCAGCGTGGTCGATACGCCGTAATGCTCGAGGTTCTCCAGCGCCTGCTGGCGGATCTTGCGCAAATCCGCGCCGCGCAGATTGATCAGTGGATCGCGCTGCAGCGAATCGAACTGGAGATAGACCTCCAGCCCGCGCTTGTTCTCGGCGAGCCGCGCCACGAAATCCTTTTCGCGGGCAATGCGCAGGCCGTTGGTGTTGATCATGACATGGCGGATCGGGCGGGCGCGCACGGCGTCCAGGATCGCGAAGAAGTCCGGGTGCAATGTCGGCTCGCCGCCGGAGATCTGCACGAGGTCGGGTTCGCCCTCGCTGGCAACCAGCGCGTCGAGCATCTTCTCCACCGTCGCGAGCGGGGTGAATTTGGTCCGCGTTGGCGCGGATTCGGCGAAGCAGACCGGGCAGGTGAGATTGCAGTGCTCGGTGATCTCGATCAGCGCGAGGCAGGAATGCTGCTCGTGATCCGGGCAGAGGCCGCAATCATAGGGGCAGCCGAATTCGGTGCGGTGCTGGAATTGCAGCGGGCGGTCGCCCGGCTTGATGAAATCCTTGCACAGACGCCAATAGGCCGCGTCGGTGGACACGAGCGTCGACTGAACACCATGCTCCTTGCACCGCTTTTCGTACCAGACCTCGTTGTCGAGGATCTGGATCTTGGTCGGCACCAGCTTCAGGCAGGTCTCGCAGAGGGACTGGGTCTGGCCCCAGAAGATGTAGGGACGCGACTTACGCAACGGCGCGTTCATGCACAGGTCTCGCTTTGGGCGCCGTCGCCAGCATGATTGCGGCGTAGAGGAGGATGGACAGCGACAGCAGGTGAAACAGCGTGAGGGGGCCGATCAGCGTGCCGTAGGGCTTGAGGAATTCCCACAGGAAGCGCTGCGCTCCATAGTAGAGCAGAACCAGGTAGAAACCATTGGTGATCGCGAATGCGTTCCGGTTCAAGACCGCCAGCACATAGAGCAGCGCGAACACGCCCATCGCGGCGCTCTCGTAGAGCTGCACGGGATGGCGGAGAATGCCGTCGCCGAAATCATGGCCCCAGGGCAATGCCGTCGGCGTGCCGTAGGTGAAATCGTCGAGGCCCGCGAAATAGCAGCCGAGCCGCCCGATCGCGATGCCGAGGGCCAGCGGCAGCGCAAACCGCGCGCCCGTGCGCAGGGCGATGCCTGCGGTCCTTTTGTAGAGCTCGACCGCCACGATGCCGCCGGCAAGCGCGCCCTCGACCGAGCGCGCAATGCCGCTCTCGCCCGACAGCCACAGATTGGCGGACCCGAACAGATAGGCGCCAATGCCGGCGCCGAACACCAGCGCGGCGATGTAGGGCAGCTCGAAGGATTGCGCCGGAAACCGCAAGCCTTGTCGCGACAGCCAGTAAACCGCCGCACCCGCCGCCAGCCACGCCGCAACATCGAAGACAGTGTGAAGGAATGCCCCGCTCATGCGGAGCGAGTATAGCACGGCGGACGTGCGGTGTCGCACGCCGGCATCCTTTCATGGAGCGCAGGGCTATCGCATGTGGTGTGCACGATGCGGCGGCACCGGCGCTCGGCTCCCTCCCCCGCTTGCGGGGGAGGGCTGGGGTGGGGTGTCTCCGCGTCGGGATTGCCTGGGATTGCGGAGGACGTCCCTGCGTGGTGAGAGCCCTCACCCGCCGCGCTCGGGACGATGCTTCGCATCGCCCGGGGCGCGTCGGCCTCTCCCGCAAGCGGGAGAGGCGAAGCAAGCCCGCGGACTATCCTCGTGAAATCCACATGCGATTGCTCTGCATGGAGCGGGAGGTCAGGGGGATCGGGAGCGCGCCGGAGAGGGTCAGCCCGTGCTGCTCGCCTCCTCCGTCGGGTAGACGCCGCGCAGCACTTCCTCGAAATGGGTCTTCACCGCCTCGTTGCAGAGGCAGGCGCGCAGGCGCAGGCGGTCGCGGTCGCGGACCAGGATCGAGCCGCGCCGCGTGTCGAGGATGCCGTCGGCCCTGAACGACTGGAGCACGCGGCTCGCATAGCTGCGCCCCACCCCGAGCAGCGTCGCAAGCTGCTCATGCGTCAGCGGCACGCTGCTCTCGTCGCCGGTGCGCTCCATCGCCGCCAGGATCCATTTCGCCGTGCGCTGCTCGATCGAGTGGATGGCGTTGCAGGCGGTGGACTGGAAGATCTGCGCTAGCATGCAATCGGCGTAGCGGGCGAAGATGTTGCGCAGCGTGGGCGAGCGCAGCTTGGCCGCCTCCAATTTGCCGACGTGGATGCGCGCAAACGGCCCGCCGAATTTCACGCAGATGCGGGTGTAGGCCGGCAGAAATCCCTCGCTGACGATGCCGCCGACCGCGCCTTCGCGGCCGACCAGGATGGTCTCGACGTCGCGGCCGTCTTCGTTGGGAACGAGAAAGGTCGCAAGCGACGGCCCGCACGGAAAGTGCACGACCTGGACATCGTCTCCGGGACTGTAGAGCAGCTCGTTGGCCGCGGCATCGTCAACGATGACGTGTGGCGCGAGCAGCGCATAGTCGGCCGGACTCAAGCGTCGCAGCAGATTGTTGGCCGGCCGGCTGCCGACCTCCGTCGCCTTCCCGATACGCGCGTCCATCGTAAATCCCTGCTCTCCTTTCAGCACGAGCGAGTCTCGATCGCTGGCCGTGTGCACAAGTGGACAGACGTCAAAACTGTTCTGTGGTGAGTTTCGTTCCGGGAACCCTCCGATGCGCTGGGCGCAGGCGTCGGAATGCGGCTGTCCTTGATCGGTAAGAACATGCAGCCCTCGATAGCCAGGATCATGATACCTGCTTCCCCGGACGGTTCGTCCGACGTCCCCGCCGATGTCCTGATCGTCGAGGACGATCCGATCATCGCGATCGACTTCGAGGACCGCCTGCTCGGATTTGGCGTGACGAGCGTGCGCACCGTGGGTTCGGTGGCGCAGGCGCTGGCCGCGATCGCGGCGCGCGCGCCCGACTTCGCGCTGCTCGACGTCGAGCTCAGCCGCGAGAACAGCTTTGCCGTCGCCGAGCGGCTGGCGGCCCTGAAGATTCCCTTCGTCTTCGTCACCGGCTATGGCGCCGAGACACGGATCGCTTCGGATTTCGTCAACCGGCCGCGTTTGCAAAAGCCGTGCTCGAGCGATGCGCTCGAGGCCGCGCTACGGTCGCGCGGCTCATGACGCTCCGCTCTGGCTGAAGCGACTCAAGCGAGCTTCGGATCCAGCGTCGTCGACCACAGCGCGACGTCGGTGCGGTCGCGCAGGGTCACCGTCATCTGGCCGGAGGCGCCGTCGATCTTGACGTGACCGAAGAACTGCATGCCGGCCGACGGCGGCAGGTTCTGGCTGTCCTTGCCCGGCGCCTTGACGAAGCGCACCTCAGGCCCAAACGTGTTGTCGAGCGCGTTCGGACCGAAGGTGCCTGCGTGCAGCGGGCCGGAGACGAATTCCCAGAACGGCTCGAAATCCTGGAATTGCGCCTTGTTCGGGTCGTAGTAATGCGCGGCGGCGTAATGTACGTCCGCGGTCAGCCACACCGTGTTGCTGATCGGCGCCATCTTGATGAAGCGCAGGATGTCGGCGATCTCGAACTCGCGGCCACGCACCGGGCCGTCGCCCTGAGCGATCGCTTCCGATCCGCCCTTCGGCGTGTCCGAGACGACGAGGCTGAGCGGCATGTCGGAGGCGATCACCTTCCAGGTCGCACGCGAGTTGAGGAGACCGCGCTTGAGCCAGGCGATCTGGTCCGGGCCGAGGAAATAGCTGGCGGGGCCGTATGCGGTTTCGAGATTGGCGCCGTTGGGGCCGCGATAGCTGCGCTCGTCGAGCACGAACACGTCGAGATGCGGGCCGTAGGAGATCTGCCGATAGACGCGGCCCGGCTCATTGATGCTCTCGCGCATCGGATACATCTCGTGGAAGGCGCGGCCCGCGCGCGCTGCGAGCAGCGCGATGTCGCGCACCTTGTAGGTCGCCGGGAGCTCCTTTGACAGCGACCAGTTGTTGGTCACCTCGTGGTCATCCCATTGCACGAAGATCGGTACTTCGGCATTGAAGGCGCGGAGGTTCGCGTCGGTGAGATTGTATTTGTGCGCGGCGCGGTACTCGTCCAGCGTCTCGGCCACCTTGGCCTTCTCGGGGATGGTGACGTTCTTCCAGGTCTTGCCGTCGGCGAGCTTCACCTCGGATTCAATCGGGCCGTCGGCATAGATCGTATCGCCCGAGTGCAGGAAGAAATCCGGACGATGCTTGCGCATCGCGGAGAAGGTGAACATGCCGCCGTCATCGGGATTGATGCCCCAGCCTTGACCTGCGACGTCGCCGCCCCAGACGAAGCTGACGTCGCGGCGGTCGGCCGGCGCGGTGCGGAAGCGGCCGACCACCGGCTCGCCCTCGATCGCGCCGTGCGAGAGATCGCGGAAGCGGACGCGATAGAAGATGTCCTGCCCGCCCGGCTGATTTTCGATCAGCATCTTCGCGGTGAAATCGCTTTCGGGCAGCGCCGCGATCGGTGGCAGCGCGCGCGCGTCCTTGAACGACTCCGTCGTCGCCACCTCGACCAGCATCTGCGAGGGGCGATCGGCGCGCGCCCAGACCACGCCGCCGTCGACCGTGACGTCGCCCGACTGCACGCCATGGGTGACGGCCGGCCGGTCGGCAGCGCGCGACAGATAGGGCATTGCGATTGCGCCAAGCGCACCGGTGCTGGTGGCGAGGAAACGGCGGCGGGAGAATTTGATGTTCATGGTGGATTCGCTGGTTGTCTTAGGCGCATCTGGCGCTGTCATTCCGGGACGGTCCGAAGGACCGGACCCGGAATCTCGAGATTCCGGATTCGCGCTTCGCGCGCTCCGGAATGACGGTAAAGTCTATATTGAGACAATGTGACGCAGCGATTACGCGCGCAACCGTTTACGCGTTGCCGGCGGCCCGGAATTGCGCGCCGGCGCGCGGCGGGTTTTGCGGCATGCTGAACAGCACGGCCTTGCGGTCGGCAATCGCGGCGTGGAACTGGTCGAGCACGATGTTGAACGCGGTGAGCGCACCTTCCTCGATCGCCCCGTGGTCGTAGCAGTGCAGCGTGTCACGCAGGATCTCGTCGGCCTCGGTCTGCATCTGGTCGAGCTCGTCCATGGTCTCGCTCTTGCGCGCCGCCGCGATCATGTCGAGGAGGCGATCGCGCAGATGGCTGTTGTTGTCGCGCTCGTCCTTCTTCAGATAGCCCGCAAACCACGCGCCGATCGAACCCATGGCGGAGAGCGCCATCAGGGTCCACCAGATGTAATCGCTGTATCTGTCGAGGAAGGTCTTTTCCTCGCCGTCGACGAAGGCCGCGGCACCGGGATGCACGGGGATCACGGCATCCTTGTCGGTGTCGGGCGTTTCGATCTTGGCGGCGAGCGGGAATTCCGTCACCAGTTGCTGGCGCACGGCGAAGAGCTGGCGCGTGAACGCCGCGATGGTGGTTTCGGACACGCCTTTGCGCGCCACGATGTGGTGCGCGAAGCTGATGGTCTTGACCTCGTCCTCCGGTCGGTCAGGCGAGCCGCCATAGGTGCCGGCGGGAATCTCCGCCGCTTCATAGACCGGATGATTCTGCGCGATCGCATCCGCCGAATCGATCGCGAGGAAAGTCGGCGCGCCGAAATCCTTGGTGGAGGCGGCGATCGCATCCGACGTGATCTTGCTGTTGACGGGGCCGGCCGCGAGATAGGCATCGGCCTTCTGGGCCTTGATTGCCTCGGCGGCCTCATTGGCCGGGAATTGTATGATCTCGACCTTGGCGGGATCGACGCCGTATTGCTGGAGGATCACCTTGAGCAGGTTGACGTTGGCCTGCGTGCGGCCGACCACGCCGACGCGATGGCCGGCGAGCTGCGCGATCTTGGTGATCTTGGCGCCCTTCTTCTTGCCCTTGCCGGGGACGGACCACAGCACCACGACGTTCTTGCGCAGGGTCGCGACCGCTTGCGCGTTCTTCGGCACGTCGACATCGCCGCGCACGATGGCAAGATCGACCTTGCCCTCCGCAAGCGCTTCGGCGCTGGCCGTGGCACCGTCGGTCTGGATCGGACGTAGCCGCACATAGCTCTTGTTTTGCGAGAAGGCCTGCGTCAGCGCCTGCACGACCTTGATGTCGTCGCTATTGGGGGGACCGACCGCGATCTTCAGCGCCACCGGCCGCATCGCGAAATAATAGCCGCCGGCAAGCGCGCCGACGATTGCGAGCACCAGCGCCAGAGACACGAGCGCCGTCTTCCGCGCCGCTGATCGCGGCGAAGGCGGAGAGGGCGTTTCGGCCAGGTCCGATCCCCCGGTCATCGATCTCCCGAACAGGCGCTTGAGGCTCAGTTTCATCTTCGCCGGCGATTTACGCCCGCAATTGTAGCAAATTTCTTGTCCGGCGGGGTTACATCTCCGTCATGGTTAGCGGATGGGGCATATCCCGCGTGAACCCGGGCGTAAGCACGGTGTTAGGGTAAAGTTCCCCTGAAGCACGGAGACGATCATGGCAGAACGGCTGACGACGGAGGCGCGCAAGCAGGCGCTGGGCGGAATCCCTGACTGGACCGAGGTTTCGGGCCGCGACGCCATCGGGAAAACCTTTGTCTTCAAGGATTTCAACGAAGCCTTCGGCTTCATGACCCGTGCAGCGCTGGTTGCCGAGAAGATGGATCATCACCCCGAATGGCGCAATGTCTACAAGACCGTGGAGGTGGTGCTATCGACCCATGACGCCGGCGGCGTCACAGCGCTCGACATCGAGCTCGCCAGGGCGATGAACGCCATCGCCAAGCTTACACCGGGCTGACGTCTTGCAGCGACCGGCTGCATCCCCATCTTGTGATTGTGATCAGCAGGGGATGCGGCGATCCGCCGCTCCGGGCTGAACGGGGAGTTTTGGAGCATGGCTGCCGAACACAGCGTCGGCTTCGAGCCGGCCGATCGGCTCGCGGAAGATCGTGAAAGCGTTCGCCGCCGCTTCTGGCGCAAGCTGAAGCGCGTCGCCGCGCATCTGCCGTTCGCCGAAGACCTGCTGGCCGCCTACTACTGCGCGTTCGACCGGCAGACGCCGCGCCATGTCCAGGCGTCGCTGCTGGGGGCGATCGCCTATTTCATCCTGCCGTTCGATTTCGTCCCCGACGTGATGCCGATCCTCGGCTTCACCGACGACGCCGCCGTGCTCGCCACCGCCATCCGCATGGTCGCCAGCCACATCACGACGGAGCACCGCGAAGCCGCCCGCGCCGCGCTGAAGCGGGGCGTGGACGAGGCGGAGGCCGGAGAGTAGTTGCTGGCAACGCCTCGTCGCCACATCCTCCGTGTCGTCCTGGCTTTCGCCAGGACGACGCCGAGGGAGCTACTTCTTCTCCGCCTGCGCCCGCGCCTTCTCCGCATCCCACGCCTGGAATTGCTTGAACAAGGTCTCCTTGTCCGCGTCGGACACCTGTGCGGCCGCGGGGCTCTGCTTCAGGAACGCCTCGAAGCGCTGGCGCGTCACCGGCTCGACGCCGTGCTTGTCGAGCCATTGCTGCGCCACCGGCAGCCTGCTCCAGCCTGACAGGGGCGCGGCGAGCGAGACCTCCTTCCACTTGGGATGGAAGGGTGGGTTCTGGAGCGAGGGGAATTTCGTGAAGAACGCGTCCACGAACAGTGCGAGCTTGCGATAACGCTCGGTGTTGGGCGCCCAGTTGTAGGCCGCGAGCACCGCAGGCACGGCGATCGTGTCCACGCTCTCGCCCTCCTTGATCAGGTTCGGATAGTCCTTCGCGGTCAGCGTCGCCGGCAGATAGTCGCTCTGGAGCGGCTTTGCATAGTCGACCTTCGCGAGATGGAAGCGGCCGTCATTGCCGAAGGTCGAGACCGATTTGTACGGCTTGCCGCCGACCACGATCACGGCGTCGATCTCGCCGGCCTTCAGCTTTTCCATCGCGATGCGCTGCTCGACATAGACGAAGTTCGCCTTGATCCCGAGCCGCTCGAACACGGTGAGCGCGGTGACGAAGGTGCCGCCGTTCGGCAGGTCGACGCTGACCTTCTTGCCCTCGAGGTCCTTCAGCGTTGCGATCGACCGCGGCGCGATCACCTGCATCTCTTCATTGTAGAGCTTGGTGACATAGGTGAACTGCTTCTTGATGTCCTTGGCAAAGCCCTTGCGCTCGAGATAGTCGAGCGTGTCGGCCCGCACGACGCCGAGATCGACGCCTTGCAGGAACAGGATGTCGGCGACGCTCTGCACCGAGCCGCGGCCGACGATCGGCAGCACGCGGATCTTGTTGCCGTCGTCGAGCACGGAGGCGAGGTCGGCGCCGAACTGCACATAGGTGCCGCCGATCGTGCCTGTTATCAGCGTGACGGTGTTGGCGTTGAGCGCTTGCTTGGTCGAGGTCGAGCCGAACTGGAAGATGGCCTTCAGACTGTCCGAGACCTTGGCCGGATCGTATTCGGTCTGATCGGCGCGCGCTGCGAAGGCACAGATGGTCATGATGGCGGCAAGCGCCATTCCCAAAACGTTACGCATGATGTCCCCTGAAGAGTTCTAGTTCGAGAGCTGGGTGAGGCGCCGTCGCGCCTCCGCCGATCCGAGGCTGGCGGCCCGCTGGTACCAGTCGCGTGCAGCGACGGCGTCGGCGGTGATGCTCCGCGTGTCCTTGGTGCCCAGGACGGCTGGATCGTAGGTCTGCGCCAGCAGGAACGCCGCCGTCGCATCCTGCGCATTCGCCGCGCGCTCGAGCAGCAGACGCGCCGCGGCGATGTCGCCGATGGTCATCAGGCTCTTGGCGCGCGCCATCAAGCCGGCCAACGTGTCGGCGTCGAGGCTCTTGGCTGGCGGCGGTGGCGCGGGCTGTGCGGCGACTTGTGTCGGTACGGGCGCGGGTGCCTGAGCCTGTAGCGCGCTCTGATAGGCGGTTGCGATCGCCTCGCGGCTCGGCGTCGCCGGTGCAGCAATATCCTGTGCGTCTCCGCTCGCCAGCATCGTGTTGGTCACACGCGCGGCATCCTCGACCGGACCCTGCCGTGCGGCGGGCGGATTGGCGGGAGCCGCGGCCTCGTTCGCGGCCGCGCCGATCCACGACGCGCCGTTGACGGTGAGCAGCCGGTTGATGTCGGACCAAAACAGCGCAATCGGGACCGCGATGACCGACGCGGCCAGGACGGCAGCGAGAATGCGCCGGACGATTCTGGTCCTGGTGCGCACGGCCAATGGCGCGAATTCCCGTGGATCCGGCGCGCTGAGCGGATCGGACAAGAACAGTGGCATAGGATCGTGCGATGAAGGATCGGTCCGTTCAGCGCGCGCACGAATGTAGGATGCGGTGGACGTATGTGATGCCGCTTGTTCGGAGTCGAGCGCTCTCGACCCCCAGGACGGACGGAATGCCGTCGTCTCCATGGTGATGCTTCCCCCAATACTGACACAACGCGGGGCAGTGCCGGTTTTAGTTTTCTTGTTTTTGTCCAGGAGCGCCCTGCAGACTGGAACCGGTAAATCGCAATTTGAATCAGCCCAAAAAGCGACAACGGTTGGGGCGAATCGGGAAAAATTTAGGTTTGATTCGGGCGGCGCGGCGGAGTGCACCGCAATTTTGGCGATGGTGGTTGCGAAGGCGCTACCGTGCGGCGGCATCGGCGCTGGGCTCCCTCTCCCGCTTGCGGGGGAGGGCTTGGGTTGGGGTGTCTCCGCGGCGGGATTGCCAGGGAATACGGAGGATGTCCCTGTGTGGCGAGAGCCCTCACCCGCCGCGCTCGGGACGATGCTTCGCATCGCCCGGGGCGCGTCGGCCTCTCCCGCAAGCGGGAGAGGCGAAGCAAGCCCGCGGACAATCCTCGTGAAATTCACATGCGATGACAGGTGTGTGCGTAGCGACGGCGTCGCGCCGTCGCCTGCACCGTCACGGATGCAAGATCACCTTGCCCATGGCCTGGCGTCCCGCGAGCACCTTCAGCGCGTCCGCGGTCTGTGCCAGCGGGAAGGTGCGATCGACGTGCGATGAGATCTTGCCTTCCGCGGTCCACTTCACGAGCTTCTCGAGATTGGCGCGGTTCTTCGCCGGGTTGAGCCGGGTCCAGGCGCCCCAGAACACGCCGCGGATGTCGCAGCCTTTCAGCAGCGCGAGGTTCAGCGGCATCTTCGGAATGTCGCCGGCGGCAAAGCCGATCACGAGGAAGCGGCCTTCCCAGGCGATCGAGCGCAGCGCCTGCTCGGCATAGGCGCCGCCAACCGGATCGAAGATGATGTCGACGCCCTTGCCGCCGGTGAGCTTGCGCAGGCCTTCCTTCAAATCTTCCTTGCCGTAGTTCAGCGTGAGCTCGGCACCATGGGCTTTCGCGAATTCGAGCTTCTCGTCCGACGAGGCGCAGGCGATCACCTTCAGGCCCATCAGCTTGCCGAGCTCGCAGGCGGCGAGGCCCGTGCCGCCGGCCGCGCCGAGCACCGCGAGCGTCTCACCAGGCTTGGGGCTGGCGCGATCTTCCAGCGCATGCAGCGCGGTGCCATAGATGATGATGATGCCGGCCGCGCGGTCATAGTCGAGATTGTCAGGGATCTTCACGATCGACGCCGCCGGCAGCGCGATCTTCTCGCGCGCGCCGTTGTGGCCGCAGGAGGCGACCACGCGATCGCCGACCTTCAGGTCGGTCACGCCGGGGCCGATGCTCTCGATTACGCCCGCGACTTCGGCGGCCGGCGAGAACGGGAACGGCGGCTTGATCTGGTACTTGCCCTGGATCATCAGGATGTCGAAGAAGTTCAGCGCCGCCGCCTTGATCGCGATCACGGCCTCGCCGGGACCTGCCACCGGATCCGGCACCTCGGCGAGCACGAGATCGTCGGGCTGGCAATATTGCGTGCAGAGAATGGCTTTCATGGCGACACCTTCTTGAGAAGCGAAGTCTTGGGCGTTTCGAGGTGGAATTATAGTTGGCCCGTTTCTGCCGGATTTAGCGCGGCCCTACAATCCGGATTCTTTGTCTAAGGGAGCGCGCAGGCCTATCCTTGCGTCATTGCGAGCGCAGCGAAGCAATCCAGAATCCGTCCCGCGGAAATAGTCTGGATTGCTTCGCTGCGCTCGCAATGACGGAGCAAGAAGGAAATGAAGGATTCAAACGATGTTTGAAACGGGTCTGCTCAGAGGCAAGCGCATTCTCGTCACCGGTGGCGGCTCGGGCCTCGGCGCCGCGATGGGGCGACGTTTCCTCGCGCTCGGCGCCGAGCTCGTGATCTGCGGCCGCAAGTTCGACCGGCTTGAAACGACTGCAGCCGAGATGCGCGCGCAGAGCGGCGGCAAGGTCACCACGATCGCCTGCGATATCCGCGACGGCGCCGCCGTCGAGAGCATGATGGACGCGATCTGGCGCGAGGCGCCGCTCGACATTCTCGTCAACAATGCCGCGGCGACCTTCATTGCCCAGAGCGAGCGTCTGTCCTTCCGCGCCGCGGATGCGATCCTGGCGCCGACGCTGCATGGCGCGATGTATTGCACGCTCGCCGCCGGCAAACGCTGGATCGACGGCAGGCATGGCGGCGTCGTGCTCTCGATCCTCTCGACCTCGACCATCACCGGCCGCGCCTTCACCGTGCCGTCGGCGATGGCGAAGTCGGCGCTGCTGGCGATGACCAAAAGCCTTGCAGTGGAGTGGGGTCCGAAGGGCATCCGTACCGTCGCGATCGCGCCGGGTCCGTTCCCGACCGCCGGCGCATCGGGGCAGCTCCGCCCCGAAGGCCGCGACGACGGCTGGACCGCGCGCAACCCGCTTGGCCGTACCGGGGACCACAGCGAGCTTGCCGATCTCGCTAGCTTCCTGGTCTCCGATCGCGCCGGCTACATCAACGGCGAGATGGTGGTGATTGACGGCGGCGCGCATTTGCGCAGTTCCGGCGCCGAAGACCTGCTCGGCTGGACCGACGCGCAATGGGCCGACCAGCGTGCCGCGCGATCCCGGGGCTAGCTATTGCCAACCCGCTAACTGCCTTCCCAAATTGAACTTTCCCGGTTATCCCTGCCGCGGGGACAAAGCGCGGCCGGGCCATCTTCCAGTCACAATATTGAGGGAACCACTCCAGCATGTGGCGGGTGCTATTTTTGGCTTTGACGGCCGGCGTGACTGCGTGGGGAATCACTGATTCCGCGCGGGCTCAGACGGCGCAACCGGCGCCCAAGTCCGCACCCAAAGAGGCCGCACCGAAAGCGGCTGCGCCGGCGGCCAATACGACAGCAAAGACGGCTGCAAAGCCCGAGAGCAAGCCGGCGGGCCCGGCTGCGGCGGTTGCGGGCGGCGCGGAGCCCACCCTGATCGGCCAGTTCGGCACCTGGGGCGCCTATTCGGCCACGCCCAACGGCAAGAAGGTCTGCTTTGCGCTGGCCAAGCCGTCGTCGTCGAAGACCAATCCGCCGAATCGGCCGCGTGATCCTGCCTATGCCTTCGTCTCGACCCGACCGGCCGAGAAGGTGAACAACGAAGTCTCTGTCATGATCGGCTACGCGCTGAAGCCGGGATCGGAATCCTCGGTCGAGGTCGGCGGCGCCGCTTTCGCCATGTACACGCAGGGCGACGGCCTCTGGATCAAGAACGCGGCCGAGGAGGAGCGGATGGTCGAAGCCATGCGCAAATCCGCCGATCTCGTGGTCAAAGGCATCTCGGCCAAGGGGACGGAGACGACCGACACGTTTTCGCTGAAGGGCCTCGCCCAGGCGCTCGACAAGATCGCCCAGGACTGCCGGCGTTAAGGCTGCGGGCGATAAGGTCGCAATCGGCGGTTCCGGTTGCTATATAGGGGCGGTTCCAAGTTTTTCCGTCATTCCGGGGCGCGCGAAGCGCGAACCCGGAATCTCGAGGTTCCGGGTCTGGTCCTTCGGACCATCCCGGAACGACCAAGCCATTAGGTCCATTCCATGCAACCGACGACCGAGCCGCACAACGCAATATTGGTGGAGAAGACTCCACTCGAAACCTATGTGCCGCCGGCAAAACCGTCGCTGATCGGCCTGTCGCGCAACGAGCTTGCCGATCGCCTCGGCGAGATCGGCGTCGCGCCTGCGCAGCGCAAGATGCGCGTGCAGCAGCTGTGGCACTGGATGTATTTCCGTGGCGCCCAGAATTTCGACGAGATGACCTCGGTCTCGAAGGGCATTCGCGCCGAGCTCGCGCAGCATTTCACCGTCGACCGGCCCGAAGTCGTGGCCGAGCAGATCTCCAACGACGGCACCCGCAAATGGCTGCTGCGGCTGCCGAGCGGCGACAATGTCGAGAAGGCGCATGAAGTCGAGTGCGTCTACATCCCCGAGACCGATCGCGGCACGCTCTGCGTCTCCTCGCAGGTCGGCTGCACCCTGAATTGCTCGTTCTGCCACACCGGCACGCAGCGCCTGGTGCGCAACCTCACCGCCGGCGAGATCGTGGGACAGGTGATGGTCGCACGCGATCGCCTCAATGACTGGGCCGATCGCGAGGACGGCACGCGCCGCGTCACCAACATCGTGATGATGGGCATGGGCGAGCCGCTCTACAATTTCGATGCGGTGCGCGATGCGCTGCTCATCGTCGGCGACAACGAAGGCATCGGCATCTCCCGCCGCCGCATCACGCTGTCGACTTCGGGCGTTGTGCCGAACATCGTGCGCGCGGGCGAGGAGATCGGTGTGATGCTCGCGATCTCGCTGCACGCGGTGCGCGACGAATTGCGCAACGAGCTGGTGCCGCTCAACCGCAAATATCCGATCAAGGAGCTGCTGCAGGCCTGCCGCGACTATCCCGGCGCCTCGAACGCACGCCGCATCACCTTCGAATATGTGATGCTCAAGGGCGTCAACGATTCGCTCGACGATGCGAAGCTGCTGGTGAAGCTGCTCAAGGGCATTCACGCCAAGATCAACCTGATCCCGTTCAATCCCTGGCCCGGCACCGCCTATGAATGCTCGGACTGGGACCAGATCGAGAAATTCTCCGAATACATCTTCAACGCCGGGTATTCCTCGCCGGTGCGCACCCCGCGCGGCCGCGACATCCTCGCCGCCTGCGGCCAGCTCAAGTCGGAAACCGAAAAGCTCTCGGCCCGCGAACGCCAGACGCTGCGCGCCATGGCGATGACGGATTGAGGATGCGTGCCTCGTGCACTCTCGTCATGCCTGGGCTTGATCCGACCATCTGCGTTTATGAGCCGTCATTCCGGGGCGCGCGTAGCGCGAACCCGGAATCTCGAGATTCCGGATTCGGTGCTGCGCACCGCTCCGGAATGACGATGACACTCAACAGGGCCATCAGATGTCCCTGATCGGCCGCCTCGTCGTCATCTTCATGGGCTTTCTCGCCGCCTGCTTCGTCGGCGGCATGATCGTCGTCGTCGCGCTGCTGTTTCCGGAATTCGCCGATCTCGGCGCAGGCCCCGTCGATGAAGGCGCGATCGACATCCTGCTCGGATTCGGTTTCATCTTCGTCTCCGGCTTTGCGCTGGTGCCGGCGGCGGTGATCGTCGCGATCACTGAAGCGCTCTACATCCGCAGCGCACTGGCCTACGCCGTCGGCGGCGGCGTTGTGGGGCTCGCCTGCTACCTCGGCCTCGTTCCCTTTCACTCCGACACGTTGCAGTTCGAAGGCGTCGTGCGGCGTCACCTCGAGATCATGACCGGCGCCGGCATCGTGGCCGGCGTGGTCTACTGGCTGATCGCCGGCCGCAACGCCGGCGCCTGGCGCAATCCGCCACCCCCGCGCAAGCCGCCTCCGCCGCTGCCGTCGCAGTCGAGGCCCGATGCGCGGTGACTGGCGCTGTCATTCCGGGATGGTCCGAAGGACCAGACCTCAGGTGCGCAATTGCGCACCGGGGAATCTCGAGATTCCGGGTTCGGCTCTGCGAGCCGCCCCGGAATGACGGTGAAAGGGTTTTCATCCCCGCCCCACTCCGCTAAACCGCGCGGCATGAACCGGACTGGACTTTTCATCGCCCTGGCGCTGTGGCTCGTGATCGGTGTCGTTTTCGGCCTCTATCCCGAACTCGATCTCAAGCTCGCCGCGCTGTTCTTCGATCCCGAGACGAAGACGTTTCCGCTCAAATCGAGCGGCTGGGCCGGCGTCGCGCGTGATGCGGCGATGTGGATCGCCTGGGCGTTCGCGCTGCCCTCGCTGGCGGCGCTTGTGGTCAAGATGATCCGGCCCGATCGGCCGCTGATGGTGTCGGGGCGCGCGATCGTGTTCCTTCTGGTGACGATCATCCTGTCGGCCGGAATCCTCACCAACCTCACCTTCAAGACCTATTGGGGCCGGCCGCGCCCGGTGGTGGTGACGCAGTTTGCCGGCGACCAGCAGTTCGTGCCGTGGTGGGATCCGCGCGGCGGCTGCGTGCGCAACTGCTCGTTCTTCTCGGGCGAGGGCGCGACTGCGTTCTGGACGCTGGCGCCGGCTGCGCTGGCGCCGCCGGCGTGGCGCCCGCTCGCCTATGCCGGCGCGGTCGTCTTCGGCCTTGTGACCAGCGGGCTCCGCATGGCCTTCGGCGGGCACTTCTTCACCGACGTGTCGATCGCCGGCCTCGTCACCTTCGTCGTGATCTGGTTCGCCTACGCGATGATTTACCGCTGGCCGCGGACGCGGTTTTCGGACCAGGCGGTCGACGCCGCCCTGACCCGGCTGAACATGCCCGCCTACCGGCTCCGCCAGCGCCTGTTCGGCCGCAAGACGGGCGCCGAACCCTCGGTTTGAGCCATTAAATGCGTGCCCAGCCCCGCGAAATTTGATATTCGCCCGGTCAAGTTCGCCCCGAAATCAGACCCTTTGAGACCCGATTGGAAGCCCCATGACCACGATCCTGAAAAGCCTGCCCAAGGGCGAGAAAGTCGGCATCGCGTTTTCGGGCGGGCTCGACACCAGCGCGGCGCTGCTCTGGATGAAGCAGAAGGGCGCGCGCTGCTACGCCTATACCGCCAATCTCGGCCAGCCCGATGAAGCCGACTACAACGAGATCCCGCGCAAGGCGCAGGAATTCGGTGCCGAGAAGGCCGTGCTGGTCGATTGCCGCACGCAGCTCGTCCACGAAGGCATCGCCGCGATCCAGTCCGGCGCCTTCCACATCTCGACCGGCGGCATCACCTATTTCAACACCACGCCGCTCGGCCGTGCCGTCACCGGCACGATGCTGGTTGCGGCGATGAAGGAGGACGGCGTCAACATCTGGGGCGACGGCTCGACCTTCAAGGGCAACGACATCGAGCGCTTCTATCGCTACGGCCTGCTCACCAATCCGAGCCTGCGCATCTACAAGCCCTGGCTCGACCAGCAGTTCATCGACGAGCTCGGCGGCCGCGCCGAGATGTCGGCGTTCATGACTGCCCAGGGTTTCGCCTACAAGATGAGCGCCGAGAAGGCGTATTCGACCGACAGCAATCTGCTCGGCGCCACGCATGAAGCCAAGGATCTCGAGAGCCTCGACAGCGGCATCAAGATCGTCAACCCGATCATGGGCGTGCCGTTCTGGCGCGAGGACTGCAACGTCAAGGCCGAGAAGGTCGTCGTGCGTTTCGAGGAAGGCCAGCCCACCGCGCTGAACGGCCAGACCTTCACCGATCCCGTCGCGCTGTTCCTCGAAGCCAACGCGATCGGCGGCCGCCACGGCCTCGGCATGAGCGACCAGATCGAGAACCGCATCATCGAGGCCAAGAGCCGCGGCATCTATGAGGCGCCCGGCATGGCGCTCTTGCACATCGCCTATGAGCGCCTCGTCACCGGCATTCACAACGAGGACACCATCGAGCAGTACCGCATCAGCGGCATGCGTCTCGGGCGCCTGCTCTATCAGGGCCGCTGGTTCGATTCGCAGGCCCTGATGCTGCGCGAGACCGCGCAGCGCTGGGTCGCGCGCGCCGTCACCGGCGAGGTGACGCTCGAGCTGCGCCGCGGCAACGATTATTCGATTTTGAACACGGAAAGCCCGAACCTCACCTATGCGCCGGAGCGGCTCAGCATGGAGAAGGTCGAGGACGCGGCGTTCACGCCGGCCGATCGCATCGGTCAGCTCACCATGCGCAACCTCGACATCGCCGACACGCGCACCAAGCTGAAGCTCTATACGGACACCGGCCTGCTTTCGGGCAGCGAAGGCGCGCAGATCTTCCGGCTGGAGAACGACAAGGGCTGAGATTTTCGTAGCCGTAGGGTGAGCAAGGCGAAGCGTGCCCACCATCCTTCCACGTCCGAGATAGTGGTGGGCACGGCGCTCGCGCGCCTTTGCCCACCCTACGATTGCGCGATGTGCCGCAACGTCGCGCGCAACAACGAAAACAAAAATGGCCGGGATTTCACCCGGCCATTTTGCGTTTGTGTGTGCCGTTACCGCGGCGGCGCGGTGCCGGGCGGGGGCGGTGGCAGCGAGGCCTGACCGCCGTTGAGCAGCGGCGTGATGTTGCGGACGGTGACGCGCCGGTTGATCGCGCTCGGCCCCTGCGTCTGCTCCTTCAGGTACTGCTCGCCATAGCCCTGCGACGTCAGGTTCTCCGCAGGCACACCGAACTGCTGGGTCAGCAATTCGGCCGCGGACTGCGCGCGGCGGTCCGACAGCGACAGATTGTCGACCTCGTTGCCGACCGCGTCGGTATGTCCCTCGATCAGGAACACCACGCGCGGGTTGGCCTGGATCGCACGGTTGAGGCCGTCGGCGATCACTTGCAGCTTCGCCGCCTGATCCGGTGGGATCGTCCACGAACCCGTCTCGAAGGTGATCGTGTTGACGTCGATGCTCGGCATCTGCATGCGAATATTCGGGCTGTAGCGGATCTCGTCGAGCGTGTAGCGCCGATTGATCCGCTGCACCGGCGGTGCCTCCATGGTCTGGTAGATCACGTCCGGCGACGCCTCCTCCGCGTCGACGATGTAGCGATCGTAGGGAATGTTCACGACCGGCGGCGGCGCGTCGACATAGAAGCCGCCGACCGACTGCGGATCGCGGTAGCTGTTGTCGATGATGATGAGCTCGCGCCCGCCGGGGTCCCTGCGAATTCGCCGCAGCAACCGACCGTCGGGAGCGACCACGGTGATGATCTCGCTGCCGTCGGGACGGATCACGACGGTGCGAGTATCGCCGCCGACGGTGTCGGTGCGGATGTCGCGGGCGCCATAGCGGAAGCGATAGAGATCGTTGCCGCGGACGTAGGCCTGCCCGCCGGGATCGCGGATGATGATGCGATCCGGCTCGGTGTAGACGGTGCGGCCGCCTTCGATGGACTCGCGTCGCTGGTTGTGCAGGTCGGCGATGGTCGCACCGATCACGGCGCCGGCCACGACGCCCGCACCGATCGCGAGCGGCGTCAGGTCACGCTGCGGCGGACGCGGCGGAGGTGGCAGCGGTGCGACGACTGTCGGCGCGGCCTGGAAGGCAGGCGTAACCGTCGGCGGAGCGAATTGCGCCCTGTTGGGCGGCGGCGTTGCGGCCGCCGAGCCCGGGACTGTGCTCGGCGCTGCGGCACCGGCAGGAGCCGCGGGCCGGGCCGGGAGGCCGCCGGCCTGGGGCGGCGCAGCCGGAGTTCCGGCAGCGGGCGCGCCGGCGGGCGGCGTTCCACCCTGAGGTCCTGGCGTCGGTCCCGCACCGGGACGTCCGGGCGGCGGCGTCAGAGCGCCGCCGGGGGCCGGCGTTGCCGTCGGAGCCGGGGTCGCCGCGCCGGGCGCGGGCGTCGGTGCAGGACCCGGACGTCCGGATGGCGGCGTCGCGGTGCCGCCGGGTGCCGGCGTGGTCGTTGGAGCGGGCGTAGCGCCTGGAGCTGGCGGTGATCCTGCAGCCGGGGGCGAACCGGGCCGTACGCCGGGCGGCGGTGCACCGGGGCGTCCGGCCGGCGGAGCGCCGGGCGTGCTGCCCGGAGCCGGCGTCGCGGTCGGCGCAGGTGTTGCTGTCGGTGCGGGTGTCGGCGTCGGAGCGGGAGTGGCTGCCGGCGCAGGCGAGCCGGGGCGGGCCGTCGGCGCTGCGGGCGGAGGAGCCGCGGGCGTCGGCGTCGCTGTGGGCGCAGGCGTGGGCCGCGCCGCGGGGCCTGCAGGAGGCGGCGGCGGAGGTGTCGGAGTCGGACGTGCCGCGGGAGGAGGCGGAGTCGGCGGCGCGTGCTGTGGAGCTGCGGCGGGCGGCGGCGCGGGTGGCGTGGGCGCCGGACGTGCTGCGGGCGGAGCCGGAGGCGGCGGTGTCGGGGCGTGCTGCTGCGGGGCCGCGGCCGGAGGCGGCGAAGGCTGCTTCGGAGCTGCAGGCGGCGGTGGCGGGGGCGGCGGAGCCGGACGTGCCGCAGGCGGAGGCGGAGGCGGCGCCGCGGGGCGCGGCGGCGCGGCGGCCGGCGGAGGCGCAGCGGGCGGGTGCGGCGGCGCAGCGGCGGGCGGCGGAGCGGCCGGGCGCGCGGGCGCAGCAGGCGGCGCAGCCCCTGGCGGTCCCTTCGGCGGCTGCTTCGGTTTTCCGTCAGGGCCCGTCTCTTGAGGCTGGGCCTGCGCGACCACGAGCGGCGAAGCGCCTTGCGCATGCGATGCGGTGTTTGCCAATTGCATCGCGGTCAGAGCCGTGGTGGCAAGCAGCACGAAACGAAGATTGGTCATAGTGGTGAACTTCCCCGGAAGGTTCTTTGACGAAGTGGTGGGATGAACAGCTACGCGTTAGGCCGCATTGTGGCGAGCAAAGCGGGCGCGGCCCGATTTATTTCTGCACGCAAATCACCTCATTATGCCGACGTTCATTGCGCATTCAGGCGTGGGTTGCAATCGCCTCACATGCGATGGTTCGCCTCATATGTGATCCCGCCGCGGAGTTGCGTCCGTCGCAGGACCGGGAGTGAGCGGCCCGTTCGGCCCGCGCGTTGGAATCTCTTCAGGCATGCGGCCCGGCAATTCGTCGGGCCGCGGTGATTCGCCGGGCTCGTGCACCGGCGGCGTGATTTCGGGCTGAGGATTGCCCGGCGGAATTCCAGGCGGCGGCTCGGTGGGAGTCCCCGGTGTTGCCGGTGGAATCTCGGGCGGTTCGATCGGCATCGGCATCATCGAGTTCGGTTGTCCAGAGGACAACAACGGCGATGCCGCGCCGATGTTCCTTGCCGCGTCGTCGCGGGGCGCGCCTATTCGGGCGCGTGACAGACGGCTTCGATGTTATGGCCGTCGGTGTCCCGCACGAAGGCGCCGTAATAGTTCGGATGATAGTGCGGACGGATGCCGGGCGGTCCGTTGTCGCGACCACCGGCCGCGATTGCCGCCTTGTAGAAGGCGTCGACCGTGGCGCGGTCCTTTGCCGCGATCGCGACATGCACCGGCTTGTTCATGGCGCCTTCGCCGCCAATCCAGAAATCCGGCTTGCCGTCGGCACCGAAGCCGGCGGCCGGATCGTGGCCGGTCTGCTCCGCCGTGACCTCCATGATGAGGCTGTAGCCGAGCGGCGCCAGCGCCTTGGCATAGAACGCTTTCGCGCGCTCATAGTCGGAGACGGAGAAACCCAAATGGTCGATCATCGCAACCTCCGTTGTTCGCCCCTGTCAGCGTGACAGGAACGTATTGCTTCGTGTCTTGCGTGCGATCGCAAAGCCGCGCGCGACCATGTCGGCAATACAATCCTGCTGCCATTCCTTTTGTGACAGATGCTCGATCACCACCGCGCGTGGCCACAGCGCTTGCGGCGCGTCGCGGAAGAAGCCGGTCAGCACGCGGTCCTCGAAGCCTTCGACGTCGATCTTGAGCGCGTCGACCTGCGTGACGCCGGCCTCGTCGAGAATGCGCATCAAGCGCAGCGACGGGACCTTGATCGCATCGGCGCTGGCCGTGCCGGTGACGACGTGGGTGGCACCGAGATTGCCGCCGCCGCTCTCGATCATCAGCTCGCCGTCGCTGTCGCCTGCTGCGGCCTGCACCAGGCGGACCTGCGTCGCTTTCGAGGCGGCGTGGTTGAAGGAGAGACGTCCGAAGGTCAGCGGATGCGGCTCGATCGCGATCACCTTGCCTGCGGGCCCGACCTGCCGCGCCATCACCAGGGCAAACGTGCCGACATTGGCGCCGACGTCCACGAACACGCCGCCCGCCGGGGTATGCTGGCGCAGGAAGTCGAGCTCGTCGAGATTGTAGTCGGGGTTGAACAGCGCGCCGCGCTCGGTCGCGCTGCCCTGGTGGTAGAAGCGGAACGAGGCGCCCTGATACTGCACGTCGACCGGACCGCCGCGCAGCAGATTGACCAGCCGCGACAGCCAGGGCCGGAACGCGCCGCGCTTCAGCCCCGATTGCGTCGCGAGGCGAATGATCGCGGCCTGCGCCGCATTCGGCGCAAACGTGCCGAACGGCGCGGACGAAGGGGCGTTGTCGGTCGTCAAGCAGGTGGTCCTCGTTGCAAGCGGCGCATGCATAGCCGGTTTTGCCGGGGACTCCAACGCTCGATCACCGGTGTCGTCCCGGGGCGCGAAGCGAGCCCGGGACCCGTAACCCCAGGGAGGAGTCGTGACGCCAAACTCCCACTCCGAGTCTTCGCCAAGTCTCTCCCTGTGGGTATGGGTCCCGGATCGGCGCTCCGCTTCGCTGCGCTTGTCCGGGACGACGAGGGAGAGAGAAGCGCTTCACGCCGCCCTTGTCGGCGCTGGCTTGCGCGGGCGCAGGAAGCGGCCGAGCAGCCTGCGCCGGCCCTTGCGCGGGATCAGGTCGATGTCGCTGACGAGCTTGGCGCCGCCCTTGCGCCGCTCCAGCACGATCTTGCGGCTGTGGAAGGCCTCCAGCTCGACGCGGTGCGCGACGCTGACGATGGTCGCCTTCGGCAGCGCGTCGGTGACCATCTTCATCATCTTGTCCTGGCTCTTCTCGTCGAGCGCCGAGGTCGCCTCGTCAAGGACGACGATGTCGGGGTTGTGCAGCAGGAGCCGAGCGAAGGCGAGGCGCTGCTTCTCGCCGCCGGACAGCGTCTGATCCCACGGTCCTTCCTCCTCGATCTTCTCCTTGAGATGGTCGAGGCCGACCTTGTGCAGGGCTTCTCCGATTTCGTCGACGGTCCAGTCGTCTTCGGCCCCGGGATAGGCGACCGCGCGGCGCAGGGATCCGGAGGGCACGTAAGGCCGCTGCGGCAGCATGAACAGCCGCCGGTCGGGATGGAAATTGACGCTGCCGCCGCCCCACGGCCACAGCCCCGCAATGGCGCGCACCAGCGTGCTCTTGCCGGTGCCGGATTCGCCGGCGACCAGCAGGCGCTCGCCGGGCTCGATCACCACCTCGGTCTCGCCGACCACGGCGGTGCCGTCGTCGAGCGTGACCGAGAGGTCGTTCAGCTCCAGCATCGCCTCGTTGCTGGTCTCGCCGCGCTTGATGCGGCCGATGCCGTCGCCCTGCTCGGCGCGCTCGAGGCCGTCCAGCGACATCATCAGCGAGGCGATGCGGCGCGCGCAGGCGTTCCAGTCGGCCAGCCGCGGATAATTGTCGACCAGCCAGCCGAACGCGCCCTGCACGATGGTGAAGGCGGAGGCCGCCTGCATCACCTGTCCGAGCGTCATGCTGCCGTCGAGGAATTTGGGTGCGCAGAGCAGCAGAGGCACCACCGGTGCAACGAGGTTCGATCCCTGTGACACCAGCGTGGTGCGCATGTGCTGGCCGGCGAGCCGCGCCCATTGCCGCAGCACGTTGGTGAAATTGCGGTCGATGCCGCCGCGCTCCTCCTCCTCGCCGCCGAGCAGCGCGATGCTCTCGCCGTTCTCGCGCACCCGCGTCAGGGTGTAGCGGAAATCGGCCTCGGCCTGGTTCTTGTCTTCGGAGATCTGCACGAAGCGGCGGCCGATCACCACGATCGAGCTCGATGCGATCGCGGCGTAGAGGATCGCGGCGATCACGAGGAAGCCGGGAATGGTGATGGTCGATCCACCCAGCGCGATCGTGAGCGCGCCGCCGATGGTCCAGAGCACGACGATGAAGGTCACCGCCGACAGCAGTGCCGAGGTGACGCCGGCGAGGAAATCGACCGGCGAATCGGTCGCGATGCGCAGATCCTCCGCGATCCGGTATTCGGGATTCTTGTGGTCGCCGCCGACGAGGTTGAGCTGGTAGTAACGCCCGTTGGCGAGCCACCGCGTCAGCACGCTCGCCGTGAGCCAGGCGCGCCAGCGCCGCTGGATGCCCATCCGCGCGAACACCTGGGCCACGCCGAGCACGATGCTGCCGATCGCGAGCGGCACGAACACCGCGGTGAGATGAAACACGCTGGTCGCATCGCGCTTCTCGATGGCGTCGAAGATCGCGCGATTCCAGACATTGATGCCGTACTGGAAGGCGACGGTGAGGACGATCAGCATGCCGAGGCCGATCGAGAACGGCCAGGCGAGGCGATCGCCGTTGCGGCCCCAGAAGCCGCGCGCGCTGATCCAGAAGCGGGTCAGCAGATAATCCTTGCGCGCCTGCTCGGCCTCCTCAGGTGACAGCTCGGGATCGGGTTCGAGCTCCTCGGGCGGGGGCGGAGCCACGTCCTCGCCAGTCTCGCCCTCGATTTCGATGATGGGCGGCTTCTTGCCCTGTTCGCGCTTCCCGGCCGGTTTTTGCATGGCCGGACAACGCAAGGGAAATCAGTCGGTTCCCTGCGGTTCCGAGGCCGGGCTATTCGGCCGCGCCACCGCGTACCCGCCGCAGCCGCGCGGCTCTGTGGAGGATCTGCGACAGCTCCTCGATCGAATAGGGCTTTTGCACGAGTTCGAAACCGTCGCTGCCGTCCTGCGCCAGCGCCTCGCTGTAGCCGGTGGTCAGCACGACCGGTGCGCCGATGCCGCGATCGCGGATCGCCCGCGCCAGTTCGAGCCCGGTCATGCCGGGCATGACCACATCCGAGAACACGACGTCGAAACGATCCGTGTCCACGACCAGCTCGGCGAGCGCGTCGGCGGCGTTGTCGACCAGGGTGATGCTGTAGCCGAGCTCGGTCAGCCCATCGGCGGCGAAATTGGCGAGCTCGATATTGTCCTCGACCACCAGCACCGACATGCCGCTGCCCGGCTGCGCCGGCGCCGTGTTGGGCGCCTGCTGCTGCGGCAGCAGGTCCGCCGGCACGCGCGGCAAATAGAGCGAGAAGGTGCTGCCCTGGCCGACTTCGCTCGTGACCGTCACCTCGCCGCCGGATTGCCGGGCAAAGCCAAACACCTGGGAAAGGCCAAGACCCGTGCCGTGGCCGACCTGCTTGGTGGTGAAGAACGGCTCGAAGATGCGCCCGAGGCGCGCGGCCGGAATGCCGATTCCGGTATCGCTAACGACGACGCAGACGAAGCCATTGCTGTCAGGGATATGACCGCCCGGAAGATGCGCCAGCGTGTCCGGAACGGTCGTCGCCACCTCGACCTTGAAGCTGATCCGGCCCTTGCCCTGCATGGCATCGCGCGCATTGGTCGCCATGTTGATCAGCGCCGTCTCGAACTGGCTGGCATCGGCATTGACGAGGCACGGCTCGGCCGGCAGCTGTGTCGCGATCTCGATCGCGGGTCCCAGCAGGGTAGCGAGCATGTCGTGCAGCGACTGCATCCGCTCGCCGACGTCGAACACCTCCGGTTTCAGGGTCTGGCGCCGCGCGAAGGCGAGGAGCTGCGACGTCAGCCTGGCGGCGCGCGCGACCGCATCCGCGATCGCGGTCATGTAGCGCTGCCGCCGCTCCTCCGTCAGTTGCGGCCGGTTCAAGAGGTCGACGGAGGCGCGGATCACGGTCAGCAGATTGTTGAAGTCGTGTGCGACGCCGCCGGTGAGCTGGCCCAGCGCCTCCAGGCGCTGGCTGTGCTTGAGCGCCTCCTCGGCCTCGCGCCGCTTTGCGGCTTCGGTCTGGAGATGCTGGGTGCGCCGGAAGGCGAACGCGAGCAGCAGGAACAGCAGTGCGGTCGCGGGAACGCCGAACACCAGATGCTGGCCCATTGTGGCGAGCCAGCGCGCGCGGATCGCCGAGGTCTCGAGCCCCGCGCTGACATAGATCGGATACTCGGCGATGCGCCTGTAGCCGAGCCGGCGCTCGATCCCGTCTGACGGCCAGGCGATGGTCATGAGCCCGTGCGCGGGGCGCGCGGCGATCTGGCGGCCGACCGGCCCGCCTGGATCGAGCCGGAGGTCGCGGTCGAGCCGCGGAAAATGCGCCAGCACCACGCCGTCGGCGCGACCCATCGCGAAGAAGCTGCCGGGATCGGAGCCGATCCTGGCGTAAAAGCTCTCGAAATATTCCGGCAGGACGGAGGCCTGGATCACGCCGATGAAGCTGCCGTCGTCGGAGTCGCGGCGGCGGCTCATCCCGAAGAAGCGCGCACCCTGATAGGGCGGACGCGGCGTCAGGGGCATGCCGATGAACGTGCCGATGGCCTGGTCGACATGGGCGTAGAAGTAGTCGCGGTCCGCGAAGCTCAGCTCCGGCGGCGGCGAGGCGAGGCTGTTGACCAGCGCCTTTCCGTTCGCATCGAAGATCCAGGCCGATTTGAGCTGCGGCAGCGAATCGGCCAGCCGCTTCAGGCGGCGGTGCAGCGCCGGTTCGCGCGCGCGGATGAGGTCGTCGGGGAGGCCGCGCACGACCTCGTTGAGCTCGGCAAGGCTGCGGTCGATGGTCTCGAACACCTTGAGCGCGTGCTCATGCGCGACGTCGAGGGTGCGCTCGATCTCGCGGTCGGCGATATCTTTGGTCGATGTGTAGGAGATCGTGGCGGCGATCGCGAACAGGGCAATCGGCAATGCCAGGGATGCCGCCATCATCCACTGCAACAGCTTCAGCGAATTGCGTTGCGCACCCTGCACAGTCGCTCCGGTCCCTGGACCCGAGCTTAACTGAATTTCCCGCTGGGAAGGAAGCCGCTTATGACCGGAACCGGTGGTTGCAATTCCAGATAATCGCCCGCGGCGCGGGTTGGCGGAAAAATCTACTCAAATTGACGCCGGCCGTAGCAGGCCCCGGCCATCTCGGCCGGGGATCGAAGCATGGATCAGGTCTAGATCTGCCGCTCGACCATCTTGAGCTTGAGCTCGGCGATGGCTTCCGCCGGGTTGAGGCCTTTCGGGCACGCCTTGGCGCAGTTCATGATGGTGTGGCAGCGGTAGAGCCGGAACGGGTCCTCGAGATTGTCGAGCCGCTCGCCGGTCGCCTCGTCCCGCGAATCGGAGACCCAGCGGTTGGCCTGCAGCAGCGCGGCGGGGCCGAGATAGCGGTCGCTGTTCCACCAATAGCTCGGGCACGAGGTCGAGCAGCAGGCGCAGAGGATGCACTCGTAGAGGCCGTCGAGCTTCTCGCGGTCCTCGTGGCTCTGGCGCCATTCCTTCTGCGGTGTCGGCGAGGTCGTCTTCAGCCACGGCTCGACCGAGGCATACTGCGCGTAGAAATTGGTGAGGTCGGGGACGAGGTCCTTGACGACCGGCTGGTGCGGCAGCGGATTGATCTTCACCGCGCCGTCCTTCACGTCGTGCATCGAGCGGGTGCAGGCCAGCGTGTTCTGGCCGTCGATGTTCATGGCGCAGGAGCCGCAGACGCCTTCGCGGCAGGAGCGGCGGAAGGTCAGCGACGGGTCGATGTTGTTCTTGATCCAGATCAGGCCGTCCAGCACCATCGGACCGCAATCATTGGTGTCGACGTAGTAGGTGTCGACGCTCGGATTCTTGCCGTCGTCCGGATTCCAGCGATAGACGCGGAATTCGCGAACGTCAGTCGCGCCCGCGGGCTTCGGCCAGGTCTTGCCGCCGGTGATCTTGGAGTTCTTCGGAAGTGCGAATTCAACCATTGCTCTAACCTTTCGTCATTCCGGGATGGTCCAAAGGACCAGACCCGGAATCTCGAGATTCCGGGGTCGATGCATCGCCCCGGAATGACGGCTACTGTTCGATCAGTACACGCGCGCCTTGGGCGGGATGTACTGCACGTCGTTGGTCATGGTGTAGTCGTGAACCGGGCGATACTCGATCTTGACCTTGCCGGCATCGTCCAGCCAGGCCAGCGTGTGCTTCATCCAGTTCTTGTCGTCGCGCTCGGAAAAATCCTCGCGGGCGTGGGCGCCGCGGCTCTCGGTGCGGTTGGCGGCCGAGTTCATCGTCACCACCGCCTGCGCGATCAGATTGTCGAACTCCAGCGTCTCGACGAGGTCCGAATTCCACACCAGCGAGCGGTCGGACACGGCGATGTCGGTGATGCCGCTGTGGACCTTCTCGATCAGGTTCTGGCCTTCGCTCAGGACTTCGCCGGTGCGGAACACGGCGCAGTTGCTCTGCATCACGTGCTGCATGCCTTCGCGCAGCTTTGCGGTCGGCGTGCCGCCGGAGGCGTAGCGGTAATGATCGAGGCGGCCGAGCGCGAGCTCGGCGGAGTTCGCCGGCAGCTCGGGCTGCTTGGCGTTGGGCGTGAGCTTCTCGGCCAGCCGCAGCGCGGCGGCGCGGCCGAACACCACGAGGTCGATCAGCGAGTTGGAGCCGAGACGGTTGGCGCCGTGCACGGAGACGCAGGCCGCTTCGCCGATCGCCATCAGGCCGGGGATGACGGCGTTGTCGTCGCCGTCCTTCTTGGTCAGCACTTCGCCGTGATAGTTCGTCGGGATGCCGCCCATGTTGTAGTGCACGGTCGGCACGATCGGGATCGGCTCGCGCGTCACGTCGACATTGGCGAAGATCTTCGCGGATTCGGAGATGCCCGGCAGGCGCTCGGCCAGCACCGCGGGATCGAGATGGTCGAGATGAAGGAAGATGTGGTCCTTCTTCTTGCCGACGCCGCGCCCTTCACGGATCTCGATGGTCATTGCGCGCGAGACGACGTCGCGCGATGCGAGGTCCTTGGCCGACGGCGCGTAGCGCTCCATGAAGCGCTCGCCCTCGGAGTTGACGAGATAGCCGCCTTCGCCGCGCGCGCCTTCGGTGACGAGACAGCCCGAGCCGTAGATGCCGGTCGGATGGAACTGCACAAACTCCATGTCCTGCATCGGCAGGCCGGCGCGCAGCACCATGCCGCCGCCGTCGCCGGTGCAGGTGTGCGCCGAGGTGCAGGAGGCATAGGCGCGGCCGTAGCCGCCGGTCGCGAGAATCACGGTCTGGGCGCGGAAGCGATGCAGCGTGCCGTCATCGAGCTTGAGCGCGATGACGCCGCGGCAGGTGCCCTGGTCGTCCATGATCAGGTCGATGGCGAAGAACTCGATGAAGAATTCGGCCGCGTGACGCAGCGACTGGCCGTACATCGTGTGCAGCATGGCATGGCCGGTGCGGTCCGCGGCGGCGCAGGTGCGCTGCGCCTGACCCTTGCCGAAGTCCAACGTCATGCCGCCAAACGGGCGCTGGTAGATCTTGCCGTCCTCGGTGCGCGAGAACGGCACGCCCCAATGTTCGAGCTCGTAGACCGCGTCGGGCGCGTTGCGCACCATGTATTCGATCGCGTCCTGGTCGCCCAGCCAGTCCGACCCCTTCACGGTGTCGTACATGTGCCAGCGCCAGTCGTCCTTGTGCATGTTGCCGAGCGAGGCGGAGATGCCGCCTTGCGCCGCGACCGTGTGCGAGCGGGTCGGAAACACCTTGGTGATGCAGGCCGTGCGCAGGCCCGCCTCGCTGCAGCCGACCACGGCGCGCAGTCCCGCGCCGCCGGCGCCGACCACGACGACGTCATAGGTGTGGTCTTCGATGGGATAGGCTTTTCCGTTGGTGGCGGGAGCGCCGTTGCCCTTGCCATTCGTCTCGTTGGCCATGGGTTACACTCCGGATGAAAGTTTCAGGATCGCGTAGGTCGAGGCGAGTGCCACGGCGATCGAGAAGAAGTTGTTGAGCATGATCGCCGTGAGCTTCAGCTTCTCGTTATGGACGTAGTCCTCGATCACCACCTGCATGCCGATCTTCATGTGCCAGGCGCTGGCGAAGATGAAGAGCAGCATGATGATGGCGATCGGCAGCGAGCCGATGGTCTGCGCTACGAAGGCCTGGTTGCGGCCGAACAGCATCACGATGATCACGATCACCGGGATCATCATCAGCACCATCGCGACGCCGGTGATGCGCTGGCGCCAGAAGTCCGACGTGCCCGAATGCGCCGCGCCGAGATTGCGGACGCGGCCGAGCGGGGTGCGCATGCTGCGCTTCGGCGTATCGGTTGCGCTCATCGTCCACCTCCGATCGCGTAGGCGACGATCCAGATCAGCACCGTCAGCACGATGCCGCCGATCAGCGCGCCCCAGGTCAGCGCTTCGCGCTCATTGGCCTTGAAGCCGTAGCCGAGGTCCCAGACGAAGTGCCGGATGCCGCTCAGCATATGGTGCATCAGCGCCCAGGTGTAGCCGAACACGATCAGCCGGCCGATGATGCTGCCGGTGAAGGCCTGGACGTGGGAATAGGCGGCGGGGCCGGAGGCCGCCGCGATCAGCCACCAGGCCAGCAGCAGGGTTCCGGCATAGAGGGCGATTCCGGTGGCGCGATGGACGATGGACAGCGCCATCGTCAACGTCCAGCGGTAGACTTGCATGTGTGGTGAAAGCGGTCGTTCGATCCGTGCGGTCATGGGCTTTGATGTTGTGTAGCGGCCCAGCAGGGGGCGCGCGGGGATCGCGAAAGGTCGGCTCTATTTACGGAGTCGATTTGGCCTGCGCAATCACCAAATCGCCATAAATCGAACCGCCGTTCAGCGCTACAGCGTTGATGAAACAAGGCCAATCAGGGGCTTGGTATACCAGAGCAATGGTGTGCCGACAAAGAATAGAATGTATATTCATCCTTTGTGGCGACGGCCGAGGCACATTGAAATTACTATTGGAACGGCTCTAAGCCGCCGCGGGCCAGCCAGAGTTCGAACCAGTCAGTTCATGACGCCCACGTCGGCACGAATCGCCGGCGAGGCAATTTCGATTTCCGCCGCGCGCACCGATTTTTCGTTTGACGGGTGGATATGCGCGGCCTGCATCCCACCCCGCCGCAGGAATCAGCGCCCGAGGGGATCGCTGCCGCGCCATCGCTCGACCAGGAAATCGATGAATGCACGAATCTTCGCCGACCCCAGGCGCGACGGCTGATAGAGCGTGTGGAGCGGAGCCGGAGCAGGTTCATGCTCACGCAACAGACGACGCAGGCGCCCCTCAACAAGTTGCCTTTCCACCTGCCATGACGGCACGCGGACGATGCCGGCGCCGTTCTCCGCGGCGCTGGCGAGCGCGTCGAGACTGTTGACCCAGAGCCGTCCCGCTATCCTGATTCGCGATCCGCCCTTCGCGTCGCGGCCGAATCGCCAGGTCGCTGCACCCGGCGCATCGGAGAACACCAGGCAATCATGCCGCGGCAGATCGGACGGGCTCTGCGGCTCGCCGCGGCGCGCGAGGTAGCCAGGCGAGGCGCAATGGATCATCTGCACCTCCGCGAGTTTCCGCGTCACGAGCTGGGAATCGGGAATGCGCCCGACGCGAAGCGCCAGATGGACGTCCTCCTCGATCAGGTTGACGTTGCGATCGACCAGCAGCAGATCGACTGACAGCGAGGGACAGGCGCGCAGAAAGTCGCCCAGCAGCGGTGCGATCAGCAGGCGCCCCATCAATGTCGGCGCACTCACGCGCAGGCGCCCCGACGGCTCGCGGCGGCTTCCCGCCAGCGCCTCCTCGATCTCCTTGACCTCGCCGAGGATCGACTTGGCGCGCTCGTACAGCATGCGGCCGTCGTCCGTGAGCGCCAGCTGCCGCGTCGTACGCACCAGCAGGCGCGTGCCGAAATGCTGTTCGAGCGCCGAAATCTGCCGGCTCACTGCCGTCAGCGAGCTCGGCAACGACCGCGCCGCCGCGGACAGGCTGCCGCTGTCGACAGCCCGGACAAAGGTCGCCATCGCCGCGAGCTGGTCCATGGCCATCCTTCCGTTTTCAGCAAGATAGTCTATCCAGCTTCGCCGATAGTAGCGCAATGTGAAAGGGTCTATCCCTATCGTTGAGAACAGGCTTTGGACGTGCTGATGGCGGGACTTGATATCAGGGAGATCGTGGAGCTCGCGTTGCTGCTGATCGCAACGGGCGCGCTCTCGGGATTTCTGGCCGGTGTGTTCGGAATCGGCGGCGGCGCGATTCTCGTGCCGGTGTTCTACGAATGCTTCCGCATCGCCGGCGTGCCGCTCGAAGTGCGCATGCCGCTCTGCGTCGGCACCTCGCTTGCGGTGATCATCCCGACCTCGATCCGCTCGTTCCAGGCGCATTACAAGCGCGGCGCCGTCGACATGGCGATCCTGCGCGTCTGGTGGCTGCCGATCGTGATCGGCGTCGTCGCCGGCAGCGTGGTCGCGCGCCACGCGCCGGAGCGGCTGTTCAAGATCGTGTTCGTCTGCGTCGCCTGGTCGGCCGCCGTGCGGCTGATCTTCGCGCGCGAAACCTGGAAGCTCGGCGACGATCTGCCGAAAGGTCCGGTGATGCGGATCTACGGCTTCTGCGTCGGTATCCTGTCGACGCTGATGGGCATTGGCGGCGGCTTGTTCTCGAACCTGCTGATGACCTTCTACGGCCGGCCGATCCATCAGGCGGTCGCGACGTCGTCGGCGCTCGCGGTGCTGATCTCGATCCCCGGCGCACTCGGCTACATCTATGCCGGCTGGCCGGCGGCGGCGAGCTATCCGGCCGTCGCAGCGCTGCAAGTCCCGTTCGCGCTCGGCTATGTCTCGCTGATCGGTGCCGTGCTGGTAATGCCGATGAGCCTCGTCACCGCGCCGCTCGGCGTGAGAGCCGCGCATGCGATGTCGAAGCGCACGCTGGAGACAGCGTTCGGGTGTTACCTGTTCATCGTCGGCAGCCGGTTTGTGATGAGCTTGTTGGGCGGGCAGTAGACGCCACGAGCTCCGTCATTGCGAGCGCAGCGAAGCAATCCAGAATCTCTCCGCGGCGGCAGTCTGGATTGGTTCGCTGCGCTCGCAATGACGTTGTTGAGAGAGCGCGCTATGCGAACTCCAGCGTCGTCCTGGACAAGCTCGCGCAGCGAGCGCCGATCCGGGACCCATTACCCCAAGGAGTGGTTTGGCGAAGACTCGTGGTTGCCAGCTTCGTGCCGCAACTTCTCCCTGGGGTAATGGGTCCTGGCTTTCGCCAGGACGACAGCGAGAGTGCGGTGCGGTTTTGGAGCAACGCGATGTCTATTTCTTCGCGTAGATATCCTTGTAGGTATCCCGCAGCACGTTCTTCTGCACCTTGCCCATGGTGTTGCGCGGCAGCTCGTCGACCACGAAGACGCGCTTCGGCATCTTGAATTTGGCGAGCCGGCCGTCGAGTGCTTTCAGCACGGAGGCTTCGCTGACCTCGGCACCCTTGTTGCAGACCAGCACGGCGGTGACGCCCTCGCCGAAATCGGCATGCGGCACGCCGATCACGGCGGACTCGGCCACGCCGGGCATCGCGTCGATCTCGCTCTCGATTTCCTTCGGATAGACGTTGAAGCCGCCGGAGATCACGAGATCCTTGCCGCGGCCGAGGATGTGGACGTAGCCCTTGCCGTCGATCTTGCCGAGGTCGCCGGTGATGAAGAAGCCGTCGGGCCGGAATTCCGCCTTGGTCTTCTCCGGCATGCGCCAGTAGCCCTTGAACACGTTCGGGCCCTTGACCTCGATCATGCCGATCTCCTCGCGCGGCAGCTCCTTGCCGGTCTCGGGGTCGGTCACGCGCAGGGAGACGCCGGGGAGGGGAAAACCGACCGCGCCGGGCACGCGCTCGCCGTCATAGGGGTTCGACGTGTTCATGTTGGTCTCGGTCATGCCGTAGCGCTCGAGCACGGCATGGCCGGTGCGCGCCGACCATTCGCGGTGGGTTTCGGCGAGCAGCGGCGCCGAGCCCGAAATGAACAGCCGCATGTGCCTGGTGGTCTCGCGCGACAGCGCGGCATTTTGCAGGAGGCGGGTGTAGAAGGTCGGCACGCCCATCAGCACGGTGGCGCGCGCCATCAGCTTGATGATCAGGTCAGGGTCGAGCTTCGGCAGGAAGATCATCGACGCCCGCGAAAACAGCGTCACGTTGGTCGCCACGAACAGACCGTGCGTATGGTAGATCGGCAGCGCGTGGATCAGCACGTCCTTGTCGGTGAAGTGCCAGTAGCCGACGAGCGAGAGCGAGTTCGACGCGAGATTGTCGTGGGTGAGCATCGCCCCCTTGGAGCGGCCGGTGGTGCCCGACGTGTAGAGGATCGCGGCCAGATCGTCGTTTTCGCGCGGCACCGTCGTAAACGCGCTGCTTGCCTTGTCGGCGGCCTCCGTCAGCGAGCCCTTGCCGTCGGGGCCGAGCGTCTCGACCCCGGCCTTCACCTTCGCGGCGATCGGGGCGAGGCCTTCCGCCTTGGAGGGATCGCAGACCACCAGCGACGGCTCGGCGTCGCCGATGAAGTAATCGAGCTCGTTCAGCGTATAGGCGGTGTTGAGCGGCAGGTAGACCGCGCCGGCCCGCACCGTGGCGAGATAAAGCACGATGTTCGCGACCGATTTCTCGACCTGCACCGCGACGCGGTCGCCAGGCTTCACGCCGCGCGCGACCAGCACGTTCGCCATTTGCCCGGCCCGCGCGATCAGATCGCCATAGCTGATACGGGCGCCGTCATGCGTCTCGATCGCGAGGCGTTTGGGATCGTCCAGGCCATCGAACAGGCGGGAAAACAGGTTGGCGTTGGCAGCTCGGTTCATGCAAGATTTCCTCGACCGCAAGGCTTGTAAGACAAGGTCGGTCAAAACCGAGGGCTGGATTAGCAAAAACCGCCCCGATGAAGCAACGGAGACAGTTTGCATGACCAAAAATGGGAAACGCGTGGCCTGGGTCACGGGCGGCGGCAGCGGCATCGGGGAGGCCGGCGCCGAGGCGTTAGCTGCCGACGGCTGGACGGTGGTGGTCTCGGGCCGCCGCAAGGATGCCCTGGATACCGTAGTTGCCAAGATCATCGGGGCGGGCGGGGCGGCCGAGGCCATCGCACTGGACGTGTCCAACGCGGCCGAGGCCCAGAAGACGGCCGATCAGATCGTCGCCAGGCACGGCCGTATCGATCTCCTGGTCAACAATGCCGGTATCAATGTCCCGAAGCGAAGCTGGAAGGACATGGAGCTGGAGGGCTGGGACAAGCTGGTCCAGGTCAACCTCAACGGCGTGCTCTATTGCATGCGCGCGGTGCTGCCGACGATGCGCAAGCAGCAGGACGGCGCGATCATCAACGTCTCGTCCTGGGCCGGCCGGCACGTTTCGAAGATGCCGGGTCCTGCCTACACCACGACCAAGCACGCGGTGCTGGCGCTGACCCATTCCTTCAACATGGACGAATGCGTCAACGGCCTGCGCGCCTGTTGCCTGATGCCGGGTGAGGTCGCGACGCCCATCCTAAAGCAGCGCCCGGTGGTGCCGAGCGAGGAGGAGCAGGCCAGGATGCTGCAATCCGAAGACCTCGGCCGCACCATCGCCTTCATCGCATCGATGCCGGCGCGAGTCTGCATCAACGAGCTCCTGATCAGCCCGACGTATAATCGCGGGTTCATCCAGACGCCGAACAACAGGGATTGAGTCTTGTAGGGTGGGCCAAGCGAAGCGTGCCCACCATGCCTATCTCAATCGAGCGCGAGAGGGTGGGCGCGGCGCAAGCGCGCCTTTGCCCACCCTACGGCTCCTGAGATGTGTGGCGCGTTCGCGCATCACACGGACACGCCCCCACATAGTTTCACGCATCACAAAGAATTTTTCCTCGAAACCACTTTGCAAACCCTCCCGTAGTTCGGTCCAACGACGCGCTGCTGCTTCACGACAAACTGCCGCAGCCGCCGTCGTTGCCCCAACTCAAGCACCGGCCATTGCCGGTCTCAATTCAATCGGGAGACCCTCCATGTCGAAGCGTATTGCCTATCTCGCTGCCGCCGCCTTCAGCGCCCTCGCCATCACCGCGACCGTCGTCGCGCCCGCTCGCGCCGAGGAGAAGACCGTCATGGTCGGCGGCGCCGCAATGTTCCCGTCCAAGAACATCGTCCAGAACGCGGTCAACTCCAAGGACCACACCACGCTGGTGGCGGCCGTGAAGGCGGCCGGTCTCGTGCCGACGCTGGAAAGCAAGGGTCCGTTCACGGTGTTCGCGCCGACCAACGCGGCCTTCGGCAAGCTGCCGGCCGGCACCGTCGACAATCTGGTCAAGCCCGAGAACAAGGCGACGCTGACCAAGATCCTCACCTACCATGTCGTGCCCGGCAAGCTCGAGGCCTCCGACCTCACCGACGGCAAGAAGCTGAAGACCGCCGAAGGCGAGGAGCTGACGGTGAAGAAGATGGACGGCAAGACCTGGATCGTCGACGCCAAGGGCGGCACCTCGATGGTGACGATCTCCAACGTCAACCAGTCGAACGGCGTCATCCATGTGGTCGACACGGTGCTGATGCCGGCGACGTAACACCGCGGCGTCCTGTTTCATCCCCGACAGGGTGCTTTGAGACGGCGAGCCGGGGGCACCCGGCTCGCATTTTTGTGACCAGCATAGCCTGCCGGCATCGACTCGATGTCGTGCGCAGGCGTAACGAAAGCGGACGCATCGGCGTATATTCGGTGTCACACGACGTTCAGGACGGAACCACCATGGCGAGCCTTACAGTCACCGACGAGCAGGTCCGGTCCAGCCCGGCCAAAGTGGTCCAGCCGGCCTGGGTCCGCCTCATGCATTGGATCAACGCTCTTGCCATGATCCTGATGATCCTGTCGGGCTGGCAGATCTACAACGCCTCGCCGCTGTTCGGTTTCAGTTTTCCGCGCGAGTACACGCTTGGTGGCTGGCTCGGCGGCGGCCTGCTCTGGCATTTTGCGGCGATGTGGCTGTTGATGATCAACGGCCTTGCCTATCTCGTCACCGGCTTCGCCACCGGCCGATTCCGCAAAAAGCTGCTGCCGATCACCCCGTCCGGCGTGCTCCACGACGTCAGGGCGGCGCTGACCTTCAAGCTCGGCCATGACGATCTCACCGTCTACAATTACGTGCAGCGCCTGCTCTATGCCGGCATCATCGTGGTCGGCATTCTCATCGTTCTGTCCGGGCTCGGGATGTGGAAACCGGTGCAGCTGCATTGGCTCGTCACCCTGTTCGGCGATTATCCGACCGCGCGCTACGTGCACTTCTTCTGCATGGCCGCGATCTGCGCCTTCCTCGTCATTCACGTCCTGCTCGCGCTGCTGGTGCCGAAGAGCCTGCGCGCGATGATCATCGGGCGATAAGGGAGAATAGCGATGGCCAAGCGTTCATTCCTGATCCCCGGCGTTGACAAGCGGTTGCTCATCAAGGACGCCATCAAGACGATGCCGGATTTTACCCGTCGCCGCTTCATCGCGGGCGGCGCCAGCCTCGGCGCGCTGACGCTGCTGACCGGCTGCGACGTCGTGGACTCGTCCTCGGCCGATACGCTGCTGGCGCAGGTCTCGAAGTTCAACGACGCGGTGCAGGCCTTCATCTTCAATCCCGACGCGCTGGCGCCGACCTTCCCCGAGAGCGCGATCACGAAGCCGTTTCCATTCAACGCCTACTACGATCTCGACGACGCGCCGGAGGTTTCGGCCGCGGACTGGAAGCTCGAAGTGCGCGGCCTCGTCGACAACAAGAAGTCCTGGACGCTGGACGAGCTCTACAAGTTGCCGCAGGTCACGCAGATCACCCGTCACATCTGCGTCGAGGGCTGGAGCGCGATCGGCAGCTGGACCGGCACGCCGCTCCGCGATTTCCTCAAGCTGATCGGCGCCGACACGCGCGCCAAATATGTCTGGTTCCAGTGCGCCGACAAGGACGGCTACAATTCGCCTCTCGACATGCGCAGCGCGCTGCATCCGCAGACCCAGATGACGTTCAAATATGCCAACGAGATTTTGCCGCGCGCCTACGGCTTCCCGATGAAGATCCGCGTGCCGACAAAGCTCGGCTTCAAGAACCCGAAATACGTGGTCTCGATGGAAGTCACCAACGACTACAAGGGCGGTTACTGGGAAGACCAGGGGTATAATTCGTTCAGCGGGAGCTGATTGAGGCAGTCATTCCGGGGCTCGCGAAGCGAGTGCTGCCGTAGGGTGGGCAAAGGCGCAACGCGCCGTGCCCACCACCTTCCCGTTATTTTAGAGATCGTGGGCACGCTTCGCTTTGCCCACCCTACGGTACCGATTGCCGGGCCGGCCCCACCTTCCGCTGGCACAGCGCCGCCACCGCGCCCAACGCCAGCAGCGCCGCCGAGACGTTCAGCGCGTAACTCAGGCTGCCCAGCGCATCCGTGATGGCGCCGACCACGATCGGCCCCAGCGTCTGGCCGACGCCGAACGAGATCGTCATCGCCGCGATCGCGGTCGGCCATACCTCGGGCGGATAGTTGAAGCGGACGAAGGCCGTGTTCGAGCCGACCACGGCGAAGAAGGCGACGCCGAACACGACCGCCGAGACCGCGAGCCACGCCGGCGAATGCCCCAGCATCGGCAAGGCTGCGCCGAGCGCGTTGGTGCCGAGGATGATGGCGGTGGCAAGCCCGCCGCGATCGAGCGCGAGGACGCCGCGCCAGACCCACGGCGTGACGAAGGCACTGAGGCCGATCAGGCTCCAGAACGCCGCCTGCGCCGCGGCTCCGCCACCGCCGTCGCGCACATAGGCGATCATGAAGGTCATGTAGGCGATGTAGCCGGCGCCGAACAGGAAGTAGCCGGCGAGATAGATCAGAACGGGGAGAATCGCGAACGAGGCGTGGCTGCCTTCGGTGAAACGCACGCGGCTCTCGATGCGGACCAGGAACAGCGGGACGGTCATCGCGGCCGAGAGCAGCGTCATCGCCCACCACACCAGCCACCACGAGCCCGGCCCGAAATGCTGGAGCGTGAACGGTGCGATCAGCCCCGAGGCGAGAATGCCGATGCCGGGGCCGGCATAGAACAGGCTGAGCAGGAAATTCGCCCGCGCGGGCTGCGACTGCGCGATCGAAGCGGCCAGCGCGCCGCCGGCGACGAATCCGGCTGCGGCACCCAGGCCCAGCACCAGGCGTGCGAGGCTCAGCGCGACGAAATTCCCCGTCAGCGCGCAAGTGGCGAGGGCGGCGACGCAGGCGAGGGTTCCGCCGCGGATCGCGGCCGACCAGCCGATGCGCTGGATCAGCCTGGACGCCACCAGTGCGCCCACGAGGTAGCCGACGGCGTTGATGGTGTTCATGAAACCGGCCGCCGAGTAGGACCAGCCGAGGGTCTCCCGCATGTCGGGCAGCACCAGCGCATAGGCAAAGCGGCCGATGCCGAGCCCGACGGTCGCTGCCAGCGACAGGATCAGGATCAGCCGCGCGGGGTGCGCGTCGGGCGGGGGGCGGTCAGGCGCGTGCAAGGGGGTACTCCGGCGTCCCGCACTGTGGCAGGCCCTGCCGGTCTTGCACAGCCGCGGCGCGGCAATGGTGTCTTGCCAAGCGCGCAACGCCGCTCTAGCACTCCGGCCGGCCGTCATTCCGGGGCGCACGCGAAGCGGGCGAGCCCGGAATCCATAACCCCGGCTGGTGGTTATGGATTCCCCGCCCGCGCCAAGAGGCGCGTCCCGGAATGACGAGAGAGGATCGAGAAGGAAACGACCATGGCGACCCACAAACTGCTGCTGCTCCCCGGCGACGGTATCGGCCCCGAGGTGATGGGCGAGGTGAAGCGGCTGATCGACTGGCTCAATTCGGCCGGGATCGCCAAATTCGAGACCGACACCGGCCTCGTCGGCGGCTCCGCCTATGACGCGCACAAGGTGTCGATCTCCGAGGGCGACATGGCCAAGGCGCTTGCCGCCGACGCCATCATCTTCGGCGCGGTCGGTGGTCCCAAGTGGGATGCCGTTCCCTACGAGGTGCGTCCCGAAGCCGGCCTGCTGCGCCTGCGCAAGGATCTCGGCCTGTTCGCCAATCTCCGCCCCGCGGTGTGCTACCCCGCGCTGGCCGATGCCTCGAGCCTGAAGCGCGAGGCGGTCGAGGGCCTCGACATCATGATCGTGCGCGAGCTCACCGGCGGCGTCTATTTCGGCGAGCCCAAGACCATCACCGATCTCGGCAACGGCCAGAAGCGCGCCATCGATACCCAGGTCTACGACACCTATGAGATCGAGCGCATCGCCCGCGTCGCCTTCGACCTTGCCAAGAAGCGCAAGAACAAGGTGACGTCGATGGAGAAGCGCAACGTCATGAAATCGGGCGTGCTTTGGAACGAGGTCGTGACCCAGGTCCACAAGCGCGAATATCCCGACGTCACGCTCGAGCATCAGCTCGCCGATTCCGGCGGCATGATGCTGGTGAAGTGGCCGAAGCAGTTCGACGTCATCGTCACGGACAATCTGTTCGGCGACATGCTGTCCGACATCGCGGCGATGCTGACCGGCTCGCTTGGCATGCTGCCCTCGGCCTCGCTCGGCGAGGTCGACGTCAAGAGCAAGAAGCGCAAGGCGCTGTACGAGCCCGTGCACGGCTCGGCGCCCGACATCGCCGGCAAGGGTCTCGCCAATCCGATCGCGATGATCTCGTCGTTCGGCATGGCGCTGCGCTACTCCTTCGACATGGGCGCGCTCGCCGACAAGGTCGATGCCGCGATCGCCGCCGTGCTGGCCAGCGGCCTGCGCACCGCCGACATCAAGTCGGAAGGCACCACGGCCGCCTCGACCACGCAGATGGGCGAAGCGATCCTGAAGGAGTTGCAGAAGCTGCACGCGTAAGCGGCAAGTGCCGTCATTCCGCGTCTGGTGCTTGCGCACCATCCCGGAATGACGGTGCGAGAAAACAAAAATGGCCGGGCGTGAGCCCGGCCATTTGATTCGGTGCCTGCTGCGTCCGCCTCAGTACAGCGGGAAGTTCTGCGGATAGCCGCCGACATCGGACGGCGGGGACAGCGGCTGGCGATCGATCGGGCGGTTGAGGTTCTCGCGGGCGAAGGACGGATAGCCCACCGCCGGCGGGAAGGCGTAGTCGGAGAACTTGCGATCGCCCGGATTGACCTCGGTGCCGCCGTCGAGCCAGGAGCGCTTGCTCACATAGATGCGGGTGCGTCCCTGCTGATAGACCGTGTTGGGGCCGCTCGGGCCGTAAACGGGCCGGCCGCGATCGTCATAGCGCTGCTTGGTCCTGGTGTCGGCCGAAGCCGGTGCCGCGAAGACCATGGCAATCGCGGCGCCCGCCGCAAGCAACGTCGCCAATTTGTTCGCGGCAGAAAATTTCGAGCTCATCACGTCCCCTTCAGGCGGCAAGCCGCCAGTCGATTTCGACCCATACTAGCCCGGTCGGGGTGGCCGCAACTAGGTCTATTGGGTCACACCAGGGCGGAATAATCGTGCGCGCCGGCAAAAGTTGCATGAATACCAGCCACTTGAGCTTGATGCCGATCAAAGCGCCCCGCGCAATTGCGCGTTCGCGGCGCCCAGCAGCCAGTCCGGCGAGCCCTGGGGGTCGCAACCCCTGCGCTTGAGCTCGGCACGGGCGAACAATTCCGCCAGCTTCGGCTCGTTGCCCGAGGTGAGCAGCGTCAGCCGGTTCAGCGTGCAGGCGATGGCCGCGCGCTGGGCGGGCAGCGTATCGCCCTGGCAGGAGAAGCCGGAGATCTGGAGCGCCGGCTCCTCGCTGCGCTTGAGATAGCCAAGGCACGCCTGCGCCGTGCCGGTCGGCCGGAACAGGGCGACCGGGCCGAATTTCGTGTCGATCAGGCCGGCCTGCTCGATCGGGGCGGCCGCACCAAGTCCCATCTGGACGGCCAGGTCTGCTGTGGCCGGGCGCGCCACGTCGAATTCGCCGCCTTCCCGGTAAATATCGAGCTCGGCGACGGGCCGGTCTGCCTCGCCAGTCCAGCGCATCACGTCCCGGCGGCCACCTTCGGGATGTCGTATGATGGTATAAGTGGCTGTTTTATCTGATGAATTTAGCCGGCTGATGGCGAAGGCCGGATGCGAGTGGTCGGCCACGCTCCAGCCCGGCTTCAGCGCCGGATCGTCGTCGCGCAGGCTCGGGAGCTGACCCAAGGCCGCAAGGCCCAGGATGGCAAACAGCACCAGCGTCCCCACATAGGCGAACAGGCGCGCCAGCGTGCCGACGACCTCGTCGGCGAAATTGGCGAGCGCCAGATGGATCTGGGTGGGAGTTGCGGCCGTGCTGGCCTCAGGCGACTGCATCCACGGCCTTCGGGCATGGTCCAACGTTGTCTTGAGGCCGGTTCTCGCATAGAAGCGCTGCTCTTCCTGTTTAAGCGTCAGCTTCGGGAACGGGCTTTTTCATCGGAGAGTGAACGATGGGTTACAAAGTCGCAGTCGTCGGCGCGACCGGCAATGTCGGACGGGAAATGCTCAACATCCTCGATGAGCGCAAATTCCCCGCGGACGAGGTCGTGGCCCTCGCGTCACGCCGCAGCGTCGGCGTCGAGGTCTCCTATGGCGACCGCACCCTGAAGGTCAAAGCGCTCGAGCACTACGACTTCTCCGACGTCGACATCTGCCTGATGTCGGCGGGCGGCTCGGTGTCGAAGGAATGGTCGCCGAAGATCGGCGCCGCCGGCACGGTCGTGATCGACAATTCCTCGGCCTGGCGCATGGACCCGGACGTGCCGCTGATCGTGCCCGAGGTGAACGCGGATGCGGCCGCAGGCTTCAAGACGAAGAACATCATCGCCAACCCGAACTGCTCGACGGCGCAGCTCGTGGTCGCGCTGAAGCCGCTGCACGACAAGGCGACAATCAAGCGCGTCGTGGTCTCCACCTATCAATCGGTGTCGGGCGCCGGCAAGGATGCGATGGACGAATTGTTCTCGCAGACCAAGGCCGTCTACACCAACAGCGAGATCGTCAATAAGAAGTTTCCCGCGCGCATCGCCTTCAACATCATTCCCCAGATCGACGTCTTCATGGAGGACGGCTACACCAAGGAAGAGTGGAAGATGATGATGGAGACCAAGAAGATTCTTGATCCCAAGATCAAGCTCTCCGCGACCTGCGTGCGCGTGCCTGTCTTCGTCGGCCACTCCGAGGCCGTCAACATCGAGTTCGAGAACCCGATCAGCGCCGACGAAGCGCGCAACATCCTGCGCACAGCGCCGGGCTGCCTCGTCATCGACAAGCATGAGCCCGGCGGCTACGCCACGCCGTATGAAGCCGCCGGCGAGGACGCGACCTATATCAGCCGCATCCGCGAGGACGCGACGGTGGAGAACGGCCTCGTGCTGTGGTGCGTGTCCGACAATTTGCGCAAGGGCGCCGCGCTCAACGCGATCCAGATCGCCGAAGTGCTGATCAACCGCAAGCTGATCAGCGCGAAGAAGAAGGCGGCGTAAGCCTTCGCCCACGCCTCTCGTCGTCCCGGACAAGCGCGCCAAAAGCGCGCGCAGATCCGGGACCCATAACCACCGGCCCGCATTGTTGCGCGAGCTGGCAACAACGAGTCTTCGCCAAACAACTTCCTGTGGCTATGGGTCCCGGATCGGCGCTCCGCTCTGGACAACGCTGCGCGTTGCCAAGAGCTCCGCTTGTCCGAGACGACGATCTCGTTTGATGCGCCAGTTTACGAGATCGACTACGCCGCGTCCTTGACGCTGCGGAATTCCTTCGCGACCTTGTCCAGCACGAACAGCGATCCCTCGGCGACGCCGAAATAGGCGCCGTGGGTCTGCATCTGGCCGGCATCGACCGCCTTCTGCACGAACGGGAAGGTCATCAGGTTTTCCAGGCTGCGGAACACCGCGGCCTTTTCGATGCGCTCGACGAATTGCGCCATCGATTCGTGGTCGCGCTGCTCGACCACTTCGCCGGGCTTGATGAACATCTGCATCCATTTGCCGATGAAGTCGCCGGGGGTGAGCGGCTCGATCTTGTCGACGAAGGCGCGGATGCCGCCGCATTGCGCGTGCCCGAGCACCACGATGTGCTTCACCTTCAGCACCGTCACGGCATATTCGAGCGCGGCCGAGACGCCGTGCGCGTTGCCGTCGGGCTGATACACCGGCACCAGGTTGGCGATGTTGCGGACGACGAACAATTCACCCGGGCCGACGTCGAAGATCACCTCGGGCGAGACGCGGCTGTCGCAGCAGCCGATCACCATCACTTCCGGGAACTGCCCCTTCACCGACAGTTCACGGTAGCGGCTCTGCTCGGTCGGCAGCCGCTGGGTGGCGAAGGCTTGGTAGCCTTCCAGCAAATGCTTCGGGAATGTGACCATGGCCTATGCCTAACCATATGCCGCAGGGGCGAACAAGCCTTTCGAATAGGCATGCCAGATGCTATCGGCTCAGGTCAGACGAGATACGAGGAAACCGGAAGGACCATTCGCATGACCCGCCCGCGCCGCAGCCATCTGTTCATGCCCGGCTCGAACCCCCGCGCGCTGGAGAAGGCGCGGAATCTGGCCGCCGACGGCCTGATCCTCGATCTCGAGGATTCCGTCGCCCCTGACGCTAAGGCAGCGGCACGCGACGGAATCGCCGCCGCGATCGCGGCCAAGGGGTTCGGCAAGCGCGAGATCCTGATCCGGACCAACGGTCTCGATACGCCCTGGTGGGCCGATGACGTCGCGATGGCGGCCAAGGCATCGCCTGACGGCATCCTGGTTCCAAAAGTTTCAAGCGTCGAAGATCTCGACGCGATCGGCCGCCGCCTCGCCGAGCTCGGCGCCGCGCCGACCGTGAAGGTCTGGGCCATGATCGAGACCGCGCGCGCCGTGCTCCATGCCGAGGAGCTGGCCGCCGCCGGGCGCAATCCAACGAGCCGCCTCTCCGGTTTCGTGTTCGGCCCGAACGACATCTCGCGCGAGACGCGCATCAAGATGCTGCCCGGCCGCGCCGCGATGATCCCGATGATCACCCACTGCATCCTGGCGACGCGCGCCCACGGCCTCGAAATCCTCGACGGCCCCTACAGCGACATCAACAATTCCGACGGTTTCGCCACCGAATGCGCGCAGGGCCGCGACCTCGGCTTCGACGGCAAGACGCTGATCCACCCCTCGCAGATCGAAGCCTGCAACGCGATCTTCACGCCGCCGGAAGAAGAAGTCGCGCGCGCGCGAAAAATCATCGCGGCGTTCGAATTGCCCGAGAACGTCTCGCGCGGCGCGATCCGCCTCGACGGTGCGATGGTCGAGCGGCTCCACGCCGACATGGCCAAGCGTACCATCGAGATCGCGGACGCGATCGCCGCGATGAGCAAGGGCTGAGCGACCCGGTCGCATTCAAGTCGTCCCTAAGCGACCGCAGCTTTTCCCGTTGCGGTGGTGACGGACAATGCTACGCTCGCGCCCGATATTTGATCCGGGCAAGTATTTGATGCGCATTTTTTGGGTCGCCGTCCTCCTCGCCTCGTCACTCTCCTTCGTCTCGCCAGCGCTTGCACAGCAGGCCCGGGTTGCGCTCGTCATCGGCAACGGCGCCTATGAGAAAGTGCCTGAGTTGCCGAACCCGACGCGCGATGCGGCCGACATCGGCCGCGCCCTCGAGCGTCTCGATTTCAAGATTACTCAGGTCAAGAACGCCAACGCGCAAGAGATGAGGAAGGCCGTCGTCGAGTTCGGCCGGGCTGCCGAGGGAGCCGATCTCGCCGTGGTGTTCTACGCGGGGCACGGCATGGAGGTCAGCGGCGAGAACTGGCTGATTCCGGTTAGCGCAGAGCTGCACAGCGACACCGACATCGAGAGCGAGGCCATCAGCCTGCGCTCCGTGAGCCTTCAGGTCTCGAAGGCCCGGAAGCTGGGCCTAGTCATTCTCGACGCGTGCCGCAACAATCCGTTCGCAGCGAAGATGAAGCGGTCGATCGCCACCCGGGCCGTAGCTCGTGGGCTCGCGCCGACTGAGCCCTCCGACAATGTTCTGATTGCCTACGCCGCCCGCGACGGCACCACGGCGAGTGACGGCGATGGCCGGAACAGCCCCTTTACCGCGTCGTTGCTTCGCCACATTGAAACACCGGGCCTCGAGATATCGTTTCTGTTTCGCCGGGTCCGCGACGACGTGATGGCGGCGACCAAACGCGAACAGCAGCCCTTCGTGTACGGCTCCCTGTCGAAGGAGGAGATCTACCTGAAGGCGCCTGCCGCGAGCGCTCAGGCGCCAGCCGCATCACCGCCGGCGGCCGCGGCTCCCGCAGAGGACGAGAAGTTTTGGCTGGCGATCCAGACGTCGACCGTGGCGGGCCTGTTTGAGGAGTTTCTGGCAAGATATCCGCGCAGCGGCCATGCTGCAGAGGCTCGCCAGCGGATCAAGGATCTCAAGGCCAGCGAAGTGGCGGCCGTGCCGTCCCTCACCGCCTCTCCGGCATCGGATGCGAGCTGGCGCCAGGGACCAGATACGAAAGCCGTCGTCCGAAACGTTTTTGCGCCCGAGGATAACCAGAAAGTTGCTGCCATCGCGGCCGCGCAGCAGCTCAAGCTGCCGAGCTTCACGATCTCGTCCGGTCACGACGTCCAGCCCAAATCCGATTCCAAATTTGTTGGCGTGTGGTCCAACAAGCGTGGGTGGACGAATGGCAAGGGACGCTATGCCATGCTGATCGTTACCGAGGTGTCCGCCACGGGATTGGCCAAGGGGTACTATCTCTGGGGGCCGCCGACAAAGGCATCGTGGGTCAAAGACGAGGCCGGGTATCAATCGTTCGCAGAGTACATTACGGACAACAAATTCTCGATCACCGGGACGCCAGTTACGGTCAGGATGGAGAAGAACGTTCTGGCCCTCTCTTCCTTCAGGAAGGAGAAGCCATCCGAGACGGCGAGCATAGAGCTTCGTCCGGTCTGGCAGCTTGTGCCGGTGCCGGAGGATGTCGAGCCTTCAACCAAGAGCGAAAAGACCTCGCAGCCGCATCCCGTCAGAAAGGAGAGCACTGCCGAGCCGCACGCTCCGGCGAGCGTCGGCGGCGCGAGCATGGAAGAGCGTTATCGCGCCTGCAGGAAGCTCGTGAAGGGATTTGCCCGGCGCGAGGCTTGCGCGCGAACCGGTGTGATCTAGCGCCGGCGACGCGTCCGTCGCCAGGGCATCGATCGGTGCGGACGACCGCTCAATGCGTCGCCACGTCTGCGCGCTCGAGCGATTCCAGCGTCGCGGCATTGCCGCAATAACCGTGATAGTTCTCCGCGGCGGTGCCGTCGGCGAGATCGCGGTCGCACTGTCCCTTGTGACCGCAGAGCGAGCAGACCCGCTCCATGTCGCGCAGCAGTAGCGGCTGTGCGCGTCCGAGCCCTTCCGCGCTGATGCCGAGCTGCTCCAGCATCTTCGGCAGCTCGTCGGCGGCGTGCTTGCCATGGCGGACCAGCTCTTCGAGATCATCCGGCGCGATCCTGAGATCGCTCGCGATCCGGTCGAAATCGGCGCGATCGAGCTGCCGCATTTCGTTCATCTCGCGGCGATGCTTCAGCCAGCTCGCAAAGGAGTCGATGAGATCCTGAACGATGGGATAAGGCCTGCTTGCGGTGCTCATGCGAGGCTCCTCTTGGGGTCGTGAAATTGGAATCAGATTAGGCACAATGATGCAGGAGCGCGTTGCGCTGGATCAAACAGGAAGAGCGGGCTGCGAGGTGGTCAACCTCTCCCGCTTGCGGGAGAGGTCGGCGCGAAGCGCCGGGTGAGGGCTTTCTCCTCTTGGGGGGCTCGCCTGCGGAGACACCCTCTTCCCCACCTTTTCCCGCAAGCGGGAGAGGGAGCGCACTTCCTGCGACAGCTAGCCGAACCGCTCCGTCGCCCAGGCATACAGGCTGCCCGGGATCGGTTTTTCGCTACCGCGTCCCTTGGGCGAGATGTGCAGGCCGATGATCTCGGGGTTGGTGACGAGGCCGAGATAGCTCGAGGGATCGAAGAACAATTTTGGCTCGGCATGCACGGCGTAGAACGACTGCTTCGGCAGCGCGTTCTGCAATTCACCCGTGCGGCGCGCGAGCGCGGTCAGCGCGGCCGGCCCGAAGATCGCAACGCGAATATCGGAGAGGCGGTTCGAGCTGCCGCGCAGGCGGCGCATCATGAAGGTGATGCGATGGCGCACCGACAGCCAGTTCGGCGTCAGCTCTTCCTGCTCCATCAATTCCTCGAAGGCGGCGACGATGCCGTGCTCCGCCGGCAGATAGATCACGGAATTGCCGAGCTGGCGCGGCCGCTCCCAGGCGAAATAGGGCTTTGCCGGGTCGATCACGACGGGCTTCAAGAGCAATACGTCGGCATCGAGCCAGAGGCCGAGGCCCTTCGCCATCAGCTTCATGCGGAAGAAATCGCTGAACTGAAGCGTGGTCCAGTCGCGCCAGCTGCCGTCCGGCTGCGGCGGCCGCAAGCGCTCTGAGAATGCGTGCGGGAGGATCGCTTCGGCCTCGGCATTCTCGATGCCTGCCGGCAGGCCGGGAATGGTGTCGAAACTGTAGACCGTGACCTTGTGGCCGGCCGCAAGCTGCGAGCGCAGACAGGTCTGGCGCAGGGCGTCCATCGGGCCGTGCCAGAAGGTGACGATGTCGGGCAGCATGCGCGAGCTATAGTGATAAGCAGGGCAAAGAAAAAGCCCCGGCGCTTGTCGCACCGGGGCTTGAACCGGATGTCGAGATCACGCCCAGGCGCGTTCGCGCTTGAGCTTGTCCTCGTAGGTGTCGATCGAGGCCTTCTTCTCCATCGTGAGACCGATGTCGTCGAGGCCGTTAATCAGGCAGTGCTTGCGGAACGGGTCGATCTCGAACTTGACCTTGCCGCCGTCAGGGCCGCGGATCTCCTGGTTCGGCAGGTCGATCGTCAGCGTCGCGTTGGCGCCACGCTCGGCGTCGTCGAACAGCTTGTCGAGGTCTTCCTGCGACACGCGGATCGGCAGGATGCCGTTCTTGAAGCAGTTGTTGTAGAAGATGTCGCCGAACGAGGTCGAGATCACGCAGCGGATGCCGAAGTCGAGCAGCGCCCACGGCGCGTGCTCGCGGCTCGAGCCGCAGCCGAAATTGTCGCCGGCGACCAGCACCTTGGTGTTGCGATAGGCGGGCTGGTTGAGGACGAAATCAGGGTTCTCGCTGCCGTCGTCCTTGTAGCGCTGCTCGGAGAAGAGCCCCTTGCCAAGGCCGGTGCGCTTGATGGTCTTGAGGTACTGCTTCGGAATGATCATGTCGGTGTCGACATTGATGATCTTCAGCGGCGCCGCGACGCCTTCCAGCGTGGTGAACTTGTCCATCTTGGCTTCCCGGTTTGTCGTCAGGGGAGGGCTATTTAGCCCGGTTGCCGCACGAATCCTAGGCCGGATTCGGCAATCTTGGTCTGTCAGACTGGCGGAGCCATGCTGTCGGGGACAAAGCCGGTCGGCAGGCCGTCGATGCTCTTCATGTTCTTCAGGCCCCAGTATTTTCGTAAGTTGCTGACGCCCTGCGCCGTCCAGTAGCGGATCAGGCTGCCGCGTTCCTGCTTGTAGTCGAACAGGGGCACGCCCATGCCGCACGACGTCTGCACCAGGTCACTGAGAGGCGGACGATCTGGCGCGCCCCGGCGATGTCCTCGAACTCCGAAACGAGATCGGAATATTCCGGCGTGCCGCGCATGAGCGATCGACCCTCGCCATAGAGCCGCAGGATCATCGGGGGGCCGTCGAAGGCGCAAAACATGATGGTCAGCCGCTTGTCCTCGGAGGCGCTCAGGTGCGCGCGGGTCTCGCTGCCGCTGCCGGTGCAGTCGAGATAGGCAACGTCGCTCTCTCCCAGCACCCGGAACGACGACAGGCCCTTGGGAGACACGTTGATGCGCCCCTTTGGCGGGGCGCTCGCGACGAAGAATATCTTCTGCCGTTCGATGAAAGCCCTGTGCTCGGGTTCGATCCCAGTGAATTGCCTGCCCATGCCCGCTGGTCCTTTCCGCAGCAACGCCGCCACCGGAAAAGAGCTAAGCATGCTTTTTATACCCGTTTAAGAATATTATTTATGCTGGTATAAAAACCACCATGAAAGGACCAGACCCGATCGCTCCAGCTCTTTCGCTCAGCGCGTTCCTGCGCGCGCTCCGGGAGCGCCAGTCTCCGGCAGAATTCGGCCTCGCCACCGGAGCACGGCGGCGCACGCCCGGCCTCCGGCGCGAGGAGGTCGCTCAGCTCTGCGGATTGAGCGTCACCTGGTACACGTGGATTGAGCAGGGTCGCGATGTCTCCGTCTCGGCGTCGACACTTGCGCGCCTCGCGCGCGGATTGCGCCTGTCACGCGCCGAGCGCAGCTATCTGTTCGAAGTTGGGGGCAGGCGCGATCCCGAGCGTCCCGGCCACAGCGACGATCCGCCGGAGGAGGTGCTGGCCTGCGTCGATGCGATCGACGGTCCGGCCTACATTCTCGATCGCACATGGGGCGCGCGTCGTTGGAATGCGAAAGCGTCGGTTCTGTTTGCCGGATGGCTCGACGCTGACGGTGAAAAAAATCTGCTGCGCTACATCTTCCTCAGGCCCGAGGCGCGAACATTGATCCTCGACTGGACCTCGCGCGCGCAACGCGTCGTCGCGGAATTCCGCGCCGCCGTCACAGCCTATTCCGACGATCCGGACATTCGCCGGCTCGTCGAGGAATTGCGAGTTGGAAGCGCCGACTTCGAACGCTGCTGGGAGACGCAGGGGGTTTTGGCACGCGAAGGCGGCGAGCGTGCGTTCGCTCATCCGACCATGGGGCTGCTGCACTATCAGCAGGTGTCGCTGTCGCTCGCGGGCTGGTCCGACTATCGACTGACGATGCTTGTCGGTCGTATCTCAGTTTGAAGTTTCGTCAGTTGGGCGAGAGCCTGATACGAGAAAAATGTGAATCTGCTGCGCGATGATCCGCTGAGCAAAGTCTGCTTGCTCCCGAGTGACTAGCTGCCCGGCGATCAATTCCTCAACGGCATAGCCTGCCACCATATCGGACCACTCTAAGTCCGGTGCCAGCCTAAGAGGTGGTTTGGCCATGTGCCCTCCCTTTTGAGACATTGCCTGCTTGTCGCTGCGCCGGGCCTTGATAAACCCGCGTCCTACTCCGCCTGAGCCTCGATTGCCGCCATATCGTCGTCCGAAAGACCAAAATGGTGGCCGATTTCGTGGATCAGGACGTGGCGGACGATATGGCCGAGGCTCTCGTCGTGCTCGGCCCAGTAGTCCAGGATCGGCCGGCGGTAGAGCCAGACCATGTTGGGCAGCCGCGCCACGTCGCCAAAACTCTGCTGGGGCAGGCCGACGCCCTGGAACAGGCCGAGCAGGTCGAACTCGCTCTCGCATTCCATCTCGTCCAGGACCTCCTCGGTTGGGAAGTCGTCGACGCGGATGATCACGCCCTCGCACAGCCCGCGAAACTCCGCCGGCAGGCGCTCGAACACGTCATGGGCCATCGCTTCCATCTCGGCCAGCGAGGGCGCTTTCAATTCCGTCCACATGAGACCCTCATAGCGCGGGTTCCGTAGCGATGCATCCCGCTTTATAGGATCGGGGCGTTGACGCCGCGCGCGAAAACGAGGAGCGTACGGCGCATCAAGGGGTTGGCTCAGGTCAGTGGTGATGTGATGCGGGCGGGAACAGCGGTACCGGTTCTACTGTGCATGGGGTTGTTTTCGACTTTTTTTGTCGGCGGCGGAGCCAATGCCCAGACGCAGACGGCCGCCCCTGAAATCCGACTGGCCCAGGCCGTCTCGCCCGACGCGCCGCCGCCACGCAGGCGCCCTCCGGCGCGCCTGCGTGTCACGCCCTATTACAGCCCGGACGGCGTCTATCCGCGCTACAATCCCGGTCCCGATGCGGTCCGCGAGTGCAACGCGACCTATGTGCAGGAATACCGGCCCGGCGGCACGGTGATCGTGCCGCATATGAGCTGCTACTGGCGCCGAGGCTGACGCCCCCTTCAATGCCCGCGGAGCGCGCCGATCAGGCCGGCGCCGACGACAGCTGCGGACGCGCCATAGACCAGGATCGTCATCACGAGCTGAGTCAGCGGGCTTGCCGCGCCGGCATCGACGCCCGGTCCCTGCGCGGCAATCGCCGAGCTCGCACCGAGTGCAAGGCTCGCTGCGATCACGAGGCGAGATATCCGCAATCCGCTGGAATTCGGCATGACCATCTCCTGCATTCGCTCGACCAGAAGATACGTTCGTCGCTGACGGCCGGTTTTGGCAGCGCCTGAAATGTTGCGCCGGGACTCAGGAACTTGTCGCGCCCTCTGCATTCATGTCCGGGGCGCGTTCATCCATAGCCTATTCAGTCTCAAGGCTCTAGGGTCCGGCCCTAATCCTTGTGTCGTAACGCCTGGTCAGCGCGTGCACCGCAAGAACGAAGCCCGCATGCTGGGCGCGGAGGTCGTCATGACGCGATGGATTGCATTGGCCGTTATCGTTGGGCTCGCCGCCGCCATGCCTCGCGCTTCCGCGGTGCAGAGAATGACGAAGCCGGATGCCTCGGCGGGGATCGCAGTTTTTGATGCGCGACGACAGGCGCGACATGACGACATTGCGCGGCACTCTGCGTCCCGTGATCCGCGCTACTACGCGCGGCCTGTCTACTACCGTCCCTATCCCTACGGTGTGCCCGCTCCCTTCGTGCTCGGTTTCGGACCGTGGTGGTGACGCGCTAGCCGGCAGGCGCAAATCCCTTCACCAGCAGCACGGTCGCCTGCGCGCCCGCCTTGCGATCGCGCGAGATGTCCTCGTAGTCGGCTGAGTTGGAGAAGGCAACAAACGCGGCTTCGTCGGGAAACGACATCATGACAAGTTTGTCATAGGGCCAGGTGCCTTCGAGCACGCGGGGCTGTTCGTCGGCGGCGAGAAGCCGCCCGCTGTACTTCCTGAACACATCGAAGAACCGCGCCTGGTAGCGGTCATAGGCCGCGCGGTCCGTCATCTTCAATTGCGCGATCGCGTAGACAGTCATTGCAAGAATTCCTCCCATCGCGGCACTGCGCCGTGGCGCGTTGCCCGCAACATCGTTCATTCATGACGCGTTCACGTCGCTGTCCCTAATTTAATCTTGGGAGCGACCGCGAATGAACAGCCAAATGAGCAGCGGTGGCGCGAGGCGCTGCGCCGCAATGCCGCTGTCCAGGTTCAGGAGAATTCGATGCTGAGGATTCTGGGTGTTGGGACAGGCTCGATACGCTTGCTCGGGCTGGCGGCCGTTGCCACGCTGATGCTGTCGGCTGGGACGGCGCGCCGCGCCGAGGCGATGACTCCAATCAATCCGGCGGCGTTGCCGGCAGCGAAGGCCGCAAGCGACGACCTCGTTACGCAGGTTCGCCACGGCGGCGGCGGACATGGTGGTGGCGGACATTTTCACGGCGGCGGCGGTGGCTTCCGCGGTGGCGGAGGACATTTTGGCGGCTTCCATGGCGGCGGCTTCCGTGCCGCGCCGGCCTTTCACGGCGGCAGCATTCGCTACGGCGGAATCCACCACTATGGCGGCTATCATCGCTACGGAATCTATCGCCCGCACTACGGCTATCGCCACTTCCACCGGCGCTATTATTACGGCGGCTACTATCCCTACTACCACTATCCGCGCCGCTGCCGGATCATCTGGACCTATTACGGCCCGCGCCGCATCTGCCGCTGGCACCATTGGCATCGCTGGCACTATCCGTACCGCTATTGGTGATGTGAGTAACGCCTGAAATTAGCGCCGTCATTCCGGGATGGCGCGTCAGCGCCAGACCCGGAATCTCGAGATTCCGGGTTCGCCCTATGGGCGCCCCGGAATGACTGCGGATAGTGGCGCTCTTTGATTCAGAGCCAATCCTTCAGCTTCCACGACGAAGCTTTCCACCGCATCAGGTTCTCGAGCTTCCACTGCTTGAACATCGCCGGCGGCCAGCGGCTGAGCTTTGAGGTCTCCTCGACCTCCGGCTTGGCGACGATGCGCAAGGGTGTCGCGCGCCGCCGGTGCTGGCGGGTCGCCTCGCTGATCAGATCGACATATTCAGGCTTGTTGGCCATCAGGCGTGTCCTCGCGAAGTCGTCGCGAGGACGCAGTGTCGGCGCTGGCGATTAACGGCGGTTTGCCGCTTTAGCTCAAATTGCGGGGAGCGGCTTAGCGCCACTCCCTGACGTCGACGAAGTGACCCGCGATCGCAGCTGCCGCCGCCATCGCCGGCGACACCAGATGCGTGCGGCCCTTGAAGCCCTGGCGGCCCTCGAAATTGCGGTTCGAGGTCGAGGCGCAGCGCTCTTCCGGCTTCAGCTTGTCCGGGTTCATGGCAAGGCACATCGAGCAGCCCGGCTCGCGCCATTCGAAGCCGGCCTTGATGAAGATCTTGTCCAGACCCTCGGCCTCGGCCTGCTCCTTCACGATGCCGGAGCCCGGCACCACCATGGCGTTGACGCTGGCGGAGACCTGCTTGCCTTCCGCGATCTTGGCGGCGGCGCGCAGATCCTCGATGCGGCCGTTGGTGCAGGAGCCGATGAAGACGCGATCGAGCTTGATGTCGGTGATCTTCGTCCCCGCCGTCAGGCCCATGTACTTCAAGGCGCGGTGCTTGGAGAGACGCTTGGCCTCGTCCGCGATCTTGTCGGGGTCGGGGACGATGCCGGTCACCGAGATGACGTCCTCCGGCGAGGTGCCCCAGGTCACGATCGGCGGCAGCTTTGCAGCGTCGAGGCGCAGCTCGTGGTCGAAATGCGCGCCGTCGTCGGAGCGCAGCTTCTCCCAATAGCGCATCGCCGCGTCCCAGGCCGCGCCCTTCGGCGCCTTGGGGCGGTCACGCAGGAAGTCGTAGGCTTTCTGGTCGGGCGCGACGAGGCCGGCGCGGGCGCCGCCTTCGATCGACATGTTGCAGACCGTCATGCGGCCTTCCATGCTGAGCGCGCGGATCGCGTCGCCGGCGTATTCCAGCACGTAGCCGGTGCCGCCCGCGGTGCCGATCTCGCCGATGATGGCGAGGATGATGTCCTTGCCGGTCACGCCGTCAGGCAATTTGCCGTCGACGGTGACGCGCATGTTCTTGGCCTTCTTCTGGATCAGCGTCTGCGTCGCCAGTACGTGCTCGACCTCAGAGGTGCCGATGCCGTGCGCGAGCGCGCCGAACGCGCCATGCGTCGAGGTGTGGCTGTCACCGCAGACGATGGTGGTGCCGGGCAGAGTGAAGCCCTGCTCGGGGCCGATGACGTGGACGATGCCCTGGCGCTTGTCGAACTCGTTGTAATATTCGATGCCGAATTCCCTGGCATTGTCGGCCAGCGCCTTGATCTGCTCGATGCTCTCCGGATCCGGATTCGGCTTGGTGCGGTCGGTGGTCGGCACGTTGTGGTCGACGACGGCGAGCGTCTTCTCGGGCGCGTGGACCTTGCGTCCGGTCGCGCGCAGGCCTTCGAACGCCTGCGGCGAGGTCACCTCGTGCACCAGATGGCGGTCGATATAGAGCAGGCAGGTGCCGTCGTCGGCTTCGTGCACCAGATGGTCGTTCCAGATCTTGTCGTACAGGGTGGTCGGCTTGGACATGAGCTTGAGCTCCGGGAATGTTGTGTCAGCGGATATGCGCGGATGGCGCGCGGGCAACAAAATCGTCGGCGCAGCTTTTAGGCTGCGCGCGTAAGCTCTGACGTTGCCGAGGTCGCGAAGCGTCCGAAGAACCGGCCAGGCAGCCGCGAGCGATCGTCGATGACGATGTGCTTGACGGGGGCGAGACTGGTCAGATCTGGAAACATTCCAAGAATATATAGCAGGGAGATTTGGAAGCGCGAGGGCTTTGACGCGCACGGCTGACGCAACAAAAAAGCGCGGGGCGTTCGGCCCCGCGCTCTTCGAAACTTGCCTGGTGGGCGGAGCTTTACTCGCCGACGGCAGCCTGGCGGTCCTGCTTCTCGACGATGCGGGCCGACTTGCCGCGAAGGTTGCGGAGGTAATAGAGCTTGGCGCGACGCACCTTGCCGCGGCGCACGACCTTGATCGAGTCGATCATCGGCGACATCACCGGGAACACGCGCTCGACGCCCTCGCCGTACGAAATCTTGCGCACGGTGAAGCTCTCGTTGAGGCCACCGCCGGAACGGCCGATGCAGACGCCTTCATAGGCCTGCACGCGGGTGCGGTCGCCTTCGACGACCTTCACGTTGACGATCACGGTGTCGCCGGGACCGAATTCCGGAATGTCCTTGCCGGCGGACAGCTTGTCGAATTGCTCTTGTTCGAGCTGCTTGATCAGGTTCATGGGTAAATCTCCATCGGCGCGCCCAGCCTTTTCAAACGGGGGCTGCGCAAAATTCGTCTATCCAGCCATTGCGGATTTGGCCGCTGCTATAAGGCAAGCCGGAGCGTTTGTCACCCGTCTGTCTTGTTTTTTGGCGTTTTTTGGCGACCGGCCCGATTCGGAGCCTTGACCGGGATCTGGGCCCATAAATCGGGCCGCCGGGCCGCCGTCAGAGCCTCGGCTTCGGCCCGCCGCCAGGCCGCGACCTTGGCGTGGTCGCCGGAGGTCAGGATCTCGGGGATCGGAACCCCTTCGAACAGCTGCGGGCGGGTATATTGGGGGTATTCGAGCAGGCCGTCGGAGAAGCTTTCCTCGGTTCCCGAGGCTTCCTTGCCCATCACGCCCGGCAGCAGCCGGACGCAGGCGTCAATCAGCGCCAGGGCCGCGATTTCGCCCCCGGAGAGCACGTAATCGCCGATCGAGACCTCCTCCAGGCCCCGCCCGTCGATCACCCGCTGGTCGATCCCCTCGAACCGCCCGCAGACGATCAGGGGGCCGGGGCCCCGGGCGAGCTCCACGACGCGAGCCTGGGTCAATGGCCGACCCCGCGGGCTCATCAGCAGGCGGGGGCGTTCCTTTGAAGAACCTTGGCCGATCTCCGCCGCGTCGATGGCGGCCGCCAGAACATCCGCCCGCAGCACCATGCCCGGACCGCCGCCGGCCGGGGTGTCGTCCACGCTGCGGTGGCGGTCGGTTGCCGAAGCGCGAATATCCCGCGCCTCGAGCTGCCAGAGCCCGGAGGCCAGCGCGCGGCCGGCCAGGCTCACGCCGAGCGGCCCCGGAAACATCTCCGGAAACAGCGTCAGCACCGTCGCGCGCCAGGGTGAGGAAGTCGTCATCGCCGCTGGTTAGGGCATTGCGGCCGACAGGTCGAGGCCTCGGATTCCTCAGGCTCGCCGGTCATTCGGCAGATGCGATGCCAGCACCAGCGCGAGCGGGCAGATCGCAAGCGCCGTGACGGCCGTCGCCGCGGTTGCCAGCGTCGGACCGACGGCGTCGCCGAGCAGGCCGTAGAGCACCGGCGCGATGGCGCCCGATCCGATCGTGCCGGTGTAGAACAGCGCGAAGGCGCGCTCGGTGCGATGGGGCGATGTGAGCTCGGGGACCGTGCCGTAGAGAACCGAGGACGTGCCGTTGAGCATCACGCCGAGCAGCGGCAGCACGATGATCGCCGGGATCAGCGGCAATGCGAGCACCGCGAGGATCAGCGCGGCGGTGCCGCCCTCGGTGAGAAGCACGGTGCGGATCGTGCCGACGCGTTCGCCGAGCCAGCCGCAGGTGAATTTGCCGGCGGCGCCGCCGATGAAGACCATCGCCAGCGCAAAGCCGCTCGTCGGCAGCGAGGCGCCCTTGTCGCGCAGCAGGAACGGCAGGAAGGTGAGGAAGCCCATCCGCACCGCACTGTCGAGAATCCCGATCGCGAGCAGCCAGGAGAAGCCGCCGCGGCCGGCATGCGTGCCTTGCGTCGTGACCGCTGATTTGTGCGCAAACCCCTTGCCGACAGCCGGCATCAGCACCGCGAGGCAGAGCGCAACGACTAGGCCCATCAGTGCGACCAGAAGCAGCGCGTGCCGCCACGACATGATCACCAGCAGCACCGCGGTCAGGGCCGGGAGTGCCGCCTTGCCGAGATCGCCGCTGAAATTATAGATGCCGAGCGGTCCGCGCGCCGCGTTGCCATAGGCGCGCGACACTGCGGCCGAGGCGAGCGGATGCTGCGTGCTCGAACCCGCGCCGGATATGAGGAGCGCAAGGCCCAGTCCCATGACGCCGCCGGACAGTCCGGCCAGGACATAGCCGAGCGCGGCGAGCAGCGTGCCGAGCGCGAGCAGGATCTTGCCGTCGATCCGCTCGGCGAGGCGGCCGACCGGGATTTGCAGCCCGGCCATGGCGCCGGAATAGAGCCCGCGCATCACCGCCAGTAGCCCGTAGCTGAGCGCGAATTCGGCCTGCCAGACCGGCAGCAGCACATAGATCAGGTCGGTGTAGCCATCGTGCAGGGCGTGGTTGATGCCGGTCGCCGCCAGGGTGCGGCGCGGCTTGCTCAGCGTCTCCTCGCCGGGAGGGGCCGTTTGCGATTGCGATAGAAAACCTGAGGGGAGAATTGCCACGATCTAACAAAGCAGTCGAAAGACGAAGCTATGTAAGTGCCTTGGCCTCCACTATGCGGCCTTCAAGAATCCGTCACAAACCAGTAATAATCGGATCATGCGCTAGAAATTCTATTGTATGGCCATGTTCGTTCCTCGCCGCAGCCTGCCGCCCCTGAACGCTGTCCGTGCCTTCGAGGCGGCGGCCCGGCTTGGCAGCTTCAAGGAGGCGGCCGGCGAGCTTGGCGTGACCCATGGCGCGGTCAGCCAGCAGATCCGCCTGCTCGAGACCTGGCTCGGGCCGCCGGCGCTGTTCCGGCGATCCGTGCGGCGGGTGGTGCTGACGCCGGCTGGCGCCGCGCTGCTCGCGGAGTTCGCGCCCGCGCTCGATCGGGTCTCGGCCGCCGTGCAGCAGCATCGCAAGCGTCGCGGCGAGGCGCCGGCCGCGGTGCTGCGCGTCAACGCGCTAGCGACATTCAGCCTGCGCTGGCTGTTGCCGCGCATGACAAGGTTTCGTGCCGAGCATCCCGATATCGAGGTGCGGCTGTCGACGTCGAACGATCCCGTGGATGCCTTGCCCGAGCTGTTCGACGTGGTGATCCGCGGCGGCCCCGACACCTTTCACGGCTTTGCGTCGCGCTTCCTGTTGTCGGAGCAGCGGCTGCCGGTGTGCAGTCCCGCTCTGCTCGCGAAGCTGCCGCTGACCGAGGTTGCGGATCTCAGCCGGCATACGCTGCTGCACGTCACCTCGATGCCGCGGCTGTGGCGCGACTGGCTGACCGATGCAGGCGAGTCCGCGCTGGAGGGCGCGGCGTCGCTGACCTTCGATCATTTCTATCTGACGCTTCAGGCGGCGCTCGACGGCCTCGGCGTCGCCATGGGACCGACGGCACTGATCGCCGACGATCTCGCGGCCGGCCGTCTGGTGACGCCGTTTCCGAACATCAGCCTGCCGGCCCGCAGCTATTTTGCTTACTTTCCCGAAGGGCGCGACGACGATCCGCATCGCGCGGTGTTCTGCGACTGGCTCGAGCAGCAGGGCCGCCAGACAGTCTGAGCGCGGTTAGCGCTCTTCAGCCTCATCGCTCGCGATCTCCTGCGGCAGGGCGACCACGACGCGGCCGCCGGCGACATCGACCTCCGGCACCACCGCGTTGGAGAACGGCAGCAGCAGGGACGTGCCCTTCGGCGGCGCGATCTCGATGATGTCGCCGGCGCCGAAATTGTGGATCGCGAGCACGCGGCCGAGCGGCTCGCCGTCCGTGGTGACGGCGGCGAGTCCGATCAGGTCGGTGTGGTAATATTCGTCCTCGTCGGTCGCGGGCAGCTTTTCGCGCGCGACGTAGAGCTCGATGCCGTTGAGGCGCTCGGCCTCATCGCGGGTCGTGACGCCCTTGAACGTCGCGACCAGATGATCCTTCGCCTCGCGCGCTTGCGCGACCTCGAACTGGCGCTTGCCGTCCTTGGACAGAAGCGGACCGTAGCGCTTGATGGCGAAGGGATCTTCGGTGAAGGTCCACAATTTGACCGCACCGCGCACACCATGCGCGGCGCCGATCCGCGCGACGCAGACCAGCGCCGACATGGTCTGGCCTTAACCCTTCGCGGCAGCTTCGGCCTGCGCCTTGCGCTCCTTGCGCGGCACGGCCTTCTGCGGGTTGTTGCGCGCTTCGCGCTTCTTGACGCCGGCGGCGTCGAGGAAACGCGACACGCGGTCCGACGGCTGCGCGCCCTTGGCGACCCAGGCCTTCACCTTCTCCATGTCGAGCTTGAGGCGCGCCTCGTTGTCCTTCGGCAGCAGCGGGTTGAAGTAGCCGAGACGCTCGATGAAGCGGCCATCGCGCGGAAAGCGCGAGTCGGCGACGACGACGTGATAGACGGGACGCTTCTTGGTGCCTGCGCGGGCGAGGCGGATAACGACGGACATTCAGTTCTCCTTCAAAGTACGTTTTGTTCGGTTGATTGGTATTCCGCGTTGCGCGAGACCGATGCGATCCCGTGCGACGAATTCCTCATTTCTTCTTGCCCGGGAAACCGCCGAGGCCCGGCAGCGTCGGCTTGCCGCTCAGCCCGGTCAGTCCAGGAAGGTTCGGCAGGCCGGTGCGAAGACCGGGCGGCAAATCCTTCGGCAAATTCGGCAGGCCTTGTCCGCCGCCGCTTTGCATCTTCTCCTGCATCGCCTTCATCTCTTCGGGCGAAGGCATCTTCATGCCGCCGCCAAAGCCCATCGCCTGGGCGATGCCAGCGAGCGGGCCGCGCTTGCCCGAGCCCATGGCCTTCATCACGTCGGCCATGTTCCGGTGCATCTTGAGCAGCTTGTTGACGTGCTCGACGCTCTGGCCGCTGCCTGCGGCGATGCGCTTCTTGCGGCTGGCCTTGAGCAGGTCGGGATGACGGCGCTCGTCGCGCGTCATGGAATCGATGATCGCGACCTGGCGCTTCAAGATCTTGTCGTCGATCCCGGCGGCCGCGATCTGGTTCTTCATCTTGGAGATGCCGGGCATCATGCCCATCAGGCCGCTGATGCCGCCCATATTGGCCATCTGCGACAGCTGCTCGCGCATGTCGTTGAGGTCGAACTGACCCTTGCGCATGCGCTCGGCGGTGCGCGCGGCCTTTTCGGCGTCGATGTTGGCGGCGGCACGTTCGACCAGCGACACCACGTCGCCCATGCCGAGGATGCGGCCGGCGATACGGTCGGGATGGAAGTCCTCCAGCGCGTCGGTCTTTTCACCGGTGCCGATCAGCTTGATCGGCTTGCCGGTGACGGCACGCATCGACAGCGCGGCGCCGCCGCGGCCGTCGCCGTCCACGCGGGTCAGCACGATGCCGGTGAGGCCGACGCGCTCGTCGAAGGCGCGGGCAAGATTGACGGCGTCCTGGCCGGTGAGCGAGTCCGCGACCAGCAGCACTTCATGCGGATTCGCGGCAGCCTTGATGGCTGCGGCTTCCGCCATCATGTCTTCGTCGAGCGTGGTGCGGCCGGCGGTGTCGAGCAGTACGACGTCGTAGCCGCCGAGCTTGCCGGCTTCCAGCGCGCGCTTTGCGATCTGCGCCGGCTGCTGTCCCGCCACGATCGGCAGGGTCGGAATGTCGAGATCGCGGCCGAGCACGGCCAGCTGCTCCATCGCCGCCGGGCGATAGACGTCGAGCGAGGCCATCAGCACCTTGCGCTTGTCGCGCTGGACCATGCGGCGGGCGAGCTTCGCGGTGGTGGTGGTTTTACCGGAGCCCTGCAGGCCGACCATCATGATCGGCACCGGCGGCACGGAATTGATGTCGATGGTTTGGCCTTCGGCGCCGAGCGTGTTGATCAGCTCGTCATGGACGATCTTGACCACCATCTGGCCGGGGGTCACCGACTTGACGACGGTGGCGCCGATCGCCTGCTCGCGGACGCGTTCGGTGAAGCTGCGCACGACTTCGAGCGCAACGTCGGCCTCCAGCAGCGCGCGGCGCACCTCGCGCATCGCGGCGTCGACGTCCTTTTCGGTCAGCGCCCCGCGCCCCGTCAGACGATCGAGGATGCCGCCAAGCCGTTCCGACAGATTGTCGAACAATGCCGTTGTCCCTTGTCCTGCTTGCGCAGGGTTGCCGCATTCACCTCTGTCATGCCCCGCCTTCGCGGGGGATGACCAGTTCTCGGTCCGTGGCCTGCAGCCAGGAAGCGATCTTCCAAACACCTTTGCGCCCGAGGGCGCATAGCGCTGTCGGGCGTTGACCTCTGGCCTCCAGGGCCAGTCGGCGGGTCGAAAAGAAAGCCTTTCCGAGAAAGTGGCGGGGTTAAACGCCGCTCCCGCCAAAAAGTCAAGGAAAGATAGGGCGCCGGAACGCCCCTGGTGGGGCAAGGCTCTGAAATTATGACTCTTTTGGCGATGGGTTCCTTTTCTGGCGGCCCCGCCCATATAGGCGGTGATGTCTTGCCGTCCCGACCATCCCTAGAATCGTGCCGGTGCCGGTCGCCCGCCGCCGCCTTTTCGGACTGCTTGCCGGAGCCGGTGCGCTGGTCGGCGTCCCCTCCCTCTGGATATCTAGCATGAAGACCTATGACGGTCCCGCCTCCGACCATTTCAACGGCCTGCACTTCTTCGATCCCGACGGCGCGCCGCCGAAACCGCTTCGCGAGGTGCTGCGCTGGCAGTTCAGCGGCAAGCGGCAGCGGGCGACCTGGCCGGATTGGGCTCCGAGCCCCCATGCCGACACCCCGCCGGAGCGCGTCGACGGCGGCAAGGCGCGGCTCTCCTTCGTCGGTCACGCCAGCTGGCTGATCCAGGCCGGCGGCCTCAACATCCTCGTTGATCCCGTCTGGTCCTCGCGGGTGTCGCCCGTCGGCTTTGCCGGCCCGAAGCGGCACAACGATCCCGGCATCGCCTTCGAGAAGCTGCCGAAGATCGACGTCGTGCTGGTCTCGCACGGGCACTACGATCATCTCGACATCGCGACGCTGTCGCGCCTCGCCAAGAATTTTGCTCCGCGGGTGGTCACGCCGCTCGGCAATGACGTGACGATGCGCAGCACCGACTCGTCGATCAAGGCCGAGGCGTTCGACTGGCACGACCGCGTCGAGCTCGGCGGCGGCATCGCGGTGCATCTGGTCCCGACGAGGCACTGGACGGCGCGCGGCCTGTTCGATCGCAACAAGGCGCTGTGGGCGAGTTTTGTGTTGGAGACGCCGGCCGGGAAAATCTACGTCGTCTGCGATTCCGGCTATGGCGATGGCAGACATTTCCGCCGCGTCGCGGAGAAGCACGGGCCGTTACGCCTGGCGATCCTCCCGATCGGCGCCTACGAGCCGCGCTGGTTCATGCGCGACCAGCACATGAATCCGGAAGATGCCGTGAAGGCGCTGCTCGATTGCGGCGCGCAGGACGCGCTCGGGCATCATCACGGCACTTTCCAGCTGACGGACGAGGCGATCGACGCACCTGCGAAAGCGCTGGTCGAGGCGCTGGATGCCGCGCAGATTCCGCAGCAGCGGTTCGTTGCGATGAAGCCGGGGCAGGTGGTGGAGATTTAGCTCCGCTGTCGCCACCCATACAGCTCGTCGTCCCGGGGCGCGACGAAGTCGCGAGCCCGGGACCCATACCCACAGCAAGATGTTTGACGAAGACTCGTCGTTTTCAGTCTTCCCGCGGAACGGCGACCTGCGCCTACCGAAAGATCACGCGGTATGGGTCCCGGCCTTCGCCGGGACGACAGTTGTATTTGTAGCGAGCAGTGTGCCTCTTACGGCGCTACGTCTACTGCCCCTGCTTGATCGCCCAGCTCACATTCACCGTCACCGACAGCGTCTCCTCGCCCGGTGCGACGGCGGCGGGTGCGGCCATCGGTGCCGTGGCCATTCGCGCCTTGAACAACGGCACCGGCGCGCCGCCTTCGGAGACGCTGAGCGGTGCACCCAGCGTGACGCCGGTGGCCTTGGCGTAGATCTCGGCCTTGCGGCGGGCATCCGCCACCGCCTGCTCGCGGGCGTCGTCGAGCAGTTTTGACGCCTGCGTCACCTCGAACGAGATGTTGCCGATATCGTTGGCGCCGGCGCTGACCAGCGTGTCGATGATGCCGGCGATCTTGGTCACATCGCGAATCTTGACGGTGACGCGATTGGAGGCGCGGAAGCCGACCACGGGCGAGGCGCCGGTGGATTTGTTCTGGCCGTATTGCGGCTGCAGCGACAGCCGTGAGGTCTGGTAATCCTTCTCGGCGATCCCGGCCCCCTTCAACGCCAGCAGCACCTTGCCCATCGCGGCGTTGTTGGCGTCGGAGGCTTCCTTCGCCGTCTTGGCGTCATTGGCGACGCCCGCGTCGATCTGCGCAAGATCGGGCGCCACTGAAACGGTGGCCTCGCCGCTCACCGAGATCGCGGAGGGAAAATCGTCGGCGAGCACGGGCGTTGCCAGCAGCGTGGCAGCGAAAACGGCGGCGAGTACGGCAGGCTTTTTCATCGGTCTCACTTCAGTGGCACGAAAACATTGATCACGAGCTTGTCCTCCGCCGTCTTCAGGGGATCGGTGAGGTACTCCTCGATAAAGGTGTCCTTGGCTTCCAGTCTCTTGTCGTCGAGGTGATTGGTGATCGCCTCGTAGGTGTTGTCCATGTTGTCGTAGGAGCCGCGATGGACGAATTTCAGCGCCTTGCCTTCAGGCGATTTGCCGACGCTCATGTCCTTGGGCAGGTTCTTGGGATCCTGCTCGACCGGAATCTCGGCGAGGAAGGTGAAGCCGGTGTCGTCGGTCGAGGTATAGACGATCATCGAATTGCCGGCGTGCTTGATGCCCTGCTTGTCCAAGAGCGTGTTCAGCGCCTTGAAGGCATCGACCAACGTGTCGAAGGCCGAGTCCCAATTGGCGGTGCCCTTGACCATCACGACCTTCTTGGACTCGAGCGTGGTCTCGAGGCCAAAGGGATCGGCGGTCTGGACCGGGGCGGGGGTGGCGGCGACAGCCGGGGCCGTCGGGCTGGGCGAGGTGCTGGCTGCGGGCGCGGGCGATGCTGCGGGAGCCGGCGAGGCGCTCGCAGCAGGCGAGGGCGTTGCCACGGGGGCGGGCGAGGCACTTGCAGCCGGGGCGGGCGAGGCCGACGGGGCCGGCGAGGGGCTCGCCGAGGCAGCGGGCGCCGGGCTCGGGCTCTGCGCCAGAGCGGCGGATAGCCCAAGCGACAAGGCCGCTGCCGGGATCAGCGCGGCCAGAGCGAGACGACGAAAAGTGTTCATTTTATTCTCCCCAAGGCCTTGGTCCAGCAAGGCCCTAATTCATCAAGACCTTACTCACCAAGGCCTTAACCCGGCCGCGCGTCCCGGTTCGCGCGAACCGCGCCGTTCTAACACGCGAGCGCCGAATTCGTCCCATGACAGATGCGTCATGGCGAACGTCCTGGCGCCCGGCGGCAAATCACTGGCCAAGCGGCCAAGGATCGCCATATAAGGCAGGCGAAATTCAGGAAATTTCATGAGCGCGCTGGCCAACCACGCATTTGCCAAGATGAACGGCATCGGCAACGAGATCGTCGTTGTCGACATGCGCGATTCCACGGCAAAGGTGACGCCGGACGATGCCCGCGCGGTGGCGTCCGCGCAGGGCGGCGTGCCCTACGATCAGCTCATGGTGCTTCAGAAGCCGCGGCTCGACGGCACCGAAGCCTTCATCAGCATCTACAACAATGACGGCTCCGAAGCCGGCGCCTGCGGCAACGGCATGCGCTGCGTGGTGCGGCGCATCTTCGAGAAGACCGGGCAGGCAACGGCGACGTTCGAGACGGCCGCCGGCCTGCTCAATGCCTGGCAGGGCCCGGCGCCCGATCTCTATACCGTCGACATGGGCGTGCCCAAGTTCGGCTGGCAGGACATTCCGCTGGCGGAAGAGTTTCGCGACACCCGCTACATCGAATTGCAGATCGGGCCGATCGACAATCCGATCCTGCATTCGCCCTCAGTGGTGAGCATGGGCAACCCGCACGCGATCTTCTGGGTCGACGACGTCAACGCCTATGACCTCGCGCGCTTTGGTCCGCTGCTGGAAAACCATCCGATCTTCCCCGAGCGCGCCAACATCACGCTCGCTCATATCGTCGACCGCGACCACATCACGATCCGCACCTGGGAGCGTGGCGCCGGCCTCACCAGGGCATGCGGGTCGGCGGCCTGCGCGACGGCCGTCGCCGCAGCACGCCTGAAGCGCGCCAATCGCAACGTCGAGATCACGCTGCCCGGCGGCAAGCTCGGCATCGAATGGCGCGAGCGCGACGACCACGTGCTGATGACGGGCACCGCGACCTTCGAATATGAGGGCAATTTCGATCCGGCGCTGTTCGCGCCGGTCGGATAATGTCCGTCGATATCGTCACCTTCGGCTGCCGCCTCAACGCCTTCGAGGCCGAGGTGATCCGCAGCAAAGCCGAAGGCGCAGGTCTCGTAGACACCATCGTCATCAACAGCTGCGCCGTCACCAACGAGGCGGTGGCGCAGGCGCGGCAGTCGATCCGCAAGCTGAAGCGCGAGCGGCCGGGGGCGCGCATCGTCGTCACCGGCTGCGCCGCACAGACGCAAAGCCGGATGTTCGCCGATATGGCCGAGGTCGATCGCGTCGTCGGCAATGACGACAAGATGCGCAGCGATGCCTGGCGCGAGGCGCGCGATGCCTTCGACATCGGCGCCAGGGAGAAGATTGCCGTCAGCGACATCATGGCGGTGAAGGAGATGGCGCCGCATCTCATCGACGGCTTCGCAAGCGGTCTGCCGCGCGTGTTCGTGCAGGTGCAGAACGGCTGCGACCATCGCTGCACCTTCTGCATCATCCCGTTCGGCCGCGGCAATTCGCGCTCGGTGCCGATGGGCGCCGTGGTCGAGCAGGTGCGGGCGCTGGCGGAGCGCGGCCATGCCGAGATCGTGCTGACCGGCGTCGACCTCACCAGCTATGGCGCCGACCTGCCGGGTGCGCCGAAGCTCGGCATGCTGACGAAGCAGATCCTGCGGCATGTGCCGGAGCTGAAGCGCCTGCGCATCTCCTCGATCGATTCGATCGAGGCGGACAACGATCTGCTCGACGCGATCGCCGACGATGCGCGGCTGATGCCGCATCTGCATCTGTCGCTGCAGTCGGGCGACGACATGATCTTGAAGCGCATGAAGCGGCGGCATTTGCGGGGCGATGCGATCGCCTTCTGCGACCAGGTGCGGCGCCTGCGCCCGGACGTCGCCTTCGGCGCCGACATCATCGCGGGCTTTCCGACCGAGACCGAGGCGATGTTTTCCCGCTCGCTCGATCTGGTCGAGGAATGCGGCCTGACCTTCCTGCACGTCTTCCCCTATTCCCCGCGCCCCGGCACGCCCGCCGCACGGATGCCGCAGGTTGCGGGGCCTGAGATCAAGGAACGCGCGCGGCGGCTGCGTGCGGCTGGAGAGGCAGCATTGCGTCAGAGGCTGCAAGCCGAAATTGGCGCAACGCGCGATGTGCTGATCGAAAGTGAGAGCCAGGGCCGCACGGAGCACTATCTGCCGGTGGCGATCGCGGGCGCGCGCGTGGGGAGCGTGGTGCCGCGGATGATCGTCGGCAGCGATGGTGAGCGGTTGACCACGTAATTTGCCGTCGTCGTCCTGGCGAAAGCCAGGACCCATTACCCCAGGGAGAAGTTGTTGCACGGGATTGCCAACCACCAGTCTTCGCCAAATTGAATTCGGTGGTTATGGGTCCTGGCTTTCGCCAGGACGACAGCGGAGGGCGTGGCCCGCAGCGCGCCTCAAACCCGCTCCGCTACGACGCCCGCACCTGCCAGAACCGCAGCGTGCGCCGCGCGTTCTCCGGCGTCATTCGTGCGTAATGCCCCTGCGCTCTCGCAAGATCCGCCGGCTTCATCGCGCCGGTGGCGAAGCGGCTTTCGAGCACGGCGGCGGTGGTTTCCCAGCTGAGCTGCGCCGCCTTGCACGGCACCAGCAGGCCGTCCTCGCGCAGGCTCTGCATCAGCGGGCGAATCACCTCGACGGTGGATTGCGACAACACCGCCAGCGCCGCGACGGTTTCTTCATAGCGCCGCTGCTTGGCAAAGCTGAACAGCGTCGCCTCGTTGAGCTGGCCGGATGCCTTGAGACCTGCGATGGCGCGCTTGGCGCCTTCGAAATCGCGGACACCGGACATCTCGCGCGTGACGCCGGCGGTAACGGCGGCGATCGCGCTCTGGATTTCCTCGAACAGATGCGGCGGCGCGCGCGACAGCAGGCGGGTGCGAACCGTGTCCGTCGCCGAGCGCAGCAACTGGCGGCGCAGCTCCGATGGCAGATCGACGCGGACGCCGACGCTGACGGCGAGCTCCGGATCACTCTCCGCCTGTCCGACGATGACGGCAAATCCGTTTCCGGAGACGCGTGCGCCCGGATTGGCGGCAAGCCGCCGGCTGACACTGGGATAGCGGCGCGCCAGCAGCGCGTCGGTGACGATCTCCTTCAGCCACCAGCGCCCGGCGACCGCGAGCAGATGCGGTTCGCCCTTGGATGATGCGATCTTCACCAGCTCGCCGTCGTCGAGGCGCGCGGATTCCTGGAGCACGGGTCCGGCGATGCGGATCTCGTCACTGTTGGCAAGGCGGCGGATGACGGAGGGCGGCGCCTGTGCGATCGGCGCCAGCTGTGCGCTGATCTCGGCCAGCGCCACGCGTGCGCCCATGTCGGCGATGGCGCGAAGCTCGATGGTGCCGATCAGGCGCTCGAGCACCTCGTCGAACAGCGCGATCTGCTCGTCGTCAAAACTGCCGGCGGAGGACAGGAACAGGTCGGTGACGCGGCGGGCCGTCTCCAGGCCCTTTTCCGCCGAGCCAATCCGAAGTGCGGATTCGACCTCGTCGATGATCGATAGCTCGGCCTTGGACATGACGCGCGGCTCGTCCTGAGCGGATTGACGGAAGCTTGTTCTAAGCGACCGCTATCATTAGAGGCGAGCCCTGAACGTTTCGTAAACCATGGCCGAGGAGAACGAAGTGCTGCCGCGGCGGCGCTGCGCTCCCTCTCCCGCTAGCGGGAGAGGTGAACGGCACCTACTCCCCATTCCACCCGCAGGCCCGAAGCTTCTCATGCATGTGCGGCGGGGCCGGGGCCACCACGCGGACCGGCTCCTTGTTCCGGGAGATCGGCACTACGATCTCGCGGGAGTGCAGGTGCAGCTTCGGCTCGCCGAAGCGCGGGCCGTTGCCGTAAATGTTATCGCCGAAGATCGGCCAGCCGGTCGCGGCCGAATGCACCCGCAATTGATGGGTCCGCCCCGTCACCGGTTCCATGGCGAGCCAGGTGAAACCGTCACCCCGGCCCATCACCTTCCAGTTGGTGATCGCCTTCTGGCCTTCGGGATCGGGCTTCTGCCACCAGCCGCGCTCGGCATTGAGCCGGCCGAGCGGCATATCGATGGTGCCTTCGTCCTCGGCGGGCCCGCCTTCGACCACGGTCCAGTAGGTCTTGCCGATCTTGCCGTGCTTGAACAGCAGGCCGAGCGAGGCGGTCGCCTTGCGATGGCGGCCGAGGATGAGGCAACCGGAGGTGTCCTTGTCCAGCCGGTGGGCCAGCACCGGCGGCCGCGGCAGGCCGAAACGGAGCGCGTCGAAGGATGCCTCCAGATTGGCGCCGCCCTTGGGGCCGCGATGCACCGGCAGACCGGCCGGCTTGTCGATGACCAGCATCAATCCGTCGCGATGGAGCACGCGGCCCAGGATTTCGTCGGCGGTCAATTCGGGAACATCGAGCAATTGCAGGACTTTCGGTCAAGACTTTCGTTTGGGAGCCGGAACGGCTAACACACCAGTGCGGTGGATTTGGCATTCGCTCAGCGGCTGCCGCGAAATGTGAAGCGAATGCCAAATCCAGGGCCGCACTGGCAACAATATTTTCTCGTGCCGCTCTTCGATTTGAAGTTCCTAACCGGACTTGCGGCAAGAGAGTAGGAACTTCAAATCGTCGGCACGAGCATCATGAACGATACCACGTCAGATCCCCCCAAGCTGAGCTGGTGGCGCCGCCTGTCCAACGGGCTGAAGCGCACCTCGTCCTCGCTCGGGACCGCGGTCGCCGACCTCGTCACCAAGCGCAAGCTCGACCGCGCCATGCTCGACGACATCGAGGACGTGCTGCTGCGCGCCGATCTCGGCACATCCGTCGCGGTGCGCATCGCCGACGCCGTCGGCACCGGGCGCTACGACAAGGCGATCTCGGCGGACGAGGTCAAGGACGTCGTTGCGACCGAGGTCGAGAAGGTGCTGGCGCCGGTGGCAAAGCCGCTCGAGATTGATACGGCCAGGAAGCCGTTCGTCATCCTCGTCGTTGGCGTCAATGGCTCCGGCAAGACCACCACTATCGGCAAGCTCTCGCAAAAATTCGCGTCCGAAGGCCGGAAGGTGATGCTGGCCGCCGGCGACACTTTTCGCGCAGCGGCGATTGAGCAGCTCAAGGTCTGGGGTGAGCGTACGAAAACACCGGTCATCGCGGGCACGCAAGGCTCCGACTCGGCGAGCCTCGCCTTCAACGCGCTGACGGCGGCGAAGGAGCAGAAGACCGACGTGCTCCTGATCGACACCGCCGGGCGGCTTCAGAACAAGGCCGAGCTGATGAACGAGCTCGAAAAGGTCGTGCGCGTCATCCGCAAGGTGGACGACACCGCGCCGCATGCGGTGCTGCTCGTGCTCGACGCCACCGTCGGCCAGAACGCGCTGTCGCAGGTCGAGGCCTTCCATCGCACGGCGGGCGTCACCGGCCTCGTGATGACCAAGCTCGACGGCACTGCGCGTGGCGGCATCCTGGTGGCGCTCGCGGAGAAATTCAAACTGCCGGTGCATTTCATCGGCGTCGGCGAGGGCGTCGACGATCTCGCGCCCTTCACCGCGCGCGATTTCGCCCGTGCGATCGCCGGAATCGAAAGCTGAGAATGGACAAGACCCAGCCGCATCCGCTGTTCAAGCTTGCGACCGAACTCGGTCCGCTGCTCGTCTTCTTCTTCGTGAATGCGAAGTTCAATCTGTTCGCCGCGACCGGCGCCTTCATGGTCGCGATCGTCGCGGCGATGATCGCCTCCTATGTGGTGACGCGCCATATCCCGATCATGGCGATCGTGACGGGCGTGATCGTGCTGGTGTTCGGCACGCTGACGCTGGTGCTGCACGACGAGACCTTCATCAAGGTCAAGCCGACCATCATCTACGGCCTGTTCGCCGCCATCCTCGGCGGCGGCCTGCTGTTCGGCCGCTCCTTCATCGCCGTGATGTTCGACCAGATGTTCAACCTCACGCCGCAGGGCTGGCGCATCCTGACGCTGCGCTGGGCGCTGTTCTTCGCCGGCATGGCGGTGCTGAACGAGATTGTCTGGCGCACCCAGAGCACGGATTTCTGGGTGAACTTCAAGGTGTTCGGCGTGACGCCGATCACGATGATCTTCGCCATCGCCCAGATGCCGCTGACCAAGCGCTATCACCTCGAGCCGGTCTCGCTGGAAGCGAGCGAGGCGGATGCGGGGGATGTGAGGAAGGGGTGACTGTTTAATGTCATTCCGGGGCACGCGAAGCGTGAACCCGGAATCTCGAGATTCTCAGGTGCGCAAGTGCGCACCATAGTTCGGCTCTGCGAGCCGCCCCGGAATGACAGTAACTACTTCAGCGCCTTCTCCATCTGCGGCAGCAGCACGCTCCGCAGATTATCCGGCGTAATCGGGCCGACCAGCTTGTAGACGATGGTGCCCTCACGTCCGACGACGAAGGTCTCCGGCACGCCATAGACGCCCCATTCGATCGAGGCGCGGCCGTTGGCATCCACGCCGACGCGGCCGAACGGGTTGCCGTAGCGGCCGAGGAAGCGGCGGGCGTTGTCGGCCGCGTCCTTGTAGTTGATGCCGACGAGCTGGAAGCGCTTGTCTTTCCCCAGCTCGGTCAGAAGCGGCGCCTCGTCATGGCAGGGTACGCACCAGGAGGCCCAGACGTTGACAAGGCTGACCTTGCCCTTGAACGCGGCGGGATCGAGACCCGGCACCTGGACGTTGTCGGCCTGCAATCCCTCGAGCGGCGGCAGGGCGGTCTGCGGCGCCGGCCGTCCGATCAGCGCGGAGGGAATCCGCGAAGGATCGCCGCTGCCGAGCCGGAACCAAAACAGCAGCGCCAGGCCGATGAAGGCGATCAGCGGCAGCACCATCAGGAAGGTGCGGCGCTGCGGGTTCGCGGAAGTCGACTGCTCGCTCATGGCCGATCCATCGCGCTGCGCCCCGAGCGGCGGGTGATGCCGCTGCGGTCGAGGTCGCGCAGGCGGCGGGTCTGGCTGTGATAGTCGGTCGCGATCCAGCCGATCAGGATCGCGACCACGAGCGCGGCTGCGGCATAGGACGTCACGATGAAGGAGGCATAGGGACCGAGCGACATGATCATGCGGCCCCGACTTCGTTTGACGCGTTGTTTTGACGCGAACCGGCGCCCATTTCGCTCGAAAACGCCATGCGGCTCGCCTGCATCATCTGCAGCGAGCGGACACGGCGGCGCAGGATCTCGTTGCGCATCGCCGCCAGGTGCAGCGTGACGAACAGCAGGGTGAACGCGATCGCCATCACCAGCAGCGGAATCAGGAACGATTTGTCGAGCGACGAACCGCCCATGCGCATCACCGAGGCCGGCTGGTGCAGCGTGTTCCACCAGTCGACCGAGAACTTGATGATGGGCAGGTTGATCGCGCCGACCAGCGTCAGCACCGCGGCAGCGCGCGCCGCGCGCGAGGGATCGTCGACCGCGCGCCACAGCGCCATCAGGCCGAGATACATCAGGAACAGAATCAGCACCGAGGTCAGGCGAGCGTCCCATTCCCAATAGGTGCCCCACATCGGCCGGCCCCACAGCGAACCGGTCAGCAGCGCGAGGAAGGTGAAGGCGGCGCCGATGGGAGCTGCCGCCTTCGCGGCGACGTCGGCGAGCGGATGCCGCCACACCAGCGTGCCCAACGAGGCGACGCTCATCACGCCCCACACGAACATCGACAGCCAGGCGTTGGGCACGTGGATGAACATGATCTTCACGGTCGCGCCCTGCTGGTAGTCGTCGGGCGCTAGCGCGGATTGGTAGAGGCCGATCGCGAGCAGGATGACGGTCGCGGCCGCAAGCCACGGCAACACCCGCGCCGTCAGCGCGAGGAACCGTGTCGGGTTGGCGAGGTCGATCAGCGTCATGGTATTCTGATAATCACAGGTCAGCACTCACGCAATCAGCATAAAAGCGGGCAGCGAAAGTTGATCGGGGTCAAGGTCGGTCGAGCTCATCTCAGTCGAGACCATGCCGCAGGCTCGCCGCCGCGGCGAAGGGGCCGATCACGAGGCTGACCAGCGACAGCGCGCACAGGATCGAGAACGGTGCGCCGAACGACATGGGACCGACGATCACGGCCTGGGAGGCCGCGACCCCGAAGATCAGCACCGGGATCGACAGCGGCAGCACCAGAACCGCCATCAAAAGCCCGCCGCGATGCAGCGTCACCGCCAGCGCGGCGCCGATCATGCCGGTAAAGGTCAGGGCCGGCGTGCCCGCGAGCAGCGTCAGGGCCACCGCGCCGGTCGCTACCATGTCGAGGTTCAGCAAGAGCCCGAGCACGGGGGTTGCGACAATCAGCGGCAGGCCCGCCGCCAGCCAATGCGCCAGCGCTTTCGCCGCGCAGGCGAGTTCCAGCGGCGTCCGGCTCATCGTGATCAGGTCGAGCGAGCCGTCCTCATGGTCGGCCATGAACAGCCGGTCCAGCGTCAGCAGGCTCGCCAGCAGGGCGCCGAGCCAGAGAATGGCCGGCCCCAGCCGCGACAGCAACGCGAGGTCCGGCCCCACCGCGAACGGCATCAGCACCACCACGGTCAGGAAGAACAGCACGCCGATCAGCGCCCCGCCGCCAACGCGGAGCGCGATCCGGATATCCCGGCGGATGAGGGCGGACAGGGCGGTCATGGGGCTGCCTTTTCGGCTTCGAGACGATCGTAAGAGCCCGACTCGCGCCACAGGCAATCTGCGCTCCCTCCCCCCTTGCGGGGGAGGCGTAGGCCGCCTCCGGCGGCCGTCCTCTTAAGAGACGCCGAAGCGAAGCTTCGGCTATGGGAGAGGGGTGGCCCCGGAAAAGGTGTGCTTGGGTTCAGGGAAGGACTTCGGCAGATCGAGAGGGTCCCTGTGTGGCACCCCCCTCCCTGACCCTCCCCCACAGGGGGGGAGGGAACGGGTAGAGCGGAGCTTTGCCGCTCGAAAAGCTGAGGGTCGGTCAGAATCATGCCACACCCCCGATCCGCAGCTCGCGTGATTCGATCCCCAGCGCCATGTGGGTCGCCGCGATGATCAGGCCGCCGCGGGCGAGATGGTCGCGCATCAGGCCGCCGAACATGTCCTGGCCGGCGACGTCCAGCGCCGTGGTCGGCTCATCCAGGAGCCAGATCGGGCGGCGCACCGTCAGCAGCCGGGCCAGCGAGAGCCGGCGGCGCTGGCCGGCCGACAGGAACGCTGCCGGCAGGTGGGTGGCGTGGTCGAGCCCGACCGTGGCGAGGCTCTCGTGGGCATCAAGTCGCTCGCCGCCCAGAAAATCAGCCCAGAATGACAGATTTTCCGCCACGCTCAGTGCCGGCTTCAGGGCGTCGCGATGGCCGAGATAGTGGCATTGCTCAGGCAATGTCAGCTCGGCATCGCCGCCATCGAGCGCGATCGTCCCGCCAGCCGGAATGAGCAGCCCCGCGATCAGCCGCAGCAGCGAGGTCTTGCCCGACCCGTTGCGGCCGACGACCGCCACGGCCTCGCCGGAGACGGCCTCGAAATCGAGCCCGGCAAACACCTCGCGGCCGCCCCGCACACAGATCACCCCACGTCCGGAAAGCTGCATCTTGCCTCGTATCAACCCGTTCAAACCAGGCCTCAGGAAAACTTGGGGTAGCGCATGGGAATTTTTGGCTCGCGGATTGCTGCGGCACGTTTGTGGCTGTGGCGGCGCGGTTAGAAAGCTTCTATAAGCCCGGAACTACTTGATGCAGCAACTCAACCTGCCCCTGCAAGCGACCCAGCCGGACTCGCTGACGGTGTTAAAATACCCCTTGCCGGGTATAACTAACAATTGGGATTTCCTACATGACCTCGCTCGACAGCTTCAAATGCAAAAAGACCCTCAAGGTCGGCGCCAAGACCTATGTCTATTACAGCCTGCCCACGGCCGAGAAGAATGGTCTGAAGGGAATTTCGAAACTCCCCTATTCGATGAAGGTCCTGCTCGAGAACCTCCTGCGCAATGAGGACGGCCGCTCGGTCAAGAAGGCGGACATCGTCGCGGTGTCCAAATGGCTGCGCAAGAAGTCGCTGGAGCACGAGATCGCGTTCCGCCCGGCGCGCGTGCTGATGCAGGACTTCACCGGCGTGCCCGCGGTGGTCGATCTCGCCGCGATGCGCAACGCGATGCAGAAGCTCGGCGGCGATGCCGAGAAGATCAACCCGCTGGTGCCGGTCGATCTCGTCATCGACCATTCCGTGATCGTGAACTTCTTCGGCGACAACAAGGCCTTCGCCAAGAACGTCACCGAGGAATACAAGCAGAACCAGGAGCGCTACGAGTTCCTGAAGTGGGGCCAGGCGGCGTTCTCGAACTTCTCCGTCGTGCCGCCCGGCACCGGCATCTGCCACCAGGTCAATCTCGAATATCTCTCCCAGACGGTCTGGACCAAGAAGGAGAAGATGACGGTCGGCAAGAAGACCGGCACCTTCGAGGTCGCCTATCCCGACTCGCTGGTCGGCACCGATTCCCACACCACGATGGTCAACGGTCTCGCCGTGCTCGGCTGGGGCGTCGGCGGTATCGAGGCGGAAGCCTGCATGCTCGGCCAGCCGCTGTCGATGCTGCTGCCTAACGTCGTCGGCTTCAAGCTGAAGGGCGCGATGAAGGAAGGCGTCACCGCGACCGACCTCGTGCTGACCGTGACGCAGATGCTGCGCAAGCTCGGCGTCGTCGGCAAGTTCGTCGAGTTCTTCGGCCCCGGCCTCGATCATCTCTCCGTCGCCGACAAGGCGACCATCGCCAACATGGCGCCCGAATATGGCGCGACCTGCGGCTTCTTCCCGGTCGACGCCGCGGCGATCGACTACCTCAAGACCTCCGGCCGCGCCGCACCGCGCGTTGCGCTGGTGCAGGCCTATGCCAAGGCGCAGGGGCTGTTCCGCACCGCCAAGTCGGCCGATCCGGTGTTCACGGAAACGCTGACGCTCGACCTCGCCGACGTCGTGCCGTCGATGGCCGGTCCGAAGCGTCCCGAAGGCCGCATCGCGCTGCCGTCGGTCGCGGAAGGCTTCTCGGTCGCGCTCGCCAATGAGTACAAGAAGACCGAAGAGCCGGCGAAGCGCTTTGCCGTCGAAGGCAAGAAGTACGAGATCGGCCATGGCGACGTCGTGATCGCGGCGATCACCTCCTGCACCAACACCTCGAACCCGAGCGTGCTGATCGGCGCCGGGCTCCTGGCCCGCAATGCCGCGGCGAAGGGCCTCAAGGCCAAGCCGTGGGTGAAGACCTCGCTTGCCCCGGGCAGCCAGGTGGTCGCGGCCTATCTCGCCGATTCCGGCCTCCAGGCCCACCTCGACAAGGTCGGCTTCAACCTGGTCGGCTTCGGCTGCACCACCTGCATCGGCAATTCCGGTCCGCTGCCGGAGGAGATCTCGAAGTCGATCAACGACAACGGCATCGTTGCCGCCGCCGTGCTCTCCGGTAACCGCAACTTCGAAGGCCGCGTCTCGCCGGACGTGCAGGCGAACTATCTGGCCTCGCCGCCGCTGGTCGTCGCTCACGCGCTCGCGGGTAGCGTGACCAAGAACCTCGCCGTCGAGCCGCTCGGTGAAGGCAAGGACGGCAAGCCGGTGTACCTCAAGGACATCTGGCCGACGTCGAAGGAGATCAACGCCTTCATGAAGAAGTTCGTGACCGCGTCGATCTTCAAGAAGAAGTATGCCGACGTGTTCAAGGGCGACACCAACTGGCGCAAGATCAAGACCGTCGAGAGCGAGACCTATCGCTGGAACATGAGCTCGACCTACGTGCAGAACCCGCCCTACTTCGAAGGCATGAAGAAGGAGCCGGAGCCGGTCACCGACATCGTCGAGGCGCGCATCCTCGCCATGTTCGGCGACAAGATCACCACCGACCACATCTCGCCGGCCGGTTCGATCAAGCTCACCTCGCCCGCGGGCAAGTATCTCAGCGAGCACCAGGTGCGTCCCGCCGACTTCAACCAGTACGGCACCCGGCGCGGCAACCATGAAGTGATGATGCGCGGCACCTTCGCCAACATCCGCATCAAGAACTTCATGCTCAAGGGCGCCGACGGCAACATCCCGGAAGGCGGCCTCACCAAGCACTGGCCCGACGGCGAGCAGATGTCGATCTACGACGCCGCGATGAAGTACCAGCAGGAGCAGGTGCCGCTGGTGGTGTTCGCCGGCGCCGAATACGGCAACGGCTCCTCGCGCGACTGGGCTGCAAAGGGCACGCGCCTGCTCGGCGTGCGCGCGGTGATCTGCCAGAGCTTTGAGCGCATCCATCGCTCCAATCTTGTCGGTATGGGCGTGCTGCCGCTGACCTTCGAGGAAGGCACCTCCTGGTCGTCGCTCGGCCTGAAGGGCGACGAGAAGGTCACGCTGCGTGGTCTCGTCGGCGATCTGAAGCCGCGCCAGAAGCTGACCGCGGAGATCGTCTCCGGCGACGGTTCGTTGCAGCGCGTTTCGCTGCTTTGCCGCATCGATACGCTGGACGAGCTCGACTACTACCGGAACGGCGGCATCCTGCACTACGTGCTGCGCAAGCTCGCGGCTTAAGCGCGGATTTGTGAACGGTGGCTCACTGCGAAGTGAGTAGAAGGTTAAACGAAGGCGGCCTATCACAAGGCCGCCTTCGCGCGTTTGCGGCATGCTTCGGATGGGCCCGCCCGGCGGAAACTCCGCCCTGGACGGTCGAATGTGCCGTGCCCGTAAGACTACGGTGACCATCAGGCGATAAGATTTCCCTTCCCACGAGCAACGGTGTGCGGCGTTCGACATGACAGCAATGACGGCTTCTCATCTGATTTCACGTTGGTCCGGTGCCTTCTGGTCGGGAGCACTCGGCATCTGTGCGATCGTCGCCGTCATCCGTCCCGCTGAGGCTGATCCCCGCGCCGTGGTTGAGCTCTTCACCTCGCAGGGCTGCTCCTCCTGCCCGCCCGCCGACAAGATCATCGGCGATCTCTCCAGCGATCCCTCGATCATCGCGCTGAGCATGCCGATCGATTATTGGGATTATCTCGGCTGGAAGGACACGCTGGCGGATTCGCGCTTCTCGGCGCGGCAGCGCGCTTATTCGCGCATGCGCGGCGACCGCGAGGTCTACACCCCGCAGGTCGTGGTGAACGGCTCGACGCATGTCGTCGGCAGTGATCGTGCCGGCATCGAGAGTGCGATCGGCAAGACCGACAAAGGCATGGGCGTGATGAGCGTGCCGGTGACGATGTCGCTCTCGGGCAAGCAGATCAACGTGTCGGTGGCCGCGAGCAAGGAGCCGGCGATCTCGCACGGCGAAGTCTGGATCTGCTCGATTGCGAAGTCAGTGCCGATCGCGATCGCCAAAGGCGAAAATCGCGGACAGCAGATCACCTATCACAACGTGGTGCGCAACCTGCTCAAGGTCGGCGACTGGAACGGTCGTCCGGAAAGCTGGACGGTGCCGATCGAGAACCTCACGCGCGACGGCGTCGATGGCGCGGTGGTCTATGTCCAGGACGGCAGCCGCGAGAAACCCGGCCCGATGCTGGGCGCGGCATACACGTCGCTGCACTGACGCGCACGCTTCGCATTCTTCCTGATGCGCGGTCTGGCTCTATCTCCTCATGGTGAGGAGCGCGCCCCTTGCGCGCGCGGCGGACGATGCTGCGCATCGCCGCGAGAACCATGAAAGGCCCCGCTGATGCCGCTCGGGCCTCGATCCTTCGGGACGCCGCGCGAAGGATGAGGGAGAGAGCGTACGCAAGATCGTGTCGGAAAAATCTTGTCCCTCGTCATTCCGGGGCGCGCCTCTTTGGCGCGAGCCCGGAATCCATTTCTCAACTGGGAACCTTGGATTGATGGATTCCGGGCCCGCGCTTCGCGCGTCCCGGAATGACAGCGGGGGAAGAAACATCCCGACGCAAACAAAAAAGGACCAACTCGCGTTGGCCCTCCTTGTCGCGCGTACAGACCCGATCCCGTCGACCCCGGGGGGCTGGGGGCTGAGGAATCCGGAACCGAAAGGACCGGGTCAACGCACACAGCTCTTTTCGCAGTGCAGGGCGGCAGGCGCTGGGCGGAAAAGCGGCGATACTATGATTCCTGCTAACGATCCCGTGACGGTTCGTCGCGACAGAGTTCCACCGTTGCGTGTGTTCCGATTCGCCCCCGGTTCAATGGGTTGCACCGAGAGCTCTTCAAACAGCCCTCGAGAGCCCCTTGCGGTGGGGAACGGTTGGCGCAATCATGCGATTGTCATGATCCGCGGTTCCGGGGACGGTTTTCGCGGACGCGATCATGCCGTGCGATCAGGAGGCGCTCCATGAGTCTGACGTCGGAGGATGCCGATCCGAGCGAGCAGCGCGCGGCGGCGCGTCCCCCCGCTGCGAATGCGCAGCCGAACCAGGTGACCTTCAACCGGCTCGAGCTGCGCCGAATTCTCAATCTCTACGGCCGCATGGTCGCCGACGGCGAGTGGCGCGACTATGCCATCGACTTCCTGAAGGACCGTGCGGTGTTCTCGGTCTATCGCCGTGCCTCGGAAGTGCCGATCTATCGCATCGAGAAGGACCCGCGCCTCGCGCGCAAGCAGGGCATGTACAGCGTGATCTCGGCGACCGGCCTGATCCTGCGCCGCGGCCACGAGCTCGAGCGCGTGCTGCTGGTGATCGATCGCAAGCTGGCCGTGGTGTAGCAAACTCCTCTCGTCATTCCGGGATGCGCCGATAGGCGCAGGCCCGGAATCCATAACCCTGGCCTGTGGTTATGGATTCCGGGCTCGCGACTTCGTCGCGCCCCGGAATGACGATGAAGAAACGCTTACTTCCCCGGCACCGTGCTGGCGCCCTCGCCGAGCTCGCGCTGCATCATCACCGTGTCGAGCCAGCGGCCGAATTTCAGCCCGACATTGGGATGCGTGCCGATCATCCTGAAGCCGCCCTTGGTGTGCACGCCGATCGAGCCGGCATTGGCGGAATCGCCGATCACCGCGATCATCTGGCGGAAGCCGCGCGCCTCGCACTCGGCGATCAGCCGCTCCAGCAGCAACGAGCCGACGCCGCGGCGGTGGAAGGAGGGGTCGAGATAGATCGAGTTCTCGACCGTGAAGCGATAGGCCGGCCGCGGCCGGTAGGCGCCGGCATAGGCGTAGCCGGCAACGCGGCCGTCGAGGATGGCGACGAAATAGGGATAGCCGCCGTCGACCAGCGCGCGGTAGCGCCGCGTCATCTCGGCAAGATCCGGCGGCTCCAGCTCGAACGTCGCCGTGCCCTCGCGGACGGCCTGCTGGTAGATGGCGGTGATGGTGGGGAGGTCGGCCTCAAGGGTGGGCCTGATTTCAGGTGCGGACATGGGGGAAGATTAGAGCCTTCCCGCGGCGGCCGGAAGAGGCAACATCGTTTCCATATACTCCGTCATTGCGAGGAGCCCTTGCGACGAAGCAATCCAGAAATGCATCCGCGGAAGCACTCTGGATTGCTTCGCTGCGCTCGCAATGACGGTGTTCGTGGAGGCACCCGGCTCAAACAAAAACCCCGGCCTCTCGGCCGGGGTTCGTGTCGTCCACTCTCTCGCCGATCGCTTAATCGCGCTGGCCGAGGAGCTGCAGGAGCAGCGTGAACAGGTTGATGAAGTTCAGGTACAGCGACAGCGCGCCGGTGATGGCCGCACGCTCTGCGATGTCACCGCCGGCCGCAGCGTAGCCGTAGATGTAGTCGTTCTTCAGCCGCTGGGTATCCCAGGCGGTGAGGCCCGCGAACACCAGCACGCCGACCACCGACACGATGAACTGCAGCATCGAGCTCGCCAGGAACAGGTTCACCAGGCTCGCGATGATGATGCCGATCAGGCCCATGAAGAGGAACGAGCCCATCCCGGTCAGATCACGCTTGGTGGTGTAGCCGTAGAGGCTGAGCGCACCGAAGGTCGCCGCGGTGATGAAGAACACCCGCACGATCGAGGTGTGCGTGAACACCAGGAAGATCGACGACAGCGAGATGCCCATCAGCGCCGAGAACACCCAGAACAGGATCTGGGCGGTCGAGGGCGCCAGACGGTTGATGCCTGCCGAGATCACGAACACCATGGCGAGCGGCGCGAGCATGAACAGCCACTTCAGGGGGCTGACGAACATCGCATAGCCGAACGGCGTCAGGAACAGCTTGCCGACGCGGACGGCTTCCGGGGTCGGAACGTCGGTCACGGCGGCCATGTAGACGCCGAGTGCGGCAAGGCCCGTGATGGCGAGGCCAATGCTCATGTAGTTGTAGATGCGCAGCATGTAGGCGCGCAGGCCGGCATCGACCGTCGCGGCGTCAACACGCCCGGCGGCCCTGCCGAAAGGAGAAGCGTAGTTACGGTCTAGGTCCGACATGGTCGAATTCCCGTTGGTTGGCCGGATCCGGCATGAGGGTCGCCATGCCGCCGGTTCGTCAAACTCTATCTCGGATACCGATGTCTGCCGACTAAATTTTGGCTAACAATCGGGGGTCCGAACCCATTGGATATGTGGGAAACTAACACATTCGCTGCAACCGTCCACGCGCGGCCGAATGTCGCCCTCGCCGGCAATCCTGGCGAGCGGACGTGGTTAATCGCAAGAATCGTGCGTTTCCGCACCCGCGCGGCGGCCCGCTACCTTTTGTCACAAATTCCGCAACACCGTGGCGGGCTTTTTGTTCAACGCCAGGAGCGTGCCGGCGAGCCCGAGCCCGACAGTGACGACCAGGGCGGCCACGACCACGCCGGCCGCGCTGCCGGCCTGCCAGACGAAGCTGAGCGTCATCAGCCGCGTCACGATCATCCAGGCGGCGATGCTGCCGGCGATCACGCCGAAGACCGCGGTTGCAAGCCCGATCAGGAGGTATTCGAGCGCATAGGCGCCGAGCAGCCGCAACCGCGTCGCGCCCAGCGTCTTCAGGATCACCGCATCGTAGACCCGGTGGCGATGGCCGGCCGCGAGCGCCCCGCCCAGCACCAGGATCGCCGAGATCAGGGTCACGGCGCTGGCGCCGCGGATCGCCAGCGCAAGATTGGTCACGACCGAGCCGACCGTCTCCATCACCTCGCGCACGCGCACGCTCGTCACCATCGGGTAGGTGTCGGCCACCTGCTTGATGATCCTGCCGTCGCCTTCGGCATTGCTGCCGGCTTCCGTCAGCGTCGCGATATGGGTATGCGGCGCGCCCTTGAAGGCGTTCGGCGAGAACACCAGGACGAAATTGATGCCGAGGCCTTGCCAGTCGATGTTGCGCAGATTGCTGATCTTCGCCGGGATGTCGCGGCCGAGCACGTTGACCACGACCTCGTCGCCGAGCTTGAGGCCGAGCCCGTCGGCGATCTTCTTCTCCATCGAGACCAGCGGCGGGCCGGAATAGTCGGCGCTCCACCACTCGCCCTCGACCACCTTGGAGCCCTTCGGCAGCTCGCCGGTATAGGTGAGGCCGCGGTCGCTTTGCAGCACCCACTCGGAATCGGTCGTCGGCTTGAGCTCTTCGGCGCGGACGCCGCGTGCGGCGACGATGCGCCCGCGCAGCATCGGCACGTCCTCGACCTTGGCGCCGGGCGCGATCTGGCGCAGATAGCCGTCGAACTGCGCGGCCTGCGTGCTCGGAATGTCGATGAAGAAGAACGACGGCGCCTGGTCCGGCAGGGCCGCGAGGAACTGCCGGCGCAGATTGCCGTCGATCTGGGTGATGGTGACGAGCACGGCGAGCCCGAGGCCGAGCGACAGCACGACCGAGGGCGTCAGCGCGCCCGGCCGGTGGATGTTGGCGATCGCGAGCCGCAGCATCGGCAGCCGCGTCCGCGGCATCCGCCGCGCGATCGTCATCAGCAGGGCGGCGATGCCGCGCAGCAGCGCGAACACGACGACCGAGGAGGCCACGAACACCGCCGCGATGCGCTTGTCGAAGGACAGGCCGATCACGACCGCGACGAGCAGGGCGATCACGACGCCCATGAACACGAGATAGCTCCAGCGCGGCCGGTGCCATTCGGAGCTGATGGTGTCGCGGAACAGTGCGGCGACCGGCACGTCGTGCACCCGTCCGAGCGGCCACAGGCCGAAGGCGAGCGCGGTCAAGAGGCCGTAGACGAAGGACAGCGCGAGCTCGTCGGCATGCACGGCCGGCACCACCGGCAGCGGCAGCAACTTGCCGAACAGACCGACGATGGCGAAGGGCATGGCGGCGCCGAGCGCGAGCCCGATCACGGACCCGATCGCGGCCAGCAGGATGACCTGGGCGAGATAGATGCCGAACACGTCGCGGCCCGTGGCGCCGACGGCCTTGAAGGCCGCGATCACCTCGAGCTTCCGGTCGATATGGCTCTTCACCGCGTTGGCGACGCCGACGCCGCCGACCAGCAGCGCGGCGAGGCCGACCAGCGTCAGGAACTGCGTGAAGCGGCTGATGTTGCGCTCGAGCTGCGGCGAGGCGTTGGAGCGGCTGCGGACTTCCCAGCCGGCCTGCGGCGCGGCGTTGCGCGCATCGGCGATGAAGGCGTCGGTCGCGCGCTCGTTGTTGGCGGTATCGGGCAGCTTCACCCGGTAGACCCAGCGCACCAGGCTGCCGGGCTGGATCAGGCCGGTGGCCCGCAGGCCCGCCTCGCTGATCAGGAAGCGCGGGCCGAAGCCGATGCCGCCGGCGAGCTTGTCGGGCTCGGCTTCGACCGTGCTGCGGATCTGGAAGGTGGCCGAGCCGATGGTGACGCGGTCGCCGGTCTTGAGCGAGAGCCGCGCCAGCAGCGTCGGATCGGCAGCCGCGCCGAACGCGCCGTCACGCTCCGCAAGGATGTCGGACATCGGCAGCTGTGGCGCCAGCGTCAATTGGCCGAGCATCGGATAGGTGTCGTCGACCGCCTTCATCTCGACCAGCGCGAGCTGGCCGTCGGCCGAGCGCGCCATGCCGCGCAGGGTCGCGGCGGTCGAGACGGTGCCGCGCGAACGCAGGAAGGCGACTTCCTCGGGCTTGGCCTCGCGCTGGAACAGCACGAAGGAGACGTCGCCGCCGAGCAGCGTGCGGCCTTCGCGGGCGAGACCGTCGGAGAGGCTCGCCGACACCGAGCCGACGCCGGCAATCGCCATCACGCCGAGCGCGATGCAGGCGATGAAGACGTAGAAGCCGCGCAGGCCCCCGCGCAATTCGCGTAAGGCGTAGCGGAGCGACAACGCGGCGGCGTTGGGCCGCACGAACGGTTGGGCCGCGGCGCTCATGCCGGCGCAGACTGCGTGTCGATGCGGCCGGAGCGCAGGCGGATGACGCGATCGCAGCGATGCGCGAGCGAGGAATCGTGCGTGACCAGCACCAAGGTCATGCCGCGCTCGGCATGCTTGGTGAAGAGCAGGTCGACGATCTGTTTTCCCGTCGCCTCGTCGAGATTGCCGGTCGGCTCGTCGGCGACGAGGATCGCGGGATCGGGCGCCAGCGCGCGCGCGAGCGCGACGCGCTGCTGCTCGCCGCCGGAAAGCTGCGTCGGATAATGATGCAGGCGGTCGCCGAGCCCGACCGATTGCAGCTCCTGCGCCGCGCGTTTCGCGGCGTCGGGATTGCCGGCAAGCTCGAGCGGCACGGCGACGTTCTCCAGCGCCGTCATGGTCGGGATCAGATGGAAGGACTGGAAGACGATGCCGACCTGGCGGCCGCGGAAGCGGGCGAGCGCGTCCTCGTCGAGGGCATTGAAAGGCGTGCCGTTCACCACCACCTCTCCGCTATCAGGACGCTCCAGCCCCGCCATCACCATCAGCAGCGTGGATTTGCCCGAGCCTGACGGGCCGATCAGGCCAATCGTCTCGCCCGAGGCGACCCGCAAGCTGATATCCTTGAGGATGTGAACGCGTGCCGCGCCCGTACCCAATGAGAGATTGACGTTGGAGATAGCGATGGTGTCCGGCGTGGTGCCGGCGAGCGAAGAGGATTCGATGCGAGTGTCCATGGTCCGGTCATATGGCAACTCCGATAGCGCGGTCGAGAGGCGTTACGGATTGTTCATGCACATAGCCGTGTTGGTGCTCGCCGTGATGACAATTGCGACAAATGCGTCGGCACAGGCCCAGCCGGCCGCCAAACCGCTCAAGCTGGTGGTCCTCGGCGATTCCCTGAGCGCCGGCCTCGGCCTCCCGGCCCAGGAGGCATTCCCCACGAAACTTCAAAAATCCTTGCAGGCCAAAGGCATAGAGGTTGACATGACCAATGCCGGGGTGTCCGGCGACACCGCCTCCGGCGGCCGCGACCGGCTCGACTGGTCGGTCCCTGAGGGAACCGAGGGGGTGATCGTCGAGCTCGGCGCCAACGACGCGCTGCGCGGCATCGATCCCGGCCTGACGCGCACCGCGCTGACCGACATCGTCCAGCGGCTGAAGGCGCGCAGGATTCCGGTGATGCTGTGCGGCATGCTGGCGCCGCCGAATTACGGCGCCGACTACGCCGCCCGATTCAATTCGATTTATCCGGATCTTGCGAAACAATTCGATGTGCCGCTCTATCCGTTCTTTCTCGACGGCGTTGCGGCCGACGCCAAGCTCAACCAGGCTGACGGCATCCATCCGACCGCGGCGGGCGTCGACATCATCGTCGGCAACATGATGCCCACGGTGGAGGCATTCCTGCGCAACATAAGCGAGCAACGCCGTTGAAAAGCAGGCAACGCTAACCCTAATTCCCAGGGTTTTCCCGGGGTGGCCCGCGCGATGCTTCGCAGAGTCACACAACTGCGATAGGAATCAGGGTACCGGTGATTCGTCGCCGGCTCTAATTTGGATAAGGTCCTGCTTCAAGGGACCGTACCCAAGCATCGGGAGTGCGAAACGATGCCGCGTTTGTTCACTGGTCTGGAAATTCCGGCCGAGATCGGCCAGACGCTTTCCAACTTGAGGGGCGGCCTTCCCGGCGCCCGCTGGATCGATCCCGAAAATTATCACGTCACCTTGCGCTTCATCGGCGATATCGACGGCGTCTCCGCCAACGAGATCGCCTCGATGCTGTTTCGCGTCAACCGCAAACCGTTCGAGGTGAAGGTGCAGGGGCTGACGAGCTTCGGCGGCCGCAAGCCGCGCGCGGTGGTCGCCACCATCGCGCCGAGCAAGCCGCTGATCGAATTGCAGGCCGAGCTCGAGCGGATGATGCAGCGGATCGGCCTTAATCCGGAGGGACGCAAGTTCATCCCGCACGTCACGCTGGCGCGACTGCACGACGCCACCGACCGTGACGTCGCCGACTATCTGTCGCTGCGCGGCTACTTCCCGAGCAAGGCGTTCATGGCCGAACGTTTTGTCTTGTTCTCGTCCCGTGCATCGACCGGCGGCGGACCGTATGTGGTCGAGGACGCCTACGAGCTGTGTGAGTAGGTCTTTACCTCTCCCCGCCTGCGGGGAGAGTGAGGAAATTCGCATACCCCTGACACCAATTCACGGCTTGCAATTTCCGTCCGTCTCTGGCGGTAAAGAGCCATGCTCTCGACCCCCAGTTCCCCATTCCGCGAGGCCTATCAGGCCCAGATCGCCGACGGCGCGATCGAGCCCGATGCCGCGCAGGCCGAAGTCGCCGAAGCCTATGCGGCGCTCGACCAGCGGCTCGGCAGCTACAAGCCGCAGCGCAAGCAGGGCCTGCTCAGCCGTCTGTTCAGCAGTGACAAGGACGAGGCGCCGCACGGGCTCTACATCCATGGCGAGGTCGGCCGCGGCAAGACCATGCTGATGGACCTGTTCTTCCAGCACTCCTCGGTCGAGCACAAGCACCGCGCGCATTTCCACGAATTCATGGCCGATGTGCACGAGCGCATCTACGACTATCGCCAGAGCATCGCGCGCGGCGAGATCGCCGACGGCGACGTCATCGCGCTGACCGCGAACGCGATCTTCGAGGAGAGCTGGCTGCTCTGCTTCGACGAATTCCACGTCACCGACATCGCGGACGCCATGATCCTCGGCCGCCTGTTCGCAAAGCTGTTCGAGCTCGGCACCGTGGTGGTCGCAACCTCCAACGTCGCGCCCGACGATCTCTACAAGGGCGGCCTCAACCGTTCGCTGTTCCTGCCCTTCATCAAGCAGATCACCGACCACATGGACGTGGCGCGGCTCGATGCGCGCACCGACTTCCGGCTGGAGAAGCTTCAGGGCGTGCCGATGTGGCTGACGCCGGCGGATGGCGATGCGGACGCAGCCCTCGACCGCGCCTGGTCGCGGATGAGCGGCAGCGCCAAATGCAAGTCGCGCGATATTTTGATCAAGGGCCGCATCCTGCACGTGCCGTGCTCGGCCCATGGCGTGGCGCGGTTCTCGTTCGCCGATCTCTGCGAGAAGCCGCTCGGCGCATCGGATTACCTCAGGCTCGCGCACGACTATCACACCATCCTGGTCGACCATATTCCAGTGATGGACTTCTCCCAGCGCAACGCCGCCAAGCGCTTCATCACGCTGATCGATACGCTCTATGACAATGCCGTGAAGCTGATGGCCTCGGCCGACGCCAACCCGATCTCGCTGTACCTCGCCGATGAGGGCAACGAGGCCAACGAGTTCAAGCGGACCGCCTCGCGGCTGATCGAAATGAGCTCGGAATCCTATCTGGCGCTGCCTCACGGCCGCAAGGATTCCACCGCCAGCGGCTCCACCAAGGGCCTGGTGGAGACTTAAGTCCTATTTCACCATTTTCTCCGCCGTCATTCCGGGGCGCGACAAAGTCGCGAGCCCGGAATCCATCGCGCCACTAACTCTGCAGCCCGATGGATTCCGGGCCTGCGCCTGTCGGCGCATCCCGGAATGACGGACGGGGGTATGCTGGCTGCGATCTCGGCAAGCCCGACAATTGGGCATCCACCGACTTGAACGGGCGAAGCGAAAGGGATAACCACCCTGTCAGTTTTCCCCTCCTTACGTGTCTAAAGGACAGGTTCACATGGCGCGCGACAAGATTGCTTTGATTGGCTCCGGTCAGATCGGCGGAACGCTGGCTCACCTCATCGGCCTGAAAGAACTGGGCGACGTCGTGATGTTCGACATCGCCGAGGGCGTGCCGCAGGGCAAGGCGCTCGACATTGCGCAGTCCTCCCCGGTCGACGGCTTCGACGCCCACTACACCGGCGCGAACTCCTACGAGGCGCTCGACAACGCCAAGGTCTGCATCGTCACCGCCGGCGTCCCGCGCAAGCCCGGCATGAGCCGCGACGATCTCCTCTCCATCAACCTCAAGGTCATGGAGCAGGTCGGCGCCGGCATCAAGAAGTATGCCCCCGACGCCTTCGTCATCTGCATCACCAACCCGCTCGACGCCATGGTGTGGGCGCTCCAGAAGGCCTCGGGCCTGCCGCACAAGAAGGTCGTTGGCATGGCCGGCGTGCTGGACTCGGCGCGCTTCCGCTACTTCCTGGCCGACGAATTCAACGTCTCCGTTGAAGACGTCACCGCCTTCGTGCTCGGCGGCCACGGCGACACCATGGTGCCGCTGGTGAAGTACTCCACCGTCGCCGGCATCCCGCTGCCTGACCTCGTCAAGATGGGCTGGACCTCGCAGGCGCGCCTCGACGAGATCGTCGACCGCACCCGCAACGGCGGCGCCGAGATCGTCAATTTGCTCAAGACCGGCTCGGCCTTCTACGCCCCGGCCGCTTCCGCGATCGCGATGGCCGAGAGCTATCTGCGTGACAAGAAGCGCGTGCTGCCCAGCGCCGCCTACCTCAACGGCGAATACGGCGTGAAGGACATGTATGTCGGCGTGCCCGTCGTGATCGGCTCCAAGGGTGTCGAGCGCGTCGTCGAGATCGAGCTCGCCGGCAAGGACCGCGAGGCCTTCGACAAGTCGGTCGGCGCGGTGCAGGGCCTGGTCGACGCCTGCAAGAAGATCGCCCCCGATCTTCTCGGCCGCTAAGGCGCAAACAAATCCCGCCGAAGATCGGAAAACCGGTCTTCGGCGGTTTCACTTCTGGGGCCCGGCAGCAACTCTTGTTGAAGGCCTGGCGGGTTCCGGCTCAGCAGTCCAAAGATCTCGATGTCAAAGAATCCGGGTTGCAGTTCCTGTGGTATATGGTATGCCAGCCACAAGACTGAGGTGGGCCTACGAGGTCACCGCCCGCGGATTCAGGGAGCGACCATATGAATATCCATGAATATCAGGCCAAAGCGCTGCTGGGCGAGTTCGGCGTTCCAATCTCCAAGGGCGTGCCGGTCCTTAAAGCCGCAGACGCGGAGGCCGCCGCCAAGGCGCTACCTGGTCCGGTCTATGTGGTAAAGAGCCAGATCCATGCCGGTGGCCGCGGCAAGGGCAAGTTCAAGGAAGCCTCCGCCGGCGACAAGGGCGGTGTCCGCATCGCCAAGTCGGCCGCCGAGGTCTCCGAATTCGCCAAGCAGATGCTCGGCGCGACGCTCGTGACGATCCAGACCGGCCCTGCCGGCAAGCAGGTCAACCGCCTCTACATCGAGGACGGCTCCGACATCGACAAGGAGTTCTATCTCTCGCTGCTGGTCGACCGCGAGACTTCGCGCGTCTCGTTCGTCGTATCGACCGAAGGCGGCGTCAACATCGAGGACGTCGCGCACAACACGCCCGAAAAGATCGTCACCTTCTCGGTCGATCCCGCGACCGGCATCATGGGCCATCACGGCCGCACCGTCGCCAACGCGCTGAAGCTCTCGGGCGATCTCGCCAAGCAGGCCGAGAAGCTCACCGCGCAGCTCTACGCGGCATTCGTCGCCAAGGACATGTCGATGCTGGAGATCAACCCGCTGGTCGTGACCAAGCAGGGTCAGCTCCGCGTGCTCGACGCCAAGGTGTCGTTCGACGACAACGCGCTGTTCCGTCATCCCGAGGTGCTCGCGCTGCGCGACGAGACCGAGGAAGACGCCAAGGAAATCGAGGCGTCCAAGTACGACCTCAACTACGTCACCCTCGACGGCAACATCGGCTGCATGGTCAACGGCGCCGGTCTCGCGATGGCGACGATGGACATCATCAAGCTCTACGGCATGGCGCCGGCGAACTTCCTCGACGTCGGCGGCAGCGCCAGCAAGGAGAAGGTCGCGGCCGCGTTCAAGATCATCACCGCCGATCCCAACGTGAAAGGCATCCTGGTCAACATCTTCGGCGGCATCATGAAGTGCGACGTGATCGCCGAGGGCGTCACGGCCGCCGTGCGCGAGGTCGGCCTCAGCGTGCCGCTGGTGGTTCGCCTCGAAGGCACCAATGTCGAGCTCGGCAAGAAGATCATCCTTGAATCCGGTCTGAACGTGGTGCCGGCCGACAATCTCGACGACGCCGCGCAGAAGATCGTGAAGGCCGTCAAGGGAGGCTAACGCCATGGCCCAGGACCATCTCGCCGCATCATCTCCGCTTGCAGAGCACGCGCGTCTCGCCGCGTTCGCCGGCGAATGGGATGGCGAAGAGGTGGTCTTCCCGTCGCGCTGGACGGCGGGCGGGCCGGCCACCTCGCACACCGTCGCGCGCATGGATCTCAACGGGTTCTACCTGATCCAGGACTCGGTGCAGATGCGCGACGGCAAGCAGATCTTCGCCACCCACGGCATCTTCACCTTCGACCGCGAGGACCGGACCTACAAATTGTTCTGGTACGACTCGCTCGGCTACACGCCGCCTTCGCCCGCCTCCGGCGGGTGGGTCGGCAAGACCCTGACGCTGGTGCGCGGCTCGCTCCGCGGCAATGCGCGCCACGTCTACGAGATCATCGACGACAATTCCTACTCGTTGAAGATCCAGTTCTCGCCGGACGCGGAAGGCTGGGCTGACGTGCTCACCGGCGTCTACCGCCGCATCCACTGACCTCTCACTCGTTAGTTTCGCGAAAGCAGACCTCATGTCCATCCTGATCGACAAGAACACCAAGGTCATCTGCCAGGGCTTCACCGGCAAGAACGGCACCTTCCATTCGGAGGCCGCGATTGCCTACGGCACCAAGATGGTCGGCGGCACTTCGCCGGGCAAAGGCGGTTCGACGCATCTGGGCCTGCCGGTGTTCGACACCGTGCGCGACGCGCGTGAGAAGACCGGCGCGGACGCGTCGGTGATCTACGTGCCGCCGCCGGGCGCGGCCGATGCGATCTGCGAAGCCATCGACGCCGAGATCCCGCTGATCGTCTGCATCACCGAAGGCATTCCGGTCATCGACATGGTCCGCGTGAAGCGCTCGCTGGCCGGTTCCAAGTCCCGCCTGATCGGGCCGAACTGCCCGGGCGTCATGACCGCCGGCGAATGCAAGATCGGCATCATGCCGGCCAACATCTTCAAGACCGGCAGCGTCGGCATCGTCTCCCGCTCCGGCACGCTGACCTATGAAGCCGTGTTCCAGACCTCGCAGGAAGGCCTCGGCCAGACCACCGCGGTCGGCATCGGCGGCGACCCGGTCAAGGGAACCGAGTTCATCGACGTGCTGGAAATGCTGCTCGCCGACCCCAAGACGGAATCGATCATCATGATCGGCGAGATCGGCGGTTCCGCCGAGGAGGACGCCGCCCAGTTCCTCAAGGACGAGGCCAAGCGCGGCCGCAAGAAGCCGATGGTCGGCTTCATCGCCGGCGTCACCGCCCCTCCCGGCCGCCGCATGGGTCATGCCGGCGCGATCATTTCGGGCGGCAAGGGCGACGCCGGTTCCAAGACCGACGCGATGAAATCGGCTGGGATTACAGTGTCGCCGTCTCCCGCCCGCCTCGGGCACACGCTTGCCGAAAAGTTGAAAGGCTAATTCACTTCTTCGTGCTTTTCCGGGCGAAGTTTCGCAGCAAATAGGGTAAATGGTGCCAATCGCGCTGGGCCTCTGCCGGGGAGCCCAGCGCCAGCGCCGTTTGTTATGCGCGAACCGAAATCGCCAGGAACTCAAGTATGTCTCGCCAAGACGCGAACGCAGCCTTTGCCCTCTCATCCTTTTTGCAGGGCACCAACGCCACCTACATCGACGAAATCTACGCCCGCTACGAGAAGGACCCGTCCTCGGTTGACGCCGAGTGGCAGGAGTTCTTCAAGAGCCTGAAGGACCAGCCGGACGACGTCCGCAAGAACGCCGAGGGCCCGTCCTGGGAGCGCGCCAACTGGCCGCTGACGCCGCAGGACGACCTGACCTCCGCCCTCGACGGCAATTGGGCCGAGGTCGAGAAGGCGGTCGGCGGCAAGATCGCCGCCAAGGCGCAGGCCAAGGGCGCCGATATCTCCTCCGCCGATCTGCTCCAGGCGACGCGCGACTCGGTCCGCGCCCTGATGCTGATCCGCTCCTACCGCATGCGCGGCCACTTCCACGCCAAGCTCGATCCGCTCGGCATCGAGGCGCCGCGCAACCGCGAAGAGCTCGACCCGCGCACCTACGGCTTCAGCGAAGCCGATTTTGACCGCAAGATCTTCCTCGATCACGTGCTCGGCCTCGAATACGGCACGCTGCGCGAGATCACCGCGATCTGCGAGCGCACCTACTGCCAGACGCTCGGCGTCGAGTTCATGCATATCAGCAATGCCGCGCAGAAGGCCTGGATCCAGGAGCGCATCGAGGGACCGGATAAGGAAATCTCGTTCACCCGCGAAGGCCGCCGCGCTATCCTGACCAAGCTGGTCGAAGCCGAGGGCTTTGAAAAGTTCTGCGATACCAAGTTTACCGGCACCAAGCGTTTCGGTCTCGACGGTGCTGAATCCCTGATCCCCGCGCTCGAGCAGATCATCAAGCGCGGCGGCAATCTCGGCGTGAAGGAAATCGTGCTGGGCATGCCGCATCGCGGCCGCCTCAACGTGCTCACCCAGGTGATGGGCAAGGCGCACCGCGCGCTGTTCCACGAGTTCAAGGGGGGCTCGGCCAACCCCGACGCGGTCGAAGGCTCCGGCGACGTCAAGTATCACCTCGGCGCCTCCTCGGACCGCGAGTTCGACGGCAACCGCATCCATCTGTCGCTGACCGCCAATCCCTCGCATCTCGAGATCGTCGATCCCGTCGTGCTCGGCAAGGTCCGCGCCAAGCAGGACCAGCACGGCGATCCGCCGGATATGCGCATCTCCGTCATGCCGCTGCTGATGCACGGCGACGCCGCGTTCGCCGGCCAGGGCGTGGTCGCGGAATGCTTCGGTCTGTCGGACCTGAAGGGCTACCGCACCGGCGGCTCCGTGCACTTCATCGTCAACAACCAGATCGGCTTCACCACCTATCCGCGTTACTCGCGTTCCTCGCCCTATCCGTCGGATGTGGCGAAGATGATCGACGCGCCGATCTTCCATGTGAACGGCGACGATCCGGAAGCCGTGGTGTTCGCAGCCAAGGTCGCGACCGAGTTCCGGCAGAAATTCCACAAGCCCGTCGTCATCGACATGTTCTGCTACCGCAGGCATGGCCATAACGAGGGCGACGAGCCGGCGTTCACCCAGCCGGTGATGTACAAGAAGATCGCGGCGCATCCGTCCACGCTCGAGCTCTACGCCCGCCGCCTCATCAGCGAAGGCGTGATGACCGAGGGCGAGGTCGACAAGGCCAAGGCCGACTGGCGCGCGCGGCTCGATGCCGAGTTCGAGGCCGGCACCTCCTACAAGCCTAACAAGGCCGACTGGCTCGACGGCAAGTGGGCGGGCTTCAAGATCGCCGACCAGGAAGAGGACGCCCGCCGCGGCGTCACCGGCGTCGACATCACCGCGCTGAAGGATATCGGCCGCAAGATCACCAAGGTACCGGATGGTTTCCGCGTCCACCGCACCATCCAGCGCTTCCTGGAGAACCGCTCCAAGGCGATCGACAGCGGCGCCGGCATCGACTGGGCGACCGGCGAAGCGCTGGCGTTCTGCTCGCTGCTCAACGAGAACCATCACGTCCGGCTGTCCGGCCAGGATTCCGAGCGCGGCACCTTCTCGCAGCGCCACTCGGTCCTGATCGACCAGGAAGACGAGAGCCGCTACACGCCGTTCAACCATCTCGGCCACGAGCAGGGCCATTACGAGGTCATCAACTCGCTGCTGTCGGAAGAAGCCGTGCTCGGCTTCGAATATGGCTATTCGCTCGCCGAGCCGAACACGCTGACCCTGTGGGAAGCGCAGTTCGGCGACTTCGCCAACGGCGCGCAGGTCGTGTTCGACCAGTTCATCTCCTCGGGCGAGCGCAAATGGCTGCGCATGTCCGGCCTCGTCTGCCTCTTGCCGCACGGCTATGAAGGGCAGGGACCGGAGCACTCCTCGGCGCGCCTCGAGCGTTACTTGCAGATGTGCGCGGAAGACAACATGCAGGTGGTCTACCCGACCACGCCGGCGAACTACTTCCACGTGCTGCGCCGGCAGCTGCATCGCGAGATCCGTAAACCCCTGATCCTGATGACGCCGAAGTCGCTGCTGCGTCACAAGCGGGCGGTGTCGCGTCTCGAGGAGCTTGCGAAGGGAACGACCTTCCACCGCATCCTGTACGACGACGCCCAGATGCTGCCGACCGATGCCATCAAGCTCGTTCCGGACGAGAAGATCCGCCGCATCGTGCTCTGCTCCGGCAAGGTCTATTACGACCTCTACGAGGAGCGCGAGAAGCGCGGCATCGACGACATCTACCTGATGCGCGTCGAGCAGCTCTATCCGGTGCCGCTGAAGGCGCTGGTGGCCGAGCTGTCGCGCTTCAAGAAGGCCGAAGTGGTGTGGTGCCAGGAAGAGCCCCGCAACATGGGTGCCTGGCACTTCATCGAGCCCTATCTGGAGTGGGTGCTGAACCAGGTGAACGGTGTGAGCCGGCGTCCGCGTTATGTCGGCCGCGCCGCTTCCGCCGCGACCGCCACGGGTCTGATGTCCAAGCATCAGGCTCAGCTGAAGGCGTTCCTGGACGAAGCACTGAGCTGAACTTTTTGAACTGCGTCATGCCCCGCCAAAAGCGGGGCATCCGGCATGCCATGGCGTCCTCGTGAATGCGAACGTCCCGGCTTGCTGGATGGCCTGCTTTTCGCTGGCCGTGACAATTGGAATTCATGACCGCATTGGCGATCCCTTAAGGAAAAGACCATGACTGAAATTCGTGTGCCGACGCTCGGCGAATCCGTCACCGAGGCCACCATCGGCCGCTGGTTCAAGAAGGCCGGCGACCCCGTCGCCGTTGACGAGCCCTTGGTGGAGCTCGAGACCGACAAGGTCACCATCGAAGTCCCGGCGCCCTCCGCCGGCACGCTGAGCGAGATCATCGCCGCTGACGGCGCGACCGTTGCCGTGGGCGCGCTGCTCGGCCAGATCACCGAAGGCGCCGCCGGCGCGGCCAAGCCAGCCGCTGCTCCCGCCAAGCCCGCTGCTGCTCCGGCCGCCGCGGCGGCTGCTGCCGCACCGGCTCCGGCCGCGAAGGCGCCGCCGGCCGATGCTCCGCTCGCCCCCTCCGTGCGCAAGCTCTCGGCCGAGACCGGCATCGACGCTTCGACCGTTCCGGGCTCCGGCAAGGACGGCCGCGTCACCAAGGGCGACATGCTCGCCGCGATCGAGCGCGCCGCTTCCGCGCCGACCCCGGTCAACCAGCCCGCCGCCGCCGTTCAGGTCCGCGCGCTGTCGCCGGCCGATGACGCCGCCCGCGAAGAGCGCGTCAAGATGACCCGGCTGCGCCAGACCATCGCGCGCCGCCTCAAGGACGTGCAGAACACCGCGGCGATGCTCACGACCTTCAACGAGGTCGACATGACCAACGTCATGGCGCTGCGCGCGCACTACAAGGACGCGTTCGAGAAAAAGCACGGCAGCAAGCTCGGCTTCATGGGCTTCTTCACCAAGGCCGTCGTGCAGGCGCTGAAGGACATCCCGGCCGTCAACGCCGAGATCGACGGCACCGACCTGATCTACAAGAACTACTATCACATCGGCGTCGCCGTCGGCACCGACAAGGGCCTCGTCGTGCCCGTGGTGCGTGACTGCGACCACAAGTCGATCGCCGACATCGAGAAGGGCATCGCCGATTTCGGCCGCCGCGCCCGTGACGGCCAGCTCAAGATCGACGAGATGCAGGGCGGTACCTTCACCATCACCAATGGCGGCATCTACGGTTCGCTGATGTCGACCCCGATCCTCAACGCGCCGCAGTCCGGCATCCTCGGCATGCACAAGATCCAGGAGCGGCCGATGGTCGTCGGCGGCAAGATCGAGGTCCGCCCGATGATGTACCTGGCGCTGTCCTACGATCACCGCGTCATCGACGGCAAGGAAGCCGTCACCTTCCTCGTCCGCGTCAAGGAGAGCCTGGAAGATCCGGCGCGCCTGGTGCTCGATCTCTGATCGCTGATGCTCTGCGAGCGCCGTCGCCCTCACGCGACGGCGCGTGTCGAACCATGGAGGCGCGCATGACCCATAAAGTCGTTGTCATCACCGGCGGGAGCCGCGGCATCGGGCGGGCGACCGCGATCGCGGCGGCCGCACGCGGCTTCCGTGTCGTGGTCGGCTACGCCAGCAACAAGCAGGCTGCGGATGAAGTCGTCGCGCAGATCGCGGCCAGCAACGGCAAGGCCATCGCGGTGAAATGCGATGTCGCCGAGGAAAGCGACATCCTCGAGCTGTTCAAGCAGGCGGACAAGTTCGGCACGCTCGGCGCACTCGTCAACAACGGCGGCATCGTCGGCAAGAGCGGCGTGCGCGTCGACGAGATGTCGGCCGAACGCATCCAGCGCGTGATGGCGGTCAACGTCACCGGCTCCATCCTCTGCGCGCGCGAGGCGGTGAAGCGGATGTCGACCAGGCACGGCGGCAAGGGCGGCGTCATCGTGAACCTGTCGTCGGTCGCAGCTCGGCTCGGCGCACCCAACACCTATGTCGATTACGCCGCATCCAAGGGCGCGGTCGATTCCTTCACCGTCGGGCTCGGCTACGAGGTCGCTGGCGAAGGCATCCGCGTCGCGGCGATCCGGCCCGGCCTGATCGACACCGAAATCCACGCCGCCGGCGGCGAGCCCGACCGCGCCCATCGTCTGGCCCATTTGGTGCCGATGAAGCGCGTCGGCACCGCCGAGGAAATCGCCAACGCCATCGTCTGGCTGATGTCGGACGATGCCTCCTACGTCACCTCAGCCATTCTCGATGTGTCCGGCGGACGCTGACGCGCCGCGCGGACGCTGACGCATCTTTCCACGCTAAACTCACGGGACTTTCTCTCATGGCTACCTACGATCTCGTCGTCATCGGCACCGGACCGGGCGGTTATGTCTGCGCGGTGCGCGCAGCCCAGCTCGGCATGAAAGTCGCCGTGGTCGAAAAGAACGCAACGCTCGGCGGCACCTGCCTCAATGTCGGCTGCATGCCCTCGAAGGCGCTGCTGCACGCCTCCGAAATGTTCGAGGAGGCCGCGCACTCCTTCGCCAAGATGGGCGTGTCGGTCTCCGCGCCGAAGCTCGAGCTGCCGGCGATGATGAACTTCAAGCAGCAGGGCATCGACGGCAACGTCAAGGGCGTCGAGTTCCTGATGAAGAAGAACAAGATCGACGTGCTCAAGGGCACCGGCAAGATCCTTGGCACCGGCAAGGTCGAAGTCTCCGCCGACGGCAAGTCGCAGGTCGTCGAGACCAAGAGCATCGTGATCGCCACCGGCTCGGACATCGCGCGTCTCAAGGGCATCGAGATCGACGAGAAGCGCATCGTTTCGTCCACCGGCGCGCTGTCGCTGGACAAGGTCCCCGGCAAGCTGCTCGTCGTCGGCGCCGGCGTGATCGGCCTTGAGCTCGGCTCGGTGTGGAAGCGGCTCGGCGCCGAAGTCGTCGTCGTCGAATTCCTGGATCGCATCATGCCCGGCATGGACGGCGAGATCGCCAAGCAATTCCAGCGCATCCTCGAGAAGCAGGGCTTTGCATTCAAGCTCGGCGCCAAGGTCACCGCCGTTGATACCTCCGGCAAGACGCTGAAGGCGACGATCGAGCCCGCCGCCGGCGGCGCTGCGGAGACGCTGGAAGCCGACGTCGTGCTCGTCTGCATCGGCCGCGTGCCCTACACCGATGGGCTCGGCCTGAAGGAAGCCGGCGTTGCGCTCGACAATCGCGGCCGCGTGCAGATCGATCCGCATTTCGCCACCAGCCTGAAGGGCGTCTATGCCATCGGCGACGTCGTCGCGGGCCCGATGCTCGCGCACAAGGCCGAGGACGAAGGCGTTGCGGTTGCCGAGATCATCGCAGGCCAGGCCGGCCACGTGAATTACGACGTTATCCCAGGCGTCGTGTATACCACGCCGGAAGTCTCCTCCGTCGGCAAGACCGAGGAGGAACTGAAGCAGGCGGGCGTGGCTTATACCGTCGGGAAGTTTCCCTTTACCGCCAACGGCCGCTCCAAGGTCAACCAGACCACCGATGGCTTTGTGAAGATTCTCGCAGATGCGAAGACCGATCGCGTGCTCGGCGTGCACATTATCGGCCGCGAAGCCGGCGAAATGATCCATGAAGCGTGCGTTCTCATGGAGTTTGGCGGCAGTGCGGAGGATCTCGCGCGCACCTGCCACGCGCATCCGACCCGCTCGGAGGCCATCAAGGAAGCCGCGCTTGCAGTCGGCAAGCGGGCCATCCATATGTAGGCGACGCCCCGAGCCGAATCGGGCGGGACAACACATGCTGCGCCGCCTTCTCCAACCGGTCTGGGTCCTGCTTGCGATCATTTTCCTGATCGAAGCCTGGCTGTGGGACCATCTCGAACCGATCGTCGCGCGGGTTGTCGCAGCTATCCCGCTCGCGCGCTTCAAGCAATGGCTGACGGAGCGTGTCGACGCGCTGTCGCCGGCCATGACGCTGATCGTGTTCGCGGTCCCCATCATCCCGCTGTTTCCGCTCAAGCTCGTCGGCCTGTGGCTGCTCACGCATGAATACTGGACCAGCGCCGTCTTCACGATCCTGTTCGCAAAGCTCGTCGGCGTCGGCGTCACCGCCTTCGTGTTCGACGTCACGCGCGACAAGCTTTTGGAGATGCACTGGTTCGAGCGGATCTACGATCTCGTGATGAAGGTGCGTGCCAAGGCGCACCTGCTGGTCGACCCGATCAAGCAGCGCATCCGCGAGCTGATCACCGGCAACGGCGAAGGCTGGTCCGCCCGCACGCTCCGCCTGATCCAGCGCTTCCGCAAGAGCGTGCATCAGGCGCGGTGATTGCGCTTTCAGTTGTCGAGCCAGGGCTCGCGCCAATTCTCAGGTGTCGTCCCGGCGAAGGCCGGGACCCATAACCCCAGGGAGTAGTTTGGCGAAGATTCGTCGTTCGGTACTCCCACCGCGAGTAATCGATAGATCACGCGGTATGGGTCCCGGCGTTCGCCGGGACGACGGCGGAGTAAGCCGCCTCACCCCCTCAATGCAAATGCAGCAGATGCGGCCACCACAGGCCGAGCGCGGTCATGAGCAGGCCGGCGAGCGTCAGGAGGCCGCCGACATAGGCGAGCGCGAAGATGCCGGTGATGATGGTGGCCGAGGCCAGCACGATGCCGATCTGGAAGGCGGCCGACGCCAGCTCGAAGTGATGGTATTTCGCAGTCGCCTCGTCGCGCTCGTGCTCGGCATGCTTGGCCTTCTCGGCGAGCTGCTCGGTGCCTTCGCCGGTCTCGGGCTCGGAGCGATAGCGCTGCGCGGTCTTGGTCCAGTCGTCGACCTGCTTCTGCACCGCCGCCTTCATGGCGTCGTCGGTCGCGCCGACGACCGTGAGCTTGCCTTGCTCGGCCGCGGTCACCACCACGGTGCGGCGGATGCTCTTGGCCTGGAAGAACGCCCAGAGATTGGCGGCCTCGACGTTCTTGCTGATCGATTCGGTCTGGGCGCCCTTGCCGAGCGTCTCCGAGATCGCCAGGAACAGGGCCAGCACGGCGATCAGAAGGGCGATCTTCTTGTTCGAGCCGGACGCGTGTTCGGCGTGCTCGGCATGCTCCATGCTTTCATGTGCGCTCATAAATCCCTCCTGCCTTTATGCCCCACGATTGACCGAACCGCGGGCGCCGCGCAAGAGGCATGCGCGCCAAGAGCTTGCTATGACAGCTTGATGTCAGAATTCACCGCCGCGGATGCGCGCTCGCATAGACTTCCAGCAGCCGCTCGGAATCGATGCCGGTGTAGATCTGCGTGGTCGAGAGCGAGGAATGGCCGAGCAGTTCCTGGATCGCGCGCAGATCGCCGCCGCGCGACAGAAGATGCGTGGCAAAGGAATGGCGCAGCGCGTGCGGCGTCGCGCTGTCTGGCAGGCCGAGCGCGCCGCGCAGCCGCTCCATCGCGAGCTGGATGATGCGCGGGCTCAAGGGACCGCCGCGCGCGCCGACGAAGATCGGCCCTTCCGCCGGCAGCGGATACGGGCACATCGAAACATATTCCTGCACCAGCGCCAGCACGTTCTGCAGCACCGGCACCATGCGGGTCTTGTTGCCTTTGCCTGTGACGACGAGCACGTCGCCTTCGCCCGGCTTCGGCACCTCGCGGCGCTTCAGGCCGAGCGCTTCGGAGATGCGCAGGCCGGAGCCATACAGCAGCGCCATCACCGCCGCATCGCGCGCCAGAATCCAGGTCTCGCGTTCTTCGCCGGCGCGCTCGTCGGCGTCCGCAAGACGTTTGGCCGACGCCATCGGCAGCGGCTTCGGCAGGCTCTTTGCGACTTTCGGCGCGCGGATCGCGGAGAGCGCGCCGACCTTGCCCTTGCCCTCGCGCTCGAGGAAGCGGCCGAACGAGCGCAGGCCCGCCAGCGCGCGCATCAGCGAGCGACCGGCAATGTCGTCGGCCCGGCGCATCGCCATGAAGGCGCGCACGTCGGTGGCCTCCAGCGCGGCGAAGCGCTTGAGCGTGACGCGTTCGCCCCAGTGATTGCAGAGGAAATCCAGGCACTGCCGCAAGTCGCGGCCATAGGCCTCCAGCGTCTTCGGCGACAGCCGCCGCTCGGCACCGAGATGCGACAGCCAGCGCGTCATCTCCTGCGCGATCGAGGGATCGGCGCTGGCGAGCTCGATTTGTGGGGCGGCCGCTTTGCTCATGCGCTCTGGACGTGGTGATTCCGCACAGTATATCGCATCACACTCGTTTATCGTTCGCTAAGGCCGCCTCACGGCGCTAGCCTTGAGGCCCCCGGGTTCCGATTCTCAGTTCATGGACCACACCTCCCGCAGCAGCACCGCCTCCGCCAACGCGACCCGCATGGTCGACGTGCTGGTGCCGGTCGCGCTCGACCAGACCTATTCCTACAAGGTGCCGCGCGGGATGGAGCTGAAGGCGGGCGATCTCGTCGGCGTGCCGCTTGGGCCCCGCGAGGTGCTCGCCGTGGTCTGGGCCGAAAACGCCAATCCCGATCCGCGCCTGCACAACCGCCTCAAGGAGGTCAGCGAGAAGCTCGACCTCCAGCCGCTGAAGCCCGAGTTGCGTTCGGTCGTCGACTGGGTCGCCAATTACACGCTGAGCCCGCGCGGCATGGTGCTGCGCATGTGCCTGCGGATGGGCGAGAATCTCGGCCCCGAGCGGGTGCGCCCCGGCGTGCGCCTGGTCGGCGATCCCCCCAGGCGGCTGACGCCGGCGCGGCAACGCGTGATCGAGGTGCTGTCGGACCGGCTGCTGCACGGCAAGTCCGAAGCGGCCAAGGAGGCGGGCGTCTCGGCCGGCGTGATCGACGGCCTGGTGGACGAAGGCACGCTCACGGTCGAGCCGATGCCGCCGCCGCCGCCGCCGCCGGCCCCCGATCCGGATTTCGGCCGGCCGGATTTCACACCGCTCCAGCGCACCGCGGTCGATACGATGCGCGCGCTCGCGGCCAACGGCACCTTCCACGTCGCGCTGCTCGACGGCGTCACCGGCTCGGGCAAGACCGAGGTCTATTTCGAGGCGGTCGCGGAGGCGATCCGCCGCGGCAGGCAGTCGCTGATCCTGATGCCGGAGATCGCGCTCACCGGCCAGTTCCTCGACCGCTTCGCGCAGCGTTTTGGCGTGCGGCCGATCGAATGGCACTCCGAGCTCACCCCGCGCACCCGCGCGCGCAACTGGGCGGCGATCTCCGAAGGCAGCGCGCCGGTCGTGGTCGGCGCGCGCTCGGCGCTGTTTCTGCCCTACGCCAATCTCGGCCTCATCGTCGTCGACGAAGAGCACGACCAGGCCTACAAGCAGGACGAGGGCGTGCATTACCATGCCCGCGACATGGCGGTGGTGCGCGCGCATATCGCAAAAATTCCGATCGTGCTGGCCTCCGCGACGCCGTCGGTCGAATCCGAGGTCAATGCGCGCAAGAACCGCTATCAGCGCATCGCGCTGCCCTCGCGCTTCGGCGGCCAGCACATGCCGCATATCGAGGCGATCGACATGCGCCGCGAGCCGCCGGCGCGCGGCCGCTTCATCTCGCCGCGCCTGGCGGGCGAGATCAGGACCGCGATCGAGCGGCGCGAGCAGGCGCTATTGTTCCTCAATCGCCGCGGCTATGCGCCGCTGACGCTGTGCCGCGCCTGCGGCCACCGCTTCGCCTGCACCATCTGCGATGCCTGGCTGGTCGATCATCGCTTCCGCCAGCGCCTCGTCTGTCACCATTGCGGCTTCTCGATGCCGCGCCCGCATGTCTGTCCGAACTGTTCGGCGGAGGAATCGCTGGTCGCGGTCGGCCCCGGCGTCGAGCGCCTGCAGGAAGAAGCGGCCGCGCTGTTCCCGGAGGCGCGCACCATGGTGCTGTCGAGCGATCTCATCACCTCGATCGAGACCATGCGCTCCGAGCTTGCCGAGATCGCGGAGGGCCGCGTCGACATCATCATCGGCACGCAGCTCGTCGCCAAGGGCCACAATTTCCCGCGGCTCAATCTGGTCGGCGTCGTGGATGCGGATCTCGGCCTTTCCAATGGCGATCCGCGCGCGGCGGAACGCACCTGGCAGTTGCTCAACCAGGTGATCGGCCGCGCCGGACGCGAGCAGGGCCGCGGCGTCGGCTATCTCCAGACCCACCAGCCCGATCATCCCGTGATGAAGGCGCTGATCGCCTGCGACCGCGAAGCCTTCTACGACAGCGAGATCGATCTTCGCGAGCGCACGCTGTATCCGCCGTTCGGCCGGCTCGCCAGCCTGATCATCTCGGCCGGCGACCGCCCGAGCGCGGAAGGCTTTGGCCGCCGCCTCGTTGCGCTCGCGCCGCGCGACGAGCGCGTGGTGGTGCTGGGCCCGGCGGAAGCGCCGCTCGCCGTCATCAAGGGCCGCTACCGCTTCCGCATCCTGGTGAAATCGGCGCGCGGTTTCGACCTGTCGGACTATTTGCGCAACTGGCTCGCGGTCTGTCCGAAGCCGAAGGGCAATCAGAAGCTGGAGGTGGACGTCGATCCGCAGAGCTTTTTGTAAGGCTGCCGTCGCCGCCACATTCTCCGCTGTCATTCCGGGGCGCGACGAAGTCGCGAGCCCGGAATCCATTTCACCGCGGGCCCTGCCGCCCGATGGATTCCGGGCTCGATGCTGCGCATCGCCCCGGAATGACGACAACAAAAAGCCCGCCGTCCCCCAAGACGGCGGGCTTGTTTCATGCGCGCATCAAACTGATGGAAAGTGCGCGGGCAATGTGAGGCGCCGTGGCGCCTTAGGAGATGACTTCCGCGGTGACGCGGCCGACGCCGGCGCCGGTGAGGCCGATGGCGCGGGCAGCGCCCGTGGAGAGGTCGAGCACACGGCCGCGAATGAACGGGCCACGGTCATTGATGGTGACGATCACGCTCGAGCCGCCGTGGGTGACGCGCAGCTTGGTGCCGAACGGCAGCGAACGGTGTGCCGCGGTCATGGCGTTCTGGTTGAAGCGCTGGCCCGAGGCGGTCCTGCTGCCGGACTCGTTGCCGTAATAGGAGGCCATGCCGGAGAAGCTGTGCCCGGTGCCCGAGGACGGCGTCATCGCCGCATTGGCATTGCGCCAATCAGAGCCTGCATTGGCGTCGGTCTGGGCGTGGTGGCGATGATGGTGCCGGTGATGCCTGGATTTGGCGGAAGCTTCGGTGGCGGTTCCACCGATGAAGAGGGTTGCGGCTATGAAAGCGATCGCCGTGCGCGGCCGGGTCACAGTGCCCAGCGTCTTGAAAGACAGCATTTAGTGGTCCCTAAGCTAGTATTGCCACATATGTGGCCAGTGGAGCCCTCATCAGTTTGTGAGCGGTTTGGCGTTTCGTTGCGCAATGCGGCATGAATTGGGCAGTAATTCCATTCTGTTTCGTCGTGAAATATCTTGTGACCTACCGGTATATTCATCCGACATTCCGTAATCTTTAACTTTAACGATTCATTAACTTAACTATTACTTATGAATACTGTAGAGTGAAGTCATCGCTCTCAGCATTTAGAATTGGGTAAGTATTCAGCGGGCGGCGCGACCGGGGCCGAATTCACGCCTCAGCGATCCGTGTTCATGGCCGCTATGCGCTGAGAGCAGGAACCAACGGCGCCGCACCGCCGCAAGGCTCGCGGCAATTCCGTGGCGTGGCAGGTCATCGTCGAGGTCGCCGACCCCTCGTCATTGAAGCGCCGTCGAGTGCGACGAACTGGCGACAGAACCTCGTGCCTTTAATTTGGCGTCATGTTGCACGTGCGCGCCTGCTATGTTAGCAAAGCCGCGATTTTAACGAGCCCGGCACTTCCCGTGCTGGTCGAAAATCGAAGTCCCGCTTGAATTCCAAGGGCTTGGATCGCTAGGCGCCGCTTCGTGGCGACGGTTTTTCCCTTGCGAATTTGACAGCAAAAAGAGCGCGTCTGTGGCTGCAGAAGATACGTCCGTTTCCGGTGTGTCCGGCCGTTATGCAACGGCCTTGTTTGAACTGGCCCGCGACCAGAAAGCGGTCGACGAGGTCAAGGCCGACCTCGACAGGTTCGAGGCCTTGCTCGGCGAGAGCGCCGATCTGAAGCGCCTCGTCCGCAGCCCGGTGTTCGCGGCCGATGCCCAGTCCAGGGCCCTCACGGCCGTGCTGGACAAGGTCGGCATCGCCGGCATCTCTGCCAATTTCCTGAAAGTGCTGACCGCCAACCGCCGCCTGTTCGTGGTGGCTGACGTCATCCGCGCCTACCGCGCCCTCGTCGCCAAGTTCAAGGGCGAGGCGACCGCTGATGTCACCGTGGCGGAGGCGCTCTCGGACAAGAATCTCGACGCCCTCAAGGTTGCCCTGAAGTCGGTGACCGGCAAGGACGTCGCGCTGAACGTGAAAGTCGATCCCTCGATCATCGGTGGCCTCGTCGTCAAGCTGGGCAGCCGCATGGTGGATGGTTCGCTTCGCACCAAACTCAATTCGATCAAGCACGCGATGAAAGAGGCAGGCTGATGGACATCCGCGCCGCGGAAATTTCCGCGATCCTCAAGGACCAGATCAAGAATTTCGGCCAGGAAGCTGAAGTCTCCGAAGTCGGACAGGTGCTGTCCGTCGGCGACGGTATCGCCCGCGTCTACGGTCTGGACAACGTCCAGGCCGGTGAGATGGTCGAGTTCGAGAACGGCACCCGCGGCATGGCGCTGAACCTCGAAACCGACAACGTCGGCGTCGTTATTTTCGGTGCCGACCGCGAGATCAAGGAAGGCCAGACCGTCAAGCGCACCCGCGCCATCGTGGACGCGCCGGTCGGCAAGGGCCTGCTCGGCCGCGTCGTCGACGCGCTCGGTAACCCGATCGACGGCAAGGGCCCGATCCAGGCCGACAAGCGTATGCGCGTCGACGTCAAGGCGCCCGGCATCATTCCGCGCAAGTCGGTGAGCGAGCCGATGGCGACCGGCCTCAAGGCGATCGACGCCCTGATCCCGATCGGCCGCGGCCAGCGCGAGCTGATCATCGGTGACCGCCAGACCGGCAAGACCGCGATCGCGCTCGACACCATCCTGAACCAGAAGCCGCTCAACGCGCAGCCCGACGAGAACATCAAGCTGTACTGCGTCTACGTCGCAGTCGGTCAGAAGCGTTCGACCGTCGCCCAGTTCGTGAAGGTGCTGGAAGAGCAGGGCGCGCTCGAATACTCGATCATCGTCGCCGCCACCGCCTCGGATCCGGCGCCGATGCAGTACATTGCCCCCTTTACCGCCTGCACCATGGGCGAATTCTTCCGCGATAACGGCATGCACGCCGTCATCATCTATGACGATCTGTCCAAGCAGGCCGTCGCTTACCGCCAGATGTCGCTGCTGCTGCGCCGTCCGCCGGGCCGCGAAGCCTATCCGGGCGACGTGTTCTATCTGCACTCCCGCCTGCTCGAGCGCGCGGCGAAGCTCAGCAAGGATCATGGCTCGGGCTCGCTGACCGCGCTGCCTATTATCGAAACCCAGGCCAACGACGTGTCGGCCTACATCCCGACCAACGTCATCTCGATCACCGACGGCCAGATCTTCCTGGAAACCGACCTGTTCTTCCAGGGCATCCGTCCCGCGGTGAACGTCGGTCTGTCGGTGTCGCGCGTCGGTTCGTCCGCGCAGACCAAGGCCACCAAGAAGGTCGCCGGCAAGATCAAGGGCGAGCTCGCGCAGTATCGCGAAATGGCGGCGTTCGCGCAGTTCGGCTCCGACCTCGACGCCTCGACCCAGCGCCTGCTCAACCGCGGTTCGCGCCTGACCGAGCTCCTGAAGCAGCCGCAGTTCTCGCCGCTGAAGATGGAAGAGCAGGTCTGCGTGATCTGGGCTGGCACCAACGGCTATCTCGATCCGCTCCCCGTTAACAAGGTGCGCGCGTTCGAGGACGGTCTGCTCTCGCTGCTGCGCGGCAAGAACGTCGAGATCCTCAATTCGATCCGCGACAGCCGCGACCTCTCCGACGACACCGCTGCCAAGCTGAAGTCGGTGGTCGAAGGTTTTGCGAAGAGCTTCGCGTAAGAACCGTCACGGCCGGGCCAAAAGCGCGAAGCGCGTCTTCGCATTTGATGTCCCGGCCATCCACGCCTTACCGCGTGGGAGACGAAGACGTGGATGCCCGGGACAGGCCCGGGCATGACGACAGAGACAGGCTAGCGGTTTGGCCGCAAGGGCTCGAACCGTCGGGGACGAAGAATGGCGTCACTTAAAGACATGCGCGTCCGCATCGCCTCCACCAAGGCGACGCAAAAGATCACCAAGGCCATGCAGATGGTCGCGGCCTCGAAGCTGCGCCGCGCGCAGACCGCGGCCGAAGCTGCGCGTCCCTATGCCGACAAGATGAGCGCGGTGATTTCCAACATCGCCGGAGCCGCGGCGGGCTCGCCCGGCGCGCCGGCGCTGCTGGCCGGCACCGGCAGGGACCAGGTCCACCTGCTGCTGGTCTGCACCGGCGAGCGCGGCCTGTCCGGCGCCTTCAACTCCTCGATCGTGCGTCTCGCCCGTGAGCGCGCGCTGGCGCTGATGGCGCAGGGCAAGGAAGTGAAATTCTTCTGCGTCGGCCGCAAGGGTTACGAGCAGCTGCGCCGCCAGTTCGACAAGCAGATCGTCGAGCATCTCGACCTGCGCAGCGTTCGCCAGCTCGGCTTCGTCAACGCCGAGGACATCGCCAAGAAGGTTCTGGCGCGCTTCGAGGCCGGTGAATTCGACGTCTGCACGCTGTTCTATTCGCGCTTCCGCTCGGTGATCGCCCAGATCCCGACCGCCCAGCAGATCATCCCGCTGGTCGTCGAGGAGGGCACTGCCGCCAGCACGACGTCTTACGAATACGAGCCGGAAGAGGACGAGATCCTCACGCGCCTGCTGCCGCGCAACCTCGCGGTCCAGATTTTCCGCGCGCTGCTCGAGAACAACGCCTCGTTCTACGGCGCGCAGATGAGCGCGATGGACAACGCGACGCGCAACGCCGGTGAGATGATCCGCAAGCAGACGCTGGTCTACAACCGCACGCGTCAGGCGCAGATCACCAAGGAACTGATCGAAATCATCTCGGGTGCCGAGGCCGTCTGATCAAGGCGCTTCATTGCCCGTTAAACCCAACATCCCGGTCAGTTGACCGTGGTCTAGAAGTTCGGATCGAAGGAGACATTCAATGGCAGCCCAGTCCGGTCGCGTCACCCAGGTCATCGGCGCCGTCGTCGACGTGCAGTTCGAAGGCCACCTCCCGGCCATTCTCAATTCGCTCGAGACCAAGAACGGCGGCAACCGCCTGGTGCTCGAAGTCGCCCAGCATCTCGGCGAATCCACCGTGCGCACGATCGCGATGGACACCACCGAGGGTCTGGTCCGCGGCCAGGAAGTGACCGACACCGGTTCGCCGATCCGCGTTCCCGTCGGCGAAGGCACGCTCGGCCGCATCATCAACGTCATCGGCGAGCCGATCGACGAAGCCGGCCCGGTCAAGTCGGAAGGCCTGCGCGCCATCCACCAGGAAGCGCCGACCTACACCGACCAGTCCACCGAAGCTGAAATTCTCGTCACCGGCATCAAGGTCGTCGATCTCCTGGCTCCCTATGCGAAGGGCGGCAAGATCGGCCTGTTCGGCGGCGCCGGCGTCGGCAAGACCGTGCTGATTCAGGAGCTGATCAACAACGTCGCGAAGGCGCACGGTGGTTACTCCGTGTTCGCCGGCGTCGGCGAGCGTACCCGCGAGGGCAACGACCTCTATCACGAGTTCATCGAGTCCAAGGTCAACGCCGATCCGCACAATCCGGATCCGAGCGTGAAGTCGAAGTGCGCGCTGGTGTTCGGCCAGATGAACGAGCCGCCGGGCGCCCGCGCCCGCGTCGCGCTCACCGGTCTGACCATCGCGGAAGACTTCCGCGACAAGGGCCAGGACGTGCTGTTCTTCGTCGACAACATCTTCCGCTTCACCCAGGCCGGCTCGGAAGTGTCGGCGCTGCTCGGCCGTATTCCTTCGGCGGTGGGTTATCAGCCGACGCTCGCGACCGACATGGGCGCGCTGCAGGAGCGCATCACCACCACGCAGAAGGGCTCGATCACCTCGGTGCAGGCCATCTACGTTCCGGCCGACGACTTGACCGACCCGGCGCCCGCGACCTCGTTCGCGCACTTGGACGCGACCACCACGCTGTCGCGCTCGATCGCCGAAAAGGGCATCTACCCGGCGGTGGACCCGCTCGACTCGACCTCGCGCATGCTCTCCCCGCTGGTCGTCGGCGAGGAGCACTACGCGGTCGCCCGTCAGGTCCAGCAGGTCCTGCAGCGCTACAAGGCGCTCCAGGACATCATCGCCATTCTCGGCATGGACGAGCTTTCGGAAGAGGACAAGCTGACGGTGGCCCGCGCCCGCAAGGTCGAGCGCTTCATGTCGCAGCCGTTCCACGTCGCCGAAATCTTCACCGGCTCGCCCGGCAAGTTCGTCGACCTCGCCGACACCATCAAGGGCTTCAAGGGCCTGGTGGAAGGCAAGTACGACCACCTGCCGGAAGCCGCCTTCTACATGGTCGGCACCATCGAAGAGGCGGTCGAGAAGGGCAAGAAGCTCGCCGCTGAAGCGGCCTAAGAAGCGAATGGCGAATGGGGAGTAGCGAATAGTCGCCGCTCCCACTCGCCGCTCGCCATTCGCCACTCGCTATTCGCAGGTTCTCCATGGCCACCTTCCACTTCGATCTCGTCTCGCCGGAAAAGCTCGCATTCTCGGGTGAGGTCGACCAGGTCGACATCCCCGGCGTCGAGGGCGACTTCGGCGTGCTGGCGGGACATGCGCCGGTCGTGGCTGCAATCCGGCCGGGCATCCTCACCGTCACCACCGCCGGCCGCCACGAGAAGATCATCGTGCTCGGCGGCCTCGCCGAAGTCTCCGAAAAGGGCCTCACCGTGCTCGCCGACGTCGCGACCTCGCTGGACGAGCTCGATCGTGCCCAGTTCGCCGAGACCATCGCGGAGATGGAGGAGGGCCTGAAGGAGCACGAAGGCGGCGAGCTCGATCTGGCCATCGAGCGGCTGGACCACTACAAGAGCATCCAGCAGCAGCTCAGCTCGACGGCTATGCATTAAGCCCCGAGGCATCGCTTCGGGGCTCGAACGCGAAATTCCTGCAAGAAATTCCTGAATAAGTTCAGCGCTCGTCACGGAAGTGGCGGGCGCTGAAACTTTGTTGCACTGCGCAGCCGATAGCGGCATTCTTCGCCCGCGAATTTGTTCCGGGGCGGGTCACAGATGAAACGCAAGATCGCAGCGATTTTCGCAGCCGATATTGCCGGGTATTCGAGGCTGGTCGCGGAAGACGAGGAGGAGACGCTGCGGCGCCTGGCCTCCTACCGCGAAGTCATCGACGATTTCATCGCAAAGGCGAACGGTCGCATCTTCAACACCGCCGGCGATGCCGTGCTCGCGGAATTTCCGAGCGCGGTGGACGCGGTGCGCTGCGCGATCGACATCCAGGAGTCCTTGCGGACCCGCAACATGGCCTATCCGCCGAGCCGGCAGATGTCGTTCCGCATCGGCATCACCATCGGCGACGTGGTCGAGCGCAACGGCGATCTGCTCGGCGACGGCGTCAACATCGCCGCGCGGCTGGAAGGCCTCGCCGAGGTCGGCGGCATCTGCGTTTCCCGTGCCGTGCACGAGCAGGTCGCCAACAAGCTGTCGGTGCAGTTCGCCGATATCGGCGCGCAGGAGGTGAAGAACATCCCGACGCCGGTGCATGCCTACATGGTGGCGATGCGGCGCGAGGACGGCAGCTATTCGAAGCCGCAGTTGAAGAAGCCCGCCTCCAGGCTCGCCGCCGCACCCGTGTGGATGTGGCCGCTGGTGGTGGCAGTCGTCTCGGTCGTTGCCATCGTTGTCACCGGCTTCCTCTACAACACCAAGCTCAAGCAGACGGCGACCGCCGTGGCGACGCCGGCCGCGACACCCAGTGCCGCGCCGAGCGCGACGCCGACCCAGCTCGCAAAGGCGCAGGTAGCGCCGACGGCGCCGCCGAATGCCGGCGCTGCGATGGCTCCGATGCCCGCACCGTCGCCATCCGCCTCGCCGATGACGGGCAAGTTTGCTGCCGACAGCGTGCCCTTCATCAACGAGCGCATCCGCAACTACCTGGCCGGGGACTATTCCGCCGCCGGCGACTACAAGGCCTTCGCGCTCAATATCGGCGGCTTCACCGGTTCAGCGTTGAACCAGCCGAACGAGGAGGCCGCGCGCAACGCCGCGCTCGATCAGTGCCAGAAGCGCGCCGATGCCGCGCAATCGCCGCGGCGCTGCGAGCTCTATGCGGTCGGCAACAATGTCGTCTACACGCATGGCAAGCCGCCGATGCCGCCGTCTCCCTATTTTCGGCATGACGCGATGACCGAGCGAACCTTTGCGTCGAAGGACTTTCCGATGGTGCGCGATCCGCAAAAGGTCCGGCTCGAGAACATGTTCGTGCCGGCGGCGAAATCCCGGTCGGTCGCGCTCGGCCCGGGCGGACAATATTTCATGGTGCTGGGCTCATCATCGCCCGAGGAATCGGCGCGGCGTGCGCTGGAATCGTGCGGCGCGATCGCGGGCGTCGCTTGCATGATCGTCGCGGTGGACGATAATTTCGTCGTGCCGATTCCGACCCTGCTCAGGATCACCGGCTTCTTCCATGCTGCGAGCAATGCCTCGATCGTGGCCGACGCCCGCGACGAGGTCGTGCGCAAGCTCGCGGACGGCATGGGCTGGAATGCCGTCGCCGTCGGCACCGCAGGACGCCCCGGCCTCGGCCTGAAGGCCGCCGACGAGCAGACCGCGGTCAATTCCGCGCTGGCCGATTGCGCGAGGCGCGACAGCGACTGCCACGTGATCGCGATCGGCCCGTTTACGGTCGGGCCGACGAACTAGCGCTTGCTCTGATTGGGCCCGACGAACGCGCCAACAAAGGTGCGTTCCCTCCCCAACAAGGGGGGAGGAACGAGAGAATCGTGCGGCCCGCACGCGCAAATTTCCGTCGAGAATGTCCCAATGATTTCAACCACCATTCTACTGTGCATGGGGTTGTTTTCGCAGTTTAGCTCGCGAAGGGCGCGAACTGCTGCGCCACGGCCCGATAGACCTCGCGGCGGAACGGCACCACGAGATCGGCGACGCGATCGAGCTGCTCCCAGCGCCACGCGTCGAATTCCGCGGGCTGCCCGTTCTGCGGCGTCAGCGGATCGATCTCGTCGTCCTTGCCGGTGAAGCGCAGCGCGAACCATTTCTGGCGCTGGCCGCGAAACTTCGCCAGCCGATGCGTCTGCGGTCCGTCATAGGGCGGGAATTCGTAGGTGAGCCAATCGGTCTCGCCGAGATAGCTCGCGCTGACGACATTGGTCTCCTCCCAGAGCTCGCGCATCGCCGCATCGCGCAGGTCCTCGCCCTCGTCGACGCCGCCCTGCGGCATCTGCCAGTCGAGACCCGGCAGGATGATCTCGGGGCCGTCGCCCTTGAAGCGGTGGCCGATCAGCACGCGGCCTTCGGCATTGAACAGCGCGATCCCGACATTGGGACGGTAGGGTTTGTTGTCGTTCGACATGCGGTCACTTCTCTGATCGTCATTCCGGGATGGTCCGAAAGACCAGCCCCGGAATTCCGAGATCCCGGGTTCGTGCTTCGCACGCCCCGGAGTGACGGTGCAAACTATTCCTCCGCCAGCGCGGAAAACTCCTTCACCACGCGCTCATAGACCGGGCGCTTGAAGGGGATGATCAGTCCGGGAAGATTCTTCATCGGCTCCCAGCGCCAACTGACGAACTCGGCCTTGTGGCCGCCGCCGGGGTTCTCGACATTGATCTCGCTGTCCTTGCCGGTGAAGCGCACCGCGAACCATTTCTGGCGCTGGCCGCGGTAGCGGCCCTTCCAGGCGCGGCCTGCGACGGTGCGCGGAATGTCGTAGATCAGCCAGTCCGGAACCTCGCCGAGCCGCTCGACCGAGCGCACGCTGGTCTCCTCATAGAGCTCGCGCTTGGCGGCCGCCCAGGTGTCCTCGCCGGGATCGACGCCGCCTTGCGGCATCTGCCAGACATGGGTGTCGTCGATATGCTCGATGCCACCGGCGCGGCGGCCGATGAACACCAGTCCCTTCGCGTTGATCAGCATCACTCCGACGCAAGTCCGGTAGGGCAGATCCTCGTAACGCGCCATTCCGCCAAACCTCTCGCGTGCTTCCGGCAGGGCATCTCGGCCCCGCGGGACCCGTACCGTACCAATTCGTTGATTTAGCTGGATTTTGATTTCAGCATCGCGGTTGTCAATGGCACCAAAAGGATACCCCGGTCGCCCAATGTCTTGGTCCAGGCGCCGATGCGCTCGATCGAGACGGGTAGGGCGGAGGCGGTGCCGATGGCCGTGCCGCGCTCGCGCGCCGCCGATTCGAGCTTGTTCAGGGCACGGTCGATCTCGGCCGGGGTCGGCACCACGTCGATCGCGATGTCGCCCTTGCCGAACGGCATCGCCTGGCTCGCTGCGGCCTGGGGCGCGATGCTGCGGGGCGAGGAACCGTCGTCGAAGAAGCCGAGGCCGCGCTTGGCCGCCTCGCGGATGATCGGCTGCATCGCCGCGTCCGTCGCCACGAAGCGGGCGCCCATGAAATTAGTGATGCCGGCATAGCCCTGCATCCGGCTCAGGTGCCAGTACAGGCGGTCCATGTTCTGGTCGGCGCTGAGCGAGGTCAGCAGCGTCTGCGGGCCCGGGTCGTTGTCAGGGAAGTCGTAGGGCTCCATCGGGATCTGGAGGAAGATCTCGTGGCGCTGGGCGCGGGCCCGCTCGGCGAGTTTTCCTGGATCGGAGCCATAGGGCGTGAAGGCCAGCGTCACCGCGGCCGGCAGCTTCATGATCGCGTCGGTGGTCTTGGCGGCGCCGACGCCGAGCCCGCCGATCACGATCGCGACCACCGGCATCTTGGCGGCCTTGGCGCGGTCGGCGTCGGCCGCGTAGACGTTGAACGGCTTCGATCCGTCGGCGACCACCGGGATCATGCCGTAGCGCGACTTCTCCAGCAGCTTCGGGTCAATTCCGGCCATGACGGGCGGCGGTGCGGACGCCGCCTCGCCCTTGTCGGCGGCCTCGCCGGCGCCGATCACCACGTCGTGGCGCGCGCCGGTGGAGCCGTCGATCATGGTGACGGTCTTCTGCTCGCCGGGGGCGGCCTGCTTCGGCGCCTCCCTGGTCTCGTGCTTGCTCTCCTGCTTGCTGTCCTGGCCGTGGCCGGAGGCGGCCGGCTTCTCGTCGGTGGCTTTGGGCTCGCGGATCGCGATCCGCGTCATCGGCTCGCCGCCGAGCGGATCCTTGTTGAAGATCGCGAAGCCGGCAAAGGTAACGAGGAATAGGCCGAGCAGCATGGCGAGCGCCTGCATGGCCGTGAACGGCAGCCGCAGCCGGCGTTTTCGGCGCGGCTTGTCCTGTCCGAGCGGGGCGCTCAGATCATCGGCCGTTTCAGTCATGCGCGATCCCGAATCACTGCTGCCGACGATACCACGCCGAGGTCAAGCGGCGGCAGGCCGGGATAGGCCGGGGATGCCAGGAGCTCCAAACAAAAAAGGGCGGCTCCGGGAGCCGCCCTTTGCGTTGGATCGCGCAGGTCGCGCCGACTCAGTTCGCCGCCTTGGGCTTGTCGGCCGCGGCCTTGTCGGTACCCGGCGTGGGCGCCGCGGAGGCGCTGTTCTTGATGCCGTGGAGCAGGTCGTCGGCGAGCTTGAGCGCCTTGTCGTCCTTGGCGTCCGGCGGGACGTAGGACTGCGAGCCGGTCTTCTCGTCGCCGTCGTTCTTCAGATGGCCGCGCAGCGAAGCCTCGCCCTTGGTGTCGGTGCGCGACTTCAACTCGTCCGGCACGTCCTGCAGCACTTCGATATCGGGCACGATACCCTTGGCCTGGATCGACTTGCCCGACGGCGTGTAGTAGCGCGCCGTGGTCAGGCGCAGCGCGCCGTTGCCCGAGCCGAGCGGGATGATGGTCTGCACCGAGCCCTTGCCGAACGAGCGCGTGCCGACGATGGTCGCGCGCTTGTGGTCCTGCAGCGCGCCGGCGACGATTTCGGACGCCGAGGCCGAGCCGCCATTGACCAGAACGATGACCGGCTTGCCCTTGGTGAGGTCGCCGGCGTGCGCGGTGCGGCGCTGGGTCTCCTCGGCATTGCGGCCGCGGGTCGACACGATCTCGCCCTTCTCCAGGAACGAGTCGGAGACGGTGACCGCTTCCTCGAGCAGGCCGCCCGGATTGTTGCGCAGGTCGATGATGTAGCCCTTCAGCTTGTCGCCGATCTGATTCGAGAGGCTAGCGACCTCGCGCTTCAGGCCTTCGGTGGTCTGCTCGTTGAAGGTGGTGATGCGGATATAGGCGATGTCGTCGGCCTCGATGCGGGCGCGCACCGAGCGGACGCGGATGTTGTCGCGCACCAAGGTGACGTCGAGCGGATTGTCCTGGCCCTTGCGGATGATCTTGAGCTTGATCTTGGTGTTGACCGGACCGCGCATCTTCTCGACCGCCTGGTTCAGGGTCAGGCCCTGCACCGCTTCGTCGTCGAGATTGGTGATGATGTCGTTGGCCATGATGCCGGCGCGCGAGGCCGGTGTGTCGTCGATCGGCGAGACGACCTTGATCAGGCCGTCTTCCATCGTGACCTCGATGCCGAGGCCTCCGAACTCACCGCGGGTCTGCACCTGCATGTCGCGGAAGCTCTTGGCGTCCATGTAGCTCGAATGCGGATCGAGGCCGGTGAGCATGCCGCTGATGGCGGATTCGATCAGCTTGGTGTCGTCGGGCTTCTCGACATAGTCGGAGCGCACGCGCTCGAAGACGTCGCCGAACAGATTGAGCTGGCGATAGGTGTCCGCGGTGGCGGCCCGCGCGCTGGAGCCCATGAAGACCGCGCGCGGCTGGGTCACGAACAGCGTCAGCGCCGCACCGGTGGCCGCGCTGAGGAGGATAACTGAAGTCTTGCGCATCATCCGCGAACCTTCTCGCCTTCATTTGCGGCCCACCATGGGCCTGGATCGATTGGAGTGCCGTCTTTGCGGAACTCGACATACAGCACAGGTTGACTCGCGTTCGTGGCGAGAATGGAGGCGACTTGAGAGGTCGACCCCATGGTCGCGACCGGCTCCCCCGTGAGCACAAACTGTCCGATGTTGACCGAAATGCGCTCCATCCCGGCGATCAGGACATGATACCCGCCCCCGGCGTTGAGGATCAAGAGTTGTCCATAACTGCGGAACGGGCCGGCATAGACCACCCAGCCATCACACGGCGTCGTGACCTGGGAGCCCGGCTTGGTGGCCAGCGAAATGCCCTTCTGGACCCCGCCGACCCCATCGGAACCGCCAAAGTCCCTGATCTTGTTACCGTTAACCGGAAGCGGCAGCAGGCCCTTGGCCGAAGCGAAGGCGATCGCGGGGCTGGTCCGGGACCGGTCCTTGAAAGCGCCCGGGCCCGACTTGGCGCCGGCGGCCGCTTTTGCCTCCGCCTGCCTGGCGGCCTCGGCTGCCTTCTCCGCCGCCTTGGCGGCGCTTTGCAGGTCCTGCTCCATCTTGGCGATCAGGCCCTGGAGATCGCCGACCTGCCTTGAAAGCATGATGGCGCGCGAGTTCTCGGCATCGAGGTCCTTTTCGCGCGCGGCCTGCTGGCGCTGCCGTTCGTCGACCAATGCGGCGAGCCGGCTCTGGTCGTTGCGGACCCTGTCGCGATCGGAGGCGAGCTGGTCGCGTTCGGTGGCGATGTTCTTGCGCAGAGCCACGAGCTCGCCGAGCTCGCTCGCGATTTTTTCGGCGCGGCCGCGCAGTTCCGGCACGACGGCGCCGAGCAGCATCGCCGTGCGCAGCGATTGCAACGCGTCCTCGGGCCGCACCAGCAGCGCGGGCGGCGTACGCCGGCCGGCGCGCTGCAAGGCCGCCAGTACCTCGACGATGTCGGCGCGGCGCGAATCAAGCGAGGTGCGCATCGCCTGCTCGCGGCCGTTGAGCGTCTTCAGCCGCGCTTCGGCTTCGTCGATCTTGGTCTCGACGGAGCGCACATTGGCGGCGGTGTCGATCAGCTGCTGGTTGAGCTGGGTGCGGTCCTGGCCGAGCGAGGTGATCTCGGCCTTGAGCTTGGCCTGCGCCTCCTCCGCGCTCTTCTGCCTGGCGCGCGCGGCCTCCAGCTCCTGCTCGCGCTGCTTGATCGCATCGGGCGAGACGGCTGCCGTCTGCGGTGCCGGCGTCTGAGCTTGCGCGAGGCTTGCGCCCAAGACACTTGCATCCAAGACACTTGCGCCTGAGACGCTCGCGATCAGCAGCAGGTTGAGGACAGGCGCTCGCATCGCTTTAGGCAAAGGTGCTCGTTGTGGCGCGGATCACGCGCGGTGATAGGGGTGGCCGGCCAGGATGGTGGCGGCCCGATAAAGCTGTTCCAGAAGCATGACGCGGACCATTTGGTGCGGCCAGGTCGCAGAGCCGAACGCGATCGCGAGCTTGGCCTTACGGCGCAATTCGGGCGAAAGTCCGTCCGCCCCTCCGATCACGAAGATAGTATGACCGGCACCCTCGTCGCGCCAGCGCCCGAGGTGCCGTGCGAATACGGTGGAATCGAGATTCTGGCCGCGTTCGTCCAGCGCCACCAGGATCGACTTGTCCGGGATGTGCGCACCGATCGCCGCAGCCTCTTCGGCCATCCGCGTCGCGGCGTCGCGCGCGCGGCTCTCGGGAATTTCGTGGATCGACAGCTCGCGGAATCCGAGCTTGCGGCCGGCCTCATCGAACCGCTCGAAATAGCGGTCGGCAAGCTCCCGTTCGGGGCCCTGCTTCAGCCGGCCCACCGCAATGACAGCAACACGCATGTGTTCAGAGTCGTGTTTTCGAGGCCGCGCGCATCTCGCGCGCGCACGACGCTAGCATGCGCGTCAGCCGATTCGAAATCGGCTCTTTGAGCCTCTAGATCGCCTTCGCCGCCCCTGGGCCTTGCGTGTACAATCTCTCGAGATTGTAGAACTCGCGGACCTCGGGTCTGAACACGTGCACGATCACATCGCCGGAATCGATCAGCACCCAGTCGCAATTGGGCAAGCCCTCGACGTGGATGTTCTTGATGCCGGTTTCCTTGAGGCTCTTCGTGACGTTTTCCGCGATCGCGCCGACGTGCCGGTTGGCCCGGCCCGTGGTGACGATCATGTAGTCGGAGTACGCCGATTTGCCGCGAAGGTCGATGGTGACCGTCTCTTCCGCCTTCATGTCCTCGAGGCGGGAGAGGATCAGGCTCAGCGTCTTGTCGGCGTCGGGTTGCGCCTTCAAGGCCGCAGCTTTGGTCGATGTTTTACGCGTAGGCTTAGCAACCTTGGGTAAAACAGACTTGGACAATACAGATGTGGCCAGGGACCATTCCTTTCACTGTATCGCGAGAGCCGAATCCGACCCTCGCGGGTTACACTACATCATGTGGGGTTAAGGGTTTCAATATGCCAGAGAGCCCCGATCCGCACAGTCTGTCTCACTTCGTACCTTTCCAGCTCCCGTCCGGGTTCCGTAGGCCCGTCGAGGACAGGTTCAGCTTCAGTCCGGTGAGGAAGACCCAGGCCGGCGCCGGCCGATCCGCCAGCAACGCCGCCTCATTCTCGGGGAGGCGGTAGCGCGATAGTGCCTTGGCGGCAGGAGAGGCGAGGGCACGAAAACTCTGCGGCGGGCGATCGATGACCGCGATCGGCACCTGGCCGGCGATGCGCCGCCAGTCCTGCCAACGGTGGAATTGAGCGAGGTTGTCGGCGCCCATGATCCAGACAAAGCGCAGGCCGCGGAGACGGCGGCGCAAGGTGTTGATCGTGTCGATAGTGTAGCGCGTGCGAATGACGGATTCGAGACAGCTCACCTCGATCCTGGGATCGTTGGCGACGTCGCGCGCGGCCTGCATGCGCGCGCCGAGTTCATGCAGCGTGCCGTTCTCCTTCAGCGGGTTGCCGGGCGTGACCAGCCACCAGACGCGATCGAGTTGCAATCGCTTGAGCGCGAACTGACTGATCGCGCGATGGGCCTGATGCGGCGGATTGAAGGAGCCGCCGAGCAGGCCGACGCGCATGCCCGGGGTCGAGGGCGGGATCGCTTGCGCCACGAAACGCGGCACGACGAAATTGTTGCTCAATTGCCCGCGCCTCGCGACGTTATCTACGGCCGCGTCTGCCCGGTGCCGTGAACGCGATATTTGAAGCTCGTCAACTGCTCGGCGCCGACAGGTCCCCGGGCGTGAAAGCGGCCGGTGGCGATGCCGATCTCGGCACCGAAGCCGAACTCGCCGCCATCGGCAAATTGCGTCGAGGCGTTGTGCAGCACGATGGCGGAATCGACCTCGCTCAGGAATTTCTTCGCAGCGGCCTCGTTCTCGCTCACGATCGCATCGGTGTGATGCGAGCCGTGGTTCTGGATATGCGCGATCGCGCCGTCGACGCCGTCCACCACCTTCGCCGCGATGATCGCGTCGAGATATTCGGTGTCCCAATCGTCGTCGTTCGCAGGCTTTACGCGCGCGTCTGTCTTCTGCACGACGTCGTCGCCGCGCACTTCGCAGCCGGCCTCGATCAGCATCTCGACCAGCGGCTTCAGGCTCGTCGCAGCAGCCGCGCGATCGACCAGCAGCGTCTCGGCTGCGCCGCAGACGCCGGTGCGCCGCATCTTGGCGTTGAGCACGATCGACTTCGCCATGGCGAGGTCGGCGCTGGCATCGACATAGACGTGGTTGACGCCTTCGAGATGCGCGAACACCGGCACGCGCGCTTCCTGCTCGACGCGCGCGACGAGGCTCTTGCCGCCGCGCGGCACGATGACGTCGATCGCGCCGTTCAACCCCGACAGCATCATGCCGACCGCCGCGCGGTCGCGCGTCGGCACCAGCGTGATCGCAGCCTCGGGGAGGCCCGCTTCGCGCAGGCCCTGCACCAGACATTCATGGATGGCGCGGCAGGAGCGGAAACTGTCGGAGCCGCCGCGCAGGATCACGGCATTGCCGGACTTCAGGCACAGCACGCCGGCATCCGCTGCGACGTTCGGCCGGCTTTCGAAGATCACGCCGACGACACCGAGCGGCACGCGCACGCGCTCGATGGTCATGCCGTTCGGCCGCTGCCAGCTCTCGGTGACGATTCCGACCGGATCGGCGATGCCGCGCACGATGCCGATACCCTCGGCCATGCTCTCCACACGCGCCGGTGTCAGCGTCAGGCGGTCGATGAAGGACGCGGTCATGTTGCTGGAGGCGCGAGCCTCAGCGACGTCCTCGGCATTGGCGGCGAGAATCGGAGCCGCGTTCGCGCGGATCGCCCGCTCCATGGCCTCCAGCGCCCGGTTCTTCTGCTCCGGCGGCGCCAGCGCCAGCACGCGCGCGGCAGCGCGGGCTTGGGCGGCGAGATCGGACATCAGCGCCTGGAGATCGGCATTGCCGTCAACGGCTTTGAGGGGGGCGGCCATGGGGTTTCAACCTTCTGCTAAGACGGTGTCCTAGCACGGAAATCCCGCTTTTGCGAAGGGCGGGGAGGGTATGGCAGGTCTCCCCAGCCGCGCGACGGCTGGGTCATTGGCCCAGCCCCGACGTTGTGGCGGGCTTGTCCATGTTTTCCTTGGGCGTCATTCCGGGGCGATGCGGAGCATTGAACCCGGAATCTCGAGATTCCGGCTCTGGTCCTTCGGACCATCCCGGAATGACGGAGCAACGGGTTTACCCGCCCACCACCAGATCGTCACGGTGGATCATCTCTGCGCGGCCGCTGATGCCGAGGATGGTCATCACATCAGGGGAGGAGCGGCCCTTGATGCGTTCGGCGTCGTCGGCGTCATAGGCGATCAGGCCGCGGCCGATCTCGCTCGTATCGGGGCCGCGCACGATCACGGCATCGCCGCGGGCGAACTGGCCCTCGACCTTGATCACGCCGGCCGGCAGCAGGCTGGCGCCGGCACGCAGCGCCGTCACCGCGCCGGCGTCGATCGTCAGCGTGCCCTTCGGCTCCAGCGTGCCCGCGATCCAGCGCTTGCGCGAGGTAATGGGATTGGCCGGCGTCAGGAACCAGGTGCAGCGGCCGCCATCGGCGATCGCCCGGAGCGGATGCTCGATCTTGCCGGAGGCGATCAGCATATGCGTGCCGCCGGTGGTCGCGATCTTGGCCGCCTCGACCTTGGTGCGCATGCCGCCGCGCGAGAGCTCGGACTCGGCGTCGCCCGCCACCGCCTCGATCTCCGAGGAGATGCTGTCGACGACGGGAATGAGCTTTGCGTTCGGGTTGTTCTTCGGCGGCGCGTCGTAGAGCCCGTCGATATCGGAGAGCAGCACCAGGAGATCGGCGCTCGCCATGGTCGCGACGCGCGCGGCGAGGCGGTCGTTGTCGCCGTAGCGGATCTCGGTGGTGGCGACCGTGTCGTTCTCGTTGATCACGGGGATGGCGCGCCACTCCAGGAGCTTGCCGATGGTGGAGCGCGCATTGAGATAGCGGCGGCGCTCCTCGGTATCCTGGAGCGTCACGAGAATCTGCCCGGCGTCGATGCCGTGGGCCCCTAGCACCTCCGACCAGATCCGCGCCAGCGCGATCTGTCCGACGGCCGCGGCGGCCTGGCTCTCCTCCAGCTTCAGCGGGCCGCGCGGCAGCTTGAGCCGGCTGCGGCCGAGCGCGATCGAGCCCGAGGAGACGACGAGGACGTCGCGTCCCTCCTTGTGCAGCTTGGCCATGTCGTCGGCGAGCGCGGCGAGCCAGGACGTCCGCACCTCGCCCTTGTCGGAATCGACCAGCAGAGCGGAGCCGACCTTGACGACGATGCGGCGGAATTGACTGAGTTCGGGGCTGGCCATGTGTGTATGTGTTGGCGCGTGTGACGAATTGCTCGGGTTCGGGAACGGCGGAGCAAACAAGCGGCGCCGGTAAGGCCTGCTTTTGCAGCAGGACGATGGCCGGCGCAAGGCGGCTGGCCCGGTAAACGGCGCAACGTGGCTTGGTCTTCGGCCTTGTCTTGAGCGCGGGGGCGGTTCTAATGCCGGCAACCAATAACGGGCTGGAAGGGGAAACGTATGGATCGCCGCAAATTCATGGCCGGATGTCTTGGAGGAGGTCTTGGGCTGCCGCTGCTGGCAGAGGCGGGCGGGGCGCAAGCGCAGGCGGGGCTTTCAAAAATCATCTTTCCGTTCGCGGCGGGCGCCGGCGGCGACACGCTGTGCCGGCTGATCGCGCAGGAGATGGCGCCGGTGCTGCAAAGGACCATCGTGGTCGAGAACCGCACTGGCGGCGACGGCCTGATCGGCATCAAGGCGGTGAAGGGTGCGAACTCCGATGGCAGCATGGTGCTGGTGACGACGGGCCCCACCATGTATCTGCTGCCGATGGTGGAGACGACGCCGAGCTTCGACACGGCCAAGGATTTCATGCCGGTGTCGCTGCTGGCGCGGTTCGAATTCGCCGTCGTGATCGGCCCGGCGATCGATGCTGCCGATTTCAAGTCATTCGTGGCCTGGCTGAAGGCGCATCCGGACAAGACGTCGTTCGGGGTGCCGAGCAACGGCACCATTCCGCATTTCATGGGCTCCAAGCTCGAGAAGGATCTCGGTATTCCCCTGACCCGCGTGCCCTATCGCGGCAGCGCGCCGATCCTCAACGATCTCATCGGCGGCCATCTGTCGTTCGGCATCGTGACATTGGCGGATGCGCTGCCGCAGCACCGCGCCAAGGGCGTGAAGATCATCGCGGTCTCGAGCCCGGAACGGTCGCCCTTCGCGCCGGAGGTGCCGACGCTGAAGGAGAGCGGCATCGCTCTCGTTGCGGATGCCTGGTACGGCATGTGGCTTCCCGTCGGCAGCCCGCCGGAATTCGCCGGCAAGCTCGGCGCCGCCGCGAGCGCTGCCCTCGCCAAGCCCGAGGTGAAGGAGAAGCTCACCGCGATCGGCCTGATCCCGGTCGGCAGCAGCCCGGATGAGCTGACCAAGGAGCTCGCCGCCAACACGGCGTTCTGGCAGCCGATCGTGAAGGCGACGGGATACAAGATCGAGAATTGAATTCTTCGCCTCTCCCCGCTTGCGGGGAGAGGCGAAGACAGACTCAAAGCTTCGCGCGCTGCGCGATGCCGTCCTTGATCGCTGCAAGCTCGGCCTCGTCCCAGATGCCGATCAAAACACCGCCCTTCACCTGGAGCTGGTTGTCGGCATAAGCCGCGATCTTCTCGCGCGGCGTGGTGATGTGGTCGTTGGGATGCAGCGCCCAGTCGAACAGCTCGGCCTGCAACCGCGCGATGATGCCGGCGCAATCAGGATCATCGCCGCGATCCAAAAACTCTTCCGGATCGGTCTCGAGATCGTACAGCATCGGACGGAAGCCCGAGGCGTGGATGTATTTCCAGCGGCCGTCGAACACCATGAACAGGCGGCAGCGTTCGATCGGCTGGTTCAGCTTCAGCCGCACGTCCTGCATGGCGTAGTCGTATTCGGAGAACGCGACCTTGCGCCATTCCGGCTTTTCGCCGCGCAGCAGCGGCAGCAACGAGCGTCCTTCGAGAATGTGGCCCGGCACCTTGCCGCCGAAATAATCGACGAAGGTCGGCGCAAGATCGATGCCCTCCACCAGCGCGTCGCTGCGCGTGCCGCGCGTGGCGTCGGCTTCCCGGGAGGGATCGATGATGATCAGCGGAATCTTTGCCGACTGCTCGTGGAACAGATCCTTCTCGCCCATCCAGTGATCGCCGAGATAGTCGCCATGATCGGAGGTGAACACGATCATGGTGGTGTCCAGCAGGCCGCGCTCTTCCAGGAATTTCATCAGCGCGCCCATCTGGTCGTCGATCTGCGTGATCAGGCCCATATAGGTCGGGATCACCTTCTCGCGAGCGTCGTCGCGCGCCATGTTGCGGGAGTAGCGCATGTCCATATAGGCGCCGAACACCGGATGCGGATTCTGGCGCTCGCGCTCGGAGCGGATCACCGGGATCATGTCATCGGTCGAATACATGCTGGCGTAGGGTTCGGGCGCGATGTAGGGCCAGTGCGGCTTGATGTAGGACAGATGCAGGCACCACGGCTTGCCGTCGGTCTCGGCCTCACTGATGAAGTCCATCGCGCGCCGCGTCATGTAGGGCGTCTCGGAATGCTCCTCCGGCACCCGCGCGGCCTTGTCGGCGTGCACCAGCAGCCAGCCGTTCTGCAAACTGCCATCTTCCGCCGCACCTGAATTCGCCCAATGCTCCCAGGGATTGGTGGCTTCGAATCCCTGCTTGCGCAGATATTCATCGTATTTCGGGCGCGGCCGTCCCGTCGGGTGCAGGCCGTCGTCGCGCTCGTAAGGCTCGAAACCGCATTCGGCGACATGCACGCCGATCATCGACTCCGGCGGGATGCCGAGCGCCTTCATGCCTTCGAGGTCGGGCGCCATGTGGGTCTTGCCGACCAGCACATTGCGCACGCCGATCTTCTTGAGGTGATCGCCGAGCGTGGGCTCGCCGACGCGCAGCGGCCAGCCGTTCCAGTGCGAGCCGTGCGAGCGCATGTAGCGGCCGGTGTAGAACGACATCCGCGAGGGCCCGCAGATCGGCGACTGCACGTAGGCCTTGCTGAAGAGCACGCCGCGCTTCGCCATGGCATCGATGTTGGGCGTCTTCAGCGTGGGATGGCCGGTGCAGCCGAGATAGTCATAGCGAAGCTGGTCGCACATGATCCAGAGAACGTTCTTCGCGCGCGCCATGCGTCATCCCTGCCGTTTCTTGATTGTTTAATGCTGCGATATTAGAGCGCCGGTGACAACCTGCCAGTGATGCGGGTGCCCGCAACCTACACTCCAATGTCGTCCCGGCGAAGGCCGGGACCCATACTCCTCAGAAGATGTTATGGCGCGAGATGGCAATGACCAATCTTCGCCAAATCGCATTCGGTGGTTATGGGTCCCGGCCTTCGCCGGGACGACCCAGGGGAGATAGTTTAAGCCGACCAGGGCTCGGCTTCGGCGGCGCTCTTCGCCTTGGCGGACACCGGGGCCTCGCCGATCACTGCGACCAGCGCGCGCAACGCTTCCTTCACGCCCTCTCCGGTCACGGCGGAGAGCAGCAGCGGCGTCTTCTTGGCGGCGCGCTTCAGCCGATCCTTCTGCTTCTTGAGCTCGTCCGGCTCGACCGCGTCGATCTTGTTCAGCGCGACGACCTCGATCTTGTCGGTAAGCAGGCCGCCATAGGCATCGAGCTCTGTGCGCACGGTCTTGTAGGCCTTGCCGGCGTGCTCGCAGGTCGCATCGACGAGATGCAGCAGCACGCGGCAGCGCTCGACATGGCCGAGGAAGCGGTCGCCGAGGCCCGCGCCTTCATGCGCGCCCTCGATCAGACCGGGAATGTCGGCCAGCACGAATTCGCGGCCGTCGGCATTCACGACGCCGAGCTGCGGATGCAGCGTGGTGAAGGGATAGTCGGCGATCCTCGGCTTGGCCGCGCTGACCTTGGAGAGGAAGGTCGACTTGCCGGCATTGGGCAGGCCGACGAGGCCCGCATCCGCGATCAGTTTCAGCCGCAGCCAGATCCAGCGCTCCTCGCCGGGCTGGCCGGGATTGGCGTTGCGCGGCGCGCGGTTGGTCGAGGATTTGAAATGCGCGTTGCCGAAGCCGCCATTGCCGCCCTCGGCGAGCACGAATTTCTCGCCGACATTGGTGAAGTCGTGGATCAGCGTCTCGCGGTCTTCATCGAAGATCTGCGTGCCCATCGGCACCTTCAGCACGATGTTCTTGCCGTTGGCGCCGTGACGGTCCGAGCCTGCGCCATTCTCGCCCTTCTGGGCCTTGAAATGCTGCTGGTAGCGGTAGTCGATCAGCGTGTTGAGCCCGTCGGCGACCTCGATGATGACGTTGCCGCCGCGACCGCCATTGCCGCCTGAGGGGCCGCCGAATTCGATGAACTTCTCGCGGCGGAACGCCACGCAGCCGTTCCCACCGTCACCGGAGCGGATATAGACCTTTGCTTCGTCGAGGAATTTCATGGGCCATAGGTAGGCCAGCCGGTCCCCCGCGGCAACCCGGACTTACCCGCAAACCGGCCGAATTTCCGCGAATTTCGCCCCTTGCTTAACCCCAGGCTGACTTCCAGGACGACTTCAGAGCGGGCGGCGCCGGATCAGGAATTTCTGCGTGCCCTCCAGCACCAGCTCCTTGCGCTGGTTGAACACGGTGCTTTTGAGCGTCACCACGCCGGTCGAGCGTCCCGGCGCGAGCTCCGTGACCTCGAGCGCGGGATAGATGGTGTCGTCGGCGAACACGGGTTTGAGGAACTGGCTCGATTGCTCGAGGAAGCCGACCAGGGAGTCCTCGACCATGAACGGAAACAGGCCGGCGCCGGGCGCGGTGTGGATCAAGGTCTGGAAGCCGTGGGCGAGCAGATGCGGCATGCCGCGGCTGCGGCAATATTCCACGTCGTAATGCACGGGGTGGGTGTCGCCGCTCGCGGTCTGGAACGCCGCGAACACCGCCGAGGTCTGGGTCCGGCTCGGCAGCACGAAGCGTTCGCCGACGACGAAATCCTCAAACCAGCGTTGCGTGGGGATCATGCGGTGCCGGGCCGGATCGAAGTCGGTCATGTCAAAGCTCTCTTTGTCGATGAGGCGCCTATCGCTACCGCGACGCGAAGGGTGCGACAATCCGTTCAATTTGGCGGTGGCGGGCTTGTCCCAGTCGCTCACGTCATTAAAACGACCGCAAGCGACGCTAATCGCGGGTTTTCCGTGCTCTCTCCGCCCGTCATTGCGAGGAGCGAAGCGACGAAGCAATCCAGACTGCCGCGGTGGAGACAGTCTGGATTGCTTCGCTTCGCTCGCAATGACGACCTCTCACACTCCGACTCGTTTCAATGCCCTTCTTCAAGAACCTCTCCGCCTATGACGACCGCTCCGCGCGCCTCGCCGGCATTGCGCTGATGGTGCTGTCGATCTTCATGTTTTCGTTCGGCGACGCCATGGGCAAGTTCCTGGTCGGGACCTATTCGGTGGGGCAGCTGCTGTTCCTGCGCGCCTGCGCGGCGCTGTTGCTGCTGTCGCCGCTGATCTGGCGGCAGCGTCGCCAGTTCCTGCATCTGGAGCGGCCGCGCTTGCAGCTGTTTCGCGTCGTGCTCTCGACGCTGGAAGTGGCGGCCTTCTTCCTTGCGACGGTCTATCTGCCGCTTGCCGACGTCATCACGTACTACCTCGCCGGCCCCATCTTCGTCACCGCGATGTCGGCGATCTTCCTGGGCGAGAAGGTGGGTTGGCGGCGCTGGACGGCGATTTTGATCGGTTTCTGCGGCGTCGTGATCGCGCTGCGGCCGTCGGCGCAGACCGTCAGCCTGCCGGCGCTGATCGCGCTCGGCGGCAGCCTGTCCTTTGCAACCCTGATGCTGATCACCCGCAGCCTGCGCAAGACCCCCGACATCGTGATGGCGTCCTCGCAATTCGTCGGCACGTTTTTGCTGGGCGCGGTGTTGTCGGCATTCCACTGGGTGCCGCCGACATCAGGCAGCCTCGTCATCTTCGCCCTGGCCGGATGCATCTCGGTGACGGCGCTGTTCTGCGTCAACCGGTCCCTCAAGCTCGCGCCGGCCAGCGTCGTCGTGCCCTATCAATATTCGATGATCGTCTGGGCCGTGATCTTCGGCTTCGTCGTGTTCGGCGACGTGCCGTCGATAGCAACGATCGTCGGCGCCGCCATCATCATCGGCGCCGGGTTCTATATCTACTTGCGTGAGCGCGATCTGGGGCGCCCGAGCAACGAGGTAAATCCGCCGGCGTAGCCACAACGTCGTCCCGGGGCGCGCGCAGCGCGAGCCCGGGACCCATACCCACAGGGAGTGGTTTGACGAAGACTCGGAGTGGGCGCTTCGCCTCGCACTTCTCCCTGGGATTATGGGTCCCGGGCTCGCGACTTCGTCGCGCCCCGGGACGACAGTGTCGATTGTGGCGCGGCCTGCGCCCTACCTCACCCGTCTTGCGCTGCTCCAGCTCTTCAGCGACGCCCACACCCCGCGCGACAGGCGGAAGCAATCGACGGGCGTGGACGAGCCCAGCGCCAGGAAGCGGTGCAGCTGGACGCCGCTCCACTGGAAGCCGCACTTCTCCAGCACCTTGCGCGAGGCGGGGTTGGTGACGCGCGCACCGGCATGGAGGTGGTCGTCCTCGAACTCCTCGAAGAAGAAGTCGATCGCGCCGCGTGCGGCCTCGGTGGCGAAGCCCTGGCCCCAATGCTCGACGCCGAGCCAGTAGCCGAGCTCGGCATTGTCGGGCTTCGAGCAGTCGATCCCGACCATGCCGACCGGCCCGCTGTCGTGCTCGATCAGGAACACGGTCTCGCTGCCGATCTCGGCGGTGGCACGGACGAATTCGATGGCGTCGTCCTGCGAATAGGGATGCGGCAGGCGGCGCGTGTTCTCGGCGACGCGGCGATCATTGGCGAGCCGGGCGATGGTCCTGACGTCGGCGAGGGTCGGCCGCCGCAAGGTCAGCCGTTCGGTGGCGACGACATCAGGTCTCGCCTCCCGCAAGGTGGTGCTCGAAAAATCCTGCAACATGTCCGGCTCCGTCGAAGTCACTAAGACAAAACGAAAGGGGAGGCCGGTTTCCCGCCTCCCCTGGAGCCTATTTGTGGACTCCGCCGGTTTGGTCAGGACCCGGCGGACTCCAAATTTGATCCACCGTCTATTCAGCCGCCTCTGCGATCGGGAGTACCGATACGAATGTGCGGCCGTTGGCTTTGGCTTGGAACGTGACGCGACCCTCGATCTTGGCGAACAAAGTGTGGTCCGTGCCCATGCCGACATTAAGGCCGGGATGCCAGGTGGTGCCGCGCTGACGCGCAATGATGTTGCCGGGAATCACAACTTCCCCGCCGAACGCCTTGATGCCGAGGCGCTTGCCCTTTGAATCGCGACCGTTGCGCGATGAACCGCCTGCTTTTTTGTGAGCCATGGCTCGTCTCCGAAATCCTGAGTAGTTCTAGATCAATTCCTTGACGGAATCATTTCATAATTTCTCACGCATCAATTCGTGAATTGGCGTGATCAATTTATGCGGCGGCGTCTTCCTTGGCCGCTTCCTTGGCGACCTTCTCCTTCTTCGGACGCGGCCCCTTGGTGGGCTTGGCGTTGTCCGTCAGGATCTCGCTGACGCGCAGCACCGTGATCTCGTCGCGGTAGCCGCGCTTGCGGCGCGAATTCTTGCGGCGGCGCTTCTTGAACGCGATGACCTTGGGGCCGCGCTTGTGGTCGAGCACCTCGACCGCAACGGACGCGCCGGCCACCGTGGGCAGACCCAGGATCGGCGTGTCGCCGCCGACCACCAGAACTTCATTCAGCTGCACGATCGAGCCGACTTCGCCTTCGATCTTGCCTACTTCCAAGACATCATCCGGAGCGACGCGGTACTGCCGGCCGCCGGTTTTGATGACTGCGAACATCGTTGTTTTCCTTCGTGTTCAATCCCGGCCTCGCGACGGTCTGTCGGGGCCGGCTTTTTGTCAGTCGCTATGGGTTTATGCGAGTTTTGTGCGGGCGGGAGTTATCCCTTTGAAAACCCACGCAAAAACAAGCGGCGCGAGAAACGCCCCGCGCCGGGTGTGGGACTTATAGCCGCCGGACGCCGCAAGTCAAGGAAAACCGCTGAAAAAGGCCCGGATTTGAAGGATTTGGGCGGGAGCCCGCCCGTCCGCCGATTCTCCCCCGGCGTTGCAACCAACGGGTTCCCGCGCCGTTGTCCCCCAGATTTCGCAAGCGGGCAAGGGTCCCATGGCAACGGACGAACTGGTCGCGACGACGGGCATTGCGCAGCACGGCGCGAGCCGCCTGCCGTCGGTGGACGTCGACAGTTTCAACATCGAGATCAAGGACGAGGACGGTTTTCTCGGCGACCGCGCCAGCAAGGGCGCGTTCCGCGAGATCCTCGACCGCTGGCGCAAGCCGCTGCGCAAGACCGGCGAGGACCCGTTCGGCAAGGAGCCCTCGGACCAGATCAGCAAGAAGACGCTGGATGCGATCCTGATCGGCGACGACACCGAGGCCTCGGCGCTGGTCCACAGCGCGATCGAGGATTTCGCCCAGCAGCTCGCCCATGTCACCCGCCGCTTCCTCAAGACCAAGGCCTGGGCCAAGACCGAGCGCATTGTGGTCGGCGGCGGTTTTCGCGATTCCAGGCTCGGCGAGCTCGCGATCGCGCGCACCCAGATCATCCTCAAAGCCGAGGATTTCAAGATCGACATGGTGCCGATCCGCGCCCATCCCGATGAGGCCGGCCTGATCGGCGCGCTGCATCTGGCGCCATCATGGATCTTCGAGGCTCATGACAGCATCCTCGCCGTCGATATCGGCGGCACCAACATCCGCTGCGGCCTGGTGGAAACGAGCTGGAAAAAGGCAAAAGACCTGTCGAAGGCCAAGGTCGTGACATCCGAGCTGTGGCGTCATGCCGACGACGAGCCGACGCGCGAAGGCGCGGTGAAGCGGCTCACCAAGATGCTGAAGGGGCTGATCGCCGAGGCCGAGACCGAAGGCTTCAAGCTCGCGCCCTTCATCGGCATCGCCTGTCCCGGCGTGATCGACGCCGACGGCTCGATCGAGAAGGGCGCGCAGAACCTGCCGGGCAATTGGGAGAGCAGCAAGTTCAACCTGCCGGCGAGCCTGATCGAGGGCATTCCCGAGATCGGCGAGCACGACACCGCGATCCTGATGCACAATGACGGCGTGGTTCAGGGCCTCTCCGAGGTGCCGTTCATGCAGGATGTCGAGCGCTGGGGCGTGCTCACCATCGGCACGGGCCTCGGCAATGCGCGCTTCACCAACCGCCGCAAGGACAATGGGAAAGACCGTGATTCTACCGAGAATGGGAAGAAAAAGGCCAAGTCTGACAAGGAGTAACCTTGACTGGTTAGGTTAAGGGACGGATTGCGTTGCGGTGCATGGGGCACCCGCTACGGTCGAATCTGTCGCCTCACCTGGCCGGCGAAGCCGCCCTTCCCGGTCAGTATTGCAATGAGCGGCACGGGACCGCCAGTGTTTACCGCGTCTGGCGGTCCCACCCCTTATCTGGACTCAACTCCAGCCGACGCGCTGAAAGAACGCCGCGATCTCCGCGGCCGCGTGGTCGGGATTTTCCCGATGCGGGAAGTGGCCGGCGCCGGGAAACATCGCGAGATCGAGCGCGCTGAACGTCTCGCCGAGCCGGTCGGTCCACGCATAGGGAAACAGCGGATCGTGCTCGGCCCAGCGGACGCAGGTCGGCACGTCGATCGGCGGAAGCTGTGGAGCTTCGCCCTTCATCATCGCGACGCGCCCGGCATGCGAGGCGCGATAATGCGCAAAGCCGCCGGCAAGGTTGCCCACCCTAGAGAAATTGTCGACGAAGGCGTCGAGGACGTCGTCGAAGGCGTCTTTTCGATGCGCCCAGCCCTTCAGGAAGTGACTGATATAGAGCCGGCAGCTCTCGCGGCTCGCGCCGACGAGCCGCACGGCCATCTCCATCTGGTGGAAGGACTGGTACCAGATGTGGTTGAGCCGGTCGGGCGCCGCCATGCGCGGTCCGATGCCGGGATAGACGAAATCGAAGAAGAAGAGACCGGCGAGCCGGCCCGGTGCCTGCCGCGCCAGGGGCTGCATCACGGCGCCGCCGACATCGTGGCCGACCACGGCGAATCGCTCGATGCCGAGCCCCTCCATCAGCGCAAGCATGTCGGCGGCATGGCCGTCCGGCCCGTAAGGCCCGTCAGGCTTGTCGCTGTCGCCAAAGCCGCGCAGGTCGGGCGCGATCAGCATGAAGCGATCGGCCAGCCGGACCATCACCGGCTCCCAGGTCAGCCAGAATTCCGGCCAACCATGCAGCAAAAGCAGCGGTTTGCCCTTTCCAGCGCGAACCAGGTGGAAATTGGCGCCATTGGCCTTGATCGTCAGATGCTCCATCGCGGTTCCTCCCGGGCGAAGGATGGGGGTTGAAAGAGGCAGCGGATTTTCCCCTTTCGCGCCTTGTCTGGCCCGCCATCCTCGCCTATTAACGCCCCCAACCACAGGGGCCCTGCTCCTTACTTGGCGCCTTCAGGAGAGGTGGCAGAGTGGTTGAATGCACCGCACTCGAAATGCGGCATAGGTGCAAGCCTATCGGGGGTTCGAATCCCTCCCTCTCCGCCATATCAATCGGCCTCAAAGCCTCGCCTCAAGCACTGAATCCTCAAGATCGCAGCAGCTTCTGGTGTCGCCTCCAGGGGACCGCAATCCGACACCGCACTTGCGGCGGGGCGGCAAGCTTCTCCACAATGTCCGTCATGATAGCCCGCCCCGAGGACCCGACGGATGACGGCCAAAATCGATCTGCTGACGCTGCAGCTCTTCGTGGCGATCGTTGAGGAGCAGAGCATCGCGAAGGCGGCGGAGAAGAAGAACATCGCCGCGTCCGCGGTCAGCCGGCGCATCTCGGATATCGAGGACCGTTTCCAGGTCGAGCTGCTGCATCGCCATTCGAAGGGGATCGAGCCGACGCCGGCCGGCTTTGCCTTGCTCGAGCATGCCCGCATCGTCCTTGGAAACCTGAGCCGGCTCGAGACCGAATTGACCGGATACCGGCAGGGCAAGCGCGGGCTGATCCGGGTCTGCGCCAACAAGTCCGCGATCCTCGAAGCTCTCGCCGACGAGCTCAGCCTGTTCCTGGAGCGGCATCCGCTGGTGCATATCGACATCGAGGAGGATCTAAGCCCCGCGATCGTGCGCGCGGTGATGGAGAACCGGGCCGACATCGGCATTTTCGGCGGCAACATCGACGCACAGGATCTGGAGCTGCTGTCCTATCGCAGCGACAGCCTGGTCGCGCTGGTCACGCGCGACCATCCGCTGGCCGGTCGCAGCAGCGTTCGCTTCCGCGAGCTGGTCGATTTCGACTTCGTCAGCCTGGAGAAGGGCAGCTCGATCGAGACGCTGTGTGTCAGGGCGGCGGCCGCTCTCGGGCAGCACCTGAAGGTGCGCATCCGCGTCAGCAGCTTCGATGCGCTGTTCCGCGTCATCGATGCCAGGATGGGGGTCGGGGTCGTGCCGCTCGAGATCGTTCGCGGCCGCTACGGTGTCGACAGCCTCGTCACCGTCGCGCTCGATGAGTCCTGGGCGCGACGCGAGCTGGTCATGGGCGTGCGCGACTACAAATCGTTGCCGCCGGTGACGAAGCTGCTGGTGGACCATTTGCGGACCCAGGATGATACGGGTCTCACCACGAGCAGCGTCTCCGACCGGCTGACGGTCGTCCGCAGCAGGGGCTGACATCGCCCGTGTCAACGCCTGCCATCGCCGGCCGCGATGGCACCCTGCCAAACCGTCACTGCACATTTGCGGGACGCGCTTCTATCCTGCTTCCCAGGATTGCCCTCGGTCGGCATGATCGGCGGCACTACGGCACGTCAGATGCCGATCAGGGGAGGACGGATCGTGGACACGCGTGGTCGCACGCTGCTGGCCAAAATCTGGGACCAGCATGTCATCGCCCATGTCAGCGATGACACCGATCTGCTTCATGTGGATCGTCATCTGCTGCACGATCTCGGCGGCTCCCGCGGGCTGATCGACCTCAAGAGCCGCAACCTCCCGGTCCACAATCCCGAGCTGACTTTTGCCACGCCCGATCATGCGATTTCCACGGCGTCCGGGCGCGCAGGCACGATCACGACCGGGCAGGAGCTGCTGGCGGCGTTGCGGACCGAGACATCCGCCAGCGGCATCCGGCTGTTCGACATCGACCAGCCGGGGCAGGGCATCGTCCATGTCATCGGGCCGGAGCTCGGTCTCAGCCTGCCCGGCTGCCTGATCGTCTGCGGCGACAGCCACACCTGCACCCATGGCGGGCTCGGCGCGCTTGCCTTCGGCATCGGCTCCAGCGAGCTCACGCATGTGCTGGCGACCCAGACTATCATCCAGCGCCGGCCGAAAACCATGCGCGTGACGTTCGACGGCCGCATGCCGTTCGGTGTCACGGCGAAAGATCTCATCCTCGCTTTGATCGGCCATGCCGGCGCCGCCGGCGGCACCGGCTATGCGGTCGAGTACGCCGGCAGCGCGATCAGGGACATGCCGATCGAAGGGCGGCTCACCATCTGCAATCTGTCGGTCGAACTCGGTGCCAAGATGGGGCTGATCGCGCCGGACCAGACGACGTTCGATTATGTCCGGGGACGTCCCTACGCGCCGCAAGGCGAGATGTGGGAGCGGGCCGTCACGGCGTGGCGGACGCTTCGGAGCGACAGCGACGCAATGTTCGATCGCGAGGTGTCGATCGATGTCGCAACCATCATCCCGCAGATCACCTGGGGCACCAGTCCCGAACATGTCCTCGGTGTCGATGGCCGCATCCCGGATCCCCGGGACATTGCCGATCCGGCGCGCCGCGGCGCGATCGAGATCGCGCTCGACTATATGGGCCTGACGCCGGGCGCGCCGATCGCCGGCACGCCGGTCGATTGGGTCTTCATCGGCTCCTGCACCAACAGCCGTCTCAGCGATCTGCGCGCCGCGGCCGAGGTCGCGCGCGGCCGCAGGGTCGCGCCCGGCGTGCGCGCCTGGGTCGTGCCGGGTTCGGAGACCGTCAAGCGCGATGCGGTGGCCGAGGGGCTCGACAAGATCTTCATCGACGCGGGCTTCGAATGGCGTGAGCCCGGATGCTCGATGTGCCTCGCCGCGAACGGCGAAACCGTGCCGCCCGGCCAGCGCTCGGTCTCGACGTCGAACCGGAATTTCATCGGCCGGCAAGGGCCGCGTGCCCGCACCCACCTGGCGAGCCCGGCCATGGCCGCGGCGGCGGCGGTCTCCGGCGCCATCGCCGATGTCCGAACCATGGAGCGCTAGATGGCGGAGCCCTTTACCAAGTTGACCGCGATTGCCGCGCCGATCATGCGCACCAATGTCGATACGGACGTCATCATCAGCATCAATCGCATGATCGGAAATTCCGTCCGCGGCAATCTCGGCAAATGGGCGTTCGGCTCGCTCCGCTATCTGCCTGATGGCTCGGACAATCCGGAGTTCATCCTCAATCGCGAGCCGTATCGCGCGGCGGAAATTTTGGTCACGGGTCCGAATTTCGGCTGCGGCTCATCGCGCGAGGCGGCGGTGTGGTCGCTGCAGGAGATGGGTATCCGCGCCATCATCGGATCCGGCTTCGGCGACATTTTCTTCGCCAACTGTTTCCAGAACGGCATCCTGCCGGTGGTGCTGGACAAGGCCATCATCGACAGCCTCGCCGCCGACATCGAAGCGAGCCAGGGCGCGGGACGCCTCACGGTCGATCTGCAGGAGCAGACGGTCACCTCGCCATCGGGGTTAAGGCACGTCTTCGAGATTGATCCGCGCAGACGTGCGGGCCTGCTCGAAGGCCTCGACGAAATTTCGCTGACCTTGCGGCGCGACCAAGAGATCCGCGGATTCCAGGCATCCGACCGCACCGCGCGGCCGTGGATTCACTTTGCAGGACATCAGGCATGAACACGCTCTCGAACACGATCAAGGTGGCCGTGGTCGGTGGTGAAGGCATCGGTCCGGAAGTGACCGATCAGTCCCATCGCATTCTCAAATGGTTCTCGGACCGGCGCGGCGCTCCGGTGATTCTGCGCGAAGCGCAATACGGTCTGATCCCGTATCTCGCGACAGGCAAGGTGCTGCCGGATGACACCGTCGAGGCGATGGAGGAGGCCGACGCGATCCTCTGGGGCGCGACCGGTGGCCCGGAGACGACGGAGGTCCCTCCGGCCGCGCGCAAGGCGGGAAGCCTCTTGTCGCTGCGCAGCAAATACGACCTCTATGCCAATCTCCGGCCCATCGTCGCCAATCCGGCGCTGGCGGACTCCGCGCCGCTCAAGGCCGCGGTGCTGAAGGACGTCGACTTCATCATCATCCGCGAGCTCACCAGCGGCATCTATTTCGGCGAGCCGCGCGGCATCGAAACGCTGCCCGATGGCCAGCGCCGCGGCTTCAACACCCAGCAATACACCACCAGCCAGATCCGCCGGGTGGCGCGAACCGCGTTCGAGCTGGCACGGACGCGCAAGGGCCGGGTCTGCTCCGTCGACAAGGCCAATGTGCTTGAGACCAGTGTGCTGTGGCGCGAGGAGGTCACCGCGCTGCATGAAGCGGAGTTTTCCGATGTCGAGCTGACGCATCTCTATGTCGACAACGCCGCGATGCAGATCGTGCGGGCACCCTCGCAATTCGACGTCATGGTGACCTGCAATATCTTCGGAGACATTCTCTCCGATTGCGCGGCGATGGCGTCGGGCTCGCTCGGCATGCTGCCGTCGGTCTCGCTCGGGCCGCCGGACCGGCTCGGACGTCGCAAGGCGCTCTATGAGCCGGTTCACGGCAGCGCGCCTGACATTGCGGGCAAGGGCATCGCCAATCCACTTGGCTCGATCCTCAGCGTCGCAATGATGTTGCGCATTACCCTCCATCGGCCTGAAGATGCCGCGCTGCTGGAGAAGGCCGTGGATACGGCCCTGGCCGCCGGCGCAAGAACGGCCGATATCGCCGAACCCGGCGCAAAAAGACTTTCGACCCAGGAGATGGGCGATGCGGTGCTGAACGCGCTCGACAAGGTGGTCGGCAAGGAGAGGGAGCACGCGTGATGAGAACTTGGGTCACAAGACGGTCGGCGCTGACGATTGTCGCCGGCGCCGGTGTCTCCATGGCGGCGGGGCGGGCGTGGGCGGATACCCCGTCGGGCCGCGTGATCTACCCGGTGGCCATTCCGGTGTATCAGTCCCAATTCGTCGCCGACCGTGCCGGGTTCTTCAGGGAGGCCGGCCTCGACTGCAAGCTGATCCAGGGCGGCAGCGGCGTGAAGACCCGTGAGATCATTGCTTCGTCCCAGGGAGATATCGGCATCGGCGACATCACCCACCCGATGCAGCTCAGCAATCACGGCCGCAGCGCGCGCGTGCTGATGCCGGTCGATACCCGCAGCAACGCCGCGATCTTCATCATCCGCAAGGATCTGTTCGATCAGGGCATCACCACGCTGGAGGCGCTGGCGAAGTGGAAGCGGCCTGACGGACGCAAGCCGATCGTTGCGGTGTCGTCGCTTGGCGGCACCAACCACGTCTGGGCCTCCTATTACATGGAAACCATGGGGCTCGACGACAAGGTGACCTGGATCGGCACCGGCAATGTCGACACCATGATGGGGACGTTGAAAACGAAACAGGTCGATGTCCTCATCAACTCGCCGTCGATCCTGAAGGATTCGATCGAGCAGGGCTGGGGCGCGCTGTTGTTCGACGGAACCGACGAGGCGGTCTGGGCCAAGTATATCGGCGGCAAGGTCCCGGTGACGTCTCATTTCACCTTGCAGTCGACCATCGACAAGGACCCGCAGAAGATGCAGGCGTTCGTCACGGCGCTGTGGCGCGCGACCCAGTGGATCAAGGGGCACTCCCCCGAAGAGATCTACGATGCGATCGAGCCTTATGTCGGGAGCACGTCGCGCGATGCGAATGTTTTCGACATTGGGATCATGAAGAAGGTCACCGACTACGAATGCGTCATCGATGCGGAGAGTTTTGCACGCGGGCAGAAGGTCTGGTTCCGTGAAATGACCGGGATCAAGCCGCTCGCCATGGCCGACGTCGTCACCACCAGCTTCATCGAAGCGGCACGCAAGGCCTATCCGGCTTGAGCGTGCAGGCCTTACATGCGCCGCACGCCGACGCGCCGCCTGAGATGCGGCGCATCGACGTGCGCGGATTGTGCAAGACTTTCCAGCTGGCGGGCACCGCCATCGAGGCGGTGCGCGACGTCTCCTTCAATGTCCGGCGCGGCGAATTCGTCGCCCTGCTGGGGCCATCCGGCTCCGGCAAGAGCACCGTCCTCAACATGATAGCGACACTGGTCAAGCCGACCAGCGGTCAGATTCTGATCGACGGAACGCCTGTTGTCCCCGGACGGGCGACGTCTGACGTCGGCTACGTGTTCCAGCGCGATACGCTGTTTCCCTGGCGGACAGTCGCCGACAACATCGGCTACGGCCTGGAGCTGGCGGGCGTCCCGGTGGCGGAGCGAAAGGAGCGTGTCCGTGCCTGCCTGGTGCAGGCCGGGCTGGAGGGCTTTGGCAACGCCTACCCTTCTGCATTGTCGGGCGGCATGCGCCAGCGCGCCGCCTTGATGCGAACGCTGGTCGTTGAGCCGCAGGTCCTGCTGATGGACGAGCCGTTCGGCGCGCTCGACACCCACACCAAGATCGACATGCACGACGTGCTGCTTCGCATCTGGGAACGCGAGCAGCAGACCGTGCTGTTCGTGACCCATGATCTCGGCGAAGCCCTGACGCTGGCAGACCGCATCATTCTGTTCTCCGCGCGGCCCGGCCGGATCAAGGAGAGTTTCGATGTGGATTTTGCCCGCCCACGCAATGCGGTGAAGATCCGGGAGACGCCGCGTTATGCCGAGCTGTTCCAGCTGATCTGGCACTCGCTCGGCGAAGAGTTCATCAAGGGCCGCAAGCCATGAGACGCGCGCGCAACGCCGGCAGGACCCTGGCCTGGCAAATGGCGATCTGCGCCTGCTTCCTGTCGATCTGGCAATGGGGTTACGATCTGCACGGCCGGCTTCCCTGGCTGGTGCCTGATCTGCTCGACCCCTACTTCGTGTCAAGACCCTCGGACATCTTCGAGCATTTCCTGATCCTGAGCTGTCTCAAGTCCAAGCTCGGCGTGTTCAACGGCTGGTTCAATGGCGAATTCGCCCGCTGCATGGCGCGATCCGAGAACAATCTCTGGATCGCGACCGCCGTCACCCTGAAGAACACCTTCTTCGGCTTCGCGACCGGCGTCAGCAGCGGCTTTGCCGCGGGCCTCGTGCTGGGCCGCTCGGACCGACTGAGCGCCATTTTCCAGCCTTTCATCACCGCGGTGAATTCGATCCCGCGCATCGCGCTGGCCCCGATCATCGTGCTGGCCTTCGGCATCGGCGATACCTCGAAGGTCGTGACGTCGTGGATCGTGGTCGTCTTCCTCGTCTTCTTCAACACGTTCGAAGGCGCACGATCGATCGACGAGGGCTTTGTCAACGCGGCGCGGCTGCTCGGCGCCAGCGAGTGGCAGATCACCCGCACGGTGGTCATCCCATCGACCATGGCCTGGGTCTTCGCCTCGCTGACGCCTGCGATCTCCTTCGCCCTGATCGGCGTGATCGTCGGCGAGTTCATCGGCGCCGAACGCGGAATCGGACGCCTGATCATCGAGTCCGAAGCGCGCGCGGAGGCCTCGGGCATGATGGTCGCCGTCATCGTGCTGATGCTGGTCGGCGTTGCGCTGTCCGCGCTGATCTGGCGATTGCAGGCCTATCTGCTGCGCTGGCAGCAGCACAATCTGGCGGAGTAGCCCGAGCAGGGGTTACATTGATTACGGACCCGCCAGCACCGTCCGCGCCATCGCCACGAACGCCTGCGCGGCCGGCGACAGCGTCCGGCCCTGACGCTGCAGCAGCGACACCGGCCGGGTGATGGCCGGGCGGATCAGCGGTCTTGCGATCAGCGTCGGGAACTGATCGGCCGGCAGCATCGTCGCGGGGAGAATGGCGAGGCCGAGGCCCTGCGCGGTCATAGCGAGCGCGGTGTTGATCAGCGTCACCTCATAGGTTGGATTGAGGTGCTTGCCCTGCGCGCCGAGCGCCTGATCGATCTGCATGCGGATCCGCGTCTCGCGCCGCATCGCGATCGTCGGGAGCTGTGCCAGTTCGTCCCATGTCAGCGCGCGCCGCGCGGCGAAGTCGGCTGTGCTCCGGCCAATCGCGCTCAGGCGCCCGCGGGTCAGCGTCTCGATCGTCATCTCCGCGAATTCACCTTCCACGCTGCCGATGGCGAACTCCGCGTCGGTTGCGATCAGGCGCGGAACGAGATCGTCGGCGGCGACATCCCGCATGTCGATCTCGATGTCGGGATGGGCCGCACGGAATTTCGCCAGCACCAGGGGCAGCAGCGCCGAGGCGGCGCCGGCCGATGCCAGAAACGCGACGCGGCCGGCGCGCGCTTGCGCGAGGTCGCGCATGCGCCGTGACAGGCCCAGCGCATCGCCCAGCATCCGTTCGGCGGAATGGAACGCCTCGTCGGCCGCCAAGGTCGGCTGCACCGAACGCGTGGAGCGATCGAACAGTTTGACGCCGAGCTGGGTTTCGAGCTGCTGGATCAACAGGCTCGCCGCCGACTGCGTGATCCCGAGCTCGCGCGCGGCCCGCGTGATGCTGCGGGTGCGATAGACGCCGGTGAAGGCCCGCAATTGGCGCAAGGTGACATTCATAGGCAGGGCTCATGAATTGATGAGTTCTTTCTGGCTTATCTCATAAGCGAGCCTGCAATAAAATGCATGCCGCGCGGTCGGAGAATCCGCCGTACGGCAAGGGGAGCGGAGACGAGCATGAGGACACAGGTGCTGGTCGTGGGCGCCGGGCCCGTGGGACTGACCGCGGCGATGGATCTGGCCTCGCGCGGGATCGACGTCGTCGTCGCGGAGATCCGCCATGCCGGCGATCCGCCCAGCGTCAAATGCAATCACGTCTCGGCGCGCTCGATGGAAGTCTTCCGCCGGCTCGGCGTCGCCGCAAAGCTGCGCGACGCAGGCCTGCCGGCGGACTTCCCGAACGATTGCTCCTATCGGACCACGGCGACCGGCATCGAGCTGTGCCGCATCGACATTCCCTCCCGCGCGCGCCGTTACAGCGCAACCGGCGGTCCCGACACCTGGTGGCCGACGCCCGAGCCGCCGCACCGGATCAACCAAGTCTACCTCGAGCCGATCCTGTTCAGCCATGCGGCCGCTCAAGCGCGCATCACCATTCTGGCGCGCACGGAAATCACTGACATCGAACAGGGCGACGACCATGTGGTCGCACTGGCGCGCGACCTCGACAGCGGGAGCTCGCTTCGCATCGAAGCGTCCTTCGTGATCGGCTGTGACGGCAGCCGTTCCCTGGTTCGCAAATCGATCGGCGCGAGCCTCTCCGGCACGCCGGTGATCCAGCGCGTGCAATCGACCTTCATCGAAGCCCCGCAGCTCAAGGAGCTGATGGGCGCGCACAAGCCGGCCTGGATGGTGCTCTCGCTCAACCCGCGACGCTCGGGCACGACGGTTGCGATCGACGGCCACGACCGCTGGCTGATCCACAATCATCTGAAGCCCGACGAGCCCGAGTTCGATTCGGTCGATCGCGACTGGGCGATCCGCGCCATCCTCGGCGTCGACGAGCGCTTCGAATACCGCGTCCTCAGCAAGGAGGATTGGGTCGGGCGTCGCCTCGTGGCCGATCGCTTCCGCGACCGCAGGGTCTTCATCTGTGGCGACGCCGCGCATCTGTGGATGCCCTATGCCGGCTACGGCATGAATGCGGGCATTGCCGACGCTGTCGATCTCTGCTGGCAATTGGCGGCGCATCTGAACGGGTGGGCGCCGGCTTCGATCCTCGACGCATATGAAGCGGAGCGTCAGCCCATCACCGAGCAGGTGTCGCGCTTCGCGATGGACCACGCGATGAAGATGATGGCGCAGCGCGGCGGCGTGTCCGCGGAGATCGAGGACGACACGCCGCGCGGCCAGGCGGCGCGCGCAACGCTGGCCAGGGCGGCTTACGATCTCAACGTGCAGCAATATTGCTGCGCGGGTCTCAATTTCGGCTACTACTACGATGCCTCGCCGATCATTGCCTATGACGGCGAAACGCCGCCGGCTTACGCGATGGGCAGCTTCACGCCCTCCACTGTGCCGGGCGCCCGCGCGCCGCATCTGTTCCTGCGCGACGGACGATCGCTCTACGATGCATTCGGAGCCGGCTACACCTTGTTGCGGTTCGACCCGGCGATCGATGTGGCGCGGCTGCAATCCGCCGCAAGGGAGCGCGGCATCCCGCTCGCGCTGGTCGACATCGCGCCCGATGAGGCGAACGGCACCTATGCCGAGAAGCTGGTGCTGGCGCGGCCCGACCAGCACATCGCCTGGCGCGGGCAGGTCGCGCCCGCGGATCCACAAGGCTTGCTGGCGCGCATCACCGGCGCTGCGGCGTAAGGCAACTTGAAGCGGACGGTCTGGCGGCGCGGGCCGCCCGGTCGTGGTTCACAAACAAGAACGTACCGAGGAGGGGAACGTGTTTCACGTTGCAGGGCGCCGCATTCTGGCCGTGCTGACGGCCGCGACTTTCGCCGTGCTGCCGCTGACGGCGGGCAAGGCCGCCTATCCGGAGCAATTGATCAAGATCATCGTGACCTTCCCGCCCGGCGGCAGCGCCGACACCGTGATCCGTGCGCTCGAGCCGTTGGTCACCGCCGAGCTCAAGCAGAGCCTGGTGATCGAGAATCGCGCCGGCGCCGGCGGCAATATCGGCATGGCCGCGGTCGCGCAGGCCAAGCCCGACGGCTACACGCTCGGCGTCGCGCCGGCGGGCGCGCTGACGGTGAACCCGCATCTCAATTCGTCGATGCCGTTCGAGCTGAAGGATCTCGCGCCGATCACGCTGCTTGCGGAAATTCCCTTCGTGCTCGTTGCCTCCGCGAACATACCTGCGCACAACCCGGCGGAGACGGTGGCGCTCGCCAGGGCAAAGCCGGGTACGCTGTCGATCGGACATGGCGGCAATTCGACGGCCATGCATCTGACGGCCGCGCTGTTCACGCAGAGGACCGGGATCGCCATGGAGCTGGTCCCGTATCGCGGGACCGCGCCCGCGACGGTCGACGTCCTCGCAGGACATGTCCCCTTCGCGGTGCTGGATATTCCCGCATCGAAGCAACTGATCCTCGAGGGCAAGCTCAACGCGATCGGCGTCTCCTCAGCGCGCCGCCTTGCATCCCTGCCGGATGTGCCGACGCTGGCCGAGAGCGGCATTGCGGGTTTCGAATCCGTCGGCTGGTTCGGGCTGGTTGCGCCGGCCGGCACGCCCGCCGACATCGTCGCCAGGCTGAACGAGGCTTTCACGAAAGCCCTGAAGGACCCCTCGGTGGCCGAGAAGATCAGGACCCTCGGCGCAGAGCCCGCGCCAATGTCGCCGGAGCAGTTCGGCCGCTTCATTCAAAGCGAAAGCGCGAAATGGGGCAAGCTCATCAGCGAAGCTGGCATCAAGGCGAACTAGAACTGGCATCACGATCGGTCGGCGCCACGCCGACGGCCGCTCCCTCGAGTGTGCGATGCCCGCAACCGTGCGCCTGAGCTAATGCGCGGCGATGCCCGCGCTCTCGATCACCCGCTTGTAGCGTGCGGTCTCCTCGACGATGAACGGTCCCATCTCGGCCGACCCCTTGTCGGCAATCGACACTTGGCCGTTGGTGGCGAGGTCCGCGACGATGCCGGGGTCGGCGAGCACCGCGGCCAGCGCCTCAGAGAGCTTGCCCACGATTCTCGGGTCGGTCCCGGCCGGGACCGAGACCCAGGTCGAACCGACACTGACGGCGTCCGGGTAGCCGGCCTCGAGCACCGTCGGCGCGTCGGGCAACGCGGCCAGCCGCGCCGTGCCGGTGGTGCCGAGCACCTTGACCTTGCCGGTGTCGATCAGCGGCCTGAGCACGGTGAGGTAGTCGAAGGAGACGTCCAGGATGCCCGACATCATGTCGGTCATCTGGCTCGAGCCCGACTTGTAGGGCACATGGGTCAGCTTGATGCCGGCGGCCGCCTGGAACATCTCGCCGGCGAGGTGCTGGGCGGTGCCGGGGCCGGGGGAGCCGAAGTTGACCTTGCCCGGGTTGGTCTTCGCGTAGGCGACGAACTCAGCCAGCGTGCTGTAGGGCGCTGCCGAGGTTGCGACGAGGATCTGGTTTGCCGAGCTCACGCCGCGGACATGGATATAGCTCTTGAGCGGGTCGTAGTTGAGCTTCGCCAGCCCCAGGTTCGGCTGGATCGTCATAGGCCCGCCGGAGGCGTAGAGCACGGTGTAGCCGTCGGGTTGGGCCCGGGCAACGAACTCTGTCCCGATGGTCCCGCCAGCGCCGGGTCGGTTCTCCACCACCACCGGCTGCCCAAGCCGCGTCCGCAGCAGCTCCGCGATCTTGCGCGAGACGAGGTCGGTGACGCCGCCAGCCCCGAACGGCACCACCCAGGTGATCGCGCGGTCCGGCCAGGATTCCGCGGCCGTCTGGGCCCCCGCGGCGCCGGCCTGGAGCGCCAGCGTCGTCGCGGCGACGAGACACAGGAGCGCTCTCCTCACCGTCCCGACGGGGCGACCGCTCAGGCCGCTGCGCGCGCCGGTCTGCTCGACCACGTTGTTGATCACCTGTCGCGAGGTCTGATGATAGCCGCGCTGCTGCGCCAAGAATTCCATGGATGCAGTCCCCCCGTTGCAGCGTGGCCGTTTACGGCCATGTTGACCGAAGGCTACAGCCTTGAGTCTCTTCAAACCATTGGCGCAGTCCGAGCATCTCTTTTGCAGAATATGAAAAGATAGATCGCCTTCAGGCTATGGGACCGTTTGTCAGCACCGTCCGCGAGGGCAGCTTCCTGGCGCATCGGCCGCGATCTGTCGCCGGCCGCACGCGCGCTCCAGCGCGGCATTCTCGCGGGTGCGCAGGCGATCCGCGAACGGAGCCTTGTCGGCTGACTGCGCAGCAATCCACAACCCGGTGTGCCGCAACCGCAGCAGTGACGGGTTGAACCTGCTACCGTCGCGGCCCGACCAACAGCAGCCCGCCGGCCGGCTGGGAGCGAGGTGATTCACGACGATGTTCGACAAAACCTACCGGCAGCGCCTCGAAGCTGATCTGGCGCAATGGGAAGCGGACGGCGTGATCGCGCCAGCGGCCGCCGTCTCGATCCGCAATGCGCTGCCGCCGTTGTCGCCCGGCGTCAACATCGCGGTGGTCGTCGGCATCGTTGGCGGCCTGTTGATCGCAGCAGCTTTCCTCGCCTTCGTCGCGGCGCACTGGACGGAGATCGCGCGGCTGCTGCGGTTCGGAATCCTGCTTGCCGGCATGGTCGTCGCAGGGGGCCTTGGGGCGTGGTTCGCGGCGAAGGGGCGCACGATTCTTGCCGATCTCTGCGCGAGCATCGGCGCGGTCATCTTCGGCGCGGGTATTGCCCTGGTCGGTCAGATGTACCATCTCGGCGAGGATTTTGCCGGCGGCATGCTGCTGTGGTCGATCGGCGCGTTCGCAGCGGCGCTGCTGACCGAATCGCGCGGCGCGCTTGCGGTCGCCCTCGTGGCCGCCTGCATCTGGACCTGCATGCGGACTTACGACGCGCCGGACGCGCTGCATCTTCCGTTCGTGGCGGTGTGGCTCCTCGCCGCCGCTCTTGCGTTTGCGTGGAATTCCCGCGTCGCGGCCCACCTCGTCGCGATCGCGGTGCTGCCGTGGTGGATCGCGACGTCGCTTCGCTTCGAATTCGATGGTGCTCAGCCGTCATTCGTGCTCGCGAACGGCGCCGCCTTGCTGTTCGGCGCCGGGCTCGCGATCGCCGCAGCGCCGCCGCCGAGAGCGCTTCGTCTCGGGACCGTTCTATCGATTTACGGGGCGTTTTCGCTGGCCGTGGTCGCGTTCCTGGAGGTGACGACGGTCGACGATATCATTCGCTTTCGGACCGGCAGTGCGCCAGCCCAGCCGCTTTGGGCGATCCTGTGCGGGGCTGCGGGTGTGATCCTCGCTCTCGCGTCCGCCGGGATCACCAAGCGCGCAGGTGAAATCCTTGCAGGATGTTCAATCGGGCTCGCCCTGCTCGCAGCTCCGCTGTGGCCGGTATCCACCGCCGGAGAGCCCTGGTTCGCCTACGCTGCGCTGCTCTGCGCCATGCTCAGCCTCGTCGTCTCCGGCATGCTCGATGATGTGCGTCCGCGGATCGTGGCCGGCTGGCTCGGGATCGCCGGCGTCATCGCCGGCATCACCTGGGCGGTGAAGGGCTCGCTGCTGCGCCGCTCGGCCTTCCTTGCGGCGGCCGGCGTCGTTGCCGTCGCATTTGCAACCGCGCTCAATCGCGCACTGCCGAGGGCGGGGCGATGATGGAACTGGTCGCTTCCGTCATCAGGCTCTGGCAGCGCATCCCGAAAGCTGTGCTATTCGGTGTCGCCGTCCTGGTCCAATGCGTGCTGCTGGTCCTGATGGTCGCCGATCGCATGCAGATCCTGCGCGAAGGCCGTGAGGTGACCTTGCAGACGCAGCCAGTCGATCCCCGCGATCTCTTGCGCGGCGACTATGTCGTGCTCCGCTACGACATCTCGCAACTGCCGGCCGGCGCGCTTGCCGGCAAGCCGGCGGCCGAGCGCAATTCCGTTGTGTTCGTCAAGCTCGCGCCCAATGCCAACGGGCTTTACGAGGCCGTCTCGGTTCACGCCGAGCCTGTCGCGGTCACGGCGGCCGAAGTGCTGATCCGCGGCCGTGTCCCCTATTCCTGCGGTTCGCCCGGCCGCACCTTCTGCGACAAGCTCACAATCAAATACGGTCTCGAAAGTTATTTCGTGCCCGAAGGCGAGGGCAAGAAGCTCGAGCAGGCCCGCAACCAGCAGAAGCTGCGGGTCGTCGCCGCCGTGCTGCCCTCAGGCCGCGCCGCGATCAAGCGCCTGCTGCTCGACGGCGAGCCGGTGTACGAGGAGCCGTTGTACTAGGACCCGATGAGATGAGACTCGCCTGCTCCCCCAACGGAGGGAACGGAGAGAGCATCGCTGTCGGCCGAACTCGGCTCGACCTCAAACCAGCGTCCTAGGCGCCGATCATTTGGCCTTCAACGCTCGTCGCATCACGTCCCACATCCGCGGATCGCTCATCTGCGCCACGTTGAACCGCATGAAGCGCGATGCCGTCTGCGACACGCTGAAGACGTTGCCCGGTGCGAGCACGACATCCTCTTCGAGCGCGGCGCGCGCAACGGCGATGGCATCCTGTCCATCCGGGAGACGGCACCAGAGGAAGAAGCCGCCGCGCGGCATCAGCCAGGGCTCGATGCCGAGCGCCTGGAGCTTGCGTGCCACCTCGCGCCGGGCGCGCGTGAGCCTTTGCCTGAGCTCGTCCATGTGCTTGCGATAGCTGCCGCCGGCCAACACCCTGGCGATGATGTCGGTCGCGACCGGGCTCGGGCCGCCAAAACTGGTTGCGACCTGGAGATCGACGAGATGCTCGATCCAGTCGGCGCGCCCTGCGATGTAGCCGCAGCGCACCGAGGCCGACAGCGTCTTGGAGAAGCTGCCGATGCGGATCACGCGATTGAGGCCGTCGAGTGCGGCCAGGCGCGGCGAGCGCTCCGGCTCGAAGTCGCCAAAAATGTCGTCCTCGACGATGGTGAGGTCGTGCGCCGCGGACGCGGTCAACAGCCGGTGCGCGGTCTGGAGCGAGAGCGTCGCGCCGGTCGGATTGTGCAGCGCTGAATTGGTGATGTAGAGCCGTGGCCGCTCGCCGGCGAGAATCTGCTCGAAGCGCGCGACATCCGGACCCGACGGCGTGTAGGGCACGCTGACGATCCTGGCCTGATGCGCTCGCAGCAGCGCGCGAAAATTGAAGTAGCACGGATCGTCCACCAGCACCGTGTCGCCGGGACGGAGCAGGAAGCGGCAGATCAAGTCGGTTGCCTGCGTGCCTGAACCCGTCAGCATCAACTGGTCGGCCGAAGCCTCGATTGCGTCTTCCGCGAGCCGCGTCAGCAGCAGCCGGCGCAGGGCGAGGGAGCCGGATGTCGAACCGTAATTGGTCAATACGCTCGCATCCGTGCGGGCGAGCGCGCGAGCGGCGCGGCGCAGGGCCTCTTCCGGCATCCACTCCGGCGGCAGCCAGCCGCAGCCGGGTTTGAGCACGCTTTCGTCGGCATCGAGCGATTGCCGCGAAACCCAGAACGGATCGACCTCCCGGTCGCGGCGCGGCTCGACCTCGGTCAACGCAAGGGGCGGCGTGACGGTCGATGAGACGTAGAAGCCGGAGCCACGACGAGGGCGGATCAGGCCTTCGGCGGCGAGGCGATCATAGGCCTCGACGACGGTGGAGGGCGAAACACCCATCGTCGCGGCAAGGCTGCGGATCGACGGCAGGCGGTCGCCGGCACCGAGCGCGCGGACCGCGACCTTGGTGCGGATCGCGCTCATCACATCAACGGTCCGGGTGCCGCCCCGGCCCTTCGTCAGCGCCCCGCTGTCCAAGGTGTACTGCCTTCCATACCCATACAGTTTGGCCGGATTGTACTGGATTGTGGCTGTTCTTGCCACCGGTGAAGGCCGAGTATCGCTGCCCAAGAAGGCGAGGCGGACATGCAATCGGCGGGCAGCGGCTGGGGCAACGGGCTTCTCGGCGTCATCATCTTCAGCGGCTCGCTGCCGGCGACGCGCGTGGCGGTCGGCGGCTTCTCCGCGCTGTTCCTGACGTCGGCGCGCGCGGTCATCGCCGCGCTGATAGGCGCGGCCGTGCTCGGCCTGCTCCGTCAGGCGCGGCCGCAGCGAAAGGATCTCGCCTCGCTCGCCATCGTCTCGATCGGCGTGGTGGTCGGCTTCCCCCTGCTGACGGCGCTTGCGCTCCAGCACATCACCTCCGCGCATTCGATCGTGTTCATCGGCCTCTTGCCGCTCTCGACCGCGATCTTCGCCGTGCTGCGCGGCGGCGAGCGGCCAAGACCGCTGTTCTGGCTGTTCGCGATCCTCGGCAGCGCCACGGTGGGCGGCTTTGCTCTCTCCAACGACGGCTCGGCGTCACTCGCCGGCGATTTGCTGATGGTCGCCGCGATCGTGCTGTGCGGGCTCGGCTATGCCGAAGGCGCCGCTTTGTCGCGCCGCCTCGGCGGCTGGCAGGTGATCTCCTGGGCGCTGCTGCTTGCGGTGCCGCTGATGGTGCCGGTCGCGATCCTGACCTGGCCGTCGACATGGAGCGGCGTCGGTGCGCCGGCCTGGATCGGGCTCGCCTACGTCTCGATCTTCAGCATGTTCGTCGGCTTCATCTTCTGGTACCGCGGCCTTGCGATCGGCGGCATCGCGCGCGTCGGTCAGTTGCAGCAGCTCCAGCCGTTCTTCGGTCTCGCGCTTGCCGGCTTCCTGCTGCATGAGCCGGTCGCATGGGGCATGATCGCCGCGACCGCGCTCGTCGTCGTCTGCGTCTTCTTCGCGCGGCGGTTTGCCTGACGACAGCCCATTGCCGCAGCCGACGGATGTTCGCGCGGCAACAGCGTAGTTCTCCGAATTGTCTTGCATCACGGCGAACGCGCGCGGGATCACGACACCCGCGCGTGGCACGCCGGAAGCGCTTCGAAGCAATCGACAGTGCACGCTTGCGAGCGTGATCGCCGCGAACGCGCTCACTCCATCACCGTCTTCGTCAGCGTCGAACGGGCAAACTTCTTCAGCGGCATCGGCTTGCCGAACAGAAAGCCCTGCACGAAGTCGAAGCCGAGCTCGTTCGCGGCGACGAGGTCGGCGCGGCTCTCGACGCCTTCGGCGATCGCGCACGCACCGTAGCCCTGCGCAAGCTCGACGATGTGGCGGCACACCGTGCGCTTGAGGCGGTCATTGCCGCTGCCGGTGACGAAGTGCCGGTCGGCCTTCAGCTTGATGAAGGGGAGCCTGTCCCGGTCCATCAGCGACGGCCAGTTGGCGCCGAGATTGTCGATCGACAGGCCGATATTGTGCAGGCGCACTTCGCGCGCCACCTCGGCGAGGTGATCGAGGTCGCGGATCGCCTCCTCGCTGTCGATCTCGATCGTCAGTCCGCCGAAGGCCGGATGCGTCGGCACGCGCCGGCAGAGATCGCGCACGGCCTGCGGCTCCTTCAGATACGAGGCCGGCAGGTTGATCGAGAGATCGACCGGGCTCTGGTGCTCCAGCAGATAGTGCCAGTCCTGCACGGCGCGCCCGATCACGAATTCGGACAGGTCGCGCAGATGCGGATCGTGCGCCTCGGGGATGAAATAGGCGGGCGGCACCACGCCCCAGGTCGGGTGGCGGATCCGCACCAGTGCCTCGGCGCCGTTGCGGATCAGCGTCCTCGCGTCGATCTTGGGCTGATACCAGAGCTCGAGCCAGCCGGCATGCAGGGCCTCGCCGACATGCACGGCCGGGCTCGGCGCCGGCTCCTCCGGCAGCAGCATCGCGACGCGCTCGCGCAGCGTCTCGGCGGCAAAGGGCGTGGTCAGCGGCGGCAGCATCGCAAGGCCATATTCCTCGCCGACCTGCTGCACGGCCCTGACGATGATCGACTCGCGGGCGCCGACGGCGAGAACCTTGCCGTCGAATGCCTCGCGAACCAGCGTCTGCAGAAATGTCCCGGGCTCGATGCCGTCGGCGGCGATTCCGAGCAGGATCAGGTCCGGCAGCTCGCGCGTCAGTACGGTTTGCAGCTCCTCCGCGCTGGCGCATTCGGTCGTGACGAAGCCGAGATCCTCCAGCACCTCGGCGAGGAAAGCACGCAGATGGCGCTTGCCGTCGGCGACGCAAGCGCGCGGCGTTACCTTTCGCCGTCCGAAGGTTCTGGGCCTTCCGCCGGCGAGTTCTACAATTTGATCGTTCATCGCAAACCACTCCCGTTCCGCGACGGTGTTAGCGATGGGAGCAGTTTCAAATATGGAGGGCTTCAGTCGATCGTCGGATTATCTGGGTAACGTTAAAGCCCTCATCATTCCTAAAATTGTTCGGATCTTCTTCGAAGAGTCTTTACGTCTGACCGTGCGTGACGGGCGCATGACACGGTCATCGCGAGAGATTTTTGAAAGATGCGGCCGGTGCGAGATCAAGACCGGTGTCCTGCAATTGGACGAAGCCGTTCGCGTGTCGCCCAATTGAATAACGCTCGCCTCAATTGGCTGTGGCTTTGTCGTGCTGGGCCATGCCGACCGCCTTGTAGTCATAGGTCGGATAGAACTCGGTGCGGTACGAGCCCCACGCGGTATCCTCGATGACGCGATTGACCTCGCGCAGCCGCGAAGCCGGCAGGCGCAGCGTGATCACCTGGCCGATGCCCATCATCACGTACCAGCTCACGACCTCGATTCCGGGCGGCGGAAACGCCTTGTGGAATCCCTGCCTATCGAGCTGCGCATTCAGCTCGTTGAGCGGGCGGGACTGGTCGTGCTTGAAGAAGACGGTGAGCAGCACCGCGTTGTCGGCGGTCGGCGCGGCATTGCCTTGCGGCGGCGACGTCTGTGCCATCGTCGTCGATGTGAGCGCCAGCGCGCCCGTAAGCAGGGCCGCCATCGTCAATGTCCGTCGGTTCGATCTCATCGCGGATTCCTTCCCAATGCTCATGCCGTGCATCGGAGGATAAGAGCGGCAGCTACGGCCGAAGAATTCATTTTCGCGCGATGCGCGCATGTTCCGCCTCTTCTCGTGACGGTTCTGCGACAATGCGTGGCCGCGACGGCGCAAGTGTGAAGCAGATCACATGCGGTTTGCTGCACCTGCGCTATTGCTCCAGGCAGCCGGTGGTGGGCTGTCGAGGATCGCAGCAATGACGACGCGGCGGATATTGTATTGGTGGTTCAGGTTCGTGCTGTCAGGGCGATTTCTCGATCGCTTCCTGTGCCTGCCGCGCGCGCATTGAGCGCGCTGCCGGAGGTCAGGTCTGCCCGATCAATTTGCGAAACGCCGCCGCGCCGTCCTGCACGGCATCGCGTCCCTTCCACGCCAGGTAGGACAGCTTGCCGCCGAGCGTATCGTGACTGCGTAGCCGGCGCGAGCCGAGAATGTGTCCGACATTGGCCGGGAAGCGGCTTACCTCGGCGGCCACCAGCGCCGCGATCGCGTCCATCAATTGCTGGAGCCGGACGCCCCATTCGCAATGTTCGATGCCGTCGATGCGGACCTTGAGCGCATATTCGGTGTCGTAGATTTCGGCGAGCAGGTCGCGGGCGACCAGCACCCGGTTGTGCCGGAGAGCGATCCTGAGCGCGAGGCGCTTGTCGTCGAGCCGGTCGAGCACCATGGCAACGACGCAGGCATAGGGCGCGGCAGCGACGTCGGCCGCGCTCTTGCTCGCGGCGGCCTTGGTGGCGAGGCGCACCAATTGCCAGGACGTCTTCAGCCGCCGCGCCACCAGCGCCAGCGCGAAGGGCAGCGCCTCGGGATGAGCCTTCTTGAAGGCATCGAGCTGCGCGGTGATCTGGGCAACCTGGCCGTCGTCGAATTTCGCGATCTTCTCGGGCAGCTTTTCGTTGAACTTCGGCAGCGCGGCGCCGGCGCGCAGCACCTGCTGCATCTTCTTCACGTCGTCGAAGGCGCTGCGCGAAGCCGTGTATTGCGCGAGCTTGCCGCGGGCGAACTCGGCGCTCTCCGCTGATGCGAGGGTGTTCTCGAGGACCTTGACGACCTTGGTTTGGAAGATCGACGCGACCTTCAGCACTTCCTTCGGGTTGTTGGCGGCGACCTGGTCGTTGATCGCCTTGATGTAGTCGCGCGCCATGGTCGGCAGCAGATCGCGGCAGATCCACTCCCAGATCGGGGTGAGGGTGTTGCGCGAAATTCGCCCCATATTGGCATGCTCGGGTGCGCCGTCGATCAGCAGCAGCTCGAGCGGGGCGAAGAAATAGCGCGAGGGGCTGGTGGCGCGCGCCTGGGTCGAACCGTCCTTGCGAAACTCGGCGCGCAGGCGGGCCTGGACGTCGGCCGAGCCCGGCATGTCGATGCCGCACAGCTCGAGCCGTTCGAGCTCGCTGAGCAGACAGCTGCGCGACAGCGGCGTCAGCCTCTGCAAGAATTCGGTCAGCCGATCGATCTCGTTCATGGCACGCAATCTTCCGCAACGATTCCAGCAAGCCTACGGGCTCAATGCATGGAGGCATTTGCGCGCTCTCAATCGGGCTCTAGAGAAGCAAGTCGCCGTTAATTTATCCGTAAAATCCGGGGGCGGCGGAGGACCGTCCGGGCGACGGCGGTTAAGGAGGCTTCGGCCCGTCTGCCCAGGAAGTGGGCGAAATTCTCAACCCTTGCATGGTCAAGGCAAGCTTCGCGCAAGCATAAATTGTGCCGACGCCGGTATTTTAGCGCAAAACTGCCAAAATTACCGTAGTCTTACGGAGCAAAAAGTTAACCACAGATCGGCCCGGGTTCCGCTAAACAGGTCACATGGGGTCACAGAACGATACGGCTACCGATTCGCGGCCGTCGGAATGGTACGAAAGCAGCACTGCTCCGGCTGAAGAGCTCGATTTCGTCCGCCTGAACGCCGCTCGCGCCAAGGCCGCAGACGAAATGGCCGCTGTCATCGCCCGCGAGCTCAACGGCCCCCTGACTGCGCTCCTGCTCTACATGGGCGAGATCAAGCATCACAGCGATCAGCTCGCGCCGGCTACCGGCGACCGTGCCTATTTGCAGCGGGTGGTGGAGAATGCGCTGACGCAGACCGAGCGCGTTTGCGGCCTGGTCAAGCAGCTTGCCGGCCCCCACAAGGTTGACTCGCCGATCCCGCCCCGGATCGAGGACGCCGAAGCGAAGATCGCCCGTGCGCCGCAGGCGCAGCGCGTGCCGAGTCCCGAACTCCTGGGCCTGTCGGGTCAGAAGCGGCTGACCAAGCGCGAGCGCGAGGTGCTCCGGCTGATCAGTGAGGGCTATTCGAACAAGCAGGGTGCGCTTCGGATGCAGATCAGTCCGCGCACGTTTGAGAGCCATCGCGCCGAGGCGATGCGCAAGCTCGGTGCGCGCAATACCGCGGACCTCGTCCGCGCGGCGCTGCTGCATTCAATCGATTGAGGTTCTTGTCTTGCGCCGCCGGTGGCGGCGCGGGGGCGGGAGAAGCCGATCGCGTTCAGAAATAGTCTTCGGAGAAGGCGCGCGCGCGCGAGCTGGGGCGCAGCGGTTTGATCTCTTCCTTCGGCGCGTTCGGAATGATCGTGATGGTCCAGCGGGGAGGGGTGCTCGATTCCTGCTCCAGCACCGAGCGCACGAAGCCGGTCACCGTCGACTCGCCAGCCTTCACCGTCGCCATCCGGCCGTTGAACTGCGCGATACGGAAGCGACGGACCTCCTTCTGGTCCACTGTCTCGTAGGTGAACATGGAAACCCTCCTGGTTTCCCGCGACTATCGCCACCTATGATTAGCCATCTGTGAAAATCCCAAACCGTAGAAGTACGGCGGGGTTGCATCGGTCTCGCTATGCCTGCGGCTCCTGCGCGCGCGCGGCGGCGTAGGCGGCATCCATGCGCTCCAGCAGATCACCGAATTCGGCCTCACCGAGCGTCTCCGCGGTCTTCTCCAGCTGCAGCGCCAGCGCCGCGAGCCTGGCATAGCCGAACGTCCCGGCCGCACTCTTCAGCGAATGCGCTTCGCGCGCGATCTTCGCGTGGTGCTGCGCGAGCGCGAGCGTGCGGAACAGTTGCAGGCGCGCGCAGGTCTCGCTCCAGAACACGGCGCGCACTTCGCCGGCACCGTCCTCGCCGATCTCGCGCACCAGCGCCGCGTACGCGCCCGGCTCGCGCGCGGGCTCGGCATCGAGCGCTGCCTGCGCAGGCGCAGCGGTCATTTCAAACATGGCTTTGCCTGCCTTGGTCACGGTCCGTTTGTCGCGCGGCGCGTCCGGCGCGAGGTCCGGCCTGTGTCTACGGCATTTGAATTTCAGTTCCGGTAGCGGGACAGCAGGTGTTTGCAGGCCGGCGTTAGCCGCAGGTTTACCACGCGACGGCGCCGGTCAGCGCTGGCCGAGCAGCCGGTCGTACTGGGCTTTCACCGTGGCGTAGCATTCGCACGCGGTCTGGCGCAGGCCGTCCAGGTTCAGGATCTGGATGTGCCCGCGGCTGTAGTGGATGAAATTGGCCTGCTGCAAGGTATTGGCGACCAGCGACACGCTGTTGCGCCGCGCCCCGATCATCTGCGCCATGGCCTCCTGGGTCAGCAGCAGCCGGTAGTCGCCTGACAGATCATGGGTGTGCAACAGGCAGCGCGACAGCCGCGATTCCACCGGATGGGCGGCGTTGCAGCCCGCGGTCTGCTGGACCTGAGCGTAGACCGCCAACCCGTGGCGCGTGAGCAACGTCCGCAGGGTGCCGCTCTGGTCGGCCGCGATGCGCAGCCGGTCGAGATCCATCACCGACGCGACGCCGGGAACCAGCACGATTGCCGTGTTCAGCGCGCAAGTATCGCCCATGGTCGAGAGCGTGCCGAGCAGGCTGTCGCGGCCGATCATGGCGACCTGCACATGCTCGCCCTTGGCGAGGTTCACCACCAGCGAGATGACGCCGCGGTGGGGAAAGAACGCGCGCTTGAGCGTCTCGCCGGTCTCGACCAGCACGGCCTCGTGCGGCAGCTCGACCGTGCGCAGATATGGGCGGATCAGCTCATAATCGTCCGCCGTGAGCGCGGACAGGAAACCGTTGGACGGACGCACCATCGTTTCCAAAACTGCCTCCCGTCTCGTCAGGCAGGGACTTGCGAGAGCGAATTTGCGGATCCCGGCACGGGCAAGCTCCATCATGTTCCCGTCGGGATATATAGGCAATTGGGACAAGTTGTCCGGGTGCGACGGTCACCTTCGCGGCGCTGTGTGCACCTCGGCATGCAGAATGGTCGCATCGACTTCTCGTCACCGCAGCGCTCCGAGCAGGCGTGAATGGGTGGCCTTGACCGCCGAATGGCAGTCGCAGGACGTCGTCTCCAGCGCGCGCAGGTCGATGATTTCGATCTGCCCGCGGGTGTAGCGAATAATGCCGGCCCGTTGCAGTGCATGCGCGACGAGAGAAATGGCGTTGCGCCGCACGCCCATCATCTGTGCCAGCGTCTCCTGTGTCAGCGGAAGGATCGCGCTGTCGGACAGGTCGCGGGCGCGCAAGAGCCAGCGCGCCAGCCGGGCCTCGACTGGGTGCAGCGTATTGCAGAGCAACGATTGCTGCGCATGCGCGAGCAGGACCTGCTCATGACGCACCATCAGATTTCGAAACGGGACGCTCGCGGCGGCGATCGTCCGGAAAGCCGCGGTTTCAAGCATGGAAGCCGTGCCGGGGAAGAGCACGACCGCGTCCGCCGGCGCGATGCCGTCGGCAAGCGCCGCGCCACTGCCCACGACGCTGTCGCGCCCCAGCATTGCGATCTCGATCATTTGTCCTTCGGACAAGCCCAGCGTGATCGAAACGGACCCGCCGTGCGGGAAGTAGACGTATCGCAACGCGGCGCCCGCCTCGCCCAAGACAGATTCCCTGACCATTTCGACCGTCGCAAGATGGGGGCGCAGCAGGTCGAAATCTGCCGCATCGAGCATTTGCAGCAACTGATTGGGCGGGAAGCCGCTCGTGGTCATTCAGGATCAATTCCGGCGCGTTCGACCTAAGATCGATGCAGCGCCCTATTGCGTCGTTCAGTTGCACGGTAACAAAAGCATATTGTACAGGTTGTGGTGCTGTCCATATACCCGTTAGAGGGCAGACAGGCTGCCGCATTTGCGGCGGAAATAAGTACAGCGCGCTGATTCGCTCGAGAACCTTCGCGCCAGTCCTGTGAGGGCGCGCAGGAAAAAGTGGCAGGGGGGCCTTCATGAGCCGGGAGCACTGCATCCGCGCGGCGATCGGACACCGGTCAGTCCGCGCAGCCTCGTCTATTGGACGAGTGGTTACAGCGACCGGACATCGCACCGATTCATGGCGCCGCATGGCTGCAGATTTCGCGTCCGTCGTTTCCGTCCTCCTGGCTTCGCCAAAGACGTTCGCGACCGTCAGTTCTTCGATCCCAACCAGAGGAGAAAGGCGTGCCCCACGGTTCAATTATTGAATCGCCGAAACGGGAAGCTCAAACGGGGACAGAAAGTCTGCGCCATATTCTCGTTGTCGACGACGACCCGATGGTGTGCATGGCCATCGAGGTCTATCTTCAGCGAAACCATTTTCGGGTGACGATTGCCGAAGGAGGAGAGGTCGGACTGCGCGCTCTCGAACACGAACAGTTCGATCTGATGATCATCGACATCTTCATGCCGCACATGCGCGGCTTCGAATCGATCAGGGTGTTCCACGAGCGGGCGCCCACCATTCCGTTGATCGCGATGTCCGGCTACGCTTTCGCAAATCTGAATTCACCCGCTCCCGATTTCCTCCGGATGGCGCTCGAGCTCGGCGCGGCACGCTGTCTGCGCAAGCCGTTCACGCCGCACGCTCTGCTCGCCGCCGTCAACGATTGCTTCGCGGAGCACCGCTCCGACGACGTTGCCTCGGCCGCGCGCCTGGGTTAGCGCAGCGCAGGCCGTCGTAGCGGCGGGGTAAGCGTCTGTTTACCACAAACGCGGGCCTTGCGGATCCCGGCAGGGCACGCCGCGACGGTCGCGAGAGCGCTCCCGATCGGCTTCGATTTCACGTGGGCCGTGCATATCGTCCTTCACGAGCAGGACTTTCTTGCGCGCGTCGTCGCGCCGTTGTCGGTGCGTTTACCTAACGCTTCTTTTGGTGACAGTTCGGTGCCGGTTTTACCGAGAAGCGCTGCCGCATGTGATCGAACCACAAACTTCTCTTCAATATCCGTATTAGCACGGAGGATGAAATTAACGGGACCGTGAAAGGGGTTGTCTAACGATCCAGACGGGGACCTCCGTCGATGCCAAGCGTGGCTCAGGCGTCGAAGTCCAGCTCAGTAAGGCGTAGCTCATGGATGATCTGTTGCGGGAGTTCTTGACGGAGACCAGCGAGAGCCTGGACACCGTCGACAATCAGCTGGTGAAGTTCGAGCAGGAGCCGAACAACGCCAAGATCCTGGATAACATCTTCCGCCTGGTCCACACCATCAAGGGGACGTGCGGCTTCCTCGGCTTGCCGCGACTGGAAGCGCTGGCGCATGCCGGCGAGACGCTGATGGGCAAGTTCCGCGACGGCATGCCGGTGACGGGGCAGGCGGTGACGGTGATCCTGTCCTCGATCGACCGCATCAAGGAGATCCTCGCCGGCCTCGAGGCGACCGAAGCCGAGCCGGAGGGCACCGACCGCGATCTCATCGACAAGCTGGAAGCGATGGTCGAGCAGGGCATGGCGGCAATGTCAGCGTCGGCTTCGCCGATCGCGTCAGGCTCGGCGCAGCCGATGCCGGCGGCTGGCAGCGCTACTGCTGTTGCTGACGCCCCGCCGCTGGCGCCGGAAGCTCCGGCCGCCGCTGCGCCGGCCAAGGACATGACCACGGGTTCACTGATCGATCAGACCCTGGAGCGCCCGCTGCGCCCGGGCGAGGTGTCGCTGGACGAGCTCGAGCGCGCCTTCCGCGAGACCGCGATCGAAGCCCCAATCCCCGCACCCGTTGTCAAGGCCGAGGTCAAGGCTGAGCCTGCGCCGGCTCCGGCCCCTGTTGCCAAAGAGGCTGCCAAGGAAGCTGCCAAGCCTGCCGCCAAGGAGAAGGCCGCGCCGAAGAAGTCGATGGCCGACGAGGGCGCCTCCGAGGGCGACCGCATCGCCAACCAGTCGATCCGCGTCAACGTGGATACGCTGGAGCATCTGATGACCATGGTCTCCGAGCTGGTCTTGACCCGCAACCAGCTGCTGGAGATCTCCCGCCGCAACGAGGACACCGAGTTCAAGGTGCCGTTGCAGCGCCTCTCCAACGTCACCGCCGAGCTGCAGGAAGGCGTCATGAAGACGCGCATGCAGCCGATCGGCAATGCCTGGCAGAAGCTGCCCCGCATCGTCCGCGACCTGTCGAGCGAACTCGGCAAGCAGATCGAGCTGGAGATGCACGGCGCCGACACCGAGCTCGACCGTCAGGTGCTCGACCTGATCAAGGACCCGCTCACCCACATGGTGCGCAACTCCGCCGACCATGGCCTGGAGACCCCCGCTGAGCGCCTCGCGGCCGGCAAGGGCGAGCAGGGCACCATCCGCCTCTCCGCCTATCACGAGGGCGGCCACATCATCATCTGCATCGCCGACAACGGCCGCGGCCTCAACACCGAGAGGATCAAGGCCAAGGCCATTTCCTCGGGTCTCGTCACCGAGGCCGAGCTCGAGAAGATGAGCGAAGCCCAGATCCACAAGTTCATCTTCGCGCCGGGCTTCTCGACCGCGGCCGCCATCACCTCGGTGTCGGGGCGCGGCGTCGGCATGGACGTGGTGCGCACCAATATCGACCAGATCGGCGGCACCATCGACATCAAGTCGGTGGCCGGCGAGGGCTCAAGCGTCACCATCAAGATCCCGCTGACCTTGGCCATCGTCTCCGCGCTGATCGTGGAAGCCGCCGGCGACCGCTTCGCGATCCCGCAGCTCTCCGTCGTCGAGCTGGTCCGGGCCCGCGCCAACAGCGAGCACCGCATCGAGCGCATCAAGGACACCGCTGTTCTTCGTCTGCGCAACAAGCTGCTGCCGCTGATCCATTTGAAGAAGCTGCTCAAGATCGACGACGGCGCGGCCAGCGATCCCGAGAACGGTTTTATCGTGGTGACGCAGGTCGGCAGCCAGACCTTCGGCATCGTCGTCGACGGCGTCTTCCATACGGAAGAGATCGTCGTGAAGCCGATGTCGACAAAACTGCGTCACATCGACATGTTCTCCGGCAACACCATCCTGGGCGATGGCGCCGTCATCATGATCATCGACCCCAACGGCATTGCCAAGGCGCTGGGTGCCGCCGGCTCCTCGGCCCATGACATGGGCGACGAGAACGGGGCGCATCACATCGGAAGTGGCGAGCAGACCACCTCGCTGCTGGTGTTCCGCGCCGGCTCGTCCCAGCCCAAGGCGGTCCCGCTCGGGCTCGTCACGCGCCTGGAGGAGCTCCCCGCCGACAAGATCGAGTTCAGCAACGGCCGCTACATGGTGCAGTACCGCGAGCAGCTGATGCCGCTCGTCGCCATGGAGAGCGTCACTGTTGCGAGCCAAGGCGCCCAGCCGATCCTGGTGTTCGCCGACGACGGCCGCTCCATGGGCCTCGTCGTCGACGAGATCATCGACATCGTCGAGGAACGCCTCAACATCGAGGTCGGCGGCTCCAGCCAGGGCATCCTGGGCTCGGCCGTGATCAAGGGGCAGGCCACCGAGGTGATCGATGTCGGCCACTTCCTGCCGATGGCGTTCGCCGACTGGTTCACCCGCAAGGAGATGAAGCCGTCGATGCACTCGCAGTCGGTGCTGCTGGTCGACGACTCCGCGTTCTTCCGCAACATGCTGGCGCCGGTGCTGAAAGCCGCCGGCTACCGCGTCCGCACCGCGCCGACCGCGCAGGAGGGCCTGGCCGCGCTGCGCGCCCAGAGCTTCGACGTGGTCCTGACCGACATCGAGATGCCCGACATGAACGGGTTCGAGTTCGCCGAGGTGATCCGCTCCGACAACAATCTCGGCGCGATGCCGATCATCGGCCTGTCCGCGCTGGTGTCGCCGGCGGCGATCGAGCGCGGCCGTCAGGCCGGCTTCCACGACTATGTCGCCAAGTTCGACCGTCCCGGTCTGATCGCGGCGCTGAAGGAGCAGACCGCGGGCGCCGCCGGCGCCTCCGAGCTGAGCCGGGCAGCGGCGTAAGAGCATGATCCGGAAAAGTGTGAAGCGGTTTTCCGACGAGATCATGCTCAAAACGAAAAAGCGGGATCAGGAGATACGCTGATGGCCAACAAGACCCAGTCCACCGAAGGCGCCATGGTCGAATACGTCACCGCGATGATCGGCGGCCAGCTGTTCGGCCTGCCGATCTCCCGCGTCCAGGACGTGTTCATGCCCGAGCGCGTCACCCGCGTTCCGCTGTCCTCCCGCGAGATCGCCGGCGTCCTCAACCTGCGCGGCCGCATCGTCACCGTGGTCGACATGCGCGCCCGCCTCGGCCTGCCGAGGCCCGAGGACGGCAAGGTGCCGATGGCGGTCGGTGTCGACCTGCGCGGCGAATCCTATGGCCTGCTGATCGACCAGATCGGCGAGGTGCTGCGCCTGCCCGAGGACGGCAAGGAAGAAAACCCCGTCAACCTCGACCCCCGCATGGCCAAGCTCGCCGGCGGTGTCCACCGCCTCGACGGCCAGCTCATGGTCGTCCTCGACGTCGATCGCGTCCTCGAGCTCGAAACCAAAGTGCAAATGGCTGCGTGAACCAACGAAACATCGAAGCCGGAGAACCAAAATGAAGACCTGTTTGGTGGTCGATGATTCCAGCGTCGTGCGCAAGATCGCGCGCCGCATCCTGGAAGGCCTGGAATTCCAGGTCACCGAAGCCGAGGACGGCTCGAAGGCGCTCGAGATCTGCCAGCGGCAACTGCCCGATGCGGTGTTGCTCGACTGGAACATGCCCGTGATGGACGGCTTCGAGTTCATGGGCCACATGCGCCGCCTGCCCGGCGGCGACCAGCCGAAGGTGGTGTTCTGCACCACCGAGAACAATGTGGCCCATATCGCCCAGGCGCTCAGTGGCGGCGCCAACGAGTACATCATGAAGCCCTTCGACAAAGACATTATCGCCGACAAGTTCGCTGAAGTCGGCTTGATCCCGGTCGGACAAGCCATGGTCTGAGTGTGTCTGGCCCGAGTGTTCCGGCCAGAGTGTTTTCAGTACAGCTTTCGAGAGGCCATCTGTGACCCCGACCGAGTATGAGTATCTGCGCAAGTTCCTGAAGGACAATTCAGGTCTCGATCTGTCCGCAGACAAGCAGTATCTGATCGAAAGCCGCCTCTTGCCGCTCGCCCGCAAGGCCGGGCTCTCCGGCATCCCCGAGCTCGTGCAGAAGCTGCAGGGCGGCTCGCGCGCGCTCATCACCGACGTGGTCGAAGCCATGACCACCAACGAGACCTTCTTCTTCCGCGACAAGGTCCCGTTCGATCATTTCCGCGACACCATCATGCCCGAGATCATCAAGGCGCGCGCCGGCCGCCGCAGCGTGCGGATCTGGTGCGCCGCCGGTTCGACCGGACAGGAGCCCTATTCGCTGGCGATGTGCCTGAAGGAGATGGGTGCGGCCCTCACCGGCTGGCGCGTCGAGATCATCGCGACCGACCTGTCGCAGGAGGTGCTGGAGAAGGCCAGAGCCGGCGTCTACAGCCAGTTCGAGGTGCAGCGCGGCCTGCCGATCCAGATGCTGGTGAAATATTTCAAGCAGACCGGCGAGACCTGGCAGATCAATCCCGAATTGCGGGCGATGATCCAGCACCGCCAGCTCAACCTGCTGCACGACTTCGCCCAGCTCGGTACGTTCGACGTCATCTTCTGCCGCAACGTGCTGATCTATTTCGACCAGGACACCAAGATCAACATCTTCAACCGCCTGGCGCGCCAGATCGAGCCCGATGGCTTCCTCGTGCTGGGTGCCGCCGAAACCGTGGTCGGACTGACTGATACGTTCAGGCCAATTCCCGACCGGCGCGGCCTCTACAAGCCGAACGATCCGCGTGCAGCCGTGGCCAAGCCGGCTCTCGCCGGCGTGGCGCCGCGCATGGCGGTGATGGCGGGACGATAGGCATGGCCGAGGATGGAAAAGGCGCGGAGCGCGTCACCTTCAGTCGCGGCTATGATGTCTGCATCATGGCCATCGACGGCACCTGGCGCCGTGACTGCAAGCTCAACGCCATTTCCGACACCGACGCCATCCTTACGGTTGAAGGCTCGATCCAGGGGCTGAACCTGAAAGAGTTCTTCCTGCTGTTGTCGTCCACCGGCCTAGCCTACCGCCGCTGCGAGCTGGTGCGCGTCAACGGCGCCGAAATGGACATCCAGTTCCTGCGCGGCAAGAACCGGAAGAAGCGCGGCGCGGCCGGCGGCCACGACGCGGCAGCCTGACCGGAGCGTGGCGGCGCCGGCGCTTTCCGCCACGTTGCTTTACATTTGCTGAAACATCCGGGCGAATTTGCCGCGGCGGCTTTACGTGGCCTAAGCGCGCGCCGTGTATCCATTGCCTGTCTCAATCTCAGGAATACGGCAATGCCCAGAAGTTCCCTCTCCCCCGTGCCATCGAACCTGCCCGACGTCGCCGAGCGGCGTGCGCTCCAGCTCCTGGTGGTCGATGACGACGCCACGCAGCGCAGCCTGATCACGGTCGCCGCCAAGCAGGCCGGCCACGAAGTCACCGTGGCGCCGTCCGTGGCGGAAGCGATCGAGAAGCTCCGCGCCGCGCGCTTCGACTGCGTGACGCTCGATCTCGTGCTGGAGGATGGCGACGGCATCGACGTGTTGCGCGAGATGGCGAACGCGAAATTCGCCGGTGCCGTGATCGTCATCAGCGGCATGGACGGCAAGCGCCGCAGCGCCGCCCGCAGCTTCGCCCGCTCCGTCGGGATCCAGCTCCAGGGCCTGCCGAAGCCGCTCGATCTGGCGGCCCTGCGCATCAGCCTCGCCAACCTCGGCAAGACCGCGATGGGGCTGCCGGCGATCCACACCTGGGGTGGTGTCGCCAGCGACGCGATCGTGGAACGGCACCGCACCTGACGCGCGGAGCTGCCATGCATTCGGACGCAGCCGCCGCCGCGCAGATCGCGACCTACACCGGGTCGCCGGAATCCGACAGGTATTGCAGGGCGTGGCCAAGGCCCGCCCGGCAGACGTTGAGGGCGGCACTCGCCGTGGCATAGCGCGGCGTGACGTCGTCGAGCACGAAAATGTCGGCGGAACCGGCCTGATCGCCGTTGTCGTCCTGCTCCGGGCCTGCATCGATCATGGCTGCGTCGATCAGGCGCATGCTGCTCTCGATCTGCGCGATCAGGCAGCGAAGGTCGGCCGCAATCAACTGACGGCTGTCGGCCTCGGGCGTCGTGACGAGAGGTGGCGTGCTGGCCAAATTTAGCATGGATATTCTCCGTCCCCCGCAATTAGGCGCCATGCCGCTACTTGTGCGTTAAGTCTATGTCCCGTACAAATACGGGTGGGCCGAATCCGCGCCGAACGCCATAACGGTTGGCGCGGACGCGAGTCCTCAATGCCGAATGGACTCTAATGCCAATTGGACATGGCACATGGCCGAACAAACCTCTCGCGGTGAAATCTTCGTAGTCGACGACGACCCGGCTGTTCGCGACACCTTGTCGATGGTGTTGAAGGCGGCGGGCTATGAGGTGATCTGTTTTGCGGACGGCGCAGCGCTGCTCTCCGTCGCGCGAAACCGCACACCGGCTGCGATCCTGCTCGACGTGCACATTCCCGGAAAGTCGGGTCTCGACATTCTGAAGGAGCTGCACGGTGAGGATTATCCGGCGCCGATCTTCATGATCTCCGGGCAGGGCGACATCACAATGGCGGTGGGCGCCATCAAGAGCGGCGCGCTCGACTTCATCGAGAAGCCGTTCCGCGGCAGCGAGATCGTCGGCCGCCTCGACGAGGCGATCGGCGCCTATGCACGCAGGCAGGCGGAGAACGCAGCGCCGAAATTCGGCTCGCTGCATTTCCCCGGACGCGAGCCGTTGACGCGGCGCGAGCGCGAGGTGCTCGAGCAGTTCGCCGCCGGCGCTTCCAACAAGGAAGCCGGCCGCACTCTCGGCATCAGCCCGCGCACCATCGAGGACCACCGCGCCAACATCATGAAGAAGCTCGGTGCGCGCAATGCCGCCGACCTGATCCGGATCGTGATGACCGCGGCGCAGCGCGCGTCGTAGGGTCGGTTGCATCGCGGACATTTCTTCGTCATTCCGGGGCGATGCGGAGCATCGAACCCGGAATCTCGAGATTCCGGATCGCGCTACGCGCGTCCGGAATGACTCCCAAGTCTCACCCTAGTACCCGGAATCAGAGCTGAGTGATACGGCGGCCTTTGAAACGGCGTTGACGGACCTTTTTCTTGGTCCAGACGAAGGGCTCGGCTCTGTCGTTGTATGCGTTGACGTAGGCATCGATGTGTTCCTGAAGCTGCTTGAGGCTCGTGAAGGAGGTGCCGCTGAGCGACTGCCCCTGCAAGATGGAAAACCATACTTCGACCTGATTGAGCCATGACGCACTTGTCGGCGTGAAATGAAATTGCACGTTGGGGTGGGCCTTGAGCCAGTCCTCGTTCTTTTTATGGGTGTTGAGGTTGTCGAGGATGACGTGAAGCTTGCGGTTCGGAAAAGTCGCGGTGACGCTGTTCATGAAATCGAGAAACTCGACGCGGCGCCGGCGTTTTGAATGGGTCGCGATGATCTTTCCGGTGGCGACTTCGAGCGCCGCAAACAATGTTGTGGTGCCATGCCGCTTGTAATCGTGGCTTTGGCCGGTTAAGGCGCGGCCATTGGGCAACTTCAGATAACCCTGCGCTCGCTCCAAAGCCTGGATCGAGGGCTTCTCGTCCACGCACAGCACAATGGCCTTCGCCGGCGGCGCGACATAGAGGCCGACAACATCGGCGGCTTTGGCCGTAAAGTTCGGGTCGTTGCTCTCGCACCAGGACTTGCGAGCCACCAGGTCAATCTTGTGGCTGCGCAGGAACCGCCAGACATATTGGACATCGACATCGCCCAGCGCCTCGGCCAGCAGGGGGCCGGTCCAGCGCGCAAACCCTTGCGGTGGCGGCTTATCCAGCAGCTTCAGAATCCGCTTGTCGGTCGTCTTCGTATAGATCGGCTGCTTGCCAGGCCGCGGCTTGTCTTGCAGCCCTTCAAGGCCATGGTCGGCATAGCGATGCCGCCAAAGGCTGACAATCCGCGGCTGGACCCCAACTTCCTTGGCGATCGACCGGGTGCTGCGCCCATCCGCCGCCAACAGAACTATCCGCGCCCGCTTCAAATCGCGCTGCAACGTCACCGGTGAGCGACAGCACGCCTCAAGCACCTTGCGATCTTTCCTCGAAAGGTGGACTTCTCTTGCTTCGGGTATCATCCCGACCTTGAATCACGACTCACGTTCCAAGAAAAGTGGGTACTAGCAGCGCCTTGCGGATGATCCGCGCGAGATCCGATTTGCGGTAGGGCTTTGCGAGCAGCAGAACGCCCGAATCCAGCCGGCCGTGATGGATGATCGCATTCTCGGTATAGCCTGACGTGTAGACCACCCTGAGATCGGGGCGCGTCTTCATCAGCTCGTCGGCGAGCTGCCGTCCGTTCATCCTGCCGGGCATGATGACGTCGGTGAACAGGAGGTCGAACGGCTTTCCGGCGGCGACGATCGCGAGCGCTTCCGCGGCGTTCGCAGCCTGCAAGGTGACGTAGCCCAGCGCATGCAGCTGCGCCAGCACGTAGTCGCGCACCAGCCGGTCGTCCTCGACCACCAGGATCGTCTCGTGTCCGCCCTCGATCGTCGCGGGGATCACACCGTCGCCGACCGCCGTCGCCGTCTTGCCCGGCGGCAGGTACATCTTGATCGTGGTGCCGTGGCCTTCCTCGCTGTAGATCTTGATGTGGCCCGCGGACTGCTTGATGAAGCCGTAGACCATCGAAAGCCCGAGCCCGGTGCCCTTGCCCGGTCCCTTCGAGGTGAAGAAGGGATCGAACACCCTGGTCAGCATGTTGGACGGAATGCCGGTTCCGGTGTCGCTCACGGCGATCAGCACGTAGTGCCCGGGCCGGACGTCGTTGACGCTGGCATAGACCTCGTCGAGATAGGCGGCGCCCGTCTCCACGATCAGCTTGCCGCCGCCGGGCATGGCGTCGCGGGCGTTGAGCGCGAGGTTGAGGATCGCGGTGGTGAGCTGGTTGGGATCGACGATCGCAACGCAGCTCTCCTCCTCGAACACGGATTCGATCTGGATCTGCTCGCCCAGCGTCGGCCGCAGCAGCTTTGCGGTGTCGACGATCAGCGAGTTGATGTCGACCTCGCGCGGCTGGAGCGGCTGCTTGCGCGCGAACGCGAGCAGGTGCTGGGTCAGCTCGGCGCCGCGGCCGGCGGCCTCGTCGATCATCCGGGTGATCGCCGCAAGCTCGGGCTCCTTGGCCACTGCGTCGCTGAGGATTTCGATCGTCCCGGTGATCACGGTGAGGATGTTGTTGAAGTCGTGCGCCACGCCGCCGGTGAGCTGGCCGACCGCCTCCATCTTCTCCGCATGGCGGATGCGTTCCTCGGACGCGATCTTGTCGGTGAGGTCGCGGTAGAAGACGTTGAACAGAATGCCTTCGCGGCGCTTCAGCGCCGTGACGCTCAGTTCGGCCTTGAATTCCTTGCCGTCACGGCGGCAGCAGACCAGCTCGCGGCGGCGATTGAGCGTCTGACCGTCTCCGGAATCGAGGAAGCGTGCGAGACCCGCCTTGACCCTCTCGCGCTCACCTGTGGCGACGATGAGGTCGATCGCATTCCTGCCCAGCGCTTCGTCGCGGCGCCAGCCGAACAGCTCTTCGGCCCGCGAGCTCCAGTTCAGGATGTTGCTGCGGTCGTCGGTCTGGACGAAGGCGTCGAGCGCGGTCTCGACGATGTTGCGGGCCAGCTGCTCGCTTTCGCGCAAGGACTCCTCGGCCAGCCTTGCCTCGGTCATGTCGCGCCCGACGAAGAAGTAGCGCTTGGCCTGATCGGACCAGTTGCCGAGCCAGGACAGCCAGATCTCGCGTCCGTCCCTGTGGAGGCAGCGGGTGTCGGCGAGCTTCGGGTGCCCGCCGCGCCTGAGTGCGCGCATTTCCTCGCGCGATTGTTCGAGATGGGCCGGGTGGATGAAATCGGCGCCGCTGTAGCCGATCATGTCGTCGGGCCGGTAGCCGGGAATGGCCTCGCAGCTCGGGCTGATCTGCGCGATATGGCCCTGCGAGTCCATGATCATGATCAGGTCCTGCGAGGCGTCGAAAAGCTGCCGCCGCTCCTCGAGCTGCTGCTGTAGCGCCCGCTCGGTCCGTCGCGCCTCGGTGAGGCTGCGCGCCGAGCCCGAGGCGCCGATGATCTCGCCGGAGGGGCCCCTGATCGGTGAGAGGCTCACCGAGATTTCGACCGGGCTGCCATCCTTGCGCAGGCGCGCGGTTTCGAAATGTTCGATCCGCTCACCCCTCGCAATCCGCCGAAGATAGTCCTTGCCCTCTTCGCGGCGATCCGGCGGAAGCAGGATCGAGGTCGGCTGTCCGATCGCTTCCTCGGCCGAATAGCCGTAGAGGCGTTCGGCTGCCGCGTTCCAGCCGATGATGATGCCGTCGAGCGTTTGCAGGACGATCGAATCGTCGGAGGATTGGACCGCCGCGCTGAACAGGCTTTCGCGGACGGCGAGCTGGTCGCGGACGGCCTCGGTGCGACGCCGCTCCTCGACCTCGTGCTCCAGTGCCGACGTCTTTGCCTTCATCTCCTCGACCATGTGGGCAAAGGCCCGCGCCAGCACGCCCGTCTCGCCGCTTGCATCGACGGGAATGTCCGCTGGCCGTCCGCTGCCGATGGCCTCCACGGCCGCGGTCAGGCGCCCGATCGGGCGAGTCAGGGAGCGCGCCAGCAGCACCGCGAGCGAAGCCGCGGCGAGGACGGCAAGCAAGCCGACGAGCAAGGACGTTTTTTGAATGGCGGCCGGCACGCGGCCAAAGACGGCCGGGGGAATGGTCACGATGATTGCGACCCATTCCTTGCTCGCAAGCAGCGCAGGCGCGATCGCCGCGCCGCTCGGCCGGCCCGATCCATCGGTCGCGAGCTGCGTGGATACTCCCGGCGAGCCTGCCAGGGCTGAGAAAAATGGAAAATCACTGCGCCAGTTGGTGGGGGGGGCGCGCAACGAGCCGAATTCTCGCGTCTGATCGGGATGAACCAGATAGTCGCCGCGCGCATTCACGACGTAGATCTCGCCTCCCGAGCTCGTCGTCGAGCGAATGCGGTCGAGTACCGGACGCATGTCGATATTGGCGATGATGATGCCGAACGGCTTGCCGTCGGGCGTGAACAGCGGCGTCGCGGCCCGCAGGGTCGGAGTGTGCAAGGCCGTGGTTCCCCCCTGGCGGGTCGCGAGTTCGATGGGCGACACATAAATCTCGCCCGGCGCCAGTCGTATCGTTTCCTGAAAGTAGGTTCGTTCGCTCTTGCGCTCCAGTTCGCTGTCGGGGGCAACTCGTACTGCTCCGTTCGGGCCGGAGCGATCGACGCGGACCAGCTCGCGCTGATCGTCGTCAAGACCGATGATTCGAAACTGTCCATAGCTGGGCTTGGCCTCGATCTCGGCCGCGAGCCGCGCCGCGATACGCTCGCGCCAGGTCTGCTCCGAGACGCCGTCAAGAGCGTCAATTCCTCCGCCGAGGTGGGCCCGGATCAGACCGTTGATGGCCGCGGCGGAGCGATAGCCGACCAAATCGCCGCGAACGCCGGCAACGTAGGATTCAAGATTGGTGGCCAGCAGGCGTGACTGGGCTTCGACCCGCTCCAGCACCCGCGGAATGACGGCTTGTGTGATGTTGCGATAGCCCAGCCAGCCGACGGCGGTCACGGTAGCCGCCACCAGCAGGATCATCGCGATGGCCAGCCGGGTTGCGAGGGTCATGGAGATATTCGCAGGGGTTCCCGGATGACCGTGCGTGTTCTGGCCTGCAGCAGAGGAGACGCCCTCGTCATCGGCGGCCGGTACTGACATCGGGCCCCTCCGGCTTGCCCGCGTCGAGGCAGCCGCTCACCGCGGCGAGCAGCGCGTCTGCCCGGAACGGCTTCTGAAGGCTTGCCACTGCACCGAGCTTGGTCGCCATCTTCAGGAAATCCGGCTCCGCATGGGCGTCCGGCGTGATTGATCGGCCGGAAATGACGATGATCGGAATCGCCGGGGCTAGCGCCCGGATGTGGCGCATCGTCTCCAGCCCGTCCATGCCGGGCATGAAGATGTCGAGAAACAAGAGGTCGAACGGGCTGGCCTCGAACAGCGCAAGTCCCTTGTGGCCGTCGCCGGCGACGGTGACGTGATGGCCGGCTCTCTCCAGAAGCAGCCGGATCGTGATCTGCACGGCCGGGTCGTCATCCACGATCAGGATGTTGGCCACGTCTGAATTCCTCCGGGTCGGCTGGGACGTTCCAGTGACCGCAAATCAAGGCATCAAATACGAAATTGTTGCGCGGATTCTATCCGCCCCGCAAGCGCCTCGCGTCTGCCGCGATTGCCTTTCCTGGCGCGCCGGGAGGCAATTCCTTGCACTTCATACGCACTCTTGCGTGCATTTGAGGTCGGGCCTGGTTCCAAACATCGTAACCCATTTTAGCATCGGGAGATATTTCTCTCGCCGTAGTTGTACGGAACCCGAGCCTTCACTATGGATTAAAGGCCGCTGACTACAATCTCCGATAGTCCTCGTATCAGTATTTCGCGCATTTCATTTTGCATTCTGGCATCCGACCAGGCCGGCCCTTCCAACCGGCCATCAGCACGAGACCCCTCATGTTCAAATCGATTGCGAACACCGGAATTCGGACCCGGCTGCTCGGCGGCTTTGCGCTGATCTGCATTCTGCTCGCAGCGACCGTGATCTACACCGTCGCCGCCGTCTCGGACATCTCGTCGCGGATCAAGACGGTCGTGGATCTGCGAGCGCCGGTCGCGGTCGCAAGCACGGAGCTCGTCGGCAATCTCTACTCCACGCTCTCGGTGCTGCGCGGCTATCTGCTGACCGGCGATGCGCAGGGCAAGCGTGACCGGGCGGCGGTCTGGGCCGACCTGGATCGCACCGCCGCCGCGGTCGACCGCATGGCGGAGGGGTTTTCCAACCCGCAGAACAAGGCCAACTGGAGCGAAGCCAGGGCGCTGATCGCGGAGTTCCGCCAGGCTCAGGACAAGGCCGAGCTCGCCGCCTTCACCCCGTCGGCCTATCCGGCGAGCGAGCTCCTGGCCAAGGAGGCCGCGCCGCTGATCGCGACCATGTTCGCCGAGATCACCTCGATGATCGACGAGGAGGACGCGCTGGAGGCGACGCCCCAGCGCAAGCGCCTGCTCAAGACCTTCGCCGACGTGCGCGGCAATCTCGCCGCGGCGGGATCGCAATTGCGGCTCTACGTCGCCTCGGGCGAGGCGGCCGACCGTGACAAGTTCGAAAAGCCGCTCGCGACCTTCAGGGCCGCGCTCGCATCGGTCGGCACCCAGGCGGATCTGCTCACCGAAAGGCAGGCGACCGCTTACCGGGCCATCGCCAGGGCGAACGAGGCCTTCACGCCGCTGCCGCAGAAGATCTTCGCGATCCGCCAGACGCCGCAATGGAACATGCCGGTCTTCATCCTGTCCACCGAGGCCGCGCCGCGCGCGGCCCGCATCCTCGATCTGCTCGACGGTCGCAAGGACACCGATGGCAAGCGCTCCGGCGGACTCAAGAGCGACCAGCAGTCGAAGCTCGCCGAGGACGCCCGCAGCGTGGCCGACGCGGTCGAGAGGTTGCTGCTGCTGCAATGGATCCTGCTCGCCGCGGGGCTTGCGCTCGGGACAACGATTGCGATCCTGGTTGCGCGCTCCATCACCCGTCCGATCGTCGAGCTGGTGGGCGATTCCGCGCGCCTGTCCGGGGGCGACACCAGTGTCGAATTCAAGACGGCCGGGCGCGGCGACGAGATCGGAGTGGTCTCGCAGGCGGTGGCCAAGTTCCGCGACAACGTGATCGCCCAGCAGCAGGCGGCGGCGTCTCTCGCGCGCGAGGCGGAGGCGCGCGAAGCGGCCAACCGCAACATGGAGGACGCGGTCGAGGAATTTCGCGGGACCTCGCGCGACCTGCTCGCGCTGGTCGGCGAGAACGCCGGCACCATGCGGCAGACCGCAGAGAGCCTCGGCGGCATCGCCAACCATGCGACGAGCCGGGCCGCGTCCGCAGCGACCGCATCCGAACAGACCGCGGTCAACGTCCAGACCGTCGCCGCGGCGGCCGAGCAGCTCGCGAGCTCCATCGTCGAGATCGGCCGGCAGATCGAACTGTCGAACAAGACCGTGCGGTCGGCGGGCGAGGTGACCGCGCGCTCCGAGGCCGAGATCGAAGGCCTCGCGCACGCCGCCCAGAGCATCAGCTCGGTGGTCGATTTGATCCAGGCGATCGCGGGCCAGACCAACCTTTTGGCGCTCAACGCCACCATCGAGGCCGCGCGCGCCGGTGAAGCCGGCCGCGGCTTTGCGGTGGTGGCCTCCGAGGTCAAGGCGCTGGCCGACCAGACCCGCAATGCGACGCAGGACATCGCCCAGCACATTGCCGCGATCCAGAACTCGACCGGCAGCGCAGTCGCCTCCGTCAAGGAGGTCGCAACCGCCATGCGCCGGATCGACGAGGTGACCGCGGCAATTGCCAGCGCCGTGGAGGAGCAGGGCGCGGCGACGCGGGAGATCTCGCAGAACGTCCAGATGGCGGCGTCGGGCACGCAGACGCTCGCAACCAGCATCGGGACCGTCTCCGGCGCCATCGCGGAAACCAACCGCTCGGCCGACGACGTGATGGGCGCCGCGAACCACGTTTCGGGAGCGGCCGAACGTCTCGCCACCGAGGTCCAGGCCTTCTTCGTCAGGCTGCGCACTGGTCCGATGGACCGCCGCAACAGCGACGATGCCGATTATCGCGGGCCGGAGCGGCGCACCGCCGCCTGACTAGTCCGTCAGGTACTCCGGGTGGTGGCTCCGGATCTTGTCGAGCTCGCTCAGCGTGCCCGACAGATGCTTGCGCAGATGCTGTTGCGCGGCGTCGGCGTCCCCGGCCTCGATCGCGCGGGTGATAAGCCTGTGGTGGCGCACGATGTTCTGGGCCTTGCCCGGTGAGGGCAGGTGCAGCCGGCGCAGCCGGTCGATATGTCCGCTACGGCTGCGCACCAGTGCCCACAGCTCCTGCTTGCCGGCGGCGGCGTAGAGCTGGGCGTGGAAGTCGTTGTCGGCGGCCATGAACGCCTCGAACTCGCCGGCCTTCGCGAATTGCTGCTGGAGTGCGATGGCGTGGTCGAGGCGGATGATCAGGGCGTCGTCATGCGTCTCCGCAAGCAGGCGGACGATCTCGAGCTCCAGCGCCTGACGCAGGAAATGCGCCTGCTGGGCGCGGCCGATGTCGATCCGGCTGACCACGGTCGCGTGCTGCGGAAAGACGTCGACCAGGCCCTCTTCCTCGAGCCGCATCAAGGCATCGCGCACCGGCGTCGAGCTGACGCCGAACTGGCCGGCGAGCTCGGCGCGGGACAGCGGCGCGCCCGGCGGCAGCTCCAGCGCGATGATCGCATTGCGCAACCGTTCGAACACCTGCGGTGCGGCCTGGCGGGCGCGGTCGAGCCGGGCGGGTCGTGCCGCGCGCGGCGCGGTATGGGTTGCTTCCATGTCGGGTCCCGCGGGCTTGCCTTTGATGCACTAATATATTAGTGCATCAGCAGGGTCAACGCAGCTCGACGCTGGCCGGAGGAAACACACAACAATGATGAAGCATCTTCGTAGCAAGCTTGCGGCTGCCGCCCTGATCGCCGCAACCGCCCTCCCGGTGTCCGCGGCGCAGGCGCAGCAGAAGTCCGAGGTCTCGCTGTCGCGCCAGCCCGGCATTTTCTACATGCCGAGCCACATCATGGAGAAGCAGAAGCTGATCGAGAAGCATGCCGCTTCGCTCGGGGTATCAGGCGTCACGACCAAATGGGTCACCTTCTCCGGCGGCGGCGCGCAGACCGATGCGCTGCTCGCAGGCGGCGTCGACATCCTCAACACCGGCACCGGCAATCTGCTGCTGCTGTGGGACCGCACCCGCGGCGGCGTGAAGGGCATCGTCGCAACCTCGGCGCAGCCGATGACGCTGATCAGCCGCGATGCCAACATCAAGTCGATCAGGGATTTCGGCCCCAGCGACAAGATCGCGGTGCCGACGGTGAAAGTCTCGACCCAGGCGATCGTGCTTCAGATCGCGGCGGCCGAGGCCTTCGGCGCCGATCAATGGTCCAAGCTCGACGCCAACACCGTGCAGCTCGGCCATCCCGACGCCTATGCGGCGCTCGCCAATTCCAAGCACGAGGTGCACACCCACTTCTCGATCCCGCCGTTCACGTTCCTGGAGCTGAAGAACGTGCCCGGTGCGCATGTCGTGCTGTCGTCGCCCGACGTGATGGGTGGGCCGCTCAGCCAGGCCCAGTTCTTCACCACGACCAAATTCGCCGACGCCAATCCCAAGATCATCCAGGCGGTGCGCGACGCCACCAAGGAAGCGCAGGATCTGATCCGCAGCGACACCAGGCAGGCCGTCGAGATCTACAAGGAGATCACCGGCGACAAGACCTCGGTGGAGGAACTGCTCGATCTCCTCAAGGAACCCGGCATGATGGAGTGGAATCTCGAGCCGCAGGGCACGATGAAATTCGCCGCCCATCTCTTCAAGACCGGCACGCTGAAGAATCAGCCCAAGGCCTGGACCGACTACTATCTCCCCGTCGTGCACGACCTGAAGGGCAACTGATGGCGCTGCTCGACGTCAACGGAGTGACGCTGCGCTATAAGACCTCCAGCGCCGTCGTCACCGCCACCGAGAGGGTGAGCTTCACCGTCGACAGGTCCGACCGCTTCGTGCTGCTCGGACCGTCCGGCTGCGGCAAGTCGACCCTGCTCAAGGCCGTCGGCGGCTACATGAGCCCGAGCGAAGGCCGCATGAGTATCAACGGTCGCGAGATCCACGGCCCGGGCGCCGACCGCATGATGATCTTCCAGGAGTTCGACCAGCTGCTGCCCTGGAAGACCGTGCTCGCCAACGTGATGTTTCCGCTGCTCACGGCGCGAAAGCTGCCGCGCAAGGACGCCGAGGCCCGCGCGCGGGCCTACATCGAGAAGGTCGGCCTCACCCGCGTGGTCGATGCCTATCCGCACACGCTGTCCGGCGGCATGAAGCAGCGCGTCGCGATCGCGCGCGGCATGGCGATGGAGCCTGATATCCTGCTGATGGACGAGCCGTTCGCGGCGCTGGACGCGCTGACGCGCCGGACCTGCCAGGACGAGCTGCTCCAGCTCTGGAGCGAGACCAAATTCACCGTGCTGTTCGTGACCCATTCGATCGCGGAGGCGATCCGCATCGGCAACCGCATCCTCCTGCTGTCGCCGCATCCTGGCCGCGTCAAGGCCGAGGTGGTCGATGTCGACAAGGTCTCGAGTGCGGACGGCAGCGCCGGCCGGCTGGAGAAGGAGATCCACGATCTCCTGTTCGCCGCCGAAGCCACCGCGCATTGAGGGAGCCTCGACATGGGCGAAGCGAGAATATTGCTGCGTGACGCGTCGGTCGCTGCTGCCAGCGGCGCTGCCGAGGTCGAGCGCAAGCTGAGCGTGGCCGAGCTGTTGTGGAACGACGGTTTTGTCCGCAAGACCGTCATCATCCTGTTCCTGGCGGCGGTCTGGGAGGCCTACGGCGCCGCCCTCGACAATCCCCTGCTGTTTCCGACGCTGCACGACACCATCGTCACGATGTTCGAGCGCGTGAAGGACGGCACGATTCCAATGCGGGCTTGGGCCTCGCTGAAGGTCCTGTTCATGGGCTATTCGGCCGGCATCGCGCTCGCCGCCATCTTCACGGTGCTTGCGATCTCGACCCGCATCGGCACCGATTTCCTCGAGACCGTCACGGCGATGTTCAATCCGCTGCCGGCGATCGCGCTGTTGCCGCTGGCACTGATCTGGTTTGGGCTCGGCAACGGCAGCCTCGTCTTCGTGCTGATCCATTCGGTGCTGTGGCCGGTCGCGCTCAACACCCATTCCGGTTTCAAGAGTGTGTCCAACACGCTGCGCATGGTCGGGCGCAATTACGGCCTGCGCGGGCTGCCTTATGTCGCGAAAATCCTGATCCCCGCCGCCTTCGGCTCGATCCTCACCGGCCTCAAGATCGGCTGGGCCTTCGCCTGGCGCACGCTGATCGCGGCCGAGCTGGTGTTCGGCGTGTCCTCGGGCCAAGGCGGGCTCGGCTGGTTCATCTTCGAGAACCGCAACCTCCTCGACATACCCGCCGTCTTCGCAGGCCTCTTGACGGTGATTATCATCGGGCTCTTTGTCGAGAACCTGATCTTCCGCGCCATCGAGCGGAACACGGTCCAGAAATGGGGCACTCAATCATGACCAAGAAGAAGAAAACACCCGACCAGCTCCGCAGCGCGCGCTGGTTCGCGCCCGACGATCTCCGCTCGTTCGGCCACCGCTCCCGCACCATGCAGATGGGCTACGCCCCCGAGGAGTGGAAGGACCGTCCGATCATCGCGATCCTCAACACCTGGTCGGACGCGCAGCCCTGTCACATGCACTTCAAGTCGCGCGTCGACGACGTCAAGCGCGGCATCCTGATGGCCGGCGGCCTGCCGCTCGAGCTGCCGGCGCTGTCGCTGTCGGAATCGCTGCTCAAGCCGACCACCATGCTCTACCGCAATCTGCTCGCCATGGACGCCGAGGAGCTGCTGCGCAGCCATCCCGTCGACGGCGTGGTGCTGATGGGCGGCTGCGACAAGACCACGCCCGCGCTGCTGCTGGGCGCGACCTCGATGAACATCCCGGCGATCTATCTGCCGGCAGGTCCCATGCTGCGCGGCAACTGGAAGGGCAAGACGCTGGGCTCCGGCTCGGACGGCTGGAAATACTGGGACGAGCGCCGCGCCGGAAAGATCTCCGACAAGGATTGGCTCGACATCGAGGCCGGCATCGCCCGCAGCTACGGCACCTGCATGACCATGGGCACGGCGTCGACCATGACCGCGATCGCCGAGGCCATCGGCATGACGCTGCCGGGCGCCTCCTCGATTCCGGCGGCGGACGCCAACCACATCCGCATGGCCAGTGAATGTGGCCGCCGCATCGTCGAGATGGTGTGGGAGGATCTGACGCCGAAGGTGATCCAGACCCGCAAGGCGTTCGAGAACGCGATCGCGGTCGCGATGGCGATGGGGTGCTCCACCAACGCGATCATCCATCTGATCGCACAGGCCCGCCGTGCCGGCCAGGACATCGGTCTCGACGATTTCGAGATCGCGAGCCGCAAGGTGCCTGTCATCGCCAACGTGCGGCCGAGCGGCGATGCCTATCTGATGGAGGACTTCTTCTATGCCGGCGGCCTGCCGGCGCTGATGGGCCAGATCAAGCCGCATCTGCATCTCGACTGCATCACCGTCACCGGCCAGACGGTGGCTGAGAACATCGCGCATGCCGAGGTGCACAATGACGACGTGATCCGCTCGGTCGACAATCCCATCTACAAGGAAGGCGCGCTCGCCGTGCTCAAGGGCAACCTCGCGCCCGACGGCTGCGTCATCAAGCCCTCCGCCTGCGCGCCGCGCTTCCTCAAGCACACCGGACCCGCGCTGGTGTTCGACGATTATCAGTCGATGAAGAAGGCGGTCGACGATCCCAATCTCGACGTCACCGAGGACCACATCCTGATCCTGCGCAATGCGGGGCCGCAGGGCGGACCTGGCATGCCGGAATGGGGCATGTTGCCGATCCCGACCAAGCTCGTGAAGCAGGGCGTGCGCGACATGGTGCGCATCTCGGACGCGCGCATGAGCGGCACCAGCTACGGCGCCTGCATCCTGCACGTTTCACCGGAGTCCTACATCGGCGGCCCGCTGGCCCTGGTGCAGAACGGCGACCGCATCACCCTCGACGTCGCCGCGCGGACCATCAATCTCGATGTGAGCGAAGCCGAGCTCGACAAGCGCCGCGCCGATTGGAAGCAGCCCGAGCGCCGCTTCGAGCGCGGCTATGGCTGGATGTTCACCAAGCACATCAAGCAGGCCAATGACGGCTGCGACTTCGACTTCCTCGAGACCGATTTCGGCGCGCCGATCGGCGAGCCGTCGATCTACTAACACCGTCGTTCCGGGGCGCGAAGCGAACCCGGAACCTCGAGATTCCGGGTTCGCGCCAAGTGGCGCGCCCCGGAATGACGAACGAGAAAGAAAGCGCCAATGACAAAACTCAGCGAAGCCACCCGCAACAAGCTCAAATCCGTCTCCACCGCCACCGTCGCCACCGCCTTGTTCAAGCGCGGCCTGCGCATCCAGATGATCCAGGATGTGCACCCGCTCGGCCCTGATCAGCCGACAATGGTCGGCGAGGCCTTCACGCTGCGCTACATGCCGGCGCGCGAGGACCTCAACACCATCGACGTCTTCAAGGATCGCTCGCATCCGCAGCGCAAGGCGGTCGAGGACTGCCCGGCAGGCAGCGTGCTGGTGATGGACAGCCGCAAGGATGCGCGCGCGGCTTCCGCCGGTGCGATCCTGGTGACGCGGCTGATGAAGCGCGGCGTCGCCGGTGTCGTCACGGACGGCGGTTTCCGCGACTCTGCCGAGATCGCCAAGCTCGGCATCCCCGCCTATCACCATCGCCCCTCGGCGCCGACGAACCTCACGCTGCATCAGGCGATCGAGATCAACGTGCCGATCGGCTGCGGCGATGCGCCGGTGTTTCCCGGCGACGTCATTTTGGGCGATGCCGACGGCGTCATCGTGATCCCCGCGCATCTTGCCGACGATATCGCCAACGAGACGTTCGAGATGACGGCGTTCGAGGACTTCGTCACCGAGGAAGTCGGCAAGGGGCGCGGCATCTTCGGTCTCTATCCTGCCACCGATCCGCAGACGCTCACCGACTTCGCGGAATGGCGGAAGAAGAACGGCAGGTAGTTTACACTCCGTCGTCGTCCTGGCGAAAGCCAGGACGACGACGGGGCTACACCCCGGCCTCCGCCAGTCCCGCCGCCCACAGCGCGAACGCATAGACGATCGCCACCTCGTCCAGACGATCAAATCGTCCCGAGGCCCCGCCGTGGCCGGCGCCCATGTTGGTGCGCAGCAGCACCGGGCCGCCGCCGCGCATGGTGGCGCGCAGGCGCGCGATCCATTTGGCGGGCTCCCAATAGGTGACGCGCGGATCGGTCAATCCGCCCATCGCCAGGATGGCCGGATAGGCCTTGGCCGCGACATTGTCGTAGGGCGAGTAGGACAGGATGGTGCGAAAATCCTTCTCGCTCTCGATCGGGTTGCCCCATTCCGGCCATTCCGGCGGCGTCAGCGGCAGCGTGTCGTCGAGCATGGTGTTGAGCACGTCGACGAACGGCACTTCGGCGACGATGCCGGCGAACAGCTCGCCGGCGCGGTTGGCCACCGCGCCCATCAGCATGCCGCCGGCCGAGCCGCCATGGCCGACGATGCGCCTTGCGCTGGTGTATTTTGCGTCGATCAGCGCGCGGGCGCTGGCGGCGAAATCGTCGAACGAATTCGTCTTCTTCTCGCGCTTGCCGTCGAGATACCAGCCCCAGCCCTTGTCGGCACCGCCGCGGATGTGGGCGATGGCATAGACGAAGCCGCGATCGACCAGCGACAGGCGGTTGGCGTTGAACGAGGCCGGCATCGCCATGCCATAGGAGCCGTAGCCGTAGAGCAGGAGCGGTGCCGATCCGTCGAGCTTCAGCCCATGGCGATGGAGGATCGAGACCGGCACCTCGGCGCCGTCCTGCGCCTTCGCCATGATGCGCGTGGTGACGTAGTCGCTCGCATTGTGGCCGGACGGGATCTCCTGGCGCTTGCGCAAGGTCCGCGTGCGCTTGGCCATGTCGTAATCATAGACCTCCGACGGCGTCGTCATCGACGAATAGGCGAAGCGCAAATTCGTCGTCTCGAATTCGTAGGAGCCCATCGTATCGAGCGAATAGGCGGCCTCGTCGAAGGCGATGGCATGCTCCTCGTTCGATGCGAGATCGCGGATCACGATCGCCGGCAGCGCATTGGCGCGCTCCAGCCGCACCAGATGGCCGGCATAGAGATCGAGGTCGATGATGTAGATCCCCGGACGATACGGGATCAGATCGCGCCAGTTCTTCCGTTCGGGCGAGCCAAGCGGTGCGGTGACGATCTTGAAGTCGATGGCGTCATCGGCATTGGTGAGGATGAAGAGCTGATCGCCGCGATCGGCCAGCGAATATTGCACGCCTTCCTCACGCGCCGCGACCAGCCGCGGCGGCGTATCAGGGCTTTCGAGATCGATCAGCCGCTGCTCGGAGGTCTCGTGATCGCCGCCCGCGATCACGCAGAAGCGGCCGCTGGTGCTCTCGTGCAGATGGGTGAACCAGCCGGAATCCTGCTCCTCATAGACGAGCGTGTCGTCGGCCTGTTTCGTCCCCAGCCGGTGCCGCCACACCTGCATCGGCCGGTGATTGTCGTCGAGCTTCACATAGAAGAAGCTTTTCGCGTCCTTGCTCCAGACGATGCCGCCGTCGGTCTCCTCGACGAGGTCGTCAAAGTCCTTCCCCGTCGCCCAGTCGCGCACGCGGATCGAAAAAAATTCGGAGCCTTTGGTGTCGGCGCTCCAGGCCTGCAGCTTGTGATCGGGCGAATGCCGGCTGCCGCCGAACTTGAAATATTTGTGGTCCTTGGCGAGCGCATCGCCGTCGAGCACGATATGGCCGTCGCCGCCCTCGCGCGGCATGCGGCCGAACAGCTCGTGCTGCCCGCCCTCGCGAAACCTGCGGAAATAGGCGAACTGGCCGTCCGGCGACGGCACGCTGGAATCGTCCTCCTTGATCCGCCCGCGCATCTCGCGCACCAGCGTCTTCTGCAGCGCCGCGGTATGGCCGAGCAGGCTCTCGGTGTAGACGTTCTCTTCATCCAGATATTTGCGGATGTCGGGGTTGATCACCCCGGGGTCGCGCAGCACCTCCTGCCATTTCTCGTCCTTCAGCCAGGCATAGTCGTCGGTCACGGTGATGCCGTGCCGGGTAAAGCTGTGCGGCCGGCGCGGGGCGACGGGGGGCTGGGAAGGTGTCTTGATCTGGGTCACTCGATCCTCATCATCTCACGTCCGTATGGCGCCTCTTCCTTACCTCTCCCCGCCTGCGGGGAGAGGTCGGATTGCATCGGAGATGCAATCCGGGTGAGGGGGTACAGGTCTCTCGACCATCTCGCGTGTGGAGAGAGGCCCCTCACCCCGACCCTCTCCCCGTAAGAACGGGGAGAGGGGGAATTAGCACAGCGTGTCCCACCTTATATCGTCCCGATTCCGCGGATTGCCAGCGTCGCTGCGCCAAGGACCGGACAAAGGACTGCGCCAAGTCGCCGGGTTGTTGATCGCCCCCGTGTATGCTTTAGGGGCGTACCCCGCCGCCGGTCCAGCCTGATGCTGTTCAATTCCTACCCGTTCATCCTGCTGTTCCTGCCGGCTGTGCTGGCCGGGTACTTCTGGCTCGGGCGGCGCGGAAATCTGACCCCGGTGATCTGGCTGGCGGTCGCCTCGCTCGCCTTCTATGCCATCGGCAATTGGCAGTTTGTCGCGCTACTGCTGGCGTCGATCGCCTTCAACTACGGTGTCGGCTATCTCCTGATTGCGGCGGAGCTCATGCCAACGCAGCGCCGGGCGGCGCTTGCCCTTGGTGTCGCCGGCGACCTCCTCGTGCTCGGCATCTTCAAATATGCGGGCTTCGCCGCCGACAATCTCAATGCGCTGCTCGGCACGCATGTCGCGGTCCACATCCTGCTGCCGGTCGGCATCTCCTTCTACACGTTCACCCAGATCGCGTTCCTGGTCGATGCCTATCGCGGCCAGGTCGCGCGTTATGCCTTGCCGCATTACGCGCTGTTCGTGACCTATTTCCCGCATCTGATCGCGGGGCCTATCCTCCACCACAAGGACATGATCCCGCAATTCGAGCGGGAGGAGTCCAAGCAGCCGCACGCGCATCTGATCCTGTGCGGAATCATCATCTTCGCCATCGGCCTGTTCAAGAAGACCTGCCTTGCCGACGGCATCCAGCCCCTGGTCGCGCTCGCCTTCGACGCGCGCTCGCCGAGCTTCGACCAGGCCTGGTGTGGTGCGCTCGCCTACACGTTCCAGCTCTATTTCGACTTCTCCGGCTATTCCGACATGGCGATCGGGATTTCCCTGATGTTCGGCATCTTCCTGCCCGTCAACTTCAACTCGCCGTACAAGGCTGCGAGCATCGTCGAGTTCTGGCGCCGCTGGCACATGACGTTGTCGCAATTCCTGCGCGACTATCTCTACATCCCGCTCGGCGGCAACCGCCGCGGCCACGTGCTGCGCTATGTCAATTTGCTGATCACGATGGTGCTCGGCGGGCTCTGGCACGGCGCGGCCTGGACATTCGTGGTGTGGGGCGCGCTGCACGGCGCCTATCTCTGCGTCAATCACGCCTTCAGCGCGCTGGTGCAGACCATCCCGTCGCTTCATGCGCGCCCGGTCCGCATCCTTGGTGCCGCGCTGACCTTCCTCGCCGTCGTCGTCGCCTGGGTGTTCTTCCGCGCCGAGCGGGTCGATTGGGCGTTGCGGATCGTCAGTGCCATGGCTGATCCCTTGAACATCGTCCTCGGCCGCGAGGAGATCGCGGCGCTGGTGCAGGTCGCGATCTATGCGGCGCTGGTGTGGCTGGCGCCGAACACGCAAGGAATCATGGGCTACGATCACGGCAATCGCAGGGTCGGCGAAAGCTTGCGGGCAGGGCGCATGCGGCCGCTGTTCCTCTATGGTGCATCGCTCGTGCTCGCATTCGGGCTTCTGGGCATCCAGAGCCACAGCGAATTCATCTACTTCCGGTTCTGATGCGGGGATCGTTCACCAGCGTGAGGCGCCTTCTCCTTGCGAGCGTCGCGTGCGTGCTGGGCGCCGCGGCGCTCACCTTTGCCGTCGATCCCCTGCAACTGTTCCGCCCGTCGCGCCTCGTCGCGCCGTTCTATTCCGACGACACGCGCATGCAGAATGCCGGGCTGATCCGCAGCCAGTCGTTCGACACCGCCTTCATCGGCACCTCGCTCGCGATCCATTTCCGCCAGAGCGACATCGACCGCGCGCTCGGCGTCCGTTCGCTCAAGCTGGCGATGACCGGGTCCAATTCGCGCCAGCAGGGCTTTGTGCTGGAGCAGGCGATCGATCGCGGCGCCCGGCGCGTGATCTGGGCGATGGACGATTTCAGCTTTGTCGATGCGGCCGGCATCGAGGCCGATCCCTATCTGTCCGTCGATCTTTATCGGAGGACGGCCAAGGGGATCGCGGCATATCTGTTCAGCGGGCCGATGGCGAAGGAATCCCTGTTCGCGCTGCTGCGGTCTGTCCCGTCGCTGAGGGAGCCGCTGAGCCGTGCGGCGCCGTTTCTCCCCGTCAAGTTCGCGCTGTCCGACGTCGACGACATCTACGCGCTGCCACGGGATTTCGACGTCGCGCGCGCCTACAACGCCGAGAGGACACGCGCCGCCTTCGCCTATATCACCGATCCGGTGCGCAGCAGCTTTCTCGGCGAGGGCTACGAGCGTGACGCCATGATCAGGCATTTCGAGCGTGACGCCGCCAGCCTGATCACGCGCCATCCGGACGTGACCTTCGACGTCTACTTCCCGCCCTATTCGATCCTGCAATTCGTCGCGATGCGCGATGCCTCACCGGCGACGCTGACCATCGTCACCGATCTCACGGCCCGCATCGCGCAGCGCCTGACGCAGCTTGCCAACGTGCGCCTCCACGATTTCCGCGCGATCAAGGCGGTGACCCACGACCTCAACAATTACGGCGACGTCATCCACCATTCGCCGGCCGTGGACGCGATGGTGTTGAAATGGCTGGCGAGCGGGGAATACCGGGTCGATCCGAAGGCGCCGCTCGCGTCGCTGGAGGAGCTGAAGGCGCAGGTCGAGGCGTATCGCGTGCCGCAGCCGTAGCCCGCAAGAGCGAAGCGATATGCGGGACCTTGCGCAGATCCCGGGTGTCGCTTCGCTCACCCGGGCTGCAAGACTGCAGCTGTGATGGTCAGCAGTAGCCAAAAACCCCGCTGTCGTCCCGGCGAAGGCCGGGACCCATAACCCCAGGGAGGAATTTGGCGAAGACTCGTAGTTAAAGAGTCTTCTCGTGGTACGCACACCGTGCGTCACTGATAGATCACGCGGTATGGGTCCCGGCCTTCGCCGGGACGACAGCGGTGGCTTGCGCCTACGCCGCCACCTCTTCGCCGAGATACGCGACCGCCGCCTCCAGCCCGCCCTTGCCGTGCGGGATCTTCAGCGCGTTGAGGCCGATCTCGACCACCCCCAGCGTGCCGAGCAGCATCGGCGCGTTGATGTGGCCCATATGGGCGATGCGGAAGGCTTGTCCGGAGAGGTCGCCGATGCCGGTGCCGAGCACCACGCCGCACTTGTCCTTGCAATAGCGTTGCAGCACTGCGGGATCATGGCCGTTGCTCATGGTCACCGTGGTCACGGTGTTGGAGCGCTCGCTGGCTTCGGCGATGTTGAAGCCGAGCACCTGGCCTTCCGTCCAGGCGGATACCGCGCGGCGCGCGGCTTCGCCGAGCAGGCTGTGGCGGCGGAAGGCGTTTTCAAGCCCTTCCTCGTGCAGCAGGTCGATCGCCTTGCGCAGCGCGAACAGCAGATGCACCGGCGCGGTGCCGGCATATTTGCGATAATTCTCGGTGCCCTCGCGCTCGCTCCAGCTCCAATAGGGCGTCGACATGTTCGCCTTCTTGTGCACCTCGAGCGCGCGCGCATTGGCGGAGACGAAGCCGAGGCCGGGCGGCGTCATCAGGCCCTTCTGCGAGCCGGACATCGCGACGTCCACGCCCCATTTGTCCATCTCGAACGGCATGCAGCCGAGCGAGGCGACGGTGTCGACCATATACAGCGCGGGATGACCGCTCGCCTTGATCGCCTTGCCGATCGCTTCGATGTCGTTCTGCACGCCCGAGGCCGTATCGACCTGGACAACGACGACGGCCTTGATCCTGTGCTCCTTGTCGCGGCGCAGGCGCTCCTCGACCTCGTGCGGCCGCACCGCGCGACGCCAGTCGCCCTTGAGCACCTCGACCTCGGCACCCATCAGCGCTGCCGCATTGCCCCAGCCGATCGCGAAGCGGCCGCTCTCCAGCACCAGCACCTTGTCACCGCGCGACAGCACGTTGCTCAGCGCGGCTTCCCAGGCGCCATGACCGTTGGCGATGTAGATGTAGGACTTGCCCTTGGTCGCAAACAGTTTCGAGATGTCGCTGAGCAGGCTCTCCGTCAGGTCGAGCATCTCCTTGGAGTAGATGTCGATCGCCGGACGATGCATCGCCCGCAGCACCTCGTCGGGCATCGTGGTGGGCCCGGGGATGGCCAGAAATTCCCGGCCCGCGCGAACGGTCATTGCTGTTGGTCCTTGTTGCTGGAGGACAGGCTGGTGGGTCGCTCGAGTCGTACTTTTACGCGCTGCTGGAAGCCAAGAAAAGCACGCAAAATGCAGGGCTGGGTTATCGTTTGGTCTCGCGGCAGCCGGCGGCTTCCGCCTCCTCCACCGAGCAGAACCAGCGGGTGCCCTTGCTGATCTTCATCTTGATCTGGGTGTACCAGCGGCTGGTCGGCTGGTGATAGATGCACTCGCCGGCGGTGTTGACGTTGCCCTTGATGGTGCAGTCCGGCGAGGGCGCGACCGGCCCCGAGGCCGAAGCGAGCAGCACGGCATGCGCTCCCTCCGGCGGCTTGGTGGCGCCCAATATCGTCGTCTTCTTGTTGCGCACGCGCCAGTCCCAGGGCGCAATGAAGGCGCCCTGCCACATGCCGGCCTTAGCCTCACGCGCGGCAGCCTCGTCGGCGTCGTAATCGTGCGAAACGCGGGTGTAGGACAGCGCCCAGCCGCTGCGCACCAGCCATTTCTGGATGTCCTCGCCGCCGACCTCGCAGCGCGCCACGGTGCGGCCGCGCCGGTCGATCGCGCGGGCATGACAGACCCAGTTCTTGCCCTCGGTGTATTTGGCGAGCTCGTCGCGTGCCGCGATCCCGCAGGTCCAGCGCTCGGTATGGGTGTTGAGGCAGAGCTGGTCGGACGACGGCGCGTCGATGCCGCCGAGCCGGACCCTCGTGTTGCCGATCACGACGGAATCGCCGTCGCGGACCTTTGCGGTGCCGGTGATGTCGGCGGCCTGGGCGAGCGTCGGGGCGAGCAAAGACAGCGCAAGCAGGAATTTTCGCAACATGCCGGTCCAGTGTTCAGGAAAATCTCGATAATCCGCGCAATTGTGGTCGGCTTTTGGCCGCCCGGCCAGCGCTTGCCTAACGATTAAGCTTTCAACTTCCCGTCATTGTCGTGGACGCCACTTACCCTCCCCTGGAGGGGGAAGACACGTTACCCCCGCGCCATCGCCCGCTTCGCCACCGCCAGCGCCATCAGCACGAACGCCGACGTCACCTCCGGTCCGCCCACCAGGATCCGCGTCGGTGTCTTCATCTTGTTCCATTCATAGGCGCGGAACGGGCCGCGGCGGCCGCCTTCGCCCAGACTCGCGACGATGACATTCAGCGCCGGCGCGAAGGCCCGCGGGTCGGCGCCGAGATGGCCGAGCGCGATCAAGGCGAGTGCGGCGTCGAACACGTTCATCTCGGCGGCCATCAGCTCGCCCTTGACGTAGGAGAGCACGCGGTGGCGGATGAAATCGAAGTCGCCGTCCGGATCGATCGCCGCCTGCGCCGCCAGCGGCAGCGCGAGGAAGGCGGCATAGCAGCGGCCGAAATAGGCGCTGTAGAGTTCCGGCAGGTAATAGATGTGCGAGCGCGGATTGGCGAAGGCGCCGCTGGCCGCGAGCCGCTTCTGGAAGCCGATGATGCGATGCACGGTCGCAAGCCGGGCCGGCGTCTCCAGAATCTTCCAGCGCACGAGGTTGCGGAAGCTGACCTCTAGAATGTCGAGATTGAGCGTCGGATCGAGATCGTTGCCGTAGGGCCGTTCGCCCCTGAGATTGTCGATCCAGGTCGCGACCCCGCCCTCGTAGTCGATATTGTCATTGAGCGGCACGGTCACGCGCGGCTCGTTGACGCCGGCGCGCACCTGGTAACTGCTGTAGAAATCCAGCAGCGGCTGGTCGATGATCGGATCGGTGCAGCCCGCCTGCGTCGCCGCCGAGATCGAGCAGGCCGTGGTGTCGCAGTCCGGCACATAGACGCCGAAGCCGAGATCCTGCTTGATCTGGGCGAAGAAGCGGGAAAAGCGCGGATGTGGCGCGGGCGCGAGCGCGGTGATGACATTGAAGCGCGCACCGTCGGTGCCCTCGACCTCCTCGCGGCTGATGTTGACGCAGAAATCGACCATGTCGGCGATGGCGCGCTCTGCCGCCGTCTTGTCGGCCGGTGAAGCGAGCCCGGTCTCAACGAAGCTGAGCAGCGCTTCAATGAAGAACGCATCGTAATAGGCCGAGCGGTGGCGGATCTGCACCGGCTCCCACATCGGCTCGGCGATGCCGGTCCAGGGCGGATTGACCACGGCGGCTGCCTTCGAGCGCGCGATGAAGACGCGGGCGAGATTGAACAGCAGCGAGGAGTTCTTGTAGCCGCGCGCGTTCAACCCGGTGAGCGCCATGGTCAGCTCGCGTCCCCGGAAATCAGGGTCGCCGATCAGGTTGAAGGCGGCATAGGTCGGCAGGAAACCGTTCTTGCGGTACGAGCCGAGCAGATGCTGCGCGCAGTCGCGGATCACGCCGTCGATCTGTGAAGCCTGCGGCATGGCGCCGACGAACAGCGCCGGCGGTGGCCTCGGATGGTCGAGCCTGATGCTGTCGACGAGATCGGCGACGGGCTGGCCGACCGCCGCCCAGTCCGGCTCGGCCTCGTCGCGGGCGCGGGTGAGTGCCTCGCGCAGCCGGGTGAGCTTGGCCTCGTTGCGCAACTCGGGCAGCCCGGCCCGCCGGAGCAGCACCCGCAGCGCGGGATTGCCGAGTGCGGTCTTGTAGAATTTGGCCAGATGCGGATCGCCGCTGGCGGGGCCTGACAATACGGGATCGCAGACGTCGTAAAGCGAGGGGCCGTCCTTCCGCGCCGTCAGCGCCCGGCAGGCGGCGCCGGCAAAATAATGAAAGCTCATGAAATACCTGGTCGCGGGGCCTTGGTCGGGGACGGCCGGTGCGCTCCCATCTGCGCACCACCCCTGCAAGTCTTTGAAAAAGCTACCCGGATTCGCAGGAAAAACAAATGTGATGGCAGTCACGGAAAAAGTCGGCACGAGGGCTGCATGATCAGAGCCTGGAAGGCTACGGGAATACCAAAAACGGAGAAATCCAGGTCAGGTAATTAACTAACATCTTCAGCGACTTAGCTCAAATTTTGGGCAATCTATTGCGGGACACCCTATATCCCGTTAAAGGTTTGTTTGGTGCGGCGCCGCAAATTGCGCGCAATTCGGGGGCACTCCCCCGGCCAATCCCTCAAACCTAAAGACGCTATCGCGCTACTCAACCTGTATGCGCGCGCGTGGCCGGTCTTTGGCACTGACAGGAATGAAGCGAGATGAATGTAAGGCAGCTCGACATTTCCCGACGCACGATTGCGGTGGCCGCAGCCCTCATCGGCACGGTCTCGCTCGTGATCGGCGCCCATGCTGCCCTCAACATGCGCGCGCTCGATGCCGCCAAGGCTGTTACGACCGACCAGGTCACCGGGTCGATCGGCCAGGCCTCCCGGCTCGCGCTCGTCATCGGCAATGGACATTATCCCGACGCCAACGCGCCGCTGACGCAGTCGATCAACGACGCCCGCGCGCTGTCCTCGACCCTGCGCAAGAACGGCTTTGACGTCGACATGGTGGAAGACGCGACCAAGGACGACATGGTCCGCGCCGTCAACCGCCTGAAGTCCCGGATCAAGCGCGACACCGTCGTCATGCTGTTCTTCGGCGGCTACGGCGTGCAGGCCGGCCGCCAGAGCTACATGCTGCCGATCGACGCCGTGATCTGGAAGGAAAGCGACGTCCGCCGCCAGGGCGTCTCCATCGACGGCGTGCTCGACATGATGAAGGAGCAGGGCGCCAAGGCCAAGCTCGTCGTCGTCGATGCCTCCCGCCGTAACCCCTACGAGCGCCGCTTCCGCTCCTACAGCCACGGCCTCGCGCCGATCAGCGCGCCCGACAATGCGCTGATCCTCTCCTCCGCTTCGCCCGGCAAGGTCGTCGACGACGGCAAGGGCGAGCACAGCGTGCTGGTGAGCGAGTTGCTCGGCAACCTCGCTGCGCAGGGCAGCGCCGAAAGCGCCTTCAACAAGACCCGCGTCGCCATCTCCCGCGCCTCCGAAGGCGACCAGGTCCCGACCGTCTCCTCCTCGCTGCTCGAAGACGTTCATTTCGGCGAAGCCGGCGGTTAGTTTTTCCCGGCGATTGTAGGGTGGATTAGCGAAGCGTAATCCACCACTTCTCTCTCAGAGCGGAAAGCAAAGAGGTGGATTACGCCTTCGGCTAATCCACCCTACGATATGCGTGTGTAGCGCACATCTGCCCCTACACCGTCCTTGCGAGCGCAGCGAAGCAATCCAGAATCTTTCCGCGGAAAGACTCTGGATTGCTTCGTCGCAAGAGCTCCTCGCAATGACGATCGTGGCTGCTACTTCGCCGCTTCCGCGGCCATCACCGGGCGCACGGGATCGCCTTCGCGGAGCAGCGCGCCGGCGCGAGCGACGACGACGTCGCCTTCGTTGAGGCCGTCGCGGACCTCGATATTGCCGCCCGACATCAAGCCGATCTCGACGCGCTTGGTCTCGACGCGGTTGCGGCGGATCACCTGCACCACGGTGCCGGCGGACGAATATTGCACGGAGGTCAGCGGCACCGCGACGTTGCAGCTCTGCCCGGTCTTGATCAGCGCGCGCCCGCTCGCATTCAGCAGCAGCCGCTTCTGCGAGGAGATGCCGATATAGACCATGCCCTGCTGGATGTTCGGCTCGACGGTCGGCCCGATGCGGCGCACCTTGCCGTCGATGTCGCCGGCGCCGGCGATACGCACGGTCGCCTGCTGGTTGACTGCGAGCTTGCGCATGTCGGTCGTCGCCACGAGGCCGACGAGATCGTATTCGCTGCGCGCCACGATCGTGAACAGTGCCTCGCCCTTGGCCGAGGCGAGGTTGCCGATCTGCGCGGTCGAGGTGGCGATCACACCCGCGACCGGCGCGGTGACCTGAAGCGTGCCGCCTTCGGGCAGCGCGAGGCGCGCCAGCACCTGGCCGGCGGTGGTGGTCTCGCCGGCTTCCGCCAGCACTTCCGTTACCTTCAGGCCTGGACGTTCGGGCCGCACCGAGGTCTCCTCGCGCGCGATGATTGTGCCGGTGGCCTCGACGATGTCGGAGAAGCAGGATTTTGCGACCTTCAGCACTGTGACGGCCGGCCCCTTGGGGGCGTCGTCATCGGCGGCTCCGGCCGGATATTGGCCGAAGACGAGCACTGCGGCGATGGTTGCGGGAAACAGGGCTCGAACAGCGGCACGGGGCAAATGGCGCATCGGAAATTCCACGGGGGCTATGCCTCCAATCGATAGCAGATGGCAGCGGCAAGGACTACGGCAGCGTTGTCCCAAAGCGGGATGCCGCGCCGCCCGGGCTGCCGCGGCAAGTCTTTGATTAGTCGCGGGATTGGAGAACAGGTTCGCTCGCCGCCGGGCAGGGCGCGGCGGCCGCACAGCTCGTGGTTCGAGATGGGGTGCGACGGTTCTGCCTGGCTGCCGGTCAGCTTCGGCGATCGCCGAGCAGCTTGCCGGAGGAACGGTCGATCAGATGCAGCCGCGTGCAGGCCGGGCAGGGTACGGACACGTGCGTGCGATCGGCCGGCTCGTCGCCAAGCCGATGCTGCACGTTCATGCCGGTCTGGGGGCACTTGAAGACAATATGACGGTCCATGACCGTCATATGATGAAAAGCCCCGGACTTTGAAATTACGGATGATTACTTAGGCCGGCCGCGGCCCCTCACGGCAGGCTCAGGAACTCCACCCAGTTCGGCTTCTTGCCGGTGGGGTAGGATTTCAGCTTGCTGAGCGCGCCGCTGCTCTGGTCGATGGCATAGACCGTCATGCCGTCGGACAGCTCGCCGACCGCGGCGAGGTAGCGGCTGGACGGATCGATGTTGAAGCCGCGCGGCTGCTTCTCGGTCGGCACGCTGCCGACCGTGGTCAGCTTGCCGCTGGCCGCATCGACCTTGTAGGCGGTGAGCGTATTGGTCGTGCGCTCGGAGGCGTAGAGGAAGCGCCCGTCCGGGGTGATGTGGATGTCGGCGGCCCAGGGTTTCCCATTAAAACCCTCCGGCAGTGCGGTGGTGCGCTGGATCTCGTCCCATGCGCCGCTCTTGGCCTCATAGGTGAAAGCAGCGACATCGCCGTTCAGTTCGTGGATGAGATAGACGAACTTGCCGTTCGGATGGAACACGAAGTGCCGCGGCCCCGATTTTTCCGGCACCTTGTAGTTCGGCGGATCGCTCGGCGTGAGCGTACCGGTCGTGGCGTCGAACGCGAAGCTCAGCACCTGGTCGGAGCCGAGATTGGTCGCGAACACGAAGCGGTTGTCGGGCGAGGGCAGGAAGGCGTGCGCGTTCAGCCCGGTCGGGATCACCTGCTTCGGCTCGCCCACGACGCCGTTCGCGGAAAGCGGATTCAGCGCGACCTTGTTGCCGCCATAGGAGGCGCTGAACAGGACCTTGCCGCCGCGGTCGGTTGCGATGTTCGCCATGCTGTCGGCGAGCGGCCCGTTGCCGATATGGCTGAGCTGGCCCGTCTTGGGGTCGATCGCAAAACTCACCGCCTGGAACGGCTGCGAGCGGACGCCGGCAATCAGCACGCCGTGGTCGGGTGTGATCGCGAGCGGCGTCGAGGAGCCCGGCTTTTCGACGCCCGTGAAGGCGGCGGTCTGCACCGGTGTCATCTCGCCGCTTTCGGACAGCTTGAACACGCTGATGTCGTTGCTGTCGGCATTGCCGACATAGGCAAAGGTCTCGGCCATGCCGGCGCGAACTCCCGAAATGAGGGCAAGGAAGGCGAGGGTGGTGGCGATCGCAGCGCGGGGCGTTTTGGATGCGACGCAGCGTGTCGGTCTCGGCATGGGCGTTCTCCTCGGGGCCAGTGCGGCATTGTCGTTTTGTCGCAGAGGATAGCGGCAGGCGCCTCGCCGCACCAAATTCCAAATGAGATCGATCGATGCCGAAATGGTATCGGTTGCGTCGCGCCGAAGGCGGCTACCGCACCGCGGCCGTCAGGTTGCGGAAGTGCAGATTCGGGCCGGCGGGATGGTCGGGCGGCCCGAGCACGGTCCACACGACGACCGCGAGCAATGCCGAGGTCAGGATGGTCCAGGCGACGAGTCGTTTGCGCATGGCGAAAATCCGTCGGTCGAATGTTCGATGCGCCGGGGCGCGTGCGAACCATCGTGCACTGCAAACGGCCGCGCCTCTATGAACTCGTTCACAGCCCAAGGGGATGAAAGGGTCCGCGGGATGAGGATGTCGTGGCAAAGCGCCACACCGGTTAAACCGATCGCAAGGTCTCTCCGACAAACTTGAACAGCGCTGCGCTTCCTCTGCTCCATCTCAGGCCGCAGGGCCACATGATCGCTAGGGAACGGCAGCCCCCTTCCCGCCGTTACCCCTGATCTCGCGGGCGGAGGACGCCAAAACGGAGGCTGGCACGTGTTTTGGATTTATTGGGACACCGCCTGGTCGCTGATCATCAGCGGCATCATGTTCGCCACCATCGTCACGCATCCCGACGCCGAGTTCGTCGAAGTGCACGCGGCCAAACGGCTGATGTGAACTTTCGTCCCGACCGGGATGCTGTTCCCCGATCGCCGGCTTCGCCCGAGGGTGACGTCTGCGGTCCGAGGTCCGGTTTGGACTCGCCTCCGCTTCCGGACCTCGTCCCGCCGGGATCGCTCACTGCATGGTTGCAGCGATCTTCTCTGCCGACATCAGCACCGGAAAGTTGGTGTTGGCGCATGGCACCACCGGGAAGATCGAGGCGTCGACGACCCGCAGACCCTGGACACCCCTGACGCGGCCCTGGTTGTCGACCACCGCCATCGGATCGTCGGCCCGGCCCATGCGGCATGAGCACGAGGCGTGCCACACGCCGATGGTCGCCTTGCGCACGAAGGCTTCAAGCGCCTCGTCGTCGTTCATCACGTCATCGAAGGTGAAGCCTTCGACCACGAAATTGTCGATCAGATAGTGACGCAGCGCCGCCGGCCCGTCCATGAGCGCCGCCGCGATCCTGGTCAGGATCTTGTTCCTGGTGTTGACCACGCCGATCTTGCGGACCTTGTCGGTATAGGCGGCCGGGAACGGCTTGTCCGTCACCTTCCTGACGATTTCGCTCATCTGCACCGCCGCCATCTTGCGGAAGCCGCTCATCAGCCGATCGAGGTCGCGCCGGTCCGACAGCAGGTTGAACTCGACGATCGGCTCTGCGGAAGGGTCGCGCGAGGCAAGCTTGACCTGTCCGGTCTCGGAATAGGTCTTGTTGACGAAGGTCAGCAGCGAGCCGATTTGCGCGCCGACCGCGTGCCAGGCCGATTTGCTGAGCACGACGACGAACATGTCGCCCTTCGGCACCCCTGACAGCCCGGACGAATAGCGCAGGCCAAGCTGCATGTGGCGCCTGGTATGCTCGTTCATGCGCGCGCCGCGGCGGACAAAGGACGACAGCGAAATCGAGGGATGATCCATCAGGCGCTGGCCGACGCCCGGCAAGCCCGTCAGCACGGGAATCCCCATGTCCTTGAGGTGGCCGACCGGGCCGATACCGGCGCGGAGCAGATGCGCCGGCGAATGGATGGCGCCGCTGGAGAGAATGATCTCGCGTCCGCGGAATTCCTGCTCCCGCCCGTCGACCCTGGCCTTCACGCCGACGCATTGCGTGCCTTCGAACAGCAGCTCCCGAACTTGCGTGTTGGTGGAGATCGTGAGGTTGGCGCGCTTGCGGGTGTCGCGATCGAGATAGCCCATCGCGGCGGAGACGCGCTGCTCGGCCTGGTTGGAGTGCGTCACCGCGAAATAGCCGTCGACGAACTCGCCGTTCTGGTCCGCCACGAATTGATGACCGGCCTGCTGGAAGGCATCGGCGAAGGCCTGCGAATGCCGTGTCCAGTGCTCCCGCGGAATCCGGCGCACCGGGATCCGGCCGTCCTTGCCGTGATACGGGCCGTCGAAATCGAGGTCGCGCTCGACCTTCTTGAAGAACGGCAGCACGTCGTTCCACGTCCACCCTTCGGCACCCCGCGCATCCCATTCGTCGTAGTCGGTCGGCGCGCCGCGGTTGGCCATCTGGCCGTTGATCGACGAGCCGCCGCCGAGCACGCGCGCCTGCTCGTATTTGCGCAAGGGCGGACGCGCTTCGTTCGGATTGTTGTGGCTGACGACCTGCGTCGTGACCTTCAATTCCGTCCAGTGGAAGCGCGGATCGAAATAGGCCGTGCCCGGATAGCTGTCCCTGATCTCGGCCGGCTCGTTGCCGGGTGGTGTGTCCTGTCCGGCTTCGCAGAGCAGGACCTTGTTGGCACTCTTTGCGGAGAGCCGGTGGGCCAGCACGGACCCCGCCGAGCCGCCGCCCACGATAATGTAGTCGTACACGATTGGCGTTTCCTCTTGTTCTTGTGCTCAAGAGGTTAGCGCGGATTTATTTCGAGGTCACGCCACGGCTTTTGTTGGTGGCGCCATGAGGTCTGCAGGGTGGGACGATGCCGCGGGGCGAGACGGACGGCGGGTGTGCGCCGTCTCGCTCGATGAACCCTATTGCAGCACTTTCGGCATCACGATGACGACGTCCACCTGCTTGTCCAGCACCTGCGATGCGACCGCGGCGATGTAGGGCGAGTAGCTGTCCTCGATGTCGGACGCGACCTCCGCGTTCCCGGCGAAGGCGTAGAGCATCGTGCCCTCGATATTGTCGAAGCGGATGCCCGCGAAGACGCGATCGAACGTCTCGGCGCCGACGATGCCTGCCATGAGCGCCTGGATAGCCTGGTCCTGGACGAGTGTGAGCTTCATCATGCCGATGAGATATGGACCATCTTCCCGGATACAAGATGCGCAGCAACGATGCCGGCCTGTTCTCATTGCCCGGTCGGTCTCACGGCGTTGTCGTGCCGCCGTTTCAGCCCGCGGGCCTGGCAGCGGTCTGCGGCAGCGGCGGCTTGCGCTCCGGAAGCTTCTTTTTCGGCGGCGCCGGCAGCAAGCCTTCCCTGATCGCCTGCTTGCGAGCGAGCTTGCGGGCGCGGCGAATGGCCTCGGATTTTTCGCGCGTCTTTCTCTCCGACGGCTTCTCGTAGGAGCGCCGCTGTTTCATTTCCCGAAACACGCCCTCGCGCTGCATCTTCTTCTTCAGGACACGAAGCGCCTGGTCGACATTGTTGTCGCGAACAAGTACCTGCAATTGTGTCTCCTCGTCCGGCTGCGAAATACGGCAGTCCTGCACGCAGCCGATTGCGCAGGAGCTTCATTGCGATCGTGAGGATGACAGTGACGGCGATCTTCAGCGCCGGCCTCGAACACGCGAGCTGCTTGTCGCCGCGATACAGTTCGGGGACGACGTGAACACTCCCGGGCCGCCGTGTCAATCGATAAGGCCGCCGCGCGCGTCAATTCGCCACCTGAAGCCTATTCCGGGCCGCGCGAGAGGTGTTTTCACCGTCATCGCCTGCGCAAACGGCGCTTAAGCCGCGGCCGCCTGCGCCGACAGCAACCGCTTCAGCTTCGCGGCCGGGACGGCCGGGCTGAACAGCCAGCCCTGCATCTGGCTGCATCCGAGCTGGCGCAGCACCTCGCGCTGCGCCTCGGTCTCGACGCCTTCGGCCGTCGTCGCCATGCGGCGGGCGGCGGCCATGTGCACCACGGCCTGGACGATCGGAGAGGAGTCCTCGGGCTCGCCGATGTCGCTGATGAAGCTGCGGTCGATCTTGATCTTGTCGAAGGGGAAGCGGTGCAGATAGCTCAGCGACGAATAGCCGGTGCCGAAATCGTCGAGCGCGATGCGCACGCCGAGCTCGCGCAACTGCTGGAGGATCGTCAGCGCCTCCTCGTCGTCGCGAATGAGGACGGTTTCGGTGACCTCGAGCTCGAGCCGCCCGGGCGCCAGGCCCGATTCGGCAAGCGCGGCGGCGACCTTGAGCGCCAGCGTCTTGGAACGGAACTGCACCGGCGAGACGTTGACGGCGATGTGGATATCGCCGGGCCAGGAGGCCGCCTCCGTGCAGGCCTCCTTGAGCACCCATTCGCCGATCTCGCCGATCAGTCCGGTGTCTTCCGCGACCGGAATGAAGTCGGCGGGCGAGACCATGCCGCGCTCCGGATGGTGCCAGCGCAGCAGCGCCTCGCAGCCGGTCACGACGTTGGCCGCGAGGTCGACCAGCGGCTGATAGTGCACCTCGAACTCGCCGCGCGCGAGCGCCTGCCGCAGATCGAGCTCCAGCTGCCGGCGCAGCCGCGCCTTGGCGTCGTATTCGGGCACGAAGACGCGGAAGGTGCGGCGGCCCTCGGATTTGGCGGCATACATCGCCAGGTCGGCGCGCTTGAGCAGGTCGTCGAGATTGTCGCCGTGGTCGGGCGCGATCGCGATGCCGATGCTGGCATCGGTCGGAACCTCCTGGCCCTTGCAGTTCACGGGCGCACGCAATGCGTTGAGGATCGTTTCCGCCAGCGCCGTCAGCTCGGCCTGGTCGCGGGTACCGGCCTTGACGATGGCGAATTCGTCGCCGCCCAGCCGCGCGACGAGGTCGTTGCCGCTGACGCAGGCGCGCAGGCGGTTCGCGACCTGGCGCAGCAGCTCGTCGCCGACCTCGTGTCCGAGCGAATCGTTGACGCCCTTGAACTCGTCGACGTCGATATAGAGGATCGCGAACGGCTTGCCCTCGGCAAGCTCCGCCACGCGGCGTTCCAGATGGCCGCGCATCAGCACGCGATTGGGCAGGTCGGTCAGCGCGTCGTAATGCGCCATATGCGCGATGCGTTCGTCGGCGCGGATGCGCTCGGTGACGTCGTCGTGGGTGGCAAGCCAGCCGCCGGCGGCGCCGGGCTGGTTCTTGATCTCGATCAGGCGGCTGTCGGCGGTCTCGACGATCGTGCTCTGGGTCCGTCCGACACTGCCCAAAATGCCGTCGCAATAGGAATCGACGTCGCCGTCGAACGACCCGGTGTCGTGGCGATGCTGGATGACGTCGCGGAAATAGGCCCCGGGCTTCACCACGTCGGTGGACAGGTGGTACATCTCGATGTAGCGCCGGTTGCAGACGATCAGCCGCTCGTCCTGGTCGAACATCAGAAGGCCCTGCGTCATGGTGTTCAGCGCGGTGTCAAGCCGCTGCTTCTCCAGCGAGAGCCGGCGGGTCACCTGGCGGAAGATCAGGAACAGCGTCAGGACGAGCAGGCCGATCGACAGCACGGCCACGGTGACGAAGAATTTCGTTTGCGTGCGCCAGGTGGCGAGCGTCGCGTCCAGCGACCTGGTCGCAACGATCACCAGCGGCGCGCCGGTCAGGAGGCGGGAGGCGACGATGCGGTCCTTGCCGTCGATCGGGCTCGCGAGCTGCATCGTGACGAAGGTGCGCTCGAACACGGCTTTCTGCTCGGGGGAGCCGGTGTGGTAGTTCTGCCCGATCATCGCGTCGACATGCGGAATGCGCGCAAGCAGCTGGCCGTTCTGGTGGTGCATCGCGATCGAGGAATCGTCGCCGAGCCCCGTCGAGGCAAAGAAGGATTCGAGCTGGTCGGGCGTGATCGCGCGCGAGACCATGCCGAGGAATTCGCCATGGGGGCCGGAGACGCGCCGCGCGAACACGATCGCCGGTCCGTTGCCGAACCGTCCGGGCACGACCTCGATCTCCTCCTGCGAGGTCGGGTCGGATTTGAGGCGGTTGAAATAGCCGCGGTCGGCGACCGAGATGTCGGCGACCGGCCAGCGCCGCGACGAGTTGATGAGCGCGCCGTTGGCGTCGAACACATTGGCGCCGGCGACGTCGGACCAGCCGCTGGCTTTTGCGCGCAACGCCTCGTGCATGGCGAGGGTGCCCATCTCGCTGCGGAAGACGTCGGTGGAGGCGATGCCGTGGCTTTCGAGCTCGGCGATGACGCTCTTCTGGAGCACCGCGAAATCCGCGAACTCGCGGTCGAAATGGCGGGCCAGCAGGCGGACGGCACTCTCCAGGCTGTCGCGGCCGCTCTCGATCGCATTCTGCCGGAAGCGATCGACGGTGAGCGCGGTGCCGATGGCGGTTGCAGCCATCAGCACGAAGCCGCCGACGATCAGCCATGTCAGCGGCGCCCCGCGCCAACGGCGCAGCAGCGCGCGCATCCGCGCGGTCCATCGGATCGATGTGCCCATCCAGCCCTCCCGTGGGATGCAAGATGCAGCAAAACCGACAAGACCCCGTTACCAGTGAGGGTTACGAAAATATGAATCGGAACGGAATCGGGAGGTTGGCGCCCTGGCTGGCGGAAAGCCAGTCCGCAAGGCAAGTTACGCCTCGCCGCCCCGCCCTGCGGTTCTACTGTGCTTGGGGTTGTTTTCGCGTTTTTGTTTGAGCGCAGCCGCCCAGGGTCGGCGGAGGCCACATCTCACCGGCGGATCTCCCAGTTCAGCGCCTCCGCGTTGCCCTTGGCGAACATCGCCGGCACGTCGAACTTGCCGGTCTTGAGGTCATAACGGCATCTCCAGTCGGCCAGTCCCTTCACGGCGACGTTCTTCGGATGCTTGTCCATTTCGCCCGACAGCGAGATCAGGAGGTAGCGGTTGTTGGGCCAGTCAACGCCGAGCCAGCGATAAGCATCTTCGGTGCCCTTCATCAGATTGGCCGAGATGTGGTAGTCGAGCTTCATGTTCTTCGTGTCCGGCCGGCTGTGGAAATAGGCCCAGGCGAGGTCACTGAGCGACTTCTTCGTCGTGCTCACGAAGGCGCCGTTCTCGACATGGTAGAGAAACAGATCCTGCTCGCCCGAGCCGGTCTTCTGCATCCGCACCAGCCATTGCGAGTCGCTGGTGAAGCGGAAGCCGGCGCCATAGCCCTGCTCGGGCTTCAGCTCCGTCATCCGCTCGCCGTTCCTCGCCCAGGCCTGCCATTTGACGTCGAAATCCTTGCTGTCCTTCATGTACTGCTCGATCCGGGTGGCGCCGTCGGGCGAGGTGAAGGCGAGATCGGCATTGTCGGTGAGGATGTAGTCCGGCGGCGGGCCCGAGGCGGCAAGTGCGGGGGTGGCGGCGAGCATCACGGCAAGCGCCAGCCATGGCGCGGGGCGGCAGAATGCAGTCACGGGAAAAATCCTCAAAAAATAGGCCGCGATGCGGCCTCGATCATTTGACGCCGACGGGGCCGCGCCGGTTCATCCGTAGCGGGTGGGAACGGAGGGCGGTAATCCCTTCGACCGTCTTGCTGCCGTAGCCAAATCGGAGCAACTTGCCGTCATCGGCCGATTTGCCAGCAAGGGTCTGCTTTCTGATGATGACCGCTTCCAAGGCTTTCATTGCATTCTGCCTGCTCGCGGTGGTCGGCACCGTGCTGGTGATCGGCCCCACCGAGCTGCGCCGCCTGTTGCCGGGCGGGACGAGCACCGAGATCGCCGTCGCGGCCAAGCCTGAGGCCAAGGTCGGAGCCAACGCCGAAATCAAGACCGAACCTAATCCCGAGACCAAGGCAGCGCCGACGCCCGAAGAACCGAAGCTCGCGGCCGGCGCGCCGCCCGCGTCCGCCGCCGCGCCGAAGCCTGCGGGTCCACTGGCCGAGACGCAGAAGCAGGTCACGGCGCTGGCTGATCTCGTGCCGGTCAAGCCGCCGGTGGCCGCGACCGACGCCGGTCCCCGGTTCGACGTCGCGCGCATCGACGACCATGGCGAAGCGGCGGTGATCGCGGGCCAGGCCACGCCGGGCGCAAAGGTCGAGCTGCTGCGCGACGGCCAGCCGCTTGATTCGGTCGTGGCCGATGCGTCGGGCCAGTTCGTCATGACGCCGCCGCAACTTCCCGCCGGCAGCTACGAGCTGACCCTGCGCGCCAGGGCGCCGGATGGCACCGTCACGCAGTCCAGCCGCACCATGCCGGTGACGATCGCGGAGGCGGCGCCGCCGCCGGCGCGCGTTGCACCGCCCGCCGCCAAACTGGAAACGAAGCGGGCCGCGACGCCGGACGCGAGATCGGATGTCGTGGCATCCCTGCCGTCGGCATCGGACAGGCCCGCGGCGCGGCCCAGAATGATGGGCGCGACGAAATCTAGGGGCAGCATGGCGCGAGCGCCTGCCGCCACGACGGTCGCATCGGCGTCGCCGGGCGACGCCCTCAGCGGCACACCGGCGGAGGCGGGCGGCAGTCGGGTGATCTCCCGCGGCGACAGCCTGTGGGCGCTCAGCCGGCTCGCTTACGGCGACGGCGCCCGCTACGCCGTGATCTTCAACGCCAACCGCGCGAAGATCCACAACCCGAACCTGATCTATCCCGGCCAGACTCTCGTGCTGCCGCAAAAGGCGGAATGAGCGCGGCGCTTCTTCTCGCCGCCGCGACGCTTTGACCGTCGTACTCCCGGAACCTTTGGTTCCCCCGCGCGTCATGTGATGCGAGGTGGTGCGCGCTTGGCGCTGGAGGAGGGCCAAGGTGGTCAGGTCAGCGATCATGTCGGGATCACGGATGGGCCCCGTGCTGGCGGGCGCCGCCCTTGTCGTTCTGGCGGTGCTGCTGCCGAACAGGGCCGAAGCGCAGTTCGGGCTGCGCGGCGGGCCGCTCGGCGTCGCGCGGTTCGCCGTCGGCCACGTGATCGGCCTGTCGCGCCTGCGTCATGCCCGCATGGCGGTGCGAGGCGGCGGATACCGCTCCGCCGCGTTGCGGTCGCAGGATCCCCGCGGCGTCGAGAGCCGGCAACCGCCCAATCCCGCCATCCTGCGCGCGGTGCTCACGGCGCAAGCGGCGCTGTCGGGCTGGCATGGCGGCCGCCGCCCGCAGGGCTGGTGGCGCCACCCCGACGGCAGCTATGGCTGGGCCGGTCCGGTGTTCTGGCCGTTCGCCCATGACGATCTCGCCAATGCCGTCATCCTCGGCGATACGACCAGCATCTCGCTCTACGGCTACGGCGACATCTACGCCGCGCTGTTCTCGCCCTATGCGGCCAAGGAGCTTGCCGCCTACGCCGCGCCGCAAGGCCGGTTTGCGCGCAGGATTCCGTCGGCGCAAAACATCTGTGACGTCAGCGATCCCGCCGGCTTCCCCGCGGATCGCATTGCTGCCGCCGTGCAGCCGAACGAATTGCAGCGCACCGCGCTCGATGATCTCAGTGCCGCCTCGACGGCGGCGCGCAACAGCATTCGCGCGACCTGCCCGGCGCAGGTGCCTGCGACCGCATCGGAGCGCCTCGGCCTGATGCGCGAGCGCCTGGAGGCCATGATCAAGGCAACGGACGCGATAGCGCCGCAGCTCGCCAAATTTGTCGATCTGCTCGACGCGAACCAGAAGAAGAAATTCGACGCGCTGGGGCAAGAGCGTCTCGCCGCGCTTGCAGCGGGCCAGCACAAGGATGCGCAGGCAGCAAGCGCCTGCGCGGCGGACAGCGATCCTCGCTATGACACCCAGCTGCAGCGCCAGTACGAGCAGCTCGTGCAGCAGCAATGGCCCGTGGCCGACATCGCGTCCACGCTTCGCCTCGACGACATCGGCCGCGCCCGGCTCGACGTGCTCCAGGACACCACGCTGCGCACCATGGAGACGCTGAGCGCCTGCCCGGCCAAGCCCGCCGCGACACCGCAAGGCCGCCTCACGGCCGTGAAGGCACGGCTGGAGACGATGCTGCAAGCGGTGAACGGCGTTGCCGATGCGCTCGACGATTTCGAGGCGGACCTGAGCGACGAGCAGAAGGCCGGCTTCGAGGCGATCGGACCGAAGCGGGGGGCGTGACTATCCGCACGCCCAGTCGAACTTCATCTCCTTGAAGTCGAGCTGCGCATTGCCGCCGCCGAAATTGTAGCCGCCGAAATATTCCTCGAACTCGATGTAGAACGGGCTCATCTCCGGCACCGCCTGGCACGGCCGCATGGTGCCGCCGAGATGGTTGTGGGCGTGGTCCTTGCTCCAATCGTGCAGGCGAAAATTGTCGCGGCTCGGCACGCCGCCGACATAATAGTAATAGGGCTGATAGCCGGTCGGTGGGTTCTGGCGGACGTGCTCGTCCTGCGGGCCCTTGCCGGCATTGGGATCGCTCGCGCGCGGCGTCAAGGCGATCGCGCGGGTCTCGGCGAGATCGGCGCGCGGCGGCGCGGCGAACATCTTCCTGGCGTAGGGCGCGGCGGCCTCGAAGAAGGCGCAGGCGCCGCCGACATCCAGCCAGCGCGGCCGGTCGGCCGTCGCCAGCGCAAGCGGCGCCGGCGGCGTCGCGAAAGCGCCGTCATATTCCGCCTTGGTCAGCAGCAGCGCAGCATATTCGTAATCGAGAATGTCAGTCATGCGCGACAGGCGCGGATGCGAGGGGAGCGCCAGCACCGTCTCGCGGATTTCAGGATCATCGGGCGCGCCGCCGTCATTGTGATCGGGCGCGGTGGCGAAGAACGACACCGCGACGATGTCTTCGCCATGCACGCGATAATCGTCAGGCAGCAGAAGCGTAAACCCGTGCATCAGCGGATAGCCGGTGACGGGATCGAGCGGCCATTGCTCGGATGTGATGCCCGGCGGCAAGCCATAGACCCAGCCGTGGTCGCGCGCACGCTCAGTCGGACGGTCCAGCATCTGCAAGTCATAGGCGCGCGAAGGCAAGCCAAGCGACACGATCGTCTCCCATCCGGAGTGTGCCTCGTCGTTGAGGCGATCGTTAGTCGCGGGTTGGAGGGATGTGGTTCGTAGTGTCGTCGCAAGAGTCGCGACGACGGTGCGGCTTGCTCCACTGCGCACCCTCCCCCCTTGCGGCAGGGCAATCGCATATGACTTTTGGCAGGGCCTGAGCGCGCGCCTCGTCCTTCGAGACGACCGCTCCGCGGTCTCCTCAGGATGAGGCTAAGCGGCATCCTTGCCGGTCGAAATTGCTGCCGCGAACTCCGTCCTCATCCTGAGGGCCCGCCAAAGGCGGGCGTCTCGAAGGATGGGCCGCAGAGCAACGGCCTTAAATGCGATTGCCCTGCCGCAAGGGGGAAGGGAACGCAGCGAGCGTGCGGCTGAGAGCGAGGGCTACCCCCGCCTGCGCGCCGCCGCGGCATTCACCACGTTCTCCACTTCCTCGCGCCAGCTCAATATCTCCATCGCCAGCACGGGATGATTGAATCCCTTGAGCACGAGGTCGTCGAGTGCGCGCGCCTCCACCCAGGGTTCGACCATGCCGTAGACGCGGCGGCTGACCACGATCTGGTTGGCTTTGGCCTCGCCGCAGAGGCGGGAGGCGAGGTTGGTGACGCTGCCGATCGCGGCATATTCCAGCCGCTGCTCGAAGCCGACCTGGCCGAGCGTCGCATAGCCGAGGGCAATGCCGATGCCGAAGCCGAGGCTATGCCCGCGATTGCGCCAGCGCTCGGTCAGCGGGCCGATGGTGTCGCGCATCTCCACCGCCATCTTCACGGCGCGCTGGGTGTGGTCCTCGAATTGAATCGGTGCATTGAACAGGATCATCACGCCGTCGCCGGCATATTTGTCGAGCGTGCCCTCATACTTGAAGATCAGCGTGCCGAGCGCCGCGTGATATTCGCGCAGCACGTTCATCGCCTCTTCCGGCTCGGTCGCTTCCGTGAACGCGGTGAAGCCGCGCAGGTCGCAGAACACGACCGTGACCTCGCGGCGCTGGCTGGTGAGCAGCCCCTCGGGGCTGTCGGAGGAGGCGATCAACTGCGCGACCTGCGGTGCCAGGAACCGCTCGAGCTTGCGGATGCGCTCGATCTCGCCGAGCTGCTTCTCGACGCGCTCCTCCAGCGACTTATTCCAGTCCTTGAGCTGCTCGGTCTGCACGCGCAGCTTGTCCGCCTGGGCGCGCACGGTCTCGTGCGCCGCTTCCAGCGCGTGGCTCTTGTGATCGACCTCGGTGAACAGGCGCGCATTGCGCATCGCCAGCACCGCCTGGTTCGCGAAGGTCCGCATCAGGCCGATGATGCTGGCGGCGAACTCGCCGCCGGCACGGCGCAAAACAACGAGTGAGCCGAGCGTGCCCTGCTGGTCAACCAGCGGCACCACCAGCACGGAGTGGAAGCCGGCCTCGATCGCGACGTCGCGCAGCGGCTGCTCGGCCGCATGGTCGAGATCGGCAAGCGCGATCGGCTCGCCGCTACCGGCGGCATCGCTCAGGATGTTGTCGCCTTCGTCGATCGTGACATGGGCGCCGTCAGCCGATTTGTCGATGCCGTTGGATTCGACCAGGTTGAAGCGACGCGTCCCGGCGTCGAAGCCGTAGATCAGCACCGCATCGGCATGGGTGATCTCGATCGCGCGGGCGGCGATCGTCGGCAGCACCGCGTTGAGATCGAGCGAGGAGGCGACGGCGCGGCCGACCTCTTCCAGCACCTTGAGCTCGTTGATCGATTGCGCGAGATCGCGGGTGCGCTCCTCGACCTTGGTCTCCAGGTTCGAATAGGTCTCCTGGATTTGGGTGGCCATGCGGTTGAACTGGCCGGCGAGATCTTCCAGCTCGTCGGAGGTGTGCACGTCGATGCGGTGGCTGAAATCGCCTTCGCCGAGCTTGTGCGCGCCGTCGCGCAGCGCCGTGATCGGAATGATCATGCGGCGGGCGAGCAGCGTGCCGGCGAGGATCGCGACCATCAGGCCCATGCCGATCAAGAGCGCGATGCGCACCAGCTGATCGCGGATCGGCGTCAAGGCCTGCGTGGTCGGCTGCTCGAACAGCACGCTCCAGCCGAGCTTCGGTACGGTGCTCGCGGCGGTCAGCACCGAATAGCCGTTGAAGTCGGTGCCTGACGTGTCGGGCCCGCGGCCGGGCGAAATCGCGGCAGCCACTTGCGGCAGCTTGGAGAGGTCCTTGCCGACATCGGGTCCTTTCGAGGACGTCGCCAGCACGCGGCCGCGCGGATCGACCACATAGGCAAAGGCCGCCTTGCCGACCTGGGCGTCGGACAGCAATTCGGAGAGGAAGCTGAGATCGATCTCAGCGACCGTGACGCCGGCGTTGAAGCCGGAATGCGCCACCGAGATCGACATCAACGGAGTCCTGTCGGAGAACCAGGCCGGCGCGTAGCTGACGCCGCGGGCGACGGTGTCGGTGAAGCGCATGTCGCGGGAGAGGTCGGCATTGCCGCCGGTCGTGGTCGACTGGCGCGAGACGCGCAGCACCTCGCGGCCGTCGCCGTTGAGCTGGAACAGCTGGTTGACCACCGCGACCTGGTGCAGGAGCTGGGCGTAGTCGGCGCGGCGCTTCTCGAGGGTGTCCTGGCTCGCGCGGGTCACCCAGCTGATCTGGCGCTCGAGCTCGGAGATCGACTGTTCCACCCGCCGGGCCGCGGCCTGCGCCTTGTCCTCCAGCCCGTCGGTCAGCTGTGTCTTGGTGGCGCGATAGGAGATCCAGGTCTCCATCGCGCCGCTGACGGCGAGGACGAACACGACGAGGCCGACGAGGGAGACGACGTATTTGGCGAACAGGCCCTCGCGCAGAAACCGTGTCTTGTCGTTCGCTCCCGCCATCCGGATCCTCTTGCGCCGCCATCGACGCCGGCGCTACGGGCCGTACAGGCCCAGCCGCCCTTCTATCACAATTTGGGCCAAGGGACGTCCCGGGGACCGGAGGACCGGCCGGCGTGGTTACCCGAAGTGGACGCCGGGTCGGGCCTAAAGGGTGGTGAATTGTCGCAGGCTCATCCGTTCGGAGGAAGCAGGGAAAGGCCGGGCCGATGTAAGGGATTGGCGTGGAGTCCAGCCTGTTGGTCCGCCAATCATCGATTATTGAAGAGCTGCCGCAACACGTCGTTCATGGGCTGGCTGTCCTGCTGCGCCACCGGCGGCTCGTCCGAGGCCGGGGGCGCCGGCGCGGGCGAGGCCTCCGGTGCCGGTGTGGACGGCGTCGCGGGCAGGCTGCGGCTGCGGCCGGTGCCAGCACCGGTTGCAGCTCCGCTGGAAAGCCCCTGCTGGATCAGATTGCCGAGCGCCTCGCCCAGCGGGCCGCCGAGCAGATTGTTCTGCCCCGGCTGCTGGGTTTGCGGATTGGCGTTGCCGGCTGCATTGCCGCCACCCGGCGCGGTCGTGCCGCCGAGACCAAGGCTGCCCAGGATATTGCCGAGCCCGGCGCCATCAGGCCCGAACAGGCCCTTGCCCATCTCGCGCAGCTTGGCGTAGGCGGCGTCGGGATTGTCGAGCATGCCGGCCATGTCAGGGTAGATCCGCGGCTGCGACCAGCTGCCCTGGATCATCACGGGGATGCCGAAGCCGACCGGCTCGGAGGCGCGGCCCTGGCCCTCGGTGGTCATCACCAGCTTCGGCTCGACGCGAAAGCCCAACATCTTGGTGTCGAGCGCGATGGTGCCGGCGCCGGTCACGCGCACCAGCGGCCCGATCAGGTTGAGATCGGTCGTCACCGCCTGTCCCTTGTCGATGCGGAAGGAGGCCGAGAGCTGCGACAAATCCGTGCTCTGGTCCTGGCCGCTGTTCTGGTTGTCTTGCCAGCCGGACAGCGTGCCCGATGTCAGCGAGCGGATCATCTGCGCGACGTTGATGCCGCGGATGGCGCCGTCCTGGAAATTGACGAAGGCCGTGCCCTGCATGTTCGCCATCAGGGCGCGCTGGCTGGTGCCGGCGCTGCGCAATGCGAGCTTGGCTTGCAGCTTGCCGTCGATCCGGTCGAATTCGGCAAGGCCCTGGAGCAGCGGCAGCGCGCGCACTCCGACGAGGTCGGAATGCATGGCAAAGCTCGGCGCGCCGCTGGTCGCATCCAGGATCACTTCGCCGGAGACCTGGCCGCCATAGGCGCCGAGATTGGCGGTGCCGGCCTTCAGCACGCCGCCGGCGAGCTTTGCATCGAGCGCCAGCGGCGCAAGACGCGCATCGCCGATCACGGCGTCGTTCGCGGAGATCCTGATTTGTGCATCGACATAATTGAGCCCGGACACGTCGATCGGCGCATTGCTCCAGGGCTGTCCGGACGCACCGTCCGGCGATTTCGCCAGCGGAATCGTGAGCCGCTGGAAGTCGAGATCGACCTTGACCAGAGGCTTGCTCGCGATGTCGACCGAGGCCCAGCCGTTGAACGCGCCGTCGCCGAGCGTGCCGTTTACGCCGTTGATCATCACGAGATCGCCGCTCAGCCGCATCTCGGCGTGACCTGCGAGCCGGGACTTCAGCACATCAGGCATGTCGATGGCGAACTCCACCGGGATCGTCGGCCGGTCGGTTGGCGGCGCGGGCGTCGTCGCCTTGATGTCGAATTTGGTCGGGTGCTCGCCGACGCGCGCGGTGCCGGTGATGCTGACGTTGCGGTCGCGGCCAACGACGGCATCGGCATTGATGGCGCTGATGCGGCTCTCGACGCGATCGCGCACGCGCGCGAATGCGACCTCGCCGTCGGTGACCTTGACGCGGTCGATGGTCGCGCCGTCCGTGTCGAGCGCCAGCGGCTTCGACGAGGTGCCGGCATTCGGCAGGCGCTCGCGCAGCAGCGGCTGGTAGAGCACGGGGCGGGTGACGATGAGTTCGCTGATCTTCGGGCGGCCCGACCAGACGCTGGAGAGCGACATGTCGGCCTGCACGCTGTCGATGGTGAGGCGCGTAATGCCGCTGCGGTCCTTCGGATCCTGAAGCGTGAGATCGTTCAAGGTGACGTTCAGCGTCGGCCACAGGCTGATCCTGGTGGTGCCGTCGATCGACAGGCGATAGCCCGTCGCGCTCTCGACCCGCGACGCAATCGTCGAGGTCAGGAAGCCCGATGGGATCCCGACCACGAGGAGAAGCGCGATCACGATGACGACAGCGGCGACCGCGGCGCCGGCGAATTTCACTGCTCTCATGTCGACTTTCCAACGACGGACGAACGGTGCCGAACCCGGCCGCTCACCCGTCCTATGCGCGTGAGTTTATCCCGGGACGGGAAGCCGCTCCAAGCGGTCAAAAATAGTCAGGGGGTGCTGCAAAGTTATGTGACTTATGACACACTTCTCCGGCGCGGTTTTACGCGATTCTGGACGTTGATGGTTCCAGCCGATTTGCCAGCGAAATTGACAAGTAAATTCACAAGGAAGTTGAAATGAGCAAGCAGGCCGAATTTGCGGTCATCCTGAAGATGAACCCGATGTTCGCCGATCTCGGCGCAGACGAGCTCCAGCGGCTGTCCAATCTCTGCCACACCCAGCATCTGGCGAACGGCGAGGTGCTGTTCCAGAAGGGCGATGCCGGAGACGCGCTGTTCGGCATGCGCCGCGGCCAGGTCCGTATCGAGACCGGCGCCGCCGACGGCAGCCGGCTGACGCTGAATTTCATGGGGCCGGGCGACCTGTTCGGCGAGGTCGCGGTGCTGGACGGCCAGAACCGCACCGCGGACGCGACCGCGGGCGAAGCCAGCGAATTGTTCGTGCTGCGGCGCGAAGACTTTCTCGCCTTCCTCGAGCGCGAGCCGAAGGTCGCGATCAAGATCATCGCGCTGCTGTGCCAGCGCATCCGCTGGCAGAGCGAGCGCATGGAAGAGTCCATGCTGCAGCCGCTGCCGGTTCGCCTCGCGCGGCGGCTCTGCGCGCTCGCCGCCGATTTCGGCTCGGAGGTGCACATCTCGCAGGAGCAGCTCGGCGTCTTCGTCGGCGCCGCCCGCGAAAGCGTCAACCGCCAGCTTCAGGCCTGGCGCAAGGACGCGATCCTCGATCTCCAGCGTGGCCGTATCCTGCTGAGGAACATGACCAAGCTGACGGCGATCGCGCGGAACGAGTAGGGGCTCTCGCGAATCTTACTCCGCCGCCGGATGCACGATGCTCTTCGGTGCCGGCTGTGCCGGCGAAGCTTCGTGATGACCGGGGGCCTCGGTATCCTCGCTGTGCACGATCAGCCGCTTGCCGAAGCGCCAGATCAGGGCGCCGAGATCGTCCATCACCATGAACATCGCGGGCACGAACACCAGCGACAGGATGGTCGAGAAGATCAGGCCGCCGATCACCGCGAGCGCCATCGGCGAGCGGAACTCACCGCCGGCGCCGACCGCGAGCGCGCTCGGCATCATGCCGGCGGCCATCGCGATCGTGGTCATCACGATCGGGCGGGCGCGCTTCATGCCGGCGTCGATCATGGCCTCGTCGCGCGGCTTGCCGTCGCGGATCGCCTCGATGGCGAACTCCACCAGCATGATCGCGTTCTTGGTGACGATGCCCATCAGCATCAGGATGCCGATCCAGACCGGCGTGGTGAGCTGCTTGCCGGTGACGAGCAGGGCCGCGATGGCGCCGCCGATCGACAGCGGCAGCGAGAACAGGATGGTGATCGGCTGCAGGAAGGTGCCGAACAGCAGCACCAGCACGGCATAGACCATCATCAGGCCCGCGGTGATCGCGGTGGCGAAACCGTCGGACAGCTCGTTCAGGCTTTCGGCGTCGCCGGACGGTGAGACCTTCACGCCCTTCGGCAGGCTCTTCATCACCGGCAGCTCGTTGATCTTCTTGGTGGCATCGCCGAGCGCCGCGGAGCCGACGAGGTCGGCGGCAACGGTGGCCTGGCGGTCCCGGTCGTAACGGTTGATGCTGGTCGGACCCTGGTCGAGCTTGACGTCGGCGATGACCGAGAGCGGCACGCCGCCCTTCTCGCCGTGCTCACCGAGCGGCACGCGCAACTGCTCGAGCGTCTTGAGGTTGCCGCGCGCGGCGTCCTCGAGCTGCACCCGGATCGGCACCAGGCGGTCGCCGACGTCGAATTTGGCGAGCGCGGGCCCGACGTCGCCGATGGTGGCGACGCGGATGGTCTGCGACAGGCTTTCCGTGGAGACACCGAGGCGTGCGGCGAGATCGGCGCGCGGCTCGATGCGCAGCTCGGGCCGCTCCAGCGTGGTTTCCGAGATCACGTTGGAGATGGTCGGGATCCGCTTCATCTGCGTCGCGAGCTCGCTGGCGACGTTGTTGACGATGTTGGCGTCGACGCCGGTCACGACCAGCGAGATCGCGCGCAGGCCGTTTTCGTCGAGGAACCAGAAGCGGATGTCGGGAATGTTCTCCAGCTCCTGGCTGATCGAGAATTCCAGCTCGCGCTGGGTGATGTCGCGATCGCCCTTGGGCGTATAGTTGATGATGAGGGCGGCGCGCCTGACTTCCTGGGTGCCGGGTGGGACGCGACCGCCGTCGACGAAGATGCTCTTCACCTCGGGCCGCTTGCGCAGCCGCGCGACGATATCCTCGGTGACCTTTTCGGTGTAGGCGAGCTGGGTGCCCGGCGGCAGCTCGAGGGCAAGCAGCGAGCGCGCGCTGTCCTGCGCCGGCAGGAAGCCCTGCGGCAGCAGCGTGATGCTCCAGATCGAGGCGGCGAAGATGCCGAAGCCGATGAGCACCGTGATGAAATAGTGCTTCACCGACCAGGCCACGATCCGGTGATAGGACCGCAGCACGCGCCCGGGCGGCGGCTCCTCGTGATGGCCGTGTTTGAGGAAGTAGGCGGCCAGCACCGGCGTGACGAAGCGCGCCGCGAGCAGCGAGAAGAACACCTGCACCGAGACGGTGATGCCGAACTGCTTGAAGAACTGTCCGGCGATGCCCGACATGAAGCTCGCGGGGGCGAAGATCGCGATGATGGTGAGCGAGATCGCGATCACCGCGAGGCCGATCTCGTCGGCGGCTTCCAGCGCGGCACGATAGGGCGATTTGCCCATGTTCATGTGCCGCACGATGTTCTCGATCTCGACGATGGCGTCGTCGACAAGAATACCTGTCGACAGCGTGATGGCGAGGAAGCTGACGAGGTTGAGCGAGAAGCCGAGGAGGTCCATCGCCCAGAACGCCGGGAAGATCGACAGCGGCAGCGAGATCGCGGCGATGATGGTGGCGCGCAGATCGCGCAGGAACAATAGCACGATGACGACGGCGAGGATGGCGCCCTCGAACAGGGTCGAGATCGCCGCTTCGTAATTGCCGTTGGTGTATTCGACCGAGGTGTCGATCAGCTTGAGGTCGACGTCGGGATAGGCGGCCTTGAGCGCGTCGATGCGCTTCTGCACGGCGTCGGCGACCTTCACGTCGCTGGCGCCCTTGGAGCGCTTGATGCCGAGCGCGACCACCGGCTCGCCGTTGAAGCGGGCGAAGGTGCGGCGGTCGGCGATGGTGTCGGTGACGGTGCCGAGATCGTCGAGCCGGACCTCGCCGCCGCCGAACAGCGGGACCATGGTGCCGGCGAGGTCGCTCAGCGTCTTGGCGCCGGCCAGGGTGCGGATCGCCTGGTCGTTCTTGCCGATCTCGGCGCGGCCGCCGGCGACGTCGACATTGGTGCCGCGCAGGCTCTGGCTGACGTTGACGGCGGTCAGGCCCATCGCCTGCAGGCGGTCGGGATCGAGCGAGACCAGGATCTCGCGCTCGACACCGCCGATGCGCTCGACCTGGGCGACGCCGCGCACGCCCTGGAGCGCGCGCTTGACCACGTCGTCGACGAAATAGGAGAGCTGCTCAGGCGTCTTGCCGGGCGAGATCGCGGCATAGGTCACGATCGGCAGGCCGATGACGTCGACGCGCTGGATCAGCGGCTCGGTGACGTTCTGCGGCAGGTTGGAGCGCACCCGCGTCACTGCGTCCTTGACGTCGTTGAGCGCGCGGTCGGTATTGGTCTCGAGTGCGAACTGGATGGTGGTCAGCGACAGGCCGTCGGTGATCGAGGAGGTGATGTGCCGCACACCCTCGACGCCGGAGACCGCGTCTTCAATGGTCTTGGTGATCTGGGATTCGAGCTCGGCGGGCGCAGCACCGAACTGCGACACCGCGACCGAGATCACGGGAATGTCGGCCGAGGGCAGCCGCGTCACCGCGAGCTTGGCGAAGGAGGTCCAGCCGAGGATCAGCAGGATGATCGAAAAGACGACCGACGGCAGCGGATTCCGGATCGACCATGCCGAGATATTGAGAGCCATCAGCGTACCCGCGTGCGATCGAGTTCATCGGCGAACATGGTCTTGATCTGGTCGCCGTCATGCAGTGAGGAGCCGGCGTCGGCCACGACGATTTCGCCGACGTCGAGCCCATCCAGGATTTCCGTCGCGGTGTCGGACGACAGCCCGACCCGCACCTTGCGCGTCTCGATCGTGTTGCCCTTGACGACCTGCACGGTGAGATGGTCGATCGCGGTCTTGGGCACCGCGACGCCGCAGCTTCGCTTGGCGTCGATCGAGGCGCGGGCGAACACGCCGACCTTCAGCGAGGGATTGTTGGTGACGCTGATGCGGACGCGGCCGAGCTGGGTGGCGCGGTCGATTTCGGGCGCAACCAGCCGCACCCGGCCGATCAGATCGGGCGCGTCGTCGCGGCTGATGCGCACGGTCGCGCCGGCGCTGAGCTTGGGCATGTGCACGGCCGGGACCTGGGCGTCGAGCTCGATCTCGTTGTTGACGGCGATGCGGAACATCGGGCCGGCCTGCGGCGAGGCCGGCGCGCCGACGATGGTGCGAACTTCGGTGACGAGGCCCGGCGCCGGCGCCTTCAGCGAGATCGGGCCTTGCGCGCCGGGTCGCTGCGGCTGGCCCGGGATCTGCGGCGGCGCCGTCAGGCGCGCCAGCTCCTGGTTGTCGGTGACCATGGTGCCTTCGGTGACGAAGAGGTCGGTGACCCGGGAGCCTTCCTGGTCGGCGACGACCACGGCCTCGCGGCGCGGCACGAAAAAGCCGGTCACCCGGACGAGGTCGGAGAAGCAGGCATTGGTCGACTTCGTCACGATGACGAGCGCCTCGCCCGGCGTTTCCTTCGCCTCGGGGCGACGCCGATGCTCGAACAGATAATAGCCGATGCCGAGCGCGACGATGAACGCCACGGTTCCGGCAGGCTTGAGATAGTCGGAGACGTTCATCGCCGGATTGTCCTGGCCTGGCTCACGGCCATCCGCACGAGGCCTGCTGAGAGCGTTTCCCTGAAACAAAGCGGCGTCCCGCAAGGCTGCGGGACGCGCTTTGGAAGCGAGACTTTACACCACATCACGCACGGTCACTTCAACGGATTGCGTCGTGCTCACTTCGATGCGGTGGTCTTGTTTTCCATGTTGACGACCTGCACGCGGCGGTTGACCTCGGCCATCGGCTGGCTCGGGTCCTTCAGCTTGCTCTTGCCGTAACCGACGGTGACGAGGTCGGTCGCGGAGATGCTGTACTTCTCGACGAGGTAGCGCTTGATCGCATCCGCGCGGCGTTCAGAGAGGTCCTGGTTGTAGCTCTCGCCACCGGCGGCGTCGGTGTGGCCGGCGACCACGAAGGTCGAGCCCTTCAGGTCGGGGCTGGTCAGCGCGCGACCGAGCGCCTGCACCGAAGCCAGCGACTTGGTGCTGATGTTGGCGGAGTTGTAGTCGAAGGTGATCTCGAGATCGATGTTCGGCTTGTCCTTGGCAACTGACGCGATTTCCTCGCGCTCGGTCGACGACAGCGAGCGCGTCGAGCGGCCGCGCACGGACTGGATCAGCTTGGTCTCCGATGCGCTCGGCGCGGGGTCGGCCTGCGGCGCGATCGAGAGGCCGCGGGTCAGCGGCTTCTTCTGCGGCGGCGCCAGCGCGCGGACGATCTCGTCCTCGGTGACGTTTTTGCTGTTGCCGTCGTCGCCGGCGAATGCGGGGGAGGCCGGCAGCGACAGCGCGGCACCAATGGCCATGATGGACAGGATTGCGGTAAGTCCTTTTGCAGCCGATCTCATTGCCAGTCCCTCCTGCGCAGCCGAGCTGCGTGGTTCCAAAATTCCTGCAATAGGCCCCCCGGGAAAGGCCGCCTGCGGCATCCGTCCATTAGTCTTGCCTGGGCCGCCGAGGTTCGAGGCGTCGGTCGCCTCAATTCAAAAAAATACTAGCGTACTCCGTAGCTTGCGAATTCCTGAACGATGTTCGGATCCATCGCCTTGGCATTGGCAATATCCAGCGCCCCTTCCTGGGCGGAGCCGTTGCGCTGCTTCGCAATGCCCCGTCCGTACAGCGAGGAGGTGAGGCGGGGATTGATCCTCAGGGCCGCATCGAAATCGGCGATCGCGTTCTTCACCGCTCCCGATTTCAGATTGACCAGCCCCCGGCTGTCCAGCGCATCGACGAAGTTCGGACGCAGCCGCAGCGCTTCGTTGCAATCCTTCAGCGCGCCCTGGAGATCGCCGACCACCGTGCGGGTCCAGCAGCGGTTGTTGAGCGCCTCGACGTCCTTCGAGTTGATCCGGAGCGTGTCGTCGAAATCCTTGATGGCGAGGTTGTAGGCGCCCTTGCTGGCATAGACCTGGCCGCGGCGGTACAGCGCGTTCACGTCGTCAGGATTGGCCGCGATCTTGGCCGTCAGGCCCTTGATGGTGGGGTCCTCCGCCAGGGCGGCCGCGCTAGGCCCGGCGTCCGCGTTCGGCGCGGGAGCGGGGTCGGCCGGTTTCACCGGCGGTGGCGGCGGGGGCAAGGCGGCCTCGACCTGCGGCTTCGGTGATGGGGCCGGGACGGGCGCGGGAGCCGGTGCGGCCGCCGTGTCGGCCGGCTTCGGCGGCGGAGGCGGTGATGGCGGCGCCGGCGGCGGGTTATTGGCGACGACGGGTGGCGGCGCGGGGGGCGCGGGCGGCGGCGCCATTGTCGGACGCGATCCGCCGGCTCCCGGAATGAACGAGAAATCTTCGGCCAATGAAGAGGATATCCACGGCACCTGCTCGCCGCGCGAGGCGCGGGTGACGCCCATCTTGGTGCGGTTCAGCGTCTCCTCGGCCATCAGGTCGGGGACGCGGATTTCCTTCAGCAGTTCCTGGACGAACAGGCTGTGCTCGCCGCCGGCGTCCGACACCACCGAGGCCAGCGCCGCCGAATACATCACCAGCGTGCCGTTCGGCGCGATGACCGGGGTCAGGCCGGCCGAGAAGCTGCGGAACCGGCGCTCGAACGGGTTGCGCCTGGAGGCATCGATCAGCGCGATCTTGACGCCGGCGCCGCGGGTGTTGAGCTCGCCGAGGACGGCTTCCAGGCTGAAACCGTCGCGGCGTACGTCGGATTCGGTCCAGATTTGCGCGTCGATCGGCAGCATGTAGCTCTGGCGCGCCGACTGGATGCCGAAACCGCTGAAGAACACCAGCGCCACCGAGCCCGGCTTGATCTTGCCGTAGAGCTTGTCGAAGGCGCGGCGCATGCCGTCGCCGGTCAGGTTCTCGCCGATCTCGACCGAAAAGCCGTCGCGCTTGAGCTCGTCGGCGACGTCACGTGCGTCGTTGAGCGGCTCCTTCAGCGGGGCGTCTGCATCCGGATATTTGGCGTTGCCGATGACCAGCGCATAACGGTCACCGGCCGCAAGCGACGGTGCGGTCGGGACGAGCGAAACGAGCATGGCAAGAAGGAAAAGGAAGCGAATTTTCATAATCAGCGCGGTCCAGCCAAAAGGGCGCCGTTCCCAGCTTGCGCCGCGGCGACCTTAACTTACGCAATGTGCATTATCAAACCGGGGAGAGGGGGCGTCAACCGCTTGGAGATTCGGCATTATCGCGACGATTGACCGCAACGCAGGGGCGCGCCGCGAGGGGAATAAACGGGCCATCATGGTCGTGCTCGACGCGATCCGGTTGGGCATTGCAGCGCCCATCTCGGGGCACCCCTGTTAGGGGAGTCTTTTTTAGGGGAATCTTGGCGCCGAAAATGTGATTGGTCTCACATTGGAGGGGGCCTCCGCGCATCACGCATGGCGTTTGACCTTTCCGGCGGACAATGGCTTGGTGCGCTCGTACCTCCCCGAAGGTCCACACAAGAAGCAAGACCAAAAGAAAAATCATGGGAAACGCCTACGAAATCTACGCACTGCGCTATGCGACCATGTCGCCGCGCACTCCCAGCATGAACTTCCTGGCGCCGGATCCGCATGACAGCGCGGCGCAGGACCTCGACTACTTCGTCTGGCTGATCCGCGGCGGCGGCCGCGACATCCTGGTCGATACCGGCTTCAATGCCGAGGAGGCGAGCGCACGCGCGCGCAAGCTGACGCTCAATCCGGTCGATGCGCTGGAGCGCTTTGGCGTCAAGGCGTCGGCGATTCGCGACATCATCGTGACGCATTTGCATTACGACCATGCCGGCAATCTCGATCGTTTTGCGAACGCGCGCTTCCATCTTCAGGAGCGCGAGATGGCTTACGCGACCGGCCGCTGCATGTGCAACGGACTGTTGCGACATCCGTTCTCGGTCGAGCACGTCACGCAGATGGTGCGCCATGTCTATGGCGAGCGCGTCAATTTCTATTCCGGCGACGGCGAGATCGCGCCCGGAATCACCGTGCACCGTGTCGGCGGCCATTCCGACGGCTTGCAGGTGGTCAAGGTCGAGACCGCGCGCGGGCCGGTGGTGCTGGCGTCCGATGCCGCGCACTACTACGCCAATCTCCAGCGCCGCAGCCCGTTCCCGATCGTCTACAATGTCGGTGACATGGCGGTAGGCTGGGAGACGATCGAGCGCCTCGCCGGCCATCCTGACAGATTCATCCCCGGCCACGATCCGATCGTGACGGAGATCTATCCGCGTGCGAGCGACAAGGTCGACGCCTGGGCGCTGCATTTGCCGCCGTCGCGGTCGTTCGTGAAATAGCGGTTGAGACCTGCCCCACGCTCGTCGTCCCGGACAAGCGCGCCCAAAGCGCGCGTAGATCCGGGACCCATAATCCCAGGGAAGAGTTTGGCGCGACACTGCAACCGCGAGTCTTCGTGATCACTGCGTCCTGTGGTTATGGATCCCGGATCTGCGCTTCGCTCTAGACAACGCTTCGCGTTGTCTAGAGCACTGCTTGTCCGGGACGACGATTGAGTTTTGGACGGCGCCGCGCGTCGCGCCTCCTCGCCATGAGGGTCAACTAGTCGTCAGGAATGCAGGGGCGTGTACTTCGTAAATCCGGGATGTTTGCTTTCTAGGGTAAAGCGGACACCCAGCCCCGAACCCGGAATGTCGCCTTGTGACGCACAAGAGACATCAGAGCGAAACCAACCGACGGCAGCTTATTGGATGGCTTACATCGATGCTTTCGCATCCGGTCGCCTCGCAACGAGAACATTGCCGATGCACTGTAGCACCGTCTCGCGTCTTTGGTTGCGCAAGTGGATTTGGTTGCGAAGGATTCCCCTATCGGAGCTCGACCTCGACTCGCGCTTCTCCAGAACGATCGATTCAAGATCAAGGTGGTCTCCGGGGCGTACCGCGTTCGGCAGCCTCACCTCATCCCAGCCGAGCCCGGCAAGGACACGGAGCGGAGGCTGTAGTTTGCTCGTTAGCGAGATGAAGATCGCGAACGTGTGGGCACCGGATGCCGTCAGTCCCGCAAAAACTGAGCGCGCAGCAGCTTCCTCATCGATGTGGAAGGGCCGTGCGTCATATTGCTTGGCGAACTGAATAATTTCGTCCTTGGAGACAAAATAGGGGCCGGCCTTGCGGCTATCGCCAATCTCGGTGTCTTCAAAATAGCCGCTGGTCATCGGTCAATCCTTTACAAGCGCCCGCCAATCTAGGTCATGCTCCCTGGCAAGAAGCACCGGATCGATATCTCTGGATAGAGGTCGTTGTAGATCGGCCAGACCATGGTGCGTCCGACTTTGTTCGGTACGGTGATGATGGCATCGTCAGGCACATCGACCCAGATCATCACTTTGGAGTCGGCGGTTTTCGGCAGTCGCACACGGTAGTGGCCGTCTCTGGCTTCCCAGTCTACGTCTTCGACGGCATGACCGTCGGCGTGCGAACAGCAGAGGCCTTTGCCGCTTGCCAAACTCTCAAACCATTCGAGAAGTGGTGAATTCCTGTAGCGTCCGTCGAGATCGCGCCCCGGCGCCGGCGCCGGCGACATCACCATCGCGATAGCCGCGCTCATGGCGATTTGCGAAATCCCGCGTTTGATCAACGCTGTGCAGTGCCGCCCCATGGTGCCTCCGGGCGAACTGTAACCGCTTGTGAGTAGGTATCTTTCGGCTAAGGGAGGTTCACAAATTGGGGTGAGGCCGAACGTCGCGAAGTATCCGACAAAGTTTGGTAGCCTCGTGTGTTCTAGTTCGCCTGTTGCACACCAAGAGCTAGTGCAAGTGGGACGTGCATAGCGAAGATCAAACAAGGGGGTTTGACCATGCCCTCGATATTCGATTTTCTGTACCGCGAATTTTGTCGTGCGCGTCTCTCTGAAATGCGGAGACAGCTCCTTGTGGCCCGACGCGAAGAGGTTCGGGAAGCCGCATGGGTTCGCTGCACCCTAGACCGGTCTTTGGCCGCACGGCTCTCGACCGGCGTTTTTGCCCAACACCCGGACCTCGCATCATAGGGGCTTCCTGTGAACCTCCGCGGCCACTCCTAGACTTACCCATGGGAGGGTCAATGGAGGGACTAGGTCATGGCTATTGTACAATTCACACGCTTCAAGAGCGACAAACCTGAGGAAATGATCAAGACCGCCAAGCAGGCGAAGGCAATCTTCGAAAAGCACGGCGCTGAATTTCTTCGACTTTCCCGATTTCACACTGGTATGTGGGCTGGGGAGTTTCTTATCGCTACGCGCTATTCCAGTTGGGAAGTGTACGGAAAGGTGCAGGAGGCATTGGCAAAGGATGAAGCATTCACAAAGCTGTACGCGCACACACTAACCTTTGCCGAATTGAAGGGCCGTAACATCGCGGTCGGCATCGATCTCTGAGACTCCGCTGAGAGTTGCGGGCGTAGCGTTAGAGTATTGAGGTTCTGTGAGCCGCATCGGCCGCGCGGCGGCCCTGACCGGCCGCAATGTGCCGACGCCGCCAAGCGCAGTTGTCTTGACCGCGTCGTCGCTTCGGCATCGGGCCGCCGTCGGCCGAGCGGAAAGTCGCGACAAAGACGGCTCAGCAACTACATGCTGGAGCGTCTATTTCCGCACCCTAATACGCCTGCTTGGCATCCGCCTCTTCGCTGGTCTGGATCAGGTCGAGACTCTGCTCGATCTTGCCGAGCAGAGCCGAGAGCTGCTTGCGCTCCTGCGCCGAGAGGCAGGCGAGGATCTCGTCCTCCCGCCGCAGCAATTGCGGGAACAGCTCCTCGTAGAGCGCGCGGCCTTTCTTGGTCAGTTGCAGGCGGAATTCGCGGCGGTCGGCCTCGTTCTCGACCCGCTCGATCAGCCCTTCATGCAACAGCATGGTGACGGCGCGGCTGATGGTGGATTTGTGCGTGCGGGTGCATTGCGAGATGTACTGCGCGCTACAGGCATCGTTGCGGAAACCGAGCGTCGCGATCACGCGCCAGGCCGGAATGTCGAGGCCGTGACGCTCCTGATATTCGACCGCGAGCGCGGAACTCACCTCCGCGGCAAGCCGGTTGAGGCGGAACGGCACGAACTTGAACAGATCGAGCCGCGTTTTTTGCCGCGGCGACGCCTCGCCCGCCTCTTGTCTCTTGAGTGCCGCATCGCTGGATGTCCTCGCCAAGGCTTGCGCTCCGAATTCCAGTTGACGGCCGGCCGGCTCCGGTCCAAAATAGTTGCACGTGAGACTATCTAGCAGATCAGCCCTCTCCTGACCAGAGCCGAGGTTAGCGCATGGCGCAGGTCAATGTGCATCAGACCAAGACCCAATTCGGCTATCGCCGCCACCCCGATCAGGACCGTCCCGGGCAAAGCCCGGCCGAGCATCCGGTTGTGGTTGTCGGCGCGGGCCCGGTCGGACTGTCGCTCGCGATCGACCTCGCGCAGCGCGGCCAGAGCGTCGTCCTTCTGGATGATGCCGACCGCATCGGCGAAGGCTCGCGCGCGATCTGCTTCTCGAAGCGCTCGCTGGAGTACTGGGACCGGCTTGGCGTCGGCGACCGCATGGTCGGGAAGGGCGTGGTGTGGAGCGTCGGTCGCATCTTCCATGGCGAGTCCCAGCTCTACCAGTTCAACCTGCTGCCGGAAGACGGTCACAAGCGGCCGGCCTTCATCAATCTCCAGCAATATTACGCCGAGGCCTATCTGGTCGATCGCATCAGCGATCTGCCTGAGGTCGACCTGCGCTGGCGCAACAAGGTGACCGCGCTGGAGCAGCGCAACGATTCCGTCGCGCTGACGATCGAGACGCCGGAGGGCGCCTACCGCCTGCACGCGCAATATGTCGTCGCCTGCGACGGCGCGCGGTCGTCGCTGCGGCAGATGGTTGGCGCCGAGTTCGCCGGCCAGGTGTTCGAGGACCAGTTCCTGATCGCCGACGTCAAGATGACGGCGGAATTCCCGACCGAGCGCTGGTTCTGGTTCGATCCGCCGTTCCATGCGGGACGCTCGGCGCTGCTGCACCGGCAGCCCGACGATGTCTGGCGCATCGATCTCCAGCTCAATCGCTACGCCGATCCGGTCGTCGAGAAGAAGCCGGAAAACGTGCGGCCGCGGATCGCGCGCATGCTGGGCCACGACAAGTTCGAGTTCGAGTGGATCTCGCTCTACAAATTCCAGTGCCGGCGCATGGACCGCTTCATCCATGGCCGCGTGATCTTCGCCGGCGACTCCGCGCATCAGGTCTCGCCCTTCGGTGCGCGCGGCGCCAATTCGGGACTCGAGGACGCGGAAAACCTGTCCTGGAAGCTCGACCGCGTCCTGCGCGGCACCTCGCCCGCGAGCCTGCTGGAGAGCTACCACGCCGAGCGCAGCATGGCGGCGGATGAGAACATCCGCGAATCCACCCGCTCGACCGATTTCATGGCGCCGAACTCGCACCAGGAGGCGCGGCTGCGCAAGGCGGTGCTGTCGCTCGCCAAGGAGACCGAATTCGGCAAGCGCATGGTCAATGGCGGCCGGCTCTCGGTGCCGTGCAGCTATGATACGTCGCTGTCGTCGCCCGATGCGGATATGTGGGGCGCTGGCCCGCGGCCCGGCTGTTCCATGTTGGATGCGCCGGTTGCCACAAGCGCGGGTGAGCAGGCCTATCTGACGGATGTATTCCGCAAGGGCGGAACAGACTTCACCTTGCTGTCGTTCAGCAATGGCACGGAGCTCGGCGTGCCCGAAGGCGTGAAGGATATCCGCATCGGCGGCGAGGGCGGCCTTGCCGATCCCTCGGGCCTCGTCGCAAGGCGCTACGACGCCGACGCGGGTGCTGCCTATCTGCTCAGGCCCGATGGTTACGTTGCTGCGCGGTTCCGTCATCCGACGCGCGAGACCATTGCTGCGGCGCTGTCGCGCGCCGAAGGCTTGAATTGAGGTTTGGTATGCCGCTGTCCACCAGTTCCAACTTCGCACGCCCGGACGACGCCTTTCGCGCCATCGTCGAGGCGCATCGCGGCCTCACGGAGGAGCAGAGCGCCGATTTCGACGCGGCATTGGTGCTGATCCTCGCCAACCATATCGGCGACATCGATGTGCTGCGGGAAGCGATCGGGCTCGCCAAGCGCCGCATGATCGACGGCCAGCAGCAGCAACAACAGCAACAACAATAACCCTGTGACCTAAGGATGAATTGATGGCGAAGAACTTCGCGTCCACCGGCGATCTCGCCGAGAAGAAGATCACCTTCTCCGAGATCGGCGCCGATCTCTATGCTTTTACCGCGGAGGGCGATCCGAACACGGCCGTGATCGTCGGCGACGACGGCTGCCTCGTGTTCGACGCGCAGGCAACGCCCGCGATGGCGAACAAGGTGATCGAGCGCGTCCGTACCGTCACCGACAAGCCGATCAAATATGTCGTGCTGTCGCACTATCACGCCGTGCGCGTGCTCGGGGCCTCCGCCTACAAGGCGCAAGGTATCGTCGCCTCGCAGGAGACCTATCGTCTCATCGAGGAGCGCGGCAAGCAGGATTGGGATTCCGAATACGGCCGCTTCCCGCGCCTGTTCCAGGACGCGCAAAGCATTCCCGGCCTGACCTGGCCGACGCTGACCTTCGAAGGCGAGATGTCGATCTATCTCGGCAAGCGCGAGGTGCGCTTGATGCAGCTCGGTGCCGGCCACACCTCGGGCGACATCGTCGCCTGGGTGCCGGATGCCGAAGTGATGTTCTCCGGCGACCTCATCGAATATCACTCGGCCTGCTATTGCGGCGATGCGCATTTGCGCGAATGGCCGCTGACGCTGAACGAGATCCGCAACTTCAATCCCAAGGCGATTGCGCCGGGCCGCGGCGATGCGCTGAAGGGCGCAGCCACCGTGCGCGAGGCCATCGCGATGACGCGCGACTTCGTCACCTCGCTCTATGGCGCCGCCGAAATCTCGGTCGCCAAAGGACGCACGCTGAAGGAATCGATGGCGGCGACGCGCGAGGTGATGGATCCGAAATTCCACAGCTTCGCCATCTACGAGCACTGCCTGCCGTTCAACGTGTCGCGCGCCTATGACGAAGCGTCGGGGATCGACGATCCCGTGATCTGGACCGACAAGCGCGATCAGGAGATGTGGGCTGCCTTGCAAGGAGGAGGATAGTCATGAACATCAATACCTCGCCCGATCAGATCATCCGAAGCTCGGCCCAGGTCACGCCGGGCTACATGTCCGGCTTCGGGAACAGCTTTGAGACGGAAGCCCTGCCTGGCGCGCTGCCGATCGGGCGCAACTCGCCGCAGCGCTGCGCCTACGGGCTCTATGCCGAGCAGCTCTCGGGTTCGCCCTTCACCGCGCCGCGCGGCACCAATGAGCGCTCCTGGCTCTACCGCATCCGTCCCTCGGTGAAGCATTCGGGGCGCTTCGAGAAGGCCGATGCGGGCCTGTGGCGCTCGGCGCCGTGCCATGAATACGATCTGCCCATCGCCCAGATGCGCTGGGACCCGACGCCGGTGCCGAAGGAGGAGGTGACCTTCGTTCAGGGCGTGCAGACCATGACGACCGCCGGCGACGTCAATACGCAGGCCGGCATGGCCGCGCATGTCTATCTCATCACCAAGTCGATGGTGGATCAGCACTTCTACAATGCCGATGGCGAGCTGATGTTCGTGCTCCAGCAGGGTAACCTGCGCCTCGTCACCGAGTTCGGCCGCATCGACGCCGAGCCCGGCGAGATCGTGGTGATCCCGCGCGGCGTCAAGTTCCGCGTCGAGATTCCGAACGGGCCGGCGCGCGGTTATCTCTGCGAGAACTACGGCGGCGCCTTCACGCTGCCGGAGCGCGGGCCGATCGGCGCCAACTGTCTCGCCAATGCGCGCGACTTCCTGACGCCGGTCGCGAATTACGAGGACAAGGACACGCCGACCGAGTTGTTCGTGAAATGGGGCGGGTCGCTGTTCAACACCACCTTGCCGCATTCGCCGATCGACGTCGTCGCCTGGCACGGCAATTACGCGCCCTATAAATACGATCTGCGCACCTTCTCTCCGGTCGGCGCGATCGGCTTCGACCATCCCGATCCGTCGATCTTCACGGTGCTGACCTCGCCGTCGGAGACCGCGGGTACTGCGAACATCGATTTCGTGATCTTCCCGGAGCGCTGGATGGTCGCCGACAACACCTTCCGGCCGCCGTGGTACCACATGAACATCATGAGCGAGTTCATGGGCCTGATCTACGGCGTCTACGACGCCAAGCCGCAGGGCTTCGTCCCCGGCGGCATGAGCCTGCACAATTGCATGCTGCCGCACGGGCCGGATCGTGATGCCTTCGAGCACGCCAGCAACGGCGAATTGAAGCCGGTGAAGCTGACCGGCACCATGGCCTTCATGTTCGAGACCCGCTACCCGCAGCGCGTCACCGCGCATGCCGCGAACGCGTCCACGCTCCAGGACGATTACGCGGATTGCTGGAAGGGCCTGGAGAAGCGGTTCGATCCGAACAGGCCGTAGTGACTTCGTCATTCCGGGATGCGCCAGAGGCGCAGGCCCGGAATCCATACTCACGATCGTGGCTATGGATTCCGGGCTCGCGCTCCGCGCGCCCCGGAATGACGGCGGAGAAACCGTCTCAGAACATCCGGCAGGAAACCAATGCCCCACCCCAACGATCCCAGCCTCCGCTCCTTCATCGACGTCGATCCGGCCTCCGACTTCCCGATCCAGAACCTGCCCTATGGCGTGTTCTCGACCGCGGCCAACCCGACGCCGCGCGTCGGCGTCGCGATCGGCAATTACGTGCTCGATCTCTGGGAGCTCGAGCAGGACTCGCGTCTCGATGTCGGCGCGCTCGGCGTGTTCTCGGGCGCCTCGCTCAATCCGTTCATGGCGCTGGGGCCGAAGGTCTGGGCAAGGACGCGGGCGCGGATCAGCGAGCTCCTGCGCGCGGATCATCCGGAGCTGCGCGACAATGAGGAGCTGCGCAAGCAGGCCTTGGTGCCGATGCGCGACGCCAAACTGCACATGCCGTTCGCGGTCTCCGGCTACACCGACTTTTATTCGTCCAGGGAGCACGCCACCAATGTCGGCGTGATGTTCCGCGGCAAGGACAATGCGTTGCAGCCGAACTGGCTGCATATGCCGATCGCCTATAACGGCCGCGCGTCCACGGTCGTGGTGTCAGGTACTAACGTGAAGCGCCCGCGCGGGCAGTTGAAGCCGCCGAATGTCGACGTGCCGAGCTTTGGTCCCTGCAAGCGGCTCGATTTCGAGCTGGAGATGGGCGTCGTGGTCGGCCAGCCTTCAGCCATGGGCGGCATGCTCACCGAGCAGCAGGCCGAAGAGATGATCTTCGGTTTCGTGCTGCTCAACGACTGGAGCGCGCGCGACATCCAGCAGTGGGAGTACGTGCCGCTCGGTCCGTTCCTGGCAAAGGCGTTTGCGACCTCGATCAGCCCGTGGGTGGTGACGCGCGAGGCGCTGGAGCCGTTCCGGCTGAAGGGGCCGGAGCAGGAGCCGGTGCCGCTCGATTATCTCAAGCAGGCCAAGCCGCAGAATTACAGCATCGAGCTCGACGTCTCGCTGCGGCCCGGCGGCGCCAACGCGCCCACCAGCATCAGCCGCACCAATTTCAAGTACATGTACTGGTCGTCGGTGCAGCAGCTCATGCATCACGCCTCCTCTGGCTGCGCCATGAATGTTGGCGATCTCTTGGGGAGCGGCACCATCTCCGGCCCGGAGAAGAACCAGCGCGGCAGCCTGCTCGAGATCAGCTGGAACGGCACCGAGCCGGTCGAACTCCCCGGCGGCATCAAGCGCTCGTTCCTGGAGGACGGCGACAGCCTCGTCATGCGCGGCTGGTGCCAGGGCGCCGGCTATCGCGTCGGGTTCGGCCAGGTCGAGGGGACGATTTTGCCGGCGGAGTGAGATGGTCGTCATTCCGGGGCGATGCGAAGCATCGAACCCGGAATCTCGAGGTTCCGGGTTCGCGCTTCGCGCGCCCCGGAACGACGAGTTAGAAATTCAACGCCTCTCCGGCGGCACGTCGCGTATCCGCGCGCAATGTGCCGCGACATCCTCCACGCTGTATTTCAGATGCACCCGCTTGTCCGACGGCGTCTGCCTGGTCGTGCACACGCCCGGCCGCCATTCCTGCGTGGGGCGGATCGGGCGCGGGGCGAAGCCGCCGCCGCAGTTCGGGCAGACGTTGGAGAGCTTGGTCTCGACGCAGTCCGCACAGAATGTGCATTCATAGGAGCAGATCCGCGCATCCGTTGCGTCAGGCGGCAGGTCGCGGTCGCAATATTCGCAGTTCGGTCGAAGCTGGAGGGCCATGGTCGAATCTCCGGATCGGCCGGATCATCGCAGACGGCGCGTGACGCGCGAATGCCGTAGTTCCCTCGATTTCAGCCAGCCTTCAAATCCCTCAGCGGCAGCCGCGTGCTTTCCTTCAGCCTGTCCAGCACGATCGAGGAACGCACATGCGCCACGCTCTGGTGCGGCATCAGAACGTCGTTGACGAGGTTGGAGAGGCCCTTCAGGTCGCGCAGCACGGCTTTCAGCACGTAATCGGCATCGCCCGTCAGCGAGTAGGCTTCCTGGATCTCGTCGATCCGGTTCACCAGCGCGCGAAAACGCTTGGAATTGTCCGGCGAGTGGGTCGCGAGCCCCACCTGGATGAAGGCGATCACGCCGAAGCCGAGCGCCTCGCTGGAGAGATCGGCGTGATAGCCCGCGATCACCTTCTCCTCCTCCAGCCGCATCCGCCGCCGCGAGCATTGCGAGGCCGAGAGACCTGCGAGCTCCGCAAGCTCCTGGTTGGTGAGGCGGCCGTCGTCCTGGAGCGCGCCGAGAATCCTGAGGTCGAAGGCGTCCACCGAAATCATGCGGGTTTTGTCCATTTGATGCACGGATCGTGCATATGATAGTCAAATGTCGTCCCGTTTGCACGCCCCTTGCGCGTCCCATGAAGGATAGTTCCTGCCAGCAGCCATTTGGGAGAGCAGCATGGGTCCGTTTCCGCACGATGCACCGCCGGCCACGATCAGCGCCGACAATCCGATGGGCACCGACGGCTTCGAGTGCGTCGAATATGCGCATCCCAATCCGGAACAGCTGCACGCGCTGTTCAAGCTGATGGGCTATGTGCCCGTCGCGCGCCACAAGACCAAGGCCATCACGGTCTATCGCCAGGGCGACATCAACTATCTCGTCAACGAGCAGCCCGGCACCCACGGCTACGATTTCGTCGCCGCGCACGGTCCCTGTGCGCCGTCGATGGCGTTTCGCGTCGTCGATGCGAAGGCGGCCTACGACCGCGCGATTGCGCTCGGCGCAGAGCCCGCCAACGTGTCATCCGCGCAGAAGACGCTCGACGTGCCCGCGATCAAGGGCATCGGCGGCAGCCTGCTCTATTTCGTCGATCGCTACGGCGCCAAGGGCTCGGCCTATGATTCCGAGTACGAGTGGATGGGCGCGCGCGATCCCAAGCCGGTCGGTGCCGGCCTGTTCTATCTCGACCACCTCACCCACAACGTCCATCGCGGCCGCATGGATGTCTGGACCGGCTTCTACGAAAGGCTGTTCAACTTCCGCCAGATCCGCTTCTTCGACATCGAGGGGCGCGCCTCCGGCCTGTTCTCGCGCGCGCTGACCAGCCCCGACGGCAAGATCCGGATTCCGATCAACGAGGACGCCGGCGATTCCGGCCAGATCGAGGAATATCTGAAGATCTATCGCGGCGAAGGCATCCAGCACATCGCCTGCGGCTGCCGCGACATCCACCAGACCATCGAAGGCCTGCGCGAAGCCGGCCTGCCCTTCATGCCCTCGCCGCCCGAGACCTATTTCGCGCGGATCGACGCGCGCCTGCCGAAGCATGGCGAGGACATCGCACGGCTTCAGAAGAACGGCATCCTGATCGACGGCGAAGGCGTGGTGGACGGCGGCCAGACCAAGGTGCTGCTCCAGATCTTCTCGGCCAACGCGATCGGCCCGATCTTCTTCGAGTTCATCCAGCGCAAGGGCGATGACGGCTTCGGCGAGGGCAACTTCAAGGCCCTGTTCGAATCGATCGAGGAGGACCAGATCCGGCGCGGGGTGCTGAAGGTGGATGACGCGGCGTAGCTCGTCGCTATTGCCTGCATTTGCCGCCTCATAACAGGTGTCGTCCCGGACAAGCGCAAGCGCAGATCCGGGACCCATAGCCACAGGGAGGAGTTGCGGCGCGAAAGCGGTAACTCCGAGTTCCGTAACCACAACGGCCTGTGGTTATGGATCCCGGATCAGCGCTCCGCTCTAGGCAACGCTACGCGTTGTCGAGAGTTGCGCTTGTCCGGGACGACAGCGGAGCGTGTTGCGACGGCGGAGATTATTTCGCCGCCTGCCACGCCTTCGTCACCGCCGCGATCTCCGCGCCCTCCGGCTCGCGCACCGCTGATGGCGTCCGTGAGAACCTTGGTGCGGGCGCAGGTTGTTTCACGCCGTGGCGCTCGACGAACACCTGTCGGGCGACCATGTGCGGATGTTGCGTGGCCTCCGACATGGTCAGCACCGGCGCGAAGCAGATGTCGGTGCCTTCCATGATCTTGCACCAGTCCTCGCGCGTCTTGCTCTTGAACACGGCTTTCAGCTTTTCCTTCAGCGCCGGCCAGGCCTTGCGGTCCATCTGCGCGTCGAAATCGGCGTCGGAGAGGCCCGCGTGCTCGCGCAGCAGCGCGTAGAACTGCGGCTCGATCGAGCCGATCGAGACGAAATGGCCGCAGGCGCATTCGTAGACGCCGTAGAAATGCGCGCCGCCGTCGAGGAAGTTCTGGTTGCGCCCTTCGGTCCAGCGGCCGATCGTGGTCATGTCGAAGAAGAACGACATCAGCGATGCGGCGCCGTCGCACATCGCGGCATCGACCACCTGGCCCTTGCCGGACCTCGAGGCTTCGAGCAGGGCCGCGAGCACGCCGACGACGAGATAGAGTGCACCGCCGCCGAAATCGCCGACCAGGTTGAGCGGCGGCACCGGCGCCTCCTTCGTGCCGATCGCGGCGAGCGCGCCGGTGATGGAGATGTAGTTGATGTCGTGGCCGGCGGCATTCGCGAGCGGGCCTTCCTGGCCCCAGCCGGTCATGCGGCCGTAGACGAGCTTTGGGTTGCGCGCGAGCACCACGTCGGGGCCCAGTCCGAGCCGTTCCATCACGCCGGGACGAAAACCTTCGACCAGCGCATCGGCGCTCGCAAGCAGGTCGAGCACCTGTGCGATCGCCGCCTTGTCCTTGAGGTCAAGCTCGATCACCTTGCGGCCGCGGCCCGCCACCGACTTCATGCTCTTCTTGGCGCCGACCCGGTCGAGCGTGACGACGTCGGCGCCCATGTCGGCCAGCATCATGCAGGCGAACGGGCCGGGCCCGATGCCGGCGAATTCGACGATGCGGAAGCCCGAGAGCGGGCCGGAGGCGCGGACGGACGAGGTGGGGGCTGATTTGTCGAGCACGTTGTTGTTTCCTCGGGTCGCGGGCAGTGCCGGTGATCCGGCAAACGCCTCACGTTGCTCTTGGGGGCGAGTTAATCGGCTGATTAACTTTTCTCGCCTTCCCGCCAGCGAGGCAAGCGGTTTTCATGCATGGGCGCATAATAAAAGCGGCGCGCATTTCTGCGCGCCGCGGAAAATTTGTGTTCAGTCGCTAGAGCGGGATCGTCAGCCTGCGGCGGCCACCGCACGCTGCGCCATCACCTTGATGAGGTTCGCACGATACTCCGACGTGCCGTGGATGTCGGACAGAAGTCCGCTCGCCGAAATAGTCACGCTGTCGATCGCCGACGGCGACCAGTTGGCCTTGAGCGCGGCTTCGATGGCGGGAATGCGCACCACGCCGCTCTGCGAGGCGCCCGTGGCGGCAACGCGGACATCGCCCGACTTCGTCTGCGCGACGAACACGCCGGTCAGCGCAAAGCGCGAGGCCGGATGCGGGAATTTCGCGTAGCCCGCTTTCCCCGGAACCGGGAACGACACGGCGGTGATGATCTCGCCGTCTTCAAGCGCGGTGGTGAACAGGCCCTTGAAGAAATCCTCCGCCGAGATCGAACGCTTGTTGGTCTTCACGGTGGCACCGAGCGCCAGCGTCGCGGCCGGATAATCCGCGGCAGGGTCGTTGTTGGCGAGCGAGCCGCCGATCGTGCCGCGGTAGCGCACGGCGGGGTCGCCGATCAGCGACGCGAGATAGGCGAGCGCGGGGATCGCCTTCTTCGCGGCATCGCTGGTCGCCACGTCGTAATGCGGCGTGGCGGCCTTGATGGTCAGCGTGTCGCCGGCGGCCTCGATGCCGATCATGTCCTTGATCTTGCCGAGGTCGATCACGTCGGACGGGCTGGCGAGGCGCTGCTTCATCACCGGCAGCAGCGTCTGGCCGCCGGACAGGAATTTCGCCTCGCTGCTCTTGCCGAACAGGCTGGCCGCTTCGTCGACCGAGGAGGCGCGATGATAGGTGGTCTGGTACATCTTGGTTGCTCCTGAAATCTTTTCTCTGTCATTCCGGGATGCGCCGCAGGCGCAGACCCGGAATCTCGAGGTTGAATTCGTGGCTCCAGATTCCGGGTTCGACGCTTCGCGTCGCCCCGGAATGACGATGATGAGGCGGTTAAGCCGCGTGGATCGTGCGCCACACCCGATCAGGGGTTGCGGGCATTTCCAGATTGTTCTTGCCGATCGCATCCGTGATCGCGTTGATCACGGCCGCTGACGCCCCGATCGCGCCGGCCTCACCGCAACCCTTGATGCCGAGCGGATTGCCCGGGCACAGCGTCGTGGTGTGGGAGAGGTTGAACGAGGGCACATCGTCGGCGCGCGGCATGGCATAGTCCATGAACGAGGCCGTGACCGGCTGGCCGTTGGCGTCGTAGATCGCGTGCTCGAGCAGCGCCTGTCCGATGCCTTGAACCAGGCCGCCATGGACCTGGCCCTCGACGATCATCGGGTTGATCAGCCGGCCGAAATCGTCGGCCGCGACGAAGTTGACGAAGGAGGTCTTGCCGGTGCCGGGATCGACCTCGAGCTCGCAAATATAGGTACCGGCCGGGAAGGTGAAGTTGGTCGGATCGTAGAAGGCGCTCTCCTTCAGGCCCGGCTCCATCCCGTCAGGCAGATTGTGCGCGGTGTAGGCTGCGAGCGCGACCATCGGGAAGGCGATCGCCTTGTCGGTGCCCGTCACCTTGAACTCGCCGTTCTCGATGACGATGTCGGCTTCCGACGCTTCCAGCGCATGCGCGGCGATCTTCTTGGCCTTGGACTCCATCTTCTCCATGGCCTTCAGGATCGCGGTGAGGCCGACGGCCGCCGAGCGCGAGCCGTAGGTGCCCATGCCGAACTGCACCTTGTCGGTGTCGCCATGAACGATCGAGACCTGGCTGATGGGAACCCCCAGGCGCTCCGCGACGAGTTGGCAGAACGTCGTCTCGTGACCCTGGCCGTGGCTGTGCGAGCCCGTGAGGATCTCGATGGTGCCGACCGGGTTGACGCGCACCTCGGCGGATTCCCAAAGACCGACGCCGGCCCCCAGGCTGCCGACGGCCTTCGACGGTGCGATGCCGCAGGCCTCGATGTAGCAGGACACGCCGATGCCGCGCAGCTTGCCGTCCGCCTTGGCCTTGGCCTTGCGCGCGGCGAAGCCGGCATAGTCGATCGCCTTCATCGCGGCGTCGAGCGAAGCGTTAAAGTCGCCGGTGTCATAGGCCATGATCACGGGCGTCTGGTGCGGGAACTGGGTGATGAAGTTGGTCCGGCGCAGCGCGGCCGGATCGACCTTCAACTGCCGCGCCGCCGTCTCCATCAGCCGCTCGATCAAATAGCTCGCCTCGGGGCGGCCCGCGCCACGATAGGCGTCGACCGGCGTGGTGTTGGTGTAGACCCCGATCACCTCGGCATGGATCGCCGGGATGTTGTACTGGCCCGACAGCAGCGTCGCGTAGAGATAGGTCGGTACCGACGAGGAGAACAGCGACATGTAGGCGCCGAAATTGGCGTAGGTCTTCACCTTGAGGCCGGTGATCTTGTTGCTGGCGTCGAACGCCATCTCGGCATGGGTCACATGGTCGCGGCCATGCGCGTCGGTGAGGAAGGCCTCGGTGCGGTCGCCGGTCCATTTCACGGGACGGCCGACCTTCTTCGAGGCCCACAGCGCCACCATCTCCTCCGGATAGATGAAGATCTTGGAGCCGAAGCCGCCGCCGACGTCGGGCGCGATCACCCGCAGCTTGTGCTCGGGCGCGATGTTGTAGAACGCCGACAGCACGAGGCGGGCGACGTGCGGGTTCTGCGACGTCGTGTAGAGCGTGAAATGCTCCTCCGCGGCGTCGTAATCGGCGATCGCCGCGCGCGGCTCCATCGCGTTCGGCGCGAGGCGGTTGTTGGTAACGTCGAGCTTCACGACATTGGCGGCCTTGGCGAAGGCCGCATCGGTGGCGCCCTCGTCGCCGATCACCCAGTCATAGACCTGGTTGCCGGGAGCCTCGGGATGAAGCTGCGGCGCGCCGGCCTTGATCGCGGCGTGGACGTCGGCGACCGCGGGAAGTTCCTCGTAATCGACCACGACAGCTTCCGCCGCGTCGCGCGCCAGATTCTTGCTGTCGGCGATCACGACCGCGACGGCCTGACCGACGAAGCGCACCGTCTCCGGCGCCATCGCCGGCCATGCGCCCATCTTCATCGGGCTGCCGTCCTTGGAGGTGATGGCCCAGCCGCAAATCAGGTTGCCGACCTTGTCGTCGACGATCTGCTGCCCCGTGAGCACCGCGACCACGCCCGGCATCTTCAGCGCGGCGGAAGGGTCGATCTTCTTCACCTTGGCGTGCGCGTGCGGGCTTCTGATGAAATGGGCATGGGTCATGCCCACCAATTTGATGTCGTCGACGTAGCGGCCCTTGCCGGTAATGAAACGCTTGTCTTCCTTGCGCACGACTCGCGCGCCGATGCCTTCAACACCCATGTCTGGTCCTCCCGACCGGAATTATTTTGACTGCGCTTTCCATCGAAAGCAGCAAGTGGTGGTCTTTGTTCGAGGCGGGCGGCCTTACTCGGCCGCCTGCGCAACCTTCATGCGTCCGGCTGCATCCAGCACGGCCTTGACGATGTTGTGGTAGCCGGTGCAGCGGCAGATATTGCCTTCGAGCTCCTGGCGGACGGTGGCCTCGTCGAGCTCGCCACCATGGCGGTGCACGATGTCGATCGCCGACATGATCATGCCCGGCGTGCAATAGCCGCACTGCAGGCCGTGATTGTCGCGGAAGGCGGCCTGCATCGGATGCAGCTCGTCGCCCTTGGCGATGCCTTCGATGGTGGTGACGCTGGCGCCGTCGGCCTGTCCCGCCAGCATGGTGCAGGATTTCACGGCGCGGCCGTCCATGTGCACGACGCAGGCACCGCACTGGCTGGTGTCGCAGCCGACATGGGTGCCGGTGAGGTTGAGGTGATCGCGCAGGAGATGGACCAGCAGCGTGCGATCCTCGACGTCGACAGCAACGGCCTTGCCGTTCACTGTCAGTTTGACTGTAGACACGGTGAAGTCCTCCCGAATGTTTGTAGTTATTCCAATTAGAGACAGCGCGAACGGAACTTTGCAACTGGGATTTTGGGGACTGCGCGTCATGGAAAGGTCATCGTGGCGGTTGTCGCAGGTGCGCGATTCGGCCACGATGTTCCGTGCCGCCGCCAGTGCGTGGCGCGACCTTGCAGGGAGCTTTCGAAAACGATCTCCGCTTCGTCGATGGCGGCTGGGTTCAGCCGCCGGCGCGAGGCGCTGGCCCTGGATGTCGGCGCCCTTGGCGCGTCGTTTCTCCCTTTGATGTCGTGTTCGTTGTTGCGAATAGGAGCACGCGCCCACGCCGTTGTAATCGCGATCTTGGTAGTAGACGGCGGCAGGTTAAGTCATTGATTCTATTGATGTTGACCTTGGCGTTCCTCGCCGGACAGTCCATTCCGTCACTCCGGGGCCCGAGCGGAGCGAGGGAGCCCGGAATCCATCGGGCCGCAGAGTGGCATTGAGTGAATGAGACGCCAGAAAAAGCACCCCTAGTACTTCCTGGCGATTGATCGCAGCCGGGCGCCGCCCTAGTCGTGCCATACAAGCAACGGTCAAAAGGGGTGGAAGCGATGCAGATGAACGACAATCAACGATCCCGATATTCTCAGGCGCTGCATTCCCGGCTGCCAATCGCTGGAGATGGCATCGCCGACGGAGATGATTGCGACCGTGGTGCTGAAGGTCGGCCCGGTGAAGGCGACGTTCAGCGGCAAGGTGACGCTGACCGATATCGATGCGCCCAACGGCTACCGCATCGTCGGCGAAGGCGCCGGCGGCGTCGCCGGCTTTGCCAAGGGCGGCGCGAAGGTCAGGCTGGAAGAAGAATCGCCTGGCGTCACCGTCCTGCACTACGAGGCCGACGCGCAGATCGGCGGCAAGCTCGCACAGCTCGGCTCGCGGCTGATCGATTCGACGTCGCGAAAGCTTGCCGCGAATTTCTTCGAAAGCTTCGCGGCTGTGGTAGCGCCATCATCGTGATCAGCGCGTCGTCCTCGGCGCCCTGACGCGAACTTGTAGGGTGGGCAAAGGCGCTCTTGCGCCGTGCCCACCACTTAACCAATCCACGATTGCGAGAGAAGAGATGGGCACGCTTCGCTTTGCCAAACCTACTGCGCTGATTGGGCGGACGAAGCGGATTACGGCGCGATGCTGCCCAAATCCGATGGCGCTTTTCGAGCTGTAAAATAAGGGCAAGACGCAAGCCCGGACAACGAGATGAGCGGCAAAAGCCGCCAATGATTTGCACTACTACCTTCCGCCTATACTAAGCGCGACAAGGCGATGCTGTAATTTCGAACGATGGCTCGCAGACGAACTGCGCATCACGGGCGCGGCGCGCTCAGGCGCCTAACATGGCGTGCACAACAACATCGTGGAGGGAATACATGACCTTTGGAACGAAGGGCTTCTTGGCTGGCATCTCGATGGTTGCGATGCTGGCTACCGCTACGTCGGGCGTTCGCGCCAACGACTCCCTGCTCAAGGCGCAATCCGACTCGAACCAGTGGGCCGTTGCCGGCCACGACTACGGCAACACGCGCTTCAGCCCGCTGAAGCAGATCAACACCGAGAACGCCGGCAAGCTGACGCTCGCCTATTCGTTCTCGCTCGCCTCGCTCCGTTCGAACGAATCCTCGCCGATCGTCGTCGGCAACACGCTCTACGTTTCGAGCTCCTGGGGCCCGAAATACGTCTACGCGCTCGATGCCGCCACCGGCGTGCGCAAATGGACCTACGAACCCGATATTCCCGAGGACGTGCTGCAATACGCCTGCTGCGACGTGAACAATCGCGGCGTCTCCTATGCCGACGGCAAGATCTTCGTCGGCCGCCTCGACGGCAAGCTGACGGCGCTCGATGCCGCGACCGGCAAGGCGCTCTGGACGGCGAAGGTGGTCGATTACAAGCAGGGTTCGGTCATCACCTCGCCGCCGCTCGTCGTGCGCGACAAGGTCATCACCGGTTTCGGCGGCGGCGAGTACGGCGTGCGCGGCTCGCTCCAGGCCTTCGACATCAACACCGGCAAGCAGCTGTGGCAGACCTACACCGTTCCGTCGCCGGATGAGCCCGGCGGCGACACCTGGAAGGGCGACTCCGCCCAGCATGGCGGCGGTGCGGCCTGGCTGGTCGGCTCCTACGATCCGAAGACCGACACGGTCTATTGGGGTACCAGCAATCCCGGTCCCTGGAACACGGCGGTACGCTCGACCGGCGACGGCAATTTCGGCAAGCTGACCAACCTCTACACCGCCTCGACGGTGGCGTTCGATCCCAACACCGGCAAGATCAAGTGGCACATCCAGACCACGCCGGCCGATGCCTGGGACTATGACGGCGTCAACGAAGCCGTGCTCGCGGATCTGAAGATCGGCGGCAGCACCGTGCCGGCGCTGATGAAGGCGGATCGCAACGGCTACTTCTTCGTCGCCAATCGCGAGACCGGCAAGGTGCTTTCGGCGGAGAAATACGTGTTCTCCAACTGGGCCAAGAAGTGGGACGTCGCCACGATGCGCGCGGTCGAGGATCCCGACAAGCGTCCCGGGCCGAACCATCCCGCCAAGGACATCTGCCCGAACCTGATCGGCGGCAAGAACTGGCAGCCGATGTCGTTCAACCCGCAGACCGGCCTCGTCTACATCCCGTCCAACAATGTCTGCATGGACTGGTCGGTCTCCGACGTCGCCTACAAGCGCGGTGTGTTCTATCTCGGCGCCGAATTCCCGACCAAGGAAGGCCCCGGCGGTTTCCTCGGCGAGCTCGTGGCCTGGGATCCGGTCGCGCAGAAGAAGGTCTGGTCGATCAAGGAAGACCTGCCGTTCAACGGCGGCACGCTGACCACCGGCGGTGGCCTCGTGTTTGCCGGCAACATCCACGGCGATTTCCGCGCCATCGATGCGAAGTCCGGCAAGGTGTTGTGGAGCAGGAATCTCGGCTCCGGCATCGGCGCAGGTCCGGTGACCTACCAGGTCGACGGCAAGCAATATGTCGCCATCGTCGTCGGCCGCACGGCTGCGCTGCCTGCGTTCCTGGGCGAGGTAGGAAAGAAGATGACGGCCGCAGCTCCCGAGGGCGGTTCGCTCTTCGTGTTCTCCGTCCAGTGACCACTCGCGCGCGTATCCCCGCGGGATACGCGCGCGCTTTTTCCAGACTTTGGTTGCGGCATCGGCCGATGCCTGGTGCCGCTGCGCTTGGCTCAACGAGCTCCGGCTCAACAAAGCTATGGGAGACGAGGATGCGTCCGAATCATTCTGGCATCGGTGCGAGCCGAAATCGCGCCATCGCAGGCCTGCTCACATGTGCCGCGCTGATCGTTCCGGTCTCGCTGCGCGCAGACGAGGCGCAGCCGCTCCGCCTCTGCGCCGATCCGACCAATCTTCCATTCTCGAGCGATAGTCCGTCGCAACCGGGCTTCTATGTCGAGATCGGGCAGGCCCTGGCGCAGGCGCTCGGCCGGCCGATCGCCTATGACTGGTACAAATCCTATTTCGGCAAGCGCACCGTGCGCGTCACCCTGCTCGGCAAGCAATGCGACGCCATGATCGGGCTGCCGCGGTCCGAGGATTTCATGGGACCGGCCGTGATCTTCTCCAACGCGTTCGCGAAGCAGGGCTATGCCCTCGTGGCCGCCAAGGGGCAGGCGCTCGATGGCATCGACGGCCTCAAGGGCAAGCGCGTTGCCGTGCAGTTCGCCAGCACGCCGCAGAACCTGCTCGCGAGCCGCGACGATATCCAGAAGGTGACGGTGCTGTCGCCCGAGCAAGGCATGCAGGCGCTCGATCAGGGCGAGGTCGACGTCGCCTTCATCTGGGGGCCGGTCGCCGGCTGGCTGAACAAGACCAGCTACGGCGATCGCTATCAGATCCAGCTCACCGAGGGTGAAGGCCTGTCATGGGATGCGGCGATCGGCTTTGCGAAGACGTCCACCGAGCTGCGTGATCGCGTCGATGCCGTCCTGCCGCAGCTTCAGGGCACGATCGGCGCGCTCGCGGTGAAATATGGCCTGCCGACCGGCCAGCCGGCGCGCTTCGGTGCGACCCGGGCGATGCCGGCGGGAACGACGACCGGGACCGGACCCGGCGTGACGCAGACCGCCAATGTGGTGGCGACCGAGACCAAGGGGGACGCGGCCGCGCCGGCCGCCGAGGCCGTCGGCTCGGGCAAGGAGATCTTCAACGGAACCTGTGCGCACTGCCACGGCCCCGACGCGATCCAGAGCGAGCGGAAGATCGACCTGCGGCTGCTGCGTCACCGCTACGGCGACGAGATGCGCGAGAAGTTCTGGACGACCGTGCATGAGGGACGGCCGACCAAGGGCATGCCGGCCTGGAAAGAGGTCTTCACCGACGAGCAGTTCGACCACATCTTTTCCTTCCTGCTGACGGTCCAGTCCGAATCGAACGACTGAACGATCTTGACCGAACGCGATCGGGAGGATGTGGTAGCGTCCGTCCGGCATCATCCCGGCGCCGGACGGCTATCGCATGGATGTGCCGCTTCCGCTGCTGCGGTCGATGCGGGTGCGGTGCAGTGTTGGGAAGGCCCCATGACCAGCTTCCTGATCATCGACGATCATCCGCTGTTTCGCGAGGCGCTCGGCAATGCGGTGCGGCTGGCCTTGCCGGAGGCGCGGATCTTCGAAGCGATGTCGATCGGGGATGCCCTGCATATCCTGTCGGCCGGGGAGGGCATCGACCTCGCGCTGCTCGACCTCTCGCTGCCGGATGCGACCGGCTTCTCCGGCTTCCTGCGCTTGCGCGAGGCCTATCCGCGCCTGCCCGTCGCTATCGTGTCGAGCGAGGAGGATCAGCACGTCGTCCGCGAGGCGTTGGCGCTGGGCGCCGCCGGCTATCTGCCCAAGTCTACGTCGAAGCGTGAGCTGGCGCAATCGATCGAGGGTGTGCTGAGCGGATCGGTGTCGGTGCCGAAGGATTTCGTGGCGACGCCGCGGCGGCGGGCCGATGCCAGCAAGGCGCTCGAGGTCAAGCTGCGCGAGCTCACGCCGCAGCAGCTTCGCGTGCTCGACCTCCTGCGTCGCGGCTATCCGAACCGGCAGATCGCCCAGGAGCTTCAGCTCGCCGAATCCACGGTGAAGGCGCATATCACCGAGATCCTGCGCAAGCTCGGCCTGTTCAGCCGCAACAAGGCGATCATCGAGATCGGCAAGATGGAGCTGCCCGATCCGCGCAGCCGGCCTCATGCACGGGTCGATCGCGGCAGGCCGCAATGACGCGCGCTGTCGTCCTTGACCTGGATCAAGCCGGCGCGGCCCTGCTGAGCCATTCTCAGCATGTGCAATTCAACGTCGGCCCCGGCGGCATCTTGGGCAAGGTCTTCAGAATGGCTCATACGTGATGCGATTTCTGATCGTCGAGGACCATCCGCTGTTTCGCGAGGCGCTCGAGGGCGCGCTCCGGATGGTGGCGCCCGCGGCCGATATTCTTCAGGCGACCTCGATCGACGGCGCGCTGGAGCAGGTCGCGGCGACCACCGAGCTCGACCTGATCCTGCTCGATCTGTCGATGCCGGGCACCACGGGTCTTTCGGGCATCATCCGCATCCGCAAGGCGTTCCCCAAAATTCCCGTCGTCATCGTATCCGGATATCAGGATCGGCAGATCATCTCCGGCGCATTGTCGCTCGGCGTGTCCGGCTACATCCTCAAATCGTCGTCCAAGCAGGATCTGGCGCAATCGATCGGCGAGGTGCTGCGCGGCGCGGTCTGTGTTCCCGCCGCGTATCGCGGGCAGGTCCGCCCGCAGCGCGCGGCCGGCCCCGCGCAGGATCTCCTGAAGCGCCTGCACGAGCTGACGCCGCAGCAATTGCGCGTGCTCGAAATGCTCAAGCGCGGCCTGCAAAACAAGCAGATCGCCTTTGAGCTGAAGATCTCGGAGACCACGGTGAAGGTCCACGTCTCCGACATCCTGCGCAAGCTCAACGTGATCAGCCGCACCAAGGCCATCGTCGAAATGTCCAGGATCGATTTCGCGACGCTGGCAGGCGGGGGCACCGCCGCCGAGCGCGAGCGGCCACGGCCGGACCAGCAGTGAGGCGATCCGCGCCTGGTTTGCCCTCCAGATTGAGAGCGCTATGTTTCTGATTTCAATTGTAAATCATTGCCTTGAGGGGAATGTAAGATATTACCGCTACTGTGCATGGGGTTGTTTTCGCCATTTTGTTGGGAGCCATGCGCGCTTGCCGCGCAGGCGGGGCGAAGGCCATCCGCGCGGGCTAGCTCAGCAGGAACGACAGCAGCGCCCGCATCTCGGCGGGCTTGATCGGCTTCTTCAGCACTTCGAGGCCGTGGCGGCTCGCGTCCTTCGCGGCCTTTTCGGAGTAATCGGCCGTGATGATCATGGCCGGCGTGTCGAGCTTCAGATGCTGGCGGACGTCGGCGATGGCCGACAAGCCGCTCTCGCCGTGATCGAGATGGAGGTCGGCGATCACGGCATCGGGTGCGCCGCCGAGCTCGCTGAGGCGCAGCAGCGCATCCGCGGCCGAGCGCGTGGTCGCGACGTCGCAGCCCCATCCTTCCAGCAGCGCGGCCATCGCCTCCGAGCCGTTCGGGTCGTTCTCGATCAGCAGGATCTTGGCGCCTTCGAGCCCGCTATAGCGCCGCTCGGCGAGCTTGACCTCGTGCACCTCGTCGCTGACCTCGGCGAGGTCGGCGGGCTCCAGCTCCAGGGTGAAGGTCGATCCCCGGCCGACCTGCGACGACAGCCGCACCTCGTGCCCGAGCACGGTTGCGAAACGGCGGACGATGGAGAGGCCGAGACCGAAGCCGGCCTGGTCGGTCGCGGTCGCCTCGCCGCGCTGGAATTCGCGGAAGATTGCCTGCTGCTGCGCCTGTGCAATTCCAGGCCCGGTGTCGGAGACCTGGATGCAGATGTGGTCGCCCCTCAGCCGGCATCCCATGACGACGCCGCCGTTGCGGGTATAGCGGATGGCATTGGCAAGCAGGTTCTGCAGGATCCGCCGCAGCATCATCGCATCCGACCTCACCGCGCGCGGCGAGGTGCGGATGCGCAGGGAAAGACCCTGCCGCGCCGCGACCGGCTCGAATTCGTTGCGGAGCTGTTCGAACAGGGGCGCCAGCGCAATCGCGCGCACGTCGGGCTTGAGCGCGCCGGCGTCGAGCTTTGCGATCTCCAGCAGCGACCGCAGCAAATCCTCCAGCATCAGCAGCGAGCGGTCGGCCTGGTCGATGAGCAGGCCCGCCTCCTGCGATTCCATCATTTCGGTCAGCGCCGACAGCGTCAGGCGCGCGGCGTTCAGCGGCTGCAACAGGTCGTGGGTGACCGAGATCAGCACCGATGATTTCAGCGAGCTTGCGGCTTCGGCCTGCTGCTTGGCGCGGTAGAGCCCTTCATTGGCGCGCTCGACCGAATGCAGCGCTTCGCGCAGCTGGTGAGTCCGGTCGCGAACCTTGTGGTCGAGCGCAATGGCGGTTTCGAACAATGAAAAGGCGTTGAGCTGCTGGTCCATCGAGCGTTCGACGCGCGACATCAGCGCGGCATTGATCTTCTTCAGCTTCGCCGCCTCGCGCCGCAGCTGGTCGACCGCATCAGGGCCCTGCAACATGTCCGTCACGACGGGCGCCTTCCGATCGCAACGCCGGTGAAGGTCTGGTTCACATGCATGGAGCCGAACTGCTCGCCATAGGTATGAAAGCCGACGACACGGTTCTGCCGGTACAGGTCGGACATGTCGCGGGCGAGCTGATGCTGCTCGGCGTCGAGCCGGCGAAGCAGGCACTCGAAGCCGATATAGAGCGAGACGTCTCCGATCTGGTCGCGGATATCGGCGAAGGTGTCGCGGGTCGAGCCGACCAGGCTGCGCGACGTCGCCGCCGTCAGCACCATGCCCTCGTCGATGGCGCAGAAGAAATGTAAGGATCCGTCCGGCTCGACGCGCTGGATCGACCGCGCGTAATAGGCGCCGCCGACGCGCACCAGCACGGGGTGGGACGCGAAGGAAAATGGATCGAGCTTGGCGTCCAGGATCCCGACCATGCGCGAATATTCCTCGGCCGCGGGCTCCGCGTTCAGCTCCCTGACCGTTCGATTTTCGATGTCAGCTTCGGTGACCACCATCTTCTGCGGGCTCGGCTCGAAATTGTCGCACTTGAAAGCCCGGAACGGCAGCGAGGTGTTCAACAGGATCAGGAGGGCGGCGTTGGTGTGTGCCTTGCCGTCGCAGAACACCCAGGTCTTCTCGAAGCGCATCCCGTCGCCTGCGGACCCGCCGACGACCGGGATGTCGTCGAGCGAGGCATAGATCGCGGACATCACCGCCTCCTCGCGGCGGCACAGGCCGTCGATCAACACCAGGCCGAAGGGATTGCCGCGATCGACTTGCGGGGTGATCCGCAACAGCTCGTGCCGGAGCTCGCCGCCGATCCTACGGCCGTCCTCGACGCGGAAGCTGTCGAGGTTGAGAATGGGCCGCACCGCGGCCGAGAAGTCGGCACGGCTGAACGCCAGCGCCACGACGCTGTTCTCGTCCCAGCCGTCAGGGGCGAGCTCGCCCGCGGTCGTGCAACCGCAGACCTGAGTCTCGTCGAATTGCCGGGTGATCTCGGCGATGAAGTGATGAGGGTCGTAGCTGGGCGAGAGGAAGACCAGGATCAGCGCCAGCTCGTCGGATGGGAGCTGGGCGGCGAGCTCGGCCACGGCTTCATCGACGCTCGCAGCCTTCGATTTGGCAACGGCAACGCCAGACGCACCGCCAAACCGAAAATCGGTTTGCCCCACTCCGTTTCTCCCCTCGAGGACCAGCCTGGTCTGACGCCAAGTGCCTGATAAGTGCCCGACAAGTGTTCAAAGAATAAGGCGTTTTCCGGTTAGCCGCAACACGGCGCCGCTCGGCCCGGCAAGGCTGGACGCGCCCGAGGGGCCGGAAACTCTCTCCACCCGGGGTGCAGGCCGGACGGATTTACCACCCCTTGACGTTTCTGCCTTAATTTTCCGCACGCGTTCGGAAAGGGCTGCTTCCGGGCCGCGTGATCGTTGCAAGAACATAAGGTTGGGGGTGGGAATGTCCGGGCGTATCGCGTCGCCGTCTAAGCGCACCATATTTCCGACCCTCAGGTTCCGCGCCAAAATCATCCTGGGCTTTGCCGCAGTGCTGGTGATCTCCGCCGGCAGCATGGCTTTCGCCTATTTCGGCTTCGAGCGGGTCTCCTCCGGGGTCGGGTCCTACCGCACCAGCGTTTCGGAGGCCGACCTCGCCCGCAACATCGACCGCGAGCTGCTCGCCTATCGTTCGTCCGCCCGCTACTTCGTCGTCACCGGCAAGGAAGATGACGCCAAGGCGGCGCTGGAAGCCGAGGCCAGCCTGAAGAACGCCATCGACCAGGCGATCAAGGGCGCCAAGCGGCCGGCGCGGCAGGAGAGTCTCAACAAGCTCGCCAAGGAGTTCTCCAACTTCTCCGCGACGTTTGCAAAGATCCTGCAGGCCAAGCGCGACAGCGCCCTGCTGGTCCAGAACCAGCTCCAGCGCAATGCCAACCTCCTGAAGTACAAGCTCGACGACATCGGCAACAACGCCTCCGACGCAGAGGCGCAGGCGATCGAGTTCGGCACCAAGCAGGTCAATGCCCAGTTCCAGACTGCGAGTTCGGCAGCGAGCAATTTCATCCTCAACTCCGATCAGGCGGTGGCGACAAGCGCGCTGGCGCGACTGAAGTTCGTCGAGAACTCGCTGGGCGCGGTCTATTCCATGGACGACAAGATCGTCGCCGGCCTGAAGGATGCGAAGGTGCTGCTCGCGGCCTATCGCGACGCGCTGGAGAAGCTGATCGCCAACGCCAAGATGGTCGATGAGCTCGTGACCGAGATGAGCGGCTCGGCCGGTGCGATCCTGCAAGGCGCGACCGCCATGAAGGCGGACCTCGTCGCCGAGCAGCAGCGGCTGGATACGGAATCGGAAGCGACCATCGGGCAGACCGAGCAGCTGGTGCTGATGCTGGCCGTCGGTGGCACGCTGTTAGGTGCGATCCTCGCCTTCCTGCTCGGCACCGGCATCTCGCGTCCGATGATCGCGATGTGCAAGGCGATGCGCGAACTCGCCTCGGGCAATTTCGACGTCGTGCTGCCGGGCCTCGGCCGCAAGGACGAGATCGGCGAGATGGCCGGCGCGGTCGAGGAGTTCAAGGTTCAGGCCGTCGCCAAGGCCGAGCGCGATGCCGCTGCCAGCGAAGCCCAGAACAAGGAACTGGCCACCGCCCGCCGCTCCGAGCTGATTCGCTTTGCCGACGATTTCGAGAGCGCCGTCGGCGCCATCGTCTCCAACGTCTCGGCCTCGGCCGTGCAGCTCGAATCGGCGGCGTCCACGCTGACCCGTACCGCCGAGACCACGCAGAGCCTGTCGAGCCAGGTCGCCGGCGTCTCCGAGCAGGCCTCCAGTAACATGCAGTCGGTCGCCACCGCGACGGAAGAGCTCTCGGCCTCGGTCGAGGAGATCGGTCGCCAGGTGCGCGATTCCAGCCGCATTGCGGAAGCTGCGGTGGTGCAGGCCAAGGAGACCGACGGCCGCATCGGCAAGCTCTCGCATGCTGCCCAGCAGATCGGCGAGGTCGTCAAGCTCATCACGGCGATCGCCGAGCAGACCAACCTGCTGGCGCTCAATGCGACCATCGAGGCGGCGCGCGCCGGTGAAGCCGGCCGCGGCTTTGCGGTGGTTGCCAGCGAAGTGAAGTCGCTGGCCAGCCAGACGGCGAAAGCAACCGACGAGATTTCCTCCCACATCACGGGCATGCAGGGCGCCACCGCCGAGTCGGTCGCCGCGATCAAGGAGATCGGCGCCACCATCGGCCAGATCTCGTCGATCTCGACGTCGATCGCGAGCGCGGTCGAGCAGCAGGGCGCCGCGACGCAGGAGATCGCGCGCAGCGTCCAGACGGTCGCCCAGGGCACCCACGCTGCAGCCACCGACATCGGCGAGGTCAACCGCGGCGCCGCCGAAACCGGCTCGGCTTCGGAGGAGGTGTTGAATTCGGCCAAGACGCTGTCATCCGAAAGCACGCGTCTTCGCGCCGAGCTCGACCGCTTCATGGCAAATATCCGGGCGGCGTGAGGCTCGGACTTCTCCCCTCTCTCCACCGTCGTCCTGGCGAAAGCCAGGACCCATTATCCCGGGAGCCAGTTGGGCAAAGACCGGCAACTACGGGTCATCGCCAAACCACGCCCTGTGGTAATGGGTCTGGATCAGCGCTCGCTCCGCTCGCTTGTCCGGGACGACAGCGGAGATTGGCGCCGGCCTTCAATTTGTAACGGCGCGAGAAAGCGCGCCTTAACATTTGCCCGCGTCACCGAACCGCAAGTTGCGACGCCGCAAATTTACCGCCGCTTATCCTTTGCCAATTACCGTGCACACGAGTCGGGAAGCGGGCTGCTTCCGGGCTGCGCCTGGTTTTCCGCGAATGGAATGGGGTGGGGGAATGTCCGTCAAATCCAAGCCGAACACATCGAAACTGCCAACCTTGCGTTTTCGCGCAAAAATCGTCCTCGGCTTCGTGGCGGTGCTGGCCATCCTCGCGGTCAGCATGGCTTTCGCCTATTTCGGCTTCGAGCGGATCCAGGCCGCCGTGGCCTCCTACCGGACCAGCGTGGCGGAAGCGGATCTCGCGCGAACCGTCGACCGCGAGCTGATCGCCTATCAGGGGCTGGCGCGGGCCTATACGCTGACCGGGGCGACAGACGACGAGACCGCGGCCAAGGCGGCCGAAGAGAATCTGAAGGCGGCGATCGCCAAATCGACGTCCGCCACGACCGGCGCCGCGCGTCGCGAGCAGGTCGGCAAGCTCGAGGCGGAGTTCCAGCGCTTTACGAAAGTATTCGGTGAGATCATCACCCTGACGCGCGAGAACAACAAGATCGCGGCCGATGAGCTCAACAGCGTCGGCAACAAGATCCGCTTCAAGTTCGACGACCTTGCCGATACCGCGGCGCTCGCCGGGCTCGCCTCGGTCCAGACCACGGCCAAGGACGTCACCTCGCAATATCTTGCGGTCTCCACCTCTGTCGGCGCCTTCGTCGCCAAGCCCGAACCGAAGACCGCCGACGGCGTGATCGCCCGCATCAAGTTCCTGGAGACCCTGCTGGTCTCGATCTATGCCAACGACCAGAAGATCACCGACCGCGTCACCGAGATCAGCAACCTGCTGAAGCAGTACCGCACCTCCTTTGCCAAGCTGACCGAGAACGTGAAGGTCATCGTCAAGTCGAACGGCGAGATGACCAAGACGGCCGCGTCCATCCTCAAGCTTTCGAGTGAGCTGCGATCGGACCTGACCGCCGATCAGCAGCGCATCGAGGCCAGCGCCAATGCAACGATCGGAGAGACCGAACGGCTGATGCTGATGCTGGCGCTGGGCGGCCTGGCCATCGGCGCCGTGCTCGCCCTGATGCTCGGCAACGGCATCTCGCGTCCGATGATCGCGATGTGCAAGGCGATGCGCGAACTCGCCTCGGGCAATTTCGACGTCGTGCTGCCGGGCCTCGGCCGCAAGGACGAGATCGGCGAGATGGCCGGCGCGGTCGAGGAGTTCAAGGTTCAGGCCGTCGCCAAGGCCGAGCGCGATGCCGCCGCCAGCGAAGCCCAGAGCCGGGAGCAGGCCGCAAGCCGCCGCTCCGAACTGATCCGCTTTGCCGACGATTTCGAGAACGCCGTCGGCGCCATCGTCTCCAACGTCTCGGCCTCGGCCGTGCAGCTCGAATCGGCCGCGTCCACGCTGACCCGTACCGCCGAGACCACGCAGAGCCTGTCGAGCCAGGTCGCCGGCGTCTCCGAGCAGGCCTCCAGCAACATGCAGTCGGTCGCCACCGCGACGGAAGAGCTCTCGGCCTCGGTCGAGGAGATCGGCCGCCAGGTGCGCGATTCCAGCCGCATTGCAGAAGCTGCGGTGGTGCAGGCCAAGGAGACCGACGGCCGCATCGGCAAGCTCTCGCATGCCGCCCAGCAGATCGGCGAGGTCGTCAAGCTCATCACCGCGATCGCCGAGCAGACCAACCTGCTGGCGCTCAATGCGACCATCGAGGCGGCGCGCGCCGGTGAAGCCGGCCGCGGCTTTGCGGTGGTTGCCAGCGAAGTGAAGTCGCTGGCCAGCCAGACGGCGAAGGCCACCGACGAGATTTCCTCCCACATCACGGGCATGCAGGGCGCCACCGCCGAGTCGGTCGCCGCGATCAAGGAGATCGGCGCCACCATCGGCCAGATCTCGTCGATCTCGACGTCGATCGCGAGCGCGGTGGAGCAGCAGGGCGCCGCGACGCAGGAGATCGCGCGCAGCGTCCAGACGGTCGCCCAGGGCACCCAGACCGCAGCCACCGACATCGGCCAGGTCAACCGCGGCGCCGCCGAGACCGGCTCGGCCTCGGAGGAGGTGCTGAACTCGGCCAAGACCCTCTCCAGCGAAAGCACCCGCCTCCGCGCCGAGCTCGACCGGTTCATGGGGAATATCCGGGCGGCGTAGCGCTCTCTCCGCTGTCGTCCTGGCGAAAGCCAGGACCCATTATCCCGGGAGCCAGTTGAGCGAAGACCGGCAACCACAAGTCTTCGCCAAACCACGTCCTGTGGTAATGGGTCCTGGATCAGCGCTCGCTCCGCTCGCTTGTCCAGGACGACGGCTGATTTTTCGCTGTGCCGTCTAAGCCTCACGCTCTTCCAAACGCCCACTTCAATTCCACCTTCGCCTGCTCCAGCCGCGCTCGCTGTGTTTTCGGCAGCGTCTTGCCGGCACGGTTGATATAGAACGTCAGCATCGACAGCGCCGAACGATAGGCGCCGGTCTTGCGGCGCGAACTGTGCTCGGCCGAGCGCTTCAGCGAGGCTGCGATCTTCTTCGGACTCGTGAGCGTGAATACGCCGCGCTTGAGATCGAGCGCGTCGCTCTCCTTGGTCACACGTTGCGACCAGCGCTTCGGCGTCGCGCGTTTCGCGCTCTTGCGCACGCTGGTCTTCCTGCTGCGCGCAGCTGTTTTGCGAGAATGTGTCGTCTTTCTGACGTGAGCCATGCGTCAACTCCCTGCGGCTCCTTCGGAAACGGACGGCGTTGGAGGCCGTTCCTGCGGGAACCGGCGCTTGCCGCAGACGTTGTCGCAGGTGGCAGGCGGAATGCCGCACCCTGATGATCGGTTCGCCCCTGGCCACATCATGTGAACCGGGGTCGCTTCTATTGGTCAGACCCAGCAACGCGATGGAATTGCAGCAAAGCCAAGCGCTGAATTATGGACCTGCTGTCTCGGCGGTCGCGACCGATCGCATCATCGAGACCAGTATTCCCTCACGTCTCGACGCGCTGCCGTGGAGCGGCTTTCACACCCGGGTCGTGCTGGCGCTCGGCATCACCTGGATCCTCGACGGGCTCGAGGTGACACTCGCCGGTGCGCTTTCCGGCGCGCTGAAGCAAAGTCCCTCGTTGCAATTCTCCAATCTCGATCTCGGCATTGCCAATTCAGCCTATCTCGCCGGCGCGGTGCTCGGCGCGCTCGGTTTCGGTTGGCTGACCGACCGCATCGGCCGCAAGAAACTGTTCTTCATCACGCTCGCGCTTTATCTCTCCGCCACCGCTGCGACCGCACTGTCGTGGGATATCGCGAGCTACGCGCTGTTCCGTTTTCTCACCGGCGCCGGCATCGGCGGCGAATATACCGCGATCAATTCGACCATCCAGGAGCTGGTGCCGGCGCGCTATCGCGGCTGGACCGATCTCGTCATCAACGGCAGCTTCTGGATCGGCGCGGCCATGGGCGCGGTGGCGGCCATCGTTCTGCTGGATCCCGCCTTGATCGGCCCCGATCTCGGCTGGCGCCTCGCTTATCTCATCGGCGCGAGCATCGGCCTCGTCGTGCTGTTGATGCGGATGTGGATCCCGGAAAGTCCGCGCTGGCTGATGATCCACGGGCGGCCCGATCAGGCCCACGCCATCGTCGACGAGATCGAGCGTTCGGTGATCGGACACGACCAGGATGCGAGCGACCGACGCTTCACCAGGATCCGGCTGAAGATGCGCGATCACACGCCGATTCGCGAGGTCATGCACACGCTGTTCACGGTCTATCGCCAGCGCGCGCTGGTCGGCCTCGTCCTGATGGGCGCGCAGGCTTTCTTCTACAACGCCATCTTCTTCACCTTCGCGCTGGTGCTGACCGATTTCTACGGCATCAGCGCCGATCATGTCGGATGGTATCTGCTTCCCTTCGCCGCCGGCAATTTCCTCGGCCCGCTGCTGCTCGGCCGCCTGTTCGACACGCTCGGACGGCGCGCGATGATCATGTTCACCTATGGCGCGTCGGGCCTGCTGCTGGCGCTGTCGGGCTATCTGTTCTCGATCGGGGCGCTCAGTGCGCAAGGACAGACCATCGCCTGGATGGTGATCTTCTTCTTTGCCTCGCCCGCCGCGAGCGCGGCCTATCTCACGGTCAGCGAGACGTTTCCTTTGGAAGTCCGCGCGCTGGCGATCGCGGTGTTTTACGCGGTCGGCACCGGTATTGGCGGCGTCATCGGCCCGGCGCTGTTCGGCGCGCTGATCGACACGGGATCACGCACAAGCGTGTTCGCCGGCTATTTGCTGGGGGCATTCCTCATGATCGCGGCCGCGATCGTGGCGTGGCGCTACGCCGTCTCCGCGGAACGCAAATCGCTCGAACAAATAGCGCGGCCGCTGGCCTTTATGGAGTAGACTATGAAATCGGAACTTGCGGAAATGGCGGTGGACCAGAAGCGCACCATGCCCGTTGACGACGATGTGCCGGAAACGGTGCCGGTGCCGCATGCGCTCGTGCCACATCTCGACGAGACCGCGATCCTGCTCGACATCGACGGCACGCTGCTCGACCTGATGCCGACGCCGCGCGAAGTGTGGGTGCCGCCGGGCCTGTCGGAGACGCTCAAGCGGCTGGTGGAACGCACCTCCGGGGCGTTGGCGCTGGTCAGCGGCCGCTCGCTCAACGACATCGACTTGATCTTCGCGCCCGACGTCTATCGCGCCGTCGCCGGCCACGGCGCGGAGATGCGGCTGTCGGTGGACAATGAAGCGGATGACGTGCACGCGCCGCCGCTGGACAAGGAGTTGAAGCGGCGGCTCGCTGCGATCGCAAAGCTCAGTCCGGGCATTCTGCTCGAGGACAAGGGCTATTCGCTCGCGCTGCACTATCGCCTCGCACCGCATGCGGAGAAGGCGATCTTCGAGGCTGTCTCGCTGATCCGCGCCGATCTGCCCAATGCGCCGATCGAGGTGCTGCCCGGAAAGTTCGTCTGCGAGATCAAGCATTCCGGCTTCACCAAGGCGACCGGCGTGCACGAGTTGATGAAGCACGAACCGTTCAGGGGACGGCGTCCACTGTTCATCGGCGACGACGTCACCGACGAGACCGTGTTCGCGATCATGCCTGACATGAACGGGCTCGCTTTTTCGGTGGGCCGCCGTGCCATGGGTGTGAACGGTCACTTCGATGCGCCGAGCGATGTGCGCGCGTTCCTGGCGCGCCTGCTCGATCCGAGGTGAAACAAAGGCAGCGCCACGCTGCAGACATAAAGGCCGTCGGCGCAGCGCCCTAGCGTGCAGCGATGCATGCCGTGCAATAGTACCAAAATGACTGTCTTTGCAGTAGGTTCCGCAAGCGAAACCAGTTCCAACGTGCGCGCCTGACTTTGGTTTCATTTCGTGGAAATGATGACAGGAACCATATTGATGAACGCCAGTTAAACGGGGTGGAATGAACAGGAGGGGACGACCTGTGAACTTAGTCGTCGTTTCGAATCGTGTTGCGCGCGGCAAACCCAACGAGCCCATGACGGGCGGCTTGGCTGCGGCATTGCTTCCCGTTGTGGAACATTCGGGTGCCATCTGGGTGGGGTCTTCCGGCCGCGTGCGTGACGGCCATCAGAAGGAGCCGTTTGCCGAGATCGAGGCGCTGGGTTCGGGCGCGATTGCGACGCTGGATCTGCCGGCGGCGCATTACGGCGGCTATTACGAAGGTTTTGCCAATTCGGCGTTGTGGCCGGCGCTGCATTCGCGCAGCGATCTGATCCGCGTTTCGCGCGAAGACTATGTCAGCTATCGCGAGGTCAACGCCTTCATGGCGCGCGCCTTGATGCGCTTCCGCAAGCCCCGGACCGCATTCTGGGTGCAGGACTATCATTTCCTCGCACTCGGTGCGGAGCTGCGCGATCTCGGCGTCGACGATCCGATCGGCTTCTTCCTGCACACGCCGTGGCCGGTGGCCGCGGTGACGCAGGGCGTACCCAATCATCGCGAACTGATCACGGCGATGCTCGCCTACGATCTCATTGGCTTCCAGACCGAGGAGGATCGCCAGAATTTCCTTGGTTATGTCGCCGGCGAGCTCGGTCTCGTCATCGATGATGGTGTTGTGCTGTCGCAGCACGGCCGCACCCGCTGTGAAGTCTTCCCCATCGGCATCGATGCGGAGAAGTTCGCGCAGTATGCCGCCAAGTCCGCCTCGCATCCGGATGTGTCGCGGCTGCGCCGCAGCCTCAACGGCGAGCGTCTGGCGATCGGTGTCGACCGGCTCGACTATTCCAAGGGCCTCGTCAACCGTATCAGCGCGTTCGACCGGCTCTGGACCGAGCAGCCGCAATTCTTGCGCAGCATCTCGCTGCTCCAGATCGCCAACCCTTCGCGCGGTGCCATCGAGGCCTATGGCAATCTTCAGAACGAGGTCGCGCGTCTCGTCACCGACGTCAACGGCCGCCACGGCGAGGTGGACTGGACGCCGATCCGCTATCTCAACAAGGGCTTCAGCCAGGCCGTGCTCGCGGGCCTCTATCGCACCGCGCAGATCGGTGTGGTGACGCCGCTGCATGACGGCATGAACCTGGTCGCAAAGGAGTATGTCGCCGCGCAGAACCCGGCCGACCCCGGCGTGCTGGTGCTGTCGAAATTCGCCGGCGCGGCGAATGAGCTCGACACGGCGCTGCTGGTCAATCCGCACGACATCGACGCCATGGCGCGCGCGATCGCGATCGCCGCCGCGATGCCGCTCACCGAGCGCAAGATGCGCTGGGACGCGATGATGAAGAAGCTGCGCGGCCACACCATCCAGCAATGGTCCGCCGATTTCGTCGCCGAGCTCGAAAAGTGCCGGATCGAGAAGGCCGCCGTCGCCCCGCTCGCAGCCCAGCCCCCGCAAGCGCTGCGCTGGTTGAAGTCGGCGATCTCGGGCGTGCGGTTGATTTAGCTTCCGTGAAGCTCGCTCTGATCTTCCCCTCTCCCACGAGGGGGGAAGGAAGAGATCGTCAATAGCAATACGACACGCCATCCAGAATCGCGCATTGCCGCTTGTTCGGCGCGTTGGGATCGTCCAGCGGCACCATGCCCTTGCCCTGGCCGACGAACACGCCGGGCCCGACATGCACCGAGCTCTTGTTGCCGATGATCACGCTCGGATGCGGCGACGAGCTCGAGCGCGTCCCGTCCGGCCAGATGATGGCATCGCCCGAAAGCACCCCGCGCCGCCCGTCGTCGCAGCTGACGTCAACCCCTTGGCGGGTGCAGACCTGAGCCAGGGCCGGCCCGGCAAAGGCGGAGCCAAGGGCCGAAATCAGGCCCAGTGCGGCGATGGTCTTGCGGATGGTCATGCGCCCCCGGTCGTGTTTGGCATTCTCAAATGAATCGTCGCGCCAAACCCGTCCTGGGTTCAGCCGGCAGGCGGTTCCAAAACAGCCGCCGACGCCAGATATTGTCGTTTAAATACAACATCTTACGGAAAATTCACCCGATTTTCTCGCGGTCTCTTGCAAAATCGCCGGCGCCCCTTCAAGAGAGGGCGCTCCGGAGAGATGGCCGAGTGGCTTAAGGCGCACGCTTGGAAAGCGTGTGTGCGGGAAACCGTACCGTGGGTTCGAATCCCACTCTCTCCGCCATTTTCTACGCCAAACCACGATTTGGCTCGTTTGAATTCGTTAGCTTGGCCGAATGTACGAAATGGCTGGCCTGACGGAGTCCAATATCATCGTTGCCATCGACAAGGATGAGGGCCTCTCTTCCAACTCGTCGGTTACGGCCAGACCGCGACACACAGGCGGCCCGGAGTTGGCTGAAATGTCGATGAAATAATGAGCAAGTGGTTTCACTTCAGCTCGCGTTGCTAGCCGGTGGCGCAGTCCTTGAGTTGCTGCCGAAGCCATTGATGACCGCGATCGTTATCGAATCGGGCGTGCCAAGTGGCGTGCAGCGTAAAGGGCCTCGTATTGAACGGCAGCGGCAGGGATTGCAGCACATCACGGTAGCGGTTGAGGAAACGCTGCGGAAGAGTGCAAACGAGGTCGGTCGACTGTAGCAAGAGCGGCACGACGCTGTAGTGCTGAACTGACACGGCGACGCAACGCGTCAGCCCGTCCTTCGCCAGGACATCGTCGATGAAGCCGCGAAAGCCGCCGCCTTCTCCCGAAACGATAATATGCTCCAGGCGCGAATACTCTCTCATCGTGGGCCGCCGCAATCCGCGCGGATGATCCTTGCGCTGGGCCATCATGAACCGTTCATCGAGCAGCGGCTGGGACGGCATTCCGCTTGGGACCGCATCTTTCGAAACCAGCGCAACGTCGAGATCTCCCGCCTCGAGCTGGCCAGCCAATTTCATCAAATCGATCGAGCGGAAGGCGAACCGGATTCCCGATAAGCCATCCCGTCGCGAGAACGCGACCAGCCGCGATCCAACAATAGCGGTCGCGTTGTCGTTCGCACCGATTGTGAAAGTTCGATCCGATTTCTTCGGGTCGAAGCCAGCTGGTGCACCGATAACATCTTGCAGATTCTGCAGTGCCAGTCGCAGAGGCTCCTTGAGCTCGATTCCCCGCGGGGTGAGGACCATGCCTTTTCCCGAGGCGGCAGGTGTCAGCAACTGATCCTTGAAGATATCGCGAAGCCTGGCCAGTTGGGCGGAAAGTGCCGGTTGGCTAATGCCAAGCCGCGCTGCCGCACGGGTGATGTTCCTCTCATCGAGCATCACCTTGAGCGATGCGAGCAGAGGCATGTCATGAGCCCTGATATTCATCCAGTTTATACCACATATCTCATCTATCGATTTCAAATATCCCATGACGGAGGACATCAATGCAAGCCGGATCATATGGGCCGCGAAAGCGGACAAGATAGTTGGGGGACAGATGAGGAAGCTGCCAAACGCCGGTCCTGCTGCGGCGGAGCCCACCATCGAGTTGCAGCGAAGGGTCATGATCGCAGCGACCGTCGGTACGGTCATCGAGTGGTACGATTTCTTCATGTATATCTCGGTGGCTTCGGCCATCTCGGTTAATTTCTTCTCGGCCGACAATCCTGTTTGGGCCAATGTCTTCGCGCTTCTCACCTTCGGCACGGGCTATCTCGTTCGGCCGTTTGGAGCGCTGGTGTTCGGTCGCATCGGCGACATGATCGGACGCAAGCAAACCTTTCTCACCACGATCCTGATGATGGGATCTTCGACGGTCGCCGTCGGTCTGGTGCCGAGCTATGCGTCGATCGGCCTGTGGGCGCCTTCGATCTTGATCTTGCTGCGAATGATCCAGGGATTGGCTCTTGGCGGCGAGTATGGCGGTGCTGCGACCTACATCGCAGAGCATGCACCGCAAGGCCGCCGCGGCTGGTTAACGTCCTGGCTGCAAACCTCTGCACCGATCGGCTTCGCTCTCTCGATGCTATCCGTGTATCTCATGCGCTCCAGCATGACGCCCGAGGCATTCAATGACTGGGGCTGGCGGATCTTGTTCATCAGTTCGGTGTTGCCGCTCGCGATCTCGGTCTGGATTCGGTTGAAGTTGCAGGAATCGCCGCTCTTCCTCAAAATGAAGAATGAGGGGACGCTCTCGAAGTCTCCGATCTACGACACGCTCCGGGCGCTGCCGAACCTGAAACGCGTGCTGATCGCGATGTTTGCGATGGTCGTCCCCCAGAGCGTGCTGCTGGTCGGTGCACAGATCTATTCCCTGGTGTTTCTCACCGGTACGGCCAAGGTCGATCCGCAGATCGCGAGTCTCTTGGTCGGTGCGGCACTGATGTTGACGCTGCCGGTGATGATCTTCTTCGGCTGGTTGAGCGACCGCTACGGCACCAAGATATTCATCCTGGCTGCCTGCGTCATTGGCACGTTCACCTACCTCCCGCTCTACAAGGCACTCATCTTCTATGCCAACCCTGCGCTCCATGCCGCGCAGGCGGCCGTACCCGTAACCGTCGCGGTGGATTCATCGGAGTGCTCCTTCCAATTCAACCCGATCGGAACGGCGAAGTTCACCACAGGGTGCGATATGGCCAAGAACGCCTTGATCCGGTTCGGCGCTCCCTATTTGACTAGGTCCGAAGCAAAAGGGGCGGTCGCGACGGTTTTCGTTGGCAGCAAGCCAATCCCGGTTGGCGCCGCAGGGCAGGCTCCGGATGTCGCGGCGTTCACCGCCAAGTTGAAGCATGCGCTTGAGGAGGCCGGATATCCGAGCCGTGCCGATCCAAGTGCGATGAATTTCGGAATGATCATAGTGGTGTTGGCGGCGCTGAGCACGGTTGCCGGCATGATCTTCGGTCCGCTGGCATCGGCGATGACCGATCTGTTTCCGCCCCAGGTGCGTTACACGTCGGTCTCGTTCAGCTATCACGTGGGCAACGGCTATTTCGGCGGCCTCTTGCCGGCGATCGCCGCGGCACTCCAGATTTCCAGCGGCGATATATACGCCGGTCTTTACTACGTGATGGTCATTTCGGCGATCTCGTTCTTCCTCGGCTTGTTCTGGCTGCAATCGGCGCCGGCAGCGGCCAAGGTCGAGTCAGTCGCGACTGCCACGGCCTAGCGGTCACGCTTCAGTCTGCACAAGCAAGAAAGTCTGGTTCACATGACCGCAATGCACGCGATCGGCAACGTCGCCATTCGTCAGGTTGTCGAGATCCGAGGTCCGGGTTTTACCCCGGACTTCCTCTTCCCGGATTGGGATCAGTCGGTTCTGGCGAAGCACCGAGCGCTGATGATCCCGGATTGCTTCGACGAGGCGGAGGGGCGCTTCATCGCGAGCATCCACACCTGGATTTTGAAGACGCAGCACCATACGATCCTGATCGACAGTTGCGCAGGCAACGACAAGAACCGTCCGATGCTGCCGCGCTTTCATCAGTTGAATCTGCCTTTCCTCGCCCGGCTGGCGGAAGCCGGCGTCTCACCTGAACAGGTCGACTATGTCTGCTGTACCCACCTGCACGCGGATCATTGCGGCTGGAACACGCGGCTCCTCAACGGCCGCTGGGTGCCGACATTCCCGAATGCCAAGTACGTCTTCTCCAAGGCCGAGTACGATCATTGGTCCGGCCCGGCTGGCAAGGAAGGCTTCAGCGCCGGCGTATTCGAGGACAGCGTTCTTCCTGTTATCCAGAGCGGACAGGCCGAGATCGTCGATGGCGAGGCTGCGATCGGGGACGGTCTTACGTTCCATCCGACCCCGGGGCACAGCCCTGGTCACGTCGCTATCCAGCTTTCTGACCAAGGACAGAAGGCGCTCTTCAGCGGCGACATCATGCATCAGCCGCTTCAGATCTATCGTCCGGACTGGAACAGCGCGTTTTGTGAGGACGCGGAGCGCGCACGCGCATCGCGCCGCTGGCTTCTCGAACGGGCTGCGGAAGATCGCTCGACCGTTTTCACGGCTCATTTCGCCAACACGTCAGCCGGACACGTCACACGTAGCGGCGACAGGTTCGACTGGCGGTTCGTGTAACTGAGGGGATACCGAGATGCATAAATCGATTACCGACGCCATCATCAGCGAAGAGATGATGATCCCGAGCGACACCGCAGGGATCGAACTCTTCGTTCGCAACAAGCGACGGTCCGACTTGGTCCGGTTCTCTGCCGACAAGACGGTCTTGTTCGTCGCGGGATCGACCTATCCGGCGTCGACTTCGTTCGACCTTCGCCTGGACGGCTTGTCCTGGATGGATCATCTGGCCCAGGAGGGCTATGACGTCTATCTCGTCGATGTCCGCGGCTATGGTGGGTCGACCCGTCCCCCTGAAATGGAAGAACCGGCGTCCAACAATCAGCCAATCGTGCGCACACCCGTCGCTGTGCGTGACGTCGGCAGTGCTGCTACGTTTATCCGGTCGCGGCGAGGGGTCGACAAGATCAACCTGATCGGGTGGTCGTGGGGGACGACGCTGATGTCACGCTACGCCTCGGAGAACCTGGCGCACGTCAACAAGCTTGTTCTGATCGCACCGCAGTGGCTCCGGACGACCCCGAGCGCGGCTGATTCCGGCGGCGCCCTCGGCGCCTATCGCGTCGTCGAGCGCTCGGCGGCCAAGAGCCGTTGGCTCAACGGCGTTCCCGATGACAAGAAGGACGCGATATTGCCGCCGGCCTGGTTCGATGCGTGGGCGGAGGCAACTTTTGCCAAAACAGGACTCGGGCCGGACAAGCTGCGGGCGCCGAACGGAACGGTTCAGGACAGCCGAGAATATTGGGCATCTGGCAAGCCGCTTTATGATCCTTCCTCGCTCACGGTGCCGGTCCTGATCGTCCATGCCGACCTGGATCGCGACTGCCCAATGGATATGGCGCAAACGGTGTTCAGCAAGCTCTCGGCGGCGCCATATCGCCGCTGGATCGAGATCGGCGAGGGCACGCACTCGGTATTCATGGAGAAAAATCGCTGGCAGGTCTTCGCTGCTGTCGACGGTTTTCTTGGGGAACGGCCTGCAGCCTAAAGAGGGCATGCCGCGATTGCCCAGCTCCCGAAATGGCAAGCATGGCGACTCGTCCTCTCAGGCGCCGTAAAGGCGCAAATTTCCATCATTGGTGATCAGCCGGACCTGCACATCTGGCCGCGTGGCCGCTATGTCGCCAATCTGCGACGCAGGCATCAGGCTAAAGGCGGTCGAAAGCGCATCCGCCTCGGTGGCGGTCGGCGCAATGACGCTGACGGTCCGATAGAGCGCAGGGCTCCGTCCCGTCCGCGGATCGAATAGATGCGTGAACCGGCCCGCCGGATCGAAGCGGAAGCCCGCGCCCGCGGTGGTCGCGACCGCCCGATCAATGAGGTCGATGGTTTCCGTGAGCGCGCCGGCTCGGTCCGGATCGGAAAGGCCGACGCGCCACGGCGTCCCGTCCGCGCGCGCTCCGAGCGCGCGTATCTCTCCCATGTTGACGAGGGTCGTCGACAACCCGCGGGCGCGCAAGACATCCACGACACGGTCGGTGGCGTATCCTTGGGCGATGCCGTTCAGGGTGATCGCAGCGCCATGTCTGAGGAGCGCCACAAGCTTTTCGCTTACGCGCAGGCCGCTGCTGCCCACCTTCGCGAGCGCCTCCGCCAGCTTCCCGGCCGGCGGACCGCCGGGATCCGGATTCTCCGACGAAAAGTGTGCGGCATAGAGCTGCCAGAGCGGCTGGACGGTGGGATCGAAGGTGCCGCCGGTAAGGTCGGAGAATTGCAGCGAGGCCTTGAGCAGCGCGACCATGTCGGGCTCCGGTGCGACAAGGATGCCACTCCGGTTGAGGGCACAAATGGCGGAATCCGCCCGGTACAGGCTGAACTGCCCTTCGAGTCGTCTTACCTCAGCCAGGCAATCCTGAATGATCCTTTCCGCCTCCTCCCGATCGGGATGGAAGATATCGATCGACACCTGCGCGCCGAGCGCCGATCCGCGCCAACGTACTGCCCCGGTCGAGGACGCGTGTCCGCCGCCGGAAAGAAACGCCGAGCCTGCGGTCGCGGCTGCGATGGTGATCATGCGCCGGCGCGTGAGATTTGCTGGTGCCATCGGAAGCCTCGTCAGTTGGTCCGGGCGCTGGGGCGTTCATGCCCGGTTTGATCGACGGCGGCGCTGTCGCTGCCGAGCACGTAGCCGCTCGGAACGTCCGTAAACGTGACGACCTTGCCGCCATTGGCGGCGGTGAAGGCGTCCGCCGCGGCACGATTGCCGAAAGGCACAGCCTCGGCGGCCCCCATTCCGCCCTGCTTGCGGCTCTCGATGACGAAGAACGCCTTTTTGGCGTCGATCCAGTTGGTCGCTCCCGGCTCCTCCCAACTGGGCGCGCGCGCCATGTCGGACACGTAGATCGCGCGGATATCACGGGGCTGATCCGGCATCAGAGTGAAGGCCACGGTGTCGCGCACCGAGGTGAACCAGTACGGGTCGATGCGGCTCGCCGTGATGATCTGCCCTTTGGGGCCAGGGTGTTCGAGCACGTTCATGCCGCAGAAGACCCCCATTGCATCGCTGTTGAGCGCCGCGGGCGGCGGCATGACGGCATCGCTTCCGTCCCGATTGCAGCTGGCGAGGACCAGCGCGACGATCATGCACAGAATCCGCAGGATCATAGCTCCCTCCGAGCGAAGAAGGCGGCCGCAAGCCCGAGCGGCGCGACGACCCAGGCGGTCAGTCCCGTCAACAGCGCGCCGACGCTGGTCGTCGCGGTGCCGGCGAGCCCTGCCATCCCGGAAAACTGGCTGACGTTAAAGCCGGTCAGGTTCGTCATCCGGTACAGGTCCGTCGGATTGAGGAACAGCAGCGCTTCGAGAACGGGTGCGGAGACGATGTTCCCCTGATCGACGACCAGCACGCCGAGCAGTGCCATGTCGAATACCAGCACCATCAGCAGCCAGACTCCCACCGAGATGCCGGCGGCGGTGCCGCGGTCCCGGACCAGACTGCTGATCAGATATCCGACCGCGACAAAGACCGCCCCGAGCATGACCGAGGTTCCGAGCATCGAGGCGAAGGCATACCAGCTCGCGGCGAGCACGGAGGCGCCCGTCGTCGCGAGGGCGGCGGCCGCGGCGCCGTAGCCGATCACGGTCGCGAAGGCGAGGATCAGGACGTGGCCGCAGAATTTGCCGAGGATCACCTGGCCTCGGCCCACCGGATAACTCAGGAGCAGCGTCATGGTGCCGCGTTCCATCTCGCCGACCACGGCGTCGTGCGAGATCAAGAGGGCGATCAGCGGAAGCAGGAAGATCGTCAGGCTCGACAGGCTGACGACGACGACGTCGAGCGCCCCCGCGCCGACATTGCCGGTGGGTGCGCTTCCCAGGAACGTCAGCGACAAGGCCAGCGCGGCCAAAAGGAGCGTGGTTGCCAGGACCCAGCGGTTCCGCAACCCTTCCTGGATCTCCTTGGCGGCTATGATGACGATCGTTCTCACGCAGCACTCTCCTGCGAATTTAGGAAATGCGCATAGAGCTCATCGAGGGTCGGCGCCGCGATCTCGATGTTGATGACGCCGGGATCACTGGCCGCAGCGCGCAGCACGTCCATTTTGCGCGCCTCGTCGGGCACCAGCAGCATGCGTCCGCGCGGGGTCGCGACACTTGCGCCGTTCATCCACGCTGCGGGAACGCCGGCGCCCGGCGCAAAGTCGACCGAAACGCGGATCGGGAGTTGCGAGATCGAGCGCAGTTCCGACAGGGTGCCCTGCGCGGCGAGGAGCCCGCGGTTCATGATGAGGACATGCTCGGCGCGATCCTCGAGTTCGTTCAGCGCGTGGGACGAGATCAGCACAGTGGCGCCGTCGTCGCGGAGTTCGTTCAGGATCTCATAGAAGGTCTGCCGTAGCGCGGGATCCAGTCCCGTCGTCGGCTCGTCGAGCAGGAGCACCCGGGGCCGGCCGAGCAGCGCCTGCGCCAATCCGAGGCGCTGACGCATGCCCTTCGAATAGGTCCCGACCCGGCGGTCGGCCGCATCGGTCAGTCCGACGCGATCGAGAAAGGCCCACGCTTTCGACGGTTTGACGTGCTTCAGCCGCGCGTAAAATGTCAGCGTTTCTCGCCCGGTGAGTGCTGCGTTGAAGGCAACGTTTTCCGGAAGATATCCAAGCTGCCGTCGTGCCGAAAATTCACCGGCGGCCGGATCCTCGTCGAGCACGCGGATGGAGCCCTGATCCGGACGGATCAATCCCAGCATCAGCTTGATCAGTGTGGTCTTGCCGGCGCCGTTGTGGCCGACCAGTGCGCTGAGCCGTCCCGGGGCGAGATCGAACGAGACGTCGCGCAGTGCGCGCACCGTGCGGTAGTTCTTCACGACACCAGTCACGGAAACGGTAGGGCTCATCTTCCGCCCTCCTTGCCCGACGGCCGCGGCGGTGGAGCGATCAAGGGGTGGCTGTCGATGACGCCGCCCGGGTAGAGCGCCGGAAACTGAGCCTGGGCCCACCGCAGCACTTGCACCGCAGGGCTGTTGATCAGCACCTTGGCGGAGGGTGCCGTCCACAGCACCCGATCGACGAGATCGTTGGGTCGGTAGGCGGTGTCGGCGATGCCGTCACCGTCGAGATCGAAGGCGGGATTGTCGCTCCAATAATTGCCGCGGCCGCCCTTGGACCAGTCGAGGTTGCGCGTACCGACATATTTGACCTGGTTCCGATTGCCGACGAAGGCGTTTCCGGTGATCTCGTTGCCTTCGGATCCGGCCGTGAAATGAACGCCGATGGCGCAGCGTTCGAACCAGTTGTTCCGGAACCGGTTGTGGTTCGTGTTGTAGATGAACACGCACTTCTCCGGGCCGCTTCGCAAGCTCTGCTCGCGCTTCGTGTCCGGGATCATGCCTCGCTCGTCGTCCGGCCCCTCTTCGCTCCCGACGGACACCGTATCCAATAGCCCGCCCGTCACCCTGTTTCCGTCGATCTCGGCGTAGTTGGCGTAGTTGAACAGGAGGCCGTGATCGCGATCGCGATCGGAGATGTTGTCGCGGATGATCAGCCGGTTCGAGTACATGATGGCGTAGCCGACATGATTTCCGATCGAGACGTTGCCGCTGACTTCGCTGTCGTTGGTGTACATGTAGTGGACCGCGAAGCGGACCTGTTCGAAGCGGTTGCCGACGAAGCGGTCCTTGCGGCTGGAAATGGTAAAGATACCGTCGCGGCCATAGCGGAAGGTGTTGTCCGCAATGGTGACTTCGGGAGCGTTCCAGAGCGAGACGCCGTTGCCGGCCTCGCTGAGGCGATGGCCGCGAAGCCCTTCGATCAAGTTGTTGGCCACCCGCGATCCGGTCGCTCCGTGCACGTAGACGCCGAACAGGTTTCCCACCAGGCGGTTGTTCTCGATGGTCGCGCGTTCGGCGGTCTTCTGGAGAAAGACCCCGGAATTCATCGCCTGCAGGTCGCGCCCCGACCCCCGGATGGTCACGCCGCGGACCGTTACATCGGGCGCGGTCACCGTGACGACATTGCCGGAGCCCCCGCCGTCCAGCACGGCGCCGGGACGTCCGGTCAGGGCAAGAGGGCGATCGATGCGGATCGAGCCGTTGTAGTCCCCTGGAGCGAGTTCGACGACGTCACCGTCGCGGGCACGATCCAGCAACGCCTGCAGCGGTTGCCCCGGCACAGCAGTCAGCGTCTCCGCGCTGGCGAAGCCGGACAATCCGGCGGCGACGAGCGCCGCCGGAAGCATGCGTGACGGAAGACGCACGGTGTCGCTCCCGATCAGACCGATTTCGGCTCGACGAACATGCGGCCCTTCATCTCCATGTGCATGGCGTGGCAGAACCAGGTGCAGTAGTACCAGTAGACGCCCGCCTTGTCGGCGCTGAACGACACCGACGCGGTCGCCATCGGCGCGACCTCCATCTGGATACCGTAGTTCACGATGCAGAAGCCGTGCGTCAGGTCTTCGACCGCATCGATGTTGGTGATGTAGACGGTGACCTGATCGCCCTGCTTGACCTGGAACTGCTCGAGCCCGAACGCCGGAGCGGTCGAGGTCATATAGACCCGCACCTTGTTGCCGTCGCGGATGAGCTTGGAATCCGCTTCCAGGTTGATCCCGTCGGCCTTGGCTTGCTTGACCGCATCGGCAAACATCGGATCGGCGCGGTCCCAGATCGAGATCGGGTTGATCTTGGAACGGTGTACGATGGTGGCGTCATGCGGCTCGGCGAAGCTAGGACCGTCATGGACCAGTTTCATCTGGTCGCCCGAGATGTCGATCAACTGATCGTTCTCCGGCTTCAGCGGGCCGACGTTGAGGAAGCGGTCCTTCGAAAACTTGTTCAGCGAGATCAGCCATTTTCCGTCGGCCTCCTTGGTCTGACCCATCGAGGAGTGATTGTGGCCAGGCTGATAGTGGACGTCGAGCTTTTGGATGATGGGATCGACCTTCTCGCCCTTAAAGGCTCGTTTGGCGAGATCGATGTTCCATTTGACGACCTGGCTGTCGAGGAACAACGTCGTGTAGGCGTTGCCCTTGCCGTCGTAGGCCGTATGCAGCGGCCCGAGGCCGAGTTCGGGCTCGGCGACCACGACGTCGCGCGGTTTGATCTTGTCGTCGAACAGTTGGTCGAACAGCCGAACGTCCATCACCGTCACCGTCGGCGACAGCTTGCCTGCCGCGACGATGTGGATGCCGTCGGGCGCGGTATTCATGCCATGCGGATTGTTCGACACCGGAACGTAGCGCGTGTAGGGCGAGCCCTTGCGACCGTCGATCACGGGCACGCCGTTCATTTCCTTGAAATCACCCTTCTTCACTGCCTCCTCGATCCGCTTGAGGTTGAAGATGACGACCCAGTCCTGCTCGTTGGCGGTCATCTCGGCCAGAGTGACGCCTTCTTCGGCGTTGTAACAGGTCGAGAAGCAGTATTTGCCTTGGTAGTCGGAATCGACGTTGTCGAGATTGCCGCTAACCATCACCTGCCAGGCCACTTTCATGGTATCGCCGTCGAGCGCCGTGAAGATGGAGTGATATTCCTTCGGGTTGTCGAGAACCTTGCCGTCGTTCGGCAGCGGAACGCCGTCTTCCCCGTTGCAGAACACATATCCGGTTCGTGGATACTTCTGTAGCCGAAGGCCGTGGACGGTGTGCTGATTCGGCAGTTCGATAATCTTGTCGCACTTCATGACGTCGAGCCGCACCCGCGCCACGCGGCTGTTGGCCTTGTCGTTCATGAAGGCGTAGCGGCCGTCGTAGGTGCCATCCGTGAAGGAGACGTGCGGATGGTGGAGGTCGCCGTTCATGAACGTGCCACCACGGTTCTTGAGGAATTCGCGGGTTGCCGGCTGCATCCCTTCTGTCAAAACCTTCAGGCTTTCGTTGGTCTGGCCCCAGCCGGTCGCGCTGCAGCGGTTGAAGACCGGAACGCGCATCAGTTCGCGCATCGAGGGGAGCCCGATGATCCGCATCTCGCCGGATTGGCCACTCGAAAAGAAGACGTAATATTCGTCGAGCTCGCCCGGCGCGACTTCGGTCTTCTGCACGGCCGGACGTGCCGGCGGTGCCTTGGGTGCGGCAGATTTGGTCTGCGCGTCGGCGGTCGAGACGAAGCCCGCGCCGTCCTTCGTTACCACCGCCCCGCCGGCAAGTCCCACGCCCGCAGCGGCCGCCGTGGTCCCCAGCAGCGTTCGCCGGCTGACGCCCTTGATGTTGTCGCTGTCGCTCATGATTGCCTCCTCGGCTTTCGGTTCAGGTTGCAGATGGCGTGATGGCGTCGACTGGCGACGCGCCGACGGGTTTTCCCCCGGCTGTGATGATTGTGTTCGGTCCTTTGCCGCCTGATCGCATCGAAGGCGACGACATGGCCATCCGCTTCTCGCGCTTCAGCCGCACCTGGATCATGTGCGGGCAGCGGTGGTCATCGAAATAGAGTTCCTGGCAGTGCATGCAGTAGATGCACTCGTTGACGTTGATGTGACCTTCCGGATGGATCGCTTGCACGGGGCATTCATTGGCGCAGCGCTGGCAGGGCGAGCCGCATTCCGGCCAGCGTCGCAGCCATTCGAACATCCGGATGCGGCCGGGAATCGCCAGCGCCGCGCCGAGCGGGCACATGTAGCGGCAGAAGAAGCGCTCGACGAACAACCCCGCCGCGAGGAGGGTCAGGGCGTAGACGACGAACGGCCATTCCCGCGCGAACTTCAGGACGATCGAAGTCTTGAACGGTTCGACCTCGGCGAGCTGCTCGGCGAAGGCGGTCGAGTAGAGCGACATGCCGAACAGGCCGAGAAAGATGATGTACTTGATCGGCCACAGCCGTTCGTGAAGGCCCCAGGGGACGCGATACTGCGGGACCTTGAGCGCCTTGGCGGCGTTGTTGAGTAATTCCTGCAGGGCGCCGAACGGGCAGAGCCAACCGCAGAACGGTCCGCGCCCCCAGAAGAGAAGTCCCGCCGCGATGGAGGCCCAGAGAAGGAAAATCAGCGGCGCGGAGAGGAAATACTCCCAACTGAACCCGGTCAGCAGGGAGTTCGTGAAGGTCAGGACGTTGACCACTGAAAGCTGAGCGTTCGCATACCATCCCAGCCAGACGAGAATGAACAGCAGATAGAAGCGGCGGACCCACGTGTACACCGCCGGACGACGGACCAGAAAATTCTGGAAGAAGAAGATCAGCGTCAGCGCGCCGAGCGCCAGCATCGCTGTGCCGATCTTGAGGGCGTCCGCGCGCCATATCCGCATCCACAACGGGTCCTCGTCGGCCGTTGGTACGCCGGCCTCCGGGGCGGCCGCGGGCGCCGACTTGGCGACCGGCGCCGCGGCAGCGGGCCGCGCCGGCGCTTCGCGCTTGAGATAGATTTCGGGAAGTGTGTATCCAAGATCGAAGGTGACCCAGGCCTTGTCCCGTGCGCCGACGACGCGCTGCACCAGGAGCTGCAGCGCCCACGGCTCGGTCGGATCGAACGCGAAGTCGGCCGGCACGATGAACAGCGCAATTTCAGGAAAATCCGGCGCGCCGTCGGCCGCCAGGCTACCCAGTCGGGTATGGTCCCGATCGCGGAAACGGATGCTGTTGGTTTCCTGGATCAGCTCGATCCGGTCGAAGATTCCACCCCGAACGTAGGCGGCCCCTTTGAAGGAATAACGGCCGGCACCGGCGACGACGAGCGCCTGCTGGCCTGGCTTCAACCTGCCGGCCAGCCGACCGTAGCTCTCGTCGCCCAGCAGGCTGCGGCCGATGGTCGGCACCGCGACGTCCGCGACATAGAGATCGATGAAGCTGTCGTCCGGAGCGCCTTCCTCCGGGCGCGCTGCGGCGACCGCATTGCCCGATTTCTCGAAGGACTGGTTGATATCGGCGACGGAGAGGGTTAGCCGCCGGACCGAACCGTCGCCGACCAGGGTCTGCCAATCGCGGACTTCGCTCTTGGCCGTGTCGATAGCCTTCGCAGCCCGCGGCCCGGCCGCCGCAACTGGACTGCCCTGAGCGCCGAGGCGGCCGCTCCGGATCAGCTTGGTGGCGGATCGAACGATGCTGTCGCCGATCACCAGAACGGTTACGGTTGCGCCGCTGACAATGTCGACTTGGGGCGCCGGCGCAGCCCCGCGGGCGACGCTCCCCAGGTCGGCGCCGATCAGCTTGTTGACGGCCTCCAGAATGCGCTTTTCGGGGATGCCCACCAGCACGATGGGCTCCTTGTGCTCGACCAGCTTGAGGCCGGTCAGCACACCTTTCGGATCGATGCCGACGAGCATCTGGATCGGTTTTCCGGAATAGCCGACCGCATTGGCGAAATCGGAATTCAGGTACACGAAGCCCTGCAATTGATCGCCGCGATAGGCCGGTATGATAGGCGGCTCGCCCTGCGGGGGACCGAAACGGTCGGCGCCCGGGAAGAAGTCGGCAGGGGCAATCTTCGACAGGTAACCGTTCAGGTCGGCAGCGGACGCGGTGTTGAGGGACGAGAGCACGCAAAGCAACGCCAACGCGAAGAGTGCGCGCGCCGCTTGGGTTAGAAAATCCGGAACAACATGCGTTCTTTGGAGCATGGGACCTCGAACGTGAACGCCGCGACCGACCGGGCCGCGCGCTCCTATTTCTTCCGAAGTCGCCGTTGACGCAGGAACTTGATGGGATAGATGCTACGCTGTCAACCGAAAGAGTGTTTGCGCTGGATCAAGCTCGCCAATTGTTCCGTGAGGATCTCGTCATGCCGTTGCTACGAACTTCGCTGCTGATGAGCGAGCCGGCCGGAACGCTCGAGTCGCTCGACGAGTTGTTCGCTCTCGCCAACGCCATGGAAGAGGAGGCTGCGAAAAGATACTCCGCGTTGGCGGAGGAGATGCGACGGCAGAACAAGGGTGCCCTGGCCGAGGTCTTCGCTCACCTCGCCGCCGCTGAGCGCGAACATGTCGACAGCGTCGCAAGATGGTCACAATCGCGCCGCGGCAAGGCGCCGGATCCGGCGCTGGTTCGATGGGAGGCGCCCGAAACCTTCGACGCCGAGACGGCAAGGGAGATCGAAACTTCCCGGCTGACGACCCCCTACCGCGCTTTGGCCATGGCGGTTCGCAACGAGGAACGCGCCTTCGCATTCTGGTCCTACGTCGCCGCCTATTCCCGGGATTTGGAGATCAAGCAGGCCGCCGAAGCCATGGCGCGTGAGGAACTCGGACATATCTCGACACTGAGGAAGGAACGGCGTCGCGCCTACCATAAGGAGCATGAGCAAACCGAACGGAGGGGGCGCGACGATTCGGCCGTGATGCAGATCGATGCGCGCGCACTGGAGCTCCGTCTCGCAGCGCAGCTTGCCGACCTGGAACGCGGTCTCGCCGGGGCTGCAGCGGTCCGCACACGGGAACTTGTTGAAGAGACGATGCAGATGTCCGAGAAAGCCGAAGGCATCGGGAAATTCCCGGTGTCACTCGAACAGCGCGACGCGGAGACGATCTCGGAAGCGCTGGCCGACGGCTACCTGGAGAGCGCCGAAAGCGCCAGCGATCAAACCCAGGTCGTGCTGCTGCAAGAATTGGCGGAAGGGGCCATCGCTCGCTTAGCGTGGTTGCGCTCGTTGACGGTGGCGTGAAGGTTGAATGCGACGTCGTTCGTCTCCGTGCCCGGTCCTGGCCGTACGCCATCGGTTTCCTGGTCGCGCGAAGTCGATCCGACAGGCCCGCGAATCCGGCTACGCGTTATGGCAGGCAATTGCTCTACCGTCCGCGCCGGCAGACCGAAGCTCGGGAACGTCGACCAGGCAGCGATGGCTGGCTATCGGGCAACGTGGGGCGTAGGCGCAGCCGCTTGGCCGCTTGAAGAGGCTTGGCGGTTCACCCGTTTCGATCGCGCCGAGAATCCGCTTGGATGGGTCCGGCTTCGGAATTGCCGCCACCAGCGAACGTGTATAGGGGTGGCGCGGATCGTCCAAAACCGTCCGCGTTGCGGCCTGCTCCACGATCCGCCCCATATACATCACCGCAACGCGATTGCTGATTTGTCCGATTACGCCGAGGTCATGGGAGATGAACAGCATCGACAGTCTCAACTGCTCACGCAGATCCATCATCAGATTGAGCACCTGGGCCTGCACGGACACGTCGAGGGCCGAGACCGGCTCGTCGGCGATCACGATGGACGGTGAGGGAAGAATTGTTCGTGCGATGCCGGCCCGTTGCCGCTGCCCGCCGCTCAGTTCGTACGGATAGCGCGCGGCGAAAGACGGATCCAGGCCGACCGCCGTCAGCGTGGCGGCGATCGCCGCGCTGCGCTCGGCGCGACTGGTGAAGAAACCATTGATATCGCCAGCCTCCGCGACCGAGTCTCCGATCGACCGCCGCGGGTTGAGCGATGCATAGGGATCCTGGAAGACCATCCGGATGTTCAGGCGCATGTTGCGAAGGCTGGCGCCCGTCATGTCCGTTCCCTTGAAGCTGATGGTGCCGCTGTAGGGCCGGGCCAGCCCCACGATGGACCGGCCCAGCGTGGTCTTGCCACAGCCTGACTCGCCGACGATCCCAAGCACCTCACCCTCTGCCAGCGACAGCGACACGCCATCCACCGCCCGCACCTGATATTTTCGGCCGGCGCGCCTGACGCTGAAGGAGACTCTCAGATCCCGAATGTCGAGGACGGCGTTTCCGTTCATCGCGATTCCCCGCCGTCCAGGGGGAAGGCGCAGAGCACCTCGTGTCCTCGAGAAACCTCCGCGCGCGGCGGGGCCGCCGTGCGGCACGACTCGCGCACTGCTGCGCACCGCGAGGCAAAGACGCAGCCGGCACCGACTGTGCCGGGCGCCGGCGGCTGGCCCGCTATGGTTGGCAGGCGGCGCGCGCCGGAATTCCGCGACGGCATGCAGTCCATCAGTCCGCGCGTGTAGTGGTGGCGCGGTCTGCCGAACAACGCCTCGACGCCCGCGGTCTCCACGATCCGGCCCGCATACATGACAGACACGCGATCGGCGAGCTGCGCGATCACCCCCATGTCGTGGGTGATGAACAACATCGCCATGTCGAGGCGGTTGCAGAGCTCGCGCAGCAGCCCGAGAACCTGCACCTGGATGGTGACATCCAGTGCCGTGGTCGGTTCATCGGCGATTAGAACCTGAGGCCTGCAGGCCAGCGCGATCGCGATCATGACCCGCTGGCGCTGGCCGCCGGACAATTGATGCGGATACGCCGACAGCTGCATTGCGGGATCGGGCATGCGCACCAGCTCGAGCAGTTCGCGCGCCCGGGCGATCGCCGGGGGACCGGAAGATCGATCATGCACGCGCACGGCTTCGGCGATCTGATCGCCGATCCGACGAACCGGGTTAAGCGAGGTCATCGGCTCCTGAAAGATCATTGCCATCCGGCCGTGGCCCGCTTCGACGCGCTGCCAGGGCTGCAGCTGCGTCACGTCGCAGCCTTCCAGCAGGACCCGGCCGGCCCGGATCCGCGGGCCGGGCTGCGGCAGCAATCCCATCACCGCGAGCGAGGTCATGCTCTTGCCGCAGCCGGATTCGCCGACGAGGCCGAGGATTTCGCCCTTGCCAAGTTCGAAGGACACGCCGGCGACGATGTCGACCGGTGTGGTCTCCGAGCCCAATGACACCGTAAGGTCGCGAACGGACAGCACGATCTAGCCCTTCTCGCTAAAGACCTGACGGAACCGGGGATCGAGACGATCGCGCAGCGCATCGCCGACCAGGTTGAGCGAAAATGCAGTCGCCACGATCATCATGCCCGGAAAGAACAGCAGCCACGGGGCTCGGGTAATGAAGGTGCGCGATTCCGCCAGCATGTTGCCCCAGCTCGGAATCTCCGGCGGAGCGCCCAGGCCCAGGAAATCGAGCGATGCCGCGCCAAGCTGCGCGAACGCGAAGACGAAGCTGGCCTGCACAAGAAGCGGTGAGATCAGGTTCGGCAAGATGTGCTTGCCGATGAGCCATGCCGTTCCGGCGCCCATGCTGCGGGATGCCTCGACATAGGTCTCCACGCGCAAGCGCAGCGTCAGACCGTAAACGATGCGCGTCGTCGTCGTCATGTAGCCGAGCCCGATCGCCAGAATGGCATTGGCCACGCTCGGGCCGAGGACGACGATCAGACCGAGTGCGAGCAGCAGGCTCGGGAATGCCATGAGCACATCGATCATGCGCATCAACAGGTGACCGAGCCGGGGAAACAGGGCGGACAGCACGCCGACCGGCACGCCTGTCGCAAGCGCGAACACGACCACGCCCGAACCGATCAGGAGCGCCATGCGCGCCGAGTGGATGACGCGTGACAAGGTGTCCCGGCCAAATTGGTCAGTACCGAACCAATGAAGCGCGTTCGGAGGTGTCAGTCGGATCGACGGGTCGATGGCGTAGGGATCGTAAGGTGCGAGCCAGGGCGCGAAAGTCGCGGCAAGCACGGTCCCCAGGAGGAGGCCGAGCCCCACCAGTGCGATCGGGCGCGCGATGAATGGCTTCAACCAAAGGGTCGCACCGTCGCGGCTCATTGGAGTTCGACCCGCGGATCGAGCAGGCGATAACTCAGATCGACGATCAGGTTGATCAGGAGATACACGACGACGATGACCAGAATGACGCCCTGGATCACCGGATAGTCCCGGCGGAGGATCGACTGTACGACGAGGCGGCCGATACCCGGCAGGGCAAACACCGTTTCGGTCACCACCGCTTCGGACAGCAGCGCCGCGAAGGTGAAGCCGAATGCCGAGACCACCGCCAGGAGCGCGTTGCGCAGGATGTGCCGAACCACGACCTGCCAGGGCCGGATGCCCTTTGCACGCGCCGTGCGCACGTAATCCTCGCGGGCGACGTCGAGCATGCTGGCGCGCGTCAGCCGCAGAATCAGCGCGGCATTCGGCGCTGCAAGCGCCAGGCTCGGGAGGACGAGATAGCGGAGATTGACGAGCCCGCCTTCGAAGATCGATGGATAACCGGAGCTCGGAAACCAGCCAAGCCACGCGGCAAAGATCAGGATCAAATAGAGCCCGACCCAGAACGTGGGAATCGAGGCCATCAGCATCGCTGCGCCGGATAGTCCCTGGTCGAGCCAGGTGCCGTGCCGAACCGCCGCGATCATGCCGATCGGCACGCCGATGAGCGTAACCCAGATCATCGTCATGGTGGCGAGCAAGGCGCTGGTCTCGGCACCGTCGGCAATCACCGACAGCACCGGCGCCTGGAAGAAGATCGACCGTCCGAGGTTGCCCTCGAGCACATGGCCGATCCAGGTCAGATATTGCAGGATGATCGGTTGATCGAGACCGAGCTGGTGTCGCAGAGCGTCGATCTGATCGGGGGTCGCGGTGTCACCGAGCAGGACGTAGATGGGATCGCCCGGAACGATATGGATGAAGGCAAAGATGATAACGGACGCCGCCAGAAGCGTCACCGCCGTCGTTCCCGCGCGCTTGAGTGCGTAAGACCACATGTGATTGTGCGGCTGATCAGCGGCGACGATGCGCGCCGGTGACGGCGCTCGACATTCCCAGCGGTCTCATTGCCCGTCCTTACTTCGTGGACACATTCCAGAACACGGGACCGTTCGGGTTCAGTCCCTTCAACTTGGGAGAAGCGATGTCATAGGTGTAGGCATCGCCTACTTTCATGACCGGCACCTGATCGTAGATCAGCGATTGGATCTTGTCCCATGTCGACTTGCGTGCGGTCGGATCGGTCGATTTGATCAGCTCGGCCCGAAGCGAACTGATCTCGGGACTGTCCCACCACCCGGGATAGCTCGCATTCAGGAACGTGAGGAGCAGCGGATCGGGCGAGAACGAATGGTGGGTGACAAAGATGTCCCACTGCTCCGGCTGGCCTCGCATTTTCAGAAGCGTCGCCCAATCGACGACCATCATCTGAACATTGATCCCGGCGTCGGCCAGTTGGCGAGTGAAGACGGAGGCTTCGTCATAGTGCGCCTGATAGTTCGTCGAGACCAAGAGGCGGATCGGAGTCCCCGTGTAGTCCGCCTCCTTGGCGAGCTCCTTGGCCTTCTTTGGATCGTGCGGGCTGTAGCCGGAAACGCCTTCCGCCGAGTACCAGGGCGTGCCCTTGGGAAAGATCGATCCCTCGGTGTTCCACAGGTCCTTGGAGCCGAAGGCGACGCGCAGGGCCTGCGACTTGTCCAGCGCGGTCTGGATGGCGCGGCGGAGCTTGTAGTTGTCCTTCAGGATCCCCTGCTTCGAGTTCATGAAGAAAAGGCCGAAGATCGGCGCGTTCGTACGCTGCACCTGCACCGATTGGTCCTTGCTCAGGGACTCGTACAGATCGCCAGAGATCATTTCCGCATAGTCGTAGTCGCCGGCTTGCACGCCGCTCACGCGGGTGCCGACGTCCGGGACCGGAATGAACCGGATCTTGTCGAAGATGGCGACGCGGGCACCGGCGAAGCCGTCGCCCTTTTCCTTCACCGGCTTGTAGCCGTCGAATTTCTCCACCTCGACATAGCGGTTCGGCCGCCACTCCACGAACTTGTAAGGCCCGGTGCCGATATAGTCCTTCTGCTCGATCGGCCGGTTGCCGGCATTGGCGGCGATTTCTTCCGGATAGATCGCAAGGCCACCATTGACGTCCGCAATGAGGTTCTTCCAGGCGCCGTTCGGCGCGGACAATTTCAGCGTGACTTCGTACTTTCCCGTCGCTTCGACCGACGTGGCTGCGGCCATCAGGAGCTTGCCGCGCGCACCGAAGCTGCCCCACCGCGTCAGCGAGGCGGCCACGTCCTTGGCGGTCATCTCCTTGCCGTTGTGGAAGGGAACGCCTTCGCGGAGCTTGATGACGATGGTCTTGCCGCCGTCTTCCTCGCGGTCGCTCTCGGCCAGCATCGGGCGCGGCGTATAGGTCGAGTCCAGCGCATACAGTGTTTCGAAGATGTGGCGGCCGATGACCGAGGCGACGTCGGCAGTCGTCAGCATGACGTCAAGTGGCGGCGGTTCGCCGATGGTGGCTTCGCGAAGCAGGGTGGCCGCGCTGGCGTGTGCATTGAGAAACAATGCGGCGGCGATCCCAACGGCGCCACGCATCAAGACACTGAGGTCGCATCTCATGATCGCCCCTCCCACCTTGTTTCAGCCGCCTGCCTTCACCTGCAGGGGATGCGCCCTCAGGCGTTGACCCGGCGGCGCGTTATTGCTTGTTTGAAAGTTACATACAGAATATGCTAAGTTTCAAGTGGAAAATTGCGATAGACTGCCGATCTGTCGATACGTGGATTGATCGAGGCTGAAGGTTTCTTACGAAGGCCTCCTGGCCAAGGGCGCAGGTTAATCCGACCTAAGGAAGGGCGCGCATGCCGCGTGCGAAGCGAATTCACCCGGCGAAAGCCGCGGGGACAGCAGTCTCGACCCCGTCGCGCCGCGACGCGTTCGTGGCCGGCGACATCATCTCTGTCATCAGACAGAGTGCTCCGAGTCTCAGCCCCTCGGAGCAGCGTGTTGCCATGGCGCTGCTGGCCGACGTCGAGTTTGCCATTCACGCGAGCAATGCGGAGCTGGCTCGCAGCGCGCGTGTCAGTGAACCGACAGTGACCAGGTTCAGCCGCTCCGTCGGCTGTCGCGGCGTCCGTGACCTCAAGGTGAGGCTGGCTCAAGCCATGGCGGTTGGGCGGATTTACGTTGAGCTGCCCCCGCATGTCGGCACGGATCTGGCGCGCCCCGCTCTCTGGCGGTCGGTGTTCCAGGAAATTCGTCGCGCAATCGCTGCTGCCGAAGAGGGACTGCGGAAGGAGGACATCGAGAGGGCTGCCGAAGCCATCTCGCGCTGCTCGAAACTTGCGGCGTTCGGCGTGGGCGGCGGCTCGACCCTTGCGGCGATGGAGGTTCAGAATCGTTTCTTTCGTCTCGGGATCGCCGTCTCTCACGCCTCCGACCCGAGCTTGATGCGCATGATCGCCGCGACCCTTGGCGAGGACGATGTCGTCGTCGCCATCTCGACCACCGGTGCAGCGAACGAGGTGATCGAGGCAGCCGGTATCGCCAAGCGATACGGCGCCCTGGTCGTCGCGATTACCAGGCCGCAAAGCAGGCTGGCCTCAATCGCCGATATTGCGCTCGGCGTGCAAGTGCCCGAAGCGCCCGATGCGCTCAAGCCGACCGCGTCGCGCTATGCCCTTCTCGCGGCCATCGATCTGCTCGCCGCGTCGACGGCCTATTGCAAGCCGCTCGAGGCCCAGACGCGGATGCGCCGGATCAAATACGAGTTGCTGAAGGGGACGGACGGGAATTCAAATGGGCCGCTCGGCGACTGAAGGGCACTGCCGGCACATGCCAATTGTTGCGCTGCTGACGCTCTCAGAGCAGGCTCGGGCCCTTGCTCAAACGTGCGCGTCGTAGATTTGGATGTCGGGACGAGCAAATCGGACAATCTGCGCGATCAGAGCGGTCGTCATTTTGGAGCGAGCCGGTAGAACTCAAGCCTGTAACAGTGGGCTCGTGTTGGAACGGCATGGAAAACATTGAGTCTGTTGGTCGTTCGGTAGCCAAGATGCTCTCGAGAGAGCATCTTGGCTTCGCAAACGTGGGACACGTTTCATCGCCTCTTTCTTCGAACAAGACGGCAATGCGCTTTGGTCGGTCCGGGCCGATGGCTGTTGAGCGGTTGGTGCTAGCTGCAGCTCAGCGGCAACGGCTGGTTGGGATGCAACTCGTACCAATCATAGCAATCCGGATAGGCGCCGTAGAATCCATATCCGGGCCGGTAGCGGCCGAAGTGGCGAAACGCGTGCTGGCGGAGACCGTCGGCATGACCGCCGAAGCCGAGGTGCTCGCCGCCGAACCGGGCGCCGCCGCCGAAGCCGCCCTCATGCCCCATGCCGCCAAAATGCGCGCCGCCGCCAAAGCCCGCATGTCCACCGCCGAAGCCGCCACCGCCAAAGCCGCCGTGGCCGCCACCTCCACCTCCTCCACCGTGCGCGTCGGCCGCGCCGATGGCGAGCGTCGAGGCGAGCGCTGCTGTTGCCAGAATTATGATGGCTCGTTTCATGGAAAACTCCTCTCGTGTTGAGCTGCCCGGTCATCCCTGAGGCCCGCTGCCGGATCGTGCTGTGCGCGCGAGGCTGCTGATGACCGGGCGTGTGATGCAGGAGAGGTAGGTGCGCCGCGCGGCAATCCAACTGAATTCGGCGTCAGACATCGGGCGCCGCGCGCGAAGGTGAACGCGCCGCGCGTGGTGGCGGCGCACGCAAGAGAGCGGGCTGAATCGAACAGCCCGCTCTCTTGCATTCGATGTGAAGCGCCCGGCGGAGCCATCCGGCCGGCCGCGTTGGTGCAATCAGAAGCTGCCCGTGCCCGGCTCGCAGGGCACGTTGTTGCCGGTCCACGGCGCGGTGGCAAAGGCGCCGACGCGCGGTGCCGGAATGCAGGCGCGTTCGCCCGGATAGAATGGCGCGCTCGTCGCGACCGTATCGGCTTCCACCGCGGGCTGCTGCACGACGCGATGGTGCTCGCGCGCCATGACGGGGCCGCCCAGCATGGCGGCTGCGATCAATCCCATCGACAACAGTTTGGACGTGGTCATTCGCTCTCTCCATTGATGACATCAGGCCGAACCAAGCCGGCTCGTCATCGACGTGTGAACGATCGGTCGCGATTCAAACGCACGATTTGCTCACCGCAGTTCAACCGCCCGTGACCCGATGCGGCGTCGCAACCACGATCGTGCGAATGCATAACATCCGTGGCCCCTGAAACTACAGCGCGTGCGTTGACGGCATATGTTCGATCCAGCGCAGTTGGCAGCGGAGCCCGGAAGATGATCACGACATTGGCAACACGCATCGCCCTTGCACTGGCGCTGCTCGCGAGGCGCGCGGTCCGTACCATGAATTGCAATTCATTGGTGCCCCATGCGACGCGAGCCTATCCTGTACCGCAGCGAGTGGCCGGCGTCAGGCGGCATCAGGGCCGCGCGTTCGACGCGGGCGGGCATTGAGCATGACACCGCGTGCCGCTGAACCCTCGCTTCCTCACCGCGCGCCGAAACGGCGTGCGGAACGCGGAACGAGGATCATGAACCGGATTCTCCTGATCGAGGACGACGCCGAGACCGCCGAGGCAATTGTCGCCGAGCTCGTCGATCGCGGGTTCGAGGTGCAATGGGCCGGCGATGGCGTCGACGGTCTCGACCGCGCGCGCACATCGAGCCCCGATGCCATGATCGTCGATCGCATGCTGCCGGGAATGGACGGGCTGGCCGTCATCGAGGCGCTACGAAAGGACCAGGTCAGGACGCCCGTGCTGGTCCTGAGCGCGCTCGGCGCAGTTGACGACCGGGTGCGCGGATTACGCATGGGCGGAGATGATTATCTCACAAAGCCGTTCGCGATCATCGAGCTGGTCGCGCGGATCGAGGCGCTGCTGCGCCGTCCGACCGACAGCCGCGAAACCATCCTGCATGTCGGGCCGCTCGAGATTGACCTGATCGAGCGGACCGCGCGACGCGGCGAGCGCGAGCTCGAGCTGTTGCCGCGCGAATTCCGCCTGCTCGAATACATGATGCGCCGGAACGATCAGTTGCTGACGCGCGCGATGCTGCTCGAGGAGGTCTGGAATTACAAGTTCGTCCCGGCGACCACGAACCTGATCGATGTGCATATGGGCCGGCTCCGTCACAAGGTCGACGGTCCCGGAGAGGTGCAGCTGATCCACAACGTCCGAGGCTCCGGCTTCGTTCTGCGTTCGCGGCTATAGGGGCGCAAGATGCACCAGAGCCAGCTGATCCGCTCCAGCACGTTCCTCTGGGCCCTGGCCGTGGCGGCCGCCTTCGCGCTGTTCGTGGTCGGCCTGTTCGCGTTCATCTACTGGAAGCTCGACGACTATCTGGTCGCGCGATCCGATCGCATGATCACCACACGGATTCACTTCATCGCAGACCTGCCGCCGGCCCGCCGCATCAGCGCGATCGCGGATCATCTCGAGCAGGATTCCAGGGGCGTGCAATACGCGGGACTGTTCGACGCCGCTGGCACGAGGCTGGCCGGCAACATCGACCATTTGCCGCGCGAGCTGGGGCTTGATGGCGCGGTGCAGGGCGTGCGGCTCGATCTGTTCGAAAAGCCGGCAGCCCACGTTCCGGTCGTCAGGGCGGTCGGCAGACGTCTCGATGGCGGCGATGTCTTGGTGATGGGACGGAACGTCGATGAGACGCGCGAGATATCGAGCGTGGTGGGGCAGGCGCTGGCCCTGGGCTTGCTGCCGGCCTTCAGCCTCTGTCTGCTGGCTGGCGCCTGGCTGAGCATCCGCGCCCAGAGACGCGTGGAGGAGGTGAACCAACGGGTCCAGCGCATCGTGGCCGGCGAGCTGCGCGAGCGGCTCCCGGAGGGCGGAACGGACGATCCATTCGCGCGGCTGGCCGGGATCGTCAACGGCATGCTCGACGAGATGGAGACGATGATCAACGCGCTCGCCGGCGTCGGCAACGACATCGCCCATGATCTCAGGACGCCGCTCACGCGCGTCCGCCTGGCGCTGGAGCGCGGGCGCACGCATGCGGCAACGCTGGAGGACCTCCAGGAGATTACCGACAAGGCGATCGCCGGTATCGACCAGTCGCTCGCGATCGTCACCGCCCTGCTGCGTCTGACCGAGATTGAGAACAGCCGTCGCATGGCCGGCTTTGGCGAGGTCGCGCTCGACGAGATCCTGCGGGAAGTGTGCGACGTCTACGAGCCCATCGCCGAGGACAAGCGCATCGCCCTCGGTGTCGTCATCGAGCGCAATGTGCAGGTGTGGGGCGACCGGGACCTGCTGTTCGAGGCGGTCGCCAATCTCGTGGACAATGCCGTCAAGTTCACGCCATCGGGCGGACGGGTGGAGCTCGCGCTGGAAGCGGAGGACGGCACGGCGCTCATGCGTGTCAGCGACACGGGCCCCGGCATCAGCGAGCAAGAGCGCGAGGCGGTGCTGCGGCGGTTCTATCGCTCCGACAAGATGCGCAACACGCCGGGCGTCGGGCTGGGGCTGAGCCTGGTGGCCGCCATCGTCAAGCTGCACGGCTTCCGGCTGATCGTCGGTCCCGCGCCCGGAGGGCGGATCGAGATCCTCGCCTGGACCGGACGGGCGGACAAGGCCGCCACCTGCCGGTCCCGGACATTGCGGCACGCAGATGCCGACCTGATGGGATGAGCCAAATGATGCGCAATGCTTTCGAGATCGATCAGCCGGCCTGGAGTGTGGGAGTGACAGATGCAGACTAGCCACGAAGTTGCGAGGAGTGCTTCCGTCGCCGCTGCGGGCGCAGCGGTATCGGCACCGTTCCTCAGCGCGTATTCCGCGGCCATCAGACGCTACGAACTGCTCGAGCCAGGTCAGGAGCAGCAGCTGGCACGTCGCTGGCACGAGACACGAGACCGCGGCGCAGCCGACGCGCTCGTCACCAGCCATCTCCGGCTCGCCGCCAAGCTGGCGCGCGGCTACAAGGGATACGGACTTCCGATGGTCGACCTGATCGCGGAAGCGAATCTCGGCCTCGTCATCGCAGCGTCACGCTTCGAGCCCGGCCGCGGCGCGCGTTTCTCCACCTATGCGATCTGGTGGATCAAGGCCGCCATTCACGAGTACATCCTGCGCTCCTGGTCCCTGGTCAAGATCGGGACGACGGCTGCGCAGAAGAAGCTGTTCTTCAAGCTCCGCAGCGAGATCAGGAAAGCCACCGGCAGCGTGATGTCAGGGCTCACGCCTGACGTCGCCGAATTGATCGCCGGGAAGCTCGATGTGAGCGCGCGTGAGGTGATCGAGATGGATGCGCGGCTCAATGGCGACATGTCGCTGAACGCGCGCGTCGGTGGCGAGGAAAGCGGAACCGAGCTGGAAGCCTTGCTGGTCGATGGGGCGGTCGACGCCGAGACGATGCTCGCCGATCACGAGCAGACGGAGCGGCGTGCCAAAGCCTTGCGGGTTGCGTTGGGCGGGCTTGCGGCGCGGGAGCGTCATGTCTTCGAGGCGCGGCGGCTGACGGAATGCCCCGTGACGCTCGATCAGTTGGCCCGCGAATTGTCCATCTCCAGCGAACGGGTTCGACAGATCGAGATTCGTGCCTTTGCCAAGGTCAAGCGGGCCGTGATGCTCGCCGCGCAGGATGCGCCACGCGCCGCCGTATGCAACGTCTGAATTCGTTTTCATTTGAACGGAGCTCCGACCGTCCTCACCTGTCCGAAGATCCCGCGTCCCTCGCTCCAGGCAGACCACCATGGGAATTGTTCGCTTCGCACTACGGCTTCCGCACACATTTTATGTGCTTGCCGCGCTGATCCTGTTTCTCGGCGGGATCGCGATCCGGTCGATGCCGACGGATATTTTCCCGGAGATTCGGATCCCCGTTGTCACGGTCATCTGGAGCTACACTGGCCTCTCGACGCCGGAGATGGAGCAGCGCGTCAGCACCTACAGCCAATATTCGATCAGCGCCAACGTCACCGGAATCAAGAATATCGAAGCACAGACCCTCAACGGCCTTTCGGTTCAGAAGATCTACTTTCAGCCGGACGTCAATCTCGATCTCGCGATCTCACAGATCGTCTCGGCGACCAATGCCATCCGTGCCCTGATGCCGCCGGGCATCCAGCCGCCGATCATCGTGCAGTTCAATGCCTCGAGCGTCCCGGTGCTCCAGCTCAGCCTCGAGTCAAACAGCCTGAACGAGCAGCAACTTTACGATTTCGGCATCTACCGGGTCCGCCAGCAACTGGCTCCCGTTCCGGGCGTGACCCTTCCCACGCCTGCCGGCGGCAAATACCGGCAGATCATGGTCGATATCGATCCGAACAAGCTGCTGTCGCGCGGATTGACGCCGCTCGACATCGTCAATGCGGTCAACACCCAGAATCTGACGCTGCCGACCGGCACGACGAAGATCGGGGACACCCAGTACACCGTTCGAACCAATGCAACGCCGGCCACAATCCAGGATCTCAACATGATCCCGGTCAAGTTCGCCAACGGGGCCACGATCTTCCTGAAGGACGTCGCCCAGGTCCGCGACGGTGCCCAGGTCCAGCAGAATATCGTCCGCGAGGACGGCCACCGGGCCGTTTTGCTCAGCGTCGTCAAGAACGGGAACGCCTCTACCCTCGCCGTCGTCAACGGCGTGAAGGCGGCCTTGACGTCGATCCGCGCGTCGGCTCCGGCGGGGCTGAAGATCAACGAGTTGTTCGATCAGTCGATATTCGTCACCCATTCGGTCAACGGCGTGCTGCGCGAAGGAGCGATTGCGGCGGGCCTGACGGCGCTGATGATCCTGGTGTTTCTGGGGTCTTGGCGATCGACGCTGGTTGTCCTGATCTCGATCCCGCTGGCGATGCTGTCCTCGCTGGTCGTCCTGTATTTTCTCGGCGAGACCCTCAACACGATGACGCTCGGCGGGCTCGCCCTCGCTGTCGGTATCCTTGTGGACGATTCGACGGTGACGATCGAGAACACGCACCGGCTCTGGACCGAAGAGGGCATGCCGTTGTCGGAAGCGACCCTGCACGGAGCCGCCGAGATCGCTATCCCGACGCTGGTCTCCACGCTCGCGATCAGTTGCGTGTTCACCTCGGTCGTATTTCTGGAAGGCCCGGCCAAATATTTGTTCACGCCGCTTGGCCTCGCCGTGGTGTTCGCGATGCTGGCGTCGTACGGGCTGTCGCGGACGCTCACGCCGATCACTATCGGCCTGCTGCTGAAGGGCGAGCGGCGTCATGGCGAGGGCGAGCGATCGTCGAACATATTCGCGCGCGCCTCCGCCGCGTTCGAGCGCGGGTTCGAGCACCTGCGCGACGGCTATTCCGATCTCCTGCTGACATTGTTGCGTCGTCGCGTCATCGTGCCCGTCGTCGCCGTGCTGGTGCTGGCGCTCGGAGCCACCATGTTCGTCTATGTCGGAAGGGATTTCTATCCCCTGATCGACGGCGGCCAGATCCAGCTCCATGTTCGTGCGCCCGCGGGTACGCGAATCGAGCGGACGGAAGCGATTTTCCAGGCGGTCGAGGACAAGATCCGCGAAGTTATTCCGGAGCGCGACCGGGCGCTGATCGTCGACAATATCGGCCTTCCGGCGCGGCCCTACAATCTCGCATTCACCGACGGCTCCACGATCGGCGTGAATGACGGCACCATTCTCGTATCGCTGAAGGACGGGCACAAGCCGACTGCGGACTACATCAGGAAGCTGCGGCAGGTGCTGCCGTCGGCATTTCCGGAGGACACGTTCTATTTCCAGGCGGCCGATATCGTCACGCAAATCCTGAACTTCGGTCTCCCGGCGCAGATCGATGTCCGCACCGTCGGTTACGGCAGCAACAACCTGGCCGTGGCCAAGGAGCTGCAGAAGAGTCTTGCGGCGATCCCCGGTGTCGTCGACGCGCATCTGCAGCAGGAGGTCGATGCTCCCGCGTTCTACGCCGACATCGACCGCACTCGCGCCGCGCAATTGGGTCTCAATGCGAGCACGGTGGCGACCAATATCAATGTCAGCCTCAGTTCGTCCGCGCAGGTCTCGCCGAATTTCTGGACTGATCCGACGTCAGGCATCCCCTATTACCTGGCCGTGCAGACACCCGAATACAGTGCCAACTCGCTGAACGCCCTGGGCAACACGCCGGTGTCGGCATCGCTCGCCGCAAGCGGGCAGACGGTGCCTGGCCTCCTCAGCAATGTCGCCACCTTCAAGCGGGGCACCGTTCCGACCAATTTGAACCAGGCCAATGTCCAGCCGGTGTTCGACGTCTATGCGAGCGTCCAGGGCCGCGATCTCGGCAGCGTCGCGTCCGATATCGACAAGGTGACGTCCACCCTTCAGAGGCAACTGCAGCCCGGCAATTCGATCCAGGTTCTGGGACAGATCCAGAGCATGCATCAGTCGTTCCGCGATCTCGGGATTGGACTGCTGTTCGCGGCGATTCTCGTCTACCTGCTGATGGTCGTGAACTACCAGAATTTCGGCGATCCCTTCGTCGTCATCATGGCGCTGCCGGCGACATTCTGCGGCATCGTGACGATGCTGTTCGTCACCGGGACGACGCTGAACGTGCCCTCGCTGATGGGAGCCATCATGGCGGTCGGCGTTGCCTCCGCAAATTCCATCCTGCTCGTGACCTTTGCGCGTGACGAGCAGTTGAAGGGACATTCCGCGTTCCAGGCCGCACTGAGCGCGGGCCGGACGAGGATCAGGCCGGTGCTGATGACCGCCGCGGCGATGATCGTCGGCATGATCCCGATGGCGATCGGCGGGCCGGGTGAGGAGCAGAATGCAGCGCTCGCGCGGGCGGTCATCGGCGGCCTGCTGTTCGCAACCCCGACCACCTTGCTGATCGTGCCTTATCTCTTCGCCATGCTGCGCAAGGGCAACGACGGCAAGCCCCGCCACGGCGTATTCGAGGAGCAACCGGAATGAGTGATGTTCGCGAACGGTCCGATGACGACGAGGCAGCAGACCGCCCCGGAGCGGAGAGCCTCAGGATCGTGGAGCTGCCGGGCAAGGGCGCAAGATCCAAGCGCCGTTACGGTGGTCCGCTGCTCGGGGGAGGCGTGCTCCTGCTACTTGCGGGCGGTCTGGGCATCGGCGGCTGGCGGCACTATGAGGCTGCGCGTGAGGTCGCCGCAGTGGCAGAGCAGGTTCGGACCAACGTTCCGGGAGTTCGCGTGGCGACGGTCCAGGCTAGCGGCGACCTCATGAAGGTCACCTTGCCGGCGACGACGACCGCATTCGAGGCTGCCAACATCTTCGCGCGGACCAGCGGCTATATCGAGAAGCGCTACGTCGACATCGGCGATCGAGTGAAGAAGGGCGATCTCCTCGTGGAAATCACCGCTCCCGAGCTGGACCAGCAGATCGCGCAGGCGCAGGCGACGCTCGCGCAGGACCAGGCCGCACTTCAGCAAGCGCAAGCGAGCCGAGAACTGGCCGACGTCACCAATTCGCGCGACAGCAATCTCGTCAAGCAGGGCTGGTTGACGGCGCAACAGGGCGATAACGATCGTCTCACCCTGCGCGCACAGCAGGGCGCGGTGGGCGTCGCGCAGTCGAACATCGCGGCGCAAGAGGCGCAGATTCGCGTGCTCCAGCAGGAGAAGTCCTACCAGCGCGTGGTGGCGCCGTTCGACGGCGTGGTCACGCAGCGCAACGTGGACAATGGCAGCCTGGTGCAGTCCGGCTCCACCTTCATGTTCACGATGATGCACTCCAACGTTATCCGAACCCAGGTCTTCGTGCCGCAGGATGAGGCTTTCGGCGTTGCTCCGGGCGTCGACGCGGATATCCGCGTCCCCGAGATTCCGGGGCGGACGTTTGCGGGCAAGGTCACGCGGATCGCGACCGCGCTGCAGCCGGGGAGCCGGACGTTGCTGACCGAGATCGACGTGCCCAACCCCGATGGCCTGCTCAGTCCCGGCATCTATTGCACGGTCGAATTATCGATCCCGCGCAGGACGCCCTCGACGACGATCCCGTCCGATGCGCTCGTCTTCGATCAGAACGGCCTCCATGTCGCGGTCGTGCGGAATGGTACGGTTCATTTTCAGCAGGTCTCGATCTCCAGGGATTTCGGCACCACGGTGGAAGTGCGCGACGGCGTGCAGCCCGGCGATCAGGTCGTGCTCAATCCTGCGGTCAATCTGGCAGAGGGCAGCAAGGTCACGGTTCGCAAGAGCGAAGTGAGTTAGGGCACCAAAAGATGATGCGGCTCGCGTTCGCAACGGCAATGGCTCTGCTGCTCGGCATCTCTCCGGGCCAGGCACAGATCGCAACGACCGGCAGCACGGCAATGGATCTGCCGACAGTGCCGGGCGCGATCGTGATCTCGCCGCTCAACAGTCCGGGGCCGTTTTCGGCAACGACCGTGCCGGGCGTTCCGGATACGACGCTGGCGCCCGTTCCGCTCGCCTCGGATCCCACGACGCCCGGGACGGTGGTCGTCTGCGCTCCGCCGGCGACCTCGCCAACGCCGTTGCCGGCGACACCGACCGTATCGAGCACTGGCATTTCGACATCGGGCATCGCGGCCCCGATCCCGCCGGTCACGGGACAGAACGGCAGCTCCATCGGGACAATCTCCACGGCCGCGCCGGCGGGAACAGGTGCGACAGTGGCATGCAGCTCAACGCCCGGAGGGCAGGTGACGAGCGCGGCATCTCTGCCGCTTTCGATTCCGCAGGTACCTGCAAGCCCCGCGCCCGGCACGATCCTGGCGGATACCAGCGGCGCCGGCGGCACGGGCATCGACCCGAACGCCGCCGTTGTGCCCAGCCCGAACAGCTCGGCTTGCGCGGAAGGGGTTTCGATGAATCTGGCGCAGCCTGCGACGGTGTTGCCGGCCAACGCCTCGGGTGCAGCGCCAACGCCGGGCGTGTCGCCGATCCTGCCACCGGGATGCTGAGGCGAAATTGCAGGCCTCAAGCGTCATCGCAACCTAGTGGCAGGTGCAAGACGCGGGCCGGTCGCCGTCGTATGTCGAAAGCGAGATGCCCGGTATTTCAGCCAGAGCGCGAGCAAACGTGAGTGCGGGAAGATCGATCTCCTGATCGAACAGAGCGCTGACCGGACCAACGAGATCAAGTGCCGTCTGCTGACGGTTCGACTTCGCCATGATCCTTGCCCAGGCCGCCGCAACCTTCAGCTCGTAGAAGCGGCATTGCTGCTCTCTGGCCACGGATAGTCCCTCGGCGAACAGCAATTCGGATCGCGAGAGATCGGATGGGCCATTGGCCAGAAGAACTTCAGCCTTGATCCTCAACAGGTCCGCAAGGCACCACAATTGCCGGCCTTGCCGCGAGATGGACAAGGCCTCTTCCACCGCGGCCAGGGCCTGCGCAGCCTCGCCGCTCGCGAGCAGGCCTTCGGCGAGCGATCCGAGAAACTCGGGATTGCGCATCAGCCATCCGTTCTCGGTCCGCGCTTTCAGGCCACTACGCAGCAGCGCTATTCCGTCGTCATGGTTGCCTTGCAAAACCAACAGCTGCCCCTTCAGGCAAGACGTCCAGCTCGTCCAGAAAGCTATTCCTTCGCGTGTGACGAGCTCGAGAAGGGAGGATATTGCCTGATCGGCGGCGGCGAGATCATGCGTCATCAGCGCGATCGGGCAGACGGCGTTCCGGAGCGCGTAGGCGATCGCAAGCTTGTCCTTCTCACGCTCGGCGTCCTGGAGGCACTCGGCGGCCAGTGATCTGCTCTGGGCGATCTTTCCCTGCAACAGCAGCACGCGAGCCAACATCGCCTTGGCAAGAACGCTCTGATTCAGCAGGAACCACATCAGGTTCGTGCCGCCGCTCAATCCGTGGGCCGAATCGTCCAGGGACAAGGTCAGCTCGCGCCGTGCAATCTCCTGCGCGCCGAAGAAATGGGCGGCAGCGCCAATCAAGCGACGGCCTACCGCCTCGTTGGCGGGATTTCCGGTGCGCAGCGCGATCTCGAGGTAGCGTTCGCCGACGTCCTTGGCCGCGGCATATTGGCCCGAGTTGAGGTTATAGCTCCACAAGGTCCAGACCGCCTTGAGCTGAAGCTCAAGATCGGACAATTCCTCGGCGAGCGCGAGACCGATGCTCAGCGCCGCCTTCATGCGATCCGCCGACCCCGTGGTGTTGAGGAGTGCGAATCCCAGCGCGACACAGAGCTGCGCCTTGAGCTTCGGAACGCAGGTGAACCCGGGGCTGAAATGCGCAAGAGCGTGCTCGATCCGCGTTGAGCATTCCACGAAGGACAGCAACTGCATCCATACCGGAACGAAGCCGGACGTCAGCTCGATTCCAAGCGCCGTGTCTCCACCGGGCGAGAACGCCCAATCGAGCGCCGCATGCACGTTTCCGATCTCCTGGGCGAAACGGGAGATGTCGTCGGGAGCGGGAGAGGCATCGCCGAGCGGCGCGATGATCTGCCTGAGAAAGCCGGCCTGCCGTCTGGCAGCCTGCTCGACGAGGCCTGCGTCTGCGAGCTTCTCCAGCGCATAAGCGCGAGTGCTCTCCAGGAGGCGCCATCGTCCCTCGAAGGAGGGATCCAGCGACACCAGCGATTTCGCGACCAGATTGAACAGGGTTTCGATGACGTCCGACCGCGACAGAGTGTCGTCCATCATCGCACTGGCCGCATCGAGCGTGAAACCGGCCGGAAACACCGCGAGTTGGCAAAGCAGGTTCTGCTCTGCCGGCGGCAAGAGATCGTAGCTCCAGTCCAGGGTCGCCCGCAGGGTCTGGTGTCGCGGCAGCTGGTCGCGGCGGCCGCCATTCAGGAGCTCGAAGCGCTTGTCCAGGCGGAGCAGTACGGCGTCTACTCCGAGATTGGCGGCCCGGGCTGCGGCAAACTCCAGTGCGAGCGGAATGCCGTCGAGGCGGCGACAGATGGCGGCGATCTTCTGAAGCTCCTCGGCGCCGGCAACGAAGCTCGCACGCAGCGCCCGCGTTCGGGCGACGAACAGCTGCACTGCGCTTGCCCGGAGCAGCAGATCGGGAGCGTGCATATCGGGACCAGGGACCGACAGCGCCGGAACGGCCGCAACGTATTCGCCGTCGATGCGGAGGCCTTCGCGGCTGGTCGCGAGAACCGTGACGTTCGGACAATAGTGGAGCACGGCACTTGCGATCTGCGCGGCCGCTTCGATCACATGCTCACAATTGTCCAGGACAAGAAGCAGGCGGCGGGTCCCGATGGCCTGCGCGATGCTCGCGGGCGTTACTTCCTTGTCATTCGAGGCGAGCCTGAGCGCACGGGCGGTCGCAGATGCCGCAAGAGCCGCACCCTGCAGGGCCGCGAGCTCGACCAGCGCTACGGAATCGTTAAACGAAGGCGCGACACTGCGTGCGAGCTCGATCGCCAGCTTCGTCTTTCCGATGCCGCCGGGGCCGACAAGAGTCACGGCCCGATATGCGGACAACACGTCGCTCAATTCGCTCAGATTATCCTCGCGACCGATGAGAGGCGCGCGGATACTCGGCAGGTTGCTGGAAAAGAGCGCATCGGCCGGAATCGTTACCGGTGCGGCCGCCGGATGATCCAAATGCCCGCTTCGCCAAGTTCCAGCGAGCGTGTATCCGCGACCTGAAACCGTCTTGAGCAGATTGCGATCCTCGCCCAGCGCCTTCCGGACGGCCGAAATATGAACCTGGAGCGTGTTGTCTTCGACGGTCAGGCCCGACCAGACGCTTCCGATCAAATCGTCCTTGGTGACCAGGAGGCCGGCGGAGCCCACCAACTTCTCGAGAATCTCGAATGCACGGCTTCCGATCGGCACCGCGACGTTGTTGTATCTCAGCTCCCTCCGTTGGCAATCGATCAGCCAATGTCCGAAAGAGTACGTGCGATCAACCGGAGATGACATAAGGGGTCCGTGCATCAACTTCGCTGCCGTGATCCGAGGGGGAGATCACGAGCCCGCCCTTGAGATCACCGACCCGTGGCAAGAATTTGAAAGCGTCAATGCGCCTAGGTCTCCTAGAGGGGAGATCGTCGGCATGTCAAGAAGACCCGCTCAGTCCGACGCTTCGTTCATCGTCGATGCTGGCACCCGACGCGCTCGTGTTCGATACACGAATTCGTGACAGCAGCCGGGCGTGTGTCACAATGGGAGAGGCGGTCGGAAGAAGCCTGACGTCTGCAACGGAAGCATCATTTACTCACTTCGCCGAGGATCGTCAGCGCAATACCTCCGGAGCAGAAATGCGTCCGAGAGACGTGCACCGGTCGCAAGAACGGCGGCCTGATCGTGAGCCGCCGTCCTTCCTTCCGCCGAGAGGTCAAAATCCGGAACGTTGAGACGATCAACTTCCAGTCGGCGTCAACCGGACTTGATCCGGTTCGCGAACTCAATAGCCCGAGGTGGGCTCGCATGGCGGCCGCCGCCAGGGGGCGGTTGCGTACGCACCGACGTCGGGAGCACGGGCGCAGCCGCGCTTGGAGGAGGCCGGAACGCGCTGAGCCGACGCATAAGCCGCGGCATTGGTACGCTTCGCGTTGCCTTCGCGAGCCATCGCGGGGGAGGCAATCATGGCTGCGACCACGAATCCGGCCGACAAGAGCTTCAGTGTAGTCATCGAACATCTCCTTGAGAAAGCGACGCCGAACGCCTCGGCCCGCACGCGAGACATGTTCATGCGCGCGTCGGATCCGCAGTGTTGATCGAACGAACATTTTCGTCTTTGCACGAAGTCGTCGCGGTGCGTTGACTTCGGACATCGACGGCTCATCCCACAGGGAGGTTCGCGTACTAGTCGGGCGAGGACGTCGCCTGGTCCGCGCGTCCATCGAGCAGTGGACCAAACCATTCCCAGCTCTCGCCGGTGAAGCGCATCATCCGGAGCTGCTCGATCGGATGAAAGTCCGTTGGCGATGTCTTTATTCGAATGCCGGGAATGTAGGCCTCGGGTTCGAAATCGAGATCCGCGGCCACTTGCATGATTCTCTCGTGCGTCAGATCGTCGCCGCAGCGCCTGATCACCTCCACGAGCGCGCTCGACATGTTGAAGGCGATCAGCGGCCCGCTCTCCGATCGATCGGCTTCCGGATAGTATTTCGCCATGAACGCGCGAAAGTGCTGCATGCCCGGATGGCTGTCCCACTGTGGATCCGTCACGTCCATCTGATACCCCGCGCTGAGAACTCCCTTTGCGTTGTCCAGTCCGGCCGGCTTCAGCACCGCGCCGACCGAGACCGAGACGTTCGTCACGATGTGGATGGGATGCCAGTCCAGCTCAGCGAGCTTCCTGATCGCCTGAGCGGCGAATTTGGGCGTGGCTATGTCGATGAATATGTCGGGCGCGGCGGACTTGATCGCGACGACCTGTGAATCGATTGTCGGTTCGCTGACCTCGTATGGCAGGCTGGCAACCACCATTTGCGCGTACTTGTCCTGGAGCACGTCCTTCAGCCCGAGCAGATAGTCGCGCCCGAAGTCGTCGTTCTGGTGGAGAATGCCGATCCTGGCACCTGGATGATGCCTCAGAATGTAGTCCGCATAGATGCGGGCCTCGGTTCGGTAGCTCGGTAGCCAGCCGATGGTCCACGGAAAGTGTTCGGGATCGGCCCAGTGCGACGCTCCAGTGATGACGAACAATTGCGGCGCATGCCGGTGGTTCATGTACTTCTGAATGGCGGCATTGCTGGCCGTGCCGAACGGCGCGAAGATCGCGAGCACCTCGTCGTCCTCGACGAGCCGTCGTGCTTGCTCGACCGCCTTGGATGGACTGTAGGCGTCGTCATATGAGATGAAATTGATCTTCCGGCCGTTGATTCCGCCGTTGTCGTTGATCATGCGAAAGTATGCACTCATCGTCTTGTAAGCCGACGCCGGACCGCTGTAGGGCATGATGTTGCCGATCCGGATCTCGGTATCGCTTGCGCCGGGGTCGTACTGCGGCTCCGCGGAAGCGCTGCCGACTGCGAGCACGGCGCAGGAGATGACGAGCTTTCCCAGGCGCCACGCGTTGCCCGAAATCGAGTAGCCAGTTCTGCCTGTGATCAAGCGGTGCCTCCATGGCGCTGCCGGGTTTCGAACATACCAAACCCGACGACGTGTCGTTCGGCCGCGCCGGCCCGGGAGAGACGCGTATTGCGGTCGCTGGGCGTGCACGTGCAGAAGTCGGGTCCCGAATATAGCGCGGGTGCTGCCGCGAGCCCGGCTTAAGATGCTGAAGAACTGTTAAGTTTCGCAACTGCCGGGCCGGCTATCCGGATCGACGTGATTGGCCTTGTTTCGAAGCCGGCAGGGTGCGCCGCATGGCGCGGCCGCACTCCCGGATTTTGGACGCCATCATCTGCATGACGCTCGATTGTGGTGCCTCATCATCGATGCCAGTTGCGGACGTGGTAGTGGCCCGCGGCGAATACGGGCGCGGCACCACCCGGCCGCTCGAGGCCCATTCGTCCGGCCGGCGTCAGCGCGCCGCCATTCAGCACGTCGCGATCGGGGTACATCGATGCAAAGGCTGCCGGCTCCTGATCGGCGAAGGACCAGGCTGCGGATGCGGACGATATCGTTGCCGTTGAGAGTAGCGCCGCAGCGATTAGGATTTTGAATACACTCATAGCGATTCTCCATTGCTTGCTCTGTGCGGAGAGTCGCTTGGCGATGATCGCTGCTCGGCTGGTGGCGTTTCCGAAAATTCTTTTGATGAATCCTATGTAGGTCGTCCGGTCGAGAAGTCCCGGAGAACGTGCATCACTCCTGCGGGAAGATTCTGTCAGCGTTGTCAGAATCCTCGCGCGATTGTGCGTGGTCAAACGCGTCTGATGCCCGTTTCTGGGAGGCAGGTCGTTTGAACATTTGGAGGGTGAGCAATGAGATTATTCCCTGTTGTTTGTGTCGTCGCCTGCGTAGCGCTCTCGGGCATTGCGTCTGCCCGCGGTGACATGGGATCGCATATGTCGATGGCAAGCGGCGGTGCGCTCGGGACGAGCGCCGCCGCGCCTGGAACGAACTCGCTGGGCACCGCGCTTCCGTCGTCCGACAGTGGTGGTCGCGCGACGAAGGGGCCGTTGCTCGGCACGGACCCGACCATCGACAAGGACGACGCCCGGCTCGAGAAGATGCTGGAAGGATCGATCTGCCGCGGCTGCTGAAGAGCGCGCATTCCGAGACGGGGGCCGGCGGCGGCGCCGTCCGGCAACCTGTGTCTTTCGAAAGGGTTGATGGTAAGCTGGACTGAAAATGATGAAACCGCTTGGGCTGTCCCAATGATGGCTGAGCCAGGCCAGCGTCCCGTCTACATTTGTGCGCAATGGGAGATCGATCTTGTCAGACGCGAGTTGCGTTCGGCAGGAGAGCTCGTTCCTTTGGGGGGGCGTGCCTTTGAGATTCTTGCGGAATTGGTTCAGGCGGAGGGCCAACTCGTCACCAAGAACGACCTGACGGAGCGCGTCTGGCGGGGCGTCTTTGTCGAGGAGAGCGCACTTCGCGTACATATCGCGGCGATCCGAAAAGCCCTTGGTCCTGACCGCGACATGCTGTCAACCACTGTTGGTCGCGGTTATCGTTTGCTGGGAGCGTGGCGGATCCGGCATATGGACGCCCCGCTACAATCTGCCGCAACCGGGTTGCTGCCGTCGACCAACATTCCCAGCGCGTCGTTCGATCTCATCGGCCGCACCGCCGCGATCGCACATCTGTGGCGGCTTCTGTCGGCCTATCGCGTGGTGAGCCTGGTCGGGCCCGGCGGGATCGGAAAGACGGCGTTGGCGCTGGAGGCCGCCAGAACGCCGCCGACCGGCTTGGCGGCTGACCGGTTGCTGGTCGAACTGGCCTCGCTGTCCGATCCCAAGCTCGTCTGCTCGGTCATCGCCGGCGTGCTCGGCACCAAGCTTGAGGGCGAGGAGATTTCGCCTGAATCCATCGCACGCGCGATCGGCCCTCGGCCATTGTTGCTCATCCTCGACAATTGCGAACACGTCATTGAAGCCGTGGCCCAGGTGGCCGAGCTCGTTGTCAGCCGCTGTCCCGGGACGTTCATTGTTGCGACAAGCCGAGAAGCGCTGCGCATCGAGGGGGAGCACGTCTACCGCGTGCTCCCCCTGGGCGTGCCGCCTGAAGCCAGGCTCGAGCCCGCCGGCGCCTCCGCGTACAGCGCAGTCGAGCTGTTCACGAGCAGAGCGAAGGCGTTGGGTTCAAGCTTCGCGTCCGACGAGGAGAACATCGGCGCCATCGCAGCCATCTGCCGGCGGCTCGACGGCATTCCGCTTGCGATCGAGTTTGCAGCGGCGCGCGCAGTCATGCTCAGCCCGCCGAGGATCGCGGCACTTCTCGATGACAGGTTCAAATTTCTGACGACGGGCCGTCGTACCGCGTTGCCGAGGCAGCAAACGCTGCGTGCAACGCTCGACTGGAGCTATGACCTGCTGCCGGACGACGAGGCGTGGCTGCTCCGGCAGCTCGGCATATTCGCCGGCGAATTCCAGCTCGATGCAGTGATCGCGCTCGCCGGCGAGCACATCGGCGACGTGACCGGCCAGCTTGCCAGGCTGGTGGCAAAGTCGCTCGTTGTCGCCGATATTCGCCGCGACAGTCCTCATTATCGCTTGCTGGATACGACGCGTGCCTATGCATTGGAGAAGCTGCACGCGGGCGGAGAATATCCTGACGCCGCCCGCCGCGAGGCGAAATACTATTGCGGATTCTTTGCCAACGCCGAGGCCGACAGCGAAGTAAAGCCGCAGGCGGAGTGGCTCACCATCTATGGCCGGCACATCGACAACGTGCGAACGAGCCTTGATTGGGCCTTCTCGTCCGGCGGAGACGCGCAGGTCGGAGCGGCCTTGACGGCGGCCGCAGTCCCGCTCTGGGTGCAATTGTCGCTCCTCAGCGAATGCCGCGAGCGGACCGAACTCGCTCTGGCGCGCCTCGACCCGACGGCTGCGAACGCGCCGCGGCTTCGCATGCAGCTGTCGGCCGCGCGCGGCTGGTCGCTGATGTACGGTGTTGGAAGAGCCCGGGAGGCCGGTCCCGCCTGGGCCGCGACCCTTCAGCTGGCCGAGCAACTCGGTGACAGGGACTACCTGTTGCGCGCGCTTTGGGGACTCTGCATCGATCAGTTCAACAATGGCGAATTCCGCAGGGCCCTCGAATTTGCGCATCGTTTCGCGGACGCCGTAGCCGATTCCGGCAATCCTGTCGACCGGATGATGGCCGACCGACTTCTTGCAACCACGCTGCACTATCTCGGCGACCAGCGGCAGGCGTATCATCACATCGGGCGAACCTTGTCTCGCCTCTCGGATCTGGCGGCCAAGCCGCAGGTCATCCGTTTCCGGTTCGACCTGCGGGCCTCAACTCACTACTTCCAGGCGCGGATCCTGTGGCTGCTTGGCCTCGCGGATCAGGCCTTGAGCGTTGTCGAGCGCAACGTCGAGGAAGGCCGGACGAGCGGCCACGCACTCACATTCTGCAGTGTCCTCGGGCAGGGTGCTTGCCCGATTGCCTTCCTGGCCGGCGATCTCGACGCGGCGGAGCGGTATTGTACGATGCTGATCGAGCACACCGAACGCCACCCGATCCGCTTGTGGAACGTATGGGCACGCGCCTTCAGGGGCGTGCTGATCTCGCGCCGGGGCGACGTAGCGACCGGATTGCCGCTGCTGCGCAAGGCGCTCGAGCTCGCGGGCGAGGCGCGCTTCCTGCCGCGTTTCCTGCTTCCCTTCGGCGAGCTCGCCGTGTGTCTCGGAGAGGCCGGCGAGGTGTCGCAAGGGCTCGCGACCGCCGACGAGGCGCTCGCACGATGCGAGGCAAGGGACGAAGGGTGGTATGTCGCCGAGCTCTTGCGCATCAAGGGCGAATTGCTGCTGCTCCCCGGCGCGCGCCGCTCGACGGGCGGTGCCGAGCAGGCCTTCGACAAGGCGTTCGAGGTGGCGCGGAGCGAGGGCGCATTGTTCTGGGAGCTGAGGACGGCGATCAGCGTGGCACGAATGAGGATGAGTGAGGGGCATCCGGCCGATGCACGCGATGTTCTCGCTTCCGTATATGGCAAATTCACCGAAGGCTTCGAGACCGCGGACCTCAGCGACGCGCGTGCAATGATGGTGAAGCTGGGATCGTAAGCGATGGAGGCCCCGGGGAGCGGCATCAGATCCGATCGATCGGATGCCTGTGCGGCCTCGGCGAGCGCCGCATCCCCGTGCTCTGGAACGTTCCGCAATCCGTCAGTGGCGCCGCCTGTGCCATGGATGGCGATGGCCGGCGCCGACGTCTCATTGCCAACTCAGCATGGACCGGCCGCCCGCACGCGTCGTTCGAGACTGCACCCCTCTATCGCGATTGCACGGCGATCGAGGCGATGCGCGCTTACGCGATCCGGAGAGGATCATTTGGCCGCAAACGAGCGCGAGCGTGGCGGGTTCAGCTCGGCAAGCAAGCCTCTTGCCGCCACGAGGCTGCGCGTCTGGAATCCCTCGGTAAACCGCTGATAGACGGGGGCGAGCATATCGTGCGCCTCCCGGCGGCGATCGCCACGCTGCCATAGTCTCGCAAGCGCGATCGCCGCGCGAAGCTCATAACCCAGCGCCCCCTGATGGCGGGCGAGGTCGAGTGCTCGGATGAGGCTCAGCTCCGCTTGCGAAAGATCCGGATTGCTCTTCCTCATCAGAGCCTTCGCTCTTGTGCACAACATGTCGGGCATGTCCATCATGAAGTTGCCGTGTTGGGCCTGGGCAATCGCCTGATCAATGGTGTCCAGGGCTTCGTCGCCGTGACCTGTCGCCGCCAGGGCTTCGGCGAGAGGCATGCGAAACCCAGCCACCGCACCGAAGCACAGGCTCTGCAGCTTCTCGATCGAGCCTTTCAGCATGCCGAGCCCGACACCGGTCTCGTTCCTGGCCAACAGTGTAATCCCCTTCATGGCCTCGCCGACCAACTGGAGGATGGCGAGGTTGTGCCTGCGAGCCTCCACGACGAACCTGTCGATGTGTTCTTCGCAATCCTCCAGATCGCCATTCCAGAAGAAGACGCCGAATGCCCATGGCAGCGCTCTGCAGAACATGACCGGATGGTTCGCTGCGATGACGTCCGAGATGGCGCGGCGCACTATTCGCGTCGCCTGATCGGGATATCCCTGAAGCCAGAGGACGCGCGCAAGGGTGATTTGAGCGCGTTTGGGATATTCGAGGGTGAGGCCGCTAAGGACGTCCTTGTCCAGGCCCGTATGTCGCAATGCCTTTTCGACGTATGAGCGAGAGGCACTGAACTTGCCGAGATACTGGCAGGAGATGCTGAGCAATACGCGCATGCGCGCGACCGCATTGGAATCGTTGTTGGCAAGGGCAATGGCTTCGCCGCGCTTGGCGATGCCGAATGCGTCATCATACTTGCCGACGAACAATTGCAGCAAATGCAACTGGTCGATCAAACGGATCTGCCCCGGTATATCGCCGATCCTTTCCGTCAGCTCGAGCGCCCGGCGGAGGTGATTTGCGCCCAATTCATCCAGCTGTCCGGTGAGCATGCGCGCAGCCCCCAGCGCCGTGTGAAGGACGAGGCCCTGCCTGATGCCTCCATTGGCTTCATCGAGTGCTTCGATGGCGCGGGTGACCCAGAGCTCGCATTCCGCCAGGAGCGACAGCTTGAAGAAGAGCGGTATCGATGCTGCAGCGAGCGCCACGCCGGCTCTGCGGTCTCCCTGATCCGAGAAGCACCACGTCAGTGCGGCGCGGACGTTGCCGAATTCCTCCGCAACCGTCGAAAGGTCTCGGTTCGCTTCGTCGCCGATCTTCTCAAGGAGGCCGAGAAAGTAGCAGGCGTGACGTCGCGCGACCGCTTCGGAGTCCCCGCTGGCGGCAAGTTTCTCTTGCGCGTATGCCCGGGTCGAGTCGGCAAGGCGGTAGCGGGTCGGTTGCGAGCCGGTGTTCAGTGCAAGCATCGACTTGGCGACGAGGCTGTCGATGATCGCCAGGATCGTGTCGTCATCCTCCGAGCCCGCGGCAATCGACCGCACGGCGTCCAGGGTCATGCTGCCGACGAACACTGACAGTCGGCCGAGAATCACGCGTTCCGCGTCGGATAGAAGATTGTAGCTCCATTCGATGGTTGCGCGCAGTGTCCGGTGCCGAGGCAGCGCGGTGCGTCGTCCCTCCCACAGCAAATTGAGGTGCTGGTCGAGGAGTTGGACCATCGCTCTTGCGCCATATGCGCCCACATGGCTGGCGGTGAGCTCGATGGCAAGCGGGATACCGTCGAGCCGACGGCAGAGGTTGCCGACATCAGAGGCGTTCGCATCCGTCAGCGCGAACTCGCCGCCTCCCGCGGTCGCACGCTCGACGAAGAGTTTCACCGAAGGGTAGGCGAGAGCGTTCGCGGCCGTCAGAACGATCTTCTCCGGCGGGCTCGGCAGCGGTGGGAGCCGGTATGTGAACTCGCCTTCGACGCGCAGCAGCTCCCGGCTGGTCGCCAGGATGTGCAGCTCCGGTGCTGCCTGGTAGAGCCGTTCGGCCAGCGCCGCCGCGGCTTCGATGACATGCTCGCAGCAGTCCAGAATGAGCAGCATCCACATGTCGCGCAGGAATGTCGCGAGGCTATTCGTGGGATCATTCGATCGAGCTCGCAGCCCAAGTGAAGATGCGACGATCGCCGGCACTGGAGCGGCGCTGCCTGTCTCGCCGAGACCGACAAAGTGGACATGGCCGGCGAATTCCGCGAGCAGGGCGTGGCCCGCGGAAATGGCGACTGTGGTCTTGCCGATGCCGCCCGGGCCGACGACCGTGACGAAACGTTGGGCTCTCAGTCCTTCCGAGATGTCCTGTATGGCTTGCTCACGCCCGACCATCTGCCGGGGATGCGCCGGCAGGTTATGGACGTAAGTCGGATTGGTCGGTGCAGGTTGCCTCTGTTCCGGGCGCGATACCGCCGCGACGAAGCAGTAGCCTTGCCCGGAGACCGTGCTCAGATATCTGACGCCGTCGTTGCCGTCTCCGAGTGCCTTGCGGAGTGCGGCGATATGGACACGCAGGCTGTTTTCTTCGACAGCGGCGCCCGGCCACGTCGTGGCCATAAGATCTGTCTTGCTGACGACGTTGCCGGCCTGCCGGACCAGTGCGAGCAGAATGTCGAATGCTCGACCCGACAGCTGCAGGGGGCTCCCGTCTCTCTCAACCCGCCGCTGCGAGGGGTCAAGCCGAAACGGCCCGAAGACCAAGATCTCCCGGGCGGCTTCGTCTTGGGCGGAGCGGCCAGCAGCGGCCATCGTGTTGCTGCTTTGCGTGTTGTTGCTTTGCCAGCGGGGGGCCATTGGGAATTTCAACCCGGCGCACGACTCGTCACGTTCTATGACTTGGAAGCACACCAAGACGCGTGAACGTAGTGGCCTTTCAAACCTAACATTCGGCAGTAACAGGGTAAAGGATTGGGACGTATCACTTTCGTCTGGGGCTCCGAAGAGGCTCCCGGATTTTCAGGAATCGACCCCTGATTACGACCGGGAGCTTGTCGCTCGATGCGTCGAAACGGGCGCCGCAGCTGGTCTTCGGTCTCGCCTGATCACGAATGTGCGACGCCACGACACCCAGCCCTATCCGATGGACGCGGGCTTGAGAATGTCGTCCAACCCGATCCGGCGGAGAAGTTCCATGCGGACGCTGTCGGCGACGGCGTTGACGGTTGCGGCTCCGTCGTCGTCAGGACCGAAATGAACTCTCAGCGGCCGTTGTCCGAATGGCATGCCGACGACATCGGCTATGGCGGTCGCGACGTCTTGCGGAGTTCGATCCTTCGCCGGAAGCTGCGCAAGTGCCGATTGCGCGATCTCGCTCACGTCGGCCGTCGGACCATCCGCGTATTCCTCGGCCCGCGCCGTGTCGAGCGGTCGGCCGGAGCGAATGTAGTGTCCGGGTCCGAGCGCACTGGGGACCACGATCGTCGTCTCGACGCCCCAGCGCGCGAGCTCACCCGCATAGCCGAGCGCCAGTGCATCGAGGGCGGCCTTTGACGAAGCATAGGCCCCGAGGAAAGGAACCGAGGCGCCACGTGCGCTGCTCGATGAGACCCAAATCAGCAGGCCCTGGCCCTGCTTGCGCAACTGGGGTAATGCGGCCCGATTGACCCGTTGCGCATTCAGCACGTTGGTGTCGTAGAGCTCGGCAAGCTGGTCCGGCGTAAAGGCCTCCGCCGGTCCGTAGATGACCTGTCGGGCATTGTGCACGATCACGTCGAGGCGGTTGTTCTCGGCGACGATGGCATCGATGGCGGAATTCACGGAGGCTTCCGAGGCGACGTCGAACGCGATGGTTCGGAGTTCCGCGCCGTGCTTGCCGGCGTCCTCGACGCCGTGATCATCGTGGCCCTTCGTTTCCTGCATCGAAACGTAGACCGTGTGGCCGGCTTGCGCCAATGTCTTGCAGGTGCTTCGTCCGATGCTGTTTGCAGCTCCTGTGACGATGATCACTTTGCTCATTCGAACCCCAATCGCACTCCAGCTCCCGCAAAGACGCCAGCGTCGTCGCGACACGTTCATCGTTCGTCGATCGACCGCTGGCCTTATGCGAAGAGCCTTTTGAACTAGGCCCCGGCGCAAAGCGGGTCTTTCGAGCCCGGTGAGTGATTTTCAGATCGCACGAAATATTTCGAGAAAGCCCGAAATCCGGTGAGGACGAGCCCCGCAGACTGGGCAAGCGCGAACGTGCCTTCGCGAAATTGGCGATCCGGTTTCAGAAGATCGCGGCCGTGGTCGCCGGCTACAACGGAACCCGAGCCGCTCGACAGAACGGGCCGTGGGGCCGGGCGGCTTGCGTATTGCAAGGAGAAGCGATGAATCAGTCAGGCAACCTGCCGCGCTCGAGGCTCGGCTCGCTGGTGCTGATTGTGGCCGTCCTCGGGGGCGGTGCTGCCGCGTTTGCCTACACTGCTGGGTGGCTCTCGCCCGGGCGCCTGACGCCGGATCGGATGATCGCGGCGCTCACGCCCCCGAGTGGCCCGCCACTCGGGCACCGGCGAAATCATGCCAAGGGAATCTGCTTCACCGGCGTCTTCGAGGCGAACGGGAACGGCGTGGAACTCTCGAAAGCCAGGGTCTTCGAGCGAGGCACGTATCCGGCTCTGGGCCGCTTCAATCTCGGCGCTGCCGATCCGAACGCCGTGGACGCAACCGCGCGCGTGCGCGGTTTGGGATTGCAGATCGCAACGGCGGATGGCGAAGAGTGGCGGATGGCGATGATCAATCCGCCGTTCTTTGCAGTCTCCACGCCGCAGGCGTTTCACGACCTGTTGATTGCATCCGGCAAGAAGGATCCGGAGGCGATGAAGGCGTTCATCCAGGCAAATCCGGAATTCGCCGCCTTCGCGGCCTGGGCCAAAACGGCGCCCTGGACCGCCAGCTATGCGGAGGAGCCTTACCACGGGCTCAACAGTTTCATCTTCACGGATGCGAAGGGCGCAGAGCATGCGGTGCGATGGTCGCTGCTGCCGACGGCGGAGGTCGTTCCACTGTCACAAGCCGAGCTGGAAAAGCGCGGTCCCGATTTTCTCGAGCAGGAGATAGCGGAACGGGTCCGGATCGCCGGCCCGCAACGCTGGACCATGGTCACGACCGTCGCCGATCCCGGTGATCCGACCGCGGACCCGAGCAAGCCCTGGCCTGAGGGCCGCCGTACGGTGCAGGTCGGAACGCTCATCGTGCAGCGGATCGAACCGGAGCGGGATGGGCCCTGCCGCGACATCAACTTCGATCCGACGGTGCTGCCGCAGGGAATCCGGGTGTCGGACGATCCTTTCCCGGCCGCGCGCTCGTCGGTCTACCGCAAGTCCTACGATTTGCGTGCGGCCGAAGCCCGGGATTATCCTCGAACCGAGACCGCCAGGCCATGAGCAATGCTCCTCATCGTTTCGCCCTGCTTCAGCGGCTCCTGCACTGGTTGATGGCAGTCTGTATTATCGCCATGCTCTTCATCGGCGTCGGCATGGTGTCCACCGTGGCGCCGACATATCTGCCGCTGATCCTGATCCACAAGACGCTCGGCGTCACTCTCCTGGCTCTCGTCGTGATCAGGTTGGCTCTGCGGCGCCACTACAGCGCGCCACCGTTGCCGGCTGATCTTCCGCCGGCGATGAAGCTGGGAGCACGTTTGTCGCACCAGCTCCTGTATGGCTTCATGATCGTGATGCCATTGCTGGGGCTCGGCATGCTTTGGGCTGCGGCCTATCCAGTCGTTCTGTATGGCGGCATTCGAATTCCGGCGTTGCTGCCGCAGAGCGACCGCCTGCACACGCTGTTGTGGAATGCCCATGTCTATCTGGGCTTTGCGTTCTTTGCCCTCGTGCTGCTGCATCTGGTGGCAGGGCTGTTCCACGCGTTGATCCGCCGCGACGGCGTATTCGGGACGATCGCGCTCCTGCCGTTGCGGAACAGGACGACGCCGGTGGAATGAACGCTTCGCGCGCCGGCGAAGCGTGCGGCTAAAGTTTTTCAACCTCCAACAAGGATGACGACAATGAGCAAAGCGGATCTCCAGAGCCCGACGGATCTCGGGGCCAATGCGAGCCGGGACATTCCAGCCGCGCTGAGAGCGCTGCTGGCCGATGTCTTCGCGCTGTACCTGAAGACCAAGAACTTCCACTGGCACGTATCCGGCAGGCACTTCCGCGACTATCACCTGCTGCTCGACGAGCAGGCCGAGCAGATCTTTGCCATGACCGACGACATTGCCGAGCGGGCGCGCAAGATCGGCGGCACGACGCTGCGCTCGATCGGCCAGATCGCGCGCGAGCAGCGCATTCTCGACAACGACGCGGATTATGTCGAACCCCAGGACATGCTCGCCGAGCTGCGCAGCGACAACCAGCAGCTGACGCGGGAAATGCGTCGGGTCCACGAGCTTTGCGACGAGTATGGCGACGTCGCCACCGCAAGCCTGCTGGAAAACTGGATCGATGAGACGGAGCGGCGGATCTGGTTCCTGTACGAGACCGGACGAAGCGGCCCGAATTCGTAGGCACAGGATGCCGGGTCGATGACGAGCTTGCCTTGGTGATCGACCTGGTGTCGAAGGCGGCCGATCGCTGCGACGCCGCGGAAGCGAGGGCGACCTTCGCTTCCGCGCAGGGGTGGTTGGAAGTCCATGCGCGACTCTACCATCTCACTGCCGTTGCATCTGCCAAAGATGGCTGCAGACCTGCCTTGAACGCTCGCCGTTTGATCGTGAGCCCACCGAAAAGACCCGCATCGTGCGGATGAAACAATATCGCGGCATCCTCGAAAGATGACCCCGAGCGAAACTCTGTACGCTTGCTCCCATCCATGACCGCTAGGCCGGTCGCACGTACAAGGGTCAAGCCATGACGGACATGTCGAACTCGAAGGCGTCGCTCGGAAGGGCCATTCACGCGATTGCCGGAAAATGGGGCTGGTTCGTTGCACTGGGGGTTGGCGAACTGATCCTCGGCGGCATTGCGTCGGCCAATCTGATGGCGGCGAGCTTGGCCTCCGTGCTCGTCATTGGAGCGACCATGGCAGTCGCCGGGATCTTCCAGATCGTGCATGCCTTCTCCGTGCACAGCCTGCGGGGTTTCCTGTTCTGGCTGTTCGCCGGGATCATCTATGGCGCCGCCGGAGCCGTCATCCTCTACGATCCGCTACTGGCTTCGTTCACACTGTCGCTCGCAATGTGCGCTTTCCTGATCGTCGCCGGGGTGACGCGGATCTGGGTAGGCTTCCATATGCGGCCGGCCGCAGGCTGGCGCTGGATAGTGGCCGCCGGCGTCGTGACGTTCTGCGTCGGCGTGATGCTGGTTGCAGCCTGGCCGACCATTGGACTGTGGCTACTCGGTGCGATGCTGGTCGTCGATCTGATCTTCCAGGGATGGGGCTTCATTGCGTTCGGGCTCGCCCTCAGAAACCGGGCCTCGCGACATTCGGCCGAGCCGGCGACGGTGTGAGCCATGATGACGGGTTCGACATTCACGCGGCACCGGGAGATCGCCTGGCGCGGCGGCCGCACGAGGTCGACGTCGCGATTGGTCGCCGAGGAGAGCGCCATCGCGCTGACCTACAACGGGTCGACCCATGCGGTGATGATGGGGACGCCGGCCGATCTTGAGGATTTCGGTCTCGGCTTCAGCCTCACCGAAGGAATCATCGGCCGCGCAAGCGAGATCAGGAGCATCGAGCTGATCTCGAACGAGCTTGGCGTGGAAGTGCGGATGTGGCTCGATGGCGACCGCGCTGCGTCCCTGGCCGCGCGCCGCCGCGCCATCAGCGGCCCGGTCGGGTGCGGGTTATGCGGCATCGAAAGCCTCGAACAGGCACGTCGCGCGCCGTCGCGGGTCGAGAGCCCCGGCATTGCCTTTCACGCACGGGACCTGCTGAGCGCCATGCAGGCGCTGTCTCCTCTCCAGACATTGAACCAACAGACGAGATCCGTTCACGCGGCGGCCTTCTGGCATCCTCGCGCCGGCATTGCCATGGTCAGGGAGGATGTCGGCCGGCACAATGCGCTCGACAAGCTCGCCGGTGCAATCATTCGCGACGGCAACTCGGCTCGCGACGGCGCCGTGCTGCTGACGAGCCGCGTTTCGGTAGAGATGGTGCAGAAGGCTGCGATGATCGGCGCGCCGGTCGTCGTTGCCGTTTCCGCGCCGACCGCGCTCGCCATCCAGACAGCGAACGAGGCGGGAATCACGTTGCTCGCCGTCGCCCGCGATGATGGATACGGCGTATTCACGCATCCGCGCCGCGTTCTGCTGCCTGAAGAGGCCGCGCCGCACGCCGGCTGCTGACCTCGCGGACCGGCGGACATGGCGATGCAAGCCGCATCAACGGAGCCCTTGGCCGAGACGCGCGTCGAGGCCTGCGCTCCGGAACGATCGCTGCTGGTTGCCTCTCTCCTGAGCATGTCGGGGGGCTTCCTCGACGCCTTCACGTGGCTGTCGCTGGGCGTCTTCGCGAGTTCGCAGACCGGCAACGTCGTCTTCCTCGGGATCGACGCCCAGTCCGGGCAATGGCTGCGCGCGCTTCACCATCTCCTTCCGATCGTGGCCTTCGTCCTGGGGGCGGTGGTGGCGGCCCGCACCCGGGCGGCGCTGCGCTGTCTCGTCGGAGAAATCGTCTGCCTTGCCACGGCGATGCTGCTGCTTCATCGCGTTCCCGATCAGATCGTGATTTTTGTCATCTCCTTCGGCGTCGCGTTGCAGTCGGCGAGTTTCAGGCAGGTTGGACGCTGGAAGTACCTCTCGGTCACTGCCAGTGGAAACATGCTCCGCGCCATCGATCAGTTCGTTGCCGCGTCCGATCGCGATGCGGTACGCGGCGGCGGAGCGATGGTTGCGATCTGCCTGATGTTCCTGCTGGGAGCCGCCGTCGGTGGCTGCGTGACGAAGTGGCTGGGAACCTGGAGCCTCGCTCTGCCGATCGCATTGTCGGTGTGCGTTCTCTGGCTCTGCCGGCATCGAAGCCACCAGCATTGAAGCAGTGCCATTGTCTGAGTGTTCCGCACGCGCAACGCGCGTTCGCTCGCTGCAAGCCGAGGCGCCCACCATGCCATTCGGAAAAAGGACGTTCGTTCGCGGAAGCGTGTGCGCTGTGCCGTCCGTACACTTTAGGTCGGCGCCGCAAGAGTGCTCCCGACATCAACTGCCACGAGAGGCAAAGGATGAACGACCTCCGCAAAGAGACAGACAGCCTGGGTGAAGTGAACGTTCCCGCGGACAAGCTCTGGGGCGCGCAGACGCAGCGCTCGCTCGAGCATTTCAGCATCGGCCGGGACCTGATGCCGCGCGAAATGATCCAGTCCTACGCGATCCTGAAGAAAGCGGCCGCGAATGCGAATTACGCCGGCGGCCGTCTCGACGGCAAGATTCACAAACTGATCGTCCACACCTGCGACGAGATTCTCGCCGGCCAGCATCACGATATGTTTCCCCTTCACGTCTGGATGACGGGTAGCGGAACGCAGTTCAACATGAACGTGAACGAGGTGATCTCGAACCGATGCTGCCAGCTTGCTGGCACGGCGCTCGGCAGCAAGCTGCCGGTTCATCCGAACGATCACGTCAACATGTCGCAGTCGTCGAACGACAGCTTCCCGTCGGCCATGTACATCGCGGCCGCGATGAACGTGACGCAACGGCTTGTTCCTGCGGTCGAAGCTCTGCACGATGCGATCGCGTCGAAATCGAACCAGTGGGACGACATCGTCAAGATCGGCCGAACCCACATGCAGGATGCCACACCCCTGACGCTCGGGCAGGAGTGGTCCGGTTATGCCGCGATGCTCGCCGACGGTCTGGCGCGCATCGACGACGCGCTCAAGGGCGTCTTCCGCCTCGCGCTGGGCGGCACCGCCGTGGGCACCGGGATTAACGCGGCGCCGGGCTTTGCAGAAGCCGTCGCAGCCGAGATCGCGCGGTTGACGGGCCTGCCCTTCGTCAGTGCGCCGAACAAGTTCGCCGTGCAGGGCGCACACGACGCGCTGGTGCAGCTCTCCGGCACACTGCGCACGCTCGCCGGCTCGCTCTACAAGAGCGCAAACGACATCCGCCTTTTGTCCTGCGGTCCGCGCGCGGGCTTTGCCGAGTTGCGGATTCCCGAGAACGAGCCGGGCTCGTCGATCATGCCGGGCAAGGTCAATCCGACGCAGGTTGAGGCGCTGACGATGATCGCCGTGCAGGTGATGGCGAACGACGTCGCCGTCGGGTTCGGTGGCGCCGGCGGCTACCTGGAGATGAACGTCTACAAGCCGCTGATCATCCACAACATCGCGCAATCCGTCACCATCCTCACCGACGGCTGCACGAATTTCCGCACCTTTCTGGTCGAGGGTACCGAGCCGAACCGCAAGAAAATCAAGGAGTATGTCGAGCGGTCGCTGATGCTCGTGACCGCCCTGGCGCCGGTGATCGGCTACGACAAGGCATCGCGGATCGCGCATTACGCGATGGACAACGATCTCACGCTGAAGTCGGCGGCGCTGAAGCTCGGCTTCGTGACCGAGCCGGAGTTCGACCGCATCGTGGATCCCGCCAAGATGGTCAAGCCCTACGTTGCCGAGATCAAGGTGCCGCTCGCAATCGGTGCGAAAACCGGTTGAAGGGAGCAAGGGCCATGATGCGGCCCGCACCACACCGCGCGGGCAACGCAGCAACCATGCAAGGAGAGACACGATGATCCGCTGTGTGCGTCTATGGACCGGAGAGGATAACAACTCGCATTTCGAGGAAGGTTTCCTCGAGCTGGAGCCGGGCCAGCGTGGCGATTTTCTGACCGGCAAGATCGATGCCGTCAGCGTCTCCTTCCAGGAGACGGAATCAGGCGGGGCGTTTGCCTGGCACACCGCGCCGATCCGGCAGCTCGTGATCACGCTGAGCGGAACGCTCGATTTCCAGACGCGTGACGGCCACCACTTCCTGATTCACCCCGGCAACGTCCTGCTTGCCGAAGACACCGCCGGCTCGGGGCACAGCTGGAAATTGACCGACGATTCGTCCTGGCGCCGTGCCTACGTGATCCTGCGGCCGGGAGCCGATGTGCCGTTCCGCGCCAGGACGCGGCAATCGGTGCAGGCCTGATCGAGCTATCCGGAACAGCAACACCCAACGAAGGAAAAAGCCATGCCAGCAGCTTCCGACCGCGAAACCGACGTCGTTCTCATTGGCGCAGGCATCATGAGCGCTACCCTCGGCGCGTTCCTCAAGGAGCTCGAGCCCTCCCTGACGATTCAGATGCTCGAGACTCTCGATGATTGCGCGCAGGAGAGCTCGGACTCCTGGAACAACGCCGGGACCGGCCACGCGGCGAACTGCGAGATGAACTACACGCCGCAGCGGCCCGACGGCAGCATCGACATCTCCAAGGCGCTCCAGGTCAACGTCGAGTTCGATCTGTCCCGGCAATTCTGGTCTTATCTCGTCGGGCGGGGCGCGATCGCCGACCCCCGGTCCTTCATCCATCCGGTGCCGCATATGAGCTTCGTGCACGGCACGGAGAATGTTGAATTTCTCCGAAAGCGGTTCAAGGCGATGTCGGCCCATCATTGCTATGAGGGCATGGAGCATACCGAGGATCCCAGGAAGATTGCCGAATGGGCGCCGCTGGTGATGGACGGACGGAGCGGCGACGAGCCGGTCGCCGCAACGCGGATCATCACCGGCACCGACGTCGATTACGGCGCGTTGACGCATCTGCTGGTTGGTCATCTCGTCAGCCAGCCGGGTTGCGCGGTCCACTACAACAGCTGCGTCACCGGTCTCGTTCGCGAGCAGGGCGGCCGCTGGCGGATCGAGGTGCGCGACACCGCGAGCGGCGAAACGCGGTCGGTCCGCGCAAAATTCGTCTTCATCGGTGCCGGCGGCGGTGCGCTGCCGCTGCTGGAGAAATCCGGCCTTCCGGAAGCACGCGGCTATGGCGGTTTTCCGGTCAGCGGGATCTGGCTGCGCTGCGACGATCCGGAGATCAACAAGCGTCATCATGCCAAGGTCTACGGCAAGGCCGCGGTCGGCTCCCCGCCGATGTCCGTGCCGCACCTCGACACGCGCGTGATCGGCGGCCAGCGCTCGTTGCTGTTCGGCCCCTATGCGGGCTTCTCGAGCAAGTTCCTCAAGCACGGCTCGCTGCTGGATCTGTTCGAGTCCATTCGTCCTGCCAACGTCAAGCCGCTGCTCTCGGTGGCGCGCGACAATTTCGATCTCACCGAATATCTGGTCGGGCAGGTGCTGCAATCCGAGAGCCACCGGCTTGCGGCGCTCGACGAATATTTCCCGAAGGCCGACCCGAAGGACTGGAGGCTGCAGGTCGCAGGCCAGCGCGTCCAGATCATCAAGCCCGATGTCAAGCGCGGCGGTCTGCTCGAATTCGGGACCGAGCTCGTCGGCGCGGACGATCATTCGCTGGTCGCGCTTCTCGGCGCCTCGCCGGGCGCCTCCACTGCGGCGTTCATCGCCATCAGCGTGCTCGAAAAGTGCTTCGCCGGCGAGCTGACGGCGAGCGCCTGGCTGCCGAAGCTGAAGCAGATCGTCCCGTCCTACGGTGTGTCGTTGATCGACGACGCGGATTTCTGTCGTCAGATTCGAGCGACGACGGCGGCGGTCCTCAAGGTCGACAACATTCCGCAGCCGGCCGGACGCGCGCCGGCGGTCGCGAAACGGGCCTGAGTGAACGGGAGATTGTCCGATGGATCCGACGGCACTCCTCCTGTCGCGGCTGCAATTCGCCTTCACCATCTCGTTCCACATCATCTTTCCGGCGTTCACGATCGGGCTTGCCGCCTGGCTCACCGTGCTCGAGGCGATGCACCAGTATAGTGGCAAGCCCGTCTACCGGACTCTGTTCGAGTTCTGGCTCAAGATCTTTGGCGTTGCCTTCGGCATGGGCGTCGTCTCGGGCGTGGTGATGGCGTTCCAGTTCGGAACGAACTGGAGCGTGCTCTCGAAGATGTCGGGTCCGATCCAGGGCCCGCTGCTCTCCTACGAGACATTCACCGCCTTCATGCTGGAGGCGGGCTTCTTCGGCATTCTCATCTTTGGCCGGCCGCGGGTGCCACCCTGGTTTTACCTGTTCTCGACGGCGATGGTCGCGCTCGGAACCACGCTTTCGGCGTTCTGGATCATGGTCAACAACAGCTGGATGCAGGTGCCGACCGGCTACGTCCTGCAGAACGGCCAGTTCGTACCGAACGATTGGGCGCAGATCATCTTCAATCGCGTGGTCTGGGTCCGGTTTCCGCACATGCTGCTCGCGTCCTATCTGACCGGCGCATTCTGCGTGGCTGCAACCGGCGCATGGTATCTGCTGCGGCGGACCTATCGCGCCGAGGCCCATGTGATGCTGCGGATGGGCCTTGCGCTTGCGGCGGTGCTGCTCCCGGTCCAGCTCTTCATCGGGCATCTTGTCGGCGACTATGTCCACGACTACCAGCCGGCCAAATTCGCCGCGATCGAGGCGCGCTGGCATGACGAGCAGCCGGCCTCGGAGGTGCTGATCGCAATTCCCGATTCGAGCACCGAATCCAACAAATATGCGATATCGATTCCCGTGCTCGGGAGCATCATCGGCAGCATGAGCCTGACGTCGAAAGAGGTCGGCCTCACCAGCTTCGCGCCGCAGGACCGGCCGCCGGTGGCGATCCCGTTCTTCGCCTTCCGCGTCATGGTCGGCTGCGGCTTCGTGATGCTGGGGCTCGCGTGGTTCGGGACCTGGCTCGGCCTCAAGCATCGGCTCGATCGGAGCCGCCTGCTGCTGTGGGGCATCTTCCTCAGCTTCCCGCTGCCGTGGATCGCGATTCTCACCGGCTGGTACACCGCGGAGGTCGGCCGCCAGCCGTGGACGGTCTACGGCGTATTGCGGACCGCCGATGCCGTGACGCCGTCTCTGACAGCGGCCGCCGCGACGGCTTCGCTGATCCTGTTCGTTGCTGTCTATGCCTTCATCTTCTCGTTCGGGACTTACTACATCTATCGGCTGCTGCGCGCCGGCCCGGCGGGACTGGGCGGCAAGCCCCTGCACGTTCCCGTCCCCAATCGGCCGATGTCGCTCGCCGACCAGGTGCCGGCCTCGCACAGCTACCTCGAAGCGGGAGAATAGACATGGTGATGTTCTGGGTTGCGCTGCTCGCCATCAGCATCCTGATCTATCTTCTGCTGGACGGGTTCGATCTCGGCGTCGGCATGCTGTTTGGCCTCGCCGATGGCGAGGCGAGGCGTGACGAGATGCTGCGCACGATCGCTCCGGTCTGGGATGGCAACGAGACCTGGCTGGTCGTCACCGGCGTGATCATGTGGGGGGCGTTCCCCGTGGTCTATGCCATGCTGATGCCCGCCTTCTACATCCCGGTCGTGGTCATGCTGCTGGGATTGATCCTGCGCGGCGTTGCGTTCGAATTTCGCGGCAAGGCCTCGCGCTCGCGCCGGGTCTGGGACGTCAGCTTCACCGTGGGATCGTTTGCCGCAAGCTTCATGCAGGGCGCGATGGTCGGGGCGCTCGTCGAGGGACTGCAGTTTTCGAACGGCGAATATGTCGGCGGAACCTTCGGCTGGCTGACCGGCTTTTCGGTCTTGTGCGGGATCGGCCTGTGCTTCGGCTACGCGCTGCTCGGTGCCTGCTGGCTGGTGGGGAAGTGCGAGGGCCCGATCCGCGACGCCACGCGGCGTCAGATTCCCTTGCTCGCGGTCGCCGTGCTGGCCTTTCTCGTCGTCGTCTTCACGCACGCGCTTGTCGAACATCTGCCAATCCTGCGCCGATGGATCGAGCGGCCCTATCTGTTCGTGTTTCCCCTCATCGGCGCGGGCGCCGCCGCAGTGCTTGCGACGAGTATCCTGCGCCACGACGATTATTGGCCGTTCCACATGGTGGCGCTGATCTTCGCATCGGCCTTCGGCACGCTTGCCCTGTCTTTCTGGCCCTATATGATCCCGTTCGTCATCACGATCGAGGAGGCGGCGGCGCCTCATGCGAGCCTCGCCTTCATGTTCTGGGGCGCGGGCCTGTTCGTGTTCCCGCTGATGCTGCTCTATGTCGCGGTGGGTTATCGCGTCTTTCGCGGCAAGACGGCTGCGACGGCGGACCACTACTGACGGCTACAGGCTCGAACCGCGAATAAAAGAAAGGCGCCGGTTTCGGCGCCTTTCTCGTTCAGGACCGTCTAAGGCCTGCTTCAGGACTTGGGCATGACACCCGGGCCGTTGTCCGGCCATTGGGCGATCAGCTTCTCGTCGATGTTGAAATGCTGGGCCACCAGCTTGGGCGGCGTGTGCGTCAGCCAGTTGGAGAGCGACACCTCTTCGTAGCGCGGCGCGCGGAACACGCCGACGAACTGCAGCTCGGTGTCGCCGACATTCTCGACATAATGGCCGAGATTGCGCCGGACATAGCCGATGTCGCCGGCCGAGAAATCCGTCGTCAGCGCGTTGGGGCCGGTGTCGAACACCGTCATCCGCGCCTTGCCCTTGATGTAGTACTGCCACTCGTCGGCATTCGGATGCCAGTGCATCTCCCGGACCGCGCCCGGCGGCATCGTCACCAGCGCCGCGGCGACGGTGGTGGCGACCTTGAAGTTGCTGCTGTCGGCGACGCGGATGCTGCCGGCGGCGCTCTCCTTGACGGGAGGCGAGCTGCCGAGCGAATGGATGAAGGGATAGGGCGGCGCTTCGGCGTGCCTGGAGACCGCCGCGCGATCGTCGGCGAGATCGCCGGGCACCGTACCCTGGAAGATCCAGCGATTGTGCAGCGGGATCTTCGCGAAGGCGTCGGCCGGCACGCCGAAATTCTTTGCCAGCACCTCGGGCGGCGTATGGGCCAGCCAGTCCGTCACCAGCAGCGTGTTGAATTCGTTGGCGTGGCCGTCGTCGAAGCAGATCACGAACTCACAGCCGTCGGGGCCCAAGCCCTGCAGCGAATGCGGCGCGCCCGGCGGGAAATACCAGAGGTCGCCGGCCTTGAGATCGCCGACATAGGGGCGCCCCTGCGTGTCGAGTACGGTGATGCGGCAGGAGCCGTAGGTCATGATCGCCCATTCGGCCGCTTGATGCCAATGCAGCTCGCGGATGCCGCCGGCGGACAGCCGCATGTTGACGCCGGAGATTTCCTTCGAGATGGCGAAGTCCTCGACGGTGACCTGACGAGCCCAGCCACCGTTTTGGATGCGTCGCGGCGCATTGTTGAACGAGGCCCAATCCATCGGTAGGCCGCCGACGTCCGTCGCTGGCGGCGTTTGTGCGGAAGGGAATTGCTTGGCCAGTTCGGGATTTTGCGGACCGGGATCGCTCAGGCTCCCGGGGCTCTTGGCGTTGACGGCGCCTTGCGGCGGCTCGTCCGGATTGCCGAAGGTTGCCGCCTGCGCACTGGAACCGACCATGGCGGCGCCTGCCGCGGACATGGCCAGCAAATCACGTCGTGAAAACATGGGGGCCTCTCCTGAAAATCATCGAAAGCCCTCTGTCGCGCGGGGGCTCAAGATGCCCAGCCTAGTTCCTTGCTGCCGGCACAGCTTCCGCGAACGGCTTTCCTTTTTCCGGAATGCACTGGCTGCTTCAGCCGCCCGGCCGGGTTCGAACGTGTGCAATTGAGAAATTCGGCGTCGTTTTGAAAAGACGGCTCTGCCCGCGCGATCCTTAACTGGCCCGGAGAATTGCCATACCGAGAGATATCGAGATGACCACGAAATCGGTTCGTCCCTATCGTGAACCCGCCGGCGGCTGGGGCGCACTCAAGGCGCTTAGCGAAGCACTCCTGGTGCAGCGGGTGCCGCTGAAGGGCGCGGCGACGCTGAGCCGGATGAACCAGCCTGAGGGTTTTGATTGTCCCGGCTGTGCGTGGCCCGATCCGAAGCACACCTCGTCCTTCGAATTCTGCGAGAACGGCGGCAAGGCCGTCGCCTGGGAGGCAACGTCGAAGCGCTGCACGCCCGAATTCTTCGCCGAGCATACGGTCACCGAGCTTACGAGCTGGAACGATTACGATCTCGAAATGGTCGGGCGGCTCACCCATCCGATGGCCTATGATGCCGCATCCGACCGCTATCTCCCGGTCGGGTGGAGCGATGCGTTCGACATGATCGGTCGCGAGCTTCGGGCCTTGCCGGATCCGAACATGGCAGAGTTCTACACGTCCGGGCGGACCTCGAACGAGGCCGCCTTCCTCTATCAGCTCTTCGTACGCGAGTACGGCACCAACAATTTTCCCGACTGCTCGAACATGTGCCACGAGGCGACCAGCGTCGGCCTGCCTTGCTCGCTCGGCGTCGGCAAGGGCACCGTGCTGCTGGAGGATTTCGACAAGGCCGATTGCATCTTCATCTTCGGCCAGAATCCCGGCACCAACAGCCCGCGGATGATGACCAGCCTGCGCAATGCGGCACGCCGCGGCGCCTCCATCATCTCCTTCAATCCGTTCCGCGAGCGAGCGCTGGAGCGTTTCCAGGCGCCGCAGAGCCCGATCGAGATGGTCACACTGTCGTCGACTGCGATCAGCTCAAAACTCTTCCAGGTACGGGTCGGCGGTGACGTCGCCGTCCTCAAGGGAATCATGAAGATCCTGGTGGAGGCCGACGAAGCAGCCCGTGCCGCCGAGCAGCCGGAGATCCTGGACTGGGATTTCATCCGCGGTCACACCGTCGGCGTCGAGGCGTTGATCGACGATCTCAAGCGCACGCAATGGCCGGACATCGAACGTCAGTCCGGCCTGACGCGCGAGGACATGGAATATGCCGCCGGCGCTTATATGAAGGCCGAGCGTGCCATCCTCGTGTACGGCATGGGCATCACCCAGCACTGGCGCGGCGCGAATAACGTGCAGCAGATCGCCAATCTCGCGCTGTTGCGCGGCAATGTGGGGCGCGAAGGCGCCGGCGTCTGCCCGGTTCGCGGTCATTCCAACGTGCAGGGCGATCGGACCGTGGGGATCACGGAAGTCCCCAAGGCGGACTTCCTCGAGCGGCTGGAGCAGCGCTTCGGCTTCAAGCCTCCGACCGCGCCGGGACACAACGTGGTGACCGCGCTGGAAGCCATGATCCGCGGCGAGGTAAAGGCCTTCTTCGCAATGGGCGGCAATTTTGCCGCGGCCATACCGGACTGGCAGGCGACGCAGGCCGCGCTGCGCAATCTCGATCTGACCGCCTACGTCGCCACCAAGCTCAACCGCAGCCATCTCGTTCATGGCCGTGCAGCCTTGATCCTGCCGTGTCTCGGCCGTACCGAGATCGACGTCCAGGCGTCGGGGCCGCAGTCGATCACGGTGGAAGACTCGATGTCGATGGTGCATGCGTCCGGCGGCCGCAACAAGCCGGCATCGGAGCATCTCCTCAGCGAGGTCGCGATCATCGCCGGCGTTGCCAAGGCGACGCTGGGAGAGCGCACGGTGGTCGACTGGGATGGCTTCGTTGCCGATTACGATCGCATCCGCGATGCGATCGAGGCGGTGTTCCCGATCTTCCAAGGCTACAATGCCCGCATCCGCGTCCCCGGCGGCTTCCATCTCACCTCGACGGCGCGCGAACGCATCTGGGCGACGCCGTCGGGCAAGGCGAACTTCCTGGTCTTCGCGGGTTGCGGCGAGGACCCGCCGCAGGGCGATCCCGATTTCCTGTGGCTTACCACCATACGCAGCCACGATCAGTACAACACCACCCTCTACTCGATGTCGGACCGCTATCGCGGCGTGTTCGGTCAGCGCGACGTGGTGTTCCTCAATGAATACGAGCTGAAGAGGCGGGGACTTGTGGACGGCGATCGCGTCGACCTGATAACCGCCTCGACCGATGGCGCCGAGCGGATCGTGCGCAACTTCCGCGTGGTAGCCTATTCCTTTCCGACGGGCTGCTGTGCTGCGTACTATCCGGAGACCAATCCGCTGGTGCCGCTCTACGCCCGCGATCCGCTCAGCTTCACGCCGTCATACAAGGGCGTCCCGATCCGCCTGGTGCGTTCGGCCGCTACCGGGGAATAGCGGCCACGCCGGAAACGTCGCGGTCACGTATCGGCGTTGAGGTCGCAGCGCAGCGAATCCGCCGGCACGGAGACCGGCAGCGTGAACCAGAAGCGGGCGCCGCCACTCGCACCGTTACCCCCGGCGCCGATCCGGCCTCCATGCGCTTCCACGATCGACCGGCAGATCGGCAGTCCCATGCCCATCCCGCTGTCCTTGGTCGTGAAAAAGCTCTCGAAGAGCCGGTCGACATGTTCAACTGCGATGCCGGGGCCGTTGTCCTCCACGGCGCAGCACAACGTGGCCGCGTCCTGCGTGACCGTGCTGATGACGATCCTGCGATCGTCATATCCCGCCTGCGTCATCGCCTGCACAGCGTTGATGGCCAGATTGACGATCACCTGCTGGAGCTGGGTGCGGTCACCAAGCACCTGCGGTGTGGTCGGATCGGGTCGGTGCAGGATCGTTACGCCGCGGGATTCGAGCTCGTGTCGCAGAAAGAGAAGCGCTTCGCGGACGATCTCGTCAAATGACAAGGATGCCTGTTCGGGGACTTTCCGGGAAGCCATCCCGTGAACGCGCGCCACGATGTTCGCGGCGCGCTGGGTATCTACGACGATGTTCTCGATGGTCTTGCGGATCTCGACGATATCGGGAGTGGGCCTGTTCAGCCACCGCAGCCCGGCGGCGCCGTTGGTGGCGATGGCCGCGAGGGGCTGGTTGACCTCGTGGGCGATCGATGCGGTGAGTTCTCCGAGCATCGAGACGCGCGCGGCATGCGCGAACTCAGCCTGAACCTGCTGAAGCTTCTGCTGAGCGCGAACACGCTGTGAAATGTCGATGGTGCCGACCAGGCTGACTTCGAGATCATTGATGGGGCCGACCCGCGCCGTGGTGAAGAGAACGTCGACGACGCGGCCGTCCCACGTGACCATCTTGGTCTCTTCCTCGAAATTCGTCTCGCCGCGATAGCGCGACTCCATGGCCCGCCGGAACGTATCGGGACGCTCCTTCCAGGTCTCGGCCATGGAGCGTCCGACAAAGTCGTCGACGCCGCCTCCGAACATCTGGATGGCCCGTTCATTGGCCTCCTGAAACGAGAGCGCGTCCATGCAGGTCCTGAGGAACTCGGGGTGGCTGTCGAAATAGGGGCCAAGGTCCTTGACGCCCTCGGCACGCAATTTTCGGAACAGCACGACCAGCCTGCTGGCGTCGAGCTGCCGGAATGCGATCGGCATGCGGCTGAACAGATGGCGGTAACGCTGTTCGCTCCGCTCCAGCTCGGTATGGGCCTTCTTCTGGGCGGTGATGTCCATGACCGCGCCGACAAACTCGAACTGGCCCCGGCCGTTCGTCATTCCGCGGGCGACCACGCGTATGGTCCGGATCGAACCGTCGTCCAGCACCAGCCGGTTTTCGTGGGAAAAGTCGCCCCTCTCGTTCACCGCCCGGTCGATGGCCTCGCGTACGGCATTGACGTCATCGGGATGTGTGCGCTTCAAGACGACGGCGAGCGACGGGCGCGATGTCTGTGCGAGATCGAAGATCCTGAACGTTTCATCCGACCAGAAAAGCTCTCCGGTCACGACGTTCCAGCCGAAGCTGCCGGTCTGGCTGAGCTTCTGTGCCTCGGCGAGATAAGCGGCCAGGTGGCCATGCTCGCCTGACCACCTGGTCAGACTGATCGCCGCGAGCGAAGTCGCGACAAAGGCGGCGAGAGCGATCGTGGTGGAATTGAAGCCGAGCAGTGACCAGGCGAAGGACAGCAGGCAAAGGGCAACGCTGCTCCACGCCCACAATGGAGTGCGATCCTGTTTGGCCCAGTCTTGGTGCAGACGGCGCCACCATCGCGGGAGCCGTACGGAGTTAGGGCCATCCAGGCGTTCGAGCGTCATGCGGGAGGTCTACCGCGCCGCCGAAGAGCGGTCTTTTGCGTTTTCGCAGGCGCTTTGTCAAAACGCACGAAGCCGCGATCGGGCTGCCTGCCGCCAGCGATCCTAGGCCATCTCAGCGGCGGGCTTCGTCACGCCGAACCGCCGCTCGAATTCGGCGACATCGACAACACCGCGCCGGTGGCTGCCGTCGCCGATCTTGCGGTCGCCGTCCCAGGCCTCGACCTCGAACAGCACACTCCTGGCTTCGACCGCGACGACCCTCGCGATCGCGCGCACCTTGCGGCCGACCGGGGTTGCCGCCAGATGGCGGATATTGACCATCATCCCGACGCTGACATGGCCCGTCGGCAGGAATGGTTGAACGGCCGATCCCGCGGCCATCTCCATGTGCAGGATCATCATCGGCGTGCCGTAGACGGGTGGCATTCCCGGCACCACATGGCCAACCGTCATCTCGGACGTGACGGTCACCAGCTTCTCTGCCGTCATGCCGGCGGTCAGCCTCTCAAGCGGATTCATGGCTCAATTCCGCATCTGTCTTGGTTGTGGATGAAGTGGGTGTCGCGGCCGCCCGCGGCTTGCGCCCGGTCAGCCAGTTGCTGAGCTGGTCGAGATAGAGATAGACGACGGGCGTGGTGTAGAGCGTCAGGATCTGCGAGAGCATCAGGCCGCCCACGATCGTGTAGCCAAGCGGCTGGCGCAGCTCCGCGCCGGTACCGGAACCGATCATCAGCGGCACGCCGCCGAGCAGCGCCGCCATCGTCGTCATCAGGATCGGACGGAAGCGCAGCGTGCAGGCCTGGTAGATCGCCTCTTCCGGGCTGAGCCCGTGCTGGCGCTCCACCTCGAGGGCGAAATCGACCAGCATGATGCCGTTCTTCTTGACGATGCCGATCAGCAGGATGATGCCAATGATGGCGATGACGCTGAGATCCATGTGGACCGCCAGCAGCAGCAACAGAGCGCCGATGCCGGCCGACGGCAGCGTCGACAGGATCGTGATCGGATGGATCAGGCTCTCATAGAGCACGCCGAGGATGATGTAGATCACGATCAGCGCCGCCCCGATCAGCAGCGGTGTGCCTCGCAGGGATGACTGGAAGGCCTGGGCGTTGCCCTGGAACGAGGTCGACAGCGAGGCGGGCTTGCCCGTGCTCTTCTCGATGTTCTGGATCGCCGTCACCGCATCGCCGAGCGCGACGCCGGGCCGCAGGTTGAACGAGATCGTGACCGACGGAAACAGGCTCTGGTGGTTGATCAGGATGGGCGCGGGCTTGATGACGCTGTGAACCAGCGTGCTCAGGGGGACCTGCTGGCCGGTGGCCGAGTTCAGGTAGATGTCCTTGAGCGCTTCCGGCCCGTACTGGAAGCGCGGATCGACCTCCATCACGACATGGTACTGGTTCAGCGAGGTGAACATCGTGGAGACGATGCGCTGGCCGAATGCGTCGTCGAGGGCATTGTCGATCGTCGTGGGCAGGATGCCGAAGCTCGATGCGACCTCGCGATTGACGGTGACCTCCAGCCGCGGGCCGGCATTGGCCTGGTCGCTCGCGACGTCGGTGATGAGGTCGAGCTCGCGGAGCTTCTTGAGGAAGATCGCCGACCAGTTGGTGAGCTCGTTGGAATCGGCGTCCGTCAGCGTGTACTGGTATTGCGTCTTGGACAGGCGTGCGCCGATGGTGATGTCCTGCGCGGCCTGCATGTAGAGCCTGATGCCCTGGATATGGGCGAGCTGGGGCCCCAGCCGTTCGATGATCTGGTCGGCGCTGGCCTTGCGCCCGGGCTTCGGCTTCAGGACGATGAAGATCCGTCCCTGGTTGAGCGTCGCCGTGGGACCTCCCGGACCGATATAGCTCGCCACCGACTGAATTGCCGGATCCTTCGACAGGATGTCGACGATCGCCTGCTGGCGTTCGGACATGGCGGGGAAGGAAATGTCCTGTGCGGCTTCGGTGATGCCGACAATCTGCCCGGTATCCTGTTGCGGGAAGAAACCCTTCGGAATGATCACGTAGAGATAGCCGGTCAGCGCGATCGTCGAGAGCATCACGAGCAGCGTCACGAAGCGATGGCGCAGCACGATTCGCAGGCCGCTCGCATAAAGCGCAAGCAGGGCGTCGAAACCGCGTTCGAAGGCGAGATAGATTCGGCCGTGCTTCTTCCGCGAGTCGTCCTTCAGCAGCCGCGCGCACATCATCGGCGTCAGCGTGAGCGAGATGACCAGCGACAGCAGCAGCGAAGCCGTGATCGTGACGGCGAATTCCTGGAACAGCTTGCCGACGTAGCCTCCCATCAGGAAAAGCGGGATGAACACAGCAATCAGCGACAGGGTGATGGAGACGATCGTGAAGCCGATTTCGCTGGAACCCTTGAGCGCGGCCTCCATCGGCGTCATGCCCTGCTCGAGATGGCGCACGATGTTCTCGATGACGACGACGGCATCGTCGACCACGAAGCCCACCGCGATGGACAGCGCCATCAGCGAGAGGTTGTCCAGGCTGTAGCCGAGCACGTAGAGGACCGCGAACGTGCCGATCAGCGACAGGGGAACCGTGATCGCCGGGATGATGGTGGCCCAGAAATTCCGCAGGAACAGGAATATGACCATTACCACCAGTGCGACCGTCAGCATCAGCGTGAATTGAACGTCGGAGACCGCGGCGCGAATGGTGGCGGTCCGGTCGGCGGCGATCGTCACCTTGATCGCCGGTGGAACGGAGGCCTGCAATTGCGGCAGCAGCTTCTTGATGCGGTCGACCGTCTCGATCACGTTGGCGCCGGGAACGCGCTGGACTGCCAGGATGATGGCGGGCTCCTTGCCGTACCAGCCGGCCAGGAGGTCGTTCTCGGGCCCCTCGATCGCCGTGCCGATGTCGCGTATCCGCACCGGCGAGCCGTTGCGATAGGCGATGATGAGGTCTTCATAGGCGGAGGGCTTGAGCAATTGATCGTTGGTGTTCAGCGTATAGGTGACGCGCGGGCTGTTGAGCGTGCCCTTCGGCAGGTCGACGTTGGCGCCGGCGATCACGTTGCGGACGTCTTCGAGGCCGATGCCGCGGGCGGCAAGCGCCTGCGGATTGACGCGAACACGGATCGCGGGCTTCTGCTGGCCGCCGATGCCGACGAGACCCACGCCCGGCACCTGAGAGATCTTCGGCAGCAGGATGTTTTCCGCATAGGCGTCGACCGTGGTCAGCGGCAGCGAGTCCGACGTCAGCGCGATCAGCATGATCGGCGTCTCCGCCGGATTCACCTTCCTGATCGTCGGCGGGTAGGGGATGTTCGGCGGCAGGAAAGGGCTTGCGGCATTGATCGCGGCCAGCACGTCCACCGCCGCGCTGTCCACGGTGCGCGACAGCTCGAACTGCACTGTGAGCTGGGCCACGCCGAGCGCACTGGACGAGGTGAGCTGCGTGACGCCGGGGATCTGGCTGAGCTGCTGCTCGAGCGGCGTCGCCAGCGACGAGGCGATGGTGCCCGGATCGGCGCCGGGCAGTTGCGCCGAGATCTGGATGGTCGGGTAATTGACGTTCGGTAGCGCACCGACCGGCAGCAGCGGATAGGCCGCGAGGCCGCACAGCAGCAGGCCAGCCATCAGCAGGGCGGTTGCAATTGGCCGCAGGATGAAGGGCGCGGAAAGGTTCATGGGATCGCATCCTGCACGGCGCTCTGCAGGTCGGCTTCACGCGCGGCCTTGCCGTGCAGCTCGCGAACGCGGCTGCCTTCCGTGAGTCGGTACTGGCCGTCGATCACGACGACGTCGCCTGATTTCAGTCCCTGGTCGATCAGGGCCTGGCCATCGCTGATCTGCACGACGTGAACGGGACGCAAGGTGGCCGTCTGGCCGTCGGTCACGACATAGACATAGCTGCCGTTCGGTCCCTGCTGCACGGCCGAGCCGGCGACAGTGAGCGCACCCTTCTGGATCTCGAGCAGCAGGCGCGCGTTCACCAGCTGGCCCGGCCACAGCTTGTGCTCATGGTTTGGGAACACGGCCTTGAGTTGGACCGTGCCGGTCGTTCCCGCGATCTCGTTGTTGACCAGCAGCAGCGTGCCCTCGTCGAGCTTCGTCTTGTTGTCCTGGCTGTAGGCGATGACCTTCAGTTCGCCCTTCGCGGCATGCTCCTGGATCACCGGCAGATCGGCCTGCGGCAGGGTGAACAGCAGCGAGATCGGCTCGATCTGGGTGACGATGACGAGGCCGTTGGGATCGGTCGGATGAATGACGTTGCCGACATCGATCTGGCGAACGCCGGTGATGCCGGGGACGGCCGACGACAGGCGCGTATAGCTGAGCTGGACGTTGGCCTCGTCGATCTGGGCCTGGTCCGCCTTCACGGCGGCCTTGAGCTGCGCCACCTGCGCCGTCTGCGTCTCGATCAGTTGCGGGGTCGCATAGCCCTTGTCGCCGAGCTGATTGTAGCGGGAGAGGTTGGCCTCGGCATTCGCGAGCTGCGCCTGGTCCCTGTCGCGATTGGCCGTCAGCTGTTCGATCTGCGCCTCGTAGGGACGCGGGTCGATCTGCGCGAGCAGGTCGCCGGCCTTGACGGTCTGTCCCTCGGTGAAGGCGATCTTGACGATCTGTCCCTGAATCTGGCTGCGCACGACGTCGGTGTTGTAGGCAATCACCGTGCCGATGCCGCGCAGATAGATCGGAACGTCCTTGCCGGTGACGCTGGCGGCGACCACCGGCACGGCGGTGGGCACGGGTGCGGCTGCCACGGCCGGCTTCCGGTCGGTGCCGAAGAACCAGAGACCCGCGCCGATCAGGATCGCGGCGAGAGCAACGAATGCAATGGTGAGGTTGCGTTTCACGGTGATGGTCCTTCTGATCTCAGGGATTGCCGGAGCCGTCGATCGAAGTCGTGCCGCCCGTGGACGTGGGGCCGGGCACCGGCACGGACGGACTGATTCCGGCGCCGCCGATTTCGGTGGAGCCCAGCGGAATCCCGACGCGGCCGACCGTCGATGTCGAGGGCAGGGACGAGACTGCTGCAGTGCTGCCGGGGCAATTGGTCAATGAGGTGCCGGACAGCCCGCCGCCGTCGAACAATGCTCCGGAGGATGAAGCATTGCCGGATCCGGCGCAGACGGTCGTGCTTTGCGCGGGGTTGATCGGGGAGATGCCGGGCGTTGCGATCTCGGTCGATCCCAACGGAATGCCCACGGGTCGCGTGGATTGCGGGTTGAGCGGCGAGGTCGCAAGCATGCCGGCAGGCGGCTGCGTTCCCGGCATCGTTGTTTGGGCGATGGCCGCAGTCGAGACCAGCCACAGGACGCTGGTCGCAAGCATCGCGGCAGGGTGCATCAAGGAGAACCGGCGCGATTCGGAACTCCGTGCGCCGGCGTCGTTCGGTGAATGCTGATCTCGCATGGAAGAAGGCTCCGGCTCTATGCATGGACATTAGAAAGATGCGCTCGCGCGGGTATTTCCAGAACGCACGTCCTGCTCCCCGGCTGCACGACGGCGAGGAGGCGTCGCCTCGTCATCGGCCCCGAAGCGCCTTCGCTATCTCAGGATGGCCCGCGCGTGTGCGATCTCCCGGCTGCACGCGGCGATGTCGCCGGCGCGATTGGCGGTGCGCGCGCGATCGAGCGAGTCGAGCGCGTCAGTGAAATCGACGCCGTTGCCACCTTCTGCTTCCGCGAGCGAGCGGGGCGTCGGTTGATGGCTGCGCAGCGCGCTGAGGCTCTCCGGCTTCCAGCCGTGGGAGCCCGCATCCTTTTCTATGGCCAGATCGAGCTGGGCCTGGGTTTGCGCGATGTCATCCGCGCAGCTTCCGGCATGAGCCGGCATGGTCGCGCACAGCAGGGCGAAGAGAGCGACGCTGCACTTTGCGATGGATGTCATTGTTCAATCCTATGCTTGGATTTCGAGTGACGTCAGGAACGTTGTCGTGAATGACAGAGCGCGTATCGATCGTCTTTCGCGTATGAACGCCGGCCGTTCACGCTTGCGAGAGATCATTGTCATGAATGTCAGTGTGCATGACGTGGGCCCTCCGTTAGAAGTGCGTCTCTCAACCGGGCCGCGTCCGGAGGATGTTCGAGCAGCGATCGTCGCAGCTCGCGTGTCCCGGCGTGCGAAGTGGCAAGGGCCGTTGCTTGCCGAAATACGCGGGCAAGCATCGAAACTAGTGTCGCGTCATTCCAACCCGGAGTGATCCCGACATGAAACACCTCAACGCTGGTCTCGCCTTTGCCGCCGCTCTCTCCTTGCTCTCGACCGTCGCCCCTGCGAACGCGGAGCCCCTGAAGAACATCGTCCTGGTGCACGGCGCCTGGGTGGATGGGTCCGGCTGGAAACCGGTCTACGAGATCCTGACCAAGGAAGGCTTCCGCGTCACCATGGTGCAGGAGCCTGAGACCTCGTTCGCCGACGACGTCACGGCGGCCAAGCGCATTCTCGATCTGCAGGATGGCCCGACGCTTCTCGTCGGCCATAGCTACGGCGGCTCGATCATCACCGAGGCCGGCGTTCATCCGAGCGTCGTCGGTCTCGTCTACGTCGCCGCGCACGCGCCCGACGTCGGAGAGGACGAATCGGCGTTGGGCAAGAAGACGCCGAGCGTGCTCGGCAAGACCGAGGGCGTCATCAAGGTCACGCCCGACAAGTTCACCTATCTCGATCCCGTGCAATTCCCGAAACTGTTCGCACCCGATCTGCCGCGCGAGCGGGCCGAGTTCGTCGCGCGCTCCCAGGTCCCGGCTGCGGCCCAGGTGTTCAGCACGCCGCTGACGGCGGCGGCGTGGAAGACCAAGCCGAGCTGGGGCATCGTCGCCGGCAACGACCAGATCATCAATCCGGATCTGGAGCGCTGGTACTACGAGCGCGCCAAGAGCCAGACCACCGTGATCCCGGGCGCCAGCCACTCGGTCTACGAGTCGCATCCGAAGGAAGTGGCTGCGGTCATCACCCGCGCCGCGCGCAGCATCCAGCAGCCGGTTACGCGGTGATCACGCTTCGCCGGTCCTGACGCACGACCGGCAGAAGGAAGGACGGCGGGAGCGGCAGCACTCCCGCCGGCCCGACTGTGCCATCAGGAGAATTCCCATGAATGTGATCGAGACGACCGGCGCCGCCCTGAACTGGAAGGTGACGACGGTGAAGCGGGCCGGACTGAGCCGCGACTTGCCGTCCGGCAATCCGGACCTGATGTGGGTCGCGAATTCGTCGACGTTGATCTACGGCGAGCGGGACGCGGTCCTCGTCGACACGTTCCTCACCGCCGGGCAGTCGAAAACGCTGCTGGACTGGGTCGCGTCTTGCGAGCGAAATCTGACGACGATCTATGTCACACACGGGCACGGGGATCATTTCTTCGGGCTGGCACCGCTGCTCGACCGCTTTCCGCAGGCAAAAGCCGTTGCCGTTCCCGAGGTCGTCGACGAGATGAAGGCGCAGCTCTCGCCGGCCTCGCTCGACGGTTTCTGGCGCAAGCGCTTTCCGGGCGAGATCGCAGAGCGCCTGGTCGCGGCTGCGCCCCTCGAAGGCGAGCTCACGCTCGAGGGACACAAGCTCGTCGTCATCGACATGGGACGAACCGATACGGCGCGCTCAACCGCCCTTCATGTCCCGTCTCTCGATCTGATCGTCGCCGGCGACACCGTGTACAACGGCATTCATCCCTATCTGGCCGAAACCGACACGCAGAGCCGGCTGGAATGGATCGCCGCGCTCGACCGGCTTGCGGCGCTGAAGCCGCGCTTCGTCGTCGCCGGACACAAAAAGCCGGATAACGACGACGACCCGCGCAACATCGCGGCGACCCGGCAATACCTGCTCGATTTCAACCGCCTCGATAAGGCGACGATATCGCCGCGCGAGCTCTACGAGGCGATGCTCGAGCTCCATCCCGACCGTGCCAATCCGGGATCGCTCTGGAGCGGGGCCAACGCCGCAAAGGGGCAGAAGTCATGACGAGCTGGCAGGACAACCGTGTCGCGCGTGATGCCCGCATTGCGGCGGGCGCAGTCCTTGCCCGCGGCAAGGTCGTCGAAGCACACGACGTCACGCGCCTGCTGGAGGCCGTGATCCGGCCGGGCGACCGGGTTTGCCTGGAGGGCGACAACCAGAAGCAGGCGGATCTCTTGAGCCGCGCGCTGCTGGCGGTCGATCCCTCCAGGGTCAACGATCTGCACATGGTGCAGTCGGGCGTCGTTCTGCCCGAACATCTGGACCTGTTCGACCGCGGCGTCGCGAAGCGGCTCGACTATGCCTATTCCGGGCCGCAATCGGCGCGGATTGCGCGCATGCTGTTCGGCGGCAAGATCGAGCTGGGTGCGGTTCATACCTATCTCGAACTGTTCGCCCGCTACTTCATCGACCTCACGCCGCACGTCGCGCTGATCGCCGCCGTCAGCGCCGATCGCGAGGGAAATCTCTACACCGGCCCGAACACCGAGGACACGCCGACCGTGGTCGAGGCGACGACGTTCAAGGACGGCGTCGTGATCGCCCAGGTCAACGAGATCGTGGAGACGGTTCCGCGGGTCGATATCCCGGCGGACCGTGTCCATTTCATCGTCAAGGCTGACAAGCCGTTCTTCGTCGAACCATTGTTCACGCGCGATCCGGCCGCGATCACCGAAGGCCAGATCCTGACCGCGATGCTGGCGATCAAGGGGGTTTATGCACCGTATGGCGTGCAGCGGCTCAATCACGGCATCGGCTTCAGCACGGCCGCGATCGAACTCCTGCTCCCGACATTCGGCGAGAGGCTGGGGCTGAAGGGCAGGATCGCAACCCACTTCGCGCTGAATCCGCATCCCGCACTCATTCCCGCGATCGAATCCGGCTGGGTGCGGCAGATCCACTCGTTCGGATCGGAGGTCGGCATGGATGACTACATCCGCGCCAGATCCGACGTCTACTTCACCGGTCCCGACGGCTCGTTGCGTTCCAACCGCGCCTTCTGTCAGGCCGCCGGGCTCTATGCCTGCGACATGTTCATTGGCTCCACGCTGCAGATCGATCTGCAGGGAAATTCGTCGACTGTCACCACCTCGCGCATCGCAGGCTTTGGCGGCGCTCCGAACATGGGGGCGGATGCCCGCGGGCGGCGGCATCCGAGCGAGCCCTGGCTGAAGGCCGGAGCGGAGGCCGATCCGGACGGCTCGGCACTGATGCGCCGCGGCCGCAAGCTGGTCGTGCAGATCGGCGAGACGTTCGGGGACAAGAACGTGCCGCTCTTCGTCGAGAAGCTCGATGCCATCGAGCTCGCGGAGAAGCTGAAGCTCGAACTGGCGCCGGTCATGATCTATGGCGACGACGTCACGCACATCGTCACCGAGGAGGGCGTGGCGAATCTCTTGCTGTGCCGCACCGCGCAGGAGCGCGAGCAGGCCATCCGTGGCGTTGCCGGCTACACCGATGTCGGCCGTCGGCGGGACCACGGCATGGTCGCGCGCCTGCGCGAGCGCGGCGTGATCCGCCGGCCGGAAGATCTCGGCATCAATCCGCTCGATGCGGATCGCAGCCTGCTGGCGGCGCGCTCGATCAAGGATCTCGTGCGCTGGTCGGGTGGCTTGTACGCACCCCCTTCGAAATTCAGGAACTGGTGAGGAACGCGCCATGGAAGATCTCAGCTTTCGACATCCGGTTCGCGCCCGCGCCGACGGCGCCAGGCGGAGCGCGATTGTCGGCATAGTTGCCTCGGGCAATCTCGAAGTGCTGGTGGAGCGCGTGCTGCCGGATGCGGAATGTGCCATCGACATCAAGACCGCCGCCGTCGGCTTCGGCGAGGTCTGGAGAGCCGTGATCGGCGATTTCGTCGAGCGCTATTCGCCCGGCGGGCTGAAGTTCTCGATCAATGACGGCGGCGCGCGTCCCGATACGGTCTCGCTCCGGCTGGCGCAGGCGGTGCGATCGATCGCGGAGAACGGCCAATGACCGCGCCGATCAAGCACATCACCCCCGCCGAACGGGCGCACAGCACCAGCTTCTACGAGGCGTCGGCCCGCGTGCGGCTGGAACTGCTGCTCGATGCCGGCAGCTTCGTCGAGTTCATCGGGCCGGAGCAGCGCGAGGTCAGCCCGCATCTGAAGATATTCGATCTTCCCGAGCAGTTCGACGACGGCATCGTCGTCGGTCACGGTCGCCTCGACGGCTCGCCGGTGTTCGTTGCCGCGCAGGAGGGCCGCTTCATGGGCGGCGCCTTCGGCGAAGTGCACGGCGCCAAGCTGACCGGGCTGCTCCGCGCCGCGCGCGAGATCGGCTCGATCCCCGTCTTGATCCTGTTCGATACCGGCGGCGTCCGGTTGCAGGAAGCCAATGCCGGCGAGCTTGCCATCGCCGAGATCATGCGCGCCGTGATGGAAGCGCGCGCCGCCGGCGTGAAGGTCATCGGCCTGATCGGTGGGAGGTCCGGATGCTACGGCGGCGGCGGCCTGATCGCGGGCTGTTGCTCCGCGCTCGCCGTCTCGGAGCCGGGGCGCATCGCGGTGTCAGGTCCCGAAGTCATCGAGACCAATCGCGGCGTCGAGGAGTTCGACTCGCGCGATCGTGCCCTGGTCTGGCGGACGATGGGCGGCAAGCACCGCCGCCTGCTCGGCGCCGCCGATGTCTTTGCCGACGACAATGTGCAGGATTTTCGCGAGGCCGCGCTGGAGCTGATCGGCCTGGTCGGACCTTTCGGTCTCGACAGGCTGAAGGCCGAGCAGGAACGGCTCGCCGGACGGTTGCGCCGCTTCGGCGCCTGCGCGGATGCCGTCGACATCTGGACCGCGGAAGGCATCGAGCACGCTGAGACGGTTCCGGAGCTGCCGGCAGATCAGTTCATTGCGCTCGCCAACAGGATCGGGAGGACCAGCCGTGACGCTCGATGACATCATCGCCTCGCTCTTTCCTGACGGCCATGAGGTAAGCAACGACAACGGCGTCCTTCACGGCTCGGCGACGCTGCGATCCGGTGGCACGATGCTGGTGATCGGCGTTGCGAACCGCACCGCGCTGGGCGTCGACGAGGCCATCAGGCTTTCCGCACATCTCCTGGAGTCGATCGGCCGTGACTCCGGGCCGATCCTGGTGCTCGTCGACAGCGACAGCCAGCGCATGAGCAAGCGCGACGAGCTGCTCGGGCTGAACGAGTTCCTCGCACATCTGGCGAAGGTGCTGATCCACGCGGACATGAATGGCCGCCCGACCATCGGCGTTCTGTACGGCCACTCGGCTGCGGGCGCGCTGCTTGCGACGGGCCTTGCAACGCGTGTGCTGGTCGGGCTGCCCGGAGCCGATCCCGCGGTGATGGACCTGCCTTCGATGGCGAAGGTGACCAAGCTGTCGATGGAGGCGCTGCAGGAAAAGGCGAAGTCGACGCCGGTGTTCGCACCGGGCCTGTCTAATCTCGCGCAAATGGGTGCCGTCCACATGACATGGAGCAATGCCGCTTCGCTCGCCGACCAGCTGGAGGCGTTGCTCGCCGACATGCCGGCCGCGCAGGACCGGCGGGATGCGCTCGGCAAGGAGCGTGGCGGCCGGCTGAAGGCCGCCGAGATCGCGGAGCGCGTTCGTGACCTCGCCCTGCAAGCACGGTGATCGAGCACCTGGTCGTCACGACCTCGTCTTCGTCAGCCCCGCGGGGTGGCGCGCGATGTTGGACGCGCGCGACGATCTCGCCGCCGATTCCCTTCTCGCGCGCTGGCCCAAAATGCGGTGGCCGACGATCAGGCGGCGCGCCTTGCCACACGAGGCAACCGGCGTCGCGCTGGGCCTGCCCCTGCCGCCTTCTGCCGGCAAGAAACGGGTTGCCCTCCTGGTCGAAATCGACCACGTCGCCTTGGTCGCGCGGCCGCCGTCGCTGCAACAGGCGCGGGCTTACGCGCCGCGCAACTGGTGGCCGACGCTCGACCGGCTCGACGGGCTGGCGCTTCGCCATTCGGTGGACGCGCGCGTCTACGGCAGCCTGGCCTGGCAGTCGTTGACCGGGCTCGACTACGTGACCGGCCGTTCCGATCTCGATGTCCTGTTCGAGTTTCGAAGCGAAACCGACATCGATCGCTTCGTCGCCGATGTCGCCGCGATCGAGACCAGCGCGCCGATGCGGCTTGATGGCGAGCTGATGAGCGCCGACGGCGCTGCGGTGAACTGGCGTGAAGTCCACGGCGGCGCGAGCGAGCTTCTGGTCAAGAGCATTGAGCGCGTGGTCCTGCTCGACAGGCATCAATTCATTTCGGGAGCGACGGGATCATGATCACCATGGCCGCAAGAGGCATGGAACGGCCGCTTCTGCGCCGCGCGCGGATAATGCCCGATGTCTCTGCCATCGGTGCTGTCGCCGCCGATTGCCTCGTCAAGGAGCTCGAAACCTGGCCGAAACCGGGGCTGGTGAGCCATGTCGACAATGGCAGTCACGATGACATGGATGCGGGCACGTTTCGTCGCAGCGCCGCGGCCATCAGGCCCTATCTGCAACGCCTGGCCGATGCAGGTGCGCTTGGCTGCGGCATGGGGCGGCTGCGGGTCATTGGCCTCGAGGCGGAGCGCGCCATGTTCGCGGCGACTTCGGGGGTCAACACGCACCGTGGCGCGATCTTCGGGCTCGGCCTGCTGTGCGCGGCCGCCGGTGCGAAAGCCGGCGGGTTGGTCGCTCCCGAGCTTCCGCTTGGCGATGCCGTAGCACGCCTGTGGGGCGACAGCATCCTCGATGGTCCGGTGCTGCTGCACAGCCATGGCAGCGGAGCCCGCCGCCGCTTTCGCGCGGGCGGTGCGCGTATCGAGGCCGCGAGGGGATTTCCCAGCATCTACGGAATCGGCTTGCCGGCCTTGCGGAGAGCAACTGTCGTTGTGGAGGATACGGAAGCCGCCCGGGTCGAGGCGTGCTTTGCCCTGATCGCTTCCGTCGAGGACACCAACCTCCTGCATCGAGGCGGCCTCGACGGCCTTCGTCTTGCACATGACGCGGCGCGTCGCTTCGTCGATGCCGGCGGCGTCTGCGCGTCCGGCTGGCGTGCGCGGGCAGAATCGATCCACGAAAGTTTCGTCGCCCGCCGTCTCAGCCCGGGTGGATCGGCCGACCTGCTCGCTATGACGCTCTTCGTCGATGCCCATGAAAGGCCGATTCCATGATGTCCAACGCGATCCTGATGGCGCTGGTGCCGGTCTTCTTCGTCCTGTTGCTGGGATACGCCGCCGGAAGATTTCATATCGTCGACAATCTTCACGTCGACGCCCTCAACGCGCTGGTGATGGATTTTGCGCTGCCGGCGTCCTTGTTCGCCGCGACCGCTTCGGCCTCGCGCCGCGATATGATCGAACAGGTTCCGCTCTCCATGGTGCTCGGCGTGACGATGCTGTTGCTCTATGTCGCCTGGTATTGCGCCGCGCGCAGGTTCTCGAAGGCGTCCCGGTCCGATGCGTCGCTGCAGGCCTTGACGATCGGCTTTCCGAACCTTGCCGGCGTCGGACTTCCGATCCTGTCGTCCGTGTTGGGCCCCGCCGGCACCGTCCCGGTTGCGGTCGCATTGGCAACGGGCTCGATTCTGATCAGCCCGCTGACCCTGATCATGGTGGAAATGGGTGCGAGCAGGGCGCAGGGCGCCGAATTGTCGACGCGGCAGATTCTGACGGCAGTCAGGCGCGCGATCACCAAGCCGGTCGTACTGGCGCCTGCGGCAGGCATCCTGCTTTCGCTGTCGGACGTGAGCCTTGATGCACTTGCCCATGCATGCCTGGCGTTGATCGGGAGTGCCGCCGCGGGTGTCGCCCTGTTTCTCACGGGGGCGATTCTGTCGGCACAATCGTTCCGGCTGGATTGGCGGATCGTGGCCGCAACGGCGGCCTCGGATGTCGTTCGGCCGCTGCTGGCCATTGCGGTCATTCACTTCATTCCGATTGCGCCTGATCCCGCGAAGACTGCCATTCTGCTTGCCGCGGTGCCCTCGGGCTTTTTCGGCATCCTGTTTGCCGTCAACTACCGGCTGGATTCCGCGACGGCGGGATCCATGGTCATCGCCAGCACCGGATTCAGCGTCGTGACCCTGGCGATTGCGATCGCCATGCTCTTTCCCGGTTAGGTCGCGACCGTGACGCTTGCGATCCTCTGCTCGGGACAAGGCGGACAGCATCGGGACATGTTCGCCCTCACGGGCGGCGCGCGTGAGGCCGCGGACCTGTTTGCGCACGCGGCGACATTGCTCGGTGGCAGCGATCCGCGCGATTTCGTCCGCGGCGAACCCGATGAGGCCCTGCACCGCAACCGTACGGGCCAGATTCTCTGCACCGTGCAGCCGCTCGCCGCGGCGCGCGCGCTCGCAGATGCCGTTCCACGCGGCGTCATCATTGCCGGCTACAGTGTCGGCGAGGTCGCGGCCTGGGGTGTCGGCGGTGTGCTCGATGCGACCACCACGCTCGATCTCGTGGCACGCCGCGCAGAGGCCATGGATGCGGCCACGCGCGCGGGTGACGGGCTGATCTTCGTCCGCGGTCTTTCGCGCGAGGAGGTCGGTCAGCTTTGCGAACGTCACGGCGCAGCGATCGCCATCGTCAATCCGGGCGATGCCTTTGTCATCGGCGGCGGCCGTGAGGCGCTGGGCGGGATTGCCGACGACGCGCGGGCGATGCACGGCGCAAGGATCGTCGCGTTGCCGGTTGAGGTTGCCTCCCACACCAAACGGCTCGCCGCGGCGTCCGCGGTCTTTCGTGAGACCTTGCGCCTGGCGTCGGTGGTATTTCCCCCGAGGACCGGTGCGCGCATTCTGAGCGGAATCGATGCCGCTCCGGTCGTCTCGCTCGAGAGCGGTCGCGACAAACTTGCCGCGCAGATCTCGCAAACGGTGCAATGGGCGGATTGCCTGCGGGCCTGTGTCGAAGCGGGCGCTACGGGGTTTATCGAGCTGGGGCCGGGACATGCGCTCAGCAGCATGGTTGCGGAAATCGGGGCCGGACTTCCGGCTCGCTCGCTGGATGATTTCAGGAGTCTTCAGGGCGTCCGCGCCTGGGCTGCGCGTCACCTGAACGACTAGCCTCGCCGAGTTCCGAAGAGACGATGCCGTCGATCGCGCCGCGCGGTCGAAAAAGGGGGCCGTCCTTTGGGGGAGGACGGCCCTAAAATGCTCGTATGCCCAGGGAGGAGGGAGGCTCGAGCTGTGACTTGGGGTCTCAGTCACCTAACACGCACAGCATCGCCGATCCCGCGGCCAAAGTATTTCACGAACCCCTTGTGTTTCTCATTTCGCATGATTCACGAGAAGTCCGCGGGCAGCACGTGAGACACGGCCTTGTATGTCGAAGCCGGATCGCCGCCGGAGAGCCTGGACGAAGCCGATGCGTTCCGGCTGGCGCAACGCCAGCGCGCGGGCGTGTCACCCGTGACCCGTTTGAAGACGGTCGAGAAATGCGCTTGGGTGCAGAAGCCGACGGTCAGCGCCACCTCGGCCAGGGCCGTCTCGGAATTCGACAGCAGCGATTTCGCACGCTCGATGCGCTGATGCAGCAGGTACTCGCGCGGCCGGTATCCCGTCGCGGCGCGAAACTGGGCCGCGAAGTGCATCCGGGACAGTCCCGCCACCTTGGCAAGCTCGGACAAGCTGATGCAGTGGTCGAAGTGCGTCCCGACGTATTCCTCCACGCGCCGCAGTCGCCATTTCGGCAAGGCATTGACTTTCGAGTGTGGCAGCTCGCGCCGGGCGAGGTGCATTGCCAGCGTCTGACCGATGCAGCGCGCGAATTCCCGGTCAGCCGAATGGCCGCGTTCGGTCAGCGCCTTCGCCAGCTGTTCGGCAAAGGGGTCGCGGAGCAGCACGAGGTCGTTGAGGCCTTCGGCCGAGGCTGTTCCTGCTCCAGGCCTTAGGAACGGAAAATAAGTGCTGGCCGAGACGTGGAAGTGCAGGAAGTCGCACGGCGCCGAGAACTGCGCACTGAGCTGCTGCAACGGTGCGCCGATATACAGCGTGCCTGCCGGCATGATGCCGTCGAAGATGGTGTGACGGCCTCTGGTCAGTTTGGCGCGGGACGTCTTCAAGGCGATGGCGAAGAAGTATCGGTCGGCAGGCGTCGTCGCCTCTTCGTGCCTTATGCCCGTTTGCGTGCAGGTCCAGCGCGAGATCGTGATGTCGTCAGGCGTGGCCGCGGGCTGGCGCCACCTCCGTTCGAGGGGAAATGCGCGAGTCTCCTGCGGGGAGGCCGGTTCGTGGCGGCTGGGTTGATACGTCGACCGGGCGCCGGCCGCTTGGATATCGGTGAGCATCGTTCGTCCCCGTGTCCTGGATTCTGCCGCCGTCGTGACGGCTGCCGAATGCAACTGGTCCATGCTCGAACGATAGGTGCGGCCTCGTCGAAAGGCTCGTTAAGGATGCTTAAGCGGTATTAGATTTTGCAAATGCGAGAGGTGCGACCGCATGTCGCAAAGAGTTCAATTGAACCAAAGGGATCAAGCACATGTGTCGTGAGGTCTGATGTTAGAGCGCAGCACCGGCCGGACCAGAGGTTTGACGCGGCGCCGTCTCGTTCGGTCGGGCGTGTTCGTCTAATTCAGAGCAGACGTGTTCAGGGCAGACGTGGCGAGGCGTCGATGCCGGGTGTAAGGCCGGGCGCGATCGACTGTGCCGAGGGAACCGCGGGTTCGCGCGAATACGGGATCGCTTCCACCTCGGGGCGTTGCTGGGATGTGGCCTGCAGGCAGTTCGCACGCGGCGGTTGTCCTGCGCCGAACAGATCAGTGAGGGGATCCACGAAGCTCGCGCGGAACCAGTCGAACCGGGTCTGGTGATCGCCCGCGGAGGGCTGTCGGATTGTCACCGTCGCCGTCATGCCCGAGACCAGTGGCACATCCGGCGGCACCGTGTCGATGGCGACGCGAACCGGTACGCGCTGGGCAAGCCGCACCCAGGTGTAGATCGGGTCGACATTGGGCAGGCCCTGCGTGCCCGCAGCGGCGTTCGACACGCTGACGCCGCGCGTCACGGTCTTCACATGCCCGAGGATCGGCTTGGCGTAGCCAATCAATTGCGCTTCCGCGCGATCCCCGACGCAGACGCGAGCCATCTTGGTTTCCTCGAAATATCCGTCGATCCAGAAACTGTTGGAATCGATCACCGAGATGTTGCTAACGCCCGTGACGGCATAGTCGCCCGCGCGCAGCAGGAGATTGGTGACGTAACCGTCGACGGGACTGGTCACGCTGATCCGTTTCAAATTCAGTTCCGCCTGTGCGAGTTGGTGTGCCGCCGCCTCGTAGGCGGCCTTCGCCTGCGCTGCGTTGCCTGCATAGATCTGCTGCTCTTCGGGCGTCGTCGCGAGGTTGGACAGATGCCGACGCCGGTCGAACTCGGCCTGCTTCACCTCCAGATCCGCGGCCCGCTGGTCAACCAGCGCCTTGCCAATTCGGACGGCCACTTCGAAGTCGAAGGGGTCGATGACGTAAAGGACGTCGCCCTTGTGGACGAACTGGTTGTCGCCAACCCGCAGCGCCACGATCTTGCCTGCAACCTGCGGCGCGACATTGGCGACCTGGACACGCACGCTGCCGTTCCGCGTCCAGGGAGCAGTGACGTAGTGCTGCCAGGTCGCAACCGATATCAAGACGGCGACCAATGCGATGCCGAGGGTCGCGAGATGCTTGCCTGCGCCGAGCATGAATCGGCCGACAGCCTTGCGCAGCGGCCTCGCGGAGGGCGTTGCCTGTGTCGGAGGTCTGACGGTGTCCGCCGTGCGATCGCTGGTGTCGCGTGCCACGGTCTCCGGTGCGGCGGAGCCCTCCGCGGTACTTGAGGCATCGCCCGGTGCTTCGGCTGATGGTTCGCTGCGAAGCGGGGCGGCGTCGCGGGGCAGGGTAGCTTCCATGACTCTTCTCCCTAGAAGAACAGTGCGAGCATGCCGAACATCGCCACGTAGAGGCAAAGCTCGGCCAGCGACGGGTTGCTGAAGACTCTCGCGAATCCGATGAAGCGCAGCAGCGGGCGCAGTAACAGGAACGCGAGCAGCGCGGTTGCCGCATAGGAAACGATGGGGGCAATGAGCACGCCGCCGATGACCAGTTCCCGATAGGTGTTCGTCATGACCGTTTCCCTTGGCTGGAGTCGGCCGGAGATTGTGACGGCGCGAAGGCCACGCTTGCCGCAATCAGCGCGGCAATGGCCGCGCTGGCCGACAGGTCGCTTCGTGCTGCCGACTGGTGCAGCGCCTCGGCTGCAGCGAGGATCACGCCGCTGTTCCGACGGGTGAGGGCCTCTCGCGCGGCCTGCGCCGCTACGGCCAGCGGCCCCTGTCCGACCCGGTCCAGTTCGGCGCGGCAACGCCGCAGGGCTGCGGCCTGGTCGAAACAGCGCATCGCCGTGCCGGCCATCCGATCGTCGATCGCGGAGGGGCCGTTTGCGGTCAAAATCTGCTCGATCCGCGCCGCGTCGCGAAAGGCGGCTTCCTCCGGCGCGAGGTGGCGGGCTCGTCCACCGTCGGCGCGGCTCAGTTCGCGCCGGGCCTCTCCCAGTAGCAGCCGAACTCGCCGGTCGCCCGACAAGGGAGGCAGCAGCAGCTGCGCCGCGAAGACGAGCACGGACGACAGGCAGACAAACAGGCTCGTCACGAGAAACACCTCGGGGTCGTAGCTCTGCGGATTGGTTGGTGCGAGCACGACGAGGGTGAACACCAGCACGAGGCGGCCGATCGAAGACAGCATGGGGCTCGGCAGCGTGATCAGCAGTGCGAGGCCGATGACGACAGGCGCAAGACCGATCGCGAGCAGCTGAAACTCGGACACACCGTTGAAGACGAGATATTTCAGGATGCCGGCCAGCACGCAGGCGATCGGCGTCGCCATCACCGCCACCATCGTGAAGTTGCGCGGCGAGGGTGACGTCGAGCCGAGGCCGATGATCACCGCAACGAGCGAGAGGCAGAGCTCGGTGGTCGGCCAGCCCGTCAGGACGAAGACAATTGCAATCAGCGTGAACGAGATCGCAGCCCGTGCGCCAGTCTCGGCCGCGATGCGGCGCGAGCGATAGAGCGGCGCGCGCCATGCACGATACGGGCTTGTCCCTTCGCGCAGCGCATCGAGGCTGCCGCGGACTAGCGCGTTGTTTCGGCCGATTTCGGCCCGGAGCCAGGATCGGGATATCGCGACCAGCCCGGCTGCATCTGGCGCCAGCGCGGCCGCGGCAGGGAGCGCTGCGAGCATGCGACCGAGCGAGAACGCGCCGACGAGATCGACCAGCGCGGAACGCGCGGCCGCGGTCCTTGCCGTGCCGATGCTCGATTCCGTCGTCAGGCTGGCGATCTCCGGACGCACCGCCGCGATGTCATGCAGCAGTCCAGCCCCAACGGCCGCGGATGGAGTCTCGCCGCGCTCGGCATCTCGCGCGAGATCCGTGACCCGGCGGTGCAGCGCTTCGATGCGGCTTGCCAGAACCGGATGATAGCTCGGCGCGGCCAGAACCTCGTTCACAAGCGCCACCGCAAGGACGCCGATGCCGATGGCGGCGCCACGCGCGACGCCGGTCGGGAACACCTGTAGCGGCGTGTCGATCTGCTCGACGGCGATCAGGGCGACGGTGATGCAGCAGAGTGCCGCCGCATAGGCGCGATTGCCATCCAGCAGGCCGGCCACATAGGTGCAAAGCCCGACCCAGATGCCCAACACCACCAGCAGGAGGCCGCCGGTCTGGGAAAATAGGCCGGCGATCGCGATCGAGGCGATGACGCCGATGACGGTTGCGAGCAGCCGGTAGCTGGCTTTTTCCATACCCTGACCGCGTGTCGGCAGCGCCAGGACGGCCACGGTGAGGGCGGCCGACGACGGGGATTCGAGCTCGAGCCAGAAGCCCACATACAACGCGAGCAGCATCGCCAGCCAGACCCGAAGCGCGAACGCCCAGGAACTTGCCGGAAAGCCGGCAAAGACCAGCGGACGCGGCGCGGCGGCACTTGTGGTATTCACTGGCATCGTGCCCCATCCGTTTCCGGCAGAGCGTGCGGGCCTGCCGATCTCGCAAAATCAGCGCCGAATATGAGGTTTGCGGGGCTTGCCGGTATTTCCGGTCCACCAACCCGCTTGCCGGAATGCACGTCCGGTTGGGGGCAGGGGCCGTCTTGCGGACTACGGCGCGTGGCCTGCCAGCGCCTCTTCGAGGTAGCGGATGATCTCGTCACCGCTGGAGGGCTTGCCGAGATAGCAATGCGCGCCAGCCGCCATCACGCGCCGGCGCACGGATTCGCTTGGAAATGCCGTCATGAAGATGATCGGGAAGCGTCGGCCGGACGCGATCAACTGTGCCTGCAGCTCATCGCCGGTGATGACAGGCATCTGGACGTCGGCGATCATGCATGCCGGATCGTCTCCCGGTGCCTGCCGCAGGAAATCCATGCCGGATTCGTAGGCCTGGGCCTCGTAGCCGATCGAGCGCACCAGGCTCGCCAGCGACGTGCGAACGCCTTCGTCGTCGTCCACGATCGCAATCACCGGGGTTTTGGCCATTGGCACACAATCCTGACCGCGGTGTTCCGCAAGGAGGGCATCTCCCTTTGCGCGGCCGATGGCGCCTTATGCACCCGGGGCAGTCCCGCAGGAATTATACTCAGGTGTGATCCGTAGTCCCGCGGGTTTGGGATACGCCCAGCGCCTCGGCCTTGCGGACGAGGTCGGCCAGCGACCGAACCCCCATCTTGCGCATGACGTTCCCGCGGTGGATCTTGACCGTGATCTCGCTGAGGCCGATCAGGGCGGCGACCTGCTTGTTCATCAGGCCGGCGGTGACATGGCCCATCACCTCGCGCTCGCGCGCCGTCAGGGTCTCGTACTGGGCGCGGATGTCCTCCTTGGTCGCGGCTTCGGCACGGTGCTGCGCATCACGTTCGAGCGCCGCCGTCACGGCATCGAGCATGTCCTGGTCGCGAAACGGCTTGGAGAGGAAATCGACGGCACCGGCCTTCATGGCACGCACCGACATCGGAATGTCCCCATGGCCTGTCATGAAGATGATCGGATAGCTGATGCCCTGCCGGACGAGCTGGCTCTGCAGATCGAGCCCGCTCACGCCGGGAAGGCGGACGTCCAGCACGATGCAGCCTGGGCCGCCGGGCAGCGAGCCGCCGAGCAGTTCCGCCGGCGAGCCGAACAGGCGCGTCTCGAGGCCGACGGATCGGAACAGGCTGTCGAGCGAGGCGCGGATGCCCGCATCGTCATCGACGATGATGACAGTCGCGCTTGAGGGTTGCGTCGGCGGCTGAGCCTGGTTTGGTCGTGTCATGGCGAGGCGTGTTCTTGGCTATATGGCAATGTCAGGTGGAATGTCGCTCCCGAGCCCGGGGTGCTCACCACCGACAATCGGCCGCCGTGAGCTTCCACCGTCGTTCGGCAGATCGCAAGCCCCATGCCCATCCCGCCGTCCTTCGTCGTGAAGAACGGATCGAACAGGCGTGCCATGTCATCAGGCGGGATGCCCGGGCCGCTGTCCTGCACCGTGATGGCGAGGGTTTCGCTGTCCACGGTGCCGGCGCGCAGCGTGATGACGCGGGAACCGGGCCGGCCTGACATGGCCTGGCTGGCATTGATCAGAAGATTGACCAGGACCTGCTGCAGCTGAATCCGGTCGCCGCGAACCGGCGGCAAGCCGTGCTGCGGCTCGACGATGAGGGCGACGTCGTCCTTGGCGAGTTCGCGCGCGACCAGCGCAGTCGCCTCCTCAATGACCTCGCCGATTTGCAGCATATCCTGCTGGGGTGCAGCCTTCTTCAGGAAGGTCCGGATCCGGGTCACGATCTCGCTGGCGCGGCGGCCCTGAGCAACAACATGGCCGATCGTGGTGGCGACCTCCTTGAGATCGGGTACGTCGCGCCGCAGCCATCGCAAGCCGGCTTCGCCACTGGTGACGATTGCCGCCAGTGGCTGGTTCACCTCGTGCGCTATGGACGCGCTGAGCTCGCCGAGGGTGGCAACGCGCGCAGCATGGGCGAGCTCGGCTTGCGCCGCGAGCAGTGCATCCTGAGCCTGCTTGCGCTCGGTGATGTCGACAACGAAGACGAGCACGTTTTGATCTCCGTCGGGTTCGGGCGGAAAGGTGATCGTGAACAGCACGGGGACCTTACGCCCGTCGAAGCTCACGAGCTGGGTCTCCCCTTCGTGAAACCGCTCTCCGTTCGCGAATGCGACCAGCGCGTCGAGGAAACTGCGATCATTCTCGCCCAGCAGCTTGTCCGCGTTCTCGATGAAGGCCGGTGAGCCGCTTGCCCCCGCCATCTTCTGCAGGGCCGGATTGACGTCAGTGATTCTGGCGAGGCGGCGGGCATGCCTGACGAAATCGGGATTTCGTGCCAGATAGTCGCGCAGGTCCGCCCCTCCGGTCTGCAGCGAATCCAGCGCGGTCCGCAGTCCGCTCCAGTCCTCCTCGACGACGCCGATCCGGCTTGCGTCGAACATCCGGCGGTATCGCTGCTCGCTCTGCACCAGCGCGCTGTGCGCCGCCACGCGGTCCGTAACGTCGGTGTGCGTTTCGAGCACCCCGACGGGTTTGCCGAGATGGTCGTGCTGAAGGGCCCATCGGGCGTCGACGGTGAGCGCGGCGCCGGCCTTCGTCCGTTGCTCAACCCTGCCTTCCCATCGCCCGGTATCGAGCAGGCTGGCCTCGATGGCTTCCCGCCGGTCGGAATAGCTGGTCCGCAGAAGCTTGTCGGCGAGCTGCCCGAGCGCCTCGTCGGCCGACCAGCCGTAAGTCTGTTCCGCGGTCTTGTTCCAGAACGTGATCACGCCGCCGCGATCCCTGACGAAGATCATGTCATGCGAGAGATTGAGCAGCCGCGCTTGCGCCGCGAGGCGCGTCGTCGCCGCGTGATTCTGCAGCACCAGCAGGGTGGTGATCCCGATCGCCGCGAGGCTCACCAGCGCGCGAAGGGCGGGCGAGGCGATTTCATGCAGATCGTGCGACAGCAGATAGGCGGTTATGGTCAGGACGACACAGCCGGTCGCGGCGACGATGATGTCGTTGCGCCGGTTCGTCCTCGCCGCAAGGAGGATCGCGATGACATAGAGGACTGCGACCGCGCCCTCGAGCGGCGTCAGCACGTCAACCATGAAGACCGCGAAGGCGAGGGCGGCGGACCAGAACCGCAAGCCGGCGCGGCTCATGGATGAACCCGTGGGCCGATCAAGGTTCGTCATCGTCGCAGGCTGTGCTTCTTCTCATAGCAGCCACGTTGATGCCGCGATTTGATCGCGTCCACAATATCCAGCCGGCCGATTTTCGTGCTCTCGTGGAAGTCCTCCTGGACAGTTGAATCCGGCGCGGGCGCGACCGGGAGATTCTCCGGCGGAACGAGGCTTCTCGGTGATATCGCCGATCACGGCCGCGTCAACTTACCGCAGGCGCGCCGAGCCGCCGGCCTCGTGCGTCCGTAGCTGCGGACGAGGTGTTCCGCTCGCACTCTCGCCCGGTGGCTGTACCGCGATCATACCTAGGTATGACGCAGTTAACCCGAGACCTTATCCATACACCCGCGCGTAGAATGGAGCGCGCGGATCGCCGAACTACTCTGCTCCCATCGCATTCGGACAAGTCGTCAGACATTGCCGATGCGAAATGGAACAAGGAGTTCGACGATGTCGCTGCAGATGTCACACCCGCAAAATGCCAAGGACCATGTCGCCGCCGCAATCGACGTCTCGTCAATCGAACGTGGGCGGCTGCGGTCATCGAGACGTTCACGGCGCTCCGGCGAGGAGGCCATGACGCTCTCCCTCGTTCATCTGGATGTTGCGCTGGCCATCGAGCCGCCTGCGCCGGACGTGCGGGGATCTGCCGATAGCGAGCCGAGCTTCAGGGTGTCCGCGAAACGGCTTGCGTGCGCCTCCTCGGAGGTCGATCGGGAGACGGGCGCGGAAGGATTCACGGATCCGGTGATGCAGCGCCTCTCGGATGCACTCGCGGCCACCAAAGCCATGCACCATCCCCATTCTGCCATCCTTGTCGATGCGCTGCGTCTGGCCATTCTGACCCGCAAGGCAAGCCGGCGGACGGTGGCCGGACAAGGCCAGCCCGAGTCGGCCGAGGGTGATCATGAAGGCCGGGTTTGCCGGGCGGTGCGGTCGTTGCAGAAATGGCGCCTCAAGCGCGTCATGCAGTATGTCGACGACAATCTGGCCGCGAAGGTGACCTTGGAGCATCTGGCCGCCGTTGCCGGCCTTAGCCGGATGCACTTCGCGGCGCAGTTCCGGGCGGCCGTCGGCATCAGGCCGCACGAGTATTTGCTGAAGCGGCGGATCGAGCGGGCCCAGGAATTGCTGCAACAAGCTGACGTCTCGCTCGTCGACATCGCCTTGACCGTCGGGTTCCAGACGCAGGCTCATTTCACGACGGTGTTCAAGCGCTTCGCGGGCGACACGCCGTATCAATGGAGGAGCGCCTATCTCGCGCAATTCCTGCCGCTGCCGCCCGTCGGAGCAAGACCGTCATGAGCAACCCTGGCATTCAGGCCCTGCTGCTGCAGCTGGTCGGCATTCATTCGGCGCTGGTGCACCATGAGATCATGGGATTGTTGGAGATCGCTCGCGGTCTCGGCGCCTCCTATCGGTTCGCATCCTCGGAACCCGGGGCGGGCGCCTTCTACGGTCGCGTTACCATAAACTTCTGCAGGCTCATTGCCGCCGGCATCGCGCACTATGCCTTGATGGAGCCGTCGATCGAAGAAACGGCCACGCAAAGCTGAAGGAGACGGAGCCAGTCTCGGAATGTCGAGAATGTTGTACCTTTCAACGGGGATTGACTGACACCCTCCGCCATCCCACGATTTTGTGCGGCAAGCAACGATTCCGAACTATTTCGAGCGCGATAGCTGTTAGGCCTCAGGCGTCATCGCGAGAATCTCCTCCAAGCCCAAGAGCCCAGAATGAATGCAAACGACATCACGCGCATCGCGAACAGGAATCTGCCCAGCAAGTCAGCGGTAACAACATATCATATGCCGGGCGGCGGCGGGTTGCTGTGGGCGGTGGCGGTTTCACCTGATCGCACCCAGGACATTCGCATACAGACGCTGAGCGCCTTGGGCGTCATCGATACTTATCTGAAGGATGCGGGTCTGGACCGTACGCGCATCGTCAAGGCTGAGATCGTGGTGACCGACCACGACAACAAGCCAGCCTTCGACGAGGCCTGGGCGAGCTGGATGCCGGCGGGTTATGGGCCGGTGCGCTCGTTCGTGCAGTCGGTCATGCCCGATGGCGATATGATCGAGATCATCATCACTGCCGCTCTGCCGGCGGGCGCGCGCGACACGTCTCAGGCGTCAGGCTGAAGATCCCCGAAGCTTGTTCGCTTTGCCCCGTCTTGCCGGCGCTCATCGGCCATCGTCAGAGGACGACGTCCCGGTTGACGTTCTTGTACAGCAGATAAACCGAGTGGTTCAGGCCGGTGGGATAGAATTGCTGCGGACAGAACGATCCCATCCAGATGAAATCATCAACCCAGATTTCGTGCCAGCTATTGCCGAGATAATACAGGCCTTGCCCCTCCAGCATGAACAATCCGTGCTCCATGATGTGCGTTTCGACAGCCGGGAAGCAGACGCCGGGCTGGAAAAACATCAGGTTCATCTCAAAGTCGAACCGCAGGTCGCCCATTGGCAGCAGGTGCTTGAACCCGCGGCCCTGCAGCCCGGTATGGTTCGTCATCGGCATGGATTGTTGTTGACCGATGATCGCCGTCGGGGTGGCGATGCCCTCGGCCTTCTCATAGCGCTTCTTGACGGCGATGATGCGGGCAGGCGTGGTGGGATGACAGGACATCGTGAAGGATACGCCGGGCGGTACATAGACAAAGGCGCCGACAGCAAGCTCCACTGGCGGGTCGGAGCCGATGGTCACGTCCACGCCTCCTGCCACAACATAGAAGAAGTGCTGCAGGTCCACACAGATCGGCTGGGCCGTACCGCCCGCGGGCTCGATTTCCAGCATATATTGGGCAAAACCGGCGCCGAGCGAAGGCGCCGCCAGAAAGCGCACGGTTGTGGATTTCCACGCCGGAAGCCGGCTCTTCAACACGCCTTCCGGCGGCATGAACGCGAAGTTGCGACCGACAACGCCGCGATTGTGGCCGATCGCTCCGGGAGGAACGATGCCGGGTTGGCCGGGCAAGTCGGTGGGATGCATCTGAGGTCCTCGGGGAGTCTGGTTCAATCGAAAGGGTCTAGCGAAAGGCCGCGTCAGCGGGTTTCGGAAACATGCCGCGGACACTGGAGCCCGCTTCACGTTGCAGCCGGTTCCGGACAGTTATCATCACGGGATCCTTGCGACGAGAGCGCGAATGCAGAACATACCAGCCAGTCCCTCGCATCAATGCGGAAAGGACAGTGGAGCAATGAGCCGGACCAGGTCGAGCTCCGATGCGACGCTGACGTGAGGCTTAGCTCAAGGAATAGGACGCGTCCGCTGGATTTCCATCACCCTCCATTTCCCGTCCCCCGCGCGCTTCAGCGCGGGGTCGCTCACCCGCACGTGCTCCGCCAGAAAATCGATGAACGCGCGGACGCGCGCCGGGAGCGGCGCGGTGTGGCCGACATAGACAGCGTGGATGTCTTCGCGGTCGCCGGGATTGTAGTTCTGCAAGACCGGGACGAGGCGGCCTGATTCGATGTCGGGGCCGATGTGGAAGAGGGCGAGGCGGGCGAGGCCCACGCCGCCGAGCGCGAGGCGGCGGGCGGCTTCGCCGTCGCTGGCGCGGGCGGCCGGCGGCGGCATGGCTTCCTCGGTGTGCTCGCCGCGCTTGAAGGGCCAGGCGCGGATCGAGCGCGGAAAGGTCCAGCCGATGCCGCGGTGATCGGCGAGATCCGCTGGTGTCTTTGGTGTGCCCGCGTGCGCGAGATAATTCGGCGCGCCGACCACGACCATGCGGCTGGTGCCGAGTTTTCGCGCGACGAGGCGTGAGGCCCGCAACGGTCCGACGCGGATCGCGACGTCAGCGCGCTCCTGCATCAGGTCGATCAGTGTGTCGGTCAGCACCAGATCGAGCGTGACGTCGGGATGTTGTTCCAGGAAGCGCGGGATCAGCGGCATCACATGCAGCATGCCGAAGGGGATGTTGCTGTTGACGGTGAGGCGGCCGCGCGGTGCCGCGCCTGAAGCTGCCTCGCGCTCGGCCTCCTCCATCTCGGCGAGAATGCGCACGGCGCGCTGGTAGAAGGCCTGGCCTTCCTCCGTCAGCGTGAGCTTGCGCGTGGTGCGGTTGATCAGCCGCGAGCCGAGCCGTGCCTCCAGCCGCGAGATCAGCTTACTGACGCCCGACGGCGTCAGGCGCAGTTTTCGCGCGGCCTGGGTGAACCCGCCCAGGTCGACGACGCGGACGAAAACCTCCATCTCGGCGGAGCGGTTGGTGTCGAAACGGGCCATGTTGAATTCACGTCACAAATGATTGGATTGCGGACATCCTAATGCTTTTGCTGCAGCGCGGCTATCTGCGTGGCTCGTGCCATCCATTGGAGTCCCGCATGCCTCCCGCCGTCCTTGCGCTCACCGCCGGTGCCTTCGGCATCGGCACCACCGAATTCATCATCATGGGCCTGCTGCTCCAGGTCGCCGCCGACATGCATGTCTCCGTGCCGATCGCGGGCCTCCTCATCTCCGGCTATGCGCTGGGTGTGTTCGTCGGCGCGCCGGTTCTGACGCTGGCGACGCGGCGGATGCCGCGCAAAACCGTATTGCTGGCGCTGATGGCGATCTTCACGCTCGGCAATGCCGCCTGCGCGCTGGCGCCGAACTACGAATTGCTGATGGCGGCGCGGGTGCTGACCTCGCTGGCCCACGGCACGTTCTTCGGCGTGGGCTCGGTCGTGGCCACCGGCCTCGTCGCCGAGGACAAGCGCGCCTCGGCGATCGCGACCATGTTCATCGGCCTCACGGTCGCAACCCTGCTAGGGGTGCCCTTCGGCGCCTGGTTCGGCCTGATGCTCGGCTGGCGCGCGGCGTTCTGGGCGGTGACGGTGATCGGCGTGATTGCCTTCGCCGTGGTCGCCGCGTTCGTGCCCGGCCATGTCGGCAACGGCGACAAGCCGATCTCGCTGGCGGAAGAGCTCGCGGTGCTCGGCCGTCCGCAGGTGCTGCTCGGCCTCGCCATGACCGTGTTCGGCTTTGCCGGCCTGTTCGTCGTCTTCACCTATATCCAGCCGATCCTGACGCGCTTCACCGGTTTTTCGGAGGAAGCGGTGTCGCCGATCCTGCTGGTGTTCGGCGCGGGTCTTGCGATCGGCAACGTCGCGGGCGGCAAGCTCGCCGACCGCGGCCTGGCGCGGGCCCTGATCGGCACTCTCGCCGCGCTCGCCATCGTGCTGCTTGGCCTTGCGGCGGTGCTGTCGGTCAAGATCCCCGCGATCGTGCTGATCCTGCTGCTCGGCATCGCCGCCTTCGCAACCGTCGCGCCGCTCCAGCTGCGCGTGCTGGAAGCCGCCGGCCCGAGCGGCCGCACGCTGGCCTCGAGCCTCAACATCGCCGCGTTCAATCTCGGCAACGCGCTGGGGGCCTGGGCCGGCGGTGTCACCATCGATCGCGGGCTCGGCCTCTCCGCGTTGCCGCTGGTGGCGGCCGGCATCACCGCGGTCGGCCTCGTGCTGGCGCTGTGGAGCCTCCGGCTCGATCGTACCACGGTCGTCGTCGCAGCATGCCCGGCGGAATAGGAGAGCGATCATGGAATACCGTAATCTCGGCGCTTCCGGACTCAAGGTCCCCGTCCTCAGCTTCGGCACCGGCACCTTCGGCGGCCAGGGCCCGTTATTCTCTGCCTGGGGCCGCAGCGGCACGGAGGAAGCGCGCAGGCTGGTCGACATCTGCCTCGATGCCGGCGTCAATTTGTTCGACAGTGCCGACGTCTATTCGAACGGTGCCTCCGAGGAGATTCTCGGCGCTGCGATCAAGGGCCGCCGCGACAAGGTGCTGATCTCGACCAAGATGAGCCTGCCGATGGGTGATGGCCCGCTCGATGCCGGCTCATCGCGGCAGCGGTTGCTGACTGCGGTCGACGCAGCGCTGCAACGGCTCGGCACCGACACCATCGACCTCCTTCAGCTTCACGCGTTCGACGCGTTCACACCGATCGAGGAGGTGCTGTCGACCCTCGATACGCTCGTGCGTGCCGGCAAGCTGCGCTATGTCGGCGTTTCCAATTTCGCGGGCTGGCAGCTGATGAAGTCGCTCGCCATCGCGGACCGGCACGGCTGGCCGCGCTATGTCGCGCACCAGGTCTATTACTCGCTGCTCGGCCGCGACTATGAGTGGGAGCTGATGCCGCTCGCGCGCGATCAGGGCGTCGGCGCGCTGGTCTGGAGCCCGCTCGGTTGGGGGCGGCTGACCGGAAAGATCCGGCGCGGCCAACCGCTGCCGCAACAGAGCCGCCTGCACGCCACCGCGCAATTCGGCCCGCCCGTGGACGAGCAGCGGCTTTACGCGATCGTCGACGTGCTGGATGCGATTGCCGCCGAGACCGGCCGCACCGTGCCGCAGGTCGCGATCGCCTGGTTGCTGTCGCGCCCCACCGTCTCTTCCGTGATCATCGGTTCCCGTGATGAGGCGCAGCTGCGCGACAATCTCGGTGCGGTCGGCTGGTCGCTGGGCGCGGATCAGATCAAGCGTCTCGACGAGGCGAGCGCCGTGATGCCGCCCTATCCCTATTACCCCTATCGCGTCCAGGAGGGTTTTGCGCGGCTCAATCCACCGCTGGTGTGACGGATAGCTAATAGAAGGCGGCGATCGCTGCGCCTAGCCCCTGCGGAAGGTTGGGTTCGCTCTTCAGCGTGTCGATGAAGACGGGATCGTCGGCCACCGTGAGGCCATCCAGCTTGATCGGATGCAGCGGCTCGGCGGCTGCTGCGACAGCTGCCAAATCCGGACCGGTCCGGATGCCGTTATATGCCAGCCGCGGGCGTAATTGGACGTTGTTGCCGAACTGCTCGTCCAGCGCGAGACGCCATCCGGTTCGTGACACCGTTCCGCTCGCGATCGCGGCCGACATCGCGATGCTGTGCGGCTGCAACGTGCCGAGATTGCCGAGCGCGGCACTCAATCGTGTCGTTGCTTCCGCCAGCGTGATCTTCTCGATCCCCGGATCCTGGTCGGGCGAGGTGAAATCGATCACCCGCGCATTCCTGCCGACCTTGAGGGCCTCGCCGCTTCCGCCGGCTTGCTGCATGGCCTTCTTGGTCCCATAGCGCGCTCGCCCGCCGATCGTGACCAGGACGATATCCTGCTCGCGCGTTTTGATCAGGTGGGCGTAAGGATCGCCGGTGACACCCTTCACGACGAGGAGATCGGCGAACTTGCCCTTGGCGATAGTTCCCAGCTTTGCGTCCCACTTCAGGATCGCGGCCGGATTGCGCGTTGCCATCGCGACGATGTCGTAATCGCTGAAGCCGAGATTGAAATGCGCGGATACGACCTTCGCCGCCTTCAGCTCGCCCAGCAGGTTCTTGCTGCCGGACGGTGACCAATCCGAGCCCAGCGCGATGGTGAGGCCTGCGGCGCGCGCTGCGGCGACATCGGTCGTCTTGCCATAGAGCAGCAGGTTGCTCAGGGGCGACCAGACGACCTTGGCCTGGTGCTGGGCCATCGTTCCGAAGTCGGTCGCATCGAGCGCCGTGCAATGAATGCCGGCCAGCGACGGCTCGATCGCCCAATCTCCCGCGGAATTGCGCAGCGCCAGGAAGTGGCTATGCGCCTTGGGATCGATGCCCTCGCTCAAGTGGAGCAGGAAACACGCCGACGATTTCAGCTCGTTGTCGAACTTCGCCCAATCCTCGGCATCGATGTCGGGAATCTTGGAGTGTGCCCGCGGAAGATCGGGCGGGCTCCCGATCTCGGCGGCGCGCAGCGCGCCCTTGTAATACTTGTGGATCGTGCCGCTCCAGTTCGACAGCGTGATCCCCTGGCTCGTCGTCGTTCCCGCGACCAGGCATTTGGCTTCGACATAGCGAACCAGGGCCGGCAGCAGCGAGCCGTCGTCGGCAAGGGCGATCGCGCTCATCGGGCCGGTCACGGACGTCTTGTACGATTTGGCATTCTGCCACTGGTCGCGATTGCCAAAGAGCTGCGGCACGCGCCAGAGCGGCAGGACGTTGTAGCTGAGGTGATTATGCAGCTCGATCAGGCCGGGATAGATGGTGCCGCCGGTGGTCACCGCGGCGACGGCCTCGAAGCCCACCGGGGCCGGCTGTCCCTTGGGCAGGATCGCGGCGATCCGATTGTCCTCGATGAAGATCGTCCCGTTCTTGATGACGTCGCCCTCAGTGGCCATCGTCACGATCCGGCCGGTCAGCGCCCATCGCTTCGGGTTTGCGGCCGGGCTCATGGAATCACCCCATCGGGAATGGTGATCATGATGGTGCGCCGCTTGGCCGCCGCGTCAACGCCCTGGCGCACGGCCCACGGCGTATCTCCACGCATCCAGGCCGGCAGTCCCGCCGGAAGGTCCTTTGCAATGATGTCGACAAGCTCGGACGGCTTGAAGGCGTCGCCGTACGGCACGAGTGTCGTCGGCACGTCGGGATGCTTGACCTCAGGCGCCAGCGCCGCGAGGGCGGCATTCCATTTGGCCAGCATGATCTTGGTATTCGCCGCCTGCGTCGCGGAATCATGCGCGGAGCTTTCCGGCCAGGTCGGGTGCGTGATGTGCTGATACGCGAGGGTCTTGTAGGCCGCGCCGTCGGAGCTCTTGAGCCAGGCTTTCCAGGCCTCGTCCGCGAGGCCGCCGAGCGAGACGACAGCCTCGATGTTGCCGGGGCCCAGCACGGCCTTGAACCATTTGTTGCGATAGTCGACGATGCCCGGCTCGTTCTTGTGCTTGGAGCCGCCGCTCTGGCCGTAAACGCTGTACAGGAAGGTGTTCACCATCACATAGCTCTGCACGATGCCGAGCTTGGCCAGAAAGCCCTGGGTCCGGCGGCCCGCGGTGCCGACCAGGATTCGGCGCACGATGGTCTCGTGCTGGGCGGGATCCTGGCCGACGATGAGCACACGCGCCGATCCGTCCAGCCGGCCGCGGTGAAAGATGGGCCCCCATTCGATGCGGAAGTCGTGGGGATCGTAGGCTTCAGCGCCGGGGTAGTTGGCGCACAGATCGCGAAAGGGTTGCTCGCCGTATCCGGCGTCGAATTCTGTGAGCATGGAAAATGCTCCAATCTGCCGATGTCAAAAATAGCTGCGTCAAAAAACCTGGTCGTTATGCCGCAATCTCAGCGGTAGTCTGTTGCACAATTCAACCAATATATGGGTCAAGACAGCGGGCGCAAAGGTTCACGGGCGTCCCTGGCTCCGGGGCCGTGACAGAGCGTCGCGACAACGCGCCATGCAGAAACGCGCCTGTACACGGTCGCGTGATCTCCATAACCTCCGCGGCGCAATTTCAGGAGATGCGGCGTGGCGAAGAAGACGGCGAGCAAGAAGAAAAGTGTTTCAAGGAAAGTAACGAAGACCTCGAGCAAGAAAGCCACCGCCCGCAAGGGTGCCGTCGCGAAAGCTGCGAAGAAATCAGTCAAGAAGGCCGCCCCGCGCAAATCGGCCACGGCGCGCCGTCCCAGGGGACCGGTCTGGCAATGGTCTGCGGTCGATACCGCGGCCGCGATCCGCAGCGGCGCAATCTCCGCTGTCGAGACCGTCGAGGCGCATCTGGATCGGATGCGCGCGGTCAATCCCAGGCTGAACGCGGTCGTTGTCGATCTCAGCAAGGAAGCGCTGAAGGCTGCGCATGCGGCCGACAAGCAGCGCGCCAAGGGCGGCGAGCTCGGCCTCCTGCACGGCGTGCCCATCACCATCAAGGAAAACGTCGATTACGAAGGCCGGCCGAACTTCAACGGCGTGCCCGCCAACAAGGATTACATCGCGCCGTCGGATGCGCCTGTTGTCCGTAACCTGAAGAAGGCCGGCGCGATCGTCATCGGTCTCACCAACACGCCGGAATTCTCCTTCCGCGGCTTCACCGACAATCCCCTGCATGGGCTGACGCTGAACCCCTGGGACCCTGATATCACCTGCGGCGGCTCCTCGGGTGGCGCGGGGTCGGCGGTTGCCGCCGGCATCGGCACGATCGCCCATGGCAACGACATCGGCGGCTCGCTGCGCTGGCCGGCACATTGCAACGGCGTTGCCACCATCAAGCCGACGCAGGGCCGCATCCCCGCCTTCAACGGAAGCGCAACGGCCGAGCGGCCGATGCTGGCGCATCTGATGTCGGCGCAGGGGCCGCTCGCCCGCCACGTTGCCGACGTTCGCCTCGCGCTGGAGGTGATGAGCCAGCGCGATCCGCGCGATCCCTGGTGGGTGCCGGCGCCGCTTGTGGGGCCGAAGCCGAAGGGACCGATCAAGGTCGCGCTGGCGAAGATCCCCGACGACATGGACGTCGATCCGGCGGTTGCCGCGGCGCTGCGCCGGGCCGCCGATCACCTCGAGCGTTCCGGCTATCGCGTCAGCGAGGTCGAGGTGCCCGACATCAACGGCGTCTGGCAGACCTGGTGCGACATCATCACCAACGAGACGATGGTGATGCAGGAGGCCGCGATGCTGAAGGTCACGTCCGAGGATTTCCACAAAGCGTGGAACGGCATGAAGGCCAAGGCCAATGTGCTCGATCTCAAGGCCTGGATGCAGGCGACGGCCGCGCGCAACGGCCACATCCGCGCCTGGCAGCTGTTCTTCGAGGACTACCCGGTCGTGCTGGCGCCGACCACGGTCAGTCCGACGCCGGGCCCGCGCGACGACACTATCAGCGCCGAGCGCGTGCAGGAGGTGTTCTGGGGCGGGATACGCTTCATCTCCGCGATCAACGTGCTGGGCCTGCCCGGCGCGGTGGTGCCGGTGGCCTTGCACGAGGGCAAGCCGATCGGCGTGCAGCTCATCACCGGGCGCTATCGCGAGGACCTCGCGCTCGATGCCGCGGCGGCGATCGAGAAGCGTGCCGGCGTGCTCACTCATCGGCTATGGGAGACGATGGAGTAGAGAGTGCTCTCACCCTCTCCCCTTGTTGTGGGAGAGGGTGGCTCGCTGCAAAGCGGCGAGACGAGTGAGGGGTCTCTCTCCTCGAGCGATTTCGTGCATTGGAATTCATGGACGCAACCCCTCATCCGAGGCGCAGCAATTCATTAATCCAATTTGATTCGAATTTTAGCCAATTCACCAATAACCGTTAGGGTTACTTCCTCGATCTCTAGGCGAATTATTGCCCGCTTTACCACCCGCCTCTAACACGAGGACGGCGGACAACGCACGTGCCTCATACAGGCCAATAAGTGCGGCCCGCTCCACGCGGAGGTGGCACGATGCGCAACGAGACGATCGCTATTCACGCCGGCTATGAGCCCGAAGCCACCACGCATGCGGTTGCCGTGCCGATCTACCAGACCGCGGCCTACGCCTTCGACAGCGCCGATCACGGCGCGGCGCTCTTCAATCTCGAGGCCGAGGGTTTCCGTTACAGCCGCATCGCCAATCCGACCAGCGCGGTGCTGGAGAAGCGTATCAGCCAGCTCGAAGGCGGCGTCGGCGCGCTTGCGGTCGCGACCGGCCAGGCGGCGCTGCATTTCGCCTTCGTCAACGTCGCCGATCACGGCGGCAACATCGTGTCCGTGCCGCAGCTCTACGGCACCACGCACACGCTGCTCTCGCACATTCTGCCGCGCCAGGGCATCACGGGCCGCTTCGCCGAGAGCGACAAGCCGGATGCGATCGAGAAGCTGATCGACGAGAACACCCGTGCGGTGTTCGCCGAGACCATCGGCAATCCTGCCGGCAATGTCTGCGACATCGAGGCATTGGCGAAGATCGCGCATGCCCATGGCGTGCCGCTGATCGTCGACAACACGGTCGCAACCCCGATCCTGCTCAAGCCGTTCGACTACGGTGCCGACATCGCCGTGCATTCGTTGACCAAGTTCCTGGGTGGCCACGGCACCACGCTCGGCGGCGCCATCGTCGATTCCGGAAATTTTCCGTGGGCGAAATACGCCGACCGCTTCCCCGCCTACAACAAGCCGGACGCGTCCTATCACGGCCTCGTCTATGCCGAGCGCTTCGGCAAGACCGCCTATATCGAGCGCGCGCGCAGCGTCTATCAGCGCACCATGGGCTCGGTGCTCTCGCCGTTCAACGCCTTCCTGTTGCTCCAGGGCATCGAGACCGTGGCGCTGCGCATGGAGCGCCACGTCGAGAACGCGCGCAAGGTCGCCGAATTCCTGCGCACTGACCCGCGCGTCGCCTGGGTCAACTACACGGGTTTCCCGGACAGCCCCTACTATCCGCTGGTCCAGAAATATCTCGACGGCAATGCCTCCTCGCTGTTCACCTTCGGCATCAAGGGCGGCATGGAAGCCGGCAAGACCTTCTACGATGCGCTGAAGCTGATCACGCGCCTCGTCAATATCGGCGACGCGAAGTCGCTGGCCTGCCATCCGGCTTCGACCACGCACCGGCAGATGTCGGCGGAGCAGCAGCGCCTCGCCGGCGTTCTGCCGGAGACGATCCGCCTGTCCATCGGCATCGAGCATGCTGCCGATATCATCGAGGACATCGACCAGGCGTTGGAAAAAGCCTGTCCGTCGTCGCGCCTCCAGGCTGCGGAGTAGGCGACGGCCCCGATGACGATCCTGATCGACAGGGATCACGGTATGTCGAGCCCGGCGCTGGTGCCGGCCGAGGGCGATCTGGCGCGCGATCATGCCGGCGCCGAGCTCACCATCGGGCTGATCAACAACATGCCTGATCCGGCGCTGAAGGCGACTGAGCGGCAGTTCATGAAGCTGCTCCAGGCCGCCGCCGGCCCGCGCCGCATCCGCTTCCACTGCTTCTCGCTGCCCTCGGTCAAGCGCTCGCCCGAAGCGAAATGGCACGTCGAGAGCGAATATTCCGATCTCGCGGATCTCAAGCGTCAGCGATTCGACGGGCTGATCGTGACCGGCGCCGAGCCGGTCGCGCCCGAGCTCGACCAGGAGCCGTACTGGCGCGACCTCACCGATCTGGTCGACTGGGCGAGGACCAACACGCGCTCGACGATCTGGTCATGCCTCGCCGCGCACGCCGCGGTGCTGCACCTCGACGGCATCGCGCGGCGACGGTTGCCAGCCAAGTGTCACGGCATCTTCGACTGCGAGGCCGTTACGGGTGATCTGCTGACGCATGCCCTGCCTGCGCCGCTCAAGGTTTCGCATTCGCGCCTGAACGAGATCGTCGAGAGTGATCTCGAGCAGGCCGGTTATCAGGTCTTGACCCGCTCGGCACTGGCTGGTGTCGACGTCTTCGTCCGCCAATATGCCAGCCGCTTCGTGTTCTTCCAGGGCCACCCCGAATATGACGCATTGTCGCTCCAGCGCGAATATCTGCGCGACGTCGGCCGCTACCTCGTGCGCGAGCGTGACAATTATCCGCACCTGCCGGTGAGCTATTTTGACGCAGCGACGGAAGAGAAGCTTGTGCGCTTCGAGAAGCAGGCGAGGCACCAGCGCCATCCAGCGCTCAGCAACGAGCTTCCCGCGCTGAATTTGCGCGCCGATATCGCCGCCGGCAGCGCGGCGGCGGCGCTATTCCGTAACTGGCTGCAGTATCTCGGCGCGGACGCCGATGCGTCGGTCCTGGCGCGCTAGGTCAGGACGCTTCACGTTAGGACTAACGAAGTGTGAAGCTTGCCTCCGGCAGCGTACGAATGCTTCACTGAAGGGGGCGGGGCAAACAGGAAATGCGGTCGTGTGGTCGGCACTCCAGGGACGCGTGAGCAATCGGCTGGCCCGGCATTTCCGTGCCGCGCCGCACCGGCTGCCCGCGCACGCGCCGATGGTGAGCTTCACCTTCGACGATGCCCCCGATAGTGCCGCCGGCGAGGGTGCTTCGCTTCTCGAAGCGCATGGTGGCCGCGGCACCTACTACATCGCCGGCAGCCTGATTGGCCGGCCGTCGGATCACTGGCATGGGCTGTCGAACGACGCGATCGTGCGGCTTCACCATGCCGGCCACGAGATCGCCTGCCATACCTTTTCGCACGAGAGCGCGGTCAATCTCGGCGAGGCCGCCATGACCCGCGAGATCGAACGAAACCGCAGCCATCTCCGCGGCATCGATTCCTCGATCGCGCTGGAGAATTTCGCCTATCCGTACGGCCTCGCCTCGGTCTGGCGCAAGCCGCAGCTCGCGAGAACCTTCCGCTCGGCGCGCGGCATTCTGCCCGGCGTCAATCGCGATGTCATCGACCTCCAGTTCCTGCGCGCCTCGCCGTTGGTCGATTGCGAGATCGATAGGGCGGGCGTCGATCGCTATTTCGACGAGGCGGTCGCAAGCGGCGGATGGCTCATCTTCTACGGCCATGACGTCGTGAACGCGCCGAGCCCCTATGGCTGCACGCCGCACCTGATGCGCCATGCGCTGGAGGCGGCCGGCAAGCGCGACATGCCGATCGTAACCGTCGCGGAGGCGCTGCGACGAATCGGGGCGTAGCTCTCTTACCTCGCCCCGCTTGCGGGGAGAGGTCGGATCGCTCTTGCGATCCGGGTGAGGGGGTACAGGTCCCGCAACAGTCTCATCCGTGGAAAGAGGCCCCTCACCCCAACTCTCTCCCCGTAAGAGCGGGGAGAGGGAGAAGAAGCAGCGGCGCAAGCGTCAAATCGTCTTGCCACGCCCGCGCAGCCATGCGACTGGCCTTGTGACGAATCCCACGGCCTCCGACACACCCATGAACGTCCCTTCCACTGCTCCGCTGCCCGCGCCGGGCAACGGCCGCGACGCGCTGTCGGTGCTGCATTCGGTGTTCGGCCTGCCGGGGTTCCGCGGCGCGCAGGGCGAGATCATCCGGCATGTCACCGATGGCGGCAATTGCCTCGTGTTGATGCCGACCGGCGGCGGCAAGTCGCTGTGCTACCAGTTGCCGTCGTTGCTGCGCGAAGGCTGCGGCATCGTGGTCTCGCCCTTGATTGCGCTGATGCGCGACCAGGTTGCCGGCCTGCTTGAGGCCGGGGTCAACGCCGCCGCGCTGAACTCCTCGCTGACGCCGCAGGAGGCCTCCGACATCGAGCGCCGCCTGATCGCGGGCGATCTCGACCTGCTCTATGTCGCGCCGGAACGACTGGTGACGCCGCGCTGCCTGTCGATGCTGGCGCAGGCCAAGGTGGCGCTGTTCGCGATCGACGAGGCGCACTGCGTCTCGCAATGGGGCCACGACTTCCGCCCCGAATATGTCGGCCTTTCCATCATCGCCGAGCGCTTTCCCGAGGTGCCGCGCATCGCGCTGACCGCGACCGCCGACGAATTGACGCGGAAGGAGATCGTTGAACGGCTCAAGCTTGGGGGCAGTCCGCAATTCGTCTCTAGCTTCGACCGCCCCAATATCCGTTACGAGATCGTCGACAAGCGCAATGCGGTGTCGCAGCTCAAGGAGTTCATCCGGGAGCGCCATGCGGGTGACGCCGGCGTGGTCTACTGCCTGTCGCGCAACCGGGTCGAGGAGGTCGCCGCCGCGCTCGATGATGCCGGCATCGCCGCGCTGCCCTATCACGCCGGGCTCGACAGTAGCGTGCGCTCGCGCAACCAGGACCGCTTCCTCAACGAGGACGGCATCGTCATCGTGGCGACCATCGCCTTCGGCATGGGCATCGACAAGCCCGACGTGCGCTTCGTCGCGCATCTCGATCTGCCCAAGAGCATCGAGGCCTATTACCAGGAGACGGGACGCGCCGGCCGCGATGGCAAGCCGTCCGCGGCATGGATGGCCTACGGCCTCTCCGACATCGTGCAGCAACGCCGCATGATCGACGAGTCCAGCGGCTCGGACGATTTCAAGCGCGTGTCGATCGGCAAGCTCGACGCGCTGGTCGGGCTCGCCGAGACCGCGCAGTGCCGGCGCAGGCGGCTGCTCGCCTATTTCGGCGAGATCGTGCACGGCGAAACCTGCGGCAATTGCGACAATTGCCTGACGCCGCCGAAGATGCGCGACGGCAAGGTGCTGGCGCAAAAACTGCTCTCCTGCGTCTATCGGACCGGCCAGCGTTTCGGCGCGATGCACCTGATCGACGTGCTGATCGGTCGCTTGACCGAGAAGGTCACGCAGTTCGGCCACGACAAGCTGTCGGTGTTCGGCATCGGGCGCGAGCTCAACGAAAAGCAGTGGCGCACGGTGCTGCGGCAGCTCGTCGCGATGGGCTATTTGCAGAGCGACAGCGAAGCTTACGGCGCACTGAAGCTGACGGAGGCCGCGCGCGGCGTGCTACGCGGCGAGACAGAGGTGTGGCTGCGTGAGGAGGCGCCCGGCACCCGCGCCCGTTCCAGCCGCGCAAAATCCCGCCGCGGCGATCTCGCGCCTGCCGCCAGCGCCCCGCAAGGCGATGTCGATCCTGAATTGCGTGCCCGGCTGCGCTCCTGGCGCTCGGATGTCGCGCGCGAACGTGGCGTGCCGGCCTATGTCGTGCTGCACGACGCCACGATTGACGGCATCGTGCGAGCCTGGCCGACCACGCTGGACGAGCTCCGCAACGTGCCCGGCATCGGCGACAAGAAGCTCGAGCATTATGGCGACGAGCTGCTGCAGATCGTGCGGACGCGGTAGGGGTGAGCTAATATCTCCACCGTCATCCCGGACAAGCGCGCCCAAAGCGCGCGCAGATCCGGGATCCATAACCACAGGCCGTGGGAAACGGCACGCCGACAGCCTCAGTGTGTTTCAACAATTAGCAGTCGGGGTAATGGGTCCTGGCTTTCGCCAGGACGAGACCAGTGAGGAGGCGCGCGCCGTCTTACGGCACCGACGCACTAGCCGTTCCGGAACGCGTAGCCGTAGCCGTTGAGCGCCGGGGCACCGCCGAGATGCGCGTAGAGGACCTTCGCGCCCTTCTCGAAATAGCCCTTCTGCGTCAGGTCGATCAGGCCCTGCATCGACTTGCCCTCGTAGACGGGGTCGGTGATCATGGCTTCGAGACGCGCGGTGAGGCGGATCGCCTCCTTGGTCTCTTCCGACGGCACGCCATAGGCGGGATAGGCGTAGTCCTCGATCAGCACGACGTCGTCTGCGACGATGTCCTTGCCGAGCTCGACGAGCTTGGCCGTGTTCTGGGCGATCGAGAGCACCTGTGCCTTGGTCTGCGCCGGGGTGAACGAGCCGTCGATGCCGATCACCTTTCGCGCGCGGCCGTCGGCGGCGAAGCCGACCAGCATGCCGGCATGGGTCGAGCCGGTGACGGTGCAGACCACGATGTAGTCGAATTTGAAGCCGAGCTCGGCTTCCTGCTTACGCACTTCCTCGGCGAAGCCGACATAGCCGAGCCCGCCATATTTGTGCACGGAGGCGCCGGCGGGAATCGCGTAAGGCTTGCCGCCCGCGGCCTTCACTTCCTCGATCGCCTGCTCCCAGCTCTTGCGGATGCCGATGTCGAAGCCGTCGTCGACCAGGCGCACGTCGGCGCCCATGATGCGCGAGAGCATGATGTTGCCGACGCGGTCATAGACGGCGTCCTCGTGCGGCACCCAGGCTTCCTGCACCAGGCGGCACTTCATGCCGATCTTGGCGGCGACGGCGGCGATCATGCGGGTGTGGTTGGACTGCACGCCGCCGATCGAGACCAGCGTGTCGGCGTTCGAGGCGATCGCGTCCGGGATGATGTATTCGAGCTTGCGCAGCTTGTTGCCGCCATAGGCGAGGCCGGAATTGCAGTCCTCGCGCTTGGCATAGATCTCGACATTGCCGCCGAGATGTTTCGACAGCCGCTCCAGCTTCTCGATGGGCGTCGGGCCGAAGGTCAGCGGATAGCGCGCGAATTTTTCCAGCATGGTCAGGTCATCCCGATTGGTGTTGAGCTGGCCGCAGCGACTAGCATATGTGCTAAGGAATGTGCTCTCGAATGCTGCACCGATATTGCATGATATCTTGCGAAGATTGGCATTTTGACTAATATTTCTTTCAGAAAATTATCCAATATCGGAAGCTTCTTCCATGCCGCTTCGGCTCGATCGAACCGACCTTAAGATATTGAGATTGCTTCAAAATAACGGCCGGCTCAGCAATGCCGAGCTGGCCGAAACCGTTGCGATCAGCCCCGCCACCTGCCATCGCCGCACCCAGCGCCTGTTCGAGGACGGCTTCATCGCTGCCGTCCGCGCCATGATCGCGCCGAAGAAGGTGGCGAAGGGGACGCTGGTCATGGTCGGCGTCGTGCTGGACCGCTCGACGCCGGAAAGCTTTGCCATCTTCGAGCAGGCGATCGCAAAACTGAAATTCGTGCTCGACTGCCACCTCGTCGCCGGCGACTTCGACTATTTCCTCAAGATCCGCGTCGGCGACATGGAGGATTTCAACCGCATCCATGGCGAGCAGCTCATCGCGCTGCCCGGCGTGCGCCAGACCCGCACCTTCTTCGTGATGAAAGAGGTCGTCGACAACGCGCCGCTGGAGTTTTGAGCGGCTTCACGATGCCTGTTCGACGACGCCGTCCGGGACCTGCTCCCGCTCGGCGTCCTCCGGCCGCATCGCGATCACCGCGATCAGCCCGAGGCCGACGCCGATCATGACATAGAAGATCGGCGCCAGCGGGGAGCCGGTGAGCGCGATCAGCCAGGTCACGAAGAACTGGGCAAAGCCGCCGAACACCAGCACCGCGACATTGTTGACGATCGCAAGCGCGGTCGAGCGGACGCGGATTGGGAACAGCTCGACCAGCGTGGTGCAGTAGACGCCGAGGAAGAAGGCGCTGAAGAAGCCGATGACGATTTGGGCGACCAGGAGCCTTGCGATCGACGGCTCGGAGATCACCCAGGCATAGAGCGGGTAGAGCGAGACGAAATAGCCGATCAGCGAGACCAGCAACAGCGGCCGGCGCGGATAGCGGTCGGAGACGGCGCCCGCGATCGGCACGACGATCACCATCACGATTGCCGCGATCATCTGCACCAGGAAGCTCTGCATCAGCGGCAGCTTCAGCACCTCCTTGGCGTAGGTCACGGTGTAGCCGAAGGTGACGTAGAACGACACGGCGCTCGCCACCACCATGCCCATGCCGATCAGGAAATTGCGGCCGGGATTCTTCAGCGCGGCGATGAAATTGTCCTTGTGCAGCGTCGCCATGCTGCGCCGGGAAGCTTCGGGCTCGATGACGCTGGCGCGCATATAGAGCAGGATCGGAACGATCACGAGGCCGACGAAGAAGGGAATGCGCCAGGCGCCGGCGGCAAGCTGCTCCTGCGTGAACGCCAGCGTCAGGGCGGCACCCAGCACTGCGCCGAGCACGTTGGCCATGAGCTGGCCGGCGATCTGCCACGAGCCATAGAAGCCGGTGCGGCCGGGAGGCGCCGCTTCGATCAGATAGGCGGTCGAGGTGCCGAACTCGCCGCCGACCGAAAAGCCCTGCAGCAGCCGCGCCAGCAACACAATCAGCGGCGCCGCGATGCCGGCCGTGGCGTAGGTCGGCGTCAACGCCAACAGCGCGACCGACACAGCCATGATGCCCATGCCGAGCGTCATCGCCGCCTTCCGCCCCTTGCGATCGCCGAAATAGCCGAGCACGAGGCCGCCGATCGGCCGCATGAAGAAGCCGGTGCCGAACAGCGCGGTGGTCAGCAGCAGTGCGTTGATCTCACTGCCCGGAATTTTCGGGTCGACCGGGAAGAACAGGTTCTTGATGACCGGTGTCATCAGGGCGAACACCGTGAAGTCGTACCACTCCAGGGCATTGCCGGCGATCGCGGCTGCGATGGCTTTCCTGTTCGTCTGCATCTCTCGCTTGCCTGTCCGGTTGCGCCTATTCGGCGGGTTGATGGGTGACGTCGGCATCCTGCCATTCGTCGCCGGCGAGTTCCGGCGTGGCGAAGGCCTTGAGGTTGGCGAAATGAATCTCGCGATCCTCGACGAACAGGCGACGGACGATGCCGCGCGCGAGCCGGTCGGCGCCTTCGCTGATCGCGGGGATATCGCCGGAGAGCTTTCCGTGGCTCAGCGTCGCCGGATAGTTGAAGCAATGCAGCCGCGCCAACATGGGGCAGGCGCCGGGCTCTTTCTCCAGGAACTGGAAGCTGCCGCCGAGGTCTGGCGAGTTCTCCAGCTCGGCATTGTCCATGCCGTCAGGTGCCGGGAAGCGGTCGCACCAGAACCGGATATGCGGCGCGAACTCGGCGAGCTCGTCGCGCAACGCGAGGTCGACCTTGAAGCCCGTGCCGAAGATGATGAAATCGGTCGCGTAGCGGCCCTTCGGCGTCGTTACCGTGAGATGGTCTCCCGCGACGGCGAGATCATCGATCGGGCTTGCGAGATGGAAATGCGCCTGCGGATAGGCGGAGACCCGCAGTACGCTTTGACGCGGCGGCGGCGTCTGCGCCTTCAGCGTGTGAGCGAGGAAACGCCATTTCCAGTCATCCGACAGGCCGGCAAAGCCGTGGACGACGCCCTGGCTGCCGATGCCGGTGAACTTGTTGACGCGCGGGATGTCCGCGCGCCGAATGAAGAGGTCGAGCCGCGCTGCGCCCGCCTCCAGCGCCATCGCTGCGTTGTCCATCGCGGATGCGCCCGCGCCGACGACGGCAACACGCCTGCCGCGAAGTCTCTCGAAGTCGATAGGGGCGGACGAATGCGCCCAGAAACGTCGGTCGATGCCGTCGCAGAGCGACGGCACGTAAGCACCGCCGAGGCCGTCGCGCCCCGTCGCCAGCACGACATGGCGCGCGAGAATCTGTCGCGACGTGCCGCCCTCGCTGATGTCGAGCGCGAACAATTCATCGGTGCGTGCGTGGATTCGCTCGACCGAAACCCCGTTGCGGACCGGCAGGTCCAGCACCTTGCGGTACCAGATCAGGTAATCCATCCACATCGTGCGCGGCGCGCGGTCGAGCGCCTGCCAGGCCTGCCTGCCATATTGCGCCTCGTAGAAGGCGCGGAAGGTCAGCGCCGGCATGCCCATCGCAGGTCCGGTCAATTCCTTGGGCGAGCGCAGCGTCCGCATCCGGGCGAACGTGACCCAGGGGCCTTCCTCGCCGGCGCGGGCACGGTCGAGCACGAGCTGGTTGTCGACGCCGAGACGCCTGAGCATGGCGGAGGCGACGAGGCCGGCCATGCCGGCGCCGACGATGACGACGTCGACGACGCTCTTGCCGTCAACGACGCGGCGCGGCACCCACGATTTGGCCGGCAGTTCGAGCCAGGCCAGATCCTGCTTCAGGCGCGCTTCAAGCGCCGCGAGGCCCGCCGCGTCAGGTGTCATCGTCGTCATGAGGGAGCTTTCTCGAATTCACTGGTTTCGTCGCCGGCCTCGGCCAGCGCGGCGGCGCCGCTATGCAGTTTTGCGCCGGGCATCAGCGCGACCGCGGCGCGCAGTGCGTCGTTGAGCGCGGCAACCGTCGGCGTCAGCTCGCGCCCGGTCGGCGCAATCGCGGCGAACAGGAAAGGAATGGACACGTCCAGGGGCCGGGTGACGACGCCCTCCACCGGCAGGCTGGAGGTCAGCACCGGCTCGACCACGGCGATGCCGAGCGACTGCTTGGCCATGGCGATCGCCGTCAGCGAAGCGTTGGTGTCGATGACCTCAGCGGGCACGACACCCTCACGCTCCAGCGCCTCCTCCACGCGGCGGCGAAGCCGGTAGGGGTTGGCCATCGTCAGCAGCCGGACGCCAGCAAGATCCTTGAGGCGAATGACCTTCTTCTTTGCCAGCGGATGATCCATCGCGAGGCACGCGACGCACGGCACCTCGCAGACCCACTGCATGTCGAGCCCGGGATGCTGGATCGGCAGGCTCGCAAGGCCGAAATCGACCGACTGCGACAGCACCGATTGCACGACGTTCTCGGCCGAGAGCGCCTGCACGTGGACCTGGCTTGGCAGCAACTCGCGTTCGAGCGCTGCGAGCGCGGCAGGGACGAAGCCGGCCGCCAGCGCCGGGATTGCCGCCAGGCTGAGCACGGGAAGCGCCCCCGCGCCGATCGCGTTGGCGCGCTGGCGGATGTGCTTCAAGCCCATCAGCAGCCGCTCGACCTCGGCATGAAACAGCACGCCCTTTGGCGTCGGGCTGATGCGCGGGCCGTTCCGGGTGAACAGGAGATAGCCGACGTCAGCTTCGAGATCCTGGATCTGACGCGTCACGACCGGCTGCGATCGGCCGAGCAGCCGCGCCGCGCCGGTGATGCTGCCGGCCGACATCACGGCGGCGAAGGCCTCGAGAAGGCGGATATCGATAACGTCCTGGTTCATGGCCATGTCGCCCACATTATGTGGATCAAGAATGAACAATATTTCTTGATGCGCAAGAAGTATTATGAGACCATGGGGTCATGCCGATGGAGCCAACCCCCTTTCGCCACCACAATCCGGCCGGGCCGGTCTACCGGCGCGGCTGGGTCGACGAGGCTGTAGCTGCGATCGAGGCCGACCAATGCCGGACGGCCGACACGCATCTGATCCGGCTGATCGTGCCGGCGCTATCAGGCATCGACATCTATCTGAAGGACGAGTCCACGCATCCGACCGGCAGCCTGAAGCATCGGCTGGCGCGCTCGCTGTTCCTCTACGCGCTCTGCAATGGCCACATCCGCGAAGGCACGCCCGTGGTCGAGGCCTCGTCGGGATCGACCGCGGTGTCGGAAGCCTATTTCGCGCAGATGATCGGCGTGCCCTTCTACGCCGTGATGCCGCGCACGACCTCGGCGGAGAAGATCGCTGCGATCGAGCATTATGGCGGCAATTGCCATCTGATCGACGACGGCCGCGCGCTGTATGCCGAGGCCGCCGCGCTCGCCACCCGCCTGAACGGCCACTACATGGACCAGTTCACCTTCGCCGAGCGCGCCACCGACTGGCGCGGCAACAACAACATCGCCGAATCGATCTTCACGCAATTGCAGGGCGAGCCGCGCCCGCTGCCGGACTGGATCGTGATGGGCGCCGGCACCGGCGGCACCTCGGCCACCATCGGACGCTACTTGCGCTACCGCCAATATCCGACGCGGCTGTGCGTCGCCGATGTCGAGCATTCCGCCTTCTTCGATTGCTTCCGCACGCAGGACCGCTCCCACGTTTGCGAACGGCCCTCGCTGATCGAGGGCGTCGGCCGGCCGCGCTGCGAACCGTCCTTCGTGCCTGGCGTTGTCGACCGCATGATGAAAATCCCGGACGTAGCAACGATTGCGGCGATGAATGTACTGTCGCGCCGGCTGCGCCGATCCGTCGGCGGTTCCACCGGCACCAACTTCCTGGCGCTGTGCCGCATTGCCTCGGAGATGCGCAGCGCCGGCCAAACCGGATCGCTGGTCACGCTGATCTGCGATTCCGGCGAACGCTATCGGCAGACCTACTATGACCCCGCATGGCTGAAAGCACGCGGCCTCGATCCAGCGCCGTTCGAGACTGCCCTGTCGTCGCTCCTGGATACGGCGCAGCCGCTGGCGCTCGCCGTCGAGGATGTTGTCAATCCACAGAGCCCGCGGAGTGTTGCTTGACCACGCTGATCGAAACCATTGCCGGCGTGCGCGCGGCGTCACGGCTCGGCCAGGCTCTGAACGCCCGCGCCGAGATTTTGCGCCTCAGCGAAGCCGCCCATGACGCGGTGCTGCTGCCGCGCGAGCCCGGCGGCCTGAGCCACGGCTTGCGGGCGGCGCTCGCGGCGCGGATGTGCCGGCACGTCGGCGACGAGGCGCTGACCGCGCATTACGACTCCTATCTGGCGCATGCGAGCGATCTCGACCTGGCCGCCCTGGCACGGCCCGGCGGCCTGTGTGGTGATTCCCTGCACGACGCCATGGCCCGCCATGCCGACCTGCTGACGCTGTCGCCGCGCGAGGCGACGCGACAGGACATTGCGGCGCTGAAGACGGCCGGCGTCAGCGAGGCCGATATCGTGCGGCTGTCCGAGCTTGCCGCCTTCGTGAACTACCAGCTGCGGGTCCTGGCCGGCCTCAGGCTCCTGAAAGAGGTCGAAGCCCGATGAGCGAGGTCGTCCACAACTTCACCGCCACGATCCCGACCTGGTCGCCCTATGTCACGCCTGTCGAGCTCGCCTCGGCGACATCAGAGCAGCTCGCGGCGATGAAGGTCACGCCCTCCAACAAGGGCGTCTCGCCTTACGTGCTGACGCTGGCGCATGACCCGGAATCGCTCGCGGTGCGCTCGCCGCTGTTCAACCTCATCATGTATGGCAAGGACGGCTTGTCCCCGACCGAGCGTGAGCTCGGCGCGCTGAGTGCCTCGGTCGTCAACCGCTGCATCTATTGCGCCGCCGTGCACGCCTCACGCTTCATCAGCTACTCCGGGCGCAACGACGTCGTCGAGGAAATCTTTGCCGACGAGCGCGATGCCACGCTGGAGGCGCGCCAGCAGGCACTGTTCAATTTCGCTACAAAGCTCTCGATGACGCCGATCGAAGCTACCGCAGATGACGCGCGTGCACTCGGCGAGGCCGGGCTGAGCGAGCTCGAGCAGCTCGACCTGGTACTGTCGGCCGCGATCTTCGGCTGGGCCAACCGGCTGATGCATACGCTGGGCGAGCCGCTGGCGCGCCCGGAGGCGCCGTAACCGGCGTCTCCCTGTTATTTGCAAAATTGCACGATCGTCACGGCAACTTCACTTGCGATGCGCGCACATGCGGGCGACGGTCTCCGCTTCTCAACGAGGAGATCCTGCCGTGCGCCTTCCCATTCTCGATCCGAAAGATCTGACCGACGAACAGAAGCCGCTCTATGACGACATGCGGGCCGGCATCAAGGACCACTTCAAGGGCTTTGTGAACATGCGCGACGATGGCGCGCTGCTCGGACCCTGGAATCCCTGGGTCCGCGAGCCGCGCTTCGGCAAGCCGGTGTGGGAGCTGGTCAAGGCGATCGCGTCGAACCCGCTGCTGCCGGCCTCGGTGCGCGAGGTCGCGATCCTCGTTACCGGCTCGCATTTCCGCTCCGGCTACGAGCTCTATGCTCATGTGCTGGTGGCCGAGCAGCGCGGCCTCTCCGACGAGAAGCTCGCGACCATCGTGGCCGGGCAACGGCCGGTGGATCTGACCAAGCAGGAGGCGGTCGCCTACGACGTCGCATCGGCGCTGGTGAGCGGCGGCGTGCTGCCGGAATTGACCTGGCGCGCCGCGGTCAAGGAGTTCGGCGAGCATGGCGCGGCCGAGCTGTCCTATCTCGTCGGCGTCTATTGCATGGTCTCGGTCACGCTCAACACCTTCGACGTGCCGGTGCCGGAGTAGAAGCGCCTTGTTCTGTTCGAGCATGATCTTTTCGGAAAACCGCTGCACACTTTTCCGGATCATGCTCTAATTGCGCACGGCGTAGAGCGGCGTCCGCAGCGTCAGCTGGTAGGACGGTTTCGGCATCCATGCGATCTGCGCGGTGATGCCGAACAGGCGGTTGTCGTTTTTCGCAGCAGGCAGTCCGCTCGGCAGCGTCACGCTCCGTTGGGCCGCCAGGGCTTCGAACGCGGCCGACAGGGAGGTGTGCCGAAGCCGAGCCCGAGCATGCCCGCGCGAATCGTCGCGTAAGTCGTGCGCAGGTCGAGATAGATGTCCGAACGGTCGGCTTCGCGATGGGCTGTGACGGGGCACGTGACGATCCGACGCGTGGCGACTTGATGACGGAACTGTTGTTAGATGGAACGTGATCACACCTGTGGTCAAGCGCTGTCCGCAAGCGATGGACTGCGCGGATGTGCGCGGGTACCCTGCGGTGATCGCGTTGACATACTCGCCGGCCAGAGTGCAGGCCGGACAATGGAGGGACGACAGTCATGAACACGACACGCCGCATCCTGCTCACTGGTCTGGCAGGCCTCGCTGTCGCTCCGACCGCCGTGGCCGCCGCCGTTCCGTCGGCCGAACCTGGCGACGTGACGGTCGCCGAAGAGCGCTTCGCGCGCACGATCGCGGCCGCGCATGCCCCCGATGTCACCTGCGTGCGGCAGGCCGAACGCTATGCGGATGCGCATTGGCTTGAATATGTTGCGGCAGCCAGAGCCGTGCTGGACGCGCGCGTGTGATTCGCGCTTTTACTTCTCCACCGCCCGCCGCACCTGTTCGCCGATCTGCGACAGCACGAGCTGCGCCTGCGGCAGGATCGCGCCCATGGCGTGGAAATTGTGGACCATGCCGTCATGGCAGACGTGCTCGACGGTGACGCCGGCGGCGAGAAGCTTGCGCGCATAGGCATTGCCTTCGTCGCGCATCGGGTCGAACTCGGCGGTATGGATGATCGCGGTCGGCAGGCCCGCAAGGCGTGTGGCGCGCAGGGGTGAGATGCGGGGATCGGCGGCATCGATGCCGCCGGGCAGATAGTCGGCGAGATCGGCTTCGATCGTGATGCGATCGATCAGATGGCCCTCGGCAAACGCCTCGCGCGAAGGCGAGGTCTCCTCGAAATCCAGCACCGGGCAGATCAGGCATTGCGCTAGGATGGACAGGCCGGCGTTCTGCAGCGCTTCCTGGCACACGATCGCGGCGAGCGTCGCGCCGGCGGAATCGCCGCCAACCACGAGGCGTCCGGCGTCGATGCCGAGGGACGACGCTTCGCGCGCGACCCATTCGGTGGCGGCGATCGCATCGTCCACCGCGGCCGGAAATTTGTGCTCCGGCGCGAGGCGGTAATCGACCGAGACCAGGCGGCAGCCGGTGGCATGCGCAAGTGCCGCCGCGATGCGGTCGTGCGTGGCGACGCTGCCGGCGACGAGCCCGCCGCCATGAAAGAACACGAAGCCCGGCGCGCGCTCACCGGCGGTTGCGGGCGAATACAGCCGATAGAGAAGCTCTCCGTCGGGGCCGGGCAGCGTGCCGTCGGAGACGGTCACGTCAGGCGCGTTAGTGCGCGCGAACTGCATCAGTTTCGCCAGCGACTGCCGCCGCGCCTCGACGCTCGGCCGGTTTCGCACCTGCGGCCCGGCCGCAGCCATCATGGTCAACAAACGCTTTGCGAGCGGATCGAGCGGCATGGAGGACTCCGTAACGTGGACGGCATTATATCCGGTTTGCTCCCCAATGTTATTTCACCGCGATGCTCACCCTCCGTCCAGGGGCCCCTCCAGGGGAGGGGGGTCATTCCCCGCAGGGAATCATTTAGAAATTGCCCCCAATAGTCGTGCCATATTGTGGCATCACGCCAAGGGGAGGCCGGCCATGGCCGAGATCAAGAAAGCCATCGAATATTCGCCGAGTTGGACCTTCTTCGAGGGCAAATGGCACGACGGCAATGTGCCGATCATGGGCCCGCGCACGCATGCGGCCTGGCTCGGCTCAGTCGTGTTCGACGGCGCTCGCGCGTTCGAGGGCGTCGCACCCGATCTCGACCGTCACATCGCCCGTGCCAATCAATCCGCGATCAATTTTGGCCTGAAGCCGGTGGTCGATGCCGGCACCTGGCTCACGCTCGCAAACGAAGGCATCGCGCGCTTTGCGGCGAATGCCGAGCTTTATATCCGTCCGATGTACTGGGCGGAGAACGGGTCGGGCGGCGGCGTGCTGTTCGACCCCGAGACCACCAACTGGTGCCTGTGCATCTACGAGGCGCCGATGCCCAAACCTGTAGGCAACGCCATCACGCTGTCGCCGTTCCGCAGGCCGACGGCCGAATGCGCGCCGGTCGAGGCCAAGGCGGCCTGCCTCTATCCCAACAATTCGCGCGCGCTGTCGGAGGCCGCCTCCCGCGGCTTCCAGAACGCGCTGATGCTCGACATGCTCGGCAATGTCGCCGAGTTCGGCAATTCCAACGTGTTCATGGCCAGGGACGGCGTGGTGTTCACGCCGGTGCCGAACGGCACCTTCCTCAACGGCATCACGCGCCAGCGCGTCATCGGCCTGCTTCGCGCCGACGGCGTCACCGTGGTCGAGAAGACGTTGCGCTATGCCGACTTCCTCGCCGCCGACGAGATTTTTTCAACCGGCAATTTCGCCAAGGTCGCGCCCGTGATTCGCATCGACGAGCGCGAGCTGAAGCTGGGCCCGCTCTACACAAAAGCGCGCAAGCTCTATTGGGACTTTGCGCATGCGATGAAGCTGGCGGCGTAGGCTTCCTGACGTCGTCCTGACTTTCGCCAGGACGACACCGAGGGTGTGGCATGCGCCACGCCTCAAGAGCCGCGCCTCCGGAACCGGCTGAACTGAAACGCCTGCGTCGATTTCCACGGCGTGTGATGAGTCTCGCTGCGCGTTTCGATCAGCTCGAAATCCGGCCCCAACTCCGTCGAAAGACTCGTGCTGTCGTGGCGCTGCACCGGCAGGCCGCTGCATTTCTCCGGACCATCGAGCGCAAAAGTGGCGATGATGACGTGGCCGCCGGCCGCAACCGCCGACCGCAGGCGCTCGACGTAAGCGGCCCTGTCGCGCGGATCGGTCAGGAAGTGAAACGCCGCACGATCGTGCCAGACCTCGTAGCTGCGCGCCGGCCGCCACGTCGTGGCGTCGGCGACGATCCAGTCGACGGAGACGGCCGCCGGGCCGATCCGCCGCTTCGCAGCGTCGAGTGCATTGGCGGACAGGTCCAGCACGGCGAGGTTGCGGTATCCGTCCTGCAAGAGAGCGTCCACCAGCCGCGAAGCGCCGCCGCCGATATCGATGATACCTGCGCCGCGATCCACGTTGGCGGAGCGGATCATGTCGAGCGAGATCGCCGGGCTCTCCTGAAACCAGCTGACCTCGGTCTCGCCCTTTGTGGCGTAGACGTTGTTCCAATGCGCGCTTGGGTCGGACATGGCGGCTTCTCCAGCGTCGTCCTGGTGAAAGCCAGGACCCATTACCCCAGGAAGCAGTTTGGCGATGATTCGTCGTTCGGTACTGCTATCGATCTCTACCGACAGATCACGCGGTATGTGTCCTGGCTTTCGCCAGGACGACATTGTGGAATGACGGGCGCACAATCGCTAAGCAAACGCCCGCGGCAGGCGGCCGCGCTGAGGCGAACGAGAGGACCTACTCTTCCTTCTTCGACATCCGCTCGAGGCGTTCCTGCATTTCCTTCATCTGCTGGCGCAGATCGTCGATGTTGCTGTCCTTCGGCGCCTCGGCGGTCGCATCGGGCTCCGGCTCCGGGGTGGTGGAGGAGCGCGCCGGCGGGGCGAACGGCTTGAACATCGAGAAGGTCTGCTGGAACAGCTCCATGTTGCGGCGGACCTGCTCCTCCAGGGGCGCAAAGGGCGTGCCGGACAGCGTATTGGCGATCTGCTTGCGGAACTTCTCCTGTTCCTGGGTCAGCGTCGCGATCGACTGTTCCAGATATTTCGGCACCACCATCTGCATGCTGTCGCCGTAGAAGCGGATGAGCTGGCGCAGGAAGGTGGTCGGTAGCAGGTTCTGGCCGGCCTTGTTCTCCTGCTCGAAGATGATCTGTGCCAGCACCGAGCGGGTGATGTCGTCGCCGGTCTTGGCGTCGTAGACCAGGAAATCTTCGCCATCCTTGACCATGGCGGCGAGGTCTTCCAGCGTCACATAGGTGCTCGTTCCGGTGTTATAGAGCCGGCGGTTCGCGTATTTCTTGATGGTGGTGGGTTGGTCTGATTTCGCCATGGGCTCTCACTTGCAAGACGCTGAGAACGGGAACCCGGCGGCCGATGCCGCAGGGCGGGAAGAGTACGCAACGCAACAAAATAAGCATTTTCAAAGGGGTCACGCTACCGTTTTGTGCGCCACGGTTAATCGGGCAGCAAAAACGTGCTTGCGAAAGCGCCAAGAACGCTATTTGGAATGCGTTGCGGCATGAATTCGGCCACCGGCCGATTGACATGCCGCAATGACGTTAACAGGATGCCGTCCGAGACTGGCGAGCCGTTTCCCCAGCCCCGTCTGCCCCCATTCAACCCCAGGAGATGCCCATGTCAGACGATGTCGTCATCGTCAGCGCCGCCCGCACCCCGGTCGGAAGCTTCAACGGAGCGTTCGCGACCCTTCCCGCCCACGATCTCGGCGCCGTCGCCATCAAGGCCGCGCTGGAGCGTGGTGGCATCGAGCCCGGCCGGGTCTCCGAAGTCATCATGGGCCAGATTCTGACCGCCGCTCAGGGCCAGAACCCGGCCCGCCAGGCCTCGATCGCCGCCGGCATTCCGGTGGAGAGCCCGGCCTGGGGCGTCAACCAGCTCTGTGGCTCGGGTCTGCGCACGGTCGCACTCGGTTACCAGGCGCTGCTCAACGGCGATTCCGAGATCGTGGTCGCCGGCGGCCAGGAATCGATGAGCATGGCTCCGCACGCCCAGTATCTGCGTGGCGGCGTCAAGATGGGCGCGCTCGAATTCATCGACACCATGATCAAGGACGGCCTGTGGGATGCCTTTAACGGCTACCACATGGGCAACACCGCCGAGAACGTTGCGCGCCAGTGGCAGATCACCCGCGCCCAGCAGGACGAGTTCGCGGTCGCCTCGCAGCAGAAGGCCGAGGCCGCGCAGAAGGCCGGCAAGTTCAACGACGAGATCGTCCCCGTCACCATCAAGACCCGCAAGGGCGACGTGGTCGTCAGCGCCGACGAATACCCGCGCCATGGCGCAACGCTCGATGCGATGGCCAAGCTCCGTCCCGCCTTCGAGAAGGACGGCACGGTCACCGCAGGCTCTGCTTCCGGCATCAATGACGGCGCTGCCGCCGTGGTGCTGATGACCGCCAAGCAGGCTGCCAAGGAAGGCAAGAAGCCGCTCGCGCGCATCGTGTCGTGGGCGCAGGCCGGCGTCGATCCGAAGATCATGGGCTCGGGCCCGATCCCGGCCTCGCGCGCCGCGCTGAAGAAGGCCGGCTGGAACGTCGGCGACCTCGACCTGATCGAGGCCAACGAGGCCTTCGCGGCGCAGGCTTGCGCCGTCAACAAGGACCTCGGCTGGGACACCTCCAAGGTCAACGTCAATGGCGGTGCGATCGCGATCGGCCACCCGGTCGGCGCCTCCGGCGCGCGCGTGCTGGTGACGCTGCTGCACGAGATGCAGAAGCGCGATTCCAAGAAGGGCCTTGCCACGCTGTGCATCGGCGGCGGCATGGGTATCGCGATGTGTCTGGCGCGCGACTGAAGCTAGCTGTCGCGCAGCTTACGTGGACCATGCGCGTGCGCTGCACACATAAGTGAGTGCGTTGCACGCGACTAAAAAGGCAGCGGTTGCAAATCAAATATTCTTCGCAACCGCGTCGGCCTCGACTAAAGAGAAACGCCCGGCTCACGCCGGGCGTTTTGTTCTTGATGTCCGTCAAACGTCCCGCATAATCCGTAGCTAAAAACGATCACTCAGAAACGTCCGAAGAGTCCAAGGGAAGGAATACGATATGGCACGTGTTGCATTGGTGACGGGTGGTACGCGGGGCATCGGAGCTGCGATCGGCAAGGCGCTGAAGGCGGCCGGCTACAAGGTCGCGGCGAGCTACGCCGGCAACGATGCCGCGGCGGAGAAGTTCAAGGCGGAGACCGGCATCGCCGTCTACAAATGGGACGTCAGCAATTTCGACGCCTGCGCCGAAGGCGTGAAGAAGGTCGAGGCCGAGGTCGGCCCGATCGACGTGCTCGTCAACAATGCCGGCATCACCAAGGACGGCGCCTTCCACAAGATGAGCCTCGAGCAATGGAACGCCGTGATCGGCACCAATCTCGGCTCGCTGTTCAACATGTCGCGCCAGGTGATCGAAGGCATGCGCGGGCGCAAGTTCGGCCGCATCATCAACATCTCCTCGATCAACGGCCAGAAGGGCCAGTTCGGCCAGGTGAACTATTCTGCGGCGAAGGCCGGCGAGATCGGCTTCACCAAGGCCTTAGCGCTGGAGAACGCCAAGGGCGGCGTCACCGTGAACGCGATCTGCCCCGGCTACATCAACACCGAGATGGTGCAGGCGGTGCCGAAGGACGTGCTGGAGAAGGCGATCCTGCCGCTGATCCCGATCGGCCGCTTAGGGGAGCCCGAGGAAATCGCACGCGCGGTCGTGTTCCTCGCCGCCGACGAAGCCGGCGCCATCACCGGCTCGACGCTGACGGTCAACGGCGGCCAGTACATGGTGTGATGCGTAGGCATCACGCAGGCTGATATCGACGACGTCGTCATGCCCGGGCTTGTCCCGGGCATTTGTCCATGCACTGTCATTCCGGGGCGCCGCGATAGCGGCGAACCCGGAATCTCGAGATTCCGGGTTCTGCTCTTTGAGCCGCTCCGGAATGACGAGGCGATCTAAATGACTCCCCGCACCGCGACGCTGATCGGATTGACCGCGACCCTGATGTGGTCGCTGCTGTCAGTGATGACGGTGGCGACCGGAAAGATCCCGGCATTCCAGCTCGCCGCGATGACATTTGCGATCGGCGGCCTCGTCGGCCTGCTCACCTGGATCGGCCGCGGCGAGGCGGCAAAAAGCCTGCGCCAGCCACTTGCTGTGTGGACCGTCGGCGTCGGCGGACTGTTCGGCTATCACGCGCTGTATTTCCTCGCGCTGCGCTTCGCGCCGCCGGCTGAAGCCGGTCTGCTCAACTATCTCTGGCCGCTGCTGATCGTGCTGTTCTCGTCCTTCCTGCCGGGCGAGCGGCTCGCCGTGCATCACATCGTCGGTGCCGTGCTCGGCCTCGTCGGCACCGTGCTGCTGTTCGCCGGCAATACCTCCGGCTTCGCGCCGGGGGCGGTGTCGGGATTGATCGCGGCCTTCATCGCCGCCTTCGTGTGGGCGACCTATTCGGTGCTGTCGCGCCGATTGAAGGCGGTGCCGACCGACGCGGTCGCGGGCTTCTGTCTCGCCACGGCGTTGCTCGCTGCGCTGATGCATGGCGCGCTCGAAACCACCGTGTGGCCGGAGACGGCGCTGCAATGGATCTCCGTGATTGGGCTCGGCATCGGGCCTGTCGGGGCAGCGTTCTACGCCTGGGACATCGGCATGAAGCGCGGCGACATCCGCGTGCTCGGTGCCGCCTCCTACGCGACGCCGCTATTGTCGACCGGCTTCCTCATCGCCGCCGGCTTCGCAAAAGCCAGTGCCAATATCGCCATCGCCGCGGTCCTGATCGCCGGCGGCGGCCTGATCGCGGCGAAAGATATGGTGTTGCGGAAGCGATGATTGTCATTCGGGGGCGCACGACGTGCGAACCCGGAATCCATTTATCGGAGTCAATGGTGGCGAGATAGATTCCGGGTTTGCCGCTTGCGGGGCGCCCCGGAATGACGGTGTGGAGCTACGGCTCCCAGCCCTTCGGCGCGAGCTCGAACTTCGCGAACTCGAATGCGGGGGCCACGGTGCAGCCGACCAGTGTCCACTCACCTGTTGTCTCGGCCATCTGCCATGCATCGGCCGGTACGATGGCCTGCGGTCGTTCGCCGCTCACGAGATCCGTGCCGAGGCGGACCTCGTGCTGGGAGCAGCCCTCATGCGCGATGCGCAGCATCAGCGGGCTGCCGGCGTAGTAATGCCAGATCTCGACCGCATCGATGCGGTGCCAGTGCGAACGTTCGCCGCGCGCGAGCAGGAAGTAAATGAGGGTCGAGCGCGAACGGCCGTTGGCGTCCGTGGTCTGGTCGCGAAACGTCTCGCGATAGTGCCCGCCTTCGGGATGCGGTCGGAGTTCAAGGCGCGCGATGATCTCGGCTGCGGTCGGCATCGATCCCCGTCAGGATTTGTTCTTTAGGATTTGTTCTTGCGCTCGCGCAACTCGCCGAAGACCGCGGCGGCATCCGCACCCTTCATGTGTAGCCTGGCTGCGACCGAGGGGTCATCGGCACGCAGGAACACGTTTGCTCGCTTCTCGTCACCAAGCAGTGAGGGAATCGTGGGCTTGTTCTCGGCGCGAAGCTTGGTCACCTCCGCCGCGCGCGCCTGAAGCGCCGCATTGTCGGGATCGACGGTGAGCGCGAACTTGACGTTGGAAGCCGTGTATTCGTGGCCGCAATAGAGCTTGAAATCGTCGGGCAGCGCCCGCAGCTTCAGCAGCGAATCCCACATCATCGGGTAGGTGCCCTCGAAGACGCGGCCGCAGCCGATCGAAAACAGCGTGTCGGCGGCGAACACGGTCTTCTCGGTGTCGAACACGTAGGAGATGTGGTCGAGCGTGTGGCCGGGCGTCTCCACGACGCGCGCCAGCAGGTTGCCGACCTTGACCACGTCGGCATTGGCGACGCGCAGGTCGACGTTGGCGATCGCAGTGGTCTTGTCGTGCGGCGCGACGACGCGGCAGTTATATTGCTGCTTGAGTTCGGCGACCCCGCCGACATGATCGCCATGATGATGGGTGATCAGGATGTCGGTGAGCTGCCAGCCCTCGCGCTCCAGCGCCTTCAGGATGGGGCCGGCCTCCGGCGCGTCGATCGACGCCGTCGCCTTGGTTTCCACATCGTGGATCAGGTAACCGAAATTGTCGTTTAAACAGCTGAAAGTACGAATTTCGGCAGCCATGACGTCTCCTTCGCGCTCAGCCCCGCCAGACAAATATGGCGTTAACGTTGCGCAGGCAATGCAATATTCAGCGCGCAGCCGCGGCCTTGCGCATGTTACATTGCCGTCATGAGCATCGACGTCGTCGACCTCCGCGAGTTCTATTCCCGTCGCCTCGGGATTGTGGCGCGGCAAATGATCAATCGCGGCATCAGGGAGCGCTGGCCGCGCGCCGAGGGCCAGCGCGTGCTCGGCATCGGCTATCCCACGCCCTATCTCGGACTGTTCCGGGAGGACGCCGAGCGCTGCCTCGCCTTCATGCCGGCGGCCCAGGGCGTCCTGAAATGGCCTACGGGGCGGCCGGCGCTGGCCTCGCTGGTGGATGAATTCTCGCTGCCGCTTCCCGATTCCGCGGTCGACCGCATCCTGCTGGTCCACGCGCTGGAGATGTCGGACGATCCGGCTGCGTTGCTGCGCGAGGTGTGGCGCGTGCTGTCGCCGTCCGGCCGCGTGATCGCGGTGATCCCGAACCGGCGCGGCGTGTGGACGCGCAGCGACAATACGCCGTTCGGCCACGGCCGGCCCTATTCGCGCTCGCAGATCACCGATCTGTTGCGCCAGACCTGGTTCACGCCGACCGCCTGGGGCGAGGCGCTGTTCATGCCGCCCTATGCCGGCGGCTGGGTGCTGAAATCGGCGCAGATGTGGGAGCGTGCCGGGGCGGCGCTGTCGCTGCCCTTTGCCGGCGTGCACATCGTCGAGGCCACCAAGCAGGTCTATCGCGCGATCCCCGCCAAGCGCGAGCGGGCGCGGTTGATTCCCTCGTTGAAGCCGGTGCTGGTGCCGTCCTCGACGGTGACGCGCAGCTGAAAACAAATCGTCCCGGCGCGAGGCCGGGACGATGCAGATCAGAAAATCCGAAGGAGCTTACTCGCCGGGCGCCAGATCGTCGCTGGACGCGGCCGGAGCGGCTTCGCGCTCGGGGCGCGGGCCATGCGGCCGGCGCCGCCGGCGCGGAAAGCGCTCGCCGCCACCACCGCCCTCGAAGCCAGCCTGGCCGCCGTTCGCGCCGACATTCACTTGCGGCTGTGCGCCGGTGATGAAGGAGGGCAGGCGATCGACGCTGCCGGCATCGGCGATGACGGGCTGCGGCTGGTTCGGCGGCATTGGCTGCGGCTGATATTGCTGCGGCTGCGGACGATGGTCGCGTTCGCGGTGCTCGCGCGGCTGCTGGTTGTCGCGCTGGTACGACGGCTGGTTGTCACGCTGCTGGTGATCACGCTGATGATGATCGCGCTGGCCGTCGCGGTCGCGCATGAAGGGCTGCTGCTGTTGCGGCTGCGGGACGAAGCCCGGCTCCTGGCCGAAATTCGAGAAATTCTCGCCGTCGTCTTCGCCGTCGTCGCTATTGCTGCTGATGGGCTCGTCGCCGCGCGGCTGCTGGTTCTGGCGGAACTGCTCCTGGGCGGCCGCGATCAGGCGGAAATAGTGCTCGGCGTGCTGGTAGTAGTTCTCGGCCGCAACGGGGTCGCCGGAGGAGCGCGCGTCGCGCGCGAGCTGCAGATATTTTTCGGCGATGTGCGAAGCCGTGCCGCGGATCTTGATATCGGGTCCGTTGGACTCGTAGACCCGGGTCATCGGGTTCTGGCCGCGCCGGTTGTTGTTATTGTTGTTGTTGCGGTTGCGCATCCGCTGCTTGTTCTGACCGTTTCTCATGTCCTGCCTTTAATTCCAGCCCTAAAGGTTGCACGCATTACTGATTGCTAGGAGTGACCTGATGACAGCGGTTCACATCGCTCACGCGCACCGCGCGCAAGAGGCGGCTTGAACCCTGCCAATGTTCGTCGACCGTCGCGTTCAACAAAGACGCGTTCCCCACCCGCCAGCATTCATTGCCAGCGAACCCATTCATTTTGCCTGCCAAAACAAGCCCTGGTTTCTTGCGTTAGTCTTCGCGCGCAATATCAGGCTTTCGTTCACTTTGCGGTCGGAAAGCTGCGCACCTCAATGGGCTATCGCGCTTAACAGGACCTGCGGCTTGGAACCTAAAATCAGTGAAGCTCTCGCCCGAGAGCCCGGCTTTCGCCCGTAGGTGTACGGGGCCGACACCGATGTGTTGAGTAGAAGGTAGTCGTTCCCAAGGGATATTCCAAGTGGTTTTTACAGGCCAATCCGGCTTTTATGGGGGCATTTTTCGGGCCGAAACGGCCCGTGGGATACCCGCCAAATCGGCCTTGGGCGGCCTGTCCACCACCAACGCCGCAGCCGTCAAAAGGGTTTCAATATTTCGGGCCTGGCCCTGTCCGGCCTCGACGATCAGCGCTCCGCCGGGCGCGAGACGCTCGGCCGCCTGCGGGATCAGGGCGCGGTAGGCGTCATATCCGTCGTTGCCGCCGTCGAGCGCCAGATGCGGATCGTGCTCGCGCACCTCGATGCTCAATTTCGGAATTTCGGCGGAAGGGATATAGGGCGGATTCGACACGATGAGGTCGAATGGGCCGCGGAGCGCCGCTAAATAGGAACAGGCGACGAAGGCGGAGCGGTCGGCAAGGCCAAGGGTCACGGCATTGCCCCTGGCGGTCTCGAGCGCGTTCAGGCTGAGATCGGTGCCGACGCCGAAGGCGCCGGGAATATCGTGCAGCAGCGCCAGCAGGATCGCGCCGGATCCGGTGCCGATGTCGGCGATGCGTGGCTGCTGGATTGCCTTCTGCTCGCGGAAAAGCTCGAGCGCACGCTCGACGACCGTTTCGGTGTCCGGGCGTGGGACCAGGGTTGCGTCCGACAGGCGGAACGGCAGGCCCCAGAATTCGCGCGTCCCGAGAATGCGCGCCACCGGCTCGCCCGCGATCCGGCGTTGCGCATGCTGCGCGAGCCGCGAGGCCTCCGCTTCCGTGAGGAGCCGCGCAGCCTGCGTGATCAGGCCGGTGAGATCGAGGCCGAGCGCAGCACCAAGCAGGATGCGGGCGTCGAGCTCGGCTTCGTCGAGCTGCGCCGATCGCAGCCGCGCCGCCAGTGCACGTCGTGCGCTCTCGATCGATTGTCCGGTGAAGGGATCGCTCACGCGGGGCGTCACGCCGCCGCGCCTTGCGCGGCGAGCTGTGCGGCCTGGTGCTCGGTGGTCAGCGCGTCGATCAATTCGCCAAGCGCTTCGCCCGCGATCACCTGCGGCAGCTTGTAGAGCGTTAGATTGATGCGGTGGTCGGTGACGCGCCCTTGCGGGAAATTATAGGTGCGGATGCGCTCGCTGCGATCGCCGGAGCCGACCTTTTCCTTGCGCTCGGCCGAGCGCGCCGCATCGACGCGTTGCCGCTCGGCGTCGTAGATGCGCGAGCGCAGGATGTTCATCGCCGAGGCGCGGTTCTTGTGCTGCGAGCGGCTGTCCTGCATCATCACCACGATGCCGGTCGGGATGTGGGTGATGCGGATCGCCGATTCGGTCTTGTTGACGTGCTGGCCGCCGGCGCCCTGCGCGCGCATGGTCTCAATGCGCAGATCGTCGTTCTTGATGTCGACGTCGACATCCTCGACCTCCGGCAGCACCGCCACCGTCGCGGCCGAGGTGTGGATGCGCCCCTGCGTCTCGGTGTCGGGCACGCGCTGCACGCGGTGCACGCCGGATTCGAACTTCAGCTTCGAGAACGCGCCGCGGCCCTGCACCTCCGCGATGATTTCCTTGTAGCCGCCGACGGTGCCTTCGCTCGCCGAGATGACCTCGACCTTCCAGCCCTGCAGGCTGGCGAAGCGCTCGTACATCCGGAACAGGTCGCCGGCGAACAGCGAAGCCTCGTCGCCGCCGGTGCCGGCGCGGATTTCCAGCACCACGTTGCGGTCGTCCATGGCGTCCTTGGGCAGCAGCGCGACGCGGATTTTCTGGACGAGATCCTCGATCCTTGGCGCCAGCTCGTCGCGCTCGGCTTCCGCCATGCCGCGCATCTCCGCATCCGTCGCGGGATCGGCGATCAGCGCCTCGGTGTCGGCGAGTTCTTTAACCGCGGACCGGTAAGTCTTGACCGCCTCGATCAGCGGTGTGATCTCGGCGAGCTCGCGCGTGATCTGCACGTAGCGCTCGGAGGCGAGCTGTCCCAGCGATTCGGCCTCGAGCGAAGCGTGATGCGCGAGCAGGACGTCCAGTTTGGCTTCGGGGAGTGACGACATCGGGTAAGTCTCAAATGGCGGAAGGCGGCGAGGCGGCGGGACGCGGGCGACAGGCCCGCTACAAGGCCAGGCCTTCGGCCTCGGCAAATTCCGTCAGCTTCTGCCGGATCGAGACGCTGCCGCTTGGCGCATCCAGCAACGGGCCGAGCATCGCCTCGGCCTTCTTGGCATCGAGATCGATCACCATCGCCTTGACCGGGCCGAGCGCGGTTGCCGACAGCGACAGCGAGCGATAGCCCATCGCGATCAGCGCCAGCGCGCCGATCGGCTTGGAGGCCATCTCGCCGCAGAGCGACAGCGACTTCTGCGCCGCATTGGACTTGCGGGCAATGTCGCGGAGCGCGCGCAGGATCGGCGCCGACATGGTGTCGAAGCGCTCGGAGACCTTGGCATTGCCGCGGTCGACCGCGAACAGGAACTGGAACAGATCGTTGGAGCCGACCGAGATGAAATCGACCTTCTTCAGGAGCTCGTCGAGCTGATACAGCAGCGCCGGCACCTCGACCATGGTGCCGATGTCGATCCGCTCCGGCAGCGTGTGGCCGTGCTGGCGCAGATATGTGAGCTCGCGCTCGACCAGCGCCTTCGCCGAATCGAATTCGGCGACCTCCGAGATCATCGGGAACATGATGCGCAGCGCGCGGCCGCCGCCGGCGCGTAGCAGCGCGCGGATCTGGCCGCGCAAAAGGCCGGGACGATCGAGCCCGAGCCGGATCGCGCGCCAGCCGAGCGCCGGATTCTCCTCGATCACCGCTTCCATATAGGGCAGCGCCTTGTCGCCGCCGATGTCGAGGGTGCGGAAGGTGACGGGCTTGCTGCCCGCCGCATCCAGCACGGTGCGATAGAGCGCGAGCTGGTCGCTGGTGCGCGGTAGGCTCTGGCCGACCATGAATTGCAGCTCGGTGCGGAACAGGCCGATGCCGGCGCTGCCGGTGTCCTCGATGTGCGGCAGGTCGATGGCGAGACCTGCGTTGATCATCAGCTCGACCTTCTGGCCGTCCTTGGTGACGCAGGGCCGGTCGCGCAGCGCGAGGTACTGCGCCTGGCGGCGGGCACGGAAGCGCACGCGCTCGGCGAAGGCCGCCTCGATCTCCTGCGAGGGGCGCACATAGATCGAGCCCGACGTGCCGTCGACGATGATGGCGTCGCCGGGATCGGCGATACCGGGCGCGTTCGGCACTTCGCCGACCGCAGGGATTCCGAGCGCGCGCGCCACGATCGAGACGTGGGAGTTGGCGGTGCCTTCCTCCAGCACGATGCCGCGCAGGCGCTTGCGGTCGTAGTCGAGCAGCGCCGCCGGGCCCATCGCGCGGGCGATGACGATGGCATTGTCGGGCAATTGTTCGCGTGACGGCGCGTGGTCCTGGCCGACGAGCTGCCGCATCAGGCGGTAGCCGAGATCCTCGAGGTCATGCAGCCGGTCGCGCAGGTATGGATCGGTCGAGCGCAGCATGCGCGCGCGGGTGTCGGACTGCACGCGCTCGACGGCGGCTTCCGCGGTGAGGCCGGTGGCGACCGCCTCGTGCAGCTTGTGCGACCAGCCCTGGTCGTTGGCAAACATGCGGTAGGCTTCCAGCACATCGCGGTGCTCGCCGCCCTCTGCGACGTCGCCGCGCTCCAGCATGCGGTCGAGATCGGCGCGCAGCTTGGCGAGCGCGGTGTCGAGCCGTTTGATTTCCTTCGGCAGGTCCTCGGCGATGTAGTCCTTGATGACGACGCGCGGCTCGTGCAGCACGACATGGCCGAGCGCGATGCCTTCCGACAGGATCGCGCCGACCCTCTGCATGGAGTGGCGCGCGGCCGGCTCGAGGCCGGGCTGGGCCAGCGCCGACAATTCGCCGGAGGCGATCAGCTCCGCCAGCACCATCGCGGTGGTCTGCAGCGCCTCGAGTTCTTCCTCGACATAGGTGCGCTTGGCACGGTTCTGCACCACCAGCACGCCGAGCGTGTTGCCGGCGCGCAGGATCGGCACGCCGAGGAAGGAGTGGTAGATCTCTTCGCCGGTCTCCGGGCGGAACGAGAAGGCCGGATGGCTCTGCGCGTCGTTCAGATTGAGCGGCGTCGCCTCGCTGGCGACGAGGCCGACCAAGCCCTCATGGGCGCTGAGCACGGTATGGTGCACTGCCTCGCGGTTGAGACCTTCGGTGGCGTAGAGCTCGAGCGTGTTGTCGATGCGCAGCACATAGACCGAGCACACCTCGGCCACCATGTTGGCGGCGATCAGCACCACGATCTTGTCCAGCCGCTCCTGGGCCGAGACCTGCTCCGCCATGGTTTCGCGGAGCCGTCTCAACAAGACGCGGGGACCTCCCGACGCGCTCCGCATGTACCCTCAGTCTCCTCCGTCAGCCGGGCCCGAAAGGGGGTCCCGGCGGCTCGCCCGAAAATCCAGAAAAACAACGAATTTGCTCATCCGGCGCCGGCCCGGGTCCAAATCTTCTTCAGATTTGGCGCCTGAGCCGAATCAGCACCGCCTCAACTGGGGCACAGTATGTGGCAGCCCACCCTGATCGCCGTATAGCGAATTGGGGCTTGTTTTGCCAAGCAAAACGCCTGCCAGACGCGAAGGTGTGTACACCTTCGCGTTTGCTGCGACCGCTAAGAGAAAATTAGCCTAAGCCTGATCGAGGCCGTAGAGCGTATGCAGGGTCCGCACCGCAAGCTCGGTATAGGCGGTGTCGATCAATACCGAGAATTTGATCTCGGAGGTTGTAATGGCCCGGATGTTGATATTCCGTCCGGCGAGGGCCGAGAACGCCTGGGCGGCGACGCCGGCGTGGCTGCGCATCCCGCTGCCGATTACCGATATCTTGGCGACGTCGGTGGCTGTATCGAGCCGGGCATAGCCGATCTTGCCCTTGGCGGCGGTAATCGTATCCCTGGCGCGGGTGAAGTCCGCGGCCGGCACCGTGAAGGTGAGGTCGGTGGTCTTGCCGTCCTCGGAGACGCCCTGCACGATCATGTCGACGTTGATGTTGGCATCCGCCAGCGGACCGAAGATCGACGCGGCGACGCCCGGCTTGTCCTCGATCTGGCGCACCGAAATCTGGGCCTCGTCCTTCGAAAAGGCGATGCCGGTGACGACGTGGCTTTCCATGATCTCCTCCTCGCTGCAGATCAGCGTGCCGGGCGGCTGGTTGGCATGCGGGTCGATATCCTCGGGCTTGTCGAAGCTCGAGCGGACGAAGATCGGCATGTTGTGGACCATGCCGAGTTCCACCGAGCGGACTTGGAGCACTTTCGCGCCCTGCGAGGCCAGTTCCAGCATGTCTTCGAACGCGATCTTGCCGAGCCTCTTGGCCTTCGGCACGATTCGCGGGTCGGTGGTGTAGACCCCGTCGACGTCGGTGTAGATGTCGCAGCGGTCGGCCTTGACGGCGGCGGCGACCGCCACGGCCGAGGTGTCGGAGCCGCCGCGGCCGAGCGTTGTGATGCGGTTGGTCTCGGGGTTGATGCCCTGGAAGCCGGCGATGACGGCGACTTCCTTGCGATCCCTAAAGCGCTTGATGATCTCGCTGCCGTCGATGTCCTCGATCCGGGCCGAGGCATGGGCGTCGCTGGTCTTGATCGGGATCTGCCAGCCCTGCCAGGAGCGGGCCTGGATGCCCATGCTCTGGAGCACGATGGCGAGGAGGCCGGAGGTCACCTGTTCGCCGGAGGCGACGACGGCGTCGTATTCGCGCGCATCGTGCATCGGCGAGGCCTCGGTGCACCAAGCCACCAGCTCGTTGGTTTTGCCCGACATCGCCGAGACGACCACGGCCACTTCGTGGCCGGCGTCGACCTCACGCTTCACATGGCGTGCGACGTTGCGGATGCGTTCGATGTTGGCGACGGATGTGCCGCCGAATTTCATCACGAGGCGGCTCATGACGACGCGTGCATTCCCTCATAAGGATCAGTATGGTGACCCGCACTGGACGGGCCTCGCGGACACCGACCGCGCGTATACATAGCGGCGGGGCCGGGGGCAAGCGGGTTCCTGCGGGGGCAGGCTCGAGGTCTGGCTTGAAGTCTGGCCTGGGGGTAATGGGTTAACCGAGATCATGGCGCGTTACATCGACGAGATCCTGCAACCGGGCGAGCGGGTGCTGTATTCGACCAATGCGCACTGGATCTTCTATTTCCCGGCCATCGTGGCCTGGATCGTGGCCCTGGCCCTGTTCGCCCTGTCCCGGCAGAGCGACATCTACAGCGTGATGATCCTGTCCCTGTTCGGCTCCGGCCTGGTGGCGCTGGCCGCCCTGTACTGGACCGTGAAGGGCTGGTTCCATCGCTTCACCACCGAGACCGACGTCACCAACCTCAGGGTTGTGCACAAGACCGGGTTCATCAAGCGCCGCACCTTCGAGATGGCGCTGGACAAGGTCGAGAGCGTCGACGTCGATCAGACGATTCTTGGACGTATTCTCAACTACGGCGACGTGACCATTCGCGGTGTCGGCGAGGGGATCGAGACGATCAGGACCATCGCCTCGCCGCTCGCCTTCCGTAGTTCGATCACCACGCGGTAGGACCGCGCGTAACCATGAGCATGCAGCAAAATACTTCCGCAACTGCCCAGCCGGGCTCGACCGTCGACGCCGCCGAGATCGCGAAATTCTCGAAACTCTCCGCGGAGTGGTGGGACCCCAAGGGCAAGATGGCGCCGCTGCACCGGATCAACCCGTTGCGGCTCGGCTATATCCGCGACGCGGCCTGCCGCAAGTTCGAGCGCAACGTGCGCAGCCTCAACTGCCTCGGCGGCCTGCGCGTGCTCGACATCGGTTGCGGCGCCGGCCTGCTTTGCGAGCCGCTGTCACGGCTAGGGGCCCAGGTCATCGGCGTCGATCCCTCGCAGAGCAATATTGCGGCCGCAAAACTGCATGCCGACAAGAGCCATCTTGCGATCGACTACCGCTGCACCACGGTGGAGGAGATCGACCCGCGCGAGCGCTTCGACATCGTGCTGGCGATGGAGGTGGTCGAGCACGTCGTCGACGTCGGCGTTTTCCTGAAGCGCTGCGCCGCGATGCTCAAGCCCAACGGGCTGATGGTGGTCTCGACGCTGAACCGGAACTGGAAGAGCTTTGCGCTCGCCATCGTCGGCGCCGAATACGTGCTGCGCTGGCTGCCGCGCGGCACCCACGAATGGAACAAGTTCGTCACCCCCGACGAGCTGACGAAATACCTGCTCGACAACCGCCTCGTCATCACCGAGCAGACCGGCGTCGTCTACTCACCCTTCGCCGACAAGTGGACCCTCTCCTCCGACATGGACGTGAACTACATGGTGGTGGCGGAAGGGATGGTGTGAGGGGCTGTTCGTGGCGGCCCAGCTGCATCCACACCCACGGTGTCGTCCCGGCGAAGGGCGGGACCCATACCCCCAGGAGAAGTTGCAGCGCGAAGCTCGTCACCACGAATCTTCGCCAAACCAAATCAAGTGGCTATGGGTCCCGGCCTTCGCCGGGACGACATCGGCGTTTGTAGCGAGAGCATCGCACCCATGACATCCCTGTGATTGACCTGCTTTGCTGCTAGCGGCAGGTTGGCTGCAAATCCTCTCCCGCCACACCATCCCCACCCACCCCCATGCTCACCATCACCAGCCTCTGGATTCCCTTCACCGTCATTGCCGCGCTCGGGCAGGTCGCGCGCAATGCGATGCAGCGGTCGCTGACGAAGCCGCTGGGGACGTGGGGCGCGACCAATATCCGCTTCCTGTTCGGCTTTCCGTTCTCGCTGCTGTTTCTTGGCGTCGTGCTGGTCGCGACAGGCGATCATCTCGGCATGCCGCCGTCGGTGTTCTGGCCGTGGCTGCTGCTCGGTGCGCTCAGCCAGATCGTCGGCACCGGGTTGATGCTGCTGGCGATGAACGATCGCTCCTTCGCGGTGACGACGGCATACCTCAAGACCGAGGCGATCCAGACCGCGATCTTCGGCTTCGTCTTCCTCGGCGATCATCTCACCTTGCTGAAGGTACTGGCGATCGTGGTTGCGACCGTCGGCGTCGTCATCACGGCGCTGCGGCCCGGCGGTGAGAAAAGCTTTGCCGAGCTGAAGCCGACCATTCTGGGGCTTGTGGCGGCCGCGGCATTCGCGCTGTCCGCGGTCGGCTTCCGCGGCGCCATCATCACGGTGCCGAACGTGTCTTTCGTAACGGCGGCGTCCTTCACGCTGGTGCTGGGCCTGTTCGTGCAGACTCTGATTCTGACGATCTACCTGCTTTGGCGCGCGCCCAAGATACTGCAGGCGATCCTTGGCCTGTGGAAGCCGTCGCTGTTCGCCGGCTTCATGGGCGCCTTCTCCTCGCAGTTCTGGTTCCTGGCGTTCGCGCTGACCGCGGCCGCGAATGTCCGCACGCTCGCCCTCATCGAGGTGCTGTTCGCACAAGGCGTGGCGTACTACTCGTTCAAGCAGCCGATCGCGCCACGCGAGATCTTTGGCATCGCGCTGATCGTGGTCGGCGTGGCGGTGTTGGTGGGGGCGTAGTTGACTGTCATTCCGGGGCGCCCGAAGGGCGAACTATGGAGCGCAATTGCGCTCCTGAGAATCTCGAGATCCCCCGATGCGCAATTGCGCATCTGAGGTCTGGTCCTTCGGACCATCGGGGGATGACGCGCTTCGCGCGTCAATTCCTGTCTTCCGGCAGCGTCGGCAGCGGCGAGACTTCGATGCCTTCGTCGATCAGCGACTTGGCCTCGTCGGGCGAGGCCTCGCCGTAGATCGGCCGATGCTCCTTGTCGCCGTAGTGCATCGCGCGGGCTTCGTTCGCAAAGCGCTCGCCGACATTGTCGGCGTTCTTCACGATGTGGTCGCGGAGCTCCTTGATCTTGGCGCGCAGCTCGCGCCCCTGCGCCATCAGCAGCGAGGTCGGTCCTGACGGCGCAGCCTCGGGCACGGGTGTTGAAGCGGGCTCCGGCGGAGGCGTGGCCGGCCCGCGGCCCTTCTTGCCGACGATGCGCGGGGCCATGATCGCCTTCTCGACCTTGGCCGAGCCGCAGATCGGACAGGTCACGAGCTTGCGCTTCACCTGCGAATCGTAGGCCGACGAGCTCTGGAACCAGCTTTCGAATGCGTGGTTGCGGTCGCAGTGAAGCGCGTAGCGAATCATGCCGATCCCCGCACCAGATGCAGATGATCCGGCCCGGCCTTGGGGTCGGCGACGCCGAAGCGGCGGCCGTGCTGGAGCGAAGGGATCGCCCGGCGCGCGGTCTCGACCTTGGCGGGATCGATCGTGGCCATGATGATGCCGGGCTCGACATCGCCCTCGGCGAGGATCTCGCCCCAGGGGTCGATGATCAACGAGTGGCCATAGGTCTCGCGCTTGTTCTCGTGCAGGCCGGCCTGCGCTGCGGCGAACACGAAACAGCCGGTCTCGATCGCGCGCGAACGCAGCAGCACGTGCCAGTGCGCTTCGCCGGTCTTGCGCGTGAAGGCCGACGGCACCGTGATGAAATATGCGCCGCTCTCGGCCAGCGCACGGTAGAGCGCGGGGAAGCGCACGTCGTAGCAGATCGTCAGCCCGACCCGGCCCCAGGGCAGGTCGGAGATCACGGCGGTCTCGCCCGGCTGGTAATTGGCGGATTCGCGATAGCTCTCGCCGTCCGGCAGCTCGATGTCGAACATGTGGATCTTGTCGTAGCTCGCGAGCACATTGCCCTCGGGCCCGATCAGGAACGAGCGATTGACGGCTTTTTCGTCCGAGAACCGCAATGCCAGCGAGCCGACATGGATGTGGATCTTCAGCTCCGCCGCGAGCGCGCGATAAGCCTTCAGCGAGGCGTCGTTCTCTTCGCTCTGGAGGTGCTCGAACAGCGCCTTGCGGTTGAGCTGCATCATGTTGCTGACTTCGGGCGTCTGCACGTAGTCGGCGCCGTTGGCCGCTGCCTGCCGGATCAGCCTGGTAGCCTGCGCGAGGCTGGGCTCGGGCATCAGGCCGGTGCGCATCTGCACCATCGCGGCGGTGAAGGTCCTGTTGTCGCTCATGATTCGGCCTTCACGCTTTCGAGCATGCCGTCGAGCTTGCCCTCGCGGTCGAGGGCGTAGAGGTCGTCGCAGCCGCCGACATGGCTACCGCCGATCCAGATCTGCGGGAAGGTCGAGCCCTCGCCGGCGCGGTCGTACATCTCGTCGCGCCAGGACGGGTTCCTGGCGACGTCGAATTCCGTGAAGGTCGCCTTCTTGCGGGTCAGCAGCGATTTGGCCGCGGAACAATAGCCGCAGCCTGGTCTGGTGTAGATCTCGACAGCGGCGGTCATCTTGTCTGGCGCTCTCATGTCATGAATTCATTGAATTATATGGGACTTCACCTGACCTCCACAACCCGGGCAAAGACCAGCACGTCCACCTGGGCCGCTTTGGCGCGCAGCAAGGCACGGGCGCAGGCATCCAGCGTCGCCCCTGACGTCAGGACGTCGTCGATCAGGACGATGCGGCGGCCCTGCACCTCGGCCTGACGGTCGGGAGATACCTGGAATGCGCCCTGCACATTGGTGGCGCGCTGGGCCCGCGACAGGCCGATCTGCTGCTCGGTGGCGCGCACCCGGCGCAGCACCTCGCCCCGCACTTTCACTCCGCTTTGCCGCTCGATGCTTCGCGCCAGCGCCCCGGACTGGTTGTAGCGGCGGCGCCAGGCGCGTCGCCAGTGCAGGGGAACGGGGATCAGCATGTCGGCCCCGGTGAGCAGCTCGCCGCCCGCGCGCGCCATCCAGCGGCCCATCGCCGGCGCCAGATCGGTGCGGTCCTGGTATTTCAGCGCATGCACCAGCGTGCGTGCGACGTCGTCATAGCGCACCGCTGCGCGCGCCCGCTGGTAGGCCGGCGGACTCGCGATCGCCTCCATCGACAGCATGTCGGGGCCGGGATCGTAGACAAAGGGGATGCCGAGCCGCGGGCAATAGGGCCGTTCGATGAATGACAGCCGCGCCCAGCAGGCCGCGCACACGCCCTCGCCATCCACCGGCTCGCGGCAGGACACGCACAAGGTCGGCAGCGCAATGTCGAGCGCGAGCCGTGCCGCGCGCGCCAGCGCGTGACGACCGGCCGTCCATGCGGCACGCAGAGGGGCCGCGATCGAACGGGAAGGAGCGGCGTCGGCTTCCATCCGGGAAGGCTAGCGCTCTGCGACAATCCGCTCAAGCGGCTCGGTCTCGTGCCCCGGACGCAGCGCGGCGCGTCACTTGGTGCCGCACTGCGTCCGGGACACGGTTGCCAGAACGACTTGGATCGGCGTAACCAGCGGCATGGCTCAGAACGTGCAAACCCCGCCCGCCCTGTTCGATCGGGCCTTGCTGCACGCGCGGCAGCGCCGTGCGCACGCGCAAGGCGCCGTGAGCTTCCTGCTCGATCAGGTGACCGAGGACATGTCCGACCGGCTCGCCGCGGTGATGCGGGAGTTTCACGCTCCGGCCGATCTCTGGACGCCCGGTGAAGGCCTCGCGGTCCTGCGCGCGCGGCTGCCGTCACTTCAGCGGATTGCACTTGGCGAAACCGGCGAGGAGAAGCTGCCCTTCACGCCCGAGAGCCTCGATCTCGTCGTCTCGGCACTGGCGCTGCAATTCGTCAACGACCTGCCGGGCGTGCTGGCGCAGGTCCGGCGCGCGTTGAAGCCGGATGGCTTGCTGCTGGCCGCGATGATCGGCGGCGACAGCCTCACCGAGCTGCGCCAGGCCTTTGCTGCCGCCGAAGCCGAATGCGAAGGCGGCGTGTCGCCGCGCGTCGCGCCGTTCGCCGATCTGCGCGACATCGGCGCGCTGTTGCAGCGCGCGGGCTTTGCGCTGCCGGTCACAGACGTCGACCGTGTCGTGGTGCGCTACGCCAACGCCTTCGCGCTGATGCAGGATATCAGGCGCATGGGCGCGGCCAATGTATTGATCGAACGCCGCCGCACGCCGAGCCGGCGCGCGACGCTGCTGCGGATGGCCGAGATCTATGCCGAACGCTTTGCCGATTCCGACGGCCGCATCCGCGCGACATTCGACATCATCTGGCTCTCAGGCTGGGCCCCGCATGCGAGCCAGCAGCAGCCGCTCAAGCCGGGGTCGGCCAAGGCGAGCCTCGCGGAGGCAGTGAAGAAGGCGGGGGAAGAGTGATCCTCATGGTGAGGAGGCGCGTAAGCGCCGTCTCGAACCATGCAGGCCCCGCTCTTGCCGTGTGGCCATCCTTCGAGACGACCGCGAACGCGGTCCCCTCAGGATGAGGTCCGGCTTCACATCAGCAAATCAATCAAATGCGGGATCAATGGAATGTCCGCGGGCGGCATCGGGTAGTCGCGCAGCTTGTTGGCACGGACCCAGGCGAGGGTCTGGCCTTCGCGTGCGGTGACCATCCCCTCCCAGCGCCGGCAGATGTAGAGCGGCATCAACAGGTGGAAGGTCTCGTAGCCGTAGCTCGCAAAGGTTAGCGGCGCCAGGCACGGCTCGGCGACGGTAATGCCGAGCTCTTCATGCAGCTCGCGGATCAGGCTCTGCTCCGGCCGCTCGCCGGGCTCGAGTTTGCCGCCGGGAAATTCCCAGAGGCCGGCCAGCGCCTTGCCCTCGGGGCGCTGCGCGATCAGGACGCGCTTGTCGGCGTCGACAAGCGCGCAGGCCACCACCAGTGTGAGCTTGAGAGGGGTCATGGAGACTACGACCTGTAATCCCCGTTGATCGCGACATACTCCTTGGTGAGGTCGCAGGTCATGACGCGGTCGCGGCCCTTGCCGAGGCCGAGCGAGACCTTGATAGCGATCTCCGGCGCCTTCATCGCCTCCGATACCTGCGCTTCGTCGTAGTCGGGATCGCGCGCGCCGCTCCTGGCGACGCGGATGCCGTTGAAGGAGATCGAGAGCTTGTCGCGGTCGGCCGGCTCGCCGGCCTTGCCGACGGCCATCACCACGCGGCCCCAATTGGCGTCCTCGCCGGCGATCGCGGTCTTCACCAGCGGCGAATTCGCAATCGACATCGCGATCTTGCGCGCCGACGCCTTGGTCTTGGCGCCTTCGACGGTGATCTCGACCAGCTTGCGCGCGCCTTCGCCGTCGCGGGCGACCTGCTCGGCGAGGTTGGCGAGCACCTGGTTGAAGGCCTTGACGAAGGCCTTCAGCCTGGGGTCGCTGGCGCGGCTGATTTTGGGCGCGCCGTGCTCGGCGGCGGTGCCCGTCGCGAAGGCCAGCAGCGTGTCCGAGGTCGAGGTGTCGCCGTCGATCGTCACCGCGTTGAAGGTGTCCTCGACGCCGCTCTTGAGCAACGCTTGCAGGGCGGCCGGCGCGATCGGCGCGTCGGTGAAGACGAACGACAGCATCGTCGCCATATCGGGCGCGATCATGCCGGCGCCCTTGGCCATGCCGTTGATGGTGACCTTGGCCTTGCCGAGCTTGACGGTCGCGGTCGCGACCTTGGGGAAGGTGTCGGTGGTCATGATCGCCTTGGCCGCGGCGAGATAGTCGCCGGGCTCGGCGGTCTCGGCCAGTCGGCCCAAAACGCCGTCGAACTTGGTCGCGTCCAGCGGCTCGCCGATCACGCCGGTCGAGGCCAGGAAAATCTCGCTCTCGCTGCACCCGACGGCCTTGGCCGCGATCTTGGCGGTCAGCGCGGTGGAACTGCGGCCGGTCTTGCCGGTGAAGGCGTTGGCATTGCCGGAATTGACGACGAGGGCGCGCGCCTTGCCGCCCTTCAGCTTGGCGCGGCACCATTCCACCGGCGCGGACGGGCATTTCGACTTGGTGAAGACGCCGGCGACCGCAGTGCCCTTGTCCATCACCGCCAGAAGCACGTCGGTGCGGTTCTTGTAGCGGATGCCGGCCTCGGCCGTCGCAAGGCGGACGCCCGCGATCACGGGCATGTCGGGAACAGTCTTGGGAGCGAGGGGAGAGACGGAGGAGGACATCGCGGGGCGCCTTGGTGGGGTCTGGATATGCAGATGGCCGGGCATTTGCCCGGCCATTGCGACGTTAGATACTATTGGCGTCCGCGAAGTGACAGCGAATTCTTACTTCTTCGCAGGGGGCGCCATCTTGCTGTCGGAGGGCTTCGCATCGGAAGGCTTGGCCGCGTCGGCCGGCTTGGCGTCCGCGGCGGGCTGGTCCAGCCGCTCGACCTTGGCTTCCGTGCGCAGCTTGGCGACGTAGTCGGCCTGGGCCTTGCGGGTGACGTATTGCTCGATCTGGGCCTTGACCTGCTCGAAGTCCGGCGCCTTGCGGTTGCGCTTTTCCTCGACCTTGATGATGTGCCAGCCGAACTGCGACTTCACGGGGTCGGAGATCTTGCCCGGCTCCAGCGCGAAGGCCACCGCCGAGAATTCCGGCACCATCTGCTCCTTGGTGAAGAAGCCGAGGTCGCCGCCGTCGGCGGAGCCCGGATCCTTGGACTTCTTCTTGGCGAGTTCGGCGAAATCGGCGCCCTTGTCCAGCTCGGTCTTCACCGCCTTGGCCTCGTCCTCGGTCTCGACCAGAATGTGGCGGGCGCGCACCTCCTGCTCGCCGGTGATCTGCTTGGAGGCCTCCTCGTAGACCTTCTTCATGGCGTCGGGGGTGGTGGCGGCCTTGCCCTCGTTGGCGAGCAGGCTGTCCATCAGGAGGCGGTTGCGGGCGAACGCCAGGCGCTTCTTGAACTCCTCGCTGTCGGCGACCTTCTTGTCCTCGGCGGCCTTGGACACGATCTTCATGTCGATCAGGAAGGACAGGACGTTCTCGTCCTTGGTCGCCGGGTCCATCTGGGCGAGGCTCGGCCCGAGTTCCTCCTCGGCCATGGCGACGTCGCTCTTCTTGATTTCCGCGCCATTGACCTTCGCCAGGACCGGATCGTCGGCAGCCCGGCCGGGACCCGCGATCAGCGCCAGCGCAAGGCAGCCCACGAGGGCGGTGGCAAGGCCGAAGCGCAGGCCGGTTTTGGTTACCGGGAACGAGGTGGTCATGGAAAATCCTTTTGTTGAAGCAGGGGGCTGCTCGAGCGGGGCGGACACTCGCCCAATTCAGGGGGGCTTGGCAACGCGAAAAGTCTGTCAAAATGATGAATTAGCCGCAATGCGCCCGCCGTTGACAAGGCCCTGACCGGGCCATATCTCTGCCCGGTCGCGACCATGGCGATGGCGTTTATTTTGCTGCGTTTTTGGCCGTTGAACCCAGACTTGCCCAATTCCCACCCATATGGCGGATGACCCCCCGCAGTCCGGGCTCTGGCGCCATCAGCGTCACGGTGAGTTGATAGGCAGGCGGGGGACAACTTCTTGGCTGCAACGCGGTTAAATCGCGAACACAGGAACTAGGCATGATCGGCGCGCTCGCCCGCAAGTTTTTCGGCTCCGCCAACGACCGGCGGGTGAAGGGATATCAGTCCCGCGTCAACGCGATCAACGCGCTGGAGCCCGAGCTCATCAAGCTCTCCGACGAGGAGCTCAAGGCCCGCACGGCCGACTTCAAGAAGCAGCTCGCCGAGGGCAAGACGCTCGATGACCTGCTGGTGCCGGCCTTCGCGACCGTGCGCGAGGCCGCCAAGCGCACGCTCGGCCAGCGCCATTTCGACGTCCAGCTGATCGGCGGCATGGTGCTGCACGAGGGCGACATCGCCGAGATGAAGACCGGCGAAGGCAAGACGCTGGTGGCGACGCTTGCGGTCTATCTCAACGCGCTCGCCGGCAAGGGCGTCCACGTCGTCACCGTCAACGACTACCTCGCCCGCCGCGACTCCGGCTGGATGGGCCAGATCTACGGCTTCCTCGGCATGACCACGGGCGTGATCGTCCACGGTCTCGACGATGCCGAGCGCAAGACGGCCTATGCCTGCGACATCACCTACGGCACCAACAACGAATACGGCTTCGACTATCTGCGCGACAATATGAAGTACCGGCTCGAGGACATGGTCCAGCGGCCGCACTTCTTCGCCATCGTCGACGAAGTCGACTCCATCCTGATCGACGAAGCGCGCACGCCGCTGATCATCTCCGGCCCGCTCGACGACCGCTCCGACTTCTACAACACCATCGACGGCTTCCTGCCCAAGCTCGACAAGACCGACTACGACGTCGACGAGAAGCAGCGCACGGTGACGCTCACCGAAGCCGGCATGGAGAAGATCGAAACCCTGCTGCGCGACGCCGGCCAGCTCAAGGGCGAGTCGCTCTACGACGTCGAGAACGTCTCCGTCGTGCACCACATCAACCAGGCCCTGCGCGCCCACACGCTGTTCACCCGTGACAAGGACTACATCGTCCGCGACGACGAGGTCGTCATCATCGACGAGTTCACCGGCCGCATGATGCCGGGCCGGCGCTATTCGGAAGGCCTGCACCAGGCGCTCGAGGCCAAGGAGCACGTCCAGGTCCAGCCCGAGAACCAGACGCTGGCCTCGATCACCTTCCAGAACTACTTCCGCATGTACGAGAAGCTTGCGGGCATGACCGGCACCGCCGCGACCGAAGCGGACGAACTGTTCGACATCTACAAGCTCGAGGTCGTGGAGATCCCGACCAACCTGTCGGTCGCGCGTCTCGACGAGGACGACGAGGTCTACCGCACGCAGAAGGAAAAATACGCCGCCATTCTCGCCGAGATCGAGCGGGCGAACGCGCGGCTCCAGCCCGTGCTGGTCGGCACGGCGTCGATCGAGAAGTCGGAGGTGCTCGCCGAGTTCCTCAAGTCGAACGGCTACAAGCAGATCGATTTCGGCAAGGAGAACGCGCTCGACAAGCTCTATGCGGCGGCCCGTGCCGGCAAGCCGTCGAAGCTGTTCGCGGTCCTGAACGCGCGCTTCCACGAGCAGGAAGCCTATATCGTCGCGGAAGCCGGCGTGCCCGGCGCGATCACGATCGCGACCAACATGGCCGGCCGCGGCACCGACATCAAGCTCGGCGGCTCGCTCGAGATGCGCGTCCCGAAGGAAACCGCGGGCATCGAGGACGAGGCCGAGAAGGCCAGGAAGATCGAGCAGATCAAGGCCGACGTCGAGCGCTTCCGCGAGATCGTGCTGAAGGCCGAGGAGATCGTCGAGATCGAGCCGGCGAAGGGTTCCAAGCCCGCCAAGACCGTGACGAAGCCGGGCGGTCTCTACATCATCGGCTCCGAGCGTCACGAATCCCGCCGCATCGACAACCAGCTGCGCGGCCGATCCGGCCGTCAGGGCGACCCCGGCCGCTCGAAGTTCTTCCTGTCGCTGGAAGACGATCTGATGCGCATCTTCGGCTCGGATCGCCTCGACAGCATGCTCCAGCGTCTCGGCCTGCAAGAGGGCGAGGCCATCATCCATCCCTGGATCAACAAGGCCCTGGAGAAGGCGCAGCAGAAGGTCGAGGCCCGCAACTTCGACATCCGCAAGAACCTGCTCAAGTTCGACAACGTCCAGAACGACCAGCGCAAGGTGATCTTCGACCAGCGCGTCGACCTGATGAAGGACGACAGCGTCGCCGAGACCGTTACCGACATGCGCCATGCCTTCATCGACGACCTCGTCGCCAAGCACGTGCCCGAGCATGCCTATGCCGAGCAGTGGGACGTTGCCGGCCTGAAGGAAGAGCTGAAGCGCGTGCTCGATCTCGACCTGCCGGTCGACGACTGGGCCAAGGAAGAGGGCATCGCCGACGAGGAGTTGCTCAACCGCATCGAGAACCGCGCCGACGAGCACATGGCCGCCAAGGTCGGGCAGTGGGGCCCCGACGTGATGCGTTACGTCGAGAAGACCATTCTGCTCCAGACGCTCGACCATCTCTGGCGCGAGCACCTGATCATGCTCGACCATCTGCGCCAGGTCATCGGCCTGCGCGGCTACGGCCAGCGCGATCCGCTGCAGGAGTACAAGACCGAGGCCTTCAATCTCTTCCAGGAGATGAGCGCGCACCTGCGCGAGGCCGTCACCGCGCAGCTGATGCGGGTCGAGATCGTCCCGCCGGAGCAGGAAGCGCCCGTGCTGCCGCCGATGGAAGCGCACAAGTTCGACCCGAACACCGGCGAGGACGAGATGGCGCTCGCCAGCGTCACGCTCGGCGCGCCGGCCTCCGACGCCGCCCAGCGCGATCCGAAGAACCCGGCATCCTGGGGCAAGATCGGCCGCAACGAGGATTGCCCGTGCGGCTCGGGCAAGAAGTACAAGCACTGCCACGGGCGGTATGCGTAACCGCTAGGCCCCACTGTCATGCCCCCGCGAAAGCGGGGCGGCATCCAGTACGCCGCGGCGCTAGTTAAGCGCGACACCGCTGCAGCACATCCCGTCGTCATCCCGGCGAAGGCCGGGATCCATACCGCGGAATCTATCGAGAGCATGCAGTCGTTGTACCGCGCGAAGAAGCGCAACTAGCAGTCTTCGTCAAACCCAATCCTGGGGTAATGGGTCCTGGATCAGCGCTCCGCTCGAGACAACGCTGCGCGTTGTCGCGAGCTGCACTTGTCCAGGACGACGTGGGTTGAGAAATCGCGTCCGAAACGACGAGCTCAATTCGAGCTGTCGATCAAGCTCTCCAACAGCCGCTTCAATTCGCTCGTCGACTTGTCGCCGTAGCTTTCCAGGATGTGCTCCTCCTGGTCCACCGCGAGCGAGTTGAGCTTCTTGCACAGCACCTTGCCGCGGTCGGAGATGAACATCAGCACCTTGCGGCGGTCGTTCGGGTCCTGCACGCGATAGACCAGCGTGTCGGAGACCATGCGGTCGATCATCTTGGTCAGCGTCGGATGGTTGAGCAGCACGGCGTCCGCAAGCTCGCCCATCGAATGGCCGTTGCCATCCGACAGCACTTTCAGGATGCGCCATTGCTCGACGGGAACACCTTCCTTGCTCAAGCGCAGTTCCAGCTGCCGGTTGATCTCCCGGTTGGCTTGCGCGAGCAGGTAGGCGAGATGTTCGGTGATCGGAGTGTTTTCTTTCGACGGTTTTGCCACGGCTAAGACTTCGTCTTGACCCAAATGAGTGAATGTCTTGCAATCAATGCTGCATCTATATGCACTTCAATTCTTGAATATTCAATATTTTCAAAATAGGATCATTGCCCAACAAAAGGGCGGAAGCCGCGGCCGCCTGCTCAATGTGCTTTCAGGTCTGGTGCCAGACAGGAGTTGGCGTGCGCGCGACGGTAAACTTCCCGGCTCACGGCGGCCCGGCGTTGCCGCCGTCCTTGCTGTTCAGGAATCTGTCGTCGTCGGCGGCCGACTTCGACCTGTCTCCGGTTGACGCGCATTTCATGAAGCGCCGTGGTGCGCGCAACAAGCTGCGCATCGGCAATTTCCTCACCTTCACCGGCTCGCCCGGGATCTGGGGCCCGACCTCCACCAACAGCGCGATGCTGGCGGTCGCCGAGATCAACAAGCGCGGCGGCATTCTGGGCCGCGAGCTGGAGCTGTCGATCTACGATTCCGGCGGCCCGATCGACGAGGTGGTGCAGCGCGCGGAGCAGGCGATCGCCTTCGACGAGGTCGACCTCATCATGGGCTCGCATATCAGCGCGGTCCGCGTCGCGCTGCGCAAGGTCACCGGCAATCGCATCCCCTACATCTACACGCCGGTCTATGAGGGCGGCGAGCGCACGCCGGGCGTGATGGCGATCGGCGAGACGCCGCGCTGGCAGAGCCGCCCCGCCATCCACTGGCTGGCCGACGTCAAGAAGGCGGCTCGCTGGTATCTGATCGGCAGCGACTATGTCTGGCCCTGGCAGTCGCATCGCGCGGTGAAGCGCTACATCAAGGAGGCCGGCGGCCAAGTCGTCGGCGAGGAGTTCGTTCCCGTCGGCGAGGACAATCACGAGGCGCATCTGGCGCGCATCCACGCTGCCAAGCCGGACGTGGTGCTGATCTCGCTGATCGGCACCGACAGCATCACCTTCAACCGTGCCTTCGCCGAGGCAGGGCTTGCCACCTCGACGCTGCGGCTCGCGGGCGCGATGGACGAGACCGTGCTGCTCGGCATCGGCGCCGACAACACCGAGAATTTGTTCTGCGCCTCCGGTTATTTCAACTGCATGGCCTCGCGCGCCAACGACGAGTTCCTAAGTGGCTATCAGGCCATGTTCGGCCCGCACGCGCCGCCGGTCGGCTCGGTCGGCCAGTCGAATTATGAGGGGTTGCGGTTCCTGGAATCCGTGGCCAACCGCGCCGGCTCGCTGGCCTTTCGCCCGCTGCTCAAGGCCGCGCGCAACACCGTCTATTCGGCGGGCCGCGGACCCGTCACCATCCGCGATGGCCGCGCCGAGATGCCGATGTATCTTGCCGAAGCGGACGGTCTTGACTTCAAACTCATCAAGACGCTCTGAGATCCGGCCGCTCGTCCGTCACGGCCGAGCTTCGAAATAATACTTGAAAAGGAAAATATTTCCGTCTGTAATATCGAGGCGAAGCCGGCTGGCTCGCGCCGTGCAGGCGCGAGCGAGCGGCCTCCATCCAAAGCCAGGGATCAAGAAACCTCAAGGAGAGCGCCGTGACAGTTGTCCTTCCCACGCCCGCCCAACTTCGCAGCGTCGCCGAGCAGTGCGGCCTTTCGCTCACCGACGACGACGTCGCCTCGTTCCGCGGCCTGATGCAGGGCTCGATCGAAGCCTACAATCTCGTTGCCGCGATGCCGGACGAGGTACCGGAGGTGAAATATCCACGCACGCCGGGCTATCGGCCCTCGCCCGAGGAGAACCCGCGCAACGCCTGGTATCGCAAGTCGACGGTGAAGGGCGCCGCCGGCGGCAAGCTCAAGGGCAAGACCGTCGCGCTGAAAGACAACATCATGCTGGCCGGCGTGCCCATGACCAACGGCTCGTCGACGCTGGAAGGCTATGTGCCCGATTTCGACGCCACCATCGTCACGCGCATGCTGGATGCCGGTGCCGAGATCAAGGGCAAGGTGCATTGCGAGCACTTCTGCCTGTCCGGCGGCAGCCATACCGGCTCTTACGGGCCCGTGCATAATCCGCACAAGATGGGGTACTCGGCCGGCGGCTCGTCGTCAGGCTCGGGCGTCGTGGTCGCGCTCGGCGAGGTCGACATGGCGATCGGCGGCGATCAGGGCGGCTCGATCCGCATGCCGTCCTCGTTCTGCGGCATTTACGGCATGAAGCCGACCTGGGGCCTCGTGCCTTACACCGGGATCATGCCGATCGAGATCTATGTCGACCATACCGGTCCGATGACCGCGACCGTCGCTGACAACGCGCTGCTGCTTGAAGTGCTCGCCGGCGATGACGGCTACGATCCGCGCATCAAGGCTCCGAAGGTCGAGGAATACACCAAGGCGCTCGGCCAGGGCGTCAAGGGCATGAAGATCGGCATTCTCAAGGAAGGCTTTGAGCAGCCGGTCGCAGAAGCCGCGGTGAATGAAAGCGTGCGCGAGGCGGCAAAGCGCTTCAAGGATCTTGGCGCCACCGTAGAGACGGTCTCAATCCCGATGCATCTCCTGGGCGGCGCGATCTGGACCCCGATCGGCACCGAAGGCCTGACCCAGACCATGATGTTCGGCGACGGCTACGGCCTCAGCCGCGGCGATCTCTATTCGACCTCGCTGATGGATTTTCATCGCGGCTGGCGCCGGCAGGCCGACTCGCTGTCCGAGACCACGAAGCTGTTCATGATGCTCGGCACCTACATCAACAACAATTTCGGTCCACGCTTCTACGGCAAGGCGCTCAATATCTCCCGCAGGCTGACCGCCGCCTACGACAAGGCGTTTGGGGATTACGATCTGCTTTTGCTGCCGACGACGCCGATGAAGGCAACCAAGCTGCCGGAGCCCAATGCCAGCCGCGAGGATTACGTCGCCCGTGCGCTGGAGATGATCGGCAACACCGCGCCGTTCGACATCACCCATCATCCCGCGATGTCGCTGCCCTGCGGCATGGTCGACGGCCTGCCCGTCGGCCTGATGCTGGTCGGCCGCATGTTCGAGGAATCGACCATCTATCGCGCCGCGCACGCCTTCGAGCAGATCGGCGACTGGAAGAAGATGTGAGCGAGGCGTCGATGCAGACGGACGGACCAGAGCGTTTTCGAGCGAAGTGGATACCGGTTCGCGTCAAGAAAACGCGCAAAAACAAGAATCCAACGCATGGCTAACGCGTTCGTCGCGGCGTTCGAGATCCTGAGCTTCGGCGCGATCATCGTCCTGATCGTGCTGGGGCTCGGGATCATCGCCAGCATGATGGGCATCTTCAACTTCGCGCAAGGAGAGTTCGTCCTGCTCGGGGCCTACATCACCTACCTCGCTTACGCCAGGGGCCTGCCGATCTGGGCCGGCATGGTCGCGGCGCCCTTCGTGGTCGGCGCGCTCGGCTTCGTGCTGGAGGCGCTGATCATCCGCCGCTTCTACGCCGCGCCGATCGTGGCGATGCTCGGCACTTACGCCTTGGGCCTGATCATCCGCGAATCCGTGCGCGGCCTGATCGGCGGCTTCTATCTCACCGTGCCCGAGCCGATCGGCGGCTCGATCGACATCGGCGCGATGCACATCTCGGCCTGGCGCTTCACCATCATCGTCATCACGCTGCTGGTGATGGGTGGCTGCTATCTCCTGCTCTCTCGCACGAGCTTCGGCCTGCGCGTCCGCGCCACGCTGGAAAATCCCTCGCTGGCGCGCGCCTCCGGCATCTCCACGCCGCTGATCTATGGCGCCACCTTTGCCTTCGGCGCGGCGCTCGCCGGCCTTGCCGGCGCGCTGATCGTGCCTGTCTTCAGCCTGTTCGCCGATCTCGGCCTGCGCTTCCTGATCCAGGGCTTTGTCGCGGTCATGGTCGGCGGCGTCGGCTCCTTCATCGGGCCGGTGGCGGGTGCCGGCGTCATCGGCACGCTGAGTGCCGCGCTGCCCTGGGTGATGGCGCCCGTCGTCGCCGACGTCCTCGTCTTTGTGCTCGCCATTATCTTCATCAAATTCCGGCCGCAGGGCCTCATCGCTGGCAAAGGGGTTTAGTCATATGTTCGATCGTACGCAGCTCTCACGCCGCCGCTTCCTCTCCAATTTCGCCTTTGCGTCGGGCGCGGTCGCGACCGGCGTCGGCAGCTGGGTAATCCCGGCCCCCTGGGCCAATGCGGCCGAAGCCCCGATCAAGGTCGGCATCGCCACAGATCTAACGGGCCCAATTGCGTACGCCGGCAATGCCGACGCCAACGTCGCAAAAATGGTGATCAAGGAGATCAACGCCGCCGGCGGCATGCTCGGCCGTCCGCTCGAGCTCTATATCGAGGACACCGCGTCGAACGAATCCGTCGCGGTCGGCAACGTGCGCAAGCTGATCCAGCGCGACAAGGTCGACATGGTGCTGGGCGGCATCACCTCCTCGATGCGCAACGCGATCAAGGACCCGATCGTGGCGCGCGGCAAGACGCTCTACATCTATCCGCAGCTCTACGAAGGCAAGGAGTGCACGCCCTATCTGTTCTGCACCGGCCCGACGCCGGCGCAGCAATGCGACGAGTTCATACCCTGGCTGATCAAGAACGGCGGCAAGAAATTCGCGCTGCCGAGCGCCAACTATGTCTGGCCGCATACGCTCAACGTCTATGCCCGCAAGGTGATCGAATCCAACGGCGGTGAGGTCGTGTTCGAGGAGTACTATCCACTCGACCAGGTCGACTTCTCCTCGACCGTCAACCGCATCATCTCCAACAAGGTCGACGTCGTCTTCAACACCGTCATTCCGCCCGGCGTCGGCCCGTTCTTCAAGCAGCTCTACGAAGCGGGCTTCCTCAAGAACGGCGGCCGTCTCGCCTGCGTCTACTATGACGAGAACACGCTCAACATCAATCAGGCGAGCGAGATCGAGGGCCTCGCGAGCTGCCTCGACTATTTCAAGGTGCTGACCAAGGAGAACCCGTTCGACGCAAAAATCCTGGCGGCCTACGAGAAGGATTTTCCGGGCAACTTCCTGTTCGCCGCCGGCAGCGCCGCCACCGGCACCTATCGCGGCCTCAAGCTGTGGGAAGCGGCGGTGAAAGAAGCGGGCAAGCTCGACCGCGAGTCGGTCGCCGCCGCGCTCGACCACGCCAAGATCGCCGAAGGTCCCGGCGGACCTGCCGAAATGGTGCCGGGCAAGCGGCACTGCAAGATGAAGATGTACACCGCGGTCGCCAAGGGCGGAAACTACGAGATCGTCGGACGCAGCGACGGGCTCGTCGATCCCAAGGAATGCTGAGGCGGAATGCCGAAGTCGATGAGTGTGGTAAGGGAAGCCATCGCCGGCGACGAAGCGGACGATGCGATGGCTGAACGCGAAGCGGCGGGACAGGTCGCGGCGGGACGAAGAGTCCTGCCGATCGTGGAGGGCGTGGTGCTCGTCGCCGCGCTGCTCGCGCCGCTGGTGCTGCAGGACTATCTCACGGTGTTCGCGACGCGCGTGATCATCCTCGCGCTGTTCGCCCTGTCGTTCGATCTGGTCTGGGGCTATGCCGGCATCATGAGCTTTGGCCAGGCCCTGTTCTTCGGCTCGGCCGGGTATGGCGTGGCGCTGCTCGCGCGCGACCTCGACATCACCAACATCTTCCTGGTGCTCCCCGCGGGCACCATCATCGGCCTCACCTTCGCGCTGCTGCTCGGCGGCTTCCTGCTGCTGGGACGGCATCCCTCCAGCGTGATCTTCGTGTCGCTGGGCACGCTCACCGGCTCCTACGCCGCCGACCGCCTCGCGCGCGGCTGGTACTATCTCGGCGGCCAGAACGGTATTCCCTCGATCGCGCCGATGACGCTCGGTGGTTACGAATTCTCGGAAGGGCCCGCCTTCTACTATCTCGTGCTCGGCATCCTCGTCGTAGTCTACCTGCTCTGCCGCTTCCTGGTGCGCTCGCAGTTTGGCCTCGCGCTGGCGGGCCTGCGCGAGAACGAGCAGCGTATCGCCTTCTTCGGCTACAAGGCGCAGCATCTGAAAGCGATCATCTTCACCATCGGCGGCGGCGTCGCCGGCCTTGCCGGCAGCCTCTATGCCTTCCACGAAGGTTTCGTCTGGCCCAACATGGTCGGCGTCGTCGTCTCGACACAGGTGGTGCTCTATGTGCTGTTCGGCGGCCCCGGCACGCTGATCGGCGCGGTCATCGGCGCGATCATCGTCGAAGGCGTCAGCTTCTGGCTGTCCGACAATTATCGTGACATCTGGCCTATCATCCTGGGCTTGCTGCTGCTGCTCGTGATCCTGTTCCGGCCGCTCGGCCTGATCAGCTTCGCGCTCGGTGAGCGCGAGCGTGTCGGCAGCTTCGGTGCCACGCCAAAGGAGAAGCGCAATGCCGCTCCTTGAGGCCGCCGGCATCCAAAAGATCTTCGGCAAGCTCACCGCGCTCGACGGCGCAGCCCTCACCGTCGGCGAGAACGAGTTTCACGGCCTGATCGGTCCGAACGGCTCCGGCAAGAGCACGCTGATGAAGTGCATTGCCGGCGCCGAGGTGCCGACGCAGGGCAAGGTGAGTTTTATCAACACCGACATCACCGCGTTCACGCCGACCGAGCGCGCCCGCGCCGGCATGAGCCTGAAATTCCAGATCACGAGCGTGCTGCCGACGCTGACGCTGTACGACAACATCCTGCTCGCGCTCCAGGCGCAATCCTCGCTGCTCGACCTCGTGTTCTCGCGCACGCGCGGCGCGCTGCACGACCAGGTCATGACCATGCTGACGCAGTTTCGTCTCGCCGACCGCGCCTTCGACGCGGCGGCGGCGCTGTCGCACGGCCAGCAGCAATGGCTGGAGATCGCGATGGCGCTTGCCGGAAAACCAAAGCTCCTGCTGCTGGACGAGCCGACCGGCGGCATGAGCCTCGAGGAGCGCCGCGTCACCGGCGAATTGCTCCAGCCGATCAAGAAACATTGCTCGCTCGTCATCGTCGAGCACGATCTCGATTTCATCCGCGACATCTGCGATCGCCTGACCGTGCTCGACCAGGGCAAGGTGCTGGCGTCAGGCACCGTGTCCGAGATCCAGGCCAACAAATCCGTCCAGGAGATCTATCTGCGCCGTGCCTGAATTTTTGGACATCAAGCATCTCGACGCCGGCTATGGCCGCAGCCAGGTCCTGTTCGACGTCAACCTCGGCATTCCCTGGCGCGGCGGCGTCGCCGTGCTCGGGCGCAACGGCGCCGGCAAGACCACGCTGATGAAGACCATCGTCGGCGAGCTGCCGGCGTGGAAGGGCGAGGTCGCCTTCGACGGCCGCGACATCAGCCGCCGCGCGACCCAGGAGCGCGTGCGCGCCGGCATCGGCTACGTCCCGCAGGAGCATTCGGTGTTCGCGCGCCTGTCGGTGCGCGACAATCTCGCGGTCGGCTCGCTCGCGAGCAGCAAGGCCGACGCAGTCGATCACGTGCTGACCATCTTCCCGAAGCTCGGCCAGCGCCTCGACCAGCCCGCCGGCACGCTCTCCGGCGGCGAGCGCAAGATGCTCGCCATCGGCCGTGCCATGTTAGGGGATCCAAAACTGCTGCTGCTCGACGAGCCCACCGAAGGCGTCTGGATCGGCGTCATCGAGGAGATCACCGAGCGCCTGATCGAGCTCGCGAAAGAGATCGCCGTCATCATCGTCGAGCAGCACCTCGACCTCGCACTCCGCGTTGCCGATTATGCCTACGTGCTGGATCGCGGAAGGGTCGCGCTGCAGGGCGAGGCGGGCGAGGTGAGGGGCAATCCGGAACTGCTGCGGTATCTGGCGCCGTAAAGTAGCGCTGCTCACCTGCGAGTGAGGCGCGGTACTCTCGTCCCACCTCACCTGTCATGCCCCGCGAAGGCGGGGCATCCAGTACGCCGCGGCTTCTCGATCGCTAATTGGTGCCTCTGGAATGCTGGATTCCCCGCCTTCGCGGGGAATGACGGCGTCAGGCTGGAATGGACCGGAGAGAACGCGCGGAGAGGCCGCGCGCTTACTTCACCGCCCCAAACCGGCTGTCGAACGAGTTCGACGACACCACAGGTGCCGCGCCTGCCATCTGGCCGCTGTCACCCGCACCATCCGACACCGACGGCTTCAGCGCAGGACGCGTTGCGGCGAGGCGCGTGTCGGGCTTCACCGGCTCTGCCGGCTTGGCGGCGGCCACAGCCGGCTTCGGCGCGTCCTTCGCTGCATCCTTGGACTTGTCATGTCCCGGCACGAACCGGGTGACTGCGGCCTTCAGCCTGGACGCTGCCGTCGGCGGCGTCGTGGACGTTGTGGCCGGGGCCACGGACGCCGTGGCTTGTGACGGCGGAGGCGTGGTCGCCGTCGTGTCGGCGGTGCCAAGGCCCATCTTGCGGCCGAGGTTGGAGAAGAAGCCGCCGCCCTGGGATTTCTCTTGGGATTTCTCGGCGGGCGCGGCGGCCGCGACGCGCGTGCTGGTCGCGGGCGCGCTGACGGCGACGACCGGCTCTTCCTGCGGCGAGGGAGCGGCCGCGTCGAAATTCGGCTTCGGCGGATTGACGTGGCCGGGGATCGTGCCCGGCGCCTTCGCCATTGCCAGCATCTGCAGCGTGGTGCCTTCGGCGCCCTCCGACAGGCCGGTCGAGCCTTCCGGAATCTTGGCGGCGAAGATCTTGTTCATGCCGCCGTCGATGCCGGTGTTCATGCGCGCCACCGGCGTGCCCTTGGCGACGAGCTTGGCGTACTCGGCCTGGTCGCGCGCGTCCTTCTCGCGCACGGCGCTCGCGATGTCCTCGGGGATCACATAGGCCGGGCACTTTGCCGAGGCGTCGAACACCGGATCGCGCTTGGCATCGGGCGTCTTCGCTGCGTCGAAGACGTACTTCTTCTCGCAGAAATCGACCTTCGGCTCCTGCCGCGTCACCTCGAAATGATCATAGCCTTCCTTGATCATCTTCCAGAACGGCATGTTCGGATTGTTCCGGTGCTTGGCCATGTTCACCGGCGTCATCTTGAACGGATAGGCCTGCAGCTGGAACGCCTTCTGGCCGCCGAAGAAGGACTCGCGGCCGAGCGAATAGATCTCCGCGATCTGCTCGTCCGTCATGGCGTAACAGCCGCGCGAAGAACAATCGCCATGCACCATCAGCTGCGAGCCGGTACGGCCCAAAGCCTTGTCGAACGCGTTCGGATAGCCCGTGTTGAACGAGAGGTAATAGGCCGACTGCGGATTCATCTGGCCCGGATTGATCGAGTAGAATCCTTCCGGCGCCTGGCGGTCACCTTCGCGCACCTTCGGACCCAGATCGCCCGACCAGCGGCAGATCGGATAGGTCTTGAGCAGCGCGAACTGGCCGTTGCGGGTCTGCTTCCAGACTTCGAGCTCGGCTTCCTGCTTGAACAGGCGGACCAGGATCGGGGACTGCAGATCCATGTCCTTCTCGACCATCGCGGCGAGAAGCTTTGGCGGCACCGGCTGGTTGGCCTTGGCGTTGGTCGCGAGCGAAACCTGGTCGGTGTCGCAGCCGGCCAGCAGGACACTGGCCGTCAGCAGCGCAACCGAAGCCAAGAGCGCGCGAGCAAGCGAACGAGAAATCAAGATGGACCCCACACCGTGCCGGGCAGAGAGCGCGAACCCCAATTCTTTGGAGCATGATCCGACCGGAGATCCGGACCCGTCGTGACGGGCTTTTTCAAACCACGCTCCAGCGCTTGTGCCCTGAAGCCATTGATTAAAATTCTAACCTCTGGGTCATGTGGTCGCAACCCGAGCGGGGATCACGAGCCCGTTGGCCCAGTAGCATGGTCAACAGAGACTAAATGGACGCGACTTTGGGCCTTACTTGGGCCTTCCGGCCCAATTGGGACTCAGATCGCCGATTTGGGCAAAAAAAGGGTTAATGCGGGGTTACCGGGCTCCAACCGTCATTCCGGGGCGCCCGAAGGGCGGATCCTGAATCTCGAGATTCCGGGTTCGATGCTTCGCATCGTCCCGGAATGACGACGTCGAGGCCGCCCGAATCAGCCCAGTTTCCGGCCGATATCGAGGAATTTCTGCCGACGCTGCTTGCGGATGGCGTCGCCGTCGAGGCCGCGGAGCTCGTCAAACGCCTTGGCGATGGCCTCGCCCGTGGTGGCGATCATGGCGGCGGGGTCGCGGTGGGCGCCGCCGACCGGCTCCTTCAAAATGCTGTCGATCACCCCGAAGCGGAGCATGTCCTGGGCGGTGATCTTCATGTTGTTGGCGGCTTCCTGCGCCTTGGTGCCGTCGCGCCAGAGGATGGAGGAGGCGGCCTCCGGCGAGATCACGCTGTAGATCGCGTGCTCCAGCATCAGCACCCGGTTGGCGGTGGTGATCGCGATGGCGCCGCCCGACATGCCTTCACCGGTGATGATGGCGACGTTCGGCACGCCCAGCGACAGGCACGCATCGGTCGAGCGCGCGATCGCCTCGGCCTGGCCGCGCTCCTCGGCGCCGATGCCGGGATAGGCGCCGGCGGAATCGGCGAGCGACAGCACCGGCAGGCCGAATCGCTCGGCCATCTCCATCAGCCGCACGCATTTGCGATAGCCCTCGGGCCGCGCCATGCCGAAATTGTGCCGGATGCGGCTCTCGGTGGAATCGCCCTTTTCCTGGCCCATCACGCAGATCGGCTCACCGCGGAAGCGGCCGAAGCCGGCGACCAGGGCCTCGTCCTCGCCGAACTTGCGGTCGCCGGCGAGCGGCGTGAATTCGGTGATCAGGCCCTTGATGAAGTCGTTGAAATGCGGCCGCTGCGGATGACGCGCGACCAGCGTCTTCTGCCACGGCGACAGGTTCGTATAGAGGTCGGCCAGCGCCTGCGCCGCCTTGTCCTCGATCCGCCCGATCTCGTCGGTGATGTCGGTCCCGGAGGCCGCGAGCGTCCGCAGCTCGTCGACCTTGGAGTCGAGCTCGGCGACGGGCTTTTCGAAGTCGAGATAGCTGCGCATCTGGTCTTGCATCAACTCAATATAGGGAGGACGGGGCGAGGCGGCGAAGCGATTTCGGACCTGGGGAAAGAAGTGTAGCCTCTTCAATGAGTTGGCTTGTGGGCTTCTGGGCAGCCCGCCAATTCAATCGTGAGGCCACGGCTCTTTCTGCGGAGATGTGGCCGAAGTCAAGGCGGTTTCGGCTGCGGCAGGCCTACTTCTCCGCCAGCGGGTGCAGGTCGCGCACCAGGCTCTTGAGCCGCTCCTCGACCACATGGGTGTAGATCTGGGTGGTCGAGATGTCGGTGTGGCCGAGCAGGGTCTGCACGATGCGTAAGTCAGCGCCGTTGTGCAGGAGGTGGCTGGCAAAGGCGTGGCGCAGCACGTGCGGGGAGACCAGCCGGGCCTGAAGCCCGGAGGCGACCGCGAGCTCCTTGAGGTCGCGGGCGAAATGCTGCCGGGTCAGATGCCCGCTCTCGCCGAAGGAGGGGAACAGCCATTTCGAGGCGGCAACGCTGGTCTTCTTGTCGGATTTCGCGGCTTCGGTCGCGGCGAGATAATCCGCCATCGCCTGCCGCGAGGCCTCGTTCAGCGGCACCAGTCGCTCCTTGTTGCCCTTGCCGCGCACGACGATCATGCGGGCGTCGCGCTTGGCCGCCGTGCGCGGCAGCGCCACCAGCTCGGAGACGCGCAGGCCCGTGGCGTAGAGCACCTCGAGCAGGCAATAGAGCCGCAAGGCGCGCAGCCGCTTCGAGGGCGAGGCATCCTCCGCCTCGCTCAATTCCCTGGCGCGGCGGAGCATGCGGTCGACATCCGCGATCGACAGCACCTTTGGCAGGCCGCGGCCGCGTTTCGGGCCGGACAGGATCGCGGCGGGATCGTCGCCGCGAATCCGCTCGTTCAGCAGGAAGCGGTAGAGATGCCGCATCGCCGACAGGCGGCGCGCGACGCTGGTGGATTTGAAGCCACGCGTGTCGAGATCGGCGAGATAGTCGCGCAGCGTTTGGGTTTCGGCGTCCGCAAAACTGTGGCCGACGCGGCCCAGAAACTCGGAGAAGTCCGTGAGGTCGCGGCGGTAGGCATCGAGCGTATTGGGGCCGGCGCCCTGTTCCGCCGCGAGCATGTCGAGGAACAGGCCGGTGAGCTTGGCGTCTGAGGGCTTTGCACGCATGCCCTGGAGGCTAACCCCTATTTCTTGAGAAACTTATCCGGCGGGATCGTCACCGACATTTCCCGCGGCTTGGGATTGACGAAGTTCGCCAGCGCGAAAATCACGCCATAGACGATGCCGGCGATCACGGCGACGACCGTCAGGAAGCGGAACAGGCTGGGCATCGGTCTGGGGTCTCTGTAGGGGACTTGGCAGGCAAATTAACCAATGAAATCATCCAACATGTTCGCCGTTTCGTGGCAAGAGTCCTCTGGCGAGGCCCCCTTTGGGGTCGTATAGGTGGCCAAAGCAGGCCGTTTTTGGCGGCAGATCGAGCGAGATCCAGAGCGAGACCCATGTCCGACGCCGCGTTGCCGATACAAGCATCGCCTGAGGCCGACATCCTGTCGGCGCTCGGGGCGCGCTCGATCGTGCTCGTCGGCATGATGGGGGTGGGCAAATCCACCATCGGCCGCCGCATGGCGGCCCGGCTCAAGCTGCCCTTCGTCGATGCGGACACCGAGATCGAGGCGGCGGCCGGCATGACCATACCGGAGATTTTCGAGCGCCATGGCGAGGGCCATTTCCGCGACGGCGAGGCCCGCGTGATCGCGCGCCTGCTCGACGGCGGCCCGGTGGTGCTGGCGACCGGCGGCGGCGCCTTCATGCGCGAGGAGACGCGCGCACGCATCGCGGCCAAGGCGGTCTCGATCTGGCTGAAGGCCGACCACGACGTCATCATGCGCCGCGTCCGCCGCCGCGCCGACCGCCCGTTGCTCCAGACCGCCGACCCCGAGGGAACCGTGACGCGCCTGCTCACCGAGCGCGAGCCGGTCTACAGCCATGCCGACCTCACCATCGCCTCGCGCGACGTGCCGCACGACAAGATCGTCGAGGAGTGTATCGAGACGCTGCGCGCCCATCTCTGCGGCGAACAGGCCGCCCAACCACCTGCCGACGTTGCGAGTGCCGTACGATGACTGCGCCGTTGAAACATTCCGATCCCGTCAACGTCGACGTCGCGCTCGGCGACCGCGCCTATGACATCGTCATCGGCCGCGGCGTGCTGGCCTCGCTCGGCGAACGGGTCGCAGCGCTGCGCCCAGGCGTGCGCACGGCTGTTGTCACCGACCGTACCGTTGCAAAGCACTGGCTCGAGCCGGCCGAAGCATCGCTCGCGGCCGCCGGCATCCCGACGTCGCGCATCGTCGTCGAGGAAGGCGAGATCTCCAAGACCTATGCCGGCCTGGAAAAGGTCAGCGAAGCCCTGATCGCCGCGAAGATCGAGCGCAACGATCTCGTCATCGCGCTCGGCGGCGGTGTGGTCGGCGATCTCGCCGGCTTTGCCGCCGCGATCCTGCGCCGCGGCGTCGATTTCGTGCAGGTGCCGACCTCGCTGCTGGCGCAGGTCGATTCCAGCGTCGGCGGCAAGACCGGCATCAACTCGCCGCAGGGCAAGAATCTGCTCGGCGCCTTCCACCAGCCGGTGCTGGTCATCGCCGACACCGCCGTGCTCGACACGCTGTCGCCGCGCCAGTTCCACGCCGGCTATGCCGAGGTCGCCAAATACGGCGTGCTCGGCGATGAGGCCTTCTTCACCTGGCTGGAAAAGAACCATTCCGACATCTTCAAGGGCGGATCAGCGCGCGAGCACGCGATCGCCACCTCCTGCCGTGCCAAGGCCGGAATCGTCTCGCGCGACGAGCGCGAGACCGGCGAACGCGCGCTGCTCAATCTCGGCCACACCTTTGGTCACGCGCTGGAAGCTGCGACCGGCTTCTCCGACCGTCTGTTCCACGGCGAGGGCGTCGCGATCGGCATGACGCTGGCGGCGCAGTTCTCGGCCAAGCTCGGCATGATCGGCGAGGCCGACGCGGCGCGCGTCGAGCGGCATCTCATCGAGGCCGGCCTGCCGACCCGCTTGCAGGACATCGCGGGCTTTTCGCAGGAAGGGCTTGCCGATGCCGACGCGCTGATGGCCCTGATGGCGCAGGACAAGAAGGTCAAGCGCGGCAAGCTCACCTTCATCCTGCTGGAGGCGGTCGGGCGCGCCGTGATCGCAAAGGACGTCGAGCCGGCCCCGGTGCGCGACTTCCTGAAAGAGAAGCTCGCGCAGAAGGCCTGATGCGCGGCTGAATTTCGTGAAAGCGTTTTCGAGCGAAGTGGGGACCGGTTCGCGCAAGGAAAACGCGTCAAGACAAGAAACTCGAGTGGTGCATGGACTGGCTCGGATTCACCATCGTCGTCCTCTGCCTGCTGGTCTCGGCGTTCTTCGCGGCGAGCGAGACCGCGCTGACCGGCGCCTCGCGCGCCAGCATGCTGCGGCTCTCCAAGCAGGGTAATCACGACGCCGACGTCGTCTCCCAATTGCTCGACATGCGCGAGCGCCTGATCGGCGCGCTGCTGCTCGGCAACAACATCGCCAATATCGGCGCCTCCGCGCTCGCCACCGCCATCTTCACGTCCTGGTTCGGCGATGTCGGCGTGCTCTACGCCACCGGCGTGATGACCGCGCTGGTGGTGATCTTCGCCGAGGTGCTGCCCAAGACCATCGCCATCAACGCGCCCGACCGCATGGCGCTTGCGGTCGCGCGCCCGATGCGGCTGACCATGTATGTGCTGGGGCCGCTCCTCAAGATCGTCGAAGTCATCGTGCGCCTCTTGATGCGCCTGTTCGGCCTTGCCGGCGAGCACCAAGCCATCCTGTCGCCGACCGAGCGCCTGCGCGGCGCGGTCGACCTGTTGCATCACGAGGGCAAGTTCGAGAAGCAGGACCGCGACATGCTCGGCGGCCTGCTCGACCTGCGCGAGCTCCAGGTTTCCGACGTCATGATCCATCGCACCGAGATGATGATGATCAACGCCGACCTGCCGCCGGAGGAGCTGCTGCGCGAGGTGCTGGCGACCGAATACACCCGCATTCCGCTCTGGCGCGAGAAGCCGGAAAACATCATCGGCGTGCTCCACGCCAAGGATCTCTTGCGCGCGATCCGCGCCTCCGAAGGCGACACCTCGCGCATCGACGTCTCCACCATCGCGCTGCCGCCCTGGTTCGTGCCGGAGATGCGCCCCGTGTCCGAGCAGCTCAAGGCGTTCCGCCGCCGCAAGACCCATTTCGCGCTCGTCGTCGACGAGTACGGCGAAGTCGAAGGTCTCGTGACGCTGGAGGACATTCTGGAAGAGATCGTCGGCGACATCTCCGACGAGCACGACGTCGTGGTCGCCGGCGTGCGCGCCCAGCCGGACGGCTCGGTCGTGGTCGACGGCTCGGTGCCGATCCGCGATCTCAACCGCGCCATGGACTGGCATCTGCCCGATGGAGAGGCAACCACGGTCGCCGGCCTCGTCATTCACGAGGCCCGCTCGATCCCCGATCGCGGCCAGAGCTTCACGTTTCACGGCTTCCGCTTCCGCGTCCTGCGCCGCGAACGCAACCGCATCACCGCGCTCCGTATTTCACCGGTGCCGCGCGAGGCCGAGATGGAGGAAGCCAAGCCGAGAAGGGCGGGGACGTCGTTCTAGTTCTGCTTACGTTGCCGACTTGCATCGTCATTCCGGGGCGCCCGAAGGGCGAACCCGGAATCTCGAGATTCTCAGGGGCGCAATTGCGCCCCGTAGTTCGATGCTTTGCATCGCCCCGGAATGACTGGGCTACCCTTCCCCCGGCGCCTGCGCGTGGATGGCGAGCGCGTGCACGCTGCCGGAGAGTTCCGCGGCCAGCGCCGCATTTATCATGCGGTGGCGATCGACCCGGCTCTTCCCTTTGAAGGCTTGAGACACAATATAAACGCGAAAGTGCGTCTCGCCGCTGGGCCGATGGCCGGCATGGCCCTCATGCAGATGTGACTCGTCGACAACCTGCAGGCTTTCCGGCGTGAAAGCTTCCTGCAACTTGTTGCTGATAATGTCGCTCATAGCCATGTGTGTGCCATTCAGGTGCAGAGGTCGCACTCCGTTATTTGCCGGGTTCGCAGCTAATTGCAATGTCAAGACTTGAAGGTTTTTGCATTGCGTAGTCAAAGTCAGCCATGCCGATCGATTCATCAAAGTTCTTCGACTCCATCCGCGTCAAGCCGCGGGGCAAGCAGCCCGAGGTGAAGCCGCGCGACACCGCGGTCGCGTGCGAATGGGCCGGATGCCAGAACAAGGGCGCACACCGCGCGCCGAAGGGGCGTGAGAACCAGCGCGAGTACTGGCACTTCTGCCTCAATCACGTGCGCGAGTACAACCAGAACTACAATTTCTTCTCCGGCATGAATGCCGACGCCGTCGCGCGCTACCAGAAGGATGCGCTGACCGGCCACCGCCCGACCTGGAAGATGGGCGCCAACGGCGGCAAGAAGGGTGCGGAAGCCGATATCGACATGGCGTCCGATCCGTTCAGCATGTTCTCTGAGATCAATGGCCGCGCCAACTGGCGGAAGGGTCCGGACGCCCAGCCCAAGGCCGAGACGCGCAAGGTGATGAACGCCGAGCGCAAGGCGCTCCAGGTCATGGGCCTCGGCCCCAGTGCCACGCTCGCCGACGTCAAGAGCAAGTACAAGGCGCTGGTGAAGCAGCACCACCCCGACGCCAACGGCGGCGACCGCTCGACCGAAGACCGCCTGATCGAGATCATCAAGGCGTATAATTATCTGAAGACGGTGGTGCGGGAGGCGTAAGCCTCTCCACGTGTCAATGTTGCGATAACCGCCGCTACACTCTCCCATGTCGTCCCGGCGAAGGCCGGGACCCATAGCCCCAGGGAGTAGTTTGGCGAAGACTCGGCGTTCGGCACGCCTACTTTGTTGCAATCGATAAATCACGCGGTATGGGTCCCGGCCTTCGCCGGGACGACGGCGGAGTAATTGGCCCCGCCGTCATGCTCCCGCTACACGCTACTCGCCCGAATCCTCCGGCACCGCCCCCACATAAGACGAACTCGGCCTGATCAGCCGCCCGGTACGCTGCTGCTCGCGCGCATGCGCGGTCCAGCCGGCGGCGCGCGCCACCGCGAAGATCGGCGTGAACGCCTGCCTTGGAATCGCGAGCGCATCGAGCAGGATCGCGGTGAAGAACTCCACATTCGTCTCCAGCGGCCGGTCCGGGTTCTTCTTGCGCAGCGCTGCGCGGATATAGGCCTCGACCTCGCCGGCAAACGGCAGGTCGGCGCCGTTGGAGGCGAGGGCCTCGATCGCGGTCTTCAGCACGTCGGCGCGCGGATCGCGCACGCGATAGACGCGATGCCCAAAACCCATCATCCGCTCGCCGCGTGCGAGCGCGGCATCCACCCAGGGCTGGATCCGCTCGCGCGAGCCGATCGCATCGAGCATTTCCAGCACCGGCTCCGGCGCGCCGCCATGCAAGGGACCGGTCAGTGCGCAATAGCCGGCGGTGACGGCTGCGAACAGATCGGCCTGGGTCGAGGCCACCACGCGCGTGGTGAAGGTCGAGGCGTTCATGCCGTGGTCGCAGACGGTGACGAGATAGGCATCCAGCGCCGTGACCTCGCGCGTTGCCGGCGCGCGCCCATGCAGCATGCGCAGCGTGTCGGCGGCGTGGCTCGCGCTCGGATCGGGCGCGACCGGCTCGAGCCCCTTGGCGCGCCGGACCAGCGCGCCTGATATCACCGGAAAGGCGCCGACGATGGTCGCCTCATGCTCCAGCCCGTGTTCGGCGCGAAGGCCCGCGACGGCCGCGCGAAACCCATCGACGATTCCCATGCCGTGCGTCGCCGGCAGCAGCTCGGCGAGCCGCGCGAAGGCGCGCTCGCGTGCGGCGCCCAGGCTCGCCCGCACATTGGCCTCGCTCAGCGAGGTCTTGCTGGCGCCGTTCCAGAGCCGGGCGGTGACGCCCTCAAAGCTCGATTTGGCGGCCAGCCGGCCGACATGCTCGCCGGCGATGATCAGCTCGCCGCGCTCGCCGTCGACATGGCTCAGCACGGTCTCGGCCGCGGGAACGCCGTCCAGCCCGATCTGACTTTTGGTGAGGTGGATGTTCATGGCCCAAATCTCCTGTTCTACGCAGGTCAAAAATCGGGCCTCTCGACAGATTGATCAATCTTGATTACATAAATCAATATGAAAAATTCTGATGAGCTCTACCTCTCCGCCCGGGAGGCGGCCGCCGAACTCGCGATCTCGCCGGCCACGCTCTACGCCTATGTCAGCCGCGGCCTGATCCGCTCCGAGCCGACGCCGGATTCGCGCAAGAACCGCTACCGCGCCGAGGACGTCCGCGCCCTGAAGGAGCGCCGGGTGCCGTCGCCGGAGCCGCGCGGGCTGCGCAGCTTCGATGCCGACTTGCCGGTCATGGACACGGAGATCTCGACCATCACCGAGGAGGGCGCGATCTATCGCGGTGTCAATTGCGTCGACCTCGCCGAGAACGACACGCTGGAGCACACGGCGACGCTGCTCTGGGACGTCTCCGGCGTCGATCCGTTTGCGCCTGACAATCAGCCCGAGATATCCGAGGAGATGCGCACGATCGCAGGCGCCGCGCGCCGCGCTGCGCCGATCGACCGCGCCATCGCCGTGCTGGCGCTGGCCGCGAGCGCCGATCCCCGCGCCTTCACCCGCGCCCCCGATGGCCGCGCCATGGTCGGCGCGCGCATCGTCCGCCTGCTGGTTGCGACCATGCTCAATGCGGAAGCCTCGGCCGAGCCGCTGCACCAGCAGGTCGCGCGCGTCTGGGCGGCGGACAACAAGCATGCGCCCGATCTGATCCGCCGCGCACTCGTTCTGCTCGCCGATCATGAACTGAACGCCTCGACCTTCACCGCGCGCTGCGCGGCCTCGACCGGCCTCAATCTCTACGACGCCGTCATCGCCGGCCTCGCCGCGCTGAAGGGACCCAAGCACGGCGGCGCCGGCGTGCTGGCTTCGCAACTGGTGAAAACGCTGGTCGACCGCGATGTCGCTCCCGTGGTGCGCGAACGCGTCGCGCTCGGCGAGCGCTTCGCCGGCTTCGGCCACGGCGTCTACAAGCGCGGCGATCCCCGCGCGCAATCGCTGCTGAATGCGCTGTCGCGCGCCGGCGCGCCGCGCAAATTCACGCGCGAAGTGCCGGAGCGGATCGCCGAGGCGACCGGCGAATTCGTCAATATCGACTATGCGCTCGCCGTCCTCGTGCATGCCCTGCGCCTGCCTGCGGGCAGCGAGCTCGCGCTGTTTGCGATGGCCCGCAGCGTCGGCTGGATTGCGCACGCCAGCGAGCAATTGCAGTTCGGCAAGCTGATCCGCCCGCGCGCGCGGTACGTTGGACCCGCGCCGGGGCGGCGGACGGGCGGGTCCTAACCTCTCCCGCTTGCGGGAGAGGTCGCGCCGGAGGCGCGGGTGAGGGCTCCCTCCTCTTGGGGGTTCTCGATTGTGGATGCACCCTCCCCCACAACCCTCCCCCGCAAGCGGGGGAGGGAGCGCACCTCCGTCCGCCGTGGCAGCCAAAGCTAATCAGACCCGCGGCTTGGCCGCCGCGACACCACCACCGCTCCGCCGACGATAGATCCAAACCGTCACGCTCAGCACGATCGCACCGCCGATCACGGCGAGCATCCAGATATGCTTGCCGACATGCTCATGGTGCGGCAGCCCGGCATATTCGTGCAGGGCCGACACCGCCAGCACGCCCGGCAGCACATGCGCGGGGGCCCAGACCAGGATCGCCGGGATGTTGATCGCGTAGAAGCGGGCAGGGGGCATCCCGAGCGCGCCGGCCGTGACCGGGACAAATGCGCGGATCGGCGGCACGAAGCGGGCAAAGAACACGGCCCAGGTGCCGAAGCGGAGGAAGAAGTTTTCGCTCTCCTCGACCACGCGCGGATAATTAGTCAGCGGCCAGGTGTTGAGGATCTCGCGCTGCTGCCGGTGCCCGATCCAATAGGCCGAGCCGTCACCCAGCACGGCCCCGAGCGCGGCCGCCAGCAGCACCCAGCCGAGTTTCAGCTCGCCGCCCGGGATCAGGGCGCTGAGCGCCAGGATGATGGTCGAGCCCGGGACCACCGATCCCACCACCGGAACGGCTTCCAGAAGCGCTGCCAGGAACAGGGTCAGATAAGCCAGCCACGCGTGGGCCGAGACGAAAGCGATGAAGGGATCGAGGAATGACGTCACGTCGTCTTTCGTGGTGGGAGGGGTTACGCCGGTCCAGACCCTACATAAGTAAGGAGAGGCGGTAAAAGTGCCATTCGCGTGGGCAGGCCAGCTGGTCCGCCCGAAATTCGAGCGTGATTCGCAGGGCAGCCTTCCAAAAATCGCGTTCCTTGCCTATCTAAATGAAAAGACAACGGAACTTTGATTGGAGGGCGGGCTTCTGCCCGCACGTTGTCTCTGATAGGTTCGCAAACGCACCCAGCCGCAGCCACCGTGCAATAACTGGTCTCGGGATCGCCCGGGGCCTCGGAGGATTGATGACGACCGCCGCCATGTCCAAAGTTGAGGAAGTTTCCGGTTTGCCCGACATGAAGGTGTCGGTGCGCCAGGTGTTCGGGATCGACAGCGATCTCGAAGTGCCGGCCTATTCCGAAGTCGATCCTCATGTGCCTGAAGTTGATTCCGACTACCGCTTCGACCGCGCCACCACGCTCGCCATTCTCGCCGGCTTCGCCCGCAATCGCCGCGTGATGGTGACCGGCTATCACGGTACCGGCAAATCCACCCATATCGAGCAGGTCGCCGCCCGCCTGAACTGGCCCTGCGTGCGCGTCAACCTCGACAGCCACATCAGCCGTATCGACCTCGTCGGCAAGGACTCGATCGTGGTCCGCGACGGCAAGCAGGTCACCGAATTCCGCGACGGCATCCTGCCTTGGGCGCTCCAGCACAACGTCGCGCTGGTGTTCGACGAATACGACGCCGGCCGTCCGGACGTGATGTTCGTGATCCAGCGCGTGCTGGAAGTCTCCGGCCGCCTGACGCTCCTGGATCAGAACAAGGTGATCAAGCCGCATCCGTCCTTCCGGCTGTTTGCGACCGCCAACACGGTCGGCCTTGGCGACACCTCGGGCCTCTATCACGGCACCCAGCAGATCAACCAGGGCCAGATGGACCGCTGGTCGATCGTCACTACGCTGAACTATCTCAGCCACGACGAGGAAGTGGAGATCGTCCTGGCGAAGGCCAAGCACTATCGCACCCAGGAAGGTCGCGACATCGTCAACAAGATGGTGCGCCTCGCCGATCTCACCCGCAACGCGTTCGCCAATGGCGATCTGTCGACGGTGATGAGCCCGCGCACGGTGATCACCTGGGCGGAAAACGCCGACATTTTCGGCGATATCGGCTTCGCCTTCCGCGTCACCTTCCTCAACAAGTGCGACGAGCTCGAGCGTCCCCTGGTCGCGGAGTTCTACCAGCGCTGCTTCAATGCGGAGCTGCCGGAATCGGCAGTCAACGTGGCGCTCAGCTGACCCATGGCCACCATCACCGTCGAGCGCACCATTGGGACGACCAAGAAGGCTGTGCTCGCCGGGCTCGGCGCCTATAACGACGAGCACTTTGGGAAGCAGAAGGTCAGGAGCATCGCGGTCTCACTGAAGGACCGCCGCAAGATCGTCGGCGGCATCGTCGGGCATCTCTGGGCCGCGGTTCTGTTCATCCAGTACTTCTGGATCGACCAGAAGCAGCGCGGCAAGGGTTTTGGGACGAAGCTGATCGCGGCGATCGAGGATGAGGCGAGACGGCATGGCGCGATCCAGGCCTATGTCGACACGATGAGTTTCCAGGCGCCGGGCTTCTATCGTTCCTGCGGGTACGAGGAATTCGGCACTCTCAAGGGCTATCCCGGCGGCGTGACGCGCCATTCGTTTACGAAGTCGCTATGAGCACATCATCATCCAATTCCAAATTCCGTAACAGCAAGGAAGCGCCGACCGAGCCGTTCAAGCGCTCGGTGGCTTCCTGCCTGAAGGCGATCGCGAAATCGCCCGAGCTCGAGGTCTCCTTTGCCGCCGAGCGGCCGGGCCTTGCGCCCGGCAAGGCGCGGCTGCCCGAGCCGGCGCGCAAGATGACCAAGCGCGATGCCGCCATCGTGCGCGGCCACGCCGATTCCATCGCGCTGAAGCTCGCCTGTCACGATCCGAAGCTGCATCGCAAGCTGATGCCGGGCAATCCGCAGGCACGCGGTGTGTTCGAAGCGGTCGAGCAGGCGAGGGTGGAGGCGATCGGCGCGCGCCGCATGGCGGGCGTTGCGAAAAACCTCACCGCGATGCTCGACGACCATTTCCATCGCGGCAAGTTCGACGAGATCACCGACCGCGCCGACGCGCCGCTGGCCGATGCGCTGGCGATGCTGGTGCGCGAGCGCCTCACCGGCATGGCGCCGCCGACGGCTGCGAAGAAGATGGTCGATCTCTGGCGGCCGATTCTCGAAGACAAGATCGGCAAGCGCCTCGACCGGCTCGACGGCGTGGTCGAGGACCAGACCAGGTTCGGCGACGCCGTGCATGACCTCTTGTCGGCGCTCGAGCTCGGCGACGAGCGCAACGCCGACAGCGAAGAGAATGACGACGACGACGAAAACCGCGACGGCGACAACGACCAGTCCGGCGCCGAGGGCTCGCCCGATTCCGATGCCGCCCAGGAGATGAGCGCCGACCAGGCGCAGGCGTCGAGCGAGGAGATGAGCGAGAGCGCGATGGAAAGCGCGCAGGCCTCGACGTCAGACACGTTCGACGACGGCGAGCTCGGCGACGACGAGACGCCGGGCGAGGCGACGCGTCCGAACGCGCACGGGAAGAACGAGCCGCGCGGGCCGGAATATCACGCCTTCGCGCCGAAATTCGACGAAGTCATCGCCGCCGAAGACCTCTGCGACCATGACGAGCTGGAGCGCCTGCGCGCCTATCTCGACAAGCAGCTGGCGCATCTGCAAGGCATCGTCGCCCGCCTCGCCAACCGGCTGCAGCGCAAGCTGATGGCGCAGCAGAATCGCGCCTGGGAGTTCGATCTCGAAGAGGGCATCCTCGACCCCGCGCGGCTGTCGCGCGTGGTGACCGATCCCTATCACCCGCTGTCCTTCATGCACGAGAAGGAGGCGACGTTCCGCGACACCGTGGTGACGCTGCTGCTCGACAACTCCGGCTCGATGCGCGGCCGCCCGATCACGGTGGCGGCGACCTGCGCCGACATCCTCGCCCGCACGCTGGAGCGTTGCGGCGTCAAGGTCGAGATTCTCGGCTTCACCACGCGCGCCTGGAAGGGCGGGCAGTCGCGTGAAGCGTGGCTTGCGGCCGGCAAGCCGGCCAATCCCGGCCGTCTCAACGATCTCCGCCACATCATCTACAAGTCCGCCGACGCGCCCTGGCGCCGTGCGCGGAAGAACCTCGGCCTGATGATGCGCGAGGGACTCCTCAAGGAGAATATCGACGGCGAGGCGCTGGACTGGGCGCACAAGCGCCTGCTCGGCCGGCCCGAGCAGCGCAAGATCCTGATGATGATCTCGGACGGCGCGCCGGTCGACGATTCCACGCTGTCGGTCAACGCCGGCAACTATCTCGAGCGGCACCTGCGCCACATCATCGAGGAGATCGAGACCCGCTCGCCGGTCGAGCTGATCGCGATCGGCATCGGCCATGACGTCACGCGCTACTATCGCCGCGCAGTGACGATCGTGGACGCCGAGGAGCTCGGCGGCGCCATCACCGAGAAGCTTGCCGAGCTGTTCAGCGAGACGGCGACCGCACCGCAGCCCTCGGCAAGCCGTCCGCGCCGCAAACTGCATTCGTGAGCACGCTTCGATCCCGCCGCAGCTTCCTTGGCCACGCGGCGGCGGGATTTTCCACTTTCGCACTGTCCCGATTTGCGCAGGCGCAAGCCACGACCGAGCCGCCGCCGCGGCCGCTCCAGGTCGAGCGCGCCGTCGCCGAGCCCGTCAGCATCGAGGTCAACGCGCGGCCGATCCCGAATTTCGAGCCGCGCGACCGCTCGCGCACGCGCTTCGGTTCGCTGGAGTATCGCAGCGGCCTGGTGCTGACCTCGCCCTATCGCGGCTTCGGCGGCCTGTCCGGCATCCGGCTGGATGCGAAAGGCGAACGTTTCCTTGCGGTCTCCGACCAGGGCGGCTGGTTCACCGGGGCCATCCGCTATTCCGGCAGCAGGATGACCGGGCTCGACGACGTCGAGGCCGCGCCGCTGCTCAATGCGGAGGGACGGCCGATCACGGAAAAGCGCCTCTGGTGGGATTCGGAGTCGCTGACGCGCGACGGCAATGTCGTCTATGTCGGGCTCGAGCGCGTCAACCAGATCCTGCGCTACGATTTTTCGAAAGGCGGCACGCGCGCCCGCGGCGAGGTGATCCAGGTGCCGCCCGCGTTGCGCAAGCTGCCGCACAACAAGGGGCTCGAGGGGCTGGTCTTCGTCCCGAAGGGCCAGCCGCTCGCCGGCACCCTGATCGCCTTCTCCGAGCGCGGGCTGGACGCCGACGGCAATCTGGTCGCGTTCCTGATCGGCGGCCCCACGCCCGGCCAGTTCAGCGTCCGCCGCACCGAGAAGTTCGACATCAGCGACGCGGTGCTCTTGCCGTCGGGCGAGCTGCTCATTCTCGAACGCAAATTCTCCTGGTTCACCGGCGTCGACATCCGCATCCGCTCGATTCCCCTGAAATCGATCGCGCCGGGCGCGGTGGTCGACGGCCCTGCGCTGTTCAAGGCCGATCTCGGCCAGGAGATCGACAACATGGAAGGCATCGACGCCCACGTCACGCCCGCGGGCGACACCGTGCTGACGCTGGTCTCGGACGACAATTTTTCAATGCTCCAGCGTACGCTGCTGCTCCAGTTCACGCTGGTGGAGTGAAGTCATCGTTGAACGCGGTGGCTTTTGGCCGCGACAAACCATCATGCAATTCCGCTGTGCCATCGCTGCTGCGCTCTTCGTCGTGCTTGCCGACCTGCCGCAGGCGCACGCCACGGCCGAGCACACCTATGCGAAGGGCGAGTACGGCATCATCTCGGGCGGGTGGGCGCCGAACAAGCGGCTCGCCATCGCCGTCCATGGTGAGGGCGACGGCGCGCATGATAAATTTCACGCCTATCTGATGGCGGAGCCGGGTCATCGCCGACTTATGACGCTCGACAACGTCAACGACGACAACATCCTCGACACTGCGCCGGATGCGTTCCACGCCGCCTGGTCGGCGGACTCGCGCTACGTCGCCGTCACCTTCCGCAGCGAGCGCCACATCGTCACGCTGAACCTCTACGCCGTCGACGACCGCCGCGCGCGCCTCGTCGATGCGCCGGACCTGTTCCGCGACGCGACCGGCCGCAGCATCGATCGCAAGACCGACGGCGATATGCGCACATCGGTACCCGCGCTGACATGGCAGGCGCAGCGCCGCTTCCATCTCACCGACTACCGCGTGTTCGTCCTCGACGACACCGCGTTCGCGGACAAGCTCGGCCCGCTCGGCAAGGCGACGGCGATGAAGGATGGCCGCACCACGATCCAGTTTTCCGCCGAGGCCGACGGCGAGCTGCTGCCCGACGGCCGCATCCGCATGGGCAAGCCCAGGGCGGGCCAGTTCGAGGAGCTGGAGTAGGGCGGCGGCTGAGTTGATGTCGCGATCCCGTGATCATATGACGCGCGCAATGCATGCCGCCACGGGCGGGCATGTCCGCCGCGCGGCTAGCAATCCGGCATCCGCTCACTACACTTCCATGATTGCCCTCCATCCCCCGGAACTCCCTGCATGAGCGCCCTGTTTTCCCCGATCAAGCTGCGCGGCCTGACCTTGAAGAACCGCGTCGTGGTGTCGCCGATGTGCCAGTATTCGGCCGACGAGGGCGTTCCGACCGACTGGCACTTCACCCACATCAACAATCTTTCGCTCTCGGGCGCGTCGATGTTCTGCATCGAGGCGACCCATGTGGAAGCGATCGGCCGCATCACGCCGGGCTGCCTCGGGCTCTACAGCGACGCCGCCGAAGCCGCGCTGAAGCAGATTCTCGCCTCCGTGCGCAAGCATTCCACGACCGCGGTCGCGATGCAGCTCGCCCATGCCGGCCGCAAGGCCTCCAGCGCGCGGCCCTGGGACGGCGGCCAGCTGATCCCGGTCAGTGACGGCGGCTGGCAGACGGTGGCCCCAAGCGCGCTGCCGCACAAGGAGGGCGAGGCCGCGCCGCTCGCGCTCGATGCCGCGGGCCTGACGCGCATCCGCGAGGCCTTCGTCGAGGCTGCGATACGCGCGGAGCGGATCGGCATCGACGCCATCGAGCTGCACGGCGCGCACGGCTATCTCCTGCATCAGTTCCTGTCGCCGATCTCGAACCGGCGTACCGACGAATATGGCGGCAGCCTGCAAAACCGCATGCGCTTCCCGCTCGAGGTATACGACGCGGTGCGCGCCGTGTTCCCGCACGACAAGCCGATCGGCATGCGGGTGTCGTCGACCGACTGGGTCGAGGGCGGCTGGGATCTGGCGCAGACCATCGAATTCGCCAGCGCGCTGAAGGCGCGCGGCATCGACTGGATCGATGCCTCCTCCGGCGGAGTCTCGCCGCTGCAGAAGATTCCGCTCGGCCCCGGCTATCAGGTGCACTTCGCAGACGCCATCCGCCGCGAGACGGGACTGCCCACCATCGCCGTCGGCATGATCTCCGATGCCAAGCACGCCGAGGAGATCGTCGCCTCCGGCAAGGCCGACATGGTCGCGCTCGGCCGCGGCATGCTCTACGACCCGCGCTGGGGCTGGCACGCCGCTGCCGAGCTCGGCGGCGAGGTCGAAGCTCCGCCGCAATACTGGCGCTCGCAGCCGTCGACGCAGAAGGCGCTGTTCGGCAAGACGACGTTCGGGGCGAGGTAGGGGGCGCATGCGAGGCGCAAGGACAGCGGCATCACCACAGGGAGTAACTCGATAGGTTTAAGTTGCGGGATCGCAGCCGTTCCCTCACGCATCCGTAACATCCCTCGGCTTCCACCTCCCGCAAAACTGGCCTAACCTTCGCACGTTCAACGCCTCACGGAGGCCCGCCATGCGTTATCCTGTCCGCAAAGCTGCTCACATCTTCGAGCGCGTGGGCCTAGCGATGGCAGGCGCGGCGTGCGGACTGTTCGTCGGCGCCTATGTCGGGTCGGCAATCCCCGTGCTCACCACGCAGGGTTTCCTGGTGCTGATGATGGCGCTGGGCGCGGTCGGCTTCTATCTCGGCATCGACACGCCGCAGCTGCCCTTCGACGAGGCGCACAGCGCCATCGACGCCGCGGAATTTTTGAGCTCCGCCGGCACGCTCTGCGCCACGCTCACCGCGCTCGCCTCCGTCGCCGTCATCGTGCTGCGGCTCGATCCGCACCTGGCCTGGACCTGGCTCTCCCTGTTCGGCTGGATCGGCGGCGTCGCCATGCAGATCGTCGCCGGTGCGAAGGCCAGGATGCGGACGTAGGCAAAGCCGTCGCCGCAAATTCCGGTGTCGTCCTGGCGAAAGCCAGGACCCATTACCCCAGGGAGAAGTTTGGCGGAGACTCGTCGTCCGGTACGCCTACCATCCACAACCGATAGATTCCGCGGTATGGGTCCTGGCTTTCGCCAGGACGACCATGGAGCGAGAGGCTACGGCAGAGCCAAGGAGGCAGCTCGCGCCTCAAAACACCACGCCGACCCGCGAGCCGCGCTTCCAGGCGATGCGGCAGCGCTTCTTGGTGTTGACGTGCAGCAGCTCGAACCTGTCGGGGATGCTCACCTGGCCGCCGAGATCGACGCAGGCCCCGCCGGGCGAATAGTCGATCAGCGTGCAGGGGATCACCGGCGCGCGCGGGTCGGTGATGATCTTGGCCTGGCGCGATACCAGCCCTGCGGGTTTTACACGGGCGAACTTTCGCGGATGCATTGGCACATCTCCTCCAATTCCGCGGATAGCGCGGGTGGTCTCTTCCCAATGATCGACGGGAGTTGATGCGATCCGACTAAGGTGGGCGGGAGAATTTTAATGAAAAGTAGCGGCGAATGGCGAAAGCGGCGGTAGCGGGGTGCGACGGCGTTGCCTCAAGCTCCGCCGTCGGCGCCAGCGCTCCATCTCACCCCGTCACCGTCTCCGCCTCCGGCGCCACACCCACATGTGGCGGCACCGGCATCGGCACCGTCTCGTAGGTCTTCGGCAGATTCACCGGCCGGTAGTCCGGCTCCACCGCCATCCGCTTCACGACGCTCTCGTGCACATGCGCGCCTTCGGGAATCAGGCGCGGCTCGCAATCGGGGATGTAGAAGCCGAGAAACACCTTTCGCTCCGGCCACTCCTTGTACTTCGCGCTCTTCGGCAAATATTCCAGCAGCCGCCAGGCCGCCGTCATCGAATTGTGCAATTCGCCGGTCTTGCCGGTGTAGGCGGGCGGCACGTACTGGAACGGGGAGTTCTTGCGATGGACGCCCCAGGCGAGCTGGTTCACGGTGCGCGGGTTGAAGTTTAGCCCGGCCTTTCCCGCCTCGTCGATCATCCAGATCAGCGGATATTTCGACTCGCCGCTCTGGGCCTCCGGATAGCCGCCGCCGACGTCGCTGTGCACGCCGGCGAACCACACCTGCATGATGTCCTGCGGCTCCTTCTTGTCGTCGGGCACGAAGCGGTTGCTCCAATATTCCTGCGGCTCCCGCCATTGCTTGAGGCGGAACATGCAGCGCCGCTCGTCGATCGCGATCGCCTGCCGGAAGATCTTCACGCTCGGATTGCGCAGCGTGAAGGCGAGCTCCTCGAAGCTCGGCCAGTACAGCCGGTCGGGACGCGGCACGATCACGCTCGCCACGGTGTCCCACACCCCGATGAAATGGATGGTCGGCCAGCGCGAGGAGGTGATGCGCGCGAACTGCGCGGCGAGGTCGAACTTGTCCTGCGGCAGCGGCCCGTCGTCGTCGGAGCCGACGTCCTTGAGGTCCGCGATGTCGTTGCCGCGCCCCGAGCCGGAATATTGCTTGTAGGCGACGAGGCCGCTGCCTGCGAGGTTGGCCTGCTCCGGCGAGATCAGGCCGACCTTGTGGATCAGCCCCGCCAGCACGCGCACGGTATAGGCGCCGCGCGAGAAGCCGAACAGGTAGATCTTGTCACCCGGCGCGTAATGCTCGACCAGGAAGCAATAGGCCGACAGCACGTTGTCATCGAGCCCGTAGCCGGTGGCGAGCCCCAGCACCAGATTGACGTTGGCCTTGAGGCGGTGCCACGTCGTCGGCTCCGTCACCGTGCCGACGCCGGGATCGTAGAACACCATCTGCCGCGGCTGCGTCTTGTCGGTCTTGCGCAGGCAGCGATAGAGCTTGAGGACGTTGGAGATGTTCTCGCTGATCTCGTTGCCGGTGCCGTCGCAGCAGATGACGAGGTGCTTCGGCTCGGTCTTCGGTTCGGTTCTGCGCTCGTGCTCCACAGGTCGGCCCCTCCCGGCAATGCTACCGGGGCGAGTATAGCAAAAAAGCGCGACGGCGAGGAGACGGTGGTGGTTGCCGCAGCGAAGGTGCGCTCCCTCGCCCCGCTTGCGGGGAGAGGGGGAGTCTCCGCAGGGGAGGTGAGAGCTGGACTCGCGGAGAGTCCCCCTCACCCGGTATTTGCTGCGCAAATCCCGGCCTCTCCCCGCAAGCGGGGAGAGGCGAAAGAAGCCCTACTTCTTCTTCGCCGGTCCGAAATCCGGCTGCCACGCCGCGTCCTTGCGGCTCGGGGCCGCGGCGATCACCTTGGTTTTGTCCTTCTTCGGCTTCTTGGTTTCGCGGTTGCCGCGTTGCTGTCCCTTGGCCATGGCGTCGGTCTCCTGTGGGGGTTTGAGTTCGTCCAGTTCGTCCGATTGCAGCACGCGTCCGCGCGGCGTGCAGACGCGCACGTCCATGTAGCCCTCGCGCAGCAGCTTCCGCGCCAGCCGCAGCGCGACGGTGGCGCTGCCGCGGCCGAGATTGGAACAGCCATATTCGTTGGTGCCGCTGACGAGATAGGGCACGCGCATTGTCCTAGCCATTGAGGATGGCCGCCGCGCAGACCAGGAGCAGAAGGAACAGCGCGACGTCGACCTGTGGAACGATCCATTCCGGGACGCGAAACCGCGACATCGCACGCTCCTGCCAGAGCAGGGCAACACCATGCTCCGCTAACTGGTCCTACGGCGGGAGCGCACGTGACCCTCAGTCACCGGTCGATGCCGTTGCAGGAAGTGCGGTGATAGAAGCGAGCCTACGCCTACCCCATGCCAATAGCGAGGACTAAAACGCCGCGCGCGGCGCGGCGACGATAGTGCTGGCTATATCCGCCCAGGGAGCGCATGCTTGTCACAGCCGGCGTCGGTTGGGGCTTCGCTCGCAGGAAGGCAGGCGTCCATGACCATCCGTTCGCGGCGAGAAACCGTCACCTTCAGGCATCCGTTCCGCATCAACGGCATCGACCGGTTGCTGCCCGCGGGCAGCTATGACGTCGTCACCGACGAAGAGATGATCGAGGGCCTGTCGTTCCCGTGCTGGCGGCGTGTCGCCACCATGATCACGGTGCCGGCCGAAAGCGGGGGCGCCGGCATGACGGAAATGTTGTCGATCGGCTCGGTCGACCTCGCGGACGCGCAAGCCGCGGATGCGCAGGCCGCGCCGGCGAGCGTCGCCCAGAGGGTCGCCCATGACTGACGTCCCGGTGGATCTCGACAGGCATCGCGGCATGGCCGCCCAGAAGGCGACCGACCTGCGCCGCGCGCTGGCCGAGGTCGAGAACAATGTCAGGGAGCTGCGCGAGCGCGAGGCCGATCTCGAGAATCGCCTGATGACCGTGCCCGCCACCTCGTGGCCCGAGGCCGCGGTGAAGGCGCGCTATCTGCTCAACCTCTATGCCGCCAGCCTCTCCACCGAGGACACCCGCCACCGCGCGCTGGTGACGGCGCTGTTCGACGATTTCGCCAGGCTCAGTGGCGACAGCTGAGGCTCAATGGCGATTGCGGCAGGCCGGCCGCAGCGCGGCAACGGCCGCGCGCTCGTGGAACACAGCCGTCGTCCTGGCGAAAGCCAGGACCCATAACCGCCGAACCGAGTTATTGTGAACGAACGCGGCCACAGCGAGCCTCCACAACGCTGACCGGGATAATGGGTCCTGGCTCCCGTGCGCAATTGCGCACCAGGCCGGGACGACGTCGGAGAATTCGCGGGCCGCGGCGGCATCGAAGCCCCGCGGCGACCGTCAAGGTGCAATCGCGTAAGGGAGTAAGCCATGACACTCACGAGCAGCCGCTTCGTCGGCTACGAACAGGACCGCGGCATCGTCCAGTTCCTGATGCAGGACGGATCGAAGGAGATCGCCTGCGCGATCTCGACCTCCGCGATGGACTATCTCGAGCGCGGCCCGCAGGCGAGGCCCGAGCAGCGCGAAGCCCAGTTCACCCGTCTGCGCGACCGCATCGAGGCGCGCGCCGCGAGCAAGTACCGCGCGACGGAGTTCGAGGGCACGCCGCCGGGGATCGTGCTGCGGAGCATTGATTTTCGGGGGTAGGGGAGGCGGGCTACCGCGGCTGCGACTTGTCCGTCTTGCGCAGGCAGCGATGGAGCTTCGGGACGTTGGAGATGTTCTTCGGGATCTCGTTGCCGGTGCCGTCACGCCCCATGGCCGCATCGTCTGTTGACATTAACCGTCTGTTAACCATGCGGTTGCCTAATGTTGACGATGGGGGATCACCATGTCGGCCCATGTGACGCGACCGAGGTTGATGCCTGTTTCGGCCGATCCGGCCATCCGGTCGGTGGCGAGGCTGGCGGTTCGCGCCAAGGCCGTCCTACAGGGCAAAGCGCCTGTCCCACGGAGCAAAGCCATGTTCGGAAAGGACGACTTAGTGGACAATCTCAGCCGCGATCTCGATCGCGCGCGCGGAAGACGAGATGCGCTTGCATCCGAAGCCACGACCCTGACGGCCCAGATCGCCGAAATTGAAGCCCGTCTTTCGGAGGAAAAGAAAAGGCGTGAGCGTGAGCGCGTCTTGAGCGAGGTCGAAGCGATCAAGACGCGAATCAAGCAAGCCGCGGGCGCGTTTGCGCCTGTCGTCGATGGTCTCTCGAGGGCGGTCGAGCAGGCTGCGGCGGTTGTGCCCGAGGCGCGCGAGCTCAATAGTTTCCTGGTGTCGGTGGCGACCGAGATCGACAGCGTGCTCGATCCCCTGCTCCGCGAACTGGATCAGCGCGCGGATGCGGTGCGAACCGGACAGGCAGCGCTGGACCTGCCGAGTTCGGCCATTGAAGCGCCGCCCATCGAGCTGCCAAAGGACACCAACGAGCGCCTGCTTCGTTTTCCGGCGTGGCTGTCCCGCGACAGGGAGACGGACAAGAAGGACACCGCCGAGAGCCCGCGCAGCACGGCGGCTTGAAACATCGGCGCGCTGCGCACGCTCTACGCCGTCATTCCGGGGCGCGCCTCTTGGCGCGAACCCGGAATCCATCCCTCAACACGCACTGCGGCCAAATGGATCCTCAGGTGCGCAATTGCGCATCCTAGCTCGCGACTTCGTCGCGCCCCGGGATGACGAGCTGTTGTTGGGCTCGCTGGTTGCCGAGCAGGTAACTCCCCCGCTCGCCACCGCTCAGTTGGCGGCGCGGCGCAGGAAGGCCGGGATATCGAGAGCGGCCTCGTCGGGCAGATTGCGCGCAGGGGCGCGGCCGTAAGGATCGAGCGGCTGAAGCGCCGCCTGCGGCGCATAGTCCAGACCCGGCCTTGCCGGTGGCCCCACGGGGTGGTGCGGCTGCGGGCGGAGCGGCGGGCTTGCCGCTTGCGGAAGGGGGGCACTGCGCTCGATGCGATCGGCGATGCGACGGCCGTCGTTGCGCAGCCTGCCGGCGAGCTGGGTGAGGGCGGTTTCCACCGGTAGCGCCTGCTGCGCCGGATCGAGATTATCGATTCCGGTCGCCACCACGGAGACGCGGACGATGCCTTCGAGGCTTTCGTCAAACGACGCACCGACGATGATGTTGGCGTCCGGGTCGGCCTCGTCGCGAATGCGGGTCGCGGCTTCGTCGACCTCGTACAGCATGAGATCCCTGCCGCCGGTGATGGAGATGATGAGGCCACTGGCGCGCTTGATCGAGGGATTCTCGATCAGCGGATTGGAGATCGCGGCCACGGCGGCGGCGAGCACGCGCTTCTCGCCGGAAGCCTCGCCCCGTCCCATCATCGCCTTGCCCTTCTCCTTCATGACGGAGAGGACGTCGGCAAAATCGAGATTGATCAGACCTTCCTTGACGATGAGGTCGCTGATGCAGGCCACGCCCGAATAGAGCACCTGGTCGGCAAGGGCGAAGGCATCGGCGAACGTGGTCTTCTCGCTGGCCACCCGGAACAGGTTCTGGTTCGGGATGATCAAGAGGGTGTCGACCGTCTTCAGCAGCTCCTCGACGCCGGCTTCGGCGAAGCGCATGCGGCGCTGGCCCTCGAAGTAGAACGGCTTGGTGACCACGCCGATGGTGAGGATGCCGAGCTCGCGCGCGGTCCTGGCGATGATCGGTGCAGCCCCGGTGCCGGTGCCGCCGCCCATGCCGGCCGTCACGAACACCATGTGCGCGCCGGTCAGGTGCTCGCGGATCGTATCGATGACCTCCTCGGCTGCGGCGCGTCCCAATTCCGGCTGCGAGCCGGCGCCGAGGCCTGCGGTGACCGTTGTGCCGAGCTGGATGAGGCGCGTCGCCTTCGACATTGCAAGCGCCTGCGCGTCGGTATTGGCGACGACGAACTCGACCCCTTGCAGCCCGGCCGTGATCATGTTGTTGACGGCGTTGCCGCCGGCGCCGCCGACGCCGAATACGACGATGCGGGCCTTCATCTCGCGAATGTCGGTGATGCCAGTCATTCTGTCCTCGCGGTTGCTCCGGCGGCCGGGAATGGGGAAAGGTTCGAGTGCTACCTGCGAGCCGCGCGATCTGCTTGCACGATCGCAGCGGCCAGATGTCCCAATCGAAGCGCGGCTTGTCCCGCGATCCCGCCGCCAGGGCGGCGACCGGTCCGTAAGTCCGCCACTTCGTCTTCCAGTCGTGCCGCCCACGCATTGGCTGCCGCCGTCTCGGCCGCCGCCTGCATCAGCTCGACGGCCAGGCGATCGGCGCGCTCACGCTCTCGCTCGAACACGGCCCTGTAGGCGGCTGCGACTTCTTCGAGCCGCGCGACCTCCGCCTTGAGTGCGTTGATCTCCAGAGCGTTTTCGAGCGAAGTGGGTGCCGGTTCGCGTGAAGAAAACGCGTCAGAACAGGAATCTAGAGCCCCGTTCCGACTTCGTCGGAACGGAAATGGCTCTACCGCCTCGATCTTTGCCATGGCGGCATCGATGTGGCCTGCCTGGCGGGCACGTCGCGGGCGGGACGTGTAGCGGAGCTCGGAGAAATCAACGCTGATCAGGGCCTTGCCATCATCCGACCGCGAGCGCGGCAACCGGCGACGTCTCGCCAGCGAACGAGCGGCCTCGCGCGAGATCTTGAGGCGGGCACCCAGATCAGCATACGTCAACAACGCAACGCACATCGGCGCTTCTCCTGGAGCGAACCGGGAAGGCATTTCGGGCTAATGATGGCTGGACGATTACAGCAGGCTAGGCTGCGTTGGTTAATGGACGGTTAACGCGCGGGGGACACTAACGCCGGGCGTGCGCGCCCGCCCCGAGCAGCGCGAAGCCCAGTTCACCCGCCTGCGCGACCGCATCGAAGCGCGCGCCGCGAGCAAGTACCGGGCGACGGAGTTCGAGGGCACCCCGCCGGGGATCGTGCTTCGGAGCATTGATTTTCGGGGGTAGGGGGAGGCGGGCTTACGGAGCTGCGGACATGTTGTTGGCGAGCCCGAAGTGGGGCGCTGGGACTGTCTACTTTAGAGGCTTTGGCTCGCCACGCCTCGTCCACGTTGAGAACGTCATGCCTTTCCTCGGCGCAACGCCGCTAGGTGCATCGGTTGCCGTAGCCCTTGAAATTGGAGCGGCCATCTTCGCCGACTGCTCCTTTTGTTGAGCCGCACGGTCGAACTTTGCCGCGACTTGTCGGTAATGCTTGAGAGGGCCCGTACCGGGGTTCACCTCCTGCGTCTCCATACGGTGGTTGCGGTTCTTCTCTACAAAGGTACTAACCCAACCCTGAGCCTCAGAGTAGAACACAGTGTCTTCAGCGGATCGAACGAGTGACCTGTTGATTTCGATCGCCTCTTGCCGAGAAATGTGCCGTCTTACATACGAGAAATTTTCAAAGCTAAAATCGGGGGCGTTATGGTTGATGTCTGGCTTGATCCTGACTGCTAGCGTGGGGGTCAAAGGAACAACTCGATTTAGGATGAACTGATTTTCGGATTGCTCGTTCGCGACTGGAAAGTCACTTGTGAAGAATGGGCAATCTTTGTTGTTGTTGACCAGGATTTCCCAAGAGGAATTTCCGAACGAGGCGACGTGACTCAGGATGGTGGCGATGCCGACTGCTTGAGGCACTTTTCGATCCACCACGACCTTGATTCCTCCGCTGTCCAGCAATTCGGTCAGGCTATCTCCCGCCAGTTCGCTAGGTGGCGGTTCGAACGCTGCTTTAGCGTCAGCGGCCTTTGTCATCGCTTCGATATGCTCTTCGACTAGATTTGCATTCATGCGCATGGCGGCCGGAGTGCATGTCAGTAGATAACTCAGGAAGCCTGCAACTACGTATATCGCTTCGTTGTTAGGCCTTCCGGTCTCTAGAAGCGTGACGGCATCATTGTATTTTCTTTCAACCGTTTTTAAGAACTCTTCGATTGCTCGAGGCTCGGTCAGGAAATCGTTTGTATTTCCTTCGTCGGTCCGGCACACATCGTTCGATCTCGGTGTAAACGTTTTAAGGTCGCTTTTGCGCGTCGCGTGCATGAGTTCATCAAGCGATGGGGAATAGAAACGCTTTAGATGAACCTGCGAAACATAGTGATCTAGAGCCATTTCCTGTCCTGTCGAATAGCTCTTGCCTGATCTTGATCGGTTGGCCGATTTGCAGGCGCGTCCCGAACGCGGGCGTTCAGTCGAGTTTGATTCCGATTGTCTTGTCTACGTTCGTTGAGAATGCGCCCACAGTGTACGCTTCATCTTCAAGTTCGGGCTCGATCATGGCAGTAGCGAATATGATCTGATGTTCTACTTTGCTTTCTTTTGAAACTCGCAGAATCTGCAGCTGAAAATTCTGGCTACGAATGGCTTCGACACCCATGTTCTCATGACTATCTATCATGCAGAAGCGCGGATGGCGGAAGAAGGGATTCTTTGTTGCCGCCGCAAGGAAGCCTAGAAAGAAGCTGCTCCGTAGGATTGTCCTAGAACTGGCCGAGAAGTAGCTTTCGTTGTCGACGGTTATTTGGTTGCCTTCAAATGTGAAGTTCACGCTTCTTGGGTCCTCGAACACGTCCTGCCGCCTTAGGTCCTGAACTAGTAGCTTCTTTACCTCGTCAGCGATCAAAGTGTAGGCCTTCGCAAGGGTAGAGGCCTGCTGTGCTCGCAGTGTGTCGTTGGTGTTGCGTAACTTTGTTATCGTTGCTTGGAGCTCCGACTTGCGGTCCGACAATTGCCGAACCGTCGCCGCCAGTTGAGCTTTTTGATCCAGATCCTCAATTTGCCGCTGCAAGTATCCAGACCGACGATGAAGATCCCTAAGCTTCCCGCGGTCATTCGTTGAGGGAAGGGATTGGAGGGCGGAAAGTCGGCGTGATGCGTCTTTCCACTTGGTCTCTGTATCTCTGATTTCTTGGTCTACCGTCCGTGCTCGGTCTTCGCGCCTACTTTGCAAGAGAGTAGATTGTCTAATCTGGAGTGAAGTATCCAATATCAACGCGGCTATTCTGCTGCGAGTTTGCTCTGATTCAAATGGCGTCTTGCAAAGGTGGCACGCATGCTTTGCGAGCTCGCCATCGATCGGAGAATAGCAAGCAGGACAACATTGAAATCTTACCTCACCGATATGGTCGACGACGGCGGAGGAGTCGCGCAGTGCCTCGATTTTGTTTTTTAGGGCGGCCAAGAATGCATTCGAGTCCGCAATGGTAAGGGCTAGCGCGTCCCGATCTTGTTTTAGTCGTATCAATTCGCTTTGTAGCGCTTGAACAGCCTTATAAACGTTTTCTTGCTGCGAAAGTGTCAGCTTATCGTTCTTAGTTGATGTGTAGAGCTTCTGTTCTGCCTCCTCGATGAGGCGCTGCGTTGCCGCTTGCTCTTGCTCGAGTGACGTTCGCTGGGCGTCAATCCACTCAAGGGTAAATCCCTGGTCTGCTTTTCCAAGGACCGAAAAAAGGCTGCGAAGTTGCCCGTTGATGGTGTCGAACTCTTTCGAGAGTTCTCGTATCTTTTGTTCGTTGTCGTAAACAGCGCTGTCGTAAGCTCCGCACAACAATCTTCCGACGGTGTCTCGTAAGTCCGCCCGGTCGAATGGAACGGCCCTGAAGAGCTGCTCTACCGGACTAAGTTGATCCGCATAAAGCAGGCGAAGAATCTGGTGCATCGTAATGTGACCGGATAGATCGCTTGAGACCTCGGGGATCCCCAATAGACCGAAAATGGCTTGGGAGAAGCTCTCTCGATTTTCGCCGCTTCGGTACGGATATTTGATCCACTGCGATCTGGGCGCCTTTATCGAATCGAGATAAGAGCCGCCAAATATTTCCATTGGCTGCATAGTGCCAGCTTCGGAGACGTCGCGGCTTAGCGTGGCTTTTTTTCCATTTAAGCTGACTTCAAGGACAACTCTCGAGCAGAGTCGAGCGACTGTGCTCCAATCGGTAAGGTCGCCACCAAGCCCGTAGAATATGAAGTTAAGTACGGTGGATTTGCCAGACGAGTTCTCTCCGCGCACGATATTTACGCCAGCATGGAACGCTGCGTCGTAAACGATTTTGTCCGAACGGTAGATCACCATTCGTGTTACGATCAGTGTTGGCTCATATCGCATCATAGCGATACTCCATCAGCCCGGTTCGCGCTTTCAGGCCATTTAGTCCATCGGATAACGTGTAGTGTTCGGCGAGCGTACGAATAAACTCCATTAGATTGGCTTGAGCGGCGTTGAGTTCTTCTGCACGAGAGAAAATTGCCTCGGGCACCTTTGCGTCGGACGTTTTGAAAGTGTCATCGAGAAAGGCGTCCTTATCGATGTAGTTGTTGGCGGCTAGGGTTTCGATTGCGGCCAATTGCAGAGGGTGCATGCGTTCGAACAGGAGGGGTGGGTCGGGTTGCTCGCCGTACGGCGCTAGGTGCGCGTACTCTTCAGAGAGTGTCTTGAAGTGTTGGTGGCTTTGCGCAAGTCGAATCAAGCGAATTCGAAATGGGAATAGCAGATAGAAATCCAGAATTCGAACGTGGTCGATCGGAAGAGGCCCTGCAGTTTTCAAAAGCGGCAACAGGCGTATAAGTCGGAATACGGCGTGAAACGGATCGAGCGCGGGTTGAAATACAAGCTGGCTCATTTGTGCCACCGCACGAAGCACTGCTCAGCCAGCCAGTAGACCATGCCGAGGGCCGTGTTGTGATCTATTTCAAAGACGCTGGCTCCGCATTCGCTGACGGTCGGTTCGACGATTAGTTCGTTCACGAGCGAATTTACTTGCGCAACTCCTAAGGCTGGGATTTGAGGCAAGATGATATCGTTGAAGTTCCGCTCTGCTCGCGCAAGGAGATAGACAAAGATCTGCTGGGCCGATGCGTAGAGTGACCACTGATGGAGAAGTTTGACGAACATCTCCTTCATTTCGATGGCATCGTAGTAGTTAGCCTCGCGGCCGGCATATTTCAGCTTCGCTTCAAGGCCTACGACTCCATCGAGAGCTTTGTTCCGGTGATATCTCTGCAGCTTCTCGATTGTGTTTTGTGCCTTCTGGTCGTTCTTTAGTTCCTCGTCCAGTCTCTGTAGCAGTTGCTCAACGATTCCGGCGGCCCGTGGAGCCGATCTCTCCCCCAAATTGTTGGTGATGTTATAGACGTCGCGTCCGGCAATATGGCCTTCCGCCGTAGCATTGGATTGGTCAACGGAGACAGCAACTGTTCCGCCATGCTCAATCGGCATTTGAGCAACTCATCGTCGGTTGTTGATCGTGGTGTTGTCGCGCCCGGCAAGATTGCCTCCGGCGCGTGCGCCGCTCTGGTCAACTATTGATCCAGCTCCTGAGAGTTGGTTCTTGCGCGACATGCGCAAAGTTAGCCACGATCCGCCTGCACCGCCGGTCGCGAGGCCGCCGATGAACGCTCCAATCTCGTTTGCATGGTTGAGCAAGAAATCGATCACGTTCCCCTCGCAATGTAATTATTGGAATCAGTGGTACAACCCTGAGTATTCTTCCTGATTATCCTATCGCGGCACCGAATCCAGCAAATAATGCCGAACAGCCACTCAATCTTTCGGCGGATCAAGTGCACTGCAAAAACAAAAACGGCCGGATCTTCCGATCCGGCCGCTACACAAAACTCTACTGGCTAAGCCTACGCCACGCGACGCTACTTAGCCCCCGCCCAACTCGAAAAAATCGCTTAGCTGGCCTTCTTGACCGGGGCGGTGACGCCGACCTTCTTCTGGATGGCGCGCTTCAGCTCGAGGGCGCGCGGCGACAGGGCGTCGGCGCTGGCCTTGAGCAGGAAGGCGTCCAGGCCGCCATTGTGGTCCACGCTCTTCACCGCGTTGGTCGAGACGCGCAGGCGCACGTTGCGCTCCAGGGCTTCGCTGATGAACGTCACGTTGACGAGGTTCGGCAGGAAGCGGCGCTTGGTCTTGATGTTGGAGTGGCTGACCTTGTGGCCGACGAGGGGGCCCTTGGCCGTCAGTTCGCAGCGGCGAGACATGTCTCAATTCCTCAATCTAAGCCCCCAACGATTTGCGGCCGCCATTCGGGGCGCCACGGGGGCAAATTCTCTGTCCTTGCAGGGAGCGGCGGACGTATAGGGGGGAAGCGGCGGGACGTCAAGTTTTTGGGGCGGGATTTGAGGCCGCCCGGGCGGTGTCCTCCCTCTCCCGCTTGCGGGGGAGGGCCGGGGAGGGGGTGCCTCCGCGGAGGGGCAGTCGTTATTACGGTTGGTGTCCCCAAGGGGAGAGAGCCCTCACCCGGCGCTACGCGCCGACCTCTCCCGCAAGCGGGAGAGGTTTCAGAGTCCGCGGCTAAGCGCCCCGATCACCAAAACGGCAATGTTTAAAGTGCCTTACCATCACATAAAGGGCGTATTCGCCCCCGAAGTATCAGGTGGAGTTCCGCGCTTGTTGCGCCCGAACACATTGTTTGCCGCGGTTTTTGGCTTAAGTAACAACCGTCGCGCCCCGATTGGATCGTTTCGTGCCCATTTCCTCCCGATTTGCGCCCAAGCCGCGCATCGCCAGCCCGCGGTCCGCCGTCCGGCTGGCCATGGCGGCCCTGTGCGGGCTGGTCTTCGCCTGGGAGGCGAAGCCGGCCGCCGCGCAAGGCAAGCTCGAGGCGCAGTATGAGGCGACGCTGGCAGGCATTCCGGTCGGCCGGGGCGCCTGGAACATCGACATCCAGGACGACGTGTTTGCCGCGGCCGCCTCCGGCGGCACCACGGGGCTGCTCAAGTCGTTCGCGGGCGGGTCCGGCACCGGCGCCAGCCAGGGGCGGGTCGTCAACGGCGCGCTGGTTGCGACCGGCTACCAGGCCTCCACCACCACCTCGAAGAAGACCGAAGAGATCCACATCACGCTCGACAAGGGCAATGTGAAGGAGTTCGGCATCGTGCCGGAGCCGCCGGTCGACCCTGATCGTATCGTCGTCACCGAGGCGCATCGCCGCGGCGTCTGGGATCCGATGACGGCCTCGCTGTTGCGCGTGCCCGGCACCGGCGACCCCGTGACGCCGGACGCCTGCCACAACGCAGCGCCGGTGTTCGATGGCCGCATGCGCTACGACCTCAAGCTCGATTTCAAGCGCATGGAGACCGTGAAGGCGGAGAAGGGCTATCGCGGCCCGGTCGTGGTCTGCGCGCTCTATTTCGTGCCTGTCGCCGGCTACATCCCCGACCGCCCCGTGATCAAATACCTCGCCGCCCAGCGCAACATCGAGATCGCGTTTGCGCCCGTCGCCGGCACCCGCATCCTGGTTCCGTTCTGGCTGAAAGTGCCGACGCCGCTCGGCCCCGCGATGCTCGAAGCCACCAGCTTCATCACATCCGCCCAGCCGCCGCGGGTCGCGAAGACGCAGTAAAAGCCGCGCCATACGGGCTACCATTCCTCCGTCATTCCGGGGCGCGCCACTTGGCGCGAACCCGGAATCCATGGTGAGACAAACCCTGCGGCCTGATGGATTCCGGGCTCGCGACCAGCGTCGCGCCCCGGAATGACGAGCGGAGCGATTCGGCACGCAGCTCCAACGCCTTACCCGCCGTCACCCCCGCCAATCCCGCGCGCGCCGTTTCTACTGTGCATGGGGTTGTTTTCGCAGTTTTTGTTTTGGCGCCCTCGATCCGTGAATCCATTTGACTCCTCCCCGATTCTGATTCGACTCCGCGCCGTCCCCAATTTTAAGGAACCCGCCATCGAAACGTCGCTTGTGCGGCAGCCCAAAACTCCATCTAGTGCAATCAAGCACAGGGCGCCGCGACATGTTGCGTGAACGTAACAGGACTCAACAGGGAGTCAGCGATTCGGCCGCGATTCGTTCTAGAGTCGTTCCGAAGCTTAAGGACACAGGGAAAAGCGTCGCAAAGTGAGACAGTTGCGCGAGGTTCGGGCGGCTCCTTCTTCTCCCTCGCCCCGTTCTTACGGGGAGAGGGTTGGGGTGAGGGGCTGCTTCCACGGAATAGGTGATAGCTGGTTCGTGGAGAGTCCCCCTCACCCGGATCGCTTCGCGATCCGACCTCTCCCCGCAAGCGGGGCGAGGTGACTTCCAAGCGCTTCGCGCCTAGCCCTAATCGCGCCCAGCCGCCGCGCCGCCCCAAACAGCACTGACATTCGCCGAAATCGGCACTACCTAATCGTACAGAATGGCTTTTCCCCCTTCCCCCTTCGCCTCCGAGCGCGCACCCGGCGCGGGCGTCACTGCGGTGCTCGGGCCGACCAACACCGGCAAGACCCATCTCGCCATCGAGCGGATGCTCGCGCATCCCTCCGGCATGATCGGCCTGCCGCTGCGCCTGCTCGCGCGCGAGGTCTACAACAAGATCGCCGATCGCAAGGGCGTGGAGAGCGTCGCGCTGATCACCGGCGAGGAGAAGATCAAGCCGAAGAACCCGCGCTACTGGGTTTCCACCGTCGAGGCGATGCCTAGGGATCTCGACGTCTCCTTCCTCGCCGTGGACGAGGTCCAGATCGCCTCCGATCTCGAGCGCGGCCACGTCTTCACCGACCGCATCCTCAACCGTCGCGGCCGCGACGAGACGCTGCTGCTGGGCGCTGCGACCATGCGCCCGATCATCGAGCGGCTGTTGCCCGGCGTGTCCATGATCACGCGGCCGCGGCTGTCGCAGCTGGAATTTGCCGGCGACCGCAAGATCACCCGCCAGCCGCGCCGCACCGCCATCGTCGCGTTCTCGGCGGATGAAGTCTACGCCATCGCCGAGCTGATCCGCCGCCAGCACGGCGGCGCCGCCGTGGTGCTCGGCTCGCTCAGCCCGCGCACCAGAAATGCGCAGGTGTCGATGTTCCAGAACGGCGACGTCGACTATCTCGTCGCCACCGACGCCGTCGGCATGGGCCTCAATCTCGACGTCGACCACGTCGCCTTCGCCTCCGACCGCAAGTTCGACGGCTACCAGTTCCGCCGCCTGACGCCGTCTGAGTTCGCGCAGATTGCCGGCCGTGCCGGCCGCGCCACGCGAAATGGAACGTTCGGTACCACCGGCCGCTGCGCGCCGTTCGAGCCCGAGCTCGTCAACGCGCTGCAGAACCACACCTTCGACAGCGTGAAGATGCTGCAATGGCGCAATTCGAAGCTGGATTTCTCCTCGCTCGGCGCGCTCCAGGTGTCGCTGAACCTCTCCCCCGGCCATGAGGCGCTGACGCGCGCGCCGATCGCCGAGGACATGCGCGTGCTCGACCACGTCGCCCGCGACGCCGATGTGCGCGATTCCGCACATGGCAAGCTGGCCGTGGAGCGGCTGTGGGAGGCCTGCCAGGTCCCCGACTACCGAAAACTGTCGCCGGCGGCCCATGGCGAGCTCGTGACCACGCTGTACGGCTTCCTGATGCAGAAGGGCCGCATTCCAGATGCCTGGTTCGCGGCCCAGGTCGACCAGGCCGACCGCATCGACGGCGATATCGACACGCTGTCGGGCCGGATCGCGCAGATTCGCACCTGGACCTTCGTCGCCAACCGGCCGGACTGGCTCGCCGACCCCGAACACTGGCAGGGGATTACGCGGGAGGTCGAAAATAAATTGTCGGATGCGCTCCATGAACGCTTGACTGAGCGTTTCGTTGATCGCCGGACCAGTGTATTGATGCGCCGCCTGCGGGAGAACACGAGCTTGAATACTGAAATCGGCAAGACCGGCGAAGTCATCGTCGAAGGCCATGTCATCGGCCGTCTCGATGGCTTCACCTTTGCACCGGATGCGGCGGAAGCCGGCTCCGATGCGAAAGCCTTGCAGGCTGCGGCCCAAGCGGTGCTCGCCGGCGAGATCAACGCGCGCGCCGAAAAACTGGGCAACGCGCCGGACGAGCAGTTCGTGCTGACCTCGGAAGGCACCATCCGCTGGACCGGCGATGCCGTGGCGCGGCTGTCCGCCGCAGAGGACGCGCTGCATCCGCGCATCCGCATCATCTCCGACGAGCGCCTGACCGGCAGCCCGCGCGAGAAGGTGCAGGCGCGCCTCGACCTCTGGCTCAAGACGCATATCGAAAAGCTGCTCGGGCCGATGTTCGAGCTCTCCAAGGCCGAGGACGTCACCGGCATTGCCCGCGGCATCGCCTATCAGCTCGTCGAGGCGCTCGGCGTGCTCGAGCGTCCCAGGATCGCCAACGAGCTGAAGGATCTCGACCAGCCCTCGCGCGCCACTTTACGCAAATACGGTGTCCGCTTCGGCGCCTATCACCTCTATTTCCCCGGCCTCTTGAAGCCCGCCGCGCGTGCGCTGGCCGCGCTGCTGTGGGCGCTGAAGCAGGACAATGTCGATCTGTCCTCGCTCTCGGGCGCGCAGCATCTGGCATCTTCGGGCCGCACTTCGTTCCCGGTCGACAAGGCTCTGCCGCGCGATGCCTATCGCGTGCTCGGCTACAAGCAGGCCGGCGAGCGTGCCGTGCGCGTCGACATCCTGGAGCGCCTGGCCGACCTGATCCGTCCGGCGCTGGCCTGGCGCGAGAACTCGCCCGGCGAAAAGCCCGCCGGCGCGTTCGACGGCCGCAGCTTTATCGTGACCCAGGCGATGACCTCGCTCACGGGTTCGGCGGGCGAAGATTTCGCCTCGGTGCTGCGCGCGCTCGGCTATCGCATGGAGAAGCGCCCGCCGCTGCCGCCGAAGCCTGTTGCGCCTGTTGTGGAAGCGTCCAGCGCAGAGGCTTCCGCCGAGACGCCCGCGACCGAATCGCCGGTCGAGGGCGCTGTCGCCGCAGACACACCGATCGAAGTCGCAGCCGAAGCCGTCACCGTCGAAGACGCGCCCGGCATGGAGCAGCACGACGAGCCCGCGCACGAAGAGCCGGCGCTCGAAGCATCGCTAGAGGCTCCCGTCACGCCCGAAGATGCGCCCGGCATCGCGCCGCCGGCCGAAGAGGCGGCTGCGCCCACCGAGGCTGCCGGCCTTGAAGCCGCGCCGGCTGAAGCCGCCGCGGTCGAAGCTGCTGCATCGCCCGATGCCGCAGCGCCGGTCGAGGCCGCTGCCGCGCCCGCCGAGCCGGAGCTCGTCGAGGTCTGGCGTCCCGGCGGCCGTCACGAGGATCGCAAGCCGCGCCACGAGCGCCATCGCCACCAGCGTCACCATCATCAGCCGCGTCCGCAGGCGGGCGCCGAGGCGGGTGCTGCGCCCGTGGAGGGCGAGGCCGCGCAAGCAGCCGACGGCGAGAAGCGCGGCGAGCGTCATCGCCATGGCGGGCATCGGAAAGATTTCCGCAAGGGCCGCGAAGGTGGCGCCGACGGCGCGCCGCGTCCCGAGGGACGCGACGACAAGAACCGCAGCTTCCAGGGCAAGGATCGCGACAAGGATCGCGATCGCAACAAGGGCAAGTTCGGCGGCGATCGCGACAAGGGCCGCGACAATCGTGGCCGCGACCGCGACAAGGGCCGTGACCGCCAGGGCGGGCCGTCGCTGCGTCCCTACGCCTCGAGCGCGAACCCGCGCGAGCGCGATCGGCCGGTCGATCCCAATTCGCCCTTCGCAAAGCTCGCTGCGCTGAAGGAGCAGCTCGCGGGGCGCAAGGAGTAGCCCACGACCGAGCGGCAGCGCATCGACAAATGGCTGTGGCACGCGCGGGTGGTGAAGGCGCGCACCTCCGCGGCTGAACTCGTCGAGTCCGGCCATGTCCGCGTCAACGGCACGCGCGAGACCTCGCCCGGGCATGCGATCAAGGTGGGCGACGTGCTCACCATCGCGCTCGACCGCACCGTGCGCGTGTTGAAAGTGATAGCCTTCAACGAGCGCCGCGGCGATGCCGCCTCGGCGCGCGTGCTCTACGAGGAGCTCGGCGAAGGAAAGCGCAATTAATTGCGCTTTGAATTCATTTCTTGGTCGATCAATCGCGCAAAGCCGTCATGATCGGCCGTCCCCGACCTTGCGGCGCCGGGCCATCCGCGCTACGCAAGCCGCGACTTTTAAAAGAGCTTTTCGGAGCGTTGGATGACTTACGTCGTCACTGAAAACTGCATCAAGTGCAAGTACACCGACTGCGTCGAGGTCTGCCCGGTCGACTGTTTCTACGAGGGTGACAACATGCTCGTCATCCATCCTGACGAATGCATCGACTGCGGCGTGTGCGAGCCGGAATGCCCCGCCGACGCCATCAAGCCGGACACGGAACCGGGCCTGGAAAAGTGGCTTTCGGTCAACGCCGACTACGCCAAGAGCTGGCCGAACATCACCCAGAAGAAAGAATCACCCGCCGACGCCAAGGAATTCGACGGTATGGAGGGCAAGTTCGAGAAATATTTTTCTCCGAACCCCGGCTCCGGAGACTAATTCGGACCCAAACTTAACCCTAATACCTTCGTTCGCGCCGAAAACCAGGCCTAAAGACCCCTAAATCATTGATTTTTGCGGGAAATGTGCTATATTGGGCACATTAAGCCGAACCCCGTCAGCCCCGTTGGCCCCTCTGGGTTCCCGTGAAACCAAATGTCGAACAGGGGCGTGGCAGTTTCCGCGCGCAGGCTGTGTCACAGAAAACGCGTAAAAAGAGTACTTCAGCGAGGGCTTCCCATAAGGAGGCCAAAAAAGTCGCCGCGGCCAGCCGTAGCGCATCCAAGGGTCGGACCGCGACTAAGGCGCCGGCTGCAAAGTCCTCGAAGAACAAAAGAAGCGCAATGCCTAACAAGACTGCCAAACCGGCCGCGAAAGCGACCGTTGCCAAGCCTGCTGCTGCTAAGGTTCCCGCTGCCAAGCCCGCTGCGCCGAAGGCCTCTGTTGCTGCTCCTGCCAAGGCTCCTGTCGCTGCCAAGCCGGCCGTGAAGCCGGCGGCTGCTGCGCCGAAGGTCGAGGAAAAGAAGGTCGTGACCCAGCGCCAGGGCTTCAAGGCCAACGAATTCGTCGTCTATCCCGCTCACGGCGTCGGCCAGATCCTGGCCATCGAGGAGCAGGAGATCGCCGGTGCGAAGCTCGAGCTGTTCGTCATCAACTTCATCAAGGACAAGATGACGCTGCGCGTTCCGACCGCCAAGGTCGCGAACGTCGGCATGCGCAAGCTGTCCGAGCCCGCGCTGGTGAAGAAGGCGCTGGAAACGCTCAAGGGCCGCGCCCGCGTCAAGCGCACCATGTGGTCGCGCCGCGCCCAGGAATACGAAGCGAAGATCAATTCGGGCGATATCGTCGCGATCGCGGAAGTCGTGCGCGACCTCTATCGCTCCGAGTCGCAGCCCGAGCAGTCCTACTCTGAACGCCAGCTCTATGAAGCCGCACTCGATCGTCTGTCCCGCGAGATCGCGGTAGTGCAGCACTCGACCGAGACCGAAGCGGTCAAGGAGATCGAGGCCCAGCTCGCCAAGAGCCCGCGCCGCAACGCCAAGGCGGAAGCCACCGAGGGCGAGGCGGATGCCGAGGGCGATGCCGACGATACCGATGGCGACGACACCACCGTCGCCGACGAGGCGGCGTAAGCGCCACGTCGCGTCGATCGCAACAGATCAAAAGCCCGGCCTTGCGGCCGGGCTTTTTGCTTGGGGGCAGGGTCATACCAAGCGTCGTCCTGGCGAAGGCCAGGACCCATTACCCCAGGTTTGAGTTGCTGCGACGGCTCGGAGTTTCAGCCTTCGTCAAACCGCAGCCTGTGGTGATGGGTCCCGGATCGGCGCTCGCTTTGCTCGCTGGTCCAGGACGACGAGGAGAAGGAGGCCTTGCCTCATTTCACCGGCCGCTTTTCCAGCTTCCTCGCCAGCGTCCGCCGGTGCATGCCGAGCCGCCTCGCCGCCTCCGAAATATTGAAATCCGTCTCGATCAGGGTCTGGTGGATGCGTTCCCATTCCAGCGTCTTGATCGATGTCGGCCGCGCATCGAGCGCGACTTCGGCATTGCCTTCGGCCTTGTTGAAGGCGGCCTCGATGTCGTCGGTGTTCGACGGCTTGGCCAGATAGTGGCAGGCGCCGAGCTTGATCGCCTCGACGGCAGTCGAGATGCTGGCAAAGCCGGTCAGCACCACGATCAGCATCTCCTCGTCGTGCGTGTGCAGCAGCTCGACGCAAGCCAAGCCCGAAGCGCCGCCGAGCTTGAGATCGACCACGGCGTGGCCGAAGGATCGCTCCTCCAGCACTTTCCGCACCTCCTCGATCGAGCCGGCGAGCACGACCTCGTAGCCGCGGCGCTCGAACGAGCGTTTCAGCGTGCGCGCAAAGCCTTCATCGTCCTCGACGACGATGAGCGAACGGTCAGGCGTCAAAGCTGCCTCCGATCGCGAGCGTTGCGAGCGGCAGGGTCAGGCGGACGGTGGCGCCGCGCTTCCTGTGGTTCTCGGCGGTTACGCTGCCCCCGAGCTTGCGCACAACGTTGACCACCAGGAACAGGCCGAGCCCGCCGCCGGCGCGGCCCTTGCTTGAGTGATAGGGCTTGCCGAGCTGCGCCAGCATCTCCGGCGCAAAGCCCGGGCCGCGGTCGCTGATCGACAGCACGAGATTGTCGCCCTCGCGCTCGGCCAGAAGCTCGACCCAGTCGCGCGAGACCTCATAGGCGTTGTCGAGCACGTTGAAGATCACCTGCTTCAGCGCGACGTCCGAGGCGATCGCGACGTTCTCGCCGAACGTGTTGACGAAATAGAGCGTGCGCGCCGAACGGGCGTTGCGCCACTCATCGACCAGTGCGGTGACGAAGGCCGTCACCGTCGTCGGCGAGGAACCTTCACCGCGCGCTTCGCCGGCGGACACCAGAATGCCCGTCACGATCGACTTGCAGCGTTGCAGCGAGGTCTCCATCTCCGCAAGATCCTCGGCGAGTTCCTGATCGGCGGCGAGATCCGGCATGCGGCGCCAGTCGCTGAGGATCACCGAGAGCGAGGCCAGCGGGGTGCCGAGCTCGTGCGCCGCGCCGGAGGCAAGCAGGCCCATACGGACGATGTGGTCCTGCTCGGCCGCATGCTGGCGCAACGCCGCCAGATGCGCGTCGCGCTCGCGCAGGTTTCTGTTGATGCGGGTGACGAACACGACCAGCAGCACGGCGTTGAGCACGAAGCCCAACAGCATGCCGGCCACGGTGAGGCTGTAGGCCTCGCTGATCGGGTTCGGCGGCAGGTCGAGCGGCCGGTACGCCAATGTCAGCCAGACAAAGCTGGCGCAGGTCAGCGCCACCAGCGACCAGGTCGAGCGCGCATCGAGCAGCACCGCGCCCAGCGTCACCTGGAGCAGGAATAACGAGGTGAACGGATTGGTGGCGCCGCCACTGAGATAGAGCTGCGCGGTCAGCGCGGCGACGTCGAGCATCAAGGCGACCAGCAGCTCGTTGCTGGAGATCGCGGCGCGATGGCGCACCCAGACCAGGCTCGAGACGTTGAGCAGCACCAGCGCGCCGATCACGGCGCCCATCCGCTCCAGCGGCAGGGGGATGCCGAGCCAGAAATGCACGCCGCCGATGGTCACGATCTGGCCGACCACCGCGGTCCAGCGCAACTGGATCAGCAACGCCATGTTCTTGCGGTTGGTCTCGTCGTCGGTCGGCGCAGCGCCGATCAGCTCGCTGCGCGCGTCCGCCTGCGATTGCAGCGTGACGGCGAGCTCGCCAAACGCCTGGGGAGGCGTTCTTCGGTCGTCAGGTCTGTTCGACGATCGTTCCAGCATCTGATCCCGTCCTGCGGGCGGCAGCATCGGAGCCGCCGGCCGGTTCGTGGACGAAGCGCCCGCGGCGGAACAGCCCGCCGCCGAATGTGACGAAAAGTTTACCGGCCAGCATGAACGCCAGGGCAAACCACGTCAGCGCGTAGATCAGGTGGTTATTGGGAAAGCGGATCACGGTCAATCCGCCGATGGGGCCCTCGATGGGGCCTTGGGCGGTTTGTGATCCGGCATCGGCATCGACGAAAAAGGGTGCGACATCGTGGAGGCCGCGCGCCGCCGCAATCGCGGCGACATCCCGCGAGTACCAGCGGTTGTGCTGGGGCACGTTGTTGCGGAGGAAGCCGCCTTTTGGCTCCGTCATGCGCAGCAGGCCGGTGATCTCGACCTCGCCGTCCGGATTGCCGTTCCGGCGCGTCGATGCCTCGCGCCGCTCGGGCGGCACGAAGCCGCGATTGATCAGGACCTGGGTGCCATCGTCGCGCTTGAGAGGCGTCAGCACCCAATAGCCGGGGCCTTCCTCGGTGACGGCCTGAACCAGCGTCTCGCGGTCATGCAGGAAGCGGCCGGCGACGGTGACATGCCTGTATTCGTCGCTTGTGGCGGAGACCGCAGGCCACGAAGCGGGCGAGGGGATCGGCTGGGCCGGGGCATGGACGCGCTGCTCGACGCGGTCGATCAACGCCAGCTTCCAGGCGCGGCGTTCGATCTGCCAGACGCCGAGCGCGATCAGAGCGGCAAAGGCCGTGAGCGAGAGGACCGTGAGCCAGAAGGACGGGCGCGCAGCCTTACGGCGCGCCCGTCCTGCCTTGCTCGTCACGGTCCCCAATTCGCTCACTTCATTCCGCTCATCTGGTGGATCGGCATCATGTTGCTGTTGAGGTGGTTCATCACCCACAGCGAGCCGGACAGCGCGATCACCACCATGACGATGGTGAAGATCAGCGCCATCATGCTCCAGCCGTTCTCGGATTTCGTGTTCATGTGCAGGAAGTAGATCATGTGCACGACGATCTGCACGACCGCGAAGGCCATGATGACCAGCGCGGTGATCTGCTTGCTCGGCAGCGCGCCGCTCATCACCAGCCAGAACGGGATCGCGGTGAGCACCACCGAGAGCACGAAGCCGAGCATGTAGCCCGAGAACGTGCTGTGGGCGTGGCCGTCGTCGTGGTGATGGTCGCCCGCGTGGACGGCGTGGGTATCGGTGTTCATCGCAGAACTCCCAGGAGATAGACGAAGGTGAAGACGCCGATCCAGACCACGTCGAGGAAGTGCCAGAACATCGACAGGCACATCAGGCGGCGGCGGTTGGCTTCGATCAGGCCGAACTTCCAGACCTGCACCATCAACGTGACCAGCCAGATCAGGCCGCAGCTGACGTGCAGGCCGTGGGTGCCGACCAGGGTGAAGAAGGCGGACAGGAAGGCGCTGCGCTGGGGCGTTGCGCCTTCATGGATCATGTGGGCGAACTCGGTCAGCTCGATGCCGATGAAGGCGGCGCCGAACAGGCCGGTGATCGCCAGCCACATCTGCGTCTGCGCGATCTTGTTCTGCTGCATCGTCAACATCGCGAAGCCGTAGGTGATCGACGACAGCAGCAGCATCGAGGTGTTCACCGCGACCAGGTCGAGGTCGAACAGGTCCTTCGGCGCGGGGCCGGCGGCGTAGTTGGCGCCGAGCACGCCGAAGGCGGCGAACAGCATCGCGAAGATGAGGCAGTCGCTCATCAGGTAGATCCAGAAGCCGAGCGAGGTGCTGTAGCCTTCCGGATGCGGGTGTTCGTCGGCGAGATAGAAGACCGGCTCGCCGGTCTGCGAGGGATTGACAGCGACAGTCATTTACTTGGCTCCGGCGAGCAGTTTGGTGCGCGCGTCCTCGGTCCGGATGACGTCGTCAGCCGGAATGTCGAAGTCGCGGTGATAGTTGAAGGTGTGACCGATCCCGACGGCGAGCATCGCGATGAAGCTCGCGGCGGCCAGCCACCAGATGTACCAGATCAGGCCGAATCCCATCGCGGTTGCCAGGCCGGCGAGGATGATTCCGGTGCCGGTGCTGCTCGGCATGTGGATCGGCTTGAACCCGATGAGCGGACGCTGGTAGCCGCGCTTCTTCATGTCCCACCACGCGTCATTGTCGTGAACGACGGGGGTGAAGGCGAAGTTGTAGTCCGGCGGCGGCGAGGAGGTCGCCCATTCCAGCGTGCGCGCGTCCCAGGGATCGCCGGAGACGTCCTTAAGCTGCTCGCGCTTGAGGAAGCTGACCGCGAACTGCATCAGCATGCTGAGAATGCCGAGGAAGACGAGGCCGGCGCCGATCGCGGCGATGACGAACCATATCTGCAAGGACGGATCGTCGAACACGCGCAGGCGGCGGGTCACGCCCATCAGGCCGAGCACATAGAGCGGCATGAAGGCGAGGTAGAAGCCGACGACCCAGAACCAGAACGACAGCTTGCCCCAGAACACATCGAGCTTGAAGCCGAACGCCTTCGGGAACCAATAATTGATTCCGGCGAACGCGCCGAACACCACGCCGCCGATGATCACGTTGTGGAAGTGCGCGATCAGGAACAGGCTGTTGTGCAGCACGAAGTCGGCCGGCGGCACCGCCAGCAGAACGCCGGTCATGCCGCCGAGCACGAAGGTCAGCATGAAGGCGATCGTCCACATCATCGGCAGCTCGTAGCGGATGCGGCCGCGATACATCGTGAACAGCCAGTTGAACATCTTCGCGCCCGTCGGGATCGAGATGATCATCGTGGTGATGCCGAAGAACGAGTTCACGCTGGCGCCCGAGCCCATCGTGAAGAAGTGGTGCAGCCACACGAGATACGACAGGATGGTGATGACCACCGTGGCGTAGACCATCGAGGTGTAGCCGAACAGGCGCTTGCCGGAGAAGGTCGAGGTGACTTCCGAGAAGATGCCGAAGGCGGGGAGAACCAGGATGTAGACCTCGGGATGGCCCCAGATCCAGATCAGGTTCACGTACATCATCGGGCTGCCGCCGAAATCGTTCGTGAAGAAGTTGGTGCCGACGTAGCGATCGAGCGAGAGCAGCGCGAGCACGACGGTCAGAACCGGGAAGGAGGCGACGATCAGGATGTTGGTGCAGAGCGAGGTCCAGGTGAACACCGGCATCTTCATCATGGTCATGCCGGGGCACCGCAGCTTGACGATGGTGCAGATCAGGTTGATGCCGGATAACGTCGTTCCGACGCCGGCGACCTGCAGCGCCCAGATGTAATAGTCGACGCCGACATCAGGGCTGTAGCCGATGTTCGACAGCGGCGGATAGGCGAGCCAGCCGGTGCGGGCGAACTCGCCGATGAACAGCGAGGCCATCACCAGCACCGCGCCGCCGACCGTCATCCAGAAGCTGAAATTGTTCAGGAACGGGAACGACACGTCGCGCGCGCCGATCTGGAGCGGAACGACGTAGTTCATCAGGCCCGTGACCAGCGGCATAGCCACGAAGAAGATCATGATCACGCCGTGGGCGGTGAAGACCTGGTCGTAGTGATGGGCGTTGAGATAGCCTTCGGAGCCGCCGAACGCGAGCATCTGCTGGCCGCGCATCATCAGCGCGTCGGCGAAGCCGCGCAGCAGCATCACGATGCCGAGGATCATGTACATGATGCCGATGCGCTTGTGGTCCACCGTGGTGAACCATTCGCGCCAGAGGTAGCCCCAGAGACGGAAATAGGTGAGGCCGCCGAGCAGCGTGGCGCCGCCGAGCGCGACCACCACGAAGGTGCCGACGACGATCGGCTCGTGCAGTGGCAGTGACTCGAGGCCGAGCCGGCCGAAGATGAGCTTGAGAAGATCAGGAGACATGCGAGCTCTCTTTAGGAGTCTGACTTCGGACGCTGTCCGAGGAAGAAGGACGAGGACTTGAGCGGCGTGAAGGTCGGCCGCTTCAGGCCGGCGCCGAGCAGCGGCGCGGTGTCGGCCGGCGCCTTGATCGACGCGGTGGTCTGGCCCTGCGGCGCATCCGGCGTGCAGGTGCCGGCGACGAAGGTCGGCTCGGGCCCGAGCGCGGTGCCGCGGCGGGCGTACTTGTCGTAGGCGAGCGGCAGGGTGTTGTTCAGGCCTTCATGGCCGCGGCCGCCCTTGGCGTCGATCGCCATCATCTCGCTCTGGCACATCTTGCCGGTCTCGACGCACATATTGAGGATCAGGCGGTAGAGATCGGTATCGATGGTGCCGTAGCGCCGCACCGGCTCGTTCTGGCTCGGCTTTTCGAGCTGGAGATATTCGGCGCGGCCGAGCGAGCCGCCGGCGGACTTGGCGCTGGCGATCCAGGCGTCAAAGCCCTTGTCGTCGAGGCCCTGGAAGTCGAAGTGCATGCCGGAGAAGCCGGCGCCGCTGTAGTTCGCCGAGAAGCCCTTGTAGGTGCCGGTGTGGTTCACGACGGCGTGGAGCTTGGTCTCCATGCCCGGCATCGCGTAGATCTGGCCGGCGAGCGCGGGGATGTAGAACGAGTTCATCACCGAGGAGGCGGTGATGCGGAAGTTGATCGGGCGATCGACCGGCGCCGCCAGGTCGCTGACGGTGGCGATGCCGTAGTCCGGATAGATGAAGAGCCACTTCCAGTCGAGCGCGACGACGTCGACCTCGAGCGGGGCCTTGGACTGGTCCACGGCGCGGTCGGCGTGGATGCGGCCGAGCGTGCGATAGGGGTCGAGCAGATGCGTGCCCATCCAGGTCAGCGCGCCCAGGCAAATGATGATCAGCAGCGGCGCCGACCAGATCACCAGCTCGAGCTTGGTCGAGTGGTCCCAATCCGGCTCGTAGCGGGCCGAGGTGTTGGATTGGCGGTAGCGCCAGGCGAACAGCACCGTCAGTGCCATCACGGGGACGACGATCAGGAGCATCAGGACGGTGGAGATGATGACGAGGTCGCGCTGCTGGGCAGCGATGTCGCCGGCTGGCGCCAGCACGACGTAGTTGCAGCCACTGAGCGCGGCTGCCAAGGGTAGCAGCGCCAGGATCTTGAGACGGGACACGGGCCGAGCCTTTGAGAATGAGTTTCCTTTGCGGGGCCAACGGGTAGCTGCGGCGCAGCAATCCGGACATTGGACAATTTGTCCAATGTTGCAGTGCGGAATGTTGGGCCAGACAGGCCCGGATTGCCTGGCGCCCCGCCGGGCGGTCGGCTTTGGTTTTCAGGACGTTAAGGGCGCACGAATGGCGACGGCACAGACCCCTGCAATGGCAGACCTCCACTCGGGCGAGCACGGCCACGACCAGGCCAGTCCCGGCGAGATCGCCATCGGCGTCATCATCGGCCGCACCTCGGAATTCTTCGACTTCTTCGTCTACGCGATCGCCTCGGTGATCGTGTTCCCGCGCCTGGTGTTTCCGTTCACCAGCGAACTGACCGGCACGCTCTATTCCTTCATGATTTTCGCGCTGGCCTTCATGGCCCGGCCGATCGGAACCGTCATTTTCATGACGGTCGACCGTGAGTACGGCAAGACGGCCAAGCTGGTCTCGGCGCTGTTCCTGCTCGGCACCGCCACCGTGGCGCTCGCGTTCCTGCCCGGCTATTCCGAGATTGGCAGCGCCGCGATCTGGCTGCTGGCGCTGGCGCGTATCGCGCAGGGTCTGGCCTGGGGCGGCGCCTGGGACGGCATGGCCTCGCTGCTGGCGCTGAACGCTCCGCCCTCCAAGCGCGGCTGGTACGCGATGGTGCCGCAGCTCGGGGCCCCGCTCGGGCTGATCGTGGCGAGCGCGCTGTTCGCCTATTTCGCCGGCAACCTCTCGGCCGACGATTTCTTCGACTGGGGCTGGCGCTATCCGTTCTTCGTCGCCTTCGCCATCAACGTCGTGGCGCTGTTCGCGCGCCTGCGCATGGTGACGACGGAAGAATACGCGACGCTGTTCGAGACCCGTGAATTGCAGCCCGCGCGCATCTCCGAGACGGTCGCGCGCGAAGGCCAGAACATCATGCTCGGCGCATTCGCGCCGCTGGCGAGCTTTGCGCTGTTCCACATGGTCACGGTGTTTCCGCTGTCCTGGGTGTTCCTGTTCACCCGCGAAAGCCCGGTGCGCTTCCTGATCATCGAGATCGTCGCCGCCGTGTTCGGCGTCGCCGCGATCGTGGCCTCCGGCATCATCGCCGACCGCGTCGGCCGCAAGTCGCTGCTGATGGGATCGGCGATCGCGATCGCGGTCTACAGCGGCTTCGCTCCGCAGCTGCTCGACGCCGGCGCGTTCGGCGAGACCATCTACATGGTGATCGGCTTCATCCTGCTCGGCCTGTCGTTCGGCCAGTCCTCGGGCGCGATCGCTTCGAACTTCAAGCAGGCGTATCGCTACACGGCCTCGGCGCTGACCTCCGACATGGCTTGGCTGTTCGGCGCCGGCTTCGCGCCGCTGGTCGCGCTGTTGCTCGCCACAAATCTCGGTGTCATCGCCTCGGGTGCGTATCTGCTCTCGGGCGCGTTCTGGACGCTGCTCGCGCTCTGGCTCAGCGGCCAGCGCGAGGCGGGCGACATGGACGCGGGCGCTTAGTCAAGTGCGGAGCTTGTAGGGTGGGCAAAGGCGCATGGCGCCGTGCCCACCTCTCTCAACGATTTCGATCGGAAATGGTGGGCACGCTACGCTTTGCCTACCCTACGGCAGTGTCTTCGTGGCTCCAGATCCCGGGTTCGCGCCAAGCGCGCCCCGGGATGACGCGCGCTTAGCGCAGCGTCAATCCGCCACGACCTTCACGCGATCCCTCACCTTCACCTGCGCGTTGCGATCGAGGCCGTTGAGCACGCGGAAGCGCTCGGCGGGGTGATCGACGCCGGCCATGCGGTGGGAGAGCGATTCCACGGTGTCGCCGGGCTGCACGGTGATGACCTTGATGCGCAGCGGGCGGGCGGCCTGGATCTCGTCGAGGGTCAGGCGACGGAACGAGTTGACGGTCTCGCGCGCATTGCGCTCGCTCTCGGTCGACTTCTGCCGTGCCGCGAAGATGAAGCGGTAGACGTCGCTGCCGAAACGCAGCGCATAGACCTTGAACTGCCACTGGTCGCCCTTGGCGGTGGCGGACGCGGCCGGGAAGCCGTTGATGGTGATGTCTTCCGTGGACGCCTTCTCGACGCCTTCCATCCAGCCCGAATTGAGGTAATCGCCGAGCGACTGCTCGGCCGGCACCCGCACCACGTCGAAGCGCATCGCCTGCGAGCCGCCGTCGCGCACGCCGATCACCGCCTGCGCGGTGTTGTCGAGCGTGAAATTGTCCGGCGCCTGGAAGGTGAAGCCGAGCTTCGGATGCAGGAAACGCCGGCCGCGGACAAAACCTTCGCTCGGGTCTTCGCCATAGACGAGGTTGTCGATCGCAGCGAGATAGCTCTCGCGGTCGCGCTCGCCTCCTTCCGGAGCGACGTATTGCCGCGCGATGGTCTGCGCGTTCTGCACACGCTCCGGAGTTGCCGGATGCGACGAGGTGAAGTCCTGCGCGCGCGGATCGAGCGAGGTCTTGCCGGCCTTGAGCTCGGCATTGCGCTCCATCGCGGAAAGGAAGCGCGCGGCACCATACGGGTCGAAATGTGCCTTGGCGGAGATGCCGACGCCGATGCCGTCCGCCTCGAACTCCTGGTTGCGCGAAAAGCTCGCCATGGTGAGCTTGGTCTTGGCCAGCGCGAGCGCGGTGAGATCGGGATCGTTGCTCATGTCGGTGACAACACGGGTGACGATCGCGGCCTGGCGCGCCTGGTCCTCGCGCATCGCGGCGTGCTTGGACAGCACATGCGCCATCTCGTGGCTGAGCACGGAGGACAATTCCGACGTATCGCTTGCAAGCGCAAGAAGACCGCGCGTGACATAGAGCTGGCCGTTCGGCAGCGCGAAGGCGTTGACCGCGCCGGAATTCAGAATGGTGACCCGGTAGCCCTGGTCGGGGCGGTCGGAGGCGGCGACGAGCCGGTCGACGGTCTTGGTGACCAGCGATTCGAGCCTCGGGTCGTCATAGGTGCCGCCATAGCTCGCCAGGATGCGCTCGTGCTCCTTTTCGGTGGCGGGGGTCTGCGCGACGGCCGGCTTCGGCTTGGGCATCGCGACCACCGGCGGGGCCGCCGCGGTCTGGAACCGGTTCATGTCGCCGCAACCGGCGAGCGCCGTGCCCAGCAAAAGGCATAGCACGGCCGGCGCAGCCCGAAGGCGGCGGCCTTCACCCGTCCAGTGCTGTTCTAGCACCCCATTCACGTCGCTTAACCCGTGCCCGGCCCGTTTAAGGCCTTACCCCTGCCGGCTCGTTTGCACCCAGCAACTCGACCTGTCCAACGAGGCGCACATCGATACGCGGCCCCGTATTCCCCTCAACCCAGCCCCGGACTCGAATACGTCGATTTTCCAGGGACTTAAGGGCTATCCCGGCGGTTTCGAACGCCGGTAACGCGCGCCTTGAAATAGTCACGGCAAAGCCGCGTGTCCAGTTCCGTCCGAAGTTGAGGTAGGTCATTGCCCCAGCTTGCCGGACCGACAGGACTTTGCCCTCGACCACCACAAAACGCCCGATCCCGGCCAAAATATCGTCCGGACTTTCCGCGTTTTTTATGGCCGACGGGTCAGCCCAGTTGCCCTTTTTTTGGCGTCGCGCCTCGGCCTCGGACGACATCAGGGCGGCCGCGCAGTCCCCGTCGGCGATCTCGGCGGAGACGATGGCGTCGCCCTGGGCCAGCAGCAGCGCCTGCACCGGGGTGTCGCTGTCGCCGATGAAGATCAACCCGCCCTGGCGCCCATAGCGGTCCGGCGTGTCGTCGGCGCTCCGCAGCGTCACGTCGCGGCGGACGAGCAGCGAAGCCAGCGCCTGCTTCGTCGTTGCGGTCGGCTCGATTCCGGTAAGGCGGATCTCGCGGCCGTCGTCCAGACGCACGCTGCGCGCATCGACGATCGCGGCGACGCGGCCATCGCCCTGCGACTCGAACTCGCACGGCGCCGCGAACGCAGTGCGACCCGCGACGAGAAGAAGTGCGACGATGAGGTGAAGCAGTCGCGTCACGTTGCCCGGAGAGGTTGCGTTACGCTTCACTCTTAACTCAGACGAGGCCAACGACGAAGTGCTTCGATCCGATCCAGTGGCCGTGTGACGCTCAGCCATTGCCTCACATGCGTCATTGCGAGCGCAGCGAGGCAATCCAGGACTGTCCCCGCGGTGACAGTCTGATTGCTTCGCTGCGCTCGCAATGACGGTGCGGAAACGTCTTGCGTCATTCCACCATTCCGCTTTGCGGAAAACGCGTGACGATCGCGCGACCTGCACGCCCCTCGCGCTTGCTGCCCCCTCGCGCATGCGGCATGATTGCGGCAATAGCGATAACCAAGAGCAATAACCAAGCCGCCATCAGAGTACGGCGCGATAAGGGAGGTCTTTTTCGATGACGAGAATCTTGCCGGGCATTTTTGCCGCCGCGTTGGCCCTGAGTGCGAGTGCCGTGCAGGCCGAGGACAAGCCGCCCCTGAAGATCGGCGGCATCCTCGATATGTCGAGCCTCTATGCCGACATCACCGGTCCCGGCAGCGAGACCGCAGCCAAGATGGCCGCTGAGGATTTTGGCGGCGAGGTGCTGGGACGCAAGATCCAGGTGTTGGCGGCCGACCATCTCAACAAGGCGGATCTCTCCGCCAACATCGCCCGCGACATGCTCGACAACCAGGGCGTCGAGATGATCTACGACGTCGCGGCCTCCGCGACCGCGCTTGCGGCGGGCGAGATCGCGAAGGCACGCAACAAGATCATCATGTTCAACGGCCCGGGCTCGATCCGTCTCACCAACGAGGCCTGCGGTCCCTACACCGTGCACTACGTGTTCGACACCTACGGCCAGGCCAACGTGACCGGCCTTGCGGCCGTGAAGTCGGGCCTCGACACCTGGTTCTTCCTCACCGCCGACTACGCCTTCGGCCAGGATCTGGAGAAGGACACCAGCGCCGTCGTCACCAAGACCGGCGGCAAGGTGCTCGGCGGCGTGCGCCATCCGCTCAACACGTCGGACTTCTCATCCTTCCTGCTCCAGGCCCAGGCCTCCAAGGCCAAGGTGATCGGCCTCGCCAACGCCGGCGGCGACACCGTCAATGCCATCAAGCAGGCGGCCGAGTTCGGCATCACCAAGGGCGGCCAGAAGGTCTCGCCGCTATTGGCCTTCGTGACCGATATCGATTCGATCGGACTGGAGACCGCGCAAGGCCTGCTGCTGGCGGAAGCCTTCTACTGGGACCTCAACGACGACACGCGTGCATTCTCCAAGCGCTTCACCGAGCGCATGAAGCGGCCGCCGACCTCGGCGCAGGCCGGCGTCTACTCCTCCGTGACGCATTACCTGAAAGCCGTGAAGGCGGCGGGCACTACGGATGCGGCTGCGGTGATCAAGGTGATGAAGGAGACGCCGATCAACGATTTCTTCGCCAAGGGTGGCAAGATCCGCGAGGACGGCCGCATGATCCACGACATGTACCTGTTCGAGGTGAAGAAGCCGTCGGAATCCAAGGGCCGCTGGGACGACTACAAGCTGCTCGCCACCGTGCCCGGCAGCGAAGCGTTCCAGTCGCTGGAGCAGTCGCGCTGCCCGCTGGTGAAGAAGTGACGGCGTGACGTAAGTCATGACGTCATCCCGGGGCGCGAAGCGAACCCGGGATCTCGAGGTTCCGGGTTCTCGCTTCGCGAGCCCCGGAACGACAATCTAACGGTCGGCGCGCCCCGGAATGACGAAACAACAAACAACAAGAGGGAGACGTCCCATGAGCAACGACATGGTCCTGCAAAAGCTCGAAGGCGGGCTGCTCACCATCACGATGAATCGCCCCGAACGGAAGAACGCGCTCAACCCGGACATGGTGCGCGGGCTGGTCGAGGCGGCGCGGCGCGCGGCTGACGATCCGGAGGTGCGCGCGGTGCTGTTCAAGGGCGCCGGGGGCTCGTTCTGTGTCGGCGGTGACGTCAAGTCGATGGCGGAGGGCCGCGCGCCGCTGCCGTTCGAGCAGAAGCTTGCGAATCTGCGCCGCGGCATGGAGGTCTCGCGCATCCTGCACCAGATGCCGAAACCCGTGGTGGCGCAGCTCGACGGCGCCGCGGCCGGTGCCGGCCTCTCGATGGCGCTGTCCTGCGATCTGCGCATCGCCTCTGAATCCTGCAAGATCACCACCGCCTTCGCCAAGGTCGGCTTCTCCGGCGATTACGGCGGCACCTATTTCCTGACCCAGCTGCTCGGCAGCGCGCGGGCGCGCGAGCTCTATCTGATGTCGCCGGTGCTCACCGCGAAGGAGGCGCAGGCCATCGGCATGGTGACGAAGGTCGTGCCCGACGCCGAGATCGACACTGCCGCCCACGAGCTCGCGCTGTCGCTGGCGCAGGGCCCCTCGATCGCGCTCGGCTTCATCAAGCGCAACATCAACAATGCCGAGCATCTGGCGCTGGAAGACTGCTTCGACGGCGAGGCGATCCATCACACCCGCTGCGGCGACACCGAGGACCACAAGGAGGCCGCAAAGGCCTTCGTCGAGAAGCGCAAGCCGACCTTCAAGGGCGCATGACCATGGCGCCCTATGTGCGCTTGCGACAGATCTGCCTGGTCGCGCCGCAGCTCACGCCCGTGATCTCCGACATCGCGGAGATCATGGGCCTCGCTGTCTGCTACCGCGACGGCAATGTCGCAAAATACGGCCTGGAGAACGCCCTGCTCCCGGTCGACACGATCCTGCTGGAGGTGGTCGCACCCTTCAAGGACGGCACCACCGCCGGCCGCTTCATCGAGAAGACCGGCGGCCGCGGCGGCTACATGGCGATCTTCTGCTGCAACGATCCGGACGAGCGCGGCCGCAACGCCAACGCGCTCGGCGTGCGCACGGCGAACGTGATCGACCACGCGCCGTATCACGGCGTGCAGCTCCATCCGCGCGACTGCCGCGCGGCCTTCATCGAGTTCAACCACACCAAAGGCAGCGACGACATTCTGGGGCCGTATCCGCCGGCGGGACCGGACTGGCAGAAATTCATCCGCAAGGATGTGACGCAGGCGCTGACAGCGGTGGAGATGCAGAGCCCGGATCCAGCGGGGCTGGCGGAGCACTGGGGCGGGATCATCGGGGTTGCGCCAAGCGATGCGGAGCTGAGGCTGCCCAACGCAACTTTTCGTTTCGTGAAGGGGCGTAGCGAGATCATGAGCGCGCTGGAGTTCCGGGTGGCTGATGTCGCGGGCGTGCTGCATGCGGCCAGGGCGAAAGGCCTCGCGGTGGCTGGCAACGAGTTCCTGCTGGGTGGAGTGACGTTCCGGCTCACCGCTTGAGCTCTCGCCTTCGTAGCTCTCAAACCGTCATCCTGAGGTGCGAGCTGTACGGTGCGCAGCGCCGTGCAGGGAGCCTCGAAGGATGAACGGCCACCGGCCGGGCCGCTCATCCTTCGAGGCTCGCCCAGCGGCGCAGTTTGCGCCGCTGATCTCGCGCCTCCAGCGACAACGGCTTCGCCGTTGCGCGGGGATGACGGTTTGAGAGAGTGCACGGCTCCACGAAAAAGGACTCGCCTCCCAATGTCCCATCCGCTCGACGGCTTCTTTTCGCCCGCCAGCATCGCGCTGATCGGCGCCTCGCGCGATCACGAGAAGATTCCCGGGCGGCTGCTCGCGATGCTGCGCAAGAACGAGTATCCCGGAAAGATCTATCCGGTGAACCCGAACTACGCCGAGATCGACGGGCTCGCCTGCTACAAGTCGATCGCGGAGATCCGTGCGCCGATCGATCTCGCCGTCGTCATCATTCCCGCCCGTGCCGTGCTGCCTGCGCTCGAGCAATGCGCCGTCGCCGGCGTCAGGAACGCCGTCATCATCTCCTCCGGCTTTGCGGAGGAGGGCGGCGACAGTGCGGCGATGCAGGATGCGATCGCGGCGCTGGCCAAGCGCACGGGCATGCGGATCTCCGGCCCCGACGCGGAGGGCTTTTTCAGCCAGATGCAGCGCGTGGCGGCGACGTTCAGCCCGGCCGTGGACGTCAAGCCGGGTGTGGTGCCGCTCGTCGCCACGCAAAGACGAATCGGCATCGTCGCGCAGAGCGGCGGCATCGGCTTTGCCTATTATCACCGCGCCCGGGCGCTCGGTGTCGCCGTGAGCTACGTCGTCAGCGCCGGCAACGAATCCGATCTCGGCGCCGGCGAATTCCTCGATTACCTGGTGCAGGATTCCTCGACCGACGTGATCCTGCTGTTCATCGAAGGCATCCGCGACGTTGGCAAGTTTCTCGCGGCGGCGCGGCGCGCCGCGGAGGTGAAGAAGCCCGTCATCGTGACGAAAGTCGGCCGCTCCGGCGCAGGCCAGCGCGCCGCGGCCTCGCATACCGCGAGCATGGCCGGCTGGTCGGCAGCGTATGATGCGGTGTTCGCGAAATACGGCTTCATCGTCTCCAACGATCTCGACGAGGCGCTGACGATTGCCGCCGTGCTGGCGAGCAACCCGTTGCCGAAGGGCGATCGCGTTGCGGTCGTCACCGTCTCCGGCGGCGCCGGCATCTGGGGCGCGGATGCGGTGGCGCTGCGGGGCTTGCAGGTGCCGGAATTGTCCGAACCGGTCCAGGCGGAGATCAAGACGCTGATGCCGTCCTACGGCACCGCGCGCAATCCGATCGACGTCACCGCGCAGGGCGTCACGTCGGGCGGTCTTCAGAAGAGCGTCGATCTGCTCACGGCCTCGGACGAGGTCGACGCGATCCTGGTCGTGCTGTCGCTGTCGAGCGAGATGCGCAAGCCCTTCAGGGAGGAGGAGCTGACGCCGGTGCTGGCGGCGCAGCACAAGCCGGTGCTGTTCTATTCCTACACGGTGCCGTCCGACTTCGCACGGCGCGAGCTTGCCAAATCCGGCGTCGTCGTGCTCTCCGGCCTGTCCCATGCCGGCGTCGCGATGCGGCAACTCGTGGATTACGCCCGTTTCGAGCTACCGAAGCCCGCGGACGAGGCGCGGTTGCCGTCGCGCGATCTCTCCGCGCATCTGACCTCGCCGGTTCTGTCAGAGGCCGACAGCAAGGCGTTGCTGCGCGCCGCCGGCATCGCGCTGCCGGACGAAGTGCTGGTGAAGGACAAGGCCGGGCTCGATGAAGCGGTCGCCCGCGTCGGCTTCCCGCTGGTGATGAAGATCCAGTCGCCCGACATCGCGCACAAGAGCGAGATCGGCGGCGTGCGCGTCAACATCGCCGCCAAGGGCGAGGTGTTTCTGGCGTTCGAGGCGCTGCTGGGCAATGCGCGCAAGCACCGGCCGGAGGCGGTGATCCAGGGCGTGCTGGTCGGCCCGATGGCGAAGCAGGGCGTCGAGATCATCGTCGGCACGATGACGGACGAGACCTTTGGTCCGATGGTGATGGTGGGTCTCGGTGGGATCACCACCGAGCTGTTCCGTGACGTCGCCTATCGTCCGGCGCCTGTGAGTGCGGAGGAGGCGGGGGCGATGCTCAAGGGTTTGAAGGCGGCGCCATTGCTGAACGGTTTTCGCGGAGCAGCGAAGGCGGATGTCGTGGCGCTATCGCAATTGATCGCGGACGTCTCCGTGCTCGCCGCGCGGCATGCGAGGGACATCGCGGAGATCGAGCTCAACCCGGTGCTGGTGCACGCCGAAGGGCAGGGCGTGACGATCGTGGATGCGCTGGTGGTGGGGCGGAAGTAGCGCACCACAAACACCGCTGTCGTCCCGGACAAGCGAAGCGCAGATCCGGGACCCATAACCACAGGGAGTGGTTTGGCGAAGACTCGTGGTTTCCTGCTTCGCTCCACAACTTCTCCCTGGGGTTATGGGTCCCGGCCTTCGCCGGGACGACAGGGGAAGTTGTGGAGGCGCGTGAATGATATGGCGAAAGGCAGCCCGCTCACCGCCCCTTGAAATTCGCCGCGCGCCGTTCTTCCGTCGCCTTCACACCCTCCTTGAAATCTTCCGTCGCGCGCAGGCGGGTCTGCTCGGCGAGCTCGTGGTTGGTGGCGGCCATGACGCGGTCGGCGAGGCTGGCGCGCATCGTCGCGCGCGTCGAGAGCAGGCCGAGCGGTGAGCACTCGGCGATCTCGCCGGCGAGCTTCAGCGCGGCCGACTTCACCTGGTCCTGCGGCACCAGCTCGTTGGCGAGGCCCCATTTGACCGCTTCTTCGCCGGTGACGCGGCGGCTGGTGTAGAACATCAGCTCGGCGTTGTTCTTGCCGATCAGCTCCGGCAGCGTCACGGTCAGGCCGAAGCCGGGGTGGAAGCCGAGTTTTGTAAAGTTCGCGGAGAAGCGTGCTTCGGGGCAGGTGACGCGGAAGTCCGCGGACACCGCGAGGCCCAGGCCGCCGCCGATCGCCGCGCCCTGCACGGCGGCGACGATCGGCTTCTTGGCGCGGAAGATGCGCACGGCCTGGATGTAGAGATGGCTGATCGGGCCAAGGTTGTCGGCCGGGTCGCCCTTCTTCTCGGCCGCGCGCGCTTCCTGGGCTTGTCGCGCAGGGTCGCCAAAATTGGCGCCGGCGCAGAACGCCTTGCCCTGCGCCGAGAGCACCGAGGCGCGGATCTCGATGTCGCGGTCGAACTCGTCGAGCGCGTCCGCGATCTGGTTGATCAGCGAGATGTCGAAGAAGTTGAGCGGCGGACGGCGGATCTCGATGGTGCCGACATGCCCGACCTTGTCGACGCCGATATCTGTATACGTGCTCATGTGGCCTCCTATATCTCGATCTGTCCGTAGCGAAGAACCACCTCTCCCTATGGGAGAGGTGAACGGAGCGCGTGGCCGGGAGCTTGCTTTCATCAGCGCTAGCGCAAGCCAAGCCCGCGCGCGATGATGCCGCGGAGCACCTCGGTGGTGCCGCCCTGGATGGTGAGTTTCGGTGCGGTCTTGATGGCGAAGTCGAGCTGCCGCTCCAGCGTCTCGCGGTTGGTCGCGGTCTCCTCGACGAAGGCGGCGAGATCGCGCACGCGATGCGGAAGCTGCTGCTCCCAGACCGTGCCGATGTCCTTGACGATGGAGGCTTCCACCACCGGCTCCTTGCCGGCTTGCAGCATGCCGGCGACGGAGACCGACATGCGCCGCATGGTGTGGAGCTGTGCCACCAGCCGGCCGATGCCTTCGGCGCTGCGCGTGTCCGGATCGGGACCGACCGCGCGGACCAGCTCGGTGAGCACATAGTACGTTTCCAGGAAGCGCTCGGGGCCCGAACGTTCGTAGGCAAGCTCGCTCGTCGCCTGCTTCCAGGCGCCGTCGACCTCGCCGAGCACGTGATCGTCAGGGACGAAGAAGTCGGTGAAGACGACCTCGTTGAACTCGTACTGGCCGGTGATCTGGCCGATCGGGTTCACCTGGATGCCCGGCTGCTTCATCTTGACCAAAAACTGCGTCAGGCCGTGACGGCGGTTCTCCTTGGTCGGCGGCGACGTCCGGAAGATCGCGATCATGTAGTCGGCGATATGCGCCGACGAGGTCCAGATCTTGGTGCCGTTGATGAGATAGCCGCCGTCGGTCTTGGTCGCGCGGGTCTTCGCCGCGAACAGGTCCGAGCCGGAATTCGGCTCGCTCATGCCGATCGCAAAGCAGATCTCGCCGCGGCAGATGCGCGGCAGGATCTCCATCTTGATGTGTTCAGGGGCGTATTTCAGCAGCACCGGCCCGCTCTGGCGGTCGGCGACGAAGAAGCGTCGCGTCGGCGCATTCGCCACGCGCATCTCCTCGGTCACCACGTAGCGTTCGAGGAACGAGCGCTCCTGGCCGCCATATTTCTTCGGCCAGGTCATGCCCAGCCAGCCCTTGGCGCCGACCCGGCGGGAAAATTCCGGCGCGTCGGTGTCTTCGCGGTTGGGCTTGTGCGGATCGAAAGTGCCGGCGGCGATCTCCTCGGCGAGGAACGCGCGCACTTCCTTGCGCAATTGCTCGCACTTCTCGGGCAGGCGGATCGGATCGAAACGGAGGGCAGCGGTCATGTGTTTCGTCTCCCGATCAACGCGAAGCTACGAGCGGCCACAGTTCGTCGGCGCCGCGCCTTGCGACCAGCTTGCCGAGCTCGACGGCCCAGTGGCTTTCCGAACCGAAATCGTCGCGCCAGGCCAGCGCCCGCAGCGAATAGCGGTGCAGGATGTGCTCCATGGTGAAGCCGATCGCGCCATGGACCTGGTGCGCGATGGCGCCGCCTTTTTCGGCGGCTTCCGCGCAACGGATCTTTGCCGAGGCGGCCTCCAGGTAGACCTCGTCGTTGAACGACGTTGCGTTTGCAATGGCATCGGCCGCGGAGGTTGCGGCCGCGAGCGCTGCGGCGGATTCGCCGGCAAGCCGCGCGAGATTGTGCTGCACGGCCTGGAATTTCGAGATCTTCTTCTCGAAGGCGACGCGCTCGTTGGAGTAGCGCACGGAGATGTCGAGCATCGCTTCCAGCGCGCCCGCGATCTGGAGGCTGCGCGCGACGCCGCCCATCAGCATCAGGGCGGTCTGGTCAAAGCCCTTCGGCGCCGGCTTGATGGTGATTGGCTGGGCCTTGTCGAGCGTGACGGTGTCGCTGTGGTCGTAGCCGACATTAAGGCCGGATTCGATCCGGCCCTTGCTGGCATCGACCAGTGCGATCACGGCGCCGTCCTTGCCATGCGCCAGCACGGCAAAATGTTTCGCGGCCTTGGCAAAGGGCACGCCGCGGGCCCGGCCGGAGAGCGCGCCGTCGGCATCGAGCGTGACGCGATCCTTCGGGCTCGCCGGGACGACCGTCATCTCGCCTTCGGGCGAGGCGATCCTGGCCTGCGCGAGCAGCCAGCCCGCCAACATGGTCTCGGCGAGGGGAACCGCGACCGCGAAGCGGCCGGCCGCGTTGAGCAGCGCAAAACCGTCGGCAAGGCTTGCGCCGGAGCCGCCGAGATCGTCCGGCACCCAGGACAGCGGCAGTCCGGCCTCGCTCAGCGCCTGCCATAGCGGCGCCTGCCAGGAATCCTTCTTGTCGTTGTTGATGGTCTGCGGGTCGGCGAGATCGGCGAAGATTTTTTCCGCGGTCTCGACGACGATATTGTCACTCTCCGCCACAGCGTTCCCCGTGCTTTGCCATTGGCGCGTCCCGCCAAGTCAAGCCGGCGCGCGGTCTCTTCTTGCGCCCGATGATCTGAAAAAGCCATGGCCCTGACAAGCGTTGATCGCAAGCCCATCTGCGGCACCGGCATGGGCGCGAGAACCGATCTGGACTAATTCCGCTTAGCGGAGTTTGCTCGATTTGCAGGGTGCGGCAAACTCGCTAAACAGGGCCAGCGACCCAAGGCTTGCATCAGATACAGGGGAAGGAAATCCGGATGGCCAAAGACAGCTTATGCGCAATCGTGACGGGGTCCGCATCCGGACTTGGCGCAGCGACCGCGGAAATTCTCGCACGGAGCGGGGCGCGGCTCGTCATCAACTATTCGTCGAGCCAGAAGGAAGCCGAGGCCACGGCAGAGCTCTGCCGCAACGCGGGCGCTGCGGAAGTCCTGGTCGCCCAGGGCGACGTTTCCAAGGATGAGGATTGCCGCAAGATCGTTGCGGCAGCCAGCGGCTGGGGCCGGCTCGACGTGCTCGTCAACAATGCCGGCACCACCAAGCATGTCGCCCATGCCGATCTCGACGGATTGTCGGCGGAAGATTTCCAGCGCCTTTACGGCGTCAACACCATCGGCCCGTTCCAGATGGTGCGCGCGGCGCGCAGCCTGCTGGAAGCCGGCGCGAAGGCGTCGGGGCGGCCGTCGGCGGTGGTCAACGTGTCGTCGGTCGCCGGCATCAGCGGCGTCGGCTCGTCGATCGCCTATGCCGCGAGCAAGGGCGCGCTGAACACGATGACGCTGTCGCTGTCGCGCGCGCTGGCGCCCCTGATCCGCGTCAACACGGTATGCCCCGGCTATATCGACACGCCCTGGTTCACCAAGGGCCGCGGCGAGGCCGGCGCAAAGCAGGTGCGCGACAGCGTGGTGGCGAAGGTGCCGCTGAAGGTCGCGTCAACCGCCGACGACATCGCGCAGCTCGTCTGCTTCCTGGCGATGCCGGCCTCCAGCAACATGACTGGCGAGGTCGTGCGCATGGACGCTGGCATGCATTTGATTGCGTGACTCTACACGACGTCATTCCGGGGCGATGCGTTAGCATCGAACCCGGAATCTCGAGATTCCGGGTTCGCGCGTTGCGCGCCCCGGAATGACGGTGGCTACCCCTTGATCACGCCGCTCGCCACCAGCCGGTGCCAGATGAACAGCACCACCACCGCGCCGATCGTGGCCATGATGAAGCCGGCGCCCTGGTCCGCGCCGTAGTGCCCGATCGCCTGGCCGACGAACGTCGCCAGAAACGCACCGGCGATGCCGAGGATGGTGGTGAGGATGAAGCCGCTCGGATTGTTCGGCCCCGGCGCGAGCCAGCGCGCGATGAGACCGGCGATGAAGCCGACGACGATGATCCACAACAGGCCGCCCATGCTCATGACAATGCTCCCCTTCCCGAGAACGCGCAGATCAATCTTGACTAAATTCTGCCCGAGAGTTCGTTCTCGGTCGGCAGCCGTCCATCCGGCGTCAGGTGGTCGATCACCTGCGGCAGATATTGGCTGAGGCCGGAGAGCAGCTCCTCGCGCGACAGGCCGCTCTGGGCGGACAGGCTCTCGATCTGGTCCGCGCCGAGTGCGCTGGCGAGATCGCCGGGCGCGATCGGCTTGTTCTGGCCCTTGCCGACCCAGGAATTCGCGGTCTCACCGTGGCCGCCCTGCTGGAGCTGATTGAGGAGATCGCCGAGCCCGCCGCTCAGCACGGTGCCGGCCGCGCCGCCCGCGAGCAGACCGCCGAGGCCGCCTTTGAGCAGATCGCCGAGACCGCCGCCGCTCCCTCCGGGAAGCGTGGCGTCGCCCGTATTGACAGGCGTCGGAGGCGGCAGCGGTGAGCGCTGCTGCGGGGCGGGCGCGTCGCCCGGCTGGCCTGCTGTCAGATGCTTGAATGCCTTCCAGGCGAGCAGGCCGAGCAGCGCCTTGGTCATCGGCGACATGCCGCCGGAGGATGGTTGCTCGCCCGTGCGCGATCCGTGCGGGCCGTTCTGCATGCCGTTGAGGACGTCGAGTAGACCCATGGTGCTCTCCTTTGGCGTTCTCGTTCGGCGAGTTTGCCGTTCCCGTTCGGCGAGCGCTCGCCGCTGACAAGCCCCCCGGGGCGAAAACATATGGGGCTCTCATGACCGTTACAAGGCGGATGCGCCGTAGCCGCGAGGCCCCCGGCTCTGCTATCGAAGGCCGGTCATTCAGGGAGTTGAGGTCAGGTGGTTGCGGATCGACCGATCGTGGTGGCCGGCGCGGGCGCCATCGGCTGTTTCGTCGGCGGCATGCTGGCGGCTGCCGGCGGTCGCGTCGCGCTGCTGGTGCGGCCGCGGGTGAAGACCGAGATCGAGCGGTTCGGCCTGCGGCTGACCGATTTCGACGGCTCAGAGAAGAAGCTCGGGGCCGGCCAGCTCGCGCTGTCGGAGGATCCCGCGATCTTCCATAGTGCCGGCATCGTGCTGGTGACCGTGAAGAGCGCCGACACCGCCGATGTCGCGGACCAGATCGCGCAGCACGCGCCGCAGGACGCTGTCATCGTCTCGCTTCAGAACGGCGTCGGCAATGTCGCGGTGCTGCGCGAGCGCCTCGGCGGCCGGCGCGTGCTCGCCGGCATGGTGCCGTTCAACGTGATCGCGATGGGCGAGGGGCGCTTCCACCGCTCGACCTCCGGCGACATCCATGTCGGAGAGGACGCCGAGAACACGGCCGCGGCGCTCTCGGTGCCCGGTCTGTCGATGCGCGCGAGCCGCGACATCACCGGCGTGCAATGGGGCAAGCTGATCATCAACCTGAACAACGCGCTCAGCGCATTGTCGGACATGCCGCTCGCCGCGCAACTGGCAAGCCGCAACTGGCGAAAACTGTTCGCCGAACAGATGGCAGAGGGGTTGGCTGCGATGAAGGCCGCCGGCATCAATCCGGTCTCCGCGACGCCGATCCCGCTGAACTGGACGCCGACATTGCTGAGGTTGCCCGACATGATCTTCAACGCGATCCTGGGGCGGACCATGAAGATCGATCCCGAGGCGCGCTCTTCGATGTGGCAGGACCTGAAGCAGGGCCGCAAGACCGAGATCGACTATCTCCAGGGCGCGGTCATCGCGCTTGCCGAGCAGAGCAATGTCAATGTGCCGCTGATGCGCCGCATTGTTGCGCTGATCAAGGAAGCTGAAGTCGCCGGCAACGGCCCTCCCGGGCTGACGCCGCAGCAGATTCGCGGGTAGCGCCTGAGTGCATGCCGCGCGACCGGAGGAGCAACGATGAGGCGTTTCTTGATGATCGGATTCGCACTGGCCGTGCTCTGCGGCGCGTCCACGTTTGCGGAAGCCCGGCCGCCGACGGTCATGAACTCTCCCGGTTATGACAGGCGATTGCAGGAGAGCAGGTCGCAGTTGGGCAGTTCACCGGCGGCGGTGCCGACGAATGCGCCGGTGGTCAAACCGAAGCGCAGCAAGAAGAAGCAGCCGAACTGAGGATGTAGGGTGGGCAAAGCGAAGCGTGCCCACCATCTTCCTTCTTGCCGGAATGGTGGGCACGGGGCGCGAAGCGCGCGCCTTTGCCCACCCTACGGTCAGTGCGAGAAGCTCACCCCTTCTTCGCCGGCTTGCTCGGCGTCGGGCTGAACAGCTTCTTCAGATCGTTCAGGCTTTCCGACAGCCGCGGCCATTCGCAGGAGAACGAGCCCTTGGTGCAGGGTGCGCCCTTCGGTCTCGGGCCCACGGCCTGCTGCACCTTCGGCCGCTCGACCGGAACAGGCACGCGCTCGACGTCGGTCCGCAGCGCAACCTGCTGGAGCTGCTGCACCTGTTGTTCCTGCTGCTCGCGCTGCTGACGCGCGGTGGCCTGGGCCGCTTCATTGCTGCGGCGCTGATTGGCGAGATAGGCGGTGTAGGCTTCGTCGATCTTCTTCTGCTCTTCCGGCGTCGGGTTTGGACCTGCGATATCGAAGGTGCGGTCCTGGAGGAAGTCGTAATAGGAGTAGCCGCCGCCCGGCTTGCGGCGTCCGGCGAACTTGGCGTTGCAATCCGCAAGCGCCGACGTTTTCTCGGCCTTGGTCGTGGCCTTCTCGGCGGCATCAGCGCATTCCTCGAAGTCGACAGGCGCGCGCTTCCACCATTGCGCCTGGGCATGCGCGTGCGTCAGCAGAAAAAATCCTGCTGCAGCAACGAGAAGCGCCGCACGACGCGATGCAAACACGGACCACATTCTACGAGAGCATTCCTTGCAAAACTCAACCCGAACTGAGTCGGGCCAATTTTTGCCTCTTTATCGCCGGCTTGTCACCCATGGAACTCGGGAATTTCATGACTGCAATGCTGACATTTTTTGCTTGACGTGGCGCGGGAGTCACAGCCGTACGGCACGTCATGCGCTTAGAGTTCTATCCATTCGGAGGCGAAGGGGAATGTTCGTCATGAGAGCGCTGGCCTGTCTTGCCGCACTCGTCCTGGTGCTGATCTGCGGCCATGCCTTTGCAGCGGACGAAGATGCGCCCAACCGCAAGCCGGTGAAGGCGATCGGGGATGCACGGCTCTCGGTCGGCGGCCGGGGAACGCTGCGGCTCTACCTCTCCCGCGACTGGTCGATGCCGCAGCCCGCGATCTCGCGCGCCGTCATCGTGCTGCACGGACGCCTGCGCAACGCCGACGAATATTACATATCGGCCAACAACGCGCAGGCCGCGGCGGGCGACGACGGCAAGGCCGCACTGATGATCGTGCCGCAGTTTCTCGCCGAGATCGATATCGAAGCGCACAAGCTGACGGAGGACACGCTGCGCTGGTCGCTGGAGGGATGGGAGGGCGGCGATGCCGCGCTTGCGCCCAATCCGGTCTCCTCGTTCGAGGCGCTCGATGCGATCCTCGCAAGACTCGCCGACCGGCGCGTCTTCCCGAACCTGAAGCAGGTCGTGGTTGCCGGCCATTCCGGCGGCGGACAGGTCGTGCAACGCTATGCCATCGCCGGCAAGGGCGAGACGGCGCTGTCGCGCCAGCACATCGACGTCCGCTATGTCGTCGCCAACCCCTCGTCCTATGCCTATTTCAGCGCCGACCGGCCGGTGCCCGCAATTGCCGCGTCCTGTCCGGGCTACAACAACTGGAAATACGGCATGGGCGACCGGCCGCCCTATCTCGCCGACGCGACGCCGGCGGCGCTCGAGCAGCGCTATGTCGAGCGCGAGGTGATCTATCTGCTTGGCACGCTCGACACCAACCCGAAGCATTCCGCGCTGGACAAGAGCTGCATGGCGGAGGCGCAGGGGCCTTATCGTTACGCCCGCGGCCACGCTTACGTGGACGCGATGGCCAAGCGCGATCACGGTACGCCAAACCACCGGGTCTGGGACGTTCCCGGCGTCGGTCATGACGGCGACAAGATGCTGACCTCGAAATGCGGGCTCGCGGCCCTGTTCGATATTCCGGGCTGCGGCGCCGAGCGCTGACGCCGCTGCCTTGAAGCTCCGGCTCCGGCTGTTACACTTCGCACCGCGAGCATCTCACCCCGAGGCGCCGCCAAGAAGACGAAGTGGAAACGCCTGATGCTGCTGCCCCTGTCCGACGTGCCGCGCTGGTACGCTGAGCGCAAACCCCAAGGCACGATCGCCGTCCGCCACGGGCAGGATACGCTGACATGGGACGAGCTCGAGCGCGGCGCCAACCGGCGCGCGCGGGCATTTGCGGCCAAGGGCGTCAAGCCCGGCGATTTCGTCGCGATCGGTCTTCCCAACGGTAATGCATTCTTCGAGACCTCGTTTGCGATTTGGAAGTGCGGGGCGACACCGACCTCGCTGTCATGGCGGTTGCCGCGCGGCGAAGCCGCCGCGGTGCTCGACATCCTCAAGCCTGCGCTGGTGGTCGGCGGCGAGGCCGATTGGAACGCGCCGAACCGTCTGCCTGCGGATTTCGTGCCGGAAGGATTTTCGGACGAGCCGCTGACGCCGCCGGTGGCGCGCTACTGGAAGGCCATGACCTCAGGCGGCTCTACCGGCCGCCCGAAAGTGATCCTCGATCATCACCCGGCGGTGACCGACACCGTCGCCGCGCCGGCGCTCAACATCCCCTTCGGGGTCTCGCTGCTCAATCCCGGCCCGCTCTACCACAATGCGCCGTTCATCGTGTCGCACACCGCGCTGTTCGCCGGCGGCCAGCTCACCGGCCTCGTCAAGTTCGACGCCGAGGAGACGCTGCGGCTGATCGAACGCGAGCGCGTGCAGTGGGTCAATTTCGTGCCGACCATGATGCACCGGATCTGGGCGCTGCCTGAGAACGTGCGCAACGCCTACGATGTCTCGAGCCTTCAGACCGTGTTTCACATGGCGGCTCCGATGCCGCCCTGGCTGAAGGAGAACTGGATCGCCTGGCTCGGGCCCGAGCGGGTCTGGGAGCTCTATGGCGGCACCGAGCGGCAAGGCTCCTGCATCATATCAGGCACGGAATGGCTGACCCACAAGGGCTCGGTCGGCAAGATCGGCGAGATGGCGCGCCTGCGCATCATCGGCGAGGACGGCAACGACGTCGCGCCGGGCGAGACCGGCGAGATCTATTTCCTCAACAATGACGGCAAGGACGCCACCTATCACTATCTCGGCGCCGAGCCGAAGCGGCGCGCCGACGGCTGGGAATCGCTCGGCGATATCGGCAGGCTGGATGCGGAAGGCTATCTCTATCTCGGCGACCGCCTCGCCGACATGGTGCTGCGCGGCGGCGCCAACATCTATCCGGCCGAAGTCGAGGCCGCCGTCTCCGCCTGCCCCGGCGTGCGCTCCTGCGTGGTGGTGGGATTGCCTGATCCGGAATTGGGCCAGCGCGTGCATGCCATCATCGAGCCGGAGCTGGATGCGGACGGCCAGGTTATCGCCGACGGCATGGCGGAGTTCTTGAAGGACAGGCTCAGCCGCTACAAGCACCCCGAGAGTTTCGAGATCGTCAGCGCCCCGCCGCGCGATGATTCCGGAAAAGTGCGCCGCACGCTGTTGCGCGACGAGCGCGCGGCGTGGATGAAGGAGGGGCGCGCCTTCCGGATCTGGCCGGCGAAGGCGCGGGCGCACGCCGAGTGAGAAAACTACGGAAGGATTTTGGGACATGACCATCACGATCGTAGCCAACAGCGTGCCGAAGCCGCCGGTCGACATCATCGAGGGTTTTCGAGGTGCGCCGACCTCGGTCATTTCAGACAACCTCGCCCGCTTGCCGGGCGCGGTGGGGCTGAAGCCCTATCATCGCGGCGGCAAGCTGGTGGGCACGGCCTTCACGGTGCGCACCCGGCCCGGCGACAATCTCGCCATCCACCGCGCGCTCGATCTGGTCGGTCCCGGCGACGTCATCGTGGTCGATGGCGGCGGCGACGAGACCCGCGCGCTGGTCGGCGAGATCATGAAGAACATCGCGCAATGGCGCAAAGCCGAAGGCTACGTCATCGACGGCGCGATCCGCGATGTCGCGGCGTTCGCGGCTGATGACTTCCCCTGCTATGCCCGCGCGGTGATCCATCGCGGCCCCTACAAGAACGGCCCCGGCGAAATCAACGTGCCGGTCTCTGTCGGCGGCAGCGTGATCTCGCCCGGCGACATCGTCGTCGGCGACGAGGACGGCGTGGTGTCGTTTCCCGCGGCTGGTGCGGCGGCGCTGCTGGAAGCCGTGCGCGCCCAGGTCGCGCGCGAGGAGGAGACACTGAAGGCGATCCGCGAGGGCCGCTATCAGGGCTCCTACGGCAAGTCCTGATCGACGCGAGAACGAAGGGGAGGATGGCGTGAGCCAGAAGGAAGAGTTCCACAATCTCGACGACGCCAGCGACGGGCTGTTCCGCGAGCTTGCGGCGGGGGTGACCACGCGCATCTTCTCCGGCGAGCAGGCGATGCTGTCGGTGGTGACGCTGGCGCCGCATGCGAAAGGCACGCTGCATCATCATCCCGAGGAGCAATGGGGCGTGCTGCTCGACGGCTCCGCCATCCGCGTCCAGGGCGATGAGGAGATCCCCGTGAAGAAGGGCGACTTCTGGCGCACGCCGGGCAATGTGCCGCACACCATGCGCGCCGGCCCCGAGGGCGCCCGCGTGCTGGACATCTTCAGTCCACCGCGGCCAGAATACAGAAAACCCGGGTCGGGTTTCGGGACGACCTAAGCGCCAAAGAGCAAAAGCCGGGCGCGGAAACACAAGGGAGGGGACCATGACGATCACACGACGGGCGCTGCTGGCAGCGCCCGCAATCCTTGCGATGGCGCCCGCGGCGGCGCAGGCCGGCAAGATCACTCTGGTCGTGCCGTTTCCGCCGGGCGGCTCGACCGACGCGATGGCGCGGCTGCTCCAGAGCAATCTGCAAACCAAGCTTGGCCGCATCGTCGTGGTCGAGAACAAGTCGGGCGCCGCCGGCGCGATCGGCGCCGCGCAGGTCGCCAAGAGCCCGGCGGACGGCGCGACGTTCCTGGTCACCTTCGATTCCCACGCGGTGATCCCGTCGATCCTCGACAAGCCGCCGGTGGACGTCGAGCGCGAGCTGATGCCGGTGCTGCTGGTCGGTACCGCGCCTTACGTGATCGCGGCCGGCGCCGGCCGTCCCTACAAGAGCTTTGCCGACGTGGTGGCGGCCTGCAAGGCGACGCCCGGCGCGGTGAAATACGCCTCCGTCGGCATCGGCACGCTCGGCCATCTCGCCATGACCGTGCTCGGCAACAAGGCCGGGGTCGAGATCATGCACGTGCCCTATCGCGGCGGCGGCCCCGCGATGAACGACGTGCTCGGCGGCCATGTCGATCTGATCGCGGGATCGGCGGCGCTGGTCGCAGCCCAGCTCGGCTCCAACATGCTGCGTCCGATCCTGCAGCTCGGCCGCGAGCGGCTGCCGGCGCTGCCCGATACGCAGACCGCGATCGAGGCGGGCTTTCCGGACTTCGAGACGCTGGCCTGGTGGGGCATCTTCGCGCCCGCCGGCACGCCGCCTGAGATCGTCGCCGCCATGGCGACGGCGTCCAGGGAGATCCTGAGCGAACCCGCGACCGCAGCCCAGCTCAAGGAGACCCAGCACATGACGCTGCTGCTCGAGGACGGCGCCGCCTTCAAGACCTTCTTCGACAAGCAGGTCGCCTATTGGGGCAAGGTGGTGCGCGAGAACAATATCAGGGCATGAAAGGCCTATTCCCGGGATTGCCATCCCGGGTCCAGTGCGCTCGCGCGGGCTTGAGCGTCAGAGCATCTTGCCGACGATCTTTGTCATATCTGCCGCCGAAAACGCGCGCAGCGTTTCGGTGCGGACATTGCCGAGTGCGCTGAGACTAAGGCTGAGCGACATCGCGGCAGCCTCATCTGGAGCCTCGAGAACGGTTACAACGTCATACCGTCCCTGCGTCCAGACGATCTCTTTCACGGTCACTCCGAACGTCTTGGCCATCTCCTTGAAGGCGTCGGCCCGCTTCGGCGAGTCCTTGACGTTGCGGACTCCCTGATCAGTGAAGTTTCCCAGCACGACATAGGTTACCATGGTCGTCCTCCCTCGTTAGAACCCAGATACAATTCTCGCTTGAGGCAACCGCGCCGAGCTTGCCACGGCGGCTGAGACAGCGCTACTTGTGCGTTGGGAACGTCAGCGGGTGTGACTTATTCGGTCAGGACACCGGACGCGCGAAACTGAGCTCGTGGCCGTCGGGGTCGGTGAGATGGAAGTAGCGCTCACCCCATTCCGCATCGCGAGGCGTGCTCGATGGCTGCCAACCGGCTGCGCGGGCGCGCTCGTAGGTCCCGTCGACATCGGCGACGTAGAAGATGACGCGCCCCCACCAGGACCAGTGCTTGTCGTCCGGTTGTGCGGTCAGGTTGAGATAGCCGGTCCCGGCGCGAAAGCTGGTGAATGCAGCGGCCTCGCCGCCATACAGGAGTTCGAACCCGAGCGAACGGTAGAAGTGCACGGCGCGCGCCATGTCATGGGTGCCGAGTGTGATGGCACTGATGCCCTCGATCATGGTGCCGGCTCCTGGACCCGGTTTTGGGCTGGGACCATGGTACACCCCTAACGCAGTTTGACGACCATCGGCGCGGCGCATCGCTGACCCCGTCTGGCGACTGGCGATCCCAATCCCGCTCTGCTAAGAGGGGTCGAAACCCGCCTCCCGCGGGTTCCGCGGTCCCGTAGCTCAGCCGGATAGAGCGGCGGTTTCCTAAACCGTAGGTCGGATGTTCGAGTCATCCCGGGATCGCCATTTTGTCATGGGCATTGGCCGCTATTTGGCGGGTCCATCGGCGCAAAAATTGCTAGAAGCGAACGGCTTCCTTCCTTGCTGGCCCGGCTGACCTGCTAGCCACGCCTCACTGCCCATCCGGAGACGACAATGCCTTTCGACTTGATCCTGCGCGGCGGCCGTGTGGTCGACCCGTCCCAGAAGCTCGACGCCGTGACCGATGTCGGCTTTGCCGGCGGCAAGGTCGCTGCGATCGGCAGCGGGCTCAAGGCGGATCCGGGCACGGAGGTGCGCGACGTGTCACGCTACATCGTGACGCCGGGGCTGATCGATCTCCACACCCATGTCTATTGGGGCGGCACCTCGCTCGGCATCGATGCCGAGGAATTCTGCCGCCTCTCCGGCGTCACCACGGCGGTGGACACCGGCAGCGCGGGGCCCGGCAATTTCGCGGGCTTCCGCAAGCATGTGATCGAGCCGAGCCAGGTCCGCATTCTCGCTTACCTGCACGTCTCGCATGCCGGCATCTTCGGCTTCTCGCACCGGATCATGGTGGGTGAGAGCGAGGAGTTGCGGCTGATGAATCCGATCGAGGCGGCCAAGGTGGCGGATGCCAACCGCGATCTCATCGTCGGCATCAAGGTGCGCGTGGGCTTGCACTCCTCGGGCACGTCGGGGGCCGTGCCGCTCGACATCGCGCTCGAGGTCGCGAACGAGGTCGGCATGCCCCTGATGGCGCATATCGATCATCCGCCGCCGAGCTATGAGGACGTGCTGGCGCGCCTGCGGCCCGGCGACGTGCTGACCCATGCGTTCCGCCCTTTCCCCAACACGCCGGCGACGGCGCAGGGCACGGTGAAGAAGGCGGTGCTGGATGCGCGCGAGCGCGGCGTGCTGTTCGACATCGGCCACGGCAAGGGCTCGTTTGCCTTCAAGACCGCGCGCGCGATGCTCGCCAACGGCTTCTATCCGGACACGATCTCCTCCGACATCCATCAGCTCTGCATCGATGGCCCGGCCTTCGACCAGGTCACGACCATGTCGAAGTTCCTGTGCATGGGCATGGAGCTGTCCGATGTGGTCACCGCTTCGACGGTGAACGCGGCGATGGCGCTGCGCCGCCCCGAGCTCGGCAGCCTCAAGCCGGGCTGCGTCGGCGACGCCACGCTGATTTCGGTCAGGCAGGGCCAGTTCGACTATGAGGACGTCGTCGGCGAGCACCTGATCGGCGATCGCAAGATCGTTTCGGAGGGCGTGGTCATCGGTGGCCGCTGGTGGCATCCGAATTGAGCGGATCAGGCTTGCTCGCGATAGAATTGCAGCAACCGCGCGCCCGCCGGCGAGAGCCAGTCGGGTGCGCCGGTAATGTAACCCTCGATGTGGTTGCTCGCGCCGACCAGATAGGTCACGGGCATGCCGACGAGCGTGAAGGCCGAGGCTGAGGCTTCCGTCGTGTCATACGCATCGATGTAGCAGGCGAGGTTTTGCACGGCGAGACCGCCGAGGAACGCGCGGATCTTGCGCAGGTCCTTCGTATCGGTGCAGATCGCGACAACGTCGAGCCGATCCGGCCGCGATCCCGCGAGGCTTGCGAGCACAGGCAGGTCGAGCCGGCAGGCCGCGCACCACGTCGCCCAGAAGTTGACGAGCGTGATCCGGCCCGGCCGCGCCGTCAGCACAACGTCTTTTCCGTGCAGGTCCTGAAGCCTGAGCTGCGGCATCGTTGCGCGAGGCCGCACGACGGTAAACTGGCTGCGGCCGGCCTCCAACACCGGCGGCCAGGCGGGATCGCCGCCCTGCGCGCGGCTTGCGCGCGGAGGGACAAGGGCCGCCGGCGCGGCCATCAGCAGCGCTCGCCTGGACAGTGTCGTGCCGGGCGCACGAGGCTTCTCACGCATGGATATAGGCCCAGCCCTTCAATTGCAGATCGACGACGCGGCCGATCCCGAACGGGACGAGGCTCGCGCCCGATATCAACGGAATCGAGACCTGCTCCTTGGCTTCGGCGATCGCCTTCGACGACGCGCACATGCTGTAGGTGAGATTGGGCACCGACTGCCGCAGCGTCGCGAGCGGCTCGACCAGCGCAGTCTTGTCCGCCCGGAAGACGTCGATGCCCTTGCCGTTGGCGACGACCTCGATCAGCAATCGCGCGCCCTTGTCGGCAAAGTGCTTTGCGAGGTTGGCCGAGTAGCTGATCGCATGTCCCATGACATAGGGCTCGTTGCTGTCGATCAGGATCACGACGCCGTCGGCGAGACGATCCTCCCTGGCGGCGGCGCCGCCCGCGGTGAGGATCGCGGTGCCTGCGAGCAGACCCCTCCGGGACCATCCATTGGCTGAGATCATGGCGGCGGCGTTCCTGCCGGTCAGAGCTGACGCGGCGTAATCGGCGCCTTGCGGCCGCGTCCCCACAGCACGAACAGGCTGAGCGCGAGCAGGACGACATTGAGCGGCGTGACATCAGTCTCGCCACGCGAGAGGTGGAAGACGAGCGCGAACACCTGCAACACGGTGCAGCCGAGCGCGGCCAGCACCGTCAGCCGCGGCAGGATCCGCGTCAGGGCCGGAAGCAGGATGCCGATCCCGCCGGCAAGGTCGATCAGTCCGATGATTCGGACGAAAGTTTCGGAATACTGCCCGGCCCAGGGCATCATCGCGGCCAGCTGAGGGATAGGCGTGAGCAGCTTGACCAGCCCGGCCGAGGCGAAGACGAAGAAGATCAGGCCCTGTGCGGCCCAGAGGCCGATGCGAAGGGCGCGGCCCGGGGTGGCGGTTTCGAAGGTGGTGGCGGTCATGGTGGGTCTCCAGGGTCTGTGGGTCGCCACCATTTGATGGTTTCGCCTCATTTGATCATTATGCGTTCCATGATTGATTCCTTTCCTGGATGTTGATGATTTCATGGACTCGCTGGTCAGCATGAGGGTGTTTTGCCTGGTCGCGGAGCTGAAGAGCTTTGCGACCGCGGCGCAGCGCCTGCGCATTTCGCCCGCCATGGCGAGCAAGCACGTGATGCAGCTCGAGAAGCGGCTGGGCACGCGGCTGCTCAACCGCACCAGCCGGCGCGTCAGCCTGAGCGAGAGCGGCGCGCTCTATTTCGAGCAGGCGCGGCAGATGCTGGATTCGCTCGACGAGGTCGAGGCCGCCGTCAGCAAGGCGACCGTCGTTCCGCGCGGTACGTTGCGGCTGACCGCGCCGGTGTGGATGGCGAATGCGATCTTTGCGGGCGTGCTGGCGGATTACCAGGCTCGCTATCCGGAGGTGTGCCTCGACGTCGATCTCAGCGGGCGGCTGGTCAATCTGGTCGAGGAGGGATTCGATCTCGCCTTGCGCGCGACCGGCACGCCGGACGAGGCGCTGATCGCGCGTCCCATCACCAAGGTCCCCTTCTTGTTGGTTGCAGCCCCTGCGTTCCTCAAACGCGCCGGACGCCCGACGAAGTTCGCCGATCTCTCAGGCCAGGCGCTGTTGCACTATGCGCTTTATCCGGGAGAGAGCTTCTCCGTGAACAGGAACGGCACGGTCGAGACCATCAAGCTCAACCCGGTCCTGCGCAGCGGCAACGAGACGCTGCTCCACATGGCCGCGCTGGAAGGCATGGGCTTCGCCTTCCTGCCGAAATGGCTGGTCGCGGACGACATCGCCGCCGGCCGGCTCGTGCACATCCTGCCCGACGACATCATCTTCGAAGGGCGCCTGTTCGCGGTCTATCCGAGCCGCAAATACCTCTCCGCGAAGGTGAGGACCTTCATCGACTTCATCGCGGCCGACAAGCGGATGAGGTAACCAGCCGGATCACAGCGACCTTGCGATCAACAGCTTCATGATCTCGTTGGTGCCGCCATAGATCTTCTGGATGCGGGAATCGATGAAGATGCGCGAGATCGGGTATTCCTGCATGTAGCCGTAGCCGCCGAACAGCTGCAGGCATTCGTCGGCGGTCTGCACCTGCTTGTCCGAGCACCAGTATTTCGCCATCGACGCCGTGACGGTGTCGAGATCCCCGGCGACCAGGCGCTCGATGCACCAGTCGACGAAGACGCGCGCGATCATCGCTTCGGTCTTGCGCTCGGCGAGCGTGAAGGCGGTGTTCTGGAAATCCATCAGCGGCTTGCCGAAGGCCTTGCGCTCCTTGGTGTACTCGGTGGTGAGCTTGACCGCGCGCTCCATCGAGGCGACGGCGCCGACCGCGAGCGCGAGGCGCTCCTGCGGCAATTGCTGCATCAGCTGGACAAAACCCTGGCCTTCCTCCTTGCCGAGCAGGTTTTCCGGCGGCACCGTGACGTTGTCGAAGAACAGCTCCGACGTGTCGGAAGCGTGCAGGCCGATCTTGTCGAGGTTGCGCCCGCGCTTGTAGCCGTCCGCGCCTGCGGTCTCGACCACGATCAGCGAAATGCCTTTCGCACCGGCTTCGCCCGTGCGCGCGACCACGACGACGAGATCGGCGGCCTGGCCATTGGTGATGAAAGTCTTCTGGCCGTTGATGACGTAGGAATTGCCCTGCTTCTTCGCCGTGGTCTTCACGGCCTGGAGGTCAGAGCCGGTGCCGGGCTCGGTCATGGCGATGGCGCCGACCATCTCGCCGCTCGCCATCTTCGGCAGCCAGCGCTTCTTCTGCTCCTCCGAGCCGTAATTGAGGATGTAGTGCGCGACGATGGCGCTGTGCACGGAGACGCCGGTCGTCAGCTCCGGCACCGTGCTCTCGAGATCATCCAGCACGGCGGCGTCATAGGCGAAGGTTGCGCCCAGGCCGCCATATTCCTCCGGCACGCTCGCCAAGAGCGCGCCCATCTCGCCGAGCCCGCGCCAGGCGAAGCGGTCCACCATCTTCTGCTCGCGCCATTTCTCGGCATGCGGCGCCAGGTCCTTGGCAAGATATTTCCGGAACTGGTCGCGAAAGACGCCGAGCTCTTCGGTCATCCAGGAGGAGCGGTAGGACATGGTCACCTCGGTTGATGCGTCGTTCCGGCTTGGTAGGCTGGTCGGCGGCGACAATTATTGTGTTTTCAGGCTGCGCCGGTGACGCTACCAAGGCGGCCGGAGCAGCGTCTGTCGGGATGGCTGATTGTGGCGACCAAAACTCAAGAGCTCAAGCTCGACATCGAGCGCATCGGCACGGTCTCCGCGATCCTGACGCAGCCCGAAAATGCGCGCGCCTGTTACGTGCTGGCGCACGGCGCAGGTGCCGACATGCGGCATGCGTTCATGGACAAGGTTGCGGAAGGCCTCGCGGAGCGCGGCATCGCGACGCTCCGCTTCAATTTCCCCTATATGGAAAAGAAGCAAGGACGTCCCGACCAGCCGGCGGTCGCGCACGCCGCCATCCGCGCGGCGGTCGCGGAGGCGGCGCGGCTGTGCCCCGGCGTGACGCTCGTCGCCGGCGGCAAGTCTTTCGGCGGGCGGATGACCTCGCAGGCGCAGTCCAAGGCTCCATTGCCTGGTGTCAAAGGGCTCGCCTTCCTCGGCTTTCCCCTGCATGCCGACGGCAAGCCGTCGGCGGAGCGCGCCGAGCACCTCGCGGGCATCGCTATCCCGATGCTGTTCCTGCAAGGCACGCGCGACAAGCTTGCCGACCTCGGCATCCTCAAGCCCGTCGTCGAAGGGCTTGGCCCGAAGGCGACGCTGCATGAGGTCGAGGGCGGCGATCACTCTTTCGCGGTGCTGAAGAAGTCCGGCCGTAGCAACGAAGAGGCGCTCACCGAGGTGCTCGACGCGCTCACGACCTGGATCGGCGGGCTCGCCTGAACTCAGGCCGAATAAAGCCCCTTGTCGCGCGCCTTCTGGATCGCCAGCGCGGCGATCAGGTCGAGGGTCGGCGTCGGCAGGCCCGAGGTGCGCGCGAAGGCGGCGGGCGCCTTCACCAGCACGTCGATCTCCATGGCGCGGCCGATCTCGTAATCCTGCAGCAGCGACGGCTTGTGGTTGGGGGCGGGGCCGCTGCGCGTGACGCGCTTGACCTCGGGAATGAAGTGCTGCGCGATGTCGTTGGCCTCGTTCAACATGCGCGGAATGACCTCGGCAAAGGCGGGGTCGTCGCGCACGCCGCGTGCGGTCTGGCCGGTCAGCAGGCACAGCACCGACAGCGACATGTTGGTCAGCAGCTTTGACCAGATCGCTTCGCGGATCTCGGCCACCGGCGGCGATTCCAGCCGCGCATCGTTGAGGACGCCGCGGAGTTTCGTGATGCGCTCGCAATTGCGGTCGTCGCATTCGCCGATCAGCAGGCGGTTGCGGTCCGGGGTGAGGTTCTGCACCACGCCGGGCGCGACCACCTCGTTGGAGGAGAAGATGACACCACCGATGATCCGCTCCTTCGGGATGCAGGCGCGCAGGCGCCCGCCCGGGTCGAGGAAGGAAATGTCCGGCGGCGTCGGGTGCCGCGGCGGCAGGCCGATCCCGTACCACCAGGGAATGCCGTTCTGCGCGAACACGATCGCCGTGTCGTCTTGCAGCAGCGGCTTGATGCTGGAGACCAGTCCGGTCAGCGCGGTGGCCTTCAAGGTGCTGATCACGACGTCCTGCGGGCCGAGCTGGGCGGGATCCCCGGAGGCGTTCACCTTGGCGGTGACCTCGGAATCGCCGACACGCAGCTTCAGGCCGCCCGCACGCGCCGCCTCCAGATGCGCCCCCCGCATCACGCACGAGACCTCATGGCCGGCGCGCGCCAGCCGGACCGCAATGTGGCTGCCGACGGCGCCCGCGCCGAAAATGCAAATGCGCATGATGTGCCGTCCTGATCCCTTTGCTGCCACCCCGAGCCAGCATGACACAAGCCGCCATGCGATGGACGCGGCCGCCCCACGCCGGAAAGATATGGATCAGGGCGCGTGGCCTCGGCCATAGTGCAGGGCAAACAAACGACCGGAGGATCGCCGATGACTGCCAACCCCGTTTTGTGGACTTTGGATGAGCGTGGGGTTGCGACCGTCACGTTGAACCGGCCGGAGGTCAACAACGCCTATGACGGCGCGCTGATCGCGGGCGTGCTCGCGGCCATGGACGATCTCGGCAACAAGCCCAATTTGCGGGTCGTGGTCCTCCGGGGCAACGGCAAGCATTTCCAGGCCGGCGCCGACCTCAAATGGATCAACGGCGTGCGGCCGCAATCGGCCGAGGCCAACGAGGCGGCGTCGCGGGCGACCTTCGAGGCCGTGCAGCGGCTCAACACGCTGCCGATTCCGACCGTCGCATTGGTGCAGGGCGGCTGCTTCGGCGGCGGCACCGGCGTAATCGCGGCCTGCGACGTCGTGATCGCCGCGGACAATGCGCTGTTCTCGATCACGGAGGTGCGCTGGGGCCTGACCGCCGCAATCATCATCCCGCAGCTTTGCGATGCCATCAGTGTACGGCAAGTCCGTCGCTACGCGCTGACAGGCGAACGTTTCGGCGCCGAAGACGCCCGCCGCATCGGTCTCGTCCACGAGGTCGTGCCGCTCGCCGAGTTGGAGGCCGCCGGTGCAAAGGTGGTCGAGCAGCTCCTCGCCAACGGACCCGAGGCGATGGCCGAGACCAAGCGGCTCGCGCTGGAGAGCTCGTTCGGCGGGATGGCGGTGGACGATGCGGCGTACACGCGGCTCGTGCACCTGCATTCGGTCAAGCGCCAGAGCGCGGAGGCGGCGGAGGGGCTGGCCTCGTTCGCCGAAAAGCGGGCGGGGAATTGGGGTGGCGGGAAAGGCTGAGCGTTCTCGGCTCAGCAGCCGCGGCAGATGTTGTTGATGCTGCGATAGACGGCATCGTCATCCTGCCGCATCTGCCGCAGCGTTTCGAGAGTCTTGCCTTCATCGACCGGTTCAGCAGGCTTGCGCTTTGCGGCCAGCTCTTCCTCCTGCCGCATGTAGCAGGCCTCGCGATCGGCCTTGGCCTGGATGAAGCGGCAGTTCTGCTGCACGGCTGCGGCGGGAGTGGTGGAGATCGCAAGAGCGATCAGGGCTGGCAGGGCGAATTTCACGACTATCGAATCCATGGCGGCCCTTCTCTCAGGTCCGACAATCAAGAGCAACTGCGATCTTGTGACAGCCGCGCGACGCGGCTTACAGCGACGACGCGAGTGACGTTTTCAGCAGGGTGAGCAGCGCCTGCACCGCCGCCGCGTTGCGCCGGCGTTCGGGGATCGCGGCCTTCACCCACAATTCCGGAATCGGAAAGTCGCGCAGCACCGGCTTGAGCGTGCCGTCGCGCAAGGCATCGGCGACGAGATAATGCGAGATCAGTGCGATGCCGTTGCCGGCGATGGCGCTGCGCGCCAGCACGTGTCCCTCGTTGGAGGAGAGCAGCGGGCTGACCTGGATGCTGATGCGGCCGCGCGGCCCGTCAAAAATCCATTCCGGTCCCGTCGGCAGAAAGCTGAGGCAGCGATGCTCGACGAGGTCGCGCGGATGCTTTGGCGTGCCGTGCTTCTTCAAGTAGGCGGGGGAAGCGCAGAGCAGCCGCTTCAGCGCGCAGAGCGGCTCGTCGACCACGCCGCCGAAGGAGTGCGGGAAGGCGCCGATGGCGATATCAAAGCCTTCGGTGACGGGATCGACCGGGCGGTCGATCAGCACGATCTCGAGCTTCAGTCGCGGATTCTGGGTCTGGAAGGCGCTGAAGGCGTCGGCGAGGCGCGCCACCGTCAGCGAGGTCGGCGCCTTGATGCGGAGGTGATCGACGAGATCGTGGCCCTTCTCGCCCATGCGCGAGAGCAGGTCGGTGGCGTCTGTGACGACGCCACGCGCGCGATGCACATAGCGCTGGCCGGCGTCGGTCAGCCGCAATTGCCGGGTCGAGCGGTGAAACAGCGGCGTGCCGATCCGCGCCTCCAGCTGCGTGACGCGCTTGGCCACCACGGAGGTCGAGACATTGAGCTTTCGCGCAGCGGCGGAGAAGCCGGCCGCGTCCGCGGTGGCGAGGAACGCCTGAAGGTTCACCAGGATGTCCATCTCTGACCTTTCGCGATTCGAGAAAGCTGATCGCGTAATTTGGTGGATTGTAGCCCGCCTCGCGTTAATTCATAGTCGGTCCCAAGCAAGGATTTTCAGGGATAGGACGCGCCATGCGGGCCACGACGATCGAAGAACCAGCGCGCCAGGTGCCGCTCTACGGCGAATATGAGGTGGTCGTGCTCGGCGGCGGTCCGGCCGGCATTATCGCGGCGGCGTCGGCGGCGCGGGCAGGGCGGAAGACGCTGCTGATCGAGCGTTACGGCTTCCTCGGCGGCATGGGCACCGCGGCCGGCGTCACCAATTTCTGCGGCCTGCACGGCAACGTCTACGGCCAGGCCCACCGGCTGGTGCAGGGCCTGGCGTCCGAGCTCCTGGCGCGGATCGACCTGCTCAACGGCCTGAACACCCCGCATCTGATCCTCGGCAAGGTCTTTGCCCAGGCCTACGACACCGCGGCCTACAAGATTGCGGCCGACGAACTCCTGGCAAGCCACAAGGTCAATATCCTCTTCCACGCGCTCGGCGCCGGCGTGGTGATGGGCGATAGCAGCCGCATCGACGCGCTGATGGTCGAGACCAAGGCCGGCCGGCAGGCCGTGCGTTCGGAGATCTTCATCGACTGCTCCGGTGACGGCGATCTCGCGGTCTGGGCCGGGGCGCCGTTCGAAGTCGGCGACGAACACGGCCATCCGCTCTACCCGTCGATGATGCTCCGCCTCAACAATATCGATCCGGAAAAGGCGGGCGAGGCCTGGCGCACCATCCCGCAATTGATGGAAAAGGCGCTCGCCGCCGGCACCCACAAATTCCCGCGGAAAAGTGCCATCGTGCGGCCGCAGAAATCCGGCATCGAATGGAGGGTGAATTTCACGCAGGTCGCGCGCGAGGATGGCCACGCCATCAACGGCATCGAGCCCGACGATCTCACCCGCGGCGAGATCGAGGGCCGCAGGCAGGCGCTCGCCGCGTTCGAATTCCTGCGCACCGTGCCGGGGTTTGAGAAGTCCTACATCGTGGACCTGCCGCCGCAACTCGGCATCCGCGAGACCCGCCGCATCAAGGGCGGCTACCAGCTCAGCGGCGAGGACGTGCTCGGCTGTGCCTCGTTCGAGGATTCCATCGGCGTCAACGGCTGGCCGATCGAGGCTCACGTTCCCGGCGATGTGATCTTCACTTTTCCGCCAATCCCGGAATCGCGCGGCTATAACGAACTACCGTACCGGATGCTGGTGCCCGAGGGGGTCGACAATCTGCTGGTCGCCGGCCGCTGCGCCTCGATGACCCATGAGGGCCAGTCGGCCGCCCGCGTCTCGGGTGCCTGTTTCGTGATGGGCGAGGCCGCAGGTTCCGCCGCCGCGCTGGCGCTCTCCGGAAATCGGATCCCGCGTGACATCCCCATTGAAAAATTGCAGGAAACGTTGAAACAACAGGGCGCCTTCATCGGACGGGACCAGCCCGTGCCCGAAGGGCTTTGACGGGCTGCAAGAGAACGACCAAGACAACGACGGAGGAAACCGGATGATCGGGATTGCGCGGCTCGCGCTTGCGGGCCTGGTGGCGATCATGGCGATGGGCGCGGCGCAGGCTGAGGACGCGCTGAAGGCCAGGATCGGCGTGCTCCGCCTGTCCTCCTCCGCGCCGGTCTTCATCGCGCAGGACAAGGGCTATTTTCGCGAGGCCGGGCTCGACGTCGAGCTGAAGTTCTTCGACGCGGCGCAGCCGATCGCGGTCGCCACCACCTCGGGCGACGTCGATTTCGGCGTCACCGCGTTCACCGCCGGTCTCTACAATCTCGCCGGCAAGGGCGTGCTCAAGGTGATCGGCGGCATGAGCCGCGAAAAAGCCGGCTATCCCCTGATCGGCTATTTCGCCAGCAACAACGCTTACGCGGCCGGGCTGAAGACGCCGAAGGACCTCGCGGGCAAGCGCGTCGCGGTCACGCAGGTCGGATCATCCTTCCATTATTCGCTTGGGCTGCTCGCCGACAAATACGGCTTCAAGCTCGCCGACGTGAAGATCATCCCGCTGCAGTCGCTGTCCAATGCGGCGGCCGCGCTGAAAGGCGAGACTGTCGATGCCGCGCTACTGCCGATTTCTACCGCGCGAAAACTGATGGATGAGGGCGGCGCGAAGTTCCTGGGCTGGGTCGGTGACGAGACGCCCTGGCAGCTCGGCGCAGTGTTCGCCTCGCCGAAGACGCTGACCAACAAGGCGCTGGTGACCAAGCTGCTCGGCGCTTTGGCAAAGGCTGACCGCGAATACCACGACGTGATCCTCGCCGCGATGAAGGACGGCGTGGCGCCCGTCAACGAGCAGACCAAGCCGCTGCTGGAGATCATCGCGAAGTACACCAATCTGCCGGTCGAGCAGGTGGTCGGCAATTGCGCTTACATCGATCCCGACGGCAAGCTCGACGTCAAGAACGTCGACAACCAGATCAAATGGCTCCAGGAGCAGGGCTTTGCCGACAAGGGCTTTGACGCCAATACGATCATCGCGAAGGACTATGTGAAGGCGGATTGATGCTTCCGTCATTCCGGGGCGATGCGAAGCATCGAACCCGGAATCTCGAGGTTCCGGGTCTGATCCTTCGGATCATCCCGGAACGACGGAGAACCGGATAGACGAGACAGCATGGACCTGATCGCCAACCACATCACCCACCGCTTCGGCGACCTCGCCGTGCTCGACGACGTCTCCTTCACCGTCAGCGCCGGCGAGGTGGTCGCGATCGTCGGTCCTTCCGGCTGCGGCAAGAGCACGCTGCTGTCGATCCTCGGCGGGCTGTTGCAGCCGACCTCCGGCGCGCCAGAGCTGCGCGGGGCGCCGCCGGCGGACAGTCTCAATCCGCTCACCTTCGTGTTCCAGGATTTTGCGTTGCTGCCCTGGGCGACGGTCGAGGAGAACGTTGAATTCCCGCTGCTGCACGCCCAGCTCTCGGCGGCGCAGCGCCGCGCGCTGGTCGAGGATGCGCTGCGCCGCACCGGCCTGACCGATTTTCGCAAGACCTATCCAAAGCAGCTCTCCGGCGGCATGCGCCAGCGCGTCGGGATTTCGCGGGCGCTGGCGGTCAGGCCTGCCATCCTGCTGATGGACGAGCCGCTCTCGGCGCTGGATTCGCAGACCCGCGAGTTGTTGATGGAGGACTTCGTCCGCCTTCTCGCCGACGGCGGCATGGGCGCGGTCTATGTCACGCACAATCTCGAAGAGGCGGCGCGGCTCGCCGACCGCATCGTGGTGCTGTCGCGCCGGCCCGGGCGGATCCGCGAGGTCGTCACCGTGCCGATGACGCGCGCCGAGCGCGGCGAAACCGCGGCGCGCGAAAAGCTGCTGTTGCTTCAGAACCAGATCTGGTCGCTGATCCGCCAAGAGGCGATCGATGCCGAGCGCGAGGTCCAGCATGCTTGATCGCGCGCCGGTGGCGGAGACACCTGTCAAGAGCGAGGCGACCCGTCGCGTCCGCTTTCGCGGCGCGGGCTTCGTGCCGGCGAGTAGCCGCTTCGGCGGCTGGATCGCGCTCGCCCTCGTCATCGCGATCTGGCAGGCGGCCGGGAGCGCCGGTCTCGTCAATCCGCTGTTCCTGCCGGCGCCGTTGGCGATCGTGCGCGCGATCTACGAGCTCGCGATGTCAGGCGCGCTCTGGCAGCACCTCTCGGCCTCGCTGCTGCGCATCGGTGTCGGCTGGCTGCTGGGAACGGCGGCCGGCGTCGCCGTCGGCTTTGCCATTGGCCTGTCGCGGCTCGCGCGCAGCGTCGGCATCACCTTCATCTCGGCGCTGTTCCCTATCCCGAAGATCGCACTGCTGCCGCTGTTGATCCTCTGGCTCGGCATCGGCGAAGAGCCGAAGATCACGACCATTGCCTTGGGTGTGTTCTTCTCGACCGCGATCTCGGTCTATAGCGGCGTCGATGCGGTGCCGCGCAACCTGATCCGCATGGCGCAGAGCTTCAACGTGCCCTTCGCCACCATTGTGCGCAAGGTGATCTGGCCGGGCGCGCTGCCGGCGATCCTCGCCGGCTTCCGCATCACCGCCTCGGTGGCGCTGCTGCTCGTCGTCAGCGCCGAGATGATCGGCGCGCAATACGGCATCGGCGCCTTCGTGCTCCAGGCCGGCAATCTGATGCAGACGGATCAGCTGCTCGCGGGCGTGGTGATCCTGTCGGTGTTTGGCCTCGCGGTGGGCAAGGTGATCAATCTGCTGGAGACGCGGTTGCTGCACTGGCGGTGAGACATACTCCGTCATTGCGAGCGCAGCGACGATGTGGATGGAGACGCGCGCCAAAACCTCCATTGTCGTCCCGGCGAAGGCCGGGACCCATAACCCCAGGGAGAAGTTTGGCGAAGACTGGTAGTTACTCTTCGCTGGTACTCACACCACCTGCCGTCGATAGATCACGCGGTATGGGTCCCGGCCTTCGCCGGGACGACACCGAATGTAAGGCTATAGCACCCCGCCTTACGCATTCCCCCGATCCTCGCGAAACAGGTCGAGCTTCTGCTGCACGGGCCGATCCGAGAAGCTGAACAGCACGGCGTCGTCGTCGGCCTCGTGCGTCACCCAGTGCCAGCTCGGCACCACGAACAGGTCGCGCGGGCCCCATTCGAAAACGGCATCGCCGATGCGGCTGCGGCCGCGGCCTTCGATCGGGCAGAACACCGTCGCATCGGTGGAGCGGTATCGCGCAGTCTTGAACCCCTTCGGCAGCAACTGGATGAAGGTGCCGATGGTCGGCATCGCAAAGTCGCCGGTCTCGGGATTGCTGAACTTCAGCTTCAGCCCATGACAGGCGTCCCATTCCTGGCTCGCGCGAGCCTTCTCCAGCGCCTCGCGGGTATAGGCATAGGGATAGCTGAAGATCGGCGAGGTCTTCGAGCTCCGCTTCACGTCGACCGGCAGCAGATTGTGGCCATAGCGCGCAAAGCTGTCGCCGGCGGGCTTCGTGATCCTCTGCTGGTCCTCCTTCGAGCCTTCCGCAAAGGAGCAGTCGAAGAACTGCACCAGCGGGATATCGAGGCCGTCGAGCCAGAACATCGGCTCGTCAGTCTCGTTGGAATGATCGTGCCAGGTCATCGACGGCGTGATGATGAAATCGCCGGGCTCCATCGCGGTGCGCTCACCGTCGACGGCGGTGTGGGCGCCCTTGCCTTCGAGCACGAAGCGCAGCGCCGACTGGCTGTGCCGATGCGCGGGAGCGACGTCTCCGGGCACCACCATCTGTACGCCGGCATAGAGCGAGGTCGTGATTTTTGATTGCCCGCGCAGGCCCGGGTTCTCCAGCACCAGCACGCGGCGCTCGGCCTCCTTGGCCGTGATCAGCTTGCCGGCTTCACGCATGTAGTCGCGGATGACGTCGAATTTCCAGAGGTGCGGCCGGCAGGCGCTCTTCGGCTCCGGCGTGATCAGATCGCCCATCACCGTCCACAGCGCGGTGAGATTTTCGCCGTCGATCTTCTTGTAGAACGCCTCGCGTTCCGGCGTCTTGGTCACGGCTTCCATGGTGCGGCTCCCGTCGTTTTGTTGATTGACAGTATACTGACGATCTAGGTAGCGTCAACGCAGGGGGAAGGTCATTCCGGGGCGGCTCGAAGAGCCGAACCCGGAATCTCGAGATTCCGGGTTCGATGCTGACGCATCGCCCCGGAATGACAAAACAAAAGGGAGGGTTTCGATGAAGCTGCACGGCTATTTCCGCTCCAGCGCCGCCTACCGAGTGCGGATCGCGCTGAATCTGAAGGGCCTCGGCGCCGAGCATCTGCCGCATCATCTTCGCAAGGGCGAGCAATGCGCGCCCGCCTATCTCGCCATCAATCCGCAAGGGCTGGTGCCGGCGCTGGAGAACGATGGCGGTGCGGTGCTGACCCAATCGGTCGCGATCATCGAATGGCTCGACGAGACGCACCCCAATCCACCGCTGCTGCCGAAGGATCCGCTGCGACGCGCCAAGGTGAGGGCATTTGCGCTGGCGATCGCCTGCGACACCCATCCGGTGCAGAACCTGAAGGTGCTGGCGCGGCTGCGCGAGCTCGGGCTTGCGGAGGAGAAGGTCCAGGACTGGGCCGCCTGGGTCAACCGCGAGGGACTGTCGGCGTGCGAAACGCTGATCAGGGACGAGCCGGGCCCGTTCTGCTTCGGCGATGCGCCGACGCTCGCCGATCTCTGCCTCGTGCCGCAGCTTGCCAACGCGCGCCGCTTCGGCGTCGACGTCTCGGCCTATCCGCGCCTGCTGAAGGCGGAGGCTGCCGCCAAGGCGCTGCCGGCGTTCGCCGATGCCGCACCGGAGAAGCAGCCCGATGCCGAGTAAGCCTCCTCCCCCGATCACGATGGACGCGGTCTATGCCGCGCCGGGCTATCTGTTCCGGCGCATGCAGCAGATCGCGGTCTCGATCTTCATGGAGGAGTGCAAGGCGTTCGATCTCACGCCGGTGCAGTATGGGGCGCTGATCGCGATCCACACCCATCCCGGCATCGATGCGACGCGGCTGTCGGCGGTGATCGCGTTCGACCGCTCCACCCTCGGCAGCGTGATCGAACGGCTTCAGGCCAAGGACTATATCGAGCGCAAGCCCGCGCCCGAGGACAAGCGGATCAAGCTGCTCTACCTGACCAAATCAGGCGCCGCGATCCTGCGCGAGATCATTCCCGCCGTCGAACGCGCCCAGGCGCGCATGCTGGAGCCGCTGAAGCCCACTGAGCGCAAGGCGCTGATGGGACTTCTGGTGCAGCTCGTCGATCTCAACAACGAAGTCTCGCGGGTGCCGCTGCGGGCCGAGGACGCGCTGGAGCATCTGGGGAAGGGCGGGTGAGGCGAGGGTTTGCCGGGACGACAGCGAATGTGTGGCAGCGCCGTCGGCCTCACATCCGCAGCAACGCCTGCCGGTCGATCTTCCCCGTCCCCGTCTTCGGCAGTTCGTCGATGAAGATCACCTCGCGCGGATATTTGTAGGGCAAGAGCTTGCCCTTCACGTAATCCTGTAGCCGCCGCGTCGCTTCGCCTTGGTCGGTGGTGCGGCTGTTCATCACCACCACCGCCTTCAGCGTCATGCGACGGTCCGGCAGCTCGGCGGCGAACACCGCGCATTCGCGGATGTCGGGGTGATCGGCGAGGCAGAGCTCGACCTCGAGCGGATAGACCCACTGGCCGGAGATCTTGATGAGATCGTCGGCGCGGCCGCGGAAGAAGTGGAAGCCGTCGGCATCGCGGACGAAGCGGTCGCCGGTGTAGATCCACCCGCCCTCGCGGATGGTCTCGGCGGACTTGTCCGGCCGATTCCAGTACAGCGGCGTGTTGGAATCGCCGCGCACCCACAAGATGCCTTCCTCGCCGTCGCCGACCTCGCTTCCGTCCTTGTCGCGCAGCGCGACCTCGTAGCCGGGCACGCGCAGACCCGCGGCGCCGAGCTTCTTCCGTTCGGGACGGTTGGAGAGATAGATGTGCAGCACCTCGGTCGAGCCGAGGCCTTCGACGATTTCGAGCCCCGTGAGCGCCTTCCAGCCGTTGAAGACTTCGGCCGAGAGCACTTCGGCTGCGGAGAGCGCCATGCGCAGCGACGAGAAGTTCGTCTGTTGCGCGCCCTCGGCCTTGGTCAGCGAGGTGTAAAGCGTCGGCAGGCCGAAGAAGACGGTCGGCCTGTATTGCTCGATCGCCGCGAAGATCGTCGCCGGCTTCGGCTGTCCCGGCAGCAGCAGCGTCGCCGCGCCGACCGAGAACGGGAAGGTGACGGAGTTGCCGAACCCGTAGGCAAAGAAGATCTTCGGCACCGAGAAGCAGATGTCGTCAGGCGTCAGCTTCAACACATTCTGCGCGAAGGCCAGCTCGCTATAGGTCATGTCGTGCTGGAGGTGCACGATGCCCTTGGGCCGGCCGGTCGAGCCGGACGAGTACATCCAGAACGCCATCTCGTTGCGATGGGTGTCCGCTTCCGCAAGCTCGGCCGGGAATTGCGCAAGCCAGCTTGCCGCCGCGACCGCCGCAGGCGCAGCACGCTCGCCCATTTCGCCATTGACGACGATCAGCGTACGCAGGCTCGTGTCCTTGCACGCCTCTGCATTGAAGCGCGCGCAGAATTCGGACTCGGCCACCGCGACGGTCGCGCCGGAATCGGCGAGATAGAATTGCAACAGATCCGGCGGCGTCAGCGTGTTGATCAGGAGCGGCACGAAGCCGGCACGCACGGCGCCGAAGAAGGCGGCGGGATAAGCCGGCGTATCGTCGAGGAACAGCAGCACGCGATCGCCGCGTTTCAGGCCGAGCGAGATGAAGCCGTTGCCCCAGCGGCAAGCCTCCGCGCAGAGCTCGGCATATGTGCGCGTGCCCGCCGGACCAATCAGCGCGAGCTTGTCGCCATATCCCTTGCCGAGATTGTCGAACAGCACGCGGCTGGCGTTGTAGATTTCCGGAACGGCAAAGCCGATCTCGCGTGCGCCCGCGCTGTCCGCGGGCACCTGGTCGCAAATCTCACTGCTCATGCGGTAGCCTCACTGGCCGCATCCCCACCGTTCTTGGCGGCCTCGTAACGCGCCATGAAGGCCGGCGACATGGCCCGCAGCCGGGAATCGTCGATGCGGCCGGAGCGGGTGATGTAGCTGTAAGCAAAATCCATCAGGTCGAGCTGCATGTGCTGGGCAAAGTTCTCGTACCAGGAGGCGCTGGTTCGTGCGGCGTCGACGAGCTTCTGCACGACCGGTTTGCGCGCGGCCTGGTAGCGAAGCAATGCGGTGTTCAGATGCGCATCGGATTCCAGCGCCTTGACCAGCGCGATCGCGTCCTCGATCGCGAGCCGCGTGCCGGAGCCGATCGAGAAATGCGCCGAGTGCAGCGCGTCGCCGATCAGCACCATATTCTTGAACGACCAGTGCTCGTTCCAGACCCAGGGAAAATTGCGCCACACCGATTTGTTGGAGACGAGGCAGTGGCCGCCGAGCGTGTCGGCGAACACCTCCTCGCAGACGCCCTTGGACTGTTCGACGTCCTTGTAGGCGAAGCCATAGGCCTGCCAGGTGGCGTGGTCGCACTCGACCAGGAAGGTGCTCATGGTCGGCGAATAGCGGTAGTGATGGGCGTTGAAGGCGCCGCGGTCGGTCTTCACAAAAGTCTGTGACAGCGTGTCGAAGCGCTTCGAGGTGCCGTACCAGACGAACTTGTTGGAGGAGTAGGACAGCGAGGTGCCGAAATCGCCCTCGTAAGCGCGGCGCACCAGCGAGTTCAAGCCGTCGGCGGCGACGATCAGATCGTGGCCGTTGAGCTGGTCGATCCCGTGAATTTGCGTGTCGAAGCGCGGCGTGACCCCGACATCGAGCGCGCGCTGCTGAAGGAACTGCAAGAGCTCGAGCCGCCCGATCGAGGAGAAGCCGACCCCGTCGATGGCGACGCTGCCGCCCTGCAGGTTGAGCGTGATGTTCTCCCAGCTCTCCATATGCGGCGCGATCGCATCGACCGTCTCGGGGTCGTCGGCGCGCAGGAACTCCAGGGCCTGGTCGGAGAACACCACGCCAAAACCCCAGGTCGCGTCGGCCGGGTTCTGTTCGAACAGGTCGACTTGATCCTCGGGATGACGCTTCTTCCAGAGATAGGCGAAGTAGAGCCCGCCGGGCCCCCCGCCAATCACGGCGATCCGCAACGTCTGCCTCCCTAATTGACAGTATACTTACTATCTAGGGGTAGACTAATGTGCTCCGGCCTCCCGCGCCAGCAGAATTATCGGCCAAGCGCGGCGCGCCAAAGCTCGCTTCCGGACCTGCGTCTTGCGCGTGTCCGAAACCGTCAGGAGCGAACCATAGCCAAAGCGCGCCCTCTTGGCCACCCGGCGATCAGACGCAACGCTTCACGTAGACCCCGTCCACCAGCACCCTGGTACAGCGGACCACCGGAACCGGCTTGCGGACCACGACGGCCGCGTTCGGCCCGGCGCAGCCGGCGCGATAGACGCCGCGGGCGCACACCACCGCGTTGGCGTCGGTGGCCTCGAACGTCATGGTCGCCCCGAAGGCGAGGAGTGCAGAAGCAACCAGCAGCAATGAACGCATGTTGTCCTCCCGGTCTTGTCGTGATCGAAATCGATATCCGCAAAGGTTGATCGCGGCAGGCGTGCGAGAATTCATTCGCGCATGCCGCCGATCGGTGTCGTGCACTCCGGCGCGTCGCCGTGCGCTGCCTTATCGCGCCGCGAACGGCGCCAGCACGTCCTTGCACGCGGGCGACAGCGACGCGGCATTGCTGGCGATGCATTGCACGATGCGGCCGCCGCCGGGCGCGACGCCGGCGCACAGCGTGCGGATGTCGGCGCCGCAGGCCGATCGGACGATGAACAGCTCTTCGCGCGGCCGCAGCGGGCGCAGAACGATCACGGCTGGCGCGGCCGCCGGTGCTGCCGCCGCCGCAGGGGCTGCGCCCGCAGGCGCTGCCGTTGCTGCCGCGCCGCCGCCGGCCGCGGCGCCCAGGGCCTTCTCGCAGGCGGGCGAAACCTTTGCCTTGTTCTTCTCAAGGCATTCGAGCGCGGGCGCACCGCCCGGCGGCACGCTAGCGCAGACCTTGGGATAGTCGGCGCGGCACGCGCTCTTGACCGCAGCAACCTGGGCGCTGCTCGGTTGCTTGGCGGCAGCTGCCTTCGGCGCTGGTGCGGCGGCGGGCTTTTCGGCGGGCGCCGATTCAGCCTTCGGCGCCGCAGGCGCCGTTTCCGTCCTGGACTCGGTCTTGGGCGCAGCTTCGGTCTTTGGTGCGGCCGGCGCGGCTTCGGTCTTCGGAGCCGCAGCGGGCTCGACCGCGCGAACCGCGGTCTGGCATCCAGGTGACAGGCTCGACATGTTCTTCGCCAGACATTGATACGCCTCCACGCCGCCGGGCGTGACGCTCGAGCAGTGCGCCATGAAGTCCGAGCGGCATGCGGACCGGATCGCGCTCTTCTGCGCGTCGGTCGGCGCTTGCGCGAACGCGCCTGTTGCAGTTGCGAAGAGCACGGCCGCGAGCAACGCCGTGCGCGTTGATGCATGTTTCAACGTGTTGAACATCTGAGTGAATTCCCGCCCTGTCGGTAGCGCCGACGATTTTCAAATGTGATTCAAGCGCAATCGTCGCGAGTGATGCCTCGCGCGCGGTATCTTTGGATGCTTTGGCCTCTACCGCAAGTGGATAATGCCGGCGCAATTGCGACGTAACTAGAGCATGATCCGGACCCGAAGGGCCGCGTCAGCGCAAAGTGTGCAGTGGTTTTCCCTCGCGACAGACGCGGAACGCGTTTGCGCGGAGATCATGCTCAAGCAATACGTCGTCAGAGCTTGACCATGCGCTTGCCGCGGTTCTCGCCCGCGAGCAATCCGATCAGCGCTTTCGGCGTGTTCTCCAATCCGTCGATGATGTCCTCCTGCACCTTCAGCTTGCCGGATTTGACCCAGCCCTGGAGCTCGGCGAGCGCGCGCTGGCTGTCCTTCATGTAGTCCATCACGATGAAGCCCTGCATGACGAGCCGCTTCACCACGATCAGGCCGGGTACGCCGCGCGGACCGTGCGCGGCAGGCGCACCGTCATATTGCGAGATCGCGCCGCAGCAGGCGATGCGGCCGTAATTGTTCATCTGCGGCAGGCAGGCTTCCAGAATGTCGCCGCCGACATTGTCGAAATAGACGTCGATGCCCTTTGGCGCGGACGCGCGCACGGCCTTGAACACCGCGCCGTCCTTGTAGTCGACGGCGGCATCGAAGCCGAGCTCGGAGGTCAGCCAGTTGCACTTGTCGGCGCCGCCGGCGATGCCGATGACGCGACATCCCTTGATCTTGGCGATCTGCCCGACGATCGAGCCGACCGAGCCGGCCGCCGCGGAGACCACGACGGTCTCGCCCTCTTTGGGCTTGCCGACCTCCAGCAGGCCGAAATAGGCGGTGAGGCCGGCGATGCCGAACACGCTGAGCAGATGCGTCATCGGTTCCAGCTTCGGCATCTTGGTGAGATGCTTTGCCGGCACTGCGGCAAACTCCTGCCAGCCGGTGTCGCCGAACACGATGTCGCCGGCAGCCAACCCCGGCGCCTTCGAGCTGACGACCTCGGCGATGCCGCCGCCGGCCATCACGCTGTTCGCTTCGACGGCTGAACGATAGGTCGCGCCATGCATCCAGGCGCGGTTGGCGGCGTCGAGCGAGATGTAACGCACGCGCAGCAAAGCCTCGCCGTCCTTCGGCTCCGGCATCGCGCCATCGACCATCTTGAAATGTTCAGGGCCGAGCTTGCCGCTGGGTTTTTCGACCAGAAGAATCTGGCGATTGATGCTGCCGCTCATGGCGTTTCCCTCTCCGTTTGTTTGACGATTATTGATGCAGCTGCCGCAAAGAAAACGTGCAGGCGCATTCGTTGTGCGCTGCATGAAGGCTAGATCGCGGGGGGCCGTTTCACAACGGGAACATCCGGCCAACGCGGCCACCCGCCAAGCGAGTTGCGCAGCCGTCATATCTGCGACATCATGAAGCGCCGGTGTACGTGGGGGTAAGCAATGTCGAACAGGTTTACGCAATACATCTTGGGCGCGATGGTGCTGGGCATCATCATGGGCTCGGCGATCTACAACTTCCTGCCCGATACGCGCGCCGACTGGGCCTCGTCCATCAACCTGATCGCCATGATGTTCCTGCGCCTGATCAAGATGATCATCGCGCCGCTGGTGTTTGCGACCCTGGTCGGCGGCATCGCCCATATGGGCTCGGGCGCCAAGCTCGGCCGCATCTTCGCCAAGACCATGGGGTGGTTCATCAGCGCCTCCTTCGTCTCGCTGATGCTCGGCCTGATCATGGTCAATCTGCTTCAGCCCGGCGCCAACTTCCCCGGCACGCTGCCTGCGGCAGGCCAATCGACCGGCCTGCCGGTCTCGGCCTTCTCGATCGAGAAATTCCTGACCCATCTGATCCCGACCTCGATCGCGGACGCGATGGCGCAGAACGAGATCCTCCAGATCGTGATCTTCGCCGTGTTCTTCTCGGTGGCGATGGGCGCGATGCCGGAGCGCTCCAAGCCGATCCTGGCGCTGATCGACGATATCGGCCACATCATGCTCAAGGTGACGAGCTATGTGATGCTGTTCGCGCCGCTCGCGGTGTGGGCCGCCATCACGGCGACGGTGGCCAAGAACGGCCTGCTGGTGCTCTGGAAGCTCGTCGTGTTCATGGGCGGCTTCTATCTCTCGCTGGCGCTCCTGTGGACGATCCTGGTGATCGTGGGCTTCATGGTGATCGGGCCGCGCTACAGCCACCTGCTGAAGCTGATCCGCGAGCCGCTGATGATCGCGTTCTCGACCGCGAGCTCGGAAGCGGCCTATCCGAAGACGCTGGAGGGCCTCAACCGCTTCGGCGCCTCGTCGCGGATCTCGAGCTTCGTGCTGCCGCTCGGTTATTCCTTCAACCTCGACGGCACGATGATGTACTGCACCTTCGCGAGCATCTTCATCGCGCAGAGCTACCACATCGACATGCCGCTCGGCACGCAGCTCGCGATGCTGGCGACGCTGATGATCACCTCGAAGGGCGTCGCCGGCGTGCCGCGCGCCTCCCTCGTCGTGATCGCCTCGACGCTGGCGCAGTTCAACATCCCCGAGGCCGGCCTGCTCATGATCATGGGCATCGACACCTTCCTCGACATGGGCCGCAGCGCGACCAACGTGATCGGCAACACGCTCGCGACCTCGGTCGTCGCGAAGTGGGAAGGCGAGCTTGGGCCCGAGCATGCGATGGGACCGGGCGACGCCGTTCCTGATGACATGGTGCCGGGCGAAGTGCCCGCCATGGCCGGCCATGGTTAGGAGCACACCATGGGCCAGACACTGACAAGGTCAGTGATCGGCGGCTGCCTCTGGCTCGCGGCATCGTTGCTCGCGACCACAGCACTCGCCCAGACCGGGAGCGAAGGGCTCAGCCCGACGCTGTCGGCCATCAAGAAGGCGCATGTCGTGCGGCTCGGCTATCGCGAGAGCTCGCCGCCGTTCTCCTTCCTCGACCAGTCGGGCCGCCCGATCGGCTACAGCCTCGAACTCTGCGAGGCCATCGTCGAGGAGATCGGCGTCGAGGTCGACGATCCCAATCTCAAGATCGACTACGTCAAGGTCACCTCGGACGACCGCATCGAAGCGGTGCTCCAGAACAAGATCGACCTGGAGTGCGGCTCGACCACGGCCAATGCCGAGCGCGCCAAGCGCGTCGCGTTCTCCCCCTTGATGTTCGTCGCCGGTACCAAGCTGATGGTGCCGAAGGCGTCCAGCGTCCAGTCGCTGACCGACCTGAAGGGCAAGACCATCGTGGTGACGAAGGGCACCACCAATGAGCAGGCGATCCAGGCGGCCGACAAGAAATCCTCGCTGGGGCTGACCATCGCCGTCGGCGCCGATCACGAGCAATCGTTCCAGATGCTCGCGGACGGCAAGGCGGATGCGTTCGCGACCGACGACATCCTGCTCTCCGGCCTGATCGCGCGCCACAAGGCGCAGGACAAGTACCGCGTCACCGGCGACTATCTGTCCTACGACCCCTACGGCATCATGTTCAGGAAAGGCGAGCCGCAATTGTCGGCCGTGGTCGAGCGCACCTTCCGCAAGCTCGGCTCCAACCGCGACCTCGTCCCGCTCTACAACAAATGGTTCACCGCCAGGCTTCCGACCGGCGAACGGCTCAACGTGCCGATCTCGCTGCAACTCGAGGAAGCCTTCAAGGCGATGGATGATTCGGCGAGCGCGAATAATTAGTGATCGCGCCGTGCCGCAGGCTCGCTGCCTTCCCTTCTCCCCTTGTGGGAGAAGGTGGCGCGAAGCGCCGGATGAGGGGTTGTCTCCGCAAATTCAGACGCAAGAGTTTCACGCGCGGAGAGAGACCCCTCACCCGTCTCACCGCTACGCGATGAGCCACCCTCTCCCACAAGGGGAGAGGGCGCAGCGAGCTCGCGGCTGCTATCTCTTCCCAAACACCCGGTCCAGCGCCGCGTCGTACGTCTCCTGCACCAGCTCCGGATGGAGCTTCGCCAGCGCCTCCATCATCACGCCGGAATTGATCTCGAGCACGCGCCAGGCGCCATCCACGCGCACCACGTCGATCGAGGCGAAGGCGATGCCGATGGCGTTGGCGGCGTCGACGGCGAGCTTCACGCATGCCGCGCGCACCTCGCCATTCTCCATCAGCACCGGCCGCGCGCCGGCGTCGAGATTGTGCCGCCAGTTCAGGATGCGCCGCTTGCCGTTCGGGACGACCGCATTCACCTCGCGCGCTTCGAGCTCGCGGAGCTGCCTGTCGTGTCCCGCCGCGATCGCGAGCTCGCGCAACGTATGCTCTCCGTCGCCGACGACCGACGGCCGGTCCTTGCGGTAGACGATCATCGGCTTGCGATCGAGCAGGATCACGCGGACCTCCTCCTCGATCTCGACATAAGGCGCGATCACGAGGCCGAGGCCCGACGAAAAAACCTCGCTGACGGCGCGATCGAGCTCGGCAGCGCTCTTCACCTTGAACACCGCGCGTCCAGACGTGCCCTCGTTCGGCTTCACCACCACACCTTGCGGGTGCTGCGCAAGCAGCGCCAGCATCGCTTCACGCCAACCAGGGCCGGCGACATGCGCGCCCATGCTCGGGTTGAGGAAGAGATGATGAGGAATGCAGGGCACGGCTTCAAGCGACAGCGCCTCGGCGGTCGCCGATTTGTCGTTGGCGAGGCGATGCGCGATGGCGCTGTTGAGGCCGATGTCGTAGCCGAAGGCGAAGTGGCGCGCCTCGCCCCGGCGCATCGCGATCAGCCAGCCACCGGCGCGGATGTCGACGGCAATGCCATGTCGGGCGCAATAGCGCCTGATCGCCTGGACGAAGATGCGTTCGCTGCTGGCCATGGGTCTCAGTCATTCCTGTCGCCAAAAGCCGCAAAAATGCGGGCATCGGCGCCAAGCCGGGGTGAAGATCAGAGCTATTCTTAATGAAATTCTCGCGAGCGCGACGGAAATTAAGTGCTGCCATCGAGCCCGAAAGGGAAAAGAAATTGCCCTCTGTGCGTGCCACGCAGCAGATTCATTAATGATGCGGCCAATTCCACCGCAAATGCCGGTTTGATCGGCATCAATTGCATCCGAAACGAGGTTGATTATTGGTCTCAATGGCGTAGATCACACACGCGAAATCCTCCGCCATGGCAATGGTGTCCGCCCCGCTTTCAGGGCCGGGCAACGCTTTTGCCCTAAAACCGCAATTATTCGGAATATCGAAAATCATGAGCGCGTTTTACCGAGAGAAGGTTCTTTCCGTCCAGCACTGGACCGACACGCTGTTCAGCTTCCGCGCCACGCGCGATACCGGCTTCCGCTTCCAGAACGGCCAGTTCGCGATGATCGGCCTCGAGGTCGACGGCCGTCCGCTGCTGCGCGCCTACAGCATGGCGAGCGCCAACCACGAGGAAGAGCTCGAGTTCTTCTCGATCAAGGTTCAGGACGGTCCGCTCACCTCGCGCCTCCAGAAGATCAAGGAGGGCGACACCATCCTGGTCGGCCGCAAGGCGACCGGCACGCTGATCACCGACAACCTCATCCCGGGTAAGCGGCTGATGCTGCTCTCGACCGGCACGGGCCTCGCGCCGTTCGCGAGCCTGATCAAGGACCCCGATGTCTACGAGCAGTTCGAGACCATCGTGCTGGTGCATGGCTGCCGCCAGGTCTCCGAGCTCGCTTACGGCGAGAAGCTCGTCGCCAATCTGCGCGAGGACGAGCTGTTCGGCGAGCTGCTCGCGGACAAGCTGGTCTATTATCCGACCGTGACCCGCGAGCCGTTCCGCAATCGGGGCCGCATCACCGACCTCATCAGCTCCGAGCAGATCTTCAACGACATCGGACAGGGCCCGCTCGACATCGCAACCGACCGCATCATGATGTGCGGCAGCCCGGCGATGCTGGAAGAGCTGAAGGTGATGTTCGAAGGCCGCGACTTCATCGAGGGAAGCGGCAACAAGCCCGGCCATTTCGTGATCGAGAAGGCGTTCGTCGAGCGGTAAGCACCGCTCGTTTATCCTCTCGGTGTCGTCCTGGCGAAAGCCAGGACCCATACCCACCGAGTCAAGTTTGGCGAAGGCTGGTCGTTGTCAGTCTTCGCGCAACCCCGTTTAGGGGTAATGGGTCCTGGCTTTCGCCAGGACGACGGCGGTGGGTAAAGCACCTTGCCCGGCCGCCCCACTATTCCCATCCCCACTCCCTCTGCTGCACTGCAAAAGCCTAACCTCTCGGCGGATTGATCTGCGGCGGCGGAATTCGCTAGCCTGAAACAAGGGCCGCGTCATATCCGTATGACAGGCGCGGGCGTATCGTACCGCCTCAAGCTGGCGAGAGGATGGGAATCGTGGCCGACGAAAATAGCAAAGCGCCAAAATCGAAGCGTGGGCCGTTGGAAGAGGGGGCCATGGAAACCCTGCTGATGCCATTCTCGCCGCGCTTCATAGTGCTGACGATCTGCGCGGTCGTCACCGCGCTCCTGATCGGCTTCGGCATCGCCGACCGCAAGATCTTCGACATCCTGCTGATCCCGATCCTGATCTTCGGCGCCCTGACGCTGCTCGGCGTCCGCGACCTGCTCCAGAAGAGCCATGCGGTGCTGCGCAACTACCCGATCTCGGCGCATATCCGCTTCCTGCTCGAAGAGATACGCCCCGAGATGCGGCAGTATTTCTTCGAGAGCGAGAAGGACGGCATGCCGTTCTCGCGCGACACCCGCGCGGTGGTCTATCAGCGCGCCAAGATGCAGCTCGACAAGCGTCCGTTCGGCACCCAGGAGGACGTCTACCGCGAGGGCTATGAGTGGATGCATCACTCGGTGTCGCCGAAGGCGCATGCCGAGGAGAAGTTTCGCGTCGTCGTCGGCGGACCGGACTGCAAGAAGCCCTACTCGGCCTCGGTGTTCAACATCTCGGCGATGAGCTTTGGCGCGCTCAGCCCGAACGCGGTGCGTGCGCTCAATGCCGGCGCGAAGAAGGGCGGCTTTGCCCATGACACCGGCGAGGGCGGCTTCAGCCCCTATCACGCAGAGATGGGCGGCGACATCATCTGGGAGATTGGCTCCGGCTATTTCGGCTGCCGCCATCTCGACGGCTCGTTCGATCCCGAAGCGTTCGCGCGCGTCGCCGGCCAGGACCAGATCAAGATGGTCGAGCTCAAGATCAGCCAGGGTGCCAAGCCCGGCCATGGCGGCGTGCTGCCAGCGGCGAAGGTCTCGGAGGAGATTTCCAAGATCCGCGGTGTGTCCATGGGCGAGGACTGCATCTCGCCGGCCTCGCACCGCGCCTTCTCGACGCCCGTTGGCATGATGCAGTTCATCGCTGAGATGCGCCGCCTCTCCGGTGGCAAGCCGGCCGGCTTCAAGCTGTGCATCGGTCATCCCTGGGAATTCCTGGCGATCTGCAAGGCGATGCTGGAGACCGGCATCTATCCCGATTTCATCGTCGTCGACGGCAACGAGGGCGGCACCGGCGCGGCGCCGCTGGAGTTCATGGACCATCTCGGCATGCCGATGCGCGAGGACGTCAATTTCGTGCACAACGCGCTGATCGGCATCAATGCGCGCGACCGCATCAAGCTCGGCGCCTCCGGCAAGATCGCCACCGCGTTCGACATGGCGCGGGCGATGGCGATCGGCGCCGACTGGTGCAATTCGGCGCGCGGCTTCATGTTCTCGCTCGGCTGCATCCAGTCGCTGAGCTGCCACACCGACCGCTGCCCGACCGGTGTCGCGACGCAGGACCCGACGCGGGCGCGCGCGCTCTACGTGCCGCTCAAGATCGACCGCGTGCACAATTACCACCATGCCACGCTGCATTCGCTGACCGAGCTGATCGCCGCGGCCGGCCTCGAACATCCCCAGCAGCTGCGCCCGATCCACTTCAGCCAACGCAGGTCGACGACCCAGGTGCAATCTTTCGCGCAGCTCTATCCGGCGCTGCGTCCGGGAGAATTGCTCGAAGGCACGGAGGACCCGCGCTTCCGCGACGCCTGGCGGATGGCGCGGGCGGAGACGTTCCAGCCGGCGCTGTGAGGCGCCGGGCCACGGCATGATGCGGCCCGCGCGAGACCATGAAATTGTCGCGAGCAGAGCGGGGGCTTAACGTCTGATTCAACTTTGGGTATAGTTCATCCCATGGACGAGCGACGCAACAAAGCCAGGCATCGCGTGCTGAAGGCCGGAACGATCGAGTTCGGCGGCGGCGCGATCGACTGCACCGTCCGCAATTTCTCGGACACCGGCGCAGCCCTCGACGTTACCAGCCCGGTCGGCATTCCCGAACACTTCACCCTGCTCATCCAGGCCGACGGAAAGCATCTGGCGTGCACCGTGGTCTGGCGCAAGGAAAAGCGGATCGGTGTGAGGTTCGGGTAGGCGCCTGCATCTGGCATGAGCGCGAGCCACAATCTCAGCTGTCGTCCCGGACAAGCGTCAGCGCAGATCCGGGACCCATACCGCGTGATCGATCGATTGCGGTTGGTGGTAGTACCGAACACCCAGTCTTCGCCAAACGGCTTCCTGGGAGTATGGGTCCCGGATCGGCGCGCGCTTGAGGCGCGCTTGTCCGGGACGACGAGTGGAGATTGGCGCGACAGCATGCGTCACTTCACGCAAGCGCGCACTCACGCCGCCGCCTGCTCACCCCGACGGCTCGCCAGAATCTTGTCGATCCTTCTTCCGTCGAGATCGACCACCTCGATGTGCCAGCCGCCGAGGTCGAAGGCGTCGCCGACATTGGGCAGCACGTTGAAGTGTTGCAGCACGAGGCCCGCCACGGTGTAGAAGCGGTGGTGCGGCGGCAGCTCGATGCCGAGCAGCTCGCAGAATTCGTCGACCGGCATCCAGCCGGCGACCAGCAGCGAATCGTCTGCGCGCTTGACATAGGCCGGCTCCGGCGGGCCTTCCTCGGAATGGAACGCGCCGACGATCGATTCCAGAATGTCGGCCGCGGTGACCACGCCTTCGAAGGCGCCGTACTCGTCATAGACGAAACCGACATGGACCGGAGCGGCCCTCAGGATCGCGAGCACGTCGCGGGCATCCGCCGAGGCGGGAATGCTTGGCGCTTCGCGAACAAGCGCCCGCAGATCGGGCGTGCGTTCGCTCATGAACGCGACCAGCAGGTCCTTGGCCTGGAGCACGCCGATCGGCTTGTCGCGTTCGCCGTCCGAGGCCGGAAAGCGCGAATGCGGGCTCTTGGCGATGATCTGCTGAATGGCTTCCGGTGCGTCGTTCAGGTCGATCTCGTCGACCTCCGTGCGCGGCGTCATGACGGCGCCGACCGGCCGGTCGCCGAGCCGCATCACGCCGGCGATCATCTCCTTCTCGCCGGGCTCGAGCACGCCGGCATTTTCGGCTTCGCTGACGAGATGATGGATCTCGTCTTCCGAGACCTTCTCCTCGGCCTTGCCGCCGCGGCCGAGCAGCGTGAGGATCAGCTTGCCGGAGAGATCGAGCAGGAAGACGAGCGGCAGCGAGATCCGCGCCAGAACATGCATCGCGGGCGCGACCTTGACCGCGATGCTCTCGGGGTCGCGCAGCGCCACCTGCTTCGGCACCAGCTCGCCGACGATCAGTGTGGCGTAGGTGATGAGCGTGACGACGATGCCGACGCCGACGATGTCGGCGATGCCGGCGGACAGGCCGAGCTCGACCAGCCATTGCGCCAGCCGTTGCCCGAGCGTCGCGCCGGAGAACGCACCCGAGAGCACGCCGACCAGCGTGATGCCGATCTGCACCGTCGAGAGGAATTTGCCGGGATCGGCCGCCAGCGTCAGCGCGCGGTCGGCGCCGCGCACGCCCTTGGCGGCGAGCAGCGAGAGGCGGGCCGGACGGGACGAGACCACGGCCAGCTCGGACATGGAGAGCAGGCCGTTGATGACGATCAGGACGACGACGATGACGAGTTCGACCGAGAGCATTGATGTTCCGGAGGTATGCGAGTGCGGCCGGATGGCGACGCAAGCATTGATATAGGCGTTTTGCGAGGAAAATCCCGGCAATTCTGTCGCATCTGGCACCACGGGGAACCCGGCGATGACAGCGTTCCGGCGACCCGCGCGGCCCAAGGCACTCCGCTGAACTACGGGCCGTTGCTTAACGGGCCCTTAGTGGCCGCCAGCTAGGTTTTCGACATTTGTAGCAATGTATTCGGGGACCCAAGGATGCGGATCGGGAAGCTCTTCGCGCTGTCGATGCTGACGGTGACGGTTTTTGCAGTCATCCTCGGCGCCGAGGTGCTGATACCCCAGGCGCGCATCTTCACGAACCGCTCCGATGCGATCAAGACGGTTGACGCTTTTGGTGCGACCCTGATGGTCAGCCAGCAGGTCGCCGGTCTCCGTGCCCCCTACATTGGACCGATCTTCCAGGAAGCCGCTGCGACGCAGGCCCAGATCGACGCTGCCGCGAAGGCCGCGAAAGCCGCCGAGACCGCCTTCGAGAACGCAAGGCGGGCCATCATGGTGCTGGATGACAGCGGAGCGATTGCCGAGCATCTCGACCGTGCCGCGCGGCGGCTGAAGGAGATCAACGCTGCGGCAGATCGCGCGATGAGTGTTCCGCTGGCGGCGCGCGACAGCGCCGCGATCAAGGGTTTCCTGCCCGGTGTTGCCGAGGTGCTCGGCAATATCGAGCCGGTCATGAACCGGCTCGAGGCGAAGGTCGTCAATGCCGATTCCTCGCTTGCGGCGCTGCTGAGCCTGGCACGGACGGCGCAGGATCTGCGCGTCTCGGCCGGCAGCCGCGCCGCCACGCTGTCGCCGGCGCTGAGCGTACGCCGGCCGCTCACCGCGGCCGAGTTCTCGCTGATGGATCGCATGCAGGGGCGTGTCGAGGCCGACCGCGAGCGAATCGAAGCCGGCATCGACCAGCTCGGAAGCCCGCCCCGCATCGCCATCGCGCTGAAGGCGGCGACGGACTCCTATTTCGGCAAAGCCGCGCTCGTCGTGGATAAGGAAATGCCGGCGGCGCGTAGCGACGGCAAGTACGGCGTCAACGCCGAAGAGTTGGCCGGTGTCATCGTGCCGGCCATCCAGATGTTCTACGGCGTGCGCGACGCCGCGCTGGCCGAAGCGGCCGAGCGCGCCGCGGCCGCGCGCGATGGCGCGCTGGCGATGCTCGCGCTTGCGGGCGTGGCGGTGCTGGCGCTGCTCGGGACGCTCGGTGGCGTGACCATGATGCTGCGCAGCCGCGTGGTAACGCCGCTTAGCCGGCTCGCGGACGTGATCGGCACGCTCGCCGCCGGACAGCATGAGGTCGAGATCCCCGCGACGGGCCGCAACGACGAGATCGGCCAGGTGGCGGGCTCGCTGCGGCACTTCAAGGATTCGCTCGCGGCCAAGAAGGCGGCCGACGAGGCGGCCGCGGTCGAAGCCGAGGCGAAGCTCCGTCGCAGCCAGCGGATGGACCAGATCGCGCGCGACTTCGAAGCGATGATCGGCGACGTCATCAACACCGTGGCGTCGGCATCCTCGGAGCTGGAGGCCTCGGCGGGAACGCTGACGAGCACGGCCGATCAATCGGAAAAGGTCACTGCGACCGTCGCGGCCGCGTCCGAGCAGGCTTCCACCAACGTGCAGACCGTTGCGGCGGCGGCGGAGGAAATGGCCTCGTCGGTCGACGAGATCAGCCGGCAGGTCCAGGACTCCGCGCGCGTCGCCGGCGAAGCGGTGCAGCAGGCCGGGCGGACCAACGATCACGTCGGCGAGCTGGCCAAGGCCGCCGGCCGGATCGGGGACGTCGTCGAGCTCATCAGCCAGATCGCGGGCCAGACCAATCTCCTGGCGCTGAACGCCACCATCGAGGCAGCCCGCGCCGGCGAGGCCGGCCGCGGCTTTGCCGTCGTCGCCTCCGAGGTCAAGGCGCTGGCCGAGCAGACCGCCAAGGCCACCGGCGAGATCAGCCAGCAGATTGCGGGAATCCAGACGGCGACGGAGGATTCCGTCGGCGCCATCAAGTCGATCGGCGACACCATCACCCGCATGTCCGAGATCGCGTCCGCGATCGCCTCGGCGGTCGAGGAGCAGGGCGCGGCGACGCGGGAGATTTCCCGCAACGTGCAACAGGCGGCCCGCGGCACCCAGCAGGTCTCCGCCAGCATCGTCGACGTGCAGCGCGGCGCGAGCCAGACCGGATCGGCATCCTCGAATGTGCTCGCGGCAGCCAGATCGCTGTCGGGCGAGAGCACGCGTCTCAAGACCGAGGTCGGAAAGTTCCTGGACGCGATCCGGGCCGCGTAGAAAATCGAACTCCTCTCCCCGCTGGGGTCGCAATCGTATTTGCAGAGCGACGTCCCTTTGGCCCATCCTTCGAGACGCCCGCTCTGGCGGCTCCTCAGGATGAGGACGGAGTGCGCGGCCGCAGTTTCGACGGGCACCAATGCTGCTTAGCCTCATCCTGAGGAGCCCGCGAAGCGGGCGTCTCGAAGGACGAGGCGCGCGCGCTCAGAACTCGCCGTGGAGCCGGCCGGAGAACACCGACACCGGGCCACGATCCGCGTTGTAGGCGGGATTGACGATGAGCTGATAGTCGGCGGTGAAGGTCAGCGCCTTGTTCAGCGCGTAGGCGTAATAGGTCTCCAGCACGCGTTCGCGGCGGTAGTTGAGCTGGCCGTCGCCGATCAGCGGACCGAGACCGCCGGCGGCGATGAAGTCGCGATGGTCCTGCGAGAGGCCGTTGATGGCGCCGGCGATGGCGACGACGTCGTCGGGCCGGCCCCATTTCGTTCCCTTCACCGAGACGCCGCCGGACAGGCTGCGGTCGATGTCGGTGAAGGCCATGATCTCGTTGCGGCCGTCGTTCCAGCTCCAGCGGCCGAACACGCCGATATCGTCGGTGATGGCCTGTTCGACGTTGAACGCGTAGCCGTATTTGAGGCGGCCGCGGCGGGTCTGGCTGATGTCGACGCCGAACGCGGGATTGTCCAGTGTCTCGCGGTAGCTGCCGGAGAAGGCGCTGTTGACGAAGCCGAGCGTGCGCAGCTTGCCGGGCAGGCCGAACAGCGAGTAGCGCGTCTCGAGCTCCATGACATATTCGCCGCGACGGCCGACGTTCATGTCGAAATTGTTCGAGTTGGAGACGGCATCGATCAGGAAGTAGCCGGCGCGCAGCGCCCATTGCTTCTGGTTCAATTCGGCGGTCGCGCCGTAGCCGAGGCCGAGCTTGTCGGCGGCGTAGTCGAAAGCGCCGGACGCCCAGATCGACCAGTTCATGAAGTCCTTGCGCGGATCGTGCGCATAGGAATTGCCGTCGAACACGTCGACCACGGAAAACTTGCCGACCTGCAAGGTGAGGCGCGAGACGTCAACTTTGCTCGCGAGCTGAAGCTGCCCGCTGGCAAGCTCCTCCTGCTCGCCGCCGAAGCCGAAGGTCTGGCGCACGAACAGGCGAGAGGCGTTGAAGTGCGGATAGGGGAAGCCGGACTTCTGCGCTTCGCCGTTGGGAAAGCCCGCAGCGCCCGTCGTGTTGTTGAAGCCGAAGCCCTGGAGCAGCTCGGGATTGAAATAGACCTCGCCGCCGTCCCACAGCCGCGCATTCAGATAGAGCGAATTGCTCCAGGTCTGCTGGAAATCCGGCGACGGGAGCAGGCTGTTGGTTCCGGTATAGGGCGCGTGGAACGCGGGGTAGCCCTGCCCCAGCACGGTCGACTGGCCGTGAATCTCCCAGCGGCTGGACTCGGTGTCGGTGACGTCGGACTTCGGGTTGTAGGTCGGCACGCCCGGCCAGTCGATCTTGCGATTGAGGCCGATGCGCAGGCTCTGGAAATCCATCGACGACGAATATTGCGCGCCGGACGGGAAGGTGACGTTGGCGTTGTCGAACTTGCTGTAGAGATATTCGAGCCGCGCGCTCCAGTGCGGCGCGAAGGCATATTCGACGCCGCCGCCGGCGGTCCAGCCGAACCGCGTGTGCAACACCTTCTCCTCAGTGCCGCCGGTCGGCGTCGACAGGAAACGCTCGCCGGTGAAGGCCGCGCCGCCGGTCGCGTAGAACAGCCAGTTGCCGCTGGCGTAGCCGAGCCGTGCGCGCAGGCTCGCGACATAGTCCCAGCGCTCCTCCGCGCTCGACAGCACGGTCGCCGCCGACGACACGACGTGGTTGGACGGCAGATAGTTCGGAAACGAGATGTCGCCCTCGACGCCGAGCAGGAGCCCCGAATTGAGGCGCCAGTTGTAGCCCGCCTGCACGCCGCCGGTCGCGCCGGTAAACACATGGTCGTCGGTCGCGAGCGTCGGATCGATCAGTGTCGCCGACGACGTGCCGCGGGTGACGCCGACATGCGCGCCGATGTAGAGGCCGGTCCAGTCATAGACGGTCTTCAGCGCCGGTGCCTTCAGCGGCAGATCGGCCGCGCGGCTCGCGGCGGGCAAAACCATCACGCCCGAGGCGATTGCCGCGGCCGTCCGCAAATACCTGTAACGGTGACCTCTCAACGTCAAAACGCACGCCCCCAATACGCGAATGTATTCTATCCGCCGCAGCCGACATCCCTGCCGATTCGCGACGGTCCTGTCACCAGGTTCCGGTTGTTCGCACGATCGGCCGAGATGATCTCGATCCGACGCGATTTCTTCCCAAGTCCCCGTGTCTGCTGCAAACCTTATTGCGATTAATTCGCAATAGCAACTGAAGCGGATTGCCGCAAGTGATGGTTCGCACCGCTGTGTGACGTGACTGCAACATCGCTCAGGGAGACAGGATCTCGACTGCTCGAGCGGAGTCGACCTCTGCGGAAGGACCTATCCAGGACGGATGGGAGAGTGGTGGCATCGCGAAGGCTCGACGGCCGGTCGCTGGCCAGCGGGAGCACCTAGCAGCCGCGGCAGATGCCCTTGATCTTCTTGTCGAGCAGCGCGTCCTCCTTGCTCGACGAACTGTTCGCCGCCGGTTTGCTCATCGCCGGACTATTGGTCGCCGGAGCGATCGTATCCCACCGCTGCTGCCAGAGTTTTTCACCAATCGTGCAGAGAACCCGCGGCTTCTTGTCCACTGAGGGGGGCGGCGATTGATCCGGCGTACGGCCCGCGACCTCGAGCGCCAGCTTGGTCCGGATCGCCTCCTTGAAGTTTTCGCGATCGGTGATGGGCACGACGAAGGAACCTGGACCGCCGATCACGCAATCCTCATAGTACCAATCGATATGGTCGATATGGCTGATGTCCACCTGACCAGGAGGCGTTGCATTGATCATGACCGGCAGGCCGGTGATGACGATGCCCTGCTGCACTGCTGTGTCGCGCGCGGTGGCGACAGGATCGCCGTTGTTGTTGGGGCCATCGCCCGCAACGTCGATGATGCGGCGCGCGCCCCGGTACGGGTTCTGCTCGAACAGCGGCATGGCGAACTTGATCGCACCCGAAATCGACGTGCGCGAACCGCGGCGGATCGGTGCCTTCATGATTTCAGCTGCGACGGCCTCGGCCGCTTCCGGTCCGTCGATCTGCCGCCAGGGGACGATGACGTCCTGATCCCTTGTCGATGACCATTCGAAGTAGGTCAGCGCGATCTTGCCGACAGGGCCGGTCCGCAAGGCCCGCAGAAACTCCTCCGAGACGATGGCCTTGGCATAGCCTTCGCGTTGAGCCGCCAGGTCATCTGGCTGCACCGAGTAGGAAATGTCGACCGCGATCACGAGCTCGAGGTCCACGGCGGGGCGGCTGTCGCCCTGGGGCGCTGTTTGCGGCTGTAAGGCCGGCTCGGGAAATGCCTGTGTCGATGTCAGGATCGCAATCAGGATCGATCCAATTGAGACCCGCCAATTCACCCTCGCCCTCCAGCCGCCTATCCGTATCCTGACACGCGAGACGTGCAATCGGAAGGATCGTCTGAGCCAAGCGGTAGCCGGGCTTTTCTGGCCGCAAATGGTTGACCCCGCCCGGGGGGACAGCCGGGCGGGGTCGGGGCACGACACGGGGTGGATGAGGCGCCCGTGTCGGACGCAGGATCCACGTGAGATCGGCCTCAGGTACTCAAATCAGTAGCAGCTGCGAACGCGGCCAACGTACTGGCCGAAGGCGTTGTACTGGGCGACCCAGCCGCAGCGGTGATAGCCGTAGTAATAGGGGTCGTTGCTGGCGGCGATCGCGGAGCCGACCACAGCGGCGGTGGCGATGCCGGCACCCACACCCCAGACCCAGCCGGGCTGCTTGGCTTCGGCCGAGGAGGTGGTGGACACGATGCTGCCGGTGACGGCGAGGGCAGCGAGAGCTGCGGCGGCAATCTTGGTCTTGATCGACATGTGAAACTCCATCCGGGTTGAGGCGGTCCGTTGTGGCCCGCGTGCCCAGTTGGACGGAGGCTCTGCGCGTCCGGTTCGAAGACGGCGGATGCGACCCCCGGGTGAGGTCCTTTCCTCAATGATTCCAGGAGGATGTTGGCTAGCCGAGAGGGCCCTTGGCGAGCCTGTTCACGTCGAAGTTATCGACTTCAGTGAGCAGCTCGCAGAAGGCGCGCGCACCCTGATCCAACAATTGCGCGCCCTTCTCGGGAACGGCCAGCGTCGCATTGCCGATGGCGCCGCTGGCGTTCAGATCCTGCGCCTGCCAGGCGAATGGCGCGGGCCGCTGCGTCGACAGCCAGCGATACTGCGTCTCCATCGCGACGCTGCTCGCGGGAAAATCCGCGATCGCATCTTTGCGCACCTGGTCGGGATAGCGCGCCAGCATGATCGAGGTCTCGATCGCGCCGCCATGAATGCCGTGGCGCACCTCCTCGGCCGGGAACAGCTTGTCGGCGCCCGACAGGCGCGACCACGACGTCGTCACCACGAACAGCTTGTGATGCGCGCGCAGATCCTGCGCGACCAGCATCATGGCCGCGCTGTTGCCACCATGGCTGGTGATAATGACGAGCTTCTTCACCCCACGCCGCGCGACCTCCTCGCCGATCGCGGTCCACCTTTTCAGCGCCACGTCGGTCGGCAGCGTCTGCGTGCCCGGATAGTCGATATGCTCGGTGGAAATTCCGACCGGTTCAACGGGAAGGAAACTGGCCGGAATGGTCGCGGGCAAAAGCTCGCGCACGCGCGCCAGATAGGCGTCCGCGATCAGCACGTCGGTTGCAAGCGGCAGGTGCGGGCCGTGCTGCTCGGTCGCCGCCAGCGGCAGCACCGCGATCCAGCGCGACACCTCCGCAGGGACGGCGTCGGCCCAGCGGATCTCGGTCCAGTCGCGGGACGGCATCATCAAGGTTTCTTTGCCCGAATTTGTCACGTAATTTGGCGTATGAGGGGACGCGGGCCTGGCCGGCTCGCGTCCCCGAACTTCATGCGGTTTTATCGCGTTGCTTTCACATGGGCCAGAAGCGATTGGGCCAGAAGCGATCGACGGAGTGCCATTATGACCCTCTCTCATCTGCGGCGAGCGTTAACGGCGGGCTTGATGGCCGCTCTTGTCTCGGTCGTCCCGGCGCGCGCGGAGACCCTGGACAAAGTCACCTTCGGCACCAACTGGGTCGCCGAGGCCGAGCATGGCGGCTTCTTCCAGGCGGTCGCCGACGGTACCTATAAGAAGTACGGGCTCGACGTCACCATCGTCCCCGGCGGTCCCAACGAGAACAACCGGATGCTGCTGATCGCCGGCAAGATCGATTTCTTCATGGCCGCGAACACGCTGATGTCGTTCGATGCGGTCGCCAACAACGTTCCCGTCGTGACCATCGCCGCGGTGTTCCAGAAGGATCCGCAGGTGATGCTGACGCAGCCGGACGCCAAGGTCGCCAAGATCGAGGACCTCAAGCCGCTGACTCTGTTCGTCTCCAAGGAGGGCATGAGCAGCTACTTCCAGTGGCTCAAGTCCGAATACGGCTTCAACGAGAAGAACGTCCGGCCCTACAATTTCAATCCGCAGCCCTTCATCGCCAATCCCAAGAGCGCGATGCAGGGCTACGTCACCTCCGAGCCCTTCGCGGTCGAGAAGGCCGCCGGCTTCAAGCCGAACGTGCTGCTGCTCGCCGATTACGGCTTCAATACCTATTCGACCCTGATCGAGACCCGCCGCGACATCGCCGAGAAGAAGCCCGATCTGGTGCAGCGCTTCGTCGATGCCTCCATGATCGGCTGGTACAACTATATCTACGGCGACAATTCCGCCGGCAATGCCATGATCAAGAAGCTCAATCCTGAGATGACCGACGATCTGCTCGCCTATTCCGTCGCCAGGATGAAGGAATACGGCATCGTCGATTCCGGCGAGTCGTTGAAGAACGGCATCGGCGCCATGAGCGACGAGCGCTACACCTCCTTCTTCAACAAGATGGTGAAGGCGGGCGTGGTGAAGCCGGATCTCGACTTCCGCAAGTCCTATACGCTGCGCTTCGTCAACAAGGGCGTCGGCGTCGAGCTGCGCCCGAGCAAGCCGTAACGCAAGGTCCATGTCACCAGTCAAAACCTCGTCCGGGGTCGAGGCCAGCCTGACGGCGCTCGCCGTCAGCCTGCGCGGCGTGACGAAGGTCTATGACAACGGCGTCATGGCGCTCGGGCCGCTCGATCTCGCCGTGCGCAAGGGCGAGTTCATCTCGCTGCTGGGACCGTCGGGTTGCGGCAAGTCGACCGCGCTGCGGCTGATCGCACAGCTCAGCGCGCCGTCGTCCGGCATCGTGCGGATGGCGCGTCACGAGGGACCTGCACAGCCGGGCCATGGCATCGGCTTTGTATTCCAGGAGCCGACCCTGATGCCCTGGACCAGCGTGCGCGAGAACGTACGGCTGCCGTTGAAGCTCGCGGGCGTGGCGAAGGCGGAGGCGCGCGGGCGCGCCGACGAAGCGCTGGCGAGCGTCGGGCTTGCCGATTTCGCCGACGCCTATCCGCGCGAGCTGTCCGGCGGCATGAAGATGCGGGTCTCGCTGGCGCGCGCGCTCGTCACCGATCCGGACATTCTCCTGATGGATGAGCCGTTCGCGGCGCTCGACGAGATCACGCGCTTCCGCCTCAACAACGACCTGCTCGCGCTGTGGCGCAGCCTTCGCAAGACCGTCATCTTCGTCACCCATTCGGTGTTCGAATCCGTCTATCTGTCGCAGCGCGTGGTGGTCATGACGGCGCGGCCCGGCCGGATCCAGGCCGACATCCGCATCGAGACGGTCGAGCCGCGCGGAGAGGAGTTTCGCACCTCGGCCGCCTATTCGGACTATTGCCGGAAGGTGTCGGCCGCGCTGGCGCCGTCCTATTCGGGGCAACCGGTGCTATGAGCGCGCAGCCCTCCGTCACCGCCAGTCCGTCCGGCGCGCACCGCGCGGTGCGCTTCGTGCTTCCCGTCATCGTGCTTGCGGCCGGGCTTCTCGCCTGGGAACTCGTGGTCCGCATCAGGGAGATCCCGCCTTACGTGCTGCCCGCGCCCTCCGTGATCTTCCTGACGCTGATCAAGGACTGGGCGGTGCTGTCACAATCGCTCGCCACCACGCTTCTGACCACGCTTGAAGGATTTGTGGCAGCGAGCGTCGGCGGTATCGCGCTGGCGCTGCTGTTCAACCAGTCGAAATGGGTGGAATATTCGCTGTTCCCCTACGCCGTCGTCCTCCAGGTGACGCCTGTTATCGCGATTGCACCGCTGCTCCTGATCTATCTGGAGCAGCAGACCGCGGTCGTCGTCTGCGCCTTCATCGTCGCCTTCTTCCCGGTGCTCTCCAACACCACGCTCGGGCTCAATTCGGTCGACCGCAATCTGGCCGGCCTGTTCCAGCTCTATGGCGCCTCGCCACCACAAACCCTGCGCTTCCTGAAGCTGCCGGCGGCGCTGCCCTATATCCTCGGCGGCCTGCGCATCGCCGGAGGGCTGTCGCTGATCGGCGCTGTCGTGGCCGAGATCGCGGCCGGAACGGCCGGCGCCGGCTCTGGGCTCGCCTACAGGATCGCCGAGTCAGGCTACCGATTGAACATACCCCGCATGTTCGCCGCGCTGCTGCTGTTGTCGCTGGCCGGGATTGTCATCTATGGGGTGCTGGCGCTAGTTTCCCACCTCGTTTTACGGCGCTGGCACGAAAGCGCCCTTGGAAAGGAAAACTGATGACCGCCGGTTCGATTTCGTCCGAAAAGATCGACCTTCTGATCTATGGGCCGGTGCGGCCGATCCTCGAGAACGGGTTTTCCGATCATTTCGTCGTGCACAAGGCCGAGACACGAGGCGACCTCGAGCGGCTGACACCCGCGATCCGCGAAAAGATCCGCGGCGTGGCCGTGACCTATCACACGGTGCGTGCCGACAGGGACTCGCTGTCGCAATTGCCCAAGATCGAGATGGTGGCGAGCTTCGGCGTCGGCTACGACCACGTTGACGCCAAATACGCGGCCGAGCACAACATCATCGTCACCAACACGCCCGACGTGCTGACCGAGGAGGTCGCCGACGTCGCGATGGGCCTGCTGATCTCCACCGTGCGCGAATTCATCAAGGCCGACCGCTACGTCCGTTCCGGCCTCTGGCAGACGCAGAACTATCCGCTCAGCGTCGGCTCCTTGCGCGACCGCAAGGTCGGCATCGTCGGCATGGGCCGGATCGGCCAGGCCATCGCGCGCCGGCTCGATGCCTCGCTGGTGCCGGTGGTCTACCACTCCCGCAACCCGTCCAAGGACGTCTCCTACAAGCACTACCCTGATTTGATCGAGATGGCGAAGGCGGTGGATACGCTGATGGTGATCGTGCCCGGCGGCGCCAGCACCAACAAGATGATCAATGCCGAGGTGCTCAAGGCGCTCGGCCCGCGCGGCGTGCTGATCAATGTCGCGCGCGGCTCGGTGGTCGACGAGCCGGCGCTGGTGCAGGCGCTGAAATCCGGCACCATCCTGGCCGCCGGCCTCGACGTGTTCGCAGCGGAGCCGAGCGTGCCGGACGAGCTCAAGAGCATGCAGAACGTCGTGCTGCTGCCGCATATCGGCTCGGCCTCGGTGGTGACGCGCAACGCGATGGACCAGCTCGTCGTCGACAACCTCAAGGCCTGGTTCGCCGGCAAGGCGCCGTTGACCCCGGTTGCGGAAACGCCGTTCAAGGGGCGCTGATGACCGTTCTTCGGGTCGCTGCATTGGCCATCGCGGCATGTGTCGCCGCGGTCGGCCCTGCCTTGGCGCAGGATGCGACGAGCCTGAAGAAGACGATGCCCGGGCAATGGGAGCTCTCGACCACCGAGCGCAGCAAGACCTGCGTGGTCACCATGAAGAGCGACGCCGCGGGCCAGGGCTTCAAGCTGGAGCTGGAGCCGGCCTGCAAGACCGCGCTGCCCTTCACCAAGGACATCGTCGCCTGGAGCGTCAGGGGTCTCGACATCGTTCGCTTGCAGGATGCGACCGGTGAAGCGGTGATCGACTTCACCGAGGTCGAGGCCGGCATCTTCGAGGGGCTGCGGCAGGGCGAAGGTGTCTACATCCTGCAGGACCTCGCCGCCGCCCGTTCGATGGCCAAGTCGATGGACCAGATGATCGGCGACTGGTCGATGGTGCGCTCCAACGGCCAGCCGGTCTGCGGGCTGACGCTGACCAATACCGAGGCGGGGCCGGACAATTTCCAGGTCTTCCTGAAGCCGAAATGCGATGCGGGCATCGCGCAGTTCAATCCGACGCAATGGCGGCTCGAACGCGGCCAGATCATCCTGATGTCGAAATCAGGCGATGTCTGGCAGTTCGAGGCCGACGACAACGCGCAGTGGCGGCGCGTTCCCGATACCGCCGATCCCCTGATCATGCTGCGGCAATAATTTCTCCCGGCCAATAATTTCTCTCGGGGATGTCGATTTAGCCGAGGCTCAATCGTCACATCCATAGCGAGCCGGTTTGCGGCCGGAGCGGTCGCTGCTCGCGCCAAGGGAGTTTTTCATGCGCTTCATGTACATCGTCACCTCCAGCCAGCCGATGGCGGGCCCGACCCCGGCACTGATGGAGGCGATGCAGAAAATATCAGAGCGGGAGATCAAGGCCGGTCGAATGCTCGACACCGGCGGCCTGATGCCGCTTGCGACCGGCGCACGGGTGAAGATCGTCGACGGCGAGCTCAGCGTCATCGACGGCCCCTTCGTCGAGGCCAAGGAAGTGATCGGCGGCTACGCCATTTTCGAGCTGCGCGACAAGGCGGAAGCCCTGGCCATGGCGAAGGAATTCATGCAGTTGCATCTCGATCACATGCCGGGATGGGACGGTACCTGCGAATTGCGGGCATTCGCGACGCCGGGCGTCGACGTGGCGTGCGAGATCGACGCGCATTCCAGGGTCGCCGCCCACGCCTGATGAACACCACCGCTCGTCTTAGAGCGTTTTCAAGCGAAGCGGATACCGGTTCGCGTAAAGAAAACGCGTCAAGACAAGAATCTAGAGCCCCGTTCCGATTCCATCGGAACGGAAAGGGCTCTGGTCGGCGGCGATGACGGCCGCCGACATCGATCACGCGATCCGCGCCGCGATTCACGCAGCTTGGCGCGTCGTGCAGCCGCGGCTGATCGCGACGCTGTCGCGCATGCTGCGGGACGTGACGCTCGCGGAGGAATTGACCCAGGACGCTCTCGTCGCCGCGCTGGAGGCCTGGCCGCTGAGCGGGGTGCCGGACAATCCCGGCGCCTGGCTGGTTGCGACGGCGAAGCGCCGTGCGCTCGATCATTTGCGCCGGGCGAAAATGCTCACCCGCAAGCAGGACCTGCTGACGCACGAGCTGATGCAGGAACAGGACGCGATGCCCGATTTCGACACCGCCCTTGACGACGACATCGGTGACGAATGGCTGCGGCTGATCTTCACGGCCTGCCACCCGCTGCTGCCGCGGCAGGCCCGCGCGGCGCTCGCGTTGCGCATGATCTGCGGCCTGACCACCGACGAGATCGCGCGCGCCTTCCTGGTCACGGAGGCAACCATCGCCCAACGCATCGTCCGCGCCAAGCGCACGCTTTCGCGGTCGGGCCTCACCTACGAAACGCCGGGCGGCGAGGCGCTTTCCGAGCGTCTGGCCTCGGTGCTCGAGGTTGTCTATCTCATCTTCAACGAGGGCTATTCGGCCTCTCGCGGCGAGGAGTGGCTGCGGCCGCAGCTCTGTGACGAGGCCCTGCGCATGGGACGGGTGCTGGTCGGGCTCGCGCCGCTCGAGCCCGAGGTGCACGGTCTCATGGCGCTGATGGACCTGAATGCCGCGCGGATGCATGCCCGCACCGACCGCGATGGCGAGCCCATCCTGCTCATGGACCAGGATCGCGGGCTGTGGGATCGGCTCCAGATCACGCGCGGCCTTCGGGCGCTGGACCGCGCGCGCGAGCTCGGCGGAGCCGGCCGGTTCTACATGCTGCAGGCCGCAATCGTCGCGTGTCACGCCACCGCGGAGACGGCCGCAAGCACCGACTGGCGACGCATCGCGGAGCTCTATGGCCAGCTTGCGACGCTGGTGCGCTCGCCCGTGATCGAACTCAACCGCGCGGTCGCGCTCGGCATGGCCGAAGGGCCGCAGGCCGGGCTCGATCTCGTCGAGATGATCGCCGACGAGCCGGCGCTCAGGACTTATCACCATCTTCAGGCCGTGCGCGGCGACCTTCTGCACAGGCTCGGCCGCTTCGCAGAGGCGCGAGCATCGTTCGAGACCGCCGCCCGTCTTGCAACCAATGCGCGCGAGCGCGGGTTGATGGAACGACGTGCGGCAGACATTGCCGATGCCGGCGGCATGGCTTGAGGCGCGCTGAAACGGCTGCGCGGTTGTGGTTAGGTCGTCGGCTCTACGTCGTCGGCTTTACGTTGTAGCCTTGGGCGGCGGCGCGGTGCCCTGCGCCCACTTCTCCAGCTTGCCGAGCACGCCCCAGGCCGTGAGCGCCAGCGAGATCGGCATCGCGAACTGGCCAAGGCCCGGCACGGCCGACACGATCGTTCCGAGCAATCCGGCAATGCCGCCCGCATTGGGGCTTGCCGTCACCGACGACAGCAGCGCGGTGAGCACCGAGCCGCCGATGCCGAGCGCGGTCTTCTTGCCGTCGAGCAGCTTGCCGATGGTCTCGCCGAGCGCGCCGTTGACCTGGCCGAGCACGGGCTTGCCGTCCTTGTTGAGCAAGGTGCTGAGCAGGTCGACAACCTGCTTCAGCTGATCGACGGGGGCGGGATTGGTCGGGGTGACCGGTCCTGGCATGGGCGCCGTCTTGTTGATGAGGGAAAAGAGCCGTTCGAACAGGCTGATCGGGTCGTTGGTGGCGGGCAGCGTGTTGCCCGGTGTCGTCGTCCCCGGCGTTACGCCGCCGGCTGACGGTCGCAGCAACTGCGCGAGGTCCTCGAGCCGCTTCAGGGCCTGGGACAGATCGCCGGTCTGCCCGGCGGTGCCCGATTGCGTCGCGCGCGTGATGGCAGCGACCGTGGCCCCGTCGAGAAGGCCGGTATCCCTCAGGCCGTTCTGCTGCTGAAACTGCGAGACCGCAGCCTTGGTCTTCGGTCCGCTGATGCCGTCCTCTGCGAGCGGCGGGTTGGCGCCGAGCTTGTTGAGCGCCTGCTGCATCAGAACGACCGTCGAGGCGATGTCGTCCTCGGGCTCGGTGCGGCCGACGAATTGCGTGCTGCCGTCGATGGCGATCGAGGAATCGAGCGACATCATCGCATGCAGGATCACCGCGGTGCCGAGCTGGGAATCGACGTGGTTCGAGTCGAACACGTGATCGCGGACGAATTTGCCGGCCCTTGCCTCGGGCGGGCCGTACAGTGTCGAGCCGCCATAGAGATAGGGCGAATTGCAGCCCTTGGCGTGGTAGCCGAAGCCGTTGAACGCCTCGAGCCGGAACAGAATCCGCGCGACACCCCAGTCGTGAGCGCCAACGAAATTCTCGATTCTGAACGCGTCCACGGCGCCGTCCACGAAGGTGGCAAACGGGCCGCGCCCTTTCGGAACGATGGTCGTCGCGCGATGGATCGTTTCGCCGTTGCCGAGATAGGTGTCGAAATCGAAGTTGGATTCGCGATAGTGGCAGAGCGCGGCAAAATACCAGGGGACGCCGGTCAACCGCTCGATCTGCTGATAGGTCGCCTTGCCGTTGAGGGCCTTGCGTGCGACCGCATTGGCCTCGGCGAGGCGTGAGGGCCTGATCTCGAGGCTGGCCCAATTCCGCTCGTATTCGTCTTTCAAACTCTCGAATGACAACATTTCCCGCTCCCGCAAATGGATGAACGATCTACTCTCCGTGCATGTCAAAGTAAGCCGGGCGCCGTAATCAGGGCGTGGCGCCGGCGTAATCCGCGAGAATGTGACAGGTCGCCGGCCCGGCGTGTGTGAAATGGGTTACAGCCTGAGCGGGAAATCGGCGGCAGCACTGCGGTCGGAGGTCGCAAGCCGAATGTGGCTTGCGAACGCGGGTCACCGCGATCCTGGAACCTGCTGGGGCGTCCGCCCGTTAGCAGCGCACACGGTCAGGAGGCTTGCTCAGGAGGCTTGCATGGCCAAGCGCGTCCTCGCGATCGGCATCGAACCCGGGGTTGCGGACTACAGCACATTCCCGCAGCTCACGCCGGAGCTCGTGCGCAACTATATCGAGACCCAGCTGCTGCGCCTGCGCGGTCTCGGTTACGAGGTCACGAGCTGCCTGATCGATCTCGACGCGGCTGCGGAAGCGGCGGTGACGGCGGCGTTGCGCGACGAGAGCTTCGACTGCATCGTGATCGGCGCGGGCCTGCGCGAGCCGAAGCAGCGCCTGCTGCTGTTCGAGAAGGTGCTCAACCTCGTCCACCGCCTGGCGCCCAATGCGGCGATCTGCTTCAACACCACGCCCGCCGACACCGCCGAGGCCGTGCAGCGCTGGATCGAGCCCTGACACGGAGATGGCCGGCATGTGCACCGCACCCGGCACGGTCTGAGCTGCCGCCTCGCAGAGCCCCCCGGCGCCATCACGGCGCGTCCAGGTGGCGGCGCTGGCTATTTTTCTGGCCCGAATCCGCTTCCGGCGCTATGACACAGCTCACCACAGGGGAGGTCGAGCATGCTTCGAGGTCTTCGCATTGGAAGTTTTGGGATCGCTGCGTGTCTGACGGTTGCGATGGCAATGCCGGTGCATGAGGCGGCGGCCCAGGACGCCGTCGGCGGCGCGATCATTGGCGGTGTCGGCGGGGCGATCCTCGGCGGCGCGATCGGTGGAGGCCGCGGTGCCGCAATCGGGGCCGTCGTCGGTGCCGGAACGGGCGCCGCGATCGCTTCCGAGGGCGAGCGCCGCCGCTCCGGTTACTACGCCTATCAGCGCGGCTGCTACATGCAGCGCCCCGACGGCCGCTACGTCCCGGTCGATCCCCGATATTGCTATTGATCGTTCAGCCGCCGGCGTCGCGGGGTTGACGGCGGCCGGCGGTTGACTTGGCGGGGAGGGGTGAGCATCGGCCGCGGGCCGCCATCCCGGGGTGGTGGATCGCATGACTATCCGATCTCGCATGTGCCGGCTTCTGATCGCCGTCATCGCAGCGGGCGATCTCGTCGGAGCCGGGTCCGCCCGCGCGCAACAGATTCCAGCCGACGAACCCGCGTTTACGGCTTTCGTGGCCGAGCGCATCCGCGCCGAGATTCGTGACACCCCTGTCGTGATCAAGGGGCCGCTGACGCTTTCGATCGGCCCTCTGCAAGCCAACCTCGATCGCATCTACGCCTTCTGCAAGACCAACACGGGCGCCTGCAGCAAGGAGATCGGCACCTATGTCAGCGGCGTCGTGGCAACGACAAGCAATCGGAATGATCCTCCCACCAGAGCAGCGCTGCGCGTGGTCGTGCGCTCGGCCGATTACATGCGGCAGGCGCTTCGGGAGGTCGATGCGCGCGGTCCGGCCCTGACGCGGCCCCTGGCAGAGGGGCTGGTGATCGTCCCGGTGCTGGATTCGCCGCGGACGATACGGGTGTTCAATGACAAGGATCGTGCTGCGCTCGGCCTGACGCCGGACCAGGTCTTCGACATCGCCATCGCCAATCTGCGCAGCAGCATGAAGCCGCTCGCGACCGCCGCAAAGGCGGTCCCATCAGGACAATTCGGCACGCTGAAGGGAGACTACTATCAGACCAGCCGGCTTGCGCTGATCGACAGCTGGGCGCCGCTCGCGCAGGCCCAGGGTGGCGTCCTGATCGTGGCGGCGCCGTCGGCCGATCTCGTGCTCTATGCAAGCGAAGACAGCGTCGCCGCGCTCGACGCGCTGCTGCGCTGGACGCCGAAGGGGTGGCAACTGGTTCGGTGAGATGGCCTGAGAGCCATGCAGCCGGTTCAGCGGCAGGCACTGATAAGATAGGCGGGACTTCCTCTCAATCCGTCGCCACGATTTGGAGCCCTGGATCAACCGCATCCTGCGCAGGCTGGCGTGGCCACTTCTGCCGACGGTGATGTGGTCGTGTACGGCGATGCCGAGCGACCTGGCGATGTGTGGCGGGCCGGCGAGGTATCCACGCTTCCTCACACGGCATAACGCCGGTAGAGCACGACGATGATAGCGAGCACCGTCCCGGCATAAATGATCTGCGCTACGTGATCCGAAACAACAGCGACGCGCTTTCGGCCCGCGTCCCGAAGTTTTTCATGTCTGTAGCCCGCCAACATCGCCATCAGGCATAGTACGAAGAAGATGTAGAACATCTCTTCGACCACCACCGTGTATCCGACATCGCCGATCTGACTGTTCACCGCTACGAGCAGCACCGCGCTCGCCAGGATCGAGGTCACTGGGATCGTCACGCGTTCACGAAACATGGTTTCGGGAAAGAACAGTGTGGCGAATACGACGAGCACGAGCAGAAACAGCGGCAGTAGGTTCTTCAGCATGTAGATGGCGGAGCTGCGGCGCAGCATGATGGCCGCATCGAAGCCTGCGAATTCCGTCCTTGCCTCGGCACCAAACAAAGGCGCCTTTCCGAGCGTCGATCCGCTGGACAGGGATTCGACGAAATAGTTCAGCCCGAGAAATCGCCAGAGCGGAAGTCCGGAATAGGCCCCGTCCTCGGCCCGCGAGCTTCCGTCGTCGGCGAGGCGCAAGCCGAACCGATCGATGACATAGGTGATGAGTTCCCTCCGCTGTTCCGTGTTCTGAAAAAGTAGATGCAATTGCTGCGTGTCGAATGGATAATCATGGAGATCGAAATGGGCCTTGAAATCGCCGTTGATGCGATAGAGCCGGTAGCTCAGGCCGTCTTCGTGTCCAGCCTGAATCGGTCGAGCTGGATCGAACGCCCCGCGATCCAGCAATGCCGGGAATTCGAGGTGCGTCTGCGCCTCATCGTCGCCAGCGAATCGCATCCAGAGATAGAAGTCGACGTTGAACGAATTTTGCTTCACGTCGATCCGGCTGACGCGAATGATGTCGATGCCGGTATAGACGACGCGCTGAATCCAGTAGCGCCGATCCTCGAACGCGATGACATGGCCCTTCTCCTGTTCCGCGGCGAGATCGATTCCATCAGGCTGATCGATGCGCACGAGTTGCTGCGGCGCCGTGACGAACCGACCGTAATGGAAGAAACCCATTCGGATCGGGCGCGGAATGTCGCGGTTCGCGTTGAAATAGAGCCGCCCCGTCAGCCCGACGACCGCCGATTTCGGACTGTCGATCGCGGCCAGTGCGGCGCGCACCCGGTCGCGATCCGCAAGCTTGCTGTCGGATCGTTTCTGAATCCCCTGCCCCATAAACCGGTGATGTACGGCAGCTCGTTTCAGCGCATCGATCATCAGGCGCGCGGCGTCATACGCGCCGCCGGCAACCCAGCTTGGCGAGGTTCCCGCTTTCGCCTTGTAGTCGACGGCAAAGGCCTGCGCCGCCACGCCTGCGCTGTCGAACATCAGCGATGAAGCGGCATACAGATTCTCGCTGAAGAAACCCGGATGCGATTTTTCCTCGGGCTCGTCGGCGAAATTCTGCAAATAGCTTTCGCGGGCCGCGCCTTGGGATGCGATGATCGTTCCCTTGATGCCGTGGCGGCGCAGCGCCTTGACGATGTCTGGGCTAAAATCGGGTGCCGCGCCGACGACGATAACGCCGGGTCCGGGCTCCTGCGCGGCAGCGGCTAGCGTCCCATCCATCGATCCGATCTGACCGGCTGCGACGTCCAGTCCGAACACGTGCAACTGCTCCGCCGGATAGGCCGCGCCAAATCCATGCTCAAAACTCTTGCCGTAGGAATCGCGCGTGTGAACGAGACGGACTTTTGGCTCCTTCATCACGGCGCGCAGATGTTCCGCGATCGAGCGCGCCTGCGCGGAGACCGGCGCCAACGCACGAAAATAGTAATCATTGGTGGATGTCAGATCGTCGGCAGCCGCGCTTCCCGTGAGCGCCGGAATCCGCGCATCCTTATATACCGGCGCTGCTGCGAGCGAAGCGGAGCTGAGATAATGGCCGAGCACAGCGACGCACGGGCTGTCGGCGATCGCCTGCGCGTTCGCGCGCGCCACGGCTGGATCGCTTGCGTCGTCGAACAGAACGAGTTCAATTAGCCGTCCGTTGACGCCACCCTTGGCGTTCACCTCGTCGATTGCAAGCTGCGTCGCGACCAGGCTTTCCGTCCCGGCCGGGGCCGACGGTCCAGAAAGCGAATTGGCGAAGGCGATGCGAATAGGCTCCGGGCGAGTCCACAGGATGGCGGCCCAGGCGACGGCGAGCACCAGGGCGACGCCCGCAACAACGGCAAGCCACATTATAAGCCGCTGCTTCATCGTCGATCCTCGCATCGATCGGCATAAGCCGAGATTCTCCAGATCGAGGCCTCAATCAGGCCGAGATTGCCGCCGCTGAGAGCGTTTTTCAAGCCCGCCCCATCGTCACCGGCAAGATCTACGACTACTCAAGGCGGATGAAGGAAAGTGCGTGGTGCCGGAAGTCCGGGCCGTCGGCCGTGGCCTCGGTCATTCACATACCCGGCCTGACACCGCGCGCATTCGCCGGATCGCTCGGAACGGCTTTCGTTCTGGCCGTGGAGCGCGGCCGATGAGGCGTTTGATTGGACGGACCTCAATGAAGCGTTCCGCCACTTCTCTGATGGGCCAGAAGCGGACATTGATTGGCCTTCCGCGTTCTCCGCAAAGCGGAGTAGGCTACGCCTACTGCCGTCCGTGCCCAATTGTTGCGGAGGGACTGCCATGAAACTTCGCCGCCGAAATTTTCTGCATCTCGCCGCGGGGGCCGGCCAGATGGTGTTCCCGCCGCCGAAGGAGGCTCTCATTCCGCGCGCAAAATTTCGCGTTGACGGACCGAACTAAGACAGGAGAACCAGACATGGCCGCTTTTCAAGAGGTTTTCCGCCGCTCCGGCATCGATGAGCGCCGCAGCCCGCCGGGCATGGTGGTGCCGTTCGGCGGCTCCAACATCGTGGCGCTGATCGATCCCGGAAGAAAGCTCAAAGTCGATCCTAACGCCCATGCCCTCGGGATCAAGGAGATCGATGGCGCCGATACCCTTAGACGCGTAATGCAAGCCAGAGACACCTTCTCCGAACCCGATATCGATCCGCAGCTCAGGGCGGCGTCACTTCCCACCACCTTCAATGGCGATGCACGGTTTTTCGAAATCAATGGCCGGATTAAGCCGATTGGCTTTCCCGGCCTGGAGGTGGTGGCCCGTTCGGCCGGCCGGAAGATCGAAGCCAAGCTCCATGTCGTCGTGCTGCCGGAAATCAAGATCAAGGTGGCGTTCCGTAACGTCATGGTTCCGGGGAGTGGCGGCGCTCCGGCGTTTCACGCCAAGAAGCCTTGCAACGAGCAAGATGAATTGCTGACGATGAACAATATATGGAGGCCGCAGGCCAACATCCGCTTCGAGCGGGTGCCAAGCGACTGGCTGGTCATCGACGACTCGCAGGCTGCCGTCAAACAGGACCTCGCCAGTGCGACTGGCATGAAGGATGCGAGCCTAGCGACCTTTCCCGATGTGATCGACGTCGAAAAACTGAAGGGCTTCTTCGTCAAACACAAAGTTCAGGGCGCCCATCTAACCATTTTTTGCGTCGATAAGGTTTGGTCCAATGGCGGCCCCGCCAATGGCTCATTTGCTCGATCGCTGGACCTTGCCTTCATCAGCTCGCAACGCGGGCCTAACACGTCTGCCCATGAATCCGGCCATTTTCTCGGCTACTACTCGAAGAGCGCGAGCAAACCTTGGGACAGCCAAGGCCACACGCTGGAGACCGATCCGAAAACCGGAAAAGAAAACAGGGCGGAAGACATCAAGATGCTGATGCGCGGGGGAGGCGCCGGGTGGAAAATTCCGTTTAATCTCGTCAAGGAGTTCCGCGACTTCCCCGGCTAGCATCCGAAGATCAGACAGAAGCTGGAAATCACTCCAGACGTTGAATGTCGCCTTTGGGTCAGTCGCGTCGTTTTGCGAGGTTCGCGGTACGGTCCGCTTTAGCCCCAAGAGCCGACGTCGTTAGATCAGCTTCATCCCCTTCAAGCTGGAATGCCCGTTCTTGCCGACGATGATGTGGTCGTGCACGGCGATGCCGAGCGGCCTGGCGATGTCGATGATCGCTTTCGTCATCTGGATGTCGGCCTGCGAGGGCGAGGGATCGCCGCTAGGGTGGTTGTGCATGAGCCTGCGGCGTCTATTATCTATTTGAGTTTGCTGTTATTTTAGATTCTGATCGAGCTGTAGGAGGCGGAGACTGGGGCATGTAGTGGGTGATTGTTCGTGATAGTCACGAGAGTTCACGCTCGGTCCTGGCCGCTTCGATTGGAGTCCTTGTTTCAATGCCCGATCTGTCCGTGACATGCATTTCAGTGCGTATCGACGGCTTACGGACACCGCCGAAAGCATCAGCCTGAATGCTCAGGTTTTCCGTTAACGTGTCCTTTCATCGACGGCTTCCTCCAATACGTGCAACGTATCGCGCCGCTCGAACAGTAAAATTAGCTCTCTGACCCGGGCCGATTTGCGGTCGCCGGGAATTTCGTCAATGTCCACGCCCAGGAGAAAGCAAAGGTTCTTAAACTCTTCCATATCGAACGCCGTACACAGCTCATCGAACAATTTCTTACGTTGAGCTATCGAAATACGCGACTTCGTTGCCGCTACCGAAGCAACGGACTTCGGCCACGCCCCCTCCGAGAGGGAAACTGGGCGCGACTCAATGAAGCTTCGCAAGCACGAAGCCGCGGAATACGCTGCGTACTCTTGCCACATGTCATTCTTTTTGCCGTCGGCGAAGTCGCAGATGGCTCGGATCGTCAAGAATCCCACCTTCTTGACAGCGCTGAATGCCGCAGAAGCGACTCCTGCACTCTCCATCTCAATTGCGATGAGATCGCGTTGCAACGACCGAAGCTCTTGGGCAGCCTCGCTTGAAGCAATCACCTTCTCTCCAGAGGCAATTGGTCCGACATGAATTCTCGGCTCGATGGCGCTCGCGCTTTTCCCATCGGGCCTTGAAGGCAAATGTGCGCGCCACGTTGAGTCGGTCAAGTTCAGTATTCCATCCACGAGGATGGGGTCCGCCTGAAATTGCCGAGCTCGATGCTCCTGATGATTGGGTCGAACCTTCGAGAGCTCATAATAGAAAATGGAGTTCGAGGCCACGATATCGCCGAAGCCCTGATCCTTTCTAGAGATTCCACCAGCAATTCCATTCACAAGTACAAATCGCGGCTTCCATTTGTGGATGAGGTCCGATGTCGCATGTGCGGCATCGAGATTTCCCATCGAATGAAGGAGAGTGGCAACAACTCGATACGAGCCGCCGCGTCTTGTTGGAATCGTTCCGCGAAGGTACGTGCGGGTCGAATCCGATGTCGACGAAATCGGTACCAGCTCAGGAAAATAATGCTTAAGCGCAGCCAATTCCTTCCGCAACGCGACGACAACTGCGAAGTCGACTGATTCGTCCTCCACCTGTCGCGAGAGGTCGGTAGCCTGCTTGTCAGTAAGCTCGACAGCAACCGAGCTGAGAAATGCTGCGACGCGGCTCTCATGGCGCCGTTTCATGAGAAGCAACGAATCCGCTGTGTAAGTGGTCGGATCCTGATCGACCAAACGATGATGCGTTGGACATAGGATGATCAAGTTGTCTGCGTCGTTGCGCGACTCTTCGGATTGCGCGGGATCGAATCTCGGCCCCCCGGGAGAGGCCGCACGAATGTGGCAGAGTTCGCCCAGTAATGCGCGAGATTGAGGCTGAACGAGCTGCGTTGTACATCCCGGGAAAGCGCATAGGCCCCCCGAAGAAGCGAACAGAATCTTTATCGAACGATCACTGGGTTGTCGTCGCATAGCACCTCAAGCACGCTCCGCATGCCGTCGCCCCGTAGTCAAGAGATCATAGCCTTCAACGCCCATCAACCGGATACGTGTCGATAAGCCGACACTTTGTGGCTAACGTTGCTATTGAGCAGGCCGTCTAGAGCTGCGCGACATCGAGTAGCCTTCTAACTCTTCTTTGCGGGGGGCATGTTCTTTCCATTTGCATCGTGGAGGCATTCGCGCTTAAGTTGATCATATTGAAGGTCCGTCTTAATTGACATGGCGTACTTCCGCGTGGAAACGCGACGGGGGATGGATGATCGACTCTCTTCGCGTTGCAAAAACAGCAAATTTTCACATTCTTAAGCGGCAGATGAGCAATGCCGCATTGGATGACCTTTTTCGCCAAGTTCGGGCAAGCCAGCCCTCGGCCTCCCAAAACATATTCTACCATCGGCGCGTCCAAGCTGGGCGCGCGCGTTGGTCTGCGATCTCCTTCCTCTATGACCGCTCGCCTTCATTCTTAACCGAAGACGCAGGAATCCGAGAACGAATCTGCGGATTTATTCTTTTGATCGAATATCGCGATCATCTCGCGATTCTTAAATCCAAGCTCGATCTTCCGGCAGGATTTTTCACCCGCTATCTCGGTCGAGTATCAGCCGAACGCGTGGATCGTGCGGTCGCACGGCAGGGAGCGGTGTTCGAAAAGATTCGGCTTCGAAACATGTCGGTCTCCAAGCACGTGATGAGGAGTAAAACGTTCGAAGCCGATGACCTACAAAATGTTGTCGGGCCTGCTGGCGCAAACCGGTATGTGCCCCAGGCGTACGCGGTCCGGTCGGGAACTGACCACTATTCTACAACTCCTAGCACCGGCAGGATAGGGCAGCGGTCTGATCGGGTCGATCACCTCGCACTTGTGGAGTACGCGAAATCTGTAATTGACGAGCTGGTAGGTGGAAGAGCTGCACCTGCCAGCTTTCTCCGTACCTTAGCCCGCGCTATCGATTTGGCGAGTATTGGCGGCACCGCGCGTCCAACAAGTTTTGCCGTCGACGTTGCGGGATTTGTTGATGCGATCCATGTCGATCGCGAAATCAGACTTGTACATGAAGATAGCGGTAGACTCACTCAACTCTCCAAGCATGAAATCGATGCAGCGTTAAATGAGCTCGATCGTGCGTTTAGGGTCAGCGGCGACGGAAAGAGGATGGATATCTTCGACGGTGCTGATTCGGTTGGAGCAATTGCAATCAACCAAGCTCGCGTAGCATTGCGTGACTTGCAATTGCCGATCACTGCCGGCATCGAGGTCGAAAGTACAGAGTATGCTCTCGGTCACGATCCAAATCGGATCTCGCTCCGACGCTACATCGATCGCGAGGATAAGTTCATATTGCTGTTCGACGCCCTCTCTTTAGCTTACATCGACGGGACCTTGTTCCGCGACGAAGGCTTTGTAGATGGTGGCGCAGCCCTGTTGCGCCATTTGCGCTCTGATCCGCTCCTAGACGGAGTGACTGATGAAAAGGGTAACTTTTCGACGCGAAAGGCCACCTTTGATGCTGACTCCACTTTCGGTGTGATCGAAGCGAGTGTTGCGGACGGGGACGATGTGCTTGTGTGCGACGATCTTGGCGACGAATGGGCGGACTATATTGGGCTAAACAACTCCAGCAGCCCGCCTAGAATTACCTTTTATCACGCAAAGCATGGTCCACTATCGCTCGGTGCTGGGCCGTTCCATATCTCCGTGAGCCAAGCAATTAAGAACTTGCAGCGTATGAGCCTTCCGCCGGAATCGATGGAAGCGAAAATTCGTGGTTGGAACAACAAGTATGTAAGCGGTAGCGGAGTCAAAACCCGGATCAAGAGGATTGTCCGAGGCGATGCCGACGAGCTAATGAACGAATTCGCTCAAGTGCGGCTTGCGCCGGATGCAATTCGTCGGGTCTTCATCGTGACCTCTTCGCTGAGCCGCGGTGCTGTTGAAGAGGCGCTAAAGGAAGTCGCAGCCGGCCAAGCGCCAGACCCATACTTCGTTCAGCTCTATTGGCTGTTGATGTCATTCTTCTCGGCGTGTACCGAAATGAACGCACATGGATACGTGATCTGTCAAACTTAGCAGGCGCTGATCACGGAGTCGGTATTCGAAACTGCGATTTGGCTATTCCGGCTGTTAAGGCCCGACAGCCGGCTGACTGCTAACCTATGCGCAGTTGTAGTAAAGAGCGCGTGCCATGCTTACTTTGCAGCAGATGGAAGAGGTAAGGGTTCGCCTAGCGCAGCAACTGATATTCTACATGCCCGTTAAGCTGTTTCCTATTGCGCAGAAATTAGCGTTTCCGATTCTTTTAGAGTTCACACGACTAGTGGATTTTAGGAATCTGGAAATTCCACCAGAGAAGATCAAAATTACTGACTTGATCTACGAAGACAGGCTTCCGTCAGTGTTCGAGTCGTTTATCGCTCGGCGGTTTTCCGAGGGGAATAAGCAAGCGGAGTTGCGAGTAGCGGGAATCATTACACCAGATCACAAGATCGTCCTGGCAGATCGTAAAACGGCAGAGGGATTTCTAATAAAGGCAAACTCAGCGGTTTGGTATGAAATTGTAGCAAGCCTGCAATCGGATTGGAGCCAAGCGTATTCACTTTCTGCGACGCGTTGGGAAGAGATCGTCGCTGGTGCCTTCGATAAAGCGGGGTTCGACGAGGTGACATTAACGCCACGCTCAGGGGATCACGGACGGGATGTCATAGCTGTTCGAAGGGGGTTGGTTGCATCAAGATCATAGGATCGGTGAAGGCGTATAAGCCGAGGAACGAGGTTTCATATGATGACATTCGTGCATTGCTGGGCGTACTCAGCGGGGAGCAGAATGCCTCTAAGGGAATCCTGACTACAACGTCGGACTTTCCGCCAAGGCTAATATCTGATCCGTTCATAACTCCCTTTCTGCCGACGCGTCTCGAATTGATGAACGGTGACAGCCTTCAAAAGTGGCTTGGTGGCCTCCTGAAAAAATAGGCTTCTCCCGTTCGGATACATGCCTCTACGAGAGAGGGCTTGGGTCCGGACTTAATTGATCCACCAGGTAATCGCAGCGGCGAGGAGGATTGCGGACAGGAAGATGTCCGCGCGCTTGTCGCATCGGGTTTAGGGAATATCGAAGGTCCGTATGAACCCGTGCGATCGATTGTTGTCGTAGAGCCGGAGGGAAAGATCCGATTTGGGCATCCAGACGCGGCCGACCTCGACCGCCAGGGAGGCGGGAAGCGCGGGAAAAACATGCAGCAGCGTTCCCTCGCCATGCCGAGCCTTGATGCGGTCGTAGAGCCGTCGGAGTTCGCGCCGAAATGCGGCCTGATCGTCAGCTCGCCGCAAGACGTCGTTGTGAGGTTGATCCGCGCAGAGCGACCAGATCGCGGCTTCGTCGCCGAGAACCGCCTGGAGTCGCGCGTCGGTCACGGTAGCGCTGACACCGAGCTTTAGCGCGACCGAGCCTGACAGCCCGATATCCGGTTCGGTGACCTGGAATGTGATCGGGGGGCCATCGGACGCCCATCGCCAACTCGCGGGTTCGCGATGCCTTTGATGAACGACGGCCGGAACGATATCGCAGAGCAGCCGGCCAAGCTCGATCAGCAGCGGCTGCGGTGCGAGTGCGAATACGCTTAGATGCCTAATCTCCTGTCGCTCTACGCGGCCTCGCACCTTCGCTTCGAACTGGCGTCTCAGGTTCTCGCGCTGGACCGTCCAATAGGCAGGCTCGTTGTCTCGAAACGCACAGCCTACCATTTCAAGATCCAACCTCTGGCCGCTGGCTGGGTGGCGGTCGGGCGGCATCGCCGAAAAGATCGCCTGCGTCGATACAAGCGCCTCGTTGTCACAAATGCTCGCCCCAAACCTGATGACGTGAGATGCCCGGTCTTCGTCGATGCCGGCAACGATCGCGATCCGGCCCTCGTGCTCGGCTTTCATAGTTAGCAGAACAGATTCCGGATGATCGGCGACGGCGTCAAGATCGATCAGCTTGTGATGTCGGGCGCACATCAACATTAGATTTTCCAGACTACGCGCGAGCTGAGTCGACCGGATCGGATCGCCGCGCGGGCCGCCTTCGACGTCAGCCACGATGTGTGCGATGAAGCCGAAGATCCCGTCTTGCCGCCCGGCCACCAGGTCGCCGACCAAATCAGTATTGCATCCACGATATTGGCAGCGGCCAGCAGCCCGCGCCCACAGCGCCGATTGGACCTTTTGCGGAATGCTGCTCTTAGACACCGACGCCACCTGCTACGACGTGGCGGCCGCTCGCTGTCCATTGACCCGTTGCGCGCCAGCCCTCGTAAGCGGCAAGCCACTCGATCACCCAGGGCACAGTTGTCTGCGAGAGGCTGTCGAACGGCGACCAATCGTCGGAATCGGGATCGAGCATGCATAGCGTCACTTCGCCATCCGAACCGTAGTACACGTGAGGGAGCCTACCCTCCGGGTCGCCCGGACGGTGCCGTAACGGCGGTGACAAGACTTTGACGCGTGGCTGGAGAATGCGCACGTCGAGCCGTTCGATCACCAGCGGCGCTCGATAAGTGATCTCGACCTGAAACGTCTGAAGCAAAGGCCGGAGAGGGCCCTGCCACGCCGCGATTGCGCCGTGGCGGCCGATGAGTTTCAAGTTCGGCCACAAGGAAGCCATGTCAGTGATCTGGGCGTCGACCGTCATCACCACTTATCGGCGCTCTCCCATGTTGGTGTGTGCGCGAGCCGCGACTGGCGCCAGGCTGGTCGCCGCGCCGATGATCGCCGGCGCGGCGGGAACGAACAGGCCGCCGGAGCGCGTATAACCATGCTGCCGTGATTGAACTTGGCGCCCGAGCCGCTGGTTGAAAGCTTTGACAGAACGCGTGACGACCCGGTCCCCGAACTGCCCGCGCAACCACTCCTGCAAGTCCTCCAGCTGCACGTCGCCGGTGCGGGCGGCTTCGAGCCCGTTAGCGAGGGTGTGCAGGTGGCGAGAATAGGTTGTCTGTTGCAGCTGAGATTCTGGCCAACGGTCGGTGAAACGCTCGACCGGAAATTCGGGGTTGGGCACGACCAGGAGCTGGCCGCGCTTCGCGGCGTCGTCGATCGCGCGGGCCGTCCAGCGCGCCTGCCGGATCAGCATTTCCGCAAGCCTCATGCCCGGACGGGCGGCATGGCCGGCATGGCACGACAACATCACCGATGGCGGGATCCGGCCCGTCTCGGTCGCGTAGGCGATGTTGCGGTGCCGCTTGATTAGCTGCAGCGCGACCGTCGTCACGCTCTTGATGATGAGCGGCGTTTGCGGCGGAACGTCCTCGACGTCCGCTGCGGCGAAGGCGATTCCGGCCTGTTCGTACAGCTGACGATTCAGCGCCAGCGCGAACCGCTCCTCGGTAGGCGTTCGGGCGCAATACCACTTCCCGAAGGCATATGAGTTCATCGGCACATAGCGCGCCGGGTCGCTGCGAGTCCCCTTCTTCGCATGCGGGATCTCGCCTTCCTTCTCCTTCGGCGCCCGCCGCCGCGACGGCGTAATGTCAAGATGCATGCCGTCGGCGTAGTAGAGCGTGATGCACCGAGTTTGGCGCACGACCTTGCTTACCGGGTAGCTCTCGAGTGCGGCTTCCAGGTCATCCAGCAGCGCCTCGGGACCGAGGTCGGGGCCTTCGATCTCGGCGACGATATCGAGATCGTACTCGTCGTCCGTGCCGCGGGTCGACGTGGTTGCGTCGATTGCCATGGAGCCCTGGGGATAGAAGCAGGCGACCCTGCCTTCGAGCGGACTACCGGGTCGTTCGATGTAGCGTCGGACCGCCTCATATCGCTCGACCGCCTTGGCATGCAGGCCGGGCGGAAGCTGAATATTGATGGCAAGCTCGGCGAGTACCGCGTCCAGCGGGTCGGCAAAGGGATCATCAGGCCGATCATCGCGGCGCAGGGACGGAAAATTCGACATCGATATTGGTCCTCTTCTTTGAATGACCTCCGCGCGCCGATCCGACCGGATCGCCCTGGTGAGCGATCCGTTGGGTTATCCTTTCGGCGGGAAGGGATCGTTTCCGTAGGAGTTGGCGTCGCGAATGCGGCCATCGGGACGGTGGATGACGACTTCGCCGTGCTCGCGAAGCGCAGTGCTACGCGCCGCCTCCGTCGCCTCGGCTTGGGTGTGATGGGTGGACCCCACCCGCAACGCCCCCTCACGTCGGGTTGCCCAACCTGATTCGTGCGGCACGACATGAATGCGCTTCGACATCTCGGTTCCTTCGCCTCGTCGGTGAGCGTCGCGCTCTCCGGCGGGATATGGATTCCTGAGATTGGCCAATATGTCAAGTAATGATCACACTAGTAAGTTTGTAATAAGCACATAATGTTTGCGGGATTGACATTATGCCCGAAGCAGCGCAAACATCGGCGATGGCGGGCAATCCGGTCTATATAGCGTTCGGCAACGCGGTCTCGACGCGGCGCAAGGCTCTTTCGCTGACCCAGGCCCAGTTGGCGAGCAAAGTTAAGATGTCTCGCGCGTCGATCGCCAACATCGAGAGCGGCCGGCAGAACATATTGCTGCACCATGTCTATGCCCTCGCCACCGCGCTTGATTTCGCGAAGGTCGCCGACCTGCTGCCGCCAATGCCGCATAAGTCCATCGGGGAGGAATTGAAGATGACGCTGGTCAATGAGAAGCTTTCGAAGGAGTCGCTGTCCGAGAACGCGGGCGCCCAGGTCGCTGATTTGATCAGCAGCGCGCTCGCGCCACGCCGCGGCTCTAAGGTCGGATCGTGAGGGACGCTGATCCAGGTCGAGCGCGCGAAGCTGCGCGCTCGATCCTTCGGGAGTTCGGCGTTTCAGCGCCGCCCGTCCCTGTCGAACGCATCATTAAATCGCGCAAGATCGTCCTTCAGTACGCACCGCTGGAGGAGGATCTTTCGGGCATGGCCTATATCAAGGACGGCATCGGCATCATCGGCGTCAATGCGCTACATCATCCCAACCGCCAGCGTTTTTCCGCCGCCCATGAACTCGCCCATCATGTGCTGCACGACGAAGACATCAGACAAGCCGTTCACGTCGACAAGGGGATACGCGTTCTCTTCCGAGATGATATCTCAGCGCTCGGAACCGAACCGATAGAGATCGAAGCCAACGCCTTCGCCTCAGAGCTGTTGATCCCCGGCGACCTCTTAGCCGCCGTCTTGGAAGGCGGTGGTGTGGATCTCGAGGACGAGGCAGCGATTGAGGGTCTCGCGCGCCGGTTTAGGGTAAGCCCGGCGGCGATGCGTTTCCGGTTGACTCGTTGGTAGCACACCCATGAGCTTCGTCTTTTTCGACACCGAGACGACGGGGCTTAAGCGTGGCTTCGATCAGATTCTCCACTTCGCCGCTGTTCGCACCGATGAAAACCTGAACGAGGTGGCTCGGTTCGAGACGCGCTCGCGCCTTCAGCCACATGTGCTTCCCCATCCTTCGGCGCTTCGGACGAACGGATTGCCGATCGAGTCGTTGACTGATTCCAGCCTGCCGTCGCACTACACCATGGTAGGAGATATTCGCCGGACCTTGATTTCCTGGAGCCCTGCGGTTTTCGTCGGCTTCAACTCCATCCGCTTCGACGAGGAGATGCTGCGCCACGCCCTCTTCCAGTGCCTATATCCGGCATATCTGACAAGTAATCATCGAAACTGCCGCGCCGATGCGCTCAGTCTGGTGATGGCCGCCGATGCCGTGTCGCCTGCGCAACTAGTTGTGCCGGTCAGCGAAGAAGGGCGGCGGACATTTCGCTTGCAACAGTTGGCGGCGGCAAATGGCGTCGCACATGCTCGGGCACACGACGCGATGTCCGATGTGCTTGCGACGCTCGAACTGAGCCGATTGGTCTATCGAAGGTCTCCGGAGTTGTGGCAGCGCTTCGTGCGCTTCTCGAACAAAGCGACCGTCGCGGATTTCATTGAGGTCGAAGACGGCTTCGTGTTGACCGAGTTTTTCGGCGGCCAAGCTTATCATACGTCGGTCGTCTGCATCGGCAGGGATCCCGATCAGGCCAATGGCCGGCTTTGCTTGAGTCTCAACGAAGACATGGGCCGGCTTGCCGCGATGAGCGATCTCGAACTGCAAGTTCATCTGACGCAGAAGCCAAGTCCGATTCGTCGCTTCAGGATCAATGCCGCGCCCACGCTGACGGCGTTCTACGACGCTCCCGAGCATATGCTGGATGGCGGTTCGATGGGCGCCACCGGAGACCGGGCCTGTCTCATGAAGGCGGACACTGGTCTGTGCGCGCGGCTTGTGGCTGCTTACATGGCTGCGCGCGAGCCCTACGCATTATCTCCGCACCTCGAAGAGCGCATCTATAGCGGCTTTCCCGGTCCTGCTGATGAGGCACGCATTGCCGCGTTCCACGATGCGCGATGGGAGGACCGCCTCGCGATCGTCCAGGGCATGGAGGACGAGCGACTGCGCTGGTTCGGGCTCCGGTTGATCTATTTCGAAGCGCGCTCGGTTCTCCCCGAACCTACTCGATTGGAGGTCGAGCGCTACTTGACCGATCAGATGACAGGCGACGGTTCGGGCTGCCTCACCATCGATCAGGCGATGGCAGAGACGGAAAGGGTGCTTGGCGAGTTCGCCAGTCCAGATGATCTTCTGATCCAATATCGCACGTATCTGCAGGATCGACTGGCGCGGCTTGAGGCCTATCGGACACGGCTGATTGCCTGAACCGACCGGTTCGGAGCGCTCAACTCAACGTCGCCTTCTCTGCGCTGAGTATTTGGTCACGGACGGAGTGCCGCGAGGACATGGCGTCAGTGTTGAGCCGACTTATGATGAAAGCGGTGGTCTGACGGTGCACCGCTGAACAGGGGAAACGCAGCGCGGTTCGCGATTTTAGCTCCCTATCATTCCGAGCACAGCAACCGAGTCGTTGTCTCGAGCGTGCCAGCGGATTGAGTCATCATATTAGAGCGCGATTTTGTTTTTCTCAAGCTAGCTCACGTTCAGTTCTTTCGACGCACTACAAATCACCAGATTTCCCCGATCCCATGCGTCAAGCTCGTCCACCGGGTATAAGACGGCTTTGCCGATCTTGATGTATGCAGGCCCAGTTCGCATTGCGCGCCAATTCCGCAGCGTACCCACGGAGACCTCGCCACGGTATCGTGCAGACACTTCCTCCGGTGTCAGGAATTTGGACTCCGTCATTCGTCTTCTCCATCACTCCGCCGCACGAAACGTCACGGTCGAGATGACTGAGATGTTGGCACCCAGAATGACGGAAGAAAACGATATTCTCGATGACCCCGCATAGCTCGCGTCAAACGCGAGCGAGTTAACGCGTCAGCCTGCGTTGATAGCCGCAAGATAGCGTAACGGAGCGTAGCAAAAATACTTGCGGCTCTCGGCCGCAGGTACACTGACCAATCGCGAAGATCGGAAGGTCGTCCTTGTAGGAAGTGTCTTTGGTTAGAAATGCCTTGAGCTGATCGTCTCCCAACCCGTATCCGTTGTCTTTGCAGGAAACGATCATGGACTCTCGGTCGTCGAGCATGTCAGCTCGAATAAATTAGACGTCGATTTCAACCAGCATGTCCGTTTCAGAGGCGTCTTCGTGCTTGCGGATAAGGAATGAGTCGGTCGCATTTGAGATCGGTTCCTCAAAAACGACATACAGGTTCGAGCTGATCTTCGTATTCTTGATGCTGCCCCTGATATCGAACGTCATTTTCGTTTCAATCGCTGACGTTGTGGTCTGTGGAGGATCGTTCTGCCGGTGTGTGGGACGTCAAGTCAAGCTGTCGTATGAAAATGGCGAAAGCACCCGCCAGTTGGCTCCGATGTTCAGTTCCCCTTGTTTGCGCGCGCACTAACTTTCCGAGCTGGTCCATCGGGTTACGCAGCCTGTTGCTCCGATGATATGGCGAATTCCGGCGGTGCGCCTTTGAGGGGAAAGCCTTCCCCCTGGTCGGCGCCGCGGTCGCCGACGCACCCCCTTCTGCGGGGAGACCCCGCAACGCCCCCATTAGAGTGAGAGGACGGATCGGCTTCGCCGTGACGGGTTGATGATCGGAGGAGAGGCCTCCGGCGCCCGTCATGGAGATTGTCCCATGACCCAAGCAGAAGTTTTGATCGCTGCCCACGACTGCGCCGGCGGCTACAAGGTGGATGTGAGTCGCGGCGAGCGCATCGGCCGCGTTTCATCCGAATGGTTCTCGCGGCCGGCGGACGAACGCTATCTGTCCTTGTCGGATCTCTACTCCGCCGTGCGCAGCCGGAGCGAGCGCAGCCGGACCCGAACGGTCGAGAGCACCGCGATCCGAGTGGAGGCCAACCGCGACGATGCCGAGCGCCTGACGCTGATGCTACCCGGTTGCGACGCGCCGATCGCGCCGACTCATTGGAGCTTCGGTCAACTTGCCAGCTTGGTCGGAGCGCCGGCGGCTTACCTCCGTCAGCTTCCGGCACCGCTCGCTGGCATCAACCTGCAGTTCGGCCTCAGCTTTCATCGAGCCGAGCAGATAAAAACGCTTGAGGTGCAGGGCAGTCGCCTCGAGCTTCGCGCCGCGACGGGTCCGGAATATGGGCGTATATTTGACCACGAACTCGTGGCAGCTGTTCAGCGCATCGCCGGCAATGGCACGGGTGACACGCGCTGGAAGGTCCCAGGCGTGCTTGATTGGTCGACTGGCGTTTACAACCCGCGCGTCGACATCACCCAGGATACGACGACGCTCTACGCCTCCGATCGCGATGTCTTCCTGTTTCTGGTCGACGACCTCAATCCGATCGAGGCCGGCCGGCTGCCCGACGGCTTGCCGGACCTCTACTTCCGCGGCTTCTACTGCTGGAATTCCGAGGTGGGCGCGAAGACGCTCGGCATAGCGAGCTTCTATCTTCGCGCCGTCTGTCAGAATCGGAATTTGTGGGGTGTTCAGGATTTCGAGGAGATCACCATCCGCCATTCGAAATACGCCGCGACGCGCTTCGCCCATGAGGCGGCGCCGGCGCTGACACGCTTCGCGAACTCTTCGCCGATGCCCTTCGTCAACGGCATCAAATCGGCGCGGGAGCGGATCGTCGCCCGGACCGACGAGGACCGCAGCGAGTTTCTGCGCAAGGGCGGCTTCTCCAAGACCGAGACGGCGAAGATCATCGACACAGTTCTGTCCGAGGAAGGCCGGAAGCCCGAGAGCGTGTTTGATTTCGTCCAGGGCATCACAGCCGTCGCGCGCGACAAGACTCATCAGGACGCACGACTCGACATGGAGGCACGGGCGAAGAAGCTGCTCGACCGCGCGGCCTGATTCCCGGACAACCGGAGATACGGAACGGTGCTTTTCCGGTTCCGAGGCTTTCCGTCTTTCCTGTTCGTTGGCTTTGCGACGCCGCCCTCCAAAGTGAGAGGGCGGCGCTGCGCTTCGTGACGAGTTGATGTCGAGAGAGAGGCTCTCGGCGCCCGTCGCGGAGTATCATCCCATGGCGACTACCGTTCGCAAGATCACCCTTTCGCCCTCGCGCGATATCCCCTTCAACAGGCTCGTGCTGAGTCAGTCGAACGTCCGGCGCGTGAAGGCCGGCGTCTCGATCGAGGAGCTAGCAGAGGACATCGCCCGCCGGGGCCTTCTGCAGGGCCTCAGTGTCCGGCCCGTCGTCGACCAGGTCGGCGCCGAGACCGGCGTGTTCGAGATCCCGGCTGGCGGCCGGCGCTACCGCGCGCTGGAGCTGCTCGTCAAGCAGAAGCGCCTCGCCAAGACCGCCCCGGTTCCCTGCGTCGTCCGCGATAGCGGCATCGCTGAGGAAGACTCGCTCGCCGAGAACGTCCAGCGCGCTCCGCTTCATCCGCTCGACCAGTTCCGGGCATTCCTGGCGCTGCGCGAAAAGGGCCAGTCGGAGGAGGAGATCGCTGCCGCCTTCTTCGTCTCCGTCAACGTCGTCAAGCAACGCCTCAAGCTCGCGTCGGTTTCGCCGACGCTGCTCGACGTCTATGCGGAGGACGGCATGACGCTCGACCAGCTCATGGCCTTCGCTGTATCTGGCGACCACGAGCGTCAGGAAGTTGTGTTCGAGCGGCTGAAGGCGTCCCACGACAAGCAGCCCTACGTCATCCGCCGCATGCTGACAGAAGGCGCGGTCCGCGCTTCCGACAAGCGGGCGCTGTTCATCGGGGTTGACGCCTATACTGCCGCCGGTGGCACGGTGCTGCGAGATCTGTTTCAGGGCGACGATGGCGGCTGGATGCAGGATGTCGCGCTCGTCGACCAGATGGTGGCCGACAAGCTGAAGGCGGAATCCGAGACGATTGCCGCCGAGGGTTGGAAGTGGACCGAGGTCGCCCCCGATTTCGCTTACGGCCACGCTTTCGGTCTGCGACAACTTCGCGGCGAGATCGTCACCCTCACTGCCGAGGAGGAAGCGGCCCGCAACGCCTTGCAAGCAGAGTTCGATCAGCTGTCTGAGAAACACGCGGACGCCGATGAACTGCCCGACGAGGTCGACGAACGGTTGTCCGAGCTGGAAACAGCTTTGGAGGGGCTCGAGAGCCGGCCGGTTGTTTTCGACCCGGCCGAGATCGTGCGCGCAGGCGTCTTCGTCAGCATTGGCGCTGAAGGCGAGCTTCGTGTTGAGCGCGGCTACGTCCGGCCCGAAGACGAACCGTCGGCGGAGCCGGAGCCCGGTCTTGCTGAAGAAGATGGTGAGGCCGAACGGGCCAAGGCCGCGAGCTACGAAGGCGGCGAGCGCAACGTGTCGGTCGAGCCCGGCGCCGAGCAGGAGGAGGACGAGGGCCTTTCGCCCATCTCCGACCGGCTGATGACCGAGCTCACCACCCATCGGACACTCGGCCTGCGTCATGCCCTCGGTGAGCAGCCGCAGGTCGCCTTTCATGCGGCCCTGCATGCTCTGACATTGAAGACCTTCTACCACTACGGCTCGGATAGCTGCCTGGAGCTGGATCTGAAGAGCGTGAGTTTCGGCGCCCAGGCGCTCGGCCTGAACGACAGCGCCTTAGCCGAGGCGATCCGCGCTCGGCACGAGCGCTGGGCGAAGGCTTTGCCGAAGGAATCGGCCGACCTCTGGGACGCACTTCAGGCGTGGGACGGCGACAGCCAGGCGATGCTCTTTGCCCATGTCGTCAGCCTGTCGGTCAACGCCGTGCATGAACCCTGGAATCGGCGGCCGCGTGCGCTCGCTCACGCCGACCGTCTCGCCCGGGCTGTCGATCTCGACATGGCTGCGGCGGGGTGGAAACCGACCGTAGACAACTTCTTCGGTCGGGTGACGAAGACGCGAATCCTCCAGGCCGTGGTGGAGGCAAAAGGGCAGCGCGCCGCCGATCGGATCGAGCATCTGAAGAAGGGTGACATGGCTGCCGAGGCGCAGACCTTGCTCACCGACACGGCCTGGCTGCCCGAACCGCTTCGCACGCTGGGCCGAGCCATTGGCGACGAACCGGCGGTCGAATCTATAGTCGAGGAAACTCCAGAGCAGCCTAGCGAAAACAAACTGGAAGACGAAGAAGAGCGGACCGCCCACAATCAGCGAGCCGGTGAGCAGATTATGGCAGCCGAATAAGCCGTCGAGAGCAACAACAAGGTCCGCTGGCGACGGCGGACCTTTTCTTTTTGGGGATGACGATGGCCGATAACGCACACGATCTCGCACGGCGTCTCGGCCGGCAGGCTGAGTCCGTGTGCCGTCACTACCTCTCTGCCGGACGACGGGAAGGTAGCTATTGGCTCGTCGGCGACGTCCGCAATACGCCTGGCCGCTCAATGTTCGTGCGGCTCAAGCAGTCGGCGAAGGGAGCCGCCGGCAAATGGACCGATGCCGCCACCGGGGAACATGGCGATTTGCTCGATGTCATTCGCGAGAGTTGCCGCCTGGTCGACTTCAAGAACGTCCTCGACGAGGCGCGCTTGTTTCTCAGCTTGCCGCATCCAGAGCCCGAGCCCAATCAGCCGCGGCTCCGCAATTCCAGCGCGGCACGAGGATCGCCGGAGGCCGCTCGTCGGCTCTTTGCCATGTCGCAGCCGATCGAACGCACACTCATAGAAGCGTATCTCCGCAATCGCGGCATTACGTCTTTGCACGAAACCGGAAGCCTGCGCTTTCACCCACGTTGCTACTACCGGCCCGACGACCACAGCCCGACCGAGACCTGGCCGGCGATGATCGCCGCCGTCACCGATCTGTCCGGCGAGCTGGCTGGCGTACACCGCACCTGGCTCGACCCGCATGGTTTCAGCGAGGCGACGCTGGGCAAGGCGCCAATCGACACGCCAAAGCGGGCGATGGGCGACCTGCTTGGTCACGCTGTTCGATTTGGCGTCGCTGGTGAAGTCATGGCGGCCGGTGAGGGCATCGAGACGATGCTGTCGCTCCGCTGCGCCCTGCCGACCATGCCGATGGTCGCAGCTCTCTCGGCAGCGCATCTCTCCGCCGTCCTTCTTCCGGATACGCTCCGCCGGCTCTACATCGCCCGGGACGACGATCCTGCCGGTGACGGCGCCATGGCGACCTTGATGGATCGGGCGCAGGAGGCCGGCATCGAGGCAATCGTGATCTCGCCACAGCTTGGCGACTTCAACGAGGATCTTCGCCTGCTCGGATTTGACGCCCTTCGGGCCGCAAGCCGCGTACAGATCGCGGCGCAGGACGTCGCGCGCTTTATGGAGCTGGCGGCATAGCCGAAACGGGATGAGGGGCGACGCGGCCGCTTCGTTACCGCACGGTCGGTGAACGTGTTTCCCCTCGGCGCCAGAGGACTGCCCCACGGCCTTCTGAGAGGGCGATCGGGCGGCAGGCGGCCCGGACCGGCAACCTCGTGGGCCGACTATTTTCCGTCGGCGGCAGAGCCGCCTTTACATCGCGAGACAAAATAGTCGGCCCCCTTCGGTCCTCCGCCAAGGCTCCGGCCCTCCGCTGCGCTGCGGGTGCAAGTCCGTTCCGCCTGCCGCTTTCGTCGCCATGAAGGCCGCGATGGGCGCGGTCGATCCGACGAGGGAAAACCGCAATGACCGCCGACCACGACAACGATTTCGAGCCGCACCACAGCTCATCCCCGACCGACCAGGTCCTCCAGGAACTCCAGCTCCATGGCTACCGTCCCTTCCACGATGATCCCGATCCCCGGGGGCTTCCTGAAGCGCGAATCCTCGCCGGCAGCGTCGCCGACATCTTCGATGCCCTGGTGGTGGCGCTGTCCGATACCCGTCTTGAGCCCGACCTCGACGACCTGCTCTGGTCGATGGTAAACGTCTTCCATCGTGCGATCGACAGGATCGAGCGCGAGCTCGACGATAACGAGCTGGCCCAGCAGCGCTCGCAGCGGGAGCAGGACGGCAGCGAAATCAAATCCGTCGAGCTGGAGCGTCTGACGGCAGAAGGGCAAACGCTGATCGAGCGACGCAACGCCTTCGAGCTGATGCGCGACCAGGCCGCCGACGAGTTCGAACGCCACGCCCATTCCGCATGGCGGCCGCGCAACGGATCGAAGGTCAACCACCGCAATCTGACGTCAGCGATGATCGACAGCCGCGATTTCCTGGCCGCGAAGAAGCGCGCCGAAAATCAGGTGCTCATGCCACGCGGACCGAAAGTCGCGCTCACCGGTGGACTCGACTTCAACGACTACCGGCTAATTTGGGCTAAGCTCGACCAGGTGCACGCCAAGCACCCGGACATGGTGCTGCTGCACGGCGGATCGCCCAAGGGCGCCGAGCTGATTGCCGCCAAGTGGGCCGACAATCGCAAGGTCCCGCAGATCGCCTTCAAGCCCGACTGGACAAAGCACGCCAAGGCCGCGCCGTTCAAACGCAACGATGCGATGCTGGAGACGCTACCCATCGGCGTGATGCACTTTCCTGGCACCGGCATCCAAGACAATCTCGCTGACAAAGCGAAGAAGCTAGGCATCCCGGTCTGGAGGTACGGCGGCTCGTGAGCGCCGCCGTACCTTGTCGTGCAGAACGACAGACGAAATGAGAGCCCAATCGTGCCATGAAATGCCTAGCTGCCCTCAGGCGTCCTGATCATAGTAATGTGAGTCATCAATGGCGCCCGACGTCTCCAGCTCCGGCCGCATATAGCCGGTTCGACCGGCCACACGCTCAAATGTTATCATCGTCGTGAAAGCGATCGAATCCCCGTGGAACGGCTTATCCGGATCGTTCTCTCCATTGAGAGAACCTGAGACATTTGCCACGAGCACATCGTCTCCGACGTCTAGGCTTACTTTGTCTATGTAAAGCTCGTCAAAAAAAGCATTCGTCATAGCCATCTCACCCGAGAGAGCGTCCTCGATCATCATGGGATCTTCTTGAATGAAGGATACATCGATATACTCCTCGAGATCTCGGGTGTACCAAACCTCACCTGAAAAGTAGCCGTTTGCGTTAAGAAAGCTCGAGAGCAGCGAAGCCAGCTCGTCAACATTGGGTAGACCTGCAGGGAGACCATTGAGGTGCTGCACGCGCTGATCCATCAAGCGCAGATCAGGCATCAGGATCGCGGCTTTATCCAAAGCCGCAAGCTGATACTTCGGCTCGGCCCTTAGAGCCGCCGCGGTACCATAGCCGAAATACGCAGCCACGATCTCGTGGGCGTGACCTGATCCGAGCTTGCCGCCGGCCAGATCGTTGAAGGTCATACGCAGAAAGTCTGCGCACTTCTTTTGGATGGTAGACATGGCAAATCCATTTCACACCGGCGTCTTAGTGGCAGTCACAAGCGCTTCATGACCACCGCGCGCCGGCAGAATGGTTGCCGTTCGGGTGTTCGATTGGGAAATCGAGATGCCGCCTTTTGGGTCGCTTGCAGCCCGGGCGATCGGCTCCTGACGCTCAATATGGTCATTTTGTCATTCGCCCGCAACCGGATTTGTGACGATTCCGGTCGCTGGCATTTGCTGCTATACTGCGTTTGCGCCGTGGTGGTGGTGGAAGGCGCGACCGTCAGACCCCTATCTCACGGAGCCCACCACCATGATTGCCTTGGGACCACTGCTTATTTTCCTCGCCATAGGCTTCTTCGCCTGGCTACTCTTCACGCTTGCGGTCTTCGCGGTGCCCGTCTTCGCCGGCGTGACGATTGGTCTTCGGGCCTTCCACACAGGGGCTGGCGCTCTGGGCGGAATCGCGGTTGCGTTCGCGGCTGGCGCCGTAACCTTCGGCATCGGCCAACTCGCGCTCGCCCTCGTGACATGGGCTTGGCTGCGGCTCTTAATCATCATCCTCTATGTCGCGCCCGCGACCGTCGCCGGTTACAGCGCGACGCATGGAATCGCCCAGATGGCGATGTCTTCGCCCACCTGGCAAACGGTCTTCGCGATCGCCGGGGCCGTTGCGGTCAGCATCACGGCCTTGGCTCGCTTCACCGGCATGGCCGCAGACGGGCCGGCAAGATAGCGCTTGACGCCGGGCTGATATCAATACCGGGGCGGGCCCGGCAGGAACCTAATCCGGCCGGATATCACGAAGGCTTCGAAGCTTACCGCCGATCGATGTGGACGCAGATACAATCAGCATCATGGGGCGTTCGAGTTCTTCGGCCAATTGCGGCATCTGCTGGATCTGCTCGCGTGTTGGGGCAAACTCCTCGATCCGCCGAATTTGAAGGCCTGCGCCGATCAGCGTATTCAAGGTAGTGCCAAGTGTCCTGTGGTATTTCAGAACGCCCTTGGCAAACCAGTCCGTCCGACGTTCGCCCTCGACGGAATATCGATTGACCGGCCAGGTTTTGCGGCCCTCCTCATCGGAAATCCAGTGCGGATGTGCCGCGGCCATGAAGATCGGATGCTCAATCGTAAAGACGAAATGCCCGTCAGGAACGAGCGTTTTGCGGATCACATGTACGAGACGGCCAAAGTCCTGAACATAGTGAAAGGTCAGTGCGCTGTAGGCGAGGTCGAAAGCCGCCTCAGGGAGGTCCAGTGTGTCGAGATCGGCGATGCGATACTCAATGGCCGTATCCGCTGTGTCCGCCCTGGCACGCTCGATCATGTTCTGCGACAGATCGAGACCCAGAACCGAGGCCGCGCCCTGCTCGCGCATCCAGCGCGAGGCCCAGCCGAAGCCACATCCGAGATCAACGACACGTTTCCCGACCAAATCGGGCAGCATGGCCCGGATCGCCGGCCATTCAGGAGCGCCGTCCAGCCCATGCACCTGCCGGGGCAATTGGCTGTAGCCAGCGAAGAAATCGGGATTGTCGTAGATATTCTGCGCCATATCTGCCTGCTATTCGGCTTTTCGCTCTGTGCCGCTCCGGATGATTCTTACGCATCCAAGTCGAATTGTCGCAGTGGGCTGCGCCATTTGACGAGCCTATCCGGTCAAGCTGCTTCTCGCGCCGGAAACGAAAAACCCCGGCATGAAAGCCGGGGCTCCCGTGATGCCACGACGTACATCCGGCCGCGACAAGCAGGCGACAGTTAGCACGGAGTTTTCGAAGAAAATGTGACCTTCGCCTCGTCGTTCTTGAATGCCGGCCGATTTCAGCGTGCTCGTTCATTTCATCGAGTGGGGCACTCTATTTCTTCTGTCCAAGACCTACGAACGGGCGGGACAACGGATCCCATCGAGCCGCTTTCGCGCGGAGACTTGCGATCGGCTCGTTCAATGATTTAGATGGGAAGGTGTTTTTTCTTTTTGGAGCAAATGACGTGGCGTTAGGGACTGTTAAGTGGTTCAACCCGACCAAAGGCTATGGGTTCATTGCGCCGGACGACGGTGGCAACGATGTTTTCGTGCACATCTCGGCGGTAGAGAAGGCCGGCTATACCTCGCTTGTTGAAGGCGCGAAGGTCAGCTACGAGCTGGTGATGAACCGCAGCGGCAAACAAGCCGCAGAAAATCTCCGCCTAGGATAAGGCGCAGCTCGACGTCCTGGCATACTTTGAGCTAGCCTGAATCTCGTGGTTTTGAGACCTTTGGAAGATATCCTAGTTGGCGCTCGAGGGCGGCCAAAGTCGAGTGGGCTGAATCCAAACGTGCGGTCGCCTCAGTTAGGTTGGCCCACGCTTCGTTCTGCCGCGAGACAGCTGCCGAGCCGATCTTAATGCTATTCTTAAGACACCGCGTGTCTTGGCTGCGTAAGGCGCGCCCCAATTCAGGCAGTATCCTGGTCACCGCTCGATGCGCGGAACGTTCTTTTCGCTCCAGGCGGCCGACCACGGCGAAGGCCTCACGATAGTTCCATATCGCTTCGATGGCTCTGTTTTCAAGATCGCTTTTGTCGCTCATCCGGTTCTCTTCTCACTCGAGCTCTTAGCGGTCATCATTTGCGCGAGATCCTCCTCTGGGTCCGCGCGGCGAATTGTCGTAACCCCTGTAGGGGCGGGAAGGCCTGGCGCAAGCCGGCAGCGTCCATTGGAAGGGGCTGACTCGATCAGACATCCAGCGTGCTCGCATTCTAGTCTGTGAGCTTCACACAGAGCGGCCAAGCATCGAGACACGACCGATCATCGCAGAGTGGCAGTTTCGTGGCAGTCGTTGTGCGGCATCGACCAAACGGTGACGGATCACAACTACGGCCAGCCGCTCTCGTGAATGGGGCGTGCTGCCGACGCGCGATCGCGGAAGCGGAGATCCGTCCGTCTCGATTACAGAGGGCTAAGCAGCATTGGATTCGTTGGGCCAGCTCTCTCGGTGGGCTCCCAAATCGCCACGTTCTCCTTGATGTCAGCTCTGTTTGGATCGAGCGCACCAACGGCCTCTTCGATGGATGGATCTGGCCGAAGGACGGCTGAAGCCTCGACCGCCTTTGGCGCAACAGCGGCGTCACAACTTTCTTCCCCTGCCGGCTGCGCCGCCATTCCTCGCGCGAGACAAGAAAGTTCCTCCTTTGCTGTCCAGCCCCTTCGGGGTGCGCCGTCGATCGCCTCCGGCCTGTCGATCACCATCGAGGCCGCAAGGTGCGGGCTCGAAAACAGAGATCAAGGAGAACTACCATGGCGACCATCGGCACCTTCAAGAAGACCGGCAACAACGAGTTCAACGGCGAGATCGTCACTCTCTCGCTCCAGGCGAGGAACGTCCGCATCGTCCCCGAAACCAGCCGCTCGGGCGACAACGCCCCCAGCCACCGGATCTATGTCGGCCGGGTCGAGATCGGGGCCGCCTGGTCCAAGCGCTCCAACGAAGGCCGCGATTATCTCGGCCTCAAGCTCGACGATCCGAGCTTCACCGCCCCGATCTTCGCCAACCTCTTCGCCGATGAAGAGGGCGAGGGCTTCAGCCTGATCTGGTCTCGCCCCAACCGTCGCAACGGCGACTGAGCCGATCCGCAATGCCCCGCCCGGCTGGCCCGGGCGGGGCACCGCCACGCTGAGGAAGCGCGAAGGCACCTCGTTTGCCGTGACGGCGCAAGCGGCAAGGGCGTAACCGATGCCGATCAGCGGCCGCGTGCCGATTTGATTGGACGTCTTTGGTTGGCCTCGATCACGCTCTCGACGATGTCTTCCCAGTCCGGACAAATGGCGACGAGACGATCCAGCACTGTGGGATCCCGTTCGATCTGGCCAAGCGCCTGAGCGCGCCACTGGTCGTTGAAACTAATGCTCATCAGTCCCAGGCATTCGACAACCGAACTGTCGGGGAGCAAGTGCTCCATCGTTGCCGTCACTATGCCGGTCCACTGTTGGATCAGATGCCACGGCTCCGCCTCGCGCCGCGCCTCCAACTTCTCTCCGAGCAGGCCAATCAGCGCAAAGAACCGCGTTGGCCAAGGTTGCGGCCTGAGTTCCGTGACCAGAGCATCCACTGTCTCGCGAATGTCGGCTGGCAAGTGCTCGTACAGAGTCATGAGGCCTACTCCATCTCCCCAGCATGCTCGTCCGTTTCTGAACTAGGCATGCGCTTTGGAGACAGATCAGATTTACGTAAAGCCGACTATCAACTTATGCGTGAGGCAATGCGGAGTTGATTCACGACGTGCCGGTGTTGCGGTGGGGCACAAAATTGTCGCGTCATCGAGCCCGATGGGAATGAACCGTCGTTCGCTTGACGAGATCGGTTGCTTCGACGCCGAGCGCCTCCGCGATTCGGCCAAGCACGGTCACGCTGGCCGACACATCTGCGCGTTCAATTGCGCCGACGTAACGGACGCTTAGTCCAGCGCCATCGGCCAACTCTTCCTGCGTCATTTTCTTCACATGACGTATCCGACGCAGATTGACCGCCATGACCTCCTTGAGATCCATGGCAACAAGGGAACTCACATCGGAATGATCGTTCCAGGAACGATCGTTCCGATTCGTGCGTCACTGTGCTATTCATATCGTCTGGCTAGGCCCTGGTGTGCCGCTTCCGGGGAGCGCCGCGATGCGATCTGCGCATCACGGCACAATTCGAGTGTGACGATTTCCCAGCTTGCAAAGTTCTGGAGCTTAGATGAATTCTAATCGCTGCATCAATGCTGAGGGGCAATTGCAATGAACGGCGCGCCATTCCAGGACCGGCCGCCAATAACGGATCGCGTCAACGCCTATGACGAGAAACATCTTGCTATCTACGTTCGGTTGTTGATGGCCGAAGAGGAGGGCGCCGACTGGCGCGAGGTGGTCAGCGTGATCTTCGGCCTCGACCCCACGCGCGAACCAGATCGTGCCAAAAATGTCCATGATAGCCATCTCGCCCGCGCGCGATGGATGGTGGAAGCCGGATATCAGGGCCTTTTGGAACCGCGGATGCAGTGATTTGCGCCCCAATCACGCAAATTGCGATCTCGCGTGATGCAACCTCCGGGTCTGGTCTCTTGTAGCGTCTTTAGGGATCGTGGTGCGGGGCACAGAACAAAAAGACGAGAAGACAGACCATGCCGACCCAGTACTGGCGCTCGCCGGAGACCATCGAACGCCTGAATCGTCTTGAGCGCCCGGGTTTTGCCCTCGAATTCCTTCGTCGCAATGCCGACTACCGCCGCGACTTCGCCCGCACTGAGCGACAGATCGCGCGCGGCGAATCCGATCCCAACACCATCCGAACCAGTTTCGCACGTCGATGGAGGTTGCGGTGTCGCCCATGACCCCGCCTCTCCGGTTTGGCCCGAACCAGCCATTTGGCTGCCCGAGGCATCACCGGGAACATTGATCCTGACGCCCGCGCCGCCGGACTTCGAGACCGTTCATTCGATTGATCGCAACGCTTTCGGACTGTCGATCGTCGGGCGGACAGATGCTGACGGTCGCGAGCTGGTTGTCGCCGACGGCTCGGGTGAGCTCCATGTCAGTTTGCGCGACGAGCAGGCCGCGCGCCGTCCCGCCGTGCTTGTGCCGCTCGACGGCATGGGCGAACTGCGGGCCGACGTGGCGCTACACTTCGTGCGTCGCCTCAGCGGCCAGCGCACCGGTCTTCTCCCGGCGGCGCTGCGGCTGACGTCGTTTCAGAAACGGCGACTGATTCAGCTCCTGCACGCCTTCGACGTCCACGACCTGGGTGGCGGCCCGCGAGACGTGGCAGCGAAGGTGCTCGCCTCCGACCACGCTCAGCGCCGCTCGGTCGAGTGGAAGGATTCTCATGCCCGCCGCAAGGCGAACCGGCTCATTCACGATTCAATCGCTTTGGTCGAGCGCGGCTATCTGAAACTTCTACGCGGCCTCTGATCGGCTCCCCGATTCCTTCAAGCCATCGACCTGATGAGTTAGTTGCGCCCCGGTAGTACGCCTGGCTTCGCCTGGTTGCGACGATGGGGGGACACAAACGTACGTCAATTTTCGTCCACCCCCAACGCCTGAACTCTCCGCCACTCTGGCCCGGACATGCCGCGACTTGGCCGCGGCACTTCGAGGCAAGACGGAGATCTCCCATGCTCGACAGGCCTGCGCAACTCGCCACCCGTTACGTGCGCACCCCCGAGGCCGCGCGCCTCCTCGGCATCTCGCCGCGCACGCTTGAAAAATATCGCTGCCATGGCAATGGCCCGACTTTTCGCAAGCTCGGCGGCCGCGTTGTCTACGCCATCGGCGATCTCGAAGCCTGGGCCGATCAGGCCGCCTGCAGCTCAACGTCGGATCCGCGCTACCTCGAAGCGCGCGCCGCCGGCAACGCGCATCGCTAAGGCAACGCTCGTCATGTCGTCGCGTCGCCTCATCACACCCAGCGAGCGAAGCAAGCTCGACCCGTTCGTTGTCGCCACCGGTGATGCCAGCCCGCGTGATCAACGCGACCTGATGGAGCGCCCGTTCTTTTCGCTCGCCAAGGCCAAGCGAACAAGACCGATCCTCTACCAGACCGGCGACGTGTGTGTCGAAGTCTATGCAGTTCCTGAGCACGGTATGGCGACCATTTGGGATGCCGACGTGCTGATTTGGGCGGCGAGCCAGATTGTCGAGGCCGAGAACCTCGGTCTGAAGACCTCGCGCTTCCTGCGCTTCACACCCTACCAGCTTCTGACCGCAGTCGGCCGGCAGACCGGCGCCCGCGACTACAAGCTCTTGAAGGGGGCATTGGCCCGCCTGCAGGCGACCGTCATCCGCACCAGCATCCGGCAGGGGGAGCATTGGCGGCGCCACCAGTTCTCATGGATCAACGAATGGGAGGAATGCGCGACGCGCGACGGTCGGGTGCAGGGAATGGAATTCGTCCTTCCCGACTGGCTCTATCGCGGCGTCATCGATCGCTCACTCGTTCTCACGATCGATCCGGCCTATTTCAGCCTGACTGGTGGGATCGAGCGCTGGCTCTACCGCGTCGCGCGCAAGCATGCTGGCCGCCAGCCGAGAGGTTGGCTGTTCGAGGTCGCACACCTCCATGAGAAATCCGGCAGCCTCGCCAAGCCTGCAGACTTCGCCTTTGATCTCCGCCGGATCGCGGCACGTCAACCGCTGCCAGGCTACTGCCTGAGCATCGAACGCAGGGAACGCCGAGAGCTATTGCGCATCCTGCCATCGAAGTCATTCACAGCTCCTGTGGACGGCGCTGTGAATCAGCTCGGGACTTCGGGCGTTCACACTATCGGGACTCCGGGCGTGCCGGTATCGGGATTCCGGGAGTGCAAACCACAGCTAACGCTTTGGCCAGGAAACACGATCGCCTGCCCTAACTTAGAGTCTAACTTAGAATCTAACTGTTGTAGTGGGGCCGCGCGTCTTGCGGATAACACCGACATCCGCGCTCAGCCGCCAACCGAGCACCCAAGCCAACCATCTCTGCCGCTTTCAGGTCGCAAGACGGGAGGCATGCGATGATCGTCGCCGTGCTCAACCAGAAAGGCGGTGTCGGCAAGACCACGCTCGCCCTGCACCTCGCCGGCGTATGGGCGCTGCGCGGAAAGCGCGTGACGCTGATCGACGCTGACCCCCAGGGCTCCGCATTGGACTGGTCGCAGCAGCGTGCGCGGGAGAATGTCGCACGGCTATTCGGCGTCGTTGGCCTCGCGCGCGATACGCTCCACCGCGAGGCGCCGGAAATCGCACGCACCGCCGATCATGTCGTCATTGACGGACCGCCGCGCGTCGCGGGACTGATGCGTTCGGCGCTGCTGGCGGCGGATCTCGTGTTGATCCCCGTGCAGCCGTCGCCATTCGACGGCTGGGCCTCGGCCGAGATGCTCGCTCTGCTGCGAGAGGCTCGCATCTATCGTCCGCAGCTTCCTGCTCGCTTTGTGCTCAACCGCTGCGGCGCGCGCACGATCATCGCCCGCGAGACTGCCGAAACTCTCGCCGACCACGATCCGCCGGTGCTCGCCAGCACCATCGGCCAACGCGTTGTCTTCGCCGACGCCGCTCAGTCCGGACGGCTCGTCTTCGAGTTCGTCGAGCAGAGCGCCGCCGCCCGCGAGATCGCCGCGCTCGCGGCAGAAGTTGCGAGGTTCGCGCCATGAGCGACCGCTCTATCAAACGCGGCTTCGCCTCGCGTCCGGGCGATGCCGAGAGCTGGATCAAAGCCAGTGATACGCCGCCACGCAGCGTGAATGATGCTGCCGCATTCACCGCGCGCCTGACGATTGACGTCACGCCCACGCTGCGCGGCCGCATCAAGGTCGCCGCGTTCCAGCGCGGCGTGACCGTCGCCGACATGCTGCGCGAATTGCTGGCGCGAGAGTTCCCCGCTGACGCCCCGGAGAACCGTCATGAACGACAATGAAGCCTTGCCGCCGCGTGCAGTGCCGCCCTCGCATCGACGGGATGTCGCGCTCACCCATGTCGAGCTGACCTGGATCGAGAAGCGGATCGAGCACTGGCTGCGCTTCGGCCGCCGCGCGGAGGAGAAGATTCTCGACCGTCGCCGCAGCATCTCGAGCTTTGAGCCGGGCAGCATCTTCGGCTTCGTCCGCTGGGCATCGAACGACTATGGCACCGTGGTGTCGCGCATGGACATCGTGCGTGCCGTGGAAGCCGGGCAGCGCTATCAGACGCTGCCCTTCGTCCGCCCCGGTGGCGAAATCCTGCTGCGCGTTGATAGCTGGCCGAAGGTCGAGCGCGTGTTGCAGGCCATCGACGCCATCGAGGCGCTCTCCATCGATCCGGCTGACGCCGCACCCGAATACTGGCGGCATCTCCACAACCGTCTCGCCGCCGACCATGTGCCGCGCGCCTACACGCGCGAGCAGCATATCGCCTGGCTCAAGCGCCGGAGCGTCACGCCATGACCCGCTTCGGCTATCTCATGTTGACCTACCTTGCGGCGCTGGTCGCCGGCGCCCTGGCCCTCGTTCATCCTGCGCCGCGGCTGATTTGGAACGCTACCGCGAGCACGCCAATAGGGCTCTACGCGCTGCATCCGCTCGGAGAGCTGCGCGACTTGGAACTGGTCGCGGTACGGCTGCCGGAACCGATCGCCAGCTTCCTTGCCGATGGCGGCTTTCTTCCAAAAGGTCTGCCGCTGCTGAAGCGTGTGATGGCGCTGCCCGGGCAAACCGTGTGCCGGTCGGGCGATGCCATCACGGTCGATGCTGTCGATGTCGGCGCCGCACACGAGCACGATCATCGCGGCCGTCCGCTGCCGCGTTGGAGCGGTTGCCATACCCTCGAACCGGGCGAGGTCTTTCTCATGAACCCGACCGTCCCAGACAGCCTGGACGGCCGCTATTTCGGCGCGCTCCCCGTCAGCTCGATCGTCGCGCGCGCAGTCCCGCTTTGGACGGACGAAGCCGCCGACGGCCGTTTCGTCTGGCGCGCCGCCACTCATTGACCCGTTTCCAACCCAGCAACCCAGGAGCTTTCCCATGGCACAAATCGGCCAGTTCACGCGCGATAAGTCCGGCTTCACCGGTCGCGTTGAAACGCTGTTCTTCGAGCGGATTCTCACCCTCGTCCCGGCCGAATCCTCGGATGCCGAGAACGCGCCGGACTACCGTATCCGCCTCGGCGATGCCGATGGCCCGGAGATCGGCGCAGGTTGGAAGCGGACCGGCGAGAAGGCCGGCGATTACGTTTCGCTCGTCATCGACGACCCGGCGCTGCCGCGGCCGATCCGCGCAAATCTCTTCCAGTCGGGCAACGACAAAGCGGCCTGGACGCTGAACTGGAATCGTCAGCCCCAACGCGCCGAGCGGGACTGATTGCATGCAGGATCCTGTCGCGCGTGCCGCCAACCAGGCGCATCAACGGTCCACCCCCTTGTTCGGGGAAAAGCCCTCTCATAACTCGGGTCCACGCAACCGTCGGGCGGCCGCCACGCACAGCGGCGGTCAAACCGGTGGTCCGTGCGCACCGCCGGTAGGCAGCAAGACGCCTCGCCATGATGGCGGAGACAGGGCGAGCCTTGCCGTTCTCCTCCTTACCGGCCTGCTGGTGATTGGCGGGCCAACGGCAGCAGTGTCCGGGCAGAGAGCACCGGCACGAAGTCAACCGGCGAGCGATCACTACGCATCTCATGTGGCAGAGGCCGCGCAGCGCTTTGGCATTCCGGCTGCATGGATACGAGCCGTCATGCGGGTCGAGAGCAATGGCGATCGGCGTGCCGTCTCACCCAAAGGCGCACTCGGCCTGATGCAACTCATGCCCAAGACTTGGGCGGACATGCGCGCGCGCTATGGTCTCGGGCGCGATCCCTTCGATCCCCGTGACAACATCCTCGCCGGCGCCGCCTTTCTTCGCGAACTGCACGACCGTTACGGCTCGCCGGGCTTTCTCGCGGCCTATAATGCAGGTCCCGGCCGCTACGAGGAGTTTCGGGATAGACACCGTCCACTGCCCGCGGAGACGACAGCCTATGTCGCGGCCATCGTCCCTTTTGTCGACGCGGAGGGAGCGCCAGGACCTCTTCTCCTCGCGGCTTCTTCTCGTTCATCCTGGACGCGGGCGCCGCTGTTCTTCGACCACGCTGACGGGCCGTCCCCTGGCGCGCGAGCGGCGCTCGATCAACCCGCGCACGGCGGCTCAGTCGGCACTACGGTGCACGATATTTCGGCGATTGCGCCGCAGTCGGAGGGCCTGTTCGTCGCGCTCTCGGCCATGGGGCGATCGCAATGACTGCACGGCATCTTCAACGTCAATGCGCGGATCGCGGTACGTCTGCAGGCACCCTTGTTGCGGCGGCTGCACATCGGGCAGCTCGCGATATCAGCTGTCAGTTTCCAGGTTCGCTGGCGCCCCTTGACGAACATTCGGTTTGCATTCGAAACGCTGCAACACAGTCATACGGGCGATGCCTTCGGCCCGCGCTCTACTCGTCGCTTCGCTCCTCACCGAGCCACCCTACGGGTGTCTCGGCCCTTCGCGTAACGATCGCTATCGCAAACACTCGCAAACAGTGGGGGCTTCCGCGAGTACCGACCGAACGATGGCGAGATAAAAGGCCGCAATGTGCGGCTCGGTCGGTTGGTTGTTTGTGCTGCTATTTTTCCTCGGGTCCGCAATGTGCGGCTTCGGCGCGCAATGTGCGCTCGACTATCAACCCGTTGCAGGGATTCTGCATTCCGCACATTGTCGAGGCTGGCCATGGCTGAAGACAGCGATTTTCAACCACGGCCCGGCCGCATCCGCTCCTCGAGGAGCCAGCGGGCCAAGCCCTTCATCGCCCAGGCGCTTGCCGCCGCTCAACGCGCTGGCGGCGGCATTTCGCGAGCCGGCCAGCTCGTCAGCCACCGTCATTCGCGCTTCGGCCGCGGCCGAGCCGCCAGCGTGCGGGCAAACCGTCTGCTCACCGGCCGCTCGCGTCTGGTGACCATCAAGACCCGGGTCGTCCGGCACAGGGCGAGGTCGGCGCCGCTCGCGACGCATCTCGGCTATCTCCGGCGCGAAGGCGTGACCCGGGACGGGGAGAAGGCCCACCTGTTCGGCCCGGGCACCGAGGATGCCGATCCCAAGGCCTTCGCCGAGCGCTGTCAGAATGACCGCCACCATTTCCGCTTCATCGTCTCCCCCGAGGACGCGCCTGACATGGCCGACCTCAAGGGTTTCGCCCGCGAATTGGTCGGCCAGATGGAAGTGGATCTGGGTACCAAGCTCGACTGGGTGGGGGTCGATCACTGGAACACCCAGCACCCCCACGTCCACATCATCGTGCGCGGCGTCGCAGAGGACGGCCAAGACCTCGTCATCTCCCGCGACTACATCAAGGAAGGGATGCGCGCCCGCGCCCAGGACCTGGTCACCCAGGAACTTGGACTGCGCTCCGATCTCGACATTCGTCGCTCGCTCGAGAGCCAGATCGGAGCCGAGCGCTGGACGCAGCTCGATCGCCAGCTTGTTCGCGATGCAAACCAGCACGGTGTTATCGACCTTGCGCCGCGTCCCGAGCAGCAGCCCGATCAATTCCATGCGTTGAAGGTTGGCCGGCTGCGACACTTGGAAAGTCTTGGCCTCGCTCATCAACTCGGGCCCGGCCAATGGTCCATGGACGAGGCCGCCGAAACGACCTTGCGCGAGCTCGGCGAACGCGGCGACATCATCAAGCGTATCCACCGCAGCTTGACCGAACGCGGCATCGAGCGCGGGAGCGCGAGTTACGTGTTATCAGGCGAAAATCTTGACGTCCCCGTCATCGGGCGTCTCGTTGATCGCGGTCTCGACGACGAGCTCAAGGCGACCGCCTATGCCGTGGTCGACGGGGTCGACGGCCGCACCCACCACATCCGGCTGCCCGACCTCGACGCTGCCGGCGACAGCGCGCCAGGCTCAATCGTCGAGCTTCGCAAATTCGATGACGCAAGAGGGCAGCGTCGCGTGGCGCTTGCCGTCCGCTCCGATCTCTCGATCGAAGCGCAGGTGACCGCGAGCGGCGCGACATGGCTCGATCGGCAGGCCGTCGCGCGCGACCCTGTGGCGCTTGGCCAGGGCGGCTTCGGCGCCGAGGTCCGCGACGCTATGGAACGGCGGCCCGAGCAGCTCATCGGGCAGGGGCTCGCCGAACGCCAGGCGCGTGGACTGGTGTTCGCGAAAAACCTTATCGGCACGCTGCGCCGTCGGGAGTTAGAGGATCTCGGCAAGCAGCTCGCCGCCGAGACCGGTCAGCCGTTCAACCCGTCGGCTAGCGGCGAGTATGTGGCAGGCACCTATCGGCAGCGCTTCGCGCTCGCCTCCGGCCGCTTCGCCATGATCGACGACGGTCTCGGCTTCCAGCTCGTGCCTTGGACGCCCTCACTCGATAAACAGCTCGGCCGGCATGTCTCTGGCGTCGCGCGCGCGGATGGCGGCATCGATTGGGGTTTTGGGCGCAACCGGGGGCTCGGCTTGTGAGTGATCCTTCCAATCACCGACGTCAGGAGAGGGCGGCCGCCATGTCGGCGACCAAGATTCTTTGGGGGCAGGTCATCATGGTCTTCGGCATCGTCCTGCTCACGATCTGGGCCGCGACGGAATGGACGGCTTGGCGCCTCGGCTTTCAGCCGCAGCTCGGGCAGCCCTGGTTCGAGCTGCTCCATTTTCCGTTCTACCTTCCGCCTGCCTTCTTCTGGTGGTGGTATGCCTACGATGCTTACGCGCCCTCAATCTTCACCGAGGGCGCCTTCATCGCGGCATCCGGCGGCATCATCGCTGCGGCGGTCGCGATCGGTATGTCGGTCTGGCGCGCCCGCGAAGCGAAGAATGCCGAGACTTATGGGTCCGCGCGGTGGGCGAAGGCAAAGGAGATCGAGCAGGCTGGATTGCTTGGACCCGACGGCGTGGTGCTCGGCCGCTTCGAGCGCACCTATCTTCGCCATGATGGACCGGAGCATGTCCTGTGCTTCGCACCCACGCGATCGGGCAAGGGCGTCGGCCTCGTCATCCCTTCGCTCTTGACGTGGCCGGGCTCGGCTATCGTCCACGACCTCAAGGGGGAGAACTGGCAGCTCACTGCCGGCTTTCGCGCCCGACACGGCCGTGTCCTTCTGTTCGATCCGACCAACGCGAAGTCGTCGGCCTATAACCCGTTGCTCGAGGTGCGCCGCGGCGAGTGGGAGGTGCGCGACGTCCAGAACATTGCCGACATTCTGGTCGACCCGGAGGGCAGCCTCGAGAAGCGGAACCATTGGGAGAAAACCAGTCACGCCCTGCTGGTCGGCGCGATCCTCCACGTCCTCTATGCCGAGGAAGACAAGACGCTCGCCGGTGTCGCAGCCTTCTTGTCCGATCCCAAGCGGCCCATTGAGACGACGCTTGCCGCAATGATGCGAACCGCGCATCTCGGCGAGGCCGGTGTTCATCCCGTCGTCGCGTCCGCTGCCCGCGAGTTGCTGAACAAGTCCGGCAACGAACGCTCCGGTGTCTTGAGCACCGCCATGTCGTTCCTGGGCCTTTACCGAGATCCCGTGGTGGCGGAGGTGACGCGGTGCTGCGACTGGCGGATTACCGATATCGTTGGCGGAGAGCGAGCGACCACGCTGTACCTTGTCGTGCCGCCCTCCGACATCAATCGCACCAAGCCGCTGATCCGTCTGATCCTCAACCAGATAGGCCGCCGCTTGACCGAGGATCTGCAAGCCAAGGCCGGCCGGCGCCGGCTCCTCCTGATGCTCGACGAATTCCCGGCGCTCGGCCGGCTCGACTTCTTCGAGTCTGCGCTGGCCTTCATGGCCGGATACGGCATCAAGAGTTTCCTGATTGCTCAGTCGCTGAACCAGATCGAGAAGGCCTACGGGCCCAACAACTCGATCCTTGACAACTGCCACGTCCGGGTCAGCTTTGCGACCAACGACGAGCGCACCGCAAAGCGCGTGAGCGACGCGCTCGGCACGGCGACCGAGATGAAGGCGATGAAGAACTATGCCGGCAGCCGGCTGGCGCCTTGGCTGGGCCACCTCATGGTGTCGCGGTCCGAGACCGCCCGCCCGCTGCTCACGCCCGGCGAGATGATGCAGCTCCCGCCCTCCGACGAGATCGTCATGATGTCGGGCCTCCATCCGATTCGGGCGAAGAAGGCGCGCTATTACGAAGATAGACGTTTCCAGGAGCGCATCATGGCGCCGCCGATGCTGACGAAATCCAATGGCGGCCGGTTGGACGATTGGAGCTCAAGGCCATTGCCGCCGCGCCCAAGGGCATTGGAGACGTTGAACGACGACCAGACGGATGACGAAGATCCAAAGGCCGCCGACCGCAGGCAGCAGCCGGAACTCGATCGAGACACGGTGGAGAATAAGGAACCACTCGAGAACGAGTTCGCTTCGGACCTCGTGGATGAGCTCGATGAAGATGTCCCGCGGATCAGGCGCATGAACGACATGATGCAGGGCGTGGCGCGCCAAGCCTCCCTCGATCCCGGCGACGATCTCGGATTGTGAGGTAGCCATGATCGGGACAAAAAAGAAGGCTCAGCTGTCGGTCTATCTCGATCCTGATGTCATGAAGGCGCTATCGGCCTACGCCGCCCGGCGCGAGCAGTCGCTGTCGCTTATCGCGGAAGCCGCGATCGCTTCCTTTCTGTCGCCGGACGCCGATGAACGGCGAGAGGCTGCTACTGCCAAGCGTCTTGACCAGATCGACCGCCGGATCGCGCGCCTTGAGCGGGATGTCGGGATTTCGGTCGAGACTATCGCTCTCTTCATCCGCTTCTGGCTCACGACAACACCATCACTCCCCGAACCCGCCGCCAAGGCCGCGAGAGCACAGGCCGGAGCGCGTTATGATAATTTCCTTGCCGCATTGGGCCGCCGGCTCAATCAAGGGCCGAAACTGCGGCAAGAAATCCCGGAGGATGCCCAGCAGACTGACTCGTCCCCAGGCGAGTGATGCTCAACCCCGACGGTCGGCTCTGGATCGATTGGCTGTCTGGCGGGTTGGAGGATAGCGGACGAACGATGTCCGCCGCCGACGGCGAGCGGATCGTGGACCATCCAAAAAGTGTTAGGCGACCCGCGTGCTCAACTGCGAAATGCATGCCCTCCCCTGGATCAACTCGATCAGAGGCGACCCCCTGGCCCCGTATGCGACCGTCTGATGCGAGCTATATCCCTCGACGGCCTGCCAGGATCGACTGCGACCTAGCGAGTGATGTCAACGGGATGAGGGGGGATCCTGTGTTTGCGACAATTGTACAAGCGTTGCCAAGATTGCCTCAGTCGAAGACACGGATAGTGTTCGCACATTCACGCTCGATTTCCCAGACTGGTTAACCAATGACCTCGCCATTGAAGCGGGCGTATCTTTAGACGGTGTGTGTCTCAAGGCGACGACTGGCATTTCTTCCACCCGAGTTCTTCTCGACTCCAATCGAGCGAGTAAGCCAGGAGCCAATCAGCGCGCCGCGCCCGTGACTTGCTGGCGGAGTTGCGGCTATTATGTGTTTGCGAACAGGATCAACGAGATTTTGTCAGGCCCCATCCGTTGATCTATCTTCGGTCGGGCTTCTAGAGACAAACCGCCGATGATGAAGACGTACACCGGCTCGTGTCACTGCGGCACCGTCCGTTTCGAGATCGACGCCGATATCGACCATGTGCGGGTTTGCGACTGCTCTATCTGCTCGAAGCGTGGCGCGCTGATTTATCGCGTCGCCGAGGGCGACTTCCGGCTCCTGACGCCCCTCCAGGAGTTGTCGGTCTATCGCTGGGGTTTATTCACTGCGGCTGACTATTTTTGCCCGGTTTGCGGTATTTTGCCGTTCCGCAAACCAAGCCAGCCCACCGCAGCAGAACGCGAAGCCGGCATTCGGCCGTTCGACGGATGGGCAGTGAACGTGCGTTGCCTGAAGGACTTCGATCCGTTTTCAGTGCCCGTTCGGCAGATTCACGGCAGCAGGCTGACAATTGATTCGCCATAGCGGCCCTTGCCATGGACTTTCCGTTCGACTGCACGTGTTTATAATTGGTGATGTTCGTTGGACGTCGGCACTCAAAGAACGAAATCGGCCCTTTCCACCACGCTGAGTTTGGGAGTAGTGCCACTTCATAGCCGAGCATCGGGAAAACCTTCAGAAGATGCTCGTTTTCGACAGGCATCCTCGAAATCATGACGCGTCTCTTGATCGGTCGCGTGGATGGCCGGCCAAGGCGGAAGCGATGAACACGCGTCGATGATAGTGGCGTGCCTGTCCGAGTTCCTTGTCGCCGGCTCGCCTGTCACGCGTTCGAGACCCGCTGCGGCGTCGATCAGGCCGCGATCGAATAAACCCAGCCGTCGAACGCACTCGCTCGCGTCAGGTTTTCAAGGGAAAGATCAAACGCACTGTGCAGGCGCGCTTCAATACCTGTCCCGGGCAACGCGGGAACGCCCGACTCCAATTCCTTCCTTACGACCGGGCGTCCAGGCTCATCTATCGTCGCGTAGCCGCGTCGGCCGAGTTCGGTCAGCAGCGTGGACTTCCCACAGCCGGGGCATCCCGAGATCACGGCGAATCGATCAGATATTCTTCAAGCTCAATTGGCGCTCCAATAGACTTGCCTGATGAGGCGTAATCTCCGCGCCTTTGCGCCTCCGGACACATCACACGTGGACTACGAAAGATCGCCCCAGTGGGGATGAACCCGGTTGCCGTGGTCAATCGGCTGCGTACAAATGGTTGAAAAAGTCGAGGCAATTGCGATTATCGAAGTCTCCTCTTCCGATGCGACCGCGCCCGCCAATGCATTTCGCGAACCTGCATCCGGCAACCAGTCGTCACTCACTCCCGTGCTGTGAAACGCACTCCAATTTAATCACAGCCCTGTTCGGCCGGCAAAGAAGGCTTGTCGGGCGAAATTGGTGTTCTAAGTCCCTCAATTGGCTACGTAGAAGCCGTTGAAATTCGCTATTTTTTCTTGCGACGTGGACCCGCTGGCTTGCGGCTTTTAGGCAAGGTCTTCGGAGACCTAGCACCTTTGGACGGCAGAACAAAGAACTCGGACAACTGCACGTCCAGCGTTTCGGCGATGCGGTCGAGAAGATCAATCGTCGGGTTCTTCGATTGCCGCTCAAGACTACTCATGTAGGAGCGGTCGATCCCGGCCTTCCAAGCCAATTGCTCCTGCGAGATACCCCGATTCACGCGAATCCGACGCACATTCCAGGCTACAATCGCACGAGTTTTCATACGTCAACTCATGCCATGGTGCTAGGCCTCAAAACACTGGCTATAATCCCGCTATTATTTCTTGGTCGGTGTTCCTCGACGTGATCTAGCCTCAAACGCGGCCGGGACCGTGATCGATGCACGTGGGCAGTCGGCGTCCCACGCGCTTCGCACGATGCCCGCGGCTTAGGATGTCGACAGTGTATCGGGGTATTTCGCCTCTAAGCTTTGGCCTATCTCCGAAAAAGCGCTCAAGACCGCATCGATCTGATCCCGTCCTATTCCAGCGTAGATGACCAACCGTACGTATCGATCGCCATAAGGGACGACAAGCACGCCCAATCCCGCTTCACCCAGCGTCCAAGATTTGAGGGCAGGAGCTCCGGAAAGACGTAGAACCACAGGAACATCTGGATCAGCAATGGCACGTTCCGAAAGAGAGCTGTGTAGACGAAGCCTATTCCACGCACCGCTCTCGATCGAGCAGTGCGGGCTGTACCGACTAAGGTTCCGATCGCAAGCGCTAGGAGGAAGCTCACCACCGCCATGACTATTGTGAGACGCAGACCTTCCAGCAGCCATCCAAGCTGCGGCTGCTGGAAGAGAATACTCCAGTTCCAATTGTAGGAGAGCATTCGACCCAGCCGCTATTGAGGGACTGCTTGCGCTTGCAAAACGGTCTCGAGCTTCTCGCTCAGTGGAATTCCAAATTGGTCAAACCACTTGTGGTAGAGAGATGTTATCTCTCCCGAGCGAAAGAGCTCGGCCAGCGTCTTGTTGACAGCCAAGCGAAACGCAGAGTCGTCACGGCGCATCATTAACCCGTACGGCTCGAAGGAGAGCGGGCGGCCGACGACCTCCAGACGGTCGCGAGCCGGCTTTTGTCGCAAAGTGTAGAGGATCGCGTCGTCCGAACAAAACGCGTCGGCGCGATCGCTATCGACAGCCAAGAGTCCTTCTGAAAAATTCGAGATGTTTAGGATTTTCACGTTTGGGACCTTTAGTTTCTGGACCCATCTGCGCCGCCGAGATCGATACTGCGCCGTCCGACGCCGAAGGCCATATGAACTTGCCGCGATCCAGGCGCTTGGCGTAGAGCGACATGCCCAGCCCGTCATGCCAGAGGATCTTGACCAGATCGCCGCGGCGACCCCGGAAGATGTAGAGATCGCCAGCATGAGGATCGCGCTTCAGGCTCTCCTGGACCGCAAGCGCCAGGCTTTGCATCCCGCGGCGCATGTCGGTGTGGCCGGTGGCGATCCAGACCCTGACGCCGCTCGGGATCGGGATCATCGCCGTCTCAGAAGCTCAAGAACCCGCTGCAGCGCCTCCGCGTCCACGTCCCGGTCAACGCGCACGCGACAGCCGCCCCCAAGCTCGATCTCGATAATGCCGGCCCGTGCACGTTGCGCAGGCGGTGAAGACACCGGTTGTGGCGCGCCACTCGAGATCGGAGCCGCCGCAGGCGTCATCTCAACCGGAACAAGCACCGGCGCGGCATCCCCGCTCAACTTGCCTTCCCGCGCCAACCGGCGCCACGTGAACAATTGGCTTGTCGACAGCCCGTTACGTCGTGCCGTGACCGACACCAGACGTGGCCCGCCATAGCTCTCGGTGACGATTCGCTGCTTTTCTTCCAATGTCCAACGACGTCGAGCGCCTGTCGAGACGACTTCAAGTCGGGAAACCTTCGGCATAGGCATATGGTCAGTCATACGCCTATGTCTTCATCCTCCATCAAACCGCACAAGGCGGTCCTCCCCGGAGCGATACGTCGTCTATGCCGAGTCGCTGGACGACCTAGCAGCATCAGCCAGACTGGCCAGCAGATCTGCAGCGCCAGCTCAACATCCAGCCGACGCTGACCATCCGGCCAGGTTTCCCCGTGCGGGTCATCGTTACCCGCGATTTGGTATTGGCACCCTACGGCAAGGGAGGAACGCCATGACGAAGCTCAAACTCGGTCCGCTACGCGACATCCCGGTCTGGCGTATCTTGATCCATCATGCGTTGCCGAACGCGGCCGTGCCATATTGACGGTGCTCGGGTTGCTTGTTGGGGGAGTGGTCACGGGCTCAATCCTTGTTGAGACGGTGTTTTCGTGGCCCGGGATGGGCAATCTGCTTATCACGTCGATCGGCAGCTGTGGTGCGCTACGGTGTGGCCCTGGGCGGCCATACGCCGCACGAGCTCGGGAAATTCCGCCGAGGATCGGCCCACCAGAAAGAACGTGGCTCGCGCGCATTCCTGTGCGAGCGCAGCCAACACCTTATCCGTGTTCGGCGGCCGCGGTCCGTCATCGAAGGTGAGGACGACTTCATAGTCCGCCATCTGCGAGTTCGGTTTGATTCTACGCTTCATCGCGCGATTCAAACACGGTGCACCTTTGTGTGTCGATATAATTAATGACTCAATACGTGTTATACAAAAGAATACAACTTAAACGTTGACATGGCCGAATGGTATTTCCTATCGTCGCATCCAGAAAACCTCGTACGGCAGGCGTAAGCCATCTTGCGCGCCGGCAGTTTGCCGAAGGCGTAACTGACGATCGTAGAGCGCTCCGTAGGGAGCGCTCTACGTATTTGAGCAACGCGGCCGGCAAAAGCCGGCATCTGATGGCCCCGGCACGCTCCGAAAAGGTGGTAATAACCCGTGCGAGACCTGATCATCGAAGCCTTTGACAGCGTCATCCGCTGCGAGATCGCGGAAGCAGACGACGTTCGCAAGGAAATCGCCCAGCGCGGCGCCTACTGGGCCGGCGACGAGATATGGAAGCTGGGCCGCCAAGTCGCCGCGCTGCGCAAGCGTATCGCCGAGCTGGAAGAAACCGACGCATGATCTCAGCAGACCGCGAGTATCTGCTCGATGCCCCTCTAGAACCGTGGCTTCAATCGCTTCGAGCGGCACCGTGCGCCGGTTATCACAGAAACCAGTTTCCTTCATGCGCGTGCAGATCGTTTGCCTCAGCAGTCATCCACTGCTCGCGCGGGTTTTCGCGGCTGATGCGCTTGCCGGTCTCCGGGACCTTTATGAACCTTTGGCGGTTCCAGATGATCCGCCCGGCGTACTGAAGGATGCCGTTCAAGCGCTTGCGGCTACCGTCAATGGTCGAGGCGTTCCAGGCGCCGCCACGTGGCCCGGGTACGCCTTTCTTGTTCAAGGCAGTTGCGATGTCGCGTGGCGAGTTGCCGCCTTCAACGGCTTCTTCATCTGCGGTGTTAGACTCACGAAGGCTTTTCCTTGCCGACGCATTCGATGAGGAAGCGTGACAGCGCTTCGAACGTGTCAAATCGGTTTATGGTGCGGCCCTTATAGACTTCCTTTGAGAACCAGAACATGCGACGACTGAAGGTGAGCCACGCCGAGGGCATCAAGACATAGTCGAAGATCGCTTCGTTCTTCTCGTCCAGCCGAACCGCGACAACCCATCCCTTCGGCCACCTCACGCGGTATTGCAGCGTCCAGCGCAAGGGCCGGTTTTCATAGTTGCGGCATCTCGCGACCCGAAAGACGACATTCACGACATTGTCGATTCGAAGACATTCAGTCGAAGCATTGAGGGTGGCACTGCGACCAAGTCTCTCGAAGGCGTCTCGAAGGCGAGCAGCATTGCTAAGCTGAAGGGCGGCCCACCGTTGGTGCGACGCGTATTTGTCAAACCATTCTTGATTGCCGTTGTACCCAATAAGACGGTAGATGTTCCGCAGCGCGCCGAAGTGCAAAACATACGATGACATGGACGGCAGTCCCGGACTTGAATTGATAATCGTCTTACTAAGCTTGCCTTTCTTCATCAGGACCTTACGGAGCCGAAGCAACATTTCCTCTTCGGGAATGCTGACGCGCCCCTCACCCATAATCTTTTGCGCGCGCCGGAATGCGTCGCGATGGACGATAGGTTCGATGGCATTCTCTTTTCTGATCCAGAGCTCCCTTGGGTTGCGCGTCACCTTGGCGCCAAGTTTTCTGCTTTTGCGATTGTAGGTCAGAACGCCGATATAAGCTTCGTTCCGGAGGAGGTCACCGACAGCCTTTCCAAGCCACGGTCTTCCCTGGCTATTCAAGATCCCTCGCTGGTTGAGCTCTCGGGCAATGGTGGCCTGCGATTTGTGACGGAGATATTCGTGGAGAATCCAATTCACGATCTCGACTTGATCGGGCGCACCGGGGATGAGCTTGACATGGTCGGTAAGCAAAGATTTGCGCTGGCCGATCGTTAAAATGCCCTTCGGTCTGCATTGATCGTCGACGAGACGTCGTTGGAACGCGTAAGCCGTAGGGCCGCCCATTTTGAAGCCGCGATGCGTCAGCCGGACTGACCCTGCGAAAACTTTGGCGGAGAGTTCCCGACTGAACTCAGCCGCCATCACTCTCTTAATATTCTTCATGATGCTGGCGAGAAGGCTTCCGTCATTGTCGAATTGCTCCGCGCAATAAGCAACCTCGACGCCCGCCCTGCGGCAGATGAACTCGTAGTGCGCGCTCTCGTCAACGTCCTGAAAGCGTCCCCATCGGCTCACGTCGAAGACAAGCAGATGAGCGAAGTCAGCGCGTCCCGATTGCACGTCTTCAACCAGTTCGGTAAGGCCCCCCCGGTTTTCGATTCTGAGGCCGCTTTCTCCCTCGTCACGATAGGTGTGGACGATGGTTAGCTTGTGAAGTTCGGCGTAGGTCGCGATGACCACTGCCTGATTCTCAATCGAGTATTGCTGGTAATCCGTCGACATGCGGACATACTGCGCCGCCCGTCGCGCTTTCTGCGACTGAGGCAGACGTTTCGCGTGTACAACAAGGGTGTTCCCCATGTTGCCTCCCCGCGGCTATATCGCGCCGCGCTGTATTGCGCATCGCAAACCATTTAGGCGCATCATCAAGTCCGCGCCATCGGAAAGTGTATTCAGAAAGAGTCAACTGCTATGTCGTTTTTCTTGAAAGCACGTTGCGGCGGGCGAAGCGAGCTGCAGAGAAATGCGGGTTTGCGCTTTTGGGCCCGTAGCCGACATGTCCGGCGCAGCTCTTTCGTCTGCTTCTGACGAGGCAACCAGCAGGATATCGTCGTTGTCCTTGTCGATGATGTTGAACGCCCATCCATCATGGCTGTGGCGATCGCCACGTCGGCCTTCTTCTCCTTATTGCCGCTATTCTTGTTGTAGACGTGGGTCTTGAAGCCGGCCTTGTCGACCATCTTCCAGAATGAGTCGCCGGGGAGGTGAACCCCACATACCGCCCGTCAGCTGGCAAACCGACAGCGCTGGCAGCAATTTAGGATTGGATGAATTCTTCAAGCTCGTCGATCATCGTTTACCGGGTTTGATTCCTCCGAAAGGATATCAATGGCCTCGAGCCTTGCGTCATACTCCTCGTATGTGCCGAGCAGGGCTTGGCCAACTGTCAAGTTGTGCACGGGATCGATAATCGAGGGGGAGTCGTAAGTTAGGGAGGTTGGTCCAGTAAATAGAACTTCTTCGCCACGCTCGTCGCGTCGCAACGTTCGGTCCGTACACCATTTGACGAGTTGCGTGACCTCTCCCTTCCCGGACTCAATGATGGGCGGCAGCTGCCGAACCGAGTAGAAATTCGTCCGCGCAGAATACATCTGCCGCGAATCCGAGCTCATGCGCTCGTCTGGTTGAGCGGTAAGGGTCAGCAGGCGCTTGCCTTTCGGACGCTCGAGCGTACCCTGAATTAGACCGCCTTCTCTGATCAGTCTAATGTGCGCCAGCTTTTTTGGAGCACCAAGAACCTCTCGTCCCGAGGCGAGAGCTGCATCATTTACCGTCACGTAAATGTAAGGGATGTAGTAGCCAGTCTCGCCGTCGGGATCACGAACTTGAATTCCTGAATAGCACTCCAAGTATGGCCCGACAGTGCTTGAGCGATAGCTCGCGACCCCCACAATGGCGATTGCAGGGTTTGCTGCAGGTGCTAGTTCCTTCGGCAATAAACAATTCGCCTCGTGCCCCACGCTGAACATAAGGTTTATGGCTTGGCAGCCGAGAAACGCACCGCCACGATTTTTGCCCCCATGGTAAAGAGGCGCATCAAGCGGAATGCCTTTGACGTCGGGCATCGCATCCTCCTTGATCTCAGAACAATTCGCGCGGTTGGAGATTGAGCTATTCATCTCACCGCGCCTCTCCGGTTGTTGAAGCGCCCCTGAAGCGACTGTACTGCGCTGGCAGCGATGTGGGTTCGGTAGTCCGTGCGGCACATCGATCCGGTGATAGCGATCTTCGCTACGCGAGGCCGCAGTGCCGTTTCTGCGCCTTGCACCTCAATCCGCCGGATTAAACGATCCGAAAACATCCGACACGCTTGACCTTTTCCATTCTAGAAGCCGGCAGCTGTCCTGTGCTGCCGGATGCGCCTGATTGTGCATCCATTCCGGCGGAGCCTGCTCACCGATGATGACGTCAAGGCGAGTGGGTGATTCCTATTTGTCTATCAGTCGTTATGCAACGTCGATGCCAGGCACCTCGTGCGGTTTATACGGCTCACTGGCTGACGTCAAATTGGGTACGAGTGACCCGACAACTTTCGACCCTTGTTCTGTTGCCTTCCTCGCTTGTCCGATTGACGACGCGATGTCGAAAGCCCGACATGATCAAGTATCCGGACAGAAAGTCGATGAGGCTCTCTCACGAGTTTTCGCAACAGCCTCGATTAAACCAGATCAGCGTAACATTGTCGCTGCGCATGGTCGAAAACGCAGGCCCTGACATCGCCGTCTCGGTGGAGAGTCGGAAGACCTCCGGCGCCTGTGCAAGAGTCACGTGAGGCTGACTTCCCATCAGAGTCTCGGCGCGCCGATTGCACGGAATGGATACTCCAATTCGCAAGACTAAGGAGAACCTCATGCGTTCTGCGCCCCACTTTTCGATCCACAAGGAGCTCAGCACCGTTCGGCACCGGTATCGCTCCGCTCGCGGGTACCGATCCTATCTCCGAAACCGGAGGAAATTCGGTCGCAAATTGTCGGCGTCTAGAAGGCGGGGTAGTTCGGCAAAGCCAATGCAATAATCCAAAGGATGGCTAACGCCTGAGCGGCGGAAGCATGTTCGCGACGTGAAATCGTTATCGAAGTGCTTTAGCGCCAATTTACACGGGTACTGCGCACAGGCTTTGGGAATCAAAGATGATACGTAGCAGAGGGCAGATCGCCAAGAGTCCGGGGCGTGGTGCAGACCGCAACTCTTGGCTTGCCCGACTTTCAATGCTCGTTCTCAACCATTTTGATCAACACGCCCGTCATCCTTTTTGATGCTGAAAACCCCTGCACCGCCACTGATCGAGGGAACCAAGAGTTATGGGACGTGTGAGCGAAAAAGTCATTTTGGTAACCGGCGGGGCTCAAGGGATGGGGGCCGCTCATGCGCGCCTGCTGGTAGCCGAGGGCGCGAAAGTCGTGATCACCGATATTCTTGACAATGAAGGAGCGACTTTCGCGGCCGAACTTGGCCCATCCGCGATCTATGTGCGTCAAGACGTCGCTCAGCCAGGGGAATGGTGCCAGGCGATTGCGGCTGCGGAGGGCAAGTTCGGCGCGGTGCACGGCCTCGTCAACAATGCAGGCATAGCGAGTATGGCTCCCATCGAGCGGTTCCCGCTCGAGCAGTGGGAGAAGACCCTGGCTGTCAATCTCACCGGTGTATTCTTGGGAATGCAGACTGCCCTACCTGCGATGCGCCGCGCGGGCGGAGGCTCGATCGTCAACATCTCGTCGGTCGAGGGGATGAGGGGTAGTCCTGGGCTTCACGCCTATGTTGCTTCCAAGTTCGGCGTGCGGGGCATAACGAAGTCCGCTGCCTTGGAGGCCGCCGCGTCCGGCGTTCGCATAAACTCTATCCATCCGGGCTTCATCAACACTCGGATGACAGAGAACATCGATCTTTCCAGTTTTCCAATTCCGCTCGCGCGGCCAGCCGAGCCGCAGGAAGTGTCACAGGCAGTCTTGTTCCTGCTTAGCGACGAGTCCTCTTATCTTACCGGCTCCGAAATCGTCGTCGATGGCGGTCTGACGATCGGCGTCCCGCAGAAGGGTCAGGCGGTCGAAAACATCTTCTGACTATCAGCGGACGGATTGTCACATCAAACGAGATCGAATGTCGCGATGTATTACACCAGTGGAAATTACGAAGCTTTTGCTCGGCCCCGCAAACCCGCCGGCGTGGATAGCAAGACAGCATGGTTCGTTGGTTCGGGGTTGGCTGCGCTCTCCGGCGCGGCCTTCTTGATCCGCGACGGGCAGTTGCGTGGCGACCGTATCACCATCCTCGAACGACAGACGGTTCCGGGGGGCGCGTTGGACGGTTGTCAGGATCCGGAAAGGGGATTCGTGATTCGAGGTGGTAGAGAGATGGAGGATCATTTCGAGTGTCTCTGGGATCTGTTTCGTTCGATCCCATCGCTCGAACTTGAAGGCGCCAGCGTGCTCGATGAGTTTTACTGGCTGAACAAGGATGATCCGAACTACACACTACGGCGGGCGACGGTGAAGCAGGGGCAGGATGCCCATACCGATGGCCTCTTCACACTGAGCGAACAGGCCCAGAAAGAGCTGATTGCCCTTTTTCTTGCCACTCGTAAGCAGATGGAGACCAAGCGCATCGACGAAGTGTTCGGAAGAGATTTCTTCAACAGCAATTTCTGGCTCTATTGGCGGACCATGTTCGCCTTTGAAGAATGGCATTCAGCCCTCGAGATGAAACTTTATCTGCATCGATTCATCCACCATATCGGCGGCCTGCCGGATTTCAGTACGCTGAAGTTTACCAAATACAATCAATATGAATCGCTCGTTCTGCCGTTATCCAAATGGCTGTTGGCGCAAGGCGTCAACTTTCGCTACGGGGTCGGAGTCACCGATATCGATTTCGACATAAAGCGTGGCCGCAAGCAAGCCACAGCCATCCGCTGGCTGGAGAATGGCATTGAGGGCAGTCTCATTATTGGCGCCGACGATCTTGTTTTCATGACGATCGGGTCGCTGACCGAAAACTCGGACATGGGGGACCATCACACGGCCGCCAGGCTCAACGAAGGACCGGCGCCCGCCTGGGATCTGTGGCGGCGTATTGCGGCCAAAGATGCGGCCTTTGGACGCCCAAATGTCTTTTGCGGCAATATTCCTGCAAGCAAATGGGAATCGGCGACGATCACGACCCTGGACAAACGCATTCCAGCATACATCCGCAAGATCGCCAAACGCGATCCGTTCAGCGGCAAGGTTGTCACAGGAGGCATCGTTACGGTGAAAGATTCGAGCTGGTTGCTCAGTTGGACCACAAATCGCCAGCCGCATTTCAAGCGCCAGCCCAGCGATCAAGTCGTCGTCTGGGTCTATTCGCTATTCGTCGATAAAGCCGGCGACTACGTGAGGAAACCGATGCAAGATTGTACGGGCGAGGAAATCACGCAAGAATGGCTTTATCACCTCGGTGTGCCGGTTGCGAGTATACCGGAACTCGCCGCTGGGGCCGCCAAGACGGTCCCGGTGATGATGCCCTACGTCACTTCCTTCTTCATGCCGCGGCAGGCGGGCGACCGGCCAGATGTTGTGCCGAAAGATGCGGTCAATTTCGCCTTCATCGGCCAGTTCGCGGAGTCGGGTGAACGGGATTGTATCTTCACGACGGAATACTCCGTTCGGACCGCGATGGAAGCCGTGTATATCCTCCTCAAGATTGAACGTGGCGTGCCCGAGGTATTCAACTCGACCTATGATATTCGCAAGCTGCTTGCAGCAATGGGTAGACTGCGCGACGGCAATGAAATTGAGATCCCGGGACCTGCGTTCCTGCGCGAGCTCATTCTAAAAAAGATTGAAGCGACTGAGCTTGGCGAACTACTCAATAAATATCACCTGAGGTGATTAAGGCAGCGGACGCTGCGGCTTCGCTCGGATAGAGAAGCGCTGTCCTGCGCCGTGACGGCTCGGACTCGCCAAGGCGCGGATCAAACGTTCGCGCCGATCTTCCAGGCAACCTTTAGGCGTACTCTGGAATTCGGTGTTCTTTCGGCTTGATGTTATTCTCGCCACACGCATCCGATTAACCTCTTGCCACGAGGTGAGGGCGAAACTAGCTAGTGGCTCGTCACAGTGATCTTGATGGTTTGATACCGGCCAGCTTAGGATAGGCAAGTTTTCTGGCGGCACAAGGACTTCGATGCTTCTGGGGATGCAGGATTCGGCGGGTGGCCGTCCGGACATGTGCGAATAGGTATAGATGAACGCCAGATAATGGCCCTGCTTCTCGGTAAAGCGTGCGCCTGGTTTTTGACTCATGGATCGATTCATCCGTGCCTCCTTAGTCGTCCGTGAAGAACAGGTAAGGGGCTGATCTGGAGTCGTTGTTTTTCGGCTGCGGCGATTTTGTGATTGCAGGCTTTGACAGTGCGGTAGCTCGGAACCTGCAATTTGCAGTTTGAGATTCCCTCGAATCGCACGGCATGATTCGGCGCTCGTATCGGGAGGAGCCGATGCGACCGAAGAAGCCGAAGGCGACGGACGAAGGTGATCTGTTCCGGGCCAGGCTCAAGCAGGTCATCAACATGGAGCACGAACTGGTTCAGCACGCCGGCAAGATCAATTGGGACTGGATCGACTATCGACATGAAGGCGCCGCGCGGGCTCGACAAGCCGCTGTTCCAAAAGCTCGTCGCCGGCGAGTGGATCGACCGGCATCAGAACCTGCTCATCATCGGCCCGACCGGCGTCTGCAAGAGCTGGATTGCTTGCGCCTTGGGCCACAAGGCCTGCCGCGACAACCGCTCCGTGCTCTGTCAGCGGCTGCCGCGGCTGTTCGAGGCGCTTGCCCTCGCGCGGGGCGACGGCCGATGGTTGGGTTGCCGATGAGCTCCGCGCTTTGACTTCCTTGTAGACGTTGCTGATCGACATCGCGGATGTTGCGACACCGCGCCATCGACGAACCGCGTTCGGATGCGAGATCGGCGTGATAGCCATCGATCTTGGCGAGCATCTCCTGCACGAGCGCCGGATCAAAGTCGATAGCGACTGCTGCTGACTTTGCCGTCGTTTGTCCCTGTTGCGTTGCTTGGCCTCGGCGAGCTCTCATGCGCTTGACCTTGCCGATGATGGCGTTGCGAGATACGCATCGCCACCCCTCGCAGACACCGAGTGGCCCGCGCTCCACATGCATTGCAGAAGCGACACCTCCTCAGAATCCCATGCCGATGTGGCTTGATTGACCATCGTTCGTCATCGTCACGAGCACGAGTCGATAGTCGTTTTGATTGTCGCCAAAAGCAGTGCGTGTCGATGTTTACGCTTGTTCGCCGCTATTCGATGTTCGGAAAGGTTTTTGGCTGCGACGATCGGCCTGCCTTATAAAATAGGCAGACGAACGTGTATTTATGCCTGCGGTTGCATCGTGTCCGGAAAGTTGATCCGCTTACGTTAACGGCTGTTGACAACATGCGTTAACGGCGTTGCAATCACCAGCACGACAAACGGCGGTGAGTTTACCAACTAACAACAGCAGCTAGTCACATGAATCTAAAGTTCGCCACATAGAGTCTGCTGGGCTTTGTGGCAAAAGCGTTTGACGGAAGCCAAGATCTGGTCTGCGGACTTGGTCCATTTGAAGGGCTTCGGGTTGTTGTTGTGCAATTCGATGAAGGTACGGATGTCGGCTTCGAGCTGCCTGACGGAGGTGTGAACACCTCGCCGGATCTGCTTTCTGGTGAGTTCAGCGAACCAGCGCTCGATCTGATTGATCCACGACGCGGAAGTCGGCGTGAAGTGGACATGATAGTGCGGCCGGCGAGCGAGCCACGCTTTAATCTTGGGGGTCTTGTGGGTAGCGTAGTTGTCCATGACGATATGGACAGCGAGCCCCTCAGGGATTTGAGCGTCGATCTCTTTGAGAAACTTCAAGAACTCGAGCGCCCGATGGCGCTTGTAGCATTTGCCAATGACGAAGCCGGAAGCGACATCGAGCGCGGCAAACAGCGTGGTCGTACCATGCCGCACATAGCTATGCGTGCGACGTTCCGGCACCCCAGGCATCATCGGCAAGACCGGCTGCTCGCGATCGAGTGCCTGGATCTGGCTTTTCTCATCGACACTGAGGACAACGGCTCGGTTAGGCGGCGACAGATAAAGCCCGACAATATCGCGCACCTTATCGACGAATAGCGGATCGCTCGATAGTTTAAATGTCTGGCTGCGGTGCGGCTGCAAGCCGAACGCCGTCCACATTCGGCGGATCGTGGTGTGAGAAAAGCCAGTATCCGCAGCCATCGAGCGGATCGACCAGTGCGTTGCGTCGGGCGGCGTCGTACGCAATGTCCGCTCGATTACCTCGGCAACCTGATCATCGTCGATGGTTCGAGGGCGGCCCGGGCGGGCTTCGTCAAGCAGGCCATCACAACGATCCTTCAAGAATCGGCGGCGCCACTTGCCGACGGTGTGTTCATGGATGCCAAGTTCGGCAGCCACAGACTTGCTTGGCAGACCAACTGCACACCGCAGGATCGCGCGGCATCGCTCAGATAGCGATCGGGCTACACGATGACGACGAACTTGCCTCTCCAAGTACGCCCGCTCCTGCGAACTCAGCACCAACGGCGCGATCGGCCGGCCTTTCACACCTGCATTCGCCACGAGCGCTCTCCTCTCTAGAGATCCGAGCGATCAACTAATGTCACGAACTTCCGTTCCAGATGACTAGACCACGACGGCGTTACTGCTCGCACACGGCTACTAGCGTGGGTACCCGAGCGTTTGCGCGGAAGGATGGGCCATGCAGTCGATCCCTTGCTAGGTGTCGTCGGTGCCGGGGATCGTGCCGTTCTCGGAATACTGCCAGAGCTTCCGGTGCCGCGACGCCGACGTCTCCGGAGGTGACGATGCTGACGTCGACTCGACTTCAACCATTTCAACAGCGACGATGCAAACTTGGTCGCTTGGATCAGCCCTGCGGGCAGCAGGCCGCCGGAGCCGCCGCCGCCGCCGCCGCGGATGGTCGAGCAGCGCCTGGACGGCCTCGTGCAGATCGTCGAGCGGCTCAAACCCACCTTCGAGAAGGTCGTTCAATTCGAGCCGCAGCATCTCGTCATCCCAATCGGTGCGTCGAAGGCCTCGAAGAGACGCGACCAAGCGCGAAGCTCGAGACAATACCCGAGAGTGTACCAACAGCAACGGGACAGCTCGCAGAGATGGAAGCAAAAGTAAAAAGATCAAACAGCGTCATAGCAAGTCCGCCGATCTGGAAGCTAAGCGCGCGCTGAACCGCCTGAAGGAGGTTGACCCGGAGGGATATGAGGCCTTCCTTCGTAAGCGCGAGAACCGCGGGGACACTGGCGGTTTCGGCCCGGCTGGACGGGCGAGGCCATAGTCACCACCACATTCCTCGCCGTCGCATTCGCACAACTCTGGCGCGTCGTCGCCATGCGCAGCAGCCGCTCCGGTACCGTTTTCAACGAGTTCACGCGCAATCCATGGGTCTGGCTGCGCTCGGCCTGTACGGCCCTCTGCTCGCAGTCCCTCTCTACTGGCCGCCGATGACAGAGGTCTTCCACGTCTGCCACCGACGCTCACGATGTGGAGCATTGTCGCGGGCTACAGCCTGACGCCGATGCTGCTAATTCAGGTCAGCCGCGCCGTCATCGTGCTTGCCAAACGAAGCCGTTAAATGGTAGCCGCGTTGCTTGGCTCGAATTCGCCGTCTGCATCATCGTGATCGGCGTGGCCGGATGTATGCTCATGGTCATTGCGCCCTACGGAGTCCTGATCTCCGAGTGCGAGCCTATTGCCCTCAGGCGCCCGGCCAATTCCGTTCGCTCGCGTTCCCGCGGATTACAGCCCCCCGATCTCCCACAGCGGACCCAACGTCACTGCAAATTCGATCGCGAGGATGGGATGGCGGCTCGAACAAGAGCTCGTCCGAACGCTCTAGATGTTCTTGTTATGCGGTCAAGTTCGCCCATTCCACAGACCACCGATTGTGACGTCAGAAAGAATAGTGATCGCGTCTCAAGGACGTCAACAGCAGGGGTAAGCCTACAAGATCATGTAGTTGTAGTATTACTGTTTGCACGGCTCTCTGCTGGAGGCCGTTCGCTGACACGGGGGAGCCATGTCGACAGTTACCAGCGCAATTCGGCGCCTTTGGTGGCGACGCTTTCTTGTTCTTCTGGCGATCATCGTGGTCATTGCTTTGATCGCAGTCATGACCAGCTCCCAGCTTGGCGCGACAATCGAAGCTCTGACGCCGCCTGGTCTCCCTGAACCGGTTTCCGCGAGCGAGCAGGTTTCGCTCGATCAGGGCTGGAACGCCGAAGACGCCGATCGATTCCATCATAAAGCCCAGGGCACGCAGACCTTACCGATCCCGCTGTCATGGTTTCTCGCCCTGGAAGCGCCGCTGAACTCGCCTTTCGCTATCCCCTTTTTCAAACGAGAACGGTTTTCTGACAACCGCTATTTACTGCGGTTTGGATTCATAGAGTCTGCCGAAAGCGAGAACAATGAGTACGGTTTGCCGATCGGCTTTGCATATTCGCCGTTTCAGTCGATCCGCGGACTTTCGCGTAAGGAGACTGCCGTTGGATTGACCTGTGCCGCGTGCCATACCGGCCAACTGATCTTCAAAGAGAAGCGCTATGTCATTGAAGGCGGCCCCGCCGTGACCGATCTCGGTCAATTGACAAATGCGCTCCGCGCTGCGCTCGCACAGACCGCTTTGTCGGCAAAGCTACCCTTCTTCGACGGTCGCTTCGGGCGGTTCGCGAAGCGCGTTTTAGGAACCGAGTACAGCGATCTTACACGCGTCCAACTGTCCAAGGAGCTCGATGGAATACTTGGTGCTCTGATCGATCAGCCCGCTGGGATCGACGTCACGGAAGGGTTTACCCGCCTCGATGCGCTCAATCGCATCGGCAACCAGGTGTTCGCACTCGACCCCAAGCGCTACGGCAACTACGTCAACCTCAACGCCCCTGTCAGCTACCCGCACATCTGGACATCGTCATGGTTCGATTGGGTGCAGTACGACGGCTCGATTATGCAGCCATTGGTGCGCAATGCCGGCGAGGCGATGGGGGTTTCGGCGGAGCTCAACCTCACCGCCCCGCCCAAGGGGGGACGTTTTGCCAGCAGCATCCCCTTCGATAATCTGCACTGGATCGAACAACAGCTCGCTGGAAAGGACCTGCCGCTGGTGGCGAAAGCCTTCACCGGACTGAATGCGCCAGCCTGGCCCGACAGCTTTCCTGCGATCGACAAAGCCAAGGCCGCCGTGGGAGCCCAACTCTACGACAAACATTGCAGCGGCTGCCATCTTCCAGCGCTGACGCCGGACATCGTGCACGGCAAGGCCCCGGACGCGGAGTTCTGGAAGAACTTCGGCCCTATCCGCTGGCGCGGTCGCGATGGGCAGGAGAAGCAGACGAGGGAATCCGTACTCAACGTCAAGATCATCAAGCAAAGCCATATCGGCACCGATCCGGCCCAGGGCGACGTGCTGCGCAATCGCACCGTGGACACCGCCGGCAGCGAACTGGCCAGGGCGGGCCAGAGCAGCCCAGGGCTCGGCCTCGACATCGATGTCTGCCAACGGAAGGCTGACAACACGCTGGATACGATCCACCTCTCGGACCATGCGATGCAACTCTACGCGCTTGCGCTCGGCGCCGTGGTCCAATCCGGCATCGACGAATGGCTTCGGTCGACCGGGACGGTCCAAGCGGAGATCGAAGGCGATCGGCCGAACTGTCTAGCGGCAGGTTTCGGCTATAAGGCGCGTCCGCTGAACGGCGTATGGGCGACTGCGCCGTTCCTGCACAACGGCTCGGTGCCGACGATCTACGATCTGCTCAGCCCGGTTGCGGAGCGCCCACAAGTCTTCCTGCTCGGTGAGCCCAGCTTCGATCCTGTCCGCGTCGGTATCGTGACACGGACGGTCGCTCCTGAAGGCAGGACCTACGACAGCAAGGGCTACTTCATCATCGATACGTCGAGGCCCGCCAATCGCAATACCGGCCACGAATTCTCGAACGAGAAGCATGAGGGCGTCATTGGCCCTGCGCTGTCTCCGGAGGAGCGCAACGCAATCATCGAGTTCCTCAAGTCGATCTGAAATTGATTGGGTCAGCTCCAACTGGAGCAATAGCGAAGACCATCTCGCTCCCGCAGGGGGAAAGGTGGACGGAAGCCCGGATCGACCGACCAGGCGAAGCTTTTCGGAGTTAGGGTGCGGCAGCAATGGCGGAACAGAAACAGGGGCCGGCGGCGAAGTTCCTGAAATGGATGATCGCCAAACATCCGGATGCATTGTTCGCATTCATCCGGCGCGTCAGGCCCAACCTGGCGTTGGGCGCCGCGGGGCCGGTGTTCATCACCCGCTTCCCCGACGTGCAGGAAGCGCTGAGCCGCCCCGACATCTTCAACGTCACCTATGCGCCAATGATGGACCCTTCGGTCGGCCCCTTCATGCTCGGCCGCGACTGCACCGAAATAAACCAGCGCGACAAGGGTATCATGCGCGCCTTCATGCGCATGGAGGATCTGCCGGCAATTCGCCAGAAGGTGCGCAGCCTCGCCAATGCGTCTGTCGAAAAGCAGATCTATACCCAGAACCAGATCGAGGTGGTCAGCACGTTGTCGCGCCTGGTGCCCATTCAGCTGACCCGAGAATATTTCGGCTTTCCCGGCCCCGATCTGGCCTCGATGTTCCGCTGGTCGCGCGCGACGCAATATGACATGTTTCACAACCTGGACAAAGATCCGAAGGTGCACCAGGACAACATTGACGCTGGGCAGGAGATGCGCGCCTATCTGACACAACTGCTCCCGCAGCGGCGCGAGCAGCTGAAAAATGGGGCGCCGCTCGAGGACGTGTTCAGCCGCCTGCTGAATAGCCATTTTGACGATTCGATCGGCTTCGCCGACGAACGCATTATTACCAATATGATGGGCACACTGGTCGGCGGGATTGAGACCACATCGGCGGCCATCGTGCAGCTGCTCGACGAGTTGTTCAAGCGCCCGAGGATCCTGAAGGAGGCCATCGACGTCGCCAGCAGCAACAACGACCATCTGATGTATCGCTATTGCTGGGAAGCGCTGCGCTTCAACCCGATCAATCCGTTCGTGGTGCGCCACTGCCGGACCGATTACCGGATAGCCAAGGGCTCGCTGCGCGCGACGACAATCAAGGCCGGCAGCACGGTGCTGATCTCGACCCGGTCGGCGATGCGCGATGGCTTGCAACTGCCGGCGCCGTCCAGCTTCGCGATCGACCGGCCGGAGTCGGTCTACATGCATCTGGGCTACGGGATGCACACCTGCCTCGGCGACCAGATCAGCCGCATCCAAGTTCCGGAAATCGTTCGCCGCATCCTGCAAATCCGGGGCGTCCGTCCCGCCGCGGAGATTGACTACGCAGGAGGGCCGTTTCCAGAGCGTTATCCCATCACCTACGACACGCCGGTCTGAAGGCCGGACTTCCCAGCAACGAGCCGCGAGTACCGATCCGGCCGCTGGCGTGGCGGCCTCTGGCGTCAGCACTAGGTCGGTCGTCGCGAAGTCTCCGTCACGCGATGCGCGTGAGATGCGTGAGGCAATAATCAATCGTGTCGGTGGTGTGTTCCGCTTGCGAAACACATCAATAGATGAGAGGCAGAGCTTCGCATGCGCGGCTACTACATTGGCTTACCGAGGAAATGGTTTAAGCGAACGGAAGCCGTACGCTGAAGCGGGCCTCGGCAACCGGCAGTTATGCACGAACATCGCGCAATCAGCGCAACAGCAATGATACGCTCAAACGGCACCTGCAGGATCACCATTACGCACGACGCCGACGACTACAAACAGCGCATAGCATCGAGCGCTGCTTCTGCTCGCTGATACACTCTTTCGACGCTTGGCACCCGTTATGACAGGCGAATAGGACAGGCGAACCGTAATTTTACCGGCTTCTTCATCGATCTCGCGGCCGCATTGGTCTGCGGTTGCACGCGTTTCCCCGTAGCTGTCCGGATTGGCAAGTGTTGGAACACGGTGTTCTACTTGAAAGAACACCGGCTGAGGGATTTTATACTTAAACTGTCTTTTCACTAAATTCCGGTGGCGAGGCCGCGGGACTGCATCGTCTCGCGGCCCCATTGATTTTTCGTCGTTGAGGTCCGGGCGAGCTCCTCCACCGAATTCCGACTCTTTACTCCCAGAAGGGGTAATCGCTTCGATCGCCCGTTGGCATTCAGACGCGTCAAATTCGGGCCGTCGGCAAGTCCTCGCTGGACAGCATTCCGGAGTATGTTGTCGTGGAGTGCACATGGCTGCTGCCAACCTGATCGACAGTAGCGACAGCGATCGTACGAAAACGCGCTCCGCATCGAACATGGCGCGTGCTGTTTGACGTCCCAAGATGGCTGGAGTTCTCCCATCGAGACAGCTTCGGCCGAGCTTGTTTGGCTTTCTGGCTCTGCCAAAGGGCAGAGCCAGACTGATACAACAAAGTCGGCTCGCTGTCGCGCGCGCCATCGAAAACTGCCCCCTCGACGTCACGAGGAATTGCCCCCTCCTTGGATAGCCGAGGAGAGAGCGAATGAACGAGGAACAGAGCTGGCCCCGGTTGTTTGGACAGCGCCCCGCTGGATTTAAGTGGATTCCTGCCGGGTTATGCTGAACGCGGGGCTTTACGATTTTGTCGTTGCGTCGGGAGGGCGTAGCCCGACCAGAGCGACGACAAAATCGTCGGCGACGGTCATGCGGCCATCACCATAGCTTGCGTGCCGAAGTAAGCCTCGTCGGGCGTGCGCCCGTCAAGGCTCGAGTGAGGGCGTCCCTGATTGTAGAAGGCCAGATACTTGGCAATTGACGCTCGCGCCTCGGACACGCTGTCGTAGGCGCGGAGATAAACTTCTTCGTATTTGACCGTGCGCCAGAGCCGCTCGACAAACACGTTGTCGCGCCAGGCGCCCTTGCCATCCATGCTGATGGCGATCTTCGCGTCCAGCAGCACATCGGTGAACTCGAGGCTGGTGAACTGGCTGCCCTGGTCCGTGTTGAAAATCGCGGGCCTGCCGTGCTTCGCCAACGCCTCCTGGACCGCTTCGACGCAGAAGGCCGCCTCCATTGTGATCGAGACGCGATGGGCCAGGACCCGTCGGCTGAACACATCGACGACCGCCGCGAGATAGACGAAGCCACGCCGCATCGGAATGTAGGTGATGTCCATTGCCCACGCATGGTCGGGCCGCTCGATCTTCAATCCGCGCAACAGGTACGGGTAGATCTTGTGACCCGGAGCCGGCTTGCTCGTGTTCGGGCGACGATAGACCGCCTCGATCCCCATGCGCTTCATCAGCGTCGCGATGTGGCGGCGACCGGCGTATACCCCCTCCCGCCGCAGCAACGATCGCAGCATACGCGCTCCCGCGAAGGGATAATCGAGATGCAGCTCATCGAGCCGACGCATCAAGGCAAGGTCCTCGGCCGAAACTGGCCGAGGTTCATAGTAGACCGTGCTGCGAGCCAGCTTCAGGACCTTCGCCTGGCGCACGATAGAAAGATCATGACCGCGGTCGATCATCGCTTTGCGCTCAGCAGGCCCGCCTTGGTGAGCGCGCCGGACAAAAAATCGTTTTCCAACGCCAGCTCGCCGATCTTGGCATGCAACGCCTTCAAATCGACCGGCGTCTCGGCCGATGTCTTGTCATGCCCAAACACGCCGGCGGCGCCTTCCAGGAGCTGGTTTTTCCAGATCGTGATCTGGTTCGGATGAACATCAAACAGTTGCGCCAGCTCCGCCAGTGTCTTGTCTCCTTTGACCGCAGCCAAAGCAACCTTCGCCTTGAATGCCGGAGAATGCGTCCGGCGGCTCTTCTTCGTCATCTTCGCTCCTGATTCGCAGCAAGAATCCTCGCCGCTGTCAGGCAGAAAATCCACTCAAGCTACTGTCCGAATTTGCGGGGCCAGCTCTAACGAATCAAAGGCTTGTCGTGGAGTAATTCACAGGGGCAGGTGATGAATACGCCGGATGACGTGACGGAGATGTTGCACCTGAGGGTGTGTGGGTGAGGTCTGAAGCGGATTGCGCGCCAGCTGGGCTGCAGACGGTGAAGGACTACGTGGCGCGGGTGGGTGAAGCCTTCAAGTCGCCTGAGCGGGCGAAGCGGGTCATGGCCTTGAAGGCTGGCTGCGCGAGAGGTTCATTCGACATCGCGGCAATGCGGATGCGGTCCGTCACGACCTGTTGGCCGAAAACGGCTTGGCGGTCAGCCGGCGAACGCTGCGACCAGCCGTGCAGCCCTACCGCCAGGCACTGAAGGCCGAAGCTCTGGCGACGACCCGGTTCGAGACGCCCCCGGGGCGGCAGCTACAGATCGACTTCGGCGAGCGTCTGGTCGATATCGGCGGGGCGAAGGTCAAAGCATTTGTGTTCGTGGCGACCCGCGCCGAAAAGCAAGAGCACTGGTTCGCTGGGCTCGAGAGCGCATTCACGACCTTGCCGGAGGAAGTGCTGAAGGACAATCCACGCGCGCTCGTGGTGCGCCACGACAGGTGAGCCGGTCGGTTCAGTTTGACGACAAGCTCATCACGTTCGCGAAGCATTGGGGCTTCCGTCCTCGCGCCTGCGCACCGTATCGGGCGCGCACAAAGGGCAAGACGGAGAATGGCGTCCGCTACGTGAAGAAGAGCGTGATCGCGGGGCATTCCTTCGCGAGCTGGGAGGCATTCGAGACGCATCTCGCCGAGTGGGAGGGCGGGGTGGCGAACGTACGTATCCACGGCACGACGGGCGTGGCGCCGATCACTCGCTTTGCGTGTGACGAGGTACACCGGTCGAAGCCGCTCGGCGTCGCTCGGATCGCCGCGCGAACTGGCCCGCGTCGTCGGCAACGATTGTGCTGTCGAGATCGATACGAACAACTACGGTACCCTGGCGGCTGATCAGCGAGCGCGTGGCGGTGACGGTCGCGGCTGGCGAGGTGCGCATCCACCATGGCATGCGCGAGGTTGCGGTCACAGGCAATCGGAGGATCGCCGGCTGCGGATCGTCGAGTTCGCCCACCTCGACGGGGTTGCCTGTCGCGATGGCGCGGTCTGCCAACCAGCAACCGCGACACCGACAGTGCCGGCGCCTTCACCACTGCCCTCGTTGTTACGTCCTCTTGCCGAATACGAAGCTACGATCGGAGGGAGCTTCTGATGGTGCGTACAAAGAAGGTCACCGAAGCACCAATCGATTGGCTGGGGGCCATGCTGGCGCGCTCGCAGCTCTCCGGCATCCGCGACCAGCTCGACAACCTGCCCGACGAGACGGCGCGCGTGAACCTGTCGGCGCGTGAGACGCTGATCCTACTGTGCGAGCGCGAGGTCGTGCGCAAGGATCATAGACGCAGCCGTCGATCGACCGAAGCAGATCCGCGACCTGGCCGCCGTCACGTTGGATCGCCAACGGCGAGAACGTGCTGCTGCTCGCGCGCTCGAGTCAGGTTCATGCTGCCCACCTCGCTACCCCCTTGGAGTTGAGTTTCTTTTTGACCCGGATCGCCAGACGATGGCCGCCGGAACCGCCGCGCCCTTGACTTGGGGATGTTCCAGATCAACCGCTTTGACCATCCACGGTGCGCCTTTGCACAGCTGCTGCGCAGGCAAGCTCTGTTCTTCGATCAGACGGCGAGCCGTCGAAGGACTGACTTTCAACGCAGCTGGGCGCGCTCGTCCTCTCGGTAGGCCGCGATGGCGTGTTGGTTGCGCAGACTGCGAACGCGGACGCGGACGCGGGCCCAACTGTTGCCACGCCCTGTCGACCTACTGGCGCGGTTGAGAACCGCGGCGATGATGCTGTCGGGCATCTGACGCGCGAGGACACGAACGAGATCGACCACATCCGCCGCGGTGCTCGCCGGTGCGGTTCCTCCTCACCTGCAATGCCGTGTGATCGCCGCCATGCCAGTGGACAATCAAGTCCAGCACCTCGTCGCGCATGCGCACAACGATCTCATTGATGAAGCTTCGGATGATCCTGTTGCGCGTCGCAGCTGTTGCACCCGGACTTTCCCAAGCTCTCTTGAGTTCGGAATCAAGCGCAAGTAACCGATCGCGATCGATGTCGCTCAACGTCATCTCCGGCGTAGCCAACAACGTGTCGCGCTTGCCCTCAAGCTCGCGGACAGCGACCAGGCGTTCGTTCCAGCGCCGCTCCAGCTCGCCGGCAACAAGGCGATTGTCCGAATCGACAGCCTCGTATCGCCGAGGAGCGCGAGTTGCCTCGTAGCGTGCCTGCTCCAGAGTCAACTCGAGCTGACGCAGCTTGTCGGCGTGTTCACAGCCGCGCGCTTCCATGGCCGCCAGCGCTGCCTGTATACCCAGCGGCTGCAGCCGCGCGATGACCTCCGCGCTGATCGCGCGATCCGCGCGCAGACCGCCTAATGAGATGCACGGGTCTCCACCATGGTTGATCTGGCTACCGCGGCAATGATACCGCCCGACAGTACTGTGCGTACCGCTGTAGGTAACGTGAAGTTTGCGGCCGCAGTGGCCGCAACGAAGAACCCGCGAGCCGGCCTTCGCCGCTGCGAACCGAGCCTCGACTCATGAAGCGTTTTCCGTTGGCGTTGTCGGTGATCAGGCCCTGATTCTTCTCGAACTCCGCCCACGTAATGTAGCCCTCATGGTGGTCCTTGATCAAAACCTCCCAGTCGTTGCGCTCGCGCCGGAAGCCCCGCACGATCCTCTTGCGGCCGGCCTCGATCGTCACCCGACTGCCCGAGCGCCCGAAGACATAGGCGCCAGCATAGGCGGGATTGGTCAGGATGTGGTAGATCGTATTGTACACTGGTAACTTCCATTCGACGTGGCGGCCCTCGGGGCCATGGCCGCCCCCCGGGCAAAGTGATTCGCTCCTGCCGTAAGCAGAGGTGGACCTGGCGCGGTGTCTGCATCTCGGCAAACTTGGTGAACACGAGTGCGAGCGCCTCCTGAATGCGCCGATCAGGGTCCTTGTCGATCCGATCGTTGGAGACCTTGAGATAGCCGATGGCGACGTTGAGGAAGAGCTCACCCCTGCGTGCCTTCTGCTCCAAGGCTTCAAGCGAGCGTTGCCGAACGATAGACAGCTCCATCTCGCTCATCGTGCCTTTCATGCCAGCAGAAGGCGATCGTTGGGATGGCGAGGATCGTCGACGCCATCCTCATCGACGATCAGTGTTCCAACGAGCCCGTAGAACTCCAGGAGCGTATGCCAATCCTGCCGTTGCGCGCCAGCCGAGAGGCCTCACTCGAGACCACAGCGCCAACTTGCCCTTCGCAAATGGCGGCGAGCAGCTTCTCGAAACCGGGACGCGCGGTGCCGCCACCAGAGCGACCGAGTTCGTCGTCGATTGCGGCCACCTCGCTCCAGCCCAGCTGCCGGGCAAGGTCGGCCAAGCCGTACTAGCGGCGCTCGCTCTCGCGGTTGTTGATGACCTGGTCTGCCGTCGACTGGCGAACGTAGACGACGGCCTCAAAGCAGATCCGCCGCTTCCGGTGGATCGTCTACTGGAGGCGCGTCTTCTTGCCGCGATCCTCGACCGGCTCCTGCACCACCGCCACGTGCTGACGATCCGCGGCGACAGCTACCGACTCCGCGCCAAGAGTGGCTTCATCAAACCGCCGACCGCCGGTGACGGCCGTCCGGTCGGCTCCGCCTCCCTCCGTCCCGTCACCGGCGGAAGCGACCATCAAACGTCCGATGGTGGGGGCAGTTCTTCATGACGAAAAGGGGGCAGTTCCGGATGGCGTTCGACAGACTATGCTCAAGGTTGAACCCGGGCCAACTCAGCATCAAGGGCGGATAGATCCCTACCTATTCTGGGGAGGTCTTCGCTACATTGCCTTCTGATATGCTGCCCCGACGACTACAGTTTTCCAAGACAGAACGAAACAACATGACTCACCACGTGGATCTCGGACCTGGTGTGGCAAGCATACCAGCGCCAAGAAATCTTCCAAACCGTTCCGATCAGGGAGTGAGTTGGAACAAGTCCTACGAAGCCATCAACGCTTGTGGCCAAAAACCTCTTTTACGAGAGTTACTCACGCAACTACGTCAGCCTGCTGTCTTTCCCACTATGGCAAGGATCGCGGCGGATACAACTGACCTGGGCGTCAAGTACGACGAGGGCACGACAGCAACGTTTTCGCTCGATAGAGCTAACGCCGTTGTGCGAGCGATCGACACGCCTGACGATCAATCAATGCACGAAAGCTCTCGCGCGATCCCAAGTTGCGTTGTTCAGTAGGTCGACGGCGGCAGCGTCGTGGTATCCAGTCCCGTTGCCTTGATCCGACAATCGCGAATCGCGGCGATGATGCGCCGAGACAAGAACATCAAGGAGCGCGGACAACATGCGATAATTGGAAAGCCGCTGTACTACGCATATGAGTCTCGCAGACGAAAGCTCTCTCTGCCGGTGACCGCGGACACGACGTTGGCAATGGAGGTTTCGCACTTAGCATGTGTTTTGACCAAGAAACTTACGAGAACCGCTCAATACGAGACGAGGTGATGATTCCTTGCCTAGTCTGGACCTCGACGCGCGACACTTGGCTGGCTGTTTGCTCGTGCCGGAGCCCGGTTCAGGCAGCCATCGCCCGATGTTCGCCATGCCCTGACTTCTTCGCACTTGCAATATCAAAGGCGTCCTCATGTCATTCCCTTCGCGGACGGTTGCAGGCTGCCGAACCGTGTCGACCTTGAGAACGTCGGAGCTTCCTTGGGAAGGGCGGGGCGGGTTCCAGATAGGGCGTGGAAGCGCAGAAGCCCGCCAGGAATATGTAGATCCAAGCATTGCCTACCAAGGAGCCTTCGTCCGAAGTGGCCGTCAAAGTCAGCCGTCTGAGACAGGCGGAGATCTCGGAAGGGAAACCAAATGCACCCGGCGAGTCCCCGTCGGTGCATCCATTCCGCTCACCGTCAGATGTGTCGATGCCATGCTCCTCCTTGGAAGGCCAATGCCAAAACAGAGCCCCGAAACGACTTCATGACAGAAGAATCAGATATCAGATCTGCGAACGCAAACATTCGTGCAAGCACTGTCTGGACAATTGTGCTCGGCTTTGCCGCGGATCCGTTGATGCGTTGGAGCTGGCCTGACCCAAGGCAATACCTTAGAAGCATGCCTCAGTTCATTGACGCCTGTGGGGGCCGAGCATTTGCACATGGCACAGCCTACGTCGCGGGAGAGATTCGTGGCGCGGCCCTGTGGCTGCCTCCCAACGTGCAGCAAGATGAGGAGGCATTGGATGCAATCATGGCGCTATCCCTGCGCCCGGAGATTACCGAGGATATGGCACACTTGCGGCGGAGAATGGCCGAACATCGTCCCCACGAGCCACATTGGTATCTGCCACTCATTGCCGTCGATCCGAACTGGGTCGGAAAAGGGCTTGGCACGTTGCTGATGAACTACGCCCTTCAACGATGCGATGAGGACGGCATTGTTGCCTACCTCGAAAGTTCGAACCCTGAAAACATTCCCTTTTACCAACGTCACGGCTTCAAGGTCGTTGGTGAGATACAACACGGTTCTTCGCCGCCGCTCACGCCAATGTTGCGAACGGCTTCATTCCGACCCAGCAAGGCCGCGCCGCCGGATCGGCTCGTCACCCAGACTCAAGCATAGCTCCGCCTCATCCCGTTAGGATTGATTGCCAATAACCTGACATGACCGCGTTCGGTCAGGACGGCTTATGTTCGCGGCCAGACAACTGAGCACGTGAGGCGGCTCGCCGGGCCTGCGAAAAGCATACCAATCGTCTCTTCGGCAAAGTTGGCACGTCTGATGTGAGAGCTGGCGGGGTCAAATCCACTAAGCTGGGATATTGCCACGGGCGGCTGCATCGATTTGCGGTCGGGCTCCAGACAATTTTTGATCTAAGGCCACAGAAAGCGATGAATGGCGAGACGCGTATGGCTACCGAAACCCGATCCGGCCCAACTCAATTCGCGGACCGCGAACCGATCGATGCCAACATTCAGGATGTCCAGGGTTGCTGTTCCCCTGTTGGAGAATTTGCGACGCCACTTCCAAAGGTTTGAGCACATCTTGGCCGATCGCAGGCGCTGGGTCGTCGAGCGCACCTTTGCGTGGCTCGGCAGATGTGGGCATCTCTGCAAAGACTTCGAAGGTTCCGCCGCTACCGAGCTCGCCTGGCCGCTCGTCGCCCATCTGAGGCTCCTAACTCGCCGATTGGCCAGGCCTTGAGACATCTATGTTTTTTGAGTGAGGCTCTCAGGACAGGCGCTCGGCGAATTTCGAACCTCGACCTCGGGGCTGCTCCAACTGGTTAACTTGACTGTGCCGTCTTGACGAGTCTGGGCAAAGGCTTCTATATGTGGTGTCGTAGTGGTTTTAAATTCGCATATATGGTGGCACGGTGTTAGGGGGGAACCCATTGTGTCGGCAGCGGCTATTCCGAGGCATTAGCGCGACAGCGCTGGGAAGGCCGACAGCCGCAGCGACCCGCGAGCCAGGAAACCTACCGCGACAGAACCCATGTCCTCGGGCGGGGTGCCCGGTGGGTCGCTTGCAGCCGGGGACATTTGCCCGGTCCCCTCGCAAGTCGTCCGCACGGTCCCAGCCCCCAAATATCACGGGGTTGCCGATGTCGGCGTCTTACGATTTCGATCAGTATGGTCATCTCATTGAGCTGCCGAGTGTGCGGCAGCCCTCAGCGCAGGCAAAGCCTACCACACCTGAACTGTGTCTTGTGCAGCCCCCAGCATTGCCGGCTCCCCTGCCGAGGCCCCCCGCGCGATCGCCAACTCCGTCTGACCTTTCGCTCGATCGGTCGCGCGACGACCTGCTGACCTCGTTTGGTAGGCTGACGCTGACCGACCGCTATCTGCTCGCCGGCGAAGGCCTCCAGGACATGTTCGCCCGAGTGTCTTGCGCCTTCGCGGACAATGTTGCGCATGCCCAACGTCTATATGATGCGATGTCTCGGCTGTGGTTCATGCCGGCCACACCGGTGCTCTCCAACGGCGGCACGACGCGCGGCCTTCCGATCTCGTGCTTCCTTAACTCAGTGTCGGACTCGCTCGAAGGCATCGTCGGCACCTGGAACGAGAACGTCTGGCTTGCTTCCAATGGCGGCGGCATCGGCACCTACTGGGGTAATGTTCGCTCAATCGGCGAGAAGGCGAGGGGCGGCGTCACCTCGGGCATCATCCCGTTCATCCACGTCACGGACGGCCTCACGCTGGCGATCAGCCAGGGCTCGTTGCGGCGCGGCTCGGCGGCGGTCCATCTCGATATCCACCATCCCGAGATCGAGGAGTTCCTCGAGATCCGCAAGGCGTCTGGTGACTTCAACCGCAAGAGCCTCAACCTACATCACGGCATCAACGTCACCGACGAGTTCATGTGTGCCGTGGGCGCCGGCACCGCATTCGCTCTGCGCAGCCCGAAGACTAACGAGGTCGTCCGCGAGATCGACGCCCGCCAGCTGTGGCAACGCATCCTTGAGAACCGGCTGCAGACCGGCGAGCCTTATCTCTTGTTCATCGACACCGTGAACCGTGCGCTCCCCAAGCACCAGCGCGAGCTCGGCCTCGAGGTCTCGACCTCCAACCTGTGCAGCGAGATTACCCTGTCGACCGGCATCGATCATCGCGGCGAGGAGCGCACCGCGGTTTGCTGCCTGTCGTCGCTCAACCTCGAGACCTGGGACCAGTGGAATGAGGAGCCCGGCTTCATAGAGGACGTCATGCGCTTCCTAGACAACGTGCTCACGCACTTCATCACGGTGGCGCCGGACGGAATGAAGCGTGCCCGCTACGCCGCCCTGCGCGAGCGCTCCGTTGGCCTCGGCGTCATGGGCTTCCACTCGTTTCTCCAGGCCAAGGGCATTCCAATGGAGGGTACCTTGGCCAAGTCATTCAATCTGAACATGTTCCGAAAACTCCGTCGCGAAGCCGACGCCGCATCCGTGGCGCTCGCTCGCGAGCGTGGCCCGTGCCCGGATGCCCTGGAACGCGGCGTGATGGCGCGCTTCAGCCACAAGATCGCAATCGCGCCGACCGCCTCGATCAGCATCATCTGCGGGGGCACCAGCGCCTGCACTGAGCCGATCCCGGCCAACATCTACACCCACAAGACGCTATCCGGCGCCATCTCGGTGCGCAATCCGCACCTCGCTAAGGTGCTGGCCGCGAAAGGCGCCGACACCTCGGCGACCTGGGAGTCGATCATCGCGCACGACGGATCGGTCGCCCATCTCGACGTCCTGTCGGAGCACGAGAAAGCGATCTTTCGCACCGCCTTCGAGATCGACCAGCGCTGGATCGTCGAGCTTGCCGCCGACCGCGCCGCGTTGATTTGCCAGAGCCAGTCGATCAACCTCTATCTGCCGGCCGACGTCGATAAGTGGGACCTCCACATGCTGCACTGGACGGCGTGGAAGCGTGGGGTGAAGAGCCTCTACTACTGTCGATCAAAGTCGATCTCGCGCGCGGCGTTCGCCGGCAAGATTGCCGGGGATGCAACGCCGACGCAGCAGCCGGCGCGGCAGCGCACCGACTATGAGGAGTGCCTCGCATGTCAGTGATCGATCTATCGCGCGCCGATCCGCGCACGTTGATCGGCAAGGGACGCGTCGGCCTCCTTGACTCGACCGGCAGCTACGACGTCGATCGCTATGCCTGGGCTTACGAGTTCTGGAAGCGCCAGCAGCAGACCCACTGGATGGGCGAGGAGGTGCCGCTCGGCGCCGACCTCAACGACTGGGCTTCGGGCCGCGTCACCGACAGCGAGCGCGCGCTGCTCACCCAGATCTTCCGTTTCTTCACTCAGTCGGACATCGAGGTCGGCGACAACTATTTCAAGCGGTACATTCCGATCTTCCAGCCACTCACCGTCCAGATGATGATGGCCGCTTTCACTAACATGGAGACGGTTCATATCGACGCCTATGCCCTGCTACTCAAGACGCTCGGTATGCCTAAGACCGAGTTCGAGGCATTCCGCGGCTATGCGCAGATGCGCGCCAAGGCGGACTACATGCACGAGTTCGGCGTCGACAGCGTGGCGGATGTCGCCCGTACCCTGGCGATGTTCGGCGCCTTCACCGAAGGCATGGCCTTGTTCGCCAGCTTCGCCATGCTGCTCAACTTCCCACGCCACAACAAAATGAACGGCATGGGACAGATCGTAAGCTGGTCAGTGCGCGACGAGAGTCTCCACTGCGAGGGCATCATCAAGCTATTTCACGAATGGCACCGCGAAACCGGCGCGGTGACGCGCCCCGTCCGCGACGACATTGTCGACGTAGCCAAGACCATGGTGAAGCTGGAGGAGAACTTCGTCGAGCTCGCCTTCGGCCTTGGCAAGATCGAGGGGATGCTGCCTGAGCATATCCACGCCTACGTCCGCTACGTCGCCGACTGGCGACTGGCCCAACTCCGGATTGCCCCGGTCTTCGGCTTCTTCGAGGCGAAGGAGGGCGGGTTCACCCAGCTCAAGGCGCATCCGCTGCCGTGGCTCGTCGAGATTCTCAATGGCGTCGAGCACGCCAATTTCTTCGAGCAGCGCGCCACGGAGTACTCCAAGGCGGCGAGCCGCGGCAGCTGGGACGGCGAAGACGGGGTGTGGGCGACTTTCGGCCGTATCTAGCCCATTTTATTCATGCTAGCGGCATTGACAGCGGCAGGCGCCGATAGTCGTCGCCGTCACCCGCCAGCATGACAAAGGCATAGAACCGGACCTCCTCATCGTGGCGTCTTGATTGCAGCGCGACAAAGCCGGACACACAGATGGTTTGTTGGGTTAAGCCGGTACATGCGCTCCATTGCTGATGGCGGCTAGGGTTTACAGTATTTCCGCAGGTCGGTGAGGTGGGTCTCGTCAACCACCTTCATGAAGTCAATCAGCGCAACACGGCTACGCCCTTGAGCAGACGAATGTTCTCGATGATCGCCACGGCCGCCCCCCTCTTAGGGCTAGAGGGGATTACTATCACGCAATCGGAAGTTGTAAAGAGGGGCAACCCTGTCAAAGGGGGTCATCTTCATTGCAGCCCGGTCGGATCAGGCAAACCGATTTGTTCTTCATCCCCCTTCGCGTTTGATTTCGTCGCCGACCCACTGGCGGTCTTCCTCGGCCGTGGCTTCGCGGAGGTGATCTACTACGAGCAGACGCTGGCAATGCGGCTCGGATGACAGCCGCGTTTCTGTCCTAACACAAGAGTTCCGCTTCAGCGCTGCCGATCCACCTCTCGAGATTTTGCATCCGCTCTCCGAGGCGCTCCCAATTGATCCGCGCCAGCGGGGGTTCGGCAGGCTGATCGGGCGCAGAGATCGGCAGCGACGATGACGCAAGCCATCACGTCGTCGACGTTATGTCCCACCCTCGCACGAGCGCCGCTTCGACCGCTCGTCGGCCTTTCGTCCGAGGTGGCCAGTGCGGCCTCGACCTGGTCGACCAAGTCGTAGCACGAAGGTGCGCCCGGCTCGCACCTCGGCTCGCATTTCAGTGCGCTGCCTGTGCGATGAGCGTGCTGCGGCCGACCGGAACGATTGTAATCGATGACCTGTGTCTCCCTAAGCGAGGGCCGGGTTAACTACGACGGTCGACAAAACTATTTTTTGCCTCATCATTCTCCGACGGCCGGAAAGCCGACGGTGATGCAGGTGGAGGCACGGGGCCGGGAAATCGGCGCAGCCAGCCACTAAGCGGCTGGCGTTCGACCACGGCAGCACGCTTGAGTTCGCCGCGATCTCGCCGTGGCGCTGCGTCATAACCAGATCAGCCAGATTCCTTTGAACCACGCCTAACCAGCTCGAGCCGATGTACCGACAAGAAGCCGATAGCGCTATTGATGCGAGTCCCTGTTGCCAAGGTTTCTATGCCGCGATGCGGCTCAGGATATTGGTGCGAACCCGCGCCATTTTGGCGAAGATCGATCAATAGGTCGTGGCGATCACGCCACCCCACCGGTAGTTCACACGGACCAAGCCGATATCGACGTCCTGACCGATACGGGCAGTCCCTGCAAAAGTGCCCACCGGAACACCCACGAGTCCGGGTGAAAAAAAGAAATCCACATCCCGACGACCCATGAACAGGTGGTCGTATTCAACGCCGATGGACCAGTTCGGAGCAAAGCCAAATTCAAGGCCCGCCCCTACCGTGCCGCCCCAACGAGTTTCGCTGCCGTTGTCGATAGTGAGCCCGGTCGCAAAATCGGAGACCCGGTATTTGTCACGGACGACTGCAGCCCCACCTCTTACATAGAGCAGCACGTTATTCCAAGCATAGCCGACTTGGCCCGTGAACAGGCCGAATGCATCAAGCGTGGAGTCATCCCGGACGCCTGCGAAAGCAAGGTTCGCGTTGGAGCCCTTGAAATCGGCCCAATTGCCCTGCGTCTCCAGACCGAACACCGAGTTCGCTATTTGCCAGCGGTAGCCGATGTGACCGCCCACCGTGCCTCCCGTCGCATGATGGCGCCCCATGCCAACGGGCGGAGCGACGACCACGCCGCCGGCGTTGACCACGTCCCAGCACTGCCGACGTAGAAGCCGCTCCAATCATAGATCGGAATGACCGCCGGAGGCGCTTTGAAGTAAGGCCGCGCGGCCGGATCAACGGCAGAGGCAGGAGCAGCCAGCGTGTTGAGGGCTACCGTGCCCGCTAGCAATTTTTTTATTCTTCTGAATCCCAGTTTCGAATTCGACGCCCCCGACGGGATATTGACGACGATTGCCACGTTTCCGCCACCTCCATCAACTGCAAGGGTTGGTAGTTGACGGGGTCGCAAGCGCCGCCTGAGCGGCCGGTCGATGGGCAAAGTGCATGTCGGGTCGGTCGCGGATGCTGTCCGCCGACTGTTGATTAAGTGGCTTGACCCGAAAATGTCTAATCGCGGTTACCCGTCCTGCGCGGCTTCGAGCACATCAGCATGACAAGAGTCAGCGCATCGACAGCGAGTCAGTTTCCTGATTGCAGCTGCTCCGCGTGTCCTCGTTCCGCCCGTATCGACCGTTCGTCGGCCATTGGATGCAAGTGTTCCCGCTTACGGCGAAGCTTCGACGGACGAGCCGCATTCAATCCATTTCGTTCCGGGCGGACGATGCATCCGCAGTAAGACGGAGGCGTGTGTAGGGGCCGGCGATAAGGCTCGGCGCCGCATCGAGTTAAGAGTCCAGAATTTCTTGCTGCGGCTGGCCTTCTCGATCACGGCCAGTACCCTCTTCGATACATGAAATTTGAGCCGCGAAACAGGCCGAGCGACATCCCGAGAACTGGCTATTCCAGGAGCTCTCACAGAACTCCCAGCCGAGTTCGGTATTGAACGACTGCGCTCGGAGCGGCCGACTACGGCACCCATCTCCAACAGCCACGTGAGCCGGTTGCTGGAAGACCGGGCGCCGTGTCGTCTTCGCCTTCATCGTCACCGAGTTCGATGCAGAAGCTGCAACGGCGCAGTTCGGCAAGGTCGCCGATCCGCTCCGTCCCAAACTCGAAGCGGCGATGATCCCTGAGTGCGCTCTCGCGCATCCGAAGCTGAGCAAAGGCGTCAAACGAACGGCGCCTTCGAGAGCTATCGCACGCTCGATCCCGTGGCTCTGCTGGCGGAGATGAGGGACGCCAAGATCGAGCTCGGCACGCGTATCGGCGCCCGGCCGCCCCTTGCTTGCTGCCAACGGAGGGAGAGGCTACTGCGATAAGAAATATCATGTCTTGTCGATACGGGCTTAGTCGTGTCGCGTGATCATTTTCATTCACGACGCATCCTCGATTGTCGAATTAGCGAACCAGGTTCAAGGCATTCGCTTTTGCGGAAAATGCTACCCCCTGCGCCGAAATGTTACTGTCCGCTGCAATCGATTTGGTTCGGCTTGATACCCCGGAACTGTCCACGCAAGGCTGTGACTGTGATTTGTTTTGACGGGGTCTTCGTTGGCCCGCCACGCATCATATTCATACGCTGATTTCGGGAGGGAGCGACCGATAAGCATCTCGATGTCGGCAAAGGTCATCTTGAGCGAGGCAGAGCTGTTTGCGACCAGCTTGTCTCTCAAAGGGTTATAGATCGACATCGGGCTCCCCCATCCAACGATCTCATATTATATAGCCAATCCGGACTTTTCGTCACCAATTGCGGATTTTGTCCGATATTTGTCGGTTTTCGTTCGCAGCGGCACTGACGCCGCCGCGACATCATGTCGAGCAGCAGCCACGTCTGCGCCGAAGGCAGGCGGACGTACCACCTTTTACGGCCCTGAACATCGGCCTGAGCGGCTCTCGAGCAATGAAGCTACCGAAACGATATAGCCTATCCGGAGACTTTCGTTCATCTCGATGTGTTAGGCCCGCTGGCATTGGCATATGTTCGAAGAAAAGCGCGAAGCCGTGCCTGCCATTGAGATGCCGGTTTCGGCTCTTGTGCTACAGCATCGCAAGTGGGCCGCCGGTCGGGTGGAGATATCCTCCGGTGGCCCTGACGGTCAGTTTCAATGCGCTGTCATGCTTTTAAGCGGCTAGCGTGGCCGCCATGGATCCGACAGGTGCATGCAGACGCTCGCCCCGCAGCACAGGGGAATTGCGGCTTTACCAGAATTAAGCAGCGCCTCGATGAGGCGACCCAAGCCCAGCAACAGGAACGCTGGTGCTTGAAATCGCCCTCAGGCCTCGGAGCTTCTCGGCGGCGCTCCAACTACTGAGAGCCTCGTGTGTTAGATACGTCGCGGCCAATTCATTCCAGGATCTCACGACCTGATTCCAGCTCTCTTTTCGGGCGGGCAAGAGCTCAAGCATCCTTTGCGCCTTGCGGGCAGCGGCAAACCTCCCGTCTCGCGTAGCGTCTTTCAGAATTCTCCGCACCAACACTTCGGTTCGCTTCCATCCGGCGCCCGTCGATCTATCCTCGGCCAAGGAAGCGAAGTACACTCGAAAGGTCAGGGCACGTTCGGCGGCGATGCCCGATGCCAAGCTTGGCTCGTTCAACCATCGGTAAAGAGACTCGAGCTGCTCCGAGTCGCCGAGCGTGAAAGTGTCATCATCCCCGAAAACCAAGAATGTCGCGAAACCGGCGATCTCAAGTTGCATGCCCAAATCTTGTGAGTCCAGCCAACGGGTGATTGCTTCTAGTGGAGACATAGCTTTGCTCTCCTGTGGGGTTGATCGCGATTCAGCCCGGAGGACACCGCGCGGGTCAACTACAAGAATTTGTAGCTGACGGAAATAAAGAGCTGTCAGGCGTGCCGCCGCTATGGTGTTTCTGCATTGAACGGAGGGATTTCCGAAGGACGGCTGAGCAGCGCCACCCCGCGCCGACGACTTGCAAATTCCGAGCCTCGTTACTCCAAGAGGCGCTTGTTCGATTGGAGAAGATTCGGCGGCTTGCGATATCCGTTGGAACATCAAGGACGAGCCCAACCCCGACCAGCTCGAAGGAATTGACGCTCTGAAGCACGGTCGCTAGGGCAAGGTTGTAATCTTTGAGGCGATCAGCGAACATGACGGATGTGCGGATTGACACTTCGACGTGGGAGCGCGAGTACGGGAAGAAGCCAAGCGGGCGCCGCTATCGGCGCTTCCGGATCATATCGCCCAGTATTGCAGTCAAAGACTATTAATTAAGAACGGAGATCCCAATGACGTTCCCCAGGGCGTGCAGGGGGGCAATAGAAAGGGCGCGGCAACGCGGTTCGGCTCAAATCGTGCTGCTACCGTGAGGGACCCTGACGAGTTTGACGATCGAACGCATGTTTTCCCGAGGGCTGAGACGGAACAAGAGCTTGGGATCACGGTCATAATGGAAAAGTGGATCGTCTCCCAATCCGTCATCAATCCAGCCTTTGACTCTAACGAGAGAGAAAAGACTGGCTAGCAGCTAGGCGACATCTCGCTCTCGACACTCGATCTCGCCGATTGCAGCCGCGATCGCTCGTGAATAAGGGAAGCGACCAAGGCCCGGCAGTTGGTCTCCCCGGTCACAGCAACAGTCCAGCCCTATCACTACAAGGCGCTGCTCCTTCCGAGCCCACCAAATTCGGTAGTTGAGGCGACCGCGGCAGATTTGCAGAGTAAGGCCATCTGTCGATCACAGGGGCGAGGCCGGAGCAAGCTTTATGGCTGGCGTTCAATACTTCGTGTCGCGCCATAAAGGCCGGTGGAAGGTTGCGCTCAATTTTGAGTACTCCGGCCCCTACGCCACTGAGGAAGAGGCGACCGCGTCGCCGTCGACGCCGCGGCAGGGCACGTCGCTCAGGTTCTCGTTCAAAGGGAAACCACCAATTTAGAATCGAGTGGACATATGGCCACGACCCATACCCCCACCAGCCAGCTAATCGCTGACCACATGAGATCGGCGCCGACCTTTCCCGCCACGCCCGCCCCGCAACACCAAAGCGCGTGGCATCAGCAGGGCGGAATCTCACACCGAACACTTATCCACTTTCCGACCGCGCTTCTGAGGCCGGCCCTGTCGAGCGCTGCCGTGCCAGGTTCTGCAGCGGGCGTGCCCTTGGTCTGCGTGGGGAACAAGGCGTTCGTCGCAGGTCAACAAGATCGGCGGCGTCAGCGACGCCAGCATCTACAAATGGAAGGCCAAGTTCTTTCAGCGTCGAGCCTTGCAACGGAAGCGCGCGGTTTCGTCGCGCCTAGAGTAGAATATTAACATTGCAACCGTCTAGGTTGTGTGCGACCATAGGCTTGGGTCTCAGAAACCGAAGACAGCATCAGTGGCCATCAATGGGCCAGCGTGCTAACAGCCCCGTTCGGCGGGGACGGTGCGCCCGTGTCCAAGGGCACCCCAAAAGCACATTGGCCGGTCACGATTACGGTTTCTGAACCCCGGCAGCCAGTCCGCTACCGGCATCAGAGCTAAAAGCAAAATCCATGAACCATCAGCGAATCTCGCGCCGCGTCGTGGCGATCGCTCGCGTCTGTAGTCTCGAAGTTCTGCACGACAACGAAACATCTCAGCAGAGGGCCGACCGGTTGATGGCACCGCACAAGCGGGGCAACCGTTGTCCGTTGTCAAATGATTTGAGGCTGATTAGGCGGCTGGCGAAAGGAGCGTCGGGCTCCTCAGGGGCTAGAGTTTAAGCGGCCTGCACTCGATGCTGCAAGCGAAGGTTGCGTCTCATCGGCGCTATCCTGCTCGAGCGGCGCCCAAGTTGAGCACCCGCAAGCAAGAGTCGCACGGGCGCATGTCCGTCGTCACGACGATACCCAAGGAAAAGGCGAAGGGGTTTGTTCGCAGGCTCGCTGAAGCTCTTTCCGGCAATCATAGTCAACGGCCCCGGGTTTGCCGGAGGCCATTTGGTTTAAGTTATGCCGCCTTGGCTGGTTGTTCCAGCATGGCGTAGTAGCGTTGCTCGGCTTCGGCCGGCGGGATGTTTCCGATGGGCTCCAGGAGCCGCCGGTTGTTGAACCAGTCGACCCATTCGAGAGTGGCGAACTCGACGGCCTCGAAGCTGCGCCATGGCCCGCGCCGATGGATCACCTCGGCCTTGTAGAGACCGTTGATGGTTTCGGCAAGAGCGTTGTCATAGGAATCTCCGACGCTGCTGACAGACGGCTCGACGCCAGCCTCAGCCAGGCGCTCGGTGTACTTGATGGATACGTACGTTAAAGTGCTGGTCAAGAAAGCTGACGTTTCATCGAAATGACTTTGGCTACCCTACAGGACATGAATTGCCGGAGAGCTGCCTAGTCGAACTCCTTCGCCGCTGATGTTCACGAGTTTAAGTAGGCCTTGTTGACCAGACCGTCGCCGAAGACCGGGGCTGACCGCCTTTGTCCCCGAGAGAGTCGTGCGGCACTCAACCCTCCCACTCTAGAAGCGCGCGTATGCGTGCAGCGATCCGCCGCGCGTCGTTCGGCCTAAGATTGGGCTTCACGCTGTCGAGGATGCCTAACACTGCCCGAGCCTCCTCGGCATCAAATGTCGCGACTTGGCGATCTGCCAGGCTCAAAGACTGATCGGCCGCCCGGGCCTGATTGGCTGTAAGCACCTCAAGCGCTTGCGACCGTAGGGCCGTGATGTGCCGCTCGAATATATGCATCCTTTGGCCCCATGGTTGGGAGTTAGCGGCCACGTGGCTCGGCGCTCAATCTGAGAGAAGAAGAAGCGCTGTCCCTACCACGCGCGCCGCTAACTCCACCGCCAGCTTCGGGAGGGAAGAAGGCTGTCGGTAGGATACATCCACCGCAAAAAGCCGTGGCACAACTACCAGAACTGGTTGCCGCATCACAGTCACGGTCGCCTGGCAATGGGGGCGCGACTCGGCGCCGAGAAGGATGCAAGGCAACCTACTGGGATTGGTCGGCACACTAACCCACGGCCGAGGTCCACACTGAGGCTCTTTTTTCTTGCAGATGGGAGAGACCCGAGTGACCAGCCGCATACGAATTCAATGCATCAACAAGACTGACAGGCAGAACCCTCACGAGCGAATCAAAAACGTTGGCGGAGTAAACCCGGACGGGTCTAGGTGGAAGCAATCCGTCGATCACACGATCAAAGAAATCGAAAACGGTGTATGGGAGTTCTATGTCGAGGAAAAGCGCACGGCCGATGTGATTGTGGCCGTCCACAACGGGCACAAGTACATCAAGACGAAGGCCGACGGCATTCAACCGGACAATTTGCTTTCACTCCCTGAGTGCCCCTAATTGTCGCAAGGATAAAGTTCATTGGCGATCCGGCTGATCAGTAGTATAATTTTGATAGAGCGCCTCCCGAGAGTCACTTGAAAAGGTTGGACGTGTACGCTCCTATCTGCCAGCCTTCCGTTCTGAGGTCAGCCAGGCTGGGAGCGGATCGCTCGATGCGGTCTCCCCGGTAGGCAGACCGGACGCCCGGTCCAGATACCAATCAATCGCCTTGCGATCCCAACGCTGAGTGCCGGGGATAGCCTCCGGTACCAAGCCCTTCTTAATCCACGTGTTGAACGCGTCCTTGGAGCACCCGCAATAGGCGGCTGCGTTGGCCTTAGTGAGGCCCCGAGGTGCGATCTGATCGGCGCGTAGTATCCGCTCCGAACGTCTCAGCTCTGCGGGCGAAGGTCTGTCACGCTGATGATCACCGTCCATTTGGACCTATGGTAGAAGTTAGCGGCAACGTGACTCCGCGCCCGAGCTGGAATTAGAGGCGCTGTCCCTACCACGCCCCGCCAACTTCAACATGGCCAGCGTCAAGCGACTGAAGCTGACGGCGGAAAGTATCGTCCGGGAAAGCCCGTGGCGCAACTACCAGGACTGGTTGCCGCCAGACGCTTGGGCGATCAGTCTCAGCGACCGGAAGCAACGCGGGCACGGCTCGGCGCCAGGTCAGGATAAGAATCGGGCGTTGTCCCTACCGCGCCCGCGCTGCAATTGAGATTAGCGGTGACGTGACTCGGCGCTCTAGCCCCCTCGCGTACACCGGGGCACGCACTGTCCCTGCCACGCGCCGCTAAGCTCAATGGCTGAGTATTCGGGCTAGCTTTCCAAAAGCTGACAAAGATCCGCGCGGAAAATTTACAAACGAAAAGCGGCCCGCTTGGGCCGTTCAAAGCTCAATCTGTTGTGGGCAATCATGCAGCCACGCAAAGACGCTCGCTAGACTGTAAGGCCGTGCGACTTCATGGCCGTCAAGCTTAATGGGGTGATCTTCGATAAGATAGAATTGCCCGTCGGCTGTTCTGACCATCCGATCTCTTAGCTCAAACCACACGCCCGTCGGCCACCTTTTATAGGATACTCGCGTCGCGAAATGGACCGCTTCAGCAATGTCCCGCGCGCGCAAATGCCTTAAAGGCTTAGCCTTTGGTGCCATGATTTCCTCGTCGGCTCAAGAGCCGCGCGGATGCGACTCGGCGCCTTTATCGGCTGGGGGGCTTAGATAGAGGCGCTATCCCTGCGGCATCCGCACTGCCCCGTGAAGTTAGCCCCTCGGATCATAAAGGCTAACCCACACCCTGCTTTCCCATGAACCTTAATCCGCTGGGAGCTGAAGTGCGGTTTAGCGAGAAAGCCGCCGTGCGTGGCCTACCTAAATTGATAGGCCAGACTGAGCGACTTAACGCCGCTCAGCCTGCCAGTATTTCAGCCTCGGTCTTTTGCAGATCGATCAGGCCGCATTAAAAAGGCGTTCGGCCCGCTTACGATCAGTGGCAGCCGCATCACGACGGCGGGTCGGATTGGCGCTCAGCCAATCTATTGCCCGCTTACGGCCGATTGGCGTCACGATTTCAGACACTCCCGGCTCCCACGTCTCTTCGACCAAATAGACTCGCCCGCCCGCCCGCCCGACCAACGGATTCGTTCGGCCTAGAAGGTTCTTAGTGTTGTTTGAGAGTGTAGGGGCGACGGCGCGTGCGGGAGGCCCATCTATATTGGTCCCAAAGCCGTTGAGCTATGCTCTGGTGCGTGAAGACGCGTTCCCCGCTCTCGATCGAGCCGTTCTCATGTGCGATGCCCGCATTGTTGCGCGTTGGCGCCATGCCATAGTGGCCCATCAGCCCGGCGTAGCGCTGCGTCAGATCCTCCCGTGCGTCGGCGGCCAGATTGCGGAACGCTGCCGACAGGCTGTCGCTGCGATGCTCCCGCGGCACGCCGCCAAGCGCCCACAGCGCGTTCTGCAAGCCCGCCGTTGAGCGCCCGCCAGGCGTTGATGCGCCGCTCCAGCGTGCGGCGGATGTTCGGGTTCAGGTCATGATGCCGTCGGCGCAACTCGTCCAGCACGCCGATCACGCGGATGCCGGGCGCAGCCTTCAGGATCGGAACGATCTCGGCCTCCCAATACTGCGCGAGCGGATCGGACCGGCGCCGGCCCCTCGGCGTCTTCTTCTGCGCGCCTGGGTCTGTCCGACTTCACCGATGGCGGGCGACAATCGCCCTCGATTCCGCATTGCCTCGCCTTAATTGTTACCGGATCCTAAGCCGTTGCCTCACGTAAATTGCTCCCCTGGACCGGGAACGAGCGAGGGGCGGAGATGGGGTGGCTAAGCATGGCAACGCGGAAGGAACTGACGGCGGCGGCAGGCGTGCGCTATCGGCGGTCGGATCGCGCGAAGAAGGCGCGGATATTGGACGAGTTCGTCGACATCACCGGATTCCATCGGAAGCATGCGATGCGTCTACTTCGAAACCAGGAAGGCGTACATCCGGGCCGACGGGCGCGACGTCGGATATATAATGAAGCAGAACACACCGCACTCGTGCTGCTTTGGGAGGCGTCAGACCGCATCTGCGGGAAGCGACTGAAAGCATTAATGCCCGCGCTGATTGAGGCGATGGAACGGTACGGGCACCTCGACCTTGCCCCTGAGATTCGCACCAAACTTTTGGCGATGAGCGCTGCGACGATCGACCGCGCCTTGGTGCGGGTTCGAGAAAAATTGGGTCGCAAGCGCCGGCGGCACGCGGGGCATTCCCTGCGTCGCAGTATTCCAATACGGACTTCGGCAGATTGGAATGATCCGGCGCCGGGATTCGTCGAGGCCGACCTTGTAGCGCATAGCGGTCCATCTGCGCGCGGCAGCTTCATCCAGACCCTCGTGCTCACCGACATTGCTACCGGCTGGACAGAGTGCGCACCTCTGATCGTGCGCGAACAGACGCTGGTGAGCACGGTGCTGACGGAATTGCGCAAGCAATTGCCTTTTGCGCTGCTCGGCTTCGACACGGACAATGACACCGTGTTCATGAATGAGACGTTGAAGGCCTACTGCGAGGCGGCCAACATTGTCTTCACGCGTTGCCGTCCCTACCGGAAGAATGACCAGGCGTTCGTCGAGCAAAAGAACGGCGCCGTCGTGCGCAGGATGGTCGGCTATCGTAGGTTCGAAGGCCTGGAGGCGGCCAAGCTACTGGCGGAACTCTATCGGTCAGCGCGGCTGTTCGTAAACTTCTTCCAACCTTCGTTCAAACTGTTAGCCAAGCAGCGCGACGGTGCTCGTGTACGTAAGACATACAGCGCGCCGGCAACACCCCACCAGCGCCTGTCAGCGGACGCCCGCACGCCTGATGCGGTCCGCCACCATCTCCAGGAAATCTATACCGCTCTCGATCCGGTCACGTTGTTGCGCGACATCCGCGACGTGCAGGAGCGCCTCGCGGCGCTCGCGGATATCCAACCATCCGCCCATCCTGCTGCGGCATCACAATCGATTGATCGCTTCCTGGCAAGCCTGCGAACGGCCTGGAAGGACGGCGCCACGCGCCCGACGGATCGGCCAATCGTGAAGGCTAAAAGGGGCCGGCGTCGTCCCGATCCGCTTATCCGGGCAACGTCAGATTTGAGAAAATGGTTTGAAGCCGAGCCTTGGCGGACCGGCAGCGAACTGCTCTCGCGCCTGCAGGTGGAATATCCTGGAGACTATCCGAACAAGCTTCTTCGAACCCTTCAACGTCGGTTGAAATCCTGGCGCAGCGAGCAAGCGAATGCGCTGCTGTTTGCTTCAGAAAAAATGCCGCCAGGGCATGAGGTCACAACACCCCAATGACGTGCGAGGTGCCAGCGGAGGAGGCCGGGCGCTCCGAAACCCCGGCCATCTCCGCACCCGGCCTCCTCCTCAACTCAGGCCAGGAGCAAAATAAATGAGGCAACTGATCGCGCCCGGGAGCATCGATATGTGAGGCAATACGTCTTCCCACCCAGATCGTCGCGCTATACCGAGAGCCCGGCCCAACGAACTCAATGGTGATTGGCTCTCTGACCCGGCGATTGCGAATCTCCGCTTCCGCGATCAAGCCTCGGCAACACGCCGCGCTCACGAGAGTCGTTGGCCGTGTCTGTGATCCGCCGCCGCTTGGTCGATGCCCCTCACAATGACCGCCACGAACCTGCCTGTCTGCGATGATCGGTCGAGCCTCGACGCTTAGGTCGCTCTCAGTCCAGCTTCAAAGACGAGGACCGCGAGCACTCGGGGTGCCTGATCCAGTCCAGCCCCTTCGGTGTGACGCTAGCAGCTCCGCGGCAAGATCTGCCCTGTTGGCTAGGGCGCGGTCAGCCCGTGAAGTGGATGAACGCCGTGGTGCTGACGGCAATCGTGCAGACGGCCGCAGATATTGTGTACGAAGTCGGTGAAGGCATCGCCATCTGGACGATTCCATACGTGACGCCGTGCCGGCGTCGGTGGCGGGCTCGACGTAACCTCACGAATACCCTTCGTGACACGGATATCTTATACCGGACAGGGTGAACGCGCGGATGGAACAGTGTGTGATCGCGATTGATTGGCGCGACATTCAAGAGCGACGGCCGCAAAAGGTCACATTTTCTTTAAGAACCAAATGCAATCTGTCGCCTGATCGTCACGGCCGGATGTACGCCGTGGCATCACGGGGCCCCGGCTTTCATGCCGGGGTTTTTCGTTGTGTGCCGAGTATGAGCGACAGCTTGGAGGTGGAAGTCCTCTATCCAGCCTGATGGCGGCGAAGGATTCCAGCCTGGCAAATTCGGCCTTGAGCGCCTCGATGGTCGCCTGCTCTTCGGCGGTGAGACCGGCGGATACGCTGTCCAGCTCGCGCAAGCCACGCGTGTGGCCGTAGGGGAAGTCGATCGCGACCTCGATCCACTTCCAACCTTCGGCAGCGATCGTTTCTGCCTCCGCCTTCAACTTCTCGGCGACCAGGCGGTCGAGCAGAGCGACGTCCTCGAGCCAACCGCCGTCGTCGGACTGGAACAGGTCGCGCAGCACCACACCGCCAGCCGCCTCGTAGGCGTCGAGGCCGACAAACACGGCCCTCCGGTCGGAGGCGCGCGCCGTCTTCTCCGTCAGCATGCGGCGGATCTGATAGGGCTCCTTCTGCCAGGAGCCGGAGATGGCCTGCCAGACCTGTTCCTGGCGTCCATGATCCGCGGTGACGGTGAAGGCCATCAACTGCTCAAGCGACATGCCGTCCTCGGCATAGATGTCGAGCAACGCGGGCGAGACCGAGGCCAGGCGCAAGCGCTGCTTCACCACATTGACCGAGGTGAAGAAGACCGCAATCGCGATTGCATTGACCTGGAGTTCCACGCGTCAGGCACGCGCGCTCCTGGATGCGGCGATCGAAGCCGGACAGGAGAATGCTCGGTTCGTCGGCAACGTCATGAACGCGATGGACACGTTGCGCCATTTCGGCAGTCACTCCTGGATCAACGAGTGCTTTATGATAAGGGCGCGGGAGGTGCGTGATAACTGGCGAGCCTACGTGTTGCAACGACTGGCCTACATCGCCGTGCTCGGCCTTGCCGTCGCGCTGCAATTTGCGGTCACGCTTCTCCTTCTTATACCTGAATATCACGCCGGCGCGATCACCATTGGCGATATGGTGCTATTCAATACGCTTCTGCTTCAGCTCAATATGCCCTTTGAGACGGTCGCGAGGGCGATCTCTGACGTGGCGCGGTCGCGAGCCGACCTCATCCCTCTAGGTAGACTGTGGGCCGCACCAGAAGAGCGGCAAGCATCTCATGCTCACGATTTCAAGCCCTCCGCTGACCAGCTCTCTTTCGAGAGCATTGGTTATGCCTACGACAACGGTCGCGGCGTTACCGACGTCTCGTTTAAGGCCGGGCGCGGCGGGATTACTTTTCTTGTCGGTGAAACCGGATCGGGGAAGTCCACGATCTTTAAGCTCGCCCTGAAATCGATTGAGCCCGACTACGGCCGAATTCTCGTCGATGGAACGGATATAGCGAGCGTCGATCGCGCGGATTGGTATGCCGCAGTTGCTCTCGTGCCGCAGGAGGTGATGTTGCTCAATGAGCCGCTAGCTGACAACATTTTGTTAGGACGGCCCCGCGACGAGGTACGCCTTCGCGATGCGTCGAAAGAAGCCGCTATTCTCCCGTTGATTGAGGCGCTACCGGAAGGATTTGAAACAACCGTTGGAGAACGCGGCTTGAAGCTTTCCGGCGGGGAGCGACAGCGCGTTGCTATTGCCCGCGCGCTCTATGGACAGCCGGCGATCCTTCTTCTCGACGAGGCTAGCTCCGCGCTCGACGAACGAACCGAACGGGACGTTATGGACCATATACGCACGCTAGCTGAGGATGTGACTGTGCTAGCGATCACTCATCGGAGAGGTGTCATCTCCACGAGCGACGTCGTGGTCGATCTGACCGACTGCGCCTTGTCAGTGACTTAGACGAAGAGTGCCGCAGCCGTTTCGTAAGACGCCCAGTTTCAGGCACCCGGCATGCCCACGAGCACGACCGGCCGCTCGCCGTGCGCTGTCGGATGCGATCATTGTTGTCGTAGTGAATCTGTCTGTAGATTTCAGCGACAAACTCGCCGAGGGAAGAGAAGCGGACCGGAATCGCGAGGTCGATCTTGAATTTGTCGTAGAAACTCTCCCGGTACCCATTCTCCCAGTGACGGTCTTTCTTCGAGCGGGAGATGGCGATATTGAGCGACACAAGGAAGGCGCGGGCGGCTTTCGCGTTGTACTCGGCACCGTTGTCGGGGCGGAAGATCGCGGGACGGCCGTGCGCAAGGAGCGCATTGCCGAGAGCGGGTCGCGCAAGAATTCCTCGATCTGCCGCCGGAGCGCATGAGCGCATGGTCGCGCTCCGGCATCTTGCGTTTGTAGTACAGCGCAGGGGCTGAAACGGCGAGCGATTGCGCGCGCCTCGCGTGCGGCCACGCCGGCGTCTCTCATCTCTTTTTGGGCCTCGTTAAGCTTCAGGGTGACGAGGCGGACCATCCTCAGGAGCTCGTCGTTCTCCCCTCGGAGCTTGGCAATCTCCATGACGGAACGGCCACTTGATACCGTGCCCGCGATTAAAGAACGGGCCACTCATCGAGCTAGGCTCGAAAGGTGAAGCAGTAAAGAACGCGCAAAGGGCGTTGATTGAGCGTAAGCACGATTTTCCTCGCACGTTGACGCGCGGGCTTTTGACGGATGGCGTTCGTATCTGGCGATACTGGGCTGTTCAGGCCGTGGCGGCTTTGGGGCTCAGCCGGCAACCTGATATTGCCGCACCGGATGGCGGACCATCGCATCGATATCGATGCCGTCAAGGATCGAGTGCAATTGCTCGGTCGTCAGCGTGACGACCGCCTCTTGGCGGCGCGGCCATCGGAACTTGTCCTCGGTTAGCCGCTTCAGGACCAGCACAAAGCCGGACCGATCGAAGAACAGCAGCTTCATCCGGTCGCAACGGCGATTGCAGAACGCAAAAACCGCAAGAGCGAACGGATCGAGCGCCATCGTCTCCTGGACCAGAACCGCAAGGCTGTTGATGCCAGCCCGGAAGTCGATCGGCTCACGGTGCAGATAGACCTGAAGCTCACCGCCCAGTCTGAACATGGCCCAGTGCTCCGATGATCGCCGTCATGCATCCACATCGCCGCATTCCAGCGCAAGCTTCACGCCGTTCGGCAGGGACGCGCTCACTTGGGCTAGATTTGGTCTCTCAGGAGGTTGTCCATCTGGTCTGAACCGAGGAAGCTGAGGTTGCGAAGCTTCAGTGTTCCAAGGCAGATGAACGTCCACAAGAATGCGCCTTTGACGCTCAAAGGTCGAGAGGCGATGGTGCGAGGCGTGGTCGAGGGCGGGCTGAGCCAGGCTGATGCGGCAAATCAGTTCAACACGACACCGAAAACCGTGGCCAAATGGGTCAAGCGGTTCCGCGCAGAAGGCGTGGATGGTTTGCGCGACCGCTCGTCGCGACCTCGTTCATCGCCGAGCCAAACCCCGCCGGCCACGTGCGCCGCCGTCGAGACGTTGCGCCGGCAGCGCCACACCGGCAAGCAGATTGCTGCCGAGGTCGAGGTGTCACCGGCCACCGTCAGCCGTATCCTTCGCCGCTTGGGATTAAGCCGGATACGCGATCTGGAGCCCGCCGAGCCGGTGCGCCGGTACGAGCGCGAGCACCCCGGCGAGCTCATCCATATCGACATCAAGAAGCTCGGCAGGTTCGTAAGACCAGGCCACCGCATCACACACGATCGCCAGAAAGGCGAAGCCGCGGCGCCGGCCACGAGTTCGTCCACGTGGCCATCGACGATGCATCGCGCTTGGCCTTCTCCCAGATCCGGCGGGATCAGAAAAAGGAGAGCGCCATCGCCTTCCTCAAGGAGGCCGTCACTTACTACCGCAGCCTCGGCATGAAGGTCACCGGCATCATGACCGACAACGGCTCCTGCTACCGCGCCAAGGCCTTCGCCAGAGCGTGCAGGAAGCTCGGCCTCAAGCACATCTTCACCAGACCCTACAGACCGCAAACAAACGGCAAGGCCGAACGCTTCATCCAGACAGTGCTGCGCGAATGGGCCTACGCTCGCGCCTATGACACCTCAGACCAGCGCGCCAAAAACCTGCCAATTTGGCTTCATCACTACAACTGGCATCGCCCGCACGGCAGCCTGCAGGCCAAACCACCCATCAGCCGCCTCGGCCTCCCGAAGGACGACCTGTTGAGATTCCACAGCTAGAGAACAAAAAGCTGTAGTCCCCTTGGGTTCCGACCCGCGCACTTCATCGCAAGTCGCCGGCAAATCAACCGTCGCCACGCTGTCTTGTCGCGACAGGGCTCGATCGGCGGTCTCCTCAAGCTGAACCCGGATGAACGCCGATGGTGAAGATGGCGGCAGAGACCTGGTCGCGGTGTGCTTCTTGATCCACTTCCGAAGCAGGTTCGCGTTGACCCCGTGTTCGAGCGCAAGTCTCGATACCGAAACCCCAGGCTCAAGACAGGTCGCGACAAGACGCTCCTTCGATGCCGCCTCGTAGCGCCGGCGACCGTTCCGGCCAACAAGCCTCACTCGCAATTTCTGATCATCGTCTGCCATCACAAGGTGCCCACCTATTTTGGTGGACACCTCATGCATCAGAGTACTCAAAAGCAAAAGGTGGAGGGAAATTCGCGCTTACTGTCGATCAGCATGCTTCGACGCAGCAAGTATTTTTTCGCCGCTCTACGCCCGCTTCCTACGACGCCTGAATACTTGTTGAACTAACCCGTTTCCTGCCTTTTCTATCCATCCCCGTTGCTGATCGCTTGCCGCGATTGGTACTCGACGGGGGACGATCGTGGCGGGCACTTCACTCCATTCGGAAGCCTTCTCGCGTGGCGCGCGCATGCTGCGCACCGCGCTTGGTCCCGCGATCGCCACCTTCCTGGAAGACCCCTCGATCGTCGAGGTGATGCTCAACCCCGATGGTCGGCTCTGGGTCGACCGGCTGTCCGGCGGGCTGGAGGATAGCGGACGAACGATGTCCGCCGCCGACGGCGAGCGGATCGTGCGCCTGGTCGCGCACCATGTCGGCGCTGAGGTGCATGCCGAAAAGCCCCGCGTCTCGGCCGAGCTTCCCGAGACGGGGGAGAGGTTCGAGGGGCTTCTCCCGCCTGTCGTTGCGGCGCCGGCCTTTGCGATCCGCAAGCCTGCGGTGGCTGTTTTCACCCTGGATGACTACGCGGCGGCCGGCATCATGACGGCCGGGCAGGCGGGCATGCTCCGCGAAGCCGTCGCGGCCCGCAAGAACATCCTGGTCGCCGGCGGCACGTCGACCGGCAAGACCACCCTGACAAACGCGCTGCTGGCGGAGATCGCCGGCACCACCGATCGCGTGGTCCTGATCGAGGACACGCGTGAACTGCAGTGCCGCGCGCCGAATCTGGTCGCGCTGCGCACCAAGGACGGCGTGGCGTCCCTGTCGGATCTGGTTCGGTCTTCCCTCCGCCTACGCCCCGACCGGATTCCGATCGGCGAGGTACGGGGCAGCGAAGCCCTGGAGCTCCTCAAAGCCTGGGGCACGGGCCACCCCGGTGGGATCGGAACGATTCACGCCGGCACGGCTCTGGGCGCGCTTCGCCGCCTCGAGCAGCTCATCCAGGAAGCCGTCCTCACTGTTCCCAAGGCGCTGATCGCCGAGACCATCGATCTCGTCGCGGTTCTGCGCGGCCGCGGCAGCGAACGCCGCCTCGCTGAACTTGCTCTCGTCGCCGGCCTCGATCCCGCCACCGGCGACTACCGCGTCAACTCTGCCGCGGCGGGCGGCCCATCCTCACTTCCCGGAGACCCCTCATGATCCAGTTTCCTCCCGCGATCCGTCGCGTGCGACTCCGCTTCACGGGCCTCGCCGCAATTGCCGTCATCTCCATTGCAATCGCGCCCGCGGCCTACGCCTCCGGCTCGTCGATGCCGTGGGAGACGCCGCTCAATCAGATCCTGGAGTCGGTGCAAGGGCCGGTCGCGAAGATCATGTCGGTCATCATCATCACCGTGACCGGCCTGACGCTTGCGTTCGGCGATAGTTCCGGTGGCTTCCGCCGGCTGATCCAGATTGTCTTCGGTCTGTCGATCGCCTTCGCCGCGTCGAGCTTCTTCCTGACCTTCTTCAGCTTCTCCGGCGGAGCGCTGGTGTGATGGCCGGCATCATCGATCTAGACGTGCCGGGCTTCTTCGCGCCGGTTCATCGCGCGCTCACCGAGGCAATCCTGATGGGCGGCGCGCCCCGCACGGTTGCGATCGCCAACGGCACGTTGGCCGCGGCAATAGCGCTCGGCCTCCACCTCTGGATCCCCGGCGCGCTGATTTGGGCCGTGGGCCATGCCGCGGCGGTCTGGGCGGCCAAGCGCGACCCGCAGTTCGTGGACGTCGTTCGACGCCACCTCCGCTATCCTTCTTACCTCGGCGTGTGAGACTTCCATGCTGAACCTCGCCGAATACCGCAACCGGCCCCACAGTCTTGCCGACTTCCTGCCCTGGGCCGCTTTGGTCGAGAAGGGCGTCGTCCTCAACAAGGACGGCGCGTTCCAGCGCACGGCGCGCTTCCGCGGGCCGGATCTCGACAGCGCGACGCCTGCCGAACTGGTCGGCGTAACGGCCCGACTCAACAACGCGCTCCGCCGTCTCGGCTCAGGTTGGGCGATCTTCGTCGAGGCCCAGCGCATCGCCGCCCAGACTTATCCGCACAATACTTTTCCTGACGCCGCATCAGCGCTGGTCGATTTGGAGCGGCGGGACGCTTTCGAGGAGGCGGGCGCGCATTTCGAGAGCCGCTATTTCCTGACCTTCGTCTGGCTCCCGCCGGCTGAGGACGCCTCGCGGATCGAAGGCTGGCTCTATGAGGGCCGCGCGCAGAGCGGCGTCGATCCCCACGAGCTGCTGCGTGGTTTTGTTGATCGGACCAACCGCGTCCTGCAACTTGTCGAAGGGTTCATGCCTGAGGTGGCGTGGCTCGATGATGGCGAGACGCTGACCTACCTGCATTCGACGATCTCGACCCGGCAACAGCGCGTGCGCGTCCCCGAGACGCCGATGCATCTCGACGCGCTGCTCGCGGACGAACCGCTTGCCGGTGGCCTCGAGCCGCGGCTCGGCAACCATCATCTTCGTACACTCACGGTGGTCGGCTTTCCGACCGCGACCTATCCCGGAATCCTCGACGAGCTGAACCGGCTTGCCTTTCCTTACCGCTGGTCGACCCGCGCGATCCTCCTCGACAAGACCGAGGCGGTGAAACTCTTGACCAAGATCCGCCGGCAGTGGTTCGCCAAGCGCAAGTCGATTGCAGCCATCGTCAAGGAGGTGATGACCAACGAGGCCTCGACACTGGTCGATAGCGATGCGGCGAATAAGGCCACTGACGCCGATCTCGCCTTGCAGGAACTGGGCACCGACGACGTCGGTCAAGCCTACATCACCGCGACCGTCACCGTCTGGGACGAGGACCCCGGTCTCGCCACTGAGAAGCTTCGCCTCGTCGAGAAGGTGATCCAGGGGCGCGACTTCACCTGCATGCCGGAAGGGGTGAACGCGCTCGAAGCCTGGCTCGGCTCTCTGCCGGGTCACGCCTACGCCAACGTTCGCCAACCGCCGCTCTCGACACTGAACCTCGCTCACCTGATTCCGCTTTCAGCGGTCTGGGCCGGGTCAGATCGGGATGAGCATTTCCGCAGCTCCCCGCTCTTCTTCGGTAAGACCGAAGGCTCGACGCCGTTCCGGTTTTCGCTGCATGTCGGCGACGTCGGCCACACCCTGATCGTCGGCCCGACCGGCGCCGGCAAATCCGTGCTGCTGGCGCTGATGGCGATCCAGTTCCGGCGCTACCGGAAAAGCCAGATCTTCGCCTTCGATTTTGGTGGCTCGATCCGCACGGCGGCCCTTGCCATGGGCGGCGACTGGCACGACCTCGGCGGAAGTCTGTCCAACAGCGCCGAAGATTCAGTCTCCCTTCAACCCCTCGCACGTATCGGCGATGCGGCCGAGCGCGCCTGGGCGGCCGAATGGGTGACGGCAATCCTCGCCAAGGAGGGCGTCACCATCGATCCGACCGTGAAGGAGCACGTCTGGTCGGCATTGACGTCACTGGCGTCCTCACCGGCCGAGGAACGCACGATCACCGGTTTGACGGTTCTGTTGCAATCGACCGCACTCAAGCAGGCGCTGCAACCTTATTGCGTCGGCGGCTCCTCCGGCCGTTTGCTCGACGCGGAGGCCGAGCAGCTCGGCTTTGCGTCGGTGCAGGCGTTCGAGACCGAGGGCTTGATCGGCGCAGGCGCGGCGCCTGCCGTCCTCACCTACCTCTTCCATCGCATCGAGGGCCGGCTCGACGGCCGGCCGACCCTCCTCATCATCGACGAGGGGTGGCTCGTCCTCGACGATCCAGCCTTCGCGCAACAGCTCAGGGAATGGTTGAAGACCCTGCGGAAGAAGAACGCTTCCGTCGTCTTCGCCACTCAATCGCTTTCCGACATCGATGGCAGCAACATCGCGCCAGCGATCGTCGAGAGCTGCCCGACGCGGATATTCCTGCCGAACGAGCGCGCGATCGAACCGCAGATCACCGCCATCTACCAGCGGTTCGGCTTGAACGACCGCCAGATCGAGATCATCGCGCGGGCGACGCCGAAGCGCGACTACTATTGCCAGTCTCGTCGCGGCAATCGGCTGTTCGAGCTCGGCCTTGGGCCAGTTGCGCTCGCCTTCTGCGCCGCCTCCTCCAAGACCGACCATGCCGCAATCGAACGGCTGCTTGCCGAGCACGGCCGTGACGACTTCACGGCCGCCTGGCTCGCCGATCACGAACTGCTGTGGGCCGCCGATCTCATCCCTGACCTGACAAACCTGGAGGTGCAATCATGACCGCTCTCGAAGTGCGGCGCGCTGGCTTGGCCGCTGCGACGGCTCTCTCGCTCGCCTTTTCGATCTCGCCGCTTTCGACGACCTCGGTCCTTGCGCAGTGGATCGTCTACGACCCCACCAACTTCAGCCAGAACGTGCTGACCGCGGCGCGCGAGCTGCAGCAGATCAACAATCAGATCCAGATGCTGACCAATCAGGCCCAAAGCCTGGTGAATCAGGGAAAGAACCTCGCCAACCTGCCGTTGTCGACGCTGACCCAGCTTCAGTCATCGATTGCCAAGACCCAGTCACTGCTGAGCCAGGCCCAGAACATCGCCTTCAACGTCGAGCGCGTCCAGACGATGTATTCCAGCACCTACGGCACGGCGGCGGCGACGGGCTCCAATGCAACAATGTTTGCCGCGGCTCAAAGTCGTTGGCAGAACTCGGTGGGCGCTTTCGAAGACTCGCTGAAGGTGCAGGCCGGCGTCGTCGGCAATATCTCGACCAACTCCAGCGCAATGAGTACGCTGGTTACCGCCAGTCAGTCGGCAAGTGGCGCTTTGCAAGCCGCTCAAGCCGGCAACCAACTCCTCGCGCTGCAATCCCAGCAGCTATCCGATCTCGTCGCGGTGCTCGCCGCGAAGGGACGGGCGGATGCGCTGGAGCAGGCGCGCGTAACGGCGACCGAGTCGCAGGGCCAGCAGCAATACAAAATCTTCTCGACACGCAGCGGCTATCAGCCGGGCAACGTCACCATGTTCAGCGGCAACTGAGGCACCGATCATGGAGCGCTCGGATATCTTTCGCGCAGGCGCGATGATCGTCGTGTTCGTGATTTTCCTCGCCGCGCTGCACGTCATCCATCGGCGTCCAGCCGAGCGGCCGGTATCCGACGCCCCCTCTGTCTCCGCTCCCGATGACCTCTCGGCCGAGCTGCTCCGCTGCGCCGAGCTTGGACCCCAGGATGCCGAAGATCCGCACTGCCAGGCGGTTTGGAAGGAGAACCGCGCGCGCTTCTTCGGCAGGCCGGCGCGGCCACGTCTGCCGCAAGCCGCGCCGGCCACTCAGCCGATGACGGCTGTTCCAAAGGGAGAGAAGCCGTGAACAACGTCGGCGTCATCGACACCTTTCTCAATACTTTCACGACCTACATTGATTCGGGTTTCGGCCTGATCAAGGGCGAGGTCACGTATTTGTCGTCGACGTTGATCGTCATCGACATCACGCTCGCGGGCCTGTTCTGGGCTTGGGGCGCAGACGAAGACATTCTCCAGCGACTGGTGAAGAAGACCCTCTACATCGGCTTCTTTGCCTTCATCATCACTAACTTCACCAAGCTCTCAGGCATCATCTTCAACAGCTTCGCAGGCCTCGGCCTGAAGGCCGGCGGCTCGTCGATCTCGACGGCGGACTTCCTGCGGCCCGGCCGGCTTGCGCAGGTCGGCCTCGACGCCGGGCAGCCGTTGCTCGACTCCGCAAGCCAAATGATGGGCTTCACCAGCTTCTTTTCCAACTTTGTACAAATTGCCGTGCTGATGGTGTCCTGGCTGCTGGTGCTGATCGCCTTCTTCATTCTGGCGGTGCAGCTCTTCGTCACGCTGATCGAGTTCAAGCTGACGACGCTCGCCGGCTTCATCCTCATTCCGTTCGCGCTCTTCAACAAGACCGCCTTTCTCGCGGAGAAGGTGCTGGGCAATGTCGTTGCCTCCGGCGTGAAGGTCATGGTGCTCGCCGTCATCGTCGGCATCGGCACCGGGCTCTTTTCGCAGTTCACCACCGCCTATGCCGGCGGCCAGCCGACGATCGAGCAGGCGCTCTCTGTCGTGCTCGCGGCGCTCGCTATGCTGGGCCTCGGCATCTTCGGGCCCGGCATCGCGACCGGGCTTGTTTCCGGCGCGCCGCAGCTTGGTGCGGGCGCTACCGTCGGCACGGGTCTGGCTGTTGCCGGTACAGCGATGGTCGGCGGCGCGGCGCTCGGTTTGGCCGGAAGGGGAGCGATGGCAGCCAGCTCTGGTGCTGCGGCTGCCGCGCGCGGCGGTGCGGCGATGGCGGGCGGCATGTCCTCCGCCTACAGCCTCGCATCAGCCGGTCGGTCCGGCGCCGGCGGCGTCGCGTCCGGTCTCGGCGGTGCAGGCCGTGCGGCGGCTAGTCACGCGGCAGCTCCCGTCAGACGCGCCGCTGCGCAAGCGGCAGGGACAATGACGGAGAGCTTCACTTCTGGCGCCCGTGCCGGCGTCGCCAACACGGGTGGCTCCTCGACGATGGGGACCATTCGGAGCGGCGCGGCCGCAAACGATGGAGCCGCATCTCAAGTGCCGAGCGAGAGCGGTCCGCCCGCCTGGGCCCAACGCGTCAAGCGCAATCAGACCGTCATTCACGGCGCTCAGACCACCGCGCAAGCCCTCAAATCCGGCGACAGCCATGGCGGCGGCCACTCCGTCGACCTCTCGGGAGGAGAATAACGAATGTCAGTCTTCCGGCGATCGTCGGTTCGTTACGGCCGCACGCCCGAACCAGAAACCCCCTACCAGCGCGCAGCGCAAGTTTGGGATGAGCGCATTGGATCCGCCCGGGTGCAGGCCAGGAACTGGCGGCTGATGGCCTTCGGTTCGCTGATGCTGTCCTGCGGCCTTGCCGGTGGACTCGTCTGGCAATCCACGCACGGCACTGTCGTTCCCTGGGTGGTGCAGGTCGACAAGCTCGGCGAAGCGCAAGTCATGGCGCCCGCTACCGCCGACTACAGGCCGAACGACCCACAGATCGCCTGGTATCTCGCCCACTTCATTCAGATCGTTCGCTCGCTTCCGGCCGACCCGATCATCGTGCGGCACAACTGGCTGCAGGCCTATGATTTCACAACCACGGCGGGCGCGGCGGCGCTGAACGACTACGCCCGCGCCAACGACCCCTTCGCCAATCTCGGCAAGCAGCAGGTCGCGATCGACGTCTCCAGCGTCATCCGCGCCTCGCCCGACAGTTTTCGCGTGGCCTGGGTTGAGCACCGCTTTCAGGACGGGGCGCTCGCCGGCACCACGCGTTGGACCGCGATCCTCACCATCGCGATTCAGCCGCCCACCGACGCCGATCGGCTGCGCAAGAATCCACTCGGCATCTACGTCAACGCCATCAACTGGTCAAAGGAGCTGGGACAATGACCCCGCCGATTTTCGCAAAAGCCGGCGGTTCGGCTTCGCGTTTTTCCATCGTTCATCAAAACCGGAAGGACGGCGATACGTCTTTCCGTAAATCCGCTTTGACGGCTTTGCTGATATCCGTCTCAGCCCTTGGCGGCTGCGCGCACAATTTCATCCCACCCGACATCAGCTACGACACTGCGGAGCCTGCGACGCTCACCGTCGACCCGGCGCCGCCCGTCAAAATCGTGGAGTTGCCCCAGCCGCTGCCACTGCCCGGGCAGTTGAAGCCGCTCGCCGCCGGCAAACGCGTCCCGGAAGCCGCCGATCCAAAGGTTCGCGTCAAACAGGCCAACGCCGCGGCACGGGTGCAGCCGGTCCGCAATGGTTTCATCAACGCAGTACAGGTCTATCCGTTCTCCGGCGGAGCCCTCTACCAGGTCTACACGGCGCCCGGCCAGATCACAGATGTCGCCCTCCAGGAGGGTGAGCAACTCGTCGGCTCCGGTCCGGTTGCCGCCGGTGACACTGTGCGCTGGATCATCGGCGATACCGAGAGCGGCGCGGGCGCGACCAAGAAGATTCATATCCTCGTCAAGCCGACGCGGCCGGATTTGGTCACCAATCTCGTGATCAACACCGATCGGCGGACCTATCTCCTCGAGCTGTGCTCGACGGAAAAGACCTATATGGCCTCGGTCTCCTGGCAGTATCCCGAGGACCAGCTGATTGCGCTTCGGCGGCAGAATGCGGCCGCTGAAACTGCGGCGCCAATTGCGGCTGGCGTCGATCTCGCCTCGATCAACTTCCGCTACTCTATTGAGGGCGACGACCCGGCCTGGCGTCCGCTGCGCGCCTTTGATGACGGCAACAAGGTCTACATCGAGTTCCCAAGCGGTATCGCCCAGGGTGAAATGCCGCCGCTGTTCGTGATAGGTCCAGCCGGCGGCTCCGAACTGGTGAACTACCGAGCAAACCGTAACTACTACATCGTCGACCGCTTGTTCGCCGCCGCCGAATTGCGTCTTGGCGACAAGGATAGTGAGCGGCGCGTGCGCATCGTCCGCACCGACGGAAGGCCGCGCGCATGGCGATAGACAGCGAAGACGAACGTCAGGGCGACATTCCGCCCGTCGCGCCGCCGGACCTGCGGCTCCGAGGCGAGCGGCCCCGTGTCACACGGCTCTCGCGCAAGGTCCTTGTCGGCCTCGGCGCGCTGTCTGCCCTCGCGGTCGCGGGCGCGCTCGGCTACGCGCTCCAGACCGGCAACAAGGCGCAGAGCGGCCAAGAACTGCTCAGCACCCAGAACCGGCCTTCGGCCGAGGGTCTGGCCGGGTTGCCGAAAGACTATACCGGCCTGCCGCGTCAAGCACCGCCGCTCGGGCCGCCGCTGCCCGGCGATCTCGGCAAGCCGATCCTCAACACCGGCGCTGCACCGAACACGATGGCGGCGACGTCAGATCCCGAGACGCAGCGCAGGGGCCAGGAAATCGAGGCGGCGCGGGTCAGCCGCCTCTTTGCCCAAACTGCTCAGCAACCGCAGAGCGTCGGCCAACTCATCCCGAATGCCTCCGCTGGCGCCACGGCCACTCCGGCCGCGACACCGCCCGTCGATGCCGGATCTGCCCAGAACATGCAGGACCGCAAGACGGCCTTCCTCACTGCTCCGACAGACAAGCGCACGGTCAGTCCGGAACGGCTCGAAGCCAAGGCCTCACCTTACGTCGTGCAGGCGGGCACCGTGATTCCGGCTGCGCTCATCACGGGCATTCGTTCCGATCTGCCCGGCCAAGTCACCGCACAGGTGACCGAGGCGGTCTGGGACAGTCCGTCTGGCAAATATCTTCTGATCCCGCAGGGTGCCAAACTGATAGGTCAGTACGATAGCTCCGTCGCGTTCGGCCAGTCCCGCATCCTCCTGGTCTGGACCCGCATCATCATGCCGGATGGCAACTCGATCGTGCTAGAGCGCCAGCCCGGCGCCGACACCGGTGGTTATGCCGGTCTCGAGGATGAGGTCGACAACCACTGGGGCATGCTGTTCAAGGCTGCCGTCCTCTCGACCATGCTCAGCGTCGGAGGCGAGGCGGGCACGAGCCAGAATGAGAACAACCTCGTTCAAGCGATCCGTAGCGGCGCGTCCAACAGCATCAGCCAGACCGGCCAGCAGATCGTGCAGCGCCAGCTCAACATCCAGCCGACGCTGACCATCCGGCCAGGTTTCCCGGTGCGGGTCATCGTTACGCGGGATTTGGTGTTGGCTCCCTACCGCCAGGAGGCAAGCCGATGAGCAAGCTGAAGCTCGGAACCATCCTCGACGATAAGCCGGTGAAGATCGCCGTCGAGTTGCCGGCTGCCGTCCATCGCAATCTCCTCGCCTATGCCGAGGCGATCGCGCGCGAGAGCGGACAGCCGGCACCCGATCCCGCCAAGCTCATCGCTCCGATGATCCAAAGATTCATGGCAACAGACAAGGGGTTTTCAAAGGTGAAACGCGCGGCAACAAATTGATAAGGGGACGATCGTTCAGCGTTGCCTTGCAGAAACGGCCGGGACGAAAGCCCATCAAGTCAAATCCGGTCATAGACCAGCATTTTGCTCACGTAGACGCGTTCAGGTGAACAGGAAGTCAGATGCCATATATCGATGCCACGGGTGTGAAGCTTTATTTTGAGGAAGCCGGGGAAGGTCATCCGATCATTTTCCTGCACGAGTTCGGCTCAGATAGCCGCGGATGGAAAACCCAGGTTCGCTACTTTTCTCGTGCCTATCGCTGCATCACTTTCAACGCTCGCGGATATGCCCCCAGCGACGTTCCTGACGATCCGACGCTATATGGCTGGGAGCTCGCTGTGAACGACATCGCCGCCGTCATGCGTGGCCTCGCTGTCGAACACGCACACCTGGTCGGATTGAGCATGTGCGGATATGCCGCCTTGCAGTTCGGATTACGCTATCCGAAGAGAGCCAGCGCGATTGTCGCGGCCGGTGTGGGATCCGGATCGGCTCCTTCCCAGCAGGACGCCTGGTCGAGAGAAACCTCCATTCTCGCGCGGGCTTTCATCGAGCGCGGGATGGACGCGATGGCCCGGAGAATGGCGCATGGTCAGACTCGTATTCAACTCAAATACAAGGACACACGGAGCTGGGAAGAGTTCCAGGAACGCCTGCGTCACCACTCACCGCTAGGTATGTCGAATACGATGGCGCGCTGTCAGGGGGTGCGACCGCCATTGCATGATCTGGCCGATCAGTTCTCAACGATGCGAACACCGGTATTGCTGGCCCTGGGCGATGAAGACGCGCCCTGCCTTGAGACTAACCTGATGCTGAAAGCAGTGCTTCCCAACGCCGGTCTTTGGATCTGTCCCAACACCGGCCACACCATCAATCTGGAAGAGCCGACAGCATTCAATGCTCAGCTCGACAGCTTTCTAGCCGCCGTCGAGCGTGGGAGCTGGCGCCGCGGGCATCCGGAAATTGAGGCTGAATCCGATCTGAAACTTGAGATGACGTGCGATACACGCACGAAGGCAGTGGCCCGTTACTGCAACACTCCAGGCGCTTCACAGTGAGTCCTCTCATGAAATCCCGGACCGGCGTTCATCTCAGCGAATCCATGTCAACGCGGTTGACCGCCGCGGCTACACGCACGGGAGTCACAAAGTCAGAACTTATTGAAGCCGCGCTCGATAGCTTTCTCGAATCCGATAACGCTGCTGAACATTTCGCGATCGTGGCAGGCCGCCTCACTGAGTTGAACGATCAGATCGGGCGTCTCGGTGCCGATCTCAAGATGGTGAATGAGGCCGTCGCCCTTCACGCGCGCTTTCACTTGGCTGTTACGCCCTCGTTATCGGCGGCAGAGCAGCATATGGCGACTGTGGTGGGCTCAGAACGCTTCGATGAGTTCGCTGCGCAAGTAGGACGTCGTGTTGAGCGGGGGACATCCCTCCTCCGGGAGACGATGAACCGGCGCCTCGTGACGAATAAGAACCGCTGGGCGAGCCACCTTGCGGCAAGCGCGGATCGCCGCACGAATTGCAGGTCTTCAGAACCAGACCGTCGTCTGTCCGACACGGTTGATGGCGGGTCAGAGCCGAATGCTGCCGTGCGGGAGGGCGGCAGCATTCGAACCTTTCCAGACCGGACCAACATCCCGCTACAGCGAGAGATCTAACGGCGCTGAAACCACGCCTTATTCGCGGCCGCCTAGCCCAAGCCGCACCTACGTGCCGCGACGATCAGTTGCAGACGTGATGGGTGTCTCCGCACTTGTCATGCGGGTGTTTCTACCTTTTGCTGTCGGTTATTACCTCTCGTACCTCTTCAGGACAATCAACGCTTTGATCGCCGCTCCCCTGACATCGGAATTGGGGCTCGACGCTGGTGATCTTGGCTTGCTGACTTCGGTCTATTTTCTCACCTTCGCGGTAGCGCAGATACCCGTCGGCATCCTTCTGGATCGATATGGTCCGCGGCTGATCCAGAGCGTGCTGCTGGTTGCTGCTGCGGTCGGCGCCGCATTGTTTGCTACGTCAGACAATTTGCTCATGCTGCTTCTAGGCCGGGCGCTACTCGGTCTCGGCGTCGCCGCGAGCCTGACCGCCGGATTGAAAGCCCTCGTTCTCTGGTTTCCGAAGGACCGTCTTCCGTTTCTCAACGGCCTGATGGTCATGCTCGGTGCATTGGGAGCAGTCACCACGACCTCGCCGGCGCAGTGGTTGCTGGCTTGGGTTGGGTGGAGGACGCTCTTCGCATTGTTAGCTGTCTTCACGGCCGGCTGTTCGGCGATGATCTATCTCGATGATCTATCTCTTGGTGCCGGAGAGTGCATCGGCAACGCCGGTCCTGCGTGGAACAGCCGTGGCCAGCTTGAAGAAGATTTATACCGATCCGCATTTCTGGCGTCTGGCGCCGCTATCAGCGACTTCCGTCGGCACCGCCTGGGCGCTGCAGGGACTTTGGGCAGCGCAGTGGTTCACTGACGTCGAGGGACTTGATCGCGCTGCTTTGGTGCAACATTTGCTTGTCATGACCGTCGCGCTCAGCCTGGGTGCGCTCCTGCTAGGCGTTCTGGCTGATCGGCTGCGTCGCTATGGCATTGGAACAGAGGCGCTCCTCGCGGTCGTCGGCCTTATGTTCATTGCCGTGCAATTCGCGATTATCCTGCGATGGCCGTTGTCATCATACGTCCTGTGGGCCGCTGTGGCCGCCGTCGGCGCAGCTACGGTGCTTAGCTATGCGATCCTGGCTAGTTATTTCCCGAAAGAGCTTGCCGGACGGGCCAATGCTGCGCTGAACGTGTTCCATATCGGTGGAGCGTTTGTCCTGCAATATGCCACTGGCGTCGTCCTTGAACATTGGACGCCTCAGGCGGGGCATTATCCGGAGATCGCGTACCAGATAGCCTTTTTCCTCAATCTTGTCCTTCAGATCATCGCATGGGTCTGGTTCGCTTTCCCGTGGGTGCTTCGGCCGTCGACGAGCGCTAGGTTCAGCGATTAGGGGCGCGAGTCGGCGGCAGCCAAGGTTCAGCCTGCCGGGACTGTGAGCGATCACAGCAAGCACCGGCGAATGTTCGACACCGCGACGCACCTCGTCCAGGAAATGCCGCCCCCCAGGGGTGATCGTGACACCCCGATGCCGATGCTCGAACAGATGCTGCAGTCTTCAGGGATCTCAAAGCTATGCCGATTCTGACGCGTAGCGGCGGCGCGACGACGCCGACCAAGGCTGCCAAGTTGATCGCCAATGGTTGGGCGCTTTATCGCAACCGACCGCGCCTTTGCGAAGGCCCGACGAAATGCTGTTCAGCTCGCATCTGGGGCAGCGGAAATATCAGGATAGCGCTCCCGAAGCAGGTCGAGCAACGGACGCAGCGATGGATTAGCGTTGTCCTGCCGCCAATAAGCGCGCAAGCTCAGCCGCGTCGGCCCCTCGGCATCATGCACCTCGCGGAAGGTGACACCCGGATAGACTGCGCCCGTCGCACTTTCCAATACCAGTAGAATGCCCCAGTCCACGCCGACCAAGGAGAGAAGACGGTCGAGCACCACATCATGGCGAACCAGCGGGCAAGGATCGGAAGACCCCAATTTGCTGTCAAGGAGCTTCAGGAATTCCGGTCCCGGGCCTCGCTGCGACATCAAAAGCGATTCGTGCCTCAGTTCGCCCCAGTGAATTACGTCACGACCTGTCAGCGGATGGTTCGCGGGGAGGGCGGCAACGACACGCTCGCTCCAGAGCAACAATGACCTGTCGCTCCACCTTGGACTGAGGCCGGCCACAAAGGCGACGTCAATCGCGGAGCTGGCGAGATCCGAAATCAGATGGTCGCTCGCTCCGTCAACCAGTTGTCTGTCGACATCGGGGAAGCGGTGCCGGTGCTCGATGAGAGTGGCCCGGAGATTGCCGGCTGACAGGGAAGTGTGGATGCCGATGGTCAATCGGCCGCTCTCACCACGCGAGCGGTTCTTGCCACGAACCGTGATTGCTTCCGTCTCATCAACGAAACGCCGGGCAGCTTCGAGGAATTCCTGCCCTTCAACGGTAGGTCGTGTGCCGCCATTGGTACGCTTAAACAGAGTGACGCCCAACCTGTATTCGAGATTGCGCAGGCCGCGACTAAGAGTGGGTTGCTTGATTCTGAGCGCCTCTGCCGCTTGGCGGAGGCTTCGGTGCTTGGACGCGACGATCGCCCAGCGCAGGTCTCGAAATTCCACAGGCACGGTCGAAACCCTAGGGTAAGTTGCCGGTGACCAATTGACCAATTTTTGTCTTGAATGGCGCACGCCATTTGCTTGCGCTGCTTCTGGATCTTCCAATTTGGCAAGCGCAAAAATGGGCGAGGCTGGAGCCAAAAAAGTTTGGCAAGTTTGCCTTTCATTTGCTTGCGCTGCTTCAACCCGCCAATTCGGCCTCGAAAGGGCCATCAAAAGACATCCGCCCTCCGGGCCGGTTAAGACCCTGCCGCCATTTGCTCGGTACCTAGGCTCGCTGGAGGCACGAGAAGCGCAAGCTCTTCTAACTTCATGTTTCGGGTAAACTGCTATGATTCCAAATGACAGTGAACCAATCGCCAACCCAACCCGATCATGAAAAAGCCTCCCGAACGACCCGAGAAGCAGTCTTTTCGATTGAAATGGGTAGAACGGGGAAAATCCGTTTTTGTGACCGAGCGTGTGATCCTACACGAGGTAATTTTGCGACAGGGCAACAGAAACCGACTGAGCTTCAGGTCAGCTTGGTTGTCCGCCTAAATGCTGTCCGCCAACGGCGCGCAACTGAGGATCGAAGTCGACAGGTTTTTGACGACAGTTCAGGCGGCCTGAGCGAACTAGAAGTATAACTGAATCATCGGGATGAAAGCCTCCCACCTATCCAAGTTAAGGCCTAGCTGCCCGCCTTGCCTTTCTTCTAATCCGCAATTCCTTTTCTGCTACCGATTTTCGGGGTAACTCAATCTTACCCAACTTCAGCGTGAAAGGGCGCTTGAGACCAAAAAATGGCGATTAGCCTTTCAGTACTACGGCCCCTGGAAGAGGAGGGGCGCGCGGATTACGGGTCGAAGAGCCCAGGAGGGATTAATGCCAAGGACGCACGCCGTTTTTCGCGGCTATTCGATGAATCTTGCCCGAAACGCTCTCATCTGCTCCACCCTTCTGGCGCGAACGGTTGGATACAGCGACTGGGGCGGTGTCATCCCCGCTAGGGATTGTCCCGGAAGCATGACGCTGGCAGCAATTACAAGCGCGCCAGAACCATAGACGAGATAGTTGTTGGAGGAGTTTGAACTGAGCGTGGTCGTGCCTGAAGAAACAAGATTGGTTGTCACGGCTTGCTCCAAATAGATTACGGAAACTTGGACGAGCTTAATTAGTCAAATTCGGTATCGGTCCTCGCCTGCCGGATCGGCCCAGCAAGGCCACCTTGGATCCTCTGATTGTATTCCCCAACCGCGGCATGCGTGCGCAGCACGCTGTTCACCATCTCGAACATGTCGTGCATGCGCTGCTCGGAGACCGGGCTCTCGACCACGACGACGAGCTCGGGCTTGTTCGAGGACGCGCGCACCAGGCCCCAGCTGCCGTCCTCGACCGTGACGCGTCCGCCGTTGACGGTGACGAGATCGCGGATCGCCTGGCCGCCGATCCTGGCGCCCTTGGCCTGCAAGCCTTCAAAATGCTTCACCACCTGGTCGATGACGCCGTACTTGGTCTCGTCGGCGCAATGCGGCGACATGGTCGGCGACGACCAGGTTTTCGGCAGCGCGTTCTTCAAATCGGCCATCGACTTGCCCGGCGCGCGGTCGAGCATGTCGCAGATCGCGAGCGCCGACACCAGGCCGTCGTCATAGCCGCGCCCATACGGCTTGTTGAAGAAGAAGTGGCCGGACTTCTCGAAGCCCGCGAGCGCACCCGTCTCGTGGGTGCGGCGCTTCATGTAGGAATGGCCGGTCTTCCAATAAGCGACCTTGGCGCCCTGCTTCTGCAGCACGGGATCGGTGACGAACAGGCCGGTCGACTTCACGTCGACGATGAACTGCGCGTCCTTGTGGATCGCCGACATGTCGCGGGCGAGCATCACGCCGACCTTGTCGGCGAAGATTTCCTCGCCGGTGTTGTCGACGACGCCGCAGCGATCGCCGTCACCGTCGAAGCCGAGACCGACATCGGCCTTGTGATGCAGCACCGCATCGCGGATCGCGTGCAGCATCTCCATGTCTTCCGGATTCGGATTGTATTTCGGGAAGGTGTGGTCGAGCTCGGTGTCGAGCGGGATCACCTCGCAGCCGATCGCCTCCAGCACCTGCGGCGCGAACGCGCCGGCCGTGCCATTGCCGCGGGCCGCGACGACCTTGAGCTTGCGGGTCAGCTTCGGACGGCTGGTGAGGTCGGCGATGTAGCGCGCCGGATAGTTCTCGTGGAACTGGTAGGAGCCGCCGGCCTTGTTCTTGAATTCGGCGTTGAGCACGATTTCCTTCAGCCGCGTCATCTCGTCGGGGACGAAGGTCAGCGGGCGGTTGGCGCCCATCTTCACGCCGGTCCAGCCATTGTCGTTGTGCGAGGCCGTGACCATGGCGCAGCAGGGCACGTCGAGGTCGAACTGCGCGAAATAGGCCATCGGCGTCACCGCGAGCCCGATGTCGTGCACCTTGCAGCCCGCAGCCATCAGGCCGGAAATCAGCGCATATTTGATCGAGGCCGAATAGCCGCGGAAATCATGGCCGGTGACGATCTCCTGCTTGACGCCGAGCTCCGCAATCAGCGCGCCCAGCCCCATGCCGAGCGCCTGGATCCCCATCAGGTTGATTTCCTTCTGGAACAACCAGCGCGCGTCGTATTCGCGAAAACCCGTGGCCTTCACCATCGGCTCGGATTCGAAGGCATAGGTGTTGGGCAACAAGACGGATTTCGGCTTGGGGAACATTGAGACAATCTCAGAAATGCGAGGAATTGACCGCCGCCATAGCGAATGCCCAGGCCGAGGTATCGCGGGCATCACACAATGGACAAGGTAGGCTTGTTGGCTAAGTCTTGGTCAGCTTTCCGTCATCGAAAACCAGGAAACGTTGACCTGCACAGCGAGAAGAATGCAGCCGGCCGGCCAGTTTGGATGGGCGGGGTTATAGAAGCCGGGACAATAGCGAGACTAGCTCAGCTTGCCGCCTGGTCCCGGTTCGCAAAAAGACAGCTTTCAGATGGTTTCGCGCTGTCCCCGACGAAATGTTCATATAAAATGCAATTTCTTCCAGCGACTTTCCCTCCACCAGCAGCGATGCGAGACGAGCCTGCGCGGGAGTCAATCCAAAGATCTCCATGACAGAGCTCTGCGAGACGCGAGGTATTTCATTCAGATCAGTCAGGATCAGAAGGGCGCCCATGTCCGGGAGGAGGGGATCGCCTGCACTTTCCCAGTCCTGAACGATGGCATCAATGACAATCGGCCGGCGCTGACTCCGGGTGACAACTGTTTGCAAGGTGCTACGGCCCGGTTTGCCAGACAAAAAGCGGACCTGAGTGATCAGTCGGTCCAGCCTCAGTCGTGACTGAGCATCCGCTGCAAACAGACGCCGTCCCTTCACCGATAGATCGTCATCGAAAAGCTTCGACGCGTTGTCGTTGACAGCCGCCACGAAGCCATTCTGATCGATCAAAATCGCAGGCCGGCCCAATAGATCAAGCGTACCAATCATACTGGGCCGTTCCCCACGAGCGATGCGCAATTCACTCGGGCAAAACAAAGCTCCTTTCGGACCTGCCCCCGTTCTCTCGTCACCCTCAAGCATAGCAACAGTTCAAAAAATGGTTCGCATAACTAATGCTGAAAACGCCATCGTCCCATGTCTCAACTTATAGCTGCGTGCGTCAAAGTGGACAGTCCCATTTGAGATATGTTTCGCACTAATTTCTAGAGTTTCAGACTGAGTCCGTAGGCTACGGACCTTTCGGGCGCGCGATGAATAAGCGCTCGCTGCGTTTGCCCGTTCGAATTCAGCGCTTCTTCGCCGGCATTCGAGCTGCGCGATCGATGCAAAAGTGAAAATCTAACTAGTCATAGGAAGAAGCCGCTGATCTTCGCAGTCCTGCCTGCACAAATCCGGCGAACTTTCCCATTTTTGTGCTGAATTTGATCACGGCAGGCTCTCTTGAACGCGCCTCCTGATTTTGCCTCGCGCCGCGAACCCTCTAACGCAGAGCGGGCTTCACCCTGAGTGGCTCCGGGCTCTGGTACGCCACTGCTTTCGATCTCCCTAGGAGGCGTAGATGCCTTTGGGAACTTGAAAACCAAGGGAAAAATAGCCGAGACTAGCGCGTCGAGAGCACATCGCTCCTCGGACAGACGTCTTTCGACATACTGGCGGTCAAGCCCCGCGACCTCTGTTTCAAGCAAACGGCGATAGCGGTGGATGCGGTTACGGTGGGTTCGCATGGCGGCGAGCGTTTCGCTGATCATCGGCAGAATCTCATTCGAAATCAAATCCTCTCCTCCTTAACCGCGTGCCTGCGGTGGAGCATAGCTGACTCCGCGGAGCGCTGTGATTTGATGTCCTTTCTCTAGGGACAGCCCTGAAGGGTCAATTGGGTTCGTAACGCGCCGCTTCTGTACGTAACGTACAATGAATCCAGCGGGCGCCGTCCGGACAGTGAATATGGCAAGCCAGATGTTGCGCCCTGTTCTGCCGAAAGCAAGACATTCTGAGGGGCGCGCAAAGCCCGATCGCTAGCTGAGAGCTGTTCGTTTGCCCGAGGCACTCACGGGCCCTGCTCGTCATCGTCGCCGCTAGCCGATGAAGCTGAAGCCGACCTTGCTGACCTGTACGACGAGCGCGGCGACCTCAAGCCCATAGACGCTTGGCCGGAAATTTGGCGGCAAGGCCTCGTTGCCGGTGTCGAGATCGACGCGCTATACGAAGGGGCGGGCGAGGAGCGTAGGCAAGTCGGTCACGTCAAGAAGATCAGGTTGAGTGATCGACTGCGCCGCCTGGAGCTGATCGGCAAGCATGTTCGCGTCAATGCGTTCCAGGAGCGGGTTGAGTTTAGCCTGTTGGAAGGACTGGGAGAGCGCATCGATCGCGCCAAGGCTCGCGCAGCATCTCTTCCAGCGCTTCCGGCTCCGCCGATCGTGAAGGTCGCGTCTGCTCCTCTCCCTTCGCGTGTAGAGCAGCCAGCGCCAGCCGCACCACCTGCGCCGCCGTCACCACCACCGCCGCTGCCGAAGCCGGCTTACAAGCCGATCATGCCCGCGCCTGAACCCGCAGCACCGTGGCCGTCGTTCGGCGGCTTCGCTGCGACCGACTACGATCCCACCTAGCAAAAAACGAAATGCTCCATCATGGCAACAATCGCTGCCAACATCGCCACCATCCAAGCCCAAGCCGCCGTTCTCGACACGCTAATTGGGCAATTTGCCGCCGCCAAAGCGTTGATCGACGCGGCCGAACTCGACATTCGCAGTCAGCAAGCCTAAGCGTGGACTTGCACAGGTTTCGCTGCGCTGTCTGCAATCACGCACTTACGACATTCGCAGCGCATGAAGATTCCATGCATTCCAATGGCCGGTGGCTTCAAGGCGATTTGCGCCCACCGAAGTAAGCCGCGCTGCAAGTCGTGACCGAAGGCGAGACGCCGCGGCTGCCGGAAGGTTTCAGGGTCGAGCTCGACAAGGACGGTTGGCGGCACTGATTCGCGCGAAGCGCCGATGGCCTCAATGCATCTGCCGCTCTGACTGATCTTCACTAATCCGCCAGCCGCGTAGGGCATGACCATGTCCGATGACTGGACCAAACGAGCGACGAACATCCTTCGAGAACTTCATGCTGCCGAGACGGAGCTAATCGGCAGGGGGGCTATCCTGACCGACGGTAAGGCGGGGACGGTTGATCACGTCTTCCTTGACGAGGTGCACGGGCTCCGGATCTCGATCGGTGGCCACGACGGCAAGTGGCCGATTTCGACTCTGAAGCTTCTAGACTCCGGTTTCGCCAGATAGCGCAGGCGGTGTCAGCCCGTGGCAATGACCGATCAAGGCTGGGGCGCCCGTTCGAGGATGATCCGATCGAGGTAGACGGGCGCAAGCTGGGGGGTGGCATCATGTGGGCCTTGCACCTCGGAGGGCCGACACCAGATGGCGGGCCACTGCGCAAGAAGGGCAAACCGTGCAGGGTGATCCGATGAGCCAAATAAACCAGACCGGCCGTAGGATTATCTACGTCATGATGGTGGTCGTGGTGCTGGTGGTCATCTGGCAGATTCTCACGCCGCTTTGAGAAGGCCCGCCAGATAGCTTGTCCGCCCGGTCACCGTCCGCGGTGATCACTCGGTGACCGGGCGCCCAGCGCGGTGCGCGGCAGCGAGGCGGAGCCTGGCCGAGTAAGCCAGTCACAGTTTACCTGGAGTGGCAGCCATGATGCAGAACGTTGTAGCCGGATGCGTCGCAGTGGCTTTGATTATCCTGGCCTTGATTGGCTTCGCCCAAACGCACCGTGAATGTTGGCACGGGCACGTGCTCCTAACCCATGAGCCCTGCGGATCCGTCAGCCCTTCAATATAGGAACAACCATTTTCCGCTGATCTGGGCGCGGGACCGAAGCCCCGCGCTCTCGTCGTTCACCGCCTCGGCCGGCGGGCGCAAAACCGCTGTCGATCGCAGTGAGCGCTTTTCCACACCCACGACGCGCAGTAGCTCGCGCGCGGTCCGAGCCACCAGTAATCGATAATTTGACTGTCGCCCGCGCAGCGGTTGGATCTCGGCATGCCTCACCCTGCCCGCCGCCACACGCCCACGCACGCCGAGGGTCGGCCAATCAAGATCACCTTTGGCGAGATGCGCGAGATGGGCTTGCGCGGCGTCCTCATGTATTGCCCCTGCGGCCGTCACGTTGCGCTCGGCACCGATCGCTGGCCCGACGATGTTCGGCTGTCAGATGTCGAGCCGCGCTTCGTCTGCACCGCCTGCGCCGGGCGCGGCGCAGACGTACGACCGGATTTCAACTGGAACGCAAAAGGGCCGATCGGCGACATGGGCTATCGGTAGCCACCTTAAAAACGGCCCCGGCCATGGGGGCTTTTGAAGTGTGGAGGCCGGGGCCGTTGGAGGTGACCTTGGCGGTAATGGGGTCGCCAGGTGGTGACGAGCATAGGAAAAACCGGCAATCAGTTCTGTCCACTTGTGCCCAAAGCGGTATAGTTCCTCATCGGGAACGGAACCGGTCGCAATGAAGGACATGCAGGCTCAGTTAGAAAAGCTCCGCACGGATGCTGCCGAGTGCGCCTTGATCCGCGATCTTGCTACTGAACCCAAGAAGCGAGATGTTCACAAGGCTGGCCGAGCATCTGACAGTTCTGGCCGACGAGGTTGAACGCGCCATTGCTGCCGCGAGACCTGAGCTGAAGCGGAAGGAATGACGGAACGAGGCTGGGGTCGGCGTTTCGAGGATCCGATCACGATCGGCGATCGCATACTGGTGACGCAGCTCGACGCCGGCGAGTACATCGCCGCGTCGCCGAAGAAAGAGCACGCCGCATCGGAATGGCAAGCCGCGATGAAGGTGGAGGCCCGAGTATGTTTGCCAGCATCGGGGTCATGCGGGCATTGAACCGCCACCACGTCCCGGAGTTTAACCCGAAGGGCAAAGAGCCTCACTGGGGCCGGCGCAAGCTGAAGAGGGACCAATAAGGCGCCGCCAACTGAGGCGGCCTTACTCTCTCACAGGATGCAAGTCGGACGGCTGTACGGCGAGCCGATAAGCAATCTCCCGGGAGCCGTCGAAGACCTCTAGGACGCGCTCACAGATCAGGCACTTGTAGTGCCCGGCGTTGCCCTTGCGGGATTCAAGTTCGATCCGGCGAGATCCCGCCGAACAATCAGGGCACGTCACGTCGCCTTTCTTCATGTGACAGTTATGATGCAGGCTACCGCAGGGGTCAAAGGTTAGTGTTTGCCCGACGGAACGCAGCTGGGACCAGTACGCCCCGAATGGGAAAAGCCGCAGCGTGGTTCCAGCCCCACTGCGGCATTCCCGGAATAACAAAAAAATTAGTGCTCAAATCGCGCCGGTGTTCCTTCAGTAGAACACCCCGTTCCGAAAATGGAGTCCGGACAACTACCGGACTTCGGTTTTCTACGTATTGTCACTTGGAGGGCCGACATGGCTGGGCATGGCAATTCCAGCCCCAATGCTCCCGGTTGCCGATCCAATTGCGGATTTGAGCGCCGGGAGTGCTAGGCCCACCAGCGTGAACCGGCGCCCACCGTAAATTTCCCAAGGTCAAAAAAAAGAACCGCCGACCTTGGTAACTAAGGCCATCAGCTGAGGCTGCTTACCTCTGCTCGTTCCTCGCACGGGAAGCCAGTCTATCCAGCTGGCCAGCCAAACCCACGAAACTTCGGGCGATGTTTTTCAGGGCGGCGGCGCGATCCTTGGAAATGCCGCTCACGCCAGAAAGTCTCTTGTAGTGGTTAGCCTGCTCGCGGCACTCAGCAATGTTGATCAATGGCTCAGCCTTCCTGTTGCCCGCGCGGGACGTGGGATCGCCTTTCCCCGCTGGCTTGCCTTCTACCATGTTAGGCCCTTAAATCAGGTTCGGACACTGGGTTAGATACGGACAGCGCCGGCTCGAGTTTTGAAAAGGAACACAACGGTGGGCGTCTATGTGAACACCGCCAAGCAGGTCGGCGACGTCGATCACATCAAGTCTTCGCGACGGTGGACGCCGCGGAACGATGGTTCGAGGAGAACGACCCGGAGGGCGTCGCCTTCGAATACGATGTGATCGAGTGATGTGGAGCGGATAATCAGCGCCACATCGTTGGTGGGTTCAAGGCCTTGCGACCCGCCGCTTTCAACGCGTCGGTTGAGAGCTGTCCATGTGCCGCAGCATCGAGCAGCTTCGAAGCAACGTACGCTCTGGCGCCCGTTTCGCTTACAGGAATATTTTCGCAAACTTCGTCGAGCACCGCCCTGAGCAGCGCAGTCATTTCAGCATCAAACACGCCGAACTCCCGAAATTGAGAGGATCCTGAACGCTGCACAAGCGGAATATATTCGCTTGGCAGCGTTCGCCGCGTATTCCGGTCTGGGCTCCGAAATCCCAGCGCCTACAAAATTGGCACCTGTACGTCAAAGTAATGTGACAGCTTCCTCGGCCACATCAACGGGCGTTTGCAGGGCCTCCCCAAAGGCCCTTACCAAGGAGGATAGAGCGCGACGAACAGCCCGAGGCCGGCAAGAAGTATTGCCCACGCGACGGCCTGACGATTGCGAAGCGAGCCACGGTTCATTTGCGAGCCTTCTTACGAGACTTTCGCGTAACCGAGGCCGCAGGATTTGACCCGTCGAACACAATGACGTCGAAGAGCGTCTTCGCGTCATCGGATAGGATCCCCAACCAACATCGCTTCTAATTCGGCGGCTGTCGTTGGGACAATCCCACCATTCGGCCGAACAGGCATAGTCGACACTTCATCTCAGAAAAAACCAAATAGCCTCCCATAGGCCCGGGCGACGGGCTCGGTGCCAGGCGTCGTGCGTCGCTCGCTGTCGGGGCGTCATCGCGGCCAGGCGCTCGGCGCGCTGTTTGGCATATCTCTGTTGCTGCCGAACCTTGCGGTTGAACCGCGTCGCGCCGGCAGGTGTTGAGGCGTCCCCGTACTGTGGCAGATGCCAAGCCTTTCCGATCCGAAACGACAGATACGCATGCCCCTTGACGACGTTGCGCTCGACGTTTGGTGGCAGTTTGCGAGGCATGGCCTACCTCTCCCAACCAACATCGGCGTCAACGCCGGTCGCGTGCTCTTCCCCGTGGTGAGGCAGAGCGTCGATCGCGCTCGAGTTCGCGAACGTCCCAAGCCAGTCGTCTCGTACCCGGAATGACCCGCGGCTTGGGCATGCTTCCCGCCGTCACGAGAAGGTCAAACGTGTTCGGGCTAACCGAGGCATATGCTGCGGAGGCCTCACGATCGATTAGGCGCGGCGGCAGAGTTGGCGGCAATGCAGCTTGACGTGCCACTACCGCTTCTCCCCATCCTCCATTTCGAGAGCGACTGCCCCAACTCGGAGATCGGCTGCTTTTAATGGCGGCATTCCGCCGCTTCGCGGCGCTGACGACAGAAAGAGCATTGCGGTCATCATGCCAATGATGTGCAAACAGGTGTGTAATATGAATGGCCCTCTGGGGCTATCTAGCTGATTTTATTGTATTATTTTCTTTAAATGGCGCTCCCTAGCGGAATGTAACCACAGGTAATGATGAGATTTCCTATTATATTTCAATATGTTAAAATCTTGCCGTTTCGACGTGTATCTACGCGGTGTATCTACTTTTTGGGTCGGTAGCCGACTCGGCTACCGAAACTAACGAGTCGATGAGGGGCGGTAGAGCGCAAACCCATAACTATACAACTTGTAACAAAACTTGATTTGACTTTTCGTATTGCGGTTGAGGTCCCGTTCTGCTATGTACCACTCATGGCGACGTTGCGCGATTCGAGGGCGCGCCCGTGACTGCCTGACGGACACCTTGTCCGTCATCGGCTCATAGCCGAGGTAATGCAGCCGCTCAGCGGCAACGCTAACCGAAAATTCCCACACCCATGACCACTTTAAATGCGTCTGCGGTTACCGCTGATCGCCTTGACGCGGCCCTCGACCTCAGAGCTGGCCCCGGTTGTTTGGACAGCGCCGCGCTGGATTTAAGTGGATTCCTGCCGGGTTATGCTGAACGCGGGGCTTTACGATTTTGTCGTTGCGTCGGGAGGGCGTAGCCCGACCAGAGCGACGACAAAATCGTCGGCGACGGTCATGCGGCCATCACCATAGCTTGCGTGCCGAAGTAAGCCTCGTCGGGCGTGCGCCCGTCAAGGCTCGAGTGAGGGCGTCCCTGATTGTAGAAGGCCAGATACTTGGCAATTGACGCTCGCGCCTCGGACACGCTGTCGTAGGCGCGGAGATAAACTTCTTCGTATTTGACCGTGCGCCAGAGCCGCTCGACAAACACGTTGTCGCGCCAGGCGCCCTTGCCGTCCATGCTGATGGCGATCTTCGCGTCCAGCAGCACATCGGTGAACTCGAGGCTGGTGAACTGGCTGCCCTGATCCGTGTTGAAAATCTCGGGTCTGCCGTGCTTCGCCAACGCCTCCTGGACCGCTTGGACGCAGAAGGCCGCCTCCATTGTGATCGAGACGCGATGGGCCAGGACCCGTCGGCTGAACACATCGACGACCGCCGCGAGATAGACGAAGCCACGCCGCATCGGAATGTAGGTGATGTCCATTGCCCACGCATGGTCGGGCCGCTCGATCTTCAATCCGCGCAACAGGTACGGGTAGATCTTGTGACCCGGAGCCGGCTTGCTCGTGTTCGGGCGACGATAGACCGCCTCGATCCCCATGCGCTTCATCAGCGTCGCGATGTGGCGGCGACCGGCGTATACGCCCTCCCGCCGCAGCAACGATCGCAGCATACGCGCTCCCGCGAAGGGATAATCGAGATGCAGCTCATCGAGCCGACGCATCAAGGCAAGGTCCTCGGCCGAAACTGGCCGAGGTTCATAGTAGACCGTGCTGCGAGCCAGCTTCAGGACCTTCGCCTGGCGCACGATAGAAAGATCATGACCGCGGTCGATCATCGCTTTGCGCTCAGCAGGCCCGCCTTGGTGAGCGCGCCGGACAAAAAATCGTTTTCCAACGCCAGCTCGCCGATCTTGGCATGTAACGCCTTCAAATCGACCGGCGTCTCGGCCGATGTCTTGTCATGCCCAAACACGCCGGCGGCGCCTTCCAGGAGCTGGTTTTTCCAGATCGTGATCTGGTTCGGATGAACATCAAACAGTTGCGCCAGCTCCGCCAGTGTCTTGTCTCCTTTGACCGCAGCCAAAGCAACCTTCGCCTTGAATGCCGGAGAATGCGTCCGGCGGCTCTTCTTCGTCATCTTCGCTCCTGATTCGCAGCAAGAATCCTCGCCGCTGTCAGGCAGAAAATCCACTCAAGCTACTGTCCGAATTTGCGAGGCCAGCTCTCTCATCGCCGAGGTGATGGTGCTGCACGACCGGCCGGGCTTCGCGCCCTACGTCGAACGCCTGGAGCGGGAGCTTGCCGCTATGCAGTCGAAGGATGACGTGATGACACGCGCGCGGCGGCGGCTTGCTGCCCGCGGCGCAAACGATAACGGCAAGTCCAAGGTAGCTGCGTGAACAACAGCCCCGCGTCGCCCGCCAAATATCTGCAGCGCGACCTTTAGTGTCACGCCCGAAAAATCTCACTACTCATCACACACTACGAACGGAGGAATTGTGTGCAGCCACAACTCAATTTCCACCACAACTTCAGAGAGCCGGTCAAGATCCCCGGCTCGTTCAACCTGTATTACGATCCGGTTCAGGTCGACCGGCAACTGACTAAGCTTCTGATCGAGGGAGACCCGGAATATGAAAATCCTCGCCACTCATTCGCCGCTCGGTGCTGACGTTGCCCTTGCGGACGTCGAAGTCTGCGAAGGGGTGAAGTTGTTCGGCGTGCGCATTGTGCGTGCGGCCGATGGATCGCATCGAGCTTACGCGCGCGGGGCTGCGCTTTCGCCCGCGATGGTCGAATCAATTTCATCTCTCGTTTTAGAGGGCGATTGCCAACATGCGGGCCACGCTTAAGCGCATTATCCACCTTCGTCGCAGCCTTATTGCTTACGGATACCGTCCCGTCGCGTGTAGTGGCAAAGCCGCTGTCATGGGTAACTGGCAGCGCTCGCGGTGGTCCGCTGCGCAAATGGAAGGCATCGCTCGCAACTATCCGGACGCCACAAATACGGGTCTGCTCTGCGGCGAACTTGTGGGGCTTGATGTCGACACGCCGGACGCTGAGACTGCCGACGCTATCCGCGCGATGGTGATGGAGTTGCCGGGGTCGGACAGAGCGCCGTATCGGATGGGCAAGGCACCGAAGACCCTGTTCGCATTCCGCGCCACCGAGCCTCGCGAGAAGCGCGCAACAGGCGCCTACCTGATCAACGGCGCCAAGTGTCAGGTCGAGGCGTTTGGTGAACGCACGCAATTCGTGGCGTTCGGAACGCATCCCGATACGGGCCGACCTTACGAATGGTTCAACGGTTCGCCGGCCGAAACACCGTTGGCCGAGCTTCCGGAAATCACACCAGAGGCGATCGACGAATTGTTGGCTCGGGCGGAGGCGTACTTCGCCGAGCGCGGGACGCTGATTAAGCCAGCCAGCAAAGCCAGTGACCGCGGCCCGGTGGTAGTCGATAGTGACCACCCGTGGGCTGACACATCAACGCCGCGCGTTGGCTAGCCTCGATGCATGGGTGCCGGAGCTTGGACTCGAAGATCTGCGCAAGTACCAGGGCGGCTTCCACGCTGTTGCATCCTTCCGCCCCTCGATCAACTCGAAGGTGAAGAAGCGAGGCCGCGCGCTGAATATCCAGCCCAGTGGTATTGTCGATTATTCGGCTGGAAACGCCGGCTACTCGCCGATCAACATGGTTTCAGTCAGCCTCAGCATGTCCGCGTCAGAGGCCGCCGAGTGGCTGCGTAAACGAGTTGGCGGCGGCGATGACACCAAGCCAGTCAGCGTTGCTCGTCTTCTTACTCAACCCGCCAGGCGTGCCGCAGCGCGTCGATCAACATCAACTTTGTCCTGAAGGGCGATTGCTGAATGCAAAATGCAATTAAAACCGACGCGTCCAATTCAACCGTTGAAGCCCGCGATGAGGAGCCTGTCGCAGCCAACGACAACAAACCCGCATCTAATCCCGGCACTTCGGTAACCGAGGATAGTGTTGCGTATATATTCGCGAGCACCTATCGAGACACGCTGCGCTTCTGCCACTCCACTGGCGCGTGGTTTGAATGGGATGGTTCGTACTGGCGCAGGAACGAAGTCGGCCTTGCGGCTCACCATGTTAGGGTGATGGCCCGCGATATGTCACAGGGCCTGTCTCCGAAGGCGCTCGCGACTATACGAAAGCGTTCATTCGCTTCAGGAGTCGAGGGGTTCGCTCGCAATGACCCAACCTTCGCCGTCACGATCGAGGCTTGGGACCGCGACCCGTTTCTGCTCGGAACGCCAGACGGCACCGTTGATCTGCGTACAGGGAAAATGCGCGCTGCCGACCCTGCAGATGGCATTACCAAACTAACGTCCACCGCGCCGTCTGCCCAGGCAGACTGTCCACTTTGGTTGCGATTTCTTCAAGACGCGACTGGCGGCGACGGTGAAATGATCCGCTTTCTGCAGCAGTGGTGCGGCTACTGCCTTACGGGCGACACGCGCGAACATGCACTTGTCTTTGTGCATGGCGACGGCGGTAATGGGAAATCGGTTTTTCTCAACACCACTAGCTATATTCTGCACGATTATGCGACTACGGCGTCAATGGACACGTTCGTTGCCAGCCGCAGTGACAGACACCCGACAGACTTGGCGATGTTGCGCGGTGCGCGTCTAGTCAGCGCCAGCGAGACAGAGGAGGGCAGGGCTTGGGCCGAGTCGCGAATAAAACAGATGACGGGCGGCGATGCGATTTCAGCGCGCTTTATGAGGCAGGACTTCTTTACGTTCCAGCCGCAATTCAAACTGTTTGTGGTTGGAAACCACCAGCCAGCACTGCATAGCGTCGACGCCGCAGCCCGGCGGCGATTCAACATCGTGCCGTTCACGCGAAAGCCGACGAAGCCGGATCGTGAACTTGAAGCAAAGCTTCGCGGTGAGGCGCCCGCCATTCTGCGGTGGATGGTTGATGGGTGCCGGGACTGGCAGCGCAATGGTTTGGTGCGACCTGCATCTATTGTTGAGGCGACCGAAACGTATTTTGCCGAGCAAGACACGTTCGGCCAGTGGCTGAAGGATGCTTGCCGAGTTGAGCCGGACAATCGTAGCATCTCAGACTTCGTCGCGGATCTGTTCAAATCGTGGACCGATTATGCTGAAGCATCTGGCGAGCGCCCCGGAAGCCAGAAGGGATTTGTCCAGTCGCTGACCAAGAGTGGCTTCAAGAAGGGGCAAAGGGTACGCGGCGGACAACTCTATATCGGACTGCAACTGCTTAGGCAGGCCGAGAAAGAACCTAGCGTGCGCGATTGAGCACGGATCGCGCACGGGAAAACGAAATGATTTCAATGGTCGGTGCTACGTGTGCGACATGTGCGCGATTTTTCCATTATAGGCGCTTCGCGCGCGCGTGTAGAGAGTCATACGTGAAAATCACGCACATCGCGCACACCGCGCACGGCGGCGGGGTCTAGCTGATCTCTCCCGCCGTTCACATAGGGACCCGCGCCCCCAGGAAAACATCTCCGAGTGCAAAATGAAAACCAAAACATGGGGCGGGGATATAGCAAATCCCTTGGATCCCGCGAGCCGCCCGAACCAGTGGCCGAGTTACGTATAACTTTTTTTGATTGTTTGATTATTCGATCGGCACGCAGATGCCGACGCACAAGACCGCAGAAGCGGTCAGGTACGCTCGTCACGAGAGACAACCAATGCAACACGCAAACGACAACGACCAACCCATAGCAGCCGACCATGTTACCGAGGTCCGCCCGCGCCCTGGCGAGCTGAACCGCATTCTACACCGCCGCTTCCCCGGTATGGGGCCGGCCCATGGCTGGCAATTGGATGCGGCGGCGAGGGCGACGTTTAATGCGGATATGTCCAAGTGGTTTGGTTTGGACGGGCGATGGCATTCAACTGCCGAGCAATATCGCCAGAGCAAAGGCAAGCGCCGCACCAAACAGGCGGCCACCCCCAACAAGCCCGGCAAGCCCGCCAGGCCAGAGCTACTGGATTGGCAGCAGGACGTGGGCGCACCGTACTCCAGGTGGTCGCATGCAGTTGCGGAGGGCGCTGAATTTCTTGCGGGCCGCACCGCCCCGGCGACAAGCGGCATTCGGCTCATGCAATTCGGTGCCGTTGAGGACGCCATGATCCGGGCAATCGACGCCAAGCGATTCCTGACGCAGGTGGCCAATGATAATGAGCCCGACATTCGCAGGAACAGGCCGCGCCGGAGGAAAATCGCGCTGGCGGCTTAAAATCCAGTTTTCGCCATAGTTGGGAACGTATCACCTTGAAGACCACGATTTGTGGTCTGACGTGACGTGCACTCGGCGCGCTGGCCACCACCCGGCGTCGCCACTTTTTCCCGGCCCTGAGCCGCGAAGCCGCTGCATGCGGCGTTTTATTTAACCCTCCAATCGCAATTTCCAATCCTGAAAGGAGAGCGGCCCCAATGGCCACTTGGAATCACGTGCTCGACGCGATCGAGCGTCATCTTGATTTCCCGCGCTCGCGAAGCACCGGAATCGCCAGGCGTTTGCAGGAAGCCGGAATCTTGCCTTCCGGCGCACCGGGCGTTGCGCCTGAGCTAGACGAGGACAATGTTCTCGACCTCGTTGTTGCGCTCGCCTCTGACACCGAGTTGCACACCGCTGTTGACGCGGTCCGCGCCTACCACGCGATGACACCCGGTAGTGTCAACCTGGATGGGGCCCCGCAGTCGATTCCCAACGCGCCGATCGCTGTTGCGATTTTGGTCGAGGACGCACGCACTGGCGTCGCGGAGGCGCGAAAATCTCAGGTTGCCGTATCCTGCAATTGTAGAGCCGTCGCGATTCACAAACCTGATGGGTCGGTCAGTCGCTTCAGTCAGCCGGGCGCTCATTGCGCTCACTGGCAATCCAATGGCCATCACAAGTCAGTCACCATCAACGTCGCCGCTGTGGCCGGTATCATTGATGCATTGTTTGGAAAGGTTGTTGCCTAATGGCTCCGTTGAAGACGAAGACCACCGACGAATTCCGCGTCCCCAGCCTCGCGGAGGCCGACAGCTCGTACGCCGACCTGATCGCGAAACGCGTGGAATTGGAGCAGAGAGACTCTAAGCTCAACAGCGAGCGCTCGAAACTGCGCGGTAAGATCGAGGCGGGCAGGGCGGCTTTTGGGAAACATATCTCGCCCGGCGTGGCCGCGCTGCTTGGTGACGATCCTACTGACAGCATTGCCGATCTGTCGCGGCAGCTCCGCGAAGTCACCACGGAGATAGCAAACATCGAGTCAGCGCGGGAGGTCCTGCATAGGCGCACAGACGAAGCGCGGAACGTAGCCTCCAAGCTCGTGTGCTTCACCGTGATGCCAGAGTACCAGCGCCGTTTGGGTGCGGTATGTGAGGCCGCTCGCGCGTTGGAAGCAGCCAAGCCCGAGAAAAGCACGACGCGCTGCTGGACGATCTGGAGCGCGAGGATGTGCGCCTCGGTTATCTGCGGCCAGTGCGCGCGCACTTCTTGGGCGATCGGCGCGAAGGCCGCGCTTTTTACTTTTTGAAGGAAGTGAAGGAGGCGGGCCACAATGTCTAAGGGATCCGAACGCACTTCCGATGTGGCCGACCGAAAGCCAGTTCGGCGCCGTGTAAAGATGCCTGGCGAAAGCCGACACTCCGAGTGCTCGGACTCACCAGCCGTGATTGCGCGCAAGTTGATGCAAGCGAAACGCGAGAAACGATTGCGGGTGACGCAACGCAATGGCTGAAACCATCTCAGGATTCGCGATTTCCTGGAATCGGCCGGCCATCATCGCGGGGCTCTTCGAGGAACGCTTCGCGCGCGGCGCATTCGACAAGCACATCGCGCAAAATCCAGACGTCGCCGCGCTTTGCAGTCATGATGTCAGCAGGCCTCTGGGGCGCATCAGCAACGGCACCCTCAAACTACGTTCGGATAACGTCGGACTCTACTACTCGTTAGAGCCGCATCCTGATGCGCCTTTAGGGCAGGAGGCCTTGGCACTGTCAACGAGGTGAGCGTGTCGTTTACTCCAGTTGTCGAGGAGTGGGACGACGGTGGCGACATTCCGAAGCGCCTCATCACCGAGGCCAAACTTTTCGAGATCAGCTTGGTCCTGTGGGGAGCCTACGGCAAGGACACCTCAGCTCAGATCAGTCGAGCATCCAGCAACAACCAGGCAGCACGACGGCGCGTTGAAGCGAAGATGCGGGCCCGCGGCATCCTTTAAGCGCAGGGGGAGGGGTGGGTCAGATCCCTCCCACTGCCGCCACTAGCTACCGGCGGCCCCCCATTTCACGCGCATCTGCAATTCGGACCCCCAGGGGCAAAATGCCACGACCAAGAAAGCCGGCCGCCAAGGCGCTGGTTGAAGGCCGGCACATCATCAATGCTGGCCGCTATAAACGCAACGATCCAACCGGTGCCGAAATCGGCGCTCCACCCACTTGGCTAAACGAGCAACAGGCCAATGCATGGCGTGAATTCGCCAGCGAGTTGCCATGGCTCAATGCATCTCACCGTTGTCTTGTCTCCATCGCATCAGTCTTGCGCGCTCGCCTGCAAAGCGGCGCGGAGATGGGTACAAAATCGCTCAGCCTACTGAGGCTGTGCCTAAGCAGTATGGGCGCGACACCGGCCGATGCGAGCAAGATCAGTTGGGCGCCGGCAGAGGAGGCGGACGATTTACTTGACTAAAACTCACGGACACTCCGGCAGAGCTAGTAGGTTATCGTTGTAGTAGCCGTCAGCGTGAGTTCGAACATATTTTCCGTTCGGGCCGCTAACGACGCCAACGTCCGCGCGCTTACCGCCGACCAACGTAAAGAATGTATTGGTCCCGTTCTCGATCGATCGAATGACCTCCGATCTCGGCCACACCAACCACACGCCTCCGAATGCGACATACTGGCAATTGCTGGCGTCGAAGGGGGATGCTGGCGCCACGGGCTCAACCGGTGCTGCGGGGGCCAACGCCCCCACGTATGGCGGCACTTCGACCACGTCGCTCGCTATCGGCACCGGATCCAAAGCGTTCACCACGCAGGCCGGCCTCGCCTATCAGAATGGCGCTCGCGTGCGGGCTAGCTCGGCGGCGAACACGGCGAATTGGATGGAAGGCCTCGTCACCTACAGCGGCACGACGCTGACCATGACGTCCGACAAGACCGGCGGCAGCGGCACGCTCGCGGACTGGAACTTCAACGTGGTGGGCCAGCCTGGGGCTGGTGATCTGTCGAGCGCCAACAATCTGTCGGACGTGGCGAGTGCTCAAACGTCACGTGGCAATCTCGGGGTTCTGTCTCCGCCGCAAGGTCGCCTGACCCTGGTGAGCGCAACGCCCGTGATGACGACGACGCAGAGCGCCAAAACGACGCTGTACTATGCGCTCTACAACGGCAATCAGGTGCCAATCTATGACGGCACCAAACTCACGATGACGACATTTGCCGAGTTGTCGATCGCGACGACCGACATCACCAAGAACCCCGCGGCGATCGGCGCCAGCAAGGTCAATGACTGGTTTGTCTGGAACGACAGCGGTACGCTGCGGCTGCCTCACGGTCCCGACTGGACAAGCGACACGGTGCGCTCGGCTGGAACGGCGTTGGGCCAGGTCAATGGTATCTGGCTCAACAATCAAGCCATCACCAATGGGCCGGCAGCGTGGCGCGGAGGCACCACGCGCAGCAATGCATCGTCGCAACTTGATTGGATTCTTGGCGGTTCGGGGTCTGGCGGTGTGGCTGGGTACCTCGGCGTGTGGAATGCCTATAACCGCGTGACGGCATCCGCAGCGGCGATCGATAGCGGCCTCGCATACACCTATTCCAGCGCGACCGTGAGGCAGGCGAGAGCGTCCGCAGGCAATCAGGTGTCGGCTGTATTCGGGCTGGCCGAAGATGCGACGCAGATTTCGTATGCATCACGCATTGGTCTGGTCACGAACTCAGCAGCCGCGGTTTCCGGTATTGGCGTGGATGCGACCAACGTTTTCATTGGTCAGGGGGTTCTTGCAGGCGGACGAATACTACTCAGGTCGGTGGAGCAGCCGCGTACGCGGCTCCGCCACTATTGGGTTTGCACGTGTTCTCAGCCAACGAACAGGGCGATGGCACCAACGCCAACAACATCAACGTGGCAGGTCAGAACGCGCTTAGCGTCCTGGCGAGGATGTAAGATCGGTGCCACCCGTATGGCCTGCGGACGCGCGTCGCGACAAGCCATTCTTTTGTCGGAGTCGCGCACTACTTTTCATTTTTGAAAAATGGAGAAGTAAGGTGGCAATTGGGACAGTGAAGTGGTTCAACCCAACAAAGGGGTATGGGTTCATTCAACCGGATTCCGGCGGCAATGACGTCTTTGTCCACATCTCCGCGGTTGAGAAGGCTGGTTTTACTTCGCTCGCAGAGGGCGCAAAAGTCAGCTTCGACATCGTGAAAAATCGCGGAAAGGAGTCGGCGGAAAATCTACGAATCGAGTGATGCACCACCCATTGTGTTGCTCAACAGAAAGGCCGCAGTGGTACGCCGCTGCGGGCGGCCGAGGAGATCGATCGGAATCGGCCGATGGATAAGGCGCTATTGTTCGCGTGGGCGTGCGCTCTAATCCTCTTGGTACTGTTCGTCGCGCTGTACCTTCCTTGGTAGTAAGTTGCCGATGGCGACTCGCCACGGCGCTGCCTGCGATCCGAGACTGATTGCCAAGTCACCGCCCACAATCCTGGTAGTTGCTCTAGGGCATTCGTCCGGAGGATACGTTGCCCGGTCAGCTTCTCCCTCCCTTGAGGCTGACCGGGCGAAGTTAGTGGCGCGCGCGATAGGGACAGCGCTTTATCGGTCCACCCCAAAGCACCGAGTCACGTGGCCGCTAACGTTCCCGCTGTTTAGGTCGCGCGGCTGCCACCGTGAGCCCGGTGTGATCCTTGAGGCTATCGATTACCTTGAGCGCGGCTTCGAGTTCATCTCGAAGACGCTTCGTAATCCGCAGAATGCCGCTCGCGAGCTCCTCGCGGCTGATTTCTGCACCGTGAGCAACTTTTTCTTCGAGGTCGCGTATAGCTTCGTCGATCTTGTGCAGCGAGAATGTGCTAGGCATCATCCGGCTCCGTCCTGATTAAGGGGCCGGCATCCGCCGACCCGCAGCGTAAAAATGCGTCCGCTACACGGTTTAGTAAAGCGGGTGGTGTTGCGGGAAAATCTGTCCCCATCTCGCGTCTGAGCGCCTCGAATTCGGATAAGGTCGAAAGAGGGCAATCCGCCACCGCGTCCATTTTTGAGCAGATAACTTCAACCCGGGATCGCCAATCGGCCAGCTGTTCTTCAGTTCGCTGTGGCGCGTACGTGTCTTCTGCCGGTGTATGGCTTGGCCTACGGACGTAGTCCGTGAATGCTTGGATTGCCGCTACCACTTCGGTCCTAGGCACGGCGGTTACTCCTATGAGCGGAGCCAGCTCGAACATTTGCAGGCCGAGCACTTTGATATGGCATGCACGCGGGGGCGCGACAACCCACTGGTACTGGTAGGTGCTTCCAGTCCTTCTCAGCGATACTCCTTGGTGGCACCAGGGGGGAATTTTGGGCCCCTCGGGAGCAAAGGTGGCCAGCCCTGCCAATCCAAGGGGCGAAGGCTGGCCACCATCGCTTGCGACGTCACCACACAGGGTAGCTACAGGCCAATGGATGCACATATTCGAGCAGCAAATCACGTCCCTGCGGTCCCAAGCGCTTGCGGTGTTTGCAGCCAATCAGGCCAGCGCGGCCGATCAGTCTTTGAGCCAAGCAGATCGCCAAATCGCGACGTCTAATGCCGAGGAGGCTCGACAGCTTGAAACCCAACCTCGGGCCGAAGGAGGCGCGGAAGATCGCTGCACGCATACGCGCTCTTCTAGGAGAGCCGCGTGTGTGCCAACCGGTTCGGGTGGCATGCCTGTGAGACTTTCGCCAGCGCGCCCGCGCTGCTTGCGGTGTGCGGGTTAGTCATAAAAGGCACTGGGTGCGCTCGCGATAGCTGACGAAAGGGTGACGGACTGTCTTGCTTCAATCACGACCGACAGGCTGCCAGGACTCCAAGTCAGTCTCCGAAAGAGAGACCCCAGCACGGGCAGCATGCTGGGGCGAGACGTTGGGCTGACGCGAGCCAGAAATCGAGCCACGACTCGATCATTATGACCGTGTAAATGTAGAGCAGCATCACGCACCGGTCAAAATCGCACTGCATGACAGTAATCGGCGGTAGGATCTTCGTTCGCGCGTTGAGGTGCAATCCGAGCAAACGCGAGAAAACGGCAGTTGCTAATCGCGCATAAGCAAATCTCACGTCCTGAAAAACGACCAAGTTGCTATCGCAACCAAAGGCTGTCCACCGGAAAGAGACGGCTTCGCTCTCCGCAAATGTCCGGTGGTTGGCTAGGTGCGAGAGGTTTTACATCAAGCGACGTAAGGAGATTTGGGAGCAGGTGCAGGCAGAAATGGCCGTTGGAGAAAGTGCGAGAATTTCTCGCACTTTATCGAAGCCGAAACGGGCCGAGGGAATAAACAATTCGCATCTGCAGCAGGCCATCTCCACTGGTGCCGGTGCGGCGAGTCTCCGCGCCGTAGCCGATTGGAACGAGCGCAAATCGTTTGACGAGCGCCGCCGCGCTGGCGGCCCTGAAGCTCCGTGTCGGGATGCGCAGGGCGGCCGGAAGGAAAAAGCGTTAGCTCGCGGAAGGGGGGTCTTAGCCGTGGAGGCCGTCGCTAGTGGGGATCACGGGCACTCAGCCAGTGAAAGAAGATTGTCTGGCTGAACGCCGTCCGCCGTTGTCTTGATGTATTTGTGCCCGTTGTGTTCGGCCACGACCACGCCAGCCATGAGTCCGTCTTCTTCGACATAGAACTCCCATTCGCCGCTTTCAATGTCTCTGATCGTCTGAACGACAGACTGCTTCCATTGACTTCCGTTTGAATATTCACCTCCGACACTTTCAATCCTCTCGTGGGGATTCATCCTGTCGGTCTTATTGATGCAGCGAACGCGTGCGAGTTTAACCACAGGGCTCTCTCCTTCGTGCTGCAAAGGCTGGGTGACCAGTTTAGCGTTCAGTGGCGGCCCAGGCAGCCCAACCAATCCTGGTAGGGGCCCGGGAGGCTTTTCGCCGATACAACGCGAGGGCCCCCCGCGGGTTGATGCCCCCCCTCGGGGGCGGGGCGGTCAGTTTTGCAGCTCAAGGCGGTAAGGCTGACCACGGAAGTTAGTGGCGCGCGCGATAGGGACAGCGCTTCTTCGGTATGGAGGCGCCGAGTCACGTGGCCGCTAACTTCACCGCGGCGCGGGTGTGGCAGGGACAGCGTCGTTTCGCATGTTTCGCGACGCCGAGTCGCCCCCGCGCCCCCCCCAGGACTGTTGGGCTCAAAAGGCCGATGAGCGCCGCGAGGAACGATTCTACTGGATATGCGCGCGCATTACGCTAATTGATTTGGCCACATTTCCCCACTTAGGATTTGTGGCCGTCATCTGCATTTTTCTGATTCAGATAGTCGCACTTGCCGCCCTGGCCAGAAAATATGCTGATGAGAACATCGCGATAGCGATCGACAAAATCATCGCATCGATTTGCGACAGGTTCGGGTGGAAGTAGGGCGGCGAGATCCTATCCGTAAAAGCCAATCAAAAAACGGATAGCAAAAAACGCCCCTGCGACTACGGCTGCCGTGATGGCTATCGCGAAACCAACCCTAAAGCTTTCGCTCATCAGTTCCCCCTAGGCCGCAGGCACATCCCCCTCCGAAATTGCGTCTGCGGCCTCCGCTGCGACGGTCCGCAATCATGCCGGTCACTGCGGTAGGTGTGCGACTACAAATTCTTGTAGTTGACCAGTTCGTGTTCTCTGGGCTCGAATTGCTGTCGAGCGGACCCTACGCCAGTCGCGAGCCCAATCGCCGGATGGATTGTAGCCATGACGAATGAACCGGATGATCTCATCGGACGTATTGCTGAGATCGAACTAATTGCTGAGATCGAACTAAATGAATCGGCGGCGATCTGTGTTGAGCAGATGGACGACGAAATCACGCTCGTCATTGCAAGCATTGTCGGCGTTCACTTCCAAGTGACAGTGGAGCAGGCGCTTGAGTTGTCGCGGGCCTTAGCTGTAGCTGCGGAGAATGCGGAAAAATTCCGTAAGTCAGCCAAGACGTAGCGGCTACTTCTTAATCGAGTGCTCTTGCATAAACCGCGCGGCCCTAACGCGCGCTCGCTCCATCATGTCTTCCTTCGCTTTCGCAGTGGCAAGCTCTGATTCAAGCCGCTCGAAGATCGGGAGATAGACTTCACCGCCTTGTGGCGACTGATCCATTAGGATCGCAAGACAATCCAAGCAACGCTCCAGTGTATCGACCGTGATTGGTTCGTCACTGCGGATCGCGAACCGTTTGGTCATCATTCGCCTACGCTGTCCGCGTCAATAGGGAGCTTGCTCCGCTCCCACTCCAATAACTCGGATAGAAGCCAGAACCTGGTGCGGCCACCGAGGCGCGTCGACGGTTGCGGAAAGGCCGCATCGCGCATGCGCCGGAATAGCCAAGTGTTCGATACGCTGCCGTAGCGCTCGCGAACTTGCTTGGCGTTGAGATACTGATCTGTCGCGAGGGCGTTGAGATCAACGGTCGACACGGGCGCCACCGAATCGTTGCTGCCGCCGCACGCTGGAATGGGAGTGTGGCTTTACAATAGGGCAGCACCCACATCCCTATGGACGCGCCGAAGCGCCCCGATAGGTGTGGGCAGCTAGGCCTTCGGTTTCGCCAGCCTCACACCAGGGCCGCCATCGATCGATTGACCATCTGCCAGGAAGATGGCGCCGGCAGATTCGAGGGCGGCGCGGATGGCGGCTATCGAATGACCCGGTGCCGTCGCGTCGGTCTCAACCCTCGTCACGGTGTTTCTGTGCACACCCGATTTCTCCGCAAGGTCTCGAACGGTCCAGTTCAACAAACCGCGCGCCGCCCTAATTTGTGCACTTGTCACCATGGTTAATTCCTGTATAGTGCATTTGTCACCATAGAGGTGATAGATGCACAATAAAGGAACCCGCCCAATGCTGCAAGCCGCCTCATTTCCGTCCGCTGAACGACCCACCACCCTTTCGCAGTTTCTCTACACCCATCGCCGATTGACCGACCTGGCCCGTGGGCCGCTTCCCAGCGAGATCGTTGAGGAGATGACCCACACCGCATGCGGAATTGCGGAGAGGATCCTTGAGGCGCCCGCCGCAGACTGGCGGGATCTGAGCAAGAAAGCCCTGCTGCTGCTCGACGAATTGCCCTACGAGCAGGAGTGGCTCGATCGTATGTGAATGCGGATCGAAATTTGACCCCTCAATCAGTCTATCTCGTGGGCTAACGTCTTGATTTTTCAAGTGCCGGAAAAGTGACCCCGGCGCCGATCGGCGTCGGACCCCCGCGCCGATTCACAGAAGCATGCGAAAACCATCGAGGCTCGCGGCGAAGACGTTGTCCAGCCGCATCAAGAAGCCGGATATACGTCAGTAGTTGTGGCCGTCGATCCTGATCAAGTCGGTCGTTGCAATCGGGCGGGGTCCATATGGGGTCCGGACGCCGATCGGCGTCCCAAGTGCTTGATGGGTCAATGTTCAGCGTCGATTCACAAAGATGTTGGCTGGAGATAGTCCTCGCCGCGAAAGCTGGCCGTACGCCTCACCGATGAGGAGCAGTATTTTGTCTCTGAATCTTCGGTCTATCGGCTGTTGACGGCGAAGCGCGCAGGCACATGCGCCATGCTGTCTTGGCGCGGCAATTGTCGTCATCAGGTTCTCGACAGCTTCCCCATTTAAGTTTAACAAACATACAGGGCTGATCCCCTTGGAAGAACATCCGCTGCCGATGCTCACGGTGCGTGCCTGCCGGCGCTGTAAAGGGCGGTTTGTTGCTGATTGCCCGGCATGTCAGATCGATAGCCCAGGTTCATATTTGAAGAGGACGGATGGATTTCCCCTTGACCAAGTCGGTGCATGAACAATCGGGCAGCACGGGTCCGCAAGAGAGCTCACCCGCGGCTCCGTCTGCAGCCGCGGCGACCTTTGAGCGGCAATTGAGAGAGATCAGCAGTTCAGGTGTGGGTGGTGGAGCAATGCCGGCCGCCGCTGCGCTGCAGCCGGCTCAATCAACGGAGGTTTTGATAGGGAGGCAGTGCAATCAGATCCTTTACTCCGAGGATGCTCGCCTTATCTCGGGGCTTGAGAAGGCCCTTACGAAGGGCGGGGCCGCCAAAGGCACCACCAATAACTATTTACGTGTTCTTCGCGGCTTTGGCCATTGGCTCTCCGCAAATAACAAAAAGGGCATCTCTGCTCGGCTCGACGACAAAAAATCGCTGTCTCAAGATGCGCGCGAGTTCAGCGGAGAGGGTGAGCCCTGGAAACTTCTTACAGCAATAGGTCATCTCCGAAATTCGCAGTCGACCGGCGAAGTCGTGCCGATCACACGCCACGTTGAGGTAAATCCTTATCAGCAGGACGCGGAACTCATCAAAGAGTACCAAAACGAAGTAGCGTCAGAGATGGGCAAGAGGGATGCAACCGCTCTTCGCAATTTCAGCGACTACCTGCGTGACAACAACAAGAAGGGTATTGTTGGTCGGCTTCGCGGCGAGTTGTTAAATGAAGATGTTAAGAGCTATAAGAAAGTCTCCGCTTTTCGTTCGAAAATCGGTGTCGCGCTGGATCGTCTCCGAAAATCGTCGGCCGGCGCTAAGGCGATGGATCTCGAGCGCAATATTGATCCCGAAGACGCGGCCCTGAAGGAGTCGAGGCAGGTCGGCGACGCCGCTGCGCAGCACAGTTCGTCGCAGAAAGCTGGCAGTTGGCCAGAGGAATTGCTTCCTGCGGAAGGCCATGATCAGAATTTGCTTTTGGGGCCGATGGACGAACCCGGCGCGTCGTCCTCGGCGCCGCAGCCGACTCAGTCAACTGGGATTTTGAGAGGGAGGAGGAGACGGCCTCTTTATCCCGAGGATGCTGCCCTTATTTCGGGGCTTGAGAAGGCCCTCATCAAGGGCGGGGCCGCCGAAGGCACCGCCAAGGACCATGTACGTACTCTTCTCAGCTTTGGCCAGAGGCTCTACGCAAATAACAAAGATCCCATTGCTGCTCGGCTCGACGACGAAAAGTCACTGACCGCTGATGCGCGCGAGTTGTTCGAAAAGCGTCCCGCGACACTCCATAGGGCAATAGACCATCTCAGGACCTCGCGGTCGACGGGCGGAATCGTGCCGATCGCAGGCCGCACTGAGTTGCATCCTTATCCCCAGGACGCGGCACTCATCAAAGAGTACAAAAACGAAGTAGCGACAGATGCCGGCAAGAGGGATGCAACTGCTCTTCGCAATTTCAGCGACTACCTGCGTGACAACAACAGGCCGGGCATTGCTGCTGGGCTCGGCACGTCGTTTGATGGAGATGTCGAGAGCTATAGGAAGGTCGCCGGTGCTGATTCCAGGATTGGTGCCGCACTGGCTCGTCTCCGAAAATCGCAGGCCGGCGCTGAGGCGATGGAGCACGAGCGCCATATTGATCCCGAAGAGGCGGCCCTGAGGGAGTCGAGGCGGGTCGGCGACGCCGCTGCGCAGCACATTGCGTCGCAGAAGGGTGGCAGTTGGCCAGAGGAATTGCTTCCTGCGGAAGGCCATGATCAGGATTTGCTTTTGGGGCTGATGGATGAACCCGGCCCGTCGTCCTCGGCGCCGCAGTCGGCTCAGTCAACTTGGATTGTGATAGGGAAGAGGAAGCAGCCTCTTTATTCCGTGGATGCTCCCCTTATTTCGGGGCTTGAGAGGGCCCTCATCAAGGGCGGGTTCAGCAAATCCGCTGCCGAGCAGCACGGAGGTTCCCTTCGTAGCTTTAGCCGTTGGCTTTTCGCAAAAGAAAAACCGAGCATTCGTGATCGGCTCGACAATAAGTCGCTGACCGATGGCGGTGAGGTGCTCGAGTTCACCGGAGAGGGTAATCCAAAGAGACTCGTTCAGGCAATCGACTATCTCCGGACCTTGCGGTCGACGGGCGAAGTGCCGATCTCACGACGCGCTAAGCTGAATCCTCACCCCCAGAACGTGGCCTTTATCAATCCCGAAGACACGGTACTGATGGAGCCGAGGCGCGTCGACGCCGCCGCTGCGCAGCACAGCGCGTCGCAGGAAACTGGCCGTCGGCCAGAGGAGCTTCCCGCGGAAGGCCGCGATCAGGATTTGCTTTTGGGGCTGATGGACGAACCCCGCTCGTCGTCATCTCTCGAGCCAGCCGCGCGCCATGACCAGGCACCGGATCCCGGAGAGCCCGACCGCCAGCAGTCCCCGGACGAGCCGATGGCTGCGCTTGCCAGGAGCAACCGCCTGCCAAGCGAGGAGGTCCTCATCAACGATGAGCATGACACAGCTGAGTTGAGGCCAGCGAAGAGGCAGAGGACCCTAAACAATCCGCAAGGCGTTGCCGGCGAGCGGCAGCTGAGCGAGATCGCCAATTCAGGCGGCCAGCCGACACCGGCGCCTACCCATCAACAGGGTACGTCGTCATGGGAGACGCAGCCGATGCTGCTGCGGAGCGGCTACGAAGATGTCACGGCGCCGCATGCGGTCGCGATGTACGTCGGGGGCGCCGCTGCGCAGCACAGCGCGCGGCAGCGAGCTGTCAGTCGGCCATTGGTCCTCCCGGAAGGTTACGATCAGGATCTGCGCTTAATGGTGGAAGACGGCCCATCGTGGCCCGAGGTTCCTCCTGAGCAGGCGCAGGACATAGTCCAAGCTGGGCAGGAACCTGCCCGGCCGACCGTGGAAGCAGCGCCAACGCACTCTGCCAGGGCTCGCTCAAATACCTACGGCGGTATTGAGGTGTCGTTTAATCCGAATTCGCCCGCATCATTTGAGTTGCGTGACAATGCTTGGAGCCCGGCGCCTGGCTTTCCGCCGCCGTTTGCCGGGCCGGTACCGGGGCATCACCAGGGCGCTCAACAGCTCGGCTCGCCGCAGGGGCTTTCTCCGGTGTCCGCCCACTCGGACGATGACGCTTTGGCGTGGTTGAGCGAGGAGCTTGCGCGGCAGATGCAAGAACCGGCATCACCATCAACTGCCAGGGCTCAGGATCTCTATCGTGGATTTGAGGCACTCCTTGATCCGGATGTGGCCGAGTTGGATGACAGTGCTCACTTTGCGCCAGCGCCTTCTGCCAGGGCTTGCTCAGACACCTACGGCGGTCTTGAGGTATCGTTTAATCCGAATTCGCCCACATCATTTGAGTTGCGCGACAATGCTTGGAGCCGGGCGCCTGGCTTTCCGCCGCCGTTTGCCGGGCCGGTACCGGGGCATCACCAGGGCGCTCGACAGCTCGGCTCGCCGCAGGGGCTTTCTCCGGTGTCCGCCCACTCGGACGATGACGCTTTGGCGTGGTTGAGCGAGGAGCTTGCGCGGCAGATGCAAGAACCGGCATCACCATCAACTGCCAGGGCTCAGGATCTCTATCGTGGGTTTGGGGCACTGCTTGATCCGGATGCGGCCGAGTTGGATGACAGTGCTCACTTTGCGCCAGCGCCTTCTGCCAGGGCTCGTTCAGACACCTACGACGGTCTTCCATTGGTTGATCTGACCGCGCCCGCACCGTCCCCATTGCGCGACGATATCGTGCGGCGGTTTCCGATCACCTCCTCCGATGCTCAGATCGGGGCGTTGAATCCGATAGCCTTGTCCCATAACCGCGGGCTGGTGCTCGAGGACACGGAATGGCTGGGCGACGAGCATATCCTCAGGGATTACCAGCTTCAGGAGCTGGATTTGCAGAGGAGCGATTCGGATCTCGCCGCCCGGACGCGGTTCGTAGATCCCCTCGAAGCGCTGCGGCTGCGCCTGGGCGCGGAGAGCGACGTGCTACGCGTATTCCATCGCATCGTCCATGATCGGCGTGATAACGATACAGCCGACTTCCTGTTGCTGCCAGTGAACGATGCCAGTGCTACGGACCGCGGCAGGCATTGGTCGCTGCTGTTCGTTGATCGCAGCAACCGGCAACGGCCTGTCGCCTATCACTACGATTCCTACGGGAGATACAACGAGACGCATGCAAGACAACTCGCAGAAAGGCTGAACCTCGCCCTGCAGCCCGCCGGCATGGCCCAGCAGCAGAACACTTGTGATTGCGGCGTCTTTGTCGTGGACGGCACGCGGGAGCTGGTTAGGCAATTGGCGCAAGGACGGGAGCCAGACCAGCTGAACCTCAGCAACGTCGTTGCCAATCGGCAGGCACTGCAAGCGCGACTCAGGGGTTGATGTCGCCGTGGGCGGACCCTCGCGGCGCTTCTCTTTGAGCTTGAATGACGGCTGGAAGAAGTTCACCAGCAGGCGCGCCGCGGCGTAGAGACGTGCCATCACGCGGGCCGTCTCGCCCCCGTCGAAGCGCCCGTATCCGACGAGCCGCCGGACCACCGACAGCGCGATGCGGTTGTCGGCAAGGGCGAGCGCGCGACGCTGCGCTTCGGAAAGACCGGTCAGCTGACCGGCGCCTCGAGGAGACCGAGCTTTCGCGCGGCCAGGTATCGGCCTTCGCCCGCGATGATCGTGCCATCGCTGTCGACGAGCAGCGGGTACCGTCAAGTTAACGAATTGGAGCGGCCGAGGGGTAGACGACCGGCATGCCGACCGCCCGGGACCCTCTTTATCGCCGCCATCGCTTCCCATCGGAAGTGATCAGCTATGCCGTTTGGTTGTATTTCCGGTTTCCCAGCGGCTCATGAAGAAGCTCTTGAAATCCGCCGGCACGCCGCCGCGCGTGATGATCACGGACAAGCGTTCGCACGGCGCTGCGAGGGCGAAGATGGGCTTTTTCGTCGAACATCGCCAGCACAGAGCTCTCAACAATCGGGCTGAGAATTCTCATCAGCCGACGCGGCAACGCGGCGGATCATGAAGCGTTTCAAATCGTCCCGTCAGGCTCAACGGTTTCTGTCACTTCACGTTCCAGGCATCGTAAGTGGATCCGTAATCCCCGGGAAATTGACGAAACCTCAGACTCTCTCCTCAGCAGAGGTGTATCCGCGCCTGCGCTTGGCGCGCTCCAGCCGTCCGAATGCTTCGCCCGCTTCAGCGCTGGCATCGAAAGTCTGCACCATCGTCTGGCCGGTCGTGCCGATCCGGCCCCAGTCGCGGATCAGCGAGACCCCGCCGAACAAGGTCGGTTGGATCGAAAGCAAGTAAAACCGCCGCATGTTGCGGGTGGTGTCGATGCGGCGAAGGTGAAGCGGCCCTAGCTTAAGGTTCGGCATGCATGGATTCTCGCTTCCTGTGGAAGCGAGGTCCAATGCTTTCTATGAATCGATCAGGGCCAAACGATTCATTCTCTCGCTACATCAATTGCACCAGGCGGGTGTCTTCGGACTGTGGCGATGATGTGGAGGCTCCACGGCCCGATTTGAACCCCACCGTCTCGCGGCAAAACCGAGACCGCAGTCTGAACTGATCGAGAAGCTCACTGAATCGCGCCGGAGCTAGGTCCAAGCATTGTCGATCCAGCAGCCTCAGCAAGGTTTGAAAGCTGACTAGGTGACATCGGTGCAGCCGTTGAGCGATCGACGGAGCAATTGCGGACGAACGGGAAATCGAAGTCCGGACACGGGTGAATTATGGAATGACACCCGGGCACTTCTTTGCCGGTGCTGCTGCAGAGAATCAAGCGCGCGATGTGGTCGGACATCGCCGACCTGCGTCTGGCAGCCCGACCAACCTTATGGGGTGTTGAAGAAGCGCGCGGCCTCTTAAAGGCCGCATTCTCTGTGGTAGGGCAGTATCTGAAAGCGCGTATGGCCGCGCAACCTGAGGCGAGAGGAGGATTCCGATGTTCGAGGCTAAAGACTATCGCGTGTGCTGCCATCACTTTGTCACCCCGACCGACCGCGCCGTCTACCCGGCGCAAGAGCCCTTACTAACCTACTCTGAGGCCCTCCGGCAGGTGCAGACCGAGCAGGCCAAGGGCTACATGGTGGCCTGGGTCATCGATCGCACCGGAGCAGGCGCCACCAATGAGATTGGTGGTTCGAACGCATCGGTTCGACGTTGATCGTAAGCGCAGCTCTGGCCCTTGGATTGGCGCTTGACGTCTGTTTTGATTACGGTGTGAGCCGGCACGGCTTCCACTTTTCCGACAACGTTGACGCTGGCCTCAAGCGCCTGCCTGTCGTCGAACCACTTTTTAGAGCTTGATCACATGATCGCAGCCGCGCCGAAGATCGAAGAGGCTGCAATGCCGTTTCCACGCCGAGTCACAAGCAGAAGAAACTCAACCAGGACTCGCGCTGGTCAGCGTCATCAGAAACTGTGCACGCTCGACAGGACGATCGAGCCAGTGCGTCGAGGTCTATTCCTGCATAGGAGGACGCGGCGAGGCGGCGGGAAAGTTGGAAGGTTGGGATCCAGCAAGGTCCCGATTCGCGCGCTGTACCTCGGCGGTCCCAAACACGAGGACGCAGAGAGGTCTGTTTTGGGCGCGGGATTTTGGCTGGGACACGAGCCCGTCAGAGCGTTGCCGCCGCCGCTCTGAAATGGTCGGGAAACCTTCCGATCGTGCGAGACTCTTATCTAACCTCACTTGTGATCCGCTCCCCTCGAGACTTTTGGAAGATATCCCAACTGCCGTTCCAGAGCAGCTAAGGTTCGACGGGCCGAATCCAATCTCGCAGTCGCCTCGACCAGGTCGGCCCATGTTTTATCCGACCGTGCAACCGCCGTGGAGCCGGTCTCAAACAGGTTGTTGTTGAGATGCGGGGCCGCTTCGCCTCGCAGGGCACGCTCCAAATCGAGCAGGGTGCTCGTCAGCGCTCGATGCGCGCACGCGTCCTCTCGTTCCAGGTTTTCCGCCACGTCGAGCGCCGCACGATAGTGTCGTATCGCTGCAACGACTCTGCTCTCGAGGTCGGGCTCATCGCTCATCTGCTTTTCTCTCCACGAATCTTTGAGCAATTTGTGTCGGTCTGAACGAGCAAAAATTGTAAGCGGAGCTTTTCTCCCATTTGATTGACTGGTTTCGCTTCGGCTTTCGCTCTGCGATCCTTGGCTTGTCAGAGAGCCGAGAGGAGACTGAAGGCGATGGAACAATCGGGGGAGGAAGCCGAAGCTGATGGCTTTGTGGGGAAGCTTACGCGCCGGACGCGTTCTGGATGCCGGTTATGGTCTGCGGAGATCAAGGGGCGCGCTGTTTTCGAGAGCATGAAGCCCGACGCCCGGGTATGTGATGTCGCACGGCGTTATGGTGTGAAGGCCCAGCAGTTGACGACGTGGCGCAGATTGGCGCGTGCTGGCCGGCTCGCATTGGTCACGGACGACGCGGCGGATTTCGTGTCGATCGAGCTGAGCGATCCAGTGGCGTCAGGCAAGAGCGAGGGGCCCGTCGAGATTACGATTGGCAAGGTTTCGGTCCGCCTGGATGCGGACGTGTCGGCGGTGCGGATCGCGGAGATCGTGACTGCGATCGAGCGCGGCGCATGATCATTCCGGCGCAGGGACTGCGGATTGTGCTTGCTGTGCGTCCTGTTGACTTCCGGTGCGGGCACGACGCGCTGGCCGGTCTTGTGCAAAACACGCTTGGGCTCGATCCGCATTCGGGCCTGATCGTGGTTTTTCGTTCGAAGCGCGCCGACCGGCTGAAGATTTTGCTATGGGACGGCACGGGCCTCGTTTTGGTCTACAAGCGCCTTGGCCGCGATGGTCGTTTCGAGTGGCCGCAGATCAGCGACGGCGTCATGCATCTGACGCGCGTGCAGTTCGAAGCGCTGTTTGAAGGGCTGAACTGGAAGCGAGTGGGCGAACGGATTGTCGCGACGCCAGCTGCGGCGAACTGACTCAGACCCGACAACCTGTTTCGCGCGGGGCTTTGGGATGATAGCTTGCGGATGTGCCGCCGTCCCCCATTGATCCCGCCCGTCTTGCAGCGCTGCCCGCCGATTTGCGCGCGCTCTTCCGCGCGCAGGAAGCGATGATTGAAGCCGAGCGTCGTCGCGCAGACGATGAATGCTCGGCGCGCCTTCATGTCGAGAGTGAACTGGCTGCGTCCAAAGAGAGCGTCGAACGCCTCGAACTGCTCGTGAAGGAGTACGAGAGAGCTGGCCCCGGTTGTTTGGACAGCGCCCCGCTGGATTTAAGTGGATTCCTGCCGGGTTATGCTGAACGCGGGGCTTTACGATTTTGTCGTTGCGTCGGGAGGGCGTAGCCCGACCAGAGCGACGACAAAATCGTCGGCGACGGTCATGCGGCCATCACCATAGCTTGCGTGCCGAAGTAAGCCTCGTCGGGCGTGCGCCCGTCAAGGCTCGAGTGAGGGCGTCCCTGATTGTAGAAGGCCAGATACTTGGCAATTGACGCTCGCGCCTCGGACACGCTGTCGTAGGCGCGGAGATAAACTTCTTCGTATTTGACCGTGCGCCAGAGCCGCTCGACAAACACGTTGTCGCGCCAGGCGCCCTTGCCGTCCATGCTGATGGCGATCTTCGCGTCCAGCAGCACATCGGTGAACTCGAGGCTGGTGAACTGGCTGCCCTGATCCGTGTTGAAAATCTCGGGCCTGCCGTGCTTCGCCAACGCCTCCTGGACCGCTTGGACGCAGAAGGCCGCCTCCATTGTGATCGAGACGCGATGGGCCAGGACCCGTCGGCTGAACACATCGACGACCGCCGCGAGATAGACGAAGCCACGCCGCATCGGAATGTAGGTGATGTCCATTGCCCACGCATGGTCGGGCCGCTCGATCTTCAATCCGCGCAACAGGTACGGGTAGATCTTGTGACCCGGAGCCGGCTTGCTCGTGTTCGGGCGACGATAGACCGCCTCGATCCCCATGCGCTTCATCAGCGTCGCGATGTGGCGGCGACCGGCGTATACCCCCTCCCGCCGCAGCAACGATCGCAGCATACGCGCTCCCGCGAAGGGATAATCGAGATGCAGCTCATCGAGCCGACGCATCAAGGCAAGGTCCTCGGCCGAAACTGGCCGAGGTTCATAGTAGACCGTGCTGCGAGCCAGCTTCAGGACCTTCGCCTGGCGCACGATAGAAAGATCATGACCGCGGTCGATCATCGCTTTGCGCTCAGCAGGCCCGCCTTGGTGAGCGCGCCGGACAAAAAATCGTTTTCCAACGCCAGCTCGCCGATCTTGGCATGTAACGCCTTCAAATCGACCGGCGTCTCGGCCGATGTCTTGTCATGCCCAAACACGCCGGCGGCGCCTTCCAGGAGCTGGTTTTTCCAGATCGTGATCTGGTTCGGATGAACATCAAACAGTTGCGCCAGCTCCGCCAGTGTCTTGTCTCCTTTGACCGCAGCCAAAGCAACCTTCGCCTTGAATGCCGGAGAATGCGTCCGGCGGCTCTTCTTCGTCATCTTCGCTCCTGATTCGCAGCAAGAATCCTCGCCGCTGTCAGGCAGAAAATCCACTCAAGCTACTGTCCGAATTTGCGGGGCCAGCTCTCTCGACGATGGTTGCGTTGAGTTGGACACCAATCCCGTCGAAAATCAAATCAGGCCGCTGACTCTGACGCGTAAAAATAGTTTATTTGCTGGTCACGACGAAGGTGGTCGTTCATGGGCGCGCATAGCTTCGCTCATCGCCACCTGCAAAATCAACAGCGTGGAGCCCTACGTCTGGATGAAAGCGACGCTCAAAGCGATCGCAACCGGTCACCCGCAGTCCCGGATCGACGAGCTGGTCGTTCGGCCGCACCTCGTAATTCTCCGTCGTTGCCGCCTCCATACCCCCCGCCAACGATTTGCAAACACGTTGATCAACAGACTGCAATCCCCACGCCAAACCTTTGCGAATGGGACGCGAACGTCGCTTACGGTTCTTCAGCGTCTGATGCCAGCGCTCGATCTTTCCCTGGGTCTGAGGATGGTACGGAGCGCCGCGCACGTGCTGCATGCCCTTCTGGTCGAGCCACTCGGCCAGATCATCCGCCACGTAACTCGAACCATTGTCGCTGAGAAGCCTTGGCCGGTGCGCGACGGCGCCGTCGTCTTGTCCTTGATCTCGTTCGCGGCCTTGATCACCACATAGACCGGGCTGGTGATGAGGTCATGCGCCTTCAGCAGCCGATAGACCGACGCCTCGGATACAAAGTACTTTCGTTCGTCGGTGAACCGCACGGCCAGCTCGCGTGGCGACAGCTCAGGTAACTCCAGCGCCAGGTCGATGATCTAGCCCCGCACATCGTCCGGGATGCGGTTCCAGACCCGGTCTGGTCGAGACCGATGATCGGCCAGAGCGGCGATGCCGCCCTCGCGGTAACGATCATGCTAGCGATAGAATGTGGCGCGCGGGATCCCGAGCTTGTCCAGCGTGCGCTTGGCCGGAGGTGCGATTGCTCGACCAAATGGATGAATCTCGGCCTTCTCTGAGGCGGGATACCTCATGCCTCGTCCTCCCCATCTCCGTTCATACTTTTTTTGAGCAGACGGTTCTCCAGCGTCAGATCGGCGACGGCCTCCTTCAAGGCGCCGGCCTCCCGGCGGAGGTCCTTCACCTCGCCGGAGGTCGCAGCTCGTGCCGTGTCGCCGGCCAGGCGGCGCTTGCCGGCCTCGAGAAACTCCTTGGACCAGCCGTAATAGATCGAGGCGGCAATGCCTTCTCGGCGACAAAGCTCGGAGATGTTCTCCTCGCCGCGCAATCCTTCTAGTACCCGGAATCAGAGCTGAGTGATACGGCGGCCTTTGAAACGGCGTTGACGGACCTTTTTCTTGGTCCAGACGAAGGGCTCGGCTCTGTCGTTGTATGCGTTGACGTAGGCATCGATGTGTTCCTGAAGCTGCTTGAGGCTCGTGAAGGAGGTGCCGCTGAGCGACTGCCCCTGCAAGGGAAAACCATACTTCGACCTGATTGAGCCATGACGCACTTGTCGGCGTGAAATGAAATTGCACGTTGGGGTGGGCCTTGAGCCAGTCCTCGTTCTTTTTATGGGTGTTGAGGTTGTCGAGGATGACGTGAAGCTTGCGGTTCGGAAAAGCCGCGGTGACGCTGTTCATGAAATCGAGAAACTCGACGCGGCGCCGGCGTTTTGAATGGGTCGCGATGATCTTTCCGGTGGCGACTTCGAGCGCCGCAAACAATGTTGTGGTGCCATGCCGCTTGTAATCGTGGCTTTGGCCGGTCAAGGCGCGGCCATTGGGCAACTTCAGATAACCCTGCGCTCGCTCCAAAGCCTGGATCGAGGGCTTCTCGTCCACGCACAGCACAATGGCCTTCGCCGGCGGCGCGACATAGAGGCCGACAACATCGGCGGCTTTGGCCGTAAAGTTCGGGTCGTTGCTCTCGCACCAGGACTTGCGAGCCACCAGGTCAATCTTGTGGCTGCGCAGGAACCGCCAGACATATTGGACATCGACATCGCCCAGCGCCTCGGCCAGCAGGGGGCCGGTCCAGCGCGCAAACCCTTGCGGTGGCGGCTTATCCAGCAGCTTCAGAATCCGCTTGTCGGTCGTCTTCGTATAGATCGGCTGCTTGCCAGGCCGCGGCTTGTCTTGCAGCCCTTCAAGGCCATGGTCGGCATAGCGATGCCGCCAAAGGCTGACAATCCGCGGCTGGACCCCAACTTCCTTGGCGATCGACCGGGTGCTGCGCCCATCCGCCGCCAACAGAACTATCCGCGCCCGCTTCAAATCGCGCTGCAACGTCACCGGTGAGCGACAGCACGCCTCAAGCACCTTGCGATCTTTCCTCGAAAGGTGGACTTCTCTTGCTTCGGGTATCATCCCGACCTTGAATCACGACTCACGTTCCAAGAAAAGTGGGTACTAGTATTCACTCGCGTCCGGCTGGTGACACAATGTCGGCAACCCGACTCTGCGTCTCGTGCTGCGCAGAAGAGACGCATCATCCTATTGTCATTGAAGCTTAACTACACAGAGTCTCTGGTGGCACATCAATTGCTAGTCCAGACTTTGCCCGGGGATCAGTTCCGGTCCACGCGCTGGGGAGAATCAGCTATGACGAACAAGATGCTAGGCCGATCTGCGCAAGCTCGCGTCGCCACCGGAAGACGTCCGGTGGTCGAGATACCGTCCTCATCACAAGATCAACAAGGAGTTGTTCATGCTGACAACCCCGGAGGCGCGGGTTTGCGCACCTCATCACGGCCTATCGCGCACGGCCTGCGGCCGCACACCGCGGTCATGAATTTCATCGAGGGCGCGCGCGCCATTACCGAGAGTGAGCTGCAAGCCAACAACATCACGCAGTATCACGCCACAAATTTTTATCGCGATCAGATCACCAACAGTGGCTACTACGACCAGCTTAAATACATTGTAGAGCCCACAATTGCTGAGTTCAAGAGTCCCGGAAGTCTTGACACCAGCGGCGAGCATGACAATACCGTCGTGCCCGGGCTTCAGCACAAATACGCGCAGACCGGTCTGCTGCTGGTAACGGACCGTTGCGCGTCCTATTGCCGTTACTGCTTTCGCAAACGCATCGTCGGCAAGGACTCCGATGAGATCGCGCCCGATTTCGCCCGGGTCGCGCAGTATATCGCCGGCCATCCTGAGATGACGAACGTGCTGCTATCTGGAGGCGACCCGTTCGTGCTCAGCACCGCTAAGCTCGGCAAGATTCTTGATCATCTGCTACCGATCCCGCACTTGGAGTCAATTCGATTCGGCACAAAAATAGTCGCCTTCGCACCCAGGCGGTTTGAGGATCCCGCACTCCCGGCGTTGTTCCGGCGGATCAGTGAAGCGGGAAAGACCGCAGTGATCGTCGCGCATTTCGACCACATCGGCGAGATCTCGGTCGATGCGGAGCGCAACATTCGCGCGCTACGCGCACAGGGCGTGCAGTTTCTGAATCAGTCCGTGCTTCTGGCGAAAGTCAACGACGATCCCGAAATCTTGGCGGCGACCTTTGCAAAGTGTCACCAAATGGGCGTCCGCCCTTATTATCTTTTTCAAGGCAGGCCGGTGAAAGGCGCATCGCACTTTCAGGTCTCGCTGCGGCGCGGTATAGAGATCGCGCGCGGCATCAACCGACGTCTCAGCGGTATCCAGAAGACGTTCAAATACATCATGTCCCATTACACGGGGAAGATCGAGGTTCTCGACCTTGGTGCCGATGGCCGCGTGTATATGCGATATCATCAAAACAAGATTCCCGAAGAACTCGGAAAGGTCTTTTCCCGGCGGCACGTCGAGGGCGCCTGCTGGTTGGACGATTTGCCCGAAGGCTGAGATCGAAATGCGCGCGATGCTGATGCCCAACTTGGAGCGCGTGGAGCTCGACGGCCCTGCCGCTTCCGTAGGGCAGCGCCACGAGGCTGTGGTGACGGCTTTCCCGAACGCTACCGAAGCCGGGGTGGAAATCCTGCGCGCCGGCGGAAACGCGATCGACGCCGCTGTGGCCGCCGCCTGGGCGCTTTGCGTGTGCGAACCCAGTGCATCGGGTCTGGGCGGGCAGACCGTGTTGCTCGTCCGTTTTGCGGATGATCGAATTCGGATCATCGACGGACATTCCCGTGCGCCCGCAGCCGCTTCGCTCGACACGATCAAAGCGGGCCAGCAGCGGCGCGGGTATCGCTCCTGCACGATTCCATCGACTCCCGCGACGCTGGACTGGGCGCACAGGAAATACGGCGTGCTCAGCCGCGAAACTGTGATGGCGCCAGCGATCCGCATTGCGGAAGAAGGCTATCCGATCACGCCATTGCAGCACCGACAAGCCCGATGGGTGGCCGATGATCTGCGAGCATCGCCGGCCGGTGAGCTGTTTCTCCAAGACGGTCTGCCACCGGAAATCGGCCACATGTTTCGACAACCGGAGCTCGCGGGCACGCTTCGCCGGTTGGCCGATTTCGGCACCGAGGACTTCTATCACGGCGGAATTGCCCGGCAGATCGCAGCCGATATGCGAGCGGCCGGCGGTCTCATCACCGAAGAAGATCTAGCAAGCTGCGGTCCGCCCGCACAGGTGGAGCCGGTTTCGACGTCCTATCGCGGCCATCGGATTCTCAGCATCCCGCCGCCTAGCGGCGGACTGCAACTCTTGTTTGCACTTAACATCATCGCGCAGATATCAGCGACAAACTCGGAGTCATCCGACGATAGCTGGCACGAAGCGATCGCGCTCGCGTCATCCGCCGTCTTTCGCGAGCGGGAGCTCCGCCCGTTGCTGCCCGATGATCTCATTCCGCAATCGCGTCAAGGGCGGTTGAGCGAAGATTACGCGCGGCAAGTCGCAGATAGCATCCTGGCGCCGCAAAGTACCAAAGAGCTCGCGACCGACAGTGCCGAAGAACCGGGCGATACGACCCATCTTTCGGTCTGCGATCGAGATGGCATCATTGTAGTGCTGACACAGTCTATCCAATCGGTGTTCGGCGCCAAGGTGGCACACCGGGATCTGGGTTTCCTCTACAACAATTATCTGTGCACGTGTCCCCGCCTTTCTCACCCCTATGAGCTCGGACCAGGTTGTCGACCGCGCTCGAACATGGCCCCAACGCTGGTGTTACAGGGCGCCACCGGCCGCCCGCTCCTGGCACTGGGCGCCGCCGGCAGTCGACGGATCATTTCGGCAATTCTCCATGTCCTAAGTGGAGTCATCGACTTGGGCTTGGATATCACGGACGCTGTGGCGGCGCCTCGCGTACATGGACTGGTCGGTCGCAAAGTCTGGATCGAGCGGCCGGCAGCCAGCAATGCCCTGTTGGCAAGATTGCGCGCCCGTAACCGCATCCCAATCGTCAAATCACGACTCAATTTTGCGATGGGTTCGGTCAACGCGCTCCAACTCATGACTGACGGAAGCGCGAAAGGCGCTGCCGATCCCCGGCGTGATGGCCTGGTGGAGGTGCTCTCTTGAGTGAAACGTGCAGAAATAAGAATGCCTCGGCGGACGCCGCGCCAAAGACCGATTGGTTGCTCGTGGGCCTCTTTGTCCTGCCGCTCGGCGTAGCGCTCGCCAAACTGCCGATGCTATCGACTTCGTCCATCAGTGCGAGTTTTGTTTCGCTCACAGAGTTACCGGCCCAGTTCCACAAGTCAGCCGAGAGCGTGGTGTTCGTCTCCTTGGGAGCTGTCTTCGTCGTACTCTTTCGCCTCACTCTTGGCGTCAGGGTGCTGGGGCTTCTTCGGCCGATCTTGTTGGCGATGGCTTTCGATACCGTCAGCATCCCGATCAGCCTTGCCTTCCTGCTGTTCGTACTCCTCGTCGTTGTCGCCTTGCGGCCGCTGCTCAAGACAGACCACAGTTACGCGCGAGTGGCTGTGCTGTTGAGCTTGGCGGCAGCGCTGCTGTTTGCGCCTTTGACCGCGGGGGAATGGTGGCATATCGCCTGGCTTCGTGAGATTGCGTTCTTTCCGGTTATCGCCTTGTGTTTGACCTGCGAAAGCTTCGCAAAAGTGCTCGACCAAAATGGAGTCCGTGAAGCGATCTGGCGCGCCTTCACGACGGTGTTGGCCGCCCTCATCATCGTGGCTCTATCGAGTTTGCCAGGCACGTTGGAACTCTTCCTGCGATTCCCGGAACTGCTGTTGGTGCAGGCCGGGTGCATTTTGCTAATCAACAAGTATCTCGATTTCCGCTTGTTGGAAGGAGTGAACCCGCTCGTCGCCTGGCCTTGGGGCGCGGGCACTCCAGGCGAGCCGTCCCTCTCGATCTGCCAAATCCAGGCGAATGAACGTGAAAGCCGGCAACATACAGGGAGCAGCTCATGCGGGTAGCCGTCGTGTGGAACGATGATCATAGGGGCGTGATCAACCACTTCGGTCAACCTTGCCCGGAGAAATACGGCCGCAAGACGGTCGAAAGCGTGGTGGCGGCACTGCAAGAGGGTAACCACGACACGCTGCTGTGCGAAGGTGATAAAGGACTGCTCGCGACGCTTGAGCGGTTCATGCCACCCGATTCGCAAGCCCGCCCTTCAGGGATCGTTTTCAACATGGCGTACGGAATTCAGGGCGAGTGCCGCTACACGCACGTTCCGGCCATGCTCGAGATGGCTGGCGTTCCGTACACCGGCTCCAGCCCGCTCGGGCACGCACTGGCGCTCGACAAGGCCATTACCAAACAGCTCATCCGCGATTGCGGCGTGCCGACGCCGAACTTTCGTGTGATGCGTAGGGGCACCGAGAGTACCGGCGATCTGTGCTTCCCGTTGGTAGTAAAGCCGCGTCATGAATCCACGAGCTTCGGATTGCAGCTCGTATATGAGCCCGCCCAGTTGAGACAGGCCGTAGAAGTGATCGTCACGCAATATGCGCAGGATGCACTCGTAGAAGAATACATCGAAGGGCGGGAGATCTGCGTTGCCCTGCTGGGAAACGGAGAGCTTGAGGCGTTGCCTCTGGTGGAGCAGGACTTCGGCGAGCGCGAGACGCGTCTTATCACTTGGGAAGACAAGATGCACATGGCGGTCGTGGAGCCCCAGAAGATTTGCCCGGCGCAGGTCGGGAGCAATCTCGCGACAATACTGCGGGATATTTCGGTTGCGACCTTCCGCGCCTGCCGCTGCCGGGATTACGCCCGCGTCGACATCCGGATCGACCGCTCCGGGCACCCCTTTGTCCTGGAGATCAACTCGATGGCCGCACTCGGTATCGGCGCGTCTTATGTCCTGGCCGCGAAAGCCGCCGGGTACACCTTCTCGAGTTTGGTCAACGGTATCCTCGACGTCGCCCACGCGCGGTATTTCGGAACTGGCATTTCCCAGGCCGAACAACCGTCAAATCGCGAGCGGATTTATTATGCCGCTGGGTAGTGTGTTGAGAGCTGTCACTTTTTGTCGATCGTATGGTTCGGCGGAGCAACAATAGCGATGTTTGCACAGGCAAATGGAGGGCGGTTTTCCTGCCGGACTCGAAACTGATGATGCAGACGATCGCTGAAGCTGTGCGCTCGGGTTGTTGGTGCCGGCACTTCCGGAGGGATGGGCGGAAACGGCTTGCGTGCGCGAAAGGACCTGGCGGGAAATGCGGCGACATATGCAGACCGCGATAACGACCGGTACCGACTGCCTCGTTATCTTAGCTTTACAGTTGGTGCGCCGGGAGACTGGCAAGGTGCATGGCTCGGATGTTTCAGGAGTCGTCATCTTTCGCAAGACGCTGCGACGAGATCAGCTCCTCAAATTCTTCGCTAGCCGCCCGTGAAGAATTCGGAAGCGATTGATACGTCGCGATGATTTAACCTGAGCAAGTATTCGATTTTGCAAGAAAGCCGGGGGGAGGGTCGGTTTCTTGCGTTTTGGGATACCGGATTTTGGTGGATCGTGATTCCTTTGACGGCAAGATTCGCTGTTGGAGAACGGGCCGTGAGTCAGCCGCGCGACGATCGCCAGGACGACCTATTTCGGGCTTCTCTGGATGCGATCATCAACCTTCGTCATCCGCTGGTGCGGCTTGCGGCGGAGATTGATTGGGATTTTCTGGCGAAGCGCTTCAGCTCGGTGTGTCGCACCGGGCCGGGCCAGCCGCCGCTGCCAACGAGGCTCGTGGCCGGGCTGTTCATCCTCAAACATATGCACAATCTGTCTGACGAAGCGCTGTGCGGGCGGTGCTTGGAATGGATGCCGTCGGCCCAGATGTAGATGTAGCGCTTCGCCGACAGATCGCGCTTCTGCCACGCGGCGTGCTCGTCAATCCGACGTCCTGCAGCCGGCCGATCGCGGATGCCGACAACCCGCCAGCATCGTTGCCGAGCAGCGCCGGCAGCGCCTCGGAGAAGTCGCCGGTCGAGATCCCTTTCAGGTAAAGGATCGGCAGCAGTGTCTCGATCGACTTGGAGTGGCGCATGTTGGCCGCAGCATCGACGGAGAGAACCGGCGCCCAGGTAGCGGCCGCCTCGCGAGCGCGTACACGCGGCCGGCGGACGGCGACCGGACCGATGCCGGCCATCACCTCGCGCTCCGGCAGGTGACCGTGGCGCGCGATGCGCTGGTGGCCGTCCGCGGTCTTCAAATCGGCATGCTGGCCGAGAAAGTCTGCGACTTTGGCCTCGACCGCCTTGGCGAGAAGGCACGTGCCCCGTTGCGCAAGACTTCTGTGAGTTGATCGTCAACGATTCCTGGCTGAATCGGCTGGATGACGTTATCGTTGGACACGGCATATCGCTCCTTCGGTGGAGAAGTGGAGGCGTCAAGCCCCCCCACGGGGTGCCGCCTTTGCGATTCCGCCGTCACCAACTTTCAGCGATAGCTCTCTTGCGCTTCCCGCGCACCGGCCGGTTCAATTCCAGAGGTGGCGCTACCTCACACCGATCTCATCCACCGCGTCCGCCAGCGTCCTCAGAAACGATTGGTGCCAATCATTTTCATCAGACAGCAGCCAAGCCGGTAGGCTGGCTACGTAGCGGCTCAGGGCGATTACGCCCGCAAGCGTAGTAGGCTTGGAGTGGATGAGCACGTCTGCATACTCCTCGAGAGCCAACCCTCTTTCCTCGCTGATCGCGTCGGCGGCATCAAACTCGGGACCTGCGACAAGTTTCGAGGACACCGATGCCGCGGCGGCGTGCTGCGCGGAAAGCTCGCGGTGACGCTCAATCACATCAAAAATCGTATCTAATTCAGTCGCCATGGCGCATTTGCCCCAGGCCACATCAGATCGGCACCAACCAATCTTGGTAGGTGCTTCCAGTCGTTCTCAGCGATACTGTCTGGTAGCGCCCTTGGAATTGAGCCTCTCGGGGAGGTGGTCGGTCTCGCTAATCCAAGGGCGAAGGCTGGCCACCGAAGTTTGCAGCGCGTGGTGGGGACAGCGCTTCCGGAGCCGTGAGCGCCGAGTCACCGCCGCCAACTTCACTGGCAGCGTGGGCGCGGCAGGAACAGCGGCGGGTTTTCACTCTCCACGGCGTCGAGTCATGTCCGCGTGCCTCCAAGTCCGCGTGTGCGCCGCAGAGTGGAGCAACCATGATGCCCACATTTATTGCCTCGTACGATCTAAAAGAGGCTAGGCCAGACCCGCACGAACACTTTCTTACAAATGCGATCGAGTACGGCTGGTTTCCCTGGATTCTGGACCATGACGACACTCTATTTACTCTTCCGAACACCACCTTGGAGGGTTCGTTTGTCGACCAAACGCAAGCGGTCGCAGCACTCAACGCAGCAAGGATAGAGACGGAAAAAGAGCTTGGGATCACGGTCATGATGGAAAAATGGATCGTTTCCCTCGGATGCGTTTTCGTTCTGCGAGGATCGCCTCGGCCCTGCCGAAGTAGGCATCGGCTGCTGTGAGGTTGTCGATGCTCTCATGATAACGGACGTGATTGTAGTGTTCGACGAAGGCCCGTACCTGACGTTCGAGATCACCGGGCAGGTAGTAGTTGTCGAGCAGGATGCGGTTCTTCAGCGTCTGATGCCAGCGCTCGATCTTTCCGCTCGATCTTTCCCTGGGTCATGGTACGGAGCGCCGCGCACATGCTGCATGCCCTTCTGGTCGAGCCACTTGGCCAGATCGTCCGCCACGTAACTCGAACCATTGTCGCTGAGAAGCCTTGGCCGGTGCGCGACGGCGATGTGGTCAAGGCCGGATACAGCGAGTGCCTGGTCGAGGGTGGCTGTGACGTCGGAAGCGCACATGGTGGGACCAAGCCTCCAGGCCACGATGTAGCGCGAGAAGTCGTCAAGCACGGTCGAGAGATAGTACCACCCCCATCCGGTGATCTTGAGGTAGGTGAAGTCGGTCTGCCAGAGCTGACTGACGGCCGTCGTCTTGTCCTTGAACTCGTTCGCGGCCTTGATCACCACATAGGCCGGGCTGGTGATGAGGTCATGCGCCAGAGCTGGCCCCGGTTGTTTGGACAGCGCCCCGCTGGATTTAAGTGGATTCCTGCCGGGTTATGCTGAACGCGAGGCTTTACGGTTTTGTCGTTGCGTCGGGAGGGCGTAGCCCGACCAGAGCGACGACAAAACCGTCGGCGACGGTCATGCGGCCATCACCATAGCTTGCGTGCCGAAGTAAGCCTCGTCGGGCGTGCGCCCGTCAAGGCTCGAGTGAGGGCGTCCCTGATTGTAGAAGGCCAGATACTTGGCAATTGACGCTAGCGCCTCGGACACGCTGTCGTAGGCGCGGAGATAAACTTCTTCGTATTTGACCGTGCGCCAGAGCCGCTCGACAAACACGTTGTCGCGCCAGGCGCCCTTGCCGTCCATGCTGATGGCGATCTTCGCGTCCAGCTGCGGATTTCACGGATCGTGAGCATCGATTTCGCGCGATCGTGAGCACTGAATTCAGACGATCGTGAGCAGCCCGCTACGGCCGATGGGAGATAGAGTCAGTGTTCTGGTTGGCCGTCAAGGGTGATGGTTTTGGCGCTGCGTTTTCGCATGCTTTCTCCGGTGAGCTGGAGGCGGTGGGCGTTGTGGACGAGGCGATCGAGAATGGCGTCGGCGACCGTGGGGTCCCCAATGGCTCCATGCCAGGTGTCCACGGGGAGCTGACTTGTGACGATGGTGGATGCGCGGCCATGTCGGTCCTCGAGGATTTCGAGCAGATCGCGGCGTTCCGCGGCGGTGAGCACCGATAGTCCCCAATCATCCAAAATCAGAAGCTGAGCGCGGCCGAGGCTTTTGAGGAGCCGGGCGTAACGTCCGTCTCCGCGCGCGAGCGCGAGCGCCTCGAACAGCCTTGGAACGCGATGATAGAGGACTGATCGGTTGTCGCGGCAGGCCTTGTGGCCGAGCGCGCAGGCTAACCAACTTTTGCCCAGGCCGGTTGCCCCGGTGACGAGCAAATTCTCGTGGCGATCGATCCAGCGACCTTCGACGAGTTTGGCGAAAACGGCGCGGTCGATGCCCCGCGGGGTGCGCAGATCGACGTCCTCGACGCAAGCAGTCTGGCGCAGTGCGGCGATCTTGAGGCGCGTGGTGAGCCGCCTGGTGTCGCGTTCGGCGGCTTCGCGGTCGACCAACAGGCCGATGCGATCTTCGAACGGCAGGGCTTCGAGATCGGGCGATCGGCGCTGCTCCTCGAAGGCCTTGGCCATTCCGGTCAGGCCAAGCTCGATCAGCCGTTCGTGGGTTGGGTGGTTAAGCATGCCGGGTCTCTCCTTGCTTCAGTGGAAGTAGTCGCGTCCGCGGATGTTGCCGTGGCGCAGGGGCTGGTGCTCGAAAGATTCGTCGAAGAACGTGCGATCGAGGCCGTTCTGGAGGATCGATCTAATCGAGGCGACGGAGCGCGCCTTGATGAGGATGCCCCTCCGGCAGGCTGCGTCGAGGCGTTCGGCGCCGTAGCTTTTGACGAGCGCCAGAATGCCAAGGCAGGTTCGAAAGCCTTGTTCTGGATGGGGCCGGGCGTCGATCACGGCCTGGAAAAACGCTGCTGTCGAAGGACCGATCCGCTCGCCGGCGGCGATCACCGCGGCGGGGGTCCATTCGCCGTAGCGGCGATGGGCGCTGGGCATGTGGTCGGCGATGGTGGTGTGTCCGCGTCGGTTGGGCGCGCGGGCATGGCTGGCGATCCGCTGGCCCTTGTGGAAGATCTCGACCGTCCGATCGTCGATACGGGCATCGACCAGCTCGCCAATCAGACGATACGGCGCGGAGTACCAATGGCCGTCGACCTCGACATGATAATCGGGAGCGAGGCGGCAGCGCTTCCAGCGTGCGAAGGCATAAGGCTGATCTGGCAGCGGGGTTAGCTTGGGTTTGTCGAGTTCGGCAAACAGTTCGGCGCGGCTTGAGCCGAAGCCACGCATTTGACGAGCATTGAGTTCGTCGACGAGTGTCTTGATGGCGGCGTTGAGCTCGGCCCGGGAAAAGAAGCGCTGATTGCGCAGCCGGGCCAGAATCCAGCGCTGGGCGATTTGCACCGCGACCTCGACCTTCGCCTTGTCTTTTGGGCGCCGCGGCCGTGCGGCGAGAATGGCCGTGCCGTAATGGCTCGCCATCTCGGCATAAGTGCGATTGAGGCCGGGATCGTAGCGGTCGGGGTTGCTGACGGCGGCTTTGAGGTTGTCGCAGACCACGAACGTCGGCGCACCGCTCAAAAACGTGAACAAGTTGACGTGGGCCCGGATCCAGTCGGCCAAGCTCTCGCTGGGGCAGGCCTCGGCGTAGGTGTAGTTCGAAGCGCCCATCGCCGCGACGAACAGCTTCATCGGCTGCACTTCCCCGGTCAGGGGATCGACGATGTCGATGGTGTCGCCGGCGAAATCCACGAACACCTTCTCGCCGCCCAGATGAATCTGCCGCATCGAAGGTCGGACCCGCCCCTTCCAGGCCTCGTAGGTAGTGCAGAACCACGTGTACCCGAAACCGTCGGGATTAACGGCGCGATACTCCTCCCAGAGCAGGCGACGGGTTACGTTGCGCCGGCGGAGCTCCTTATCGATGTAGCTCCAGTCGGGCACCGGCCGCTGCGGGCTCTGAGACGCTGGTCGTGGGGCTGGGAAAAGCAAAAGCTCCAGGTCTTCATCGGTCATTCCCTCCGGAAGCGGCCAGCTCAACCCAGCAGAGCGGGCGCGGCTCAGGTAGCTGTGCACAACGCCGTTGCTGACGCCCACGCTCCGCGCGATGGCCCGCTCTGGCAGGCCTTGAAAATGTTCTAACCGAAGGACTTCCTTGATCCGGCGCATCGACAATCTCTGGGTAGGCATTGGGCTTCCTCGTTAACCACGAGGTCATCCCTAAGCCGGTTGAGTTGTCGGCCGAAGCGCTGCAAGGCTCCGAAAGCCTTGCTCACGATCCCGCGAAATCGTTGCTCACGATCGTCTGAAATCTCTGCTCACGATCCCCTGAAATCCGCGCTCACGATCCCGCGAAACGCGCACGTCCAGCAGCACATCGGTGAACTCGAGGCTGGTGAACTGGCTGCCCTGATCCGTGTTGAAAATCTCGGGCCTGCCGTGCTTCGCCAGCGCCTCCTGGACCGCTTCGACGCAGAAGGCCGCCTCCATTGTGATCGAGACGCGATGGGCCAGGACCCGTCGGCTGAACACATCGACGACCGCCGCGAGATAGACGAAGCCACCCGCATCGGAATGTAGGTGATGTCCATTGCCCACGCATGGTCGGGCCGCTCGATCTTCAATCCGCGCAACAGGTACGGGTAGATCTTGTGACCCGGAGCCGGCTTGCTCGTGTTCGGGCGACGATAGACCGCCTCGATCCCCATGCGCTTCATCAGCGTCGCGATGTGGCGGCGACCGGCGTATACCCCCTCCCGCCGCAGCAACGATCGCAGCATACGCGCTCCCGCGAAGGGATAATCGAGATGCAGCTCATCGAGCCGACGCATCAAGGCAAGGTCCTCGGCCGAAACTGGCCGAGGTTCATAGTAGACCGTGCTGCGAGCCAGCTTCAGGACCTTCGCCTGGCGCACGATAGAAAGATCATGACCGCGGTCGATCATCGCTTTGCGCTCAGCAGGCCCGCCTTGGTGAGCGCGCCGGACAAAAAATCGTTTTCCAACGCCAGCTCGCCGATCTTGGCATGTAACGCCTTCAAATCGACCGGCGTCTCGGCCGATGTCTTGTCATGCCCAAACACGCCGGCGGCGCCTTCCAGGAGCTGGTTTTTCCAGATCGTGATCTGGTTCGGATGAACATCAAACAGTTGCGCCAGCTCCGCCAGTGTCTTGTCGCCTTTGACCGCAGCCAAAGCAACCTTCGCCTTGAATGCCGGAGAATGCGTCCGGCGGCTCTTCTTCGTCATCTTCGCTCCTGATTCGCAGCAAGAATCCTCGCCGCTGTCAGGCAGAAAATCCACTCAAGCTACTGTCCGAATTTGCGGGGCCAGCTCTGCCTTCAGCAGCCGGTAGACCGAGGCCTCGGATACAAAGTACTTTCGTTCGTCGGTGAACCGCACGGCCAGCTCGCGTGGCGACAGCTCAGGCAACTCCAACGCCAGGTCGATGATCTGACCCCGCACATCGTCGGGGATGCGATTCCAGACCCGGTCTGGTCGAGACCGGTGATCGGCCAGCGCTTCAACGCCTCCCTCGCGGTAGCGATCATACCAGCGATAGAATGTGGCGCGCGGGATACCGAGCTTGTCCAGCGTGCGCTTGGCGGGAAGATGCGATTGCTCGACCTGCTGGATGATCTCGGCCTTCTCAGAGGCGGGATACCTCATGCCTCGTCCTCCCCCTCTCTCACCCGACAGGTGAATGCGGAGCATTCACCTATAGAGCCCGTTCATGCTATTTTTGAGCAGACGGTTCTCCAGGGTCAGATCGGCTACGGCCTCCTTCAGGGCAACAGTCTCCCGGCGGAGATCCTTCACCTCGCCGGAGGTCGCAGCTCGTGCCGTGTCGCCCGCCAGGCGGCGCTTGCCGGCCTCGAGGAACTCCTTGGACCAGCCGTAATACATCGAGGCGGCAATGCCCTCGCGGCGACAGAGCTCGGAGATATTTTCCTCGCCGCGCAATCCTTCCAGCACAATGCGGATCTTCTCCTCCGACGAATAATGCCGGCGGGTTTGTCGCAGAATGTCTTTTAGAACTTGTTCTGCGGCACTTTGCCCGGTACGGATTTCTGCTTCATCTTCGCTCCTGGTGGCTACGATGAACCAGAAATCCTCCCTCCGCAAAATCCTTCAATTTGTCTCACAGGTCCTGACGGCGAACACCCTTCGACGATGAGGCGCGCGCCGTGAAGTTGGCCAACGACACCGAATTTGGGCCGATTTCCTACGTCTACACCGAGGACCTGAAGCGTGGTTTGCGCCTTTCCGGGCAAATGCAGAGCGGCATGGTCGCGCTGAACAGAGGACTTGCGTCCGATCGGGCGGCGCCCTTCGGTGGCAGCAAGGCAAGCGGCCTCGGTCGTGAAGGCTCGAACCGAAGGCATCAAGGAATACCTTGAAACCAAAGTACATTGCGGTCTCGCTCTAGCGCGCGATGGGTAGTCGTGTGCCGATCTTTGGACGAGCGGATCGAGCCCGACGACGTCATTGAAATGGATGTAAGCGGGATCGGTGTTGCGCTTGGTGGTGCTCGGCGAGAGCAGGATTGGTAGGTTACAGAATACAATGCTTTTCATAGAACGCGGCGGCCCCCGGGGGGTGATCGCCAAGAAATAAAAAAGATACCAACAAGTGGAGGAGGAGAAATGGGCGCGGTGAAGAAGGTTTTCATCGTAGGTGGCGGGATTGGCGGCTTGACGGTCGCCCATGCGCTTCAGCGGATAGGCGTATCTACCAGAGTCATTGAGATGGGAGATAAGCGTGACCGGATCGGCACCGGTATCACGCTGCTGGGGAATGCCTTGCGGGCACTTGCCGAATTGGGATTGGTGGATGCCTGCCTCGAAGGCGGCCTTGGTTGGGATACCGTGTCGGTACGCGATGGCGCGGGAACGATTCTGAGCGAACAGTCCTCACCAAGAATTTGGGACGCTGATCGTCCAGCCGCACTGGGACTCATGCGGCCACGTCTGGGACAGATTCTGGAAGACTTTGCGACGAAGAGCGGCGCGAAAATCGATTTCAACACAACGATCACCCGTATTGATCAGGACGATCGAGGGGTGACGGTTCAGCTATCGAACGGCGAGACAGATCGCGCCGATCTGCTGATCGCTGCGGATGGAGTCTATTCCAAGATCCGCCAGAGCATCTTCGGCGACGAGTTCAAGCCGCACTACGCCGGCCAAGGGGTATGGCGTTATACGGTTTCTCGCACCGAGGCGATGAATGGCTTCGTCCTGTACCGCCTTCCGACGGGCCGCGTAGTTGGCGCGCTGCCGCTATCGAAGGAATTGTGCTATCTATTCTTCCTGGAAAGCACGGACGAAAAGCTTCGTATTCCGCAAGATCGGGTGTGCGACTATCTCCGTAACCTGCTCGCCCCCTTTACGGCGCCCGAACTGGTCGCGGCTGCCAAGGTGATCGGCGAAGACAAGCACATAAGCTACCGCCCATTTGATGTCTTGATGATGCCAGCCCCCTGGCACCGTGGCCGTGTCGTGCTGCTCGGCGATGCTGCCCATTCGTTGATGCCGCAAATGACATCCGGCGGCGGAATGGCGATCGAGGATGCGCTGGTTCTGGCCCAGGAACTGAATCGCAACGACGATCTGGAGACTGCGCTCAAGACCTATTGCCGACGCCGCGAAGAAAGAGTCGGGCGCGTATACGACATTGCATACGCCATTTGCCGGGAAGAGCGCAAACCGGAGCATGGCCGCGACTATTCGATGGGCCTTCTTCGTGAAGGCTACGCGTTTCTGGCTGCGCCCGTCTGATTAGAAGCAGGCGAAGTCACATGGGAATTTGACGGACGTCGCTACCGCGGTGGATCGGCCACATCCGTGGACTGAAGGTAAACTCTGTAGCATTTTGGCCGACAACAAGCATGTCACGACAGGGGAAATGCATGACAAGACAAGCAGGTTCGTTGCAGGGATGGATTTTGACCTCCGCCCATGGATGACGGTGTTCGGAGTGGTCCTGCTATCGCCAGTCCTGCCACTTGCGCATTCGGGTTTTGTGCGAAATCCTTCATCATGAACGGTGGTTGTATTTCCGGTTTCCCTTAAGCTTGCGCTTGGTCAAGGAAATGCTGGCGGCGCGTGGCATTGGCATGACCTATGAAACCGTGCGCCAGGGGGGACGGAAATTCGGCAAGCTGTTCTCCGATCGGATCCGTCGAGCGCGCTCCCACCCGCGGTGACAAATGGCATCTGGACGAGGTCGTTATCTCGATCGCGGGCGAACAACATTGGCTCTGGCGCGCTGTCGACCAGAATGGCTTCGTTCTCGACGTCTTGATCCAGCGCCGAAGAGAGACTCGCGCGCTGCCCAGCGGCTCATGAAGAAGCTCTTGAAATCCGCCGGCACGCCGCCGCGCGTGATGATCACGGATAAGCTGCGTTCGTACGGCGCTGCGAGGGCGAAGATGGGCTTTCACGTCGAACATCGCCAGCACAAAGCTCTCAACAATCGGGCCGAGAATTCTCATCAGCCGACGCGGCGACGCGAGCGGATCATGAAGCGTTTAAAATCGTCCCCATCAGGCTCAACGGTTTCTGTCAGTTCACGATCAGGTCGCGAACCTTTTCCACATCCCCTATCCCGGAGCCGTCACGGCCGACTTCCGTCGAGCTTCGCGCGAACGAGCCTTTGCGACTTGGCGCGAGATCTCCAGGACAAGCGCTATCGCCGACTCTCGACCTCTGAGACTCGCCTCCTTCAGCTCGGCGATCGATTAGTTGACGATGCCTGCGATGGACCTCGGCTTCATCGGGCTTGGCCACATGGGTGCGCCAATGGCGCGGAACCTGCTAAAGGCTAGCCATCATCTCATCGTCTACAATCGCACGCGCAGCGATATTGAAGCCCTATCACTACTTTGGGTGCGCCGGGAGACCGGCAAGGAATAGATGGTGGAAGTCCATTGCGATGAAGGTGTAGCGAACCACATCGGCCCCGAGCCGTGCGCAGGCGTCCGCGAGGGTGTCGGCGAAGCGTCGGTAGGGGAGCATGCAGGCCAGCCATTGAGCCGCGAAACAGTGTTATCTCGGGAGCCGACGCTGTCCAAAGAGCGGAAGGCAATATGGGCGAGTGCGCAAACGCGAGCACCCGTCCAACCCGGCGTGGTCGTAGACCCTGGCATGTATGGAAGCTCCTTGTACGGGAACCGGGATATCTCCGGGTCGGCCATCTTCCTTCTCGGAGGAGATGGTCCGCAGCGGGAAGGCGAGGAGCTGTAGCCGCTGATGCACGACACGGAGAAGTCTGACTCTGGCATAGTAGCTGAGAAGCCAACGAACAAAGCCGGATTACTGGCGGCGGAGTGGGCGGAGCCAAGGCCGGGGACCAAGGGAAACGCGGAACAGCAGCGCATGCACCGGACACAGGGCCGGGCTCGCATGACCCAGTCGCTGGACCGCGTACGGACAGCCGCAAGGCTGAGGAAGAAGGACCGGTTCACCGCGCTCTTTCACCACATCAATGTCGATACACTGCGGGCGGCGTTCTTTGCGCTCAGGCGTAAGGCTGCTCCCGGAGTGGATGGCATGACGTGGGAGGACTACGAGGAAGATCTCGAGCCCCGGCTCGCCGATCTGCACAAACGGGTCCAACGAGGAGCGTATCGCCCGCAACCGTCTCGCCGGACGTACATACCAAAGGCAGACGGCAAGCAGCGCCCGTTAGCGATCGCGGCTCTCGAAGACAAAATCGTCCAGGGCGCCAACCGTCATCGTGCTCAACGCCATCTACGAAGGAGACTTCTGTGGCTTTTCCTACGGGTTTCGGCCCGGCAGAGGACCACATGATGCGTTGGACGCGCTCTGCACAGCGATCGAGACGCGGAACGTGAACTGGATCATTGACGCCGACATCCAAAACTTCTTTGGCGCAGTCAGTCAACCTTGGCTGGTTCGCTTCTTGGAACATAGGATCGGCGACAAGCGCATCATCCGCCTCATTCAGAAATGGCTGAAGGCGGGGGTGTTCTCGAAGACAGCGTCGTAGCCGCTGATGACAGGGGAACGGGTCAAGGTTCGGTGATTTCACCGCTTCTCGGCAACATCTACCTGCACTACGCTCTCGACCTGTGGGCCAAACGCCGGCGACAGCGCGAGGTCTCCGGCGGCATGATCATCGTGCGTTACGCGGACGATGTAGTAGTCGGCTTTGAGCGCGAGGATGACGCACGTCGTTTCCTTGACGCGATGCGCGCGAGACTGGAGGAGTTCGAGCTGACGCTCCATCCGGCCAAGACCCGCCTGATTGCGTTTGGTCGCCATGCGGCGGCTCAACGCAAGCAGCGCGGACTCGGAAAGCCGGAAACCTTTGCGTTCATGGGGTTCACGTTTATCTGCGGCAAATCACGCCAAGGGCGCTTCCAGCTTCAACGGAAGACCCGTAGCGACCGCTTGCGAACCAAACTCCGCGAAATCAAGGAGGAGCTAAGGCGCCGAATGCACTGGCCGATCCCTGCACAAGGGAAATGGCTGAGGCAGGTCTTGACCGGCCACTTTGCGTACTTTGCTGTCCCGACGAATGGCCGAGCGCTCAATGCGTTTCGGTTCTATCTGACCGATCTCTGGAGGCGGACGCTTCGGCGGCGCAGTCAGCGGACCTGTCTGACCTGGGATCGCATAACGCAGATCACCGATGACTGGCTCCCCAAGGCTCGCATCCTTCATCCATGGCCGAAGCTGCGCTTCGCCGTCAAACACCCGAGGTAGGAGCCCGGTGCCTTAATTGGGCTCGCCGGGATCTGCGCGGGGGGCGCCCAGTGATGGGTGTCCCTACCGCGAACAGAATGCGTTTGCGCCACTGCTTTTCAAGGATTTGCTTTCGGCAATATGGGCATTGCTGAGGCGGCGGCCGAAGGATGAGATCGACGATGGCATGGCGTGCGGCGGGCATGGTTGGTTGAGGCGGAGGCCCGTTGATTCTTTTTTTTCCGCCCCGCGTATGCGAGGCGACGATGTTGCAGGAAGGCGTAGGCAATCATTGTCATAAGGGCGTGGCGATGAAGACCTTGCCATGATCGCCCTTCGAAGTGATCAAGTCCAAGCTCCTCCTTCATATCGACAAGGCTGTGCACGACCCGCGTCGGATCGCGCCGATCCGGGAACACCCGGGCCAGATTGTCGGCCAAGCCGAGACGCCGCTCGGCCATCGCCAGAAGCATCACGCCCCCGTTCGAGGTTAGGCGCCCACCATCGAAGGCAGCTGTGACTTTCTTGGCGTGAATGGCTGGAAACGAGAAGGGCGGAATCGTATCGTCGGTCATGGCGGGCGTGGCGTTCGCGGTTGGAGGTGATGGGGTTGGCTTCACAACCGAATCCTACGCCGTATGAGCGCTTTACACCACGCTCGCCAGCCTCTCGGGCGCCTCTTACGAATAAGACAGGTTAGTCGGTCCGACCCGTCATGTTTTTGGGGTTTCGGACAAGGTTCTGACGATGACGCTTTCATCCGTTTTGATGGCGGATCGCGAGGCCCGTCCTGATTGGTATGCAGTTGGCATTGCCATGATCGTCGTGGATCGGCTGGTTCACAACTTTCTGGTCCGAACCGGGATTTTGGAGCAACTTGGCATGGTTCATCCGTACGGTCCCCGTTGCTATGCAGACGGCGGCTGCGCCGAGGTCTTGCGGCGCGTCTCGGCACAGATCGACGCGCGCCAGTTTGATCGTAATTTTCCGGCGGATTTTCCGCGCTTTGTTCAGCACGCTCTTTGGCGTTACTGCGCTGCTGACGGTTTGAACGTCTGCAACGGCAACAATATTGATGATCGCAAGTCATGCGATCTTTCGTCGTGTATTGTTTACAGTAATTGTGCCAAAAAAGCGCGGAAATTACAGTAATTATCTTCTATTTAAGCGCAATTTTTCTGCAGCTAAATTATTGCAATCATTGCGCTTTTGGATGATATGCTTTATTATACTTACGACGAGATTGTTTGAACGCTCTTCTCGTCTTCAGCAAAGGAGTCGTCCAATGACAAGACCGCCATTGCCGGGAGCATCCCGCAGGACCAGCGACAACGCCGTTTCAGAAAGGGGCCCAAATCGGGCCCCTTCGGCTTTTCAGGAGGGCAAAATGGCCAAGCCCAATCTCACGAACCAAAAGACACTCTCCGCCTCGGCAATCATCGTTTACGGGATCGACGCGACCGGCAAGCCGAAGGCCGGCCGGTTTCCGGAGCGCCAGGCGGCGGCGGCCAAAAAGGCCGCGCGCTCACTCAAGCTCGCTGTTTGCAACGTCGATCGACCAGCTCTTGTCGAAATCGTTGCGAAAATTCCGGTCGGACGCGTTCACGACCAAGGCAGTCGCTTCTGCCCTACATCAAACGCAGCTTGTACGTGAGCGTCACGACAGGATCACCGGTTCCCGGGCTTGACTTGCGCGGAATGCTCTGGATAGCGCGGTCGGGATGATTGACGCCGCCGGGGCGCGGTGATGGGGTGATCCCGGTTCGGAGCGGGCAACGGGATCAGAATGAACAGCGAGTCGCAGCTGCGCGAGAAGCTTCGGAAGATCGAGGCGTTGTTCGTGGGGGCCGGAACTGCTGGTGAGCGCCATGCGGCGGAAGCCGCGCTGCAGCGGGTGCGGGCCCGGGTCGAGGAACTCGCTCGCCACGATCCACCAATCGAACAGCAATTCTCACTTCCCGACCAGTGGTCTCGGCACCTTTTTCTGGCGCTTTGCCGCCGATATGGGCTGCGGCCGTTTCGTTAGCTTTGAGCGTCTTCAGCAGCCAGCGTTCGACATCATGACCGGACAGCAAGTACGGCAAGACGGCTTCGCTCGATTCCAAGCAGTCCCTGAGGCCGGCAAAGAATATCTTGGCAGCGGCATCCAACGGCGACAGCGCGCTGTTGTGTCGTCTACAAAGGCAGTTCGCGGTGAGATTCTTTGGAGCCAGCGCCTTTGTTTCGCCTGCTTCGAGCCAAGGCAGTCCAGAGGCCGTGAAATTACCGTCCCCGCGAAGTATTTCGATCACAGCCTCGCTGATCAGATGCTCGCCGGAGATTGGCGCTTCGCAATTTCCCAGCTCCTGCATGTAACAGCGTTCAAGTGTCGTACTGGGCGAGCCGGATCGAAGGTCAAGCCCTGAAGCCGGCTTGTGCCATCGAACACCATCAAAACAGCAGGAAGCCGATTGTCGCCCCGATCGACAACGACAAGGTGCCACCTTCATTTCCTCAAGTCTGCGCTTGGCTTCACCCATCGGAGTGACCCCCAGCGGCAGTCTAGCCCGTCTTATTCGTAAAGGACCGGCTCATGCGTCGGCTTTGTCAGCTTTCTGTCAGCTCGTCCAAATAGTAGCTCGTTGTGATGAGAACCAATTACAACAACTGGCCCTCCGACGGGCAAAGTGTGGACCAGCAGCGCGATGCGCTGGCCGGCACTTCTGGCGCAGATGGTGCTGCTTTTACGGCCGCTTTAGCTGCTGGACCAGCGTCTTCCGCTTTTGACAAGAGGACAGGTGTGTCAGTCCGCCTACACAGAGTAAGTAGCAATATTGGCAACGCCCAAAGTGTTTCTTTGTTTACTGATGCCAATGAACGCAATAAGGTGGGAGCGATGACCGTGGCGCCGGGGCGCAACAGTTTGCGAATTCTCAGCATAGAAAATCTCGGCCGGTCGAGGTACAAAGGGGTCGGGACGGCTATGATTGAAGTCGCCGATCATACTAGGCAGTCCGCGGGCCTTTCCAAGCTATCCCTTCTCTCTCAAGATGAAGGAGCTTCAGCATTTTTCTACAAGAAGGGATTCCGGTTTGCGGACGAGGGCAAGAATGCGGAAATGCGGACTGTCATTTCCAATCCACGATACGTCTCAGATGAAATTCTTATGGGCGAGATGGAGCGCTAGCCCGTCTTATTCGTAAGAGTGCGCCTGAGGGCTGGCGAGCGTGGTGTAAAGCGCTGATGCGGCGTAGGATTCGGTTGCGAAGCCACCCCATCACCTTAAACCACGCCCGCCATGACCGATGATACGATTCTGCCATCCTCGTTTCCAGCCGTTCACGCCAAGAAAGTCACAGCTGCCTTCGATGGTGTCATTCGGCTTGCAATATTGACCCCCTAAGCCGGGGGATCGGCGTCCAAAATTGCCCCCCTACAGGTTGGTCTGTTGCGCTGCCTGCTTCGTAACAAAGCAGGTGGTGGAGGATGCTGGTCGTGGAGACGATTGCGCGGATTCGGCGCGAGCACTTCATCAAGGGCAAGACGATCAAGGAGATCGCCCGTGACCTGAAGGTGTCACGGAACACGGTTCGGAAGGTGCTGAGGTCGGGAGAGACCTCCTTCGAGTATGAGCGGCAAGTGCAGCCGCGGCCAAAGCTCGGACGATGGGCAGTCGAACTTGACGGGCTGCTTGCGGCGAACGCGGCTAAATCGGCTCGTGAGCAGCTGACATTGATCCGGATCTTCGAAGAGCTGCGCGGTCGCGGCTATGACGGCGGCTACGATGCGGTGCGACGTTACGCCAGGCGGTGGAGCAAGGAACGCGGGCAATCGACCGCGGCGGCCTATGTCCCGCTGAGTTTTGCGCCAGGCGAAGCCTACCAGTTCGACTGGAGCCATGAGGTGGTGCTGTTGAGCGGAACCACCGTGGTCGTGAAGGTTGCTCACGTCCGGCTCTGCCACAGCCGTATGCTATTTGCCCGGGCGTATCCGCGAGAGACGCAGGAGATGGTGTTCGACGCCCACGACCGAGCGTTCGCGCTGTTCAAGGGCACCTGCACCCGCGGCATCTACGACAACATGAAGACCGCCGTGGAGACGATCTTCGTCGGTAAAGGGCGTCTTTACAATCGCCGGTTTTTGCAGATGTGCAGCCACTATCTGGTCGATCCAGTCGCCTGCACGCCGGCGTCTGGCTGGGAGAAGGGGCAGGTTGAGAACCAGGTCGGGCTGGTCAGGGAACGCTTCTTCACGCCGCGTCTGCGGTTCAAAAACCTCGACGAGTTAAACGCCTGGCTGCTCGACAAATGCATCACCTACGCCAAGGCTCATCGCCATCCGGAACTGGTCGATCAGACGATCTGGGACGTGTTCGAAGTCGAACGCCCTAGGCTCGTTCCCTATGCAGGGCGATTTGACGGCTTCCATGCGGTGACGGCGTCGGTCTCGAAGACCTGCCTGGTGCGCTTCGACAACAACAAGTACTCGGTCGCAGCCAGTGCAGTCGGACGACCGGTCGAGGTTCAAGCCTATGCCGATCGCATCGTGATCCGCCAGGATGGACGTATCGTTGCCGAGCATCAGCGATCCTTTGGCCGCGGCGATACCGTCTACGACCCTTGGCATTATGTGCCGGTGCTCGCCCGCAACCCCGGCGCCTTACGCAACGGCGCTCCCTTCAAGGACTGGGTGCTGCCGGCCGCGATCGAGCGGATCCGGCGCAAGCTTGCCAGCATCGACGATGGCAATCGGCAGATGGTCGACATCCTCAACGCGGTGCTGACTGACGGTCTGCCTGCGGTGGAAGCGGCCTGTGCCGAAGCGCTCAGTCACAGCGTTCATTCCGCCGATGTGGTGCTCAACATCCTGGCCCGTCAACGTGAGCCAGCCCCGCCGGCCAACATCATGACGCCAGCCGCCCTGACGCTCCGTCATGCACCAATCGCCGATTGTGCCCGCTACGACAACCTTCGGAGGACCAACTGATGGAACGAACTCAAATCTTCGACCTCATGGGCGAGCTCAAGCTCTATGGCATGAAGGCTGCCTTCGACGAGATCATGGCAACTGCCGTCAAACGTCAGCATGAACCCCAGCGCATCGTTGGCGATCTACTCTCCGCCGAGATCAACGAGAAGCAAGCCAGATCTATCAAATACCAGCTCACCATTGCCAAGCTGCCGCTTGCCAAGGACATTGCCGACTTCCAGTTCGACGGCACGCCGATCAATCAGACGCTCGTCAATGATCTTGCTGGCGGCGGCTTCGTCGCCCAACAGCGCAACGTCGTGCTGGTCGGCGGCACCGGCACAGGCAAAACCCACCTGGCCATTGCCATCGCAAGAAGCTGCATCCGATCTGGTGCCCGCGGCCGCTTCTTCAACGTGGTCGACCTCGTCAACCGCCTCGAGACCGAGACCCGCAATGGACGGCAAGGACGGCTCGCCGAGCATCTGACCCGGATGGACTTCATCGTGCTGGACGAACTCGGCTATTTGCCCTTCGCCCAGTCCGGTGGCCAGCTTCTCTTCCACCTCGTCAGCCGGCTCTATGAGCGCGCCTCCGTCATCGTGACCACCAATCTCGCATTCGGCGAATGGCCCAGCGTGTTCGGCGACGCCAAAATGACCACAGCGTTGCTCGACCGATTGACCCATCACTGCGACATCGTCGAGACCGGCAACGATAGCTGGCGGTTCAAAAGCCGAGACGACGATCACGCCACCCGCGCTCGTCTCGCCTCCGCTAGCGGATGAGCGGCTGTATGGGATACAAGAGCCACTTGCAGTTTATCGCCCATTGCGATGTAAGGCTCTAGCAGTCCGTCTGTCTGGAGGCCTTGGCGCCAGCGGTCGTGGGTGTCGAGGGCGTCTGGAAAATCGCCCCAGTTGAAGTCTCCCCGGCCGCCGAAGGTGATCTTGCCGTAACCATCGACATGGTAACGCAGCGCGTCCATCAGCTCGAGCGCTCGACGCGGGTCTTTTTCTGTAAGGACCGCGTCGATGGCTCCCAACACCTCCTCCATGTCGAAAACGATCTTTCTGAGCTCCTCTTTTTGCTCAACAAACATCTTCGGGATTTCACCGACGGGGTTCGGAAGCGGAAGTGTCCAAGGAAAGTCGATGTCGTCTTCGCTGAAGCGCCGATAGGGAATGTTGAGCTTGTCCAGGAAGGCGGCCGACTGGTAGTAGGTCTGGCTCTTCAAGCTATGCTCGATCTGATCGAGTGCGAGCTTACGGGCATTAATTCTAAAAGTGCCTTGGAGCGCAGTCGTGCCGACGACGTAGCTTTCCGGTGAATGGGTGCTGCTGATGGATAGCGTGTTGACGATTTGCCGGGCCGACAGCAGGTACATCTCGCCGTCGTCCTCCCGGCCGACGTGAAGAAGCGCGAAGAAGCCTTCGAGCGGCATTCCTTTGTCGTCAACCACGTAGCTTTTGGGAATGTAGTGCGTTGTGCGGCGATCCTGAAAATATTTTGCCTGTATCACTCCGACGCGCGGCGGGACTCTATCGGTAAATCGCTGCGTGGTGGTGCGTCGCTGTATGAGAAAATCGGCCCCGTCGGTATCTACGCTCCGCTCGAGAACCCAGAACCGGTCGATGAGAAAAGAACGCGTACGCGCTTCTCCGACGGCGCCGTTCTCCATAATTTTGAGCCACGTCGGCCAGCTGTCTTCCACGAGATTGTCCTGTGCTTTCTGGGGTTTTGTCGGTGTCGGATTTGCCGCGAAAAGCACCTTACTCGTCTGTATTCAGTTTCTGGAGTTCCCCAAGGAAGATCGTGCCGATTTCGACGGCGCGTTCAGCGGTCTCCGGGGCCACATCCATGCCATGCGTAGCTTCGTTCATGGTGTGGAGGGCGTCGAGCATCTGCTCTGTGCTACTTGGCACCGATCCATTTCGATGCAGATCACGGAGCATTTTCATGATGCCGGTCGGCCGGTCGAAAGCGACGCCTCGCTTGTCCGCGAGATCGCGTACCGCGCGCTCGATTTCGATGCGTAGCTTGACCACGGACATCAGTGGAAATTCTCGCGCGAACTCCGCGGCCGTCGGGAGGGCATCCTCGAGTTGTGGCGGCAACGCAGCCGAGAGCTGATACTGGGCGACCCCCATCGGTTTGCTGGAGTCTCGCAACGCGTATTCCACGATCACCTCGTTGCGCCCTTTGCACAAGATGATGCCGATGGTCGGTTTGTCGTCGGGATGGCGCAATTGCTCGTCCACGGCCGAGAGGTAAAAGTTCATCTTTCCCGCAAATTCGGGTTTGAAGTCTTCGATCTTCAGCTCGATCACCACGAAGCAGCGAAGACGCAGATGATAGAAAAGAAGGTCCAAGTAGTAATCCTGCCCGCCGACTTCGAGGTGATATTGGCTGCCGACGAATGCGAAGCCCTTGCCGAGCTCGAGGATGAGTGAACGCAGATGCTCGACCAAACCACGCTCGAGGTCGCGCTCCAGCATGTCTGGGCCAAGCGAGAGGAAGTCGAACGTGTAGGGGTCTTTGAGGATTTGTTGGGCAAGCTCGGACTGCTCTGCGGGCAGGGTTCGCGAGAAATTGGTGAGGGCGCTTCCTTGCCGGGCAAAAAGCTTGCTTTCGATCTGATGGACAAGAACGTTACGACTCCAGCCGTGTTCAATTGCCTGCCGCGCGTACCAGGTGCGCTCTTCCTGCGTTTTGACGGCGTCGAGCAAACGGACGTTATGCCCCCATGGCAATAGTGCAACAACCTGTTGCACAAATTCGCCGTTGGGCCAGGCCTCGGCGAACGAGCGCATGTATTTCAGATTCCGGGGCGATAAACCGGTCATTTCCGGGAAAGCCAGGCGAAGATCGCCAGCCAGACGGTCGACCACCCGGGCACCCCAACCTTCGCGCTCCTGCCGTTCCAGGATGTCGCGCCCGATCGTCCAGTAGAGCGTCACTAGCTCGCGGTTGATCGACAAGCTGGCTCGGTGGCGTGCCGCCGCGATCTTCTGCTTCAGATCCCCGACGAACGCCGTGTAGCTTTGCGCGTCCACTTCGCCAGCGGAACCGAGCGCATCGCTGCGGCGAGGGGGCTTTCGCGGCCGCGAGCTCATGCGGCCTCTTTCAGTCGCTTCTTCGCCAGCATGGCGCGCACGAATTTGTCCCATTTCGCCATGCCAGCGCGTTTCTCGATCATATAGTGCCAGCGGTCGTAGTGCTTGGAGCTGACATCCTGTAGCGCGTGGTTCTGGAGGCGATCGCGGATTTCCTTCGACACGCCTGCCTTGCCGGCGAGCGTCTTGAACGTGCGCCGGAGATCGCGGTTTGTCGCATATGGAATCACGCCGCGATCTCGCTGCCGCCAAACAAAGCTATAAAGAGTGCCGTGGCTGACAGGCTTCGAGGGGTCCTTGGCGGAGGGGAAGAACCAGCCATACTCGTTCGGCTTGATCTTTTCGATCAGCTCGGCGGCAAGCAATGGCACTGGGACAGCGTGCGGCTGGAGGTTCTTGGTCTTCGACCAGTCGATGATTCGCTCACTGGCGTCCCATTGATTGACATGAAACCGCGCGATCTCCTCGACGCGCTGCCCTGTCAGCATGATGAGTTGCACCGCGCGGGGATAGGAGGGGTGGACCGGCGTGTCGGGGCTCTCCAGCCAGCGATAGAGTTGCACAAACTCGTCTTCGTCAAGCCAGCGCGTGCCCTGGATCTTAGGCTCGGTAGGAATGCCGGTTGCCGGATTGAAAGGGAGTCGAAAGCGTCTGGAAGACTGCTGCCGATAGTCGTTGTCAGACTTCATGCCCCAGCTAAAGGCGGCATGGAGATAGGAGCGCACATGGTCGGCCATTGATTTGGCACCGCGCTCGTAGATCGGGCGGATCAGCTCGATGATTTCCTCGGCCTCGATCTCGCGAGCGAGGCGGTTGCGTCCGAGCGTGTCGGCGATCTTGTTAAGGCCTTTTTCCGTTTCCTTCCAGGACGGCTTGCTCGCATCCTTGAGCGCGGCGACATAGCCTTCGAACAGATCAGCGACGGTGCCGGGGCGCGTGTCGGTAGCGATCTTGATGCTGCGACCCTTCTGGATGACGTCGGCGAAGTCGCGTTTGAATATTTCGCGTGCCTGGGCGAGCGATATGGAGGGATAAGCCCCGAGCTTCTTCTTGGTCCGCTTCCCATCGCGCCATTGCTGCGCCATCCAGTCGGCGGTGACGCGCTTCGGCATGGGCTTGAGGACAAGCACGAGGCGGCCGGTGCCGCGCCCTTCACCGTCGGCGAGATTTTCCTGTTTCTGACTTAGCTCCACCCGCTTCAACGCATGTCGGATCGCGGTGTCGGTCAGGCTTGGCATGGCGTTTCCTCCTGTGCCGCAACTGGGATCGGTCGAGGAGAAACGGGGATCGTTTGCTGGGATCGGAAAGCCGCTTTCAACCCCTCTTACCGCTCCCAATTTGCCATAGCCGCCCCCTGTGTGCAATGAAGAAAAAATCGGATATATCGTTGATGATTCATCGGTATTGAACGTGATCCAACGTGATCATAGGGTGGGTAGTGGGGTGGTTGTGCACCAGGATCAAGGCGGTTGCCGACAGCTCCAGCGCGCGCTTGATCACCTCGCGCGGATAGACCGGGGTGTGGTCGACGGTGCCGGTCTGCTGCACCTCGTCGGCGATGAGCTGGTTGCGCTTGTCGAGGAAGAGCAGACGGAATTGCTCCTTGTCGGCAAAGGCCATGCTGGTGCGGCAATAGTCGATCACCTCGTTCCAGGACGACAGCGCGTTGCGGCTGTTGACCTCGCCCTTGGCGACGCGATGCGCGGCGGCTGCGATCAGCTTGAGCTGGTGGATCGCGGATTCGCCGATGCCGTCGATCTCGCGCAAGCGCGCCACCGGCGCGTGCACGACCTCGGCGAACGAGCCGAAAATCTTGATCAGCGTCTTCGCGAGCGGCTTGGTGTCGCGCCGCGGCAGCGCCGGAAACAGCGCCATCTCCAACAGCTCGTAGTCGCTGAGCGCATCCGCCCCGGCGCTGTAAAAGCGCTCGCGCAACCGCTCGCGATGGCCGTGATAGTGCGGCGCGTCCTCCGGCTTGGTCTTGTCGTGGTCGGCTTTGGCGGGCATCGGCCGCCAGCATCGCCGGGGACCTGCGCTTTTGCAACCGTCAATTGCGGGACGGTGCGCCGGTCGCTGTCTTGCCGGTCCGTGCAGGAGCGGGCACCGTGACCGCCACCACGCCTGCGAGAATGAGCGCCATTCCGGCAAGACTGGACCAGCTAAAACGCTCGCCAAGCCACGCGGTGCCGAGCGCCACGGCGAAGCCCGCGCGCAGATAGCTGCCGCTGGTCGTGCCGAGCGGGCCAAGCGTGTGGATCAGCCGGAAATAGATCACCATGGCGAACGCCGTGCAGATCACCGCGAGCGCGATCACCGCTGCGATCGCCTGCACGGGCGGCGGCGCCAGCGTCCATGGCCGTTCGAGAACGGCGGCCGCCGGCAGCGTCAGCACGGCGGCGCAGCTCATGGCCCCGGCGGCCGTGACGATCGCGGGAAGGCCCGAGAAGCGCTGTCCCCATATCGGCGCGACCGCGTAGCAGAGGCTCGCGCACAGCACGGCCGCTTGCGCCAGCGGAGCGGTCGTGCCGATCCCCGAGAGCGCGTCGGCGCCCATGGTCACGGCAACGCCCGCAAGGCCAAGAGCGACGCCGATGATCTTACGGCCGCTGACGGTCTGCCGTCCGCGCCCGCTCATCATCGCGATTGCGAGCACGAACATCGGCGGAGTCGCATTGAGCACGCCGGCGAGGCCGCTGGCGATATGCGCCTCGCCCCAGCTGATCAGGGTGAACGGCAGCGCGCTTTGCAGCAGGCCCTGCACGAGGAACGCAGCCCACACCGATCCCCGGCGGGGAAGGGCGTGTCCCTGCGCGCGAGCGATCAGGAGCAGGAGAATGGCCGCGATGGTCACCCGCGCCGCGACCATCGTGACGGGCGGAATCGAGGGGATCGCGACCTTGATCAGCGTGAACGAGCTGCCCCAGATCAGCGCCAGCAGCAGCAGGAGCCCGATTTCGAACGCGAGCGTGGTTTGTTCTGACGTCGTCTGTTGCGCCTGTGTGTCCATGCGATGTGCCCCGGGATGTGTCGGCACCATGATCCGGAGCGACGGCGTGGGCTGGCTGAATTCGGACCTCATCGCCCGACCGAGTCCGATTTCAGCTACTCGGCGAGCCGCGCGGCCATTATTCTTCCGCGATGGCGACAGGTTCGGCACATCGGCAGACGCTGCCACCGCATCTCGACTGGGACACCTGCGACCGGGCGCGGCTGGCGCGTGCGCGCGCGTTCGACGGCCTGTTCTTCTCCGGCGTCCGCTCGACGCGGATCTATTGCCGGCCGGTCTGTCCGGTTCGCCCCGCGCGCTCCGAGAACGTGACCTTCTATCCGACCGCTGCGGCTGCGGAGCGCGCCGGCTTCCGCCCATGCCTGCGTTGCCGGCCAGAAACGGCGCCGGGGTCGCCGGCCTGGATGGGGACCGCCACCACCGTTGCGCGCGGCATGCGCCTGATCAACGACGGTTTTCTGGATCGCGCGTCGATGGTGGAGCTTGCAGAAGCGCTTGGGGTCGGGCCGCGCCATCTCTTGCGCCTGTTCATGCGCCACGCCGGCGCGAGCCCGAGCGAGATCGCGGCGACCCGCCGGGTGCAGGAAGCCAAGCGTCTGATCGACCAGACTGAGATGACGTTGGCGGAGATTGCGTTTGCGGCGGGCTTCGGCAGCGTCCGCCGCTTCAACGATGCTTTTGCCGCGACCTACAGGCGGCCGCCGTCGTCATTCCGCCGCCGGCGATAGGACGCGCGCCGGGATCACCCGATCTGCTTCTCGCCGTGCCGCTCCGACAGCGTGAAGATCTCGACGCCGGTCGCGGTCACGCCCACCGAGTGCTCGAACTGCGCCGACAGCGAACGGTCGCGGGTCACCGCGGTCCAGCCGTCGGAGAGGATCTTCACATGCGGCTTGCCGAGGTTGATCATCGGCTCGATGGTGAAGAACATGCCGGGCTTGAGCTGGACGCCTTCGCCGGGGCGGCCGATATGGATGATGTTCGGCTCGTCGTGGAACATGCGGCCGAGGCCATGGCCGCAGAAATCGCGCACCACGCTCATGCCCTGCGGCTCGACGAAGCTCTGGATGGCGTGGCCGATGTCGCCGGTGGTGGCGCCGGGCTTCACCGCCGCGATGCCGCGCATCATGGCTTCATAGGTCACCTCGATCAGCCGCTCGGCCTTGCGCGCAATCGGGCCGATCGCATACATCCGGCTGGAATCGCCGTACCAGCCGTCGACGATGAAGGTGACGTCGATGTTGACGATGTCACCCTCTTTCAGCGGACGGTCGCCGGGCATGCCGTGGCAGACCACGTGGTTGAGCGAGGTGCAGGTCGAGTAGCGGTAGCCGCGATACATCAGCGTCGCCGGATAGGCGCCATGGCTGAAGGCGAAGTCGCGGACGAACTGGTCGATGCGCTCGGTCGGCACGCCCGGCCCGACAATGTCGGTGAGCTCGTCGAGGCACTTGGCTACCAGCGCGCCCGCCTTGCGCATGCCGGCAAAGGCGCTCGGTCCATGCAGCTTGATCTGTCCGGTCTTACGCAGGGAGGTATCGGTGGCTTCGACGTAGCTCATGCTTGTATGGTCTTTGCGGGGCTCGATGCGGTGGAAAGGGCTTGATTTCAGGCCCTAATCTAATGATCGCGGGCCTTCATGCAAGCCGAGCGTGGGCCTTGCGCCCGAAAGCGGGCCTAATTCGGGACTTCTACGGTGGTTTCCACCGGCAGGGCGCCGCCGCGGACGCGGATTTCGCGGACCGGATAGGGAACCCGGATGCCCTCGCGCTTGAAGGCCTCCCATAGCGCCAGCATCACGTCGCTTTTGACATTGTCCATGCCGTCGGGGTCGGCGAGCCAGAGGGTCAGCGAGAACTTCATCCCGGCCTCCGCGAACTCGGTCAGGATGCAGTTCGGCGGCTTGGCTTTCTGCGCGCGGGGATGGGCTATGGCCGTCTCGATTGCGAGCTTGCAGACCAGCCTGGGGTCGGCGTCGTAATTGGTGCCGAAGGCGATCTTCACCAGCGTGTTCTTGTCGGTATAGGTCCAGTTGACGACCTTCTGCGTCACCAGGTCCTCGTTCGGCACCAGGAACTCGCGGCCGTCGCCGGCGGCGACGGAAATATAACGCGTCTTCATCGCGCTGATGCGCCCGGTGTTGTCGCCGATGGTGACGAGATCGCCGGGCTTCACCGACTTGTCGGCGAGCAGGATGATCCCCGAGATGAAATTGGCGACGATCTTCTGCAGGCCGATACCGATGCCGACGCCGACCGCGCCGGAGAACACCGCGAGCGCCGAGAGGTCGATGCCGACCGCGCCGAGCGCAATGACGATTGCGATGGCCAGAAGTCCGATGCGGATGATCTTGACCAGCAGCACCTGCACCGACGGCGTCAGATCGGTGGTCGAGTTGATCCGGCTCTCGGCGAAATTGCTGGCGATGTTGGTGGCCCACAGCGCGATGAGCAGCAGCGCGCCGGCCTTGATCACCAGCAGCGGGGTCAGCCGCAGGCCGCCGAGCACGATCGCGAAGGAATCGAGCAGATCGATCGTCGCGTCGAGCTGGCCGAGGATGGAAAGCGCGGCGACGAACCACGCCGTGATCGACACCAGCTTGACGATGAAGGCGTTGCGTAGCACCGAGGTCACGAGCCGGATCGCGAGCCAGGCCAGCCCCATCTTGGCGGCGACCATCAAGAGATAGCTGCGGCTCGGCCAGGTCGCATGGTACATCACGAAGCGGGAGATGATCACGAGCAGGGTGAACACCGCCGTCGAGGCACTGGAGACCATGACGCGGGAGAAGTGCCGGAGCGGCAGCGGCCAGCCCATCGCCAGCGACGTCATGTCGACGCGGTTGCGAACGCCGGCTTCCGCGGCATAGGCGATGCCGGCTGCCGCGAGAATGAGACCAAATTGCAGGTAGAACCAGGGTGAGGAAATCTCCGCCCCGACGCTGCGTGCGGTCGTCTGCACGAACTCCATGAAGTCTTTGAGGTCCATGTCCATCGGTCTCGTCGGGAAGCGGGGGAGGAATTGATTCGAGGGCGCTGCAGAATCCCACAAAGGGTGCGGCCCGGCCATCGATACACCGCTATGTGAAGCGCGTTAAGGCCGCAAAATACGGGCAGATTGCCGCGAGCGGGAGAAAATGGGTTGGCGCGCCGGTGCAGCGACGATAAGGATGCAAATCCAGCTATTTTTACCCGGAAGGTGGATGGCCTCTCTCGACTCTGTCAGCCTCGCCATATTGCTCGGCGCCGTCCTGGTGATGGCGGGTATCCTGTCGAGCCTGCTTGCGCTGCGCTTCGGCGCGCCCCTGCTGCTCGTCTTCCTTGTGATCGGCATGCTCGCGGGCGATTCCGGTCCCGGGCAGATCCAGTTCGACGACGTCCGCACCACCTATCTGGTCGGCTCGGTGGCGCTGGCCCTGATCCTGTTCGACGGCGGCCTGAAGACGCGCTTTGCCAGCATCCGCACCGTGCTTGCGCCATCCGTGGTGCTCGCGACTGTCGGCGTGCTGCTGACCGCGCTGATCACGGCGCCGTTCGCCAAATACGCGCTCGACCTCAACTGGACGGAGTCGCTGCTGGTCGGCGCCGTGGTAGCCTCGACCGATGCGGCCGCCGTGTTCCTGCTGGTCCATACCCAGGGCCTGCGCCTGCGTCCGCGCGTTGGTGCGACGCTGGAGGCCGAGTCCGGCACCAACGACCCCTTCGCGATCTTCCTCACCCTGATGCTGGTCGAATACATCTCGCTGGGATCGAGCTCGGCGGGGCACGTGCTGATGGAGTTCCTGCAGGAGGCGGTGCTGGGCGCCGTCGTCGGCTTCTTCGGCGGACGTCTCGTCGTCATCGCGCTCAACCAGGTGGCGCTGCCGCAGGGCCTGCATGCGCCGTTCGTGACCACAGGCGCGCTCGTGATCTTCGGCGGCTCGCAGATCATGCATGCCTCGGGCTTCCTCGCGGTCTATCTCGCCGGCATCATCATCGGTAACCGGCCTACGCGCGCGCATAATTCGGTGGTGACCTTCCTCGATGCCGCGACCTGGCTGGCGCAGATCGTGATGTTCGTGCTGCTCGGTCTCCTGGTCTCGCCGAGCCGGCTCGGCGCCAGCGTTTTGCCGGCTGTCGCCGTCGCGCTCGTGCTGATGCTGGTCGCACGGCCGCTCGCGGTGTTCGTCTGCCTGGCGCCGTTCCGCTTCAACTGGCGCGAAAGGATCTTCATCGCCTGGACTGGCCTGCGCGGTGCCGTCGCGATCTTCCTGGCGTCGATCCCGATGCTGGTCGGCCTGTCCAAGGCCTATCTCTATTTCGACGTCGCCTTCGTCGTCGTCATCATCTCGCTGCTCTTGCAAGGGTGGACCCTGGCGCCGGCCGCGCGCAAGCTGCACGTCGCGCTGCCGCGCGCCGAGCGCGGCCCGCGGCGTGTCGAACTGGATCTGCCCGGCCAGCTCGAGCAGCAGCTCGTCGGCTATCCGGTGCGATCCAAGAGCCTGTACTTCCGCCGCGGCCTGATACCGTCCTGGTCGAAGCCGACGCTGGTGATCCGCAACGAGAACATTCTGACGCCGACGGAGGCCGATCCGATCGCGCCCGGCGACTACATCTATCTGCTGGCGCCGCCGGAAAAGGCCGAGTCGCTCGACCGCTTCTTCGTCGACATGCAGCCGAGCACCGCGCCGGACCCGCATCTGCTCGGCGACTTCATGGTCTCCGGCGAGCACACGCTCGCCGAGCTCGCCGAGATCTATGGCGTGAAGGTGAGCGAGGACGAAGGCAAGCTGACCTTGGCCGACTATTTCGACGTCCATCTCGACCGCGCGCCGAAAGAGGGCGCCGAGCTTGCGCTGGACGAGATCGTGCTGGTCGCACGCAGCATCTCCGGCGGCCGCGTCAACGTCGTGGGCCTGCGCCTGCCGGAAGACGAGGAAACGCCCGCGCCATTGACACGCTGGCAGGCGCTGCGGCGCAAGCTGGCGGAGCTATGGACCTCGGTGGCGGGGGTTTAGCGGTCCCGGCGTCGTCATGGCGGTGTGAGTTGTTGAAGCGATATGCCTCCCCAACGTCGTCCTGGCGGAAGCCAGGACCCATCACCCCAGGGAGAAGTTTGGCGAAGACTGGTAGCTATCTCTTCTTTGCCGGTACTCGCACCGAACGCTCTCGATAGATCACGCGGTATGGTCCCGGCCTTCGCCGGGACGACGGCGGAGGGTGTGGTTCCACCAACAGTGCCCGCATCGAGGAGTCTCTCCTTCGCGCTCGCTGCCGGCTTTTTGTCCAATTCATTGCGGCAACCTTGCGGCTCCATCCAGCGCGAACGTCGCGGATGTTTTTTTGCAAGATGCGCATTCGCGACAGACTCTCGCAATGTAGGCGTGAGACTGAAGCCACTATTGGGTCGGGCTTGATCATCCTGCCAGGCCCGACATGGCTCACCTGCGCGACGCTCCGCGTTCGATGCGGACACGCGCAAGCGGAAAGACATTTGAATGACCTTGGTACTGAACCGCACCTGCGAGACCGACTGCATCGCGAGGGAGATCTCGCATGTTGTCTGCTGACATCCTGCCGTTCTTCCGCGCCTGGATTCGCGATCCTTTGCGTGTCGCAGCGGTTGCGCCGTCGGGACCCGCCGCGTCGTCGCTGATGGCGCAGGAGATTACGGCCGAGACTGGCCCCGTCATCGAACTCGGCCCCGGCACCGGCGTGTTCACCCGCGCATTGCTCGATCGCGGCGTCCGGCAGCAGAATCTGACGCTGGTCGAATACGGCTCCGATTTCATCCCGTTGCTGCAGCAGCGATTCCCCGGCGCGCGCGTGCTGTGGATGGATGCGGCCTGGCTGGTGAGAGAAAAACTGTTTGAAGGGGCGCCGGTCGGCGCCGTCGTCAGCGGCCTCGGATTGCTCACGATGCCGCCAGGAAAAGTGCTGGCGATTCTCGACGGCGCGTTTGCCTATCTCCGTCCGGGCGGCGCGTTTTACCAGATCACGTACGGCCCGCGCTGTCCCGTCCCTGATGCGATCCTCGATCATCTCGATCTGCAGGCAAGTTGCATCGGGCAGACCTATCGCAACCTGCCTCCGGCCTCGGTGTACCGGATCAGCCGCCGTCCCCCCTACGCGTGATCGAGGCACCATGGACACGTCGAGCACGATCGCAATGTTTCTGCACTTCGGCCTGCTGGGCATTGGTTGCCTGGCGATCGCCGAGAAATTCATTCCGCTGTTTCCGTCCTACGTTCTGTTGATGCTGCTCGGTCTCACCGTGTCCGACGGCGCGTCGCTGGCCATGACCATCGTGGCGACAAGTGTTGGATCGGTCGTCGGCGCGCTCGGCTGGTACGGGCTTGGCCGCGCGCTCGGCTCGCAGCGGATCGAGCGACTGGTGAGGACTTACGGCAAATACGTGCTGCTGCGGCCCTCGTTCTATCAGCAACTCACCGATGCCTATCGCGGCAACCATTTCTGGGTCACGCTGATCGGCCAGACTCTGCCGACCGTGCGGATCTATCTGGCGTTGCCGGCCGGCGTGCTGCAACTGGAGCCGCGCGCCTTCGTCACCGCCACCGCAATCGGCACCGTGATCTGGAACATGCCGTTCCTGAGCCTTGGCTATGTGCTGCGCGACAGCGGTCAGGATCCCGTCAGCATCGGCTTCTGGGTGGTCGCCATCCTCGTCGCTGTGGAGGTCGCGATCATTCTCGGACTTCGCCTTTACACGCACGCGATCGCGCGGCCGCGCCTCGCGTCGTCGCGCGCCATCGCCGCCCCCAAGGCTGTGGAGGAGATCGCATGAGACCCCTGTTGTCCCGGTTTCGGTCCGGCTCGCACACGCTTGAACATCTCACCGCCGCGGTGCTGATCCTGCTCGCCGGCCTTCAGTTCGGTGTCGCGGCGTCCGACGGGCGGCATCGCGGCGCCCAGTTCGCGCTCCTGGTTCTTGCCGTCGGCGTCTATTGGCATCGCTCGATCTTCCGGCGCCGCGCCAACCGCGATGTGACGAAGGCGGTCGCGGGATTGGCGAAAGCTGCCGCGATGGCATTCCTGCGCGATGACAATCGCGGCGACCGGCCGGCGCAGAGTCCGGACAGGGATGCGGCTTTGCCGTCCGACGTCGTCAAGGTCAGGAGCTTGTTCATCTCCGATGTCCATCTTGGGACGAGGGGATGCCAGGCCGAGCGGCTGATCGACTTTCTCCATCACCATGACGCCGACACTGTGTTCCTGGTCGGCGACATCGTCGATGGCTGGTACCTGCGGTCGAGCTGGTACTGGCCAGGCACGCACAATGCAGTGGTGCAGGCGCTCGTCGATATCGCGCGGCGCGGCAAGCGGATCGTCTATGCAGCCGGCAATCACGACGAGTTCGTGCGCGACTATGTCGGCTCGACCTTTGGCGGCGTCGAGGTGGTTGAGCACGCGATCCACCGGGGCGTCGACGGCCGCGCTTATCTCGTCGTCCATGGCGATCACTTCGATCTCGTCGTACGCCACGCCCGCTGGCTGGCGCTGCTCGGCGATGTCGGCTACCGCACGGCGCTTGCCTCCAACGTCTGGCTCAACTGGATCCGGAGCCGGTTCGGGCTCGCCTATTGGTCGTTCTCGTCCTGGGCGAAGCTGCGGGTCAAGAATGCGGTCAATCACATCGGCCGCTTCGAGGAGGTCCTGTCGTCGGAGGCAAGGCGGCACGCTGCGCAAGGCGTGATCTGCGGCCACATCCATCACGCGGCGATGCATGACGAGTTCGGCATTCGCTACATCAACACCGGCGACTGGGTGGAATCCTGCACCGGTGTCGTCGAGCACCATGACGGCCGGTTCGAGATCATCCGCTGGGTCGAGGCGCGGCCCCAGCAGATGCCGGGGCCGTCGAGCGTGGTGCCGTTCGCACGGGCGGTCGCCTGATGCGCGTGCTGGTGGCGACCGACGCCTGGCGCCCACAGATCAACGGCGTGGTGCGCTCGCTCGAATATCTCGCCAGCGAAGCGCCTTCGTTCGGCGCCAGTATCGGCTTCCTCACGCCGGGCGATTTCCGCACCGTGCCGCTGCCCGGCTACCGGGAGATCCGTCTCGCGCTGGCCTCGGTGGGGCGAATCGAGCGCGCGATCAAAAGCATGGGTCCGGATTCCGTGCACATCGCGACCGAGGGGCCGATCGGGTGGATCACTCGCCATGTCTGCCAGACCCGCGGCTATCCGTTCACGACGAGCTATCACACCCGCTTTCCTGAATATCTGGCGGAGCGGCTGCCGGTGCCGCTGAGGTGGAGCTATGCGGTACTGCGCCGTTTCCACAACGGCGGCGACGGCATCATGGTCGGCTCGCCGACGCTGGAACAGGCCCTGAAGGCGCATGGCTTCCGCAACCTGATGCCGTGGTCGCGCGGCGTCGATGCCGTGCTGTTTCGTCCGCGCAGCGTGCAGCCGCTCGCCTTTCCGGTGCCGGTGTTTCTGTATGTCGGCCGCATCGCGATCGAGAAGAACCTCGAGGCTTTCCTTGCCTTGGACCTGCCGGGCTCGAAGGTCGTGGTCGGCGACGGGCCGTTGCGTGCGAGCCTGCAGGCGCGGTTTCCGCAGGTCCATTTTCTCGGCACGCGAACCGGGCGAGCACTCGCCGATGTCTACGCGTCAGCCGATGTCTTCGTCTTTCCGAGCCTGACCGATACGTTCGGGTTGGTGATCCTCGAAGCGTTGGCGTGCGGCCTGCCGGTTGCGGCCTTCCCGGTGATGGGGCCGCTCGATGTGATCGGCGAGTCCGGATGCGGCTGTCTCGATGCCGACCTGCGCCGCGCGGCGCTCGCCGCCCTGCAGGTGCCGCGCGAAAAATGCCGGGCCTATGCCCTGACCTTCACTTGGCAGGAAAGCGTGCGGCAGTTTCTCGACAACGTCAAGCGGGCGCATGGCATGCTGACCGACGCCGCGCGGCCGCTATTCGCGAGCTGAGGACGATAAGCAAAAGAGCGGCAACGTCACAAGCCCCTCACGTCAGCACCTTCACCCCGCCGAACGACGTCACGCGCCCCTCTTTCAGCATCACGATTTGCGTCGCGAGCTGGCGCAACTCGGCGACGTCGTGGCTGACATAGACCATCGGGACGTTGGCCTCATCCCGCAGCCGCACCAGATAGGGCAGGATCTCGAGCTTGCGGCCTTCGTCGAGCGCGCCGAGCGGCTCGTCGAGCAGCAGCAGGCGCGGTTTGGACAACAGCGCGCGGCCGAGCGCGACGCGCTGGCGCTCGCCGCCGGAGAGTTTTCCGGGACGGCGGTCAAGCAAGGCACCGATGTCGAGCAGGTCGATGACGCGCCTGTGCTGGGCAGGATCGGGCGCAAGGCGGTTCATCCGTCGTCCATAGTCGAGATTCTGCGCAACGTTGAGATGCGGGAACAGCCGCGCGTCCTGGAACACATAGCCGATGCGGCGGCGCCAGGGCGGCACATGAATGCCGGCCGCGGTGTCGTCCACGGTCTCGCCGTCGATCACGATGGTGCCGCGGTCGGGCCGCAAGAGCCCGGCGATCATGTTGACCAGCGAGGTCTTGCCGGCGCCTGACGCACCGAACAGGCCGATGACGCGGCCTTCGCTGGTGAAGGATGCGGACAGCGAGAACTCGCCGAGCTGCTTTTCGACATCGACCCGCAGCATGGTCAATTCCCGTGCAATCGCGCGGTGGCGCGGCGGGCGAACCACTCGGCGGCAATCAGCGCACCCAGCGCCAGGATGACCGAGACGATCACAAGGCGACCCGCGGCGGCATCGCCATCGGGCGTCTGGATCAACGAATAGATCGCCGAGGAAATCGTCTGGGTCTCGCCGGGAATGTTGGAGACGAAGGTGATGGTCGCGCCGAACTCGCCGATCGCTTTCGCAAAGCCGAGCACCATGCCGGCGAGCACGCCGGGCAGCGCCAGCGGCAGCGTCACGGTGAAGAATACTTTCCACGGTGCCGCGCCCAGCGTCTCCGCGGCCTGCTCCAGCTTGCGATCGATCGCCTCGATCGACAGCCGCATCGGGCGCACCAGCAGCGGAAACGACATCACGCCGCAGGCCAGCGCGGCGCCGGTCCAGCGGAACGCGAAGACGATGCCGAGATGGTCGGCGAGGAAGCCGCCGACGAGGCCGCGGCGGCCGAAGGTGAGAAGCAGCAGATAGCCGGTCACGACCGGCGGCAGCACCAGCGGCAGGTGCACCAGCGCATCGAGCAGCGACTTGCCCCAGAAATCGCGTCGCGCGAGCAGCCATGCCAGCGCAATGCCGAACGGCGTCGCCACCAGCGTCGCGATCACGGCGACCCTGAGCGAGAGCAGGATCGCAGTCCATTCGGCAGGTGAGATCTCGGACATCAAGTCGCAGATATCACGTCGTGGGGCTGATCAGGAACTTGAAGCCGTATTTTTCCAGGATCGTCTTGGCCGCAGTCGAGCGCAGGAAGGCGAGATAGTCGCTGGTCTCGCCCTTCGCGGTCACGGTCGCGGCAACGGGATAGATGATCGCGGGATGCGAGTCCGCCGGGAAGGTGCCGACGATCTTCACGCCCGGCTCGACCTTGGCGTCGGTCGAATAGACGATGCCGAGATCGGCCTCGCCGCGGGCGACCAGCGTCAGCGCGGCGCGCACGCTCTCGGCCATGGCGAATTTCGGCTCGGCCGCCTGCCACGCGCCGAGCTTCTCCAGTGCAGCCTTGGCATATTTGCCTGCTGGCACCGACTTGACGTCGCCGGTCGCGATCCTGCCGTCGCCCGCGAGCTTGGCGAGGTCGAAGCCCTGCGCGATGGCGACGCTGTCGATCTTGGAATCCTTCGGCGCGATCAGCACGATGCTGTTGCCGAGCAGGTTGACTCTGGAAGGCTCGTTGATGGTCTTCCTGGAGATCGCGTAGTCCATCCAGTCGGTGTCGGCGGAGACGAACACGTCGGCCGGCGCGCCCTGCTCGATCTGCTTGGCGAGCACCGAGCTTGCGGCATAGCTGACGCTGAACTTGACGCCGGTCTTCGCGGTGTAGGCCGCGTCGATCTCGTCGAGCGCGTTCTTCATCGAGGCGGCGGCGAACACGGTGATGGTCTTGTCCTCGGCGGCGGCGGGCGACAAAGCCGCGAGCAAAACGATGAAGGCGGAAAAAAGTACGGAAGGGCGGGACATCGGGAGCGCTCCATGCGCGCCTGCGCGCGCCAATAGCGCACGCAAGACGGCGTTGGTTGAATCAGGGGTGCGATCGGCGGACGCGCTGTTCCGGGGAGCCCGACGGACTTACGGTCCCTCGGGATATCGCTGGGCGCGACCATAACAGGCTGGCGGAACAGGTCAAAGGCGACCTTTGAGGTCAAAGGCGACCTTTGGTCCGACCCTTGCCTACTCGCTCGGCAGGATCGCGATCGAGATAAAATTGTCCCTGACGCCGCTGACCTGGAGCACCAAGGGCTGCGCCGACAGCTCGTATTTCATGGTCTTGCGGATGCCGTCGCAATCGGTCGCGCCGCTGAAGGCCACGGGCTTGAGGACATGCCCGTCCTGCACCACGTCGACCCAGGCGCCGGCCGACAGGCTGATCGTGTAGAGCCCGGCTTTCGTTGTCTTGATGTCGGTGAAGCCGGCAAAGGTGCCGTCCTTTGGCGCCCGCTCCGGCGGCGTGGGCAGCTTTGCTTCGCTCGGGGCAACCAGCCCCAGCGTAATGGCCGATGACGGCAGCGCAGCCTGTTCGCTCCCCGAAGCGAGCTTCGCACGGTCCGGCGCCGTCAGCGCGGCGCGCTCGCGCTCGATCGGCCATTTGAACTTGTCGCAGCCGCTCGGCTCTTCGGCGGCCGGCGCGGAGGTCGCACCGAGCGTGAGCGCGGCGAGGAAGGTGAGGATGCGCATGTCAAATCTCATCGTTGGCCACGCGAAAGACGCGGGGCTTGCGGTCAGGCTTGTTGAAGAACGGGATGCGCGTCCCGAGATGCCGCGGGCTTACGGCGCGGCGGCAGGCCGATACTAGCGCATTTGGCTGGTGCGAACCAATCAACTCGTTCGTCAGCCCGGGCCGCGCGCCCCAATCACCACTGTCGTCCCGGACAAGCGCAGCAAAGCGGAGCGCAGATCCGGGATCCATAGCCACAGGCGGGTGTGGTCACGGGGGTTCTGAGTTGCCAGCTCGCGCCACAACCACTCCCTGTGGTTATGAGTCCCGTGCTCGCTTCGCGCCCCGGGACGACGGCGGAGAGCGTTACGGTTTCGCATCCGCCGCGTGCAGCACTGCCTTGCAGGCCGCCGGCATTTGCGCCAGCGTCATCGGCGGTTTCGGTTTTGGCGGCTCCGGCGGCGGCTTGGGGTGCAGCACGGCATCAGAGAACCAGTAGGCGAGATCGGCCTCCTTGCAGCCTTCGTCCTCGGACTGCGACGGCTGGCCCTCGCATTCGCCGGCGCCCGGCGGGCAGCGCATGCGGATGTGGAAGTGATAGTCATGGCCCCACCATGGCCGGATCTTCGACAGCCAGGAGCGGTCGCCCTTGGCCTCGCGGCACAGCGCCTTCTTGATCGCGGCATTGACGAAGATGCGCTGCACCGCCGGCTCCTGCGCGGCGTCGCGCAGCACCAGCACGTGGGACGGCGTGAACACCTTCGGGTCGATGTCGAGCCGGTCCTGCCGCACCATCATCACCGCGGACATTTCCTCGCGCTCCTCGCGCGAGAGCCGATGGTCGGGCATCGGCGTCAGCCAGATGTCGGAATCTAGGCCGATCTGATGGCTGGCATGGCCCGACAGCGCCGGCCCGCCGCGCGGCTGGGCGATGTCGCCGACCAGGATGCCCGGCCAGCCCGCGTCCTTGTGCGCCCTTGCCGCGAGCCGCTTGATCAGCGCGATCATCTCGGGGTGGCCGAAATTGCGATTGCGCGACAGCCGCATCACCTGCCAATTGTCGCCGTTCAGCGGCATCCGTTCGGCGCCGCCGATGCAGCCCTTGGTGTAGGAGCCGATGACATGCGCCGGCCCCTTCGAGGGCAGCAGCTTTCGCGCGAACAGCTCCTTGGCGCCGATGCTGGGATCGTTGGGGTTGGCGAGCGGCGGCAGCGGCTTTGGGTTCACGCTGCCCTTGTCCTGGGCCAGCGCGCCGCCGGCGGTCAGGAGTGTCGCGAAAACCAGGAGAGGGACGAGGCGGCGGGGACTCATGCTGATCACCTTATAGCCCAACGCTGCGTCAGGGTTAAGAACTAGGCTTTCGACCGGCCGCCGCCTCACGGTGTCTTTACAGCCGCGGTCCGGCCCCGACACCATGCTGGCCGGACAAAAAGCTGCGGGGCTTTGGTCATGAACCGGCAATGTGCACGGCTCGCGATGCGGGTCGTGACTGCGGCGTTTGTGCTGGCGGGATGTTGCGTAACGCCGGCGCGGGCCGACCTCAGGGTGGACATCGACAAATCGTCACAGCGCATGTCGGTGCGTGTCGACGGCGCGCCGCGCTACAGCTGGCCGGTGTCGACGGGCCGCAGCGGCTACGGCACGCCGAGCGGCACCTTCCATCCGCAGGCGATGATGCGGCGCTATTTTTCGCGCAAGTACTACAATTCGCCGATGCCGCACGCGATCTTCTTCCATTACGGCTTCGCCATTCATGGCACGACCGACATTTACCGCCTGGGCGGGCCGGCCTCGCATGGCTGTGTCCGCCTGCATCCCGCGCATGCGGCCGCCCTGTTCGCGCTGGTCCAGCGCGAGGGTGCGCGCAACACGACGATCCGTATTTCCAACTAGACCATCACAAAGTCGCATGCCGGCCAGCCGATTCTTAACGGCCCGATAACCGTATCCTGCATTGACCAAAATTCGTGCGCGGCGCGAGGAATAACCGCGGTCGGCATGCAATCGCGCGCGATTTCGGAAATGATTCAAGCGCGCGCGCAATTTTGCGTCAGCGCGCCGTCCGATTGCGACGGCGAAACGGGTTTGCTGCGCCCGCCGAGGCTTTCACGCCTCGCAAACAGGCACGGCTGCGGGTGCATGCGAGCCGCGGGGCCGGCGAAGATTACTTTTTTTTCAGACACTTGCCCCAAGACTGCCTCAAGACTTGCGGCCGCAGGGCGCGACTGGGACATGTGAAGTTGAGTTTGGGGTCTCGAAAACCAGGAAAGCGAAAGCGCAACGTGCGTGCTGCGGCCGGCGAGCGGCCGCGCAAGCCGCGTTTCGCGCGCGCCTCGCATCGGCCCGCCAGGCACGACGAACTCGTGCAGAGCCGCGCGGAAGCCGAAGCGGCCATCATCGAGGCGCGCAAATCGCACGAACGGCTGCGCCAGGCCGTCGAGCTGCTGCCGCAGGGCATCGTGATTCTCGACCCCGAAGGCCGCTACGTTCTCTGGAACAAGCAGTACTCCGAGATCTACAGCAAGACCGCCGATCTGTTCGCGGAGGGCGCGCGCCTCGAAGACACGCTGCGCGTCGGCGTCGCCCGCGGCGACTATCCGGAAGCCGCAGGCCACGAGGAAGAGTGGATAGCCCGGCGGCTGGAGAAGCTCTATCAGCCGGGCGCACGTCACGAGCAGACGCTGTCGGACGGCCGTGTCATCCTGATCGAGGAGCGCCGCACCGACGACGGCGGCGTCGTCGGCCTGCGCGTCGACATCACCGAGTTGAAGCAGCGCGAGGCCTCGTTCCGCCTGCTGTTCGACGGCAATCCCGTCCCCATGATCGTCTGCGCGCTCGACGACGAGCGCATCCTCGGCGTCAACGACGCCGCGGTCGCCCATTACGGCTATAGCCGCACCGAGTTCGAGAAGCTGAAGATCCGGTCCTTGCAGGCCTTCGACAGCGAGCCGCCCTGGACCACCGACCGCTCCAGCGACGAGCAGGCCGCGCGCACCTGGAAGCACGTCAAGGCCGACGGCGCGCTGATCGACCTTGCGATCTATTCGCGCGAATTGACCTATGCCGAGCGGCCCGCGGTGCTGCTCGCGCTGATGGACATCACCGAGCGCAAGCGCGCCGAGGCGCGGCTGGCCTTCATGGCCCAGCATGACGGGCTCACCGGCCTGCCGAACCGCAACCTGCTGCGCCAGCAGGTCGACGAGATGCTGCTGCACACGCGCCGCAGTTCCGAGAAGGTCGCGGTGCTGATGCTGGGGCTGGACAATTTCAAGGCGGTCAACGAGACGCTGGGACACGCCGTCGGCGACAAGCTGTTGCGCGGTGTCGCCAAGCGGCTGCGCTCCACCTTGCGCGAAGAGGACGCTCTGGCGCGGCTCAATTCCGACGAGTTCGCGATCGTGCAGAGCGGGCTGACCCGTCCCGAGGACGCGGTGATGCTGGCCAAGCGCCTGCTGGAGGCCATCGCCGATCCCTATCTGCTCGACGGCCATTCCGTGGTGATCGGCGCCTCCATCGGCATCGCGATGGCGCCGGCCGACGGCGACGATTCCGAAAAGCTGCTCAAGAGCGCCGACATGGCGCTGTCGCGCGCCAAGCTGGACGCGCGCGGCACCTTCGCCTTCTTCGAGGCGGCGCTGCATGCGAAAGCGCAGAGCCGGCGCAAGATCGAGGTCGAGCTGCGCGACGCGATCCAGAACGACGTGTTGCGGCCATACTACCAGCCGCTGATCGACCTCTCGAGCGGCCGCATCACCGGCTTCGAGGCGCTGGTGCGCTGGCCGCATGCCGAGCGCGGCATGGTCTCGCCGGCGGAGTTCATCCCTGTCGCCGAGGAAACCGGCCTGATCAATCCGCTCGGCGGCTTGATGCTGCGCCGCGCCTGCCTCGACGCCGCGACCTGGCCCGACGACGTCCGCGTCGCCGTCAATCTGTCGCCGCTCCAGTTCCGCAGCGGCAACCTGCTCTCGATGGTGACGGACGCGCTGAAACATTCCGGCCTGCCGCCGCGGCGGCTGGAGCTCGAGATCACCGAGACGCTGCTGTTGGAGAAGAGCGCCCAGGTGCTGGCGACGCTGCATGCGCTGCGCGCGCTCGGGGTACGCATCTCGATGGACGATTTCGGCACCGGCTATTCCAGCCTCAGCTACCTGCGCAGCTTCCCCTTCGACAAGATCAAGATCGACCAGTCCTTCGTGCGCGATCTCGGGGCCAACCGCGAGGCCCAGGCGATCATCCGCTCCATCGTCAGCCTCGGCAAAGGTCTTGGCGTCACCATCACCGCCGAAGGCGTCGAGACCGAGGCCGAGCTGAGCTGCCTCAGGGCCGAAGGCTGCGACGAAGGCCAGGGTTTTCTGTTCAGCAAGGCCCGCCCCAATATCGAGATCATCAGCCTGCTCGCCGCGCAGCGCGGCATCGATGCCGCCGACGAGGAAGACGCCGCGATGGTGGCGTGATCGTCATGCTCCTCCGGCCATTCTTCGCAGCTCACCGTGAATTCCCAATGTAAGGGACGCGCCACTCTCTCGGTTAACCTCTCCGGCTTGCGGGAGAGGTCGCGCCGAAGGCGCGGGTGAGGGTTCTCTCCTCTTGGGGGTTCTCGATTCTGGAGCCACCCTCTCCCCAACCCTCTCAGCGCGAGCGAAGCTCGTCGCGACCCCGCAAGCGGGGGAGGGAGCGCACCGGCCTTGCGGCTATCTCTCCGCCTCAATTGCTCGCCAAAAGTGCCTTCCCCACATCCTCGTAATGCGTGTCGCGCGCCTGGATCTGCTGCGCGATGGCGTGCATGTCGCGGAACCGCCGTTCGAACGGATTGCTGCGGAACACGGCCGTGGCGCCGGCCATGTGGTAGGCGGCGTCCACCACCTTGGCCGACTGGTGGATGGTCCAGGTCGCGGCGAGGCGAACCGCGCTGCGATGCGTCGCGCTGAATTCACCGGTCGCGCTGAGATCGCGCCACATCGCGTTTGCGGTCGCATGGAGATAGGCGCGCGCGGCGCGAAGGTCGCCCTCGGTGCGGCCGATCAGGCCCTGGACCGACTGGTTGTCGCGCATGGCGCTTGCCGCCAGCGACTGGTGCTTGCCGCGCGCCAGTGCGATCGCCGCATCCAGCGTGGCGCGCGCGACGCCGAGCGACACCGCGGCAAAGCCGAGGCTGAAGGTCGAGCCGGTGCCGATCCTGTAGAGCGGTCCCTTCTCGCGCAGCGCCGACGGCACGTCACGGAACGCGGTGAAGCGCTCGGGGATGAAGAGGTCGCTCACCTCATATGAATCCGTGCCGGTGCCGGCGAGCCCGATCGCCTGCCACACGTCGTGCAGCACGGCGCTCTCTGCCGGAAACAGGATGGTGCGCACCTCCGGCGAGCCGTCGGCATTCTTGCGCGACACGCCGTCCGCGCTGGCGATGCGGACATGCGCCCCCAGCCAGTTCGCCTGCCGCGAGCCCGAGGCAAAATCCCAGCGCGCGGTGACGCGATAGCCGCCCTCGACCGCGCGCGCCTCATGGGCGATCGCACCCCAGGCGAGGATGCCCGGCTGTGTGTTGAAGATCTCGTGCGCGGTGTCGTGATCGAGCGAGGCCGCGATCATCGCGCAGACGCAGCACTGGCCGAGACACCAGGCCGTGGAGGCGTCCGCCTTCGCGATCTCCTCCAGCATCTGCATGAAGCCTTCGATCGGAACCTCGGCGCCGCCAAGGCTCTGCGGCAGCAGCGCGCGATAGAGCCCGTTCTCGACCAGCGCTGAAACGACGGCCGGCGTCAGCCTCCGCGTCCGCTCGATCTCGTCGGCCTCGCCCGCGATCAGTGGTGCGATGGCCCGCGCCCGCTCAACCAGGCCAAACCCGCGAGTTGCGTTCATCTGCGTTTCCTCGCCCATTCTGCCGTGAGCGGTAAGACAAGCGATGGTGGTCTATTTGGCAGGGAGGATCAAGATTGCCCGCGCTCGCTCGCCCCAGGGCGAGGTCGGTTGCGGTCCCGGAACGCCATCGCCTGCTGCTCAGCCGTTCGGCAGCCACCACCCGAAGATCGCGACGACGAGGCACGCCAAGAGGCAGATGGCCTGATGGCCCATTTCTATCCAGTACTGGACCGGCGCGGTGTCCCTCTGGAAAACCTGCCGCGACCAGTCCAGCAGCCAGACCACGAGATCGGGACTGAAGGCCCTGATTTTCCGGTCGGCATAGCCATAGCGCAGCATGCGCCCGCAATCGACGCACAGATAGATCGCGACGATTCGGGCGACGATCTCACACAGGAAAAACTGCATACAGGCACCCGCTTCATCCGTATCGCGCATCCATCTGCGAGAAACGGCGGCTATTGCAGCGGCACGACCTTGTTTGGTGTAGCCGGACTTGCGGCCGGTTCAATCGCGTCATGGCGAGCTTCCGCGTCTTCGTCTACGATCCATCGAGCGAGTTTTGGGAGATGCCGGGATGCGAACCATTGGCCTGATCGGAGGCATGAGCTGGGAGAGCACCGCGCTCTATTACAAGCTGATCAACGAGCGTGTCCGCGACCGCATGGGCAAGCTGCACTCGGCCCCGTTGCTGATGTATTCCTACGATTTTCAGGAGATCAAGGAGATGCAGTACGCCGGCCGCTGGCAGGAGGCCGCAAGCAGCCTCGCCGAGGTCGCGCTGCGCCTGGAAAGCGCCGGCGCGCGGGCGATCGTATTGTGCACCAACACGATGCACAAGCTGGCGCCCGAGATCGTGGCGAAGCTGACCATTCCCTTCATCCATATCGGCGACTCAACGGCACAGCGCATCCGGTCCAAAGGATACCGGCGCGTCGGGTTGCTCGGCACGAAGTTCACGATGGAGGAAGACTTCTACATCGACCGGCTGCGCGCGCATGATCTCGACGTCCTCGTTCCTCCCGCCGAGGCGCGGGCCGACGTCAACCGCATCATCTACGACGAGCTGTGCCTTGGAAACGTCGCCGCCCCCTCGCGTTGCCGCTATCGGGAGGTGATGGCGGCGCTGGTCGCCCGTGGTGCCGAGTGCATCATCCTCGGCTGCACCGAGATCACGATGCTGGTCGGGCAGGGCGACTCGACAGTCGAGACCTTCGACACGACGGCGATCCACGCCGAGACAGCGGCTGATTTCGCGATCGGATGATGGATGTCTCGGTGGCGCAGAATTCGGCCGACGTCGGCGGTGGGCCACATGCTGACACCGTCTACCCGTAATGATAGCATGCCTCCGTCACCGGTCTGCGAGGTTGTTCTCATAAACGCACACAAACAAAGATGTGTGAGGAGACAAGTACGATGAATTGGGGAGCACTCAGCAAGCCCCGCGGTTGCCGGGGGCTTTTCTTGCCTGTCATTCTCGCCTCCGCGCTCTGGGCGCCCCTGGCCTGCGCACAGGACGTCCGAAGCTTTCCCGGCGAGGCGGGACCGGTCTTTTCGGAGAGCGGCCCCGATGCCGAGCTCTACGGCGCGGCGTCCGGCTATCCGGTCGGCACGCGGGGGACCACCACCCAGATCGACAAGCTCGTCGGGGTCTACAGCCATTTCGGCGAGATCTATCCCTCGCGCCTGATCGGTCGGGCGACGGCGCCCTGGCAGTTCAAGCGCGCGCCGGAGCCAGCGATCGCCTACAGTTTCGGTACGGAACGGCTGAGCATCGCGGATTACCTCAAACGCAACCCGGTGACGGGACTCCTGATCGCCAGGGACGACACAATCCTGTACGAGCACTATCAATATGCGCGGACCGACCACGATCGCTTTCTCTCGCAGTCCATGGCCAAGACGCTGGTGGGCATGCTGGTCGGGATCGCAGTCTCGGAGGGACGGATCAAGTCGATCGACGACCCCGTCTCGACCTACGTCTCCGGCCTTGCGGGAACGGAATATGGAAACACCTCCATCCGCGCCCTGCTGAACATGTCGTCGGGCGTCGAATTCTCCGAGGTCTATGACGGGCACGATGACATAGCCCGGCTTGGGCGAGCCCTGTTCGTTGAAGAGCCGAAAGATCCCGCCGCCGTCGTCGCACAATTCAATACAAGAACCGCACCGCCGGGGACCCGATGGCACTATGCCAGTGTGGAAACCGAGATCTTGGGCCTGGTCCTGCGCTCCGCGACGGGCACGCCGGTTGCCGACTATCTCCACGACCGGATCTGGGATGCCATCGGCACCGAAGCGGATGCCTCATGGGCGATCGACGGCAGCGGGCAGGAGATTGCCTTTTGCTGCTTCAACGCAACCTTGCGCGACTATGCGCGCCTCGCCCGGCTGCTCGCGCATGACGGCGCCTGGGAAGGTCGTCAGTTGATCCCCCGGCAATGGCTGCTGGATGCCACGACGGTCAGGCCAGACGACGGTCATCTCGCTCCGCGCGTGGCCACACCCTATTTCGGCTACGGCTATCAGGTGTGGCTCCTGCCCGGCGAGCAGCGCAGATTTGCCCTGCTCGGCATCCGCGGTCAGGTCATCCTGGTCGATCCGGCCTCGAAGCTCGTCATGGTGCACACCGCCGTTCGCCAGAAGCCGTCCGAACCGGGAGCCCTCAGGGAGCCGCTTGCGTTGTGGTCCGCCGTGCTTCAACAGCTCGGGCAATGATCTGACAGCGCCTTGGACCTCATGACCGCGCATTTGCTCGCCCTTCAGTGTGACGGGTTTGCTTTTTCTGGACATTCACGACACGACCATGTCGGCACGGGCCGGTCTCGATCGTCCTTGGTCGGACCCCGCACACGTCAGTGATGCCGTCACCCGTCAAAATCGAACCAGGAGCAATATTCATGAGGATCACCGTCGAAACCACCGTGGCAGCCCCCATCGACCAGGTCTGGCGTGCCTATACGACGCCTGCCGACATCGTGAAGTGGAACGCGGCGTCCGACGACTGGCATACGACCAAGGCGACGGTCGACCTGCGCGAAGGCGGCGTCTTCTCGTCTCGCATGGAGGCCAAGGACGGCAGCATGGGCTTTGACTTCGCCGGCACCTACACCAAGATCGTTGAACACAAGCGGATCGAATACGCGTTCGGCGATCGAAAGGCCGAGGTCGAGTTCGTGCCGGGCTCGAATGGCATTGTCGTCCGCGTTGTCTTCGATAGCGAGCCGACCCACTCGGTCGAGCAGCAGCAAGGCGGCTGGCAGGCGATCCTCGACAACTTCGCGCGATACGTCGAAGCGAAGCAGAAGACGTCGTGAAGCCGCGCGGGGGCACGAGATGGAGGTCCCTGACGGGCGTCGTCGGCTTTCCGGGCGGAGCACCTGACAGGAACTGAACAGTCGGGGAATAGCCGGCTTGGGGGCAACCGCGTCGGTTTACCCCTCAGCCGGCGACCTCCGGCTTGCGCCGGGCTCCGGACAAGCCGCTGCGTTGCGCTCGCCGGCGCGATGGCCAAGAGCCGACGAGGCGCTGTGTCACCGCTTTAGGAAAGGCGGACACTGGCTTTCCGTACACCCGATCATCGAGAGTTGGAACGAAGCGCTCACTATCCAGGGGAAATCTCTTTCATCGCCGCAAATCTATCCCCGTCGCCTCAATTGCAGACTTCCCGGGTCCCTTCAGCGACCGTCACGCCCTGCCCGGACCTTGCATAGCCGAGCTTGCATCCCGGACGTACTGGGCGGCATCCCGCCGCATTGCAAACCATCTGGCCGGTGCTCTGCGGCTTGGTCGGTGCCGATTCAACCTGCTTGCGCTGCTCGTCTCGTCCCTTTGCATTCTCGCGCGCGGCCGCGGGTTTCCTCTCCGGGATCTTCTCGCATTCGTTGTCGTCATTGACGCGGGAGCCGGCACGGCATGTGATCTTGACGCAGGCATCGCCGTCGGCCCTGAAGCCATGGTCGCACACCAGCGGGCAGACCCGGCCCGGCTTCGCCTTGATGGCGTCGAGCGCGTCGAAGCTGGCGAGCCTGGCGTCGAGTTTCGTTCCGGCATACTTGTTGAACAGCGTCAGCGAGCGCTGTGACGTCGCATTCCAGTCACCGTCAGCCGACGCAGTCAGGCACCCGACCCGGCGCAATTCCGACTGCACCGATTTCGCGACCTCCAGGGGTGGCATGGCAGGCTGCGCCGACGGCGGCGCGAGCGCCGCGACCTTCTGTTCGCCACCCGCGCCTGCCGGCTTCTCGGCAGCCTTTTTCGCCGCCAGCTCTGCGGCGGCTTTCTCGGCAGCGGCTTTGTCGGCGGCCTGTTTGTCCGCAAGAGCCTTCTCGGCTGCCTGCTTGTCGGCGAGCGCTTTGGCTGCTGCGGCCTCGGCCTCTTTCCTGCGCTGCTCGGCCGCGGCGGCCTTGGCCTCTTCGACCTGCTTGGCCTTCTCAGCCGCAATCCGCGCATCTTCGGCGGCCTTGGCGGCTGCCGCCGCCCTATCTTGCTCCGCCTTCCTGGCCCGCTCCGCCGCAAGCCGCGCTTTCTCGTCTTCGGCCTGCCGCGCCTTATCGGCGGCGGCGGCGCGCGTCTCCTCTGCTGCGATTCGGTTCAATTGCCCCTTGGCCAGGCTGGCGTAGAACCCGTCGGCATACTTCGCGAGGAAAGCCGTCCAAACCTCTCTCGTGCCGATCTGCAGAGCCAGCTCATAATCCCGACGGACGGCGTCATCGGGACTCGCCTGAGGCCCGGATGCGGCTGCCGGCTTGGCCTGGACCAGGGGGACGTCGTCACCGCCCAGCGAACCATAGACATACGGCTCCTGCTTGTAGCCGGTGTTCTTGAGGACATCGTCGCGCACGAAGCCGAAGGCCTTGCGCAGGTCGAGGCCCGGTGTGGGCAGACGCTCGACGAGCGCGGCCGCGAACGGGCTGTTCTTCGAGTCGCCATCGGAGGCGGTCGAGCCCGCCTTCGCAGCGTAGGCGATCATGGTGTTCGAACTGGTCGGCTCGACCTTGGCAAGACCACGTCCGATAGCGCGGGCGGCAACCGTGCGCTTCATTGTCTTGGCAAAGGGATTGTCGCGGCAGGCGTCGAGAATGACGAGGCGGAGCTGTTTGGCCGGTTCGATGGCAAACAACACTCGGTCGAGCGGAAACGCCTCGTCGAACACGTCGTTGTCTGTTTCCAGGGCAGCATCGGTCGGGATCAGGTAGTTGTTGCCGTCCAGCTCGATCCCGTGGCCGGCGTAATAGATGACGGCGACTTCCGCCTCGCGAGCCTTGCCTGCAAACTCGCGAAGCGCCTTGCGCATATCGACCACGCTGAGGTCGAGCTTGACGTCGACGCTGTCGAACCCGGCCTTCTTGAACATGCCACCGACCAGGGCGGCATCATTCACCGGGTTCGCAAGCCTCGGCACGCTCTTGTAGGCCGAATTGCCAATAACGAGCGCGACGCGGCGCTCGGCGTGCGCCGAACCGCAGGTTAGCCAGACGACAAATAACAATGAAAACCAGCGAAATGCGCCCATCGCAGCCCCGAACATCACGTGCGCAGCGTATGCGGAGCCTGCCGAAAGGCAAGTATTGGATCTGTGATGTTGATCACTCAGGCCTTCGGCATGTTGCCTCCGGTGCCTCCTGAGGGGCGCCCGCGTCGCACCCGCTGCCATGATGCCATCATGCCCCTGTTTTGCCCGACGGGTCAAATCGATTTCGTAAAATCGAAAATTCGAAAAGCGCAATGCCGACAAGGGGCCGGCTACTGTGCATGGGGTTGTTTTCGCGGTTTTTGTTTTCCGGCCACGGATGGCCGGGCCTGACCAGTCTCGTTACGTCAAAACTGGTCCGGGCAGCAGCCTCAGCTATCCACCTTCAGCGCGGCAATGAAGGCTTCCTGCGGGATGTCGACCTTGCCGAACTGCCGCATCTTCTTCTTGCCTTCCTTCTGCTTCTCCAGAAGCTTGCGCTTGCGCGTGATGTCGCCGCCGTAGCACTTCGCGGTGACGTCCTTGCGCAGCGCGCGGACCGTCTCGCGGGCGATCACCTTGCCGCCGATCGCCGCCTGGATCGGGATCTGGAACATGTGCGGCGGGATCAGCTCCTTCATCTTCTCGACCATGGCGCGGCCGCGCCCCTCGGCGCGGGTGCGGTGGACCAGCATCGAGAGTGCGTCGACCGGCTCAGCATTGACCAGGATCTGCATCTTGACGAGGTCGGCCGGCTTGTAGTCGGTGAGATGATAGTCGAACGAGGCGTAGCCCTTGGAGACCGACTTGAGGCGGTCGTAGAAGTCGAACACCACTTCGTTGAGCGGCAGATCGTATTTCACCATCGCGCGGGCGCCGACATAGGTCAGCTCCTTCTGCGCGCCGCGGCGGTCCTGGCACAGCTTCAGCACGCTGCCGAGATATTCGTCGGGCGTGAGGATCGTCGCCTCGATCCAGGGCTCCTGGATCTCCTCGATCTTGACCACGTCGGGCATGTCGACGGGATTGTGGATCTCGAGCTCGGTGCCGTCGGTCAGCTTCATCTTGTAGATGACGCTCGGCGCGGTCGCGATCAGGTTGAGATCGAACTCGCGCGACAGCCGCTCCTGGATGATCTCGAGGTGCAAGAGGCCGAGGAAGCCGCAGCGGAAGCCGAAGCCGAGCGCCGCGGAGGTTTCCATCTCGAACGAGAAGCTGGCGTCGTTGAGGCGCAGCTTGCCCATCGCGGCGCGCAGCGTCTCGAAATCGTCGGCGTCGACCGGGAACAGGCCGCAGAACACCACCGGGATCGCCGGCTTGAAGCCCGGCAGCATTTCGGTGACAGGCTTCCTGTCGTCGGTGATGGTGTCGCCGACGCGGGTGTCGGCGACTTCCTTGATCGCGGCGGTGATGAAGCCGATCTCGCCGGGGCCGAGCTCGTCGACCTGCGTCATCTTCGGCGTGAAGAAGCCGACGCGCTCGACGTCGTAGGCGGCGCCCGTGCCCATCATGCGGACGCGGCTACCCTTCTTCATGACGCCGTCGACGACGCGGATCAGCACGACGACGCCGAGATAGACGTCGTACCAGCTGTCGACCAGCAGCGCCTTCAAGGTCGCATCGCGGTCGCCCTTCGGCGGCGGCAGGCGGGTGACGATGGCTTCCAGCACGTCGGGCACGCCGAGGCCGGTCTTGGCCGAGATCATCACCGCGTCCGAGGCGTCGATGCCGATGACGTCCTCGATCTGCTGCTTGACCTTCTCGGGCTCGGCGGCCGGCAGGTCGACCTTGTTCAGGACCGGAACGATCTCGTGATTGTTGTCGAGCGCCTGGTAGACGTTGGCGAGCGTCTGCGCTTCGACGCCCTGGCTGGCGTCGACCACCAGCAGGGAACCCTCGCAGGCCGCCAGCGACCGCGAGACTTCGTAGGCGAAGTCGACATGGCCGGGCGTGTCCATCAGGTTGAAGATGTAGTCCTTGCCGTCCTTGGCGCGGTAGGCGAGCCGAACCGTCTGCGCCTTGATGGTGATGCCGCGCTCGCGCTCGATATCCATGGAATCGAGCACCTGCTCCTTGCCCGCCATTTCGCGGTCGGTGAGGCCGCCGGTCATCTGGATCAGGCGGTCGGCCAGCGTCGATTTGCCATGGTCGATATGGGCGACGATGGAGAAATTGCGGATGTTCGAAATGGGGACGGTCGTCATGGGCGCGGGATACCACTCACATCCCCGTGCGGCAACCATATTGCTGTATTTTCAGGGCCTTTCTTCACGCCAAGCTGATTCCACGACGGGCCAAAACGCGCTACGCAACGGCTGATGTCGACGACCTCAATCCCATCTGGCCGAGCCCGCGCGAAGACCCGGGTGAGTTTCAACCGCTTCCGGGCCTGGCTGGTTGCCAGCGCGGTCCGGCCGGAGGCCCGCCTGTGGCTGGTGATCCAGCTCGCGATCCTGCATGCGGTGCTCTGGACCTTCATCCTGATCAATCTCAAGGCAGCGCAGGACGTTCACATGGACGTCGCGGAAGCCTGGGGCTGGGGCCAGAAATTCCTGTGGGGCTACGGCAAGCACCCGCCGCTGTCGGGCTGGGTCGCCGGCCTCTGGTTCAAGGTGTTCCCGGCGGCGGACTGGGCGACCTATGCGCTGGCAATGGCGATCGTCGGCATCGGCATGGTGATCTGCTGGTTGCTGAGCTTGCGCGTCGTGGATGCACGGCGTGCGTTCCTGGTCGTGGTGATGGTCGCGCTCTACCCGATCTTCAATTTCAAGGGCTTCAAGTACAACCCGGACCTGCTCCAGCTCGTCACGCTGCCGCTGCTCGTGCTCGCTTATCTCAACGCCTTCGAGAAGCGGAGCTGGCAGTCCGGCATCTGGCTCGGCCTTGCCGGCGCGCTGGCGCTGATGACCAAATACTGGGTGCTGACCATGATCGGCGCCATCGGCCTTGCCGCGTTGATCCATCCGGAGCGCGTGAAGTTCCTGATGTCGCCGGCGCCGTGGGTGGCGATCGCGACGATGGTCGTGGCGATGATCCCGCACATCGTCTGGCTGGCGGAGGTGCATTTCGTGCCGCTGACTTATGCCGGCGACACCTACAGCCTCGAGGACAGCCGCCTCGTGCATCAGCTCGTGGCCGGCTATGCCCTGCATAATGTCGCGCTGCTGGCGCTGCCGGTGGTGCTGGCCGCGCTCGCCATGGCGTGGGTGCCGCCGTGGCGCAAGCTGCTGCTGCGTACGCCCTCGCGCATTATCACCCGCGCCTGGGCGCGCGGCGCCAATCCGGGTGTCAATGTCTCGCAGGCGCTGAATGTCTGGATCATCCAGATCATCGTCGCGGTTGGCCCGCCGCTCGGCGCACTGGTTTTCAGCATCTACATGAAGACCGATTGGGGCATCTCGCTGTTCTTCCTGGTGCCCTTGGCGCTGGTCGCGATCCCCGCGCTGCGGGTGCAGAGCGCGACCCTGTTCAACATCGTCGCGATCTGGCTCGTGCTCAGCGTTGCGACGCTTGCCGCCTCGCCCTGGATCGCCGCGCGCGAGATGGCGGCCAATGCCGGCAACGCAGCGATCTATGGCGCGCGCTCGGAGCTCGCGCGCGAATTGACCCAGGCCTGGCACACCCGCTTCGGCTCGCGCTGGGCCGTCGTTGCCGGCACGATGGAACAGATCCAGCCGCTGGTGTTCTACAGCCCGGATCATCCGTCCGCGCTGCTGCCGTTAGAGGCCTGGGATTCCGGCCTGACCTCGCGCGATGACGTCAAGCGATACGGTTTCATCGGCGTGTTCGACCCGACCGACGGCCGTCTGCCGGCGTTCGAGAAATGGGTGTCGGAGACTGCGCCGAACGCCGAGCGCATCGTGATGACGACGCGCCGCTTCACCCATGGCAAGGCCGGCCCGTCGATGAGCTGGAACATCTACATCGCGCCGCCGGCGAAGTGACCGAAGGTGCCGTAGGGTGGGCAAAGCGAAGCGTGCCCACCACTTCTGTCGCGATTGTCGAGAGATGGTGGGCACGGCGCGTCGCGCCTTTGCCTACCCTACGGCGCTGAGCGCATGGCGGGAGGGCGCTAAATCCCCTCCTCGTTGAACTTGCTTTCAACGAGTTCCGTGATCGCCGCGAGCGCGGCATCGGCATCCGCACCGGCCGCAGCGACCGTGATGGTCGTGCCGGGTCCCGCGGCGAGCATCATCAGGCCCATGATCGAGGTGCCGCCGACGGTCTCGCCGCCGCGCGTCACCCACACCTGCGCGTTGAAGCGCTCGACCGCCTGGACGAATTTCGCCGAGGCGCGTGCGTGCAGGCCGCGCTTGTTGATGATGAGGAGCTCCTTGGAGATCGCGCCCGCGGGCACGCCCGACCCGGCTTGCGGCGCGTCGTCGCTCATTTGCCGGCGAGCACGCGGCTGGCGATGGTGACGTATTTGCGACCCGCTTCCTGGGCCATCGCGATCGCGTCGGGCAGCGCGCGTTCCTCACGCACCTTGGCGAGCTTCACCAGCATCGGAAGGTTGATGCCCGCGAGCACCTCGACCTTCGGCCGGCTCATACAGGATATTGCCAGGTTGGATGGCGTGCCGCCGAACATGTCGGTGAGGATCGCAACGCCGTCGCCGGAATCGACGCGGTTAACCGCCTCGATGATGTCGCTTCGGCACAGATCGGAATCATCTTCAGCGCCGATCGTAATCGCTTCGATTTGCTTTTGTGGGCCCATGACATGTTCAAGCGCTGCCTTGAATTCGTCGGCAAGGCGCCCGTGGGTCACAAGTACTAGACCAATCATCGGAAAACTCCTCGCGGGCGCTTTTGGTGCACCGCACGAACGCGCCACTTTGACCATCCAGAGCCCCTGCGCAAGAGGGGATGTTGCGTATCTCCCTGAACTTAGACGGATGGATGAGGGGAGCTGCGCCGGTCTATTCGGTCGCGATAGTGGGGTTCATATGGTTACCATTTCCCTTCAAACAATCGCCTGAGGGATTAACGGAAGATGAACTCTTGGTAGTGGTCAAGGCCGCAACAACCAGTGGGAGGGGTGAATAATCGCGGCTAACAGGGATTCGCGGTATTTCGACACCTAAAATGCTTGTTTTCAGGGATTCGGCCGGCGGCAGGCGTTCCGCGTCCGCGGCGGCCAGATCGACCACGAGGCCGACGGTCGCATGCTCCACGAAGTTGCAGCGGCGGATTCCGAGGCCCCGGATCTCGATCAGGCCGGCGAGCGGCGGCGCGGGGCGGACTTCAATTTCGTCGCCGACTGTCGCCAGATGGACACGGTCATCACCGACCAGAACGGCCCTTTCGACCACGCCGGCGCGCCCCGCCATGATCAAATCGAAGGCAAGGCGCGACTTGCCGGAGCCCGACGGTCCGCGGATCAGCACTGCCAGATTCCCGACCTTGACCGCGGAGGCGTGCACGCTGGGCCCGCCGTCGCTCATAGCGCGGGCAGCCTCACCACGAAGCGCGCGCCGGCAACCGTCGGCGCGCCGTCCTCGTCCGCGGGGCCGGGGCGGTTCTCCGCCCAGATGCGCCCGCCATGCGCGTCGACGATCTGCTTGGAGATCGAGAGCCCGAGGCCGGAGTTCTGGCCAAAGCCCTGATGCGGACGGTCGGTGTAGAAGCGCTCGAAGATGCGCTCCAGCGCGTCATCGCGGATGCCGGGGCCGTCGTCGTCGACCACGATCTCGATTTCACCGCGCACGCGGCGGCAGGTGAGGCGCACCTTGCTGCCGGCCTCCGAGAAGGATTGCGCGTTGGAGAGCAGGTTCGAGACCACCTGCCCGAGCCGTGAATCGTGGCCGGTCACGGCGAACGTGTCGGTCGGCCCGCGCCCCTCGAAGCGCGCCTCGACCGCGACGTCGTGGCCGAGCTTGGTTTCGTTGGCGACCGAGACCAGCGTGCCGAGCAGGCGGCGCAGATCGACCGGAATCGCGTCCTGCCGCTGCAATTCGGCATCGAGCCGGCTGGCGTCGGAGATATCAGAGATCAGGCGGTCGAGCCGCTTGACGTCGTGCTCGATCACCTCGAGCAGGCGGGCGCGGCTGTTCTCGTTGCGCGCCAGCGGCAGCGTCTCGACCGCGGAGCGCAGCGAGGTCAGCGGGTTTTTCAGCTCGTGCGCGACGTCGGCGGCGAACATCTCGATCGCCTCGATGCGGCTGTAGAGCGCGTTGGTCATGTCGCGCAGCGCGCCGGACAGATGGCCGATCTCGTCGCGGCGACGGGTGAAGTCGGGAATCTCGACGCGGGTCTTGATGCGGCGGCGGACGCGCTCGGCGCTGTCCGCGAGCCGGCGCACGGGACCTGCGATCGTGCTGGCCAGCAGCAGCGACAGCATGATCATGACCGCGGCGGCGACGCCGCCGACTTTCAGGATGGCGAGGCGCTCTGCGGTGACCATCTGGTCGATGTCGTCGCCCTGGGTGGACAGCATCAGCGCGCCGTGGATGGCGCGCGAGCGCAGCACGGGGACCGCGACCGAGACGATCACCTCGCCGCGCGCATTGACCCGAACCATCGAGCGCTTCTGGCCCTGGAGCGCGTCGCCCACTTCAGCATAGCCATTGCCGTTCTCGGGCCCGAGCTCGCGATAGAGCGGCAGGTCGCCGCGGTTCAGCCAGGTGCGCACCGCGACCATGCCGCGCTCGACCACGCCGGGCTTCTCGGCGGACAGCGGCGGCAGGGGGAAGCGTAGCACGTTCTCGAGGTTGCGGCTGTCGAGCAGCAGGCTGCCGTTGGGATCGTAGATGCGGGCGCGCGTCTTGGTCGGCGAGATCAGCGTGCGCAGCACCGGCGCGACGCGCTCCGGATTGATCGGAAAATCCAGCGGCGAATAGTCGTCCGAGCCGCCATAGGTCTCGCCCGGCTTGAGGTCGAGCAGCCGGTCGGGGTCGATGGTGATGGCGTTGGTCTGCACCGTCGCAGAGGCCGCGATCGCACCGGCGATGATCTCAGCCTGCACCAGCAGGCTCTGCGCGCGCGCGTCGATCAGGCCGGCGCGGAATTGCGACAGATAGAGGATGCTCGCCACCAGCGCGACGAGGCCGGCGAGGTTGAGCGAGACGATGCGGCGGGTCAGGCTCGAGAAGGACAGCGCGAAGAAGAATTGCCCGGCGCGCTTGAGCCAGTTCAGCGGCCGCCAGCCCTGCGCAGCCGGCTTGTCCTCGGCGACGTGCACTGGAACGCCGTCGGATGCGATATCCTCGGCGCTCTGGTTCGGGTCAGGCTGCGTTCGGTCCAGCAATGCTTACGCCCGCGTTAGGACAGCTCGTGCGACGGTCCCCGCATTCTAGAGTCATCCCGGTTCCGATGGAACCAGAACCGGCAATGCTCCGGACATTCGCGAAGGTGCCCTGCCGCCTCAGGCTTCCTTGAAACGATAGCCGACGCCGTACAGCGTCTCGATCATCTCGAACTCGTTGTCGACCACCTTGAACTTCTTGCGCAGCCGCTTGATGTGGCTGTCGATGGTGCGGTCGTCGACATAGACCTGGTCGTCGTAGGCGGCGTCCATCAGCGCGTTGCGGCTCTTCACCACGCCGGGCCGGGTCGCGAGCGCCTGCAGGATCAGGAATTCGGTGACGGTCAACGTCACCGGCTCGTTCTTCCAGGTGCAGGTATGGCGTTCCGGATCCATGCGCAAAAGACCGCGGTCGAGCGCCTTGGCGTCGTTCTCCTTCGGCGCTACGGTCGGGTCCTTCGGCGCCGAGCGGCGCAGCACTGCCTTGACGCGCTCGACCAGCAACCGCTGCGAGAACGGTTTGCGGATGAAATCGTCGGCGCCCATCTTGAGGCCGAACAGCTCGTCGATCTCTTCGTCCTTGGAGGTCAGGAAGATCACCGGCAGGTCGGACTTCTGCCGCAGGCGGCGCAGCGTCTCCATGCCGTCCATGCGCGGCATCTTGATGTCGAGGATGGCGAGGTCGGGTTGGGTGGTGCGGAAACCGTCAAGCGCGGAAGCGCCGTCGGTGTAGGTCATGATGCGGTAGCCTTCGGCTTCCAGCGCGATCGAGACGGATGTGAGAATGTTGCGGTCGTCGTCGACCAAAGCGATTGTGGGCATGAGCCTCTGCTTTCTGCTTTCCGTTTGGGTCGTGGCTTGAAACGGCGAGCAATCCAGTGATGCGCCGCATACATGGGTCCCGAACTTGGCGTTCGAACTTTGTCACCGAGCAATGCAAGCTGGGCTGAAGTGTGACCAAGTTCCACGAAACACGGCAGATTCGCCGCATCCCGACCCATAACCAGACCCCCGTTTAGCCGAAAAAAGACCCCCCTTGCAACCACCTGAGCCGAGAAAGCCCATGCAACCGACCCCCGATTTCGACCCCGGAAAGCTCGCCAAGTCGCTGCTCAGGCGGTCGCGGCAGGGCGCTCTCGCAACGTTGATGGTGGGCAGCGGCGATCCCTATTGTTCCCTGGTCAATCTGGCGAGCCACCCGGATGGCTCGCCGATCCTGCTGATCTCCGGATTGGCCGTGCACACCAGGAACATCCTGGCAGATAGCCGGGTCTCCTTGATGCTGGATGAGCGCGCCGCCGGCGATCCGCTAGAAGGCGCCCGGATCATGTTGTCCGGCCTGGCGGAGCAGGCCGGCGCCGAGAAGGATCTTCTCGAACGGCGGTATCTGAATGCGCACCCGTCGGCGGAAGCCTTTGTTTCGTTTAAGGACTTCTCGTTCTTCAGGATCCGGCCCACGGGAACCCATCTGGTGGCCGGCTTCGGACGGATCGTCGACCTCAAGCCGGAGCAGTTTCTGACCGATCTCAGCGGCGCCGAGGACCTGCTGGCGGCGGAAGAGGGGGCCGTGGAGCACATGAATGCCGACCACCGCGACGCCATGGGCCTCTACGCCACCAGGCTGCTCGGCGCCGCCGCCGGCGACTGGCGCTGCACCGGCTGTGACCCGGAGGGCCTCGACATGCAGGACGGCCAGACCGCGCTGCGGCTGGACTTCCCGGAGCGGGTGACCAGCGGCACGGCGCTGCGCAAGATGCTGGTCCGCCTTGCCGGCGAGGCGCGCGCGAAGGCGGAGGAGCCGCGCCAGAATTGAACGCCGCTGCCGATCGCTGCGACCCAACACCGTGAGCGGTTCGGGATTGGCAGCGAGAGGGTTCATGACGCATCGTCGTTTGGCGTTGGCCGCGGGTCTGGCGCTCGCGATCACCACGTCGCTTGCCACCCCCGGTCTTGCCCAGAAGGCCGATCTCGCCGCACAGGGCGCGCGGATCAACGCGCTCAACCAGGCCGGCAAATATGCGGAGGCGCTGCCCCTGGCGCAGGCCATGGTGGCGAGCCTGGAGAAGGGCAACGACGGCCGCGAACTCTCCGCCGCGCTCAACAATCTCGGCCAGGTCTATGCCGGCCAGGGCCGCGACGACCTCGCCGAGCCGATCTACAAGCGCGCGATCGCGCTGATGGAAAAGTCGCTCGGCCTCGACACCGCCTTGATCGCGCCCGAGCTGAACAATCTCGCCGCGCTGTATCAGCGGCAGGGCCGCTTCACTGAAGCCGAGCCGCTGTTCAAGCGTGCGCTGGCCATTCGCGAAAAGGCGCTGTCGCGCGAGCATCCCGATGTCGGCCAGGCCCTCAACAATCTCGCCACGCTCTACGTGAAGCAGGAGCATTTTGCGGACGCCGAGCCGCTGTTCCAGCGGGCGCTCGCGATCTATCAGAAGGCCGCCGGGCCCGAGCATCCCGCGGTCGCCACGGTTCTGAACAACATCGGTCAGGTCGATCGCGACCTCAACCGCGATGCGGATGCCGAGGCGCCGATCAAGCGCTCGCTCGCGATCCGCGAAAAGGTGCTGGGTCCGGATCATCCCGACGTCGCGCGTTCGCTGAACAATCTCGCCGGGCTCTACGAGCACCAGCAGCGTTATGCCGATGCCGAGCCGCTCTACCGGCGCGCCCTTGCGATCCGCGAGCGCGCGCTTGGGCCGGACCATCCTGACGTCGTGACCTCGACCAGCAATCTCGCTTATTTCCTTTATGTCTCCGGGCGCACTGCCGATGCCTTGCCGCTGGCGGAAAGGACGCTTCGCAGCGGCCGCGCGCAGCTGCGTGTGGTGCTGCCGATCCTGTTTTCCGCGCGGCAGCAGCATCTCCTCTCCGACGACAAGGCCCTCGACGAAGCGCTGGCCGCGATCCAGCGCGGCACGCAATCGTCCGCCGCATCCGCCGTGAACAAGCTCGCGGTGCGGCTTGCGGCCGGCAGCGACCGGCTCGCCGAGCTCGCGCGCAAGGAGCAGGATCTCGCGGCCGAGGCCGAGGCGCTCGACAAGGCGATCATCACGGCGGTGTCCAAGCAAGCCGCGCAACGCGACGTCGCGGCCGAGCAGCGCAGCCGCGCGCGGATCGCGGCGATCGCGAGCGAGCGCGCCGGCTTGCAGAAGACACTCGCCGTCGAGTTTCCCGACTATGCCTCGCTGTCCAATCCGCTGCCGCTCGGCGTGAAGGACATCCAGCCGTTGCTGTCGGCCGACGAGGCGATGACGATCTATTCCGTCGTGGACAAGCAGGGCTATGTCATCGCGATCACGCGCGAGGGCGTCGACTGGAAGGAGATTCCGCTCGGCGCGGACGCGCTGGCGCAGAAAGTGTCTGCGTTCCGCAAGGGGCTCGACGTCGGCAAGGCACACGATGCGTCCGGCAAATCCGGCCTGTTCGACCTCGCGCTCGCCAATGAGCTCTATGTCGCGCTGCTCGGCCCGGTCGAAGCGCTGACGAAAGACAAGCGCAGCCTGCTGGTGGTGCCCTCGGCCGCACTGACCGCATTGCCGTTTCATCTGCTCGTCACCGAGAAGCCGCAAGCTGCGATCCCGGACAAGCTCGAAGGCTATCGCAGCGCCGCCTGGCTGTTGCGGCGTCAGGCCGTCTCGGTGCTGCCGTCGGTGATCAGCCTGAAATCGCTGCGGGCCTTTGCGCGCAAGGATCAGGGCGTCAAGCCAATGACCGGCTTTGGCGATCCCGTGTTCAACCCTGCAGCCGAAGGGCCGGCCGATCGTCGCGCCGCAAGCGGCAAGGTCGCCGCGCGCAGCATCGCGACGATTGCCTATACCGACTTCTGGCGCGGCGCCGGCGTCGATCGTGCGCGGCTTGCGCAAGCGCTGCCGCAGCTGCCTGACACTGCCGACGAACTGAACGTGGTGGCCAGGGATGTCGGCGCAGGCGATGTCGATATCCATCTCGGCCGCGACGCCAGCGAAACGACGCTCAAGCGTGCAGCGCTTGCTCAATACAGCATCATCTACTTTGCCACCCACGGACTCGTTGCGGGCGACGTCAAGGGACTGGGCGAGCCCTCGCTCGCGCTCTCCATTCCCGATCAGCCCTCCGAGCTCGACGACGGTCTTCTCACCGCGAGCGAAGTCGCCCAGCTCAAGCTCAATGCGGATTGGGTTGTGCTGTCGGCCTGCAACACCATCGCCGGCGACAAGCCCGGCGCAGAGGCCCTGTCGGGATTGGCGCGCTCGTTCTTCTATGCCGGTGCCCGCGCGCTCCTGGTCTCGCATTGGGCAGTGGATTCGGAAGCTGCCACCCGCTTGACCACGTCGACATTCGCTCTGCTCAAAAACGAACCAAGAATCGGTCGTGCCCAAGCATTGCGCCGCGCCATGTTGACGTATCTCGACGACGCCTCGTCGCCGCGCAACGCCTATCCTGCGATGTGGGGACCGTTCGCACTGATCGGCGAGGGAGACGTACGATAGACCGCCAGGGAATTGTGCGTCGCAATAACCCCCGATAACGTCGAAACGCGCATTTGGTTGCGCGATCATTCGTGATTTTTTGATGCACCTGCTCAGAGCAGACATGCGCGACGTTTGGCGCGGTCCTTGAATAAACCAAATCCTGCGGGATCGGCTTGGCAACGCCAGCGTTCATCAGTATTAGGTCGCCCAACCTAGGCCGGATGGCCTATTATTCACGGTGACTGCGATGGCGCCAAAGCTTGGTCGCGCTATGTGTCGCGGGTTCTAGGAGGATTTTTTCGTGCAAGAGACGGGCGTGCGCAACGGTGCCTTCGGCGCCGACAAATTCGGCTTAAAGAATCTCAAACAGGTTCACTGGAACCTCGGCGCGCCGCAACTCTATCAATACTCGCTCTCCGCGGGCGAGGCGGTGCTGTCTGCCGACGGTGCGCTGTGCGCCGACACCGGCGAGTTCACGGGCCGCAGCCCCAAGGACAAGTTCACGGTGCGTGACGCCACCACCGACAAGAAGATGTGGTGGGCCGGCAACCAGTCGATCACCGCGGAGCAGTTCGAGACGCTCTATCAGGACTTCCTCAAGCACGCCGAAGGCAAGAGCCTGTTCGCGCAGGACCTCTACGGCGGCGCCGATCCGGCCTACCGGATCAAGACCCGCGTGTTCACCGAGCTCGCCTGGCATTCGCTGTTCATCCGCACGCTGCTGATCCGCCCCGAGGCGATCGAGCTGTCGACCTTCACGCCCGAGCTCACCATCATCGACATGCCGAGCTTCCGCGCCGATCCGAAGCGCCACGGCTGCAAGTCGGAGAACGTCGTCGCGATCGACTTCGCCCGCAAGATCGTGCTGATCGGCGGCTCCTACTACGCCGGCGAGATGAAGAAGTCGGTCTTCACCACGCTGAACTACTATCTGCCCGAGCGCGGCGTGATGCCGATGCACTGCTCGGCCAATGTCGGCGCCAAGGACGATGCCGCGATCTTCTTCGGCCTCTCCGGCACCGGCAAGACCACGCTGTCGGCCGACCCGAACCGCACCCTGATCGGTGACGACGAGCACGGCTGGGGCCCGAACGGCGTCTTCAATTTCGAAGGTGGCTGCTACGCCAAGTGCATCAAGCTTTCGCAGGAAGCCGAGCCGCAGATTTATGCCGCAAGCACGCGCTTCGGCGCGGTGCTCGAGAACTGCGTGCTCGACGAGGACACCCGCGTGGTGGACTTCGACGACGGCTCCAAGACCGAGAACACCCGCTCGGCCTATCCGCTCGACTTCATCCCGAACGCTTCGCGCACCGGCCGCGCGCCGCAGCCGAAGAACGTGGTGATGCTCGCCGCCGACGCCTTCGGCGTGCTGCCGCCGATCGCAAAGCTGTCGCCGGCGCAGGCGATGTATCACTTCCTCTCCGGCTACACCGCCAAGGTCGCGGGCACCGAGCGCGGTCTCGGCAACGAGCCGCAGCCGGAGTTCTCGACCTGCTTCGGCTCGCCCTTCCTGCCGCTCGATCCATCCGTCTACGGCAACATGCTGCGCGACCTGATCGCCCAGCACAATGTCGACTGCTGGCTGGTCAACACCGGCTGGACCGGCGGCAAGTATGGCACGGGCTCGCGCATGCCGATCAAGGTGACGCGCGCGCTGCTCACCGCGGCGCTCGACGGTTCGCTTCGCAACGTCGAATTCCGCACCGACAAGTATTTCGGCTTCGCGGTCCCGACCGCGCTGCCGGGCGTGCCGAGCGAAATCCTCAACCCGGTCAACACCTGGAAGGACAAGGACGAGTTCGACAAGACCGCGCGCGCGCTGGTCGGCATGTTCCAGAAGAACTTTGCCAAGTTCGAAGCCCAGGTCGACGCCGAGGTGCGCGCGGCCGCGCCGGACGTGAAGCTCGCGGCGGAGTAAGGTCGCATCATTTGAGAATGCAAAAGGGCGGCCGCGAGGCCGCCCTTTTTGTTGTGTGCCGAGTATGAGCGACAGCTTGGAGGTGGAAGTCCTCTATCCAGCCTGATGGCGGCGAAGGATTAGCGAAGCGCAAGGGCGTCATCGTGAGGTGGGGTCTGAAGAAAGCGTGGAGCAAAGCCGCGGCCCGATGGACAAACACCGGATAACGAGGCCTACCCGGCCGGACGAGCGAGCAATTGATCGCGAAGTCCAAGGTCATCAAAGGTCGGGGTGGTAAATTCGGCGGGCGTGCGGTGAAGGCGGTCGGTCTTACCTCGGGAGGTCTGCGCTGTGTCTCGGCAACGAGACTGAGACCGTCGCAAGACGGCCTGACCGCAGCGCAGAAGTCAGCCGAGGGCGTAGTAGGCGGCAGCGCGCCGCTGAAGGCCTGAACGGTGGAAGTGGTCAGTAGAGCGGCGATCTCGTGCGAGCCATGCGGCAGAAGAATCAGGTCGAGCTGAACTTGAGCCCCGGAGCGGAGGGTGAAGCCCGAAGCGCCGGCGCCCGAGAGCCTGAAGCGCGTGCGGCGGAAGTCTGTCTCGAACGCCCGGCGGTCGCAGGACCGTCGATGGAAGACGTTGTCGAGAGTGAGAATCTGAAGGCAGCGTTGGCGCAAGTAAAGCGCAACAAGGGCGCGGCGGGCGTCGACGGGATGACCGTCGGCGAGCTGTCAGCCCACCTGAAGGAGCACTGGCCTGCGATCCGAGCCCAGTTGCTTGACGGCACCTACAAGCCACAGCCGGTGCGGCGGGTGGAGATACCGAAGGCGTCGGGCGGCCTGCGGCCGCTCGGCATTCCGACGGTGCTCGACCGCTTGATCCAGCAGGCGGTGATGCAGGTGCTGCAGGCGGATTGGGATAGGACGTTCGCCGAGACGAGCTTCGGCTTTCGGCCGGGGCGCTCGGCACATCGGGCGGTGGAACGGGCGCAGGCGTACATTGCGGCCGGCCACAGCATCGTGGTGGACATCGACCTGGAGAAGTTCTTTGACCGGGTCAACCACGACATCCTGATGGGACTGGTTGCCAAGCGGGTTGCTGACAAGCGCATCCTGAAGCTCATCCGCGCCTTCCTGAATGCGGGTGTGTTGGAAGGAGGGCTGGTCAGTCCGACGGAAGAGGGCACGCCGCAGGGCGGTCCGCTCTCGCCGCTGTTGTCGAACCTGATGCTGGATGTGCTGGACAAGGAACTGGAGAAGCGCGGCCACCGCTTCGTGCGTTACGCCGACGACTGCAACATCTACGTGCGCAGTCAGCGGGCGGGCGAACGGGTGCTGGCTGGCGTCGAGAGGTTCCTCGAAAAGCGCCTCAAGCTCAAGATCAACAAAGCGAAGAGCGCGGTTGCCAAACCGAGTGTTCGCAAGTTCCTGGGCTTCAGCTTCACCGGCGGGCAAGAACCGCGGCGGCGCATCGCGCCGCAGGCACTCGCCCGCTTCAAGGCGAAGGTTCGGGAGCTCACGCGACGCACGCGTGGTCGATGCCTCGTGCAGATCGCCAAAGAACTGTCGACCTACCTGATTGGGTGGCACGGCTACTTCGGCTTCTGTCAAACCCCGTCGGTGTTGCGCGTGCTTGACCAGTGGATCAGGCGACGGTTGCGCGCCGTTGCCTGGAAGCAATGGAAGTATGGACCCGCTCGCTTTGCCGAGTTGCGACGCCGCGGCGTCGGCCGGGATCTGGCGGCGCAAACCGCCGGCAGCCCACGTGGCCCTTGGCGGCTCGCGAACAGCCCCGCGCTCACCATTGCTCTGCCAAACGGCTTCTTTGCCTCACTCGGCTTGGCTTCCGTCGCGGCACGGCGACCCGCATAATCCGCTGAACCGCCGGATACGGACCCGTATGTCCGGTGGTGTGGGAGGGGCGGAGCCGCGAGGCTTCCCCCTATCCCGATTGTGGCGAGATATCTCCACCGTCATTGCGAGCGCAGCGAAGCAATCCAGAAATCCCTCCGCGGAGACAGTCTGGATTGCTTCGTCGCTACGCTCCTCGCAATGACGTGGAGGCAGCTCAAGCCTTGAAATACGCGATCTGCGTCGTCGTCGCGAGCAGCCTTCCGTTCGGCGACCACAGCTCGGCGTTCTGGTCGGCGTAGCTCTTGTGCATGATCTTCGAATCGGCCGTCGCCAGCACGCGCGTGATGTCCTCGGCTGCGAGCTCCTCGCTGTCGGTGTGAAAATAGGTCGTCAGCGACACCGTGCCGAACGGCACCAGCTCGCGCCGCGCGTGGAAGATGCGGCCGAAGAAGGCGTCCGACATCGACATCAGCGACAGCATGTCGAGCCTGCGCGGGGTACGGTCGCTGATCCAGATTTTCGAATAGGTGCTGGCAAGCTCGGCCTGCGGCGGGCCGATCCGCATCTCGCCCTCGACGAAGCGGAATTCGTATTGGTTGGCCCAGGACGCCGAGATTTTCGGGAACGGCAGCGTCTCTTCGAACAGCTTTGCGTCCGGGACCGTCGCCACCCTGTGCTCCCAGGACGGCCGCCGCTCGGCGAACACCGCGGTTGCGAGCGTCGCGACCTCGCCGCCGCCCTGCGACAGTTCGACGCTCCAGTGCTGGCTGGAGCGGTTGGCCTTTACCAGCCGCACATCCAGGTCAAACGGGCCCTTGGCGATCGGCGCGCAGTAATTGACGGTGAGCGCCAGCGGGTCGCCGGCGCGCTGCGGATGCTCGATCAACGCGCGCAAGATGGTCGCGGCGGTGGCGCCGCCGAACGGACCGACAAAGGCCCAGTAATCGTCGCTGGTGTGTCCCTGCCAGCTGGAGTCACCGGCGGTGATGCGGGTGGCGTCGTCGAACGGGTGCGGGAGCTTGGCGTGCATGGGTGTTTCCGTCTGTCATTCCGGGCGATGCGAAGCATCGAACCCGGAATCTCGAGATTCCGGGTTCGGCTCTGCGAGCCGCTCCGGAATGACGATCGTCATACCACAGCCATTGCCTGGCTGTGCAATAACCTCGCAGGTAACGCCGATTTCACACTGCGGAAAATCAGCCTGCGGCGTCGCGCAGGTCCGGCAGCAGCGGCGTGGTCGGATTGACCGGCACGTTCCAGATCTCCTCGGCATATTCGCGGATGGTGCGGTCGGAGGAGAACCACGCCATGCGCGCGACATTGAGGATCGAAGCGCGGGTCCAGGCCGGCGCCACCTGCCAGCGCGCATCGACCGCGCGCTGCGCCTCGTAGTAGGAATCGAAATCGGCGCTGACCATGTAATGGTCGAGATAGCGCAGCGCATGCGCGATGGATTCGAAGCGGCCGGGGTCGCCGGGCGAGAACTCGCCGGCGCCGACCGCGTTGATGGCGCGCTGGAGCTTTGGCGAATTGCGGATCACGTCGGAGGCATCCAGTCCCTGCTTGCGCCGGATCATGACGTCGCCGGCCTCCATGCCGAAGATCGCGATGTTCTCGTTCCCGACATGGTCGCGGATCTCGATATTGGCGCCGTCGAGCGTGCCAATGGTGATGGCGCCGTTGAGCGCCAGCTTCATGTTGCCGGTGCCGGAAGCTTCCATGCCGGCGGTTGAGATCTGCTCGGACAGGTCGGCCGCGGGGATGATCACCTCCGCGAGGCTGACATTGTAGTCGGGCAGGAAGACGACCTTCAGCTTGCCGCCGATCGTGGAGTCGTTGTTGACGACCTCGGCGACGTCGTTGATCAGCTTGATGATCAGCTTGGCGTATTTGTAGCTCGCCGCCGCCTTGCCGGCGAAGATCTTCACCCGCGGCACCCAGTTGCCGTTGGGATCGTCCTTGATCGACTGGTACAGCGCGACCGTCTCGATGACGTTGAGCAGCTGGCGCTTGTATTCGTGGATGCGCTTGATCTGCACGTCGAACAGCGCACCCGGATCGACCTTGATGCCGAGCCGCTCGCCGATCAGCCGCGCCAGAGCCGTCTTGTTGTGATGCTTGACCGCGCGGAACTTCTTCTGGAATTCGACGTCGCTGGCGCGCGCCTCGATCAGCGAAAGCTGCGTCGGATCGTCGAGCACGGCGTCGCCGCAGGTCTCGCGCAACAGGTCGGTCAGCTTCGGGTTTGCCAGCATCAGCCAGCGGCGGAAGGTGATGCCGTTGGTCTTGTTGGTGATGCGGCCGGGATAGAGATGGTTGAGATCGTGGAATACGGTCTCGCGCATCAGGTCCGAATGCATCGCCGAGACGCCGTTGATGCGGTGCGAGCCGACGAAGGCAAGCTGGCCCATGCGCACGCGGCGGCCGCTCTTCTCGTCGATCAGCGAGACCGAGGCGCGGAAGTCGATGTCGCCGGGCGCGCGCGCCTCGGCGAGCGCCAGATGCTGGACGTTGATGCGGTAGATGATCTCCAGATGCCGCGGCAACAGGCGTTCGAACAGCTCGACCGGCCAGGTCTCGAGCGCCTCGGGCAGCAGCGTGTGGTTGGTGTAGGACAGCGTTGCGACCGTGATCTTCCACGCCTCGTCCCAGCGGAAATTGTGCAGGTCGACCAGGATCCGCATCAGCTCGGTGACGGCGAGGCTCGGATGGGTGTCGTTGAGCTGCACCGCGACCTTCGACGACAGGCTGCGAAGCTGGCCGTCGGACGACAGATGCCGCTTGACCAGGTCCTGGAGCGAGGCGGAGACGAAGAAATATTCCTGGCGCAGGCGCAGCTCGCGGCCCGCCGGGCTCTCGTCGTTCGGATAGAGGAATTTGCAGATCGCTTCGGCGCGCGACTGCTCGGCGCTGGCGCTGACATAGTCGCCCTTGTTGAAGGCGTCGAGCTTCAGCGGATCGGGCGAGCGTGCCGACCACAGGCGGAGCGCGTTGACGTGCTGGCCGCGCCAGCCGACGATCGGCGTGTCGTAGGCGATCGCCTGCACGGTCTCGCCCGGATGCCAGATCGCGCGGTCGCGGCCCCTGTCGTCGACATGCTCGACGCCGCCGCCGAAATGAATGTTGTAGATCACTTCCGGCCGCTGCAATTCCCAGGGGTTGCCGAAGCCGAGCCACTCGTCCGGATATTCCTGCTGCCAGCCCTGGTTGATGATCTGGCGGAACAGGCCGTAATCGTAGCGGATGCCGTAGCCGATCGCCGGGATCGAGAGCGTTGCCATGCTCTCCATGAAGCAGGCGGCAAGCCGCCCGAGACCGCCATTGCCGAGCGCGGCATCCGGCTCGCATTTGCGCAGTTCGGGCAGGGAGACGCCGAGGTCGCCGAGCGCGACCTCGAAGATCTTGAGCAGCCCCATATTGTTGAGCGCATCGGTGAAGAGGCGGCCGATCAGGAATTCGAGCGAGAGATAATAGACGCGCTTGCGCCCCGCGTCGTAGCTGTGCTTCTCGGCCGTGAGCCAGCGATGCACGATGCGGTCGCGCAGCGCGAGCGCCGCGGCCTGGTACCAGTCGTGCCTGGTCGCCATGCCGGCGTCCTTGCCGATGGCAAGGCGCAGCTTCGCCAGGATCGCGCCCTTGATCTCGGCCAGCGCGAGCTCGTCGATGGGCTGGTCGGGGGCGGGAAAGTTTGGCTGGAACGATTGATCTTGCAAGGCCGTCACTTCCTGGTCGACAGAAACACCACTAACCCTACGCGTCTTGCCTCTGCACCGGAACTATCGCCGGTGCGGCCGTGCACTGCGCTGGCGCAAATTTATGCAAGGAACGGGCCGATTTGGGAACCCGGACGAGCACGGAGAACGTGGATTTGGTGCTAGAATGGCGGCCAATTCAGCCATCAGTGTGGAGGAGACGCCCCATGAGACTGCTGATTGAAATCGCTGCTGCAGCGCTCCTCGTCATCTGCATCGCCACCTCGAGCGCCGCCTTCGCCGCCGGCAAGGGCCGTAGCGCTGATGGCCTGAGCTGCGGCTTCAGCGTTCCACAGAATGCGTCTCCCGCACAACGCTGCGCCGCCATCAAGCGCCAATGCGGCGGCAAGTTTTATGCGAATGCGTGCGGGGACAAGTTGGTGTCGGCGGTGAATTGAGGGGGAGGAGAGGGAAGCGGAAACTGCTTCCCCATCGTCGTCCCGGCGAAGATTTCGGTGTCGCCTTCGCGCCAGCTTTCACCACAACGTCGTCCTGGCGAAAGCCAGGACCCATTACCCCGACTGTCAGAGAAGGCCCGAGCGGTCATTCCAGTCGGGATTTTCTTGTTCGATCAGCTTGATCTTCCAGTCCCGTTTCCAGAACTTGAGCTGCTTCTCGCGCGCGATCGCTTCCTGTGGCGTCGCGAACGCTTCGACGTGAACGAGACGGAAGATCTTGTACTTCTGCACGAACTTGGAGCCGCGGCCGGAGCGATGTTGTTCAAGCCGCGTGCGGATGTCGCTGGTCACGCCGACATAGATCGTCCCGTGATGGCGGCTTGCGAGGATGTAGACGTAGTAGCTGCCTGCGCTCATGGCTCAAGCTCGCAAAGGCAACGCTGACCGGGGTAATGGGTCCTGGCTTTCGCCAGGACGACGATCTCAACAACCAATCCTTCAGCATCAGAACAAATTAAGAACACTTTAGCAAGTCTTTGATATATCATTGTGATTCGGCGCGTTGCCGACACAATATCTAGCGCCTGCCAGACTTTGCGAGGACTACATGTCCACCATCGCCTTCGACCAGTTTGCCCTCACCCGGATCGCCGATTTCGCGCGCTCGCTGTCGCGGCTGCATCAGGCGGCGCGGCGCCAGAGGATCGATGACGACCAGCTCGACCGCGAGTTCAACGCGGTGTGCCAGTCGATCTGGGGCTACACCATCGACGACATCAGCGACGACCTGTTCTCGGTCGAGGACCACCTGTTTCTCGACACGCTGGACGAAGCGCATGCGCGCATCTTCGCGGCCGAGCAGGGCTATGACCTCGTTGGCGATCAGGGCATGCTGACCGACTGGTGGGGTTTCTGCTGGATGATCCTGGCCGAGAAGCGTGGCCTGCTGACCCAGGAAAACCGCGCCGCCGCGCGGGCGGCGATCGAGGAGAAATATCTGGCGGCGCCGAATGTGATCGGGGTGATTATCGGGAGGTGACTCACCATCCTCCGTCATTGCGAGCGTAGCGAAGCAATCCAGAATCCTTCCGCGGAGGGATTCTGGATTGCTTCGTCGCAAGTGCTCCTCGCAACGACGGCTTGGTTACAGTTGGGTCCTAATCCAGTCCTGCCCGCTTCGCCGGCTTCGCCTGCGTCTTCGGCACCGTCACGTCAGGCAGCGTCTCGCGCACGATCTCCGCCGCCGGCGCATCTGCTGCCACCGTCTCAGCGCGCACCGGGGCCACCTTCATCTCGCCGAGGCGCGCGCGGACCTGTGCGGTGAGGCCGGGATAGGAGGCGACCGGGGTGAAGTCGGCGGTCTGGTCGTTGCCAACGCGGATGCCGGTATAGGCGACGAGGCCGTCGGAGGTGGCGATCACGTCGCCAGCCTTCAGCGAAGAATCCAGCGCGAGATCGACCGGGGCGAGGCCGACCGGCTCGCGGCCGTTGCAGGTGCAGTCCGCGCGCAGCGCCTTGCGATAGGCGAACGCGTTCTCGCTGTCGGCGTAGCGCTCGCCGGTCTGCGACGCGGCGCCGTCGATCGAGGAGCCGAAATAAATCTTTGTCGCGCTGGCAGGACAGAACGCCTGACACATCTGCGCCGGCGAGGCGAGGCCGCGCATCAGCGGGAAATATTTGCCATCGCAGCTACGCACGCAGAACGCCGGGCCCGAGCCGCCGGCGGCCGCTGAGCGTGTCGGTGGCACATATTGCGGGGTTGCGGGATTCTGCTGGCCGGTGAAGGGATCGGCGTAGGAGCTCGCCTGCTGCGGCACCTCGCGCTGCGGCCGCTGCTGCTGCATGCCGCCGAAGAAGAAGTCGAACAGGCCTTCGGCCGAAACCGGGGCGGGAGCTGCAAGCAGCGCGGCTGCCAGGGTGGCGGCCACAAGCATCGCGCGACGCCGCCGGCGCGCATGGGACATGACTGTACGCAACGCTTACTCCACCCGACGCTACTGAACCGGCCGCGACCCGCGAGGTCTCAGCACAGGATTCACCATAAGGCGGGATGGTAAATGAGCGGTTGAGGTCACCTCTCCCCGCCTGCGGGGAGAGGTCGGATCGCTCTTGCGATCCGGGTGAGGGGGGACAGGTCTCGCGGCCATCTTACCCGTGGAGGGTGGCCCCTCACCCCAACCGTCAGCGCGAGCGAAGCTCGTCGCGGCCCCGTAAGAACGGGGCGAGGGGGAAGAGTCGTCACGCCTTCAAGAATTCCGACGCCTTGTAGAGCGAGCGGAACGGCAGGCCGGCCGCACCGAACGTGTCGGTGGCGCCTTCCTCGCGGTCGACCATGGTCAGCACCAGCACCACCTCGGCGCCGGTCTCGCGCACGGATTCCACCGCCTTCATCGCCGAGCCACCTGTCGTGGTGACGTCCTCGACGATCACGACGCGCTTGCCCTGGAGCGTCTCGCCCCTGGGCAGGCCTTCGATCGCGAGCTTGGCGCCGTGCTCCTTCGGCTTCTTGCGCACGAAGAACGCCGCGATCGGATGGCCCTTGATCCAGGAGATCTGAGCCAGCGCGCCGGCGAGCGGCACCGCGCCCATCTCAAGCCCGCCGATGAAATCGAGATTGTCGTCCTTCAGCGCCTCATAGGTCAGCTCGGCGAGCAGCGTCGCGCCCTCCGGGTCGAGCATGGTCGGCTTGAGGTTGAAGTAGAAATCGCTCTTGCGGCCCGACGCGAGCGTCACCTCGCCGCGGCCGAAGGAGCGCCGGCGGATGATTTCGAACAGGCGGGCGCGGGAGGCTGATTTCGACACGGCGGTCCCTCGGGAGCGTTTTTGGAAGTGGCGGAATTTATCCGCGACGGCCGCGACATTCCAGAGGGGACAGGTCCAGTCAACAGGGATCGGCCGACGATCGGCCATCCCGGACCGCCGGTTGTGGGGTCGCAACCTTCTGGAGTAGGTGAGGGCTCATGCCTTTTGGGGAAGGAAACGACGCATGACCATCGAGCTGCACACCTGGAACACGCCGAACGGCCGCAAGATCTCGGTTGCGCTGGAGGAAATGGGGCTGCCCTACAAGGTGATCCCGGTGAACATCACCAAGGGCGAGCAGATGGCCCCGGAGTTCCTGAAGCTCTCCCCCAACAACAAGATCCCTGCGATCGTCGACCCCGAGGGGCCGGACGGCAAGCCCGTCAGCATCTTCGAATCCGGTGCGATCCTGCTCTACCTGGGCGAAAAGACCGGCAAATTCCTGCCGAAATCGCTCGCGGGTCGTATCCCGGTCTACGAATGGCTGATGTGGCAGATGGGCGGCTTCGGCCCGATGCCCGGCCAGGTGCATCATTTCATCGCGCTCGAGAACGAGCAGGACCGCGCCTACGGCCTGAAGCGCTTCATGGCCGAAACCCGCCGGCTCTACGCCGTGCTCGACCGCCGGCTGGCGGACCGCGACTTCGTCGCCGGCGACCTCTCGGTTGCCGATTTTGCCATCCTGGGCTGGGCCTGGCGCCATCCACGCCACAAGGTTGAGCTGGCCGACTTCCCCAACGTCAAGCGCTGGTACGAGGCCCTGATGGCGCGGCCTGCGGTGAAGCGGGGCATGGACGCGAAGCTGGATTGATTGGGCCTTTTTCCCTCCCCCCTTGTGGGGGAGGGTGGCTCGCCGCGTAGCGGCGAGACGGGCGAGGGGTCTGTCTCCACGAACTCATCCGCATCTGTGCTCGGGGAAGCAACCCCTCATCCGGCGCTTCGCGCCACCTTCTCCCACAAGGGGAGAAGGAAGAAAGGCAATCACACCTTCCGCGCTTCCACCGCCATCCTGACCGCAAGCCCGGCCAGCACCGTGCCCATCAGCCAGCGCTGCACCAGCATCCAGCTCGGCCGGTTCGCCAGGAACAGCGCGATCGAACCTGCCGCGAGCGCGATCATCGCGTTGACGCTGACGCTGATCGCGATCTGGATCGCGCCCAGCACCACCGACTGCGTCAGCACGCTGCCGGCTGCGGGATCGATGAACTGCGGCAGCAGCGCCAGATACAGCATCGCGATCTTCGGGTTGAGCAGATTGGTGACGAAGCCCATCGCGAACAATTTGCGCGGACTGTCGATCGCAAGCTGCTTCACCTGGAACGGCGAGCGCCCGCCCGGCTTCACCGCCTGCCAGGCCAGCCACAGCAGATAGCCGGCACCGGCAAAGCGCAGCGCGTCATAGGCAAAGGGAACGGCGAGCAGCAGCGCCGTGATGCCGAACGCCGCGCACAGCATGTAGAACACGAAGCCGAGCGCCACGCCGCCGAGCGAGACGATGCCCGCCGCCGGCCCCTGCGTGATCGAGCGCGAGATCAGGTAGATCATGTTCGGTCCCGGCGTGAGCACGAGGCCGAGGCAGACGAGAGCGAAGCCGAGCAGCGCGGAAGTGTGGGGCATGGGAGAACCGGTGCAGGAGATGCGGTGGTTCTAATATGCGCGAGGCGGCGGAGCCATCGCGCAATTGCTCGGAGGACAATTCGATTCAGCGCGTGTCTCTCTGGCGTCGTCCCGGCGAAGGCCGGGACCCATACCCCCAGGGAGAAGTGTGGTGCGGGATCGTAGTGGGCAAATTTCGCCCAACTCGATCCTGTGGTTATGGGTCCCGGCCTTCGCCGGGACGACACCGTGTTTGTGGCGTCAGCGAAGCGCAAGTGAGCCGAGGTGAAGAGCCGTCAATGCGCCTCGTCCCAATTCTTCGCCGCGCGTGCATCGACATGCAGCGGCACTGACAGCAGCACGGCCGGGAACGGCGCGTCCTGCATGACGTGCTGCACGACCGGCAGCGTCGCCTCGACCTCGGCGTCCGGCACCTCGAAGATCAATTCGTCATGCACCTGGAGCAGCATCTGCGCCGAGAGTTTCTTCTCGGCGAGTGCGTCCTCCACCCGCGTCATGGCACGGCGGATGATGTCGGCTGCGGTGCCCTGAAGACGCGCGTTGATCGCGGCGCGCTCGTTGAAGGCGCGCACCGAGGCGTTGGACGCCTTGATGTCGGGGTAATGGCACTTGCGGCCGAACAGCGTCGTGACATAGCCGTGGCTCCGGCAGAAGTCGCGCGTCTCGTCCATATAGGCGCGGATGCCGGGGAAGCGCTCGAAGTACTTCTTGATGTAGGCCGACGCCTCCTCGCGCGCGATGCCGAGCTGGTTGGCGAGGCCGAACGCCGAGATGCCGTAGATGATGCCGAAATTAATTGCTTTGGCACGGCGGCGGATTTCGCTCGGCATGCCCTTGATCGGCACGCCGAACATTTCCGACGCGGTCATGGCGTGAATGTCGAGCCCGTCGCGGAACGCCTGCTTCAGCACGGGGATGTCGGCGATCTCGGCCAGCAGCCGCAATTCGATCTGCGAATAGTCGGCGGAGACGAGCTTGTGCCCGGGCGTCGCGATGAAAGCGCGGCGAATCTTGCGGCCGTCCTCGGTGCGCACCGGGATGTTCTGCAAGTTCGGCTCGTTCGACGACAGCCGGCCCGTCGTGGTCGCGGCCAGCGCGTAGGTCGTGTGCACGCGATGGGTCTGCGGATTGACGTATTCAGGCAGCGCGTCGGTGTAGGTCGATTTGAGTTTCGAGACCTGGCGCCACTCCAGAATTTTCTTCGGAAGGTCGTGGCCCTGCTCGGCGAGCTCGTCGAGCACCTGCGCGGTGGTCGACCACGCGCCGGTCTTGGTCTTGGTGCCGCCCGGCAGCCCCATCTTGCCGAACAGGATGTCGCCGATCTGTTTTGGACTGCCGACATTGACCGGTTCGCCCGCGATCTCCTGGATCTCGGCCTCGACGCGCGCCGCGGTCTGGGCGAAGTCGCCGGACAGGCGCGACAGCACCTGGCGATCGATCGAGATGCCGCGCCGCTCCATGCGCGCGAGCACCGCGACCAGCGGCCGCTCCAATGTCTCATAGACCGTCGTCATGTGCTCGGCGACGAGGCGCGGCTTCAGCACGCGCCAGACCCGCAAGGCCATGTCGGCGCCTTCGGCCGACAGCGGCGCGGCCTTGTCGATCGGCACCTGGTCGAAGGTGATCTTGCCCTTGCCGCTGCCGAGCAGCTCGCCCTCCTTCAGCATGGCGTGGCCGAACCAGCGCTCGGCGAGCGATTCCAGTCCGTGCGAGCCGCGGCCGGCGTCGAGCACATAAGAGATCAGCTGCGCGTCGTCGGTGTTGCGCAGGGTGATGCCGTGCTGCGCCAGCATGACGGCGGTGAATTTGACGTCGAAGCCGATCTTGAGGATGCCCGATGATTCCAGCACCGGCCGCAACGCGTCGATCGCGTCGGCATGCTTGACCTGATCGGGCGCGAGGCCCGCATCGAACAGGCCGGCGCCGCCGCCGGACTGCTTGTGCGCCAGCGGCACGTAACACGCATCGTTCGGCGCGAGCGCCAGCGCGATGCCACAGAGATCGGCCTGCATCGGATCGATCGAGTTCGCCCTGATCTCGATCGCGACATGGCCGGCATCGTGAATGCGCGCGATGAAGGCGTTCAATTCGGCGAGCGTCTTGATCGCCTGGTACTTGCCGCGGTCGACCGGAAGCTTGCGCAGCGCCTCTTCGCGCGCGGCGGCGAGCGAGATCGGCGCGCCCTTGATGCTGGCCGACTTGCCGCCTTTGTCGCCGCCCGTTGCCGTAACCGCAGGAGCGGCGAAGAGATCGCCGGACGTCGCGGACGAGGTCGTCCTGGCCGCGCTGTCGCCGCCGCGGGCCTCGCTGCTGTTCGCCACATCGGCATCGACATTGGCGGGATCGATCTGCGAATAGTCGGCGACGCGGCGCGTCAGCGTGGAGAACTCCATCGCCTTCAGGAAGGCGATCAGCTTGCGCGCGTTGGGCTCGTGGACGGCGAGGTCGTCGAGCGGCACCTCCAGCTCGACCTTGTCGTCGAGCAGCACCAGCTTGCGCGAGATCCGCGCCTTTTCGGCATTCTCGATCAGCGCCTCGCGCCGCTTCGGCTGCTTGATTTCGGTCGCGCGGAACAGGAGCTGCTCGAGGTCGCCATATTCGACGATCAGCTGCGCCGCGGTCTTGATGCCGATGCCGGGGACGCCCGGCACGTTGTCGGTGGAATCGCCGGCGAGCGCCTGCACCTCGACCACCTTCTCCGGCGGAACGCCAAATTTCTCGATCACCTCGGGAATGCCGATCCGGCGATCCTTCATGGTGTCGTACATCGTGATCCTGTCGTTCACGAGCTGCATCAGATCCTTGTCGGAGGACACGATGGTCGTGGTGGCGCCGCGGTCGCTGGCCTCCCGCGCATAGGTCGCGATCAGATCGTCGGCCTCGAAGCCGCCTTGTTCCAGGCAGGGCAGGTCGAAGGCGCGCACGGCCTCGCGGATCAGCGCGAATTGCGGGATCAGATCGTCGGGCGCCGGCGGCCGGTGCGCCTTGTACTCGGGGTAGATCTTGTTGCGGAAGGTGACCTCCGACTTGTCGAACACGATGGCCAGATGCGTCGGCCGGTTGTCGGCTGGCATGTCGCGCAAAAGCTTCCACAGCATGTTGCAGAAGCCGAGCACGGCATTGACCTGAAGACCGTCGGATTTGCGGTTCAGCGGCGGCAGCGCGTGATAGGCGCGGAAGATGTAGGAGGAACCGTCGACCAGGAAGACATGGTCGCCCTTGCCGGCCGCCTTCGCCGCCACCGGTTTGGCAGCAGCTGTGGCAGCAGCGGATTTGCTGTCGGCGGCCGTCTTGGGCGCGGCAGCCTTGGTGTCAGCTTTGGCGGTGGTCTTCGGGGATGTCTTGGGCATGGCCGCAATGTATGAATTTTTGCGGGCTTTGACAGCCTTTGGAGGGGGATTTTTGGGCTGACGGCGCGACTATCCCCCGCTGTCATTCCTCGCATCCCCACTGTCATTCCCCGCGAAGGCTGGGAATCCAGTACGCCGCGGCTTCTCGGCTCAATCACTGGCGTCCCGGCGTACTGGGTCGTCCGGTCGAGCCGGGCGACGACACCGAGAGTGCAGCTACTCCGCCGCCTGCAACCGCACGCCCGCCTTCTTCGGCGCGATCCAGAACGCATCCGGCCGTTCGAACAGGAAGTCGGCACCGAGCCGCAGGGCGGCCTGCCAGATCGCGAGCGATCCAAGCACGCCGACGATGGTGACGATCAGCGACACCGTGCCGATATCAGGAATGACGCCGGTGCGCAGCAGCAGCGTGCGCGTTGCCGCCATCGGCAGGAAGAAGGCGAGATAGATCACGATCGAGTGCTCGCCGCAGAAGCGGAAGAAGTTCAGCCACCGCACGCGCGCGAGCAGCGTGCCCATGGTGATGATGGCGCAGGCCCCTGCAAAGCCGAGCAGGAGTGAGACGACCTTCCATTCGCTGGCCCCATGCGCGACGAGGCCGGCATTGATCAGCGCCCAGGTCGCGAGCGCCGCGAGTGCAGGCCCAGGATGGCTGCGCGCGCGATCCGACAGCGCGAACACGTACGGCGCGAACAGATAGCCCGAATAGAAATAGACGAAGCGCGCGCAGAACTCGTCGATCGCGGTCCAGCCGGTCGCGATGCGCGCCGTCTCCAGCGCCGCGGCGATCAGCCAGATCGCGAGCGGCGGGACGCGCCGTGTCAGTTTTGTGATGACGAAGAAGACCGGCAGCAGGTAGATGAACCAGAGCGTGCCGAACGGCTCGATGAAGGATTCGAGATACAAGAGGCCGACCTCGCGCCAGCTCGTCTCCGCCGCGAAGGCGGGCGCCTTGAAGCCGAACTGGATTGTCACCCAGACGACATAGAAATAGGCGAAATGCACCACCTTGCGGTCGAGATAGGTTCGCCAGTCGCGATCGATCACCAATGACAGGAACAGGCCCGAAATCAGGAAGAAATCCGGCATCCGGAACGGTTTTGCGAAGGCCACGGCGACATGCATGAAACCGGTCTCGCCCGCGGCGAGCTCGACCCCCAGCACCGAATGCATCATCACGACCATGACGATGCAGATGCCCTTGGCATAGTCGACCCAGTCGACACGTGCGGCAGAAGGGGCGTTAACGCCCCCGTTCCCAGGGATTGTGCCTGATGGTGCCATGGTGTCCCGTTTCGAGGCGTGTTCCACCCGGCTCTGTGCGGGCGTGATGCAGTGTGGGGCCTTGCGGCTTACGACTTCTTTACCGGTTCAATTCGCGTGCCGGTTTTTGCTCGCAGACTGTTCCCTTCCATCGGGAAAATGCTAAACCGCCCCGCATTGGGGTTTCGTTAACCAAGCCAAGACAGGGTTTCTCATGCGAATCGCGATGATCGGAACGGGCTATGTGGGACTGGTGTCCGGGGCCTGCTTTGCGGATTTCGGTCACGACGTCACCTGCGTCGACAAGGACGAGAAGAAGATCGCGGCGCTCCATCGCGGCGAGATCCCGATCTACGAGCCCGGGCTCGACGAGCTGGTCGCGACCAACGTCAAGGCCAAGCGGCTCGACTTCACCACCGACCTGTCGAAGCCGGTCGCGGACGCCGATGCCGTCTTCATCGCGGTCGGCACGCCGTCGCGCCGCGGTGACGGGCACGCCGATCTGTCCTACGTCTACGCCGCCGCGAAAGAGATCGCGCAGTCGCTGTCGGGCTTCACCGTCGTGGTGACCAAGTCGACCGTGCCGGTCGGCACCGGCGACGAGGTCGAGCGCATCATCCGCGAAACCAATCCCAACGCCGACGTCGTCGTCGCCTCCAACCCCGAATTCCTGCGCGAGGGCGCGGCGATCCGCGACTTCAAGTTCCCGGACCGCGTCGTGGTCGGCACCTCCGACGAGCGCGGCCGCAAGGTGATGAGCGACATCTATCGCCCGCTGTCGCTGAACCAGGCGCCGCTGATGTTCACGGCGCGCCGCACCGCCGAGATGATCAAATACGCTGCCAACGCGTTCCTCGCGACCAAGATCACCTTCATCAACGAGATCGCCGATCTCTCCGAAAAGGTCGGGGCCAACGTGCAGGAGGTCGCGCGCGGCATTGGCCTCGACAACCGCATCGGCACCAAGTTCCTGCATGCAGGTCCCGGCTTCGGCGGCTCGTGCTTCCCGAAGGACACCAAGGCGCTGATCAAGATCGCGCAGGACTACGACGTGTCCTTGCGCATCGTCGAATCCGTGCTGGCCGTCAACGAGAACCGCAAGCGCGCGATGGCGCGCAAGGTCAGCCAGGCGCTCGGCGGCTCGCTGCGCGGCAAGACCATCGCCGTGCTCGGCCTCACCTTCAAGCCCGACACCGACGACATGCGCGATGCGCCGTCGATCCCGCTGGTGACCGGCCTGATCGACATGGGCGCCAAGGTGAAGGCCTTCGATCCCGTCGGCATGGAGCAGGCCAAGGGTGAGCTGCCCAGCATCACCTATTGCGAGGACGCCTATTCCTGCGCGCAGGGCGCCGATGCGCTGGTTGTCGTCACCGAATGGGTGCAGTTCCGCGGCCTCGATCTCGACCGGCTGAAGAGTGTCATGGCACAGCCCGTCGTCGTCGACCTCCGCAACATCTACAGCCCCGAAGACATGCGCGCCGCCGGCTTCACCTATGAGAGCGTCGGCCGTCCGTCGGCGCAGGGCTGATAGCGACACACGATTGTCATACCCCGCGAAGGCGGGGTATCCAGTAACCCCGATCTTCGTGATGATTGGGACCTGAGTTTACTGGATCACCCGCCTTCGCGGGTGATGACGGACCGAGACCTTTGCCCCGCAGCTTCGACACGCCCCTCCCGATCGATGCCGTGCTCGACAATTTGTCGCGCACGCTCAAGGCACACAATGCGGCCGTGCTGGTGGCCCCGCCCGGCGCCGGCAAGACCACGCGCGTGCCTCTGGCGTTGCTCGATGCGCCCTGGGCCAAGGGCAAGAAGATCATCGTGCTGGAGCCGCGGCGCATCGCGGCGCGCGCCAGCGCCGATCGCATGGCCAAATCGCTCGGCGAGCGGGCAGGTGAGACCGTCGGTTACCGCGTCCGTTTCGGCTCGAAAATATCGAGCGCGACGCGCATCGAGGTCGTGACCGAAGGCATATTCACCCGCCAGATCATGGACGATCCCGAGCTCTCCGGCGTTGCCGCCGTCCTGTTCGACGAATTCCACGAGCGTTCGCTCGACGCTGACATGGGCCTTGCGCTGGCGCGTGACGCGCAAACCGGCCTGCGCGAGGATCTGCGCATTCTCGTGATGTCGGCAACGCTCGACGGCGCCCGCGTCGCAAAGCTGCTCGGTGAGTCGCCCGTCGTCGAAAGCGAGGGCCGCGCCTTTCCGGTCGAGACGCGCTATCTCGGCCGCAAGGCGGACGCGCCGATCGAGCGGCAGATGGCGGATGCGATCGCGTCTGCGCTTCGCGCCGATAGCGGTTCGGTGCTGGCGTTCCTGCCCGGCGCCGCTGAAATCCGCCGCACCCAGAATTTTCTCGGCGAGCGCGTCCAGGACGCCAGTATCGAGATCGTGCCACTGTTCGGCGCGCTCGATGCCGCCGTGCAGGATCGCGCCATTGCGCCCGCGCCGAAGGGCACGCGCAAGGTGGTGCTGGCGACCTCGATCGCGGAGACCTCGCTCACCATCGAAGGCGTCCGCATCGTGGTCGATTCCGGTCTTGCCCGCGTGCCGCGCTACGAGCCTGATATCGGCCTGACCCGGCTCGAGACCGTGCGCGCTTCGCGCGCCGCGGTTGACCAGCGCCGCGGCCGCGCCGGCCGCACCGAGCCGGGCGTCTGCTACCGGCTCTGGGACGAGCCGCAGACGGCGTCGCTCGCGCCCTACACCCAGCCCGAAATCCTCAGCGCCGATCTGTCCTCGCTGGTGCTCGATCTGGCGCAATGGGGCGTCACTGACCCCGCCGCGCTGTCGTTCCTCGACCCGCCGCCGCAGCCGGCCTGGAAGGAAGCCAAGAGCCTTCTCAGCGAGCTCAATGCGCTGGATGGCGACGGCCGCATCACCGCGGAAGGTAAGAGCCTGCGCGCGCTGGCATTGCCGCCACGGCTGGCGCGCATGATCGTGGATTCGCATCGCGCCGGCGCGGGCGGAGACGCCGCCGAGATCGCGGCGATCCTCACCGAGCGCGGGCTCGGCGGCGACAGCGCCGATCTCGAGCACCGGCGCGACCAGTTCCGCCGCGACCGCTCACCGCGCGCATCGAGTGCGCGCGACCTTGCCCGGCGCTGGGCCTCGCAGGTCGCGGCGTCAGAGAAGGAGGGGCCGCAGGAAGATCTCTCGACCGGCCTGATGCTCGCCTATGCCTTCCCGGACCGCGTCGCGCGCAATCGCGGCAACGGCAGTTTCGTGCTCGCCAACGGTCGCGGCGCCGCCGTCGAGCAGACCTCGTCGCTCGCCCGCGCGCCCTATATCGCGATCGGCGAAATGACGGGCACGGCGGCGAGCGGCCGCATCCTGCTCGCCGCGCAAATCACCGAGGACGACATCGAGCGGCATTTCGCCGAGCATATCGAGACCGTTGACGAGATCTCGTTCGATCGCGGCGCGATGGCGCTGCGTGCACGGCGCAAGCGCGCGCTGCATGCGATCACGCTCTCTGAAGCTACGCTGGCTGTGTCGCCGTCGGAGGAGACCGCGCGCATCTTCGCGGATGGTCTGATCGCCGCGGGCCTCGACCGGTTGCCCTGGTCGAAGGCGGCCAAGCAATGGCGCGACCGCGTGATGTTCCTGCGCAAGGCCGAAGGCGACAGCTGGCCTGACCTGTCCGACGACGGGCTGATCGCGCGGCGCGACGACTGGCTGGTGCCCGCGCTCTACGACAAGATAGCGCTCAAGGATATCTCCGCCGGCGATCTCTCCGATGCGCTGATGGCGCTGTTGCCGTGGGAGATGCGCGCACGGCTCGACCGCGAGGCGCCGACGCATTTCGAGGCGCCGACCGGGACCGTGCTCGCGATCGACTACGAGGCCGAGCAGGGGCCGACCATCGCAGTGCGGCTCCAGGAGTTGTTCGGCCTCAACACCCATCCGTCGATCGCGGCCGGCAAGGTGCCGCTGGTGCTGGAATTGCTGTCGCCGGCGCAGCGCCCGGTGCAGGTGACGCGCGATCTCCCCGGTTTCTGGCGCGGCAGCTACGCCGCGGTACGCTCCGACCTGCGCGGCCGCTACCCGCGCCATCCCTGGCCGGAAGATCCGGCGAATGCATTGCCGACCCGGCGGGTCAAACCGCGCGGCACCTGAGAAATCACGAACCCGCATTAACCGTCCGCTCATCCTTTTCGTCAAAATGGCACTGGCCCGGCCGCGGCGTCGCTCGCGGACGGTCGTGTCGCGTGGTGAAATCGAGCTTTCCGGCTCGGAAGTGGTGTGATGCGTAACATAATGATCCTCGCGGCCATCATGATCGGCCTCGGCACCTTCATGGCGCAGATGGCGGACAGGATGAGCTCCGCTTCCGCCACGTCAGCGCCGCGCCCGACGGTCGCGGTCGCAACCACGGCGCCGGCCGGTGGCCGCAGCCTCGCCATTGGCCGCGACGGCCGTGGCCATTTCCAGACCGAGGGCCGGATCGAGGGCCAGCGCATCGGCTTCATGGTCGACACCGGCGCCTCCGTCGTTGCGCTGAACGAGACCTCGGCCGCCCGCTTCGGCCTGCGTCCCTCGCGCGGCGAGTACAACGCCACCGTCTCCACCGCCAACGGCACCATCAAGGCCGCGCGCACCCGCATCGCCATGCTGGAGGTCGGCGGCCTCGTCGTGCGCGACGTCGACGCCATGGTGCTGCCGGACGAGGCGCTGTCGGAAAATCTGCTCGGCCTCTCCTTCCTGTCCCGCCTGAAGCGTTTCGAGTACGCCAACGGGCAGATGGTGCTGGAGCAGTAGAAGCCTCCCAAAGGCTCCTGCGACCGTATATTTCAAAAAGCGTCGTTGTTTCGACCGCTCTCGCGGTCAGATTTCCCCCGTTGCTAAACTGCCGCAATTATAAGCCACAAGCTGCCATTCCCGCCTTCCGCTGCGGCCTGGCATTCGCTAAGGCTGCATCAAATCCTGCCCCCCTTCTTCACGAGACCGTCTCAATGTTTCCCAAGCCGAAATCCGTCTTGTTGCCCAACACCTACGCCTTCGAATCCGAGCCGATGGTGAAACCTACGGGTTTTCGCGAATACGACGCGCGCTGGCTGTTCCAGAAGGAAATCAACCTGATGGGGATCCAGGCGCTCGGCATGGGGCTGGGCGCACTGATCGCGGAACTCGGCGTCAAGCAGGAGATCGTCACCGGCCATGACTTCCGCGGCTATTCGGCCTCGATCAAATATGCGCTGATCTCCGGCCTGATGGCGGCGGGGTGCAAGGTGCACGACATCGGGCTCGCGGTGACGCCGATGGCCTATTTCGCGCAGTTCGATCTCGACGTGCCCTGCTGCGCGATGGTCACGGCCTCGCACAACGACAATGGCTGGACCGGCGTGAAGATGGGCGCCAACCGCCCGCTGACCTTCGGCCCGGACGAGATGACGCGGCTCAAAGAGATCGTGCTCAACGCCGATTTCAAGAACAAGGTCGGCGGCTCCTATCAATTCCACGAGAATTATCCGGTGCGCTACATCGCCGATCTCACCAGCCGACCAAAGCTGACGCGCAAGCTCAAGGTCGTCGCGGCCTGCGGCAACGGCACCGCGGGCGCATTCGCGCCGCAGGTGCTGGAGGCGATCGGCTGCGAGGTGATCCCGCTCGACACCGAGCTCGACCACACGTTCCCGAAATACAATCCGAATCCTGAAGACATGGAGATGCTGCACGCGATCCGCGACGCGGTGCTGCAGCACAAGGCCGATGTCGGCCTCGGCTTCGACGGTGACGGCGACCGCTGCGGCGTCGTCGACAACACCGGCGAGGAAATCTTCGCCGACAAGGTCGGCGTGATGCTGGCGCGCGACATGTCGGCGATCCACAAGGACGCGCAGTTCATCGTCGACGTGAAATCGACCGGCCTCTTCATCACCGATCCGGTGTTGCAGAAGCAGGGCGCCAAGACCACCTATTGGAAGACCGGCCATTCCTACATGAAGCGCCGCACCCACGAGACGGGTGCGCTCGCCGGCTTCGAGAAGTCGGGCCACTTCTTCTTCAACAAGCCGTATGGACGCGGCTATGACGACGGCCTGGTCTCGGCGATTGCGATCTGCGATATGCTCGACCGTGCCCCCGGCAAGTCGATGGCCGACCTGAAGAACGCGCTGCCAAAAACCTGGTCGTCGCCGACCATGTCGCCGCATTGCGCCGACGAGGTCAAATACGGCGTCATCGACGCCGTGGTGAAGCATTTCGAAGGCTTGCAGGCCAAGGGTGCCAAGATCGGCGGCCAGGCGATCCGCGATCTCGTCACCGTCAACGGCGTGCGCGTCACGGTGGAAGACGGCAGCTGGGGCCTGATGCGCGCCTCCTCCAACAAGCCCGAGCTCGTGGTCGTGGTCGAGAGCCCGGTCTCCGAGCAGCGCATGCACGACATGTTCGAGATGGTGAACAGCGTGCTGCGCACGCATCCCGAAGTCGGCGCGTACAATCAGACGATCTGAGAGGGGCCGGTATCACCACATGCACTGCGTCATGCCCCGCGCAGGCGGGGCATCCAGTACGCCGCGGCCTCCCGGTTCAATCGCAGGCGTCTCGGAGTACTGGATCGCCCGGTCAAGCCGGGCGATGACACTTTTCGTGTGGTGAGCTCTAAGCCGCCACCACCGCCGGAATCGGCAGCGCGGTGACCGACTTGATCTTCTCCATCGCGAAGCGCGAGGTGACGTTCTTCAGCGGCACGGCGCTGATCAGCTTCTTGTAGAACACGTCATAGGCCTGCATGTCCGCGACCACGACGCGCAGCATGTAGTCGACGTCGCCGGCCATCCGGTAGAACTCCATCACCTCGGGCATGGCGCTGACGGCCTCGGCGAACTTCTTGAGCCAGGCGTCGGAATGATCGGAGCTCTCGACCGAGACGAACACGGAGATGCCGAGCCCGATCTTGTTCTGGTCGACGAGGGCGACCCGTTTCAGGATCACCCCGTCGGCCTCCAGCCGCTGGATGCGTTTCCAGCAGGGGGTCGAGGACAGGCCGACACGATCGCCGATCTCGGCGACGGACAGGGAGGCATCCTCCTGGAGTACCATCAGGATCTTGCGGTCGATGGCGTCGAGGCGGCGGCTGGTCTCGGGGATCTGGACGGCGAGGTCAGTCATTTGAAGAACTTTGTTTCATTATAGGGGTCGATTTCCCTGATATAGAGAAAATCTTTCCACGACAAGCCTATAATCTTGGCGACCCGCCCGGCGCCCTCGCTGGCGGTCCGTCTAAAAGCCTTTCAACTTCAACGCGTTGCGGGGCAGCCAGGCCGCCACCATGGCGGGTACATTTCAGCGCTGCGGCAGCCGCGGCGAATCGCAGCGCCTCCCGTACCACCGCACCCTCGGCCAGGCGAAGCGTGAAGGCGCCATGGAAGACGTCGCCGGCGCCGAGCGTATCGACCGCCTGAACCGGGAAGGCCGGTGTCTCCTCAAGCTCGCCTGCATCGTTCAGCCAGATCGTACCGAGGGGACCGCGTGTGGCGGCGAGGAAGGCCGACGTCAACCTCGCCAGGTGCCGCAATGCTTCGCCGTCGTCGGCGATGCCGGCAGTCTCCTGCACCTGTTCACTGGCGAACAGAAGATGCGAGGCCGCCGTGAGCAGGCCGTCCTGCAAAGACATCGCGCGGTCCACGCCGACGACGGCGGGAATGCCGCGCCGGCGTGCCTCGGCGCAGAGGGAGGTCGCGAACCCTGCACAGCGGCTTTCGACGAGGACCGCCCGACAATCGGCGAGCAGGGCGTCGGCATCGGGCAGCTCCACGCTCCACAGGCCGGGATCGCGATAGATCGTGAGTGTCCGCTCGCCGGAGGGCTCGATCATGATCGCGGAGACGGGCGTCGTCAGGCCTGGCATGCGCACGATATGGCCGATGTCGATGCCTTCCTGCGCCATCCGTTCGAGAATGAAGCCGCTCGACGTCTCCCGCGCATCGCCCATGGGACCCGCGAACGAGACGCGGCCGCCAAGCCGTGCCATCGCGATCGCGGCATTGAGCGCGTTGCCGCCGCAGATCTCGGCGAAATGCGTGGCATTCGCCTTGCTGCCGCGCGCAGGCACGGCCTCCAGGCGAAAGGTCAGGTCGCGCACGGGAATGCCGATGCAGAGGATGCGCGGCGCGGTCCCGGCCATCGCTGGCCTCAGCTCAAGCGCCGCTCTTGTCGTGCACCCAGCGGCCGAGCAGATGATGGGCGATGGCGAAAGGATGCGGGCCGGCGAGCCCGTCGGGATGCGTCCGCGTCAGCATCAGTGCCGCCTCCTCGCGCGTGAACCAGCGCGCATCCTCCAGCTCGGAATGATCGACGACAATGTCCTCGTTCAGCGCCCGCGCGCTGCAGCCGATCATCAGCGACGACGGGTAGGGCCACGGCTGCGTCATGTAATACTGCACGTCGGTGCAGCGGATCCCGGATTCTTCGAGGATCTCCCGGCGCACCGCGTCCTCGATGGTCTCGGCGGCCTCGACGAAGCCGGCGAGGCAGGAAAACATGCCCGGCGGAAACTGCTTCTGGCGGCCGAGCAGGCATTTTTCTCCGGAGGCGACCAGCATGATCACGACCGGATCGGTGCGCGGAAAATGCTCGGCCTTGCAGGCAGGGCAATCGCGCTTCCAGCCGCCTTCCTTCATCGCGCTGCGCGTGCCGCAATTGGCGCAATAGCCGTGGCGCTGGTGCCAGCTCACCATCGACTTCGCCATCGCGATCGCCGAAAGCTCGTCGGGGGGAATCGCGCCCTGCATGGCCATGCCGCGCAGCTCGGTGAGGCTGTAGTCCTCGCGGCCGACCAGCTTCTCGGCGGCGGCCTGCGACAGGCCCATGCCGAACACAGCGGCGCCGTCGCGTAAGCCTAAGAAGATCGTGCCGGGATTGGCGCCGCATTTCAGCGCTTCGTCGATTCCCAGCAGCGCGCGCACTTTTTCGCCTTCGCGCTTCACCAGCAGCGAGTCGCGGTGGACGACATAGGCGCGCGAGGTCGGCTTCTGCTCCAGCGCGAACAGCTTTTCGTCATCGCGGCGCAGATGCGCCGCGCGGTCGAGGATGTTGGTGACGAAGGCCGGCTGCCCCAGCGGAAATGCGTCGAATGCTGACATTTCTTGTTCTTTCAACCCAACCAGATTTTTCGGCGAAGCGCGCTGATGAAATTCTGCACCTCTGTGGCGTCATGCGCCAAGGGCTGCATCACGCCCCAGACCGGCCGCGGCCAGGCGGCGTCACCGGTGCGGCGGGCGATGATGTGGACGTGAAGCTGCGGCACGAGGTTGCCGAGCGCCGCGATATTGAGCTTGTCGCATTTGGTGATCTCCTTCAGCGCGCGCGAGACGCGGGAGATCTCGGTCATCAGCTGCGCCTGCTGCACCTCGTCGAGATCGATGATCTCGACCGCATCGACGCGCCGCGGCACCAGCAGCAGCCAGGGATAATGCGCGTCCTTGATGACCAGCACCTTCGACAACGGCAGGTCGCCGATGTCGATGGTGTCCTCTTTCAGGCGGGAGTGCAGCGACCAGGCGGGTTCGGACATGAAGGTTTTCCGGATGGCCCGGTGGGACGGGCTTGTTGGGCCCGACCATACGATACCGATTCCGATAGGGGAAGGATCGGGGCTCCGCCGCTACTGCATACACGGTCGTCGCCCCGGACAAGCGCAGCGAAGCGGAGCGCTGGTCCGGGGCCCATAACCACAGGGAGTAGTTTGGTGAGGACACGCAGTTGCCAGCCCCCGCCACCACCTCTTCCTGTGGTTATGGATTCCGGGCTCGCGCTTTGCGCGCCCCGGAATGACAGAAACTACGCCTCCGCGAGCACCCGCGCATTGGCGCGGACCGAGGCTTCGCTGACGCGGATGCCGAGACCGGGGCCGTCGGGCACCACCACGTGACCCGCGCGGTTGGCGACGCGCTCTTCCAGCACGTCCTCGGTGAGCACATGATGCGGCATGTAGAATTCGCAGCCGAGCGAGATGCCCGGCGTGGCCGCAATCAGCTGCGTACCTGCGGCAAGGCCGATGCCGCCCTCCCACAGCGTGCCGCCATAGCCGGGCAGGCCGGCAATGTCGGCGATCGCCATGATCGCCTGCGCCTCGAACAGGCCGCCGGCCTTCATCAGCTTGATCGAGACGGCGTCGGCCGCCTCGCGTCGCACCACCTCCATCATGTCGCGGCGGTCGAAGCAGCTTTCGTCGGCGAGCACGGGCGTTTCCAGCGCCGCGGTGAGCTGCGCCATCACGTCGAGATATTTGCGCGGCACCGGCTGCTCGATGAAGGTCGGCGCAAACTCCTCGACATCGCGCAAAATCTTGATGGCGCCGAACGGCGCCAGCGCCTGGTTGTAGTCGACACGGAGGTCGACCTTGTCGCCGAATTCCTTCCGGATTGCCTCAAGATGATCGAGATCCTCGCGGTGCGGCTTCACGCCGGTCTTGACCTTGTAGATGACATTGCCGTCCGGAACCATTTTTCGCATGCGTTCGAGATCGGCGGGAAAGTCCGGATCGGCAATCGAGAACGACAGCGGGATCGTGTCGCGCACGCGGCCTCCGAGCAGGTCGGCGACCGACAGCCCCGACGACTTGCCGACGATGTCGAGCAGCGCCATCTCGATTCCGACCTTGGCTTCGCCATGTCCGACCAGCGCGCGGTCGAGCTCGGCCATTAGCGCCCGGATGCGGCGCACCGGCTTGCCGAGCACGATCGGGCGCAGATAGATGTCGAGCGCGGAGAACGCGGCTTCCGGCGTGCCCGTGAAGACCTCCCACGGTGCCGCCTCGCCCCAGCCGATCACGCCGTCGCTCGAGGTGAGCTCGATCAGCACGCGCTTCACCGTGCCCTTGACGTTGCCGACGCCCTGCAGGCGCGCCATCTTGATCGGGCTTTCGATCAGGAACAGCCTGATGCGTTCGACGGTTGCTTCGGTCATGTCAGGCCTCCATTGACGTGCCAGACCTGGCCGGTGACGTAGGATGCTTTGGGGGACGCCAGGAAGGCGATGATTTCGGCCACTTCCTCCGGCCGCCCGCGGCGGCGCATCGGAATCAGCGCTTCGGTCGCAGCGATCTGCTCGGGCGACAGCCGGCTCTCGCTCGGCTTGTCCTTGACGATGAGGCCCGGTGAGACGGCGTTGACGGTGATGCCGTCTTTCGCGAGCTCAACCGCAGTGAGCCGCACCAGCGCTTCAAGCGCGGAGCGGCTGGCGGCCGTTGCCGCGAACGGCGCAAACTCGGGGCGGATCGCGTGGGCCACGAAGGACGACACCGCGACGATCCGTGCGTCGCGGCCGGCGCGCAGCAGCGGCAGCGCGGCGTCGACCAGGCGCGTGAAGGCCAGCGCGGATTCGTCCATCGCCGCGCGGAATTGATCCGCCGGCGTGCCGATCGCGCTGCCGCGGCGGGCATGGCCGCCCACGAGGATCAACCCATCGAGCCGGCCGAAGGCGGTTTGCGCAGCGGCGACGGCGTCGGTGGCGGCGGCCTCCCCGGCGAGGTCGCCGAGGCATTTTGCGACCACAGCGCCTTGCGCTTCGGCTTCCGCCGCAGCGGCATCGAGGCCGGCCGCATTGGAGCGCGTGTGCAGCAGCAGCGCGGTGCCGGGCGCCGCGAGCAGTCTTGCGGTGGCGCGGCCGATGCCGCTGGCGGCACCGGTGACGAGATAGACGCGATTGATATCGGACATCAGGGTGTTGCGTTGGCCGGCGGCAGCGCGCCGGTGCGGTGGAAATGGCTGAGGAAGGCACGCGTCGCGGCTTCCTGGGGATTGTCGATCACCTGCCGCGCTGGGCCTTCCTCGACGACGACACCGTCGCGCATGAAGATGAGGCGGTCGGCGACCTCGCGGGCAAAGGCGATCTCATGGGTCACGATCACCATGGTCATGCCCTCCGAGGCCAGCCGCTGCATGACGGCGAGCACCTCGCCGACGAGTTCAGGATCGAGCGCCGAGGTCGCCTCGTCGAACAGCATCACGTCCGGCTCCATCGCCAGCGCCCGCGCGATCGCGACGCGCTGCTTCTGTCCGCCGGAGAGCGTCGCCGGATATTGGTCCGCCTTCTCGGCAAGGCCGACCTTTGCGAGCTGCGCACGCGCGAGCTTCTCGGCGTCGGCCCTGGCCATGCGGCGCACCGTGACCGGTCCCTCCATCACGTTCTGGAGCGTGGTCATGTGCGGGAACAGGTTGAAGTGCTGGAACACCATGCCGGTGGTGGCGCGGAATCTTGCGAGTGTCTTCACGTCGGGCAGCTTTGCGCCCTCGCCGAACTGGAAGCGTGTATCGCCGACGCGAACGCTGCCGCCATCAGGCGTCACCAGAAGATTGACGCAGCGGAGCAGCGTCGACTTGCCCGAGCCAGACGGGCCGATCAGCGCCACCACGCCGCCCTTGGCGACGTCGAGACTGATGTTCTTCAGGACCTCGTTGCTGCCGAAGCTCTTGCGCAATTCCCGGATTTCGATTTTCGAAGTGTCGCTCATTCGCCGACCGCCAATCGCTTCTCGCCGCGCCGGACGATGATGGTGAGCGGAATCAGGATCGCGGCATAGGCGACCGCGACCGCCGTGTAGGTTTCCAGCGGCCGGTAGCTGTCATGGGCCGCGACCTGGCTCTGATAGACGAGGTCAGGCACCGCCAGCACCGAGACCAGCGAGGTGTTCTTGAACTGGATGATCGACTGGTTCATCAGCGCCGGGATCATGCGCTTGATCGCCTGCGGCAGCACGATGCGCCGCATCGCCTGGCCGGGGGTCATGCCGAGCGCGGCACCCGCTTCGGACTGGCCCTTGTCGATCGAGACGATGCCGCCGCGGATGATCTCCGAATAGAACGAGCCGCCATAGAGCGACAGCGCCAGCGCCGAGGCCGTGATCGGCGTCATCTCGACGCCGGCGAGGATCGGCAGCGCGTAATAGAACCAGATCAGCTGCACCAAGATCGGCGTGCAGCGGAACGCCTCGATGAAGGTGAGGGCGACGAGGCGCACCGCCTTGAAGCGCGACAGGCTGCCGAACGCGCCGAACAGGCCGAACACCAGTCCGAGCACCACGATGACCACGGTGAAGCCGACGGTGACGCCGAGCCCGTTGAGAAAGAGCCAGCGATAGCTCCAGAGAATGCCGAAGTCCCAGTGATACATGCGTGCGTTTACTCGTCGCGGGTGCCGTTTGCACCGTCATTCCGGGGCGCGACGAAGTCGCGAACCCGGAATCCAGAGATTGCAGTGCGAGATTCCGGGTTCGATGCTTCGCATCGCCCCGGAATGACAGTGGGAGCTTACAACGAAACGCCCGGCGGAATGTCCGCCTCGGTCACGCCCACCAGCTCCATGTTGGTGATGATCGCATTGCGGATGAAGCCGAGGCCCTTGTTGAAGTCGATCCAGGTGTTGACGTAGTCGCGCCAGGTCTTGTCGGTCTCGCGGCGGAAGCCGGCGTTCGACGTGGTGGCGAAGATCGGCGTCGGCAGCACGAACTGGCCGAGCGAGGGATTCTTTTTCAGCACGGTCAGCGACAGCATGGTGATCAGGCATTGCGCGTCGACGCGGCCGGTCTGCAGCGCGGCGGTGGCGTCATCGGCGGTCTTGAGGCGCGAGATCTGCGCCTTCGGTATCAGGCGGCTGACGACCTGGTCGTGCGAGGAGCCCTGGTCGACCGCGATCTTGACGTCGGGCGAGTTCAGCTCGGCCCAGGTCTTCGGCTTGAAGTCCTTCTTGCAGAGGATGCCGAAGGCGTTGTTGAAGACCGGCACGGAGAAATCGACCACCAGCGCGCGCTTCGGGGTCGGGTTGAGACCGAAGAAGATGTCGATCTTGTTGGACTGCAGGTCCAGCACCGAATTGCCCCAGGTGGTCTCGGTGATCTCGAGCTCGGCTTCCATGTCGTCGGCCAGCGCCTTGGCGATGTCGACGTAAAAGCCCTTCCACTGGCCGCTGGCGAGGTCCTTCATGTAATAGGGCGCGCCGCCGCCGACCGCGCCGATCCGCATCTTCTTGGTGCGGCGGATGCGGGCGAAGGTCGATTCGTTCGGATCGGCGGCCTGGGCCACGGCCGGGGACGCCAGTGCGCCCGCAGCCATCGCGCCAACGGCGCCAAGTCCGACAATCGATGCAACATCACGACGTGTAACCATTGGGATCAATCGCTTTTCTGGTTGGATGGGGTTCCGGCAAGGTTCTAGCAAGGTGGTCTCATCAGCGAAAGCACAGCCTGTCGGCTGGGCAGACCGGGAATTGCCCGGATGCTGGGCAAACTCAACCGGTTCAAGCTGATACCCGCTTGCTTTCCCGACCTTTTGGCCCCAAATAGGGACCGGGAGATTGGCGGTGGACGAGCCACTCGCCAACCGGGTCAGGTCCGGAAGGAAGCAGCCCTAACGAGGTCCGGATCGGGTCGCTCGTCAGTCTCCTACATGTTTTTCCGAGCGAATTGCGCCGGCGGCCCTGCCGCCAGCGCGCTCCTTTCCGCAAGAGCCGGCCGAGAGAGATTTCATTGCGGATCGACCGATGACCGACGCTGGCGCCCCTCCTAACCCCGATAGCGCCAGCCAGGCTGGCAACGCGCCTTACCGGGTGCTGGCGCGCAAATACCGCCCCTCCTCGTTCGACGACCTGATCGGCCAGGAGGCCGTGGTCCGCACCGTCTCCAATGCATTCGAGACCGGGCGCATCCCGCAGGCCTGGATCCTCACCGGCGTCCGCGGCGTCGGCAAGACCACCACCGCGCGAATTCTTGCCCGTGCGCTCAACTACGAGATGCCGGACGGCTCAGTGAAGGGCCCGACCATCCACATGCCGAACTTGGGCGTGCATTGCCAGGCGATCATGGAAAGCCGGCACATGGACGTGCTGGAGATGGACGCGGCCTCGCATACAGGCGTCGACGACGTCCGCCAGATCAATGACAGCGTGCGCTACGCGCCGGCCAGTGCCCGCTACAAGGTCTACATCATCGACGAAGTCCACATGCTGTCGACGGCGGCGTTCAACGCCTTCCTGAAGACGCTGGAGGAACCGCCGGAGCACGCCAAGTTCGTGTTCGCGACGACGGAGATCCGCAAGGTTCCGGTCACCGTGCTGTCGCGCTGCCAGCGTTTCGACCTGCGCCGGGTCGAGGCCGACGTGCTGATGAAGCACCTCGCCAGCATCGCGGCGAAGGAAAGCGTCGAGATCGAGCCCGAGGCGCTCGGCATCATCGCGCGTGCCGCGGAAGGCTCCGTGCGCGATTCGCTGTCGCTGCTCGACCAGGCGATCGCGCATGCGGCAGGCACGGTGAAAGCCGATGCCGTCAGGCAGATGCTGGGCCTCGCCGACCGGACGCGTGTGATCGACCTGTTCGATTCGCTGGCGCGTGGCGACATCGCCGCCGCGTTCAAGGAGTTCCGCGACCAGTACGACGTCGGCGCCGATCCGATCGTCGTGCTCTCGGACCTCGCCGAGTTCGTCAATTTCGTCACCCGCGTGAAGATCGTGCCGGCGACCGCCGACAATGTCGCCTATGGCGAGACCGAGCGGGTGCGCGCGCGGGATTTCGCCTCGAAAATCTCGATGCGCGTGCTGTCGCGGATGTGGCAGATGCTGCTCAAGGGCATTACCGAGGTGCAGGCCGCGACGCGCCCCGCCGCCGCCGCCGAGATGGTGCTGGTGCGCATCGCCTATGTCGCCGACCTGCCGACGCCGGACGAGGCGATCCGGATGCTGGAGCAGAACGGCGGCGGCTCGCCGGTCGTGAGCGGCGGCAGTGCGGCGCGTAGCGCGCCGGCTGCGCCGGTTGCCTCTGCTGCGCCTGTCGCCTCGGCAGCGCCCATGCGCGCGCCGACCTCATCGCCGTCATCGTTCGGCGGCGGTGCTGCCCGGCCGCAGATGGCGGCGCCCGCGCCGGATCCGCAAGCCGCGGCACCCCAGCTGCGCATCACGAGCTTCACCCAGCTCGTCGCGCTTGCCGGCCAGAAGCGCGACATCATGACCAAGGCCGCGCTCGAAGCCGACATGCGCCTCGTCCGTTTCGAGGAGGGCCGGCTGGAAGTCGCGCTCGAGCCCAATGCCTCCAGGACCATGATCACCGAGCTCGCGCGCAAGTTCGAACTCTGGACCGGCCGGCGCTGGACCGTGATCGTCTCCAACGAGCAGGGCCAGCCGACGCTGCGTTCGGTGAACCAGGCCGCCAAGCAGGAGCATGCGCGCACCGCGGAGGCCGATCCGCGCGTGCAGGAGGTACTGTCGCGCTTCCCCGGATCGAAGGTCGTCGAGGTCCGCAGGCTTGCCCCCGAGACGCCGGAATCCAATATTAACGCCGACTATGGCAGTGACGATCCGCCCGACGGTTCCGATACCGACGACGATCTCTGAGCCTATCTTTCCAAGGACACGGGACTATGGCTGACTTTCTCGGAATGATGAAGCAGGCGGCGCAGCTGCAATCCAAGATGCAGGAGATGCAGGACGCGCTCGGCAGTGTGGAGGTCGAAGGCATCTCCGGCGGCGGCCTCGTCGTGGTGCGTATGACCGCGAAGATGGACGTCAAGGGCGTGAAGATCGATCCCTCGCTGATGAAGGCGGAAGAGCGCGAGGTGCTCGAGGACCTGCTCGTGACCGCGCTCGGCGATGCCCGCCGCAAGGCGGAGGCCGCCGTGCAGGAGAAGATGCAGTCGCTCACCGGCGGGCTCGGCCTGCCGCCGGGGCTGTTCGGCCAGTAACATGGGCGCGGTTGCAGGTCCCGAAATCGAGCGGCTGGTGCAGCTTCTCGCACGGCTGCCGGGCCTCGGTCCGCGCTCCGCGCGGCGCGCCGCGCTGCATCTGATCAAGAAGCGCGAAGCGCTGATGATGCCGCTGTCCTCGGCCCTCCAGGTCGCGCTCGACAAGGTCCAGGTCTGCAGGACCTGCGGCAACATCGACACGCAAAATCCCTGCACGGTCTGCACCGATCCGAAGCGCGATCCCGCGATCATCGTGGTCGTCGCCGATGTCGCCGACCTCTGGGCGCTGGAGCGGGCCAATGCCACTCAAGGGCGCTATCATGTGCTGGGTGCGACATTGTCGCCGCTCGACGGCGTCGGCCCGCAGGATCTCACCATCGACGCGCTGGTCGCGCGCGCACATGCTGCCGAGGTCCACGAAGTCATCCTGGCGCTGAACGCGACGGTCGACGGCCAGACCACGGCGCACTACATCACCGACCTGCTTCAGGACGCCAACGTAAAAGTAACCCGGCTCGCCCATGGTGTGCCGGTCGGCGGCGAGCTTGATTATCTCGATGAAGGTACGCTATCGGCCGCGATGCGGCAGCGGACCCTGTTCTAGCTATCCTACAGACCCCACGGAACGGACGACATGACGAAACTTTTCGCCACTCGATTGGCTTTGGCCGCGACGATGATGCTGCTGGTGACGCCGGCCATCTCCGCGCAGCAGGACGACGCGGCGCCGCCGCCGCCCAAGCCCGGCAAGCCGATCAACACCGGCGACGTGCTCTCCGGCGAATTGAACGCAATGAAGGTGCGCGACGTCAAGAACGCCGGCAAGCGGATCGCGATGTATCAAATCACCTCCGAGCCGCGCCGCCTGCCGGCGCCGAACGGGCTGTGCAATCTCGAAACCGGTCCAGAGACCTTCCAGCTCGTTCCGAACGGCGATGCGCAGGCCGCGCAGCTGAAGACCTTCGTCGGCAAGGAAATCTCGATCAAGGTCGACGAAGTCGCCTGCGCCAGCGATCCCGGCCAGATGAGCGAAGCCGTGGTCACGAAGTGGAGCATCATCAAGAAGCAATAGGGGGTGATTCGCGACGCCTTCTCCACAACTCCGGTGTCATCGCCCGCGAAGGCGGGCGATCCAGTACCCCGCGGCTTCTCGGTCAATCACAACTGTCTCTGGAATACTGGATGCTCCGCCTTCGCGGGGCATGACAGCAGTGGTGGTCACACCCTTACCGGCCCCAGCTCTTCGAAATGCCCGCGCTTCTGCAGCCATGTCAGCAGGATCAGGCTCGGGATCGCCACCAGCACGCAGATCACGAAGAACAGCGGCCAGCCGGTCGCCTTGGCGACATAGCCGGCCACCGACGAGAGATAGGTGCGTCCCACCGCGGCGAGCGCGGTCAGCAGCGCGTATTGCGTCGCCGTGTGCAGCGGGTTCTGGCACAGCGCGGAGAGATAGGCGACGAAGATCACGGTGCCGATGGCGCTGGTGAAATTCTCAGCTGTGATGGCGAAGGCGAGCGCCCATTGGCTGGTGCCGACGAAGGCCAGCCAGGAGAAGGAGAGGTTGGCGAGCGCCTGCACCACGCCGCCGATCCACAAGCACGTCGCCAGCGGGTAGCGTCGGGCAAGGAAGCCGCCGGCAAAGCCGCCGATCAGCGTCGCCGCAAGGCCGACGCCCTTCACGATCGCCGCATAGTCGTTGCGGGAGAAGCCGAGGTCGATCACGAACGGCGCCGTCATGGTGCCGGAGAAGGCGTCGGTGAACTTGAACAGCACGACGAAGGCAAGCGCGGCGAGCGCGTCCTTGCGCGCCAGGAATTCCGAGAACGCGCCGATCGCCGCGTGCAGCACGCGCGCGAACGCCGTATCGGCCTGCGTTGCGGCTTCCGCCCGCACCGACTGCTCGGGCTCGGTCGCGGCCAGCGCGGTGATCGTGCCGATCAGCACCATCGCCGCCATCACCACATAGCCCCACATCCAGGCTGATGTGCGCGAAATGCCGGTGCTCTCGAAACCGGAGACGATGAACAGCGCGCCCGCGGTCGAGACCAGCATGCCGATGCGATAGGCCGCGACATAGGATGCCATGCCGGCGGCCTGCTCGCTCTCCGGCAGGCTCTCGACGCGGAAGGCGTCGACCACGATGTCCTGCGTCGAGGACGTCGTCGCCACCAGCAACGCGCCGAGCGCGACGTAGAACGGCGAGCGCGCGGGATCGGTCAGCGCCAGCAGCAGGATGGCGATGATCAGCAGCAGCTGCGAGAACAGCAGCCAGCCGCGGCGCCGTCCGAACGCGCGCGTGAACAGCGGCACATGCAGCGCGTCCACCAGCGGCGCCCACAAAAATTTCAGCGTGTAGGGCGTGCCGACCAGCGCAAACAGCCCGATGGTTCCGAGATCGACCCCGGCCTCGCGCATCCACACCAGCAGCGTCGAGCCCGACAGCGCCAGCGGCAGGCCGGACGAGAAGCCGAGAAACAGCACGATCAGCACGCGCGGTTGCAGGTACACGGCAAGGCTGTCGCGCCAGGAGGCGGCGGGGGCATCAGCGCTGGTTTGGACGGTTCCGGAGGTCGCGTCGGGTGCGGTCATGGGGAGGTGTTAGCAGATTCTGGGGGAAAAGACTCTCGCGGTAGCCGTGAGGCGGGAGAGCCTTCAACATCCTCGACGTCATCGTCCGCGAAGGCGGACGATCCAGTACTCACGGGCGTTTCGGCTCAACAACGACTGTCACGGCGTACTGGATGCCCCGCCTTCGCGGGGCATGACAGTGTGCTAAAAAATCTACTCCCCCGCCTGGAGCTTCCTCGGGAACAACTCGGCCGCGCCCGTCGCCACCAGGTGCGGGCCCTCCGCGGGCGTATCGGCCTTGCTGAAATCCAGCTCCTCGATCCGTCCGGCGCGCTTCTCGATCTTGTCGGCGGAGATCAGCACCTGGCGGACGTCCTCGTTCACGTCGGCAAAATGCTTCTGGAGCTTCAGCACGCGGTCGCGCAGGCGGCCGAGATCGTCGCCGAGCTTGATGACCTCGGTGCGGATCTGGTCGGCGGCATCGCGCATGCGCGCGTCCTTCATGATCTGCTGCATCACCTGGATCGCCAGCATCAGCAGCGAGGGCGACACCAGCACGACGCGGGCGCGATAGGCCTTCTGGATCACGTCGTCGAAGCCGTCATGGATCTCGGCGTAGACCGATTCCGACGGCACGAACATCAGCGCCATCTCCTGGGTCTCGCCGGTGACGAGATATTTTTCCGCGATGTCGCTGACATGCTTCATCACGTCGCCGCGCAGCCGCTGCGTGGCGATGCGCTTCTCCTCGTCGGTGCGGGCGTCGTGCAGCGCGGTCATCGCCTCGAGCGGAAACTTCGCGTCGATGCAGAGCGGGCGCTGGTCGGGCAGGAACACGACGCAGTCCGGCCGCTTGCCGGTCGAGAGCGTGAACTGGAACTCGTAGGCGCCCTTCGGCAAGCCGTCCTGGACGATCGCCTCCATCCGGGCCTGGCCGAAGGCGCCGCGCGACTGCTTGTTGGCGAGCACGTCGCGCAAGGTCGTCACCTGCGTGGTGAGGTCGGTGAGGTTCTTGTGCGCGTTGTCGATGATGCCGAGCCGCTCGTGCAGGGCGTGCAGGCTCTCCATGGTGTTGCGGGTCGAGTGCTCCATGGACTGGCCGACGCGATGGGTCACCGAATCCAGCCGCTCGTTGACCGCCCGTGCCATCTCGGCCTGGCGGCCGGCCAGCGCCTGGGTCATGGCATCGACCCGGCCCGAAGCCTCGCTCTGGGCGTGCAGCATCTGGCTGATGCGCTCCTCGAGCTCGTCGGCGCGGATCGCATTCGCCATCGCGAGTTCCGCCCCGCGCCGCCCCGAGCGTGCAATGACCACGGCGATCACAACCAGCAGGATGAGGACCAGGACGCCGAAGCCGATCAGCGCGTCGATCGTGCGCACCGGCCAGTCGCCAGCCACGAAAATGATCTCGTTCATGCCTGTCCTTCTAGCCGATTCGGCTGCCGGCACGAACGAATAGCGAACATTTATGGTAAATGCCCCGTTAATTTTTATGGTTAACGAAAGCTGAAGTTTTATGGTTAGCGGATCGTTAACGCGTTCCGGGCCTCATTGACCGCTTGTCGCGCCCGGCTTAAATCGCCCGCCATGGCCCTCAGAGAAATCATCATCCTGCCCGACAAGCAGCTGCGTCTGGTCTCCAAGCCGATCGAGAAGGTCACGACGGAGATCCGCAAGCTTGCCGACGACATGTTCGAGACCATGTACGACGCGCCCGGCATCGGGTTGGCGGCGATCCAGATCGCCCAGCCGCTGCGGCTGATCACCATGGACCTCGCCAAGCGCGACGAGAACGGCGAGACTAAGCCGGAGCCGCGCGTCTTCATCAATCCGGAAGTCATCGCCTCGTCCGAGGAATTGTCGGTCTACGAGGAAGGCTGCCTGTCGATCCCCGAATATTACGAGGAGGTCGAGCGGCCTGCGAAGGTGCGCGTGCGCTTCACCGATCTCGACGGCAAGGTGCACGAGGAGGACGCCGAAGGCCTCTACGCCACCTGCATCCAGCACGAGATCGACCACCTCAACGGCGTCCTGTTCGTCGACTATCTGTCGAAGCTGAAGCGCGACCGCGTGCTGAAGAAGTTCGAGAAAGCCGCCAAGCGCGCGGAGTGAGGTTCTCCGTCATTCCGGGGCGATGCACAGCATCGAACTATGGTGCGCAATTGCGCACCTGAGAATCTCGAGATTCCGGGTTCGGCTCTTCGAGCCGCCCCGGAATGACAGTAATTGGATCACGTTCCTCGCAGGTTTTTCCGATGCCCCTTCGCCTGATCTTCATGGGCACGCCCGATTTCTCCGTGCCGACGCTGCTCGAGCTCGTCGCGCATGGCCATGAGATCGTCGCCGTCTATACCCGCGCGCCGAAGCCGGGCGGGCGGCGCGGCCTGCAATTGCAGCCGACCCCGGTCGAGGAAGCCGCGCGAAGACTCGGCGTTCCCGTGCTGACGCCGAAGACGCTGAAGACAGAGGAGGCGCTGGAAGAATTTCGCGCCTTTGACGCCGATGCCGCCGTCGTCGTCGCCTACGGCATGATCCTGCCGCAGGCCATCCTCGATGCGCCGAAGCTCGGCTGCTACAATCTGCACGCCTCGCTCTTGCCGCGCTGGCGCGGCGCCGCGCCGATCAACCGCGCGATTATGGCTGATGATGCGGAAAGCGGCGTGATGGTGATGAAGATGGATGTCGGCCTCGACACCGGCGATGTCGCCATGGCCGAGCGGCTGGCGATCACGGACACCATGACCGCGGCCGACCTGCACGATCGTCTCTCGCGCCTCGGCGCCGACCTGATGGTCCGCGCCATGGCCGCGCTCGACCGCGGGGGGCTCCAGCTCAAGAAGCAGAGCGAGGACGGCGTCACCTATGCGGCCAAGATCGACAAGGCTGAGGCGCGGATCGACTGGACCAAGCCCGCACGGGCGGTGCTGCGCCACATCCACGGCCTGTCGCCGTTCCCCGGCGCCTGGGCCGAGCTCGCAGGCGTCAGCGAGAACGCGCGCGTCAAAATCCTGCGCTGCGAGCTCGCCAAGGGCTCGGGCGCGCCGGGCGAGGTGCTCGACGACCGGCTCACCATCGCCTGCGGCGAGGGCGCGATCCGCATCATCGAGCTGCAGCGCGAAGGCAAGGCGCGGATGCAGGCCACGGACTTCTTGCGTGGTGTGCCGCTGAAGGCGGGCGCCAAATTCACCTGACACTGTCATACCCCGCGAAGGCGGGGTATCCAGTACGCCGAGGCTTCTCGGTCGAACGGATAGGCCGCGGCGTACTGGATCGCCCGGTCAAGCCGGGCGATGACGGCAGAATTGGAAACGATGCCCCGCTACAAGCTCACCATCGAATATGACGGCGCGCCGTTCTTCGGCTGGCAGGTGCAGGATACGCTGCCGTCGGTGCAGGGCGCACTGGAAGCGGCGGTGAAGGCGATGACCGGTGCGGATCTGCGGGTGCATGGCGCGGGTCGCACCGATGCCGGCGTGCATGCGCGCGGTCAGGTCGCGCATGTCGATATCGAGAAGCAGTTTCCGCCGGGCCGCTTTCGCGACGGGCTCAATGCGCATCTGCGGCCGCATCCGATCGCGGTGCTCGAGGCCGAGATCGTACCCGATACTTTTGAAGCGCGCTTCTCGGCCGTGAAGCGCCACTATCGCTACCGCATCGTCAACACCCGCGCCAATCTCGCGCTCGACATTGGCCACGCCTGGCGCGTACCGCGCCGGCTCGATAGCGATGCGATGCATGCGGCCGCGCGGCGCCTGCTCGGCAAGCATGATTTCACCACCTTCCGCGACACCGAGTGCCAGGCCAAGTCGCCGGAGAAGACGCTCGACCAGCTCGACGTGCTGCGCGACGGGCGCGAGATCACCATCATCACCTCGGCGCGCTCGTTCCTGCACAGCCAGGTGCGCTCGATGGTGGGATCGCTGGTCTGGGTCGGCGAAGGCCGCTGGACCGCGGACGATCTTTCCGCAGCGCTGGCGGCCCGCAACCGCGCCGCCTGCGGCATCGTCGCGCCGCCGGACGGGCTGTATCTGGTGAAGGTAGATTATTAGAGAGACGGGAGGCGGGAAACTCTCGCGACACCCGCCACTGTCATTCCCCGCGAAGGCGGGGAATCCAGTACGCCGCGGCCTCTCGGTTCAATCACGGCTGTCTCTGGAATACTGGATCGCCCGCTTTCGCCGGGCGATGACAGCGGAATTCCAGGAGGCGCTATCGCCTCACCCAAAATACCGCGTCAGTATCCCCCGATACACCTTCGTCAGCTTTTCCAGATCCCCCACCGGCACGCGCTCGTCCACCTGATGCATCGTCTGCCCCACCAGGCCGAACTCGATCACCGGGCAATAGCTGGAGATGAAGCGCGCATCCGAGGTGCCGCCTGAGGTTGATAGCTCCGGCTTGCGGCCCGTCACCTCTTCGATCGCGGACACAGCGAGATCGGTGAACGGACCCGGCTTGGTCACGAACACGTTGGAGTTCGACGGCTCCCAGACGATGCGAGCCTTGATGCGGTTGCCGCAAGCCTTTGCCAGCCGCGTCTCGACCAGCTCGCGCAGGCTCGCTTGCGTATGGTTGTCATTGTAGCGGATGTTGAACTTGGCGCGGGCCTGGCCGGGGATGACGTTGCTCGCGGTGTTGCCGACGTCGACCGAGGTGAATTCGAGGTTGGACGCCTGGAACTGCGCGCTGCCGTGGTCGAGCGGCTCGTCGCTGATGGCAACGATCAGCCGCGAAATGTCCGGCACCGGATTGGAGGCGCGGTGCGGATAGGCGACATGGCCCTGCACGCCGTCGACATACAGCGTGCCGGATTGCGAGCCGCGTCGGCCGACCTTGATGGTGTCGCCGAGCGTCTCGACATTGGAGGGCTCGCCCAGCACGCAATGATCGAATGTTTCGCCGCGCTCGGCGGCCCAACTCAGAAGTTTGATGGTGCCGTTGATGGAGACGTCTTCCTCGTCGCCGGTGATCAGGAACGAGATCGAACCCGTGCCGTCGCCGCGCGGCTTGCCGCCGTTGGCGGCGAGATGCTCCAGCACGGCTGCGACCGAGCAGGCGATGCCGCCCTTCATGTCGACCGCGCCGCGGCCGTGCAGAAAACCGTCCTTCACCTCGCCGGAGAATGCGCCGACGCTCCAGGCGCTCTCGTCGCCAGCCGGCACCACGTCGGTGTGGCCGGCGAAGGTGATGTGCGGCCCTTCGCTGCCGATCCGCGCATAGAGATTGTCGACGTCGGCGGTGCCGGGCTCGCTGAACGTCACGCGGTGGCAGGTGAAGCCGGCGGCGTTGAGGGCGTTTTCAAGCACCCCGAGTGCGCCGGCATCGGCCGGGGTTACCGAGGGGCAGCGGATGAGATCGCGGGCAATCGAGAGGGCATCGGTCATGCGCCCCGCTTAACATGCATGCCGCCGGGTGGGCTAGCGTTGGGCGGGACAATTTCGATCTCGCGGCTCTGGTCCCAGCCTTGCGCAGGGGACGCGGCGGACGCGGAGCCGTCCTCGATGTCGGCGAGCGGATCGGGGCCGAACCGGTTGTGGCCCGAGGTGCCGGGCCGGCAGAACATTTCGACGAGGCCCCACAGCCACAGGATCGAAACCGCCAGGCTGAAAGGATGCATCCAGTTTGTCTTGGGCAGCAGGTCCGCGAACTGACTGAACAAGCCGGGTACGAAGAAGAACGGAACGATCCACCAGCCGCTCCTGTCGCGATCGTGCAGTCGCTTGATCGTAGTCGCGAGATAAATCCAGAAGAACAGCGCCATGCCGGACGCCTTGAGGATCGAGGTCGCGCGATCGGCGGATGCCAGCGAGCGGGAGGCTCGGGGATCGACCAGCTTGAACAGGTCGTCGAGACCGAAGTCGAAATCGAGGTCGATGGCGAGCTTCAAGGTGGATCTGGTCCCTCCGAGGATCCCGATGACCTGACCGACGATCTCCAGCAAGCCCGCCAGCAGCGCAACGATCAGCAGCGCCTGCCATAGCAGGGCGCGGTTGATGCGGCCGTCGAAGCGGAAGAGGTACCAGGTCCAGTCCATGGCGAAGGTTCCGGGCGGCGCAGGCCGTCCGGGAATTGGTCGCGATGGAGGGAGGGAGGGTTCGATAGGTGCCGCAAGGGGCTCTTCACCTCTCCCCGCCTGCGGGGAGAGGTCGGATCGCCTCGGCGATGCGAAGCATCGTCCGGAGCGATCCGGGTGAGGGGGTACAGGTCTCACGGCAATCTCATCCGTGGAGAGAGGCCCCTCACCCCAACCCTCTCCCCGTAAGAACGGGGAGAGGGGGAGGAGAGAGTCTTAATCCCGCAGCAGCTCGTTGATGCTGGTCTTCGACCGCGTGCGCTCGTCGACGCGCTTGACGATCACGGCGCAGGCGGTGCTCGGGCCGATATGGCCGTTCTTCATCGGCTTGCCGGGCAGCGCGCCGGGCACCACGACCGAATATTCAGGCACTTCGCCGATGAAGACCTCGCCGGTGTCGCGGTCGACGATCTTGGTCGAGGCGCCCAGGAACACGCCCATGGCCAGCACCGCGCCCTTGCGCACGATCACGCCTTCGGCGACCTCGGAGCGCGCGCCGATGAAGCAATCGTCCTCGATGATCACGGGCTCGGCCTGGAGCGGCTCGAGCACGCCGCCGATGCCGGCGCCGCCGGAGATGTGCACGCGCTTGCCGATCTGCGCGCAGGAGCCGACGGTGGCCCAGGTGTCGACCATCGTGCTCTCATCGACGTAGGCGCCGAGATTGACGAAGGACGGCATCAGCACGACGTTCTTGGCGATGAAGGCCGAGCGGCGCACCACCGCGCCCGGCACCGCGCGAAAGCCGGCATCGCGAAAACGGTTCTCGCCCCAGCCCTCGAACTTCGAGGGCACCTTGTCCCACCAGGTCGCCTGGCCCGGACCACCGGGAATGACGCCCATGTCGTTGAGGCGGAAGGACAGCAGCACGGCCTTCTTCAGCCACTGATTGACCTTCCACTTGCCGTCGGCCCCGCGCTCGGCAACGCGTGCCTCGCCCTTGTCCAGAGTCTCCAGCACCTGGTCCACGGCCTCGCGCACCTCGCCCTTGGTCGAGGTCGAGATGCCGTCACGCGCGTCGAAGGCGCTGTTGATGGTGGATTCGAGGGCGGACAGGGACATCGGGATTTCCTCTTCGGAACGGGAATTTTGACGGATTGGGGCGCTTTTTCGGGATTTGGCAGGGGAGAGTCAAGGCATACTCCGCTGTCGTCCTCCATCCCCCACCGTCGTCCTGGACCAGCGCAGCGAAGCGGAGCGGCGATCCAGGACCCATTACCCCAGGGAGGAGTTTAACGACGACTCGTGGTTGTCAGTCTCGCGCCGCAACCTCTCCCTGGGGTAATGGGTCCTGGCTTTCGCCAGGACGACGGCGGTCAGTGAGGCGACAACCCCGCCAAAAACCCCGCCAGATCATCCGTGACGTGGTCGACATGGGCGGCGTCGCGGCCCTCCAGTTCCCAGTCCTCGCGCACCACTTCCTTGGTGCCGTCGGGCACCACCAGCACGGTGGTCATGCCGAGCTCGTGCGGGACGGTGAGGTTGCGGGCGAGGTCCTCGAACATCGCGGCGCGGGCGGGATCGACGGCATGGTCGCCGAGGAATTTCCGGTAGGTCTGCGGGGCCGGCTTGGGCTCGAACTCGGCCGCGATGATGTCGAACACGCCGTCGAAATGGGTGGCGAGGCCGAGCCGCGCCAGCACCGCACCGACATGGTCGACCGAGCCGTTGGTCAGGATCAGCTTGCGTCCCGGCAGTTTTGCGATGGCCGCGCCGAGCGCCGGATTCGGCTCCAGCGGCGAATGATCGATCTTGTGCACGTAGGCGAGATAGTCGTCGGCGCGCACGCCGTGCAGGGTCATCATGCCGCGCATGGTGGTGCCGAAGCGTCGGTAGTAGTCCTTCTGGATATGGCGCGCTTCCTCAGGGCTGACGTTCAGCCAATTGCACACGAACTCGCCGATCCGCGCATCGACCTGCTGCCACAGATTGACGTGATGCGGATACAGCGTGTTGTCGAGGTCGAACACCCAGGTGTCGACATGGGTGAAGGCGCGGGGTGGGTTCATTGCAACTCTCTATCCGTTGACCGAGGCCGCGGCCCCGCCCTCAATCGTCGTCCTGACGAAAGCCAGGACCCATACTCCGTGACCGATCATTGGGGCAATCTGGTCGTCGTTCTTCGCCAGACCCGATCCTGGGGCAATGGGTCCTGGGTTTCGCCAGGACGACGGCGCAATGTGTAGCGCCATCATCACATCACGGCATCGCAAACCGCAGCGTCCTGCCGCCGCTCGACATGTCGACCGCGCCAAAACCCGTCGCCGCAAACCCGCGCGCGCCGCAATCGGTCTGCTCAACGGTCTCGAACTTGGTCTCGCGCGTGCAGAGCTGCTTCTCGCCGCCCCAGTTCAGTGGCTTGTCCTTCAGCTTGACGGCGCGGTTGTCGGCGTCGACGGCTTCCGCGAAGCTGAAGATCTGCCTCGGCTGGCCGCTCACGTCGGGGTGCAGGCACTTGCCGGGGTCGATGCGGTACCAGCCTCGGCTCGTCACCGACTTGCCGTCGTCGGTGGCGATCGCCGCCATCACCTTGTGCGGGGTGTCGTTGCACCAGGTCAGGCCGCTCGGCGACGGCGTCTGCGTCGCGTCGACCATGGTCTTGAAGAAATTTGGCGACGACACGGCGTCGGACGGGAGCCCGCGGCTCTTCAGGAACGCAGCCAGCGCTGCTTGCGTCTTCGGTCCGTCGACACCGTCGATCGCCCCGACGTCATAACCGATGATCACCAGCAGCCGCTGGATGCCGGCGAGGCGCGCCTGCTCGTCGTCATATTCGGAATCCTCGGCGAGATACGTCACCAGGTTGCCGTCGTCGCCTTGCGTCGGCGTCACCTGCGTGAAGGGGACTTGCGTCTGGCCGCTGCGGCATTGCCGCGCGGCCGCAATGACGAAATTGTCCTGGGCGACGCACAGCATGTCGTTGCCGTTCTGCGGGATCGGCGAGGCGCCATAGACGCCGAGCGCGCGGGCATTGAGCAGGATGCGGTCGGCGGTCAGCGTGCCCTGCACCACCACGCGGCAGGTGGCGGGATCAATCCTGAACCAGCCGCGCGTCGCGGTCGCCGCCTTGTCGTCGATGCCGATCGCGGCCTCGACGACATAGGACATGCGGTTGCAGATCTTGAGGTCGGCGAAGGCGGGGGCGGAGGAGAAGACGAATGACACGGCCGCAGCCGGCAGCGTCATCAGGAAACGGGTCACGACCGAGCGACGATGCCGTCGCTCTCTCGGCTCGTCATGCCCGGGCTTGTCCCGGGCATCCACGTTCTTGGCGCGGGGCGAAAGATCGTGGATGGCCGGGACATTTTCGCGAAGACGCGCTTCGCGCTGTTGCCCGGCCATGACGCCGCTCTTTGTTCGCTCGCGCCTCACTTATGTATCAGCGTTCCCGTGCCCTGGTTGGTGAACAGCTCCAGCAGCACCGCGTGCTGCATCTTGCCGTCGATGATGACGACGCCCTCGACGCCCTGTTCGAGCGCGTAGATGCAGGTCTCGACCTTGGGGATCATGCCGCCGGAAATGGTGCCGTCGGCGATCAGTTTTCGCGCGTCCTTCACGGACAATTGCGGGATCAGCTTCTTCGACTTGTCGAGCACACCCGGCACGTCGGTGAGCAGCAACAGGCGCTTGGCCTTCAGCGCGCCCGCGACGGCACCGGCAAAGGTGTCGGCGTTGACGTTCAGCGTCTGGCCTTCCTTGGAGGTTGCGAGCGGCGCCAGCACCGGAATCAGCTCGTAGCCGATCAGCTGGTTGAGCAGCGTGAGGTCGACCTTCTCGGGGTCGCCGACGAAGCCGAGATCGATCGCCTTCTCGATGTTCGAGCCCGGATCGACGATGGTGCGCGTCGTCTTCGACGCCTTCACCATGTTGGCGTCCTTGCCGGATAGTCCCACGGCCTTGCCGCCGGCCTCGTTGATATAGCCGACGATCTGCTTGTTGACGGAGCCGGCCAGCACCATCTCCACGATCTCGATGGTCGCGGCATCGGTGATGCGCAGGCCGGCGGCGAATTCCGACTGGATGCCGAGGCGCTTGAGCATGGTCGCGATCTGCGGCCCGCCGCCATGCACGACCACCGGGTTGATCGCGGTCTGCTCCAGCAGCACGATGTCGCGGGCAAAGTTCTTCGCGGTCTCCTCGTCGCCCATGGCATGGCCGCCATATTTGATGACGATGGTTTCCTCGTCATACTGCTGCATGTGCGGCAGCGCTTCGGACAGGATGCGGGCCTGGTCGAGCGGGGAGATGTCGGTCATGAGGCGGATCTCGCTGGCGGGACTGTCGGGCCGCGTTCTATCCGATTGGCGGGGGCAGCGCAAAGTGGGTGTTGGTTCTTACCCTCCAGGGGAGGGGAAGATCGAGCGCTATTTCTGCGCCACCACGGCCGCCAGCGTCACCGCCAGCCAGCTCAAGATCATCACCGTCCCACCGGTCGGCGCCGCGTAGGGAAACAGCGAGTGCCCGGCAAATTGCCGCAAGGTGAGATCGCCCGCGAACAGCGCGGCGCCGCCTACGAAGCCGGACGCGGCAATGAGGCCAATTCCGCCGTGCAGAAGGCCGCGCGCGAGCAGCGCGACCGTCGCAAGTATGGCAGTTGCATGAAACAGCAGCATGGCGCTGGCCGACGCAAGCCGGCTCGCGTCGCCGCCATGGGCGGAGGCGGCGGCCAGCGCGACGCCGGCGGCGCCCATCAAGCCGGCAAGCCCAATCAACAGGCGATGCGCGGCCATCACGAACTCCGCTCTTCCAGCAGCTTCGCCATCGCGGCGCGCAGCTCGGCCATGCCCGTCGCGCTCCGCGACGAGGTCGCGAGCACGTTCGGGAACGCGGCCGGATGCTTGGCCAGCGCGGCCTCGGTCTCGGCAATGCGCGAGGCAAGCTCGGAGGGCTTCACCTGGTCGGCCTTGGTCAGCACGATCTGGTAGCTCACGGCGGAGCGGTCGAGCGTCCCGAGGATATCGAGATCGACGTCCTTCAGGCCGTGCCGCGCGTCGATCAGCACATAGACGCGCGCGAGGCTGGCGCGGCCCAGCAGGAATTTATGAATCAGCTCGGTCCAGGACGCGACCTGGCTCTTCGGTGCCTTGGCGTAGCCATAGCCGGGCATGTCGACGAGGCGCAGGTCTTTCTTTCCGGGGACCTCGAAGAAGATCAGCTCCTGGGTGCGGCCCGGCGTATGCGAGGTGCGCGCCAGCGCGTTACGGCCGGTGAGCGCGTTGATCAGGCTCGACTTGCCGACATTGGAGCGGCCGGCAAAGGCGATCTCCAGCCCGTCCATCGGCGGCAGCGTCTGGATCGAGGGCGAGGCCCAGATGAACTGCCAGTCGCGCGCGAACAGCTTTCGCCCGGCCTCGATCAGCTTCGCATCTTTGTCGTCGGTCATGCGAAGCTCTTTGTTTCGCGGTCATTCCGGAGCGATGCGAAGCGTCGAATCCGAAATCTCGAGATTCCGGGTCTGGTGCTTCGCACCATCCCGGAATGACGGAGTGGGTGACTTACGTCGCCTTCCTCGCGAACGTCGCCTTGAGATTGTCGAACAGCTCCACCTTCACGCCGTTGCGGCGCATGATGAAGCTCTGCTGGAGCACCGAGAGCGTGTTGTTCCAGGCCCAGTAGATCACGAGGCCCGCCGGGAAGCCCGCCAGCATGAAGGTGAAGATCAGCGGCATCCAGTTGAAGATCATCTGCTGGGTCGGATCCGGCGGCGTCGGGTTCAGCTTCATCTGGAACCACATCGTGATGCCCATGATGATCGGCCAGATGCCGAGCGCGAGGTAGTGGCCGAACACCGGAATCGTGGTCGGATCGAGCGGGATCAGCCCGAACAGGTTGAACAGATTGGTCGGATCCGGCGCGGAGAGGTCCTTGATCCAGCCGTAGAACGGCGCCTGCCGCATCTCGATGGTGACGAACAGCACCTTGTAGAGCGAGAAGAACACCGGGATCTGGATCACGACGGGAAGACAGCCGGCGACCGGATTGATCTTCTCCTTGCGGTAGATCTCCATCATCTCCTGCTGCTGCTTCACCTTGTCGTCAGGGTAGCGCTCCTTCAGCGCCTGAAGCTGCGGCTGGATCGACTTCATCTTCGCCATCGAGGCGTAGGACTTGTTCGCCAGCGGGAAGAACAAGAGCTTCACGATCACGGTCACGAGCAGGATCGAGATGCCGAAATTGCCGAAGAAGCGGTAGAAGAAGTCGAGGCCGAGGAACATCGGCTTGGTGATGAAGTAGAACCAGCCCCAGTCGATCAACAGGTCGAAATGGTTGAGGTTGAGTTCCTTGTTGTAGCCGCCGTGGCCGGCGAGCGGGAAGTTGATGCCGACCACGCCGGCTTCCTTGGCGCCGGCAAACAGCCGCGCATTCGCCGTCGCACTGCCGCCGATCGCGACGGTGACGGGATCGAGCAGATAGTCGGTCTGATAGGTGTGGACGTTGCCGACCGGGTTCGACGAGAAGCGCGCCTGGAGCTGGGCACTGGTGTCCGGCAGCAGCGCCGAGGCCCAGTACTTGTCGGTCATGCCGAGCCAGCCATTGGTGGCCTTGAAGTTCACCGACTTGGCTTCGTCGATCTTCTTGTAGGCGTATTCCTGCAAGCCATCGAGATAGCCGATCAGGCCTTCGTGCAGGATGTAGTAGCCGGAAACCTGCGGCGTGCCGTGACGCGAGATCAGCGCGAACGGATAGAGCGTGACCGGCGCGTTGCCGACATTGCTCACCTCGTCCTTGATGGTGAAGAGATAGTGGTCGTCGACCGAGATGGTGCGGCGGAAGGTGAGGCCCTCGCCATTGTCCCACTTCAGCACCGCCGGCGTCGTCGGCGTCAGGCTGCCGCTGCCGTCCTGCTGCCAGAGGGTCTGCGCGTCCGGCAGTTTCGCCGTCACGCCCGTGGCCGGCACCCAGCCGAACTCGGCGTAATAGGGCTCAGCGGTGCCCGAGGGCGAATACAGGACGATCGGCGGCGACTTCGGATCGACCGTTTCGCGATACTGCACCAGCGCGACATCGTCGATGCGGCCGCCCTTCAGCGAGATGCTGCCGGCGATCCGCGGCGTGTCGATCTTCACGCGCGGGCTGGCCGCAATCGCGGCGTCGCGGGCGACGACCGGCTGAGCCTGCTGGCCTGCTGCCGGCGTTGACGGCTGCGCGGCACCGCCGGATTGCGGCGTGGCCCCCGGCGTCGCGGAGGCCGTCGGCTGCGGCGTGGTCTTCTGGAGCTCGGCCTGCGCCTGCTGCTGGGCGCGCTGCTTCTCCATCGCCGGCACGTTGTAGAAATACTGCCAGGCGATCAGCACGAGGCCCGATAGAATGACGGCGAGGATGGTATTGCGATTGTCGGTCATCATCTAATGTCTCGTCATCAATCCGTTTTGCGGCTGGCAGCAGGAGCGGTGCCGGGCCTCTGGCCGCGTCCCTTTGACTGTTCCTTGGCCGTATGCCGCGCGGGCTTCGAGAACGCTATGCGCAGATCGTTGAGCATGGTGGCGAAGGGGCGCGACAACGCGTCCCTTCGGCCGACCAGCACATAATCATGATGGGGCTGCATTAACACCGGCTCGAGCCGCTTCACGAGTTCGCGAAGCCGGCGCCGGATGCGATTGCGCTCGGGGGCGTTGCCGTTCTTTTTGGTGACGGTGAAGCCGATTCTGATCGGGCCGCTGTCGTCGCGGGGGCGGCTTTGCAGGACGAACGCGGGACTATTCACCCGCGCGCCATTGGCAACGGCGAGGAAATCCGCCCGCTGCCTCAGCCGATCCATGATGAAATCCCAAAAAGGGGGTCTGGCTCAGGCGCTCAGACGCTTGCGGCCGCGGGCGCGGCGGGCGGCGAGAACCTTGCGGCCGCCGGCAGTGGCGAGACGGGCACGGAAACCGTGACGGCGCTTGCGCACCAGTTTGCTGGGTTGATAAGTCCGCTTCACGGGTTTTTCTCCGCTGACCGGGCAATTTGCCTGTAGAATTGATGGTAAAGTCCCAACGATGCGGCCCAAAACGGGCCCTTTTTCGGCCCCAAGAGAGCCGCTCCCGGCGTCACACCGGGTCATCGCGGACAATTCGGGCGGCTTATATGCGAGCGCTCCCTTTTCGTCAACGCCGCGAGAGCGCAGGATTGCGCTGAATATCGCTGATTGTGCGGGGTTTTTAATCGTTGAGGTGGCGACTCGCCTTATCAGCGCCTACATCCCACCTTGGGAGATTAGCGATCCGTAATTTGACCGGACCGGGGGCGGGCCGCATCCTTCCTCCGCCAGATCGTTCACCGGCCAACTCAGTCGGGCCAAGTCAGTGAGGACGAATTTCGTGGCAGCGACAGACCTCCAGCCGATCCAGGATACGGATCAGCGGGACCCGCCGGCGATGCGGCCGCGTGGGCCTGCCGGCTTGGGGCTGTCAGGCAAGCTGCTGCTGCTCACGGTCCCCCTGGTGATGATCGCGGCCATCCTGCTCTACGTGCCCGCCATCGCCAACTTCTGGGTCAACCGGCTGAACGACCGCGTGGCCGCCGCCAACACGGCGGCGCTGGTGCTCGACGCCGCCCCGCTCGGCATGGTTCCCGATTCGCTGTCGCGCGAGATCCTGAAAAGCATCAATGCCCGCGCCGTCGCCATCAAGATGGGCCAGCAGCGCCGGCTGCTCGCCAGCGACAATCTGCCCGCCGCGATCGAGCACGACGTTGATCTCCGCGACATGACCGTATGGGAGGCGATCACCGGCTCGATCCAGATGATGCTGGAGACCGGCAACCAGGCCATCCGCATCGTCGGCCCCGGCGTCGGCAACGCCCAGTTCGTCGAGATCGTGACCGACGAATTGCCGCTGCGGCAGTCGATGTACCGCTTCTCCCGCAATGTCGTCGTGGTCGCGCTGATCATCGGGGTCTTGACCGCGGGCCTCGTCTATCTCGCGCTCCACTATCTCTTCGTGCGGCCGATGCGGCGGCTCACCGCGAGCCTGGTCGGCTTCCACGAAAACCCCGAGAGCTCGGCGCGGATCATCGTGCCGAGCCAGCGCAGCGACGAGATCGGGGTCGCCGAACGCGAATTGTCGGACATGCAGCGCGATTTGATGTCGATGCTGCATCAGAAGAGCCGGCTTGCCGCCCTCGGCCTCGCCGTCTCCAAGATCAACCACGATCTGCGCAATCTGCTGGCGTCGGCGCAGCTTTTGTCGGACCAGCTTGCCAGCGTGCCGGATCCGCGGGTGCAGCGCTTTGCGCCCAAGCTCGTGCGTTCGCTCGAGCGCGCCATCGCCTTCTGCCAGTCGACGTTGTCCTACGGCCGCGCCCAGGAGGCCTCGCCCGACCGCCGCATGATCCTGATCGAGCCTGTCGTGCTCGAGGTGCGCGAGACCGCCGGCCTTGCCAGCGATGCCTCGATCGCCTGGGTCGCCGCGATCGAGCGCGGGCTCGCGGTCGATGCCGACCCCGACCAGCTGTTCCGCGTGCTGCTCAACCTCGTCCGCAACGCCGCCCAGGCGCTGGAAAGTCATTCCTCCGGCGACGGCGGCGCGCAGCAGATCCGGATCACGGGCAAGCGCGAGGGCGCCGTCGCCATCCTGGAGGTCTCCGACACGGGTCCCGGCGTCCCCCAGAAGACCCGGGACCATCTGTTCGAGGCGTTCCAGACATCGGGCCGTCCCGGCGGCAGCGGGCTTGGTTTGGCCATCGCCGCCGAGCTCGTCCGCGCCCATGGCGGCGACATCCACCTGGTCGAAGGCACTATCGGCGCCACCTTCCGGATCGTCATCCCCGACCGTCCCGTGGAACTGCTCTCCATCCGCAACGAGCGGGCGCGGGCGTAAGTCGAGTCGGTCAGCGGCCGAGCAACGGCGTCATTCCGGGGCGGCGCAAAGCGCCGAACCCGGAATCCGGAGGTTTGGGGTCGAGATTCCGCACTTCTCGCTTCGCGAGCCCGGAATGACCCGGGCGAAGTCGTCATTTCTCTACAAAATCTCCCCATCCCGGACCTTGCCAATCGGGACAAGAGCGGTTAGTCAGAGCGCTCTTTCGCACCCCTCCGGCGCTGTCCGGAGGCTGCCTGCGGGCCCAGCCCGCACTGTCCGCGAAAAACGCGCCCGTAGCTCAGCTGGATAGAGCATCAGACTACGAATCTGAGGGTCGGACGTTCGAATCGTTCCGGGCGCGCCATTTTCCCACCATTCAGTACAGAACCGCGAACTCTTGCAGAGCTCTCGTATGGATCGGTGCCTATTTGATACCCGATCGGCATCTGAGGTTGGCGCCGACGCCTCAGCGGATCATAGTCTTCCGCTCCGCTCCGTCTCGCCTGGGCACCAGTTCGACCGCCAAAAGGGTTGGCTGGAGCAGGACGGCGAACTCTTCGAGCGGTAGCGGCGGAGAAAAAATATAACCTTGCGCCATGGTGGCGCCGTTTTCGGCCGCGAACCGAAGGTCTTCGGCCGTTTCGACGCCTTCAACGACCGTTTCGAACCCCAATTCGTCCGCAAGTCCGAGCGCCAGGCGAAGAATCGTCTGCTTTTCGCGGTCTCCCGCGACACCCGCCACGAGCGTGCGATCGAGCTTCACGGCGTCGAAGGGGAGCCTCGCCATCGTCGAAAGATTCGAATAGCCGGCTCCGAAATCGTCCATTGCGAAGCGTATGCCCAATTGCCTGAGCAGGCTTATTCTCTCGCGCACGACATCAGGATTGCGCATCGCGACCGACTCTGTGATCTCGATCTCGAGGTTTGGCGGCGGGAAGTCGGCCTCGCGAACGGTCGTGATGATATCCCTGATGAACAGCGGGTCTTCGATTTCCGTCGCCGCGACATTTACGGCGAGCACGAGGTTCGAGCCGGCCCGGATCAAGCCCCCGATTTCGGCGAGCGCGCGCCTGAGCACGAAGCGGTCGATCTCCATGATGAGGCCGATCTCTTCCGCGATCTTGATGAAGCGCTGAGGAGGAATGTCGCCCTCCTTCGGGTGATGCCAGCGCGCCAGCGCCTCCACCCCTAGGATGCGGCCATTCGCGCAGGACACCTTGGGCTGGTAGTGGACGACGAGCTCTTCATTGCGGATCGCCAGGGCGAGATCGGTTTCGAGCGCATGGCGGGCACGCGCGACCTCTGCGAGATCCGGAGTGAAGAACGCGTAGGTATTGCGTCCCGAGCTCTTCGCGACGTACATCGCAAGGTCGGCGCGGATCAGGAGATCGTCATAGGTTGTGCCATGGGTGGGACAGATCGCGATGCCGATGCTGACGCCGATCGTTGCATGGTTGCTCTGGAGCTTGAAGGAAACCTGCAGCGTCTCGATCATCTCGCGGGCACTGAGGCTCGCGGCCTCGACCGTCTGCACCCCAGCGATGATGGCGACGAACTCGTCGCCCCCGACCCGGGCGAGCAGACATTTGCCGGCAGCGCCCTTGGACGTCAGCAAATTGCTCAAGCGCTCGGCCACCATCCTGAGCAGCTCGTCGCCAGCCTTGTGCCCGAAAGTGTCGTTGATGGATTTGAAGCCATCCAGGTCGAGGAAGAACAGCGCTGCGCCCTCTTCCGCGCCGATGAGCGCTGGCGCATCGACGCGCATCTTCTCCCGATTGGGAAGGCGGCTCACCGTGTCGTAGAAAGCGAGCTGGCGAATTCTTTGAGTGCTGGCCCGCAAATGCGTCAGCATTCGCTCGAATGCGAGGCCGAGGCCGCGGACCTCGCCGATGCCCGTTGCGCGGAATTGAACGTCGAGATTGCCACCCGCGATTTCCTGGGCGGTCTTGGCGAGCGCTGAAAGTCCTTTCGTGAGGTGCCTCACGGCGGCCAATAGCGCGACGACCAAGGCACCGAGCGCCAGCGCCGCGGATGCCAGGAACTGCCACATCAGCGAACGCGTATGGGATGCGCCGATCTGGAACATCTGATCGCGTGTCGTCGTCACCAGCGATGCGCTCGCGAACGTACACACCTTGAGCGTCGCCTCGTAATCGACACAGCGCGCGACGTAGTTGCCGTCATCCGAGCGCTGCAGCCCGGTCAAACGCGTCCTGGCGCCGCTGAATCTCACCCCTTCAGGCCCCGCGGAAGACACGATCTCGTTGTCACCCGTGATGATGACCACGCCGGCATTGGCTAGCGAAGTGAAGTTCTCGAGAGTCCGTTCCGTGCGGCCGAGCGGTCGGATGGCGGCAAGCGCGCCGATGAGGTCGCCGAAGTCGTCGAACACGGGCTCGGTCGCGGTGTGCGCTATGGTGTGGCGCTGCGGCAGGCCGAGCGCTGACAATTCACGCAATTTGAACTCATTGATGCCTTCCTCACCCCGCGGGTGCGAGCGGCTATTGTCCTTGAGGATCGCGTTGAGATTGACAGAGAGAGCGGTACTCTCGAGCGCCCGGTTGAGCGCGAGGAGGTCGAGGGGCGTGTTGGCGCCGATCACGCGACCGGTTTCGTCGAAGGCGATCAGCCTTTCGAAGCCGGAGGTCGAAGCAACGATGCTGAGCAGCTCGCGGATAGTCACATCGTTGTTCGAGGCGACCGCCTTGGCGACATCGGCGCGCTGAGCGATCTGACGCAGGCGAGATGCGGTTTCTGCGCCCAGGACCTCGATTCGCGCTCGCGCCAACTGCGCCTCGCCGTCGAGGCGATGAGCGAGCTGGTCTTCTGAGAGTTCACCCAGTGCCCCAGCCTGATGCCTCAGTTGCTGCTGCAGGCGTAGCGCCGTCAAGCCGCCGATGAGGCCGAGCCCGAGGACGCCGGTCGCGAGCACGACGGCAACAAGGCGCATGGCGATAGACGAGGGGAAACTCGGAATCCCGGACGGAACGGCCCAACGACGCCAGCGGGGCGGCGCCCTCGATGCCTCTGCCATATCCGGGTCAGTCGCCACCACCGCCAGCACCCTGAACTTATGGGGGCCGGTCAATGTCGCTCATTGAGGCCCCTTCCAGGCACCAACCTTAGGCGAGTGGAACACCCAAAATCGTCAATTTGATCGTCTATTTGTGGCCGGTTAATTAGCAAATGGTTTTTTTAAACCGTCAGATTTTGTGCTTTTCACTTTCTGTCCGCCACGGATGATTCCAAAAGGCACGGCGTTGCGACAACAGATGGTTTAGGTTTCTTTGCCAGATTGCGCACCTCGTGCTTCGAAGGGGTTTGCCATGGCATTTTCGAGGATAACGGCGGCAATTTTGGGCCTCTGCCTTGCGGGGGTGAATGCCGCTAGCGCCGAAACACGCAGGCTCGACATCGTCGGGACCGGAGACGGCATCGATGTCCTGCGCGTCATCGCCGCGAGCTTCATGCAGCAGGAAGGATCGCCACAGATCGAGGTCCCGCCGAGCATCGGTTCTGGCGGAGGCATCGCGGCCGTGGGGTCCGGCAAGGCGATCTTAGGGCGCGTCGCACGCCGCCTGACCGACGCCGAAGCGGCTTCCGGCATCGTCTACAAGGAGATCGCCCGCCTGCCCTCGGCTTTCATCGTCCATCCCGGCTGTGGAGTGAGTGCCGTCACAAGCGATCAGCTCGTTGCGATCTATTCGGGCCGCCTCGCGAATTGGAAGGAGCTTGGCGGCGCCGATATGCGCATCCGCGTCGTGCGGCGCGAGGACCAGGACAGCACTCTCACCGTGCTACGGGCCAGCATGCCCGGCTGGCATGATCTCGAGATCACCGAGAAATCGAAGACGGCGACGACCACACAGGAAGCGATCGAGACGGTTCGCGATGTTCAAGGCGCGATCGGCTTCGGCCCCTTCTCGCGGCCGTTGGAACAAGGGCTCACAGTGCTTCGCGTGGACGGCCACTACCCGACCGACGCGGATTATCCCTCGAGCGCGGTGCTGGCGCTGATCTATTTAAGCACGTTGCAGGATCCGGACGCCTTGGCCTTTCTACGCTTTGCCGATACCCAGAAGGCGGCCGACGTCATCACCAGCCTCGGTAGTCTGCCCGTCAAGCCGTGAGCCGCCGGCGCTGCTTAGCTCGGCATCGGCTCACAGACCGGGGCGATGAGGCTGCTCCCGGCTTCGCCATAGACGGGTGATCTTGTCCATCAGCGATGGGGTTTGAGAGCTCGGCAGGAAAGGATCGGCGTAGCATTGCGCATTGGCCGCGCGTGCCTTGTTCTTGACGATATCGACGAGACCAACGGGGCCGGCGACGTAGACCGTATCCTCCAGCCCGAGCAGAGGCAGGTAGTGCGATGGGCGCCCAGGCCTGATCGGCAGGGTAGATCCGACCTCCGTCGTCGCAATGACGTCGCGGACACCGTCGTCGATCAGCCACTGCAACGAGGGAAGCATATAGAGGTTATCGGCATCCCGGCTGCCGGCGACGACCGCCATCTCGCGGTTGCGCTGGGTCGAACGCGCCGAGCGGGCCAGCGCCCAGATCGGGGCCCAGCCTGCTCCGCCGGCGACCAGCACCAGCGGCCCCTGGCCCTGTCGCAGATAGGCTTGTCCGAAGGGGCCTTGCACATGTGCCGCATGGCCGGGCCTGATGGCCTTGCCGATCTGCCCCGACACCGTGCCGTCAGGCAGGCGCCGGATGTGGAAGACGAGTTCGACTTGCTTGAAGGAGCCATCGAGCCTGAAGGTCGGGCTGAACTCGCGCGCAGGATAGCCGGAAAACTTGACGCGCACATATTGGCCCGGCCGAAACTCGAGCGGCGCTGAGGTCGTCAGCACGACTTCGGCGATCTCTGGCGAGAGCTCGTTGATCTCGGTAACGGCGCACGCCCGCTTCATCGGTAGCGGCAATTCTTCGAATTCGATCTCCGCATCGCCCGCGACCGCGGCCTGGCAGGCGAGCACAGTGCGGCCATGGCCCGAGCCGCCGTCATCGACCGAGCCCGAAACGACCGTCACCCGGCAGCTCTGACATTGTCCCGATCTGCAGTCGTGTGGAATGAGGATCGAGCCGCCGAGCGCCGCGTCGATCAGGCTTTCGCCGGCGCGGGCTTCGACGAGCTTGCCGTTGAGGACGAGCCGACAATGCGTCTTCATCGCGAGGCCTCTGGGCGCCGCGAATTCCTGCGGGCAGGCCGCTGCTCGCCGCGCCGGAATGCGATGCGCGGTTGAGGGCGAAGCGATGCTTCAGCGCAGCCGCGCCGTAGTGGCCTCCGGTCGAGCACGTCGCCCCCCAAGAGACGCCTAGTTCTGCGTGACGACACGCACCGGGCGATTATGGCTCGCATGCCGCGTCTGTGCATGGTCGAAGACCGCGACCCACATGTAGAGATCGTGGGCTGGCACGAAGGCTTTGTCATATCTGCCATCGCTTTTCATGTTGCGCGTCAGCTCGAGCGTCCAATGTCCGTTGCTCCATTTTGAAACCCCGGTGACATTGGCCCGCTCTCCTTCGTTGTCGCCAGCAATAATCACGCCGGGCAGGATCGTGCCAACGGGAATCCTCGCGTCGGCCTCTGGAGTGTAGGGTTCGCTCTCCCCGTCGAACATGTACCAGCGGCCGCTCTCGTCGTCGCTGCTGTCGGGATTAAGATCGAATTTGCTGAGGGCTGCGACCTGCGCCTTCCAGTCCTTGGGAAGCCGCAGAACCGTGACGGGCCCCTTGTCGTTCCTGTGGATGAACTTGAAGTTATACGAATAAAGAGCGCGACCAGGCTTGTTCCAATAGCCGCCTTGGTAGCGGGCATCGTAATTTTGCTCGTCCAAGGTCGGGGCGTAGGGCGGGCCGATATATTGGCTGTCGACACGCCCGAGCATGCCCCCGCGCGACGCCTTCCACTGCCACATGTCTATGTAGCTGGCATCCGTCGTGTAGTGGAAGCCCCGGCCGTTGATCGGCATCGGCTTGCCGGGCAGCGGGTTGGTGCCGAGATCCGTCGCGCCTGCGCCGCCGAGCGATGGATTATCCGAGAAAATGACCGCCAGTTTATCCTCGTAGAAGTCGACGGCGTCTTGCAGGCCCGCACGCTCGTCGAGGACGTGCCAGCCATCCTCTTTCTTGATGATCGGAATGCGGCGCAGGGAGCGCGTGGGGTCCTCCCAGCGGAAGGCGAAATAGATCTTCTGCCCGTCGTGCAGGGCGCGCACCTCCACGAGCGATTCGCCCGATCCGCCGAGATTGGCACCCTGCTGCGTGCGGATGAAGACGGGGCGCGCGCGCGACCAGGCGGGATCGCCCATGGCGCCGTCCAGCTTGGGCGCGTCGCTCACCCGCGCGACGACGAGCGTATCGCGCGTCGCCCAGTCGAGCCCGGCGACGCCGCACGCGACTGCCACCCCGATCGCAGCGGCGACGAGAAGAGGCCTCGGCCGCACGGCCTTCGTGATCGCGAGCGGCGCCGGCCGAAACACGCGGAAAATCTGCTGCCAGCCGCCATAGAGAAAATGCGCGACGACATGCGCGAAGATATAGACGAGCGCGACGAAGGCGGCGGTCGAGTGGAGATAGGCCCACCAGCCGCCATAGCCGAGATACATCATCACGCCCGTCCCCGTGAGGAAGATCACGAGCGCATAGACGAACCAGTGCAGGATGATGTTGACGGCTCCCCATTTGAGGCGAGCTGGAGCGCGCATCGCGAGGATCCGCGTCTTCTTGGGGCTGTTGCGCTCGACGAGGCCGCTGCGCGCGAGGTAGGCGACGTAGGCCGACCCGCAGAAGAAGACGGCGAGTCCCGCGAGGAAGTGCCAGGAAAAGATCTCGCCCTGCGGCAGGACCGGAGCGAGCCATTTCGAGAAGGGGGCGCGCAGCGCGTCCGCTGCGATGCGTATGCCGGTAACGAGGCTTACGACGAATGCGAGCGCGGTCGCCCAATGGAGCGTTATCGTGCCGACATCCGTGCGTGGCGGGCTTTCGCCAGTCTTTGTTTGAGCGAGGCTTCTCTCGGTCAAGGCGTCGGCGTTCGTTCGAGCGGTGACATTGTTCAATTGCATAAAGCTTACCCACGCTAAACCGGCAAAGCTACAGCGTCCGCTTTTCGCTTCCCAGAAAAGCGGGCAGCTGCGAACAAGCTACCTCCGCGATATCATAAGCAAGTTATCAAGTCTGGCGAGATTGCTCGTTTCGCGACAATTCGTCTCCGGTCGGCTATCCGCGCGAACATCACGAGGTTTCTGCTGGTGGGCAGTTTTGCTCCCCCTCGGTGACACCCTGCTGGTCGAAGGCGATCAGGCGGCTGTTGGCGATGGCAACGCGGTGGGTGTAGCGCGACAGATCGGCGAGCATGGCCTCGGGCCCGCCGAACGGCCGCTTTGCGTAGACGACCCACTCCGCTTGCGCAGTGGCGCCAGAAAGGCTGCGAGGCATTGAGATTTGGCGAGATGGGCGTGGTCGCCGAAGAAGCTAGGTGGCGGATCGCTAAACCACGTCCATCATAAACTCGGCGGAAACCGTTGGGGGACGTAGGTAGCCTTCGGTGAGTCGACCCTCCCAGCAGCTTGAATTTGTATAACAATTTCAATTATATACGAGCTCTCGGCTTTGTTCTGAATGGCGCGCCATTTGCGGTGGTAAGTTGTCCCATGCGTCCTATCGATCGTCTGTTCTCCTGCCTCGCCCTGTTCCTTGCAATCGCAGCCGTTCCGGTCGCTCCCGTGCGCGCGGCCGAGACCTGCCCGTTCATCAGCGCCCAGGAGCTCGCCCGTGCGATGCCGGCGCTCACATGGTCGCTGATTTCAAATCAGGACGGTCGCGGCTGCATCTACCAGGCCGGGCGCGGTGACACGATGATGCTGACCGTGTTCCGCAATCCCGACAAGGACCGCGCCAGGGAATTGTACGCGACCTTCGTCAAGACGCTCGGCGAGCGCATGCCGCTGAACGCAGTGTCCGGGATCGGCGAGGAAGGCCAGGGCGGAACGAGCGCCGCCGGCGCGCAGCGCCAGGAGGCCTCGGTCGTCGCCTTGTCCGGCGACTACATCCTGCAGATCAGCGTCTATCCGATCGGCCGGCGTGCCGACGATGCGCTGCTCGGACCGATCACCGAAGCCGCGCGCGTTGCCATCGGGAATGTAAGCAAGAGCAGCGAGCGGTTCGGCAATTGCGAGTGGCTCACGGCCGCGGATGCCGACGGCTTTCTCGACAAGGGCACGCTGACGGTCCAGCGGACCGGCGCGGGCAGCTGCATGATGTTCGATCGCGAGGCCAACACCATGACCGTCGCGGTGATCGCAATCTCGCGCGACACCGTCGTCAGCATGATGAAGCGCACGGGCCCGTGCAAACACGTGGCGATACCCGAGCTCGGCAGTGAAGCGTTCGGCGAGCATTCCTGCACCAAGGGCAACGGCAACGCCGTCAACATCTATGTCTGGAAGAACGGCAGGCAGGCTTCGATCCTGTTCGCGCCGGTCAAGCCGCATCCTGAGTCCGGCTCGGTCGAGCGCCTGAAGGCGGTCGCCGGGCGAGTCTATGGAAAACTGTAACGGCGCCGCGTGACAGCGCACGCGCACGCGCCCGTGGCTCGGCTGGATAGAGCGTCAGACTGCGCACAGTGGCACAGCGAAACAATAGTGCCCATCTTCATCGGCCGTGGCGCGCCATTTCCGCTTCGTTTGCGATGCCGCCAATCAATTGTGGCCTTTGCTGCGCTTGCCTTGGCCTATGGGATCCTTGCGACAACGTTGGGCCGGTTTTTCTCGAGCCAGGCGACGGCCTCGGGTCCATCGACGACGCACTCGAAGGTTTCCCAGGTCGGGTCCTCCAGGGATTCCGATTGCAGTCGCTTCGCCGCATACTCAACGAGGTCGTGCAAGCCTTCGTATCCACGTCGGTGCTCGAGGGATTCTGCAATCGCCGTGCTGGACCATCCTCGTTGGGCCAAATCGATGATGCTCGGAGCATTAGCCTCGTTGAACCACGGTGTGGCATCGAACTCGATACAGCGGACATTGTCGGCGGTATGGCACGTGGCGTGAATCATTGGATTCCTCCCTCTAGGCTTTGACAAGGTCCCCCAACAAGTTGGCCGCCACCATGAGCTTGGCGAGCGTCAGGCCGCCGGCGGCAATCTCCTCGACCGCGCGGCGGATGCGCGTCGCCTCGGGATGAGCCGCAAGCCAGGTCTCCACGGCCTGCTGACCGGATTGGCCGGTTGCCAGCATATCTGCGGTCAGGCGTCTTTCGGCTGCCGCGATCAGTTCGACGGCGCGGTCGATGGCCAGGCGTTCGAAATGATCGCTGACCGGCACGCTGCGCGCGGCGGCGATGATGCGGTCGAGACGGAAATTGGCCTCAGTGGCAAAGAACGTCGCAGTGGCATCGCGGATGCTGCGGCCGGTGCGCTCGGCGACCGTCACGATGTCAGGCGCCGAGACCAGGGCGTCGAGGTCCGCCAATTCGCCGGCGAGGCCGGTCGGGACGCCGGCATCGGTCAGCTCCTGCCGGCGCTTGCCGCGCGCGGCTTGCAGGTCCGGCGGCAGGGCGTCGTCGAGGGAGGCTGCGATCTCGCGGACGGCAGGGCCAAACCGGGCGTTGATCGCGCTCAGCCCATCCTTGAAATCGACATTGCGCACGTACCAGACCATGCGGGAGAGCAGGAGATCCTGGATCGTCGCGTAGAGGCTGAGCTGCAACTGCCCGTCAATACGTGTGTCGAGCGCGTCGATCGCGTCGTTGAGTCGCCTGAGCTCGTAGATCGCGTCCACCGCCACCTGCGCCATGACGATGGTCGAGATATCGGCGTCGGTCTCGTCGGTCAGGCGCACGATGCAGGCCGGGCCCCCGCGGTTGATCACGGCATTGACGAGACTGGTCGCGATGATCTCGCGTCGGAGGCGATGGTGCTCGACCGCGGTCGGGAATTTGTCGAGAACCTCGCGCGGAAAATACAGCGACAGTCTGCGGGCGAGATAAGGATCATCCGGCACGCCGGTGAGGAGCAGGTCTTCGTAGAGCGTCAGCTTGGCGTAGGCGAGCAATACGGCGAGCTCCGGCCGTGTCAGGGCCTGGCCGCGCCTCGTGCGCTCAGCGATCGCTGCATCGTCGGGCAGGAATTCCACGGCACGGCTGAGCAGGTGACGCTGCTCGAGCGACTGCATCAGGCGGGTGAGGAAGCCGGTCTCGGCCACGCCCTTGCGTTCGGCAAGCGAGAGCGCCAGCGTCTGGAGGTAGTTGTTGCGCAGCACCAGCGTGCCGACTTCATCGGTCATCGCGGCGAGCAGGGTGTTGCGGTCAGCCGGGCTGAGGCGTCCCTCGCGCTCGGGGCGCGCCAATGCAATCTTGATGTTGACCTCGACGTCGGAGGTATTCACGCCGGCGGAATTGTCGATCGCGTCGGTGTTGAGCTTGACGCCCGTCTGCGCCGCTTCGATGCGGCCGCGCTGGGTGACGCCGAGATTGGCGCCTTCGCCGATCACCCTGGCGCGAACCTCGGTCCCGGTGATGCGGATCGGATCATTGGCGCGGTCGCCGGCCTGATCGTCGCTCTCCGCCGACGCCCGGATGTAGGTGCCGATGCCGCCGAACCACAGCAAGTCCGCGCGCGCCTTCAGGATCGCCGTCATCACCTCGAACGGTGTGGCCTGCTCCCTGTCGAGATCGAGCAGGGTGCGCACTTCCGGTGCCAGCGGGATCGCCTTGAGCGTGCGCGAGAACACGCCGCCGCCCCGCGAGATCAGCGTCTTGTTGTAGTCCTGCCAGCTCGATCGCGGCAGGTCGAACAGGCGCTTGCGTTCGGCGAAGCTGATCGAGGGATCAGGCGAGGGATCGATGAAGATGTCGCGGTGATCGAATGCCGCCACCAGCTTTGTCGCCGGCGAGAGCAGCATGCCATTGCCGAAAACGTCGCCGGACATGTCGCCGACGCCGACCACGGTGAAAGGCATGGTCTGAATGTCGGTGCCGAGCTCGCGGAAGTGGCGCTTGACCGCTTCCCAGGCGCCGCGCGCCGTGATCCCCATCTTCTTGTGGTCGTAGCCCTGGCTGCCGCCGGAGGCGAAGGCATCGCCGAGCCAATGGTTCTTCTCGGCCGAAATCGCATTGGCGATGTCGGAGAAGGTGGCGGTGCCCTTGTCGGCGGCGACGACGAGGTAGGGGTCGTCGCCGTCATGCCGCACGGTCAAGTCGGGCGGCACGACGACGTCGCCGTCGAGATTGTCGGTGAGTTCGAGCAGCGAGCGAACGAAGATGCGATAGGCTTCGGTGCCCTCCGCGAGCCACGCCTCGCGATCGGAGGGCGGCGGCAGCCGCTTGGGCACGAAGCCGCCCTTGGCGCCGACCGGCACGATCACGGCGTTCTTGACCTGCTGTGCTTTCACCAGGCCGAGGATCTCGGTGCGGAAATCCTGCGGCCGATCGGACCAGCGCAAGCCACCGCGCGCAACCTTGCCGAAGCGCAGGTGAATGCCTTCGACGCGGGTTGAATAGACGAAAATCTCATAGAGTGGTCGGGGAGGGGGCAGGTCCTCGATCTTGCGCGCGTCGAACTTGAAGGAGATCACCGGACGCGGATGTCCGTCCCGGCCGACCTGCCATAAATTGGTGCGGATGGTCGACTGCACCAGATTGGTGAAGCGGCGCAGGATGCGGTCTTCATCGAGCGAGGCGACGGATTTGAGCTGCTCCTCGATTTCGGCAAGCAGAGTTGTCTCGCGCGCCGAACGCTCGCGATCGGTCAGGACGAGGCGCGGATCGCGGCGGGCCTGGAACAGCGCGACGAGGTTGGCTGTGATCGCGGCGTTCTTGCGCAAGGTCTCCCACATATAGTCCTGGGTGAACGGAGCGCGGATCTGGTGCAAATAGCGCGACAGCGCCCGGATGGTCGAGACTTCCCGCCAGCCCAGGGCCGTGCGCAGGATCAGGGCGTTATATCCGTCGGATTCGGCGCGATCGGTGACCACCGCCATGATTGAGGCTTCCAGGCGATGGCTGAATTCCCGGTTGATCTCGATCGGCTGGCCGTCGCTGGTCTCGATCGTCATGTCGTGCAGCCATACCGGCTCGGGCCTGTTGCCGGGCACGATCTGATAGGTGCGTTCGTCGACCACGCGCAGGCCGTGATTTTCGATCACCGGCACGCGATAGGACAGCGACAGCGGCGCGGCATCCGAGAACACCTTCAGGCCGAAGCGCCTGGGATCGTCCTCCTCGAAGCGGTGAACCGAAATCGTCACCGGGCGGGCCGGGGTGAGCTTCTCGATGGTGGCGATATCGGCGATCGCCTGTTCCGCCGTGGATACCTCGGTATAGCCGCCGGTAAAGGCCTGGGCATAGCGATTGGCGAGCATGCGCGCCCGCATGCCATCGGTCGACGCAGCCAGCGCGGCCTTCAGCTTGTCGGCCCAGGTCGCGGCAATGGCGCTGATCCCGGCTTCCAGCGCGGCGCGCTCGACGGCGGGGGTCTTACCTTCATAACGTCCGATGATGTAGTGGACGCGCGCCAATGCTCCTTCGGGGAAGGATACGTAGGAGGCCGACAGCGTCCCCCGGTAGGCCTGCGCCAGGAAGTTGGCGACGCGCGTGCGCACGTCGGTGTCGTATTTGTCGCGTGGAATGAAGACGAGGATGGAGACGAAGCGATCGAACTTGTCGACCCGGGCCAGCGCCCGGACGCGGGGGCGCTCATAGAGGATCAAAATCTCCATGACGAAATTGAAGAGGGTGTCGACGTCGACCTGGAATAGCTCGTCGCGCGGATATTCCTCGAGCATATGCATCAAGGCCTTGCCCGAATGGCTGTTCGGGTCGAAGCCGGCGCGCTGGAGCACCCGTGTCACCTTGTGGCGGATATAGGGGATCTGTCGTGCCGAGCGCGTATACGCGCCCGAGGTGAACAGGCCGACGACACGCAATTCGCCCTCGAGCCGGCCGTCGGGCGCATAAAGCTTGATGCCGACATAATCCATCCGGATGCGGCGATGAACCCGGCTGTTCACATTGGCCTTGATGACGATCAGCAGGGTCGGCTCGCGCATGAACTCGCGAATTTCCGATGTCATCACCACCATTTCGTTGCCGCGGCGCAGGACCTTCGCATCGGGATCGCGCAGGATGCCGAGACCCTCGGCGGTCGTGATGTCGTCCGACCCATCGCTGTCGGGCGAGAAGCGATATTCGCGCACGCCGAGAAAGGTGAAATTGTCGGCGCACAGCCATTGCAGGAACTGATTGGCCTCGGCGACCTCGTCGATCGGCAGCGGCGGCGGATTGGACGAGAAAGTCTTGATCGCGTCCTCGACCCGATCGCGCATGGCGCGCCAGTCGACGACGCAGGCGCGCACGTCGCTCAACGTCCTGGTGAGGCCGTCAATCAGCCTGTCGCGGTCGGCGTCGGCGTCCAGGCGGGTGATGTGGAGGTGAATCAGGCTCTCGCGCGCGCCCTTTGCTCCCTCTGGGAGGGCTTCACCGTAGAAGTGCAGCAGCTTGCCCTGGTCATCGCGCTCCACCGCGATGATGGGATGAGCGACGAGGGTGACTTCGATGCCCTGCTCGGCGATTTCCGCCATGGTGGAATCGAACAGGAAGGGCATGTTGTCGTTGAGAATTTCGAGCACGGAAATCTCGCGCCCATCCGGCATCATCGGATTGACGATGCGGATATCGGCACGACCGGCCGTGCGCCGCTGCACGTGCTCCCAGGCTTGCTCCGCCAGCAGGGCAAGCGAGGAGGCATCGTAGTTGGCGAGATCCTCGCTATTGGTGTAGCCGAACAGAAGCTCGGCAAAGGTCCGGGGGGCCCTGCCCGGCTGCACGCTTTGCGCCGCGTCGTGGATCAGAGTTGCCCGGGCCTTGTCGTCGCGCCATGCCATAGCGTCCTCCATATCCCGGCCGACGAACCGCAAGTGCGGTCAGGCGTTGTTTTTGGAGTGCGTCTCTTCGCGCGCCATCGTCTCGACCGTATTTCAATCGCGTCGGTCTTGCGGCCTTCGCGATACTAGCATCCCGAAGCCGCCATGGCGCGCAGAGTTATGAGGCGTGCTCAAGGCCGAAGTCGGCGGCGAGCATCGCTGCGCTGCGAGCGCTTGCAAAATCACAAGGAGTTTCAATTATGTAGGAGCTCGTGGCTTGGTTCTGGATGGCGCGGTCGCCCAGTACCCATCTGCGAACCCGGCCTCGTTTCGGCTGGCCAACACCGCCCTTTCGAGCACATCTTTACTGCCCGTGATCCCGATCGAGGTGTCGTCGATTCGTCGGAGATCGGGTGGTCGGCTGACGGCAGGCCGGCGGAGCCGACCTGCCGAAACCGAGAAGCCCGCCGCGGCGGTGTTGCCGCCGCGAGAACGGGCGCGATCCTTATTACTTTTTGTCGCCTATGTGGTGCGGCGACGAAGCGGGGCCGCCCGTGTAGTGATGGCCACCGGACGCGCCGTCCTTCGAAACGCCGACCGTCTCCTTCTTGCCCATGTGGTGGGGGACCTCGGTCTTCGGACCACCGCTGTAATGATGGCCGTTCTTTTCCTTGTCGGTGGTCTGCGCCATCGCCGGCACCGCCAACAGGGAAACGATGCCGATCGCAGCCAAGAGCTTCTTCGTGATCATGTCCGTTCTCCCGGATTGTGGACCCGCCATCATGAGGCGCAGCCGGGCTTTCCGCTTTGAGGGATCGCAAGCAATGAACACTTGGTAATCCTGTCGCGACCGCGGCTTTGGTTGACGTGAATCAACTCGCATCAGGCGGCGATCGTCACAATCCATCCAAATGCCAGATCTCAGGAGGATTAACGATGCGAAGCCCCACGCTTGCGGCAGCTTTGCTGCTCACGATCCTCGGCAATCCCTCGTTCGCGCAATCGCCTGCCGAGCACCAGGGTCATCATCCTGACCAGAAGGAGGCGCCGGCAGCCAAGGCGCCCGCGGCTCCGGAGCCGCCGCGCGGCACCGGACCGTCCCAGGGCATGACCAGCGGCGGCATGATGAACATGATGGGCGGCAACATGCCGATGTCGGACATGATGCGGATGATGGGCATGATGCGACAGTCCGGCGACGGCATGGAGACGATCGATCGCGTGGAGGGGCGGATCGCTTTCCTCCGGACCGAGCTCAAGATCACGGACGCCCAGGCGTCGGCCTGGAACGCGTTTGCAGACGCGCTACGCGCGAATGCCAAGGCCCTCGGCGAGCTGCGGACCTCGATGATGTCACAGGCCGGCTCCGAGCCTTTGGTAGACCGGCTGACCTGGCAGGAGAAATGGCTGTCCGCGCGGCTCGAAGCTACCCGCGCGATGAAATCCGCGTTGACCAATCTCGTCGGCAGCTTTTCCGATGAGCAGAAGAAGACCGCCGACGAGCTGCTCGCGCCGCAGATGGGCATGATGCCGGCGATGCGGGGCGGAGGCATGATGGGCATGGGAATGCAGCCCGGCAAGCCGATGCAGTGAGGCCCTGCGGGACTCGTGCCGTTGATCTGCGTCAACAATGATGGCAGCCGCGCCTCTAAGCTATCAAGCGCCATAGGAGCGTGCAGATGTCGGTGCAGGATCATTCCGGGTATCGAGAGCGCCCTCGAGAGGGCTTGTCGGTCAAGGCCAAGGCCGGCCTGGTCCTGGTGGGATTTCTGGTCATCGCGGGCGCACTCCTGTTCACCGAGCACAGGGCCCACGTGCTCGGATTGTTGATCTGGCTTCCGCTTCTCGCCTGTCCGCTGATGCACCTCTTCATGCATGGCGGACACGGTCACCACCATGGCGGCGGCCGCCCCAACGATCCAAGGAGCGCGTGATGCACGACACCGCGCCCGCCTACGGTCTCTGGAGCCTCGTCATCGTCAATTCGGTGGTCTTCATCCTGTTCGCCTACAGCTTCTTCAAGCCGCAGACCGCCCGCGACTGGCGCTCCTTCGGCGCCTTCAGCGCATTTTTGGTGGCGCTGTTCGTGGAGATGTACGGCTTCCCGCTCACCATTTACTTCCTTTCGGGATGGCTGCAGTCGCACTACCCGAACGTCGATTGGTTCTCCCATGACGCCGGGCACTTGCTCGAGATGATGTTCGGCTGGAAGACCAATCCGCACGCCGGACCGTTCCACATCCTGAGCTTCATCTTCATCGGCGCGGGCTTCGTCCTGATTTCCGCGGCCTGGAGGGTGCTGTACGATGCCCAGCAGACCCGAAGCCTCGCCACAAGCGGGCCTTACAGCTACGTTCGCCACCCCCAATACGTCGGCTTCATCATGGTGATGTTCGGCTTCCTGCTGCAATGGCCGACGATCCTGACGCTCGCGATGTTCCCGGTGCTGACCGTGATGTACGTCAGGCTGGCTCACACGGAGGAGCAGGATGCCCGAGCAGAATTCGGAGACGCCTATGTCAGATATGCGGCCGATGTGCCGGGATTCATTCCGAAGTTGAGCCGGGTCTTTGGCACTGAGTCCACTGGAGGATATCGGCATGGTTAGCCGGCGGGCGGTCGGCGCTCTGCTCGGAGGCCTCTGGCTGGCCGGTTGCTTGATCGGCATAGCGACCGCTGCGGACACCGACCTCTCAAAAACGGCAGGAGGAGTGACGGTCTACCTGGGCATCGTGCCGGCCGAGATCGTGAAGGGCCTCCCGTCGGGCTCCACCACCGAACGACCGATGCACGGGCGCACCCCAAAGGGGCCGCATGAATATCACGTCGTTGCCGCCGTCTTTGATGCAGCAAGCGGCGCGCGTATTTCTGATGCCGTCGTGACTGCGGAAGTATCAGGATTGGGCTTGTCCGGCGCCAAGAAGAAGCTTGAGCCAATGCAGATCTCGGGCACCACGACCTATGGCGGCTTCTTCGACCTTCCCGGATTTGATCTCTACACCGTGAAGCTCACTGTCGAGCGCACCGGCGCGAGTCCGGCTGCCCTGCAATTCAAGTACGACCATCGCCGGTAGACCGGTCCTTATGGTGCGGAAAAGGGCTGACCGCCTCTGTTTCGATTGGTTACACCGATGTTTGATCTTGTCCTTTCGCAGCTTGACAATCGCGATGACGTGGAGGTCGTCGAGCGCAAGGGAGCCGGTCACCCGGACACGATCTGCGATGCCCTTGCCGAGACGCTGTCCCGCAATCTCTGTCGCGAATACCTGCGCAGATTCGGCCATGTGCTGCACTACAATGTCGACAAAGCGCTACTGTGCGGCGGCAGGGCAATGCCTACCTTCAACGGCGGAAAGGTGACCGATCCGATCAGAATCCTCCTGGCAGGACGGGCCGTTACCAACGTCGGAAACGAAGCGATTCCAGTCGAGGACATTGCCATCGAGGGCTCAAGGGCCTGGCTGAAGGCCAATCTCCATGCGCTGGACGCCGATCGTCACGTCCGTATCGAGGCCCTGGTTCATCAGGGCTCGCAGGACCTGCAATCGCTGTTCTCTCGGGGGAGCGCAAGGCAAATTCCGCTTGCCAACGATACGTCTTTCGGAGTTGGTCACGCACCGCTCAGTGCGCTCGAACGCCTCGTGCTCGCAATCGAACAGGGAATTCACGGCCGCGATCGCGCGCGTGACCATCCGGCTTGGGGTGAAGACATCAAAATCATGGCTGTCCGAAGCGGAGAGGGCGTCAAGCTGACAATCGCCTGCGCCATGATCGGGCGGTTTCTTAACGACATGGACAGCTATCTGCAACAAAAGGCGGCGCTCGCCGAGTACGTCCGTGAACGCGCAAGCGAGCACGGATTTAGGGATTGCGAGGTGGCCGTCAACGCTGCTGATGATGCCCCGTCCGATAGCATCTATCTGACCGTGACCGGCACCTCAGCGGAGGCTGGCGACGACGGGCAGGTCGGTCGGGGCAATCGCGTCAATGGCCTGATCACACCTTGGCGGCCGATGAGCTTGGAGGCTGCCGCCGGCAAGAACCCCGTTAGCCACGTCGGCAAGATCTACAACATCTTGGCAAAGCGAGTAGCTGAGACATTGGTCAGCGCCATTCCGGAGGTCTCCGCAGCGCAGTGCCTCATCGTCAGCCGGATCGGTGCGCCGGTGTCCATGCCGGATCTCGTTCATCTCAGGCTGGCGACGAAGGACGGCGTTCCCCCGGAGGAGCTAAGAGAGCGAGGTGCGGAGATTGTATCGGATCACCTTGGCAGGATCCCGGAACTGGTCGGCGAGCTCGTCGCCGGAGCAACTCATGTCTACTGAGCGTCTGTTTTGAGAAAACCGAGCGAATTCAGCGAGCTGCCTGATCTAAATCAATCCAGGGGAGCCTCAAAGGCGGAGAGTGACTGCTCACACTGTTTGAGACGCAATGACCCAATCCGTCTTCACAGCCACGGCTCTGACCAAGACCTACATCTCCGGCGAGGTGGCGGTCCATGCCCTCAACAATGTCGATCTTGAGATCGCTGAGCGAGAAGTTGTCGTGCTGCTCGGCCCCTCCGGCAGCGGCAAGACGACCCTGCTCAACATCATGGGCGGTCTCGACCGGCCGACCAGCGGCAGGCTGTTCTTCCGGGATATCGACCTGACCGATCTCGAAGACCGCGAGCTCACGAAGTATCGCCGCGACCACGTCGGTTTCGTCTTCCAGTTCTACAATCTGGTGCCGAGCCTCACCGCCTACGAAAACGTGGCGTTGGTCACCGAGGTGGCCAAAAATCCGATGCGGCCGGCCGACGCCCTCGCTCTGGTCGGGCTCGAGGAGCGGATGCATCACTTTCCGGCGCAGCTATCCGGTGGCGAGCAGCAGCGCGTGGCCATAGCCCGCGCGATCGCGAAACGCCCGGCGGTGCTGCTCTGCGACGAGCCGACCGGGGCGCTGGATTCGAAGACCGGCATTCGCGTGATCGAAGCGCTGCTCGGCGTCAACCGACAGCTCGGCACCACGACAATTATCATCACGCACAACGCCAGCATCCAGCAGGTCGCCGACAGGGTGCTGTTCTTCGCCGACGGCCGCATCTCCAGGATCCAGAGGAACGAGACCCGTCGCGAAGCGGCCGAACTCAGCTGGTGACGGCATGAGGGCGCTCGACATCAAGCTGTTCCGGGACGTCAGGCGAATGTGGGCGCAGGTCCTCGCCATCGCGCTGGTCGTCGGAGGCGGCGTCGCCACGCTGGTGCTCGCCGTCGGCTCGCATCGGTCTCTCGAAGAGACGCGGATCGCGTACTACGAACGGTACAGCTTCGGCGACGTGTTCGCCCAGGCGAAGCGCGCACCCAAGGCCCTCGCCGACAGGATCGCGGAAATCCCCGGTGTCGCCGCCGTCGACGCGCGCATCGCGAAGCTCGCGCTGCTCGACATCCCAGGCTTTTCCGAACCAGCCAGCGGGCAGTTCGTATCCCTACCTGACAACGCCGAGCCGCACCTCAATCGGCTGTACATCCGTTCCGGACGGCTTCCGGAGCCGGGACGGACAGAGGAGGTCGTCGTCAACGAGCCGTTCGCGCGGGCGCATGGGTTCTCCGAAGGGGCGCGGTTCTCGGCCATTCTGAACGGCAAGAAGCGTGAGCTCGTCATCGTCGGCACGGCCCTGTCCCCCGAGTTCGTCTACACGGTCGGCCCGGGCGACCTGATGCCGGACGACCGCCGCTTCGCCATCGTCTGGATGTCGGAGAAGGCGCTCGCAGGCGTCTACGATCTCGACGGCGCCTTTTCGGCAGTTTCGGTCAAGCTGCAGCCCGGCGCCGCCGAGCGCGAGGTGATCTTGCGGCTGGATGCCTTGCTCGATCCCTACGGCGGCCAGGCGGCCCACGGGCGGAAGGACCAGACCTCGCACGCCTGGCTCGATCATGAACTCGACATGCTCAACAACATGAGCCGCACGCTGCCGCCGATCTTCCTTCTGGTCTCCGCGTTCCTGGTCAATCTCACCCTCAGCCGGCTGGTCGCTCTGGAGCGCGAGCAGATCGGCCTCCTGAAGGCATTGGGCTACACGGACGGCAGCATCGTTCTGCACTATTTCAAGTTCGTCGCCATGATCGTGGCGGCGGGAATCGTCCTGGGCAGCATCGTCGGGACCTTGCTGGGACTGCGCGTCACGGGGCTGTTCGGCGACTTCTTCCACTTCCCGTTCCTGGTGTTCGCGAAGGCGCCGGATCTGTATGTGATCGCCGGCGCGCTCAGCGCGGCCGCCGCGGCGATCGGCGCGTTGCGGGCGCTGCGCGAAGTCGTGAGGCTGGCGCCCGCCGTCGCGATGCAACCGCCGGCCCCTCCGCTGTACCGGCGGCTGCTCCCGGCGAGCATTCAGCTCGACGAAGTCGTGTCGCAGCCGACGCTGATGATGATCCGCAACATCGCGCGACACCCGGTCCGGGCCGCGTTCACGGCGCTTGGGATGGCGCTGGCCACCGCGATCCTGGTCGTCTCGCTGTTTACCCGGGACACGATGGAGCAACTGATCGACGTGACCTACTTCCTCGCCGACCGGCAGGACGCGACCATCGGCTTCGTCGAGAAGCGGGTCGAGAATGTCGTGGAGCAGGTGAACCGGCTGCCCGGCGTTCTCGCCGCCGAGCCGTTCCGCGAGGTGCCCGTCCGGATCCGCCATGGCAACGTCGAGCGCCGGATCACGATCAGCGGCCGGCCCGCCGGTGCCGACCTGAGGCGCATCATCGACGTCGACCTCCGGCCGGTCGCGCTTCCGGAGACCGGCCTCGCGATCTCCGGCATGCTCGGCCACATCCTTGGGGTCGCGGCCGGCGATACCGTCGAGCTCGATCTGCTCGAAGGCGCCCGACGTACCGTCACGATGCCGATCGTGGCGACCGTCGAGGACTATTTCGGCATCAGGGGCATGATGGATATCGACGCACTTCGGCAGGTCATGCGCGAGGCCCCGGTCGTCACCAGCGTCAACCTCAGCCTCGACGAGAACCGGAAGGAGGACTTCTACGCGGCCGTGAAGTCCATGCCGACGGTCGCCGGTGTGGCGCTGCAGCGCGTCTCGCTGGCCAACTTTCGCAAGACCGTCGCGCTGCTCATCACCACGATGGCGAGCATCTACACCGGGCTCGCCGCCGTGATCGCGTTCGGCGTCGTCTACAACAACGCACGGATCTCGCTGTCGGAGCGGGCGCGGGAATTGGCGAGCCTGCGCGTCCTCGGCTTCACGCGCGGCGAGGTTCTGCGCATCCTCCTGCTTGAGCTCGCCATCCTGACGCTGGTCGCCCAGCCGCCCGGGTGGGTGATGGGCTACGGGCTCGCGTGGGTCATGAAGACGAACCTGGCCGGAGAACTGATGCGCGTCCGCCTTGTCGTCGAGCATTCGACCTACGTCTTCGCCACGTCCGTGGTGGTGCTGGCCGCTGTCGCCTCCGCGGTGGTCATCCGCGAACGCATCGATAAACTGGACCTCGTGGCGGTCCTCAAGACGCGAGACTAGCCATGTCGGCAAACTGGACCAAACGTATCATCGGTGCTGCGGCCCTGGCCGGGATCGCGGGCGGACTGGCGTGGTTCGCATGGCCCCGGCCGGTTCTGGTCGATCTCTCGACCGTCGCGAAGGGCCCGATCGAAGTCACGGCGGACGACGACGGCAAGACGCGCGTCCGCCACGTCTACACCGTCTCGGCGCCCATCGCAGGCAAGGTCCTGAGGATTTCGCATCCGTTCGGCGAGCAGGGGCCGTCGCTTCACGTCGGCGACGAGGTCGTCGCCAACCAGACCGTCATCGCCTTGATGCAGCCGACACTGCCGGGCTTCATCGACGTGCGCTCCCGCGACCAGCTTCAGGCGGAAGTTGCGGCCGCGGACGCAGCCATCCAGCAACAGGAAGCCGAGGTACAGCGGATCGGAGCGGCGCTGGACTTTTCCAGGACCGAGTTCCAGCGGGCGCAGACGCTGTTGCGGACGCAGTCCACCTCGGCCCAGGCTTTCGATAAGGCGAAGTTCGACGTGGCCACGAACGAGGCCGCCTTGGCGAGCGCCAAGGCTCAGGTCGAGATGCGGCGTGCGGTACGCACCAGCCTGGCTGCCCGGTTGATGGATCCAGCCAACGCTGCCCCGTCGGCGGAGCCGACCTGTTGCGTCCGGGTACTCGCGCCGGCGAGCGGACGGGTGCTGAAGATCGTCCAGGACAGCGAGGCGACGGTCCTGCCAGGGACGCCGCTGGTCGATATCGGCAACCCGCTCGATCTGGAGGTCGTGGCCGACCTGCTCTCGACCGACGCCGTGCAGATCAAGGTTGGCGCGCCCGTCCGGATCGACGGCTGGGGCGGGCCCTCGATCAAGGGCAAGGTCGTGCGCGTGGACCCCGCAGGCTTCCTGAAGGTGTCGGCGCTAGGCATTGAGGAGCAGCGGGTACGGGTGACGATCGATTTCGTGGATCCGCCCGAAGTGTGGTCCCAGCTTGGCCACGACTACCGGGTGGTCGTCCATGTGACCACCTGGAGCGCCACCGATGCATTGACCATCCCGGTGAGTGCCTTGTTCCGAAAAGGTGACCAGTGGGCCGTTTTTGCCGAGGAGAATGGACATGCCCGGCTCGAGCCGGTCCAGATCGGTCACCACAATAAACACGTGGCTGAGGTGATCTCGGGACTGGCTGTCGGCGATCGGGTCGTAGTGCATCCGAGCGATCGGATTGTGAATGGCGGGAGAATCGGACAGCGGGAGGTGCCCTAGTCTGAGTTCGTGCCTTGATACTTCGTGTGGCCGCAGCCGAGCGGTCTCCGTGCTGCAGAAGGCTGGCGCCATCTGCAGTGGGTCGTGTTTGGGTGCGCCATAAGTTGTATGGTCACTTCAATAACATACGAGTTCGCAGTTTTATTCTGGATGGCGCGCCGTTCATCATCAGGCAATCATGCGCTCTTCGGCCGAAACGCGACGACTGATCCGGCCGGCTCTTCCTCGCCCATCGCCGCCTCGATCGCCTTCGCAAGTGCGGCCTGGTCGAACGGCTTTGCCAGGCGCGGCAGGCTGGATCGCGTGTCGCTGGGGAGGTCCGCGTATCCCGTGCTGAGGAGGATGACCGTCTCCGGGCGCTCCGCAGCGATGGCGCTGGCAAGCTGCAGGCCGGTCATGCCGGGCATGGCATAGTCGGTCACGACCAGGTCGACGGTGCGCGTGCGGCGGAGCAAGGCCAGCGCCTCATCGCCCGAGCGCGCCTCGACCACGACGTGCCCGAGATCCTCCAGCATCGCTGCCGTGTTCTCGAGCACCAGGAGGTCGTCGTCGACGACGAGCACGGAAAGCTGCCGGCTGGGCCGGGCTACGGCTGCCGGAGCCGCCATGCGCAGGTCCGGCACCGCGGTCTCCTCGGCGATCGGCAGCCAGATGTCGGCCGTCGTGCCCTCTCCGGGACGGCTCTTCAAGACGAGCCTGCCGCCGGACTGCTCGGCAAGTCCGTGGACCATCGACAGGCCGAGCCCGGTGCCCTTGCCGACGCCCTTGGTCGTGAAGAACGGCTCCTGGGCGTGCTTGAGGATCTCGTCGCTCATGCCGCAGCCCGTGTCGCTCACCGAGAGCGCGACATAGCCGCTGCTCGAAAGGCCGCCTTCGCCCTGCTCCTCGCGTGCGGCGATGGTGATCTGGCCGCCGTCCGGCATCGCATCGCGCGCGTTGACCGCCAGGTTGAGGATCGCCAGTTCGAGCTGGTTCGCGTCGACCTTCACCTTCGGCAGATGCATCGGGAACCGCGTCTCGACACCAATCCCGGCCTCGAATTTCAGCAATGACGTCATGCCGCGCACCAACTCGCGGACATCGACGACCGCCGGCCTGAGATCCTGCTTGCGCGCGAAAGCGAGCATGCGCTGGGTCAGGGAGGCGCCGCGCACCGCGCCCTGCATCGCGTTCTCCACCAGGCGCAGGATCTTCGGATCGTCCGTCGGCAGGCGCTTCTTCAGCAGTTCGAGGCTGCCGAGAACGGCCGCGAGCAGGTTGTTGAAGTCGTGGGCCACGCCGCCGGTGAGCTGGCCGATGGTCTCCATCTTCTGCGACATCATCAATGCTTCGCGCGCGCGGTCCAGCGCTTCCTGCGCCCGTCTCCGTTCGCTGACGTCGCGCACGATCTTCGCAAAGCCGGCGATTGCGCCGCTGTCGTTCCGGACCGCGACGATCGTTGCCTCCGCCCAGAAGCGGCTGCGGTCCTTGCGCACCCGCCAGCCTTCTATGGCGGACTTCCCCTCCCGCTCGGCTTCAACGAGCGCGCGCGCGGGCGCCCCGGCCGCGCAATCTTCCTCGGTGTGAAAAATGGTGTAGCTCGTCCCGACGATGTCGTCGCCATAGCCCATCAGCCGGCGCGCGCCGAGATTCCAGTTGCCCACGCGCCCGTCCGGATCGAGCATGAAGATCGCGTGGTCCGCGATGCCTTCGACAAGCAGCCGAAAGCGTTCTTCGCTGCGCCTCAGTGCGGCGGCCTCGCGTTGGGCGCGCTCAGCCGATGCCCTGTCATAGACGGCCGCCGCGATGCCGATGCTCAGGATCATGATGGTGATGCCGGCGAGCAGGAACGCGAGCGGCGCCTGACCGACGCCGAGATGGCCTGCCGGCCGGGCCATGGCGCTGGTCGGCAGGAACATGGCGCCTTCCATCGCGGCATAGTGCATGCCGGAGATCGCAAGGCCCATCACCAGGCCCGCGAACAGCCGCTGCACCGCGTTGGTGTTGCGAAAGGCGAGCCAGAGCGCCACGATCGAGGCGCTGATCGCGATCAGGATCGAGAGCACGACCCATCGGGGATCGTATTGGATGAGGGCCGCCATCCGCATCGCGGCCATGCCGGTATAGTGCATGCCGGAGATGCCAAGTCCCATCGCGAAGCCGGATGCAAGCAGCGCCTGCGGGCGTCGTCCGACAACGGCAAAGGCGGCAGCGGCGACGACGATCGGAATGACGAGCGAGAGCAGAGTCAGGAATGGATCGTAGGAGATTTCGATTCCAGGCAGGCTGAAGGCCAGCATGCCGACGAAATGCATCGACCAGATGCCGCCGCCCATGGCGATCGCCGCGGCGACCAGCCAGGATCGGCGGGCCCTTCCCGAAGCAGCTCGCATTCGGGTCGCCAGGTCCAGCGCCGTATAGGAGGCGAGGGCCGCGATCAGAATCGATAGCGCGACCAGAACGGGATCGTGAGAAGCCGCATGATGATGCATTTCGGCCAACGCTAGCCGAAGTTGCGTTCGGGCTTACGCATGAGGTCCTCCCCGACACCGAAATCGTCAGCGGCACCAAGATGGGCGCCGCAGGCGTCCACGACGTTCGAATCGGCCGCCATGGTGCACGCAATCCTGCGGTGCCGCCACTCTCATGGTGTCATCGCCCCGGCTCGCGGGAACCATCCGTCAGGCCGGCAGCAGACCGGCCGCGCGGTAGCTGTCGATCAAGGTGTCGTAGAGCGACAGATCCGAGCGGCTCCGCGCCAGGAGCTGGGCGCCGCCGATCGCGGCGAAGATCGCCCGGGCGCGCCGTTCGCTCTCCCCGGAACTGCTCGGAGCCGCAGCGGCCAGGACCTTGCTCAGCCAGGCGACATTCACATCGGCAAAGGCCTGCACCTCCCGCTTCACCGCGTCCGGCAGGTCGTCATGCTCGGCAGCCATGAAGCTGCACAGGCACATGCGGTTGCCGTTCTCGAGTGCCTTGCGAAAGACGTCGGGATAGCGGTGCAGGCAGCGCAGGGGATCCGGGGTCTCGGCCAGCATGGCTTCGAGCGCCGCCGCGGTGTCCTCCCAGTAGCGCCTGGCGACCGCTGCGCCGAGATCGGCCTTGCTCGGGAAATGATAGTGGATGCTCGCGGCCTTGATGCCGACCTCAGCGGCGAGATCGCGGAAGTTCAGGCCGCCATAGCCGTGCGCCTGTGCGGTGCGTCTGGCGGCCGCCAGGATGGCTTCCCGTGCGCTGGTACTCATGTCGCCGCCTCACCGCTTCGTTATCTACCAAGTGACAGATAGGCTTTGACCGCCGGGTTTTGAAGGCTATAAATGTCTACCAAGTGGCAGGTAGAGAGAAGCAAAGAGGTTTATCGATGAAGATTCATGATTGGGCCACCGGCCCTTACCCGGCCCGCGTTCGCATCGCCATCGCCGAGAAGAATCTGCGGCCGCGCGTCACGTTCGTGTCGGTCAACCTGTGGAAGGGCGAGCACAAGAAACCCGAGTTCCTCGCCAAGAACTACTCGGGCACGCTGCCGGTGCTCGAGCTCGACGACGGCACCTTCATCGGCGAATGCACCGCCATCACCGAATATCTCGACGCGCTCGACGGCGCTCCCGTGCTCACCGGCAGGACGCCGCGCGAAAAGGGCGTGATCCACATGATGAGCAAGCGCGGCGAGCTGGAGCTGCTCGACGCGATCAGCGTGTACTTTCATCACGCAACGCCGGGGCTTGGGCCCGAGGTCGAGATCTATCAGAACGCCGAGTGGGGCCTGCGTCAGCGCGACAAGGCCGTCAGAGGCATGCATTACTTCAACGGCATTCTGAAGCAGCAGCCATTCGTCGCCGGCGAGGCCCTCTCGATGGCCGACATCACGGTCATCGGCGGCTTGATCTTTGCGGAGCTCCTGAAGCTGCCGGTGCCTGCGGAGTGCGAGGCACTTCGCGCCTGGTACGCCCGGATGCAGGAGCGCCCCAGCGTCAAGAACCGGGTGACGATGTCGGAGCCGGCCGAAGCGTCCGCCTGACATCGGGTCCGCGCTACCCGCGAATGCCTGCAGAAGCAGGCGGGTCCGAACTTGTCCCATCGATGAAGCTCTCAGTGAAGCGGAGGAATCCCTCGATCCTTGACCGGCTGACGCCGGCCGTGCGCATCTGGACGTTGTGGATGGGGCTGCCGCACCATCATTGATCTGAAACAACGATCACCTGCAGCACAGATGCTAGGGTGATTCGCAGGTCACGTCGCAAGGCTCCCCAGGCCGGTCAAGACAATCTCAGCGCGTGATGGAATCCGAGGACTTGATGGGACGACTACTGAATATCGTGACGCCACTGCATACTGCGACCAAGCGCGACTACATGGGGCGCATGAACGACGACAAGATCGGCTGCTCGCTGAAGGCGCGGGAATACGAGGCCGATTATTGGGATGGCGACCGCCGTTTCGGCTATGGCGGCTACCGCTTCATCGACGGGCGCTGGGCTCCGGTCGCCAAGGCGCTGATCGAGACCTATGGCCTGAAGGATGGGTCCAGCGTGCTCGACGTCGGCTGCGGCAAGGGCTTCCTGCTGTACGAGATGCAAAAGATCCTGCCGGGCTTGAAGGTCGTCGGCTTCGATATCTCCAAGCACGGTCTTGCAAATTCGCATGAGCAGGTGAGGCCGTATTTGTTCAACTATCGCGCCCAGGACGTCTATCCCTATGGCGACGACAGTTTCGACCTCGTCATCTCGCTCGGCACTCTGCACAATCTCAGGCTCTACGAGCTCGATGCGGCGCTCAAGGAGATCGAGCGGGTCGGCAAGAACAAATACGTCATGGTCGAGGGCTACCGGACCGTTGCCGAGTTGCACAACCTCGAATGCTGGGCGCTGACGGCGGAGTCCATCCTGCACACCTCCGAATGGATCTGGCTCTACGGGAAGCTCGGTTACACCGGCGATTACGAATTCATCTATTTCGAGTGACCGGGCTCAGCTCATGGACATCAAGACTGCCAAGGCAGCGATTCTCGTCGAGTCCGGCAAGCCGCTGATCGTCGACGAGTTCACCTTGCCCGATACGCTCGAACACGGCCAGGTGCTCGCGCACGTGCACACCTCGAGCATCTGCGGCGCACAGATCAACGAGATCGACGCCGTCAAGGGCGTCGACAAGTTCCTGCCGCACCTTTTGGGGCACGAAGCGCTGGCGACCATCGTCGAAACCGGACCCGGCGTCGTCTCGTGCAAGCAGGGCGACACCGTCGTCATGCATTGGCGGCCGGGCAAGGGCGTGCAGTCCAATACGCCGGTCTATTCCTGGCGCGGCAAGCGCCTCAACGCGGGCTGGGTCACCACCTTCAACGAATATGCCGTGGTGTCGGAAAATCGCGTCACGCCCGTTCCCCCCTCGATCGATCGCAGCAGCGCGCCGCTGCTCGGCTGCGCGGTGACGACCGCGCTCGGCGTCGTCAACAACGACGCGCAGGTTGCGATCGGCGAGGCCGTCGTCGTGTTCGGCGTCGGCGGCGTCGGGCTGAACATCGTGCAATTTGCCGCGATGGTCGGCGCCCATCCGGTCGTTGCGATCGACCGCCTCGACAACAAGCTGGAGATGGCGAGGCAGTTCGGCGCCACCCACACCATCAACTCCGAGACGGTGAAGGATGTCGCCGCCGAGGTTCGGTCCATCACGGGGGCTGACGGGCCCGACAAGGTCGTCGAGACCACCGGCGTCAGCCGTTTGATCGAGCTCGCCTACGAGGTCACCGCGAAGAAGGGCCGCTGTATCCTTGTCGGTGTTCCCCGCGACAAGGTCGAGATCTACACGCTGCCGCTGCACTTCGAGAAGGTGCTGAAGGGCTCGGAAGGCGGGCAGTGCCAGCCGGCGCGCGACATCCCGCGTCTCGTCCGGCTCGACGAAGCCGGCAAGGTCAGTTACCGCGGGATCGTGACCCACGAGTTCGCGCTCGATGACATCAACGACGCGCTGGATTTGATGCGCAGCGGCACGTCAGGGCGGATCTTGCTAAACATCAGCTGAACGCCGCGGCCGATGCCGATCACACCAACGACTGGTCCTACCCGGTCATCTGGTGGCGAGGCGCGGATGGCGTTGACAAGGCCGTGGCGAGCGCGGGTTGCACCGGCCGCCGGCCGATCATCAGCGACAGCACGGCCGCGACGATCCCCGTTGCGCCCGCGATCATGAAGGCCTGCAGATAGTCTCCCTGCGCCGAGCGCATGAAGCCGGCGAAGAAGTCGGCGCGTCCATCGGGAAGTCCACGATGCGCCGCAAGTGCACGCTCTTACGCGGCCGTACTGTCGATCGAACGGCGGATCTCCCGCTGCACTTCCGCGCTCGATAGAAACAGATCGTGATTGATGATGCTCCAGCCTTCCTGGGAAGCATCGACCACGCGCACGCCGAGCCGCTGGATGACAGCCTTCTCGGCGGCGCCGACCCTGGTCATTCCACCCGCGATTTGTCCCGACAGAGCCAGAGCGCGATCGTTCGTCGCGGCGATCACGGTGATCTTGCCGGCAAGCGGACCGATGCGGTGGATCGCCGACGTGAACACGTCCATGTCGATGTCGGGTGCGGCAAACACGACCGTCCCGATCCTGCTCGTGACGGTGTCGCCGTATCGCGCATAGAGCTGACGCAGGCTCTCGAGCGTCAGCATGGTCCCCATGCTGTGCGCAACGATGTGCACGCGGCCGCCGCCTGACGTCGACACGAGGGAAGAGAGCACGCGTTCGAAATCGTCGCGGGACCACATCGCACTGTCCCGGTCATAGGCATAGTCGAACAATCCTGCCTTGGAGGGCCAGGAGAACACCATGGTCCGGCCGCGGAACTTGATCCCATCGGAGAGATGGGCGGCGTCGAGCGCGGCCGTCTCGAATGTCTGCTTGAAGCCGTGCACATAGATCAGCACGTCTCCTCCCGCGCCGCCCTGCGCAAGGAGATCGCCAATTTCGGCTTGCACCGGTTCGACCTGATCTAGGCGCCAATCGCCCAGTCCGACCGAGGCGAGAGAAAGTCGGCTCTCGTCCGGCGCCACCAGCCTTGCCCGAGCGACCGTCATTGCGGTCGCCCGCTCCGGCCCGAACCAGGGTTTCGTGCGGCCGCCCTTCACGGGCTTTCGTGTGGTGGCGACGAGCAGTGTGGGATCAACGGAAAGGGACGACGCGTCGTAGCGCGCGCCGGTCGCGCCCAAGCCTGCGCATCCGCCCAGCGCGAGAGTGCTGCCTGCCGAGACAAGCCCGCGCAGGAGCGCGCGGCGCGAAAGGGAATGATGAGAGTCGCGTTGTAGAAGATGTCGGACGATCACGCGGAACCTTTGGGAACTATGCCCACCATAGCGCCGCCCCGCCTAGCTCCCTGAACGACAATGGGGGCGAGAAGACGGCGGAGCAGCGTCCTGGCAGGTCGCGTGTCATGGCGTCCGTTCGCCGGTCTGCGAGCGATGCGACGAAGTTCCAACGCCCGGGTGGCGGTTGCCCATCAATGATGAGCCGACACGCCCCTGACGCATTGGGTCAACAGATCAACGGTGGCGAATTGGCCGACATGTGGTGCACGGCATTCGCCAGATCTCTCAGCGCCAGCCGAGCGCAGGCGCAACGTGCGTCAGGATCGCCTCGATCGCATGCGCGCAGTAGGCCACGCCGAGCTGGTTGGGAATGGTCAGCAGCAAGGTGTCAGCCTCCGAGATCGCCTCGTCCTGCCGGAGCTGCTCGATCAGCACATCCGGCTCCGCCGCATAGGAGCGGCCGAAGATCGCCCGCGTCTGCGGGTCGATGAAGCCGATCTGGTCTTCGCCTCCGCGCTCCCCGCCGAAATAGGCGCGGTCGCGATCGTTCATCAGCGCGAAGATGCTGCGGCTGACGGACACGCGCGGCTCGCGGGCGTGGCCGGCTTCCTTCCACGCGGCACGATAGGCGCGGATTTGCGCGGCCTGCTGCACATGGAAGGCCTCGCCGGTCTCGTCGTTCTTCAGCGTCGAGCTTTGCAAATTCATGCCGAGCTTCGCCGCCCACACGGCGGTCGCGTTGGAGCCGGCGCCCCACCAGATCCGTTCGCGCAGGCCGGCGGCATGCGGCTCGAGGCGCAGCAGCCCCGGCGGGTTCGGAAACATCGGCTGCGGATTGGGCTCGGCAAAGCCTTCGCCGCGGAGCAGGTCGAGAAAGACCTCGGCATGGCGGCGGCCCATGTCGGCATCGCTCTGGCCGTCGGCCGGCCGGTATCCGAAATAGCGCCAGCCGTCGATCACCTGCTCCGGCGAGCCGCGGCTGATGCCGAGCTGCAGCCGGCCGCCGGCGATGAGATCGGCGGAGCCCGAGTCCTCCACCATGTAGAGCGGGTTCTCGTAGCGCATGTCGATCACGGCGGTGCCGATCTCGATTGTGCTGGTCCTGGCGCCGACCGCGGCAAGCAGCGGAAAGGGCGAGGCCAGCTGGCGGGCGAAGTGATGCACACGGAAATAGGCGCCGTCCGCGCCGAGCTGTTCGGCCGCAACCGCAAGCTCGATCGATTGCAGCAGCGTGTCCGCCGCCGAGCGCGTCTGCGACTGCGGCGAGGGCGTCCAGTGTCCGAAGGACAGAAATCCGATCTTTTTCATGGGGGCAACATATGGATGATCGGAAGAGTTTGCGAGACGTCGATCGGAGGAAAGATGGCAATACGGGGTGTGCACCCGTAAGCCCCCTTTGGGGAAACTGATTAGGCGCGGTCTGGACTGCTGCCCGATAGCGGGCCACGAACTCGGATCGCTCAACTTCAATCGGCCACCCGAGAAGCGTCCTCAGATGTCGCAACCGGTCAAATTCAATGCCTTGCGCAAGCCACCAAACGCCTTGAGCCGACAGGGCTCCGCATTGCTTGCGGCCTTTGAGCGCTGGAAGTTGGCAGTTCGCTTGACAGCGGTTGCCTTCGGCTTGGGACGTTCAGCGGTCGCGATCTTTTTCGGATTGTGCCGATGACGGACGATCGGCTCCGGCTCGGACGAGCCAATATGGGCGTCTTCTGGCGGAGCAACGCGGTCTTCCACCGAAGCAGTCTGTGTCGGCATCGCGCTGCTCACAGCGGCAACGTCGAGGCGGTCAGCCTTCGCCAGGGCGTCGTGTGAAGCAGAAGTGCCCGCGTCCTGCTCGGCAAGCGGCTGCACGATCGCGGCCGCGCGACGCGGTGGCGCTCTCAGCTCCATTGCCGACAGCATTCCTACACTCAACAGTATGAGGAGGCCCAACAACGCCATTCTCAGCATAATGCGCCTCTGACCCAGATTCGTGCCGCTGAAAATTCTCCGCGCCAATGAGGCAACTTGTCGACGGCTGCCGACTCGCGACAAATCATTTGCCGACAGGGTTAACGTCGGTGATGCTCCCGCATGTGCCGGTAATGCCGCCGCTCACGTCGGCTTCCGCGAGCAGTCCGTACTTGGTCACGCGAAAATGGTCTGTCAGTGGCCCCGAGCCGAGCGCCACATGAGCGATCGTCATGTCTGCGGTTTGAGGGAGGCCGGACACCGCCTGACAGGTTGGACGACCGCTGCTTTTGACGCGAACCGGACTTCGGTCGGTTTCAACGCGGCGCGAACTCCGGGGGATCACGGCTCCCACGGCGTCCCATAACGGCCGAAATGTGGCGCTTGCCGTGCCCACTCGCCTATTTCTTTCCCCTTCTGCGCCCAGCTTAGAGCGCGTTTCGTATCCACGATTGCCGCAAGCGCTCTTTGTGCTGAAGAGAGTTCGTTGCGTCCGGTGGAGCAAGCGATGCGTACCGAATCGTGCTTTCAGCGCAAGCTGCGTCGCATGCTTGTTGCTGTCGCCATCGTTGGCCCCGTGGCGCTGACGCCCGAAATGAGTGCGGCCGAAGGCTTGCTTGATTTCTTTTTCGGTGGCGGCCAGAAGCAACAGCAGCAGACCTCGTCTTTTGATCCGCAATCACCACCGCCGCGGCCGGTCGTCGTAAGCGCGGGACCTGCCTTCTGCGTGCGCAGTTGCGACGGCAAATATTTTCCGCTGATGCGCGGCGCGGCCTCGCCGGCGCAGATGTGTAAGGCCTTCTGTCCGGCAAGCCCGACCAAAATTTTCTTCGGCTCCAGCATTGACAGAGCCTATGCCGCAACCGGCGAACGCTACGCCGATAGCGAAAACGCCTTTGCCTATCGGAAGGCGCTGCGCGCCGATTGCACTTGCAACGGCCAAAGCCCCGCCGGTCTTGCATCAGTCGATCTCGCGATGGACGGTTCGTTACGCTCGGGCGACGCGGTCGCCACCGCTGACGGGCTCGTCGCTTATTCCGGCATACGGGTCGGTAACGACCAGAACCCGGATTTCACGCCGCTTCCGGCGGCGACCATCACGCGGAAGCCGGTGCCCGCGCGCGACTAGCGCGTAGATGCGGATTGATGTTGCAATCAATGTCCGACGATCACCTCTTGCAGAGCTTCTTCCGTTGTTGGCCCTTTGCCGACTCGCAGGAGCGTACTGGCCATGTCTGGTTTTGAAGGCAGAACGGACACCGCCTCATTCGCGGGCTAAGGGAGCATGTCTGCACGTCCCGGCGGGTCCCGGCTTTGCATGAATGCGCGCCGTGTCGACGAAGCGGGACGTCTCAGGCGTATGCCACCCAGCCGCGGAAGGTGAATCCGGCGTAGAACAGAGTCGGCTCGGAGAAGCCAGCGTTCCGCAGAATTGCCTCATCCTGCGCGGGCGTGAGCATCTCCAGATGGTTGGTGACGGCGTCGCGCGCGGCAGCCGCCTTGTCCGGCTCGACGCCGGATGCGGCCAGGAACGCCGAATAGCGCGATAGCCACAGCGGCCGCTCATCGTCGCGATCAGGGATGCTGAAATGAGCGATCACGAAGGGCGCGCCCGGCTTGAGGCGGCGGCGGATTTCGGCGGCAATGCGACGCCGTTCCGCGGCATCGACGAAGTGCAGGGTCAACAGGCACGTGGCGCCGTCGAACGGCCCCTCCGGGGCAGCGTCGACATAGCCCCGGTGGAGATGCGCGCGCGAAGCGAGCGGGCCCAACGTTTGCCGCGCGAGATCGAGCATCGCCGCCGAGGGGTCCACACCGTCGAAGGTCCAGCGCGGCTGCGCCTGCGCAAAGGCTCTCAACTCCAGGCCGCCACCAGCGCCGAGGGCGAGGATTCGCGCGTCTTCACGCGCGCGCTCGGCCAGCAGGATCGCCGCCATGGACAGCATGGAATTGTAGCCGGGAACGAACCGCGGCGGCCCTTCCGTGTATTTCGCCACTGCTTGCGGATCGGAGAACATGGCTTGAATGTCGGTCATGAGGTTGCCTTGCTGAACGGAGCCGATCACGCGTGATGCGCGCTGATGTCGCGGACCTTGCGGGCCCCGAGCCGCTTGCGCAGATCATCGCCCAGCATCGCCAGCGTCACTGCACCGAGGCGCGACAGCAGCAGCGCCTCGGCATCTTGAAAGGTCCGATCCAGGGCGGCATTGACGGCCTGCTCGACGAGACAGCCCGGCGCCTCGGTCCGGTTGCCCATTGCCAGAAGCGGGGGATTGCCGAGCGCGGTGTAGACGTCGCGCAGCGTCACCTTCGACAGGTCGCAGGCCAGCGTCCAGCCGCCGCCATGCCCCTTCTCGGAGCGGACGTAACCGAGGTCCCTGAGGCCCGCCATGATGCGCCGGATCACCACCGGATTGGTGTCCATGGCCTTCGCCAGGGTCTCGGACGTGAACGGGCCAGGCTGCTGCGCCATGTGGAGAAGGACATGGAGCACGCCGGATAAACGGCTGTCTCGTTTCATGTAACTTCATATGTTGCATGATGGCGCCGAGGTCAAGGGGTCTCGGTGTGTGCGGTACGGAGCGAGCGCTCATCGCCCGGCGTGTAGATTGGATTCCAATCGATGGACTGGTTCGACTATCGTTTGGAGCATGATCCGCACAGCGCGTCGAACAGGCGCGAAAAAGCTCGCGCGCGGGACGCTGTGTGAAGCTTGACGATATCGATACGGAGTGGCGCCGGAGGCTTGCTCATCCCAGGCGCCCGACGATGCCATCCTGCTCCTGTTTTGCCCGACGGGTCAACGTCGGCGCAAAGCGCGTAAGCCATTGATCCCGCTCATGCAGGCTACTGTGCATGGGGTTGTTTTCGAATTTCTATTCTTGAAGGCAGGCCGAACCGGACCTCATCCGGCTCTTGCCTACTTCATCACCCGCAGACCCTTGGTCGTGAACCGCTGCGTCTTGCCGCCGGGGCGCACGGGCCGCCGTGTGCCGGCGGCCTTGCCGGTGCCGGGCGGCTGATGTGCAGGCACGAGCTGGTCGGGACGGGAGCCGATCAGGTCGGCGCGGCCCATCGCCTTCAGCGCCTCGCGCAGAACCGGCCAGTTGTCGGGGTCGTGATAGCGCAGGAATGCCTTGTGCAGGCGGCGCTGGCGCAGGCCCTTGATGGCCTCGACCTTGTCGCTGCCGCCGTGACGCACGCCGCGCAGCGGATTGACGCCGGTGTGATACATCGCGGTCGCGGTCGCCATCGGTGAGGGCAGGAAGGTCTGCACCTGATCCGCGCGGTAGCGGTTCTTCTTCAGCCAGAGCGCGAGGTTCATCATGTCCTCGTCGGTCGTGCCGGGATGCGCCGCGATGAAGTACGGGATCAGGTAATATTTCTTGCCGGCCTGTTCGGCTGCGGCATCGAACATCCGCTTGAACTGGTTGTAGGCGCCGATGCCCGGCTTCATCATCTTGTCGAGCGGGCCGCGCTCGGTATGCTCCGGCGCGATCTTCAGGTAGCCGCCGACGTGATGGGTGACGAGCTCCTTGATGTATTCCGGGCTCTCGACCGCGAGGTCGTAGCGCACGCCGGAGGCGACCATCACCTTCTTGATGCCCTTGGTCTCGCGCACTTTGCGATAGAGCCGGATCAAATCGTCATGCGACGTGTTGAGGTTCGGGCAGATCTCCGGGAAGACGCAGGACGGTCGTCGGCACGCCGCCTCGACCTTCGGGTCCTTGCATGCCATCCGGTACATGTTGGCGGTGGGGCCGCCGATATCGGAGATCACGCCGGTGAAGCCCGGCGTCTTGTCACGGATCTTCTCGATCTCGCGCAGGATCGAGCCTTCCGAGCGGTTCTGGATGATGCGGCCCTCGTGCTCGGTGATCGAGCAGAAGGTGCAGCCGCCGAAACAGCCGCGCATGATCGTCACGGAGAACTTGATCATGTCCCACGCCGGGATCTTGGCATCGCCGTAGGACGGATGCGGCGCGCGCGCGTAAGGAAGATCGTAGACCGCGTCCATCTCGTCGCTGGTCAGCGGGATCGGCGGCGGATTGAGCCAGAGATCGCGGTCGCCATGACGCTGCACCAGCGGCCGCGCATTGCCGGGATTGCTCTCCCGGTGCAGCACGCGTGACGCACGCGCATAGGCTTCCTTGTCCTGCTCGACCTGCTCCAGCGCCGGCAGGCGAATGACGGTCGCGCCCTTCTGGCGGGTTGCGCCCTCGTCGGCGGAGTCGAGATCGTCGGCGTGCAGTTCGCTGTAATCCTCGGGCACGCGGCGGAACAGCGCGACGCCCCTGATGTCGTCGAGCTCGCGCGGCGCTTCGCCCGCGGCAAGACGGTTCGCCACTTCGACGACCGCGCGCTCGGCATTGCCGTAGAGCAGCAGATCTGCCTTGGCGTCGGCCAGCACCGAGCGGCGCACCTTGTCGGACCAGTAGTCGTAATGGGCGATCCGGCGCAGCGAGGCCTCGATGCCGCCGAGCACGACCGGCACGTCCTTGAACGCCTCGCGGCAGCGCTGCGCGTAGACGATGGTGCAGCGGTCCGGCCGCTTGCCGCCTTCGCCGCCCGCCGTATAGGCGTCGTCATGGCGCAGGCGGCGGTCCGCGGTGTAGCGGTTCACCATGGAGTCCATGTTGCCGCCGGTGACGCCGAAGAACACCTTTGGCTTGCCTAACGCCTTGAACGGCTCGGCCGAATGCCAGTCCGGCTGCGCGATGATGCCGACCCGGAAGCCTTGCGCCTCCAGCAGCCGGCCGATGATCGCCATGCCGAAACTCGGATGGTCGACATAGGCATCGCCCGTCACCAGCACGATGTCGCAGGCATCCCAGCCGAGCGCGTCCATCTCGGCGCGGCTCATCGGGAGAAACGGCGCCGGCTTGCGCGGGCGGGCCTGGGCCATCAGAGGCTTTTCGGCGGCGATGATCTGGGTGTCCATGGCGCATACGCATAGGACTCCGGAGGCGCGAATACAACCGATCGCTGGGCTGTCTTCGACGATTCCGGTTCCCGCGTGGCGCGCAATTCGGCAACGCCAGTCGCGCGGGCAGCGTCAGCGGACTGTGATGGAGCAATCGCAGATCCGATGCCGGCCGCGGTGAGAACCCGGACGACGGATCGCTCATATGATGGGCAAGGAAGCTTCTGACGGCGGTCAGCTTGCGCCGACTGTTCCATCGGCCCCGCGTTGCGGTTCATTTGCAGGAACCAACCGCCCCCCGCGAACATTCTGATGAAGGCACCGGCGCGAGCTCTGCTCGCGCGCGCCTCGACGATCCCGGCGCCAGTGCCCGCAACCGGATTTTTGCCTTGATGCTCGCTTCGGGGCGATGGGGGACTTGTGAGTACGGTCATAGAGAACCTGCTGGCGCGGAAGCAGAAGCTCGTACAGGAGCTCGAGACGGCGCAAACCGTCGAGGATCGCGACAGGATCGAGCATCAGCTCGAGCAGATCAACACCGCGCTGGATTTCCTGGACAGGCCTGGTCCGAAGGACGGGCGGTAGAACCGCTCACTCCACTTTCAGCGCCTCCACCTTCAGGGCCTTGGCGTAGACCACGCCCGAATTGGTGATGTGCGTGGTCATCAGCGCTTCGAAAGGCGCAAACGCGCCGCGCGCGAACAGGTCCAGCAACTTGCGGTGCTCGTCGAAGGACGTGCGGGTGCGCACGTCGATCGGCGAGGTCAGATTGGTGCGCAGCGCCGCGACGCGGCCGGAGACGAGCTGGTAGGATTCGACGAGGTAGCGGTTGCCGCAATGGGCGAACAGCGCCTCGTGGAACGCTGCATCGGCGCGGCCATAGGCGATGTTGTCGCGGGCCGAGACCGCCGGCTCCATCGCCTCGATCGCCTCGCTCATCGTCGCCACCGCACCGTCGCGATCGTGGCGGAAGGCGAGTTCTGCGGCCTTGGGCTCCAGCGCGATCCTGAAGGTGCAGAGCGCGGCGATGTCGTCCGCGCTCGGGGTGAAGACAAAACTGCCGACCTGCGGGCGGATCACCACGAGTCCCTGCGCCTGCAACTGGCCCATCGCCTCGCGCACCGGCGTCCGGCTGACGCCGAAGGAATTCGCCACCATCTCCTCGGAGATCGCCGCGCCGAGCGCGAACTCGCCGTCGATGATCGCCTGCCGCAGCCGCTGCATCACCCGCTGCGACAGCGATTTTGGCGTATCGAGCTTCAATGATCTCATCGGCGCTCCCATCACTGTGCAGCCGGTCAGATCACCTTGCCGGGATTGAGCAGATGATCGGGATCGAGCGCGGCCTTCAGCGTCCGCATCAGCGCGATCTCGGCCTCGCTCCTGGCATGGCCCAGCCACTTCTTCTTCAGCGTGCCGATGCCGTGCTCGGCGGAGACGCTGCCGCCCATCTCGCGCACGAGACCATAGATGATCGCGTCCATCTCTTCCTTCGGCTGCTGCTCGACGGAAAGCCCGGTGACCCAGGACACGAGGTGCAGATTGCCGTCGCCGATATGGCCGTAATAGACGCTCTCGCAGCCCTTGATGCCATTGGCGAGCGCGGCCTTGCAGCGCGTGACGAACTCGTCCATCTGCTTAACCGCAAGGCCGATGTCGTAGGAGATGTGCGGGCCCAGCACCTGGCCGAACTCGGCGCAGATGTCGCGCACCCGCCAGAAGGCTTGCGTCTGCGCCAGCGATTGCGCGACGGCGGCATCGGCCAAGAGCCCGCGCTCCATCAATTCCTCGAGCCAGCTCTGGAAGCGCGGCGCGTCGTGGCTCTCGTCGGTGCCTTGTGCTTCCACCAGCACGTAGAGGCCGTGACCCGCGGCGACCGGCGGCTTCACGCCGGCGCGCGTCGTGATCACGTCCCAATAATCCGGCCACATCACCTCGAACGCCGACAGCAACGGGCCAAGTCCCGAACGCGCGGCGTCCAGCAGTGCGATCACCGCCGCATAATCCTTCAGCGCGCAGAGCGCCGCCATGGTCGAGCGCGGCTTCGGGAACAGTTTCAGCACCACGCGGGTGATGATGCCGAGCGTGCCTTCCGAGCCGATGAACAGATGCTTCAGGTCGTAGCCGGCATTGTTCTTCATCAGCTTGTTGAGATTGGTGATGATGGTGCCGTCAGGTAGCACCACCTCCAGGCCGAGCACCAGCTCGCGCGTCATGCCGTAGCGGATCACGCGGTTGCCGCCGGCATTGGTGGAGAGGTTGCCGCCGATCGCGCACGAGCCGCGCGAGCCGAGGTCGAGCGGAAAGAAAAAGCCGGCCTCGTCCGCGGCCTTCTGGATCGTCTCCAGCGGCGTGCCCGCCTTCACCGTCATCGTCGCCGAGGCGCGATCGATCTCCTCGATGCCGGTCATGCGCTCGAGCGAAATCGCGACCCAGCCTGCTTCAGGCGAGGCACCGCGGCACAGCCCGGTCAATCCGCCCTGCGGCACGAACGGCAGATGCGCCTTGCGGCAGGTCAGAATCGCATCGGTAACGCCCTGCGCATCGAGCGGACGGATCACCGCCCGCGGCGTTTGCGGCAGGCTCGCGCTCCAGTCGTTGCAATTGCGCGCAGGCACATCGCTGCCGGTCAGCACGGCGGCCGCGCCGAGCTTGTCGCGCAAGGCCGCGAGCAATTGGTCGGGACGCTCCACAGGGGTCACCATGTCCATGCAAGACCTCCTCAAAATCTGGCCGCGTCTGTCGCGCGCCTGCTGCGCGACGGGGATTTGCGTCTGTCTTGTATGTAAGGTACAAGGTGAAAAGTAAAGCAAAAACAAGTCTCCGCTGAGCCCGGAAGATCGTTAGGGATCAGAGGCTTAGTCCGAGACCGCAGCAAAGGGTGGTGTGATGACGGAGGCGATTCGCGGGTTCTGGGTGGCGTCGGCGACGCCGCTGGCGACCGACGGTGGCGTGGATCACGCCCGGCTCGCCGCCCACGCCAAGCAGCTCTTCAGCAAAGGCGTCGACGGTGTCGTGCTGTTCGGCACCACCGGCGAGGGTACCTCCTTCAACGTCGCCGAACGCGTCGCGACCATCGAAGCCATGCTCAAGGCCGGCGTCGCGCCGGAGCGCATCGGAATCGGCGGTGGATTTCCCGCCATCAGCGACAGCATCGCGCTGACGCGCGCCGTGCTCGGCCTCGGCCTGCGCCACGTGCTGCTGTTGCCGCCTTACTTCGACCGCAGCGTCACGCCCGAGGGTATCGAGGATGCCTTCGCTGCGATCGTCGACGGCGTTGCCGACGATCGCCTGCGTGCCTCGCTCTACCACATCCCGCAGATCTCCGGCGTTGCGATTCCGACCACGGTCGCCGCAAGCTTGCGCAAGCGCTACGGCAAGCTGGTTGCAGGCCTGAAAGACTCTAGCGGCGACTTCAAGCAGTTCCAGGCGTTCCGCGCAGCTAGCCCGGAGCTCGCCATCACCGTCGGCAACGAAGCCGACATCGCCCGCGCCATCGCCGCCGGCGGCGCCGGCACCATCTGCGGCATGGCGAATGTTGCGCCGGAGCTGGTCAAGGCGATGATCGACGGCAAGGATGTCGAAGCACGCATGCAGGCCGCGATCGACGTCGTGGTGAAGACGCCATCCTTCCTCGCAACGCTGAAGGCGATCCTTGCGGCGCAGACGGGCGATGCAGCGTGGCTGCGCGTGCGCCCGCCGCTCCGCGCCTTGTCGGACGGCACTGCGTCCAAGCGGAAGCTCGACGAACTGATGGCTCCTGCCGTCGTGTGATATCCACGACACGTCGCCGCGAATTCGCGCGCTGCGTGTCGTGCTTGATGCAAGATCAATCGACGATTGCTGAACGACGTGCATCGTCGCCTAGAATGATTCCATACTAGAGGGATTCAAGCCCGCCTACGGTTCTCTTCACTCGCAACGGCTGTTAGACGCGCCAGCTTCAATGCTGTGTCTGACTTGGAAGTGAATCGAAAGTGCGTGCTCATCTGGATGGCCGCGTCAGCGGTCATCGAACTCGTGCCGGCGGGAGCCGTGCAGGTCTTCTCATCGGAGCAGCCGTGCTGCTCGCCGAATATCCCTCCAACACGACGAGCGCGCAGGCGCAATCGGCCCTGCCGCCGGTGACGGTGGAGGCGCCGGCACAGCGGCCGAAGCCGGCGCGTGCATCGGAGGAGACTTCACGCCGCACCCAGACCGCCGCGCGCCAACGCAATCGCAATGCCGCGCCGGCAGCGCCGACAATATCCGAGCGCGCGGCCGCGGAGGCCGCCGCGCAGCAAGCCGCCAAGCTCGGCTACCGTGCGATGCCGAGTGCGACCACGCTGCGCAGCGGCGCCTCGCCGCTCGATACCTCGCAGGCCGTCAACATCGTTCCCGAGCAGGTGTTGAAGGACCAGCTCCCGCGCAACATCGACGACGCGCTGATCAATATCAGCGGCATCACCCAGACTAACACGCTCGCCGGCAGCCAGGACGCGGTGATCCGCCGCGGCTTCGGAGACAACCGCGACGGCTCGATCATGCGCAATGGCATGCCGCTGGTGCAGGGCCGCAGTTTCAACTCCGCGGTCGAAAGCGTCGAGGTGCTGAAAGGGCCCGCCTCGCTGCTCTACGGCATCATGGACCCCGGCGGCATCGTCAACACCATCAGCAAGCGCCCCGAGCTCTACCAGCACGGCTCGGTGACGCTGCTCGGCTCGGCCTTCAGTGCCTCCAAGACCGGCGCCGACGGCCTGCTCGACGTCACCGGTCCGATCGGCGACCAGGGCCTTGCCTATCGCTTCATTGGCTACGGCGTCAGCGAGGATTACTGGCGCAATTTCGGCCGTCACCGCGAGATGCTGGTCGCGCCGTCGCTGGCCTGGTACGGCCAGGACACCACGGTCCAGCTCAACTACGAGCATCGCGAGTTCATCTATCCGTTCGATCGCGGCACCGCATTCAATCCGGTGACGAAAGCGCCGCTGGCAGTTCCAGCCGACCGCCGGCTCGACGAGCCCTTCAACAACACATGGGGCACCTCCGACCTGATGCAGGCGTCGGTCGAGCACCGCTTCAACCAGGATTGGAAGCTCTACGCAGGCTATAGCTACAACACCGAAACCTTCAGCGCCAACCAGCTCCGCATCACCGGCATCAACTTCACGACGGGTGCCGAGACGCGCAGCAATGACGGCACAGGGAGCTCGCTCAGCAATGTCAGCTACGGAACGTCCTACATCTCCGGTGGCTTCTGGCTCGGCAACATGCGCAATGACGTGGTGTTCGGCGGCGACGGCCAGTATCGCACTATCTACCGCGACGTTCTGATCCGGCAGGCAACTCCCGCCTTCAATGTCTACAATCCCGTCTACGGGCTGATCGGGCCGGGGACGACGGCCTCGAACAGCGACAGCGCCCAGACTGACAAGCTCGGCCAATGGTCGTTATTCTTCCAGGACACGCTGCATCTGACCGAACGGTTCGCGCTGGTCGGCGGCGTGCGCTACATGGACTACGACCAGATCGCCGGCCGTGGAAAGCCGTTCGCCACCAACACCAACGTGTCCCAGGACAAGGTGCTTCCGCTCGGCGGCGCCATTTTCAAGCTGACCGACCAGGTCTCGCTTTATGCGAGCTATACCGAGTCACTGAAGCCGAACTCGACCATTGCCCCGATCGGCGTCACGATCGACTCCAACGTCGCGCCAGAAGAAGGCGTGTCATACGAGACTGGCGTGAAGTTCGATCTGAACAAGCGCATCTCCGGTACACTTGCGCTCTACGATCTCGACAAGAAGAACGTGCAGACGACGAAGACGAACAGCGCGGGCGTGGTGGAGCTCCACACCGTCGGCCGTGCCCACTCGCGCGGCATCGAGTTGGACGTCACCGGCAGGCTCACCGACAGCTGGGCCTTGATCGGCAGCTATGGCTACACCGATGCGCGGATGACGGCGTCCGAAGATCCGACGCTCTACGGCAAGAAGCTGCAGAACGTCGCGCTGAACACGGCCTCGCTCTATCTGGTCTATGATTTTGGCACAGCCTTGCCGGGTCAGCTCCGGCTCGGTGGCGGCGCGCGCTATGTCGGCGACCGTCCCGGCGATTCGACCAACACCTTCTTCCTGCCGTCCTATGTCGTCGCGGACATTTTCGCGACTTACGAGACCAAGTACGAGCAGTTCCCGGTCGTCTATCAGTTCAACGTCAAGAACCTGTTCGACACCGTCTACTATCCTTCTGCCGTCAACAATCTGAACGTCGCCATTGGCGATGCTCGCCGTGTCTCTCTGTCGGCGACGGTGAAGTTCTAGCGATGGCAGCGCGGTTGGGGCACAACATCAAGGCCGTCCTGCGCCAGGTCCACTCCATTGCGGGCCTCGCGCTCGCGCTGCTGCTGTCCCTGATCGCGCTGACCGGCGCGATCATCAGTTTTGAGGACGAGATCGTCGACCATCTGAACGCCGGCATCATGCAGGTCTTGCCGCGGTCCACGCCGGCGCTGATGCCGGACGAACTGGTCGCGCGGCTGAAGGCGGCCCAGGATTTCGGCAAGGTCTCGGCCGTCACTCTGTCGAGCGATCCGGCCGCGGCGGTGCATGTCCGCTTCGGCCGCGATGAGCAGGGTGGGCGGCCGGCTTCGCTCTATGTCGATCCCTATGACGCGCGCGTGCTGGGCTCGCCGCGGGGCGAGGAATTTTTCGCGACGGTGCGCAGGCTGCATCGCTGGCTGCTCATCCCCGGCGATGCCAAGGGCTGGGGGCGCCAGGTCACCGGCGTCGCCGCGCTCGGCCTGATCGTCATGCTGGTTTCGGGTCTCGTGCTGCGCTGGCCGCGCCGTGCCGGCAGCGTGAAGATGTGGCTGAAGCCCAATCTCGGACTCAGCGGACGCGGTCTGCACCGAACGCTGCATGCGGTGATCGGCACCTGGGTTCTTCTGATCTATCTGGTGATGACGCTCACCGGGCTCTGGTACTCGTTCGATTGGTACAAGGACGGCGTCGCCTGGCTGCTGTCGCGCCCGCATGTGGCAGCCGCGAAGATGCAGCCCAAGATGCCTGCAAAGGCGCCGCGCGTGGCGGCCGTTTCCGAGCCGGCCCGGCCGATCGGATTCGATCAGGCATGGACTACGTTCCAGCGCGAGGAGGGCGACCGCTTCTCCAGGGCCCTGCTGACGCTGCCCGCCGGCCCCGGCACGGCGATACGGATTCGGTCGTGGGGCAAGGATTCGACGCTCGAGGCCACGCGCGACGAATTCCGCGTTGATGCCGCTACCGGTCAATTGGTCGCCGCGGATCGCTACGCCGACAAGACCTTCGGCGAGAAGATCATCGCGGCCGTGTACGACATCCATCGTGGTGCGATCCTGGGGTGGCCGGGCAAGCTCGCGTTCATGATTGCCGCGGCCTTGATGCCGCTATTCGCGATCACCGGTCTCCTGCTCTACCTGTCGCGCCGCAGTTTGCGGCGTCCTGCGCAGCCGCCGCTCGGGCTCCTCGTTCCCGGCGAGTGAGCTGCGCCGGAAAGACTAGCCAACTCGCCTGCGATCGTTCAAAAGCCCATGGCCTGTCCTCTCAAGGTTCACGCCATGAAGCTTTCGACCGTCACCCCCGCCGACATCCGCCGCGCGCTGCTGCTGCGCGAGGAGATCGCGCTGCTCGATCTCAGATACGAGGCCGCCTTCGCCACCGGCCATCCGCTGTTCGCGGCCAACATGGCCGCGAACCGGATCGCGATTGAGGCCGAGGTGAGACTGCCGCGCAAGGACGTTGCGGTTGTGCTCTATGATGACGGTGAGGGTTTGGTCGCGGCGGGCGCAGAGCGCCTTGCGGCGCTCGGCTACAGCAATGTCCGTGCGCTCGATGGCGGGCTGAGGGCCTGGCGCGATGCGGGCTATCAGGTGTTCGAGGACGTCAATTCCTATTCGAAAGCGTTCGGCGAGCTGGTCGAGGCGCGACGTCACACGCCGTCGTTCAGTGCCGACGAAGTGGCAAAACTGATCGCGGACAAGGCCAACATCGCGATCCTCGACGTCCGCCGCTTCGACGAATATGCGACCATGAACATTCCGGGCTCGGTCAGCGTGCCCGGCGCGGAACTTGTGCTGCGGGCAGGCCAGGCCGCGCCCGATCCCGACACCACCATCATCGTCAATTGTGCCGGCCGCACCCGTTCGATCATCGGCACCCAGTCGCTGATCAATGCGGGCGTGCCCAACAAGGTGCGGGCGTTGCGCAACGGCACCATCGGCTGGACGCTGGCGCGGCATGCGCTCAACCACGGCGCCGACCGGCGCGGCGCGATCGGGCCGTTCGAGGGCGGCCCGGCCAATGCCCGCGACGTCGCCTATCGCGCCGGCGTCCGCCACATCGGCGCAGGCGAGGCGGCGACGCTCGCGGCGCAGACCGATCGCACGCTCTACCGCTTCGACGTGCGCGATGCGGAGGAATACGCGGCCGGCCACCTTCCGGGCTTCCGCCATTATCCCGGCGGCCAGCTTGTCCAGGAGACCGACATGGCCGCACCGGTGCGTGGCGCACGCATCCTCCTGACCGACGACAAGGGCGTCCGCGCTGACATGACGGCATCCTGGCTCGCGCAGATGGGCTGGGAGGTGTACGTGCTCGAAGGCGGCTATGACGGCGCGCTGGAGGTCGGTCCGCCGCTCGTGCTGCCGAAGCCGGATCCGGCGCACCGCTATCGCCGTCCCTATGAGGGGACCGATGTCGCGGAAGGTGCGATGCAGGCCTATCTCAATTGGGAGTATGGATTGGTCGAGCAGCTGCGGCTTGACGGGACGCACGGGTTCTATGTGATTTGATTGGCGCTATCCGTCACCCCCGCGCAACGGCGAAGCCGTTGTCGCTGGAGGTGGCCGCTTCTTCATCGGCCCTCGAAGGGCGACGGCCCGGCTGTATCGGGGCCGTTCATCCTTCAAGGCTCCCCATGGGACGCATAGCGTCCCATGCCTCGCACCTCGGGATGACGGGGCGGCTATTGTGCGTGCGGGGATGACGGAGCTGGTGGGATGCCAGGCACACCCGCGCCCCGCCATCCTCTCCCCGTATCTAACCCCTATTGTGCTGCGCACCGTCCGCGGTTTATGAGCTGCGGCAAAGCCGCCATTTTAGGAGATTCTATGCCAGCCCCAGGCCAAAGCCCTGAGCGGAGCGCGAAGGCGCTGCTGCTCGAAGGCGTCAATGACAGTGCCGTGGACCTGTTCCGGAGCGCGGGCTTTGCCAATGTCGAGCGGCTGACCAAGGCGCTGGACGGCGAGGCGCTGCGCCAGGCGCTCAAGGGCGTGTCGTTGCTCGGCATCCGCTCGCGCACCCAGATTACCGACGACGTGCTGGCGGCCGCCGATCAGCTCCTTGCGGTCGGCTGCTTCAGCGTCGGCACCAACCAGGTCGATCTGCTGGCGGCGCGCAAGCGCGGGATTCCCGTCTTCAACGCCCCGTTCTCCAACACGCGCAGCGTCGCCGAACTCGTGATCGGCGAGATCGTGATGCTGCTGCGGCAGATTTTCCCGCGCTCGGTCTCGGCCCATGACGGCGGCTGGGACAAGTCCGCGACCGGCAGCCGCGAGGTCCGCGGCCGCACCCTCGGCATCATCGGCTACGGCAATATCGGCTCGCAGCTCTCGACCCTGGCCGAGGCCATGGGCATGCGGGTGATCTACTACGACCGCACCGACAAGCTCCGCCACGGCAACACCGAGCCGGTCGAGAAGCTCGAGGAGCTGCTGGCGCAGAGCGACGTCGTCAGCCTGCACGTGCCGGAGACGCCGGAGACATCAGGCATGATCGGCGAGAAGGAGCTGCGGGCGATGAAGCCGGGCTCCTTCCTGATCAACAACAGCCGCGGCACCGTGGTCGATCTCGATGCGCTGGCGCGCGCCTTGCGCGACGGTCACATCGCCGGTGCCGCCATCGACGTGTTTCCGGTCGAGCCGTCGTCGAATTCCGATCGTTTCAAGAGCCCGGTGCAGGGCCTCGGCAACGTCATCCTTACCCCGCATATCGGCGGCTCGACCGAGGAGGCGCAGGAGCGCATCGGCGGCGAGGTCGCGCGCAAGCTGGTCGACTATTTCATCACCGGCTCGACCATGGGTGCGGTGAACTTCCCGGAGGTGCAGTTGCATCTGCGTCCCTCCGGCGCGCGCTTCAGCCATGTCCATCGCAACGTGCCGGGCATGCTGCGGCGGCTCAACGAGGTCTTCCTCCAGCGCGACATCAACATCGCGGCGCAATATCTGGAGACCGCCGGCGACCTCGGCTACGTCGTGCTCGATGCCGATCTCGGCGGCCAGGATTCGGGCGAATTGCTCCAGCAGATCCGCGCTCTCGACGGCACGGTCGGCGCAAGGCTGGTATTCGAGCACTAAACGGCCCCACGTTCCGGTTGCATCTTTTGGCAACTGCTCTCACACTGCGCTCGAATTCGACGTGGTCAAAAATCGCGTCGAATTTGAGCTTCAGTTGCGTGAGTGTCCGCCATGGAACGGGACGCCGTACTGATTGATCTCGCGCTTCAGGGCGGCGGTTCGCACGGCGCCTTCGCTTGGGGCGTGCTCGACCGCCTGCTGGAAGAGAGATGGCTCACGATCGCCGCGATCTCCGGAACCTCCGCAGGCGCGATGAATGCGGCGGTGCTGGCGGATGGCTGGACGGCCGGCGGCGCCGAGGGCGCGCGCGAGGCGCTCGAACAATACTGGCGCCGCGTCTCCAGGGCCGCTGCCTTCAGTCCGCTGCAACGCTCGCCGCTCGACCGGCTGATGGGACGCTGGACCCTCGATACGTCGCCCTTCTACATCCTCACCGATCTGATGTCGCGCGTGCTGTCGCCCTACGACCTCAATCCAACCGGCTACAATCCGCTGCGCGCGGTGCTGGCCGAGAGCATCGATTTCGAACGCCTCGTGCGTTCGCCGATCCAGCTGTTCATCACCGCGACGCGGGTGCGCACCGGACGCGGCCGCATCTTCCGCAACGCGGAGATCACGGCGGATGTGCTGCTGGCATCGGCCTGCCTGCCGACCATGTTCCGTGCCATCGAGATCGACGGCGAGCCCTATTGGGACGGCGGCTTCGCCGGCAATCCGACAATCACGCCGCTGGTTCGCGAGAGCGACGCGCACGACACCATCCTCGTCCAGATCAATCCGACCGAGCGGCCGGAGGAACCGCGGACAGCGGCTGAAATCCTCAACAGGCTGAACGAAATCTCGTTCAACTCGCCGCTGATGAAGGAACTGCGGATGATCGCGCTGCTGCGCCAGGCGGCCGACCCCGGCAGCGGCGAAGGCGCGCGCTGGGCGAAGATGCGGACGCACCGGATCAAGAGCGACATGCTGACGAAGTTCGGCGCGTCGTCGAAACTCAACGCGGAATGGGAATTCGTCTCGATGCTGCGCGCCGAAGGGCGCATGGCCGCGGACGCGTTTCTCGCCGAGCATGGGGCCGACATCGGCCGGCAATCGACCGCCGATCTCGACGTCCTCCTGGCGGAGTGCTGAGGCATGGGTCTTCTCGGCCTCCTCGTCGGGCTCGGCCTGCTTGTCCTGTTTGCCTTTCGCGGCTGGAGCGTGCTTCTGCTCGCGCCGTTCGCGGCACTCGTTGCTGCCCTGTTCGGCGGCGAACCGTTGCTTGCGAACCTGACGCAAGTCTTCATGGTGAATGCTGCGGGATTTCTGGCGCAGTTTTTCCCGATCTTTCTGCTTGGTGCCGTCTTCGGCAAGTTGATGGATGACAGCGGCGCGGTGACGTCGGTCGCCGGCTTCATGGCGGAGCGCCTAGGCGAGCGGCGCGTGATCCTGGCGGTCGTTCTCGCCGGCGCGCTGGTCACCTATGGCGGCGTCAGCCTGTTCGTCGCGTTCTTCGTCATCGTTCCCATGGCCCGTTCGCTGTTTCGCGCGGCTTCGATCCCGCGCCGCCTGATCCCGGCCGCGATCGTGCTGGGAACGTCGACCTTCACGATGTCGGCCCTGCCAGGCACGCCGTCGATCCAGAATGCGATCCCGATGCCGTTCTTCGGGACGACGCCGTTCGCCGCACCGGGCCTCGGCATCACCGCCTCCCTCATCATGCTTGGCGCGGGATTGTGGTGGCTGCATCGCGCCGAGGCAGCAGCCCGCCGCGCCGGAGAAGGCTATGGCGACGATGCCGACGGCTTGATCGAGCAGGCCGCCGCCGACGAACTCGTGCGCGAGCGCGCAACGACCGCGCGCGAGTTCGATCCGGCTGAACTACAACACGGTCATCGCAGCGACCGGCCTTCGCCCGTGCTGAACGCCATCGCGCCGCTGGTCGTCGTCGTCACCGTGAATCTGGTGATGTCGCTGGTGGTGCTGCCGCGGCTCGATGTCAGCTATCTCGCCGAGCAGCGTTTTGGCGAAACGTCGCTCGCGGCCGTCGCGGGCGTGTGGTCGGTCGCGGTGGCGCTGGCGGCGGCCATCGTCACCACCATCGCACTCAACTGGGCCCGCCTGCCGGCGCTTCGCCGGACCATGGACGCCGGGGCCAATGCGTCAGTGTTGCCTGCGTTCAGCGTCGCCAGCCTCGTCGGATTCGGTGCCGTCGTCGCCTCGCTGCCGGCGTTCACGATCGTGCGCGACTGGGTGTTGGCGATCGAGGGCGGACCGCTGGTCTCGCTCGCCGTCGCGACCAACATCCTGGCCGCGCTGACCGGGTCGGCATCGGGCGGGCTGACCATCGCGCTCGAAGCGCTCGGCCCGACCTATGTCGAACTCGCCGCACGCACCGGGATCGAGCTCTCGCTGATGCATCGAGTCGCGGTGATCGGCTCGGGGACGCTGGACATCCTGCCGCACAATGGCGCGGTGGTCAGCCTGCTCGCGATCTGCGGCCTGACGCACCGTGACAGCTATTTCGACATCGTCATGGTCGGCATCGTGACGTCGCTGCTGGCGCTGGTCGCCGTGATCGCGCTGGGCAGCGCGTTCGGATCGTTCTGATCAGAATGCGAATGTGTGCGATTGACGGAACGTTGAAGGTTGCATTCAATGCGGCCAACTGGCCAAATCCAACAAACAGCGAACGCCGGGTGGAAACGATGACGCGAAAGAGAGCGAAGCTGTGCGCATGGCTCGTGGGCGCGGCGGCGGCAATGGGCGCGAGCGGCGCGTCGGCGGTAACGTTGGTGGAGGATGCCGACACGGTCTGCAAGGGGCTCGTCGGCGGCGTCGATGCCGTGAAGATCGATTCTGCGACGTTGCAGGCGCCGTCGCAACTCGCTGTTGCGGAGCGCGGCCCGACACCATCGGGGCGCATCACGCCGGCCAATCCCGGCTTCTGCAAGGTGCTCGGCCATATCGATCCCGTCGATCCCAAGGCGCCGCCGATCAAGTTTCAGGTCAACCTGCCGGTCGAATGGAACGGCCGCTCGGTGCAATATGGCGGCGGCGGCTTCAACGGCGTGCTGATCACCGGCCTTTCGCTGCCGCCGGCCTATCCGTTCGACAAGCCCTCGCCGCTCGCGCGCGGCTTCGTCACCTACGGTACCGATTCCGGCCATGAGTCCAGGCCGGGCGAGCCGCCGCAGGTGTTCGCGCTCAATGACGAAGCCTTCGAGAACTTCGCCCATCGTGCCTACAAAAAGGTTCGCGACGTTGCCGTCGCGCTGATGCAGCGCGCCTACGGCAGGACGCCCGAGAAGATGTACTTCATGGGCTCGTCCGAGGGCGGTCGCGAAGGCCTCACCATGGCGCAGCGCTACCCCGATGATTTCGACGGGATCTTTGCCCGCGTGCCTGTCATCAACTGGGTCGGCCTCCAGCATGCCGGCACGCGTTCGGGCCTCGTGACCATGGGCGAGGGCTGGATCAACCCGGCGCAAGTCAAGCTCGTCGGCGATGCCGTGCGCGCGGCGTGCGACAAGGCCGACGGTTCCGTCGATGCGCTGGTGCAGGATCCCGTATCCTGCAAGGCGGCATTCAAGGTCGAGACGCTGCGTTGTGAGGCCGGCAAGAGCGGCGATCAGTGTCTCACCGAGGCGCAGATCAAGGCGGTCAACACGCTGCATGCGACCTACAAGTTCCCGTTCGCGCTCGCCAACGGTCTCGACGACTATCCGGGCTGGGGCGTGTCGGGTGAGGACACGCCGGCGGCCGGTCCGACCGGCGGCTGGGTCGCGTGGTGGCTCGGCACCGCGCCGCCGGCGCAGCCGCCCGCGCCCAACAACGGCATCGCCTGGATCTACGGCGCCGGCGGCATCCGGTATGTGTTCGCGCGAGATCCCAATCTCGACGTCACGACCTACAAGCCGGAGGCGCACAAGGCGCGGTTGCTCGAGGTCTCCAGCCTGATGGACTCGACCGACCCCGATCTCAGCCGCTTCCGCGCCCGCGGCGGCCGGCTGATCATGCTCGAGCACATGGCCGATTATGCGCAGAATCCCTATGCCGGCATCCGCTATTTCGAAAGCGTCGAGCGCCTGATGGGCTCGGCGACGACGGAGTTGTTCGCAAGGCTCTACACCGCGCCTGGCGTCGACCATGTCGGTTCCGGCGCGCCGGCCAATGTCGACATGCTGAGCGTGCTGGTCGACTGGGTCGAGAACGGCAAGGCGCCCGGCGACCTGGAGGTCACCGAGCAAAAGGTCGAAGGGCCGTTGTTCGCGGTGACGCGGGCGCTGCCGCTGTGCCGCTGGCCGGCCTGGCCGCATTACAAGGCGGGTGCGGTGACGGAGGCGTCGAGCTATTTCTGCGCGCAGTGAGATCAGCGCAAATCCCGCGAGGCCGCTGCGCCTTGGCGGCCTCGCGCCGATGCCTGGGGGTCAGGCCGCCTTGACCTCGATCTTCTTGGCGGGCTTCTGCGCTTCCGCCGTCTTCGGCAGCGTCACTTTAAGCACGCCGTTTCTGAACGACGCTTCGATCTTGTCGGCTTCGACATCCTTGGGGAGGCCGAAGTGGCGTTCAAAGGAACCATAGCGTCGCTCGGAGACGTAATAGTCCTTCTGCTTCTCCTCCCTCTCGAATTTCTTCTCGCCCTTGATGGTGAGCCCGTCATTGGCGACGTTCACCTCGATGTCCTTCTCGTCCATTCCGGGCAATTCGGCCGTGATCTCATAGGCCTTGTCGCTTTCGGTGACATCGACGACCGGTGTGCTCACGAGCTTCTGTGCCAAATTGCGCTCGAAGCCGGCGAGCGAACGGAACGGGCGGCGCCAGAGATCGTCAGTGCCGAAATCCTCGAACAGCCGATCGACTTCCTTGCGGAGCGCCTCGAACGGTCGCCACGTTTCGCCGCCAAATGCGGGTTCGTTGGTTTTCTTGGTGACGGGGAGCTTGGTTTCGTTTGCCATGATCTCTCTCCTTCAGAGATAGAGCTCGTTCAATGCGCCAAACCTCCATCGGTGCTTACAGCCTGTCCTTGATTTGTCTCAAATTCGGAAGCGCGGCCGCAGTGGCCAGGATGCGAGCTCGGGCATGCAGACATCGGTAAGTATTGCGGACCGTTTTTCGGCGACTGACTCGCATTGATTTGAGTTAACCTCGTCGGCAAACGAGAGTTTGAATGTTCGGCTGGCAACGCCGGAGCATCGATATGAGGCTGCTGAACATCCCTCACAACGCGCTCGTGTTTGTTGGCGACGGCCGCAAGGCCCTGTTCCTGCGCAACGACGGCAATCCGTTGCATCCAAGCCTGAAGATGGAGCAAGTGCACGAGGATGAGAATCCGCCCACGCGTGAGCAGGGCACCGATCGTCCGGGCCGCTTGAATAGCCCAATGGGACAGAGAACCGCGGTCGAGGCCGCCGACTGGCACCATCTCGAGCAGCATCGCTTCGCGCGGCGCGTGGCAGGCGCAATGGAACAGCTCGTTCGCGAGCGCGACGTGAAGGCGCTTGTTGTCGTAGCCCCCCCGCGAACGCTGGCCGATCTGCGCGAAGCCCTTCATGCCGACGTCAAGGCGCGCATCATCGCCGAGGTCCACAAGGATCTCACCAGGCATCCGATCGACGAGATCGCGCAGCATCTGACGGCAGAGCACTGAGGACGTCAACGGAACGGCTCAATGCGCCGGCCCACCCGCCGCCTTCACCCGCCGCGTCAGCAGGACCGCGATCGCGGCGAGCACCAGCACGGCGCCGATCACCGCAAAGGTGTCGGAATAGCCCATCACCAGCGCCTGGCGCTTCACGGTCTTGCCGAGCGCGATGATGGCCTGCTCGCGCGCGGCATGGGGGTCGGGCACGCCGTGCGCGATGAAGTAGTCCGTCATCTGCGCGATGCGGCTGCGGACCTCCTCGCGGCCGAGCGTGACCGACTGGCCGATGATATTGGAGTGGAATTGCTCGCGCTTGGTGATGATGGTGGCAAGCGTCGCGGTGCCGATAGCGCCGCCAAGGTTGCGGAACATGTTGCTGATGCCGGAGGCTGCGGCCGCATCCTGTGGTGCGATGCCGCCCGTCAGCACCGAGGTCAGCGGCGTCAGTACCATCGCCTGCCCCACGGCGCGCACGATGTTCGGGATCCAGAGCTGGTCGCCGGCATAGTCCGGCGACATCGCCGTGTTCATGAAACAGCTGTAGGCGAAGATCAGAAGGCCGGTGATCGCGATGTAGCGCGTGTCGAAGCGCTGCATCAGCTTCGGGATCAGCGGGATCAGCACGAGCTGCGGCAGGCCGGTCCAGGCCAGCACGTTGCCGATCTGCTCGGCGTTATAGCCCTGCGCCTGGCCGAGATAGGCGGGCAGGATGTAGACCGAGCCGAACAGCGCGAAGCCGACCATGGTCATCGCGAGCGTGCCGAAGCCGAAATTGCGCTGAGCGAGGAGGCGCAGCCGGATCAGCGGCTTCTCGATCGTGAGCTCGATCGTGATGAACAGCGTCAGGCTGACGGCCGCGATCACCGCGAGCTTGACGATGAAGGGCGAGGAGAACCAGTCGTCCTTGTTGCCTTCCTCCAGCACCGCTTGCAGCGCCGACAGTCCGATCGCCATGGTGAAGATGCCGGCCCAGTCGCCCTCCTTCAGGAGGCCGAGCTGCATCTTCTGCTTCTCCAGCGTCAGATAGAGCGCCGCCACCATTACCGCGGTCGGGATCACGTTGACGAAGAAGATGGTGCGCCAGCCGTAGGTTTCGGTGAGATAGCCGCCGATGGTCGGGCCGATCGCCGGGGCGAAGGTCACGGACAGCGCAAAGATCGCGAGCCCCACCGGCTGCTGCGGCTTCGGCAGCTTGGTCAGCACCAGCGTGAACGCCATCGGGATCAGCACGCCGCCGGCAAAACCTTGCAGGCCGCGCATCGCGATCATCGACGGCAGATCGTGCGTGAAGGCGCAGGCGACGGAGAAGGCGGCGAACAGCGACGCGCTCGCCAGCATGTAGCGGCGGAACGAGAACACGCGGCTCAAATAGTCGGTCAGCGGGATCACGATGATCTCGCCGATCAGATACGACGTCGAGATCCAGGAGCCGTTGTCCGCGCCGGTGCCGATGCCGCCCTCGATGTTGAGCAGCGAGGCGTTGGTGATCTGGATGTTCAGGATCGCCATGAACGAGCCGATCATGGCGGCGAGCACGGCGATCCAGGTCGCGGCGCTCGCGCGGTTGGGATCGGCGACGGCGCGATCAGGCGTCGCGGCCGGTGCTGCTTGCGTCAAAATTGAAAGGCTGTTTGACATGGCACGACCCTCCGGAGACGAGCTTCGCTTTGGGCGCGGCGGCCGCATTCGCGGCCGGCGCGGTCGAACGTGTTGCAATGGTCGGGATCACGGACATGCCGGGCCGGAGCGCAATCGCAGGTCCATGCGCGGCGTCGAGCGCGATCCTGACCGGGATGCGCTGCACCACCTTGGTGAAATTGCCGGTGGCGTTGTCGGGCGGCAGCAGCGCGAATTCCTGGCCGCTGGCGGGTGCGATGGAATCGACGCGGCCGTGCACGATCTGGCCCGGGAACATGTCTACCTCGATGTCGACGGCCTGTCCCGCCTGCACGTGGGTGAGCTGCGTCTCCTTGAAATTGGCGACGACATAGGCGCCATCAGTCGGCACGATCGACATCAGCTGCGTTCCCGCCTGCACGAACTGGCCGACGCGCAAGGAGCGGTTGCCGACGACGCCGTCGATCGGCGAGATCACGGTGGTGTAGCCGAGGTTCAGCTCGGCCTGGTGCTGCACGGCTTCCGCGCGCGCGGCCGCCGCCTTGGCCTGCACGATCTCGGCCTTGAGCAGGTCGACCTGCTTGAGAGCGGAGGCGAGGTTGGCGGTGTCGCGTTCGAGCGTCGCCTGCGCCGAGGCGATGCGCGATTGCGCCTGCTGCGCATTCTGCACGCTGCCGGAGCCGGTCGCGGCGAGATCGGTGTAGCGCTTGTTGTCCTGAGCGGCGAAGGTGAGGGCGGCCTGGTCGACGTCGAGCGTGGCGCGCGCGGCCTTGATCACCGCCTGCTGAACCTCGAGCTGCGCTTCCTTGCTGGCGATCGTCGCGTTCGCCGCCTGCACATCGGCCCTGGCCTGGTCGAGCGCGACGCGGAAGTCGCGGTCGTCGATCCGGGCCAGCACCTGACCGGCCTTCACATGCTCGTTATCGGCGACCAGGACCCGGTTGAGATAGCCGCTGACCTTCGGCGCGATCGTGGTGTTGTCGGCCTTCACATAGGCGTCATCGGTGGAGACGAGGTACTGGCCGACGGTCCAGTAGTCGTAGCCGTACCAGCTGGCGCTGGCCAGCGCGACGGCTGCGGCTCCAATCAGCAACAGCTTGCGAAAATTGAGCTTTTTCCGGCTTGCCTGGACCGGCGCGGCGGGCAGGACGCCCTCCAGGGCGGTCGTTGGAAGGGCGGTCTGGGCGGCAGCAGTCGGGGTGGTGTGGACGGTCATGGCCGGCTCCCCTGAATTAGGAAACTTGATAATTTCCAAAATGCGACTAGCTTTGGAATTGTCAATGGAATGACAGGCATCATTTAAAGACATGGCTCAGGCAAAATCGGAAAACGAATGCCGCCCCCGCGGGCGGCCGCAACTGCGCAGCGACGCGGAGACGAAGGGAATCGTTCTCGACGCCGCGCGGCAGGCCTTTGCCGGTGACGGCTATGCGGCGACCAGCACCGAGGAGCTGGCGCGCCGCGCCGGCATCTCCACCAAGACGCTCTATCGTCTGTTTCCCGGCAAGGCCGCGCTGTTCGAGGCGATGTGCGCCGACAGGCTCGAGCGGCTACTCTCCGCGGTCGATCTCCAGGCCACCGACGAGGTCGACATCGAAAAGGGCCTGCGCGCCGCGCTGCTGGCCTGCGCGGATCTTGCGCTCGATCCGGAAGTCGTGGCGTTGCAGCGCATGGTGCTGCAGGAATCGGCCGCATTCCCGGAGCTTGCAGCCCATTTCTACAAGAACGGCATCTCCCGCACCGTCACGGCGCTGGCCGGCTGGCTGCGTGCCCAGGTGAAGAAGAAGCGCATCGCGCTCGATGACGTCGAGGAGGCCGCCGGGATGCTGATCGGCATGGTCGCGTCGGCGCCGCAGCGTGCGGCGATCTATGGCGGGTTGGCGCTGCCGTCGCGCAAGGACATCGAGCGGCGCGTCAAGACCTGCGCGGCGCTGTTTCTGGACGGCTGTCGCGCTGCCTAGTCCCGGCAGCCGCCCCTTTGACAATCCGGTCGGCCTCGGCTATCTATTTCGCATGCGAAATAAAGACGCCGCAGCGAGGCATCACCGGCTGATCTACCTGCTCAACGTCGCACAACGCCGATTGCAGCGCTGGATGGCCGCGCAGCCCGAGAGCGAGGTGACGCCGGCGCAGGCGGGGCTGTTGTTCATCCTCGGCAGGCAGGACGGCGTCCTGATGGGAGAGGCGGGCGCGGCGCTGGATATGGGGCCGGCCGGTATTTCCGGCCTCGTCGACCGCACCGCAGCCGCAAGGCTGATCGAGCGGCGGGCCGATCGCGAGGACGGGCGCGCCTGGCGCGTGTGGCTGACGCCGAAGGGGCGTACCGTGCTGGCGCAGGCGAAAACCTCGGCCGCGGAGATCAACGCGGCGCTGACGGACGGATTTACCAGCGCCGAGATCGACATCGTCGCGCGCTGGCTGACGAGCATTCAGGACAAGTTTCCAAGAGACCCTGCAAGAGACCCTGCAAGAAATCCAGAGGAATAGGAGGAGAGCCCAATGACCGAGCACGTCCGGATCGAGAACAACGGTGGAATTCTCACGCTTACGCTGGCGCGCCCCGACAAGAAGAACGCGCTGACCGATGCGATGTACGGCAAGCTGGCCGATGCAATCGAGTCCGCCGAATTCGATCCGTCCGCCCGCGTGATCCTGATCCGCGGCGAGGGCGACATGTTCACCGCCGGCAACGATGTCGGAGAGTTCGCGGCCGTTGCGAGCGGAAAGTCGGAAGGCAGCCGCAACGTCATACGCTTCATCCAGTCGCTGGCGCGCTGCACGCGGCCGCTGGTTGCGGCCGTGCAGGGCCGCGCCGTCGGCGTCGGCACCACGATGCTGCTGCATTGCGATCTCGTCGTGCTCGCCGACAACGCGCAATTGTCCACGCCCTTCGTCAGCCTCGCGCTGGTGCCGGAAGCCGCCTCCAGCCTGCTGATGCCGGCACGCATCGGCTATGCCCGCGCCTACGAGATGTTTGCGCTGGGTGAGACGGTGCCGGCGAAGGCTGCGCTCGAATGGGGACTCGCCAACCGCGTTGTGCCGCTCGACAAGCTCGACGCCGAGACCCTCGCGCTGGCGCAGCGTCTCGCCCGCCAGCCGGCCGGCGCGCTCACCGCCACCAAGAAGCTGATGCGTAACGGCGAGGCGCTGGTCGCGCAGATGCAGGCGGAGGGCGAGCAGTTCGCGCAGCGCCTGCGCACCGCGGAGGCGCGTGAGGCGTTCACGGCGTTTGCCGAGCGCCGGGCGGCCGATTTCACGAAAGTCGCGTAAGGAGCGGCGGGTCGCCCGAATGGGTGCAGGCGGAGCCGGCTCAAATCGACTAAAACCTTAACGAAACATTGGCAGGTTGCGATGCAAGGTGGCCACTCGTTGAAGAGTAGGCCCCTTGACCTCATGGCAATGTTTAAGAAATCGGTAAGCTCGCTTCTTCTGACCTTGATGGCCCTGCTTGCGGCCGGCGCGCTGGCCAGCACGGCGATCCAGATGGTCGGGGCCTTCGGCCGTTACAGCGACAGTCTCGAAACCGCGCGGCTTGCCGCCGCCGACAAGACCATCTTCCACGGCGTGCTGTCGCTGCGCAACAATCGCGGCGACGCCCAGAGCGCACTGCTCGGCGAGGACGAGCCGCGCGCCAAGTTGGGAGCCGCGGAGAAGGCCGAGCAGGCCGGCTATGAATCCATCGCTTCGGCGCTCTCCACGATCGAATTCGACCGGCGCGACGAGCTCGCGAATACGCTGAAGCAGCGCTGGAACGAAGCCGCGCCGCAGTTCGAGTTGTTCTACGACGAAGCCAAGCGTCCGCGGGCCGAGCGCAAGATGGAACGTACCAATGTCTGGTACGATGCCGTCACCAAGGTCATCGACACCGCGAACCTCGCCTCCACCGCGGTGTCAAACCGCGCCTGGATGAACGATCCCTACATCGCCCGCATGATTCAGGTTCGCCGCTTTGCCTGGCAGGTGCGCGACCGTTATGGGGTCCATTGTTCGTCGCTTCGCTCGAACGTCAACAGCAGCAAGCCGCTCGACGACGTTCAGAAGCGGTCGGTGGCGCAATGGGATGGCACGATCGCCTCTGGCTGGGCGGGGATGGCCGAGTTGCTGGCTGCGCCCGAGGTGACGGCGGAGCTGGTTACGGCAGCGTCGGACGCGAAGGCCAAGACCGATGGCGTCCTGAAGCAGATCGGAGAGCTCACCAGGAATTTTGACGGCAGCGGCAAGCCCGCGATGCCCGCCTCGGAATGGAATGCGCTGTGCCAGTCGCCGTTCGCGTCGATCGTCGCGGTCGCGAACAAGGCGCTGGACCAGTCGATCGCGCGCGCCGAGGCCGTTCAGGCCAGGGCCCTCACCAATCTCGTCGTGCAGTCGCTCGCCTTCCTTGTGGCGCTCGCGGTGACCTTGGCCGGCGTCTATGTGGTGCGCACGCGCCTCATGCGTCCGGTGCGCGCCATTCTGGATGCCATCGCCCGCATCGGCGCTCGAGATTATGCGACACCGGTTCCGCAATCCCGGTATCCCGACGAGTTCGGCACCATGGCGGCTGCGCTCGAGAGCCTGCGCGAGAGCGCCGCGACCGCGGAGCGTCTCGGTCAGGAACGTGAATCGCAGCAGGCGCTCCAGCTTGCCCGCTCCGGCACCGTCGATGCCGCCTGCCGCAGCTTCGACGACACCGTGCAGGCCGTCATTCACAGCGTTGCCGCGTCGGCGCGGGAGCTCGATGCGACGGCGACCGATGTGCGTACGCTGGTCTCGGAATCCAGCAGCCAGACCGCGGCGGTCGCCTCCTCTGCCGAGCAGGCCACCAACAATCTCGAGACCATCGCCGCCGCGACCGAGGAGCTCTCGGCCTCCGTCGGCGAGATTTCGGCGCAGGTGCAGTCGAGCGCGCGCGAGGCCCGCGAAGCCGTGTCGCAGGCCGAGCGGACCAACGCCACGGTCGAAATCCTCGACCAGACCGCAAGCCGCATCGGCGAGGTCGTGAAGATGATCAACGCCATTGCCGGCCAGACCAATTTGCTTGCGCTGAACGCCACCATCGAGGCCGCACGCGCGGGCGAGGCCGGCCGCGGCTTTGCCGTGGTCGCCGGCGAGGTCAAGAGTCTCGCCGCGCAGACCGCGACGGCCACCGAAGAGATCTCCCGCCAGGTCGAGGAGATCCAGGGCGCGACCGGTCAGGCGGTAACCGCCATCCGTTCCATCGGCGGCGCCATCAGCGGCATCGACGAGAAGATGACCGCGATTGCGGCCGCCGTCGAACAGCAGCGGGCGGCCACCACCGAGATCTCGCGCAACTTCCAGCAGGCCGCGCAAGGCACCCGTGAGGTGACCGACACCATCGGCAGCGTCGCCAAGCTCAATCAGGAAACCGGCAACGCCGGCACGGTGCTGTCGGAATCCGTGAAGAAGATGTCGGCAGACGCCGATCGCCTCCGCGTCGCGGTCGAAGGTTTCCTCGGCGCGGTGAAGACCGCTTAACTTTCACATCCCTGTTCCAACGGAACGCGGATCGGCATTGCCGCCGATCCGCGCCCCGAGTACATCTGTCGTGCCGCGCGAGTGCGGCGTTAGATGTGCAGGAATATCAGGGATGGAGAGTTCGATGCCGGTTACGCCCTACCACAAGGCCCAGCGCCCCTATCGCGGCGTGTTCCCGGTCGCGCCCACCATCTTCGACGAGCGCGGCGAGCTCGACCTTGAGGGCCAGCGCCGCTGCATCGATTTCATGATCGATGCAGGCTCGAATGGCCTCTGCATCCTCGCCAATTTCTCCGAGCAGTTCGTGCTCACCGACGCCGAGCGCGAAACCGTGATGCATGCGGTGCTGGAGCATGTCGCGGGACGGGTTCCCGTCATCGTCACCACGACCCATTTCAGCTCGGCCGTCTGTGCGGCGCGCAGCAAGCAGGCCGAAGCGGCCGGTGCCGCCATGGTGATGGTCATGCCGCCCTATCACGGCGCGACGTTTCGCGTGCCGGAGAAGGGCATCGTCGAATTCTTCAAGGTGCTCTCCGGCGCGATCAATATTCCGATCATGATCCAGGACGCGCCGGTGGCCGGCACGCCGCTGTCGGTCGAGCTGCTCGCCCGGCTGTCGCGCGACTTCGCCAACATCCGCTATTTCAAGATCGAGGTGCCGGGCGCCGCGGCAAAGCTCCGCAGCCTGATCGAGGCGGGCGGCAAGGATATCGAGGGCCCGTGGGACGGCGAGGAGGCGATCACGCTGCTCGCCGATCTCGACGCCGGCGCCACCGGCGCCATGACCGGCGGCGGCTATCCCGACGGCATCCGTCAGATCATCGATCCCTATTTCGCCGGCAAGCGCGAGGAAGCGAAAGCCGCCTATGAGCGCTGGCTGCCGCTGATCAACTACGAGAACCGCCAATGCGGCCTGATCGCCTGCAAGGCCATGATGCAGGCCGGCGGCGTGATCAAATCGGACGCCGTGCGCCATCCGCTCCAGCCGCTGCATCCCGCGACGCGCGCGGGGCTGCTGGAGCTGGCGAAGGAGCGGGATGCCCTGGCGCTGCGGTGGGGGAAGTAGCGGCCAATTCCCCAGTCGTCGTCCCGGCGAAGGCCGGGACCCATACCGCGTGATCTATCGGTGAACGCAGGTGTTGGTACCGCAGGAAGACTTTTACTACTAGCCTTCGCCAAACCGCTCCCTGGGGGTATGGGTCCCGGCCTTCGCCGGGACGACACCGAGTGTGAGGGGCCCTGGCCTGATCCCGCCGGCTTCCATTTGGCGGAAGGCGTCGAATTGGCGCGGCTCGGGCCGTTTCCCGCAGCCCGGCGATGACATATTGTAGGCTCGCCAACGAAGCCCGCGGAGCAGCTCAAGACATCGCGCACCAGTTCTTCATTATGCCGCTGTCCCGAGCCAGGTTGGCGCGAACCGACAGAACAGGGAGGCAGTGCCATGACGATGAGGCCGGATCCCACCTTTCACGCATCGCCCAAGCTTGCGATGGAAGCACCTGCGGAGAACTTTGCCTATACGTTGCTGCTCAGTCCGGATTTCTCAAAGCCGGATGCTCTTGCGGTCATCGACGTCAAGCCGGGATCGCCGACCTATGGCCAGATCGTCCACACCGTGACGATGCCCAACAAAGGCGACGAGTTTCATCACTTCGGCTGGAATGCCTGCTCTTCCGCCTTGTCGCCGCTCGCCGGACACGCCTTCATCGAGCGGCGCTATCTCATCATCCCCGGGCTGCGCTCGTCGCGGATCTACATCATCGATACCAAGCCCGATCCGACCAAAGCCAAGATCCACAAGATCATCGAACCGGAGGAAGTCTTCAAGAAGACCGGCTACTCGCGCCCGCACACCATCCATTGCGGGCCGGACGGCATCTATGTCAGCACGCTGGGCGGCGGCGGCAAGGACGGCACCAACGGACCTCCGGGCGTCTTCATCATGGATTGCGAGACGTTCGAGGTCCTTGGACGATGGGAGATCGACCGTGGCCCGCAGACGCTGCATTATGACTTCTGGTGGAATCTGCCGCGCGACTACATGGTGACGAGCGAATGGGCATTGCCGCCGCAGTTCGAGAACGGGATCGTTCCGGAAGATCTGCTGTCGAACAAATATGGCCATCGTCTCCACTTCTGGGACCTTCGCGCCCGTCGCAACGTCCAGACCATCGACCTCGGCGCCAATCATCAGATGGCGCTGGAGGTGCGGCCCGCGCACGATCCGGTTCGCGAATACGGCTTCGCTGGCGTTGTGGTCGACACCACCAACCTCGAAGCATCGATCTGGACCTGGTGGCGCGAAGGCGGAAAATTCCATGCCGAGAAGACGGCGACGATCCCTCCCGAACCCGCGCCAAAGGAGAAGCTCCCGCCGCTGCTGCAGGGATTTGGCGCCGTGCCGCCGCTGGTGACCGACATAGACCTGTCGATGGATGACCGGTTCCTCTATGTCTCGTGCTGGGGCACGGGTGAAATGCGCCAGTACGATGTGAGTGATCCGCGAAAGCCGAAGCTTGCGGGCTCGGTCCACATCGGCGGCATCGCGCGCCGCACCCCCCATCCGAACGGCAAGGCATTTGCCGCCGGTCCGCAGATGGTCGAGATCAGCCGCGACGGCAGGCGCGTGTACTGGACCAATTCGCTCTATTCCACCTGGGACGATCAGTTCTATCCCGACGGGGTTCCGGGCGTGGAAGTCATGGCCAATGTCGGCGGCAACGGCGGCCTCGAGCTCGACAAGGACTATTTCGTGAGCTTCCCCGACGGATATCGTGCGCACCAGATCAGGCTCGAGGGCGGCGATTGTTCGACGGATTCCTTTTGCTACCCGTCGGTCTAGATGGGGCGCACGCGAGCCCGGCGCTTGGCTGGCTTTGGCTCGCTCTTGTTGCGAGCGGTCTCTACCACGGGGTCAACCCGGGAATGGGATGGCCGCTCGCTGTTTCGGCCGGGCTCATGGACAAGAGTCCACGCGCGCTGTTCCGCGCGTTGTGGGCCCTGGCGGCCGGACATCTCCTGGCAACATTTCTCGTGCTGCTGCCATTCGCGTTCCTGCTCGTGCTGGCCGAGTGGCAGCGTTCGATCCAGATCAGTGCGAGCCTTCTCGTCATCGGCTTCGGTGTCTATCGGCTGATCGAGCGGCGCCATCCCCGCGCGCTGGCACGAATTCCGCCAACGCAATTGGCGCTCTGGTCATTCGCCGTTGCCATTGCCCACGGCGCGGCCTTGATGCTCGTGCCGATCTATCTCGGGCTCTGCCAGGCCCTCGAGCTCGATGCCGGCCATGAGGCGGCGGGCGCGCTGATGAAGGCAAGTCTCGGGATGGCGGTGCTGGTGTCCCTGGTGCACGTTGCCGCCATGGTCAGCGCCGGCGGATGTCTGGCGTGGCTGGTCTACCGCTATCTGGGATTGAGGTTCGTCTCGCGCAGCTGGTTCAATCTGGATGCAGTCTGGGCGACCAGCCTCGTTCTGGTCGGCGCGGTGGCGCTCGCCTTCAATCTTGCGAGCTGGCGCTGAGGTCTACCGCGCCAAAGCCCACTCGCCGATGATGCGGAAGCGCGCCTTGGTCTCGTCCTGCCTGAACAGGGCGAGGCGGTCGATCGCCAGCGTGTCGAGACGAAGCGACGCGAACCGCGTCCGCAACATCTCCAGGATCGGTCCGCGGCGCTCTGCATCCAGCCGCCCAGTCAGGGTCATGTGGAAGCGAAATTCTTCCATCACGTAGGGGTAACCCCAGCGGTCGAGATAATCGCGCTGCCGCTCGGTGAGTTTGGCGGGCTTCCGGCGTGCGCGGTCTTCCGCGGTGAGAGCGGCGCGGAAGGAATCGAACTCGCGCGCGCAATCGGCGGCGAGCTGCTGGAGCGCATCGACCGGCTCGGCCGGGATGACGGCGATGAAGCCGCTGATGGTGTCGACGATCGGGCGGATGGCCGGGATCGGCCGCGCCGTTTCGGCGAATGTCGCGCAGGCTGCCATAAGCTCCGCCTCGGTGCTGCCGGGCGTCAGCGCCATCGGCGCCTTCAGCGTGGCATGGAAGCCGTATTTGCGGGGATCGGCGGAGACGTCACGCCAGTCCGGTGCAACGTGCAGCGCCTCGGGCGGAAACGGCACCTCGTCGCCGGTGTAGGCATCGTAGCCGAGCAGCTTGGCGCCGAAGCGGGTCAGCGCGCTGTCGGCGCCGGCGGCAAAATAGATCGCGTAGCGGGGAAAACCTGTCATCGCCTCAGCATAGCCAATTTATGCCGCGACGACAGCCTCGCGCGGCGCCGCCGCCGCGCTGAGCAGTCGCGTCGCATCGGTGAGATGCACGAGCTTTCCGCCCGATATCACCGCGACGAGCCGCGGCCGCAGCGGCACGGTGTCGTCGACGAGGAGGATGTCGGCGCGGCGTCCTTCGGCGAGGATGCCGCGGTCGGCAAGGCCGGTCGCGCGCGCAGGCTCCGCGGAGACCAGGCTCCAGGCCTCCGTCAGCGGCAACACGCCATCGGCGGCGAGGCGGAACGCGGCGAGCAGTTGCGCGGGATAGTAATAGTCCGACGCCAGCACCGAGCAGAGCCCCTTTGCGATCATGTCGGATGCCCGGGTCCAGCCGGTGTGGCTGCCGCCGCGCACGACGTTCGGCGCGCCGTAGACGATGGCATCGCCGTGGCTCGCTGCCGCCCGCGCCGTCTCCTCGTTGATCGGAAACTCGGCGATGTCAGCGCCGAGCTCGCGAAACTCCCGGCGCATCGCGGGTGTCGCATCGTCATGCGAGAGCATCCGCACGTCTGCCGCGCGGGCAGAAGCAGCGAGCCGCGACACGGAGGCCGGCACGTCGGCGGCGCGCGAGATCACGCGGTCGACCAGACCGTCAAAATCCTCGCTAGACAAGCCTGTGCGCTCCACCATGCGGTTGCGCTTGCGCGGCTTGGCCATGTCGGCGACGGTGCCGTCCATGTGGTCGTTGAAGGCGAACAGGTCGACGCGGCCCTCGGCGAGCCACTGGCTGATCTCGGCCTCGGCATCGAGATTGTAGGTCTCGTGCCGCAGATGGAAGCGGGTGTCGGCAGCGAATTGCGGACGCTGCCGCTCGATCGCCTCCATCAGGCCGCGCGCATTGTCGGCGCTGCGCAGGCCCGGTTCCCACGAGCAGGTCGTGGCGTGAAACACCGTGGTGATGCCGTTGCTGATCGCCTGGCGGTCGCTGTCCGCGAGCGCGACGTCGATCGGGAAGTCCACGCCGGCGCGCGGCATCATCTGCCGCTCGAAGGCATCGCCATGCAGATCGACGATTCCCGGCAACACCAGCAGATTGCGCGCATCGATCGCGAGCCGAGCCCGGCCACGGGCGGCATCGACCCGTGCGATGTCCGTTCCGGCCACGCTGAGTGACGTCTCGACCAACTCGGTGCCGATCAGGGCCCGGCCGCCCTCAAGGAAAATGTCTGTCACGCGACCGCGCTTCGTTTGCTGGCAGGGGAGTGTGCCCGTGCTTCATACGTGGAGAGAAAATCTTCAATCCCGAGCCTGCGGAAATCGGGCAGGGCTTCACGCAATTTGTCGTGATCCCAGTCCCACCAGGCGAGCCGCGCAAGCCGCCCGGCGATCTCTTCCGAGAAGCGCCGCCGCACGATTCGCGCGGGATTGCCGGCGACGATGGTGTAGGCGGGCACGTCCTTGGTGACGATGGCGCCGGCCGCGATCACCGCGCCGGTGCCGATGTTGCGGCCGGGCAGCACGATCGCGCCATGGCCGATCCAGACGTCGTGGCCGATATGGACGTGATGCTGGCGCCGCCAGTCGAAGAACTCCGTGTCGTCGCTCTCGCCGGAGAAGTAGGCGCTGGAACGATAGGTGAAGTGCGCCTGCGTCGCGCGATGCATCGGATGATTGCCGGGGTTGATACGCGTCATCGCCCCGATTGAGCAGAATTTCCCGATCGTGGTGTAGGTGATCTGCGAATCGTTCACGACATAGGAGTAATCGCCCATCGCCACTTCATGCAGGATCGTGCGCGCGCCGACCTCGGTATAGGCGCCGAGCCGGGTCTCGTGCAGCTTGGCCGAGGGATCGATGGTCGGTTGGACTGAAAGGGCTTTGCCGGCCATGTCGTATCCGAAGCGTGAGGGCGGGCGTTCCTCTTCGAGCGGCTCGATGACAATGTCATGACGCAGCGATGACAGGGGATGAGGTGTGTTGGATCGCCGCACCGCAACGTGCATGTCACACAAGTGTCAAGCGTCGGCGTTAGCGGTGGGTCCCAGCTACTCTGGAGCCCTGCATGCTGGTGGTTGAAGGTCTGACGTGCCGCTTTGGCGCAAAAGCCGCGGTGGACGACGCTTCGTTTCAAATTTCCCCCGGCGGATTCGTCGGCGTGATCGGACGATCCGGCGCCGGCAAGTCCACGCTGCTGCGGACCATCAACCGCCTGGTGACGCCGACGCAGGGCCGCATCCTGTTCGACGGCACCGACGTCACAGCGCTGCGCGGCAAGGAGCTGCGGCAGTGGCGGGCGCGCTCGGCGATGATCTTCCAGCAGTTCAACCTCGTCGGCCGGCTCGATGTTCTCACCAACGTCCTGATGGGGCGCCTCGCGACGATGCCGGCCTGGCGCTCGCTGTCGCAGACCTGGCCCGAACACGACAAGGCGCTGGCGATGTCCGCGCTCGAACAGTTCGATATCGCCGCGCTCGCCGCGCAGCGCGCCGACCAGCTCTCCGGCGGCCAGCAGCAGCGCGTCGCGATCGCCCGCGCGCTGGTGCAGCAGCCCGACATCATTCTCGCCGACGAGCCGATCGCTTCGCTCGACCCGCGCAACACCAAGATCGTGATGGATGCGCTGCTGCGCATCAACGAGCATTTCGGCATCACCGTGCTCTGCAACCTGCATTCGCTCGACTTGGCGCGCAGCTATTGCGACCGCCTGATCGGCATGGCGCAGGGCCGTGTCGTGTTCGACGGCGCACCGTCTGCGCTGACCGATCACGTCGCGCGCGAGCTCTACGATCTCGAAGCCACCGACGTCATGGGCGGCTCGCCCGTGCCGGCGCCCGAGGGCATTCCGGCGCTTGGAACGGCGGCCGCCGCCTGAGCCGCATCGCTTCTGTCGTTGCCAGTTTTTGCGTCAACCGACCCCAACCGATGAAGAGGGTATCATGATCACTCGCAGATTAGTTCTTGCCGGCGCCGCCGCGCTCGCATTCACGACTTCGGCCTCCGCCGACGACTGGAAAGCCAAATATCCCGAGCTGACCTTCGCGGTCATTCCGGCGGAAAACGCCTCGGGCGTGACCGAGCGCTGGGCGCCGTTCATGAGCTATCTCTCCAAGGAATTGGGCGTGAAGGTCACGCTGCGCATCGCCAATGACTACGCCGCCGTCATCGAAGGCCAGCGCGCCGGCAACATCCATATCGCCAGCTACGGCTCGGCCTCGTTCGCCCGCGCCCGCCTGACCGGCGTCAAGACCGACGCCTTTGCCAACGATATCAACGCCGACGGCTCGACCGGCTACTATTCGGTGTTCTTCGTCAAGGCGAGCAGCCCCTACAAGAGCATCGACCAGCTCAAGGGCAAGAATCTCGGCCTCGTCGACCCGAACTCGACGTCCGGCAACAACGTGCCACGCTTCGAGCTCGACAAGATGGGCATCGCGGACGCCGACACCTATTTCAGCAAGGTCGTCTTCACCGGCAGCCATGAGAACGCGATCCTGGCGCTGGCGCAGGGCACGGTCGATGTCGCGGCCAACCAGTGGACCAGCGACGACGATTCGACGCTGGCGCAGATGCTGACCAAGGGCATGCTGAAGAATGCCGACGGCTCGCCGATGAAGAAGGACGATTTCCGCATCATCCACAAGTCGGCGCCGATCATCAACGGCCCCTATGCCTACAACTCCGACCTGCCGGAAGAGGCGAAGGCGGCGATCGCGAAGGCGTTCTTCGACGCGCCGGCCAAGGACAAGGCGGCCTTCGATCGCCTCCAGGACGGCCAGAAGAAGGGTTTTCATCCCGCCACCACCAAGGATTGGGATGGCACGATCGAGCTGATCAAGTTCGTCGATGCACTGCGTAAGAAGAAGGCGTCCTGAGTTTCGGGACGAGCTACTCGAGCCGGGTCGATGGACCCGGCTCTTTCTCTTTGATCGGCCACCTTTCCTGAACAGATGACCCTCGCGGTTTCGATCCTGCCCGAGCAGCAACTGGCTGCGCTGAACACCGCTTACAATCAGGCGGTCGCGCGCAGACGGCTCCGTCTCTTGCTCGGGGTTGTGGTGTTCGCCGCCGCGCTGCTTCTCGCCGCGATCGGCGCCGAAGTGAACCTGCGCACCTTCTTCACCTATTTCGGCAACTTCGTCAGCTATTTCGATCGCATCCTCACGCTCGACAACGGCCAGCGGGTCTGGACCGATGTCGGCGAGTGGCTTTGGGGCTGGCGCAAATGGTTGAAGATGCTCGGTGAGACGCTGCTGATCAGCTATGTCGGCACGCTGACCGGTGCGACCCTCGCCTTTGTCCTGAACTTCTTCGCGGCGGAAAACACCTCGCCCGCGCCCTGGCTGCGCTTTACGGTGCGGCGTCTGCTCGAATTTGCACGCACCGTCCCGGGCATCGTCTTCGCGCTGATCTTCGTGATCGCCTTCGGGCTCGGGCCGATGGCTGGCGTGCTCGCGATCGCGATCCATTCCACCGGCGCGCTCGGAAAATTGTTCTCGGAGATCGTCGAGAATGCCGACATGAAGCCGGTCGAGGGCATCCGCTCCACCGGCGCGAGCTGGCTCTCCTGCATGCGCTTTGCCGTCGTGCCGCAGGTGACCGCGGGCTATGCCAGCTACGCGCTGTTGCGCTTCGAGATCAACGTCCGCGAAGCCTCGGTGATGGGCTTTGTCGGTGCCGGCGGCATCGGCCAGGAGCTCGTCGTCGCCATCCGCAAATTCTATTATTCGGACGTCAGCGCCATCCTGCTCACCATCATCATTACGGTCTTCATCATAGACATCACCACCGGCTGGCTGCGCGGCCGCCTGTTCGGCAAGGAGGCGCGGACGTGACGCGGCCGCAAGAGGTTGACACGCGAGAGCTTCGCGCGCGCTACCCTGACGTGTTCGACCGGCCTGCCTCGGCGCGGCTCGCAATGCCGGCGATGATCGTCGCGGCGTTCGCGGTCCTGGTGTACGGCCTCGTCGATCTCGACTTCTCGCCGTCGCGCTTCGTCGCAGGCCTCAGCCAGCTCGGCTGGATCAGCCTGATGATGATCCCCCCCGATCCCGGCTCCTCGCTGCCGATCTATCTGAAGGCGCTCGGCGAGACGCTGTCGATCGCCCTACTCGGCACGACGCTCGCCGCATTGTTCGCGCTGCCAGTCAGCCTGCTCGCCGCCCGCAACGTGGTGCCGTCAAACATCCTGCGCTTCCCGATCCGCCGTTTCCTCGACTCGATCCGCGGCGTCGATACGCTGATCTGGGCGCTTGTTTGGATCAATGTCGTCGGCCTGGGCCCCTTCGCCGGCGTGCTCGCCATCGCCGTGTCCGATTTCGGCGCCTTCGGCAAGTTGTTCTCGGAGGCGATCGAGGGCGCCGACCAGAAGCAGGTCGAGGGCATCCGCGCCTCCGGCGGCAGCGCACTGCACGAGATCCGCTTCGGCCTGTTGCCGCAGGTCCTGCCCGTGATCGCCGGCCAGGTGCTCTATTTCATCGAGTCCAACACCCGCTCGGCCACCATCATCGGCATCGTCGGCGCCGGCGGCATCGGCCTCCAGCTCGCCGAGCAGATCCGTGTGCTGGAATGGCAGAAGGTGTCGTTCCTGATCCTGATGATCTTGGTCGCGGTCGCCGCGATCGATTTCATCTCGGGCAAGCTCCGTTTCGCGATCATCGGCCGGCGCGCGGTGGCTTAGGTTGTTCGCCTCCCTTCGCCCCTTGTGGGGGGAGGGCGCACTCTCGATGCTGCGCGAGAAGTCTACTCCATCCCCGCGCGCCGCAATCCTTCCAGATAATGCTCGCGGTCCTGCTCCAGCAGCATCGGCAGCTCGCTTGTGATCCAGGCGAGCGAGATGCCCGGCTGGGCGCGGCGCAAGCCTTCCAGCGCGGACGCGGCAAGGGCCGGATCACCCAGCATGCCGGCGGCCGCCGTCAGCACGCGATGTGCGCCGACGAAATCGGCGCGCTGCCGCATCGATTCCCGCGCCATCTGCAAGCTTGCCTCGTAATTGCGGCCGATGAACTGGGCATAGGCGGCGACCCCGCAATAGATCGCCGCGAGCGGATCGCGCGGGCTCAGCCGCAGCGCGCGGCGCGCGGCGGCATCGCCGTCCTGCCATCTTCCCGCGTAGCACAGCGTCACGCCGTAGAAGGCGTGCGCCATCGCGAAATTCGGATTGAGCCTCAAGGTCAGCTCGAACTCCGCCAGCGCGTCGTCGAAGCGGCGGCGGAACAGGTAGGTATAGGCGAGGCCGTGATGGGCCCAGGCGTCCTCGCGATCGGCCTCCACCGCCGCAAGCGCCGCGCGTTCGGCGACCGGCACGGTCGCGGCCATGTCGGCCCAGCCCATATGCGCGCCGAAGATATGGCTGGTCGCGAGCAGGCCCAGCGCCTTGCCATAGGCGGGATCGACCGCGACGGCCTTCTCGAGCAGCCCTTGCGCGGCCGCATTGTCCTCGCGGGTGATGCGCCAGTAATGCGACAATGCGCGCATGACGAGGTCCCAGGCATCCAGGCTACCCGGCGGCTTCTGCCCGGCGCGAAAGCTCTCGGCCGTATAGAGCTGCGGCTCGATCGCGGCGACGATCGCCTCGGTGATGTCGTCCTGCACGGCGAAGATGTCGGCAAGCTCGCGGTCGTAGCGTTCGGCCCAGAGATGGCTGCCGGTCGAGACGTCGTTGAGCTGGGCCGAGATGCGCACGCGCTCGCCGCTCCGCCGCACGCTGCCTTCGACCACGTAGCGCACGCCGAGCTCGCGCGCGACCTCGTGCATGTGCACGGCGCGGCCCTTGTAGACGAAGGAGGAGTTGCGCGCGACGACGAAGAACCAGCGCAGCTTCGACAGCGCGGTGATGATGTCCTCGCTGATGCCGTCGGAGAAATAGTCCTGCTCGCGGTCACCGCTCATATTGGTGAAGGGCAGCACGGCGATGGCGGGCCGGTCGGGCAGCGCGAGTGCCGCCTGCGGCGCTGGTATCCACCGGCCGGGTTCCGGCGCGGCCGCGGCGAGCTTGGTCTCGACGTCGCCGACGAAACGAAAACCCTTGCGCGCGATGGTTCGGATCAGCGCCTGGCTCGCGCCGTTGTCGCCGACCGCCTTGCGTGCCGCATTGATCCGGCTGGTCAGGGTGGATTCGGAGACGCTGCGCCCGTGCCAGATCTTGTCGATCAGCTCGTCCTTGCTGACCACCCGGTCGCGGTTTTCCATGAGATGGACGACGAGGTCGAAAACCTGCGGTTCCACGGAAACGGGAACCTGCTCGCGGCTCAGCTCGCGCCGGTCGGTGTCGAGAAGGTGATCCCGGAACAGAAACTGCACGTCGAAAACTCAGACCTCACGACGACATCGGGGCAATGACAAAGCAAAACGGATTCCGACCTAAGTCTGTGAGTCCGCCGGGAGGCCGCTTGGTTCATTGCGATCGCAAGATGGCTGCCATGCCATTTGCGGGGAGGAGTGCTGCCTCGACTAGAATGTGGCGGCTGGAGTCGGATTGTCGCAGGCCACGTACTCAATCTGATATCGCCGACCGCGCTTCCCTTCACCCTGAGGTGGCCGCTTCTTCAGCGGCCCTCGAAGGGCGACGGCCCGCATCCCGGCCTGCCATCCTTCGAGGCTCTCCACGCGACGCGTCGCGTCGCATGGTTCGCACCTCCAGCGACAACCGCTTCGCGGTTGCGCGGGGATGACGGCGCCGATGGTTTGACGCGCAGCGGCGAGACCAATGCACGACTTCGAATGTGTGATGAACCGGCATTGTCCATTGCCGAACGACGCCGCCTGCGTAAGCTGCACCGATACAAAACAACACCAACCATAAAGAAACGCCCATGCCCGCTCTCCACGCCTCGACCACCGTGCTCGACTCCATGCTGTTCCGCGACGCCTTCGGCACGCCTGAGATGCGCGAGGTGTTTTCCGATGTCGCGCTGGTTGCGCGCTATGCCGAGGTCGAGGTGGCGCTGGCGAAGGCGGAGGCCAAATGCGGCGTGATCCCGCAGGATGCCGCCGACCAGATCGCGGCGCGGACCGACGTTGCCGCGCTCGATTTCGACCTGCTGCGGCAGGAGACCGACATCGTCGGCTATCCGATCCTGCCCTTGGTGCACCAGATGGTGAAGCAATGCGGCGATGCCGGCCGTTACGTGCATTGGGGCGCGACCACGCAGGACATCATGGATACCGCCGTAGTGCTGCAATTGCGTGCCGCGCTCGAGATCGTCGAGCGCGACATCGCGGAGCTGCGAAAGATTCTCGCCGACCTCTCCAGGCGCCATCGCGATACGCCGATGGCGGGGCGCACTCATCTCCAGCAGGCGCTGCCGGTGACCTTCGGCTACAAGACCGCGATCTGGCTAGCGATGTTCGATCGCCACGCCGAGCGTCTGGCGCAATTGAAGCCGCGGGTCCTGGTGGGCCAGTTCGCCGGCGCCGCCGGCACGCTGGCCTCGCTCGGCGACAAGGGCTTTGAGGTGCAGGAGGCGCTGTGCGACGCGCTGAAGCTCGGCGTTCCCGCCTCGACCTGGCACGTCGCGCGCGACGGCTTTGCCGAGGCCGTGAACTTCCTCGCGCTCGTCACCGGCTCGCTCGGCAAGATCGCGCTCGACATCATGATCATGGCCTCGACCGAGTTCGCCGAGGTCTACGAGCCCTTCGTCAAGGGCCGCGGCGCCTCCTCGACCATGCCGCAGAAGCGCAACCCGATCTCCTCGGAACTGATGCTGGCGGCGTCCAAGGCGGTGCGCCAGCACGCGGGCCTGATGCTGGATGCGATGGTGCAGGATTTCGAGCGCGCCACCGGCCCCTGGCACGCCGAGTGGATGGCGATCCCCGAAAGCTTCGTGCTGGCCGCGGGGGCGCTGCACCAGGCGAGGTTCGCGCTCGCGGGCCTCATCGTCGACGAGGCGAAGATGAACGACAATCTCGCCATCAGCCGGGGCCTGATTGTGGCCGAAGCGGTCATGATGGGGCTCGCGCCCCAGATCGGGCGGCAGGAGGCGCATGACGTGGTCTATGACGCCTGCCGGCTCGCCAACGAGAAAGGTTTGACGCTGGCGGACGCGCTCTCGTCCGACTCGCGCGTCTCTGCCAGGATCGACCGCGCCACGATCGATGCGCTCACTTCACCGAAAAATTACCTCGGCCTTGCTCCCGCCATGGTCGACCGGGTGCTGAAATCGGCAACGCGTTGAAAACCAAGATGCGTGAAACTGCGTATCTTTCGTCGCCCCCAATACGCTCGTATACTTGTGTCTCGCGATGCTAGACTTAGATTGAGCGAGAGACTTTCGGCAGAGGACCCGGCATGACCGATCAACGCATCACCTCCACTCCTATCGATCCTGCGAAACTCGACCGGCTGGCCGAGGTGGCTGTGAAGGTGGGCCTGGGCTTGCGGCCGGGACAGGATCTGCTCCTGACGGCGCCGGCGATCGCGCTGCCGCTGGTACGCCGGATCGCCGTTCATGCCTACAAGGCCGGCGCCGGTATCGTGACGCCGATCCTGTCGGACGAGGAGATGACGCTGGCGCGTTACCGCCACGGTCACGACAACAGTTTCGATCGCGCCGCCGGCTGGCTCTATGAGGGCATGGCCAAGGCATTCTCCGACAACACCGCGCGGCTCGCCATCGTCGGCGACAATCCGATGCTGCTGTCGGGCGAGGATCCGTCGAAGGTCGCGCGCGCCAGCAAGGCCAACTCGATGGCCTATCAGCCGGCACTGGAAAAGATCGTCAATTTCGACACCAACTGGAACATCATCGCCTATCCGAGCCCATCATGGGCCAAGCAGGTGTTCCCCAACGATCCCGAGGACGTCGCGATCGGCAAGCTCGCGGACGCGATCTTCGCGGCCTCCCGCGTCGATCGCGAGGACGCGATGGCCAATTGGGCGAGCCACAATGCGGTGCTGCGTGAGCGCACCAACTGGCTCAACGGCCAGCGTTTCCGCGCGTTGCAGTACTCAGGCCCGGGCACCGATCTCACCATCGGCCTTGCCGACGGCCATGAATGGGAAGGCGGCGCCTCCCTGTCCAAGAACGGTATCAGCTGCAACGCCAACATCCCGACCGAAGAGGTCTTCACCACGCCGCATTGCCGCCGCGTCTATGGTCATGTCGTGAGCTCGAAGCCGCTGTCCTACCAGGGCACGCTGATCGACAACATCGCGGTGCGCTTCGAGGACGGCAGGATCGTCGACGCGAAGGCCTCGCGCGGCGCCGAGGTGCTGAACAAGGTGCTCGACACCGACGAGGGCGCGCGCCGTCTCGGCGAGGTGGCGCTGGTGCCACATTCCTCGCCGATCTCGCAGAGCGGGCTGTTGTTCTACAACACGCTGTTCGACGAGAACGCGGCCTCGCACATTGCGCTCGGCCAGTGCTATTCGAAATGCTTCGTCAACGGCGCCCAGCTCACGCCGCAGCAGATCGCCGCGCAAGGCGGCAACCAGAGCCTGATCCATATCGACTGGATGATCGGCTCGGCCGAGACCGACATCGACGGCATCCTCGCCGACGGCAGCAAGGTGCCGGTGTTCCGCAAGGGCGAGTGGGCGAAGTAGTTTGCTTCACCTCTTCCCGCTGGGGAGAGGTGAACGTCCTCGCAACAGTCTCTCCTGCCCTCATGCCGCCGCGTTGCGCAGCATCGGGTTGTTGTCGATGCTGAAGCGGTTGAACAGCGTCGTGAACGGGCTGCCGTCGGTGGCCCGCACGATGGCGTCGGAAGCAGCCACCGCCTCGTAGAGCGCACCGACCGGATCGTCCGGCTCGGGCAGGTCGAGGCCCTTGCGGATTTGCTCGCGGGCCTCGTTGATCTCATCCTCTTCGTCGAGGGTCGCCTCCAGTGCATCCGCCGCGCGCCGCATTTCCGCGAGGTCGCCGCCCGCGGAGAATTTGAGAATGTCGAGCCAGTAGGGCCGGACGACGACGAGCTGGATAAAGGCCTCGAACGTACCAGCGATAATTCCTGCGCGGCCCTCCGATGAGACGTAGAGCACATTCTGCGACGGCAGCAGCACGAACGCGCCGCCGGAGCCGTCGCTGCCGACCTGCCGGGGGCTTTCGATGCCGTCGATGGTAAACCAGGACTCATCATCCGGCGTGAAGGAGATATCAAGGCTCCCGAGCCGGGCGACGACCTGGCTGTTGGCTGTCAGAACCTCGGGCGTGAGGGGCATCAGCACGGCTCCTTTCAGGTCACTTCGCGCATTTTGTCGCACCCCGGAAAAGATGGGTTCATGTGCGCGAATTTGCAGGGAAATCGCGGCGTTAGCTGCTTCGCACATGCAACTTGCGGCTGATTGTCGAGGCCTGCGTAAGAAAGAATTAAAAGCCGATCACTAGCGTTGCGTACATCATTGGAAACAATCCGGGCCCCGACCCGGCCAAAAACCTATTCTATCCCCTGGGGAAACAGATGTCGCGCGCATTGATTGAAATTAGTAGTTGCAATGTGGATCTCGAGCTGCGGCCGATCGAGCCGTCCTGGATCATCGAGGGCAATCCGGTGTCGCGCTCGCACATCCTGTCCACCAGTGCGGACGGTACCGCCTCGACCATCATCTGGTCCTGCACCGAAGGGCGCTTCAACTGGTACTACGACATCGACGAGACGATCATGATCATGGAAGGATCGATCGTGCTCGAAAGCGACGGCATGCCGCCGAAGCGCTACGGTCCCGGCGACGTCATCTTCTTCCGCGACGGCGCGCATGCCAAATGGCATGTCGAAGGCCACGTCAAGAAGATCGCTTTCTGCCGCAAGACCAATCCGGTGATGATCGGTTTCCTGATCCGCGTCGTCAACAAGCTCAAGCGGATGTTCGTCTCCACCGGCGAGCGCCGTCCCGCCTCGCTGATGGGCGCCGGCTAGCGCACGCCCGGACCAAGACTTTTCGAGGACGCTTCCCAGCGGCTACGACGGAAGAGGGGTCGGGACCAACATCCCGGCCCCTCTCTCGTCATGACGGCAAGTGGAGCCGGTAGATATCGGTCGCGGTCTGCGAGAACAGTGCGGTCTTCTCGGCCTCGCCCAGTGGCGCCGCGATACGCTTGAAGGCGTTGAAGATCACCTGATAGCTGCACTGGCCCTTGTCCGGCGGGAAATTGCTCTCGAACATCGCGCGCCTTGCGCCGAACGCCTCGATGCAGGTCTCGATATAGGGCCGCCAGGCCGCGGCAAGCTCCTCGGAGGACGGTGGGCTCTCGCGCAGATGGAAATCGTAGCCCAGCAGGCACATCGCGAGGCCGCCGAGCTTCACCACCACGTTCTCGCATTTGGCGATCTCGCGGATCGAGGCGCGCCATTGCGGAAACACCTCCTCGCGCCGCCCGGCAAAGCGGCCGACGCCGGCCGGACCGCCGCAATGGTCGAGCACGATCCTGGTGTCGGGGAAGGCGCGCGCGAGCTCGGTCAGCTCGCCGATCTGCGGATGGAACAGCCAGGCATCGAAGCTGAGGTTCAGCGGCGCCAGGCAGGCAAAGCCTTTGCGGAAGGTCGGATCCTGCAACAGTCCCTTCGGCCGGTTGGCGTACATGCCCGCGACGACAGGATCTTGGTCCCAGGCCGAGGAATGCCGGATGCCGCGGAAACGGCCGTTGCCCGCCGCGATCTCGGCTTCCAGCACCGGCTTGGCGGCGTCGCCCAGCAGCAGGTTCACATGGCTGACGATGCCAGCGCAGATCGCGGCCGTGCCGTAAGCACCGCTTGCGCTCATTGCGGCGACGCCGTTGGCGAACTCGACTTCGCCGACCGGCCGGAACGCCTCGGGCCCGTGCGCCCGATACATCGAGCGGCAGTCGACATAGACGGTGGCGACGATGTTGTGGCCGGAGCCGATATCCGCCGCCATCTCCTCGATCAGGTAGCGGTGCCCGCGATTCCACAGGTGATGATGGGGATCGACGATCGGCCGCGAGGGATCGATGATCTCCTCCTGATGCAGCGCGAGCCAGTCCTCGCGCGGCTCGACGAATAGCCCGCTCGTGTTGGCGGGTAGACCGCTTGCAGCCATCGGCGTTCGCTCCCTCTATGTTTTTTGTGGCGGGAGCCTAGCATCTCGTCCTTGCGCCCGGCAGCGCGCGTTGCTCAGAGCACCATAGCAACGGCGGAGGAGGTGCGCTCCCTCTCCCGCTTGCGGGGGAGGGTTGGGGTGGGGGTGTCTCCACAGAGAGATTCCCAGTGTGGAGAGAGCCCCCACCCGCGCCTTCGGCGCGACCTCCCCCGCAAGCGGGAGAGGTTGCAGCGAACCCGTGGCCCGATCGATTCAGTCAAAATCCATTCGACTTAACCCTTGCGTCGCCTCGCCCTCACATCGACCACAAGTCGCCAATCGGCTGCGGGAGCCGGCTTGACCTCGCCGAGCCAATGGAAGGAGTCGTCCGCGATCTCCGTAAAGCTCCAGCGCGTCAGGTCGCCCGCGTCGGTCTTGCCTTCCTGCACGATGTCATCGCCGCGCGGACGGCCGATCTGCTGACGGAACACGCTGCGGCCGGGATCGAACCAGGAGATCCGCCACGCATCGATGGTCGGATCGTAGACCCGCAGCGTCGTGCCGTACCAGTTGCCGGCGACCGGAAAGGCGGGGCCGCCGCTGGGACGGGGAATGATCCAGACGTCCTGGACGGCGCGGCCCTCCAGCACCCAGCCGAAATGGATTTCGCCGGGCGCGGTGTGTTTCGTTCCATCTGGGCCGCGGGCGGTGATCTCGGCATCCCAGTCGCCGACGAAGCGGCCGTAAAGCCGGAGCGCCGCGGCGTGCTCCAAGTTCGGTCCATTCGCGTGCAACAATCTTGCAAAGTCCGTCATGTCGATCTCCTGTTGCGGGGAGATCAGCACCAATGGGCGGCAGCCGGCTTGGAGAAAATTGCGCCTCAGACGCCGTCGAGGATGATCACCGTCGGCTTCGACGGCAGTGCATCGCGCGACATCCGGAAGGAGCGCTCGATGCGCCGGTCGATCTCGAACTGCTGGCCGATCCGGCGCATGAAGTCGTCGAGCGGGGTGGCGAAACGGTGCATCGGCAACACCACGGAGGCGCGCAGCCGCCTGGTGATCTCGGAGATGCCGTCCAGCGACATGGTGTAGGTGCCGTCGATCGGCACCATCACGATGTCGAGCCGCCCGATCTGGGCGAAATGGCTGTCGTCGAGCTTGTGGTGAAGGTGGCCGAGATGGCCGATGCAGAGGCCGGCGACCTCGAAGATGAAGATCGAGTTGCCGTCGCGGATCATGTCGGTGCCGGCATCGTCGCCGAAGTAGCGGCGGATGTCGGTCGTGACGTTGCGGATGAAGGTGTCGCCGATGCGCTCCGACACGATGGCCGGCTTGCCGTCCTCGCCCCAGCCGTGCAGCACATGGGGAATGCGCTTGTCCGGGTATAAGGAGTAATGCGTGCTGTGCGCCCGGTTCATGGTGACGACGTCGGGCAACCGTCCGACCTGATAGGCGCCGCTATAGTCGGTGGCGATGCGCAAGCCGCCGGGCGTGTCGATGAAATAGGTGGAGTGGCCGACATAGGTGATCTCGACCTCGGCCGCGGCTGTCGCCTGCCGGAAGGCGACCGGGACGGCGCGGGGCGCGGTGTTGGCCATCGCCAGGCATTCGCTGCGCTGGGGCTGCTGCTGAGCGAGGGCAGGCGAGAGGAGCGCGCCGAACAGCGCCAGAGCGGCCGAAACAAGTCGCCACATATCCGTCCCCGATGACTTCAGGAGAAAGTCTAACGCGCAATGCAGCGCGGGGCCAATGGGCTTCGATCAACAGCGCGTCAGTATCGCAGTTGTCATCCGCGCCGCTTATTCGCGTCTTGGGCTGAATTTCCAGGTAATGGCGACGAGGCTCGCGGTGATCAGGCCGCTGACGAGGCCGGCGAGGGGGAGAGCGAGCAGCAGCGCAGCGGTGGCGGCCCAGCCGATCGAGGAGAAGGCCTCGGCAAAGGTCGCAAGCCGGGAAGAGGTCTGGCGGCGGCGGAATTGGCTGCGCCGGGCCTGCACCCGGAACCAGAGCTGGATTGCGGTCGCGGAGGCCGCACTGATGATGATCGCACCGGCACTGACCGCGGCCTGGATCGGCGAGGCAAACGCCAGCGCCGCGACCAGCGGGCAGAAGATGACCGCGATCGCGATCAGCACCACCTCGATCTTGGCGCGGATGACGCTGGACGGCGTCAGCGGCGCGGTCGCGACGAGGTCGGGAGCGTCCTCGCCCGAGATCGTCAGCCAGGCCAGTCCGCCGGCAAGCTGTCCCGCCGCCATCACGATCACGGGTGTGATCAGCGTCAGTGCGGCAGAACTGTCGGTGAAGCTGCGCCAGAGCAGCAGCGCCGGCGGCACCAGATAGAGCAGCTGCATCAGGGTCTGCGAGATCAGCCAGGGATCGCGCCACAGCAGCGAAAATTCCTTGCGGCGCAGCGCCTGCTGCCGCGATCCGCCGCGGAACGGGCGTTGCTTCGCGCCTCGGCGGCCGGATGTGCCGTAAGCCGCGGCATCGATCGCGGTGTCGGCAAAGCGGCCCGAGAAGATCGCCATGACGCCGCCGAGCAGCACCAGTCCGAGCGCGAGAAGCAGCAACAGCGCCTCGCTGTCGCCCAGGGCCGCCCGCGCCGGCCACCACCAGATGCTGTCGACGTCGGGGGCGTGTTCGGCAAAGGTGCCGGAGGTCAGGATGGTGATGCGCGACAGCGTGCCGTAGGACATGATCGCGGCGACCTGGAGCGCGATCACGAAGCCGGCGCCGATGATGGCGGCGAGGACCTGGGCCACGAAGCGCGTCCGTGCCGGACCGATCAGGCGGAACAGCAGGATGGTGACGGCAATCGCGATCGCCGCGGCCGACAGGCCCATCGCGACCACGACGCCGAACGCCGCAAGCCAGCGCGGTCCGCCGCCGATCACCAGCACGTCGATGAAGGGTGTCGAGAACAACAGCGCCAGCACCGTGACGGCGAGCGCGATCGCGGCAATGCGCACCGAGAACAGGTTGGCCAGCGTCGCCGGCGAGGACATGATCAGATCGAGATCGGCGCGGGCGTAGAACACCCGCGTCACCGATTCGATCGCCTGCGACAGCATCAAGGTCCAGGCCAGAAAGATCGTCGCGGTGATCACGATCAGCGAGGATTTGTCGAGCGGCAGTTGCAGGTCGGCGACGCGGCCGATCACGGCCCAGGCCGGCACGTGCAGGAGCGCTGCGAACAGAAGCAGGCCGATGACGGCGACGCGCGTCCGCTTGCGCCGGCCGCCGGTCATCATGGCGAGCCATTCGCGCCAGGCGAGCCGGAGCTCGTGGCGGGCAAACCAGGTCAGCGCGGTCGCCGAGCTCATGCGGCTTCCTGGAGCGTCACCAGCGCGATGAAGAGATCTTCCAGGCTGGTGTCGGCATGGCCGTTCTGCTGGCGCAGCTCAGTGAGCGTGCCTTCGGCGACCAGGCGGCCCGAGGCGATCACGCCGATGCGGTCGGCCATGCGCTCGGCGACCTCGAGGATGTGCGTGGTCATGATCACGGTGCAGCCGGCGCGGACGCGCTCGCTCAACAGCCCCTTCACATGGCGGGCGGAGACGGCGTCCAGCCCCGTCAGCGGCTCGTCGAGGATGATGAGGCGGGGATCGTGCACCAGCGCGCCGGCCAGCGCCACCTTCTGGCGCATGCCCTTGGAAAAGCCCTCGCAGCGCTCGTGCCGGTGCGGCTCGAGCCCGAGCGAGCTGAGCAGCCCCTCGGCGACCGGTTCCGAGGCGGAAGGCGCGATGCCCCAGAGCCCGGCGACGAATTCGAGGTACTCCAGCGGCGTCAGCTTGTCGTAGATCATGGGCTCGTCGGAGACCCACGCCATCACCTGCTTGGCGGCGACCGAATTTTGGAGCGCATCGATGCCGAAGATCGAGACCGCGCCGGCGTCGGGCCGCAAGAGGCCCGCAACCATGCGCAAAGTGGTGGTCTTGCCAGCGCCGTTGGGGCCGACCAGGGCGTAGAATTCACCGGCGTGAACTGTGAGGTCGAGGCCGTCGACCGCCGGACGGTCAAAACGCTTCGTTAACCCTCGGACTTCGAGCGCCGAGCTGTCCGGCTTCATGACGGCCTCACCATCCGGTTTTGCATCGCCCGCGACCATGACCCGAAGATGTTTCGGCGCGGTGAATCGCACTGCCGCAAATTCCGTCATCCGTCTTGGACTAAAGGCAAGTCACCGTTTGTTGACAGCGCTTGGCGGTTCAGGCTGAATTGGCACCGGGACAAATGGCGCTGACGCAGCGAAACGACTGCGTAGCGACTGGACACAAGATGCGACGAGGCGATCGAAGAACCGCCGGTTGCGTCAGGAGGAAGCGCGGCGATGCTGGATTTCGTTCAGCAGCTGGTCAGCGGTGTTGCGCTCGGCTGCGTCTACGGCATGATCGCGCTCGGCTTCGTGCTGGTCTACAAGGCGACCGAGGTCGTCAACTTCGCCCAGGGCGACCTGATGATGCTGGGCGGCTTCTTCGCCTTCACCTTCATCGGCATGATGGGCCTGAACTACTGGATCGGCTTTGCCGGTGCGGTGGCCGCGATGGCGCTGTTCGGCATGCTGGCCGAACGCGTGGTGGTGCGGCCGATCCTCGGCTATCCGCAATTCTCCATCATCATGGCGACCATTGGGCTCGGCTACTTCCTGCGCTCGATCGCCGGCATGATCTGGGGCACCGATGATCTGAAGATCGAGACGCCGTTCAGCCAGGGCGTGCTGCGGATCGGCTCGCTGGTGCTCGCCTACGACAAGCTCTCGGTGATCGCGGCGACGATGATCCTGTGCACGCTGCTCTGGCTCTTCTTCAACAAGACCACGCTCGGCACCGCGATGCGCGCCAGTTCCGAGAACATGCTGGCGGCCTATTACATGGGCATCCCGGTCAAGCGCGTGGTGTCGATCGTCTGGGCGATCAGCGCGGCGGTCGCGACCTGCGCCGGCGTGCTGCTGGCGCCGATCACCTTCATTCACTCCAATGTCGGCCTCGTGCTCGGCCTCAAGGCATTCCCCGCCGCGGTCCTCGGCGGCTTCGGCTCGATCCCCGGCGCGGTGGTCGGCGGCGTCCTGATCGGCGTGATCGAGAGCATGGCCGGCTTCTATCTGGCCGAGGGCTGGAAGGACGTCGCGCCCTACGTCGTGCTGCTCGCCGTGCTGCTGCTCAAGCCCGAAGGCCTGTTCGGCCTTCACGTCCGCAAGAAGGTCTGAACGCCATGCGCTTCCTGTTCAAGACCGACTACGAAGACGACATCAAGCTGTTCCCGCATTCGGGCTATTTCGTCTCCTACGGCATCCTGCTCGCGCTGCTGCTGATCGCGCCTTACGTGCTCTCCAGCTATCTGATGAGCCAGCTCGTCTTCGTCTGCATCTATGCAACCGTCGGCGTGGCGCTGCTGATCCTGACCGGCTTTACGGGGCAGGCCTCGCTCGGGCATGCCGCGTTCCTCGCGATCGGCGCCTACACGGCGGCCTATTTGCAGAAATACAACGTGCCGTTCCCGGTCTACTTCCTCGCCGCGGGCCTTCTGACCGGCATCATCGGCGCGATGGTCGGCTTTCCCGCGCTGCGGCTCCAGGGCATCTATCTCGTCATCGCCACCATCTCCTTTGCCCTGATCGTCGAGGAGATCCTGGCGCGCTGGGAGAGCGTCACCAACGGCAACGAGGGCATGCGGGTCAAGACGCTGTCGCTGCTCGGCGTCGCGGTGCCGCGCGACAGCCCGACCTTCTATTTCCTGTGTCTCGCCGTGCTGGTGCTGACCATCGTCGGCACGCTCAATCTGCTGCGCTCGCCGACGGGCCGCGCCTTCGTCGCGATCCGCGACAGCGAGACCGCGGCGCGCAGCATGGGCGTCAACGTCGCGCTCTACAAGGTGAAGTCCTTTGCGATCTCGGCGGCGATCACCGGCTTTGCCGGCGTGCTGTTCGCGCACAAGCTCTCGTTCATCTCGCCGGAGATGTTCACGCTCCAGCTCTCGATCGAGTTCATCATCGTGATCCTGATCGGCGGCAGCTTCAGCCTGCACGGCGCCGTGCTGGGCGCGATCTTCATCGTGATGATCGACCCGTTCCTGACCTATTTGAAGGACGACATGCCCGGCATCATCGCCGGCATTGCCGCCGCTTTCGGCGCCGGCACCCAGGGAGCGGCCGACGTCCAGTCCAAGGTCGCGGCCTTCGCGTCGCTCAACGGTCTGAAGGGCGCGATCTACGGCATCATCATCGTGCTGTTCGTGCTGTTCGAGCCGCTCGGGCTCTACGGCCGCTGGCTCAAGATCAAGCTCTTCTTCCAGCTCTTCCCGCTCTACAAGCGCGCCACCTTCAAGCGGCAGAAGATCTACGTGAAGTCGGAGCGCAACCGATGAGCTATTTTCGCGCCGAGAACCTGTCGCTGCATTTCGGAGGCCTCAAGGCCGTCGATGCGGTGTCGTTCGCGGTGGAGAAGGGCGAGATCCTCTCGATCATCGGGCCCAACGGCGCCGGCAAGAGCTCGATCTTCAACCTGATCTCGCGGATCTACCGGCCGACCTCGGGCCGCATCTTCTTCGAGGACCAGGACATCACCGAGCAGCCGCCTTACGATATCGCAAGACTAGGCATCGCCCGCACCTTCCAGAACATCGAACTGTTCGAGAACGCGACGGTGCTGTCCAACCTCCTGGTCGGGCGCCACCGCCATTCCACCACGCAGCTCTGGCAGGAGCTGCTGTTCCTGCCGAGCGTGCGCGCCAACGAGAAGCTGCATCGCCGCCGGGTCGAGCAGGTGATCGAGTTCCTCGATCTCGAGCCCTATCGCGACAAGCTGATCTCGGGCCTGCCCTACGGCGTGCGCAAGGTGATCGAGCTGGCGCGGGCGCTGTGCTCTGAGCCGAAGCTGATCCTGCTCGACGAGCCGTCCTCCGGCCTCAATGTCGAGGAGACCGACGACATGTCGTTCTGGATCCGTGACATGAAGAACGAGCTTGGCGTCACCGTGCTGATGGTCGAGCACGACATGTCGCTGGTCAACCGCGTCTCCGACCGCGTCATCGCGCTGAACTATGGCCGGGTGCTGGCGATGGGCTCGCCGGCCGAGGTGCAGCAGCACCCTGATGTCGTCGCCGCGTATCTGGGAGCCTGACGCGATGGATGCCGCGGCGACACCGGACATCATCCTGAAGCTTTCCAACATCGAGAGCTATTACGGGCCGATCATGGCGATCCGCGGCATCTCGCTGGAGGTGCCGCGCGGCCGCATCGTCACGCTGCTCGGCGCCAACGGCGCCGGCAAGACCACCGTGCTGAAGACGATCTCCGGCATTCTCGATCCGCAGAAGGGCGCGATCGAGTTCATGGGCAGGCCGATCCAGCGCATGGAGGCCGACCGGATCGTGCGGCTGGGCCTCAGCCACGTGCCGGAGGGGCGGGAGGTGTTCCCGTTCCTGTCCGTGCGCGAGAACCTGATGATGGGCGCCTATCCGCGCAAGGACCGCAGCGGCGTCGCGGAGGATCTGGAGCGCGTCTACGGCTATTTCCCGCGGCTGAAGGAGCGCATCGACCAGCCGGCCGGCCAGCTCTCCGGCGGCGAGCAGCAGATGCTCGCGATCGGCCGCGCGCTGATGAACCGGCCGACCCTGCTGCTGCTCGACGAGCCCTCGCTCGGCCTGTCGCCGCTGCTGGTGAAGGAGATCTTCACCATCATCCGCCGCGTCAACGAGGAGCAGGGCATGTCGATCCTGCTGGTCGAGCAGAACGCCAAGGTGGCGCTGGAAACGGCACATTACGGCTATGTGCTGGAGATCGGCCGTATCGTGATGAACGACACCTGCGACCGCTTGATGCATTCCCAGGACATCCAGGAATTCTACCTTGGCGCCAAGGAAGCGGGCGCTCGGGGCGAACGGCGCTGGAAAAAGAAGAAGACGTGGCGTTAAGGCAAGACTTGGCGTTAGATGGGTTGCCCGTCCGCAAGACATAGACCGCCGGCAAGGCAGGCAGCGGAGGGGAAGCGACAAGGAGGAGACGCGCATGGCCCGACCGGCGGTGCTGACGGTCGCTGATACGATCGCGAAAAGCTTCTTGCGCGCCGCGGAAACGCGGGGCGACAGGCCGGCGATCCGCGAGAAGAAGTTCGGCATCTGGCAGCCGACGAGCTGGCGCGAGTGGCTGGAGATCTCGAAGGAGATCGCCTACGCGCTTCGCGCGATCGGCTTCATGCCCGGCGACGTCGCCTCCATCATCGCCAATGCCGTGCCGGAATGGGTCCATGCCGACATGGGCATCCTGTGCACCGGCGGCGTCTCGTCCGGAATCTATCCGACCGATGCCTCGTCCCAGGTCCAGTATCTCGTCAACGATTCCGGCACGAAGGTGATCTTCGCCGAGGACGAGGAGCAGCTCGACAAGATCCTCACCTGCCGCACACGCTGCCCATCCCTGCAAAGGATCGTCGTGTTCGACATGGAGGGCCTCAGCGGCTTCTCCGACGACATGGTGATGTCGCTCGACGAGTTTCGCGCGCTCGGGCGCAATCATATGGTCGGGCGCGAGGCACTGTGGCCGGAGATGATCGACAGCCGCGGCCCTGAAGATCTCGCGGTGCTCGTCTATACCTCCGGCACGACCGGCCCGCCCAAGGGCGCGATGCACGCCAACCGCAGCGTCACGCACCAGATGCGGCATGCCAACGACTTCATCCCGGCGCGGGAGAACGAAGACCGGCTGATCTTCCTGCCGCTCTGCCATGTCGCCGAGCGCATCGGCGGCTACTACATCTCGGTCGCGCTCGGCTCGGTGATGAATTTTGCCGAAAGCACGGAGACGGTGCCGGACAATCTGCGCGAGGTGCAGCCGACCATCTTCCTTGCGGTGCCGCGCATCTGGGAAAAATTCTATTCCGCCATTACCATCGCGCTGAAGGATGCGACGCCGCTCCAGCAATGGGTCTACCGCCGCGCCATCGGGATCGGCTACCGCATGGTCGATTGCCGGATCGAGGGCAGGGCGCCGCCGCTGTCGCTGCGCCTCGCCAACCAGCTCGCCTACCGGCTCGCCTTCCGCAACATCCGCCGCATGATCGGGCTCGATCGCTGCCGCATCGCCTTCACCGGCGCGGCGCCGATCGCGCCGGAGCTGATCCGCTGGTATCTCGCGCTCGGCATCGACATGCACGAGGTCTACGGCCAGACCGAGAATTGCGGTGTCGCCACCATGATGCCGGCGACGCGGATCAAGCTCGGCTCGGTCGGCACCGCCGTGTCCTGGGGCGAGGTCGCGCTGTCGCCCGACGGCGAGATCCTGATCAAGGGCGACTTCCTGTTCATGGGCTATCTGAACCAGCCGGAGAAGACGGCGGAGGCCATCGATCCGCGCGGCTGGCTGCACACCGGCGACGTCGGCACCATCGACAATGAGGGCTTCGTCCGCATCACCGACCGGATGAAGGACATCATCATCACCTCCGGCGGCAAGAACGTCACGCCGTCCGAGATCGAGAACCAGCTCAAATTCTCGCCCTACATCTCGGATGCGGTGGTGATCGGCGACAAGCGGCCGTACCTCACCTGCCTCGTCATGATCGATCAGGAGAACGTCGAGAAGTTCGCCCAGGACCACGACATCCCCTTCACCAATTATGCGAGCCTGTGCCGGGCGACGGAGATCCAGGACCTGATCTGGCGCGAGATCGAGCAGGTCAACGTCAATTTCGCCCGCGTCGAGACCATCAAGAGGTTTTTCCTGATCGAACGCCAGCTCACCCCGGAGGACGAGGAGTTGACGCCGACCATGAAGCTGAAGCGCAGCTTCGTGAACAAGCGCTACGCCGCCGAGATCGACGCCATGTATCGCGAACGCGCGGTGGCGTGAGGCGCACGGCCGGAAGGCCGTGCGCAAGGAGACGCTGAAATCAGCGAAGGAGCGATGGCCAACCCTTCGCGCAACACGGGCCAGGGAGAGGAGACGTCAATGTCGAAATCGTTCAGGGCGTTCGGCCTTGCGGTGAGCGCGGTGGTGCTCACGCATCTGCCGGCCGCAGCACAGACCAAGGTCACCAATGAAGGCATCTCGGCGACCGAGATCGTGATCGGCACCCATCAGGATCTGTCGGGGCCGATCAAGGGCTGGGGCGTGCCGGTCTCCAACGGCATGAAGATGGCGGTCGAGGAGGTCAATGCCGCCGGCGGCGTCAACGGCCGCAAGATCCGGCTGGTGGTCGAGGACAGCGGCTACGATCCGAAGAAGGCCGTGCTGGCGTCGCAAAAATTGATCGAGCGCGACAAGATCTTCGCGATGGTGGGACCAATGGGATCGCCGACCGTGCTCGCGGCGCAGGACATCCTGCTCGACGCCGGGGTGCTTCAGCTCTTCCCGCTGACGGCGGCGGAGTTCACCTTCAAGTTCGATCCGGCCAAGCCGCAGGAGCGGCTGAAGTTCAACAACCTCCTGCCCTATGTGGAGAGCACGCGCGCCGCGCTCAAATACATGATGGAGTGGAAGAGCTTCCAGAAGCCCTGCATCATGCACCAGGACGACGAGTACGGAAAGAACGTGCTCGACGGATTCAACCAGCAACTGGCTGTGATGAAGGTGCAGCCGGCCTCGATCACGAGCTACAAGCGCGGCGCCTCCGACTTCAGCGCCCAGGTCGCGAAGATGAAGTCCGACGGCTGCGACCTCGTCGTGCTCGGCGCGGTGCTGCGCGAGCCCATCGGCGCCATGACCGAGGCCAGGAAGCTCGGCTGGGACGTCACCTTCCTCGGTGCGACCCCCGTCAACGTGATGGAAGTGCCCATGCTCGGCAAGGAAGCAGTGGAAGGCCTCTATGCCGCGTCGGGCTTCGAGATCCCGTATGAGGACACCGCCAAGGGCAAGGTCCACGACTGGCTCGTCAACTACAAGAAGATGTTCAACACCGACGCCAACACGCAGGCGATCATCGGCTACAACGCGGTGATGACCTTCGCCTTCTATGCGCAGAAGGCGGGCAAGGACCTCACGGGACAGAAGATGCTGGACTCGCTCGAGTCGGGCGAGAAGTTCCTCGACATCTTCAACTCGCCTCCGACGAAGTTCTCCAAGACCGACCACCTCGCCAACACCATCACCCAGGTGCAGCAGGTCAAGGGCGGCCGCTGGGTGCTGGTGAAGGACAATCTGATGTTTTGATGCGTCTTCGCCTCTCCCCGCGTGCGGGGAGAGGCCGGAATTTGCGGGAGCAAATTCCGGGTGAGGGGGAGTCTCCGCGAGTCCATCTTTCACCGTCCTTGCGGAAGCTGCCCTCACCCCGACCCTCTCAGCGCGAGCGGAGCTCGTCGCGGCCCCGCGAAGAGCGGGGAGAGGGAGAAGAAAGACCTACGATCCGCCGCCCGCGGTCCCCGAATTCACCGGTGCCAGCTCGTCTTCACGGCAGCGCCAGCCGTCGCCGGCTTTGACGAAGGCGAAGGTGCGCTGGATCCTGAGGCGGCGCGTGACGTTGAAGGCGTCCCCGGAGCGCTCCTTGTTGCCGGCGGCTCCCGGCTGCGGACGACCCGTCCTGGCGTCCCAGCAGGTGCCGGTGCAGGTGGAGGCGACCTTGCTGCATGTGGCGAAGGGCGCCAGCACGACCATTTCGATCTCGCCCGTGACCTGCGCCTCCTGGTCGCTCACCTGGCTGTCGACGGCGTAGACGCGGTTGATGCGCAGGAAATTTCCGCAGGAATTGGCCGCGTGAATCCGCGCGGCGCAAAAGTCGACGGCGTCGGTGTCGGGCGAGCGGGCCGCGACCTGCCGGCCGAACACCTTTTTCGGATCGCCCTTGGCGGCGCGGATCTCGTCGGTCTTGTGTGCGAGGTAATCGGCGAGACAGCTCTCCGCCGATTCGAGCTCTTGCAGCGGCACGTTCTCCTTGTCGACCAGATTGCATCTGCGGTCGCGCTCACGCGTCCACCGGCCGTATTCGGCGAAGGCAAAGCGGGCCGCAGTCGGGTCCAGCTTGCCGATCAGCCCGAGCACCTGGCCATTGAGCTCCGTTTCGGCGAGCGCCAGCGAGGGGTCCGCGCAGATCAGTGCGCCCGCGGCCGTATTGGCGGCGAGACAGTCGAAATCGGGATCACGCAGGATCGTGGCGCGCTCCTCGGTCACCTTGAGGAGGCACGCCTTTACCCTGTCGAAATCGTCGGCGCGGATCCGGGTCTCGCCGACGATGCCGCAGCCGAGATTGCGCTGGCGGCCCCAGATGGCGTTCTCCTCGATGGCCGGCAGGCGGTCGGGCAGGCGGGCGAGCCGCGCCTCGATCGCCGTGCCCAGCTTCTCGGCGGCGGCGGCAAGCTCCGCGTCACCGCAGATCAATTGATTGCCGGGGTCGCGAATCTGCTGGCAGTTGTTCCTGGCGAACAGCGGCAGCTTGTCGGCGATGGAGCGGTCGGATGGGCCGGATTGCGCGAACAGGGGTGCCGCGGGCGCCAGCAGCGCAAGCACAATCAGCCCGATGAACCGCATTCCAGTCGCCCCCGCCTTGCCAGAGGCATGCTAGCGCCCCGGATCGCGCGGTGGAATGAATTTGTGGGGCGGCGCTTTGCGCCGACCCGTTGGCTCTATCCGGCTACAAGCTAGCTCAATGCGCCTCGGCCGTGGCCATCGAGAACCGCACCGGCTCGTCGACATATTTCAGCACGGCCGACTGGTACAGCACGAACAGCGGCTGGTAGCCCCGCGAGTCGTCGTCCTCGACCATCGCCATGCGGCGGTTGTCCAGCATCAGCCAGTGTCCGTCGAGCTTTGCCGCGGCAACCGCATGCTCCTCGCCGGCGCGGAGGTCGCGCACCACGACGACGCGGAGGTCCTCGGTGGCAACGCCGGCGAGCCGCAGCGCGGCCAGCTTGGCGATTGCATAGTCTTCGCAGTCGCCGGCGCCGCGCTCGAAGGTCGCAAGCGGCGAGCTCCAGACGTCGTCGGCGCCGTCATTGGCGGCGCGGATGGCGAGGTTGATGGCGCGATTGGTCTCGCCCAGCCGGGCGCGGCCGTCGCGGGCGCGGGCCTGGTCGACGATGGCGAGCAGCTTGAGTGCCGCAGGCGATGCGCAATTGTCGCGGTCGCCGTCGCACAGCGCGAGCTGCACCATGTCGTCGTCGAGCCTGGATTTCAGCGCGGACCATTTCTGCTGGAGGCTGCCGGACGAGATGGCAAAGGCGAACACGCCGAACGGTTCGGCGGATTTGCGCACGAGGACGCCGGCGCCCGGCGACAGCAGCGTGCCGGCGCGGAGCTCTGCGGCCGATCCCAGCAGGACCAATCCGCACAGGACAAGGATTGCGCGCCAGGCGCGCGAGCGAGCAGCGGTCTCCATCTGACATCCCCTTCCGGCTTCGCCAGGTCCCCCTCGACCTGTACGTGCCGGGCTTTGTTGCTTTCGCGGAGATAGTGCGAGACGGGCCGTTTTGTTCTGCTTAATGCGCCCGGCAGGGGCCCCAAAACCGTGGGACAGGCTGAAACGGCTCTGCCCAAATTGCGTAAAATTTTACGAATCGGGGGCTAGGAGGTGTCCGGTCGCCGCGAAATGGAAACAATTGCAGGCAGAAGTTGCAGGTAGGCTGATTCTGTCGCCTATGGCTAACGACCCGCTATTTCACGGGTTCTGTTAGTTGGGTCACAGATTTAGTTCCGTATTTCCCGCAGGATGCCCCGGGGTTCCACGAAGAAAAGATGACATGAGTATCTGCCGCTTGATCTATACGGCAGTTTACTTTGGATGACTGAGAATGTGCGAAAACAGGCCGACTTCAACTTCAGAATACTGCAAGGAATACTTTGTCCTCACCATGAGGGCACTGCTCTTCGAGGGCTCCGATCGTCAAGTGACGCGAAATCACACAAGCAATAGATGGTTTCGCTAAGGATTTAGTAATGCTATGCAAGCTTAGGCGGTTGATACTTACTTAAATTTTAACCCTTTTTACGGTGCCCGGTTGAATTACGCTGGCAAATTTGACGCCGCGATCTTCTTGGACGGCCAGGGTTCCCACTCGCCCGCCGATCTCCATGTCGATTCCTTTACCGCCAAGCCCTTCATCGCGAAGGCGCACGGTCACGTGCCTGATGGCGCGTTCGTGGTTCCCGAACCGAACCTGATCTTCAACGGCGAGTTCAAGCGCGCCGGTCTCGACCTCGTGCTGTCCCATGAGGGACACGAGTTCGTCGTTCACGATTATTTCAGGGGCGACAAGCGCGCCGCGATCGCCTCGCCCGATGGCGCCCACCTCACCGGCGACGTCGTCAACGCGCTCACGGGCCATGTGCAATATGCGCAGGCCGCGCCCGGTACTGCCGCAGCCCAGGTCATCGGCCACGTCACCAAACTCTCCGGCAGCGCGACCGCGGTCCGCAACGGCGTTTCGGTCATCCTGAACAACGGCGACAATGTCGAGAAGGGCGACGTGGTCTCGACCGGCGCGGATTCGACGCTCGGTATCACCTTCATCGACGGCACCGTGTTCGGCCTGTCCTCCAATGCGCGGATGGTGCTGAACGAGATGGTCTACGACCCCAACGGGTCGAACAACTCCTCGCTGCTCAGCCTGGTCGCCGGCACCATCACCTTCGTCGCCGGCGAGACCGCCAAGCACGGCGACATGAAGATCGACACGCCGGTCGCCACCATGGGCATCCGCGGCACGGCGGTGCTGACCCAGATCAACTTCGTCGTTCCCGCCGGCGGCGGCGATCCGCAGCCGCAGGCGAGCTTCCAGGTGCTGGTCGAGCCGAACGGCACGACGGGCTCCTACATCCTGTTCGACAAGGTCACGCTGCTGCCGATCGCGACGGTCAATCAGGCCGGCCAGATGATCCAGATCAGCGGCGGCAACGTCTCGATCACCAACGCGCTGATGTCGCCGGACATCCAGAAGCTGATCACGGACGTGTTCACGCTGAAGTTCACCGACAACAACACCAACACCAAGCTGACCACGAACTTCACCGACACGATCACGCAGACCGGCAACATTGTCGTTATCAAGACGGACACCGGTGCCACCGCGACCGCGACCTTCACGAATCCCAATCAGCCGGGTTCGGAGGGGGCGGGCCATAATCCGGCGACCAGCACCCGCATCCCCGGGCCGCCCCTGCGTCAAAGCCTCGATCTCGACGGCAACGTGAAGACGGCGTTCGCGCTGACCGAGCACGCGAACGCGACCGGCGATACGACGCCCGATACGATCTCCGGCCGGATCACCTTCGTCGACCAGAACCTGGGCGATCAGCCGACGGTGAGCATTAGCCTCAGCGACGCGCCGAACTACGTCTACAAGAGCGCCGGCCAGCAGGATGTCACCGGCACGCTCTCTGCGCTCCAGAAGCAGGACATCGCGGCGACGCAGATCGATATCCAGGTCGCCGCCGCCGCCGGCAACAACAATAACGGCTCGGCGGTCTGGACCTATACGATCCCCGACCACGTCTTCGACTTCCTGGCGGCGGGAGAAACGCTGACGCTCACCTACAAGGTCCGCGTCGACAACAATTTCTCGGTCAACCCCGAAGCTTCGTTCATCGACATCACCATCACGATCACCGGCACCAACGACAAGCCGGTGATCACCACCAGCGTTCCGACCATCACCTTCGAAGGCGGCACCAGCAAGCCGGGCGGTCCGCTCACCAGCGATGTGCCGACGTCGGGTACGCTGAGCTTCGACGACGTCGATCTCACCGACAAGCATACGGTGTCGGTGGCGCTGACCAGCGCGACCCTGCCTGATGGCAGCACCGTTCCGCCGGGTCCGCTCGCCGCGTTCCAGAGCGCGATGTCGGTCGCGATCGCGGCGGGTGCCGACAGCACCGGGGACGGCACCGGCACCATCAACTGGTCGCTGGCCGACCTTCCCGTCTACCTCGCCGACTTCATTCCGAAGGGCGAGGTGCTGACGCTGACCTACACCGTGACGCTCACGGATTCGCAGGGCGCCACCTCGCAGCAGACCATCACCGTCACGATCAAGGGCACCGATGCGCCCGCGGTGGTGTGGATCGCGACCGACCACGCGGGCGCGCCTTCCGGCGGTTTCTGGAAGGACGCGGCGAACTGGGAAACCGGCACCGTCCCGACCATCAATGACGACGTCATCGTCATCACCGATCAGCTGCACGGCCTGACGCCGTCCTATCCGGTGACGATCGACGTCGCCGCCTATGCCAGGTCGGTGACGATGAACGATTTCGGCGGCCCGCCGCCGAAACTGATCAACCAGAGCTCGCTGACGATATCGGGCGCGCTCAACATGGGCGCGGACTCGATCCTCACCAACACCGTGACCGGCACGATGTCGGTCGGCGGCAAGGCCAAGATCCTCGACACGAGCGTGCTTACCAATGCCGGCTATCTGACGCTCCAGGGCGGCGGTGATTTCGCCAGCGGCACCACGATCAGCAATTCGGGCACGATCGAGCTGTCGGCCGGCACGTTGAACATACTGGCCACGATCCACAATGCCGGCGGCACGCTGAAGGCCGATGCCGGCACGATGCTGATCGTCGATGCCGCGACGGTCGACGGCGGCACCGTCGCCATCCTGGGCACGCTGGAGCTCGACGGCACCAGCCTGATCGAGCACGGCGCGCTGAACAATTCCGGCACGGTCAACGTCAAGGGTACGGCCGAGTTCGCCCACGAGAGCGTCTCCAACACCTCCACCGGGACGATCAAGGTGCTGGCGAATGGCTGGCTGACCGTCGACCAGGGCTCCAGCGTCACCAACAACGGTGCGGTTACCGTCGATGCCAGCGGCAAGCTGACCGTCAACGGCGCGACGATCAGCGGAGCGGGGCCGGTTATCGGCGGCGGTGACGATGAGGGGGGGCCCGTCCTCAACGCCGGCATCCGCGGCACAGGCGTAATCACCGGCAACGGTGAAATCGACCTGACCGGCAACGCCGTCCTGAGCGACGGCATCCTGAACAACAATGCTGTCCTCAACGTCAGCGGCAGCGGCAATGCGCTGAGCAATGAGGGCGTCACCAATGCCGGCACGATCGAGGTGCTGACGAACGGCGCCCTGGCCATCGACCAGGGCTCGACCGTCAATAATTCGAGCGGCAACGTTATCGTCGATGCCAATGCCGCGTTGACCCTGGACCACGCCACGCTCAGCGGCGGCGCCATCAAGGGCGGCGGCACCATCGACGTCACCGGTGCCAGCAAGATCGACGGCGGTGCCATGCTCAGCGTCACTGCGGTCACCGCGGCTGCCGCGCTGACGCTGGATGGCGTCACCGTGTCCGGGACTGATATCACCGACAATTCCAGCATCGAGCTCGACAACACCGTCAAGCTCAAGGACGGCGCCAGGATCCAGGGCGGAGCGGTCGCCAACACCGGCACGCTCGAGATCGCCGGCGCCGCGACGCTGCTCAACGATATCCTGACCAACACCAGCCATGTCATCAAGATCGACGATGGCCAGACGCTGACGCTGTCCGGTACCGAGATCACCGGCGGCACCATCGACAATTATAGCGGTGCGCAGGGCGGCGCGATCGACGTCACCGGCAACAGCAAGATCGACGGCAACGCAACCCTGAACAAGGGCACGGTCACGGTCGAAAACGGCGTCACACTGACGCTCGACGATGCCACCATTGCGGGAGCCACGATCGGCAATGGCGGCACCGTCAAGGTCGATCCCGGCAAGAAGCTGACCCTGGCGGGTGCGAGCCTGACCGGCGGCGCACTCTCCGTTTCGGGCACGCTGGATTCGTCCGGGGCGACCACGATCACCGATGCTGCCATCACCAGCAACGGCCTGATCGAGGCGGTTGGCGGCCTGCTGACGCTTGCCACGATGACCTCGGCCACCATCGCCAACGCCGGCACGCTTCAGGCCAATGGCGCCGAGCTCGACATCGACCACGAGGCCGTCACCAACACCGGCACGCTGGCCGCGATCAATGGCGGCACGCTGAAGCTGATCGCGATGACGGTGACCAACGGCACCGGCGCGGTTTCGGTCACATCAGGCTCGACGCTCGATCTCGTCGGTGCAGTGATCGATGGCGGCACGTTGACGATCGCGGGGACGCTGGAATCGACCGGCACGAGCGCGATCCACAACGCCGATATCACCAATACCGGCACGATCGCCGTCACCGGCGGCACGCTGACGATCGATCCCGGCGTCCTTCACGCGATCACCAATCACGATCTGATCGAGGTGGTGAACGGCGCCATGCTGAAGCTGATAACCGCCACGGTGGCCAACGCCGGCGGAACGATCTCGATCGACGCCGCGTCAAAACTCTATCTGTCCGACGTTTCGATCAATGGCGGCAGCCTGAGCAATTCTGGCAATCTCTACTGGGTCACCGGTCTCAACACGATCTCGGCGGCGGTCACCAACACCGGCACCATCGAGGTCCAGGCCGGAACGTTGAACCTCTCCGGTGGCCTCAGCGGCGTCGGCGCGGTGATCATCGACAACGGCGCGATGCTCGAGCTCGGCGGTGCGGACGCGCAGACGGTCCTCTTCGCGGGCGGCTCCAACACGCTCAAGCTCGACGATACAAGCCACGCCTTCAGCGGTACCATCAGCGGTCAGGCGTCAACGGGAGGCACCTTCACCATCACCGGTGATGCCAACATTGAGGCATTAAGTGGTGATGCGGTTGACTTCACCGCCTCGGGTGGGTCGCCCGGTAGCCATGGTGACATCATTCTCACGCCCACCGGTGCACTGACCGGTGCGGCCAATGGCGTCGTCGTCACGCAGAATGGCACAGGCGACATCTCGCTGACGGCGACCGGCAACATTACCGGCAGTGCCGGTAACGGCATCACGTTGCGCGACAGCCAAACGGGCTCCGGTGCCATCACGGTCAACAATCTCACCGGCAAGGCGACCGGCTCCGGCGCGAATTCGGTCGGTGTGCTGGTCGAGAACCTGAACACCGCCAACGGCGGCGACATTTCGATCACCCAGCTTGGCGGCGCCGCAGGCGGTGCTTACGGCATCGATGCGCACACCGAGGGTGGCGGCGACATTACCATCGACGCCGGCGGCACCATCACGGGGAGCTCGATCTACGGCGTCCGTTCGCGCAGCTATGGCTCGGGCAGCACGACCGTCAGGACGGAGGCCGGCAGCGTCGTCACGTCGGGAAGCTCCGGCGTTGTCGCAGTCAATCGCGCGAGCACGCTCCTGGCCTCGGATCACAGCTCGATCACCGTCACCAACTACGGCACCGTCAACTCTGGTGCGAGCCTCAATCTGAGCGGCAACGCGCCGGCTGGCCTCGAGGCCGGCTATCTCGGCGCGACGACTGGCTTTGGCGCCAACGCCAACGTCTACGGCAACGTCGTCGTCAACAACTACGGCAATGTCACCGCCGCGGGCGGCTACGGCATCCACGCCTACAATTACGGCAATGGCGACGTCACGGTGAACGACGGCGCCGGCACCGCCGTCATCGGTGCCGAGATAGGCATCCGCGCCCAGGCGCTGAACGGCGGTAGCGGCAACGTGACCGTCACGCTCGCTGCCAATGCCTCGGTGAAGGGCACGACCAGCTACGGCATTCTCGCCTATAGCATCGACCAGGGCGACATCAGCGTTACCCTGGCGAGCGGCGATAGCGTCATCTCGGGCAGCTCCGGCATCGTGGCGGTCAACTACGCTGCGGCGATCGCAAGCGGCGTACACAGCACGATCTCAGTCGTGGCGCACGGCACCATCCATTCCGGCTCGGCGTTGAACGGCGATACCACCACGCCGGGCGCAATCATCGCGGGCTACAAGCCGGGTGGCAGCGGCGTCTTCTCGAACGCCGTCAGCGGCGACGTCACCGTCACCAGCGATGCGACCATCATCGCGGATGCCGGCTACGGCATCGAGGCGTTCACCTGGGGCGTCGGCAAGGTCACGGTCACGACCGGCGCGGGCTCGTCGATCACCGCGGCGGGCACCGCGATCGGTGTCTTCGATCATGGGGGCGGTGACGTCAGCGTCACCAACAACGGCTCCGCCACCGGCGCGGTCGGCCTGTCCGCTTTTGCCGCGGGCGCAGGCGCTGTCACCATTGTCAATAACGGCCATATCACCGGCACCAGCAGCGTCGGCATCAGTGTCAATCAGAACGCCGTCGCTCCGGGCGATCCGGCCGCGACTGGCTCGACGCACATCACCAACACCGGCTCGGTCGTGGGCGCGACCGGCCATGCGGCGATCTTCATCCAGGAGAACGCGAACGGCCTCGCGACGATCGACAATTCCGGCACGATCGGGCCGGCCGTCGCCTCCACCGTGACCTCCGCAACTTATGCGATCGTCGAGACCGGCGGCGCCGTCATCATCAACAACACCGGCCACATCAACGGCAACATCTCGGTCGCGAGCGCGACCTTTAACAACAATGCAGGCGGCATCTGGACCGTCGGCGGCAGCAGCGTCTTCGGCAACGTGTCCTCGATCGTCAACGCCGGCGAAATCGATCTGCTCAATGGCGCCTCGATTTCGGTGAACGGAACCGGCATCAGCAATTCCGGCGACATCGACAGCTGGGGCGCGGCGTCGATCACGGGCACCATCGTCAACAGCCATCTCATCGAGGTCCACACCGGAACGCTGACGCTGTTCGGCTCGCTGACCGGCGCAGGCTCGGTCACGATCGACGCCAATGCGACGCTCGAGATCAAGAACCTGGTGTCGCAGACCGTCACCTTCGCCGGCGCCGGCGGCGAGCTCGAGATCGACACGACGACCTTCGGCGGTTCGATCGCCGGCTTCGCCGCCAACGAGAAGATCGACCTGTCGACCATCACCTGGGACGGCGGGACCACGGCGACCTATGACGCCCTCTCCGGCAATCTCGTCGTGAGCGATACGCATAACCACAGCATCACGCTCAAGCTCATCGGCAGCTACAGCGACACGCATTTCATCACGAGCAGCGACGGAAACGGCGGCACCATCGTCGAGATCGCCCCGGTCGATGAATGGACCAATCCTGCCGGCGGCGACTGGAACACGGCGTCGAACTGGAGCCTGGGCGTGCCGGCGGCCAGCTACGACGTGAAGCTGCTCGCCGGAGGCGAACCCTGCACCGTCGACAGCGCGGCCAACGTCACGATCCACGACCTCACCGTCGCCTCCGGCGTGACACTGCTGACCGAGCCCGGCACCGTGTTCGCGGTGAAGGGCGACGTCGTCGACAATGGCCTGATCGAGGCCGGTCCGTTCTTCGGGAACAACGTTTCGACGATCGACATCAAGGGCAATGTCAGCGGCACCGGAGCGATCGAGATTTCCAACAAGGCCGTCGTGGAGATCGAGGGCTCCGTGTCGGGGATCGTCGTCTACTACGACAACGGCCTGGGCACCCTTGTCCTGGACCATGCCAAGGATTTCCACGGGCTCATCTCGGGCTCTCCGGCCGGAGCTCCGCTCTCGTCCGGCAATCTGATCGACATGAAGGATCTCGCCTGGACGTCCTCGATGTCGGCGCAAGCCCAGTACAATTCGGACACCAACATCACGACCGTCGACTTCTACAACGGCGCGACCACCGTCACCCTGTCGTTCCTCGGCAAGGACCTGAATTGGACCCTTCAGAGCGACGGTCATGGCGGCACCACCGTTTATGATCCGCCCGCCGACACGCCCATGACGATCGAGACCGGCGCGGTGCTGAACCTCAGCGAGGCTTCCGCACAGAGCGTGACCTTCGCCAACGGGACCGGAACCACCGGCACCTTCGCGATCGAACACGCCGCCGATTTCACCGGCGTCATCAACGGCTTTGCGGGCGACGGCACGGCCGCCAATTCGGATCTCCTCGACCTCAAGGACATCGGCTTCGCGAGCCTGACCGGGGTGACCTACACCGAAAACGCCGACCATCTGGGCGGCGTGCTGACGCTGTCCGACGGGACCGACACCGCGACCATCAAGTTTGCCGGGAGCTACAGCATCGACAGCTTCCATTTCGCCAACGACGGCAACGGCGGCACGCTGGTCGTCGATCCGCCCACGGGACCCACCCTGGTCGGAACCGACGGGCAGGACCAGTTCTCCTTTACGAATTCGACGCTTCCGGTTCAGAGCACGATCGTCGATTTCGAGCTGGGCCAGGACAAGATCGACCTGCAGAAGTTTGCCAACATCCACTCCTTCAGCGATCTCGGCATCACGCAACAGGGAGCCGACACGCTGGTCACGCTCGACGATCACCAGTCGATCCGCCTGAAGAATCTCGTGGCGAGCAGCCTGCATGCCGGTGATTTCATCGTCGCGAACCATGCCTGACGGTCATTCCCCCGGTTCGGCTACGGCGCCTCGTTCGCGGCGGATTCCGGTATCAAAGATGTAGCTGATTGCGTATTGTCGCCCGAACATCGGACGAAGAAGAGCTGCGGGAAATTCAGGCGATATGAAACGTCTCAAGATCCTCCGGCGGTGGTTTGCGCGGAAGCTTGGCCTTGCGCGGCTGATGTGCCTGGCGCTGCTGGTCGTCTTCGCCGGCGCCCGGCTCTGGGATCCGCCGCCGATCCAGGAATTGCGGCTGCGCACCTTCGACATGTTTCAGCTGATCGATCCGCGCCACAAGACGGCGCGGCCGGTCACCATCGTCGACATCGACGACAAGAGCCTCGCCAGGCTCGGGCAGTGGCCGTGGCCGCGGACGCGGATCGCCGATTTGATCCAGAACCTCACCAGCAACGGCGCGGTCGCGATCGGTTTCGACGTGGTGTTCTCGGAAGCCGACCGGCTCAACCCGGATCTGGTCGCGAGCCAGATGCGCTATCTGGACGATGCCACCCGCGCCAAGCTGCGCGAGCTGCCGACCAATGACCAGATCCTTGCCGATGCTATCAAGCGCTCGCGCGTGGTGCTGGGCGAGACCGGGCAGCGGGCGATCTCGTCGGAGATCGACAAGGAGCTCCCCTTCACCGGCGTCGCGACGGTCGGCGAGGACGGTGCCGAACGCTTTCTGTTCGAATTCCCGGGCCTGCTGCGCAACGTGCCCGTCATCGAGAAGGTTGCGGCGGGCCGTGGCCTGTTTTCGATCAAGACCGAGCGCGACGGATTGATCCGCCGCGTGCCGATGATCATGCGCGCGCAGGGCATGGTCATGCCCTCGCTCAGCCTCGAGATCCTGCGCGTCATCACGGGAACGCCGACGCTGCTGGTCCGGACCGACAAGACCGGCGTGCGGGGCGTGCGCCTCAAGGGCGTCGAGATACCGACCGACAGAAACGGCCAGCTCTGGGTGCATTACGCTCGCCAGGATCCCTCGATCTACGTCTCGGCGGCCGACGTGCTCGACAACACCGTGCCGCCCGCCAAGATCGCCGGCAAGCTGGTGCTGGTCGGCACCTCCGCGGTCGGGCTCAACGACATCAAGACCACGCCGGTGTCCTCGACCATGCCGGGCGTCGAGATTCATGCCCAGGTGCTGGAGAGCGTGCTGAGCGGCGCGGTGATCTCCCAGCCGAACTACGCGCTCGGCGTCGAATTGATCGCCGCGCTTGTCATCGGCCTGCTCGTCATCATCTTCACGCCGAACCTCGGCCCGGTACGCCTCGTGCTTGCGGGCGCGATGTTCGCCGCCATCCTGGTCGGCGTGTCCTGGTTCTTCTACGCGCAGTACCGCTACCTCATCGACTTCACCTACCCGCTGCTGTCGACCACCGCGATCTACCTGACGCTGATCTTCGCCAGCTTCGTGCGCGAGCAGCGCCAGCGCGTGCAGATCCGAGGCATGTTCGCGCAGTACATGTCGCCAGTTCTGGTCGAACAGCTGGCGCAGTCGCCGGAAAAGCTCGTGCTCGGCGGCGAGGAGCGCGAGATGACGATCATGTTCTCCGACGTGCGCGGCTTCACCACGATCTCGGAGAGCTACAAGCACGATCCGCAAGGTCTCATCACGCTGATGAACCGCTTCCTGACGCCGCTGACCGACGTGATCATCGATCAGAAGGGCTATATCGACAAGTACATGGGCGACGCCATCATGGCGTTCTGGAACGCGCCGCTCGACGATGCCGAGCACGAGGTCAATGCCTGCGAGGCCGCGATCCAGATGCTGGAGCGGATCGACGCGGTCAACAAGGAGCGCGAGGAGGAAGCCGCCGACGGCGGCCACGTCTACATCCCGCTCAATGTCGGCATCGGCCTCAACACCGGCATCGGCGTGGTCGGCAACATGGGCTCCGACCTGAAGAAGAACTATTCGGTGCTCGGCGACAGCGTGAACCTGGCCTCGCGCCTGGAGGGACAGTCGAAGGAATACGGTTTCCCGATCATCGTCGGCTCCAGGACCGCGCTCGCCGCCAAGGACAAGTTCGCGATCCTCGAGCTCGACTTCATCATGGTCAAGGGCAAGACCGAGCCGGAGGTGATCTACGCCGTCGCCGGCCGCGAGGACGTGCTGCATTCAGGCTCCTTCCAGCGCCTGCGCAACGTCACCATCGAGATGCTCGGCTGCTACCGCAACCGCGACTGGCAGGGCGCGCTGGACGCCATCGAGCGCGGCCGTCGCAGCGAGGACGCCGACACGCTGGAAAAGCTGTTCAAGCTTTATGAAATCCGCATCAAGGAATTCCAGCTCAATCCGCCGGCGGAAGGCTGGAACGGGGCATACGCGCTGCTGACGAAGTAGGGGGCACACATTCGCTGTCGTCCCGGACAAGCGCGCCTCAAGCGCGCGCCGATCCGGGACTCATAATCCCAGGGAGGAGTTGCGGCGCGAGATCGGCAACCGCGAGTCTTCGCCAAACATCTCCCTGTGGCTATGGGGCCCCGGGTCTGCGCTGACGCTTGCCCGGGACGACAGGGGTGTTTGACGCGGTAGATTGCCCTCACTCCACCCCGATCGTGGTCAGGTCCTGGAACCAGTGCTGTGCCTGGACGAACTGCTTGATCTTCGGCGACAGCGCATGCGGGTTGGTGTCGTGGACGACCCACACCAGCGCGGCATCGTCGACGATCAGTGCATGTGCCTGGGCCAAGAGCTCGTCCTGCTTGGCGCTGTCGAAGGTCTGCTTGGCCTCGTCGATCAGCGCGTCGACCTTCGGGTTCTTGTAGCCGCCCCAGTTGACGCCGACCGGCGCGATCTGGCCGGAATGGAAGAAGCGGACGATGGCGTAGAGCGGGTCGGAGGTGACATAGGCGATGTTGTTGGCGGTGATGCCGGCGTTCATCTCGTCGGCCGCGCCCTTGCGCCAATGCGTGTAGAGCGTCTCGAGCTCGACGACCTTGAAGTCGATGTCGATGCCGATCTCCTTGAAGCTCTGCTGCAAGAACTCGTTCATCGGCAGCGACAGCATCTGGCCGGTGCCGCCCTGCGCGATGATGAAGGTGGTCTTCAGCGGCTTGGCCTTGGAGTAGCCGGCTTCCTCGACCAGCTTCTTCGCTGCCGCAAGGTCGTATTTCAGCTCGAAGGTCGGCTTGCCGAACCACGGGCTCGACGGATCGACCTGGCCCTTGGCGGGTTTTGCCAGGCCGTTCATCAGGCCCACGACCGCCTCACGATCGATCGCAAGGTTCAGCGCCTTGCGCAGGCGGATATCGGTCCAGGGCGAGCCCGGCAGCACGCTGAGATGATAATTCCAGACATGCGGTGTGACGTTGTCGACGAGCTTCATGCCGGCCGCCTTCAACTGCGGCACGGCGTCCGGCGCCGGCGTCTCGATCAGGTCAACTTGCCCGGCGAGCAGCGCGTTGGTGCGCGTCAGCGCTTCGGGCATCGGCACCAGCACCAGCTTGTCGACCTTGGGGATGCGCTTCTTGTTCCAGTAGTCCGGATTCTTGGTCAGCTCCGCAAGCTCGCGCGGCACCAGCTTGGTCAATTTGAACGGGCCGGTGCCGGAGGGCTCGCTGGCGAACTTGTCCCAGTCCTTGCCGAGCTTCTCGTACTGCGCCGGGCTCGAGACCAGGAACCACAGCATCTGATACGGAAAGAAGGAATCGACCGTCTTGGTGGTGATCTCCACCGTGGAATCGTCGATCTTGGCGTAGCTCGCGACGGACGGCAGGCGGGTCTTCACCTGCGCGCTCTGCCGCTTGTCGAATTGCGGCGCCTTGTCGTTGAGCACCTTGTCGAGATTCCAGATCACGGCATCGGCGTTGAACTCGCTGCCGTCGTGAAACTTCACACCCTTGCGCAGCGTGAAGCGCCATTTGGTCTTGTCGGCATCGTCCACCTTCCATTCGGTCGCGAGGCCCGGCACCAGCTTGCCGGGACGATCGGCGACGTCCATCTCCCAGGCGACGAGCGGATCGTAGATCGTGTAGGCCGTGAACTGATAGGCGCCGGCGCCGCGATCGGGCTGGCCGGTCGTCAGCGGAATGTCCGCCATCGAGATGCCGTAGCGCACCACCGTTTCGGCGCGCGCCGAGATCGCGGAAATCGCCAGCGCAAGCACGGCGAAACAGGTCGTTAGTCGGATACGCATGGCCCAAAGCTCCCAGGAGATTTCGGGGCCAAACTTGCAATCTTGATGCCAGAATAGGCAGCGACGTGCCTCCGCAGACGTGCGATCACAAAGACTTGTCGTCGCAGGGGCAATTTGCAGAAAAAGTTTCCTCATTGGCACAGCCATTGCATACGATTGCATCAAAATTAGTCACTGAAAGCCGGAAGAGGACTGAGACGATGCTGATCAAGAACAACAAGACCCGCGCGGCGCTGATCGCGTTGCTGGCGCTCGGCAGTGCCGCCGCATGGCCGCGTGTGGCCAGCGCGGAAACGGTGCTGCGCATCGGCATGACCGCTGCCGATATTCCGCGCACGCTGGGCCAGCCCGATCAGGGCTTTGAAGGCAACCGCTTCACCGGCCTCACCATGTATGACGCGCTGACCGGCTGGGACCTGTCCTCCGCCGATAAGCCGAGCGTGGTGATCCCCGGCCTTGCGACCGAGTGGAAGGTCGACGATGCCGACAAGACCAAATGGACCTTCAAGCTGCGCCCCGGCGTCACCTTCCATGATGGCTCGCCGTTCAATGCGGACGCCGTGGTGTGGAACGTCGAGAAGGTGCTGAAGCAGGATGCGCCGCAGTTCGACGCCAGCCAGGTCGGCGTCACCGCCTCCCGCATGCCGACGCTGGCTTCCGCGAAGAAGATCGACGACATGACGGTCGAGCTCACCACCAAGGAGCCCGACAGCTTCCTGCCGATCAATCTCACCAACCTCTTCATGGCGAGCCCGGCGAAGTGGCAGCATTTCTATGACAAGGCGGAAGGCGCCGACGCCAAGGCCAAGTCTCAGGCCGCCTGGACTGCCTTTGCCAAGGACGCCGCGGGCACCGGCCCGTGGAAGATGGCGAGCTTCACCCCGCGTGAGCGGCTCGAGCTGGTCAAGAACGCGAGCTATTGGGACAAGGCGCGCGTGCCCAAGGTCGACAAGATGGTGCTGTTGCCGATGCCGGAGGCGAACGCCCGCACCGCGGCGCTGCTCTCCGGACAGGTCGATTGGGTCGAGGCCCCGGCGCCGGATGCGCTGCCTGAGCTCAAGCAGCGCGGCTTCAAGCTCTATGCGAACGAGCAGCCGCATGTCTGGCCCTGGCAGTTCTCGCGCGTCGAAGGCTCGCCCTGGAACGACATCCGCGTGCGCAAGGCCGCGAACCTCTGCGTCGATCGCGAAGGCCTCAAGGACGGCCTGCTCGCCGGCCTGATGGTGCCTGCGACCGGCACCTTCGAGCCCGGCCATCCCTGGCGCGGCAAGCCGGCTTTCGAGATCAAGTACGACAAGGCGGCCGCGCAGAAGCTGATGCAGGAGGCCGGCTTCGGCCCGAACAAGAAGCTCGAGGTGAAGATCCAGACCTCGGCCTCCGGCTCGGGCCAGATGCAGCCGCTGCCGATGAACGAATATCTCCAGCAGGCGCTCGCCGAATGCTATTTCGACGTGAAGCTCGACGTCATCGAGTGGAACACGTTGTTCACCAACTGGCGCCGCGGCGCCAAGGATCCCTCGGCCAACGGCTCGAACGCGACCAACGTCACTTATGCGGCGATGGACCCGTTCTTCGCGCTGGTGCGCTTCCTGCAATCGGGCATGGCGCCGCCGGTCTCGAACAATTGGGGCTTCATCAACAATCCCAAGTTCGACGAGCTGGTGAAGAAGGCGCGCCAGACCTTCGATCCCGCCGCGCGTGACGCCGCGCTCGCCGAGCTGCACGCGGCCTCCGTCGACGACGCGGCCTTCCTCTACGTCGCCCACGACGTCGGCCCCCGCGCCATCAGCCCGAAGGTCACAGGCGTCGTGCAGCCGAAGAGCTGGTTCATCGACTTCTCGCTGGTGTCGATGCAGTAGTTCGCGCCACACGCACGCTGTACCCTCTCCCCTTGTGGGAGAGGGTGGCTTCGCGATAGCGAAGCCGGGTGAGGGGTCTCTCTCCGCGAGTGACCCTCTCTCTCATTCGATAATGCTGTAACCGCGGATAGAACCCCTCATCCGGCGCTTCGCGCCACCTTCTCCCACAAGGGGAGAAGGGAAGAAAGAATCCGACGTGCTCGCCTATACCGCCAGACGCATCGTCTATGTCGTCCCGATCGTCATCAGCGTCGCGCTGGTGTGCTTTCTGCTCGTGCACATCACGCCGGGCGATCCGCTCGTCGCCGTGCTGCCGGCCGACGCTTCGCAGGAGCTCGCGGCGCAGCTGCGCGCCGCCTACGGCTTCGACCGGCCGCTGCCGGTGCAGTTCGGGCTTTGGCTGCTCCGTGCCCTTCATGGCGATCTCGGCAATTCCATCGCGACGGGGCGCCCCGTGCTCGCCGAGGTCATGCGCGCGGTCGGCAACACCGTCACGCTCGCGATTGCCGCCGCCATCATCGGCTTCACCATGGGCATCCTGCTCGGCCTGATCGCGGGCTATTTCCGCGAGACCTGGATCGACAAGGTCGCGACCTCCTTTGCCATCGCCGGCGTCTCGGTGCCGCATTACTGGCTCGGCATGGTGCTGGTCATCATCTTCTCGGTGCAGCTGAACTGGCTGCCCGCGGTCGGCGCCGGACCGAACGGCTCCAACTCCTGGGCGTGGGACTGGGCGCACCTGAAATATCTCGTGCTGCCGGCGATCACCACGTCGGTGATTCCGATGGGCATCGTCACCCGCACCGTGCGCGCGCTGACCGGCGACATCCTCAGCCAGGACTTCGTCGAGGCCCTGCGCGCAAAAGGCCTGCACGAAACCGGCGTGTTCCGTCACGTCATCAAGAACGCCGCGCCCACCGCGCTCGCGGTGATGGGGCTTCAGCTCGGCTACATGCTCGGCGGCTCGATCCTGATCGAGACCGTGTTCTCCTGGCCGGGCTCGGGCTTCCTGCTCAACTCGGCGATCTTCCAGCGCGACCTGCCGCTGCTTCAGGGTACGATCCTGATCCTCGCGCTGTTCTTCGTCTTCCTCAATCTGCTGGTCGATATCGCGCAAGCCGCGATCGATCCGCGCATCAAGCGGGGCTAGCCGATGAGCGAGCTTCCGTTGTCTGCCACTGCCGACGCCGCGCTGCAGGCCGCGCCCGCCACCAAGGCGCGCGGCTATTGGGCCACCGTCGGCCGCCGCATCGTGCGCGACAAGGTCAGCATGGCCTGCGCGCTGGTGCTGCTGCTGATCTTCCTGTCCGCGATCCTGGCGCCGTGGCTCGGCCTGGAAGACCCCTACAAGGGCTCGATGATCCGCCGCCTTCGGCATATCGGCACGGTCGGCTACCCGCTCGGCACCGACGAGCTCGGCCGCGACATGCTGGCGCGGCTGATCTATGGCGGACGCCTGTCGCTTGTCATCGGCATCCTGCCCGTGATCCTTGCCTTCTGCATCGGCACCTCGCTTGGCATCATTGCCGGCTATGTCGGCGGTAAGCTCAACACCGCGATCATGCGCACCGTGGACGTGTTCTACGCTTTCCCGTCGGTGCTGCTCGCGATCGCGATCTCCGGCGCGCTCGGCGCCGGCATCCTCAACTCCATCGTGGCATTGACCATCGTGTTCGTGCCGCAGATCACCCGCGTCGCCGAGAGCGTCACCACCGGCGTGCGCAACATGGATTTCGTCGAGGCCGCGCGCGCCTCCGGTGCCGGAGCCTTCACCATCATGCGCGTGCACATCCTCGGCAACGTGCTGGGCGCGATCTTTGTCTATGCCACCAGCCTGATCTCGGTCTCGATGATCCTGGCCGCCGGCCTCTCCTTCCTTGGCCTCGGCACCAAGCCGCCGGAACCGGAATGGGGGCTGATGCTGAACACGCTGCGCACCGCGATCTACGTCAATCCCTGGGTCGCCGCGCTTCCCGGCGCGATGATCTTCGCGGTCTCGATCTGCTTCAACCTTCTCTCGGACGGCCTGCGCAGCGCCATGGACATCAGGAACTAGGCCATGAGCGAAACCAACGCTTCCGTCGCCATGCTAGAGCCGATTGAAGATCTTGGCGGCGTCGCGCAGCCGCTGCTCCAGGTCAACGGCCTGACCAAGCATTTCCCCGTCCGCGGCGGGTTGTTCGCCGCGAAACGCACCGTGCGCGCGGTGGACAATGTCTCCTTCTCCGTCGCCAAGGGCGAGACCGTCGGCATCGTCGGCGAATCCGGCTGCGGCAAGTCCACCACCGCGCGCCTGCTGATGCATCTGATGCCGCGCGATACCGGCGACATCATCTATGACGGCATGACCGTCGGCCAGGCGCTGTCGCTGCGCGAGCTGCGCCGCGGCATGCAGATGGTGTTCCAGGACTCCTATGCCTCGCTCAATCCGCGCCTCACGATCGAGGAATCCATCGCCTTCGGCCCGAAAGTCCACGGCATGGCCGATGGCACGGCGCGGGCGCTGGCGCGCGAGCTGCTCGGCAAGGTCGGCCTGCGCCCGGAAAACTTCGCCAACCGCTATCCGCACGAGATCTCCGGCGGCCAGCGCCAGCGCGTCAACATCGCGCGGGCGCTGGCGTTGTCGCCGCGTCTGGTGATTTTGGACGAAGCCGTCTCCGCACTCGACAAATCCGTCGAGGCGCAGGTGCTCAACCTCTTGGCCGATCTCAAGCGCGAGTTCGGCCTGACCTATCTCTTCATCAGCCACGATCTCAACGTCGTGCGTTACATCAGCGATCGTGTGCTGGTGATGTATCTCGGCGAGGTCGTCGAGCTCGGCCCGGTCGACCAGGTCTGGGACCAGCCGGCGCATCCCTATACGCGCGCGCTGCTGGCGGCGATGCCGTCCTCCGATCCTGACAAGCGCACCGAAAAGCCGCCGATCACCGGCGATCCGCCCAATCCGATCGATCCGCCGTCGGGCTGCCGCTTCCACACGCGCTGCGCATTTGCGGAGCCGCTCTGCGCAAATGCAGCGCCAAAGCTCACCGCGGTCGATACAATGGGCCACGAGGCCGCGTGCTACATGGCCATTCCGGGGTCAGGCCATAGCCGCGCGCCCGCAGGGGAAATCGCATGACGAGACCGACACCAAAAGAGATCAAGCCGATCGCGCTAGTTGCCGGCGTTCCCGTGGATGACGAGATCGCAACACGCATCTCCAACTCCATCGGGCCGGCCTTCGAAGGCTTTGCCGCCATCGCCGGCACGCTGCCGTTCGACCTCGAGCCGGCTTCTTACGTGCTCGCGCAGACGGCGAAGGTGTCGAAATGAGCACCGAACCGGCATTGATGACGCTCACCGAGGTCGCGCGTGCGATCGCGATGAAGCAGGTGTCCTCGCATGAGGTGACGCGCGCGCTGCTGCACCGCATCGCGCAGTGGCAGCCGCATCTCAACGCCTTCATGTCGATCGAGGCGGAGGCGGCGCTGAAAGCAGCCGAGGCCGCCGATGCCGAGCTGGCCAAGGGCGAAGTGCGCGGTCCGCTGCATGGCGTGCCGCTCGCGCACAAGGACATGTATTACGATGCCGGCAAGGTCTCGACCTGCGGCTCGCTGATCCGCCGCGATTTCGTTGCGACGACGACCTCCACCGCCTTGCAGCGGCTGAAGGATGCGGGCCAGGTCCGGCTCGGCACGCTGCATCTCGCCGAATTCGCCTATGGACCGACCGGCCACAACGCCCATTACGGTCCGGTGCGCAATCCCTGGAACGTCGCGCATATCACCGGCGGCTCGTCGTCGGGCTCCGGCTCGGCGGTCGCCGCGCGGCTGACCTTTGCGGCGCTGGGCTCCGATACCGGCGGTTCAATCCGCATGCCCGCACATTTCTGCGGCGTCACCGGCCTCAAGACCACCTGGAGCCGCGTCAGCCGCGCCGGCGCGATGCCGCTGTCGCAATCGCTCGACACGGTCGGGCCGCTCGCCCGCACCGCCGAGGACTGCGCGCTGCTGCTGGCGCTAATGGCCGGTCCCGATCCCGAGGATTCGACCGCGAGCCATGAGCCGCTGTCCGACTATGTCGGCGCGACCAAGGGTTCGCTGAAAGGCCTCAAGATCGGCGTGCCCGCGTCGTTCTACGTCGACGATCTCGACAGCGAGGTCGCGCGCGTGCTGGACGAGACCATCGCGGTGCTCAAGCGCGAGGGCGCCGACATCGTCAAGGTCGAGCTGCCGGACCAGCGGCAATTGTCTTCGGCGAGCCAGCTCGTGCTCGCGGCGGAAGCCGCCGCCTTCCACAAGCGCTGGATGATCGAGCGTCCGCAGGATTATGGACCGCAGGTCTTGATGCGGCTGCAGAACGGTCTCGCCGTTCCCGCCATCACCTATCTCGAAGCGATGCGCTGGCGCGGTCCCGCGCTTGCCGCCCACAACGCCGCGACCGCTGGTGTCGACGCGATCATCGCGCCGGCCTCGCCGGTGCCGGCGCCGACCATCGAGGAGAGCGATGTCGGCGGCGGCCCGAATGCGCCGGCCATGGTGCAGCGGCTGACGCTGTTCACCCGCCCGGTGAATTTTCTCGGCCTGCCGTCGCTGACCGTACCGTCCGGCTTCACCAAAAGCGGGCTGCCTGTTGGCATGCAGTTGATCGGCCGCTCCTTCGATGAAGCGACCCTGCTCACCATCGGCGCGGCGTTCCAGCGCGTCACCGACTATCACGACCGGGTACCCAAACTGCCGTCATGACAAAGCTCGTCGAGATCTCAGGCCTCAACATCCGCTTCACCGGGGAGCGCACGGTCTATGCCGTGAACGATCTCAGCCTCTCGCTGGGAGACGGCGAGGTGCTGGGCCTGCTCGGCGAATCCGGTTCCGGCAAGAGCGTGACCCTGCGTGCGCTGATGCGGCTGCTGCCGAAGAAGCGCACGCAGATCACGGGCAAGGTCAACGTGATGGGCCGCGACGTGCTCGCGATGAACGACGAGGAGCTCTCGTCGTTCCGCGGCCAGACCGTCTCGATGATCTTTCAGGAGCCGGCGCTCGCGCTCGATCCGGTCTACACCATCGGCGCGCAGATCGCCGAAAGCGTGGTGCGCCACGAAGGCAAGTCTTATGCGGAGGGCAGGGCACGCGCGCTCGAAATGCTCGAGGTCGTGCGCATTCCTTCCGCAAAACGGCGGCTCGATGCCTATCCGCACGAAATGTCCGGCGGCATGCGTCAGCGCGCGATGATCGCGCTGGCGCTCGCCTGCCGGCCAAAAATCCTGCTCGCGGACGAGCCGACCACCGCGCTCGATGCCACCGTGCAGATCCAGATCCTGCTGCTGCTGCGCGAGCTGCAGCGCGAGTTCGGCATGTCCGTCATCTTCGTCACCCACGACATCGGCGTCGCCATCGAGATCTGCGACCGCGTCGCGGTGATGTATGCCGGCCAGATCGTGGAGCAGGGAACCTTGCGCGACATCGTCCGCACGCCGGTGCACCCCTATGCCAAGGGCCTGCTCGCCTCCACAATCCACGGCGCCAAGCGGGGGCAGCGCCTCGAAACCATCCCCGGCACCCCGCCGTCGCTGGCCGAAAAGCCCCATAATTGCTCCTTCGCCCCCCGCTGCGCCGCCGCCCAGCCGCGCTGCCTGGAGCAACTGCCTGCGAATGTGGAGGTGGGACCGGGCCGGGCGGCAAGGTGCGTGCTGGCGGAGCCGGTGACGGCGTCGTAGCGCTGGGGAGCTGTCGCTCCCGGGACGGTGCGCTGCCTCGCCCCGCGCTTGCGGGGAGAGGGTTGGGGTGAGGGGCCTCTCTCCGCGCATGACCATGTCGAGAGACCTGTACCCCCTCACCCGGATCGCATCTTGCGATGCGATCCGACCTCTCCCCGCAAGCGGGGAGAGGTGAAAAGCCGCCCGCGCCCGCGGCTACCCCTCTCCCTGCCCCTCGCCCGCAAGGGGGAGGGAATGAGAGAGTTTGCGTCCCTCACTTTCCAAACGCGCGTTACTTCAGAATTCCTCTACGGCAACACCGGCTTGTCACAATTCACCGAGCGCGCTCGGCCAAGGTCCGTTCTACTGTGCATGGGGTTGTTTTCGAGTTTTTTGTTTAGACGCCCCACCGAGGGCGAGCCGACCAGCATTCAGACCCCATTCATCCCGGTTCCGGTTCCATGGCCCCGTTCACGGAGAGGGACCTCACTTATGTACATTTCCAATGAAGGCCTGCTCGTCATCCTGTTCGTCGGCCTGGTCGCCGGCTGGCTGGCCGGCAAGGTGGTGCGGGGCGCCGGTTTCGGCATCATCGGCGACATCGTGATCGGCATCGCCGGCGCGTTTGTGGCCAGCTTCCTGTTCCCGAAGCTCGGCATTCGTATCGGCACTGGGCTCGTGTCGGAAATCGTCTATTCCGCCATCGGCGCGGTCATCTTGCTGCTCGTGGTGCGGCTGGTCCGCGGCGGCGGCCGGTTCTAGCGGCGCCTTGACCTAACTTTCGACCTCTCCCCGCCCGGGGAGAGGTGAGATGTCTGCAAGAAAAAGCCGCAAGACTGTGAGATTCCGGACTTGCGCGCCAGGCCATCAGGGGGTGATGTGCCCCCACAGGGGATCGGGTTGATTCAGCCGCGTTGGACAAGGGGCGAAAACGCGATGTTAATCCGGGTCAATTACTCCTGAAATTGCCTTTGAAATCAGGGGCTTTGCCCCTTACCCGAAAGAGACCAGACTGATGGCAGCCATGCCTGGCGTTCGCCGTTCAGAGCTTGCTGATGCGCTGCGTGCTTGTCGCACGGCATTCGTCGGCGTTGGCCTGATGAGCTGCATGATCAACCTGCTCTATCTGACCGGGTCGATCTTCATGCTGGAAGTCTACGACCGGGTGCTGCCGAGCCGCAGCATTCCGACGCTGGTCGGCCTGATCATCATCGCCAGCTTCCTCTACGCGGCGCAGGGCGTGCTCGACATGATCCGCAACCGGATCCTGGGGCGGATCGGCACCGCGCTCGACGAGGCCCTGAACAAGCGCGTGTTCGACACCGTCGTGCGCCTGCCGCTGCTGATCGGCAGCCGCAACGAGGGCCTCCAGCCGCTGCGCGACCTCGACAATGTCCGCTCCTTCCTCGGCGGCATGGGACCGAGCGCGTTCTTCGATCTGCCCTGGCTGCCGCTCTATCTCGCCATCTGCTTCGCCTTCCACGTCATGATCGGCGTGACCGCGCTGGTCGGCGCCATCATCCTGGTCGGCCTGACGGTGGTCACCGAGTTCATGTCCCGCCAGCCGGCGAAGGATGCGATGGGGCTTGCGGCCCAGCGCAACGATCTCGCCGCCTCCAGCCGTCGCAATGCCGAAGTGATGGTGTCGATGGGCATGACCAGCCGGATGAACCAGCGCTGGAGCGAGGCCAACGAAAAATATCTCGTCGGCAATCAGCGTGCGAGCGACGTCGCCGGCGGCCTCGGCGCGGTCGCCAAGGTGCTGCGCATGATGCTGCAATCCGCCGTGCTCGCGGTCGGCGCCTATCTCGTCATCCACCAGGAGGCGACCGCCGGCATCATCATCGCGGGCTCGATCCTGTCGGCCCGCGCGCTGGCGCCGGTCGATCTCGCCATCGCGCACTGGAAATCCTTCGTCGCGGCCCGCCAGAGCTGGCAGCGCTTGACACGCCTGCTGGAGCAGATGCCGGCACAGACGATGCCGACCCAGTTGCAGGCGCCCACCAGCCGGCTCTCGGTCGAGGGCGTCGCCATGGTTCCGCCGGGCGATCAGCGCCTCATCGTGCAGGACATCACCTTCGCGCTCGCCGCCGGCAACGGCCTCGGCGTGATCGGGCCGAGCGGCTCCGGCAAATCCTCGCTGATCCGCGCGTTGGTCGGCGTCTGGCAGCCGGTGCGCGGCAAGGTGCGGCTCGACGGCGCGGCGCTCGACCAATGGTCATCCGACATGCTCGGTCGGCACATCGGCTATCTGCCGCAGGACGTGGAACTGTTCGGCGGCACCATCGCGCAGAACATCAGCCGCTTCGACCCCGAGGCTACCTCCGACGGCATCATCGCCGCGGCCAAGGAGGCCGGCGTGCACGAGATGATCATCAAGATGCGCGAGGGCTACAACACGCAGGTCGGCGAGCAGGGTGGCGCGCTGTCCGCAGGCCAGGCGCAGCGCGTCGCGCTGGCGCGCGCGCTCTACGGCAATCCGTTCCTGATCGTGCTCGATGAGCCCAATTCCAATCTCGACACCGAAGGCGACGAGGCGTTGACCCGCGCCATCCGCGCCGCCCGCGAGCGCGGCGCCATCGTCGTCGTGGTGGCGCATCGGCCGATCGGCGTCGAGGCGGTCGACCAGATCCTGGTGCTGCGCGACGGCCGCATGCAGGCCTTCGGCCCGAAGGAGCAGGTGCTCGCCCAGGTGCTCCAGCCGCGCGTGACGCCGCCGGCACCGATCAAGGTCGTCAGTGAGGGCGGAGTGGCCAAGTCATGAGTACAAAGTCATGAGCACGATGGCGATCGGTGGCGGCAAGCCCGCCGCCAAGAAGACCGTGCGGGATTCCATCAAGTTTCACCTGATGCTCGGGCTCGGGATCGTGCTGGTCCTGGTCGTCGGCCTCGGCGGCTGGGCGGCCACTGTGCAGATCTCGGGCGCGCTGATCGCACCGGGCCAGGTCGTGGTCGAATCCAACGTCAAGAAGGTGCAGCACCCGACCGGCGGCGTGGTCGGCGAGCTACGCGCCCGCGACGGCGACGTGGTCAAGGCCGGCGACGTCGTGGTGCGGCTCGACGACACCGTCACCAAGGCGAACCTCGCCATCGTCACCAAGAATCTCGACGCCGCGCTGGCGCGCGCGGCACGGCTCCAGGCCGAGCAGCGCGGTATCGACAGGATCGACTTCCCGCAATCGCTGCTCGATCGCGGCAACGATTACGACGTCAAGACGCTGCTCTCCGCCGAAACCAAGCTGTTCGACGTCCGCGTCAACGGCCGTGCCGGCCAGAAGGCGCAGCTCCGCGAGCGCATCCAGCAGCTCAACGAGGAGATCGAGGGTCTCTCCGCGCAGGAGCGGGCCAAGGACAAGGAAATCTCGCTGGTGCAGCAGGAGCTCACCGGCGTGCGCGATCTCTACGAGAAGCATCTCGTGCAGATCTCGCGCCTGACCACGCTCGAGCGCGACAGCGCTCGCCTCAACGGCGAGCGGGCGCAGTACATCGCCTCGCGGGCGCAGGCCAAGGGCAAGATCACCGAGACCGAGCTTCAGATCATCCAGGTCGACAAGGACATGGTGAGCGAGGTCTCCAAGGATTTGCGCGAGACCAACGACAAGATCGGCGAGCTGATCGAGCGCAAGGTCGCCGCCGAGGACCAGCTCCGCCGCGTCGACATCCGCGCGCCGCAGGACGGCATGGTGCTGCAATCGACCGTGCACACCGTCGGCGGCGTCGTCACCGCCGGTGATGCGCTGATGCTGATCGTGCCGCAGGCCGACGATCTCCAGGTCGAGGCCAAGGTCAATCCGGTCGATATCGACAAGCTCCAGATCGGCCAGAAGACGCTGCTGCGCCTGTCCGCCTTCAACCAGCGCACCACGCCCGAGCTCAACGGCGTCGTCAGCCGCGTCTCGCCCGACGTCACCACCGACCAGCGTACCGGCCAGAGCTACTACACCATCCGCGTCTCGCTGCCGGCCGAAGAGGTCGTCCGGCTCGGCGATTCCAAGCTGATCCCCGGCATGCCCGTGGAAGCCTTCGTCCAGACCGGCGACCGCACCATGCTGTCCTATCTGATGAAGCCGCTGCACGACCAGTTGATGCGGGCCTTCCGGGAGAAGTGACGCGCGACGGCGCGTCACCCCCAACTCGTCATTGCGCTCGCAATGACGGCTTGGCTGCGTCTTGCTATAGTTCGACTCAAGCCCCACGAACCCGGCGTTCGAACCATGCAATCCCCGCCCTCCATCGCCACCGAATCCTTCTCCGACGCGTCCGCGGCCGTCGCACGGCTCGAAGAGATATACGAACGCAATACGAAATTCCTGCGCGACCGGCTCGAGGCCTATGTCGGCGGCGAAGCGATCACGACGCGGGCGCGGGCCTACTACCCCTTCGTCCGCCTCACCACCGCGACATATGCGCGGCTGGATTCGCGTCTCTCCTACGGCTTCGTCGCCGGCCCCGGTGTGCACGAGACCAGCGTGACGCGACCGGATCTGTTCCGCAGCTATCTCACTGAGCAGATCGGCCTGTTGATCCAGAACCACGGCGTACCGGTCGAGATCGGCGAGTCGGCGGAGCCGATCCCGATCCACTTCGCCTATCGCCGCGACATCAACATCGAAGCCGCCATCACCACCGGCGAGAATTCCCTTGTGACGCGATCGCTGCGCGACGCGTTCGACGTGCCCGATCTCGCCACCATGGACGATTCGATTGCGGACGGCACCTTCGAGCTCCAGCCCGGCGCGCCGGAGCCGCTGTCCCTGTTTCGGGCCGCCCGGGTCGATTACTCGCTGCGCCGGCTCTATCACTACACCGGCACCGATCCCGAGCACTTCCAGAACTTCGTGATCTTCACCAACTACCAGTTCTATGTCGATGCCTTCGCGCAGCTCTGCCAGCAGCGGCTTCAGTCCGGCGAGGCCGGCCTCGACGCCTTCGTCGCGCCCGGCAACGTGATCACGCGGAGCGGGGGCGCGACGAGCGGGGACGCGCCGACACGCATGCCGCAGATGCCGGCCTTCCATCTGGTCGAGCCCGGCTATCGCGGCATCAGCCTGATCAACATCGGCACCGGCCCGTCCAATGCGCGCAACGTCACCGACCACGTCGCGGTGCTGCGCCCGCACGCCTGGCTGATGCTCGGCCATTGCGCGGGCCTGCGCAACACGCAGCGGCTCGGCGACTATGTCCTCGCCCATGGTTACGTGCGCGAGGACCATGTGCTCGACCGCGAGCTGCCGCTCTGGGTGCCGATCCCGGCGCTCGCCGAGATGCAGGTCGCGCTCGAGGAGGCGGTCGAGGACGTCACGGGCCTCGAAGGCTTCGAGCTCAAGCGCCTGATGCGCACCGGCACGGTCGCGAGCGTCGACAACCGCAACTGGGAGATCTCAGGCCCTGAGATGATCCGCCGCCTGTCGCAATCGCGCGCGGTCGCACTCGACATGGAATCGGCCGCGATCGCCGCCAACGGCTATCGCTTCCGCGTCCCCTACGGCACGCTGCTCTGCGTGTCCGACAAGCCGCTGCACGGCGAGATCAAGCTCGCGGGCATGGCCAGCGAATTCTACCGCCGCCGCGTCGGCCAGCATCTCGAGATCGGCCTGAAGGCGCTGGAGCGGCTCAAGCAGCAGGAGTCGGAGCGCCTGCATTCTCGAAAGCTGAGAAGCTTTGCCGAAGTGGCATTCCAGTAAAGGACAACAGAACTGTCGTACGAACGCTGACGTCTCCGTGAACACAGCACCTGGAATATCGCTGCCGAGGCAGGGTTATCAATTCGTCCGGGGCCGCTTGAAGCAGGACAGGAGACGGAGATGTTCACTGGGATGATCAGGCTCGTCACACTCGGCACATTTGCTGCAGCCCTGTTGAGTTCGCCGGCGCTCGCCGCGGGCGGGGGCGGCGGCGGTGGAGGCGGCGGCAGCATCAGTTCTACCGATCCCTACGCCGGCGCCTATTCGGATCAGAAGCCGCAGCCAACCTATCCGAAGCGGCCGGGCACCAAGGCGACCCAGAAGGGCAAGAAGCAAGGCAACCAGTCCAGCATAGGGGATCCCGCTTTCGCTGCCGGTTACCGCGTGGCCTATGACACCATCTACGAGCGTAACGACTATGCGACCGCGATCGCGCAGTTGAAGTCGCTCGGCCATGACGACCATCCGAACGTCGCCAACCTCATCGGCTACTCCTACCGCAAGCTCGGCGACTACGAGCAGTCGCAGGTCTGGTACGAGCGCGCCTTGCGGGCAGATCCGAACCACGTGCTGACGTGGCAATATTACGGACTGTGGCAGCTCGAGCGGGGCAACCGCGAGCAGGCGCTCTATCACCTCGGCCGGATCGCATCCATCTGCGGGACGGATTGCGATGAGTACAGATCGCTGGCCGCGGCACTGGACAAGCCGTCCGGTACGGCGCTCGTCTACTGACGCCGGAGCGTGGCCGACTGACGGGAGCGCGCTGTTGAAGAGCGTCGTATGACGGCCATGCACTCTGGCGCAGGTGGTGACAACGCGTCAGATTTTCAGCATTGTCCCGTTCGGGGGCGCGAACGGGACAATTGGATGCCGCTGACGCGCGACAGGATTATCGGCCACGACCTCGAACGTCTGGCCTTTCGCTTCACCATGCTGAACGATGGCGAGGTCGTGCACTGCCAGATCTCCGACGCCGCGATGGACGAACTTGCAGGCATGCAGGGCACCGAGAGCAGCGCGCGGCAGGCGCAATTCCTGTCCCTGCGCGAGACCATCGAACGGATCGCATCGGACCTTTACGACGAAGCGCCGCGGTTCAAGGGGTATGTGGTGCGGATCTTCATGCGGCATTTAGGGCGGTAGGCACCGTGCCTCCCCAACGTCGTCCTGGCGAAGGCCAGGACCCATTACCACCATCGAATGTTGTTGGAAGAAGCTGCGGCCCCGCCGACCGCAACAATTTCCATTTGGGGTTATGGGTCCTGGCTTTCGCCTGGACGACACGAGATGTAAGACGGCGCCGCTCTCTCGTCCGCAAACGACGATGCGGCTATTCCGATAGCTTCCTCAGCAGCAGCTTCAGCGCCGTCGTCGCAAACACTTGCATATTCGCAAGCCGGTCATTGCCGCCCGTCTCCAGCGTGATCACTTCCGCCGCCGGCCCCGCGACCGCCATGCAGCTATGGCCGGCGGCGTCGCCGTAGCGGTTGCCGGTGGGGCCGGCTGCGCCGGTTTCGGACAGGCCCCAGTCGCAATTGAAGCGGCTGCGCATCTGCTCGGCCAACAGCTTTGCATATGGCTCCGACGAGGAGCGGAAGCCCTTCATTCCTTCGTCCGAAATATCTATCATCACGCGCCTGGCATCGCGGGTGTAGACCACCGCGCCACCGAGGAAATAGGCGGATGCACCGGGCACCGCGAGCAGGCCGGCCGAAATCAGGCCGCCGGTCGAGGATTCCGCGACCGCAATGGTCTGTTTGCGCGCGATCAGTTTCGCCGCAACCTGTTCAGCAATGCCGACGAGCTCTTTCATCCCTTTGACCTCTCATTCCCTCGCAACCGAGCTCAGCCTTCCTAGCATAAGCTGGCTGCCTTGGCCGAGTTGCGGGCGACGGTCAGGCCTGCTTGAATGGCGCACACAAGGCGGAGCGGCCAAGCCGACCGCGAGAAGACGTGACGAGGAAACGTGAAGGAGACGTGATGGCGTCCCTGATCGCCGGCGGGGTGGATTGCGACGTGCATCCGGCCGTGCCGCATCTGACCAGCCTGCTGCCGTACCTGAACGACTATTGGCGCGATCAGGTGACGACGCGCGGCATGATGGACCTCGTTTCGCAATCCTACCCGCAGAACTCGCCGATCGTGGCGCGCCCCGATTGGCGTCCCGAGAGCGGCAAGCCGGGCGCGAGCCTGGAAGACATGCAGCGCCATGTGCTCGATCCTTTTCAGGTCAGCCATGCCATCTGCAATCCGCTCTACGCCGTGCAGATGGTGTGTTCCGAGGACATGCAGGCCGCCTTCTGCCGTGCGCTGAACGACTGGCTGGTGAAGGAATGGCTCGATCGTGACAAGCGGCTGCGCGGCTCGATCGTGATCCCCACGCAAAGCGTCGAGAAGGCCGTCGCCGAGATCGAACGCTGCGCGCACGACCGCCGTTTCGTACAGGTGTTGATGCTGGTGATGGGCGACGTGCCGCTCGGCAAGCGCGCGCTGTGGCCGATCTACGAGGCCGCGGAGCGGCTGGACCTCGCGGTCGGCATTCATGCCGGTTCCGCCTATCACAATCCGCCGACCGCGGTGGGCTGGGGTTCCTATCACATCGAGGATTATGTCGGTCAGGCCCAGGCGTTCCAGACCCAGCTCACCAGCGTGATCGTCGAGGGCGTGTTCGCCAAATATCCGCGGCTGAAAATGGTGATGCTGGAGTCCGGCGTGTCCTGGATCTCCCCCTTTCTCTGGCGGCTTCACAAATTCTGGCGCGGGGTGCGGATGGAGACGCCCTGGGTCGATCGCGCGCCGCTGGAACTTGTGCGCAGCAACATCCGCTTCTCGTTACAGCCATTTGATGCGCCGCCGGAACCCGAGACATTAATTCGCCTGTTTGATCATATGCAGTCGGATGAATTGGTCCTATTCTCCACGGACTATCCACACTGGCAGTTCGACGGCCAGGACGCGCTCCCCCAGGGCCTCACCCCCGATCTCGTGCGCAAGATCATGATCGACAATCCGCATGCGACCTATCCCCGCCTGACTTAGCCGCTGCAAAAGGAGGCAAGGCGATGAATATTCAATTCCGCGAGAGCACTGAAGCCGCTTCCCCCCTGACGACCAAGACCGCGATCGCGGATTGTGACATCCATCCGGCCCGCGCGACCCGCACCGAGCTCTATCCCTATCTCGCCAAACGCTGGCAGCATCATCTCGAAGTCTACGGCGTGCACGCCTATCAGGGCATGATGGAAGGCCCGCCCTATCCGAAGGCCCGGCCCAACGCCTCGCGCCGCGACGCCTATCCGCCGGAAGGCGGGCCGCAGGGCTCCTCGCTCTCCTTCATGCAGAAGCAGCTGCTCGACCCCAACAATGTGCAGCTGGGCGTGCTCAATCCGCTCAATGCCGGGCAGGGCATCCGCAATCACGAGCTCTCGGCCGCTTTGTGCTCGGCGATCAACGACTGGCAGATCGACAAATGGACCAGCAAGGACAAACGGCTGAAAGCGTCCATCGTCGTCGGCAATGAGGACGGGCTGTCGGCGGCCGCCGAAATCCGCGAGCGCGCCGGCGACAAGAATTTCGTTCAGGTGCTGCTGCTCAGCCGCAACGTCGAGCCGCTCGGCCAGCGCCGCTACTGGCCGATCTATCAGGCCGCGGAAGAGGCTGGCCTTCCCGTCGGCGTCCACGCCTTCGGCTTCGGCGGCAACCCGATCACGCCGTCGGGCTGGCCTTCCTATTACATCGAGGAGATGGTGGGACATTCGCAGTGCCAGCAATCGACGCTGGCCAGCCTCGTGCTTGAAGGCGTGTTCGAACGCTTCCCGAAGCTCAAGATGGTGATGATCGAGGCCGGCTTCGGCTGGGCGCCGTCGCTTGCGTGGCGATTGGACAAGGCCTGGCAGCGGCTCAGGAGCGAAGTGCCGCATGTGAAGCGTCCGCCGTCGGAATATATCCGCGAGCAGGTGTGGTGGACGACGCAGCCGATGGAGGATCCGGAGCGGCGCGAGGATCTGTTCGACGTCATCAAGTGGATCGGCTGGGACCGCCTGCTGTTCGCGACCGATTATCCGCACTGGGACTACGACGAACCGTCGCGCGTCTTGCCGGCGGGCGTCAGCGATACCAACCGCGAGGCGTTTTATCTCGGCAATGCGCGCAAGCTGTACGGAATCAATTGATGGCGCGTCACGTGATTGCGCCGGTCGATGAGTTGCCACCCGGCACGCGAAAATTCCTGGAGATCGAGGGACGGCCGATCGCGGTCTTCAACATCAAGGGCGAATATTTCGGCCTGATGAACCGCTGCCCGCATCAGGGCGCGGCGCTGTGCGAGGGGCCGCTGATCGGGCTCGCGCAATCGAGCGACCCCGGCGAGATCGAATACACCAGGCTTGGCGAGATCATCCGCTGTCCCTGGCACGGCTGGGAGTTCGACATCCGCACCGGCCAGTCCTATTGCGACCCCCGCCGCTTCCGCGTGAAAGCCTATCCGGCCCATGTCGAGCCGGGCGTGAGCGTCGTGAAGGGGCCGTATGTCGCCGAGACGATCCCGGTGAAGGTCGAGAGCGACTACGTGGTGGTGGAGCTGTAGCCCCACTGTCATTCCGGGACAGCCCGCAGGGCTGAACCCGGAATCCATCGTGCGTCTGGAATGCTGGGAGAAATGGATTCCGGGCTCGCCTCTTCGAGGCGCCCCGGAATGACCGTCAACGCCCCGCAACCGGCTCCGCCACCGCATCATATGTCGGCACCGCCTTGCCGCCGCCGCGATACACGGTCGAGGCCGCGATGATGCCGAGCAGGGCGGCGAACATCAGCCAGAAGCCGGGCGAGGCCTTGTCGCCGGTCCGCTCGATCAGCCAGGTCGAGGCGAACGGCGTGAAGGTGCCGAACAGCGCGGCTGCGAGCGCGAAGGCGAGCGAGAAGCAGGTGGTGCGGACATGCGCCGGCACGATCTCGACGAGGGCGCCGAGCATGGTGCCGCTGTAGACGCCGAAATAGAACGAGAACATCATCTCGACCGCGAGCAGCTTGCCGAAGGTCGGCGCCGCCACCAGCCAGTGCAGCGCGGGGTAGGCGGTGACGAGCGACAGGCAGGCGATGGTGATCAGCACCGGCTTGCGGCCGATGCGGTCGGACAGCGCGCCGCCGACCGGATTCCAGAAGAAGTTCGTTACGGCGACCAGCAGCGTCACGAGCAGCGCGTCCTGCGTCGACAGCTTCAGCACGGTCTTGCCGAACGTCGGCGTGTACACGGTGACGAAGTAGAACGTCGTCGTGGTCAGGATCGCGATCATCATGCCGAGGATGACAATGCGCCAGTTGGCGAGCGCGGAGGCGAACACCTCGCTCGCCGTCGGATGCTTCTTCATGGCGAGGAAGGCCGGCGTTTCCTCGAGCGTGCGCCGCAGGAAGAAGATCAGGGGAATGATCAGGCAGCCGACGAAGAAGGGAATGCGCCAACCCCAGGCGGCCACCGTGTCGGCCGGCATCACCTCGGAGAGAAGATAGCCGAGGATCGAGGCCACGAAGATCGCGACCTGCTGGCTCGACGACTGGAACGAGGTGTAGAAGCCGCGGTTGCCGGGTGTCGAGATCTCGGCGAGATAGACCGACACGCCGCCGAGCTCGACGCCGGCGGAGAAGCCCTGCAGCAGGCGGCCGATCAGCACGATGACGGGCGCTGCGATGCCGATGGTCGCGTAGCTCGGGCAGAACGCGATCACGACGGTGCCGATGGCCATGATGCCGAGCGTGACGATCAGGCCCTGGCGGCGGCCGATGCGGTCGATGTAGGCCCCGAGCACGATCGCACCGACGGGCCGCATCAGGGCGCCGAGCCAGAACACGCCGAAGGTGTTGAGCAGCGAGGCCGTCTCGTTGGTGGAGGGGAAGAACGCCTTGCCGATGGCGGCGGCATAGAAGCCGAACAGGAAGAAGTCGAACTGCTCGAGGAAATTGCCGGATGTGGCGCGCAGGATCGCGCCGATGCGCGACTTGATCTCGGGCGGATTGGTTGAGGCGGCTGGTCCAGCCATGACGTTACTCCCCTTCAAGTGTGGCCGGACCGGAACTCACTTCTCGGCAGGCGACAGGTTGTGCTGCTGCGACAATCTGTCCTACCCCTTCCCGCGCAGGGCGCGGCGAGTCAATCGGTTTTCCAGAGGAAGCTGATGATTTTTCAGGCTTTATTTTGCGTTGCAGCGACGATCCATTGACGGAACGCGGCGAGCTTTGGCGCCTCGCGGCGGCCCTCCGGCGCGACCAGGTAGAAACCGGCATCGGCCGGCAGCGCGATCTTGAAGGGGACGACGAGCCGGCCCTTGGCGATGTCGTCCTGAACGTAGGACGTCCGCCCCATCGCCACGCCGATGCCGTCGATCGCGGCCTGGATGGTCATGAAGATCATGTCGAAGGTGATGCCGGGCTGCTTGGCGATATCGGCCGGCAGGCCTGCCGCCGTCAGCCACAGCCGCCAGTCGTCGCTGTTGGCGTTGGAGGTGTGCAGCAGCGGATGATTTCGCAGATCCTCCGGACGCTGCAGCGGCTTGTCACCGCGCAGCAGTGACGGACTGCACACCGGAAACAGCTCGTCCGCCATCAGCCAGTCGGCACGCAGGCCCGGCCACTGGCCGCGGCCGTAGCGGATTGCGGCATCGACATCGTCGCGCTGGAAGTCGACGAGGCTGGTCGACGTGGTGATGCGGACGTCGATGCCGGGATGCTGCTCCTGGAAATCCGTCAGCCGCGGCAGCAGCCATTTTGCGGCAAGCGAGGCCAGCGTCGAGAGCGTCAGCACCTTGTCGTCGTCCCTGCGCAGCAGGCGGTCGGTGGCGAGGCGGAGGTCGTTGAAGGCGGCGCGGACGCCCGGCAGATAGTCGCGCGCTTCCGGCGTCAGCGCCAGCGCGCGGTTCTGCCGGATGAACAGGCGGATGCCGAGCTCCTCCTCCAATCGCCGGATCTGATGGCTGATCGCGGTCTGCGTCACGTTCAGCTCGCTCGCCGCCAGCGTGAAGCTGAGATGGCGCGCGGCGGCCTCGAACGCCCGCAATCCGTTCAGGGAGGGCAATCTGGCAGTCATCTGGCAGCAGAATGCATGACTTTATTTCATGCGAAGAGGTACAAATTGTCGTTTGTCGCAGTGCGATCGAGCGCAGATATTAGCGCTCAACTTAGCTCCAGGAGCTGAAAATGTCTACCTTGACCCAGAATTCGATGACAAATCATCATGCGCCCGGCCTGATCCAGCAGATCGGCGAGACGCTTCATGTCTGGCACGAGCGCTACCGGACTCGCCGCGAGCTGACCAATTGGACGGCCCGCGACCTCCACGACGTCGGCCTGTCCTGGTCCGACATCGCCTATGAGGCCGACAAACCCTTCTGGCGGGCCTGATTGGCCGCCAGGCCGGCGCCGCCTGATTACAGGGGCGCCGGCGGTCCCTCTTTCTCAGGGCATGTGTCATGAGCACTCTTCGCCTGGAAGATCTGAAGCAATATTCGGACGCCCTGCGCACCCGGCAGGGCGAGGCGATCAACGTTCGCTTCGTCGAGCCGCGCGACACCGAGGAGCTTCAGCACTATTTCCGCTCGCTCTCGACCCGCTCCCGCTACAACCGTTTCTTCGGCGCGATCAGCGAATTGCCGAAGGGCCTGCTGCACGACTTCCTCCAGGTCGGCGAGCGCGAGCGCTTCACCGTCGTCGCGACCAAGATGGTCGACGGCTTCGAGACCATCGTCGCCGAGGCGCGCTACGCGCTGCATGCGGAAACCGCGACGCTCGAGTTCGGCCTGTCGGTCGACGATCGCTGGCAGGGCCACGGCATCGCCACTGCGCTCATGAAAAATCTTGAGTGCCGCGCCGCCGCGCTCGGCGCCGAGCACATGTTCGGCGATACGCTGCGCTCCAACGAGACCATGATCTCGCTTGCGCGCAAGTCCGGCTTCGTCTTCGTCAATCACCCCGATGACTGGAAGCTGGTGCGCTTCGACAAGGAGATCGCGGTCGCACCGAAGGACATTCCCTGCGCGAGCTGGCGTCTCGCCGCCCTTTCCCGTCAGGCCGACAGCCCCTCAGCCTCGGCCTGACACCACTGCAAGCCCGGCCCGGGTCAACCTGAGCCGGGCATTTTTTTGCCTTAAGCAGTCGTCGTCGCGTAGATATTCCCAAGCCGTCATTCCGGGGCGCGTAGCGCGAACCCGAAATCCATTTCACCGCGTGTCTCGCGGCCCAATGGATTCCGGGCTCGATGCTGCGCATCGCCCCGGAATGACGGCTCGTTGCACCATCCAGGTTCGATTCCTGACTGTGAAGGGCCTGTTACTTCCCCGTGAACACCGCCTTGCGCTTCTCGATGAAGGCCTGCACCGCTTCCTTGTGATCGGCGGTCGCGGTGAGGCGGATCAGTCGTTCGGCCTCGTGGTCGCGGGCGGTCTCGAAATCGAACTGGATGGCTTCGTCGAGATTGTCCTTCATGTAGCGCAGCGCGAGGCGCGGGCCTTCGGCGAGCGACTTTGCCAGCGCGAAGGCTTCGGCTTGTAGCTTGTCGTCAGGCACGACGCGGTTGACGAGGCCGATGGCCTCACAACGCGCGGCATCGACCCTGTCGCCGGTGAACATCAGCTCGCGCGCCCGGGCGGTGCCGACGAGGCGGGTGAGCAGCCAGGCGATGCCGTAATCGCCACTGAGTGCGATGCGGGCATAGCCGGTGGCGACGAAGGCGGATTGCGCGGCGATGCGGATGTCGCAGGCCATGGCGATCGCAAGCCCTGCGCCGACCGCGGGACCGGGGAGCGCGGCGATCGTCGGCTTGCGCACCGAGACCAGCGCGCCGGTGAGCAGCCGCTGCCGCTCCTGGAGATCGGCGACCCGATCTTCCAGCGACATCTCCAGCTTCTTCGGATCGCGATGCGCGCCCATGCCCTTGACGTTGCCGCCGGCGCAGAACGCTTCGCCCGCGCCGGTGATCAGCAGCGCGCCGACATCGGGGCTCTCGCCGCAGGTGCGGATCATCGTCCGCAGCGCCGGCGTCAGCGTGTCCGACAGCGAATTGCGCGCCTCCGGCCGGTTCAGCGTGATCACCGCGACGCGGTCGCGGATGACGCAGAGGAGTTCGCTGGTGCCGGTATCGACGGTGGTGTCCGTGGTCATGATTCCCGCCCTTGTAGGGTGGGCAAAGCGAAGCGTGCCCACCATTTGCTTTATCGTCATTGATGGTGGGCACGGCGCCAACGCGCCTTTGCCCACCCTACGGCAGTCGCGCCTCAAAACTTCTCCACCCACGGCCGCAGCTCCAGCTCCCAGCTCCAGGCGCTGCGCGGCTGCTGCAGCACGTTCCAGTAGCTCTGTGCGATCGCGTCGGGATCGAGCATGGAATCCGGATTGTCGGCTGTTTCCGTCCGCGCCGCGCTCCTGATGCCGCCGTCGATCACGAAATGCGCGACATGGATGCCTTGCGGCGACAGCTCGCGCGCCAGGCTCTGGGCGAGCCCGCGCAGCGCGAACTTGCCCATCGCGAAGGAAGCGGATTGCGCATAGCCCTTGACGCTGGCCGAGGCGCCGGTGAACAGGATCGCGCCGTGCTTGTTCGGCAGCATGCGCTTGGCCGCCTGCTGCGCCACCAGGAAGCCGCCATAGGCGCTGATCGCGATCGCCTGCGCGACATCGGCCGGAACGAGATCGACGAACGGCCCGCGCGTGCGGCCGCTGGCATTGTAGACGACGAGGTCGGGCGTGCCGATCTCGCGCTCGACGAGGCCGAACAGGCGCTCGACCTCATCCGGCTCGGTGGCGTTGCAGGCATAGGCTTTGGCGCCGGTCTCGGTGCAGAGCGCGCCCAGCTTCTCGATCTTCCGCGCGGCAAGCGCCACGCGAATGCCTTGTGTGGACAGCAGCCGCGCCAGCGAGGCGCTCAAGCCTTCGCCGGCGCCGACGATGAGCGCGATCTTGTATTTCGGATGTTCCATGGCGTGATCTCTCAGAGACGGGAAGCCGCTGATCTATGCATCCGCCACCCGGACAACCAGCCGGGGTGCAGGCCCGGTCGGTCATAATTCCGCAGAGCGAATTGCTCCTTCACGGCGATCATGCCTCCCTGACAATTTGCGGCTTTATCCGCATCCGCGGCTGGAGCATGATCGACATCATCCAAAGCGGCAAGCGCTAAGAATTGCCGTCGGGCGGAAACGAAGAGGACGATCATGCACAAGCCGGTCACAGCGCAGCCGAAAAATGCCGCGGCCGCACCATCCGGCCTGCTGGCGCCCGATACGTCAGGCATGAATTTCTACCGCGCCGATCAGGCGCTGACGGATCTCTTGCGCATCCATCTGCCGGAGACGCTGTTCCGTCACATCGAGCCGCATCTCGATCGCCTCGGCGAGCTCGCCGGCGGCACCCTCGACGAATGTGCGCGGCTGGCCGACCGCCACACGCCGGTGCTGCACCAGCGCGACAAGTTCGGCCGCGACGTGCAGTGGATCGAATACCACCCGGCCTATCGCGAGCTGGAGAAGGCGGCGTTCGGCGAGTTCGGCATCCACGCGCTGTCGATCCGCAAGGGCATCATGGGCTGGCCGGACAAATATCCTGTGGTGGCCAAGCACGCCTTCACCTTCCTGTTCAACCAGACCGAATTCGGCATGGGCTGCCCGATCAACGTCACGGACGGCTGCGCCAAACTCCTGGCGAATTTCGGCAGCGAGGCGCTGAAGGCAAAATATCTCGATGGTCTCACCCAGACCGACATGACCAAGCTGACCCAGGGCGGCCAGTTCATGACCGAGAAGGAGGGCGGCTCCGACGTCGGCACGCTCACGACGCGCGCCGTGCAGGAGGGCGATCATTGGCGCCTGTACGGCGAAAAATGGTTCTGCTCGAACGCCGATGCGAAAGTCGTGATGCTGCTGGCGCGCCCCGAAGGCGCCGGCCCCGGCACCCGCGGCGTCGGCCTGTTCCTGATGCCGCGCTTCCTCGACGACGGGTCGCAGAACCACTACCGGATCGTGCGTCTGAAGGACAAGCTCGGCACGCGCTCGATGGCCTCGGGCGAGATCAAGCTCGAAGGCGCGATCGCCTACGCGGTTGGCAAGCTCGACCGCGGCTTCGTGCAGATGGCCGAGATGGTGAACTCGTCGCGGCTCTCCAACGGCGTGAAATCCACCGCGCTGATGCGCCGCGCCTACCATGACGCCATGACGGTCGCGAAGAACCGCGTGGTGTTCGGCAGCCGCATCATCGACCTGCCGCTCGGCCGGCGGCAGATGCTGAAGATCATGCTGCCGGTCGAGCAGGCGCTGTCGATGAGCTTCCTCACGGCGGACGCGCTCGACCGCGCCGAGGCCGGCAGCCAGGACGCGGCGGCGCTGCTGCGCATCCTCACCCCGACATTGAAATTCCGCGCCACGCGCGATGCACGAAAAGTCTGCGGCGATGCGCTCGAGATGCGCGGCGGCATCGGCTATATCGAGGAATTCGCCACCGCACGGCTGCTGCGCGACGCCCATCTCGGCTCGGTCTGGGAAGGCACCGGCAATATCGTCGCGATCGATGCGCTGAGGCGCGCGGTCGGTCGCCATGGCGCGGAATCCGCGCTGGCCGCGGATCTGCACGCCCGGCTCGATGACAGCGCCTCGGTGCCGCAGGCCTGGCGCGACCGTTTGCACACGCTCACCGATCGCGCGGTCGGCTTCGCGCGCGAGGTTGCGGGCAAGGCCGAGAACGAGGCCGACGCGCGCCGCGCGACGAGCCTGCTCTATCATGTCGCCAGCGCCGTCGCGCTCGCCTGGGAGGCGCATCGCATCCACGCCATGCGCGGCGATGCGCGCCGGTTGCTGCTGTCGCGGCTCGTGATCGATCACCGGGTCTCGCCAAGCGATCCGTTCCGGCTGACGGAAAATGCCACGCAAGCGAAGATCGCCGCGCTGCTGCTCGGCGAGCGCGATGCCGGCATGAGCGAGGTTGGCGAACTGGTTCTGGCAGCGTAGGCTGCGCCCGCGTTCAAAGCAAAAAAAGCGACAGGGAGTGCTCGATGAAGGCCGCCGTCCTCTATGAAGTCAACAAGCCTCTGGTCATCGAGGACGTCAGCCTGCCGAAGCCCGGCCCGCGCGAGGTCCTGATCCGCACATCGGTCGCCGGCCTCTGCCACTCCGACCTGCACTTCATGGAAGGGCTGTATCCGCATCCGCTGCCCGCGGTGCTCGGGCATGAATCCGCCGGCGTGGTCGAGCAGGTCGGCTCCGACGTCACCTATGTGAAGCCGGGCGATCACGTCGTCACCTGCCTGTCCGTGTTCTGCGGCACCTGCGACAATTGCACCACGGGCCGCACGGTGCTCTGCACCGACACCACGGTGAAGCTGCTGCCGGGCGTCTCCGACCGCATGCAATGGTCTCGCTCCGAAAAGCTGCACCAGTTCCTCAACCTCTCGTCCTTCGCCGAGCAGATGCTGGTGCACGAGAACGCGATCGTCAAAATCAGGAAGGAGATGCCGCTCGATCTCGCCGCGCTGATCGGCTGCGGCGTCATCACCGGTTATGGTGCAGTGGTGAATACGGCGAAGGTGACGGCGGGCGAAACAGTCGCGGTGATCGGCTGCGGCGGCGTCGGCATGGCCGCGATCAACGGCGCGCAGATCGCCGGCGCCGGCCGCATCATTGCCATCGACACCAATCCCGCAAAACTCCAGCTCGCGACCAAGCTGGGTGCCACCGACATCATCAACCCCGCCGACGGCGACGTGGTGAAGCAGGTGCGCGATCTCACCAATGGCGGCGTGCATCACTCCTTCGAGGTGCTCGGCCGCAAGGAGACCGCGGAGCAGGCCTTCGCCATGCTCGCCTCCGGCGGCACCGCCACCATCGTCGGCATGATCCCGTTCGGCCAGAAGATCGAGCTGCACGGTTTCGACTTCCTGCGCGAACGCAAGATCCAGGGCTCGTCCATGGGCTCCAACCATTTCCGCGTCGACATGCCGCGCCTGGTCGACTTCTATCTGCGAGGGCGGCTGCACCTGGAGGACTGGATCTCCGCCAAGCTGAAGCTGTCTGAGATCAACGAGGGCTTTGCCAACATGAAGGCCGGCAAGACGCTGCGGAGCGTGATCGTATTTGATAGTTGATCCACATTGATGGTGTCATCGCCCGCGAAGGCGGGCGATCCAGTACTCCGCAGCGGGAGTTGTGTGAGCCAACTGTCGCCGCGGAGTACTGGATGCCCCGGTCAAGCCGGGGCATGACAGCGGAGTGTGAGGATGGTTTGCCCGCCTCACCGCGACACGTGCGCCGACACCGCGAGCCATCTGCCGTTCTTCTTCGCCCAGCAATCGGTGTAGCGGCCCGTCGCCTGCTGGCCGTCTCCCGTGGTGTAGCTTGTCCCCGCGTGGATGATGGCGAAGTCGCCCATGATGCGGATGATGACGTCGTGCTCCCTGAGATTCCGGATCGCGATCGGCCGTGCCGTCTGCTCCAGGAAGGCGGCGCGGTCGACTAGCGTCTTGTCGGGATTGGAGCAGTAAAACTCCGGCGCCAGGATCTGGTCGAACCGCTTGACGTCGCAGTTCTGCACGGAGGCGACGTAGTCGCGGTTGAGCGCGGTGAGCTCCTCCATGTCCTGGCTCATGACGTTCTCTCCCTTGTGGTCGTTGACGACAGGACTAATCATCGAACAATGGCGGCGGTGTGAAGCCGCCGAACTCGCGCTCGATCAGTTCGGCGAGCCTCAACGGCGTGCGGTCCTCGAGGAAGGGGCCGACGATCTGGACGCCGACGGGCAGGCCGTCTTTCGACAGGCCGAGCGGAACGGACGTCGCAGGCAGGCCCGGAAGCGTTGCGACGCCCGGCCAGGCGAGCTGGTCGGAATAAGGATAATCCTTGCCGTCGATGCTGATGCGTCGCAGGCTCTGCTCGGGCGAATGATCGTGCGGAAAGGCCGGCGTCGGCATGATCGGGCAGATCACCGCGTCGAAGCTCTTGAACAGCGCGCGCCATTGCGCCCGCAGGCCGGCGCGGCTACCTGCGTCGAGCACCCAGGCGCGGTGGCTTGCAATCGTGCCGCGCAGCCGCTCCGCTTCGAGGCTTCGGTCCTCCGGCGACAGTTGCATCGCCCGAGCCTGCGAATCCGCCAGCTCGTCGGGCAGGAAGAACGCGCCGAGGAAGCCCAGCAGCATGCGCATGTAAAGCCGCGACGTCTCCGCGAAGTCCGGAAGCAGCGCGCTCTCGCGCGCGACCGTCACGCCGGCCTTCGTGAGGTCGGTGGCGAGCTTGTCGATCGCGCCGCGCACGTCCCGGTCAGTCGGCAGCAGCGGATGGCTCTCGATCACCAGGACGCGAAAATCGCGCAGCGACTGATGCCGCGCAACAGGCAGATCGAGTCTGTAGGCGACGCCGGCATCGAGCGGATCCGGTCCGGCCATGACGTCGAGCAGCAAGGAGAGATCCGCAGCGGTGCGCGCCATCGGACCGATGACGGCGAGGTCGCCTTCGCGCGGAATGGCCGGAAACGGCGGCGGAGTCTCGCCGCGCGCTGCGCAGAGATTGATGGTCGGCTTGTGAGCGAAGATGCCGCAATGAAATGCCGGCACACGCAGGGAGCCGCCGATGTCGGAGCCGGTGGCGAGCGCGCAATAGCCTGCGGCGAGGGCTGCCGAAGATCCCCCGGATGATCCACCCGGCGTGCGGCCGAGATCATAGGGGTTGTTCGTGGTGCCGTAGATGTCGTTGTAGCTCTGCCAGTCGCTGAGACCGACCGGCACGTTGGTCTTGCCGAGGATCACACCGCCGGCCTGCTTGATGCGTGCGACCGGCAGCGCGTCTTCGACAGGCTTGAAATCCTTCTGCGGGACGAAGCCCCAGGTCGTCGGCAGGCCGGCGATGTTAAAGGATTCCTTGATCGTCAGGGGCAGGCCGAGCAGCGGCTTGCGCTCGCCGCGGACCAATGCAGCGTCCGCCTCGCGCGCGGCGCCGAGCGCCCGATCGAAATCCCGCACGCAGATCGCGTTGATCTTGCCGTCGTGACGCTCGATACGGCCAATCGCGTCCCGCGTGAGCTCGACCGCCGAGACCTTCTTCGCGCTCAATGCGGCCGACAGCTCGACTGCGCTCTTGAAACTCCATTCCGATTTGGCCACGGCGCTTCTCCCGCTCTGGTTGTCTGCGGATGATGAGCAGTTTAGCCGAACGCTGCAACCGCTGTTTGATCGCGATTGATATGTGGATGAGGCTCGTCGGGCAGTGCCAAAAAGTCGGTGTCATCGCCCGCTTTCGCGGGCGATGACACCGAGATTGCGGCTACTACGCCGCTCCGATCAATATCCCCACCGCCAGCACGATGGCGCCGCCGAGCACGATCTGGAAAACGGCCTGGAGGAACGGCGTGTCCATGTAGCGCGAGCGGATGAAGGCGATTGCCCATAGCTCGAAGAACACGACGACTCCGGCGATCGCCGTCGCGATCCAGAACGCGTTGGCCCAGCTGTCGGGCACCAGATAGGGCGCGGTGTGGCCGAGCCCGCCGAGCGTCGTCATCAAGCCGCAGGTGAGACCGCGCAGCCATGGCGAGCCGCGCCCCGTGAGCGATCCGTCGTCGGACAGCGCTTCCGCAAATCCCATGCTGATGCCGGCGCCGATCGAGGCGGCGAGGCCGACAAGAAACGTCTGCCAGTTCTGGTGGGTGGCGAACGCGGCGGCAAACAGCGGTGCCAGCGTCGAGACCGATCCGTCCATCAGGCCGGCAAGGCCCGGCTGCACATATTGCAGCACGAACATGCGGCGGTTGGTGCGATCTTCCTCCGCGCGCACATCCGGGCTCAGGATCTGGTCCGAGAGCTTTGCGGCCATCTCTTCGTGGCCTTTCTCGGCTTCGGCGAGATCGCCGAGCAAACGGCGCACGCCGACATCCTGCGCCTGTTCGGCGGCCTTCACGTAAAAGCGCTCGGCCTGCAGTTCCATGGTCTCGACTTCCCTGCGGATGGTGTCGAGCGACAGGTTCTTGGTGAGCCAGACCGGGCGGCGACGCAGGAAGCCCTTGACGTCCTCGCGGCGGATGGGAGGCAGGTGCGGACCGAACCGCTGCTCGTACGTCTCCAGCAGCATGTGGCGATGTCCGCGCTCTTCCTCGGCCATCTGTTCGAAGATCTTGGCTGAGTCCGGGTAACGCTCTCTCAGATCTTCGGCGAAGGTCATGTAGATGCGGCTGTCCTCCTCCTCGGAGGAGATCGCGACCGCAAGCACCTCGCGCTCGGTCAGATCGGCAAAATTCTTCACGACGGCCCTGTCCCACTAGTTTAGAATGATTCTAAATTATATAAGCCGCCGTGGTTCCTGGGTCAAATCAGCCGGCGCGGGACTTAGTCAGGAAGTCTTGGCCAGGAAGTCGAGCAGCAACCGGCTCACCTCGGCCGGCTGCTCCTGCTGCACCCAATGGCCGGCGCCGTCGACGAGATGGCAGCCGAGCATCTTGGTGCACGCGCTTTTCTGCATCGCCTCGAACACGCCAGGGCGCTGATAGGTGCCCCAATCCTGCCTGCCGGAGATGAAGCAGGAGGGCACGTCGATGCTGCGGCCGGAGAACAGCTGCATCTCGTCGTTGAGCATGCCCGACGTACCGTAGCGATACCATTGCAGCCCGCCCTGAAATCCGGTGCGGCCGTATTCGGCGCTGTAGTAGGCGAGGTCGCTGTCCGGCAGCCATTGGTTCGCGGCGATCGCGGCGGGCGAGGGCATCTCCTTCGCGACCGTCTCGGCCATGGTCTCGCCGGCGTCCATCACGTAATAGGTTGGCAGCTTTGCCAGCTCGTCAGCCGACCACGCCTTGAGCGGATAGGGTTTGTTGTCGGTCCAGTCCGCGCTCTTGTGATGATAATAGGCGCGCAGGAAATCGTGCACGCCCTGCGGCGCGTGCTGCATGTCCGCGTTGGCTTCGCGTGTCGCGTAGTACCATTGATAGTGCTTGCGCGGACGCGGCAGCGCGGCAAGCTCGCGATGAACGGGGTCTTCGACCGCAGGCTTTGCGGGACGGTCAACTGTGTTGAATGGCAGCGGCGGCGCTCCGCCGAATGGCGCGCTCATCAGCGTCACCGAACGAAACACGTCGGGCCGGATCAGCGCACACCATGCCGCGACTGGGCTGCCGAAATCATGCCCGGCGAGATCGACCTGCTTGTAGCCGAAGGCCGACACCAGGGAGAGCGCATCGCGCACAAGGTTGAGGAGCGAGAACGGCGCGAGATCGCCATCGTAGTCGGCAGTCCATCCCGTGGTGCGCCCGTAGCCGCGCTGGTCGGGGGCGATCACGTGATAACCGGCGGCGGCGAGCGCCGGCATCACCTTGCGCCAGGAGAAGGCCAGCTCGGGAAAGCCGTGCAGCAACAGGATGCAGCAGCGGCCCTTTGACTCGAAGCCGGCCTCCAGCACATGCATGCGCAAGCCGTTGATGCCGTCGACATAACGCGAGCGGATTCCGGCGGGCAGGGGGATGTCGGGGAGTGCTGTCATTGCTTTCTCCACACGGGTGGAATCGTAGGGTGGGAAAAGCGGAGCGTGCCCACCATAAGGAGTGGTGGGCACGGCGCGCGAAGCGCTCGCCTTTGCCCACCCTACGGCATCTCGCTAAACCGCCGCACACACGAACGCGTTGCCCTTGCGCCGGATCTTGCCCACCGACGGCGAAGGGAAGTGCGCCGTGCAGCACAGCGTTTCGGTGTCGCAATAGCGCTCCAGGAAGCTGCGGCGCGTCGTAGCCGCCTTCGCCGGGTCGACGTCGAACTTGATCGACAGCTCCGGATAGAGCGTCTGCAGCGGCGAATGCATGAGATCGCCGGAGAACACCGCGTCGTCCTTGCCGCGGCCCACCGTGATTGCGATATGGCCCGGCGTGTGGCCGGGTGTCGGCAGGATCCGGACGTGATCGCCGATCTGGTGGTCGTTGCCGACGAGCTCGTGGCGCTTGGCCTCGACCACCGGCAGCACGCTGTCCACGAAAGGCGGGATCTCCGTCTTCGCGTTCTGAGCCGACCAATGGTCGAACTCCTGCCTGGCGAAGACGTAGCGCGCCTTGGGGAAGGTCGGCACCCAGCGGCCGTTTTCGAGCCGTGTGTTCCAGCCGACGTGGTCGACGTGCAGATGCGTGCACATCACGAAGTCGATGTCGCCAGGCGAGAATCCGGCGGCGCCAAGTGCACCCAAGTACGTGTCGTCGGTCTTCATGTTCCATTTCGGCCGATTGGGGCGCGGCTTGTCATTGCCGATGCAGCTGTCGATCAAAATGGTGTGGTGCGGCGTCTTCACCACATAGGACTGGAAGCACAAGAGCAGCACGTCGTTGTCGTCGAGTGCCTTGGCCTGCCGCATCCACGCCCGGTTCTCGGCCAGCACCTCGGGTGTCAGTCCCGGCAGCATCTCCAGCGCCGGGACGAACGAGGTTTCCTGCTCGATGACGCGATGGATGGTGAGATCGCCGACCGAGTATTTCAGGCTCATGGACACTCCTAGCGGGTTACGCCGCCGGCGGCACCGAGATCTTCACGGAAGGCCGCTCCAGCATCTTCTGGTGGAAGGCGTCGAGCTTCGGATAGGCCTTGCGCCAGCCGCAATCGGCGAAGCGGAAGTCGGCATAGCCGAGCACGCAAGTCAGGCCGATCTGCGAGATGTCGAACGGGCCGTTGAGGACATCGGGCATGTTCTCGAAGCGCGCCATGCCGGTCCAGGCCCGGTTCCAGTGGTCGTCCGACCACGCCTGCCATTGCAGGCCCTGCGGCCGCACCATTCTCTCGTAGCGGCACAGCAGCATGGAATCGAGCATGCCGTTGATCAGGGAGTGATTGGTCTTGGCCTTCCAGCGCCGCGGACCGTAATCCGGGATCAGGCTGCCGCCGGCCATCTCGTTGAGATATTCGACGATGACGTAGGAATCGAGGATGACGTCGCCGTCATTGGTGATCAGCACCGGCAGCTTCTTCAGCGGCGTGATGCGCGAATAGTCCTCATTGGCTTGCCCCGGGGCGACGGTTGCCGGCGTGAACTCGATCTTGTCGATCAGCCCAAGCTCGATCGCGGCGATGCGCACCTTGCGGGCGAAGGGCGAGGCGGCGGAGAAGGTGAGCTTCATTTTGGATCCTTGTTGTCATTCCGGGGCGATGCGAAGCATCGAACCCGGAATCTCGAGATTCCGGGTCTGGCGCTCTCGCGCCATCCCGGAATGACGAAGGAGGTGATTGCCGCTTACGCTGCCACGATCTCCTGCCGCTGCTCGCCGAGACCCTCGATGCCCAGCGTCACGACGTCGCCGACATTGAGGAAGGTCGGCGGCTTCATGCCGAGGCCGACGCCGGGCGGGGTGCCCGTGGTGATGATGTCGCCCGGCAGCAGCGTCATGAACTGCGAGACATAGGAGATGCACTTGGCCATGGAGAAGATCATGGTCTTGGTCGAGCCGGTCTGGCGGCGCTGGCCGTTGACGTCGAGCCACATCGACAGGTTCTGCACGTCCTTGATCTCGTCCTTGGTGGCGAGCCACGGGCCGACCGGGCCGAAGGTGTCGTGCGACTTGCCCTTGGTCCACTGGCCGAGGCGCTCGGTCTGGAAGTTGCGCTCGGAGACGTCGTTGCAGACGCAATAGCCGGCGACGTAGTTCAGCGCGTCGGCTTCGGAGACGTACTTGGCGCGGGTGCCGATGATGGCGGCGATCTCGACCTCCCAGTCGAGCTTGGTCGAGCCGCGCGGCTTCTCGACCGCGTCGTTCGGGCCGGACAGCGAGGTGTTCGCCTTCATGAAGATGATCGGCTCGGTCGGGATCGCGGCTCCCGTTTCCTTGGCGTGGTCGCTGTAGTTGAGGCCGATGGCGACGAATTTCGAGATGCCGGTGACGGGCGCGCCGAACCGCGGCTTGCCGGAAACGGCGGGCAGCGAGGCGGGGTCGAGCGCGGCGAGCTTCTTCAGGCTTTCCGGCGAATAGGCCTCGCCGGTCAGGTCCTTCACATGCGCCGACAGGTCGCGCAACTGGCCGGATTTGTCGATCAGGCCGGGCTTTTCCGCACCCTTTTCGCCGTAACGAACAAGCTTCATTCTCGTTTCTCCCTGGAGATGGACCGATCGGTTAAATAGCTTCATGGAACAGGGCGGCGGGAAATTCAACCGCTCAAAACGGGGCGCATTGCAGCCCCTCCTTTGTAGGGTGGGCAAAGGTGCGGAGCGCCGTGCCCACCAATTCTTTTCCTTGCCCGGGAGGGTGGACACGCCGCGCTGTGCCCACCCTACGATTGCGTCTCATCCCAGCGCCACGAACCTGAACGCGTCCCCATCCCGCCTGATGTGTCCGGCCGAGTAATGCCCGCCGATCACCAGCGTCGGGGTGTCGGCAAAGCGCGAGAACACCTTGTGCCGCGTTGCCGCCGATTGGGCGGGATCGGTATCGATGACCGAGCACCAGTCGAGATGCGACATCTGGCAGGGATGATGGGCGACGTCGCCGGTGAGCAGCCCCTGTTCACCGCCGGACTCGATCAGGACGCTCATGTGACCGGGGCTGTGGCCGGGGGTCGGGATCACGCTGATCTCCTCGCAGAGCCGGTGATCGCCTGGGATCAGCTCGACCCGGCCGGCATCGACGACCGGCTTCACGGAATCGTTGAACACCGCGACCTTGTCCGGCTCGGCCGTATAATCGCGCCAATACTCGTATTCGGTCTCGCCGAACAGGTAGCGCGCCTTCGGGAAGGTCGGCACCCATTTGCCGTCGACCAGTTTCGTATTCCAGCCGACATGGTCGACATGAAGATGTGTGCACAGCACGGTGTCGATGCTGTCAGGGGGAAAGCCCGCCGCCGCCATGGTCTCCAGAAACGGCGTGCTGCGGTTGTTCCAGACGGGGATGCCGCGGCCCTGCTTGTCGTTGCCGAGACCGGTGTCGACCACGATGCGGCGCGTCGGCGTCTCGACCACCAGCGAGTGGATCGACATTTTCAGTCGGCCCTCTTCGGTGGCGAAATGCGGGATCAGCCAGGGCAGCTTCCGGATTTCATCGTTGGTCGCGGCCGGCAGGATGAAGCGGGTCGAGCCGACTGTCTCCATCTCGACGAGTTTCGTGATCTTGACCTTGCCCACCTTCCACGACATCCGGCGCATCACCATGTTCTTGCTTTGCGCCTCGCCGTCATTCCGGGGCGATGCGCAAGCATCGAACCCGGAATCTCGAGATCGTTGCGTGAGATTCCGGGTTCGCGACGACGTCGCGCCCCGGAATGACGAGAGAGAACGCTTTGGCGCCGAAACATGCGGTTTTCCGCCATGGAGCGCAATGGATCATCTGGTGGCGCGCCGCGTTATCGCTGGAACCCAGGAAAAACCAGAGAAGAGCGAGAGGGGAAGACGATGCCAGAGCTTGCAATTTCCGCCGAGAAGGTCGCTTTCATCATCGAGAAGGCCCGCGAATTCGACGTCAAGGAAGCAGCATCCGATCCGGACTCGGGCTCGAACCCCTCCGACGATGACGGGATCGACGTTCTGGAGGACACGGCGTCCGATCCGGTCGCAAGCGAGTTGACCGGCTTCATCGGGGCGCTGAACGAGGACGAGCAGCTCGACCTCGTGACGCTGATGTGGATTGGCCGCGGCGACGGCTCCGTCGACGAGTGGGACGATCTGCGCGCCCGCGCCGCCGAGGCCCGCGCCGAATACAAGGCGCCCCGGCGTGAAGCTGTGCAATATCTGCTGGGCGAGCCGATGCTGGGCGATCTGTTGGCCGACGGTCTCGACGAGCTCGGCATCGACTGGACCGATGAGCGCCTCACTGCCGATTCCTCCGGTCCCAGCGAACGGGACGAGGATGAGCCGACGAAACGGCGATGAGTAGCCGGGCTCGCAGTGAGCCGGAAATGATTGGGCTCTGACGCCTCCACATCATCATGCCCGGGCAAGCCCGGGCATGATGGTCTTTCGTGGATTGCGCCGTCTCAGGCGCGATGGCTCACAGCGTGCCCGGGAACGCGCCACCGTCGAGCAGGATGTTCTGCCCGGTGATGAAGCCGGCCTTGGCGCCGCAGAGAAAAGCGCAGGCATAGCCGAACTCGTCCGGCTGGCCGAAGCGGCCCGCCGGGTTGAGCTTGGCGCGCTCGGCCAGGATCTGCTCCGGCGTTGTGCCGCGCTTGTCGGCCTCGGCCTTGGCGGTGCCGGTCAGGCGGTCGGTCTCGAACGGGCCCGGCAGGAGGCCGTTGATGGTGACGTTGTTGATCACGGTCTTGCGCGACAGGCCGGCGATGAAGCCGGTGAGGCCGGCGCGCGCGCCGTTGGAGAGGCCGAGGATGTCGATCGGCGCCTTCACCGCGGCCGAGGTGATGTTGACGATGCGGCCGAACTTGCGCGCCATCATGCCGTCCACGGTCGCCTTGATCAGCTCGATCGGGGTCAGCATGTTGGCGTCGATCGCCTTGATCCAGTCGTCGCGGGTCCAGTTGCGGAAATCGCCGGGCGGCGGGCCGCCGGCATTGTTGATCAGGATATCCGGCTCCGGGCAGGCCTTCAGCACGGCCTCGCGGCCCGCCGGCGTGGTGATGTCGCCGACGATCTCGGTGACCGCGACGGCCGGATAGAGTTTGCGGATGTCGTCGGCGGTCTTCTTCAGGGCCTCGGCGCCGCGCGCGGTCAGCGTGACGTCAACGCCGGCTTCGGCCAGCGAGATGGCGCAGGCGCGGCCGAGGCCCTTGCTGGATGCGCAGACGATGGCGCGGCGACCTTTGATCCCAAGATCCACTGTTTCACTCCCGTAATGTCAGGCAGGTTTTGGACGGGCGGCACTCTAGCCAATCGTGGTGCCGCTGATAAGGGACGGGCTCGCACCAAAATGCATGCGCCTCCGCGCGGCGATGCAAATGCGCCTGATCAGATGTGCCGCTCCTGCTTGAGGCGGTCGATCGCGGCAGCGGCTTCCGGCGGCAGCGACTTGAAGCCCATCTGCCCGGCCGCCGAGAACAGCGGCCGCAGATGCGAGCCGGCCAGGAAGGGCGGCTGGCGGTTGGCCGGCACGATCTGGTCGAACACCAGCACCAGCGTGGTGGCGACGAGGCCGACCCTGATGGCGCCGAGCGTGGCGCCGCCAAGGCGGTCGCCGATCCCGGCCTCACGGACCGTGTCGTTCACCGCGAGGCGGCCGATATGTCCGAACAACATGCCGACGACGAGAAAAATGCCGAAGAACCAGATCCAGTTCTGGAGCAGCGGCGCGTTCGGATTGCTTGCGATCTGCGGCACGATCAGCGGCATCAGCGCGACCGCGATGGGCGCGGCGAGCAGATAGGCGAGGATGGTCATGGCGCTGCGCAGCAGGCCGGTCCTGAATCCGAAGCCGATGGCGATGGCGAGCGCCGCATAGACCGCGAGATCGAAACTGTTCATGAGCAGAGCCCTGCCTCGGTGGAACGAATGAACGCCGAACCGATCATTCTGGTTTCAGACCGCTAAAATCGTCTGTATTTTTGGCTCCGGAAGCTCAAGGGTTACGCCCAAGGAAATCGTCATGTCAGGCCTATTCGACGTCAGTAAAGAAACCATCCTCGTCACCGGCGCGAGCCAGGGGCTGGGGCGGCAGTTTGCCCGGCTGCTGGCGGCGCATGGCGCGGCCGTCGCGCTCGCGGCACGGCAAACGGACAAGTTGAAGAATCTGGAACAGGAGATCCGCGGCAACGGCGGCCGCGCCGCCGCCGTCGCGCTCGACGTCACCGACATCGCCTCGATCGCGAAGGCCGTCGATGCCACGGAAGCCGCGCTCGGTCCCGTCACGGTGCTGATCAACAATGCCGGCATCGCCATCGAGAAGCTGGCGACCGAGCAGACCGAGGCCGATTGGGACGCGGTGATCGGCGCCAATCTCAAGGGCGCCTATTTCCTCGCGACGGAAGTCGCGCGGCGCATGATCGCGCGCAAGCAGGAAGGCAACATCGTCAACATCGCCTCGGTGCTCGGCACCGGCGTGCTGAAGGCGGTGTCGCCCTACGCGATCTCCAAGGCCGGCATTATCCAGGCGACGAAAGCGATGGCGCTGGAGCTTGCGGGGCAGAACATCCGCATCAACGCGCTGGCGCCCGGCTATATCGACACCGAGATGAACCACGCCTTCTGGTCGACGCCGGCAGGCGAGCGCCTGGCAAAACGCATCCCCCAGCGCCGCGTCGGCGCCGAGTCCGATCTCGACGGCGCGATCCTACTGCTGGCCTCGAAGGCCTCGCGCTACATGACGGGGAGCGTGGTGACGGTGGACGGCGGGTTCTTGTTGAATTGATTGCTTCCGTCGTCCCGGCCCCCATGCGCAATTGCGCACTAGGCCGGGACGACAGTGGAGAGTGACGCGACAGCGTCGCTAATTCGCCCGCACTTCCGCCCTGATCATATCCGCCGCCTTCTCCCCGATCATGATCGTCGGCGCGTTGGTGTTGCCGCCGATCAGCGTCGGCATGATCGAGGCATCGACGACGCGCAAGGCCTCGACGCCGTGCACCTTCAATTGCGGATCGACCACGGCCATCGCATCCGTGCCCATCTTGCAGGTGCCGACGGGGTGATAGACGGTGTCGACGCGATTGCGCAGGATGGCGCGGATGTCGTCGTCCGTCTTCACATCGGACGTGAACATGTCCTTCTTCTGCAACGCGCGCATCGCAGGCGTCTCCATCAGCCGTCGCGTGGTCTTGAAGCCTGCGACCATCGTCTCGAGATCCTCCGCCTCGCCCAAAAAATTCGGATCGATCATGGGGGCGGCGAGCGGATCGGCGCTCTTCAGCCAGACGCTGCCGCGGCTCTTCGGTCTGAGCAGGCAGACATGGCACGAGAAGCCCGCTTCCTTGTGCTTCTTGCGGCCGTGGTCGTCGAGCATCGCGATGATGAAGTGCAGTTGAATGTCCGGCACGTTGAGGTGGGCCTGCGTCTTCAGGAAGCCGCCACACTCGGCGAAATTGGTGGTCATCAGGCCGCGTCGCTCGCGGCGGTACCGCTGGATCGCGCGCAGCAGGGATGGCAGCCGGCCGAGTGACGCGTGAACGAAGTGCGGATAGTCGGAGGCGTAGACGAACACGAAATCCGGATGGTCCTGCAGATTGCGCCCGACGCCCGGCAAATGATGCACGACGCCGATGCCGTGCGCGGCAAGCGCATCGCTGTCGCCGACGCCCGACAGCATCAGCAACTGCGGCGACTGGAAGGCGCCGGAGGCGAGGATCACCTCGCGGCGGGCGCGGAGCTGCTTCAGCTCCTTGTCCTGCCGGTACTCGACGCCCACTGCGCGCCTACCTTCGAACAGGATGCGCGTGGCATGCGCTTGCGTCTCGACGCGCAGATTCGCCCGCTTGCCCATGTGGGGATCCACATAGGCGCGCGCCGCGCTCCAGCGCTCGCCACCGTGCTGCGTCACCTGGTAGCTGCCGAGCCCTTCATGGTCGTCGGCATTGAAGTCCTCGCGGATGCGAAACTGCGCCTCGCGCGCAGCCTGATGGAAGACGTCATGGATCGGATTGTCCGAGCGCAGCTTGTTGACATGCAGCGGGCCGCCCTTGCCATGATATTCGCCGTCGAAATCGGCGTTGTTCTCCGAGCGCCTGAAGTAGGGCAGCACATCCGCATACGACCAGCCGGCATTGCCGAGCGCGGCCCAGTGGTCGTAGTCCCATTTGTTGCCGCGGATATAGACCATCGCGTTGATCGCCGAGGAACCGCCGAGGCCCTTGCCGCGCGGTTGATAGCCGATGCGGCCGTTCAATCCCTTCTGCGGCACAGTGTCGAACGCCCAGTTGGCCGCGCGGTATGGCAAAGCGAGCCCGAATGGCGTGGTGATCCGCCAACTGTCGTTCCGCCCGCCCGCATCGAGCAGCGCCACTGATGTCGCCGCATCCTCCGACAGCCGCCCCGCAACCGCGCAGCCGCCGGAGCCCGCGCCCACGACGACAAAATCGAATGTGTCAGTCAATGTTGTTTCTCCCCTTATCGTCATTCCGGGGCGCGCGTAGCGCGACCCCGGAATCTCGAGGTTCCGGGTTCGCTTCGCGCCCCGGAACGACTGCCCCTACGACATGAACCGCATCATCTTCTCCAGCCGCGCGATCTTGCCGCCATAGGGCGGGTAGAGATCGGCGAGGCGGTTGAATTTCGAGCGGTAGAACACCGGCTTCAGCTTGCTGAACGTGCGAAAACCCCATTCGCCGTGATAGGCGCCGGTGCCGGATGCGCCGACGCCGCCCATCGGCTGGTTCACCTGCGCGAAGTGGAACAGGCAGTCGTTGACGGTGACGCCGCCGGAGACGGTGCGCGACAGCACCGCGTCGCGCGCGTCGCGGTCCTTGCCGAACCAGTAGAGCGCAAGCGGCCGGTCGCGGCGGTTGACGAAGGCGATGGCATCGGCCGGCTCGCGATAGCCCAGCACCGGCAGCACCGGCCCAAATATCTCCTCCTGCATCACCGCCATGTCTTCGGTGGCGCCAAGGATCAGCGTCGGCGGGAATTTGCGGTGCGCCTTCCAGTTGGGATCGTCGGCCCTTGCCGGTTGCAGGATTTTTGCGCCGCGCTCTACGGCATCCGCGACGAGACCTTCGAGCCGCGCGTAGTGCCGGTCGGAGATGACGGAGGTGTAGTCCTTGTTCGCGGGATCGGTGCCGAACATGCGCCGCATCTGCGCGCGCAGCTTCTCGGCGAAGGCCTGCAGCGAGCGCTCCGGCACCAGCACGTAGTCCGGCGCGATGCAGGTCTGCCCGGCATTGAGCAGCTTGCCGTAGGCGATGCGCTCGGCCGCCTCATCGAGATCGGCGGAGGCGTCGATGATAGCAGGCGACTTGCCGCCGAGTTCGAGCGTCACAGGCGTCAGATTGCGCCCCGCGGCCTCCGCGACCAGCCGTCCGACCCGGGTCGAGCCGGTGAACACCAGATGATCGAAGGGGAGCGACGCAAAGGCCTTGGCGATCTCGTCCTCGACGCCGGTGACGAGCAGCTCGGTCGCGTCGAACCTTGCGGCAACCGTCTCTTTCAGCAGGCCTGCGAAATGCGGGACGAGCTCGCTCGGCTTGATCATGACCAGGTTGCCGGCGGCAATCGCGCCGATCGCGGGCGCCAGCGTCAGCTGGAGCGGATAATTCCAGGGGGCGATGATGCCGACGACGCCGAGCGGCTGCGGGATCAGCCGGTTGCGCGCCGGCAGGAATTGCAGCGCGGTGGCGATTCGCTGCGGCGCCATCCAGCTCTTCAGGTGTTTTGTCGCATGGCGTATCTCGCTGTAGACCATCATGGTCTCGGCGATGGTGGTCTCGACCGCCGAGCGGTGGCCGAAATCGGCCGAGATCGCCTGGCGGAAGCGCTCTTCATTGTCGGCGACGACGGCGCGCAGCCGCGCCAGCCGGTCGAGCCGCTCGGCCAGGTCAGCGGCCGGCTCCGCCCGCGACCGCGCGACCATGGCGTGGAAGGCGTCGTCGAGGGCCCGCAGCGGGGCGCTCGCCGGGGATCGGTCCAAAGATCGGTCCAAGATCTGGTCCCGGATATGGTCCATGGCGTTGCTCCCTAAACTGGCGTTTCGCCCCTGGTTTTGTTGCGGCAAGCTGGCCCTTTGCGGAACTTCTGGCAAGGGCGCGGCTGGCGGGCCGGAATCCGGTCCATCCACCTGTCATAAAGTCGAAAAAAACGTCCTCGCAGCCCTTTCCAAAGGCAGCCCGGGTTGGTACATACCCCCCGCACCCGACGGGCTTTGCCCCGGGGTTGCCTTCCAAGGAAGCCTTTGGGACGGAAGAAGCAAGCCACGCGAACAGCGCCGGCCCTCATCCCCCGTCCCCGGCATTTTAACGAAGGCGCGCAACGGTTTAACGCGGGGTGGAGCAGCCCGGTAGCTCGTCAGGCTCATAACCTGAAGGTCATAGGTTCAAATCCTATCCCCGCAACCAAGACAAGCCTCTGATTTTATGAGGTTTTTAGAAAGCCGCCCTCCGGGGCGGCTTTCTTGTTTTGGGGCCGTGTCGCCACCGTGTCGCCACGCATTGCTTTGTGTTCGACCCGCTGCAACCGCCAAACGCGTCCTCGCCCAGAAGGCACAACTGTTGATATCCTTCCTGCGCTGGAGTGTGCAGGGGGTGGTCACGTGAACCTATCGTCGCCTTGGGACGTATTGAAACCTATTGCGGCAAGGATGCCGTCTGTCGTCCGCGAGCACGAAGTCCTGCGCATTGCCGCCGTTGTCCATGGTAAGGACAAAGCAAAAGCAGCAGCAGCAGCACGCCGCGAAGTTCTATTCTGGGCTCAAAAGCGGAGTGGTGGCCGTCTCCCCAATCATGCCTGGGAATTTGAAGAGTTCGATTACCTATCGGGGGGACGTAACAGTGCTGTCGTTCGTATTGAAAACAACGAGACAGACATCTGGGCAATACGCGCGGACGACCCCGACAAGACGGTGCCAGGGCGTTCTTGGACGACGGAGGTCGTCGTCGGTCTAGCTGCGGACAAGCCTTGCCAATTTAGTGCGCGATTATTGGCAAGTACTTCTGAAGACAACCTTGCCATTGAACCACACACACCCGGATTTGTTCAGCAAGTCGCTGAGAAGTGCATTCTATCGCGTGGGCCGATAGACCTCTCCGCAGAACCCTGGTTGATAGAGTCGGAAGCTGACGCCGAACGTCTTGTTGAGCTTCTTATAGACCCCTCTCGGAATCTGCCTGTTTTCGTCATGACCGTTCCCGAGGACGCCGAGGACCCGAATGTACCGATCCTAGACGCCACAACTCTTGCTCGCGCTGTTTTGGGAATCGGTCAGATTGTCATAGTCCCAGCAGCTCATACGTGGGCATTGACTAGTCGGTTTGGGAGGCAGCGGTCGGTATTCGGAGGAGCGGTGCGCGCCTATCTCGCAGGGTTTTCCGATGATGCAAGTCCATACTCCCACCGACTTGTGTTACGTGAGCAGATTTCGACCGTAGAGAGCGCCCGCCAATGCGTGCGATGGATGAAATCATTCGCTGCGGCTGAAAGTATTCGTCGCACCCGCCTCGGGACGGACGTGCTAGCATTTACGGCCATTCGCAACGCATCGCTTCAACTCAGTCAAGCTCGATTGGAGCAAGAAGGAGCTAGCGATACTCAAAAACTTGAAGCGGCCACTGCTCGAATAAAAGTTCTCGAAGAGAATTTAAGGAGCTTAGGCGATTCTGAAGCTTTTCTCCTCGACGAGCATAAGCAGGCCGAAGAGCGGGCGAAGTCCGCCGAAGCGCAACTCAGTGCTGCAACTTTCCGAATTCAGCAGCTCCTGGACCAAATTAAGAAACGTGGTCAGATACCAGACGCCGATATTAAGCTGCCTTCTGCATGGAGCGAATTTGGGGATTGGTGCGACCAACAGCTAATAGGTCGAGTGGTGCTCGCACCTCAAGCGCGTAGCGGTGTTAGAAATCCAGAGTTCGACCACCTAGAGCTAGCCGCACGCTGCTTGCTGTGGTTGGGAAACGAATATCGCGACCGTCGCCTCGAAGGAGGAGAGGGTACGCTCAAAGACTACGTTATAGAAGCTGGAGTGAAAAATGCTCCATGCGGAGCTGATGAATTTAGAGTGTCATGGCAAGGTCAAACACACATTGCCGATTGGCATATCAAGAATGGCGGCAACACACGCGACCCTAGGCGATGCCTACGTATCTATTACTTCTGGGACGCGAGCACGCAGCAGGTCGTAATCGCTGATATGCCAGCGCATCGTCGTACTTCGGCTACTTAATCTGGCGCGTTGAGCCTAGTCCGGACAATGCATGCGAAAGTCCGGTTGAATGCAGGTGGCTTCCCGGTGCAATCGCATCCACGTTCTGCCTGGTCAGTCGCATGACCAATCCAAGAACCTCCGTTCTCCGTGTCGCCACTGTGCGCGTATTCGTGGTCATCTGGATTCAACGCCTTTGGCAAACTTCTTCGTCTTGATCGCGGAGATGATAGTCTGCATCATGTCCTTCTCCGCTACCGGATTGTAGGTCAAAGCCCAGCCATGCGCGCCGATCTTTGACGGCTGGTTGAGCAAGAACCCATGGTTGGCACCTTGGTACTCGATCAACTGGATCGGTGTCGCGCGTTTCTTCTTCATCATCTCGTGGCACGGAGCTGGCGGGTTCGCGTTGTCCTGATCGCCGACAAAGACGATCATCGGAGCGTAGTAGTCGCCGTATTTCGTGATCACGCTGTAGCAGTTCGGCGCAATCGGAAAGCCTGCTGCAAAGTGGTGCGGATGGTCGGCTTCCTTCTTGGTCATAGCCATGAGGCTCGCCAAGCCGCCGTTGCTGTAGCCCATGACGTAGACTTCGCTCGCGAGCTTCTTCTCGATCAGATAGTCAAGCGCGGAGTAGGCGTCGTCAGCGCGCCGACGGCCCCAGTGCTGGTCAGGCAGACCGCAGCTTTCATCCACGTAACGTGTGGTGTAGCTATCGAGCACCAGCGCACCGATGCCTTCCTTGTTGAGCACGTCCGCGACGTGTGCCGTCCACTCCTTCTCCGAAGTGACCATGCCGTCGCAGCCATGCATAACGACCACGAACGGCACCGGCCCCTTCGCATCCTTCGGCGAGTAGATAAAGGCATTTAACTCGCCGTCCTTTTGCACGTCGCCGAACTCCTGCGGTGTGCCGTTCTTGAAGTTCTTTGAGAAGCCGCTGTCGTAGGGGTTGTCCTTCGACCAGTGCTTGCTCGAATTGTGAGCGTAGTCGCCCTTCCACTTGATCTTGACCTCGGTGGGGTCGGCCTGTGCCGCGTTGAAAGACAGAACAAGAAGTATGGTAAGAAATAAGCGCATTTGCATTCTCGCTATCAAGACCATCGCGTGATCCGCACGTCAGGTCGGATCGTTCGCAAAATGCTCAGAAATTGATCGCGCTTGAATTTGGAGCGGAACATCAAGCGCCGTGCACCAAATTCTCCCGACAGATTCACTTGGTAGTGGTGCACGGTTTTGTATTTTGGATTCTTTTCGCCCAGGCTCGCCAAAACATCGACGCCGCGCTTGTTAATGGTCTGGGCGTTGGCATCGTGAATGCTGGACAACGGCAATCCTAGCCGCCACGCAAAATAAGGATAAGAGAGCCGATCACCGGAGACGTTAAAGTGGGTGCCCATGAGGTGGGACGTTAAAGCAGAAACAAAAGCTATCGGTACGACAACAAATCCTATCATTCCAAACGTTGGCGAGAGCGTCCCAGCGAGACCGACAAAGACGATTGAGGCATTGAAGGCGATCAAGACCGGAGTGGTGCAGACCTTTAACCAATCGACTATTCGATTTGACACCATGGGAATCTGATCGACATCGTCTTCAGTATCTTCATTATCTGGTTCTGATGTCTCCTCGTACCTGTCAACCTCAGCGGGCTCCTCGCTTCCGCGTTTGTCGTCTTGCACCGCGTAGACAATCGGCAAAGGCGAGGGAGCGCTCGCGGTTGCCCACGCTTGCTGCTGTTGCGAGGGCGGAGAGCGTCTAGCCCTGATGAGCAGATAGATTGATCCAACGAAACCGATGAGCAGAGCGGCCAGAGCTATGCGGGCCTGCAAGTCGGAATTCTCCACACCTGCGATAACGCACACGATCATGGCCGCAAAGATCGACACGGAAGTACCGGCGAAGACAAGGAGCAAAGACAGAGCGAAAAATAACGGGGTTGAAACACGCTGAAGGAAACTTTGTTGGTGGAGCTTTCGGCGCTGGACATTATTCGATCCTTTCGATGTTTCGTTGGCGCGCCCGCACAGGTTGATACGAATAGGGACTATAATCCCTAGAGACTATATGCCCGATGGTGCTCGATCCCGCAATGCAGGATTGGCGCGCGGTGTTGGGGAGGAATGTTCGGAGGATCCGTCAGCAACGACGGATGACACAGGAGAAGTTGGCGTTCGAAGCCGAGATCGACTTGACCTATATGGGCGGGATCGAGCGAGGCAAACGCAACCCCAGCCTGTTGGTGATGGCCCGCATCGCTGAAGCGCTTTCCGTGCCTTTGACGAAGCTTCTTTCTGACTAGTGGTGTTACGTTGGTCGGCCCAGCAGTCGCTTAATATTCTTCGGCCAGCATGAGCGTGATCACTCGCCGGGTGACGGTGGGATCGGCCGGGTCGGGTGAACCGAACTCGAAATTCGCATCGAAGTACTCGATCTTGAAGATAATGGACGAGCCCTCAAATTCGAACACGCCGAAATCGTGCTCGCTGTGCGGATCGTTGGCTATACAGAAGTCGTCGAAAATCCCTATAGCCGTCAGGAGACGCTGAACGGTCTCTGGTCCGAGCGCGGCAATGCCAGGCGTCATGAACGCCTTGCCGCCCGTGAGAGTCGTTCGAAGCTGATCATTAAGCGCACGAATCCGTTCAACCGACATGGTTGCTTTCTCCGGTGATGTTGGGGAATGCCGGAATCTGTCCGGCGCGTGGGTAGGGGGGTGGCCCGGGCCGCAGTCCGAGCCTATTTGGAATCGAGGGCGGGTAGAATCAGGCGGGGCCAGGGTTGACCAACGCGACCGTGTTGATGTGCCTGATGAACTTCGGGAGCTTGGGTGCGTCGCGATATCGCAAGGTCAGAATCTCTTGGTTCCGCTGGACTACCACCGCCTCCCACCAGCCATCATCAGGCGACTCGTGAGCCAAGACCATGTGGCCGACGCCGATCTCCTCCCAACTGCGAGGTAGGCCGGACGTTACCGGGGAGATGCATCTTACTTCTTCCGTCGCAGCGTCCGTTTCGCTCTTCATCTGAGTGTTCTTGGAAGCCTGCTCCGGAGCATTTTGTTGTTCCGCGGCAGGGTCTCCGTCAGCAAGCGGACCCGCCGCTTCCAGTATCTTGTCGTAGAGTTCACGCCTGATGTTCGGGACGAACAGCTTTACGACCTTGCCGCCGCCGTAGACCCGTCCCACCGGCAGCTTCATACCCAACGCTGACACTGCTTCCGGCTGGTCGATCAGTACGCGGCACTTCATGTCCATGGCCGCCGACACGATGCTGTCCTTTAGCTCGGCGAAACGAGCGCCGCGCGGCTTGCCATTGGCGTCGAGTCCTAGGACGTAGACCTGATCAACCTTTGCCGGTGCGGCCTTCCCAGTTTTCTTGCCCATCTACTAGCTCCCAGAAATGCAGAAGGGAGCCGACAGGCTCCCTCAATCCGCGATTGAATGGTGATTTTAGTCCAAGAAGTGCTCAGGGTAATTCAGGTAAACCCGGAAGTATCTCCAAGTCTAAAATCAGCTAAGTCGTGAATCGACCTTGCTCGCACAGTATATGCTAATAAGTGGTCGAGAACAAGTACCTGTAAATACAGTAAATATATGAAATTACATCGATTTTAGCGGTTTTCGACGGCAGATTCGAAACAGGTAGCAGTAGCTGATTTGGCACGCCTCGCGGTCGTCAATTCGGTTGCCGTTGCACAGGTCGAGGCCGTCCGCGGCGCAATATCGCCAGATGGCGTGCTGGACAAAACGCGGGAAAAACTCTGGAAAGCTCGGATTAAAGGAGCGAGCATCAATCCGCTCCGCGGCACGTCGGATGATTTCGGCACAGCCGCCTTCCGCGTAGCATGCCGGGCCGTACCGATGGGGAATACCGCATTTTTCCAAAATGCCGGTCCTGTGCAAGAAATTGTGGACCAGCGTATCAATGACCAGCATGGCCTTTCCGGTCTCGAACCAAACGGGCCTGTGGTTGCGCGCGCCTATCATCAGCCAGGACAGTGCATTGGTCAGGACCTTGTCGGCCACACCGAAAACCTCTCGGAGCGGGCCGATCAGGGTTTCCTGTCTGGCAGCCTCCAGATCGGCGTCAGACAACCCTGTGGTGGCTTCCAATTGGCTATCGATCCAGCCAATGAGATCGCCCCCAGCGATGTCCCGGACGAATAGAAAGAGGCTGTAGGCGGTCTGATTAAGCCGCCCGTTCCGGAGGTGTGGACGAGGTACTGGACAGGCATCGATATGATCGGGCTCGGCACAGGTGAAGCTCCCCTTGTCGTACCGGCAGCCCCCGTAGTCCGGGAAGGTTTGGAGCTTTGGGCAGGAGGGCGAATTTCGGAGGCTTGCCTCCATTTTGGACCAGGACGCGGTCCCATGCTTCTCCATGTAGTTACGGGCAACCTGGTCGGAGATGCCCTGAAAGCTGAACGCCGTTAGGAGCCAATCGAAGATGGGCGGCGTATTGCCCAACGCGACGGCTTGATCCAGGCCCGCGTGACGAAACTCTTCGTCGATCTCATCGAGCAACGATAGTGATCCAGCGAATGTACAGACAGCGCGGATCAAAGCGTCGGCGTGCTTGTGTGGTTCAAGAAGGTCGGTACACGGAGCAGCCAGCTCTGTCGCCACCTTTCGGGACCGATATAGATTAGCCGAGCCGGGGCCTAGATCAGGCAAATTAAAGCCCGCTGTGCGTCGCTGTCGCCATCGATGTACCCCTGCGTGGTCTGGATCGAGCGATGACCAGCGAGCAACTGGACATCGCGCAAAGAGCCACCGGCTTTGTGAACAAGCCTAGCCGCGCGCGTGATGAATGTTCGACGACCTGAATGTGAGGAGCAGCCATCAAGATTGACGGCGCGATATGCGCGACTAAACCAGATGACGATGCTGCGCGCTTTCATCTTGCTGCCCCGCTCCGAAAGCACGACGGGCCGTGAAGGGTCGAATGTCCCTTGAAGCGCCGAGAGTGCCTCTCGAAGATCGGCATGGAGAGGGATTATTCGGCCATGCCCCTTCTTCGCAGCGCAGTCTCTCAACTCCAAAGTTGTGCCAACGGTACCATTCGGGTCGAGAACCATATCCCACGTGAGATTTGCAATCTCAGCGGCTCGCAGACCGGCCTTCACAGAGAGTAAGACGATAGCGCGGTCCCGAAGCGGATACCGAGTCGTTTCGGCATAGAGTAGGAGGTTGTCGATCTGGTGAGCAGCTAAGATTTTTGCCTGCTTGCCTGGCATAAAACGTCACTTATGAATCTAACACCGATTCTACCTACAATGCATGGCCGCGCAAGTACGATTTGCCGGAGCAGATCAGATCGAAAACTTTAGCCATATGGTGAGAAGTGTATCGAGTGCGAGACCTTTTCAGCGCACCTGGCTTTTGGGGCTTCGCATTCTTGTGGGCTCGGATCGCAGCTCAAACTTCAAGCCGTCGCTGTTGACAAAGAACAGCGGGCCTGACTGGACCGAACTAAAAGCCGCTGCTGTGAGAGGTCCCCCGAAGCAGGCTCCCGTATCGAGGTTGACGCGATTGGCTTGAACATCGGGAGCACGCGTTGCCGTTGGCGTATGGCCGTGCACCACGAGAGCACCGTGCCACAGACTTGAGGACAGGAACGGCTCACGTATCCACAACATGTCATCCTTGGACTGGGCCTCCAAGGGAACGCCGGGTCTTACTCCGGCATGAACGAACAACCTGTGCTCGTCGCGAACTTGAAGAGGCAGCGCTCTCATCCACGCGAGGTGCTCAGCCGGGAGATCGGAGGGGTCGTCTATGCCGTAAGCATCCAGCGTCTCTTCGCCACCGTTCGCCCACCACTGAATGAGGTCGGCATCGGAGCGGCTCCGATCCGCGGCGAGGCAAAGCATATGGTCGTGATTACCCAGGAGGCAGCGAAATCGTGACGGCGCGCTGGCCTGTTCTCGCATCAGACAGGTAATCACTTCGTCGGAGGCAGGCCCTCTATCGACATAGTCGCCTAGGAAGAGGAAATCGTGCTCGATGTCGCCCGCGCTCTTTCGGCAGGCGTCGAGCAGAGACCTGAGCTCCTCCAAGCATCCGTGGATGTCTCCAATCGCGAAGGTCATGCGTTCGTTCATATTGACCTCCCATTGCAACCAATCTAGTTGACATCAGGAGCGCTGCTTCGCTAGGCAAATATTTTTTGCAAATGTTCCATAATGTGTAAATTTCTCGGGGCCTCGATTGAATATAGGTGGATTGGAATGACTGGGGACGAGGTCGCGTAGTGAGATTGCGAATCCATCGGGGGACGCGGGAGATTGGTGGCACCTGTATCGAGCTGGAGAGCGAGGGAGCCCGAATCCTGCTCGATCTCGGTCTTCCGTTGAACGCCAGCGATCTTGCTTCCACGCCGCTGCCCCACGTCGATGGGCTTTCCACGGTCAGCGCCAGCCTTATGGGTATCGTCTTGTCTCATGGTCATCGGGACCATTGGGGCCTGGTGCCGAAGGTCAACCCCGCGGTTCCGCTGATCATGGGGAAGGCGACTGAGAGCATCATCCGGGCGGCCGCCGATTTCGTCCCCGACGCCGTCGCCTTGAATGCAAGTCACTACCTTGAGCATCGCAAGCCAATTCAGATTGGCCCTTTCACCGTCACGCCGCGCCTCGTGGATCATTCGGGCTTTGATGCCTACGCCATGGAAATCACGTCCTGCGGCAAGCGCATATTCTATTCCGGGGATCTCCGCGCTCACGGCCGGAAACGCAAGCTGTTCGACGCGCTGATCAGCGATCCGCCTCGCAACATCGACCTCATGCTGATGGAAGGATCGAGCCTCGGCCGTTTGTCTGACGACGAGACGTTTCCGTCCGAGGAGGACCTCGAGGAGACGTTCGTCACGCGCTTCGAGCAGACCGAAGGAATCGCCCTGGTCGCCTGCTCGGCCCAGAACATCGACCGGGTGGTTACGATCTATCGCGCGGCGAAGCGAACGGGCCGCAGCCTCATAATCGATGCCTACGCCGCCGAGGTGCTGAAGGCCACGGGGCGGGACAGCATTCCCCAGCCCGCGCCGGGCTGGTCGAATCTCGCAGTCTACATCCCGCAAAGACAGCGCGTTCAATTGAAGGCCAAGGGGATTGCCGCGCTGGTCGATGGTTATCGCGGCTTTCGAATTTGGCCCGGGCAACTCGCCGGGAGCGCCCCGCACTCGGTCATGCTCTTTCGGGGCTGGATGATGTCCGATCTCGCGCAGGCCAATGCGCTTGCGGGCGCAAGGGTGTTCTGGTCGCAATGGGACGGCTATCTGGCCGAAGGCCATGCGGGGGCGGCCTTGAGGGCCGATTGCGAACGCCGCGGCATGCCGTTCGAAACGATACATACCTCGGGACACGCCGGTCCATCCGACCTGAAGCGCCTTGCCGCCGCCGTGGCAGCGAAGCGCCTGATCCCGATCCATACGTTTGAACGGCTTCGGTTTCCGGATCTCTTTAGCAACGTGGAATTGGCAAACGATGGCGAATGGATTGACGTCTGAACTGAACTTCCTCAAGCGCGGTCTTTCCGGTCCGCAAATTGCAGGCTTGAAGGGGCTCGCGGAGAGCTCGGCTGACAATTGGTGGAAGGAGGTTCTGGAGAGCAAGGACCTGTTGCTTGCAGTCCGGAACGGATATTTGAACGCCTATGTCAAAGGTCAGAGCGTCTTCAAGATTGCCTTCGGAAAAGGCGGCAGCGATAGCAGCCAGCCGCGCCTTGCCATCCACTACAAATATCTGGTGAAGCCGGATCTCGAGAAAAAGGATCCGTATGTGTCGTTCGATGGAAAGGCGTTCGATCTCGACCCAAAGACCATCGTCAACACCGAGTATGCGTCCAAGCTCACCTTGCCGCAACTGATCAAGACGGCTGCGCGATTTGCCGGGGCCGAAAAGAGCGGCGTGCACAAGATCGCCAAGAAAGAGCCGAAGGTCGTTGATCTCGAAATTGCCTTCACCAAGGCTGGAGAGAACGGCGATCTATCTGCTCCGCGGATGGATATCGCCGTGTTGGTGCCGGGGAAACCGGGCGAAGCCGAGCTGGTCTTCTGCGAGGCGAAATGCGCGGATAATCGTGAGTTGTGGGACCGGGAAAAGCCTCCCAAGGGAGCAAAGGCCCCCGCGTCTCCTCTGCATGCCACGGCTGTGATCGGTCAGATCAAGAAGTACGAGCAGTTCATTCAAGCCGAGGAGAACCAGCGAAGTCTGGTCGATGCCTATCTCCGCGTCTGCAAGAACGTGCTGGAAATCAGCGGCCAAAGCCCTGCCAGGCGGGTCGATGACCTCGTCAGGCAGGTTGCTGAGGGGAATCTCGAGCTGTCGATCCACCCCAACGTTTATCTCCTGATCTACGATTTCGGCGAGGACGAGAAGAAAGGCCGGATCAAGAACAAGCGGCTGGAGCTGAAAAAGGCAGGCGTAAGGACCATCGCCAAGGGCGACCCCGGCGCTTTCGAGCTGGCGAATGACATATTGCGGGCGAGGGCGGAATGGACTGGTTCGAGCGATTGACGGGGTTTCGCGAGAGCAACTACGCTGACACGCGTGCCAAGATCAAGGTGGAGGGAGGTGAGCTCCAATCCCTCGTAAACGGGCAAAGCTATGGCATCGGCGAGCTCGAACTGGTGTCGTTACAGGCGCTGCGTGAGCGGTCAGCCTCCCTCAGTTGTCCGGAAGGACGACTGAGACTGGAAGTGGTTCGCGGCGATGTACGACAAATGCATCGATTGCCCTCGAACGCTGGTGCCTTGTTTCAAGTCGCCTCCCAATTCAACCTGCTGGAGATGACTGGTCCGGAGGTGACACCTGAAGATGGAGTCACCCGCTATCAAAGTGACCCCACCCAAGGCCCCGCGTGCGCAATTGCGGCTGGAGCGGCGACGATCTACAGGAACTACTTCGCTCCAGTTGGGGACAGTTACGGACAGACAGCAACGCGCCAGCTCGACGGACTGGCCGACGTTGGTGAAGCTCTGGCCGGGGACCTGAATAGGCCGGTCGAGGCTTTGTGGCAGATGACCAACGGTTACGCCCTGTGCACCCGTGTCGGACTTCATGCGATTGCGGAGCACCTGAGAGCGATGAAGCTGGATCAGCTCGATACGCTGCGCGGCAGGCTACGCGTCGGCGTACATAGCGATGTGGAGGTTACCGACGTTGAAGCAGCGCACCGCCCGCGCGTTTCGCAGGTGTTTTGCTCGGCGCTCCCGATAGCCTACAGCCGCGTTCCGTCGGCGCACTGGAAGCCCTTCGCGTCGCTCGTTCTGGAGGCGGCCTATGAAGCCACTCTCTTGGCTGCTGTCCTGAACAAGCAGCGGGGCACGTCGAACGTGGTTTTGCTCACGCATCTTGGCGGGGGAGCCTTTGGCAACGAGGAAGACTGGATTGACGCGGCCATCCGGCGAGCACTGACGACGATGTCGCGTTTTGAGCTCGATGTGAAGCTCGTGAGTTACAGAGAGCCAACGCGGAAAACTCGGCAGTTGGTCGAAGACTTTAATTGAAGATTGCTTTGTCGATCACCGAGCCCAGAACGGCTTAGTCGCGTTCCGATAAGAAAACTATGATAAGCTTACCGAATCTGTCAGGCCGACAGAAGCAGACCTGATTGCTTGGTCGATATGAGAGTCGTGGAGATCGCGGCCCTCCTCACGCGGCGGCTCAGATTGAGCCAGAGCGCTTGCTCACCTGCCCAAAGAGGTGCGCTCCAAAGTCTTGCGAAACAGCGGCGCGCCCGCCATCATGCGTCCGCGCGGATCTCCGCACCAGGCGGGGCGAGAGGGCGAAGGGGCTCAGCAAGTGAAGGCGAACGTATTTTTCGATCTTAAATGCGATGGTGTCTGCGTTCTTGATGTCAGTTCAATCAGGAAGAACGAGCCTGGGCTACAAGGCTTTGTGAAGCTTCAGGTCCGGTGAGCGTGAGCTAAGCCGTTATGTTGTTTCACGCAGCTCATTTGGAGAAGTTCAGACGAAGCACGGTTGGCATGTGGGAAGGACACAGCGTAGTCGAATGGAGCCGTTCAATCGGTCACGATCTACGGCTGACGCGCGAGCAAATCCCGGCGTCTGGTCGTCATACCCGCGAACATCTGTTTGCCCTTGCAGCTAGTCGGACAGTTGCGACTATTGATGCATGTGCTGCGATATTCGCGTGGGGCGGCATGCGGCGAGATCACGCGCGGCTGTTTTTCAGCTCGTCGGAATGGTTACTCATCTGCGACAGGGTTCGACGGGGCGAACTAGATCACTTTCAAGCTTACGCACACTACTTCGATCTTACTCGCGCGAGGAAGATGCCTGGCTGCGGACCGGCGTACTATACGAAGTTGCTGTTCTTTCTTCCGCCACCCGGAAAGCCCCGGGGCGTGATCATGGATCAATGGACCGCGAGGTCAATAAATTTGCTGGTCGGGCCGCCCGCTTTAGTGAAGGTCGCCAGAGGTCAACAGCAGGTGCGGTACGTTTCGAGCAGAAACGATTCTGAAGTCTACAGACGCTTCTGTGACGCAGTGATTGAGTTGGCCCGCGTCGTCGAAGATACACCCGAGAGAACAGAGATGAGGTTGTTTTCCCAGGGTGAAGGCCGGGGTCAGTGGCGCGAATACGTTAAGGCGGAAGGCTAATTGATGCGAAGAACCTTAGTCGCAATTGTTAGTACTGCTTGGTTTTGCGTCGCATCGACATACGAAGCGAAGGCGGATCAGTGCGACGCTGTCGCCGGAGAACTCGCCGCACGTGTGCCGGGCGTCAACATAGGTCGCCGCAGCTCTGTCGCTGTATTCGCTCTTCACCCCGCCGTGAAGTACTCATCAATCGGTTGCCTGAACGCCAAGAGTGTGAACTTCTTTGCCGATGTCGAAAATAAGTACCCGAGCGCAAGCTTCTTCGACTACTTCGGGCGCGCCGCAGCAATTGCACTGGGCGGAGCGGCCGAGGATTTTCGAGAGGGGGCGGTTCGCTGCCTCAAGCGGGCGTTGGTGAAGAGCGGCGATGATATCGATTTGCAATACAGCGGCCTTTCGTTTCAGTGCTCGGCTGACAGCCTATCCTCAAGTGTGGTAGTGCAGAGGGACAAGTGATCGGAAAATAATAATAGTGCCCGGCAAGCCTCTTTAATGTGCCTGTAACCGGCTTTGCTACTGCCATCAAGCCGATGCTGCAATCGGGCCGCGCGGCGCTCCTCGGGTGGACGACCCTCGTGTCGTCAACGGCATCTTCTGGGACTTGCGATCCGGAGCACCACCAGAACTGTGAACGTAGTAGTGTAATGGTAGCGAGTTGAGCGCGCATTCGAAGCCGAAGAGCTCGCTAATGGCATCAGCTTGCGGCGCTGAATCACGGGGCTCAAAATTAGGGTCGGGGCGTTCGGCGACTGGGAGTCTTGTTGGGTAGCGGATATGCCCGCTAGCACGCCAAGAAGCCTAGGCCATCTCACATGGCAAGGAGTCCAATGTCCGACTTGTCCTTGACGGGCAATAGAACGAACACTAGCGTAGGTTGAAGTCGGCCTGTCTCCACGGAGCTTGTCGCTTGCTTTTGCCTTGGCCCATACACACGAAGCGCCGCGCCATTGTTGGGATTGCGGTGATCGCCGTCTTGGAGACGGCGGTAATCCTGACTTATATGGCTCCACTGTCCAACCGACGCAGCCCACGTGAAATAGAGTGGCACGTGCGAGCACAAGATGCTTCGATCCCGCCTGAGTGGAGGGATCAGGGTGGCGACCGTAATCCCCTCGACGCTCTGTATGGAAAGCTGGAGCAGTTCTCTGCACAGTTCAATTGGCCTAAGACAATTCCTTTCGACCGCAGCACTGAGATTATATTCATCATCGAAGGTGACAAGCGCGGAAGCGGCGACGATCTGATCGCATCATTCCCCGGCGACCCTCAGAAGCTTGAGCTTCGTGGTGCCGATCAGATGTCTGCGAGACTAAGCGCTCCCAAGGGCGACGCAGAGGTTACGCCTCGCAGCGATAAACAAGAGCGGCAGCCAGTGACGCGCTTGAGCGCCGCCAAATGGATATGGGATGTCAAGCCGGAGCGAACGGGGAGGGTGGTCTTGACCCTTGAGGTATTTGCCCACTTGCAACTGAAGAGCAAGAACAAGACCATTCCTGATGCCGTGGTGAACGTCTTGACGAAGCGGGTGGAAATCCCGATCACCGTAACGCTGTGGGACAGAACGAAGACTTATCTCGCCGAAATCGATCCGGCGTGGAAGACCGTCGCAGCGATTACTGGCGGCATCGGTGCTCTCTTAGTCTTTCTTGGGCTGTGGCCAAGAAAAAAGGCTAGCAGTGACATATCTTGACTGTTTCGCCGCGCCACCAAGCGGCGTTTGCGCAATGCGGGCAGAACGGAGCCGCGGGCCTTTCACAGCTACGGATCAATTTGGAAAGGCTTAGGGTATGCGTGAGCCAGAGTCGTTGCGAAAAAATCGGAGGCCAGATTGAGTTGGTGGGACCTTGGTGAGTGGGCAGGGACGGCGGGAGACAGACTCGCGACATATCAAATCACATGCGCATTCTGCGGCGAGCGAGGGAGCTTCGAGACGGTAGCCCATCTGGAACGACAGAAGCCGGGCACCGGCCGCAAGGTGCTCAACTATGACACCCTCAAATGTGGCCACTGTGGCAACCTGATGTTTGCGTTCTGGTCAGCCGCCGCGATGAGCATGGGTGGGAGGGGTATTCACCAATACCACGTTCTGCCGTGGCATCGGAACACGACAAGCCATCCGGACCATTGGCCTGAGGACGTGGGCAACTATTGGGTGGAAACACGAAGGAGCATTGAGGGGAAGAACTGGACAGCCGCTGCACTTATGGCTCGCTCTGCTATCCAGCTTGTCGCCCGCTCACACAATGCGAAAGGCAAGAACCTGAAGGAAGAGATTGACGATCTTGCAGCCCAAGGGCTGATTTCGCCGATCATGAAAGAGTGGGCGCATGAAGTGAGGGTTCTGGCGAACGAGGGCACCCACCCGCAGCCTGGTACTAAGGGGACGACTGAAAAGGACGCAACGGACGTAGTAGAATTCTTGAGCTTCTTGATGACGGTGATGTACAATCTGCCTCACCAAATCGAAGAATACCGCAAGCGAAAAGCGCCTTAGCGATATCCGCGTTTGACCTTCCCCTCCCCGGAGGCGCGCGGACAAAGCGTGCCGCACCTTGAGGCCATGAATGGACCCATCAGTCTGGCAACGCAGGCCCAGGCACTGCAATTCACTCGCCTAGACCCGATGTGTTGTAGCCTTCGTCAGCACATTATCGATGACGTGTTATATCTGGCGACTTCGCTTACTGAATTCGAAATCGAGATACCCGACCGCAGGTTACAGTTGAAGTCTTCCCGCCCCGGGTCGGTGGCCGCGGGGGCTCATACCGGTTACGCCCAATATTAGTCTGAGCTCCATTCCTTCGGCATGTACGCATCCAAGTCCATCGCATGCACCGCGAAGTTCTGTTGGGCTTTGAGTATGTGGCTGTATAGGTTCAGCAACCCGTCCCCCTCTCGCCCGAAGAGTTCGGCGGGCACCTTGAAGGCGCGCCGCCCTGCAAACCAGTTCTCCTTCAGAATGCAGACACCGTGCACATGGGAGTTACCATCGTCCAAACATTTCCGCAGCTTGTCACAGAAGTTCTGATAGGTCGGGCCAAGGCCCTTTTGCGAGAACGCGACGATGTAATTACGTGGCGGCGTCGTCTCTGTCTGTTTCGTCATCACGGTTCGCGCAGGCTTACCGGGCTCAAAAACGGTTGCAGGCACAATGTATTTCTTCTGAGAGCCAACCTTACGCATTTGCATAATGGCGTCCATCGAACTTTGCAGCTCATCCTTCGTCAGCACTGACTTCACTTCGATGGTGGCGAAAACAATCTCTGCTGGAAATAGTCCGGAACCGAACTCGGATAGCAACGGGGAGTTGTAGAAATTGTCGTAGATAACAATGTCAGTTTGCCGACTCACTTCACCATGTGCGGAAATAACGACACCCGTGCCTATGGAGAACCTTTTGGGAAGAGTCCGTCCGAGGACGTTCTTGATGATTTCCTCGGCGATGCGCCCGCGTTCGCCGAGGTGCGGCATCAACCGCGCCATGGCGAGTTGCGATTGGTCAGCGATGACTTGAAGGGCCGACATATAGGTTAGGTGTGGCGTCGTGGCTGGCTGAAAGTTCCTTGGTTTTCGTGCCATTGCTGCCCATCACGATTCGAGGAATGGAACAGACTGTAAACAACCTAACGACTGCTACAAGTAGCGAGCTAATTATCATGAAGGACTTCTTCACCAGCCGCCAAGAGCCCGCCAGGAGGCGGCTAACCCATCCCCGCTGCACGCTGTACGTGAGAGGCAAAAATGGGAAAGAAAAGGTCACGCGACGAAGAATATCACTTATGCGCTCAGATAAAGCCATGCGTCTCGTCGAGCTACTACATTTCGACACGGGATAACGAGGCGAGCGGCGATGAAGCTATAATTGATTTCCAAGCTGATATCGTCACCACCACACCCGAAATGCCCCTTCATGTCGGACAGGGAATAACTTGCTCCTTGATGTGCTCGCGCACCTATCGAGCCAGCGACAATAGCTGCACTCTGGGGCGGCCATTGCTGCTCTACGTGAGGCTCAGCCGAGACACACGACTTTTCTCCGCATATCTCCCATCAGATGTGTTTTGGGCCCTCCAGACTGATCTGAAGAGTGGCCGCTTAAAGAACGTAGAGGTCTGGTTTGATAAACCTCGCTATGGTTCTGGCAAGCTCAAGAGTCTGTATTTTTCGGAAGCGCCGTCCTGAAATGAGTAGCTGGTTAAGACTGGCCGATATTTTGATATCTATGCAGAATGCGACAGGCGGAGGGTAGCCGATGTTCTTGGCCAACGATTCAGAGGAACACCGCGAATCTAAGGTCCGGCGATTCTTAATGACGGACCCTGGTATCTCCTTGTTGCTCGCAGCGGTGAATTTCGAGTGGACCGTTTGCCGAGCCGTTTTATTTCTATCAAAGAGGCCCAATTCAGAACTTCGTCTTTTGATGGCGAGCTAGTACTCATTGGACGCCTACAAGGAGCTTTGGAGATCGGAGATTGTTGCTGGAAGCAATTTCAATCCTTTGGCCGTCGTCGTCCGCAATTGGTCATCTGTACGCGAGGCGTTCAACGCAAGGAATCGGCTTGTCCACGGCAGAGATCGCTACACCAAGAACATGGCGGCGCCACACATAGAAGCCCTGTTGCGGGCGACTGGATATGTAGACGACTATTGCAACCTGTTAGGCAGTCCTCTGCTGGGTCGCATGCCAACTCGTCGGCGAACCTCTAAGAAAAGCTGACTTAGAGGTCGCTCGCCATCGCCGTCTCGGGTGGCTCATCTTCGACTGCGAACATAATGATGAAAATTTATCGAGCTAGAGCGCACTCCGGTACTGCGAATGAAAAGGTGCCCCCGTTTTTTCCTTGATCGAGAACCTGCAAGCTCACCCACGTCGATTCGCTCCCTATGCCTCCGGCCGTGCGAAGCAATCAGTTTTCAGTGGTGTGTCGCGAGCGCTTTGAGCAGCCCAATAACAAGAAATATCAATATCCCGATCCCTATCTTAGAGAGCCATCCATTTTCTGATGGAGCGGGAGGGGGGGCCTGATAGGCGGGCGGCGTTCGCGGTGAGGGCGTCGCAGACGCGGGCTGCAAATCGCGGAGAATCTGCTCGTTGCGGGTTCGGACAATCGGCTGCGAGGGCGAGGTCGGGGGCGACCGGGGCGGCCTTGGAACTTCTTTTGGAACGTCTGTCGAACCGGATCGAATTCCCCTGAGAATGTCCGCATTCGATCCTTGGTAACTACGCGGTTCGGAGGGGCTGCGCGCTGGGGCGCCCCGTCCCAGACGAAATTTAGCTTCCTGCTCGGTTATCGAAACGATTTGGTTGTCTGCGACGACAGCAATGCCAACGTTCTTATAGGGCCTGCCGTAGTGCTTCCCCTCGTAGGGCGGATCAATCAGACCTGTTACGCTGATCCACTTGCCCGCCCACGATGCTGATGGGCGTGTGCTGATATTGCCCAGCCCTTCAGACCAAATCGTTATCTTGACGCTCTCCTGATTCCAGGGCCCAAAATTGATGAAAACATACGGTAGTCCTCGACCTCTACCGCGCCTGCCGAGGCCCTCTTTAACGGAGACAATTTGGCCGATCAGTTCAACCTTGTCGCCGACGCGTCTCATGACCGCCTGAAAATCCCTGCCGTCCAAAACGGGAAATGCCCCTATATAGGCTTTGGGCTGGGTCGGTTTTGTCGATACAGCCACTGGTCGCACAGTGGGCGTGGGCACATTTCGGCCCGCCCTGAAATCAGATAACATGGGAACGTCTGAAATAGGCGATATGCAAATGGCCGCCAGCCTCATCGCGCTCTCTCTGACAGCAGGCATGCCGTTCAGAATTCTGAAAATCTCAGATGAGGACGGATCGGCAAAGTCATTGGCGTTGAAAATGATCGCGTTCCCACCCTCTCGGAACCGCTTGTGCAGCGCGGGGTCGGCCTGCAATGCCTCAAGACTCAAATCGACGACGATAAAAGAGAAGCGGTCCATCTTTGGACCGAACAGTCTAATTGTACGGCCTGGATGTTGAAAATGCTTATGTCCAACTTCGGTCCCGCGCCCCTCCGGGAGTCCTGCGACATACATGCCGTCATAGTCAATCAGCCGAAGAGCACCGTTGTGGACAATGACATTTTCATTCTGAATATCACCGTGCGCGATCTGACTAAGTTCAAGATACTCAGCCAGCGACGCAAAGCGACTGCGAAGGTTCGCTACCGCCGTGCCGTTTGATACGGTTTGATCCAGGTACGCACTGAGAGTCTTTCCTTCGGCCCAATCCATTTTTACGATTGGGTAGCTGCGCCCTCGAATACGAATACCCTGCGGCTGAAAATCAAAGTTAACAAAATAGTTGCTGCCGAGAGATCGAAGCTTGCTGGATACCCGTGCGTATCGATTTTGCGCATCTGGAACCTCTCTGTGGAAGCATCGAACGGCCAATTTCTTTTGACCGGATTGAACGGTGTAGGTGAGAGCGAAGCCACCCGAGAGAGCAAGCGGCAAGCCTAAAGGGGTTGTAGCGACCTGGCCTGCTTTAAGCTCCGGGTCACTAAATGTCCGCGGGTCTTGAACCGCGTCGTTATAATCAACTATCTGCGGGTAACTCACGGCCATACCCAATCACTATAAGCGTCGTATCATCCCGTTTAAGTCGCCCTGCAGCGCGCTCGACCTCAACTAACTGGCAAAATGAATCATTGTCGGTGAGTTCAAGCAGCGTCGAGACACGCAGCCGGTCGGGTTGCTCTAGCAGCCACAGCCCAAGCGCATCTGTCATCAACATCAAAAACGGTACATTGTGCGACGCGATGGTTAGATCCACCCAGGCCGCCGATAATGCTTCCTGATCTAGCAGACGATTCTCTGCCCGATTACTTGAAATCAATATCGGTGATTTCTCGAACTCTGCCGGGGATACATAGGGTATGGTGCGAAGCAGTTCGCCATTATCAATGAAAGCTAACAAGCTATCGCCGACGGAAAAGACGCGCGCGCCTTTCCCGTCCGACGAACAAGCAACGCCCAACAGCGTTGCAAAGCTTCCTTGATCAAATGCCGCTTGATGAGACCACGACATTGAATCGCGATCATACCTTGCTTGGTACTCGTATGTGGCCGCCTCCAGCCATTCCCTATCCAGGGTTAAACTCTCAACAAAACGACGACAAAGAATTTGTGCCCAAGGTCCTGAGTCGAATGAGACAGAGGCGCCGTCGCTAACAGCGCAAATCCGCTTGTCATCTGAATGGAAAAAGCGATCCTCATTCGCAGTATCCTCTCGCTTGGATACTGTGAACGCCCGCAATACGCGGAACGTCTGAGGTTCGTCAGGCACCTGAACTACCTGTCGGCGGTAAGTCTTGGGCGAGTACCGATATCGAAGAAATTGGCAATATCCTTCGGATCGGCATTGAACATGAAACCTCGGGCGCTTTCACCCATGCGGTATCCCTTATCGGCGGCGATCTTTGCGACGTGGGAGGGAAGCACACTCGACATTCGGAAAAGTAATTTGGCGTAGTTATCGGCTAGTGTTACATCTGAACTGGGAAATTGAGTTGCTTCGCCGACGAGTGTTGAGACGTGGATATTGAACAACAGGCATTCACCGTCACCAGTCGAAAGCTGACGGATTGCGCTGGCCACATGCTCGGGGTCACCGTCGGTGGACGCGCCATCCGTGACGTGCAGGACCGTTGGTGGATAGTTGTGGGGGTGAGAGTCACACCACGCGACAAGCGCCTCTGCGGCTTTTGTTAACCCCGCCACCATCGGCGTTCCACCCGAGCTTGTCGGGTCGAACCATACCGGAAACTTTATCCTGCGTTCTAGAATTCCACCGGCCCCGTCGTCGTCTAACCGCGTGCGGTCCTCGATGCGTAACGGGGACTTTTCAAGATCGGTAATGGGGTGAATGATGTTGCCCGACAACGCTCCGCCCAATCCTTGGCCGACACCGTTGCCCCCATAGCCGATCACACCGACATCGAAATAGTTGCGAACGCCATCAGCCTTTGTGCAGTTCGTGATGAGCGTGTAGATTGTCTTGTTGAGTACGTCGGCGACAAATTCGGCTTTTGACCTGCCAGTCGCCATTTTTTCGTCCATCGATCCTGACTGATCGATCACGAACAAGATGCAAGTAGGATTATCTCGGCTTATCTCGGCTGAATATGGCACTTTGCGCCCCCAGGTTGAGGTTACTAGCCTAACAGGGGTTATGGGTTGTGCAAGTGACCGAAACTCCCATTTTCCGCGTGCGCAATGCTGTCAGAGGATCGGTCACGGAGTCGAAGGGTTGACAAAATGATCCGGGATCCCGCGAGAGACCGACTCCTCCAGCCACAGGGCGAACTTGCCCAAGACCGAGACTATTGGACTTTTAGGGCATATATCATCCTGATGTCCGCCCGGGGGCGATGCATCATGCTGCGCGGTGGGTCAGGAGCTATCGCCGGTGGCCCAGTCCTATGCCCAGGTGCAACGCTTTCTGGCGGAGGGCTCCGACCGAGCGCTTAGTGAGCTTTGATATTTTGACGACGGGCGTTCGCGCCTTTGAATGGTCCTTGAGTTCTCTTAGATCGGCTTTTGTCCATTCGCGACGCTTGACGGTCTTCCTTGCGGCTCTAGCTTTCTTCAAGTCAATCGCTCCTGTTGATCATGAAGCCGGTTGTTACCACGATAAATGGTAGCGGCAAGTACATGATCGACGGAATGATGGTCTCGGCGCAAAAACCTTGCTGCACAGCCCTTTGACCGGCATTTGAGTGCCGCTCACTCCCGACTGGGGATAAAGCGTCCCAACCTAATATAAATCTACAGCGTTTCGTAGATCATGAGGTGCTGCCAACACTTGCGGCACGAGTGGCAAAAGTAGACGCACAGCCGCCATCACTTCGGCAATCACTTCCATCTGACCTTCGAAATCTGCGGACATGTCCACCATTGGTACTTCGACGCCAAATATGTCGCTCTTGAGAGACACGCCGTCAGCAAGGCGTCGGCTGATACCGGGCAGAGCCGGGACATGGTGCGCCTTGCCAACATGAGGTCCGGAAAAGGTCAAATCAACACGAGACTTACCATTTTTCCATGCCAACTGGACATTTTGCGGGATGTCTGGAGCGTTGATGATGAATCCCCATTTATCTCCAGTGATCTTGTGGCTGAACGGCAAGTTGGTTTGCTGTTGTAGAAAGGATGCGAAAGCTTCTGAGAAGCGGCGCACTTCCGCATTCCCCACGCTTTTGCTCTTCGCGACACGTACAAGACACTCAGAAAGTGCAGAAGTACGCCAACCTGCGTGTGCCGTGCTATCTTTCGCGAACCAATCGCGTAGTTCCTCCATAATAAGCGTTTTATCCCAAGGGTCGTCTTTGGGCACCCCCGTTGTGTAGACTGATGGAGCGACAAGAACGGTCAAGTAGCGTTGCGCCATGCCGCTACGGACAATGTCAGCGCCCCGTTCGTGATAACGCTTTGCCTGGCGTTCTGTAAAATCGGCGGCAATCTTATCTTCAATAAGGACAGCAACGGTATCGACATTATCCGAGTATAACGCGAGCACGTCGGTTTCGCCCCACTTCGCGTTGGATTTTGCAGAAACCGAATGTTCGGCTCCTCGGCACCGGAAACCCTTGAGCCCGATTCTTTCCCCAAACCAGCCATCGAATCCGTTATCGCTATGAAGCTCTTCGAGGATGAAGAGGTCGAGGTCTCTTTCCTGCATTCTGAATGAAGTCATAATACCCAGTCGCTCATTGTTGGTGAAAAGGTGTCGAGTGCGGACAAAGCCGGAATCGGCGGTCCGCGGCATTGAGACCTCTGACCAGGTCAAATTTTCGCCCGGGCGATGAGGTAGGAAGTCGAGTCGGAGGGCGCTCCGGCGACAATTGTTTTTGGCTAGTTGGACTTGCGGGTTGCTTGGTGTTGTCCGATGTATCCAACAATCACCTTCTTCTTGTCTTCGTCAAAGAAGAATGCGATGCGAATGGTGTGGCGCGGTTCAGTGCTTGTTCCAAACCCAATATGTTCTTTGAGCTTTATGGGTGTCTTTGAATTTCCATATCTGACTTCATAGTCTGAGGCGAACATTCCCATAGTGATCTCGGACTGATGAGCGTTGTACCGAAACTGGCAGGTCTCACGACACGATTTGTCGAGGTCGGCGCAACGTGTGGCTCCAATTTTTGCCTTCCGATAAGTGGTGGCCAACCATTTTAACGCTGCATATAGTAGTTCCGGCTCTTCGAACTGCGACGCGTCCTTTTCGACTCGGCCATTCAAGATGACAAGTTGCTCCTTGAAGTCTCTGCTCGCCGTCTCGATAGCACTGTCGGCATCTTCTATGAGAGCCTCGCTATCAGAAAGAGGCTCTCCCGATTCTGCAGGAGCGGTGCGCAACAGTTGCAAATACATTTGCTTCCATTGCCGAACTTCCTCTTCCCTTTCGAGAAGACGATCAGTTGCTTCAGCGAGCTCCTGGCGCGCTGCGCCTAGAGCGGAAAGATCGAGTTCGTATTGACGCAGCCATTCCTCCGACACGGTAGAGGAAAGTGTACCAGCATGTTGGAGTTGCTGAATCGTTCTTTTGGTCAATTCGCGCTCGATGTCCTCCCACCTGACCAATCCAGAGATGCGTCGCGTTACTGAGGCTGTCGCGATCAACCGAAGCAGTTCGTTCGCGAACGAGCGACCGGTTGCCTGCATCGCGAACAATTGTTGCTGCGTCCACCATCGATGGCGATACGGCGGATCGGCCTGGGTCATTCTCGGCCAGTATACGCGGACCGTAGCATCATAGGCATTGAGTCGATTGTCGATGTGATCCGCCAACTTCCAGCTCAGTTGAGCGCTGTTGGCCGCGCCAACATATGCAATGCCAACAAGTTTGTCCGCGAGTTCAGAAGGATCGCAGAGCATTGCCTCGTCTCTATTTCGGCGGCTGATGAAAACAAGCGGAAGCGTCCGTTCGGGATCCAATAAGAAGCTCGCGAAGCGCTCCGCTTCTTCAGATCCGATTTGGACGAATGTTGTCTGAAGTGGATAGTGCTCGCGACCTCCAAATTTATCGATCAAAGCTCTAACGATGCGTGGTCGGCTGCTTGGTGGGCTGACCGGAAAAAGGCCATCTCCAAGACTACCGGCAGCAACAGTGACTGCAAACCTAACGCCAGGCTCGGGCACGTTGACATTCGTGAGTATGCAGTCGGTCCGCCAAAAGCGTCCCTGTTGGTCCGGGTGCTCAAACCTAACGGCGGCCGTTTGGAGCGTTGCCTCATCCTGCAATGTAAGGAGTTGCACCCGCTCACCGTTTGGATATTTTATCGGCTCCGAAACATTGTTAGGCCAACCTGCTGGTCGGGCTAGTTGCCGATAAGGATTCGAGAAAATCCACTGGGAAACTTCCTCAAGCGCATCACCAATAATCAGTCGCTCTGCGGCGGCACTACTGCCGAGCAAAAATGACGCAAAGTATGTGGGCTGCACTCGCCACCCCCCAACATTGTCGAAACCGATACAATTATAGCGCGAGCGCAAGCACCGGCGTCATTCCGCTTCGAATAATGTAGGGTGCTAAGCAAAACGGGGCACATCTTATTGAAAAATCGAGTCTTTCTAAATGTGAATTTGTCTTCGATTCTGATGGGCGAGCAAGATTTAAGTTAGCCTAGAGAACCAAAGTCGCGAATCAGATCGATCCCCTGAGCATCTGCCGGAACGCTGCATCCAGGGCAACGGGGTGACGGGCGGGCGCGAGCGTCGGCAGGCAAAATCGCCAGTGGTCAAACATTGTGTCTGCGAGTTGGCCTATGGCACGTTATCGATTGGCAAGGGATCTATACCACTTGCGTACAGCCGTGCCGCCGGATGAGTCGTCATACCGGAAGCATTCCGCAAGTGCGTCAATCGACGAGATAACTCCTGAAAGCACAGGGGCCGATAAGCTGCTGCCGCTCCCGGTTTCGTAGTGGCTTACCCAATTCCCGACGATGGCCGGGACATGCGCGGTGCCGAGGTCGCTGACCTGCTTTTCGTCAAGAACGAGGGATCTGGCCTTCTTATGCAGCTCGACCGCCGAAGTGATCGCATCGAGGCAGTTGCTCACCATCCGGTTGGTGTCCTTGATCGCAAAATCGATAGGGACTGGGATGTCCACCCTCCTGATGATTTGTTGCAGCTTGAATTCGAGGTACTGACGGATAAGGGGTTCCGCCTGGGATATTTGCCCGGCGGAAAGCAACGTGCTGATCGTGTTCCTTAGCCGGTCGGCCCCCTGGGTTTGGCTGAGGATAGCCCCCATGGGCGGCGATCCCTGAAGCTTGTTGTGGTGCCAGTCGGCGGTTCCGCCGAGTCTGTCGAAATATTTCTCTAGCAGGCCGTCATGGCTAAGGATGATAAACTGTAGCCCATTGGGATTGTTAGGCTGCTGAAGTTTAGTCCGTATCAACTCCATCAGAAAATATTGGTGTCCCGCATCGAAGCTGGACGTTACATCGTCCAGGACAACGAAACGCGGCACACCAGAATGCTTGGCGGCTGCGGCAAGGAAAACGGAGATTGCCAGCGCATTGCGATAGCTCTCCGATAACAACGCTCTGGCTGAAAGCCTGTGCTGGCCGTGAAAATCACTAAGCTGAACGTGAAGGTCCTCGCGGCCATCGGCGCGCTGCAACTGCGGAACAACGTCTGCAACGTTCATGATGCCGCGGAACATCTCCTTATACTCGGTGTCGATGTCGGCAATTTTCGCTTTGGATAGCGCGGCTTCGGCGTCTGAGAATCGCGCTGTTGCCGTCGTGATAAACTTTCGCCACCGCTCCCGGACATCAAGGCGCGTCTGTATCGCCGCTTCTTCCTTTTGCTTCTCGCGGTAACGTTCCAACGCTTCCTTGAATTGCCGCCCGTACTCGACTTGTTCGGTTAGCTGGACAAGCGACGCGGGCAATTCCTTTTCAAGTCCGGCCTTCTTGTCCCTAAGCGTTTGGAGTGCCGTTCCACAATCGGCAACAAGCTTCTCCGTCCATGTGATGGCGGCGGCGAGATCGTCCTTAGCAATTTCACCGGAGGAGAACTTGCCCTCGAAGATGGCAAGTCGCCGCGCGGCTTGATCCACCTTCAACGCGGCAGCGGATTCATAGGCGGCGAGCAATCCCTTCCATGTCGATGCCTGCCAGGCTTCCTTGATCTCGGCGGACTTGGATGCGGCTTCTGCATATTGGGTAAGTTGAGTACCAATATGCGCGCTGATCGACCCGCCAAAGCCCTGTTCGCAAAGGGGGCATTTGTCATCGTGTGACCATGCGCCCTTGTCTATGACAGCGTGAGCAGAGTCGTACAGGCGCTTGAAAAGGTCGCCACGCGTCTTGGCAAGCAAGGTGTCGCGGGCATCGACAAGCGACTCTATCTGTGCCTTGTCGCCCTGCGCTTTAGCTAGGTCGTGAGTTGTCAGAGATTCCAGCGAAGCGATGGCCTGTACAGCCTGTTCAAGCTCCCGGCGCTTCTCGCCGCCCTCGGTGCTCTTGATGACTTCCTTGATCGCCTCGAAGTCGATGTCGGCAAGCGTCTTGCCCGAAAAATGTGACTTGAGAAGTTCAACATCGCCAAGCGCGCGGACGACATGGTCGGCATAGTCATCAAGCTTGGCAATGTCCTGCAAGGTCGCGCCCGTGACTTTCTCATAGCTGGTGCGCGCGGTGGCGAGGGCGCGTTGCGCTTCTTGCTGCGCGGCGATTTTGCTCGTGGTGAGGACCTTGACCTCAAGATCGGTATTCAGTGCCCGAGAGTCGGATACCGCCTGAAATGCCTGCCGCCGGTCGGAATATTCGGACAGTCCGAGAAGCGCGGAGAAGGTGCGGCCCCGCTCCAGAGGCGAATCCTCAATGAACCGCGCGAAGTTACGATAGTCCAGAAGTGCAAACGCTTCCCGCAGCGTTCGCAAAAAACCTTCGGGGTCGGCGTGACCGCTGGAGCTGGTAAGAGCGCGCCTTCCGGCGGCATCGCGTTTTACGCAGACGGTGACGACAGCGCCGCCGTCATCGGGCAAAAACTCCAGGTCCAGAATGGCGGCCTGCTGGGAGTGGAACCGATTGGTGTAATAGTCTTCCGGTCGCTCCTGCGCCTGCAGCGTGTCCAGCTTCGGGATCGTTCCGAAGATGGCGTAAGATAATGCATCGAAGATCGAGCTTTTCCCGATGCCGTTGACGGCGAATACCGAATTGACGCATCCGGGCTGGAAACGCAGGTCGAGAGGGTCGGATTCGTTGTTGACGCCGCGAAAGCCCTCAATCTTGAGCCTCGTCAGAAAATAGCGCGCCATGGATGCCTCACGCGTCGCTGGTGGCGGGCGCGACAAGGCCATCAAGCGCCTTTGCTATCTCGGCGTTGAACGTGACACGGGCATTGGAATCACGTTCTCCGTTATGGACGACTTCCGCCAGAAGGTCGGCATTGGCGCGAAGAATGGTGGCCAGGCCCTTATCGATGGACTCCAGTTCCGCTAGAAATACATCAAAGTTGCCGTCAAACGATTTCGACGCGTCGAACGCAAAGCCCCCTGCCGTCATATCGACACCTCCCTCAGCGATGTCACAACATCGAAGTCAACCCCGATGGTTTCGAAGTGCCTGCGACCGCAGGCGATTTTCTGGTTCTCTTTCGTGCGGCGCTCTTCCGAATCCAGCGTGCTCTTGGTTTCCCGCACGAAATAGAGCTTTTCCTCGCGCTCGGTGACGAAGGCCCAATCGGGGTTGTACGAGCCGATTGGCGTGTCTATCTTGAACCATGAGGGGAGCTTGACGAAAAGCTTCACCGCTTCGTTGTGGTCGAGGTCGCGGGCAAACTCCTTCTCGACCTCGGATTCATATTCGATGGCGTCGAACAGGGATTTTTCGCGGTTCTGCACCTCATAGAGGTTGCTGAGATATCGGATGATCCCTTCCTCGGCGTCCTGTTCGATGCGGCTCTGCTCCCAATAAGCCCCCGCAACCTTCTCGTACTTGATGCCCTCCAGCATCAGATCATGCAGTGCGCGGGAGATTTCCTTGGCGACCGCCGCCATGAACGCCTGGGGATTGACCTTGAACTCGGCGAGGCGTCCCGAACGCTTCAATATCTCGGCGAGAGTGTGCCGAGTTAGCTCCGTCTCCTTTTGCAGGAAGGCGAGAATGTCGGGCAGTACCTTGACTGGCTCGGCGTCCCGAACGCGCGTTGCGATCTGCTTGTCGGCCGAGACGCCTGCGTCGGTGATATCGACTTCGACCACGGTCGTTGAGACGCGCGGGGCCTTGATCGGCGCGATCTGCTTGATGCGGGCAAGGGCGCGGCCGATCAGGTCCTCGGTCGCAAAGGTCACGCGATAGCGCGTGCGGGGCTTGATCTTCTCCCAAAGCCTTTGGAAGTCCTCGCTCAGTTGGACTTCCTTGCGGAATTTCAGCTCGCGCCGGTCGCGAGCATCGACGATTCGATTCTTGAAGACCTTCCGGTTGACCTCGTCCGTGATAGCGGCTCGGAGGTCCTCGTAGCCTTCCGGCACCTTCAACTCGAAATGCGGGTTCTTGGGATCGAACTTGTCGAGAATGTCACCAGCGGGGTTGAGATAGCCACCGGAAACAAGCGCGGACCATATCTTCGCCGATTCATCCTGCCCGATCTCGGTTTCGGTCCCGTCTTCCGCTCGGCGCACGAGCTTGGCAAACGCGATCTTCTCGACCTTGCCGAAGCGGATGCCGAAATCCTCCTCGAACTCGGTCTGAAGCGTGCGAGCGAATTCCTCATAGGATTCGTTCGCGATAACGGTCAGGCGGTTGACGGTTTCATCGTGCACCCGCTCTCCCGTTTCGTTGACGGGCAGGCGTAGCCCGCGCCCTATTTCCTGCCGCTTCTTGTCGGCGGATTGGGTTTCATTGAGCGTGCAAATCTGGAAAACGTTCGGGTTGTCCCATCCTTCCCGCAACGCAGAGTGCGAGAAAATGAAGCGCAGCGCGACATTGGGATCGAGCAGCCGCTCCTTGTCCCGCATAATAAGGTTGTAGGTGTCCTCATCGTCGGCGGTGTTGCCGCGCGTGTCCTTCGCGTGTCCCTGCTTGTCCTGCGAGAAATAGCCGTTGTGAACCTCAGCAACATCGAACGGGATCAAACCCTTATAGACCGGCTTGGCGGTCAGCTCCTTATAAGCCTCCTCTAACCACTGTCCGATCTTGCCAAGGCTTGTGGTGCCGTCCTCATTATAGACGCGGTAATTGGCAACGCGGTCGATGAAGAAGAGCGAGAGCACCTTGATGCCCTTGCCCTTGAGCGCCTTCTCTTTCTTGAGGTGCTGCTCGACGGTTTCATAGACCTGCGCCTTCATGATGTCGGAGGCCAGGCCCCCGGTTTCCTGGCCCAGTTCAAGAAACCGGCCCTGATTGAACTCGACATATTCCGACCCGGGCGTGGAGTCGATGTTCTGCACCATGTAGCCATTGCGGTAAGCCTCACGCTCGTCGGACTTCACGAAGAGATCGTCGCCCTGCTTGACCCATATCTTTGTCGCCTTCGGCCCTGACCTGCCATCCTTGTGAATCTCGACGCGGGCGCGGATGCCGTTGGTGTTGTCCGTGGCGATCAGCTTCACATAGGCGTCGTTGAAGTTCTCATCCGAGCGCACGGATGCGACTTCGATCCGCTTCACAAGGCGCAAGTCGTAAGCCCTGATGGGATCGAGCTTGTAAACGAGGTTGTACGGGTTCTTGTGCGTTGCGCTGTAGCGCAGCGTCACCATCGGATTGAGATTGCCGATGGCCTTTCGGGATTTTTCGGTCGTATCGACACTTTGCGGCTCGTCGATGATGACGATGGGGTTGGCAGCCTGAATGAACTCGATAGGCCGCCGCCCGGACATGCGGTCGTTCTCTCGGTTGATGACGTTGAGCTTCTTCAGCTCGTCCTCGGTCATTTCCGATAAGTCCTTGTCGGCAACATCCTTCTGGAAAGACTGGATGTTGATGACCATGATCTGGATTTGGTTGCTAGAGGCGAACTGCCGCACCTTGCCAAGGCGTTTGCTATCGTAAACGAAGTGATCGAACGGCGCTTTGTCGTAGAGCGTCTGGAAATGCTCCTTCATCATGTCTACGCTCTTGAGCACGCCCTCGCGGATGGCGACGCTTGGCACGACGATGATGAATTTCTTGAAGCCGTAGGTCTTGTTCAGCTCGAAAATACTGCGCAGGTACACATACGTCTTGCCGGTGCCCGTTTCCATTTCGACGGAGAACTCGCGTCCCGCCAGCGCAGCGACTTTCTCGATGCCGTTCGCTTCCTGAATCCGGTGGATATTCTCCAGGATTTCATCGTCCGGAAGAGTGAGCCGGTTACCCATGCCAAGCTCGGTCTGGAACAGCCCGCCTATCTGGATAGACTGAAACGCCATCGCCTCTGTCTGCACGAAGGGCTGGCCGTCGAACACGCCGACGACGGCGTTGATCGCATCCTGCTGGTATTGAAGGGAAGGATCGAATTTGAGCTTCACGTCGCGCCTCCTCAAACCGTCTTGAAGACGATTTCAGATTCCTCGGCCTCGGCGCGCGCCCGGAAGGTCTGAACCGCGTTCGCCTTGAGTTGGTCATTGCCCTTGAATCCCTCGTCCAGACAAATGACCTGCAACGGATTAGCCTCGGCCAGCATGTCAATCAGCTCCGGCGTGATCTCCTTCTCAAGGCAAATGAGCATCGCGCCATCCTCAATGGAGAACACTTCCTTGCCCGCAAGTTTGATCGCCTTCACCTTGGTGGTCAGCGGGAAACCCGCTTTGAGAAGTAGCTCGTACAGAATATCCTCGGCGGTGCTCGCCTGTGAAAGATGGTCAACGTGCATCTCCAGTTGGGTTCCATCTTCACTAAAATCGTCGGCACTTGCGTCCCACGTTTTGAAGTTCGAGCGGTCGAGACTCAGCACCTTGAATCCCAAGTCGATGCCAGCTTTTTTCTCCAAATCGAGCTTTCCCTCGGATGCCGCTCGTACTTTTTTTATGACGCGACGGGTTCGCTCCTTGCCGATCTCTGCAATCGTCTTGAATCCCGCCTTGGCGGCATTGGAAGAGTCATCAACATGCTCCGGCAACTGTACCATGATGAATTTGCGGCTGCCGCCATCTTCTGCATTAGCCTCGATTACCGCCTGCGCGGCAGCACAAGATCCTGCAAAGAAATCCAGAACGATGTCGCCGGGGCCATTGCAGGCATGGTCGATGGCTCTGCGAATTAGCTGGACAGGCTTCGGGTTGTTGAACACCTTGCCGGGAATTAAAGACTCCAAATCCCTTGTGCCCTCGTCCGTATGCCCAGCGTAGTCATGGGCCCAAAAATTTATGGGAGTGAGTCCGCGTGCTTCGGACAGGAACATCTTGATTGATGGCACAGGCAGTTTGCCTTCTGGACCCCAGTAGAGCCGCTTATCGGCATCAAGCTCCTCAAACGCTTCTTTGGAGCGTCTCCACGCATTCGTCGTTGGATAGGCGACGTTGCCTGTGTTCGGGTTCCGAAGCGGGTAACATAGGTTGGGCCGATCTTGAGGCGAAGCTGGATTGAGGAATGACGCCCCCTTCCAAACGCCACGTGGATCGTTGTCGGGGTTCGAGTATCGCGCATCCGCTTCTTCGGTGCGTGGCAGAAGATTGACTGCAAACGCTTCCGACTTCGCATAGACAAGGATGTGCTCTACGACGGTAGTAAAATCGACAGTGTTGTTGCTGCGCGTATAGCGCTTCTGCCACGCAATATCGGCTTTGAAATTTTCCTCTCCAAAAATCTGATCGCACAACTCCCGAAGACGGCTCAGCTCATGATCGTCTATCGAAATAAATATAGTGCCGTCGTCGCGCAGAAGATTGCGCGCCAAGTAGAGCCGGGGGAACATCATGTTCAGCCAGTTGGAATGGTAACGTCCGACAGTATCCGTGTTTGTCGAAAACCGCCGCCCCTCCGCATTGGCTTGACCCGTATAGGCCAGATAGGTTTCCAACGTTTCGGCGTATTTGTCTGGGTAGATGAATTCCTGCCCCGTGTTATACGGCGGATCGATATAGATCATCTTGACCTTACCAAAATACGCCTTCTGCAAGAGCTTCAAAACTTCCAGGTTATCCCCTTCGATAAAAACATTTCCCGTAGTGTCGAAATCAATCGACTCAACGCGTTTTGGCTTGAGAGTCGCAATGCTCGGCTGCTGTATGATTTTCATGCAGCCAGCTTTTCCCGGCCACACCAAACCGAAGCGTTCTTGTCCTGCTTCCACCGATTCGCCGAGCACGCGCTTTAGCTGCTCAAAATCGATCTTCCCGTCGGCCAGACATTCCGGGATTGTTTGCGCAATAAAATTCCGCAAGACGGCTCGCTTGGCATCGGCCACATCGGCTGAAGTCAAATCAAACTTACGAGGAACCGACAATACGGCGCTTGAACTTGTAGATTCGCCTTCGGGCGCTTTGTTCTTGTTGTCAGTAGTCATCAGTACCAGCCATACAATCTTGTGGGTGTGCGTCCCCACGTTTCAAGAGCCAGGGAGCGATCCACAACGTCCATGAGTGATTGTCCGGGTGGCAAAATCTCGAACGTGAGAACCCCAAGGCTCTCATTGTGCTCGACGCAAGCGATGCCTGCCTTGTTTTCCCGCGCCCACTCGACCAATGGCACCGAATTCGGAACATTCAGCCGGAACATCCCATTGTGGTCGTAGAACTTGTATTTGAAGGTGCGAACGGCACCATCCGCGCATCGAATATCAATGGAGCCATCTTTGGACGGCGTACCAAACACTCTCCGAAGCACGAGCCCTGCTTCCTTTGGGAATTCGACCTGCAAATTATACTCGCCAGTGAATGACTGTAATCCGGCCCACGCAACAGATGCCGCCGTTTCGGAGATCGCTTTTTGCGCCGCCTTAGGAGGTGCCGCTCCTTTCGGAGGAGAGCCTGCCGCGGTTGACTTTGCAACAGTGTCAGCGACGCCCAGAAGCACAAGGTCTTCCGGTTTGCGGTAGCGATTGCGGAGCGCGAAGTACTTTTCGTAATCCTTCAACTTGCTGTTTGTGAGTGGGGCTCCAACATTCCAGCAATCGAGCCAAGCTTGAGCCGCAGAATCGCGCGTATGAGGCGCTATGCTCCAAAAAGCGCACTCTCCGTTTTTCAAGAATGCTCCGTGGCTGAGGTTGGGCGAACCCGCAATGGCAAGCGAAAGTCCGGACACGCCCTTCGTATCGTGGAAGCTATCAGCGCCAACGTACAATTTGGGATGGAAGGTGCCAGCGAGCGTATCAACTACCCTAACTTTCCAACCGCTCTCCGTCGCTCCCTCCAATGCTTTTGGATGCGTTACACCGTCTTTTGTATCTGCAACAAGGCGAACTTCACCGACGCCGCTCTCATCAAGGATGTCCTTTACGAGATTGAACCCAGATGCGGATACATACGCGACCGCCATACCGACGACAGATGGCTTCGCTTTTAGCATCTGCTTTCTGAACAGAGCTTTGTAGGTGTTGCCAGTTATGCCTGTTGTAACGATAGAACTAGACATTTCCTTTCCGCGCCCCCTCAGACAATCTCAAACCTGATGGCGAAAAGCTCTTCATCGGACTCGTTCTGCCCGAGGCGCTCTTCCACCTGATCCAGAAAACCATCCTTCTGGACTTCGATCTCCTTCGCTGCAGCATCGTAGGCGCGCCATGCTTCGTCACGCTTGGTTTCCAGCGCGCGGGCCTGCTTCTGTAACGTGAGCTTGTCGGGCAAATTGCCAATCTGGCGGATTTCCTTCTTGAGCGCCTTGATTTGCTCGTCCAGCTCTTTCAAATCCGCCTTAAGTCCGGCGCGCTTGTCCTCCGCCCAGTTGTCGAGCTTTTCCATTTCCTCGTCGAACCAGGCGGACTGCCGCGCGGCTAGCCCGTCCAGGATGGTCTTGCGCTCCTCCTCGACGGTGTGCTTGACCGGATCGGGCAAGCTCAATACTGACGCGCCGTTAGTGCGGGCGGGAAGCTCGAACAGACGCATGGCTGCCTTCGGGTCGAGCCGTCCGCCGTCGTCCGTCATGGCCGCCAGGATGATATGATCCTGGTCGTCGGCCCCGCGCACAGAAAGCTTGTGTGCGACCAGCGTGCCGGACTTACCGACAAAGCGCTCGATAGCGACGGCGGTCTGCGGCCAGGCCGTGTAGTCGAACACGAGGGATGCGCCATTGAGCTTGCGCGATGCAGCTACGGACAGAAGATGCTGCGCCAGCGGATGCCCGAGCCGGTAGCGGTGCCCGTCGATGCCGTGACGGGACATGAAGTAGCTGCCCGGCGCGACATTGATCCCGGCGGGCGCGCCTTTGAGAGTAAAGGTGAAATAGTCATCGTCGAACTTCGCCTGCTCGCCAAGCTCATGCTTCGTCACGGCCCAAAGCATCCGCGCATAGCGGTCGAGATAGTCTTTGCTCTGGCTCATGTTGATCTTGAGACGGTCATGCACCTCGGCGTCGAAGTTTTCAAGCAACTTGCGGCGCGTGTCCTCCATCGTGATGCTGATGTTCGATTCCATTTCCGTGCGCAAGCGCTCAAATTCGCTTTCGATGTCTTCGGTCGAGCGGCAATTCTGGTAAATCGAGACAATGCGCTTTTCGAACTCGACGCCGGATTCGATAGCGCCAAGCACTTCGTCGCTTGCGCCGAACACGCCGGAGAAAAGCTTGAACTTCTCGGCAAGCAATTCATACACGCGCTGGTCGGCCGCGTTGTTCTTATTGAGAAAGTTGACCACCACTACGTCGTAGCGTTGGCCGTAGCGATGGCAGCGCCCGATGCGCTGTTCGATGCGCTGGGGATTCCATGGCAAGTCGTAATTGACAACCATAGAACAGAATTGAAGGTTGATGCCCTCGGCGGCGGCCTCGGTCGCGATCATGATCGAGGCGTTTTCGCGGAAGTAATCGACCAGCGCCGCCCGCATGTCGGCGGTGCGCGAGCCGGTGACGCGGTCGGTTCCCTTATGGCGCTCCACCCATGCGTGATAGATCGCCTTGGACTGCGCATCGGAGTTTGAGCCGTTGAAGAGGACAAGCTTGCCGTCGTAGCCGTTCGCACAAAGCAGCCGGACAAGATATTCCTGGGTGCGCCGAGACTCGGTGAAGATGATGGTTTTCTCGGCCGCGCCCAGCTCAAGCGCCTTGGCAAACCCTGCGCGAAGGGCGCTTAGAAGGGCTTGCCCCTTCGCGTTCTCCGAAATTGAGACCGCAAGGTCACGGAACGCGTGGAGGTCGGCGATCTCGTTTTCGATATTGGCGATGTCGTCCGCGGTCAGAAGCTCCGGCTCTTCGCCTTCTTCTCCCCACTCGTCGGCAACGTCCTCGTATTCCTCATAATCCTCGGCGATTTCTTCTTCGAGCTTCTGGCGAAGATTCTTGTCGTTCCGAATCTGACGTTCCAGCTTGCGCGCCAGAGAATCTAGCGCCCCGGCAATAGCGAAGGTCGAAGAGGCCAGAAGCTTCCGCATAATGAGGGTCATCAGCGAGCGCTGGCTTGACGGCAGGGCTTGCAACGAGGGCCGACGGAGATAGTTCGACACCATGTCGTAGAGCTTTTGCTCTGCCTCCGTGGGCACAAATTCCTGCGTGATCGGGATGCGGTTGGTGTAGCGAATATATTCCAGGACTTGCCGTCGCAGTGTGCGGTGGCACACGGGCTTGAGGCGGCCTTTGAGTTCATCAAAGAGGTTGTCGCTCGCTATGCGTGCGTATTGCGCGCGAAAGCTCTTGGCATCGCCGAAGGTGTAATCGTCGATCAGGCTGACAAGCCCGTAGAGCTCCATCAGCGAATTTTGCAGCGGGGTTGCCGTGAGCAACACCTTGGGGGCATTGGCGAGTGCGCCCTTCAACGCCTTGCCAATGCGATTGTCGGGACGATAGACGTTGCGCAACCGATGCGCTTCGTCGATGACCACCAAATCCCACGGGACGACCATAAGCTCTTCGGCATGGCGCGCGGCAAACTGAAACGAACAGATGACAAGGGTCTTCTGCTCGAAGGGACGGCGAACGCCGTCTTTGGCCATCTTGTTGTAATTGCGCGCCTCAAGGATGACCGTGGGGAGAAAGAACTTCTCTGCGATCTCCTGCGCCCATTGCTTGCGAAGATTTGCAGGCGTGATGACAAGGATCCGGCGGCGGCCTTCGGTCCATTTCTGTGCAAGGACGAGCCCGGCCTCAATGGTCTTTCCGAGGCCAACCTCGTCGGCGAGGATCGCGCCCTTGGACAGTGGAGACTTGAAAGCGAACAGCGCCGCCTCAACCTGATGGGGATTAAGATCAACCTGCGCATCCATGAGAGCGCCAGCGAGTTTCTCGGCATCGGCAACGGAATGCCGCCTGCCCAGCTCATGAGCAAATAACTTGGCGTGGTACTCGGTTATCACTCCCCGTTGCCCCCTTGCTGCTCCTCAACCTTCCGTTTAATCCATCTTGCAATTTCCTGCCGCTCAAAACGCCACGATCCGCCGACCTTGAAACCGGGAATCTTGCCTGCCGAGGCAAGCTTGTAGGCAGTCTTCTCATTGATCTTGAGAAGCTCGGCCATCTCACGGATTGTCAGGATTTCGTCGGCCATTCGGGGGACTATATGGGTCGGTCCGGGCGATTCCTAGAGAAATGAGCGAAAATAAGAGAAAGCAAGAGATAATTGGAGAAAGCTTGGGGTTACTAAGCTCTTTGCTCCGGGGTCAATCGGCCGTGCAGCAGTCGTCTTGGCCGCATGGGTTGAGATCGTCGAAATTTGCCAACGGCGCGTTCGCTTGCCACACCTTGAGCTAGCACGAGGATGAGCCGTTAATCCCCTGACGTGAGGGCCGGGATGGTTGTTAGCGAGGACCCGACTAATCCTTGAAGATCGCCATACATGCCAGAAGTGTTGGTAATAACCCGCTGAATTGTCTTTTCGCGTTTTGCCCACCGCCGCTCGGTTGATCGACGCTCTTCTTGCAAATCTTCCTGCATGGTCACGAACGCTTCGACGATGGCCTCAACTCTTTGGCGAAATTCAATGCCCGACAGGTAGGCGTAAAGGATCTCCATCTTTTGGTTTTTTCCCACTGCGGCGCGTTTCGCCGAAGCGACCTCGATTAGAAGAAGCCGCAGTGCACTCGCTAAGTGAATCGCGCACCTTGGATGGGTTACCCAAATTCCGCTAATCTGCTTGAAGTGATTGCAATCCTTTGGCAGCGCGTCGCTCACCAGTATGGCTATGTCGGCTTTGGCCTGCCGCTGGTCTTCCTTGATCTTTTGTATCCAGCCATCACTCCAGGCTTTCGTCCTTTTTGATTCCCAAATGATGGAGCCAGCAAGATCACCGTTCGGATTCTGAACACGCTGTATTATGTCCGCGCCGTTGACACCCTTGGGTACGGGCTGCGCCAGATCCGACGGGAATGCTTGAGAAATCGAGTCTTCTAGAGCAAGTTCGAGCACCTCTCCCTGAAGCTGTTGCGAGCCCTGCTGCAGTTTGCGCCGAAGCTCGTCGTTAGCCTTCATGGCATCTGAAAGCCGCTTATCTTTCTCCGCAACTTGCCGCGCATGTTCTTCTTCGAGCCGTGTCGAAATTTCTAGCTGAAGCCGGACTCGTTCTTCGTCCAGATTTCTCGCCATTTCGAGATCGCGCGCCTTTTCCCGCTCCTCTAGGTTTCGCTTCTCGGTTCGGAGTTCAAGTTCGACAGCTTGTGCTTTCGCCAGCCGCTCACTCCGTTCATCTGCTTGCCTCTTAAGGTCTGCAATCTCAGTCGAAAGTCCGGACCTCAATTGTGCTTCGATCTCTTTCGATATACTAGCTCGTTCCGCAGCAAGCCGGTCAGAAATCGTCTGATCGAAAGCGGCGGCCTTTTCATCCAGTTCGCGTTCTCTCGCGGCGAGCAGCCGTTTTGCTTCTAACGTTTCGGCCTTAAACTCCTGGCGTGTTCGTTCGGCAATTTGATGATGAATGGCTTCGCTGATCGGAATCGCTTCGCCACACCCCGGGCATTTGATGGTACCGAACCCGGTTTCCTCGTTCGCCACGATAGCTCCCCTCGATCAATTGTTACTTCAGTGAATCAAATTGCTGTTGTTCGTGCAGAGTGGCACGATGCGCCGTTCGCCAACCAAATTGTCTCGCTTTATGCACAGCGCATCCACAGAAGCTTGCATCTGCGCCAGCAACAATTCCGCCGACGCAGCACCAATGCCGGAACGTTGAAGCGCGGAGACATCGTTCTGTTGCCTACGAATTTGCAGGTGCAGCTTTTCAATCTCAGCGCAGATGAATTGAAGGGTCATAGCGCACTCAAATCATCGGGGACGTGGCCGAATTTCCTGATCACCTTGGCATCGCTGAAATCGCCAGTAGAAGGGTCGCCGGTGCGGCTAAAGGCGACTGCGCCAACGTGACCTTCTTTGCGAGCTAACGCCTCAGCGCGCATCACAGCAGCGTTTGGATTGAAGCATTCCGTAGGATCGCCAGCAGCGACGCCGTCATCGGCGGCCACGAACGGCAGCGCGACGTAATAGGTGACTTCAGCCATGGCCTGACTCCAACTGCTTGACCTGACCGGCCAATTGTGTTCTCTATTTGTTCCCTTGTCAATCTGGCGTGATCATGACGAATGAGCGACCCGCAAGCTGGCGAATGCCGTCCCCGAAGCAGATGGACAAGCTGGCGCGGGAGGCTGCTCGTCGGCGAGATATCGATAGGCCGGATGACGCGGCACCATGCGATTCGTTGCCGGATGAATTATGGGATGCCGTTCTGGCCGATCCACGCGCCGCTGGACGATCTCCGCTGCCGATCATGCAGTGTCGCCTCTCGGAAATTACGCTCCATGTGCTGCGTGTAGAATGCGCGCGATGCTTTCGCATCGTCGAAATTCAGAAGGCGGACGCAGTCAGGTTCTATGGACCACATGCCGTCTGGAAAGATGTCGGGCAGCGACTGCTCGACCGGACCTGCACAAGTCGCACAGGCCGCCACGAGGAAGATGGCTGTTGGCCAGACTGGCGCAAATGAGTAGGTTGGTGGATAAGCAACCCGACAAACAAAATCCGCCGTCTCTAACAGAGCTTTCTCATGCCGATCAAGCATAGCATTTGGCGCGTCGGTAAACCGCCGGTCCGACTCTTGGAGTCTTCGTCTCTTTCGTCCGAAAAGCTTCTTGAGGAGATGATCGTTTCAGCACCTGAGATTCTTTCCGACCAATGGATGATCATTGGGCGTCAAGAAGACACTGGATTCGGTGGCCGTATCGATCTTCTTGCGGTCGCGCCTGATGGCGCATTGGTGCTGATCGAACTCAAGCGAGGAAAGACTCCGCGAGAGGTGGTCGCGCAAGCAATTGATTACGCGACTTGGCTTGAGGACTTAGACGCTGAAGAGATTGCGCGCATCTATGGGCGGTATGCTCCAGGGCGTGACTTGGCGGAAGACTTTCGATCACGGTTCGAATCCGAACTTGACGAGGCAACGCTGAATGAAAGCCATCAAATCGTCGTCGTTGCCTCTTCGCTTGATAGCGGCTCCGAACGCATCGTTGGCTACTTGAATAAGCGCGGCATTTCCATCAACGTGCTTTGCTTCCAGTTGTTTGACACGGGAACGGAACAGCTCCTGAGCCGAGCTTGGCTGCTGGACCCCATTGAAACGCAAATCGCGTCAGCTATCACCTCGCCGAAGGCGGCAAAAGAGCCCTGGAATGGCGAGTACTATGTATCGTTCGGCCAAGGAAAGGATCGTTCATGGGACGACGCGATGAAATTTGGATTTGTCAGCGCAGGCGGCGGATCGTGGTATTCGAACACGTTAAATTTGCTCAAGCCGAATGATCGAATTTGGGTAAAGGCTCCCGGTTATGGATTCGTCGGCGTTGGTCGCGTCAAAGGACCGGCTGAAGCGGCTACGGACTTCAGGATCATGATCGACGGCAAGGAGCAATTGGCGGTCGAAGGGTTGAGCGGCGCGGAATATCATCGTCGCTACATGACTGATCCTGACAAGATGGAATACTTCGTTCCGGTCGAATGGGCACAAACCGTTCCCCTCGCAAGTGCGGTAGACGAGATCGGCTTGTTTGGGAATCAAAATACAGCCTGTGCTCCGAAAACACCGAAGTGGACTCACACTATCGAGCGTTTGAAACAAGTGTTTCCGAAATTCAATTCCGTCTAAGAACGACGATGGTCAGGAATGAAATGCGTTGTCATAGTGATTGGCGTTATGGCTTTGATTTGTGGGCTCAACGCCGCACTCCTATGGCGAGACTCCACGAACGTCCCTTGGCTTCCGGCCGGTCCCGAACCTGTGGATCCTGACATACGTCGAGCTTGGTCGGATGTTGCGCGCTATGAGCAGTCGAACAAGGTCAACGAATTGAATCGGAAAGCGGCGAAATGGACGGCGGCGACAGCAGTCATCGGCTTTGTCGGCCTAATACTCGGTTTGTGGCCTACTTGAATTCGGGGTGCGGTGCGATCAGAGGGCCGCCGAAAAAGCAGCAGATTTGCATCGTGGCGTCCGTTCGTAACGCGACAATCCGCTAGTCGTCACCTTCGCAAGAGCCCTCGGTAACCACAACCGGCCCCATGTTTTTTCGCAGGTGCTCAACGATCTCCTGATTGTGCTTCTCGAACTCTTCGGTCGTCATGGGCTTCCACGACGCCGCAAGCGCTTGCGCTTCATCGATCTGTTCTGAAGTCATCTTCGGCGCGATTTTGTCGCGACATCTTGCAGCCTCGTTACTACCACGCGCCGCAGCCAGGCTGAGCCAAAAATATGCGCGTAGTAGGTCCTTTGGAACCGTTGTCGCGCCTGTTGAAAGCGCCCTTCCCATGGCAAACTGTCCGCGTGCATCACCTAGAAAGGCTTGTCTTTCGTCTTCACAAAACTGCTCGAATTGTTCCCGTTCTCTTTTTGATTTGGCCGACAGTTTTTGGAAGCGTCGATCTTTAAGTTCGTTGGTGATTGTTTGCGTCGAATGTTCGAGCCGGTCCAATATTTTTTCCACGTTGTCGATTAGAGCGGTTACCCCTAAGATAATCCTGAACGCTCGCTCGGCGTTATCATTGTGTGCGGAGAAGCTGATGGTGCGTTTTTCGGTGTCAACGTTGACAAACGTGTCGATCATTCCCTCTGAGTTTGGGTGGCATTTATGGGACATCACGTCATATGCACTCTTTGCCCATGGGTATTCTTCAGACATGCGATTGATCGCCGTGAGAATGTTAGTTGATTCCCATTCAGGATGTTTATCTAATTTCTTCGGGTCTCTTGTCGCGGCCAGCCGGTTTTCTGATAGCTTCCTAAATTCAGCCAATGTTCCAGCTTCGCGTGCTTGATCGATTGCGCGGTCATAGTCCCACAGGAACGCGAAAGTTTCGAACAAGCCTCGTGCGGATAAAAAGCTACAAAGCACATTCCCGGTGTTCCAATTTACAATGGTTCCGCCAGTCATTGAGACTACTCGATACAAAATCACTTCCCGCAACATTGCTTCCAGGCCGCTCGAAACTGGTAGTTGGCGCTTACGACGTTTTGTAAGTCGATCCAATATCTCATGGACGTTTTCGAGCGCCAACTTCTCTTCGTCCGTCAAATCTATTCCGAGCGTAAGGAATCTCAGAGCGGGTTCTGTCATCGCTATTGATACTTTCGACGTTTGAGTGCTGCTACGTTTGCATGCTCTAGCTTGAGCCATTCACCGTTGGGGCGCTCGTCCGCAATTATTTGCAGGCGATTTCGAGATCGTCCGTGTCTCGTATGTTTCACCTTTATCGTTAGCTTTCGCCCAGGCTGGAATGCTGGAGAGGTGCGGGCGCGCTAAAACAGGAACGGAAATTCAGACTGACACCCGGCCTGAAGTTTTTGCATCAAGCGCTCCGAGTTGGCGGGTCCTTCGGCTTCCTCATGCGTGGCTAGGTCAAGGTAGTAATTCTCGCCATCGCGTTTGGCGAAAATAATCCAATCTCCCGTGAGCCTCTGTGCATGTGCGCGTTCCTCTAGTCCGCCAACGTTGAGCCGATGCACCAGCACGCTCGGCCATTTCGCCGGGTCATCGCCATGTTGGGCAGCGATCTCTGAGAGAGCGACATCCAGGTCACGGTTGCCCGCTCCTCGCGCTAAATTCCATCTCTCACCAATATTTCGCAAAAGGTGGCGTGGGCTGAAGAAGTGCTTGTGCCAAAGTGGAGCCAAGGGAGCGTGCTTGAATTGTTGCGGAGGTTTAGCCCGCGTTGCAGGCCGCAAACCCTCAAGCGAACCGATTTCGTGTAGGACCGCCGATGTATCGGCCGGATGACCGACAAGTCTCAGCGCGAGGACGAGGCTGATGCGAGAAGCGTATACTGCATGGCCCGTGACTTCGAGCTTGAGCCGCACCAACTGGTCGCGGGTCAGGCTCAATGGGAGCGCTGTCTCGGATGGAGCATTAGGGTCCATCATCACACCTCAGATGGCCTCGATGATGTTCGCCCAATTGGCATTGTCGAACATTTAGCCCCCACTTGCCTGACCACGGCTGATAGTACCATGATTAGAGTGCCCTGCGGCCCATGATCAGCCAAGTTGCGTTTGGTGGGCACCCAAAACAATTTTCTAAGGGGGCGCCCGATGTGGGTTCTGCGCCCCCGCGTGCGAGCTATACCTTAGCCATTACGGTTCCCGTTTTGCGCCGTGGAGGACCTTAATGGGGCAGATCACTGGTATAGCAGTTTCTGCTGGTCTCTGAGCCGACGTGATCTTCTTTGAGCAAGAACGTCTCAGCGCGCATTACAGCGGTGTTTGGAAGCGTTGTTAGGAAAGCAAATCCGGTCGAACTAGCTGACGCCTCTTGTTGCGACGTTTAGACGTTCCGCCTTCGCCGGTATCGGTCAATTTCTTGTCACCTCCGATTGTCCGGTTTGGCGTAAGTGTCTTCTCCCCGGAAGAGCTTGACTGGAGGAGAAGCATGGTGTCGCGCGAAGCAAAGAAAAAGCCCTCATTCAAACTGCCCGATGTGAAGCCGGGCAACTGGCGCGGTGAAATTCTTGGAGGCTGCACGGTCAACTTTGGACAGGTCGTTCAGCCCGGCCCACCGAGGCAGTCCGTCGAGTTCACTTACGTGATAGTGCCCGCAGCCTTCACGATGCCTGAGGCGCGCTTCACCTGGCCCGGCGTCATAATGATCATGACGCCGACTCCCATGAAAACGGAATTCCCGGATGCGGGCCACCTGTTCAAGACCGAGCACCTTCCTTCTCTCCACCTTTCGCTTGTCGTTACGCGCGGGCAGTTTTCGGACATGCTGAGGATGCTGGAAGCAAAGCGCCTGAAGGATCTTCATTTCACCGTTGAGGACGGAGCCAACGGCTCCTGGCCAGTGTTTAGCTGGGGCATGTCGGCGGCCTTGGCCTAAGAACTCAGATGCATCGAGGCTATGCCAGCCATGGTGGCAGAGGTGGCAGGCATCTGTATAAACATCTGAGAGAACATTGCCTTGAATTCATTATTATTTGGCCTGCCACCTCTGCCACCATGGCTCGCTCCTACAGCCGGAGCTTCAGGCCGACCCATTCACTTCCATGTTTTGACTGTTTGTGGGTGAAGTTGTGAGCTTCGCGTAATGAAGCATTTAGCTTTTGAACCGTCAGCGGTTGTTCTCCATTCTTGCTACACCAGTTGCTGTACCGGTTGAGCAGCGAGGACGAAGCCAGCCTGTTCTCAGGATCAACAATTAAGCACTCTGCCACAAACCTTTTGAGATGATCGGCTGCTTCTAGCCATCGCCCTGAAGCTTGCTTCACTGTCTGAGGTTCGGCCAAACCTTCGGCTTGCCATGCCTTACAGCCACGCACTGCCCAGGCTAGGATGCCGGGAAATTCGTCTCGTAGCTTCGCCGGAAGTTCGGGATCCTTTTCCGACTCGGGGATTTGAATATCGAATGGGATGACCCGTACCCGCCGCCAGAACGCTGTGTCGGTGCCGCGCACGCGCGGCATATCATTCGCCACGAGCCACAGTTTGAAGGCAGGAGTGAACTCAAAATAGTCCTGCCGCATAAACCGAGCCGCAATCGGTTCACCGCCGGTCATGCTTTTTAGCTTGGCCTCATCCAGGTGGCGGTCAAAGTTTGCTTCAATGGCTGTGACCATGCGAACTCCAGCTAACCGCGCCAGATCGGCAGGTATGTTGTTGTCATACTGCTTAGTAAGCAATGTCTCCGTTGGTGTGTGACGTGAGTAGTCGCCCAGCATGTCCCGCAACAGATTGACGAGGGTGGACTTCCCGTTGCTGCCGCTCTTGCCGTAGCAAAAGAAGAAGACCTGCTCCTGCGTGGACCCCGTCAAAGTATAGCCGGCGCACTTCTTGATATATCTCATCAAGGCACGATCCCCGCCGGTTATGCGGTTCAGAAACTTTCTGAACTGGGGGCACTTAGCCGTTGGGTCGGCGGCGACAGGTATTAATTTGGTTAGGAGGTCGCGAGGGTCGTGATCGTCACAATCTCCGGTTCGAAGGTCAATAGTCCCGGTTGTGGTATTCAGCAGCCACGGGTTTGCATCAAGCCTGCTATCGTCTACCATCACTAAGCTCTTCGCGAGGTCGATCATCCGCTCCAACGAGCCCTTTGAAAGAGAGCTATCGGCGAACTTCCTTCGAGTGGCTTTTGCTTGATCATCCGGCAAGTGTTGCGCCTCGTCAGCGATCAGGCGGGCTGTGCTTTTCGCGAACTCCATGCATTCCAGAAGGCCGTCAGGCTTCCAACGCTTGCCGTCAAAAACAAGCCACCCCTTTCCGGGAGTATAGAGAATGCGGTCAGCCCAGCGCGATGCGAAACGCTGTGCATTGTCCGTGTCATTTTCACGAAGCTTAGAAAGCTCGATTGTCAGGTCCGAGGTTTGCGACTCGTTTTTGGTAACGGCAGGATTGTCGATCTGGCTTTTTAGAAAATGCAGGGGGCGAGGGTTTCGGCTCCCAGCAGTCAGACCGCTGCGGATCGTAGGAATGATCTCTGATTCTTCGAGACCGATGCTCCTAGCAACCTCGGAAAGCTTGCGCGTGCAGCCGCCTTCATCAAGAATTCCATAGGGGAGTAGCTGCCCAAGCTTGAAGGCACTCCGATTTAAGCAGTGATTCCGCCGGTGATTAGGTGCCCTTGAGAGGCGCTCCAACTCACGGTCTTGCGCTGCGATCAGGTATGCGGCCAACCGGCGCGAATTATTGGTTGGGACTTCAAGCTGCATCCTGGCGGCCGGTTGCGGGCGATCTGAGGTAACCAGAGAGAGAAGCCAGGACGGGGCTTTCGCGATTGCCACGTCATCTAGTGCCCGCCCTTTCTTGAAGGCGTAAACTCTACCGGAGGGGTGAACACTACCGGGGCCTACGACGTAGCCACCGTCGCCTCTAATATCGAGACCTTCGCCTAGCTTTCCAGCCGAGTTCTTAATCGGAGTTCCGTTGCCTCTAAAATAGCGGTGTTCGCCGCTTCCCGTCAGAACCGTAACCGTCCTTGGCAGCTTGCCATGCTCGGAAATCAACTTCGACATAGAGCGCTTCCCGGCGCGCCCATCGATATCGAGCACAAAGATGTTCGATGTTCCGCCGGTGCTGACCCCGTAGTTGGCCCGAGGATTGTTTCGAAAGTGCCGCTTGAGCTCCTTCTTGTTCGTCGTCGCGCCATGTACGCCGAGTTTGATCGCCGGGCGCTTCTGTTCGGCAAGAAGGGGCAGAACGGGTAGGTCTTGTTCTACAAACTGATGAACAAGATCCAAGATGTCTGTTGATCGCTTTTTCATGATAGGCTCGTTTTGATGTTGAGATGCACGGTCGCGATTGGCTTACGACCTGGAATGGGGGAGGGTTCAGGTGACCGCCTGCGCAAGAAGGTCTGGGTTTCCCTGCGGCAGTGATCAGTTGACCCCACGTCAGCTTGATTCCTCGACGCAGACGTTCTGCCGCAAGCGCAGCGTTTTCTCGTTCGCCTGCTTAATCTGAGCCGACCCCTCGGTGGTGGATGAGACCGCGCTGAGCGCCATGAACTCGTCGAGGTCCGCCTTGGCGTACCGAATCGCTCTCCCTATGCGGGAGAACTTGGGGCCACCGCCGTAAAGGCGCCGCTTTGCGAGAGTGGATGTAGAAGTGTTGAGATAGTCGGCCGCTAGACGCGGCCTGAAGTACGCGGGTTCGTTAGGTGCTTTTGCCTGTGACATGGTTGTCTCGCGGAAACTTCCGGACCAGCCCGGAAGCGAGACGACACATAGATGCGATGACTGAAGGTTAGCGGGAGCAGTTAAGGCTCAAATCTTGGATTCTCGTTCCCGGAGCTTCCTTAGTTGCGGAGGCACCCTAAGATGGTCCGTTTGAAAGCCTCAGCCTGGCGCGCGACTTTTTGAAACCCGCGATTTCGCTTGATCAAGAATCCCTTGGGCGAAATCATCAAAACTTGCGAGCGTCTCTTCGGAAGCCTGCCTTAGGTTGCCAGGATAACTCGGAAGCAGTTGAGTGCCCCAGCCAGCAATGATCTGGAATAATGTTGTTTCGCGTAGACTACCGAATTTCCTGAGAGCGGCCTGAGCCCGCGTTCGCATCGATTCGTATGAACCGCAATGACGACATTCGCCAGGAAGCCAAGACTGAAGGATCAGCATGACCCTGATATAGGGCGATTCACCGTTGGATTTGTCGAGGCTCTTGCCAGCTATTTTAAGTCCCGCTGCCCTCAGTTCCTTTGTCACTAAGCATACCCAGGCGACCCATTGGTCCTGTTCGATACGCCCGTTTCGCTTCTCCTGACCCAAGGAATCGAGAGCCTTCTGACTCACTGCCGCTGCGGTCAAGCCAACAAGCGCAACTTGCCCGATTGAGGTCAGCTTCGACATTCGCGAAAACAGCTTCTCGTCAATAGGCGGCATAAAATCCCCTAAATCGGCACCAGGAGGGGTGAGTGCCTCAATTAGCCGCTCGGTCGCGGCTAACCACGAGTCAATCGCCAGTTTGGCATCCTTCGCCAATACGGACCGCTTGGGAGAGTAGATCGGGCCGATGTTTGAATAGAGAGTTGTGGCAAGATGAATCCTTTCCCGAGACTCCGAGGTCAATTTGATGCCTGCTGCCATCTCCACTTCGCGCCACGCGTCCTCTCTATCGCGAACCACGTACCTATGAATCTTCTTCAGGGGCAGGCGTGCACCGTCACCTTTCAGTCTGGCCATATCAGTAAGGCTTTCTTATTGCCGACGATTGAGTTGGCGCAACGTTTCTCGACTGCGCAACATGCCCAACGTCGTCACCCATAGCAGCGGAGATACTGGCGGCAATCTTGTTCGATGCCTTCTGCAGAGGATCAGAATCAAGATGAGCGTAGCGTTGCGTCGTGCTCGCCTGTGTATGCCCAAGCAGTTTGCCGATGATGGGCAGCCCAAGACCGGCACCGGCACCGACGCTCGCGTGAGTGTGCCGCAGATCGTGGAGCCGAACACCTTGCAGTTTCGCTCGTGCAGAGATTGTTCGCCACGGCCTGTTTAGGTCGGCGCGTGGCTTATCTTCCTGTTCGGAAAAGATGACGTATTGGCCCTTGCGGTCGAGGCTGGACAAAACTGCAAGGGCGGGCACATTGAGCACAATAGCTTTTCGTCCTGTTTTGGAGTCTGGCAACAGCAGCAATCCGCGTTCAAAGTCCACGTAATCCCACTTAAGGTGAAGAATCTCGCGAAGGCGAGCGCCGGTCAGGATCAACAGGCGTAGCGCTGCTGCTGTATACGGGTCGATCTTGGTTCGCCGATTTTCGGGTTTCGGTGCGTGTTTGGAAGTCGGCTTTGTCTCGTCGATCTGGTAGGGAATGCCGACCGTCTCGGCTTCCCGGATTGCGCTGCCAAGGCGGGCGAGTTCGTCGGAGTTCAGGAACCGTTCGCGCCGATTCTCCCGGAAGGCTCGAATTCCCTTGGTCGGATTGTGGCCGACCGGAACGATGTTACAGGTGACCGCATAGCGAAAAATCGACGAAACGCATTCCAGGGTCCGGTTTGCATTCACCGTGCTAGTCTTGCCGATCTTGGTGTGCAGCCGCGCGAGATCGGCGTTGGAAATCTTGTGGAGCTTCAACTTGCCAATTTCGGGGTTGGCATGTCGGCGAACGGCAATGCGGTAGTTCGCGACCGTGCCAGGCTTCAACTTCGGTTCGGCTTCCTCGGACAAGTACCGTTCGGCGAATTCGCTGAATGTGAGTGATTGGCGCTCGTGGAGCCTATCCTTCATTGGATCGCCGCCCAACGCCACGTTGGCAAGCAGCTCCTTCGCGGTCTGGCGCGCTTGCTCCGGCGTGAACTCGCGCGATCCAAAGTAGAACCGCCTCTTCGCGACGCGCCGACCACCGGCACCCGGCCGATATTCTATGAACCAACTGAGCGAGCCGCTCGCGCCGATACGAACCCCGAACCCTCGCAATTCCAGGTCGTATTGAATGGCGGGGAGGGGACCAGCAGCGATGGCGTCAACAGTGCGTTTGGAAAGCTTGATTGGCATACCAGTGGGGAAATGCGGTGTCGGTTTGTTCTTCGTGTCGCCACCGTGTCGCCACCGTAGCGGAAATGACAGGACACCACCGAAATCGAAAAGTCAAATAAATAGTGTAAAAACAACAGCTTATGACACGTGAGGACACGTGGGGAACAGGCTGGAATGAGCAATCATCGTACTCATAACCTGAAGGTCATAGGTTCAAATCCTATCCCCGCAACCAAATTCGGACTTCACCGGTTCCGATACGAAAATGGCCCGCATCGCGCGGGCCATTTTTGTTTTGCCATTTTTGTTTTGCCATGGGCGCTTCAATCGTCCGAAAGGCTACGACGGCTGATCCGGATCGGCGGACGATCAGACCGTCAGATCGACGCCAGTCGTTCGGTGGTCTGGACGCTTCCGTCGCTGGCCTGACCGGAGCCGCTCGATGAGACCGGCGCACTGCCGGCGGATGACGTCGTGCCGGCATTCGCTCGCTTTGCCGATGAAGCGTCTTGCAAATACGCGTAGGCATTCGCGCCCGAGATATTCATTGTCCGATCCTCGTTCGTCTGCACGACGAGTAATTGCACGATCCGTACCAATCCTGCGCGCTGCGATTGTTGATTGATGGATCGAGACAAGTCCGACGCTTCGTCGCTCGCGAGGCCGCAGGCCCGATCAACCGCCGGACCATTTCTGCCGACTGTCGGCAATTCTTTCTGCTTCCCGTTGAGGCGAGCATCGACGGTTCGCGCGACTGTGCCGTCTCTGCATCACCGTCCGTCGGAATCCGCGCGTGAGACACACGGCACATCACGGCGGCGGGCGACCTGTTACGGATCTTCGCGCCGCCGGCCTGCACTGATCGCGGGCGGCCTCCTCCTTGATGTCGCAGATGATGATGAACAACAGGTCCTTGCCGCTTTCTCCCGATGAGATCGACCCGTCGCGCGACCGGCATCGCTCCGGTCCGCGCACGACGGCGCCTTCGCGATGCGCCGGCCTTGGATGGCTGCTGCGCAGGGCTCTGCTTGCGAGCGTCGGTGTTCTTGTCGGCCTTGCGGCGCAAATGATGCCGGCGCATGCGCAGCTGGTCGGCGGCAACGGCGGCACTGGCGGCGCCTACTCCGACAGTGTCCCCGGAGCCGGCGGCGCCGGTGGTCTGGCGGGCGACGGGAATGCAGCGGGGAACGGCGCAAGCGGCGGTGGCCCGAACACTGCGGGAAGCGGTCCGTACGGGGGGGCAGCCGGAAACAGCGTTGCGCCAGGCGGAGGAACCGGGGGCGCGGGTTATTCAGGCGGCGGTGGCGGCGGCAGCGGCAGCGGAGGCGGCGGTGGACGCCAGGCGGGCGTCAACGCCGGGGGCGGCGGCGGGGGTGGTGGCCGGGCCGCGACCGTCAGCGGCAACTACACCGCGGTGGTCAACCTGACCGGCGGAAATGGCGGAGCAGGCGGTCTTGGCCCCTACAACGGGTCGGCCGGCGGGGGCGGTGGCGGCGGCGATGGCTTGTACCTGTCCGGCGGCGATCTGCAGGTCAATGCCGGCGTCTTCATCAGGGGTGGTTCGGGCGGCGATGCAGGCACAACTTCCGCCGATGGCAATGGCGGCGCCGGTGGAGGTGGAAAGGGTGTCGTCGTCGGCACCACTGCAACCGTGACCAATGCCGGTTCGATCACGGGAGGAAGCGGCGGTTCTGGCGGCGGAAGCGCAATCGGTTCTGGAAGCGGCGGCGGCGGCGGCGATGGTCTTGTTCTCGCGGCCGGGGGCATCGTCATCAATACCGGCATGATTTCGGGAGGCACCGGTGGCCCCCAAGGTGATCCCAGGTATCCGACCTTTTTTCCGCCCGTCGCCGGCGGCGCGGGAATCAGCGGCGCCGGCCTCGTCGTGCAGAATGCGGGGATCATCAGCGGCGGGCTCGGAAATGCCGGCACGGGGGCCCGTGCCAACGCCATCACATTCACCGGCGGCGTCAACAGTCTGGAGCTTCAGGCCGGGTCGACCGTCACCGGCAACGTCATGGCCTTCAGCTCCGCCGACACGCTCCGGCTGGGCGGAGCCGCCAACAGCTCGTTCGACCTGTCGACGCTCGGCGACTCCGCCCAGTACCGCGGCTTCGGCAGCTTCGTGAAGGCCGGCAGCAGCAATTGGACGCTGACGGGATCGAGTTCATTCACAGGCGCGGTCAGCGTCGATGCCGGCATTCTCTCCGTCAACGGCTCGCTCGCCTCGGCGTCGCTGACCACCGTCAACAGCGGCGGCACGCTCGGCGGCAACGGCACGGTCGGCAACACTACGATCAATGGCGGCGTGCTGGCGCCGGGCAATTCGATCGGCCTCCTGACCGTGAACGGCAATCTCGTCTTCACGGCGCCGTCGACTTACGTGGTCGAGGTCTCGCCCGCCAATGCCGATCGCGTCAACGTGACCGGCACCGCGACCCTGGGCGGGGCCACCGTCAGTGCCGTGTTCGCGGCCGGCAGCTACGTGGCGAAGCAATACACGATCGTCAATGCCGGCGGCGGGGTGACCGGCACGTTCGGCGCGCTGGTCGATACCAACCTGCCGGCCACCTTTCACACCAGCCTGAGCTATGATGCCAACAATGCCTATCTCGATCTGGCGCTGAACTTTTCCATTTCCGGCGGGCTCAACGTCAATCAGCAGAATGTCGGAAATGCGTTGTCGACTTTCTTCAACCTCACCGGCGGCATTCCCGCCGTGTACGGCACGCTGTCGCAAGCGGGCCTGACGCAGGCCTCCGGCGAAACCGCGACCGGGTCGCAGCAGACCACGTTCGACGCGATGACGCAGTTCATCGGCGTCCTCACCGATCCGTTCCTGGCCGGCCGGGGCGATGTCGGATCGTCGCCGGCCGGTGCGTCGCAATTCGCCGACGAGGATGGCTCCCGTGCCTACGCCTCCACCGGTCGCGGACGTTCCGCCGCGGAGCGCGACGCCTATGCCGCGCTCTCCCGCAAGGCCCCGGCGGCGTCCGACATCGTAATGCAACGCTGGGGCGTATGGGCCGCGGGCTATGGCGGTTCGCAGACCACCGACGGCAATGCCACGACGGGATCGAACACGGCGACCAGTCGCATCGCCGGCACGGCGGTCGGCGCCGATTATCGCTTTTCACCCGACACCGTCGCCGGCTTCGCGCTGGCCGGCGGCGGCACGAGCTTTGGCGTCGCCAACGGCGGCAGCGGCCGGTCGGATTTGTTTCAGGCCGGCGCCTTCCTTCGCCACGGCGTCGGCGCGGCCTACGTCTCCGCCGCGCTGGCGTATGGCTGGCAGGGCATTACCACCACCCGCACCGTCACCATCGCCGGCAGCGATCAGTTGCGAGCCCGCTTCAACGCCAACGCCTATTCCGGCCGCGTCGAGGCCGGCTATCGCTTCGTGACGCCGTGGATGGGGCTCACGCCTTACGCCGCCGGCCAGTCGACCGTCTTCGATCTGCCGGCCTATGCCGAACAGATGCTCTCGGGCAGCAATGCCTTCGCCCTGAGTTACGGTTCGCGGAGCGTCACCGACACGCGCAGCGAGCTCGGTCTGCGCGCGGATAGGTCGTTTGCGCTGAGCGATGCCGTCCTGGTCTTGCGCGGCCGCGCCGCCTGGGCGCACGACTTCGATCCCGATCGCGCTATCGCGTCCACCTTCCAGGCGCTCCCGGGCGCATCATTCGTGGTCAACGGCGCGGCGCAGGCGCGCGACTCCGCGCTCGTCACGGCCTCGGCCGAGGTGAAATGGCGCGGCGGCGTCTCGTTCGGCGCTACCTTCGAGGGCGAATTTTCGAACGTCACAAGCAGCTACGCCGGCAAGGGTATCATCCGCTATGCCTGGTAGTGGCGACACTCAGTCCGGAAAGCTCAGGATCATTTTCAACAGTTTTGGAAATCGCGCATTGATGTCCTCTTCGCGCACGACATTGCGGTGCTGGACACCTTGCTTTGACGTCCGGATCAGGCCGGCCTCCCGCAGAATGCGAAAATGGTTCGACAGGGTCGATTTCGCCATGTCAGGGCAAGGCGCCGCCTCGGTACACGACATGCAAGCGTTCTGCGCGACCAGGCTTTTGACGATCCGCAGCCGCATGGGATCCGCGAGGGCTCCGAGCACTCCGGCCAGCGTAATCTCGTCCCGCGATGGGTGAACGAACTGCACCATGCCCAAAATATAGCATGCCCCTTGAACTCATTCAATAGTTCACTAGTATTGAACTATTGAATATCGGCATCCCGCCGAACAACGGAAGACATGCGATGACCAAGAGACTCGAAGGCAAAGTTGCGCTCGTGACCGGCGCATCCAAAGGCATTGGTGCCGAAATCTCCGCCCGGCTTGCGGCTGAGGGTGCGGCGGTTGCCGTCAATTACAGCTCCAGCAAGCAGGCCGCCGACCGCGTGGTCGCCGCCATCATCGCCAAGGGGGGCAAAGCCGTCGCGGTCCATGGCAACTTGGCCGACGCCAAGGACGTGAAGAGCGTCGTCGCGGAGACCGTGAAGGCGTTCGGTGCGATCGACATCCTCGTCAACAACGCGGGCGTCTACGAGTTCGCCCCGCTCGAGGCCATCACGCCCGAGCATTTCCACAAGCATTTCGACCTCAACGTGCTTGGCCTGCTGCTGGTCTCGGGTGAAGCGGCGAAGCACTTCAACGCCAATGGCGGAAGCATCATCAACATCAGCTCCGGGGTATCGACCATCGCGCCGGCGAACACCGCCGTCTACACTGCGACCAAAGCCTCGGTGGATGCGATCTCCTCCGTGCTGTCGAAGGAGCTCGCGCCGCGCAAGATTCGCGTCAACGCTGTCAATCCAGGCATGATCGCCACCGAAGGCGTCGTGTCGGCCGGCCTGCACGAGGGCGACATGCGCACCTGGATCGAATCCACCACCCCGCTTGGCCGCATCGGCAAGGTCGAGGAGATCGCTGCCGCGGTGGCCTTCTTCGCATCGGACGACGCGTCCTACGTCACCGGCGAGACACTTCACGTCACCGGCGGCCTTCGCTAACGAGCAGGTGCTCTGGCGGTCCGACGTCGCTGAAGGCCAAGTTCGGACTTCGCAGCTTTGGATGAGAAAATGGCCCGCGCGACGCGGGCCATTTTTGTTTGGCGACAGACAAGCGTCAGAAATGGAGGATGGGCTTGTTGTCCGCCCCCACCAGCATCGACGGCGCCTCGCCGAACACCAGCCCTTCCGGCTGAAACTTGATCACCTTCCCGCCCTCGACGAACTCGGCGAAATTCCGCGGCGTCGCCGAGTGAACGCCGTTGGTCAGGAAGTCGTCGATCTCGTAGCAGGTGTCCGGCTTGCCGCCTGATCCTTCACCCAGGAATTTCTGGAAGGTCTGGCTGGTCACCTTCGCCTTCTTGCGCGCCGACCAGTTGGTCTGGCGGCGGTAGAGTTTTGGCAGGATCACCGGGCCCTTGTCGGTCGCGAGCACGTCGGTCTCGTTCTTCTTGGGCTCGCGCAGGTCGAAGTCGAAGGCCGGAACGGTTTTGGCGAGATGCTTCCAGACCGGCAGCTTCTTCGTCCGCGCGGCCTTGGCGAGCACGAGGAAGGCCTTGATCTCGTCGTCGTTCATCGAGGAGTAGAACGTCGGATAGGCAAAGCCCTGCTCGACCAGCCAGTGGTTGATGTCGACCGTCTGCTTCGCGACCGTCACCTCGATGTCGCCGACGAGCCGTCCATAGGTGTCGAACACCTCGTTCGGCGCATCGACACGGGTGAACACCCGGCAGGCCAGCGTCGCCCCGCCGGCACGGCTGAGGAAGTCATGCAGCGCCTTGCTCGACGTCGCGCCGAGGAATTGCCGGTAGGGGTGCGTGACCTCGTGATAGGCCTGCCGCTTGGCATCCGTCAGGCCCTTCTTCTCGGCGGGCGACAGCGGCGACGGCTGGTAATGCAGCTCCGGCGCGTCGATGCCCTGAAGGCGCACGGTCAGCTTGCCGTTCTTGATCGGTGCCGTGTTGGTCCGGCCCTTGACCTTGGCGTTGTCGAAGACATGGGTCGGCTGGAACGGCGAGGTGTCGTTCTTGCGGAAGCGGATCGCATCGGGCGCGACGTTCACCACGACCTTGGTGGTGTCGGCGTCAGACCTCCCCTCCGGCCAGAACTGGCTGACCTCGATCGTGCCTTCGACCTCCAGCAGTCCCACCGGCATCGGCCGCTCCTGTCAACGGACGCGACGGTTGCCTCAAGCAGGCGACTCACACGCGCACAGCTGGAGCGGATCATTTTCGTGCGACAGGCCCATGACGGGGCGGCAGCGAGACAGTGCGCCGCGGCCTTCGGGCCGAGCGGGCGGGGCATGATTGGTCCGTCGTGCAACGTATGCTGTGGCGACGACGGACCACCTTCGATTGGTGCGGAAGCCTCCGCGCTGCTCCCGCTCGGAATCAGGGTCGGTACGGACAGACCATCGTCAGGTGGAGCAACGTCGGCGCCTGGTCCTCACCATTGTCGTACTCCCACTCCAGCCGGATTTCGTGCCGGTCGGCATAGGCGTCGCTCGCCGCGTGGGTGATGATATTCGTCTTCATCGGGATCGGCGGCTCGGAATTGAAGCATTTCCGCACGCAGGCATCGAGCAGCGCGCATCGCGTCAGCGGGATCACGCCGGGCTCGTCCTTGGACAGCGGGACCGTATTCAGCTGCGTGGTGAGGTCGACGCGAGCCCGGCCCTTCTCCTTGTGCCAGTACGCCGCACTCCCGTCCGGCCATTTGTCCGCCGGCGTCAGGATCAGGTGGTACTGGCCGTACTCCAGGGTCGGCAGATGGATGTCCGGCGACGCCTTGAGGATGTCCACGCTCCTCTGCATGTTTTCCAGAGGGAAATAATTGTCGTTCATCAAATCTTTGAATGAAGCCCCGGTGTAAGTTCTCGACCCCATCGTCTTTTCCCTCAATATGTCCTTGGCTTTGCGAAAATACATACAGCTCCACGACGCCGGTTGGTTTTGCCAACCTGGCCTCGCCGATATATGCCCCATCTTTGCTGGGATTTGCGTACGCTACCACTCAGGACTGTGTTTCGTCCAGATCGCCAACCGCACCGCGCCCCGCTAAACGGCGATGGGCAAGTCCGATTTGCTAAGCGGTTCTTGATAGGTATTCTTACCACGAGTTGCTCGCGGGCGCTGGACGACAGCGACGCCGCGATCCTTGAAGGCGCAGGAATGCATTGCTTCGCGTGTCAGTCGGCGATTGATCCCGACGATAGCTGGTGCTCCAAGTGTGGGGCGGCGGTACGTCGGCGTGCTGATCCCGACAGCGAGCGGCGGTTTGTGACAATTCTCCGAGCCGACGTCATCGACTCCACAGGGCTTGTTGCCGAACTGGAGCCGGAGGAGGCCGTCTCGCGCCTGGAGCCTGCGCTGGCGGCCATGAGGGGCGCGGTACGCCAGTTTGGCGGCATCGTCAGCAAGGAGTTGGGGGACGGCTTGGCGGCTGTCTTTGGTGCCCCGATCGCCGACGACAACCATGCGCCGCTGGCCTGCCATGCGGCCATCGAGCTAGTTCGGCGCGTTGGCCGTCTTGGCGATCCCGGACTTCAGGTTCGGGTCGGCCTCCATTCGGGGCACGTCGTCGCCTATATGGTCGCAAGCGAGTTTTCCAAGGTCTACGAGATCGGAGGCGCCGCTCAGCATCTTGCCGCGCGGCTGGAGGCAGCGGCCGAGGCCAATCAGATCTACGTGTCGGAAGCCTGCCAGAAACTCGCGGATGGACATGTCCGATTCGAATCCCTGGGCCTCAAGGTGCTGCGCGGCTTCAACGAGCCGCTGCCGGTCTACCGTGTCGTCGGAGCGAGCGACCTTTCAAGCTGGCGGGTGCGACGTGCGCGGAGCGTTTCGCGGTTTGTCGATCGAACGACCGAGCGGGCCCTGTTGGGACGTGCCGCGGAGAGGTCCAGTGCAAGCCGGCAGACGGTCCTTCTGATCGGCGATGCAGGCATCGGAAAATCGCGGCTCGCACATGAGTTCGCCCAGGAGCTCAAGGCCGATGGCTGGCGGTTGATCGACGCCGAGTGCAGCCCGAACCTTCAGGGCGTGCCGTTCAGCGCGCTCAAGCGCATTATACTTTCGATCTCCGAAGTTACCGCCAGAGATTCGGATAGTCTGGTCGACATCCGACAGGAGTTGCAGGCAATCCATCAACTCGCGATCGATTCCATATTGGATATTCCGGTCGAGGATCCTCGCTGGAGCGAGTTGGAGCCTTACGCGCGCGCGCGTGCCATTTCCGATGCAAGTTGCGCCATCGTTCAAGGCTTGGCCTTCCAGCAGCGCACCGTTCTTCTCATCGAGGACCTGCACTGGATCGACCGAGCCAGCGATGCGGTTGTTGCTGCAATCGCGTCGTTGCAGAGCCCCAACCTGATGGTTTTTCTCACGAGCAGGCCGAACGGCATGCCTGAGTGGATCGCGCGCTGCCACGCGGAAGTGATTGCAATGCGCCCCCTGGATGACGATTCGGGATTGGCCATGTTGGCCGATATGCTCGGACCGTCGGCGACGAACACCGATTTGAAGAACCGTATCATCTCTCATACGGCCAACGTTCCCCTGTTTCTCGAGGAAGTCTGCCGTGGACTGAAAGATAGTGGCACGCTTCGCGGTCAGTGGGGTGACCTTGCGCTCGTTCGACCCATTGATGAGCTCGGCATCCCCACCAGCATTCAGGGCGTGATTGCGGCGCGGCTCGATCGCATTTCAAGGCAGGAGCGCTCGGTTCTCCAAATAGCGGCGGCGCTGGGGCCGCGCTCAAGCGTGATGATGCTGCGGAACGTCGCGGCGCTGCCCGAAGACGTCTTCCAGGATTGCCTTGGAGCGCTCGACCGAGCCGAGCTCCTCGTGAGGATCGATAGTGAACTTGAGGACTCGATCGAGTTCCAGCACGAGATGGTCCGCCAAGTGACCTACGAGTCGATGGTCGAAAAGGTGCGCGAAAATATACATGCGCGAATTCTTGCGGCCTTCGAAAGCGACGAGACATGGAGCGACGGTCCTGACACGCTTTGCTACCACGCAATGCGCGCGAAGGATTGGCTGAAAGCGTTCGGGTACGGGAGGGGGGCCGCGCGGAAATGTCTTGTGCGCTCGGCATATGCCGATGCGGTCGACTATTTCGGGATCGCGATGAGTTCGCTCGACAAAACACCGATGACTCCTTCGCGGGAGGCAGATGCAATTGACCTCCGGATGGAGGCGCGAATGGCATTCATCTGGTCCGGTCAGGTTGCCGAGTGGATCGATCTCGGAAAAGAGGCCGAACGCCGGGCCAGTGGAATTGACGACATCGGAAGAAAGGTCGCCGCCATGACCGTCATGGCGGGTGGACAGAATTTCTACGGAACGCCAACTGAAGCGGTTGCGCTCGGCCGGGAGGTCGTTGGCCTCGCCGAGAAGTCAGGCAACCCGGGTTGGCGCAACCTTGCACAATACAATCTGGGACAGGCCTATTTTCTCGCCGGTCGATATCGCGAAGCGGAGCAGACGTTGGCGCGAGGCCGCGCTAATCTCATGGGACCGGAGGCAAGCGCGCCCTTCGGTACGCCCCCAAAATACACGCTCCTCCTCTGCTGCATGATGAAAAGCTTCACCCACACCGTGATGGGCGAGCTCGATGTCGCCGAGCAGCTCCAGCAGCAGGCCGCGGCGATCGCGGAGGAGACGGGCCGTCCCTATGACCGCGTCGCGGCGGCCTATAGCGGCGGGTGGCTGAAGCTCGGCCGCAACGATCCGGCGGCGGCCGCCGCCATCCTCGAAGAGGGTTTCGTCCTCGCGCAGAAGCATGGCATTCGGCTGTTCGTGCCGGTGCTCGCCTGCCACCTCGGCATCGCCTATCTCGAGCAGGGTCTGTTCGATCGGGCGCGCGGCATGCTCGGCGAGGCGCGCGAGGAGGCGAAGGCGGTCGGCTATACCTCGGCGGTGCTGCGCAGCTCGATCTACCTGGCGCTGGCAACCCGCCGGCTCGGCGACGTCCAGGCCGCGCAGAACATGCTGCGCGAGGCGCGCAACACCGCGCGGCAGCAGGGGTTTGCCGGCCTCGAGGCCGAAGCCCTGTTCGGCGAAGCCGTGGTGACGCCGCCCTCCAGCGAGGAGAACAAGGCCGCGATCCTTGCCGCCCTGCGCGCGGCGATCGCGATCGCCTCCGACAGCGGCGCGCTGCCGCTGAAGCAGAAGGCCGAGGCGATGCTGACCGGGATGCTCGCCCGGGGCGACGAGCTCGCCTGACCCCTGCCTCTCAATCCGCCTGCCGTGCGATCGTACCGCCGGGGGACCTTCTTGCCCGACATATCGTTTTTATTTTGTAGTAATCACAATGGCTTATCGTGTCACTTCTACTGTGCATGGGGTTGTTTTCGATGTTCTAGTGGGATGGCCGCCGGTTCGGCGCGGCCCGGCGGTGGTCCCCGCCGCCCGTGATGACGAAGTCCCTTGCGCGGGCACCTGGGTCGGCTACCGTTGGCGGGAAGCTAGCCGCAGGGCCAGGTGATCTTTTGATTCGCGTTTTTTAGCATTGCATTTTGTCGGCGCCGCCACGGCGCGACGCCCACCGGAAGAGGCGGGGCCATGATCACACGGGACCAGTCAGCACTGTTGGCGCCGGTCGAGCGCGACCTGCGGCTCGACCTCTTCCGCGGCATCGGCCTGTGGATGATCTTCCTCGACCACATCCCGCACGACGTCGTGGCCTGGCTGACGCTGCGCAATTACGGCTTCAGCGACGCCGCCGAGTTCTTCGTCTTCATCTCCGGCTATCTGGTCGGCTGGATCTACGGGCCGATCATCGCGGGCGGCTGGTTTCTCGCCGCGCTCAAGCGGCTGTGGCGTCGCGCGGCCGAGATGTACGTCGCCCACATCATGTTGTTCCTGCTGTTCACGGCGCAGATCGCGCGCACCGCGCGCCGCTTCGACAATCCGATGTACGAGCACGAGTTCAACGTGTTCAACTTCCTGTCGCATCCGGACGAATTGATCGGGCAGGCGATCGTCCTGAAATACAAGCCGGTCAATCTCGACGTGCTGCCGCTCTACATCGCGCTGGTGTTCGCCTCGCCCTTCATCGTCTGGTGCCTGGTGCGGCGGCCGAACCTGACCCTCGCCGCCTCCGTGGTGCTCTATGTGCTGTCGCGCTGGTTCGACTGGAACGTCGCCTCCTATCCGCCCGGCACGAAATGGTACTTCAACCCGTTCTGCTGGCAGCTGATGTTCGTGTTCGCGGCCTGGTGCGGCATCGGCCAGATCGGGAAGATCGCGACATGGGTGTGGTCGAAGGCGGCGATGACGTTAGCTGCGGCCTGGCTCGCCTTCGCGCTCCTGATCGTGATGACCTGGCACGTTCCCGCGCTCGAGGCCCTGATCCCGAAATGGATGATCAAGGCGATCTACCCGATCGACAAGACCGATCTCGACATGCTGCGCTTCACGCATTTCCTGGCGCTGGCGATCTGGGTCACCCATTTCATCTCGCGCAAATGGCGGTCGCTGCACACACCCTGGCTGCGCCCGGTCATCCTCTGCGGCCAGCATTCGCTGCCGATCTTCTGCCTCGGGGTGTTCCTGTCGTTCTCCGCGCACTGGATCCTGACGCAATACACCAAGGGCGTCTGGGAGCAGCTCGCCGTCTCCGTCGTCGGCATCGTCATCATGATCGGCGCCGCCTGGCTGCTCGATCGTGCCGAACGCGTGCCCAGCCTGTTCGTGAAGGTGACGGAGGTCGAGGATTCCGAGCCCGAAAGCGCTCCGGCCGCGGCCGGGGCGCCCGCGAGCCGTTGAAAGCATCGTGGCGCCAGCTCGCCTTCTCACGGAGAGGTTCATGTCCAGACGTTTGTTGACGATCGCCGGCACGCTCCTGTTCCTGGTCTGCGGCGCGTCGGCGCAGGCGCCGCCGCCGGAGGCGATGAATGCAGCGCGCAAGCTCGTCGTCACGCTGAAGATTGCGGACCAGTATCGTACGCTGCTGCCGCAGCTCCTGCTTAAGCTCAGGCCGGTGGTCGCCCAGGACAGGCCGGAGATCGAGCGCGACTATGATGCGCTGACGGCGCCCGGCGCCGAGATCTATGCTCCGTTCGTCGCCTCGATGATCGATCAGATCGCGGCTCTCTACGCCGCCAGCTTCACCGTCGATGAGCTGCGCCAGATCGAGGCGTTCTACGCCCAGCCCGTGGGACGAAAATTCCTGGAGAAGTCGGATGCGCTGGCGCAGGCGAGCATGCAGATCGGCCAGGACGTCGGTCAGAAGGCGGCCGACGAGCTGAAGCAGCGCCTGATCGAGGCGCTGCGGCAGAAGGGGCACAAGCTTTGAGGCCGGGCAATACGCTCGGGCCGCGCGTCGTGCCTAGGCCAGAAACGCGCGAAACCGGCGCTGCGCGATCAGGAAGAAGACGACGCCGATCAGCGTGAGCGCGACGAGCTGCGGCCAGACGGCCTCCAGGCCCGCGCCGCGGAACAGGATCGCCTGCGCGAGCATCACGAAATGCGTGTTGGGCGCCGCCAGCATGATGTCCTGGACGAATTGCGGCATGCTCTCCCGCGGCGTCATGCTGCCCGACAGGGTCTGCAGCGGCAGCAGGATCATGATCAGCAGCAGCCCGAACTGCGGCATCGACCCGGCGACGGTGGCGAGGAAGATGCCCATGCTGGTGGTGGCGAAGAGCTGAAGCGCCGCGCCGACGAGGAACAGCGCCACCGAGCCATCGATGGTAACCGCCAGCCACCCCTTGACCACGAAGATGATCGACAAGGCGGAGGCGATCAGCACCACCGCTCCCATCGACCAGATCTTGCTCACCATGATTTCCAATGGCGTGACCGGCATCACCAGCAGGTGCTCGATCGTGCCGTGCTCGCGCTCGCGGATCAGCGCTGCGCCGGTCAGGATGATCGAGAGCATGGTAATCGAGGTGATCACGTGGTCGATGGCGCCGAACCAGGACTTCTTCAGTTCCGGGTTGAACCGCGCCCGCAGCGCCAGCTCGATCGGTGCGGCCTGTGCATTGCGCGTGTGCGCCAGAAATTCCGCGATCTCCGCGCTGACGATCTGCTCGACATAGCCGCCGCCGTTGAAGGCCTGCGAGATCCGCGTCGCATCGACGTTGAGCTGTATCGCGGGCGATCTCCGCGCCAGCAGGTCGCGCTGGAAGTCCGGTGGGATGTCGAGCGCGAAGGTGTCGAGACCCGCGTCCATCCGCCGGTCCATCTCGTATTGCGAGATCAGGCGCGGCTCGGAAAAGTAGGGTGGCGTGAACGCCATCTCGATGCGGGTCGATATCGGCGAATGGTCTTCGTCGACGATGGCGATCGCGGCGCGGTTCAATGTTTCCGGCAGTGCCTTGGCACCTGCATAGACCGCCAGCGTGAAGGAGTAGACGATGAGCACGAGCAGCATCGGGTCGCGCACGAGGCCGCGCAATTCCTTGATGCCGAGCTGAAGCACGTTGTCGATGCGCATGGTCAGCGGGCCTGTTTCTTCAGCAGCATTGTGCCGGCTGCCACCAGCACCGGGATCATGACGGCGAGCGCCAGGAGATCGTTGTGGAGAGTCTCGAAACCGAGGCCCTTGGAGAAGGTGCCGCGCGAGATCGTGACGAAATAGGTGGTGGGATAGAGCCGCCCGACCAGTGCGCCCAGTCCCTGGAGCGATGAAACCGGATCGATCAGCCCGGAATACTGGATGGCCGGGATCAGCGTGATCAGCACCGTGCCGAACAGCGCCGCGATCTGGCTGTTCATGAAGGCCGAGATCACCAGCCCCATGCCGGTCGTGGCGGTGACATAGAGCAGGGCGGCGAGCGCATAGGTCGGAAAGCTGCCGGTGAAGGGCACGCCGAAGACGGCGAGCGCGAAGCCGACGAGGAGCAGGAAGTTGCCGAATGCGAGCACGACATAGGGCAGTTGCGTGCCGAGCAGGAATTCCAGCCGCGTCACCGGCGTCACGTAGAAATTGACGATCGAGCCGAGCTCTTTCTCTCGCACCACCGCGAGCGCGGCGAGCACCGCCGGAATCATGATCAGGAGCAGCGGAATGATTCCGGGCGCCATGGCGACGACGCTTCTGACGTCGGGATTGTAGCGGTAGCGGAGCTCGAGCCTGTAGGAGCCGGCGATCGCCGCCTCGCCATAGAGCTCGCGGCCCTTCTGCGCGAGCCAGGTGGCGTGGATCGCCTGGGCGTAGGAGCGCAGCGTCTCGGCGCGGGTGGGGTTGGCGCCGTCGACCCAGGCGCCGATCTCGACATGGCGACCGCGGCTGACGTCGCGGCCGAAGCCGGGCGGCAGCTCGATGGCGAGGCCAATCTCGCCGGCGCGCATCCGGCGGTCGAGATCGGCGTAATCCGTGATCGGAGGCTTTTCGGTGAAGTAGCGCGACCCCGCGATCTGCAGGCTGTAGTCGCGGCTGATGGCGCTGTCGTCGCGGTCGAGCACGGCGAAGGTCAGGTTCTCGACGTCCATGCTGATGCCGTAGCCGAGCACGAACAGCAGCAGCACGCTGCCGAGGATCGCGAGCGTCGCGCGGATCGGGTCGCGGCGCAGCTCGAGCGCCTCGCGCCGGGAATAGGCCAGCATGCGGATCGGATTGAACGTCGCGCTGCTGCGCTTGCGCGGCGGCGTAGCGGTCGCAGCCGGCGCGGGCGATGCGGCCGCAGGCGGGCCGGCTGCATCCGCCGTGTCAGCGATCGCCTCTTCGAGGCAGGCGATGAAGGCCTGCTCCAGCGTGGCGGTGCCGCGCGCGGCCACGATCGCGGCAGGCGTGTCCGACGTCAGCACCTTGCCCGCGTGCATCAGCGAGATCCGGTCGCAGCGCTCGGCCTCGTTCATGAAATGGGTCGAGACGAAGATGGTGACGTTGTCCTTGCGCGAGAGCTCGGCGAGAATCTGCCAGAAGCGGTCGCGGGCGACGGGATCGACGCCGGAGGTCGGCTCGTCGAGAATGAGGATGTCCGGCGCATGGATCATGGCGACCGCCAGCGACAGCCGCTGCCGCAGGCCGAGCGGCAGCGCGTCGGACACCTCCGCAAGATCGAACCGGGTGATCATCTCTTGGATGCGCGCGGCGATGGTCTCCGCCGACAGCCCGAACAGCCGCGCATGCAGATCGAGATTCTGGGCGACCGTCAGCTCCGAATAGAGCGAGAAGCCCTGCGACATGTAGCCGATGCGGCGGCGCACGGACATATCGCCGGCATCGATCGCATTGCCGAACAGTCGCGCATTGCCCTCGCTCACGGGCAACAGGCCGGTGAGCATCTTCATGGTCGTCGTCTTCCCGCATCCGTTCGAACCGAGGAAGCCGAAGATCTCGCCCTTCCTGATGCGGAAGCTGACATCGTCGACAGCGACGAAGTCATTGAAGCGCCGGGTCAGGTGGTCCGCCTCGATCGCGATCTCGTCATGGTCCGCGCTGCGCGGCGGGATGACGACGCCGGTGTGATTGCCGCGATCGGCCTCCGGCAAGAGACGGATGAAGGCGTCGTCGAGCGTGTCGGCGCCGGTCTGACGCTTGAGCGCGGCAGGCGTTCCCGTCGCCAGCACGCGGCCGGCGTTCATCGCGATCAGGAAGTCGAACTGCGCGGCCTCCTCCATATAGGCGGTTGAGACGATCACGCTCATGCCGGGCCGGCTGCTCCGGATCGAGGCGATCAGCTCCCAGAACTGGCGCCGCGACAAGGGATCGACGCCGGTGGTCGGCTCGTCCAGGATCAGCAACTCGGGATCGTGGATCAGGGCGCAGCACAGGCCCACCTTCTGCTTCATGCCGCCGGAGAGCTTTGCGGCCGGGCGGTCGGCGAAGGGGGTGAGCCCGGTGTCGCGCAAAAGGCCAGCGATCCGTCTGCTTCGTTCCGCCTTGTCGTGTCCGAACAAGCGGCCGAAGAAGTCGATGTTCTCGAACACCGACAACGTTGGATACAGATTCTTGCCCAGCCCCTGCGGCATATAGGCGATATCAGGGCAGACCGTACGGCGATGGCGCGAGCTCGCCATGTCGCCGCCAAGCACATGGATGCGTCCCTCTTGGATCTCGCGAGCGCCGGCGATCAGCGCGAGCAGGCTGGATTTGCCGACGCCGTCGGGTCCGATCAATCCGATCATGCAGCCGGACGGCAGGTCGAGGGTAATGCCATCCAGCGCGCGGGTCTTGCCGTAGCTCAGGCCTACGCCTTCGAGATGCACCACGCTGCCGGGCCCGGCCGGTGCGTCGGCTGCGGCAGTCGCGCTCATCGGGTCACTTTGATCTTGAGATTGTCGGGCCATTGCGCGGCCGGATCGAGCTGCACATAGGCCATGCCGGGCAGGCCGGTCTTCACATGTTCGATGTGCTGGCGCAGCAGCTCGGGCGCGATATGCGCCTTGATGCGGAACATCAGCTTCTGGCGTTCCTCCTCGGTCTCGACGGTCTTGGGCGTGAATTGCGCGACGTCGGCGACGAAGGTGGCCTTGGCCGGGATCACGTATTGCGGGATGGCGTCGAGCACGAGGCGGACCTCGGAGCCGATCGCGACGCGGCCGGCATCCGCGGTCGGCAGGAAGAATGTCATGTAGACGTCGCCGAGATCGACCATGTTGAGGACGCGGCCGCCGGCCGCGAGCACCTCGCCCGGCTGCGACACGCGATACTGGACGCGGCCTTCGCGCGGCGCCTTCAGCACACTGTCGTTGAGGTCGGCGTTGATGCTTTCGATCGCGGCCTTGGCGGCGTCGACCGAGGCGCCGGCATCGATCACCATGGCGCGGGCGGAGCTGATCGCCGCCTCTGAGGCCGCGACCTGGGCCTGGGCGGCGGCAAGTGCCGCCTTCGCCGTGGCGTTGGCCGAGCGGTCGTCGTCCAGCACCTGCTGCGACACCGCATTCGTCCTGATCAATTGCTCGGAACGATCGAGCTTGCGGCTGGTGGTGTCGAGCTGGGCGATGCGCTGGTCGACCACGGCCTCCGCAGCCCTGCGTTCGGCCTCGCGCTGGTTCACCAGGCTCTTCGCGGTCTCGACATTGACGGATGCGCGCTGGAGCTGCGCTTCGGCCTGGCGGCGCTGCGCCTGCAATTGCTCGGTGTCCATCCGCGCCAGAACCTGGCCGGCGTTCACGAAATCACCTTCGTTGACCAGGATTTCGCGGATCCGGCCCGGCGTCTTGGTGGCGATGTCGATCTCAACCGCTTCGATGCGGCCGTTGCCGCGGGCAAAGCCCGCCGGCAGCGTGTTGGAATCGCGGTGCTGCCAGTAGTAATAGCCGCCGCCTGCAAGCAGGATGGCGATCGCGGCGATGACGCGGCCCGGAGTGAAGTTCATCTGTTCATAACACCGCGCCGCGGCGCCCACATGTTGAGACACGAATGGCCGGCCGCTACGGATATCTCCGAGGTGGAAGCCGCGCAGCCGAAGCCGGTCCAACATTGCCGCGATTTTTGCAGCGCAACTTGATGCAGATCAGATTGCGCGACCGTTGCCTCTGCCCAAGGTTCAGGCAGTCGGCTGGCCCCGAGCGCTCTGGCGGCGCCTAGTGGATCGCCGCGTACATGATCTTTTCCTCGGTCGCGTCCAGCGCGGAGAATTCCTCCACGACCTTGCCCTGGCGTGAGACCAGGATGCGGTCGGACAGCGCCATGATCTCGGGCAAATAGGACGAGATGACCACGACGGCCTTGCCCTCGTCGGCCAGCTGGTTGATCAGCTCGTGGATCTCGACGATGGCGCCGACGTCGACGCCGCGGGTCGGCTCGTCGAAGATGATCAGGTCGGGCTCCTGCACCAGCGATTTGGCGATCACGACCTTCTGCTGATTGCCGCCGGACAGCTCGACCACCTTGCCGTGGTCGCCGATGGCGCGAACCCCGAGCTTCTCGATCCAGGTCTTGCCGATGGTCGCGGTTTCCCGCCGCGACAGCATCATGCGGCCCTTGGGAAACTTCGACAGAAGCCCGAGATAGATGTTGCGCGCGATCGAGGACGTCTCGAAGAAGCCCTCGACCTTGCGATCCTCGGTGACATAGGCGATGCCGGCCTTGACCGCCGGTGCCGGCACCCGGTAGCGCACCGGCTTGTCGTGCAGCAGGATCTCGCCGCCGTGGAAGAAGTCGCGCTTCAGCACGCCGGAGACGATCTTGAACGTCTCGGTGCGGCCGGCCCCGACGAGGCCGAATACGCCGGTGATCTGCCCTGCGAACACCGACAGCGAATTGTTCTTCACCATCGGCGCCATCTTCAAATTCTGCACCGTGAGCACGCGCGCGCCGGCCGGCCGCACGCCGCGCTTGCGTGCGCCGTAGAGCGTGTTCGACAGGTCGCGGCCGACCATGGCCTGTACGATCGCGGCGCGGTCGAACCTGGCGGCGTCGTCGGTCACGACATGCTTGCCGTCGCGCAGGACCGTGATGCGGTCGGCGAGCAGCAGGGCCTCTTCCAGGGCATGTGAGATGAAGACGATCGAGACCCCGCGCTTCCTGAGGTCGCGGACGAGGTCGAAGAAGTATTTCTTCTCCTCCGGCGTCAGCGACGCGGTCGGCTCGTCGAAGATGATGACCTTGGCGCGGTGCAGAACCGCGCGCGCGATCTCAACCATCTGCTTCTTGGCCGCGCCGAGACCGCTGACCGTGGCGGTCGGCGTGACGTCGAAATTGAGCGATTGCAGAAACTGCTGCGCGGCGATGTAGATTCCGCGCAAGCGGTTATAAAACTTCTCCTGCCCGAGGAATAAATTCTGCGCCACCGTCATGGTCGGCACCAGGCTGTTCTCCTGGAACACCATGGCGATGCCGAGATTGCGTGCCTCCAGCGGCGTCCTCGGTGCGACGTCCGCGCCGTCGACCGTCATGGCGCCCGAGGTCAGCGTCACCACGCCGGCCATGACCTTGGTGAGCGTCGACTTGCCGGCACCGTTCTCGCCGACCAGCGCGTGGATCTCGCCGCGGCGCAGGTCGAAGTCGACCCCGTCGATGGCGGGAACGCCGGCGTAGAGTTTTGTCGCCTTGCGCAGCGAGAGCATGATGTCGCTCATTGGCAAAACTCCTCGGCAAGGCCGGCCAGCGGCAGTCGCAGGACACGGCCAGGTCCCTTGGCGATCAGGACGAGGTCGTCGCCCATCTCGATGGCCGCAACGATTCCGTGATTGACGCCGTCAACCCGGCTGTGCAGCGAATAGAGCGGCTGGCCATCGGGGTTGAGACGGATGACGAGTCCGTAGGATCGCGGCGGCGCCCACGGCTTGATGACGCCCATGGTCTTGATGTGCGCGCCCTGCATCGGCTCCTTGAACGAGAGGCCTGAGCGCAGGCGCGGGGCAACCCAATACGCCGGATCGATCTCCGTCATCATGCGGCGGCGATAGGCCGGCTCACGCAGCACGAACTCGATGAGCTGGGTGCGCGCGGTGAAGGCGGTGAGCCAGTAGCCGCCGCCCGCGGCTCTTGTCAGTCGCGACGGATAGACGGGCAGGTGGGCGAGCACGATCCGGGGCGATGCGCCCGGCGTCACCAGAACGAGGCGGTGGCGCCAGCTCTCGCTGACCAGCACGCCGTTGCCATGCGCGCAGGCGCCGAAGGCATGGCCGAGCCCCTGGGCCAGCGCCGTCACGGATTTGCTGCCGGGATCCAGCCTGAACACGCGGCCGCTCCGGTTGAGCTCCATCAGGTCGCGCGCCCAGTCGTCGACGCCGCATGTCGCCGAGCCGTCCGTCGCAATCAGCGTGTTGTCGCCCGCTGGCGCGAGCGCGTTGACGGCATTGAAGGCGGCGTCGGTGAACGTCACGCTTGGCTGTTCGGCCGAAGGGCTTGCATAGAGACGCACCTCGCGTCCCCCGAGCGCCACGGCAAGGCCGCCTTCGGGAAGGACACACAACGCCGAGATCGGCCGATCGAAGGTGCGGATCTCCGAGGGCGAGCCGCCATTCAGGCACATCAGTCGCGGACCGTCCGCAATGAAGAGGTTGCGGCCATCGGTGGCGAGGTCCTCCGGCGCCTGGCACGTCAGCAAGGTGTCGGCGGCTTCCAGCTTCTGGTTGGGCTTCAAGGCACCGTCGAAGGACGGCACCGTGATGGTGGCTTCGCCGCGCCCGAGAAAGCGGTTGGCGAATTCCCTGACGGCTGCGATCACGACAGCTTCCCCCACCGCTTGTCATACTGGACGAAGTCGGGATCGGCGTTGTCGAGCTTGTAGCGGCCGATCCGGTTGTTGGCGATGCCGCCGAGATAGAGGTAGCCGCGATGCTCGCGCATCGAGGTGATCATCGGATGGTTTTCACCGCGCAGGTCCCAGAACGATTCGAGGATCTTGCCCTGCTCGTTGAACTTGACCACGCAGCCCGTGTTGATGTTGGGGAACAGCCACTCGTCGACCGGCACACGCTTGGCCATGCGACGCCGAAAGCCGGGCATCTTCCAGGCGAGGTCGAGCGAAGGGCTGCGCATGCCGACCAGCGCCAGCCAGTAATTGCCGTCGGAGGCGAGGTTGATGTTGTCGGGGTAGCCGGGGAGGTTGTCCATCACCACCTCGACCGCGCCCTTCTTCGGTCCTGCGAACCAATAGCGCTTGATCGAGCAGCCAAAGGTCTCGGCGAACAGGATCGACTGGCCGTCGCTGGCCACGCAGATGCCGTTGGGAAATTTGAGGCCGCGCAATTCCGTCCGTGTCGCGCCGGTCCTGGTGTCGTAACAGATGATGCGGCCGTTGCCCCGCGCCTCGAGGCCATCGATCGGCCACTCGTCCATCTCGTAGCGCACGGTCGCCTCGGAGAAGAAGATGAGGCCGTCGTCGGTGATGTCGAGGTCGTCGGCGAGCCGAAGGCGGCTGTCGTCGTTGACTGAACGCATGCTGCGGTTGGTCTCGTCGGTCGCCTTTTCCACGGTGCCATCGGGCTTGATGCGATAGAGCCCCATGCCGCCGATGCAGATGTAGAGATTGTCCTCGCGATCGAAGGCCATGCCGAGCGGCTGGCCGCCGATATGGGCGAATACTTCCATCTTCTGATAGTCGGGCGCGAGGAAGCGGACGATGTCGCCGTGGCGCGAGCCCGCATAGAGGTTGTCGTGGCGATCGAGGATGACGTCCTCCGGCGCCTCGATGCGGCCAAGGCCGATCAATTCGACGTCGCGCAGCTTGTCGTTCTGCTCGAACGGGCCGCCCTGCCCGATCTCGGTCGGGGGAGGCGGCGGCAGCGCGTGGTAGGTCGGGGCGACGTAGACCTTGCTGATGATGCGCGTCCGATTCTTCTGCCAGCGGATGTCGACCATCGCGGCGACGAGCAGGATGCCGGCGAGCGCCATCCGGTTGACGCCGCCGCGCGCGTTCATGGTCGTGAGACCATTGGTGATCAGGAGCACGATCAGGACCCCGACCGCGGATTTGGCGACCGAGCCCTTGCCGCCGCCGAGCGTGATGCCGCCCAGCACCGTCGCGGTCAGCACGATCACCTCGAGGCCGACGCCGATGTCGCCGCCGACGGTGCCGAGCCGGGAGGCGAAGAACAGCGCGCCGATGCTGGTCAGCACGCCGCTTGCGACGTAGCAGAGCGCGATCGTGCGACGGACGGGAATGCCGGAATTGTACGCCGAGCGGCGCGAGCCGCCGATCGCGGTGATATGCCAGCCCGGCCGCAGCCGCGTCATGAAGATATGGCCGAAGATGGCGATGACGATATAGACCAGCGCTACGGTCGGGATGCCGAAGATGCTGCCGCCGCCGATGAAGTCCCAGGACGGGATGTCTGGGAAGGCCGAAGCGATGGCGTTGGAGTAGCGCTGGATCAGGAGGTCGTAGGCCGAGCGGTAGATGATCAGGGTGATCAGCGTGGTGATGAAGGCGCGCAGCCGCAGATAACCGATCAGGACGCCGTTGACGGCGCCGAGCAGCGCACCGCAGAGCAGCGTGGCGGCCACCACCGCCGGGACCGGCCAGCCCAGCACGTCGAGCAGATAGAGCGCGCAGAAATCCGTCAGTGCGAAGATCGAACCGACGGACAGATCGATGCCGCCGACGATGACGACCAGCGCCAGCCCGAGCGCGATGAAGCCGATCTCTCCGGCCTGGCGCGCGGTGTCGGCAAGGCTCGCCGGCGACAGGAAATTGTCGATGGACCGGCTGAGCGCGAGGCCGACGATCAGCAGCAGGATGACCGGGATGGCCGTCTCGGTCCATCGCTTGGACAGGATTTCGCCGAGCAGATGATCGGGCCAGTAGCGGTAACGCAGGCTTGTCAGGGTGTCGCGCATCGGCATTCCGGCGGGGCATGGAAGATGTTGGGAGCGAGGCCCCCGAGACCGCAACGGCCCAGGGGACCTCGAGCGTCAGCGTCGAACTATTTCTTGAGGTCGCTGAGATTCCAGCAGGCGGTCTGGCTGTCGGCGTTCTCCTTGGTGATCGGAATCAGCGTGGTGTATTCCGAGCCCTTGACGGAGCCGGGCTTGACGCCCGACGACAGCAGCCATTTGATCGTGCCTGCCATCTGTGCCGCCTGGGTCGGCACGTCGTAGCTCATGTTGAGATCGAACGCGCCCGACTTCACCAGTTCGCACGCGCCCTTGCGTTCGCCGCCGCCCGAGGTGGCCAGGAATACCTTGCCGGTGAGCCCGGCTTCCTTCACGGCCGCCGCCGTGCCGATATCCATGCCGTCCCAGAAGCCGACGATGCCGCAGAGATCGGGGTTCTGCTTCAGCACCGTTTGCGTGATCGCCTTGGCCTTGGCGGCGTCCCAATCGGCGGCCTGGCTCGACACCACCTTGATCTCGGGATGCTTGACGAGCACGTTCTCGACGCCTTTGAGCGTATAGGCGCTGGCGGCCGCCGACAGCGCGCCCTGGATGATCGCGATCTTGTTCGATTTGCCCTCGCAGGCCTTGACCACGCCTTCGGTCTGGCGTTCGCCGATCTCGACCCAGTTGGCGCCGACGAAGGCGGAGCTCCGATAGGCAGAGCCCATGTTGATCTGGATGACGTAGATGCCTTCGTTCTCGGCGCGCTGGAGCAATTTGGCATAGGTCTGCACGTCCGGATTATGGACCACCATCACCGCCGGCTTCTCCGAGATCAGCGAGGTAACGGCCTGCGCGCCGGCATTGGTGTTCCAGTTGGCGTCGCGGATCACGAACTTGACGCCGAGCGGCTCGAGCTCCTTCTTCAGGCCGGCATACCAGCCCTCGGTGAGGTCGAAGTTCATCGCGACCGGAACATAGGCCACGGTCTTGCCGGCCAGCGCTTCCTTGAACGGCTTCTGGAACGGCTCGTCCAGGCCCTGCTGGGCCAAAGCCGGTGCGGTCATGGCCGCAAGGCCCAGTGCTGCAACGATGGCCCTTGTCGGGCTGCCGAGATGCTTCATTGCTTCCTCCTTGGTTGTGGTTGTCGTTATCTCGTTGGGTCGGTCAGATGTCGCCCTGCTGCGCCGTCTCCTCGTTGCGCGGATTGAGGAAGGAATCGGTGATGACGGCGAGCAGCAGAACCACGCCCTTGATGAGATTCTGCCCGGCGTAGGAGATGTCCATGATGGTCATGCCGTTGAGCATCGTGCCGATCAGGAGCGTGCCGATCACGACGTTCAGGACGCCGCCGCGGCCGCCCGATAGCCCGATGCCGCCGAGCACGACGACCAGAATGACGTCGTAGATGAGCGTGGAGTTGAAGATGCGGGTCGGCATCGAGTTGACGGATGCAGCCAACACGAGGCCGGCGAAGCAGCCGATCAGGGCGGCGATCACATATTGCAGGACGATGATCGGGCGGGAGGGAATGCCGGTGACGCGCGCGGCGAAAGGGTTGTCGCCGATCGCATAGATATAGGCGCCCCAGCGCGTCTGGCGCAGCAGGAAAGCCACCACGATGCAGGCGATCGCGAACATGATGATCGACGTCGGGATGCCGAGGATCGTGCCCTGTCCGAGCCGCTCGAAGCCGTCCATGCCGGGGCTCCACTGCACGACGTCGAGCTGGAACAATGCGGCCTGCCCGAGACCGGCGAGGAGCAAGCCGGTCGCGAGCGTCGCGAACAACGAGGGAACCTCGGCGTAGGCGATCAGCCAGCCATTGACGAGTCCGAAGGCGATCGTCAGCAGCACGGCGGTCAGGAGCGAGGCCGGCAGCGAGTGGCCGTTCTGCACCATCTGCAAGACCAGCCCCGGCGGCACGGCGAGCGCGGCGATCAGCGAGATGTCGATGCCGCGTCCGATCACGACGATCGCCATGGCAAGGCCGAGGATGCCGAGCACGGAGACGTTCTGGAGCAGCGTCAGCATGTTCTCCGGGGTGAGAAAGCCGCGCAGGAAGATCGAGAATACCAGGAACAGCAGCGCGAAGACGGCGAAGACGATCTCTTGCTGATTGAACCGGAAACGCTTCATCGCCTGGCCCTTCCTGCGGACTATGGGTGCGCCATCTGCTTTGGCCGCGAGCGTGCCCTGGCGGACGAGCGTCCGTTGGCGCGGGTGCCACTCGACAAGGCGGCGCTCACGAAGTTGCCGACGCCATCGATGTATCCGTCGATCGACGTGCCCCGTTTGCGGTACTTGGCGCGCTTGACGTACCAGTCCTGCAGCAGCGGCTTGATCAACGACGCCGTGAGCCTGACATGGTCGATCGTGAAGGCGCCGCTGGCGACGCCCTGCCTGAGGACGTCGGCGATGATCTTCTCGGTCATGGCTTCCATGTCGATCGCGCGCTGACGTTCCGCCGGCGGAAAGGACTTCGCCTCCATGAAGGCGAAGACGAACCAGGGCTGCATCGCCTCGCTCATGCGGATATGGGTCGCGATGATCCAGTCGAGGTGCCTGTGGGCGTCATTCCTGACGTCGTCGGGAGGCGCCGTCAGAACCTCGGTCGCCGTTGCCGCGACCTCGCCGAGGATCATCGACAGGAGCCTGGGCTTGCTGTCGATATACGTATAGAGGCCGCCCATGCTGAGGCCGGAGGCCTCCGCGAGCTGGCGCAGCGTCGTGGCGTGAAAGCCCTGCTTGTTGGAGAGGGTGAGGGTTGCGCCGATGATACGCGCGAGATTTGCGACGGCAAGACGTGGCTTCTGGACGCGGATTGAGTCGCGGTGACGTTCCAGAATGCGCGTGCACAGCGCTTCCGTCGAGAACGCGTTCGTCCAAGGTCGTCGGCGCGCGAGATTCACGCTGCCTCCCCAAATTTCTTCCCGGGTCTTTTGGCGTTGTTGTTGATCCAGGCGTGGGCTTTACACCCTTGTCGTCATTCCTAGCGCAGAGAGTGGCCGTCGGGAAAGGGGGCGGACCAGAATTTCTGAGAGAGCGCTCGCTCGTTTTTTCCGTGCAATGCAATGCCGTGGACCTGCCCCGCGACGGAAGGCAGGTCCCCGATGCGCGCAAAGCGCTACTTCAGCAGCGGGCAGCCGCCGTCCTTCAGCGGCCGGAAGGCCTGGTCGGCCGGGACTTCGGCGAGCAGCTTGTAATAGTCCCACGGACCCCTGGATTCCTCGGGCTTCTTCACTTGGAACAGGTACATGCTGTGGACCATGCGGCCGTCCTCGCGCAGTGTGCCGTTGTCGGTGAAGGCATCCCTTACCGGCAGCTCGCGCATCTTGGCCATCACGGTCTTGGTGTCCCTGGTGCCGGCGGCCTGCACGGCCTTGAGGTAATGCAGCGTCGCGCTGTAGGTCGCGGCCTGGTTCATCGTCGGCATCCGCTTGACGCGCTCCAGAAAGCGCTTGCCGAAGGCACGGGTCTTGTCGTTGAGGTCCCAGTAATAGGCCTCGGTGATGATCAGCCCCTGCGCGAGCTTCAGCCCCAGGCTGTGCACGTCGGAGATGAACATCACGATCGCCGCCAGGTTCTGGCCGCCGGCGACGATGCCGAACTCGCCGGCCTGCTTGATCGCGTTGATAGTGTCGCCGCCGCCATTGGCAAGCCCGATGATCTTGGCCTTGGAGGCCTGGGCCTGGAGCAGGAAGGACGAGAAGTCGGCGGTGTTGAGCGGATGCTTGACGCTGCCGAGCACCTTGCCGCCGGCGGTCTTCACCACGTCGCCGGTGTCGCGCTCGACCGAATGGCCGAACACGTAGTCGGCGGTGAGGAAGAACCAGGTGTCGCCGCCGTTCTTGACGATGGCGCTGCCGACGGTGTGGGCGTTGGCATAGGTGTCGTAGGTCCAGTGCGCGGTGTAGGGCGAGCAGGATTTTCCGGTGATGTCGGAGCTCGCCGCATCCGTCACGATCATGATCTTCTCGTACTGCTTCGACAGCTCCATCACGGCGAGCGCGGTGGCCGAGGTCGGCAGGTCGATGATCATGTCGACGCCCTCGGTCTCCCACCATTTGCGGGCGATGGTGGAGGCGACGTCGGGCTTGTTGAGCACGTCGGCCGAGACCATGTCGATCGGCTTGCCGAACATCTGCCCGCCAAAATCCTCGATGGCCATCCTGGTGGCCTCGACGTTCCCCATACCGCCGATGTCGGAATAGACCGAGGAGAAGTCGGAGAGCACGCCGATCTTGAGCGGGGTCTGCTGGGCGGGCGACGGATTGATGAAAAGCGCAGACAACAGCCCGGCCGCAAGGGCGGCGCGTGCGATCCGATACATGACATTTCCCCCGATCCTTGTAGTTGGTGCGCCAGATTAGATTGCCCCGGCGAAGGGGCAATTCTTGCGTCATGACGCCGGCGCGCAGGCAATTTGACGCAGTCGACAGCGCCGACTACGCTTCGCGCAAATTGCAAATCTTGGGGAATGGAAATGTCCAGCGACACCGCAGCCACCATCTCGAAAGCGCGCGAGCATTCCATCGGCGATCTCCTGCGCCGTTCGGCGGGCCGCGATCCGGGTAAGCTCGCGATAAGCTGCGGCGGCGTGAGCTGGACGTTCGCCGAGATGGACGCGATCTGCAACCGGCTCGGCCGCGGCCTGCTCGGCCTCGGCATCAAGAAGGGCGATCGTCTCGCCGTGCTCTCGCGCAACTCCCATGCCTTTGCCGCGCTCCGCTTCGCAGTGGCGCGGATCGGCGCGGTGCTGGTGCCGATCAACTTCATGCTCAATCCGGATGAGATCAATTTCATCCTGAAGAGCTCCGGCGCAAAGCTGCTTGCGACCGGGCCTGATTTCGTCGAGCCCGCGCGCGCGGCAAGTGCGAAGGACTCTGCGGTCGAGAAGATGATCTGGCTCCCGGGCGAGGATCCCGCCACCGCGCCCGCCGGCCTCACCACCTTCGACGATCTGCTTCATGCCGACGGCTCGTTCCTGGAGGCGTCCGTCGACAGCCGCGACCTCGCGCAGATCGTCTACACCAGCGGTACGGAGTCGCTGCCCAAGGGGGCGATGCTGACCCATGAAGCCGTGATGTGGCAGTATGTCAGCTGCATCATCGACGGCGGCATGAGTGTGGACGATAAATTCCTGCACGCGCTGCCGCTCTATCATTGCGCCCAGCTCGACGTGTTCCTTGGCCCGCAAGTCTATCTCGGCGCCTCCGGCGTGATTACGGGCAAGCCGACCGCCGACAACATCCTGGCGCTGATCCAGGCGCACAGGATCACGTCGTTCTTCGCGCCGCCAACGATCTGGATCGCGATGTTGCGCTCGCCCAATTTCGACAAGACCGACCTGTCGACCTTGCAGAAGGGCTATTACGGCGCCTCGATCATGCCGGTGGAAGTCTTGCTCGAGCTTCAGCGCCGTCTGCCCGCCGTTAAATTCTGGAACTTCTACGGCCAGACCGAGATCGCGCCGCTCGCGACCGTGCTGCGGCCCGAGGACCAGCTGCGCAAGGCCGGCTCGGCCGGCAAGCCGGTGCTGAACGTCGAGACGCGCGTGGTCAATACGGCGATGGAGGACGTCAAGGTCGGCGAGGTCGGCGAGATCGTGCACCGCTCGCCGCACCTGTTGTCCGGCTATTACAACGATCCCGCCAAGACGGCGGCCGCGTTCTCCGGCGGCTGGTTTCACTCCGGCGATCTCGCTACCGTCGATGGCGAGGGTCACATCACCGTGGTCGACCGCGTCAAGGACATGATCAAGACCGGCGGCGAGAACGTCGCGAGCCGCGAGGTCGAGGAGATGGTGTATCGTATCCCGGCGGTGTCGGAGGTTGCCGTCGTCGGGCTGCCCGATCCGCGCTGGATCGAGGCGGTCACCGCGATCGTCGTGGTCAAGAGCGGCGAGACGCTCGACGAAGAATCCGTCATCAAGCACTGCGCCGGCCAGATGGCGCATTTCAAGGTGCCCAAGCGGGTCATCTTCGTCGATAGCCTGCCGAAGAATCCGAGCGGCAAGCTGCTCAAGCGCGAGCTGCGCCAGCGCTTCGTCGGCGGCGAGACGCTCGACAAGGCGATCCAGAAGAATTTCGGGACGTGAGGCGTCGTTCGCCTTTCCCGCTTGCAGCGCTCTTGCCGTCGACGCGCGCCTGTCCATATTTGAAGCGTCACATCCTGGATCACGAGCCATGTCCCTCTGGACCTGCGAAACCTGCGGCGCGCAATTCCCGGCCAGCGAAAGACCTCCTGCGTCCTGTCCGATCTGCGAGGACGAACGGCAATTCGTGAACTGGAAAGGGCAGACCTTCCTCACCCGCGAGGCGTTGGCGGAAAGCCATCGCATGATCTGTCGCGACGATCTCGGCCTGACCGGTCTTGCACTCGAGCCGAGCTTCGCCATCGGCCAGCGCGCCTTGCTCGTGCCGCTCGCAGACGGCTGCGTGATGTGGGACTGCGTGCCGCTGGCAACGCCGGAGGCGATCGCGCAGGTCCGCTCGCTCGGTGGACTGCAGGCAATCGCGATCTCACATCCGCATTATTATGGCGCGCTCGCCGACTGGAGCGAGGCTTTCGGCGGCATCCCGGTCTATCTGCACGCGGATGACCGCCAATGGGTGACGCGGCCGCATGCCTCGATCGTGCACTGGACCGGCGACAGCCATCGCATCTCCGACGACGTGGTGCTGCTGCGCAGCGGCGGCCATTTCGCCGGCGCCACCATGCTGCACTGGCGGCAGGGCGCGGACGGCAGGGGCGCGCTGCTCACCGGCGACATCGCGCAGGTGACGATGGACCGCCGCTTCGTCAGCTTCATGTATTCCTATCCGAACTACATGCCGCTCAATGCCGCTGCGGTGCGGCGGATCGCGGCCGCGGTCGAGCCGCTCGCCTTCGATCGCATCTACGGCGCCTGGTGGGGGCGCAACATCGCCGCGGGGGCCAAGGCCGCATTCGCGGCGTCGGTCGCGCGCTATCTGGCGGCCATCGCTTGAGCCAGCGAACCGGCCAGATACATCTTGCCACCTGCTAATATATGTACTATTCGTACAGTTATTAATCGTGACGCAATGATGCGTGAGCGGCCCGGCATGATCGATGCATCGCCATTTCAGCGGCGCGTTCTGCGACCGCGTGAGCGGAGTTGAACGCATGACGGCGCAGCGCGACTATGAGACCTTCGAGGCCGGCGACGTCACGCTCCAGTCCGGGGCCATCTTCCCCTCGATGACGCTCGCCTACAAGACGTACGGCGCGCTGAGCCCGGCCAAAGACAACGTCATCCTCTACCCGACCTCGTTCAGCGCGCAGCATTACGACACCGAATGGCTGATCGGGGCCGGCGGCGTGCTCGATCCCGAACGCTACTTCATCGTCATCCCGAATCTGTTCGGCAACGGCCTGTCGTCCTCGCCCTCGAACACGGCTGGCCCGTTCCCTGAGCCGACCTACCACGACGCCATCGCGGTCCAGCACCGCCTTCTCACCGGGCGCTTCGGCATCTCGAAGCTCGCGCTGGTTTATGGCTGGTCGATGGGCGGCATGCAGGCCTATCACTGGGCCGCCCGCCATCCCGAGATGGTCGAGCGCGCCGCGGTGGTCTGCGGCAGTGCGCGCTGCGCGCCCTATAATCGTGTTTTCCTCGAAAGCGTGAAGGCCGCGCTGACCGGCGATCCCGCCTTCCGTAACGGCCGTTTCGTCGAGAAGCCCACCGTCGGCTACCGCGCGATGGGGCGCGTCTATGCCGGCTGGGCGATGTCGCACGGCTTCTATCGCAACGAGCTCTGGCGCGATGCCGGTTTCAGCTCGCTTGAGGACTATCTCGTCCGTGGGTGGGACGCGACGTTCGCGCGGCGCGATGCCAACGACCTGCTGGCGCAGATCGGAATCTGGCAGAGCGGCGATATCAGCCGCTGCGCCGCATTCGGCGGCGATCTCGATCGGGCGCTCGCCGCGATCAAGGCGCACATGCTGCTGATGCCGGGCGCCACCGATCGCTATTTCGACGTCCGCGACAACGAGGACGAACTCGGTCGGCTGGTCAACGCAAAGTCGGCGGTGCTGCATCCGATCCCGTCGCTGCACGGCCATCGCGCCGGAAATCCCGTCAACAATCCACCCGACCAGGCCTTCATCAAGGCCGAGATCGCACAGCTCCTCAGCAAGTAAGACAGGCATCCGATCATGACTGACGCAACCGTTTCAGAGCCGGGCCACCGCCTGAAGCCGCTCACGCCGGCGATGCTGCGTGAATTGTCGGTGCGCTCCAATCTCAGGGGGGCCGCGAAAAGCCTCAGCCATTACGGCCTGGTCGTGCTGGTCGGCGCGCTGGTCTGGAAGGTCTCTTCGGCCTGGGGCGTGTTATGGGCCCTGCCGCTGATGGCGGTGCAGGGCTATTTCGTCGCCTTCCTGTTCATGGCGTTGCACGAGACCGCGCACAAGACCGCGTTCAGGAGCCGTGGCCTCAACCTTGCGGTCGGCTATCCTTCGGGCTTCATCATCGGACAACCTTACGAATATTACTGCCTGTTTCACTGGGACCATCACCGCTACACCCAGGATCCTGAGAAGGACCCGGAGCTGATCGTCGGCGTGAAGCCGAAATCCGATACGCAGCTGGCGCTCGCTTATAGCGGCCTGCTCCAGGTCGCCGGCCGCCTCTGGCTGATGCTCGGCCACGCCGTGACCGGCAAGGTCACGGTGCCCTGGATTCCCGAAAACAAGCGCGCCACCATCGTGCGTGAGGCGCGCGCCTATGCTGCGCTCTATGCGCTCCTGCTCGCGCTCTCGCTGTGGTTCTCCTCGGCGCTGCTGCTCTGGGTCTGGATCGTGCCGCTTGTCATCGGGCAGTTCTTCCTGCGGCCCTATCTCTATGCCGAGCACACCGGCTGCGACCGCACCCGCAGCGCCTTCCAGAACACGCGCACCACCTACACCGGCGCGCTCGTCAAATGGTTCGCGTGGAACATGCCCTACCACGTCGAGCATCACGCCTATCCCTCGATACCCTTCCACGCGCTGCCGAAGCTGAACGAGATCGTCGACGGCGAGATCGTCTATCGCGGCCGCGGCTATATCGCGACGACGCGCGAGACCTGGGCCTGGTTTCGCCGGCAGCGGCAGGCCGGCTAGGCAAATGCAAAACCCCGATCGCGGAGCGATCGGGGCTTTGTCGACGGCGCGAGATATCAGTAGATTCCGTAGGCGCAGACATTCACGACGCGGACGCGCAGGCCGTGGCGGGTCTGGACGACGCGCTCCTGGTAGCAGTTGTTGACGCCGGTGTTGACGTAGATTCCGCCAAAGCCCCAGCCGGGACCCCAGTGATGGTGGAAACCGTGGGCCGAAGCGGCGGTGGGGGCGAGAGCGGCAACACCGAGCGAGCCGGCAGCGATCAGACCGAGTGCAAGCTTACGAAACATCTTCATTCTCCAGTTGGCGCGAGGCCGTTGTTGTGTCCCTGCATCTCGGTCGGGTCGAAACGCGAATGCGTTCACGGGGCGAGGGGAGAATCGTGTTTCAGGATTGTTTCGTCGACTGCGGCGAGTCGCGCCGCCGTCATGCTTTCCGCGCCGCGCGATAGCGCGCGGCCATGGCCTGCGTCAGCTCGGCCATCTTTTCGCGGAGATCGGCGGGCTCCAGCACCTCGGCCTCCGGACCGAGCCGGAGCAATTCGGCCGCGGCGTGCCATGACGTCTTGCCGGTCGGCACCCTGGCAACGCGCCAGCCGTCCGCGTCGGCGGCGTCCTCGATCTGAGTGCGCGCCCGGACGTAAGGCTGGCTCAGCGCGTCGAGCAGTTTCACGCCGAACGGCGACAGCCGCACGATCGCGACATTCGGATGCATCTCGGCCTCGAGGCGCAGCGTGGCGGCCTGCCAATAGGCGGCGAGATCGAAATCGGCGGGACGATCGAAGCGCTCGTCGAGCGCCGTGCAATCGAGCACGCGCGCGACACGATAGGTGCGCACGCTGCCGTCGACCTGCCCTGCGAGATACCAGCCGCCGCCCTTCAGCACGAGCCCGAGCGGCGCCACGCGGCGCTGCTTTTCGGCGCGCCAGCTCTGGTAGCGGATCTTGATCAGCGTCCCGCGCAGGGCCGCACCGGCAATCGTGCGCAGGTGCTTTGGTTCTTCCGCCTCGCCGAACCAGCCGGGAGCGTCCAGGTGAAAACGCTCCTGCATCCGCCCGGCGTCCGCGCGCAGATTGGCGGGCAGTGCCGCCATCAGCTTGTTCTGCGCGGCGATCATCGCCGCATCCAGCCCGAGTGCTGCCGCCGGCCCCGGCAAACCGGTCAGGAACAGCGCTTCCGCCTCGTTCTGCGACAGGCCGTTCAGCCGCACGCGATAGCCGTCGAGCAGGCGGTAGCCGCCCTCCGCGCCGCGGTCGGCATAAACAGGGACGCCCGATGCCGCGAGCGCGTCGATGTCGCGATAGATCGTGCGCACCGACACCTCGCAGGCTTGCGCGAGCTCGGGCGCGGTGACTTGCCCCCTGGCCTGGAGGGTGGTGAGGATCGACAGCATCCGGCTCGCGCGCATGACCCCTTAAACCATACCTGACACAGGATGTCAGGTATGGTCCGCTACAAGGCGCGCATCGCCAGACGGCGCCCGAGGAGACCTGCCATGACCGATCCGAACCGCATCACGCTGTATTACTCGCCGCAAAGCCGCGCCACCGGCACGCGGGTGCTGCTGGAGGAGTTGGGGGCGCCCTACGATCTCCATGTCCTCAACATGAAGGCGGGCGAGCAGCGGCAGGGCGCCTATCTCGCGATCAACCCGCTCGGCAAGGTGCCGGCGATCCGCCACGGCGATGCGCTGGTGACCGAGCAGGTCGCCATCACCATTTATCTCGGCGACCTGTTTCCGCAGGCGGGATTGACGCCCGCGCTGGGCGATCCGCTGCGCGGCCCCTATCTGCGCTGGATCGCCTATTACGGCGCATCGTTCGAGCCGGCTTTAATCGACAAGTTCATGCAGCGCGAGCCGGCACCGATCACGCAATCGCCCTATGCCGATTACGACACCATGCTGGGTGCGCTCGAGGCGCAATTGTCGAAGGGGCCGTATCTGCTCGGCGAGCGCATGACAGCAGCAGACGTGCTATGGGGCGTCGCGTTCAGCTGGACGATGATGTTCGGCATCGTGCCGAAAAAGGACGTCTTCGTCCGCTATGCCGAGCGGATGACGTCACGGCCTGCGTTCCAGCGGATCAATGCGGCGGATGACGAGATGGCGGCGCAGCATGCTGCGGCTGCTGGCGGTTGAATGATCCAGGGTTGCAGATGACAATTCACACGACCAACTGCTTCAACACCTTCATCCGGGTCGCTGAAGACTGTCCGGCGCATACTGGCGAGGAGCCGCCGCTGCGCGCGGGAAAGCCGACGGTGGCGTCCCTGCAATACGAGATGATCGCCAAGGCACCCTACAAACACACGTCCGACGACGTGATCTTCGCGACGTCTGCGCCCGGACGCGAGCTCGATGTGAAGGCGACGAAGACGGAGAAGCGTGCGGCTCGTGAAGCGTTCTTCTCCCGGGGGCAGGCGTGCATGAGGGCATCGAGCCTGGGCAAGCGTTTTGGCTGGGGCGTTCATGCCGACAGTGAGGGCCGGATCGCGATTTACGCCGTCGACAGCAAACGCTACCAGGCGCTCGTCCGCGATCCCAAGCTCACGCAGGTGCGCGCGATGCGGTCGAAGCGGGCGTGATCAGAATTTTGGCGGCCGCTTTTCCGCGAACGCCTTGATGCCTTCCTTGATCTCGTCGCCGCGCATGCTGTCGCGGTGGCGCTGGTCGGCGGCTTGTTCATCCAATTCGCCGCGGGCGAATTCGTTGATGGCGCGCTTCATGCCGCGCATCGCCTGTGGCGCGTTGCCGGCGAGGACGCCGGCAAGCTTGTCGACCTCCTCGTCGAGGAATTCCACCGCCACCATGGCGGTGAGATAGCCGATCCGCAGCATCTCCGGCGCGCTGATCTTTTGCGCGGTCAAAAACAGCCTTTTCGCATTGTCGACGCCGAGCCGCGTCACGTAGCGTTTGATGCCGCTCCGGTAATAGTGCAGCCCGAGCCGCGCCGCCGGCATGAACATCTCGGCGGTGTCGACGCCGATGCGGAAATCGCAAGCGAGCGCGAGGTCGGTCGAGCCGCCATAGACGCCGCCATTGAGCCGGCAGATGGTCGGCACGCCGAGATCCTCCAGCCGGTTGACGACCGCTTCGAAGGCCGAGCCCGCGCTCTGCTGCTCGCTTGCGCTCACCGCGCGCTCGGCGACCGAATTCAGATCATAGCCCGCCGAGAAGGCACGCCCGGTCCCGGTCAGCACCAGCACGCGGATCGCGGGATCAGCCTCGATCCGGTCGAACAGTTCGACGAGTTCGCCTAGATCTTCGGCCTGGAGCCGGTTGAGATGCTTGGGACGATTGAGGCGGATGGTGGCCCGCGCGCCGTCGCGTTCGAGCACGGGGCCAGAGGCTGCGTCGGCTATATCCGACATTCTTGTCTCCCTTTACCTGTTTTCGAGCGTGCGCCGTTTCGCCTCGGCGTCGATGGTCTCGGCGAGGTCGGGATGCCGCGCCATCAGCACGCGGAAATCGACGAGATCGAGCACCAGGAGCCGCGACACCTTCGTGGTCGAGACGTTGGCGCCGCGCATGTTGTTGCCGAGCAGCGCCATCTCGCCGAAGAAGGCGCCTTCGCCGAGCTGAACCTTCTTGCCGGGCAGGTCGACCTCGACCGCGCCGGCAGCGATGAAATACATGCAGTCGCCCTGCGTGCCCTTGCGGATGATCATGGTGCGCGCCGGCAGCTCCATGGTCCGCAGCATATGGGTGACGTCGGCGATGGCCGCCGGTCCAAGCGCCGCGAAGAACGGCACCTTGCTGACGGATTCCCAGGTCTTGAGGAAATTGTCGCGCCGGGTCTCCGCGGCAAAGCCGGTTGCCAGGATACCGGTCCAGAGGCCGAACACGCCGAGGCCGGAGATCATCACCAGCGCCGCCACCATGCGCCCCAGAGGCGTCACCGGCACGACGTCGCCATAGCCGGTCGTCGTCAAGGTCACCACCGCCCACCACAGCGCCGCCGGCACGCTGCCGAAGGTCTGAGGCTGCACGTCCCGCTCCAGGAAATATTCGGCGACGGAGGCGAGGAAGACCACCATCAGGAAGATCACGAGCACGCTGACCAGCGGCCCCGATTCCAGCACCAGGACACGGCGGAGCTGGCGCAGGCCCGGAATGCCCGGCACCACCTTCAGCACCCAGAGCACGCTGAGCAGCCAGGCCGTCCGAAGCTCGACGCCGAGAACCAGCGCGACCGGCACGGCCAGCGCTCCGATCGCATCGACGATGCCGGCGGAGGAGGACATGTAGAGCGCAAGGCGCTCGGTTCGCCTCATGTGGCGCAGCCGGACGACCCATTCGAACACGAAATAGGCGAGGCAGGCCCAGAGCAGGGCATCGACCCAGCGGGGCGCCGTCTCATAGGCCGGGCCAACCGTCAGCAGCACCATGCTGAGCAGGCCGACGCCGACCGCAACATAGGCCGCCTTGGTCATGTTGCGGCCGGCCGTGGCGGCCACGAACTGGGCCAGAGCGGAGATCAGCGGCTTGAACATGCGGGAAGGTGGCTCGGTCTTGGCTTTAGCGGTCTTGGCTTTAGCGGTCTTCGCTTCAGCAGTCTTGGCTTTTGCGGTCCCGGCTGGGACCTCGGTGTCAAAGTGCCTGCCCGGGCCGAGGCCGTCAACGACGGGCGCGGGCCGCGGCAAATGGGAAGACGAAGGCGGGGGGCGGCAGCCGGTCCCGCCGCTACCTGAAATGCGGCGGCTCGTCGTAGCCGCGGCGGCTGCTGAAGAACAGCAGGACCATCAGGCCGATGCCCACGACGACGGAAAATCCCGCCCCCAGCGCGAGAGCCACATAGCCTTCCGTCGGGATCGGCTCGCCTTCGACCGCCATCGCGGAATAAGCGAAATAGCCAACCGCTGCCAGCATTCCCACGAGGAAGATCATGAGGAGTGTACGCATGGCGCGTTCTCCGGTTGTATCCGGAAACCAATGGTTGCGGATGGGGAGGGTTCCCGAGTTCCGGCGGTTGATCCTCCCGGAAGACGTCCGCCCGGCCTGCCCCGAGAGTGCCAGGTGGGCGGGTCAAGCGCTCTGCGCGGTCTTGACCACCACAACGTTGCTGTCGTCGTGCTGGGGAGGGCCGGCATCCTGGGCGGTCTCGTCGATCTCGCCGGCATGGCGCTTCAGGTAGTCGCGACGCATGCCGATCTCGTCGCGGACGAATTCGTAGCCGAGCTTGAAGGTGTCGAGCCCGTCGGTACTGATCGTGCCGTCCCGGAGGCCGATGACCGCGCCGCGCAGGATGCCTTCCAGCTCGTCCTGGAGACATTCGAGCTGATCCAGGGAGTGGGCGTGCTCGATGCGCTCGCCGATGTCGAGGATGGCGGTGGAGAGCTCGCTGGCCTTCTCCGGTGCGATCCGGGTGATCTTGGCGTAGATGGCGGCGAAGATCGATCCGATGACGCTGAGCGCCGCGGCGCCGAGATACATCAGGTCGCTGTATTTATCCATGAACGACTTGGTGTCGTCGTTGATGTAATCGGCCGCGCCCTGATGCGCCATCACATAGGCGTCCTTCTCGACCGAGGCCGGCTCGATCCTGCTGGCGAAGCCGCTGTCGAGCCCGAGGGCCGACTTGTTCTCGTAGACGGTGCGCGCGAGTTCGCCCGCCGTGGCCGCCGACATCCTGGATTGCGCGACCAGCAGCCATTCCAGCCCGATCGTTTCGAGATCGTCGTCGGGAATTTCAGGCGAGACCGACAGCGTCCCTGCCGTCAGCGTCTCGTCGGCAATGCCGGGGAATTTGCGTGCCAGCGCCTTGGTCTCGTCGATTGCGTTGAGCGTGAAGCCGCCGCGTTTGGCGACCTGCTCATAGGCCTTGTCCCGCACCGCTTTCGAGGCGTGGACGATGGCGATCACCGCACCGAAGCCGTTTCCCGGCGCAAGCAGCTTGTCGAGTGTTGCGCCCTGCGGCGCCATCTGTATCCTGGCGGCGTCCGGACCGTCGGGGATGTCGAGGATGCGGCGGACGAAGGCAAGCGAGGACTCGTTCTCGGCGAGGACTGCGACCTTCTTCTTCTTCAGCTCGGCAAGCGACTTGATCTTCTTGTTGCCGGGTCCAAGCAGGAGCACGAGGTCGTGCTCGAGGATCGCGAGCGTGCGCGCCCGCAGCGGGACCTTGGCGTCGGTGCGCAGCACGGCGAGGTCGGCCTGCTTGCGGTCGAACTGGGCAAGCGCCTTGGCATTGTCAGGGTTGTTGACGATCTTGATGCGGAAGCGCGAGGCGTTGTTCTTCAGGAGTGCGGCGAGCTTGGCCGCGAACAGCGCCTCGTCGCTGTTGGGTGCGCCGACGGCAAAGGTCAGCGTCTCCGAATTGTGCACCAGCGCGCGGCCGGCCCAGACGGTGGCAAGCGACAGCAGCAGGGTCAGCACGACGTACAGCAGGACCTGCTGCTGATTGGTCTTGATCACCTTGGGGCGCCGGGGCGGCGGTTCGACCGACGATGTGGTCGGGCCTTCAGTACTCATGGCAGCACTCTGGCCTTATTCTGGGTCGCGGGCGGCTCGCGGATCCGATCGCTGCGTGCGCCCCTGCAATTCTTAAACGCCTGAAAAAAGAACGATATTCTCTATCGTCAATGATAGCTTGCCGGTACCGGAATGCAAATTTCGAGCCGGAGGTAACCTTACTCCACGCCGACGCGGCGATTGGTCATCCTATCACCAGTTAGCCACAGTTGGCGATTTTCCGGTTCCCCCCGGCTGCATTCCGGTGCGGGAGGTGTCATAAATCAGAGGTCCCGGCGATTTGACCGGTCCGAGAAGAAGTTGCGCTGAACGCTCCAATCTTTTCTTGTCACCTCAATGAGGGCGTCAGCTTTGTCGTTTCCACCCATGTCATCGGCGGTTCCGGTTGAGGCGCTCATTGGCTGGATGTTGTTGCTCACGTTCAAGCACATCATCGCTGATTTCGTCCTGCAGACCGCCTGGATGGCGCATGGCAAGGACCAGAAGCACGGCTGGGCCCTGCCGCTCCTGGTGCATTGCCTGATTCACCTTGCGGTTGCGCTGCCGCTGATCCTGATCGTCGCGCCGAAATTCTGGTTCGTGGCCTTCATCGATTTCGTGATCCACATCACGATCGACCGCGCCAAGGGGTTCGTCTCCGCCAATTTCGGGGTCGACCTTGCGCACCCCTGGTTCTGGACCCTGATCGGCGTCGACCAGGCGCTCCATCACCTGACCGGCTTCGGCCTCTCCATCTTCATGGCGGCGAACTGATTGCTTGCACCGGTCATTCCGGGGCGGTCCGCAGGACCGAACCCGGGATCTCGAGATTCCGGGTTCTCGCTTCGCGAGCCCCGGAATGACGGCAAGTGGCAATTCTCGCCGCCTCCGATTCGCGGGGAGGGCGCAAGGAACCCCGGGTGACTACCGTCAGGGGTGGTTAACCTTCCGTTAGAGAATTGCGCTGCATCTTCCCCACACGAGGGAGAACTGCAATGTTTTCAAGCCGCGACGCCTTTGAAAGCGATTTCTGCCCGGTTCGCGACGAGCTCCTTGGCGAGATGTATCGCGCCAGCGAGAGTGGCCTGCCGAGGTTGGTTGAGAGTGTTTCCCCTGACGCACGCGCGAAGCTGGCGCTGTTCTGCTATCGCCGCAGCCATTTGCATTCGCTGGCGGTCGCGATCGCGGGCAGCTGCAGCGAGCGCGACCTGATCGAGAACGGCGGCCGGGTCGGCTCGACGCTCTACGCGCTGTCGCGCGAAGGCGTCGCCAAATCCTCGCCGTCGCTGTCGGGTGGCCGCAAGCCGATCACGCTGTCGACCAAGCCGCTCTCGGTGCTTGCACCGCTCGATGACGAGCTCGACGACGAGATCAGCGAAGCTGTCCCCGCTTAAGGGTTCGCGATCATCGGCAGCCCGAACTTCCGCCGCGCCATTGCGCATTCGGCATCGCCCGGCATGCAGGTGCGACAGACTTCCGGCCGCACGGCGTAGATGCCGCAGGCGGTCTCTTTCCCGATCTCCCCACGCAACGCCGAGCAGCGATCGCCTTCGCAGCGCATGCCGGACTGCCGCGCATTGACGAGCACCTCCGGGATCGCCGCAAGCTCCTCGTCGCTCTCGATCGAGAAGCGGGGCCAGTTCTCCGAATAGCCGCAGCAGGCGCCGCAGCTCTGGCAGCAGCTCGACAGGTCGATGGGGGATGGCTCTTCCATCGTCGTCACGTGTCCTTTGGCGGGCCCCAGACCAGGCTCTGCCGCCATTTTGCGCGCAGCACGTCGCGCCGCTCCGGATATTTCTCGTCGAGATAGGTCGCCTCCACAACGCGGTCGGTGCGGAAGCTGCGGAAGTCGCTGCGCAGCTCGCACCAGGCCGCGAGCAGGCGCACGGCTTCGAGATAGCCGACCGAGATCGGCCAGATCATTCGCTCGCTGGGGCGGCCCTGCTCGTCGCGATAGCGCAGCATGATCTTCTTGCCTTCGTGGATCTGGGTGCGCGTGCGCGCCATGTCGAGGCGGTCCGGCTCCCTGTTCCAGCTCGGCCGTGCGCGGCTCGCGGGCTCCAGCACGAAGGGGCGCAGGCGCTCAGGCACGGTGTCGGCGATCTTCGCCATCAGATCTTCGGCCGCGCGCGCCAGTGTGGAATCGGCATGGCCCGCGACCCATTGCGCGCCCAGCACCGCCGCCTCGATCTCGTCGGGTGTCAGCATCAGGGGTGGCAGGTCGAAACCCTTTTCCAGGATGTAGCCCATGCCGGCTTCGCCGCGGATCGGCACGCGCTGGCCGATCAGTGTCGCGATGTCGCGATAGATCGTGCGCTTGGAGGTCTCGAGCTCGGCCGCAATCGCATCCGCCGTCAGCGGCTTACGCGTGCGCCTCAGCACCTGGATGATCTGAAACAGCCGGTCGGCGCGTCTCATGACAATTCTCTTTCCAAATTCCTGACCGCAGCCCGCTCAAAATCCGGCGCGTGGATGCTGACAGGATGTTGGCAGCAGGGGGGGTCTATACCGGGACAACACATCGACTGAAGAGGATTTGTCCATGATCATCCCAACCCATTTCAGCCCGGCCGGTCCGCTGTGGCGGGCGCAGGCCGTGCTGCACGCTTTGGCCTTCAGCCGGCTCATGTTTTTCGATCTCACCGTCGTCGACCTCCGCGTTGCGCTCGCGACCATGGTGACACGCTCGCTGATCCAGGCTGCGGACGCGCTGGTCCGCCACATCATGGGCCGCGCCTGGCGAGGGGCCCGTTTCGCAGAAGATATCACGGCTGCTGCCACCATGGTGGCAGCAGCCCGCGGTTAGGTTCCGTCAACTCTTTCGGTGGTTCAGGAGAGCTTTATGATCACGCTTTACGGCTTTGGCACCGGCTTCGGCCTGCCGGAAATCAGCCCCTTCGTCACCAAGACGGAGGTGCAGCTCAAGATGGCGGGACTGCCCTACCGGAAGGAGCGCGCGATGCCGCCCGCCTCCCCCAAGGGGCAGCTGCCGTTCATCGACGACGGCGGCGAGGCGGTGGCCGATTCCACCTTCATCCGCGCCCATATCGAGCGCCGCTACGGCTTCGATTTCGACGCCGGGCTCTCGTTGCAGGAGCGCGCACAGGCCTGGGCATTCGAGCGCATGATCGAGCATCACGTCTATTGGGCGCTGGTCGGCGCGCGCTGGGTCGATCCGATCAACTTCGCCAAGGGCCCGTCGCATTTCTTCGACGGCGCGCCGGAACACAATCGCGAAAAATTGCGCGAGGATGCGCAATTCCGTGTCGCCGAGAACTATCTGCTCTCCGGGCTCGGCCGCCACGCACCGGACGACGACGTCGATCTCGCGGTGCGCTCGCTGTTCGCGCTTTCGGTGCAGCTCGGCGACAAGGCTTATCTGATGGGCAACAAGCCCTGCGGTGTCGATGCCACCGCCTTCGGCGCACTCGCCGGAATCCTGACGCCGTTCTTCGAATCCGGTTTGCGGCAGCGGGCCGAGGGCTTCCCGAACCTCACCGCCTATGTCGACCGCATGATGGACAATTACTATCCGGAGTTCGCCTGGACCCCGCTGCGGCAGGCGGCTTAGCGTCGCCTCAAGGAAGCCAAAAGAAAAGAGCCGGCCCATCGGGCCAGCTCTCGTCGTCTCGAAACTGTCGCAGCGCTTACTTCACCAGCGTGTACTTGCCGTTCTTCACCGTGAGCAGGATGCGCGAGCGCTCGTCGAGGCCGTAGCGGTCCTTTTCGGTGAAGTTGTAGACGCCCTGGCTCGCCGCCAATTCCTTCTCCGACAGCAGCGCCTGGCGGATCGCTTCGCGGAATTCCGGCGTGCCGGGCTTGGCCGTCTTCAGCGCGGTCGGGATGACTCGCTTCAGGATCTCGAAGGCGTCATAGGAATGGCCGGCGAACTGGCTGCGGCTGTTCGGGCCGTACTTGCCTTCATAGGCCGAGTTGAGCGCGAGGCCCGGCTTCTTGGTGGCGGCTTCGTCCGGCTGGTCCTCGGGGTCCATGACGGGGCCCGAGGCCATCAGCACGCCTTCGGCCGCTTTGCCGGCGATGCGGATGAAGTCCATGCTGGCGGCGCCATGGGTCTGGTAGATCAGGCCCTGGTAGCCACGCTCGCGCAGCTCGGTCTGCGGCAGCGCGGCCGCGGTGCCGGAGGCGCCGACCAGGATCGCGTCGGGATTGGCGGCGACGAGCTTGAGCACCTGTCCGGTCACCGACGTATCGGGACGGGCGAAGCGCTCCTCGTCCACGATGGTCATGCCCATCGGCACGGCCTGCGCCTTCAGGTCGTTGAACCAGAGGTCGCCGTAGGAATCGGAGTAGCCGATATAGCCGAGGGTCTTCACACCCTTCGACTTCATGTGGTCGTACAGCACCTTGCCCACGATCGGGATCGGCTGCGGCATCGCCACCGACCACTTCATGCGCTCGGGCGTGATCGGGAACGGCGCGAGGCCGAAATGCGGAATGCCGGCTTCGTTGGCGACGTTGGAGACCGCGATGGTCGGCGGCGTCAGCGCCGAGCCCATGATGATGTCGGCCTTGGATTCGGTGACGAAGCGGCGGGCGTTGGTGGTCGCGGTGGTGGGATCGCCGCCGTCGTCGAGCACGATCACCTTCAGCGGCACGCCGCCGATCTCCTTCGGCACGAATTCCAGCGCATTGCGCTCGGGAATGCCGAGGGCGGCGCCCGGGCCGGTCGTGGTGGTGGTGATGCCGATGGTGATTTCGCTGGTCTGCGCCAGCGCGGGCAGGGCCGGCAGGGCAAGCGTCGCCGCGGCGATCGCGGCGGTCAGGTAAAAGCGTTTCATCTATTGTTCCTCCCTTGACGTGTTTCTTTGAAAGCAGAAATCGGGGGGTAATTCAGCCCCCTCTTTTGGTGATGCGGCGATTTAGCTCCCCGATCTAACTTCCCGTGAACTTGGTCACCATTTCCGCCGGAAACGGTGCCGATTTCAGCTTCTCCGGATTGGCCGGGTCGCGGCCGACCAGGACGCGGGTCTCGAATGCCTCGATGGCGAGATCGGCGGCCTTGTAGACATTGTGCTTCACCTCGAAGCTCGAGCGCTTGATACTCTCGATCTTCGTCTCGATGGTGATCCAGTCGCCATGGGTCGAGGGGATGTAGAACTTGGCCCGTGTGTCGACCATGGGGATACCGACCAGGCCGTATTTGTGGACCAGGTCCTGCTTCGAGAAGCCGGCCTTCTCAAACAGGACCGAGGTCGAATCGTCGAACATGCTGAAATAGCGCGGGTAATAGACGATGTTGGCGGGGTCGCAATCGCCCCATTGGATCTGTACGTCGCGCCGGTTCACGAACATGTGGTTGGTACTCGTTGGGGCCGGTTCTCACCTCTCCCGTAGGGAGAGGTCGAATTGCGCAGCAATTCGGGTGAGGGGTTTCGGTCTCTCGATAGTGCAAAGCCCCTCACCCGGCGCTGCGGGCCGACCTCTCCCAATGGGAGAGGTAAGGTCGAGGACGCTGCTGCAATATCGCTCATGAATTTACTTCGGCGCCATGCGCAGCGAGCCGTCGAGGCGCACCACCTCGCCGTTGAGGTACGAATTCTCGACCATGTGCAGCGCGAGCGCGGCGAACTCGTCGGCATTGCCGAGCCGGCGCGGGAAGGGGATCGCGGCCGCGAGCGAATCCTGGGCTTCCTGCGGCAGGTTCGCGAGCAGCGGGGTGAGGAATAGGCCGGGCGCGATCGTCAGCACGCGGATGCCGAACTGTGCGAGCTCGCGCGCGATCGGCAACGTCATGCCGACGATGCCGCCCTTCGAGGCCGAATAGGCCGACTGGCCGATCTGGCCGTCATAGGCGGCCACGGAGGCGGTGTTGATGATGACGCCGCGCTCGCCGGTCGCCTGCGGCTCGAGCTTGGACATCTCGGTTGCGGCGAGGCGGAGCATGTTGAAGGTGCCGATCAGGTTGACCTTGATCACCTTGTCGAAATCGGCGAGCGCCATAGGGCCGTCGCGGCCGACGACGCGTTTTGCCACGCCGATGCCGGCGCAGTTGACCAGCACGCGCGCGGGGCCGTGGGCCTTGGTCGCCTGCGCGATCGCAGCTTCAGCGGAAGCGGCGTCGGAGACGTCGCAGGTCACCGCCACGCCCTTGATCTCGGCGGCGACGGTTTCGGCGAGCTTGGCATTGAGGTCGCACACCGCGACCTTGGCGCCCTGCGCCGCCAGTTTTCGCGCGGTCGCCGCGCCCAGCCCCGATGCGCCGCCGGTGACGATGGCTGCCTGATCCTTCAACAACATGGCGTCCTCCTGTAGCGATGATTTCTTAGCCGACCGATATCACACGGTCCGATGGATTGGCAGCGTAGAGCTCGTCGATCAGCGCGCCGCGATGCTCCAGCACCGCGCGCTGGTTGATCGAACCCTTGTCGGTGACCTCGCCCTTGTCGATCGAGAGCGGCGTGTCCATCAGGATCGCGCGCGTGATCCGCGTCGAGGAACCGGTAGCCGAGCCGAGGAAACGGGTCAGGCGCTCGCGAAAGGCCTCGCGCACCAGCCGGTCGCGCGTCGCGACGACGAGGTCGTCGGCCGGCAGCGTCGGGTTGACCAGCCTACAGCCGTCGAGGTCGAGCACGACCAGCGCGGAGACCTCGTCGCGGTTGATGCCGGCGATGACGACGTCGCGCACCAGCGGTGCGCAGGCCGCAACGAAGCGCGCGCGCAAGGGGCCGACACTGACCCAGGTACCGCTCGCGAGCTTGAAGTCCTCGCTGACGCGGCCGTCGAAATCGAAGCCGGCGTTGAGATCATCGGGATCGGCAGGCTTGAGCGCGTCGCCCAACTTGTAGAATCCTTCCTCGTCGAAGGATTTTGCGGTGATGTCCGCCTGGCGCCAGTAGCCGGGCATCACGTTCGGCCCCTTGGCGCGGACCTCGAGCTTGCCGTTGTTCGGCACCAGCTTGGCGTCGTTGCCGGAGACGGGGAGGCCGACATGGCCGGAGCGGCTGGTGCGCGGATTGACCGACATGAAGAACGGCGCGGTCTCGGTCGCGCCAAGGCCGGTCAGCATCGGCACGCGATAGCCTTTTTCCTTCACCGCGAGCTCGTCGAGGCTGTCCCAGACGAATGGCGACAGCGCCGCGCCCGAGAAGAACATCGCATGCAGCCGGTCGAAGAATTTCGCGCGCAGGCCCTGGTCGTCGCGCAGATAGGGCAGCAGCGACTCATAGCCCTTCGGCACGTTGAAATAGACGGTCGGCGAAATCTCCTGGAGATTGCGCACGGTTTCCTCGATGCCGCCGGGCATCGGCTTGCCGGCGTCCAGATACATCGAGCCGCCATTGTAGAGCGTCAGGCCGATATTGTGGTTGCCGCCAAAGGTGTGATTCCAGGGCAGCCAGTCGATGATGACGGGCGGCTCGTCCTTGAGGAAGGCCAGGGTCTCGCGCAGCATCACCTGGTTGGCGCAGATCATGCGCTGGGTGTTGATGACGGCCTTGGGATTGCCGGTCGAGCCCGACGTCAGCAGGAATTTCGCGATCGTATCGGGGCCGATCTTGCCGTGGACGCCGTCGAGATCGCCGCGGATCGGCGTCGCCATGAGGTCGGCGAGCAGCGTGACGTCGCGGCCCGCCACATGGCCGTAGGAGGCGGCGATCTCGGTGCCGAGCGAAACATTGGCAGCGAGCGCATCTGAGAACTTGTCGGCGTCCTCGGCGAAGACGAGGCCGGGCGTCAAGAGCTTCATCAGATAGGAGAGCTTGCCGTAATCCTTCGACACCAGCGAATAGGCCGGCGATACCGGGCAGAATGGAACGCCGGCATAGAACGCGCCGAAAGCCAAAAGCGCATGGTCGATCGAATTGCCGGAGAGGATGACCACCGGCCGGTCCGCCGACAAGCCGCGCTGGATCAGCGCCGAGGCGATGTGCCGGCTCGCGGTGAGCAGCTCGGCATAGGTGATCTTGCGCCAGCCGCGGCCGCCTTCGCGCTCCGCCATGAAGACGCGGTCCGGCGTCGTCGTCGCCCAATGATGCAGGCGGTCGGTGATGCGGACGGGATAGTCGCCGAGCGGCTGCTTCGGCCGCAGGTAGATCGTCCCGTCCTCGCGCCGTTCGATATTGACGACGGGATCGCCGAACGAAATCGGCCGCAGCGGGAAAGTGCTTGCGCCGCGCTCCGTGCCGGAAGAGGACGGCTGTGCACTCATGACTTTGGCTTCACCTTGGCGGTCTTGTGCTCGAGGAATTCGCGGATCCTGCGCTTTGCCTCCTTGTCGCTCTGGGCGACGGTGGCCATCAGCGATTCCATCAACAGGCCGGTCTGCGGATTGGCTTCCGCGATCATTGGCAGCGCCTGGAGCACGGCGAAATTCGTCAGCGGCGCGTTGGAGGCGATCTTGGTCGCAAGCTCCAGCGCCTTGCCGAGCCCGTTGCCGGCTTCGGTCAGATATTGCGCAAAGCCGTAGGAAGCGCCTTCGGTCGCGCTATAGACGCGGCCGGTCAGCATCATGTCCATCATCCTGGCAACGCCGATCAGCCGCGGCAGCCGCACCGAGCCGCCGCCGCCGACGAAGATTCCGCGCTGCCCCTCCGGCAGCGCGAAATAGGTCGAGGGCTCGGCGACGCGAATATGGGCGGCGCAGGCGAGCTCCAGCCCGCCGCCGATCACGGCACCCCGGAGCGCGGCGATCACGGGCACGCGGCTATACTGGATGCGGTCGAACACCCGGTGCCACATCTGCGAATGGAGCAGCCCGCCGGTCGCGTCGTGCTCCGTCAGTTCGGACAGGTCGAGGCCGGACGAGAAATGGTCGCCGATGCCGTGGATGACGACCGCGCCAATATCCTCGGGCAGGGACGCAAAGCACTCGCCGATTTCCAGGATGATGCCGTCATTGAGCGCATTGCGCTTGGCCGGCCGGTTCAGGCCCACGGTCAGAACCCTGTCCGCCCGCTCGATCCTCAACAGCCCGGAGGCACCCGCGTCAGCGGTCTCGGCGTTTCCCTGTGTCATTTGCGTCCTTATCAGAATAGTTATGTTGTATAACGAATTTACAAGGAGTCAACAAGGGAGGCCCTCCCTGGCGTCGGGGCAGCTACGCTCGTCTCGGCTCCCCCGGGGAACGGGTAGCCGCCGATGTCATCAGCCCATCGCCACCCGGTCGCCCTTGGTCCCGTGCTCGCGTCGGTCGAGCCACATCGTGCCGAGCGCAAACGCCAGCCACCCGAAATTGTAGGCAAAGCCTACGATCAGAACGACCCAGCCGGGAATCGGTCCGACGGCGGCGCGATCGATAAGTTCCGTCAAGGTCATTGCAGGCGTCGGATGGATTGCAATCTTGCCGTAATAGGCTGTCGCCTGGATGGCGAATATCCAGACGTAGTTGCGACGCAACCGCCGTCCGGTAGCGCGGACAAATGAAATGTGATGGCGGGGCGCAGTGTAGTCGCGCGCGAGAACGGCCTTCCAGCTATCGTCGTGCGCTTCACCGGTGAAGATTGGCGCATAGAAATTCCTCTCCAGCCAACGAGCCCGGGCACGCCAGACATTGAAATAGCGATAACGCCGCGCCTCCATACCAAGGAACACGGCAAGGAGCAGTCCGACAAGCACGAGTGGTAGAGGCGAAGCCTCCGGGCTCGAAAATGTCGTCGACAGCGCGATGCCCATCGTGACGATCGCCCAATTGGTCGTGTTGTCGAGCCGCGTTCGCCAGATCGTCGATCGATAGACCTCGCCGCGGTAGAGATGAGCGATGGCGCCCATTTCGGCGGAGTCGAAGGTGTGTTGGGGGACTGGTTCGCTGGAAGCCATAAGAGACATGGTGGGACTCCCGTGGTCTGCACAACTTGGTGCAGATCACATTCTGAACCAGGTTCGCCCTGGGTCAAAGACCGATTCCTCACATCACCTGATGGACGTCGATCACGACGCGGTCCGCGTGGCGTGCGGCTGAAGCTACAAAAATGTGCTCCATCAGCCAGCGATACTTTTCATGCCCGGTCTCGAATCGCGGCACGGTCCGGAAATAGATCAGTTTCGGATCGACCGGCTCGCCGCGCTTGAGCTTTTGCAGCAGCTCGACCGGGCCGAAGCGGATGCCCTTGTTCTCGATATAGACGATGGCGCCGTCGGCGGTCTCGAAGGCGTATTTCGCTTCGAGGTCGATCAGCTCGTTGGGACGGATGGTCTGGAAGTCGGCGCCGAACGGCAGCACCTTGCCGGTGACCGCGCCCTTCACCTCGCCGCCGATGATCGGAATGATGCGGCGCACGCCGACGCCGGTCTCGCCGGCGGTGACGACGTCGCCGATGCGGGCGGTGATGGTGAAGACGTATTTGGTGTCGAGGGTGGGGGTCATGTGTCACTCCAACGGTCACACGGTCAGAAGGCGCCGGTGTCTTCGCTTCTCCCCGCCTGGGGGAGAGGCCGGAATGCGCGCGTAGCGCGGATTCCGGGTGAGGGGGAGTCTCCGCGAGTCCGACTGTCACCGTCCCCGTGGAGACTCCCCCTCACCCCAGCCCTCTCCCCGCAAGCGGGGCGAGGGAGATCACCGCCGTTGCGGCGAGAGCCCGCATTCAATCCATCATCAGTGCGCCATCATCCGCGTCGGCAGCCACGTCGCCAGCAGCGGGAAGGCGATCAGGATCACCAGCCGCACCAGATCCGTCGCCACGAACGGGATCACGCCCTTGAAGATGGTGGAGAACGAGACGTCCTTCACCACGCTTTTTATGACGAAGACGTTCATGCCGACCGGCGGGTGGATCAGGCCGAGCTCGACGGTCATCACGATGATGACGCCGAACCAGATCGGGTCGAAGCCGAGATGCATGATGACGGGGAAGATGATCGGCACGGTGAGGATGATCATCGCCATGGCGTCCATCAGGCAGCCGAGCACGAGATACATCACCATGATCAGTGCCAGCACGCCGTAGGGGCCAAGGCCGAGGCCGGTCAGGAATTCCGTCACCTTCTGCGGCGTCTGCGTCACCGTGAGGAAATAGCCGAAGATCAGCGCACCGATCAGCACGGTGAACACCGCGGCGGCGGTGCGCGTCGCCTGGAGCAGCGAGGCCAAAATCTTCTCGCGGTCGAGCCGGCCGGTGACGACGCCGATGATGAAGGCGCCGGCGGCCCCGACGCCGCCGGCTTCCGTCGGCGTGAAGCGCGGCAGGAAGGGCAAGCCGTAAAGGCCGCCGATGACGAAGACGAACAGCAGGACCGGGGCCCAGATCTCCTTCAGGCCGGCAAAGCGCTCGCGCCACGGCAGCACCTTGCCCTTGGGCAGGAAGTCCGGCCGGAAGTATCCGATCAGGGCGATCGTGATCATGTACATGGTCATCGCCAGCAGGCCCGGAATGATGCCGGCGATGAAGAGTTTTCCGATGTCCTGCTCGGTGATGATGCCGTAGACCGCCAGCACGGTGGAGGGCGGCAGCATCGCGCCGAGCGTGCCGCCGGCCGCGATCACGCCGGTCGCGAACGACTGCGGATAGCCGAAGCGGCGCATCTCGGGGTAGGCGACGGCGGAGAAGGTCGCGGCGGTCGCAACCGAGGAGCCGCAGATCGCGGCAAAACCGCCGCAGGCGCCGACGGTGGCGATGCCGAGCCCGCCGCGCAAATGTCCGACAAAGCCGTTGGCGGCGCGGAACAGCTCGCGGCTCATGCCGGAATTGCTGACGAAGGAGCCCATCAGCAGGAACATCGGGATGACGCCGAACGTGTAGTCGGTGACCGTGCGCATCGAGGTCTGGCCGACCAGTTTCAGCGCCGGCGTGGCGCCGACCAGATAGGAGAAGCCGGAGACGCCGACGAGCCCCATGGCCATGCCGACGGGCACGCGCAGCAGCATCAACGCAAACAGGGAAACGAAGCCGATTACGGCGACGGCATCGGTGCTCATGATTACTCCGTCGCCTTCAGCTTGGGGTCGTGCATCTCTTCGGGATGGAAGATCAGCCGGTAGGTGCGGATCGCGATCAGCAGCACGGCGGAGACGTCGCCGATCCAGGCGATCGCGAAGAACGGCCAGGTCGGCATGTGCATGTCGAAGGTCTGGACATTGTCGTTGTAGGTGCCGCGCACCTTGTCGAACAGGGTCCAGGTCTGCACCGTGACGACGAACAGCAGCACCAGGGTGGCGAACACGTCGATCCAGCGCTGATAGCGCGGCTCGACATTGCCCCAGACCAGGTCGACCGTGATGTGGGTGCCGCGATAGGAGGTCGCGGCGATGCCCCAGAAGATCAGGATGCCGAGCAGCATGCGGCCGATGTCGAAGCTGTCGGGGATCGAATAGTTCAGCGTGTTGCGCAGCAGAACCGACACGAAGATGTCGAGCGCGACGAGGCCGACGAAGCCGGCCGCGATCCATTCGATCGTGTCGATAAAGCGATCCATCCAGGCGCGCTTCATGGGTGTGTCCTGTGTGATGTCATTCTCGCTCTCGGCTCAGAAGGCGGTCGTTCGCCTCTCCCCGCTTGCGGGGAGAGGCCGGAATGCGCGCGCAAGCGCCGATTCCGGGTGAGGGGGGCTCTCCGCGAGTCCAACTTTCACCGTCCCCGCGGAGACTCCCCCTCACCCCAACCCTCTCCCCGCAGGCGGGGAGAGGGGGAGGAAGCGTCGTGCGCTCCTAACAGCGCACTTGCAGAATGACGGCGGCGAGATGTCTCTCGCCGCCGCATCTGTTTCAACGAAGCGCTACTCCGCCAGCGCGTTGTACTTCTTCAGCGAGGCCTTCAAATCCGCCAGCGCGGCGTCCGGATCGGCGCCCGCTTTCTTGGCGCCGTCGCCCCAGGTCTTGACCAGCGGCTCGGCCGCCTTCTTCCAGGCCGCGGTCTGCTCTTGTGTCAGCTTGTAGACCTCGTGCCCCTCTTCCGCCTTCACCTTGTCGACGCCGGCGTCCTCGAACTTGCCCCAGTGCTCGCCGACCACGCCGGCCATCTCGACCGAGCAGTTCTTGTCGATTGCGGCCTTCTGCTTGTCGGACATTGCATTGTACTTGTCCTTGTTGATCACGAACACGAAGGTCGTGGTGTAGAGCGGCGCCTCCATGTCGTACTTGGTCACCTTGTCGATGCCGAACAGCACGAGGGAACCCCATGGGAAAGTGACGCCGTCGGCGACGCCGCGCTCGATGATGTCGCGCACTTCGGGCGCGGAGGACTGCACATTGGTGCCGCCGAGCGAGGTGACGAAGTTCGCCATGGTGGCGTGCGCGGGACGGATCTTCAGCCCCTTCACGTCCTCGGGCACCACGATCTTCTTGGTTTTGGAATGGAAGGAGGAGGGCGAGTGGACGAAGGCGAGGCAGTATTTGACGTCCTTCATCTCCTTCTCGGCATATTTGCGATACCAGGCGTCGAGCCCCATCGAGCCGCCCTTGGCATCCGAGATCAGGAACGGCAATTCGCCGGCGCCGACGATCGGGAAGCGGCCGGGTTGATAGCCGGGATTGACATAGGTGACATCGGCGATGCCATCGCGCGCCATGTCGTAATGATCGAACGCCTTGCCGAGCTGCTGGGCCGGAAACACCTTGCCCGTAATGGTGCCGCCGGAATCCTTGTTCACCGCGGTCACCCAGTCTTCCAGCGATTTTTGCAGCGGGTGCGATGCCGGCACCCAGTGCGAGATCTTCAAGTCGAAGGTCTTGTCCTGCGCCAACGCCGGCGTCACACTTGCTGCGAGCAACAAAGCCAGACAGGCTTTCCTCATCACACGTCTCTCCCTGTTTTCGACGGCGGGCTTCGATGGCCCGGTCTCGTTATTTAACATGTTATCTAATTGGCCGGCGCGTTCAAGCCGGAATTGGCGCGCACGTTGTCGCGTCCTGTACGTCAGCCATGTTGCATGGATTTGTCGCTGCTAGTGCGACCAGCACTCCCCTTTTGCCCAACCGTTATATGATATAATTAACTTGCGCGGATCATCGCGACAAGCGAGCCGCGACGAAAGCCTACAGGATCGGGAGGAGCAAGTATTGCGGACAAAAGTCGCAATCATCGGGGCCGGGCCGGCTGGATTGTTGCTTGGGCAACTGCTGCACAATTACGGCATCGACAATTTCATCCTGGAGCGGCAGAGCCCGGACTACGTGCTCGGCCGCATCCGCGCCGGTCTTCTGGAGGAGGGAACCGTCGCGCTGCTCGACCAGGTCGGTGCCGGCGTGCGGGCGCATGCCGAAGGCCTGGTGCATGAGGGCATTGAGCTGGCCTTTTCCGGCCGCCGTCATCGCATCGACATGAAGGCCGCGACCGGCAAGACGGTCATGATCTACGGCCAGACCGAGGTCACGCTCGACCTGATGAACGCGCGCAAGGCGGCCGGCCTCGATACGGTCTACGAGGCCAAGGACGTGCGACCGCATGATTTCGACGGCAGTCACCCGCGCGTAACCTGGGTCAGGGACGGCGTCACCCACACGCTCGACTGCGATTTCATCGCCGGCTGCGACGGTTTTCATGGCGTCAGCCGCGCCAGCGTTCCGGCCTCGGCGATCGAGGAGTTCGAGCGGGTCTATCCGTTCGGCTGGCTCGGCATTCTCTCCGAGACGCCGCCGGTCAGCCACGAGCTGATCTACTCCAACCATGCCCTCGGCTTTGCGCTCTGCACCATGCGCTCGATGAAGCGCAGCCGCTACTATGTGCAGTGCTCGCTGGACGACCATGTCGACCAGTGGCCCGACGACCGCTTCTGGGACGAATTGAAGCGTCGGCTCGACCAGGAGGCCGCCGACAGCCTCGTCACCGGTCCCTCGATCGAGAAGAGCATCGCCCCCTTGCGCAGCTTCGTCGCCGAGCCGATGCGCTTCGGCAGGATGTTCCTGTGCGGCGACGCCGCCCACATCGTGCCGCCGACCGGCGCCAAGGGACTGAACCTTGCGGCCAGCGACGCGCATTATCTGTCGAGCGCGCTGCGCGAATTCTACGACGAGAAGTCCAGCGCCGGCATCGACGCCTATTCCGCCAAGGCACTGGCGCGCGTCTGGAAGGCGGTGCGCTTCTCCTGGTGGATGACCTCGATGCTGCACAAATTCCCCGACACCGGCGCCATCGGCGCCCGCATCCAGCTCGCCGAACTCGACTACGTCACGCAGTCGCAGGCCGCGATGTCGTCGCTGTCGGAGAATTATGTGGGGCTGCCGTTTTAGAGAAGTGCCGTAGGGTGGGCAAAGCGAAGCGTGCCCACCAGCTCTGTGTTTGTGGAGAGATGGTGGGCACGGCGCGTTGCGCCTTTGCCCACCCTACGGGCGTTGCATTCCTCGCAACGCCGCCGCCCGTTTCAAACACCCGCGCAAATTCCGTTTAAAACTTTGTAGGTGATGCGTCCGCCACGCCCATCGCGTTCAATGCTGGCAACCAGCAACGCGAGACAGCCATGACCGCCACCGACATTCCCGCCGGCTTCGAGCCGCATTTCCGCAAAGCCCCGCTCACCGATCCCTGGGAGCCGCTCTACTCGAAGAAGGCCGACAAGGCCGTGATCATCGGCCTGCGCCTGGCCAAGCCGCACACCAACGCGCGCGGGCTCATCCATGGCGGACTGATCGCGGCGCTCGCCGATGCCGCCATGGGTTACAGCTGCGCACAGGCGACCGGCTGGACGACGTCCTTCGTCACGATCTCGCTGTCGGTCGACTTTGTCGGCGCCGCCGAAATCGGCCAATGGCTCGCGGTCGAGGGCGAGGCGATCAAGACCGGCAGCACGATCTGTTTCGCGCAGTGCCTGGTCAAGGCCGACGACGTCGTGATAGCGCGGGCCAGCGGGACGTTTCGGGTGGTGCCGAAGAAGGGCTAGCTGTCATTCCGGGGCGATGCGAAAGCATCGAACCCGGAATCTCGAGATTCCGGGTTCTCGCTTTGCGAGCCCCGGAATGACCGCCTTCACCCAAACCGCCACTCCGCCGTCTCCACCACGAGATCGACGAACGCGCGCACCTTGGCCGAGAGCAGGCGCGAGGTCGGGTAGACGACATGGATGGGCAGCGCCGGCTGCTCGTATTTCGCCAGCACGATCTTCAGCCGGCCGCGCTTCAAGCCCTCGGCGGCCTGATAGGCCAGCACCCGCGTGACGCCGCCGCCGGCCTCGGCATATTGCAGGGCGGCGTCAGCGCTATTGCTGGTGAAACGCGGGTTCGTCGTCACCTCGATGTCGCGGCCGTCCTGCATGAAATGCCAGCTGGCGGATGGTCCGAACTGGATGGTCTGGTGCGAGGCGAGCGCTTCCGGCGTCTTCGGCTCGCCATGGCGCTTCAGATAGCCGGGCGCGGCCACCACGATCCGCCGCATCTCGCCGACCTGGCGCGCGACGAGGGACGAATCGGCGAGATGGCCGATCCGCACCGCCACATCGACCGCGTCTTCCACGAGATTGACGAGATGGTCGGACAGCCGCAATTCGCCGGCAACCTCGGGATAGCGCTTCAGATAGGCGGTCATGACCGGCCCGACATGCAGCCGGCCGAAGCCGACCGGTGCCGACACCACCAGCCGCCCGCTCGGCCGGTTACGCTCTTCCCGCGCCGAGCCGTCGGCCTCCTCGACATCGGCGAGAATGCGCCGCGCGCGCTCCAGATAGCGTGTGCCGACATCGGTCAGCGTCACCTGCCGCGTGGTCCGCTGCAACAGCCGGGCGCCGAGATGCTCTTCCAGCGCCGCGATCAGCCGCGTCACCGCCGAGGGCGACAGGTGCAGCTTGCGCGCCGCCGGCGCAAAGCCGCGCAGATCGGCGACGGTGATGAAGACGTGCATGGCTTCCAGGCGGTCCATGGCATTATTGCATATATTGCAATGATGAAGTGTCAAGCCGGCGGATTGTTTTAGACGCCGAAAGGTCCATTTTAATCGCCGAAAGACGCAGAAATGCGCCGGGATTCCAGGAGATGTTCCGATGACGGCAACCCTCACCTACGCCAGCGACGTGGCGTTCACGCCGGCGGTGAAATCGATCCAGACCCGAAAGGGATCGCGCGAAGGCTATGCCCATGCCGAGCAGCGCGGCTGGCGCACCGAGGTCGATGAGAACCTCGCGGGGTTCCTGGCCGACGCCAACAGCTTTTATTTCGCCACCGCCTCGGCCGATGGCCAGCCCTACATCCAGCACCGCGGCGGCCCGAAGGGGTTTTTGAAGGTGCTGGATAAGCAGACGCTGGCTTTCACGGACTACGCCGGCAACCGGCAGTACATCACGCAAGGCAACCTGTCCGAAAATCCCAAGGCCTACATCTTCGTGATGGACTACGCCCACCGCCGCCGGGTGAAGATCTGGGGAGAGGCGCGCGTGGTGGAGGACGACGATGCGCTGACGACGTCGCTGATGCCGAAGGGATATCGCGCGCGGCCGGAGCAGGTGATCCTGTTCAAGATCGCGGCCTGGGACACCAACTGCCCGCAGCACATTCCGCAGAAGTTCGATGCGACGGATGTCGCGGCCGCGCTGGCGGCGAGGGATCAGCGGATCGCCGAGTTGGAAGCGGAGGTGGCGGCGTTGAGGGGTGAGAAGGTGGCGAGCATCTAGGTGCGAATCTCGTCGTATTCTTCGGTGTCCTGCCCCGCGGAGGCGGGGCATCCAGTACGCCGCGACCTATCGATTCGACCACAGTCTTCTCGGAGTACTGGATCGTCCGCCTTCGCGGACGATGACAGTTGAGTTCGTGGCGACGCCTCGGACCTACAGAACGCTCGCGCCTTCGTGCTGGAAGCCGAGATAGCTCGCCGCAACGCGTTCGTTCGCGGCGATGTCGCTGGCCTTGCCGCTGAGCACGAACTCGCCGAGCTCCATCACATAGGCTTGGTCCGCGATCTTGAGCGCGGCCTGCGCGTTCTGCTCGACCAGCAGCACCGAGACGCCGGCGGTGCGCAGCTCGGTGACGATGCGGAAGATGTCGGCGACGATGATCGGGGCGAGACCGAGGCTCGGCTCGTCCAGCATCAGGAGCTTCGGCTCGCCCATCAGCGCGCGGCCCATCGCGAGCATCTGCTGCTCGCCGCCGGAGAGCGTGCCGGCGAGCTGCTTGCGCCGCTCCTTCAGCCGCGGGAACAGCGTGTAGACCCGCTCCATCGAGGCCTTCGACTTGCTCCGCTCGATGCGGAAGGCCCCGAGCTCGAGATTGTCCTCGACATTCATGGTCACGAACAATTCGCGGTGCTCCGGGACGAGGCCGAGGCCCATCGCGACGCGGTCCTCGATGTCGAGCCGGGCGAGGTCCTGCCCTGCGAAGGCGACGCGGCCTTTTAGCGGCAGGATGCCCATGATGGCGGACAGCAGCGTGGTCTTGCCGGCGCCGTTGGCGCCGACGATGGTGACGATCTGGTTCGCCCCGACCTCGAGCGAGACCGAACGCACCGCCTCGACCTTGCCATAGGCGACATGCGCGTCGGTGACGGACAACAGCGCGCTCATGCCGCCACTCCGAGATAGGCCTTGATCACTTCGGGATTGGTCTTGATCGTGGCGGGCGTGCCCTCCGCGATCTTGGTGCCGAAATCGAGCACGACGATGCGGTCGGCGAGGTTCATGACAAAGCCCATGTCGTGCTCGACCAGCAGCACGCTCATGCCGCCGTCGCGCAATTCGCGCAGCAGCCTGGCAAGCTGCTGCTTCTCCATGTGGCGCAGGCCGGCGGCCGGCTCGTCGAGCAGCAGCAGCATCGGATCGACGCACAGCGCGCGCGCGATCTCGACGATGCGCTGCTGGCCGAGCGAGAGCGAACCTGCGAGCTGGTGCATCTGGTCGGCAAGCCCGACGCGCTCGATCTGGCGGGCGGCCTCGGCGAGCAGCTTTGCCTCGTCGGCGCGGTCGAGCCGCAGCATGGAGGAGATCGGCCCCGAATGGCCGCGCAGATGTGCGCCGATCGCGACGTTCTCCAGCACCGTCATGTCGGGGACCAACTTCACGTGCTGGAAGGTGCGGGAGATGCCGAGCTTGACGATCTCCTGCGGCGGCGCGTTGTCGAGCCTCTTGCCGAGCACCGAGATCGAGCCTGAGGTCGCCGACAGCACGCCGGTGATCAGGTTGAACGTCGTGCTCTTGCCGGCGCCGTTCGGCCCGATCAGCGCGACGATCTCGCGGGCCTGGACCTCGAAGGAAACGTTGTTGACCGCGATCACGCCGCCGAATTGCTTGCGTGCCTTCTCGACCTGGAGCAGGACGCTGGCCTCGCCGGGCGCGCGGGTGCGCTGCTCCAGCTTCAGCGAGGTGTCCGGCTTCCTGCCGCGGGTAGGCTCGGGCAGGAACGACATCAGCCAGGGCCAGACGCCGCCGGGCGCGAGCTGGAGCAGCGCCACCAGCATGATGCCGAACACGATGGTCTCGACCTGGCCGGAACCCGGCAGGAGCAGCGGCAGATAGCTTTGCAGCACCTCTTTCAGGACTACGACGATCGCCGCGCCCAGCACGCCGCCCCAGACATAGCCGGCGCCGCCGACCACCGCGATGAAGAGATATTCGATGCCGGCCTGTGCGCCGAACGGCGTCGGGTTCACTGCGCGCTGAAGGTGGGCATAGAGCCAGCCGGAGAGACCGGCGAGCACCGCGGCGTGGATGAACACCAGCAGCTTTGCCCGCGGCGTGTGCACGCCGAACGCCTCGGCGGCGACATGGCCGCGCCTGAGCGCGCGGATGGCGCGGCCGGTGCGGGAGTCCAGCAGGTTCATCGTGAGCAGGGCCGAGAGGATCACGGCGACCCAGATCGCGTAGTAGATCGAGCCGGGCGAGAGCATCTTGAACGCGCCGATCGACAGCGGCGGGATCGCCGAGATGCCGTCGTTGCGGCCCAAAAACTCCAGCTTGCTGAAGAGATAGAACAGGCCGAGCCCCCAGGCGAGCGTGCCGAGCGGCAGATAGTGGCCGGAGAGGCGGACGGTGACGAGGCCAAGCAGCACCGCCAGCGATCCGCTGACCACGAGCGACAACGGCAGCGTCAGCCAGGGCGACAGGCCGTAGCTCGTCGACAGCACCGCGGTGGTGTAGGCGCCAAAGCCGACGAAGGCGGCTTGTCCGAACGAGGTCAGGCCGCCGACGCCCGTCAGCAGCACGAGGCCCATCGCGACCAGGGCGGCAAGGCCGATATTGTCGAGCAGCACGATCCAGAACGGCGGCATGCCCGGGACAAACGGGATCGCCGCCATGACAAGCGCGAAGACGAGGATGGGGAGCCGGCTCTGCATCTTAGCCTCAGTCCTTCTCTTCCTCGACCGCGGGCGCGGCGAGCGAGCGCAGCAGCAGCACGGGGATCAGCAGCATGAAGACGATCACTTCCTTGTAGTTGGAGGCATAGAAGGACGAGAACGCCTCGACGATGCCGACGACCAGCGCGGCGACGGCGGTGAGGGGATAGCTGACGAGGCCGCCGATGATCGCGGCAACGAAACCCTTCAGCCCGATCAGGAAGCCGCTGTCGTAATAGAGCGTCGTGATCGGCACGATCATGATGCCCGACAGCGCGCCGATGACGGACGCCAGCAGGAAGGCGATCTGCCCTGACAGCGTGGTGCGGATGCCGGCGAGCCGCGCCCCTAGCCGGTTCACGGCGGTCGCGCGCAGCGCCTTGCCGTAGAGCGTCAGGCCGAAGAACAGCCAGAGCCCGACGATGAAGGCGATGGTGATGGCGTAGACGGTGATGCTCTGGCCGGTGAAGCGCAGCGCGCCGGCGGTGAAAGAGCCGGACAGCACGGCAGGCCCGCGCTGGCCCTCGGCGCCGAAGAACAGCAGGCCCATCCCCTGCAGCGCGAGGTGGACGCCCACGGAGGCGATCAGCAGCACCAGCACCGAGGTGTGCGCCAGCGGCTGGAACGCGATGCGGTAGAGATACAGGCCGATCATCGCCACGATCACCAGCGACAGCGCGATGCAGACCGCCACCGGCGGCTTCTGGGCGGCGAAGTAGATCGTCAGCGCCAGCACGATGGCCGGCAGCACGATATTGGTGAGGACGCTGCGCAGGATCAGCCGGCCATGCAGCGCCTTGCGGGCCACGAACAGGTCGAAGACGAAGGCGCCGATGCCGAGGGCGAGCGCGAGCTTTGCCGTGCCCGGCATCTGGCCCGCGGCCAGCGAGGCATAGGTCAGCGCGCCATAGGTGACGAACTCGCCCTGGGGAATGAGGATCACGCGGGTAACGGCGAACACCAGCACCAGCGCGAGGCCGAGCAGCGCATAGATCGCGCCATTGGTGATGCCGTCCTGCACCAGGAACAGCATGATAGTGGTGTTCAAGACCGGACGCTCCCCCTCAAAGATTAAGGACCGGTCTCCGCAATCGCGGTGGATGGTCCCTCACAGCCATTGAAATACGCTGACGATATTTGATATGGTGCATAACAATTATCAAATATAACTTCAAGGGTGGCGGGCGACCCGCCCCGAATTTAGCGGGATTACGAGCACGAGGCGATGACCGTTTCCAAAACCGCTGAAAAGTCTTCAGAAAAACCGGCTGACTCGGCCAAGGGCCGCAAGGACGCGGCCGAGGCCCAGGGCCAGGGCTCTACCGATGCCCTCCAGCTCGGCGAGCTCTCCGAACAGCTCGGCTATGTGCTGAAGCGTGCGCAGCTCAAGGTGTTCGAGAACTTCCTGCGCTGCATGGCCTCGCTCCAGCTCACCCCCGCGCAGTTCTCGGTGCTGCTGCTGGTCGAGAAGAACCCGGGGCGTAACCAGACCGAGATCGCCTCCACCCTCGGCATCCTGCGCCCGAATTTCGTGGCCATGCTCGACAATCTCGAAAGCCGCGACCTTTGTGCGCGGATCCGTTCCACCAACGATCGCCGCTCGCATATCCTGGTCCTGACCGACAAGGGCAAGGCTGTGCTGACGCGGGCGAAAAAGCTCGTCGCCACCAAGCACGAGGCGCGGCTGAACGACCTGCTCGGCCAGGCCAACCGCGAAGCCCTGATCGAGATGCTCTCGAAGATCGCCAACGAGTTTTGAGCTGGGCTTAACCGCACGCTCTCTCCGCTCCCTCCCCCCTTGCGGGGCAGGGCCATCGCATGTGAATTTCACGAGGATTGTCCGCGGGTTTGCTCCGCCTCTCCCGCTTGCGGGAGAGGCCGACGCGCCCCGGGCGATGCGAAGCATCGTCCCGAGCGCGGCGGGTGAGGGCTCTCGCCACGCAGGGACGTTCTCTGCAATCCCAGGCAATCCCGACGCGGAGACACCCCCACCCCAGCCCTCCCCCGCAAGCGGGAGAGGGAGCCGAGTGCCGATGCCGCCGCATTATGCACACCACATACGATAGCCCTGCCCTTGTGGGGGAGGGAACGCAGCGGAGCGAGAAGCGCTCGTTCAATCCACCAAAATCACCCGGATGTCGTTCACGTTGGTCAGCGTCGGGCCGGGCATCAGCAGATCGCCGGTCGCCTCGAAGAACGTCGTCGCGTCGTTGTTGTCGAGATAGGCCTGCGGCTGGAGTGCCAGCGCCTTCATCTTCGCAAACGTGGCCGCGTCGATCAGCGCGCCTGCGGGGTCGGTAGGGTGGCCGGCGCCGCCGTCGGCGCCGTCGGTGTCGCCCGCGAGCGCGGAGATGCCGGCCGTGTCCTTCAAGAGGCCGGCGAGCGCCAGCGCGTATTCCTGGTTCGGACCGCCGCGCCCCTGGCCGCGCACGGTGACCGTGAGCTCGCCGCCGGAGAGGATCGCGATGCGCTTGCCCTGCGCACGCGCCTGCAACGCGAGTCCGGCATGATGGGCCGCGACCTCGCGGGCCTCGCCTTCGAGATCGGCGCCGAGATCAATCGTCTCGTAGCCGGCCTCTTTCGCGAGCTTCACCGCGGCGTCGAGCGACTGCTTGGGCCGCGCGATCAATTCGAATGATACGCGCGCAAAGGCGGCATCATCCGGCTTGCAGCTTTCGTTATCGGGATTGTCGAGCGCGCGGCGCACGGCATCGTCGATATCGAGCTTGTACCTGGTCACGATCGCGCGCGCATCCGCCAGCGTGGTCGGATCGGGCACGGTAGGGCCGGAGGCGATCGCGGAGGGATCGTCATGCGGCACGTCGGAGATCGCGAGCGTGACGATCTCGGCGGCGTTCCTGCCGGCGCGCGCCAGCCGCCCGCCCTTGATGCGCGACAGATGCTTGCGCACGACGTTCATCTCGCCGATCGGCGCGCCCGAACGCAGCAGCGCCTTGTTGACCGCCTGCTTCTGCGCGAAACTGATGCCGTCCACCGGCGCGATCCAGTTCGCCGAGCCACCGCCGGTGAGCAGGACCAGAAGTAGGTCGTCGGGCCCGGCCTCGCCCGCGAGCGCGAGCGTGTCGGCCGCGCCCTTGAGGCCGGCTTCATCGGGCACGGGATGGCCGGCTTCGACCACGCGGATGCGGCGTGTCGGCACGCCGTAGCCGTGGCGCGTGGTGGCGATGCCAACCAGCCGCTCCGGCGCGAGCTTCAGCGTGTCGAGATAATGCCGCTCGGCGGCCGCGGCCATCGCGCCGGCGCCCTTGCCGGCGGCGAGGCAGATCACGCGTCCTTTTGGGGCCGGCCGCAGATGCGGCGCCAGAATTGTACTCGGATGCGCGGCGGCAACGGCGGCGTCGTAGAGCGCGCGGAGCAGGGGACGTCGGTCGGTCATGACGATGGCCTTGAGCAGACTGAAGCGATGGCGACGAATTCGCCGTTCACCTGCCTACCGTATCATGCGCGAAAGCGTAAGCAGGGTTTACTATCATTCGATTGTGCAATCGCGTGATCATAATCGCCGCGCGACAAAAAGGCCCCCCGCGATGGTCTCGCGGGGGGCCTTTCGCGCAACTCGATGTTGCTGGACGGCTAGCCGCCGGCGTCGGCGCTGATCACGTCGCCGAACAGCTCCCAGCGTTCGCCCTTGAACTTTTCGAGCTGGAGCTGGCTGATCGGCGCGAAGTCGTTCGGCCCGGTGTTGATCTGGATGCCGGGCAGCAGCGCCTCGGTGCGGAAGTTCTTCAGGTTGGCGGCTTCCTTCATGATGTTCTCGCGCGTGAGATTGTCACCGCACTGCTTGAGGACCTGAACCACCGTCTGCGCCACGGCGAAGCCGACGATAGTGCCCTTGTCGAGCTTGTCGCCTTCCGGGAAGTACTTGGTCATGAAGGCGAGAAATTCCTTCATGCCCGCGTCATTGTTCCATGCCGGATCGGACACGTCCTTGAGATAGTCGGCCGAGATGATGTCCTGGCCGTTCTCGAAGCCGGCGGGCTTCATCACGCTGCCGACGGAGGCGGAGACGTTGTTGAGGAAGTGCAGCGGCTTCCAGCCGATCTCGGAATTCTTCTTGATCGCCTGCGCCGCGAATTTCGGCGTCGTGATGTTCATGAACACGTCGGCGCCGGTCGATTTCAGCTTGACGATGTGGTTGTCGATGGTCGGCTCGGAGGTCTCGTAGCTCTCCTCGATCACGATCATCGAGGCAGCCTTGGCTCCCAGGCCGTCCTTCAGGCCCTTGAGGTAGTCCTTGCCGTAATCGTCGTTCTGGTAGAGCACGGCGATCTTGGCGTCCGGCTTGTTCTTCAAGAGCCACTTCGCGTAGATCTGCGTCTCGCTCTGGTAGTTGGGCTGCCAGCCCATGGTCCAGGGGAAGTTCTGCGGATCGTTCCACTTGGTGGCACCGGTGGCGACGAACAGCTGCGGCACCTTCTTCGAATTCATGTACTTCTGGATCGCCGAGTTGGGCGGCGTGCCGAGCGAGTTGAAGATGAACAGCACCTCGTCGCTCTCGACCAGCTTGCGCGCCTGCTCGACCGTCTTCGGCGGCGAATAGGCGTCGTCATAGCTGATGTAGTTGATCTTGCGGCCGTTGATCCCGCCCTCTTCGTTGATCTTCTTGAAATAGGCGGCTTCGGTTCGCCCGATGATGCCGTAGGCGGAGGCCGGTCCGCTGTAGGGCATGATGTTGCCGATCTTGATCTCGGTGTCGGTCGCGCCGGTATCGTATTTCTTCTGGGCCGATGCAGTGGAGGCCGAGGCCGCAACGAGCGCAAGCGCCAGTGACGCGGCCGCAAGTTTGCCGGTGACAGCGGGCATTCCTATCTCCCTATTTTCTTGGTGTGTGTGCGTCCCGTTTCTTGTCTTGATTGTTTTTGGCGACGCCGCCGCAATTCAATACGATTTGTCCTGTGCCTTCAACAGAAAGCCCCCGCGACGGCGTCGCAGGGGCTGCTTCTTTAGTAGTCAGGGACGGGCGCGGTCTCGTGTGCGAGTGCGAGACAGCGCGACTGCCTTGAGTTGTTTAACGCGAGTATATCGATTTTGAGTTGATCCAGCTAATGTCCCGTATCGCTCGAGATGATGTCGCCGAACAGCTCCCATTTCTTGCCCTTGAACCGCATCATCTGGAGCTGTTCGATCGGGGCGAAATTGTCCGGCGCGGTGTTGATCCTGATGCCGGGCAGCAGCGTGTCCGGCTCGAAATCCTTCAAGGAAGCGGCCTGCTTCATGACGTTCTCGCGGGTGAGGTCGTCGCCGCACATGTGCAGCACCTTCACCATGGTCTGGGCGGCGGCATAGCCGAACACCACGCCGGCATCGAGCTTGTTCGCCTTGGGATCGAATTGCGCGAGGAAGTTATAGAACTTCTTCATGCCCTCATCGGCGTTCCATTGCGGGTCCGAGCCGTCCTTGGTGTAGCTGGCCGAGAGAATGCCTTGCGAGATCTCGATTCCCGCCGGCTCCAGCACGCCGCCGACCGAGGCCGAGACGTTGGAGATGATCTGCATCGGATGCCAGTTGATCTCGGCCGCCTTCTTGATCGCCTGGGCTGCGAATTTCGGTGTGGTGATGCTGATGAAGACGTCGGCGCCCGAGGCCTTCAGCTTCACGACGTGCTCGTCGACGGCCGGCTCCGAGGTGTCGTAAGCCTCCTCCAGCACGATCATCGACGCCTTGGCCCCCAGGCCGCCCTTCAGCCCCTTCAGATAGTCCTTGCCGAAATCGTCGTTCTGGTAGAGCACTGCGATCTTCGCGTCCGGCTTCTCCTTCATGACGTATTTGGCATAGATGCGCGCCTCGCTCGCGTAGCTCGGCTGCCAGCCCATGGTCCAGGGATATTGCCTGGGATCGTTCCACTTCGAGGCGCCGCTCGCCACGAACAATTGCGGCACCTTTTTCTCGTTCATGTATTTGCGGATCGCGCCGTTGGTCGAGGTGCCGAGCGAGCCGAAGATCAGGAGCACCCCGTCGCTCTCGACCAGCTTGCGCGCCTGCTCCACCGTCTTCGGCGGCGAATAGCCGTCGTCATAGGAGATGAACTTGATCTTGCGGCCGTTGATGCCGCCCTCGGCATTGATCTTGTTGAAATAGGCTTCCTCGGTCTTGCCGATCACGGCATAGGCGGAGGCCGGCCCGCTATAGGGCATGATGTTGCCGATCTTGATCTCGGTATCGGAAGCGCCGCTGTCGTATTTCTTTTGCGCCAGCACCGGGCCAGTCATCGCAGTGCACAACGCGAGTGCGGCTGCGAGGGCCGCAACCTGAAAACGAACGGCAGTCATTGTTCTCCTACCCCGGGCTGGATCAGCGCCGCATTGAACAAGATTGACGCCCGCCGTCAACAAAAAGCCCCCGCGGTCGCCCGCGGGGGCTTCTTTACGGTCGGCCTATTGCGTCAGCGTGTCACTCGGAGGCGACGTCGCCGCTGATGATCTCGCCGAACAGTTCCCACCTCTCGCCCTTGAAGCGCTGCATCTGGAGCTGCGCGATCGGAGCGAAGTCGGTGGCGCTGGTGTTGATCTTGACCCCAGGCAGCAGGGTGTCCGGCGTGAAGTCCTTCAGGCTCGCCGCCTGCTTCATCAGGTTGGCGCGGGTGAGATCGTCACCGCACATTTCCAGCGCCTTGGCCAGGGTCGACGCGGCACCATAGCCGTAGACCATGCTGGTGTCGGACTTGTCGGCACCCGGCATGTACTTGTCGACGAACTCGTTCCACTTCTTCATGCCGGGGTCGTTGGCCCACTGCGGATCCGTCGAGTCCTTGGCATAGGCCGCCGACAGCACGCCCTGCGCGTTCTCGAAGCCGGCCGGCTTCATCACGCTGCCGACCGAGATCGACACGTTGGTCAGGATCTGGAGCGGCTTCCAGTTGAGCTCGGCGGTCTTCTTGATGGTCTGGGCCGCGAACTTCGGGGTCGCATAGATCAGCAGCACGTCGGGATTGGCGGCCTTGATCTTGACGATGTGACCGTCGATCGACGGCTCGGATACCTCGTAGCTCTCCTCCATGATGATGGTCGACGCCGCCTTGGCGCCGAGCCCGTCCTTGGTGCCCTTGAGGTAGTCTTTGCCGAAATCGTCGTTCTGGTAGAGGATCGCGACCTTGGCGTCGGGCTTTTCCTTCGTCAGCCATTTCGCGTAGATCTGCGCTTCGCTCTGGTAGGAGGGCTGCCAGCCCATGGTCCAGGGGAAGTTCTTCGGGTCGTTCCACTTGGTGGCGCCGGTGGCGACGAACAGCTGCGGGATCTTCTTGGCGTTCAGGTATTTCTGGATCGCGCTGTTCGAGGGCGTGCCGAGCGGGTTGAACACGGCCAGCACCTCGTCGCTCTCGACCAGCTTGCGGACCTGCTCCACGGCCTTCGGCGGCGAATAGCCGTCGTCATAGGTGACGAAGTTGATCTTGCGGCCGTTGATGCCGCCCTTGTCGTTGATCATCTTGAAATAGGCTTCTTCGGTCTTGCCGATGATGCCATAGGCCGACGCCGGACCGCTGTACGGCATGATGTTGCCGATCTTGATCTCGGTATCGGACGCGCCGGTGTCGTATTTCTTCTGAGCAAGTGCTGCGCCGGAGCTGAGGGTCGCGACCGCCGTTACGAGCGCGGTGGTTCGCACTATTCTTCCAAGAAACAATTTGGTCTCCTTCCTTAAGAGGGTTTCAGTTCTTTCTGAGCCTTCCGGCGAGTTGCTGGCCCAGGATTGCGATTTGCCTTGCGCCATGCGGCACGAGGTAGATGACGGCGAACAGGAGCACGCCGAACACGGCGCCGGAGAGGCCCTTCGAGATGCCTTCCGCGATGTTCGGCACGAAGATGATGAAGGCGGCGCCGACGATCGAGCCGGGCAGCCAGCCGACGCCGCCGACGACCATGCCGAGGAACAGCGAGATCGCGAGCGTGATGGTGTAGCTGTCGGGCGCCACGAACTGCACCGCGATGGCGCCGAGCGAGCCGGCGATACCGGTGATGGCCGCGGAGACGCCGAAGGCCAGGGTCTTGTACAGCGCGACGTCCACGCCCATGGCGGAGGCCGCGATCTCGTTGTCGCGGATCGCCATGAAGGCGCGGCCCGAACGGGAGCGCAGCAGGTTCACCGAGAAGATGTAGATCGCGATCACGACGACCAGCGTGAAGTAGTACAGCCACATGTCCTGCGACATCGGCAGGCCGAACGGCGCGTCGGGCTTGGTGACGACGAGGCCCTGCACGCCGCCGGTCCAGTGCTCGAGGAAGTTCAGCTTCAGAAGCTGCGGCATGGCGGTGGCGAGCGCGAAGGTCGCGAGCGCCAGATAGACGCCGGAGAGCCGCAGCGCCGGCTGTCCGAACAGGAAGCCGAAGCCGAAGCAGACCACGCCGGCGACCGGCAGCGTCAGCGCATAGTTGATGTTGAAGTGCTCCATCAGCACCGCCGTCGTATAGGCGCCGACGGCGTAGAAGGCGCTCTGGCCGAGCGAGAACTGGCCCGACCCGCCGGTCAGGATGTTCAGCGCCAGCACCGCGAGCCCGTAGATCAGGAGCATCGTCATCTGGAAGATGATGAAGTTCTTGACGAAGACGGGTGCGATCAGCAGCGCAGCCAGCACCACCAGCGAGGTGCCGGTGCCCAGCGTCATGGCGCGCTTCGGAACGGCCTCGACCGCCTGATGGCCTTCGGCGACGACTTCTTCTGCTGCGCTCATGATCAAACTCGCTTGACGATGTGCCGGCCGAACAGACCAGCGGGTTTGACGACCAGGACGGAGATGATCAGCGCGAGCGCGATCGGGAGTTTCAGCTCGTTGCCGACGCCGGGGATGTAGGTGCCGGCGAGGTTCTCGAAGATGCCGACCAGGAAGCCGCCGACCACGGCGCCGAACGGGCTGGTCAGTCCGCCCAGCACCGCGGCGGCAAAGCCGTAGATCAGCACGCCGCCCATCATGTTGGGCTCGAGGAACACCACGGGCGCGATCAGCATGCCGGCGATCGAGCCGATCGCGGACGCCATGCCCCAGCCGAGCGCGATCATCCAGCTCGTGTTGATGCCGACGAGGCGCGCCGATTCAGGCACCGAGGCGGCCGCGCGCATGGCAAGGCCGATCCGCGTGTACTGGAAGAAGAAATACAGGCCGAGCAGCAGCAGCACGGTGACGCCGATCATGCCGGCCTGGTGGGTCGAGATCAGCTGGCTGCCGAGGAACGGCGAAGAGCCGAACGGGGTCGGATATTGCTTGATGGTGAAGTCCCAGATCAGGCCGGCCGAGGAGTTGATGATCGCGAACAGCGCGATGAAGCCGGCGACGTTGGTCAGCACGGGCGCCTTCGCCAGCGGCTTGAACAGGATGCGCTCGATCGCGATGCCGCCGACGAAGGAGAGCGCCAGCGTGATGACGAAAGCGGCCCAGTAGGGGATGCCCCACTGCATCAGCTGCCAGGAGATGAAGGTCGAGAACATCGCCATCTCGCCCTGCGCGAAGTTGAGATGGTCGATGGCCTGGTAGATCATGACCACGGCGAGCGCCATGCAGGCATAGATCGCGCCCGTGGCGATGCCGGCCAGCACTTGATTGGTGAAAAGCTCCATCGTGCCGGCTCCTCAGTAACCCAGATAGGATTTGCGGATTTCTTCGTTGTTCGCGATGTCCTTGGCGTTGCCCGACATCACGATGCGGCCGGTCTCGATCACGTAGGCCTGGTCGGCGAGTTCGAGCGCGAGCTGGGCGTTCTGCTCGACCACCAGGATCGACACCTTGTCCTCGCGGTTGATCTTGCCGAGGATGCCGAACAGGTCGCGCACGACGAGAGGGGCGAGGCCGAAGGACGGCTCGTCCAGCAGCATCAGGCGCGGCCGCAGCATCAGGGCGCGGGCGACCGCGAGCATCTGCTGCTCGCCGCCCGAGAGGGTGCCGGCCTGCTGGGTGTGGCGCTGCTTGAGCACCGGGAAATGCGCATACATGCGCTCGATGTCGGAGACGATGCCGGCGCCGTCCTTGCGGGTGATCGCTCCCAGCTGGAGGTTCTCCTCCACCGTCATGTTGGTGAAGGTGCCGCGGCCCTGCGGCACATGGGCGATGCCGAACCGCACGATGCTCTCGGTGGAGCGGTTGTTGAGCGGCTTGCCGTCGAACTCGATTCCGCCGGTCGAGCGCACCATGTTGCAGATCGCGCGCAACGTGGTGGTCTTGCCGGCGCCGTTGGCGCCCAGCAGCGTCGTCAGCGAGCCCTCGTTGAGCGAGAAGGACAGGCCATGGAGCGCCTGGACCTGGCCGTAATAGGCGCGCAGGTCCTTGACGTTGAGCAGTGTCGTCATTGGTCCTTGCTCCCGAGATAGGCCTTGATGACGTCGGGGTCCGCCTGCACCTGGGCGGGGGTGCCTTCCGCGAGCTTCTTGCCGAAATTGAGCGCGACGACGTGGTCGGCGATCGACATCACGAGGCCCATGTGATGCTCCACCAGCAGCACGGTCATGTGGCGGTCGTCGCGGATGCGGCGGATGAGGTCGCCAAGCACGTAGACTTCCTCGTGATTGAGGCCGCCGGCCGGCTCGTCGAGCAGCAGGATCTTCGGATCGGCCGCCAGTGCGCGCGCCAGCTCGACGCGCTTCTGCGTGCCGAAGGGCAGGCCGGACACGACGGTGTGCGCGACCTCCTCGAGGTCGAGATAGGCGAGGATCTCGTACACCTTCTTGTTCACGTCGTTCTCGCTGCGCCGGACCCAGGCCAGTCTCAGGGAGTCGCTGATGATGTCGCTGGAGGTCTTCGAATGGGCGCCGACGCGGACGTTGTCCATCACCGAGAGGTTCGGAAACAGCGCCACGTTCTGGAAGGTGCGGCCGATGCCGATCTCGGCGATCCGGTGCGGCGGCCGCGACAGGATGCTCGCGCCCTCCATCAGGATGTCGCCGGACGACGGCTGGTAGAGCCGCGAGAGGCAGTTGAAGAGCGTCGTCTTGCCGGCGCCGTTGGGGCCGATCAATCCGAGGATCTGGCCCTTGTGCATGTCGAAGGACACACCGTTGAGCGCGATGATGCCGCCGAACACGACGCTGACGTCGCGAACCGCGAGCAGGGGCGATGTCCCCTGCGCGAGCTGTGCCTGCGTCATCTCGTCTCGCCCACAAATTTCAGTGGGCGACGGGGCGATGCGAACCGCTCCCGATCATGACAAAGGCTATCTGAACCCCTCGGCCACACGCGCAACTTTTCCTCCTGATTTCAGCTTTTTGCTGACTTCTTTTTTGGAATGCGGCATCAGACCCCCGAGTGCCGCTTCGATGTTCCTTACCATCGCTAAGAGACGCGGTCCAATGTCGTTGATCAAACGCTCTTCCGTGAAGCGGAATGCGGGTGCGCCGCAATTGAATGCGTAAGGTCCGGTTCCATCGTTGAGCTTGAGCGCGACGCCGGCGGCGCCGATGTCGTCGTGCCAGTCGCCGACGGAAATCGCAAAGCCGTATTTCGCGACGGTCTCGCCGGAACGTTCGAGGCCATCGCGCATCTTCGGCCACCGGCTGCCGTAATGTTCGCGCAGGACGCGCGACAGCTCGGCGCGATCTTCGTCAGCCAGCGCCCAGAAATAGGCGCGGCCCATGGCGCTGGTTGCAATCGGCACGCGGGAGCCGACGTCAAGTTGAACGCCGACCGTCTCGCTGCCGCGGCTCTGCCCGAAATAGATCATGCTGTGACGGTCGCGGCCCCCGATCGCGACCGCGCCGCCGGTCGCGCGCATCACTTCCTCGCGAAACGGTTCGGACAAATGCCGAACGCCGAGATTGGATAACGCCGCATAGCCGAGCGCCATCGCGGCCGGCGCGAGCTGGTACTTCTCGAAACGGGGAACCGGCGTCAGATAACCGAGCTTCGTCAACGTGTAGGTCAGGCGCGAAACGGTCGGCTTGGGCAGATTGGTGCGGGCCGCGATCTCCTGGTTGCCGAGAAGGCCGTCGCTGGGTTGGAATGCGCGCAATACATCAAGTCCGCGGGAAAGCGCGACGACGAAATTCCGATCGGTCGCAGTCTTCTTTCCTGTACGCTTCATCCCTGATCTGCTTCTTGCGCGGAGTCGTTGACAACGTCCGTGCTTCAAAATAACCCTGCCGTCAAGATGCGGAATTAAATTCCGCACCGCGAAATCGAACAAAAGTAAATCCCCACCAAGGAGGGAAACCGTGAGCGAAGTGGTCAAGCTTGAGCGTCATGACGAAGTCGGGATCGTCACGGTCGACAGCCCTCCGGTCAATGCGCTGAGTGCCGCAGTCCGCGGTGGCATTTTGGAGTGCATCAGGGCCGCGGTCGCCGATCCCGCGATCAAGGGCATCGTGCTGACCTGCGCCGGCCGCACCTTCATCGCCGGTGCCGATATCACCGAATTCGGCAAGCCGCCGAAGGCGCCCGCCCTCAACGACGTGCTGTCCGAGATCGAGAACTCGCCGAAGCCGGTCGTTGCCGCAATTCACGGTACCGCGCTCGGCGGCGGCCTCGAGGTCGCGCTGGCCTGTCATTTCCGCGTTGCGGTGAAGGAGGCCAAGCTCGGCCTGCCCGAGGTGAAGCTGGGCCTGCTGCCCGGCGCCGGCGGCACCCAGCGCCTGCCGCGCGCGGTCGGCCCCGAGCTCGCCGTCAAGATGATCGTCGGCGGCGATCCGATCGGTGCGGCGGAAGCGCTCAAGAACGGCCTGATCGAGGAGATCGTCGAGGGCCCGGCCTCCGGCGGCGAAGCCTTCGTCCGCAAATTGCTGGCCGAGAAGCGTCCGCTGCGCCGCCTGCGCGACGACGATTCCAAGCTCGCGGCCGCCAAGGCCGACCGCTCGATCTTCACCAATGCGGTCGCCGCCATGACCAAGAAGTCGCGCGGGCTGGAGGCGCCGTTCGCGGCCGCCGACGCGGTCGGCTACGCCATCGATTTTCCGTTCGACGAGGGCCTGAAGAAGGAGCGCGAGGGCTTCCTCAAGCTGGTCGCCAGCGACCAGTCCAAGGCGCAGCGCTACGCCTTCTTCGCCGAGCGTGAGGCCGCCAAGATCGCCGGCGTGCCTGAGGGCACCAAGTCGCGCCCCGTCAACCGTGTTGCCATTCTCGGCGCCGGCACCATGGGCGGCGGCATCGCGATGTCGTTTGCCAATGCCGGGGTTCCCGTCACCCTGATCGAGACCGGCGAGGAGCAGCTCAAGCGCGGCCTCGGCATCATGCAGAAGAACTGGGAGGCGACCGCCGCGCGCGGCGGCATCCCGGCGGACGCGCCCGCCAAGCGCATGGCGCTGATCACCGGCGTCGTCGGCATCGAGAATGTCGGCGATGCCGACCTCGTCATCGAGGCCGTGTTCGAGACCATGGCGGTCAAGAAGGAAGTGTTCGGCAAGCTCGACCAGTTTGCGAAGCCCGGCGCCGTGCTCGCCTCCAACACCTCGTATCTCAACATCGATGAGATCGCGAAGTCGACCAAGCGTCCGCAGGACGTGCTCGGCATGCACTTCTTCTCGCCGGCCAACGTCATGAAGCTGTGCGAGATCGTCCGCGCCGACAAGACCGCGCCGGATGCGCTGGTGACCGCCGTCACCATCGCGCGCAAGATCGCGAAGGTGCCGGCCGTGGTCGGCGTCTGCGACGGCTTCGTCGGCAACCGCATGCTGGCACAGCGCGGCAAGCAGTCCGAGAAGCTGCTGTTCGAAGGCGCCTTGCCGCAGCAGGTCGACGCGGTCGTCACCAAGTTCGGCATGCCGATGGGGCCGTTCGCGATGGGTGACCTCGCCGGTCTCGACATCGGCTGGCGCTCGCGCAAGGACCGCGGCATCAAGTCCGAGATCGCGGACGCGCTCTGCGAAGCCGGACGCTTCGGCCAGAAGACCGGCAAGGGCTACTACAAGTACGAAGCCGGCTCCCGCTCGGCGCTGCCCGATCCGGAGGTCGAGAAGCTGATCGACGAGACCTTGCTGCGTCTCGGCCGCAAGAAGCGCGCCGTCAGCGACGAGGAGATCCTCGAGCGCATGATGTATCCGATGATCAACGAGGGCGCAAAGATCCTCGAGGAAGGCATCGCGGCGCGCCCCTCCGACATCGACGTGGTCTGGCTCTATGGCTATGGCTGGCCGATCTATCGCGGCGGCCCGATGTTCTGGGCCGACACCGTCGGCCTCAAGCACATCGCCGATCGCCTGTCGTTCTACGCCAAGGAAACCAACGACCCCAGCCTCGAGCCCGCGCCGCTGCTGAAGAAGCTCGCGGCGGAGGGCAAGACCTTCGCCTCGCTGGCGGCGGCGTCGAAGGCGGCGTGATGGCCGCTGGCTATCCTCTCGTCATTCCGGGATGGCCCGAAGGGCCAGACCCGGAATCCATTTCGCCTTCGAGTATGCTGCTCGATGGATTCCGGGTTCGCGACTTTGTCGCGCCCCGGAATGACCACTGAGTGTGATGTAGTAAATGACCCATCCCGGCGAACAGTTTTATCCCGAGGGCGTGCGTTGGGACGACACCATCGTCCAGGGCACGCTCCCCGACCTGCTGTCGAAAGCCGCCGCCGATTACGGCCCGCGCACCGCGCTGGAATTTCGCGAACGTCCGATCACCTACACCGAGCTCGCCGCGATGGCCGAGCGTGCCGCGGCGGCGTTCCTCCGCGCCGGCTGCGGCAAGAGCGCCTCCGTCGCGCTGTTCCTCGGCAACACGCCCGATCACCCCGTCAATTTCTTCGGCGCGCTGAAGGCCGGCGCCCGCGTCGCGCATCTGTCGCCGCTCGACGGCGAGATCGCGCTGACGCACAAGGTGTCCGACTCCGGCTCGCGCCTGCTCGTCACCTCCAACCTCGCCGCGCTGCTGCCGACGGCGCTGAAATTTTTGGAGAAGGGCCTGATCGACCGCCTCGTCGTCTGCGAAGACGACAATTGGGGCAAGGTCGGCACGCCCCAGGCCGCGATCCCCGCTGATCCCCGCATCGTCACCTTCAAGACCTTCGTCGAAGGCGCCGCCGCACCGGCAGAGTGGCCGCAAGTCACCGCCGACGACGTCGCCCTGCTGCAATATACCGGCGGCACCACCGGCCTGCCCAAGGGCGCGATGCTCACACACGGTAATCTGACGTCGGCGGTGTCGATCTACGACGTCTGGGGCAAGCCATCGCGCGCGACCCGTGGTGACGTCGTCGAGCGCGTGATCTGCGTGCTGCCGCTGTTCCACATCTACGCGCTCACAGTCGTGCTGTTGTCCTCGCTCCGCCGCGGCAATCTGATCTCGATCCACCAGCGCTTCGACGTCGAAGCTGTCATGCGCGACATCGAGGTCAAGCGCGCCACCTATTTCCCGGGCGTGCCGACGATGTGGATCGCGATCGCAGCGCTTCCTGATCTGGACAAGCGCGATTTCTCCTCGCTTGCGACGATCGGCTCCGGCGGCGCGCCGCTGCCGGTGGAGATCGCGAACTTTTTCGAGCGCAAGGTCGGCAAGAAGCTGCGCAGCGGCTGGGGCATGACCGAGACCTGCTCGCCCGGCACCGGCCATCCGCCCACGGGCCCCGACAAGCCCGGCTCGATCGGCCTGATGCTGCCCGGCATCGAGCTCGACGTCGTGTCGCTGGACGATCCGACAAACGTGCTGCCGCCGGGCGAGGTCGGCGAGATTCGCATCAAGGGCCCGAACGTCACCAGGGGCTATTGGAACAAGCCCGAGGGATCCGCGGAGGCTTTCATTGACGGCCGCTTCCTCACCGGCGACATCGGCTATGTCGATACCGACGGCTATTTCTTCCTGGTCGACCGCAAGAAGGACATGATCATCTCCGGCGGCTTCAACGTCTATCCGCAGATGATCGAGCAGGCGATCTACACCCTTCCGGGCGTGCACGAGGTGATCGTGCTCGGCATCCCCGACCAGTACCGCGGCGAGGCCGCCAAGGCCTTCATCAAGCTCAAAGCCGGCGCAAAGCCGTTCTCGCTCGACGAGCTGCGGGCGCAGCTCGCCGGCAAAGTCGGCAAGCACGAGATGCCTGTAGAGGTCGAGTTCGTCGACGATCTGCCGCGCACGCCGGTCGGAAAACTGTCGCGTCACGAATTGCGCCAGCAGCAGAAACCGTCACAATCCACTAAAACCGCATCAGGAGGTCGTTCTTGACCGACGCCGTCATCGTTTCCACCGCCCGCACCCCGATCGGCAAGGCCTATCGCGGCATGCTCAACGCCACCGAGGGCGCCACGCTGCTCGGCCACGCCATCGGCGAAGCCGTTGCCCGCGCCAAGGTCGATCCGAAAGAGATTGAGGACGTCGTGATGGGCGCCGCCCTTCAGCAGGGCGCGACCGGTGGCAACATCGCACGCAAGGCGCTGCTCCGCGCCGGCCTGCCCGTCACCGTCGCCGGCACCACCATCGACCGGCAGTGCGCCTCGGGCCTCCAGGCCATCGCGCTCGCCGCACGCTCGGTGATCTTCGACGGCGTCGAGATCGCAGTCGGCGGCGGCGGCGAGTCGATCAGCCTCGTGCAGAACGACAAGATGAACGGTTTTCACGCCCAGGACCCGGCGCTGCTCAAGATCAAGGGCGAGGTCTACATGCCGATGATCGACACGGCCGAAATCGTCGCCAAGCGCTACGGCATCTCGCGCGAGAAGCAGGACGAATATTCGCTGGAGAGCCAGCGCCGCACCGCGGCCGCTCAGCAGGGCGGCAAGTTCAAGGATGAGCTCGCGCCGATCACCACGCAGATGGCGGTCACCGACAAGGCGACCGGCGCGGTCTCGTTCAAGGAGGTGACCTTGTCGCAGGACGAAGGCCCGCGCCCCGAGACCACGGCTGAAGGTCTCGCCGGCCTCAAGCCCGTGCGCGGCGAAGGCTTTTCCGTCACCGCCGGCAACGCCAGCCAGCTCTCGGATGGCGCCAGCGCCTCCGTCATCATGAGCGACAAGGAAGCCTCAAAGCGCGGGCTCAAGCCGCTCGGCATCTTCCGCGGCTTCGTCTCCGCCGGCTGCGAGCCGGACGAGATGGGCATCGGCCCGGTCTTCGCCGTACCGCGCCTGCTGAAGCGCCACGGCCTTACCGTCGACGACATCGGCCTCTGGGAGCTCAACGAAGCCTTCGCGGTGCAGGTGCTGTATTGCCGCGACAAGCTCGGCATCGACCCCGAGAAGATCAACGTCGATGGCGGTGCGATCGCGGTCGGCCATCCCTACGGCATGTCCGGCGCGCGCCTGACCGGCCACGCCCTGATCGAAGGCCGCCGCCGCAAGGCCAAGTACGCGGTCGTCACCATGTGCGTCGGCGGCGGCATGGGCGCGGCCGGGTTGTTCGAGGTGTTGCAGTAATTTTCTGTCGTCCTGGCGAAAGCCAGGACCCATACTCCGCAGCAGGAGTTTGGCGGACAGACAGCAGTTGCCTTCGCAAAACGAAGGCCGGTGGTAATGGGTCCTGGCTGTCGCCAGGACGACGGGGAAACAGGAGGATCCGATGGATCTCGCATTCACGAAGGAAGAGCAGGCGTTTCGCGAGGAAGTGCGGTCATTCTTCCGCGACAACGTGCCGCCGGATACGCGGCGCAAGCTGGTCGAGGGCCGCCACCTCTCGAAGGACGAGATGGTGACGTGGTGGCGCATCCTCAACAAGAAGGGTTGGGGCGTCAGCCACTGGCCGAAGCAATATGGCGGCACGGGGTGGACGTCCGTGCAGCACTACATCTTCAACGAGGAGCTGCAGTCCTATCCGGCGCCGCAGCCGCTCGCCTTCGGCGTCAGCATGGTCGGCCCCGTCATCTACACCTTCGGCAACGAGGAGCAGAAGAAAAAGTACCTGCCGCGCATCGCCAACGTTGACGATTGGTGGTGCCAGGGCTTCTCCGAGCCCGGCTCCGGCTCCGATCTCGCCTCGCTGAAGACGAAGGCCGAGCGCAAGGGCGACAAATGGATCATCAACGGCCAGAAGACCTGGACGACGCTGGCCCAGCACGCCGACATGATCTTCTGCCTCTGCCGCACCGACGCGACCGCCAAGAAGCAGATGGGCATCTCCTTCATCGTGTTCTCGATGAAGTCGAAGGGCGTCACCGTGCGCCCGATCCAGACCATCGACGGCGGCGTCGAGGTCAACGAGGTGTTCTTCGACGACGTCGAGGTGCCCTACGAGAACCTGATCGGCGAGGAGAACAAGGGCTGGGATTACGCGAAATTCCTGCTCGGCAACGAGCGCACCGGCATCGCGCGCGTCGGCGTCTCCAAGGAGCGGCTGCGCCGGATCCGCGATCTTGCCTCCAAGGTCGAATCCGGCGGCAAGCCGATCATCCAGGACGCGGCCTTCCGCGAGAAGCTGGCGGCCTGCGAGATCGAGCTGAAGGCGCTCGAGCTGACGCAGCTCCGCGTCGTCGCCGACGAGGGCAAGCACGGCAAGGGCAAGCCCAATCCGGCCTCCTCGGTGCTGAAGATCAAGGGCTCCGAGATCCAGCAGACCACCACCGAGCTGCTCATGGAAGTGATCGGCCCGTTCGCCGCTCCCTACGACGTGCACGGCGACGACGGCTCCAACGAAGCGATGGAGTGGACCGCCCAGATCGCGCCGAGCTACTTCAACAACCGCAAGGTCTCGATCTACGGCGGCTCCAACGAGATCCAGCGCAACATCATCGCCAAGGCGGTGCTGGGGCTCTAAACGTCATTCCGGGGCGCGCGCCAGCGCGAACCCGGAATCTCGCGCCACAATTTCTGGATTCCGGGTCCCCGCGCTATCGCGCGTGTCCCGGAATGACGAAGCAAAAATTCCGGGTACGAGGAACCAAAGAAATGGATTTTGATCTGTCCGAAGAGCAGCGGCTTCTCAAGGAAAGCATCGACGGCCTGCTGACCGATTCCTACGATTTCGAGAGCCGCAAGAAGTACATGAAGGAGAAGGGCGGCTGGAGTCAGGCCGTCTGGGGCAAGCTCGCCGAGCAGGGCCTGCTCGGCCTGCCGTTCGCGGAGGCCGATGGCGGCTTCGGCGGCGGCGGCGTCGAGACCATGATCGTGATGGAAGCGCTCGGCAAGGCGCTGGTGCTCGAGCCCTATCTCGCAACCGTCGTGATCGGCGGCGGCTTCCTGCGTCACGCCGGCTCGGATGCGCAGAAGGCTGCGCATGTGCCCGGGATCATCGACGGCAGCAAGACGCTTGCGTTTGCCCAGCTCGAGAAGAATTCGCGCTACGATCTGTTCGACGTCTCGACGACCGCGAAGAAGAAGGCCGACGGCTGGATCATCGACGGCGAAAAGTTCGTCGTGCTCAACGGCGAGAACGCCGCCACGCTTCTCGTGACCGCCCGCACCAAGGGTGACCGCCGCGACAAGACCGGGATCGGCGTGTTCCTGGTCCCGGCGAACGCCAAGGGCGTCACGAAGAAATCGTACCCGACCCAGGACGGCCTGCACGCGGCCGACATCACCTTCACCGGTGTCGAGGTGGGCGCGGATGCCGCGATCGGCAATCCCGAGGATGCACTCGCGCTGATCGAACGCGTCGTTGACGAAGCTCGCGTCGCGCTTTGCGCCGAGGCGGTCGGCCTGATGGACGAGTCGCTCAAGACCACGGTCGAGTACATCAAGACGCGCAAGCAGTTCGGCGTCGCGATCGGCTCGTTCCAGTCGCTCCAGCACCGTGCGTCCGACATGTTCGTCGCCGCCGAGCAGGCACGCTCGATGTCGATGTTCGCAACCATGGCGAACGACTTCGAGAACGCCAAAGAGCGCTCCAACGCGATCGCCGCGGCCAAGGTGCAGATCGGCAAGTCGCTGAAATTCGTCGGCCAGCAGTCGATCCAGCTCCACGGCGGCATCGGCATGACCATGGAGGCGAAGATCGGCCACTACTTCAAGCGCCTGACCATGATCGAGAACACCTTCGGCGACACCGACTATCACCAGCGCCGCGTCGCGGATGCGGGCGGGTTGGTCTAGCCGCCACGTCGCGCGTGGATGCATCGAAAACCGAAAGCCCCGGAGACATCTCCGGGGCTTTCGTCGTTCCTGACGTCTTTCGCCGTTCGGCGCCTCACGTCCGCGTGCGCATCCGCATCATGAAGCTGTCGTAGCTGAGCTCGGCGACCTGCATCCAGGCGAGCGATTCGTTCCGGAACGCGGACAGGCTCGTGTACATCTTGGCGAAGTGCGGGTTGGTCTTGGAGAGATCCGCGTAGATCTCGTTCGCGGCGGCGTAGCAGGCCTCCAGCACCTCCTGCGGGAACGGCTTCAGGATCGCACCGGCCACCAGCAGGCGCTTCAGCGCCGGCGGGTTGACGTAGTCGTATTTCCCGGTGACCCACGTGAAGGTATCGCGCGAGGCCATCTCGATCGCGGCCTGGTAGTGCTTGGGCAGCGCGTTCCACTTGTCGAGATTCATGATGTTGTGGCCCTGGCCGGTGCCTTCCCACCAGCCCGGATAGTAGTAGAATTTCGCGACCTTCACGAAGCCGAGCTTCTCGTCGTCATAGGGCCCGACCCATTCGGCCGCGTCGATCGTTCCCTTCTCCAGCGCCGGATAGATGTCGCCGCCCGCGATCTGCTGCGGCACGCCGCCGACCTTGGCGATGATCGTGCCGGCGAAGCCGCCGACGCGGAATTTCAATCCCTTGAAATCCTCCATCGACTTGATCTCCTTCCGGAACCATCCGCCCATCTGGGCGCCGGTCGAGCCGGTTGGAATGCCGACCGTGTTGTATTCCTTCAGGAGGCCGTTGAGCAACTCGGTGCCGCCGCCGAACAGCAGCCAGGAAATATGCGCGCGCGTGTTCAGCCCGAACGGCAGCGACGTGCCGAAGGTGAAGGCAGGATTCTTGCCCCAATAGTAATACAACGCCGTGTTGCCCATCTCGACGGTGCCGTTCGACACGGCGTCGAGCACCTGCAGGCCCGGGACGATCTCGCCGGCTGCGAACGGTTGGATCTGGAATTTGTTGTCGGTGACTTCGGCGACGCGCTTGCAGAAATATTCACAGCCGCCATAGAGCGTGTCGAGCGCCTTGGGCCAGCTCGCGGCGAGCCGCCATTTCACCTCCGGCGCCGACTGAGCGATCGCCGGTGCGGCAACGGCCGTGCTTGCCGCTAGCCCAGCGCTTGTCACTTTCAAGAAATCACGACGTTTCATGCGTAGCCCTCCATTGCGCCGATTCCTCGACAAGGGGAACGATCTTCTGTCGTCCTTGCTTCGCCGATAACCGACGGGGTGTTGTGACGATGTGGGTGTTTCCGCTGGCCCTTGAGGGCTCTTTGTGGATCCCGTGCGTTGCGGTTCCGCTAGCGAGGATGACCGGGAGGCTCGCGAGAATCAAGCCTCGTGCCGCCCTCGCAAGTGCGAACGCCGGCGAAGCAGGCGGCCTATGCCTCTCCCGCGAACGGGAGAGGTGAGGGAGCTAGCGGCGCAGGTCCTTCAATCCAACACGCCTTAACCCTCTTTCGCGAACGCCGCTTCCATCGTCTTTCGCGTCCTGATCGTCTCGTTGCCGGCGTCGAACTCGACGTCGTCCCAGCGCACCACCGTGCCATGCGCAACGTCATGTTTCAGCTTCACGCGATGGGCGAGCCCGATCGGCAGCGCGCCGGCCTTGAGGCTCGCGGCCGCCGGCACCAGCTTGCCCCACACGGTGTAGCCGCCTTCGCCGTCGAGCATTTCGCCGGCGCGCAACGCCCGCTTGGCCACCGCTGCGACGTCGCCGCGGAAGCCGTGGGGCTGGCCGGTCGGCTCGCCCCGCAACGCGGCCGACAGCACCGAGATGTTCAGCTCGAGCCCGATCAGGTGATAGGGCTTGTACATCGCAGCAAAGCGTCCGCTGGAATCGGTCTTGAGGCCGTACTGCTTGAAGCAGTCGGCGGCATAGTCGTTCGGAGCCTCCAGCACGACATAGACACCCCAGCGCAGGTCGCGAAACACCGGCCGTCCATCGCGTTCGAGCGAGGAGACGACTTCCACCACGCCGGAGCGCTCCAGCACGCCGCCACGCGAACGCGGCCGCATGATGTGCGGCAGATCGTCGACGCCGCAGGGCGGAAACAGCAGTCCCTCCGCCGGCACGTCGAGGCCGCAGGCATTGGCGATCGCGGCCATCTCGATCGCCGACTTGGTGCCGTCGAGGAAGGAGTTGAACATCTGCGGGTTCATGCCGGCCGACTGTGCTTCGCCGGCGGTCAGGCCGTAATGCTGCCAGACGCCGTCCGGCGTCACGTCGTGATAGGCCGGCAGATATTTCGTACCCTTGCCGGCGGCGACGACGCGAAAGCCGGTGGCGCGGGCCCAGTCGACCATCTCCGCCGTCAATGCCGGCTGGTCGCCATAGGCGAGCGAATAGACCACGCCCGCCTTGCGCGCCTCCTCGGCGAGCAGCGGGCCCGCCAGCACGTCGGCCTCGACATTGACCATCACGATATGCTTGCCCGCCGCGATCGCCGCGCGCGCGTGCCTGATGCCGACGGCCGGGTTGCCGGTCGCTTCCACCACCACGTCCATTGCGCCGCCGGCAATGGCGCGTGCGCTGTCATCGGTGAAGACAGTCGCGGCGATCCGCGCCGCATCCCAGCCGACCGTGCGGCAGGCCTCGCGCGCGCGGTCGCGGTCGATGTCGACGATGATGGGCACCTCCAGCCCCGGCGTGTGCGGCACCTGCGCGAGAAACATCGAGCCGAATTTGCCCGCGCCGATCAGCGCGACGCGGACAGGCTTACCGGCGGACGCGCGGGCCTGGAGGAGGCGGAAGAGGTTCATGGGAAACATCCAAGAGTGCTATCGCGGTCGGGACGACGCGAACGATCAGGTTCAGTCATTCCGGGGCGACGCGACGGGAGCGCGCGAAGCGCGCCCCGGGAGCGTCGAGCCCGGAATCCATCGGGCCGCAAAGGACGCGGATAAATGGATTCCGGGCTCGCGACTTCGTCGCGCCCCGGAATGACAGCTTACTCCGCCGCCTGCCGCGGCGCACGGGCAAGGCGCAGCAGGGCGTCGTCGTCCACCGTCTTGATCGGCGCGAAATCGCGGTGGGCGATGTATTCGGGCCGCGTGGGGGTGCGGATATAGTTCGAGACCGCGTTCAGCGTCAGGTACACGATCTTGCGCGGGAAGGGCGTGATGTTGCCGGCCGAGCCGTGCACGAGATTGCCGTGGAACATCAGCATGCCGCCCGGCTTGCCCGTGGGCGCCACGATGCCGCCCTGCTTGACGAGGCGCGTCACGGTGTCCTCGTCCAGCGTCCACAGCGGGTAGGACGTGGTGGCAAGGTCATGCGAGGCTTCGAGATCGCCGGCATTCTGGCTGCGCGGCACCAGCATCAGGGGGCCGTTGATCGGCATCACCTCGTCGAGGAAGATCGCGATGTTCATCGCGCGCGGCTCCGGCATGCCGTCGTCGCGCTTCCAGGTGCCGTAATCCTGGTGCCATTGCCAGACGTCGCCGGTGAAGGCCGATTTCGCGTTGATCTTGAACTGGTGCATGTAGACAGGCTCGCCGAACAATTGCTCGACCGGGTCGATCATGCGCGGATGCGCGCCCAGAATGCGGAAGGCCTCGTTGTAAAGGTGCGCGGCAAACGCCGTGCGCGGCGCGCCGCTCTTCTCGCGCCAGACCTCCGGCCGGTTGGCGTCGTAAATGCCGACCGCCTCGCGCGCGAGCAGATCGACCTCCTCCTGGCTGAACAATTCGGGCAGGAACAGCCAGCCCTCGCGGTGGAAGAACTCCAATTGCTCCTGAGACAGTCTCATGGGTCGTCCTCCCGTTGTTTTGTTCTTGTCATTCCGGGGCGATGCGCAGCATCGAACCCGGAATCCATCTATCCGCAGTCTCTGTGGCCCAATGGATTCCGGGTTCACGCTTCGCGTGCCCCGGAATGACAGCGTTTAGCTACGCCGCCGCCTCGTCCGTCGCCCGCAACCTCTCCTCGGTCATCCGTCCCGCCGTCTGCGCATGCGCCAGCGCGGCGCGTTCGGCGGCCTTCGCGTCGCCTGCGAGAATGTGAGCTGCGATATCGGCATGCTCGGCCCAGGCGCTGTCGCGATAATCGAGCTCCGACAGCACGGTCGCCATCGAGCGGCGCATATGCGGCCATTGCGGCGCGATCGTCTCCTCGATCACGGGATTGCCGGCGAGCTGATAGATCGCGCGATGAAAATCGACGTCGAGCACGATGAGCTCGGCAAGCGGCGTCTTGCGATCGATGCGGCGCCCGGCGGCGAGCGCCGCCTCGAGCCGCGCGCGTCCTGCCGCGTCGCTTGCGGCGCGCATCGCGGCGAGCCTCGCGGCGAGCGCATCGATGGCGCCGCGCACCTCGTAGAGCTGGCGGATGCGCGCGGGATCGAGCTGGGTGACCTCAAAGCCGCGCCGGCCGCTTTCGGCGACGAGGCCCTGCCGATGCAGCAGATGCAGCGCATGCGACACCGGCTGGCGCGACACGCCGAGCTTGTCGGCGAGCTCGTTCTGCCGGATGCGCTGGCCGGGCTGCAACGTGCGATCGGAGATCGCCTCCAGGATCCGTGCGTAGACCTGGTCGATCAGGTTCGGGAGCGGGTCGAGAGGGATCACGCCGGCGGCTCCAACAGCACTTAGATGGAATACGGAATTCCATATTCGAAGGTACTCCGGGAGGCCGAAGCGGTCAAGCGCGGCCCGACGCGGCGTCAGTGGCTGTTTTCGGGGGGGGATCTAAGCCATTGATATCGCTGGGGCCGCCTACTGTGCATGGGGTTGTTTTCGCGCTAACGGCTTTTACCCGGCTGGGCGCCTACCTCTTCTTGCCCCGCTCGATCAGCATCCGGCCGGCCTAGCGCTCCAGCACCTCCACCTCGATCGCCGCGATCGCTTCTGCATCGGCCACCGCCTCGATCGCCGCGATCCGGTCGCCGCTGAAGGTCACGCGCAGCGCGATGCGCAATTGCCCGCCGAGGATGACCGCAACACCGATCTCGCCATCGACCAGTGCCGTGCGCGCGGCCTGGGCGCGGCCCTTGTAGAGCTTCGCGACCGCATCCGCGCCGCGGATCTCCGGCAGCGTACCGAGCCGCACCGCGGCCTGGTCGGCGCGAAAGACGACATCGGGATCGAGCACGGCAAGCAGTCCCTCGAAATTGCCTTCGCGCGAAGCCGCGAGGAAGGCATCGACGATCTTGCGTTGACGCGACAGGTCCGTCTCGGGCACCGGCGCGCCCTGCACGCGCCGCCGCGCACGGCTGGCAAGCTGGCGCGAGGCATCGACGGAGCGCCCGACGATCGGCGCGATCTCTTCGAAGGGCACTGCGAACATGTCATGCAGCACGAAGGCGAGCCGCTCGGCCGGCTGCAATGTTTCCAGCACGATCAGGAGTGCCGCGCCGACGGAATCGGCCATCTCCGCTTCGCGCTCCCGCGTCTCGTCGACCGGCTCCGGTACATGCGGGCCCATCGGGTCCTCCCGGCGCGACTTTCGTGCGCGCAGCATGTCGAGGCAGATGCGCGCGACCACGGTGGTCAGCCAGCCCCGCAGATTCGCGACATCGGACGTATCGCTCCGGCTGAGCCGCAGCCAGGCCTCCTGCACGGCATCGTCGATCTCGCCGCGGGAACCCAGCATCCGGTAAGCGACCGCGCGTAGATGATCCCTGTTGGCCTCGAACTGCTGGCTGAGAAAATCTTCTTCAAAGTTTTTTTGGGTCATCAGTCACATTCCCTCATCGCGATCCGTCATGCCCATGACGAAGCCAATCCGGCCAATGTGACCGGAACCTTCGAAATTCGACAGATGGAGACGACAACGATGCACGCCCGCATGAATCACCCCGTCATGGTCCTGCCCGAGGCCATGAATGTTCTGCAATCTCTCGGCAATTTGACCAAAAAGGGCCTGCCGGAAAAGCTCCTGGAACTGGTGCACCTGCGCGCCAGCCAGATCAATGGTTGCAGCGTCTGCGTCGACATGCACCCGAAGATCGCCCGCAAGGCCGGCGAGACCGACGAGCGCCTGTTCGCCGTCTCGGCCTGGCGCGACGCGCCTTATTTCACCGAAGCCGAGCGCGCCGCGCTGGCTCTGACCGAGGCGGTCACCCGTCTCGCCGACCGTGAGGATCCGGTGTCCGACACGATCTGGAATAAGGCCGCCAAGCATTTCGACGAGCGCGAGCTTGCAACGCTGATCCTCTCGATCGCGACCATCAACGTCTGGAACCGCCTCAACGCGACGATCAAGATGCCGGTCGGCGTGTGGAAGGTGTGAGTCTCTTCGCCTCTCCCCGCGTGCGGGGAGAGGCCGGAATTTGCGTAGCAAATCCCGGGTGAGGGAGAGCTTCCGCGAGTTTCACTCTCCCCGTCTGCGCGGAGGCTTCCCCTCACCCCACCCTCTCCCCACAAGCGGGGCGAGGGGGATCAACGACGGTGCGTTCCTTACACTCACCTATTCCGCCAGGAACGCGTTCACCACCTCGCCATACTCCAGCGGCGCCTGCTCGAACATCCAGTGGCCGGCATTCGCGATCACCGCCGTCCTGGCTCCTGCGATGTGCTCCGCGAGCACGCGCCACATCACCGACAGGCTTCCCGTCGTCGCGCCGCCGCCGACCAGGAGTGTCGGCGTCCTGATCGCCTGCGCATCCGCGAGCGTGTAGGGCCGGCGCTGCTCGTTGATCTGGCCGAGGAAGGTGAGCGTATTGTCGCGCAATTGCTGCTTGGCCGCCGCCGGCACGCGGCGCCAGGAGCCGTCGCCTTCGATGCCCTCGTAGAAATTCTGCAGCGCGCCCTCGATGTCGCCGGCGCGGATCATCTCGACCGAGCGCGCCGTGCGTGCCGCGAGCGGCGGGTGCGCCGGCGTGCCTTCAGGCACCGGCAGGCTGGCGTCGAGATCGCCACCGGGCTCGGCCAGCACCAGTTTGCGCAACAGATCAGGTCGTGCCTGTGCGACGCGGAACGCGATGTGGCCGCCGCGCGAATGGCCCATCAGGTCGACGGGTGCGGGCCTGACCTGGTCGATGAAGGCGATCACGTCGGCGACGTGCTGCGCCATCCTGTAGTCGTCGCCGACGGCGTCCCAATGCTCGGGAAAGAAATGCCGCAGGCTGACCGAGATCACCCGATGGCTCTTCGACAGCGGGCCGAGCACCGAATACCAGGTGCGGAAATCCCCGAGCGTGCCATGCACGCAGACCAGCGGCGGACCATCCCCGACTTCGAGATAGGCCATGTTGTAACCGTTGACGCGAAAGCTCTGCATGATCAGCTCGCCAGAAAGTCCAGAACGACTTCGGAGTATTTTTGCGGCGCCTGCTCGAACATCGGATGCGTCGCGTTCGGGATGATCGCCGTCTTGGAGTAGGGCACGTGCGCGGCCAGCGCATGCAGCACCTTCGGCAGCAGGCCCTTGGTCCGCGCGCCCAGGATGAACAGCGTCGGCATCAGAATCGATTCCGCATCCGCCTTCGAGAAGGGCGGGCGGTTGTCGCGGACCTGGCCGATCAACGTCATGGCGTTGTCGCGCAGATTCTGCTTCACCATCGCCGGCAGCCGCGGCCAGGTGCCGGCGCCCTCCAGCGTGTCGACGAACACGGCGAGGCCGCCGTCGACATCGCCCGCCGCGATCTTCTCCGCCGAGGCCGTGAATCGCGCCAAGAGCGGCGAGGGACCGCCGGCATAATCGGGATCGAGGCTCGCATCGAGCTCTCCGCCGGGCTCGGCCAGGATCAGCCGCCGCAACAGATCGGGGCGCGCCTGCGCCACGCGAAAGCAGATGTGTCCGCCGCGGGAATGGCCCATCAGATCGACCGGGCCGACGTCGAGCTTCTCGATGAAGGCGATGACGTCCCGGACATGCTGGGCGATCGAATAGGTATCGCCGACGCCGTCCCAGCGGTCGGGGAAGAAATGGCGCAGGCTGACGGCGATCACCCGATGCCGCTGCGTCAGCGGCCCGAGCACGCAGCCCCAGATGCGGAAGTCATTGAGCGAGCCGTGCACGCAGACCAACGGGGGGCGGCCTCGGTCTTCACCCACGTCTATATAGGCCATGTCGTATCCGTTGACGTGGAGGCGTTGCATTCCGGGCTCGCGAGAAATTGGAACTCCTGTGCAAGATTCCCGGAAACCGGGTGGATCGCAACTATTTCCAAGCCTAGATTTGGTCAGAGTTCACATTGGGGGCATGCGTTGAGGACGCAGCCAGGAACCAAGCCATGACCGACCAGCATTTTGCACTGTTCGATACCAGGATCGGCCTCTGCGCCGTCGCCTGGGGCCCGCGCGGCATCAACGGCACGCAGCTGCCGATGGGCGGCGAGCAGAAGATCCGCACCCGCATCAGCCAGCGCCACGCTGATGCCAGCGAAGCCGAGCCGACCGCCGAGGTGCAGCAGGCGATCGACCGCATCACGAATCTGCTCGCAGGCGAGCCGGATGACCTCACCGACATCCCGCTCGATCTCGACGGCGTGCCCGATTTCAACCGCGGCGTCTACGAGATCGCCCGTACCATCCCGCCCGGCAAGACCATCACCTATGGCGACATCGCCAAGCAGCTCGGCGGCGTCCAGCTGTCGCGCGACGTCGGGCAGGCGCTCGGCCGCAACCCGTGCCCGATCGTCGTGCCCTGCCATCGCGTGCTGGCGGCCGGCAACAAGCCCGGCGGCTTCTCGGCCAATGGCGGCGTCGTCACCAAACTGAAGATGCTCGAGATCGAAGGCGCGCTGGTGAACCACACGCCGAGCCTGTTTGATTGAGGATGCCGCCACCCTCCCTTGGAGGGGGAGGGGAAGAGAGAGTGCTAGATCTTCGCTGTTGTCTTTGGCCAATACCTGTCGCGCAAGTGCCGCTTCACCAGCTTGCCCGTCGGCGTGCGCGGCAGCTCCGCCTCGAAATCGATCGAACGCGGGCACTTGATCGCGGAGAGGCGACCCTTGCAGAACGCGATCAGGTCGGCTTCCAGCGCCTTGCCCGCACGCGTCATGTCGTGCGGCTGCACCACCGCCTTCACCTCCTCGCCCATCTCCTCGTTCGGCACGCCGAACACGGCGACGTCGGCGACATCGGGGTGGGTGATGAGCACGTCCTCGGTCTCCTGCGGGTAGATGTTCACCCCGCCGGAGATGATCATGTAGGACTTGCGGTCGGTGAGAAACAGGAAGCCGTCCTTGTCGAGATAGCCGACGTCACCGAGCGTCGACCAGCCCTTGGCGTTGTAGGCCTTCTTCGTCTTCTCGGGGTCGTTGTGATAGGCGAAAGCAGGCGCGTCGGCGAAATAGACCGTGCCGATTTCGCCGGTCGGTTGCTCCTCGTCGTTTTCGTCGAGAATCTTGATCTTGCCGACCACGGCGCGGCCGACGCTGCCGCGATGCTCCAGCCATTGCTGCGAGTTGCAGACGGTGACGCCGTTGCCTTCCGAGCCGGCGTAATACTCGATCAGGATCGGTCCCCACCATTCGATCATTTTGGCTTTGACGTCGACCGGGCAGGGGGCTGCGGCGTGGATTGCGCCCTTGAGCGTCGAGACGTTGTACCGGTAGCGCACCTCGGCCGGCAGCTTAAGCATCCGCACGAACATGGTCGGCACGAGCTGCGACTGCGTGACCTCATACTTTTCGACCAGCTTCAAGAATTCTTCGGCGTCGAAATGCTCCATGATGATGGAGGTGCCGCCGAGCACGATCGCCATCATGTTGAAGCGCAGGGGCGCCGCGTGATAGAGCGGCGCTGGCGAGAGATACGTGCTCGCCGCATTCATGCCGCACATGTCGGCGCAGAGCACGCGCAGGAAGGCGTTCGGCACGTCGATCTTGTTGCCCTCGAACGCCTTCTTGATTCCCTTGGGCCGGCCGGTGGTGCCGGACGAATACAGCATGTCGTAGCCGGCGACCTCGTCGGAGATCGGCGTCGTCGGCTGCGCGGCGGCTTCCTTGTCGTAGGAGCGGAAGCCGGGCAGCGGTTCGTCCATCATGTAGAAGACCGGCTCGCCGGGCGTGCCCTTGATCAGGGCCTTGATCTGGTCGGCGCATTTCGGCGTGGTGATCACGACCTTGGCGCCGCAATCGGCGATGATGTAGTCGATCTCGTCCTGCTTCAGATAGCGGCTGATCGCGGTGTAATAGAGCCCGCTGCGCTGCGCGGCCCAGCAGAGCTCCATGAAGGCAAGCCGGTTCTCCATCAACAGTGCAATGTGATCGCCGGCCTTCAGGCCGAGCGAGCGGAACAGGTGTGCGCCCTGGTTCGAGAGCTCGTCGAGTTCGCGATAGGTGATCGCCTTGCCGGTGCCCGCCATCTGGTAAGCGATCTTGTTCGGCGTGGTGCGGGCGTGGATGGAGGGGTGGGTCATGAGCGTAGGTCTCTCAACAAGAAAGGTGTCATCCCGGCGAAGGCCCGGATCCATAACCACAGGCGTCGGTTGTTGAAACGAGATCGAGCTCCAGCGCGGCATAACCACAGCCTTCTGTGGCTATGGATCCCGGATCGGCGCGCGCTTTAGGCGCGCTTGTCCGGGACGACACCGTCTGTGTCGAAGCAGCTTACAGCCGCTCCACGATCGTCACATTGGCCATGCCGCCGCCTTCGCACATGGTCTGCAGGCCGTAGCGCTTGCCGCGCTGGTGCAGCGCGTGGATAAGCGTGGTCATCAGCTTGGTGCCGGAGCCGCCGAGCGGATGGCCGAGCGCGATGGCCCCGCCATTGACGTTGAGACGCTCCGGATCGGCGCCGGTGGTCTTGAGCCACGCGGTCGGCACCGAGGCGAAGGCCTCGTTGACCTCGAACAGGTCGATGTCGCCGATCGTCATGCCGGCCTTCTCCAGCGCGCGCTTGGTGGCGTGTAGCGGCGCGTCGAGCATGATCACGGGATCGCCGCCGGTCATGGTCATGTGATGGATGCGCGCGAGCGGCTTGACGCCGAGCTGCTTCAGGCCGCGCTCGTTCACCACCATGACGCCGGAAGCGCCGTCGCAGATCTGGCTGGCGCTGGCCGCGGAAAGCTTGCCGTTCTCGGCGATCAGCTTGACGCCCTTGATGCCTTCGAGCGTGGCGTCGAAGCGGATGCCCTCGTCGATGTGGTGGGTATCCTTGGAGCCGTCGGCGCGCGTGATCTCGAGCGGCACGATCTCCTTCTTGAAGTGACCGGCTTGCGTCGCCGCGATCGCGCGCTGGTGGCTGTTGAAGGAGTATTCGTCGAGCTCATTCTTCGACAAGCCGTACTTCTCGGCCATCATCTCGGCGCCGGTGAACTGGCTGAACACGATGTTCGGATACCTCGCCTCGATGCCCGGGCTCTTGTAATTGCCAAAGCCGTTCTTGGCCGGGAGCTGCGATGACAGGCCCATCGGCACGCGCGTCATCGATTCCACGCCGGCCGCGATCACGACGTCCATCGTGCCGGACATCACGGCTTGGGCTGCGAAGTGCAACGCCTGCTGCGAGGAGCCGCACTGGCGGTCGATCGAGGTGCCCGGCACGCTCTCCGGCAGCTTCGAGGCCATGATCGCATTGCGCGCGACATTGTTGGACTGTTCGCCGACCTGCATCACGCAGCCCATGATCACGTCCTCGACCAAGGCCGGGTCGACCTTGGCGCGATCGACCAGCTCGTCCAGCACTTTTGCGGCGAGATCGGCCGGATGCCAGCCGGCGAGGCGGCCCCCCTTGCGCCCGCCGGCGGTGCGCGCAGCGGCGACGATGTAAGCCTCGGCCATTTCGGTTTCTCCCTGGATTTTTCTGGATCGGGTTGGGTTGTCGGGGCGGATTAAAAGGGTGCAACGTCATTTAGTCAATCGATCAATTAACTCTTGTGATGAGGCGCTGCTTGGGCTTATCTGCGCCCCGCTTCAAGCGGCGAGAACAGGGAACTCCGTGGCTACCAGCGTACCGACCAAGCTCCCCAGCGGAAAGAATTCCACGGCAGAGAAATTGCTCGTGGCCGCAAGCGAGCTGATGATCGAACGTTCCTCGATCGAGATTTCGCTCTCCGACATCGCCCAGAAGTCGGGCGCCAACGCCGCGCTGGTCAAATATCATTTCGGCAACAAGGACGGCCTGCTGCTGGCGCTGCTCGAGCGCGATGCGGGAACGGAGCTGTCCAACCTCGAATATCTGCTGGCGCAGCCGATCACGCCGACCGCGAAGCTGAAGCTGCATATCGGCGGCATCATCCGGGCCTATCACCGGTTCCCCTACATGAACCGGCTGATCCACTATCTCCTGCACGAGAGCGTTGCCGGCTCTGCCGACGAAGTCTCGAAATTCTTCGTCGCCCCGCTGCTGGATTTTCACCGCCGCCTGCTCGCCGAAGGCGTCAGCCGCGGCGAATTCCGCCAGACCGATCCGGTGCTGTTCTACACCAGCCTGATCGGCGCCTGCGATCATCTGTTCTTCGGCCGGCACGCGATGTCTCGCGCGACCGGCGTCGGCCCGGTCACCGACGAAGTCTGCCGGCAATACATCAAGCACATGGAAACGCTGATCTGCGGCGGCATCCTCACGCAAGCCGGGGAAGCCGCCGCGGCCGGATGATCCGGCCGACTCTTCAAGTCTAGAGAAGAAACGCCCAAGGAAAGGTATTTGCGATGCAGCTGAAAGACGTAGCCGTTCTCATCACCGGCGGTGGTTCGGGCCTTGGTGCCGCGACCGCCCGCGCCATGGCCGCCAAGGGCGCCAAGATCGGCGTGATCGACCAGAGCAAGGAAAACGCAGAGAAGGTCGCGGCCGAGGTGAAGGGCGTCGCGCTGCATGCCGACGTCACCAGCGAGGAGCAGATCAAGGCGGCGATCGCCAAGGCGGAAGCCGCGCATGGCGTTGCCCGCGTGCTGATGAACTGCGCCGGCATCGGCGGCTCGCAGCGCATCGTCGGCCGCGACGGCGTTTATCCGCTGGAAAAGTTCGCGCGCATCATCAACGTCAACCTGATCGGCACCTTCAATTGCCTGCGGCTGTTTGCCGAGCGCCTCGTCACCGCCGAGCCGATCGGCGAAGAGCGCGGCGTCATCGTCAACACCGCTTCTGTTGCCGCCTATGAAGGCCAGATCGGCCAGATCGCCTATGCGGCCTCCAAGGGCGGCGTCGTCGGCCTCACGCTGCCTGCCGCGCGCGACCTCGCCAGCCAGAAGATCCGCGTCAACACCATCGCGCCCGGCCTGTTCCTGACGCCGCTGCTGATGGGCCTGAACGAAGAGGCTCGCAAGAGCCTTGGCGCCCAGGTGCCGCATCCCGCGCGTCTCGGCGACGCCAATGAATACGGCATGCTCGCGGTGCACATCGTCGAGAACCCGATGCTCAACGGCGAGACCATCCGCCTCGACGGCGCCATCCGCATGGCGCCGCGGTAGAGCTCTCTTCCCTTCTCCCCTTGTGGGAGAAGGTGGCGCGCGTAGCGCGACGGATGAGGGGTTCGCTCCGCGATCTCATCTGTGGAGGCAGACCCCTCACCCGAGCGAATGCGCGTCGAGCGACGTACATGCCCTCTCCCACAAGCGGAGAGGGCGCAGCAATCGGCACCATCGTTGCGGATGAAGGAGATCGCGCATGTCCCAACCGCTGCTGATCGAGCACAACGACGGCGTCGACCGGGTGACGCTCAATCGTCCTGACAGCCTCAACGCGCTCGATCCAGCGCTGATCGATGCGCTCAACGCCTACTTCCAGGGGCTGCAGCGCAACCGCGATACGCGCGTGGTGGTGCTGAAGGGCGCCGGCAAGAATTTTTGCGCGGGCCTCGATCTCAAGGCCGCGATGGCGCGCCGTGCCGGGCAGCAGGAGCCGCCCGGCGTCACCGAGTCGCTGGACTCGCAGCGCCGCATTGCCGACATCGTGATGCTGATGCGGCGCTGTCCGCAGCCGATCCTGGCGCTGGTGCAGGGCGCGGCGGCGGGCGGCGGCTTTGCGCTGGCGCTCGCCTCCGACATCCGGGTCGCGACGAAATCGGCGCGGATGAACTGCGCCTTCATCAAGCTCGGCCTCGGCGGCTGCGACATCGGCACCAGCTATTTCCTGCCGCGCCTCGTCGGTGTCTCCGTCGCCTCCGAGCTGATCCTCACGGGACGCTTCATCGGCGCCGAGCGGGCGCTCGCGGTCGGTCTCGTCTCAGAGGTCGTAGACGAAGACAAGCTCGATGACGCTGCCGAGCCTTACATCGATGCGATGATCACGGCCTCGCCCGTGGGGCTTCGCCTCTCGAAAGAATGTCTCAACATGAGCGTCGATGCCGGATCGCTGGAAGCCGCGATCGCGATGGAGGACCGCAATCAGGTCCTGTGCAGCCGATCCGAGGAATTTTCGGAAGGCATCAGGGCCTTCCTTGAGAAGCGAAAGCCTGTCTATATCAGGCGCTGAACGACGAAGATCCGCAAAGGACAGTAATTCCGGGAGACGCAAAATGAGTGGCAGCGCGGCGGCGGTGATGACGAAGCCCGCCTTTCGCAAGGTCGAGTGGCTGGCACGCGACATCGACGTCGAGCGCCGCGGCGACGGCACGGTGGTGCTGAAGTCGCGCATTCCGCTGCAACCTTACGAGAAGCACATCCCGGCCTCGCTGGCGAAATGGGCGACGCAAGCACCCGAGCGCATCTGGCTCGCCCAGCGCGGCGGACCGAACCGCGAATGGCGGAAGGTCTCTTACGGCGAAGCCAAGCGCACCGTGGATGCACTGACGCAAGGCCTGCTCAATCTCGGTCTCGATGGCCGCCCGGTCACGATCCTGTCCGGCAACTCGATCGAGCATGCGCTGATGACGCAGGCCGCGATGCAGACGCGCGTTCCGGCGGCTCCCGTGTCGCCGGCCTATTCGTTGATGAGCCACGATCACGTCAAGCTGAAATATTTGTTCGACCTGATCAAGCCGGCCGTGGTGATGGTGCAGGACGGCCCGACCTTCGAGAAGGCACTGAGGGCGATCGACCTCACCGGCGTCACCGTCGTTCACGTCTTGCGGCCCTGCGAGGGTATCAAGAGCGTCAGCTTTGCCGAGCTTGCGGCAACGCCGGTGACCGCCGCCGTCGAGGAGTCGATTGCCAGGATCACGCCCGACACCGTCGGCAAGCTGCTGTTCACGTCAGGTTCGACCGGCATGCCAAAAGCCGTCATCAACACGCAAGCGATGATGTGCGCCAATGCGGCGATGATGATGCAGGTGCGGCCGCGCGATCCGGGCGGTCCGATATCGACCATGCTGGACTGGATGCCGTGGAACCACACGATGGGCGGCAATGCGGCGTTCCATCCCATCCTGGTCGATGGCGGCACGCTCTATATCGACGACGGCCGGCCGATGCCGGGCCAGTTCGAGGAGACGCTGCGCAATCTGCGCGAGATCTCGCCGACCTATTACGCCAACGTGCCGGCCGGCTACGCCGCGCTTGCCGCTGCCATGGAGAAGGACGATGCGCTCTGCCGCTCCTTCTTCAAGAACCTGTCGATCATGGCCTATGGCGGCGCGCGGCTGCCTGATGATCTCTACGACCGCATGCAGGACCTCGCGGTGAAGACCACCGGCGAACGGATCGTGTTCTACACCGGCTGGGGCTCGACCGAGACTGCGCCGACCTCGACCGGCACCTATTGGGACACCGAGCGCGTTGGCCTGATCGGCCTGCCGTTCCCCGGCGTCGAATTGAAGATGGTGCCGTGCGGCTCGAAATACGAGCTGCGTCTGCGCGGTGTCAACGTCACGCCCGGCTATTTCGGCCAGCCGGAGCTGACCAGGAAGATGTTCGACGAGGAAGGCTTCTACTGCATCGGCGATGCCGGCATTTTTGTCGACGATGCCGATCCGGTGAAGGGCATCATCTTTGCCGGGCGCGTCGTCGAAGACTTCAAGCTCACGACTGGGACCTTCGTCCATGTCGGCTCGCTCCGCACCGACACCATCGCAGCCACGACGCCTGTCGTGCATGACGCGCTGGTCGCGGGGCAGGATCGCGCCTTCATCGGCCTGCTCGCCTGGCCGAACCTGCATGCCTGCCGCCAGCTCGTCGGCAATCCCGATCTCAGCTTTGAGGATGCCGTGAAGCATCCCGAGGTGATCGCCTGCTTCAGGCGCGGTCTGGAGACGCACAATAAGGAGTGCGAAGGCGCCAGCAGCCGCATCATCGCGCGCGCCATGCTGATGGTCGAGCCGCCTTCGATCGACGGCAATGAGCTGACCGACAAGGGCTACATCAACCAGCGCGCCGGCCTGGAGCGCCGCGCCGCGCTGGTGGAGCGGCTCTATGCGGACAAGCCGGATCAGGATGTGGTCGTGCTGCGATGAAACACTCCTCTCTCCATTCGTCATTCCGGGATGCGCCGAGAGGCGCAGGCCCGGAATCCATAACCCCGGCTGGTGGATATGGATTCCGGGCTCGCGCTCCGCGCGCCCCGGAATGACGGCAATAAATGACAACGAATAAACAAAGGTAGCCCGCCATGAACTTCGACTTCTCCGACGACCAGAAGCAGCTTCGCGATCAGGCGCGCAAATTCCTCACCGAAAAATGCCCGCCCAAGGCGGTGCGCGTCGTGCTCGACGGCAAGGCGCCCTACGACAAGGAGCTGTGGAAGGGGCTCGCCGAAATGGGATTTCTCGGCGTCGCAATCCCCGAGGAATTCGGCGGTGCCGGCGCCGGCCATCTCGAGCTTTGCGTGATCGCGGAAGAGATGGGCCGGGCCAACGCGCCGGTGCCGTTCTCCTCGACCGTCTATCTCGCCGCCGAAGCGCTGCTGATCGCCGGCAGCGACGCGCAGAAGAAAAAATGGCTGCCGGCAATTGCCTCGGGCGAGGCGATCGGGACGCTGGCGCTGTTCGAGGGCAAGGGCAATCCGTCGCCGAAGGCCATCAAGCTCGCTGCTGCGAATGGCGTGCTTAACGGCGTCAAGAAGCCTGTGGCCGATGGCGCGATCGCCGACTTCGCCGTCGTTGCAGCTCGCACGGGTTCGAGCGGGCGTGAGAGCGACATCTCGCTATTCCTGGTCGATCTCAAGGGCGGCGGCGTCGAGGTGAAAGGCCTGACCAACCTCGATCCGACGCGTGGCCAGGCGGAGATCACTTTCAAGGACTGCAAGGCCGAGCCGCTGGGCGCTGCCGGCGAGGGCTGGAGCATCCTCACCCAGGTGCTCGACCGTGCCGCCGTGCTGTGCGCCTTCGAGCAGGTTGGCGGCTCCGACCGCGCGCTGGAGATGGGCCGCGACTACGCTCTCGACCGCATCGCCTTCGGCCGCCAGATCGGCTCGTTCCAGGCGGTGAAGCACATGCTCGCCGACATGTACGTCTCGGCGACGCTGGCGCGCTCCAACAGCTATTACGGCGCCTGGGCGCTTTCGACCAATGCATCCGAATTGCCGGAAGCCGCCGCCGCCGCGCGCATCAGCGCCACGCAGGCGTTCCAGCACTGCGCCAAGAACAACATCCAGGTGCACGGCGGCATGGGTTTCACCTGGGAGTTCGACTGCCACATGTACTACCGCCGGGCGAACGCGATGGCGCTGGCCCTCGGCAGCCTGTCCTATTGGGAAGACCAGCTGATCGACCGCATGCGCAAGAAGAACGCGGCTTGATGTTGTCGTCATTCCGGGGCGCCGCAACGCGGCGAACCCGGAATCCGGAGATGAGTGAATAGCATCGAGATTCCGGGTTCGCGCTGCGCGCGCCCCGGAATGACAGAGAGAACAGCACCATGAACTTCGACGACACCCCGCAAGAGGCCGAATTCCGCGCAACTGCCCGCGCCTGGATCGGTGCGAACGCACCCAGGCAGTACGAGGAAGAGCTGCGCAAATCCTCGCTCGGCCGCACCCAGCTCAAGAACGCCAACATTCTCGAGGTCGCGAAGGCCTGGCAGAAGAAGAAGGCCGATGCCGGCTGGGCCTGCCTGCACTGGCCGAAGGAGTATGGCGGCCGCGGTGCCTCGCCGATCGAGCGCGTGATCTGGCAGCAGGAGGAAGGGCCGTTCGGCCAGCTATCCCGCATGTTCATCATCGGCCACGGCATGTGCGGACCGACCATGATGGCGTTCGCGCGCGAGGAGCATAAGCGCAGCTATCTGCCGCCGCTCGCCTCAGGCGAGAAGGTCTGGTGCCAGCTGTTCTCCGAGCCCGCCGGCGGCTCCGACGTCGCGGGCCTGCGCACGCGGGCGGAGAAGGACGGCGACGAATGGGTCATCAACGGCCAGAAGATCTGGACGTCGGGCGCGCATTATTCCGACTACGGGATCCTGCTCACCCGTACCGATCCGACCGTGCCCAAGCACAAGGGCCTCACCATGTTCTTCCTGGACATGAAGAGCTCCGGTGTCGAGGTGCGGCCGATCAAGCAGGCGAGCGGCGCCTCCGACTTCAACGAGGTCTATTTCACCAATGTCCGCATTCCCGACCATCAGCGCCTCGGCGAGGTCGGCGACGGCTGGAACGTCTCGCTGACCACGCTGATGAACGAGCGCAGCGCGATCGGCGCGGCCGTCTCGACCGGTTTCCCGGAGTTGTTCGAGTACTGCTCCAGCCTGATGCTGGATGACGGCCCGGCGATCGAGGATCGCGCGGTGCGTTCGAAGCTCGCGAACTGGGCGGTGAAGGCGAGTGGTCTGCGTTACACCAGCATGCGCGCGATCTCGGCGCTGTCGAGGGGCGAGCGCCCGGGACCGGAAAACTCGATCGGCAAGCTGGTGGCGGGCTCGATGATCCAGGACGTCGCGACCTACGCACTGGACTTGCAGGGTGCGAGCGGCGTGGTCAGCGGCGAGGATGCCGAACTCGCCGGCCGTTTCCAGGCCATGCTGCTGCGTGCGCCGGGCACCCGTGTCGAAGGCGGCACCGACGAGATCATGCGCAACATCATCGCCGAGCGGGTGCTGGGCCTGCCGGGCGATATCCGGGTCGACAAGGACGTGCCGTTCAACAAGATCCCGACCAAGGGAAGGAATTAGCCGTCATTCCGGGGCGGCTCGAAGAGCCGAACTACGATGTGCAATTGCACATCTGAGAATCTCGAGATGCGTAAGTAACCTCTGGATTCCGGGTTCGCGCGTTGCGCGCCCCGGAATGACTAGGAAAAGGAAGCCGCCATGAATTTCGACGACACCCCGCAGGAAGCCGCTTTCCGCGAGACCGCGCGCAAATGGGTCGAGGCCAATGCGCCGAAGGAGCTGCATGGCGAGCTGTCAAAATCCTCGCTCGGCCGCATCCGGCTTGCGAAGCACGACATCGTCGATGTCGGCAAGGCCTGGCAGAAGAAGAAGTTCGAGGGCAATTGGGCCTGCCTGCACTGGCCGAAGGAATATGGCGGCCGCGGCGCCACGCCGATCGAGCGCGTGATCTGGCAGCAGGAGGAGGGCGTCTACGGCAAGCTGACGCAGCCGTTCCAGATCGGCGAAGGCATGTGCGGGCCGACCGTGATGGCCTGGGGCAGCGAGGACGCCAAGCGTCGCCATCTGCCGAAGCTCGCCTCGGGCGAGGAGATCTGGTGCCAGCTGTTCTCTGAACCCTCGGCCGGCTCTGACGTTGCGGGCTTGCGCACGCGTGCGGAGAAGAAGGGCGACAATTGGGTCGTCAACGGCCAGAAGATCTGGACCTCGGGCGCACATTATTCCGACTTCGGTCTTCTGATCGCGCGCACCGATCCGAGCGTACCCAAGCACAAGGGCCTCACCATGTTCTTCCTGGACATGAAGAGCCCGGGCGTCGAGGTGCGGCCGATCAAGCAGGCCAACGGCATGCAGGAGTTCAACGAGGTCTATTTCACCGACGTGGTGATATCAGACAGCCAGCGGCTCGGCGCCGTCGGCGAGGGCTGGAGCGTGTCGCTGACCACGCTGATGAACGAGCGCATGTCGATCGGCTCGCGGCTCGCGACCGGCGTGCCTGAGATGTTCGAGTTCTGCTCGAACCTGATGCTGGAGGACGGGCTTGCCATCGACGATCCCGCGGTGCGCTCGAAGCTTGCGAGCTGGGCGGTGAAGTCGAGCGGGCTGAAATATACCAGCTACCGTGCGATCTCGGCGCTGTCGAAAGGCGAGCAGCCGGGTCCGGAGAACTCGATCGGCAAGCTGGTCTCGGGCATGATGCTCCAGGACATCGCGACCTACGCCATGGACCTCCAGGGTGCGGCCGGCGTTCTCACGGGCAGCGATGAGGAGACGGTGCAGGGCCAGTTCCAGCAAATGCTGCTGTCCTCGCCCTCGATGCGCATTGCCGGCGGCACTGACGAGATCCTGCGCAACATCATCGCGGAGCGCGTGCTGGGCCTGCCGGGCGACATCCGCGTCGACAAGGACGTGCCGTATAACAAGATCCCGACCAAGGGACGCTAGTATCGTAGGGTGGGCAAAGCGAAGCGTGCCCACCATATGCAGGTGCGCCGAGGTAGGTCTGTTGGTGGGCACGGCGCTATGGCGCCTTTGCCCACCCTACGAAGAGAACAATGCGAGCTGATCAATGGACGCAAAAGTGAATCAGAATAACCGCATCGGCGTGCTCGAAGAGCTGCTCAACGAGCGCTACTCCGTCCGCGCTTTCCTTCCCAAAGAGGTCGATCGCGCCACCATCGAGCACGTGCTGACCACCGCGCAGCGCACCGCGTCCTGGTGCAACAGCCAGCCCTGGCAGGTCATCATCGCCAGCGGCGAGGCCAAGGAGCGCTTTCGCCGGCTGATCTACAAGGAAGCCTCCAGCGGACTCGGCGACGATTACGATTTCACCCCGCCGCGCGAATATGTCGGCGTCTATCTCGATCGCCGCCGTGAGAGCGGCTTTCAGCTCTACAACACGCTCGGGATTCCCCGCGGCGACAGAAGCGGCTACGCCAGGCAGGCGCTGGAGAACTACAATTTCTTCGGCGCGCCGCATGTGGCTGTGATCCACACCAACGAGCCGCTCGGCATCTACGGCGCGATCGATTGCGGGGCCTATGTCTCCAATTTCATGCTGGCCGGCCAGGCGCTCGGGCTCGGCACGATTCCGCAGGCCGCGCTGGCGCGCCATTCCGGCCTGATCCGCAGTCACTTCAATCTGCCCGATGACCGCCGCGTCGTCTGCGGCATCTCGTTCGGCTATGCCGACCACGCCCACAAGGTCAACAGCTACCGCACCTCGCGGGCGAGCGTCGCTGACACCGTGACATTCGTGGACGAGTGATCGAGCGGCGCGCCCGATTCTCACGCGCGCATCAAGGCGGCCGTGGAAACGGCCGCCTTCATGCTTGTCGTCTCAGTCCGGTTGACGCCGGCCGCTATCCGCCGCTGCCGCCGATCACGGCGCGCACGGTCTCGTCGGGCCCGAAATCCTCGGCGCCGTCGACATAGAGCAGCGCGGCGAGCTTCGAACGTGCACGGTTGACCCGGCTCTTGATCGTGCCGACCGCGCAGCCGCAGATCGAGGCCGCGTCCTCATAGGAGAAGCCGGAGGCGCCAACCAGGATCAGCGCTTCGCGCTGGTCCTGCGGAAGCTTCTCGAGCGCGGTGCGAAACTCCTCGAACTCGAGATGCGCGTTCTGCGAGGGCTGCGTCTTCAGCGTCTTCGCATAATTGCCCTCGGCGTCTTCGACCTCGCGCCGCCGCTTGCGATAGTCGGAGCGGAACAGATTGCGCAGGATCGTGAACAGCCAGGCCGGCAGATTGGAGCCGGGCTGGAACGAGTCGATGTTGGCAAGCGCGCGCAACAGCGTTTCCTGCACCAGATCGTCGGCGCGGTCGGCGTTGCCGCTGAGCGAGATCGCGAACGCGCGCAGACTTGGCACGGCCGCGAGGATGTCGTTACGCAGGGAGTCCGTGAGAGGCATTAATCCCTCCCATTGTTGTTGTCGTTGGATCCGCCCTCATTTCCCACTTGGGATGTCGCTCCCGGCGCATCAAGCTTCTTGATCAGTTCTGCGAACCGATCTGGAACCCCCTGCCGTACGACGTCGTCGTACATGGCGCGGAGCTGATGCCCGATCCGGGATTGGATCTCCGGAGTGAGCCCTCCCTTGCCGGGGGTCGTGCTTTTGCTGGCTTGAGACTTGAGATCTTTCATGACCTGTTCCACGTTTCCCCGAGTTAAGTGACTGTAAATTCGAGATGTTTCCTCAACCGGGAGCCGTTCCCTGGATAGGCACAATTCCAGGTTCGAGAAAAAGTTCCGCCGGCTGCGGAACTTTTCTTGCCCTGAGGCGTAGTCAGCCCCAGCAGGGGAACCCGGGCCTCCCCTCGTGATGTCTCTAAAGTCTTCTCTAAGGTCGGTCCGAAGATGAATGGAGTGGGGATGTCCCGTTCACAGCTTGTCGCTGAACACTTGCCGTTGTTGCGCCGGTATGCACGCGCCCTGACGGGCAGCCAGGCTTCCGGCGACGCCTATGTCGCAGCCATGTTGGAAGCCATGCTCGGTGATCCCGCCGTGCTCGACGAAAGCCATGGCCCGCGCGCGGGCCTGTTCCGGCTGTTCACCCAGATCTGGAATTCCGTCTCCGTCAACGACGACTCCGAGGTGACCACCCTGCCGATGCCGCCGGAGCGGCGGCTGTCGAACATCACGCCGCTGCCGCGGCAGGCCTTCCTGCTGCTTTCGCTCGAGGGATTTTCGGAAGAGGAGGTCGCCTTCATCCTCAGCACCGATGTCGCCGAGACGCGGCGGCTTGCGGACGCAGCGGGGCGCGAGATGGCGGCGGAGATCGCCACCGACGTGCTGATCATCGAGGACGAGACCTTCATCGCCATGGACCTCGAGAGCCTGGTGAAGAATCTCGGCCACAACGTCGTCGGCGTCGCGCGCACGCATGCCGATGCCGTGGCGCTGGCCAAGAACAGGCGGCCCGGCCTGATCCTCGCCGACATCCAGCTCGCTGACGGCTCGTCGGGGCTCGACGCGGTCAACGAATTGCTGCGCACCTTCGAGGTGCCGGTGGTGTTCATCACCGCCTACCCGGAGCGCTTCCTCACCGGCGAGCGCCCGGAGCCCGCGTTCCTGATCTCGAAGCCGTTCCAGCCGGCGATGGTGTCGGCGGTGGCAAGCCAGGCGCTGTTCTTCCAGCGCAACTCGCGCAACCGCACGCCCAAGGCGCCGGCGGCGTAAGAAGACCTGTATCGAACAAGAAGACGGCGCGTCGCAAGGCGCGCCGTTTTTTGTTTGCCGATACCCTGTTCAACAACCTCGGCAGACGCTGTTGATCTTGGCCTTCAATTTGGCCTCGTCCGCCCACGGCCCGGGCTCGACCAAGCGTTGCACGCCGTCGAGAGTCATGAAGATGGTAATCCGCTGGAGGTCGTCCTTGGCCTCGGGAGGCGGCTTCGGAAATGGTTCGCTTCGCTCCACCATTTTGAGAGCTGCTGCATCCAGGGGCGGGGAGCCTGTGCTTTCCACCAAAGCGTGCGAGATCAATTTGCCCGAGCGGTCGATCACGAATGTGACGCCAGCATTGCCTATCTGACCCATCGCCTCCGAAGGAAACACCCTGTGACGCCAGACATGTTCGGTGGCCACCTTCCGCCAGGCGGCCATGGCATCCTCCTCCGTGAGCACAGGACCGGGCCTGCTCAGCACTAGCCCGGAAGGTTGCAGCTGGAATTGACGGCCATTGAAGACAATCGGCACTGTTAACGTGAGTGACTCATCCTTGAGCTCCGAAGGCGGCGCCGGAAACGGTTGGGCACGAGCGACGATCTGCAGCGCGGCAACGTCGAGTGGCCGAGAGCCGGTGCTCACGGCCAGAGCCTGTGAGATCAACCTGCCGGACCGGTCGATGACGAATGTGACCCTGGCCTCGCCGGTTTGGCCCAGTGCTTCAGCCGGAAATTGACGGTAGCCGGCTATGTGCGCCGACAGTCTTGCCTTCCAGGCCGTCGCGCGTTCGGTCTGCAAATCTGTTTGCGCGTGTGTGGGGGAAACCGCGAGTAATCCGAGAAACGCGGCTAACAAAGGGAATTTCATCTGCATCGGTGCGGATATTAGTCGCGGCCAGGTTGATTGCAAGACTCGTTGCTCGTATCGCGTTTCTCTCGCTGTGGGCAATTCGAACGGCGGTGAAGCATCGGGCGCTTGACGGCAACCCAATTGCCCCGTTGATACGTCGGGCCGATGACATCCATCGCAGCCTCAAGCCGCCCGGAGAGACGTACCATGGACCCGCACCTCCTCGATCGTCTCGCCATCCGCGACCTCGTCGAAAACTGGGCGGTCTGGCGCGATGCCGGCGACTGGGAGCGCTTTGCCACGGTCTGGCACGAGGAGGGCTGGATGTCCGCCACCTGGTTTCAGGGGCCGGCGCGGGACTTCATGCGCGTCAGCCAGGAGGGGTTCGCAAAGGGCGTGCGCATCCTGCATTTCCTCGGCGGCACCAGCATCGATTTGTCCGGCGAGCGCGCCATTGCGCAGACGAAGATGACGATCTCGCAGCGCGCGGGCGTGCACGACGTGCTCTGCGACGTCGTCTGCACCGGACGCTTCTACGATTTCCTGGAGAAGCGGCAGGGAAAATGGGGCATCGTCCGACGCCAGCCGATCTACGAGAAGGACCGGATCGACCCGGTCGATCCCGCCGCGACGCTCCGCCTCGACCAGCAAGCGCTCGCCGCGCTGCCCGAAGGCTACCGCCATCTCGCCTACATGCAGGAGCTGATCGGCTACAAGGTGAAGCGCGACATGCCGGGCCTCACCGGTGCCGAGGTCGAGAAGCTCTACGGCGAGGGGCGGGAGTGGCTGGCGGGGAAGGCGAAGTAAGCCCCGGACCAGAGCAAGCGCGACTGGCTTTGTGCCGGGCGGCTCCCGTCGATATCTTGTTGCGCATCCTTGCCGATGAGCTCTCCAAGAAGCTTGGGTTGCCGAGAGCCGGTGCGAGGGAAACATTGCGGCAGATGCCGCCACGCATCGCGATGATAGCCTGTTGCCGTTGCGTAGAGGCTCCGAGAGTGGCCAGCGTAGCGCGGAACGATAACGGAACTTTCGATGCGCTATGATCGGCTTCTCACGCGGATGCCTCGCGCAAATCTTGAATGCGCGTGGTCGCCGTAATTTTCGTCACGCTGCTGATAAATTCATCCGGCAATACTCGCGCGCACACGTCACGGCATTGTCAGCAGAAAACGCGCAAGACGCCGTTCAAAATCTTCATTGAAAAATAGGGTCTGCTTGACAGGCATTCTCAGCTAGCGCAGTTTTAGGTTGAATGGTCGTCGCATGATTTTGCTTTGCCCGTTTGATTTTCCAGGCACCGAACGCGGAGCATTCATATGACGGTTATTCCTCCCGCCAGTGGCATGACGCTCCATGACGGCGACACGATGGATGTCAGTGGCGGCATCTCCGTCGATAGCACGACGATCCTGGCCGGCGCCTTGCAGACGGTCGGCGGATCCTTCGCAACGAGCACGGCAACCCACACTGTCATCAACGGCGGAGAACAGGACGTCGTCTTTGACGGCGTCGCCAGCTACACGACCATCAACGCGGGCGGCGTCCAGCGTGTCACGGGCGAATATATCCATGAAGGTCCAACCCCGGGCGAGGTCGATCACACCACGATCAATGGCGGCGGCGAGCAGGAAGTCGACACGGGCATCGCAACGACGACGACCGTCAATTCCGGTGGCGTTCAGAACGTGACGAATGGCGGCAGCGCCAGCGGCACCATCGTCAATTCTGGCGGTGTTCTCAGGGTTTCGGGTGAAACTGTGGAAACGGCGCCCGTGTACCCGGAGCCGGTGATCCGAAGCGTGGCGACCGCTGCAACCATCAACTACCAGGGCGAGCTCGACGTCACTGGCGGCGGGACCGCAGTGAACGCCATCGTCAACGGCGGCGTCATGACTGTCTCGGGATCGATCCCGGATCCGTTCGCCAATGTCCCCGGCCAGCCGGCCGTCGACGCCAGCATGGCGACCGGCACCATCGTTGAAGGTTTTGGAACACTAACGGTGTCGGACGGAGCGTTGGTGTCGGGCACGATACTCCAGAACTTCGGCACGCTGAATGTCGATGCAGGTGGCACGGCAACGGGCACGACGATCAATTACGGAACGATGGTGCTGTCCGCGGGCGCGACGGCGATCAACACGACCGTCAATCAGTACGGCGGGCTTGTCGTGCTTGGTAACGCCGATTTTTCGGGCACGGTCTTCAACGCCGGCAGCACATTGCAGATCGGCAACGGCACGATTGAAAACGGATTCACTGTCCCGAAGAGCGTGACGCTGGCCGTCCTGGACGGTGGCGTGCTCAGTAACAGCGTCATTTCCGCGGGCGCAACGCTCATCGCTGAAGCTGGCGCGACGCTGTCCAACACGACCTTCCAGAGTGGCGCAACGTTTGTTGCCGACTATGGCTACACGGAAAACGGCTTCACCGTATCGGACGGCATCTTGTTCAAGGTGTTCGGTACGGCCACGAACACGACGATATCAGCGGGCGGTAAGCAGATCCTGGGCAACTACGACTTAGGGGCCACCGCCAGCAACACGGTCATCAATGGCGGCGAGCAGGATGTCGGGCTTGCATCCACCGCGAGCTACACCACGATCAACACGGGCGGTATTCAACGTGTCGCCGGCATTTACCTGCACGATGCGCCGGGTCCAGGGCGGGCCGATCACACCACTGTCAACTATGGCGCCGAGCAGGACGTCGATACCGGCATCGTGACGTCAACCACCGTCAATGGCGGGGGTGTCCAGAATCTCACCAATGGGGGCTTTGCCAGCGGCACCATCGTAAACTCGGGCGGTGTCATCAGCGCTTCGGGAGAGACGATCTATTATCCTCCCGGAGGCCCGTACGGCATCGTCTTCAGAAGCGAAGTCGATTTTGCCGTTGTCGGCAGCGGCGGCCAATTGCACCTGTTCGGGGCGGGGATCGCCAAGAAAGCCATCATCAATGGTGGTGTGATGACGGTTTCGGGATCCGTTGCAGACCCTACGAACGACCCGAGCGCGCCCGCGGTCGACGCCAGCGCGGCGAGCGGGACAGTCCTCAACTCAGGAAGCCTCTCCGTCTCGGACGGCGGCATCGTCACCTCCACTATCCTGAACGGCGGCACGCTTGATGTGCTCGATCAGGGCACCGCGAACGCTTCGACGGTTCTTCGTGGAGCCACAGAACGCGTCGAAGCCGGTGGCATTGCCGGCGCGACCACGATCGACGGCGGCATGCTTGATCTCAAGGCCGGCGCGATTTCCGATGACGCGATCACCTTCTCCGGCCAAGGCACGCTCAAGATCGAGCAGAAGCTGGTTTCGGGCTCATCGGCCTTTGCAAGCCAGATCAAGGGCATTGCGCTCGGTGACCAGATCGACCTGTCCGGGCTGTCCTATACGAGCGGCGCAACGGTGACTGTATCCGGCTCGAAGCTCACGGTCAGCAACGGTGCGGCCAACGAGACCTTTACACTGGCGGATACTTCGGTCACGCGTTTCGGCATCGCGAAAGACAGCTCCGGCGGCATTCTGCTGACAGCCGCGGCCTTGCCGGCCATCGCTGGAGCCGTATCGGGACAAGCGACCAGCAACCAAGCTGCTATCAATCCATTCGCGACCGTAACGATCACGGATCCAAACGCAGCGGCAACGGACAGCCTAATCATCACGCTCGCAGGTGCGGCCGGCATCCTGTCCGGGTCAGGACTGATCTCGCTTGGAAACGGAACCTACGAGCTGGCGGCAACCAGCGCTGCCAACCTGACCGCCGAGTTGCACGCCCTCACGTTTGTAGCCTCGCCGCACGGAGATGGCAGCGTAACGACCACGTTCACTCTGAGCGACACAAGCAGCGTCGGCTTGACCGTCAGCGACACCAACACCTCTGTCACGGACACGCATCAAGCCGGTACCACGACGATCGACGGCCCGGCCTCCGGTTATGCGATCATTCAGGGTACGACGGGCAACGACATCATCCACGCCTATGGCATGTTCAATACCATCCACGGCAATGGCGGCAGCGACGCGATCTACGCCGGATTATACGGTACGGTTGATGTGCCGAGCGGCGACAGCGCCGTCTATCTGCAGGGGATCGTCAACCACGTCACCGGCGGCAACGGCAATGTTACGGTGACGGGATCGACAGGCGCCACGACGATTGCGCTCGGCAATGGCAATGACATCATCGACGCCAGCGGATACGGGAACGTCATCACGCTGGGTAACGGCAACGACGTTGTCCATCCCGGTGACGGTGCAAGCCAAACGACGGCGGGCAACGGCAACGACCGGGTGACGCTCTCCGGATATGGCAACACGGTCATGCTGGGGAATGGCAATGATGTCGTTGCGGGTGGAGATGGCGCCAACAGCGTTACTCTCGGTGATGGCAACAACACCGTGAATCTCGGCGGGATGGGAAACCGGATCACCGTCGGCTCGGGAGCGAACACGATCATAGCCGGCAGCGGATCGGACAACGTCGTTGCTGGCGCGGGCCACGATACAATCATGCTTGGTGGAGCTGCCAATCACGTGGTGCTCAACGGGTCCCAGGCAAATGTGACAAACCAAATTGGCCAGGACGTCATTACGGTCAATGGCGGGTCAGACCAGTTTAACTTTGCCGGGTTTGGCAATCAGGCGATCATCAATGGCCCGGCCCATGTCGACATCATCGATCACGGCACGGGTCTGACCGTCTCCGTCAATTCCAGCAGCCAGGTCGATACGATCTCCGGATTTGGCAATGACACGCTCGGAATCGTCGCTCTAGCGAACGGTGTGGGCGATTATCACTCCGTCGCCGACATCATGAGCGCGCTCAGGAGCGATGGACACGGCGGGACCCTGCTCGCGCTGGGGGGCGGTCCTAACGCAGGGTCCATTGACTTCGTTGATACCGCGATCAGCCAATTGCACGCATCGAATTTCATGATCGTGTAGAGGCTCAGGATACGCACCCGCCGCTGATGCCAGCTTGATCTGCTTGGTATGGCCTTTCGGCCCGCCCTGATCGCGGCGGCCTCGGCTGCTCGAGAGGCGCGACTGGCATCACAACTATTCCGGAACTCCAGCCATGTGCAGGCCCTTTACGAGGCGCCTGCTTCCGGCGCGGAATGTAGGATCGTCCGAAAGCCAAACATTCTTCAAGCGACGAATGGTGAAAGCGGGATCCAGTGCAAGTCCGTCTCGCTTGGCTGCCACCGCATCATCCATCTTTCCGATGAGGGCTAGAACCGCTGCTGATACAAAATGGGCAACGGGGTAGTTTGGGTTGGCCTTTATGCTTTGCCGTAACCACTCAATCGCCTCGGCCTCGGCTCCGAGGCACAATTTGGCTAAGCCAACGCAGCACAGCCACCGATGTGCGCCGTCGTCACGTGGGGACAGGCGCAATGCATCTCGTACGTATCCCTCCATTTCTTCTGGGTGACCGAGAAGCATTTTTGCGACGCCAAAGAGAGCATGAGCCTCCGCCAAATTTCGGTTCAGAGCCAGTGCGCGCTCGCATTCGGCAACTCCTTTCACCGCGCGCTGCGTACATACTTGCACGACGCCTAAAGCCATGTGAGCGAGAGCGTGTTGCGGGTCTAACGAAAGCGCTTTCATTGAAGCCGCCTCTGACGCCGCGAAATATCGGCAAGGGTCATCAGCGAAAACAACGCTAGCCATTGCCGCATCGACCAGCGCGATCCCTACCAATGCCTCAACGTTGTCCGGCTCAAGTCCCAAGGCCCGCTCAAAGAAGCTTCGAGCCTGCCTCAGGTGAGGAGAAGTCCAACTCTTGTTCCAAAGGGCCATTCCTTGGAAATAAAAGTCCAACGCGCTCGGTTGCAATGAGCGTTCCGCCCGCCGTGCCTCCGCAGCGATGAGTTGGGCATTAAGCGCGTTGGCCAATCTCGACACAATTTCGTCCTGCATCTCGAAGAGATCGGCTAGGGGTTTGTCAAAGCGGTCCGCCCAGAGGTGGCTTCCTGTTTCAGTGTCGACCAGTTGGACATTCACTCGAAAGCGGTCTCCGCTGCGCTGTACGGACCCTTCGAGCACGTAGCGAACGTCAAGGTCGCGGCCAATCTGCTTCAGGTCGATCGGCTTGCCTTTGTAGGTATATGCAGTGTGGCGGCCGATCACGAGCGATCCACTGATGCGCGACAGGTCGGTGGTCAGGCTCTCGGTCACGCCATCGACGAAATAATCCTGCAAGGGGTCGCCGCTAAGATTGGCGAAAGGCAGCACGACAATGGAGAGGCGGGGCGGTGAGCGGGGCACCTTCGCGCCAACGGGTCTTTGGGGGTAGAGGCCATCTAGGAGGGCGGCATAGGTTTGGATCGGAAGATCAATATTTTTGAAAGTCTGCTCTCCACAATTTGCAAACTCAATGCCGACCTTGCCCCTGATGTGATCGTAGGCAGACGAGGAAATGCAGATTCCGCCGGGGTCGGCGATACTCTCTAGCCGTGCCGCGATATTGACGCCGTCACCAAAAACATCATGCGGTTCGACAATCACATCGCCTACATTGATGCCGACGCGAAAGGCAATTCGTCGTTCTTCCGCATCGGCGGCGGTAAGCTCCCTGATGCGAGTCTGAAACTGCACTGCGGCGCGAACCGCTTCGACCGCGCTTGGAAACTCTGCCAAGAACCCATCGCCGGTGTTCTTCACGATCCGGCCTCCGTGTTCGGAGATGGCAGGCGCGACCCCTTCGGCAAGGAGACTTGTCAATTTGGAGTGGGTTGCTTCTTCGTCATGGTGCATTAGCCGCGAATAGCCCGCCACGTCAGCGGCCATTATCGCTGATAGCCTGCGTTCAAGACGAACCGGCCGCTCCTGCTCCATGGCAATATTCCAACCCACTGTCGCTGGTGGCGGATCAGAGAAGTGCCGAACGCGCTGTTCTCGTTTCCATCATGCCCACGCGGAGGCAGGGGGTCAAAATGATAGTGGGTCCAAGTCGCAATTTTTCAGCCGCTACGGCTGATCTAGCGGGCGTTTCCGAAATCCGACCTGCTCTTTTCTCCGCGCCTTCGCGCTCGCAATCCGCTCGAGCTGCCGGCCGCGGCGAAGGTTGATCCCGAATTCGGCAAATACGTCGAGCCTATTGAAGGCCCCCTTGCCCGCCGCGAACTTCAGGGACGAGGAAAATTCGGCTTGGAAAGAGCTTCTGCCATGGGGCAGAGGCGGCCGAGAGGGTGCCAAAATTCTCTCGCCCAAATAAGAAAAAAAGTAAGGCGCGACTGGCATCACCACAGTCGCGCCCTACGTCGCCGGCTTATGGGGCAGGGGGGAATAGCCGGCTGTTGATACGACTCCCAGGCGCGGAAGTCGTTCCAAGGCTCCCGAAATATTTTTCGCGGCGCGACCTTTTTCGCACACGGTTAAGTGATCGTGACTGCCGAGAACCCCCGCTCCTCCGGCTGCGTTGTTCCCGCGATCGCCATGGGGCGAGGGGTCGACAGCCATGTCACAGATTCAAAAGGTATTTTTGGGCGCCGCCGCGATTGCCGCGATGCTCGGCGCGGCGCAAGTGCAACTGGCCTCCGGCCATGATCTGGCCGACCGCTGGCAGGCGGTCGCCGACAAGCCCGGCCATGACGTCAATCGGACAGGCAAGGCCGACCGGCTCGCCGGGATCAAGTCGGCGGCGGTTCCCACCCGCACCGTGTCGATGCGGCTGAACGACCTTGCCGATACCTCGGTGCTGCTGCGGGTCCCCGCGGTGATCGAGACCGGCAATGCAAGGCCGCCGGTGACGCTCCAGAACCAGAATCAGAAGCAGGGCCGCAACAAGCCGACCATCGCCTGCGAGCCGATGGTCAGCTCCCTGACCGAGGTCGCCAAGCTGCTCCAGCCGGGCCGCTGCGTGACCTGATCGCCCCAGGCCAAGGGACAGGTCAAGGGACAGGCTGCCTCTGCCGCGGGCAGGGACGGCTGCTCACGTCCTCTTGATCCGCCGTCCCATCGCGTTATATCCCGGTTTTCCCCTTTTGATTGACCGGGTAAACGCATGACGACGTCAGATACAGCTGTGCATACGCATCCCTTCCAGGCCGAGGTTTCCGAGCTGCTGCACCTCATGGTGCACTCCGTCTATTCGGAGACCGACATCTTCCTGCGCGAGCTCGTCTCCAACGCCTCGGATGCCTGTGACAAGCTCCGCTACGAGGCGATCGAAAGTCCCGCGCTGCTGGGCGAGGGCGACGCGCTCAAGATCCGCGTCATCCCGAACAAGACGGCCGGAACGCTCACGATCGCCGATAACGGCATCGGCATGGAGCGGCAGGAGCTGATCGACCATCTCGGCACCATCGCCCGCTCCGGCACCAAGGCGTTCGTCTCGAAGCTGAAGGAGGCCAAGGACGGCCTCGGCCTGATCGGCCAGTTCGGCGTCGGCTTCTATTCCGCCTTCATGGTCGCCGACAAGATCGTCGTCGTCAGCCGCCGCGCCGGCGAGAGCGACGTCTGGAGCTGGACGTCCTCCGGCGGCTCCGGCTTCGAGATCGCGCGGGCCAGCGAGGAAGACGCAGCGCGCGTGACACGCGGCACCGAGATCGTCCTGCACCTGAAGGACGACGCCAAGAAATATCTCGAGACCTACGAGATCGAGCGCATCGTCGGTGCCTATTCCGACAACATCCTGTTTCCCATCGAGCTGGTGCCGGAAGAGGGCGAGCCGCGCCAGATCAACTCGGCGAGCGCGCTGTGGCAGCGATCGAAATCGGAGCTTTCAGCCGAGGACTACAAGAAGGCCTATCAGCAGATCGCCTCCGCCTTCGACGACCCTGCGATGACGCTGCACTACCGCGCCGAGGGCCGCTACTCCTACGCCGTGCTGCTGTTTGCGCCGTCGACCAAGCCGTTCGACCTGTTCGAGCCCTCGCGCAAGGGGCGCGTCAAGCTCTATGTCCGCCGCGTCTTCATCACCGATGATGCCGATCTGCTCCCGGGCTATCTGCGCTTCATCCGCGGCGTCGTCGACAGCGAGGATCTTCCGCTCAACATCTCGCGCGAGATGCTCCAGAACAATCCGCAGCTCGTGCAGATCCGCAAGGCCGTGGCGACCCGTGTCGTGTCCGAGCTCGAGGGCCTCGCCGAGAAGGACGCGGAGAACTTCGCGAAGATCTGGGATGCTTTCGGCGCGGTGCTGAAAGAGGGCATCTACGAGGATTTCGAGCGTCGCGAAAAGCTGCTGGCGCTGTCGCGCTTCACCACCACGACGGGCGAGAAGCGGTCGCTGAAGCAGGTTGTCGCCGATTTCAAGCCGAACCAGACCGAGATCTATTATCTCGTCGGTGACAGCATCGAACGGCTGAAGTCCAACCCGCGGCTCGAGGCGGCGACCGCGCGCGGCATCGAGGTGCTGCTGCTGTCCGATCCGGTCGATGCCTTCTGGACCTCGATGCCGACGGAGCTCGAGGGCAAGCCGCTGAAGTCGCTGAGCCAGGGCGATCTCAATCTCGACCTGATCCCGCGCGTCGACGCGACGGACGAGGCGAAGAAGGACGAGCCGGAGGCGGACGAGGCCGCCACCATCGCGGTCATCAAGGCCGCCCTCGGCGAGCGCGTCAGCGACGTCAAGGCGTCCACGCGCCTCACCAGCTCGGCCTCCTGCCTCGTTGCCGACAGCCAGGGTCCGAGCCGCGAACTCGAGCGTATCCTGTCGCAGCAGAACCGCGGCATGCGCGCCAAGCCGGTCCTCGAGATCAATCTGCGCCATCCGATGGTGGGGGCGATCACCAAGGCTCAGGCCGGCTCCAAGGCCGTCGACGATCTCAGCCTGCTCCTGCTCGAGCAGGCGCAGATCCTGGACGGCGAGTTGCCGGAGGACCCGGCGGCGTTTGCGGCGAGGTTGAACCGGCTCGTGTTGCAGGGGCTCGGCGGATAGCGCCGCGGCGCACCGCCTCACCTTGCCGTCATCTGTACTTCGGAACAGTCGCCTCCGGCGTGGTGTTATGCCATATCAGGCCGTCGGCATCCGATCCGCCGACGCTACCGATTCGAGGATGTCTCCATGCGTTTGCCGATCCTGACCCTCACCGCGATTGTCATGCTGTTTGCTGCGGCAGATGCGCGCGCCCAGACCTATGACCCGCGCTATCCGGTGTGCATGCACGTCTACACGCCCGGCGGTTGGGGCGGCGGCGGCGACTATTACGACTGCTCCTTCACCTCGCTGCCGCAGTGCCGCGCCACGGCGTCGGGCCGCTCCGCGAGCTGCGACCTCAATCCCTATTACGCTTTTGACGAGCCTCCGCCGCCGCCGCGCCGGCGTCACAAGAAGGTGCAACAATAGCGATCCGCGATGCGGCACGCTGGAGCACTGCTCATGCGTTTCTCGTTCGGCCTGGTCGTAAGCATCGGTGCGGTGGTCGCGGCCGCGCCGTCGCATGCGCAAACCTTCGATCCCCGCTATCCCGTCTGCATGCACGTCTATTCCGGCTCGAGCGGCGGCGGCGGGGAGTGGTATGACTGCTCCTTCACCTCGCTGCCGCAGTGTCGCGCCACGGCGGCGGGCCGCGCCGCGACCTGCGATCTCAATCCGTATTATCCGGTCAGCGTGCCGTCGCCGCGCCAGCGTCACAGGCGAAGCGGCTAGCGCTGACTACGCGGCCACCAATCCCTGTGCTTTCACCAGTCGCCAGCGCCTCCTGCGGTTGACCCAGATCAACGCGCGGAATTGCAATCCTCGTCACCCTTGTCCCGAAGCTCGGCATCAGGAGCCCGGCATCACGCCGGCCTGTTAGATCGGGCGCTTGAGGCGAGGACATCTGCATGAACAAGCGCACCGTTATCACGCTCATCGGCGCGACCTTTGGTTTGATCGCCGTTTCCCAGCCGGCCCGCGCGGACATGATCGCGCGTTACGAATGCAGCACCGCCGGTTTCTATAGCCAGGAGCCGATCGGCGACCGCCCCGACCACAATTTGGTGACTCAGGACTACGTCTGCGTTGGTGTCGATGGCCTGCTGAAAGGCGCGGTCTATTCCGCCTCCAATGCGGTGGAATGGGACGGCCCAAAAGCGACCATCGTATTCGGTGGTGGCGTGCACCGGATTCCCGGTGGACGTCTCGTCACGCAACTGATCGAAGGCTCCGCTCAGGCGGTCATGAAGGACGGCAAGCCCATTGGCGTCGAGTCCTCGGGCAAGGGGATCGTCAAATTCGGTTCGGGTCCGTTCGCCGGGTTGAGCGGCAAAAGCGTCAAGTTCGTCACCACTCCCGTCAATCCAATCCGGTTCAACCTCGAATTCACGGCAGACTGACGCCGCTGCGGAGGCGTGGCTTGTACCTCGGGAAACGCTATTCCTTCTTGATCCCCGACAGCTCGACCACCTTGCGCCAGCGCTCGGTCTCCGCCGTCAGCATGCCGCCGAACTCGCCGGCATTGCCGTGCAGCGGGATCGCGCCGAGTTCGGCGATGCGGACCTTGATCTCGGCGTCGGAGAGCGCGGTGTCGATCTCGCGATTGAGAAGATCGACGATCTCGCGCGGCGTGTCGTGCGGGGCGCCGACGCCGTAGAATGAGCTCGTCTCGTAGCCGGGCAGCGTCTCCGCGATCGGCGGCGCGTCCGGCAGGATCTCCGAACGCTCGCGCGTGGTGACGCCGAGCGCGCGCAGCTTTCCGGCGCGCACCAGCTCGAAGGACGAGGTGACGTTGTCGAACATGCCCTGGATCTGGCCGCTCATCACGTCGGTCAGGCCCGGCGCCGAGCCGCGATAGGGGACGTGGGTGAACCGCACGCCGGCCAGCGACTTGAACAGCTCGCCGGACAGATGCAGCGAGGTGCCGATCCCGGAGGAAGCGATCGACATCTTGCCGGGATTGGCCTTGGCGTAGGCGATGAAGTCGGCGACGGTTTTCACCGGCAGGTCGTTGTTGACGACCAGCACCAGCGGAATCCGCGCGACACCCGCGACCGGCGCGATGCTCTTGGCGAAATCATACGGCAGCGAAGGATCGAACGAGGCGTTGATCGCGTTCGCGGTCGAGGTTAGCAGCAGCGTGTAGCCGTCAGGGGCGGACGTGATGACCGCCTGCGTCCCGATATTGCTGCCGGCGCCCGGCTTGTTCTCGACCACGAAGGTCTGGCCGAGCCGTTCGGACAGGCGCTGGCAGAGCAGCCGCGACAGCACGTCGGTGGCGCCGCCCGGGGCATAAGGCACCACCCATTTCACGCTGCGCGATGGATAGGAGGGGTTGCCGATCGCAAAGGCGCGCGGCGCAACGAGCGCAGCGACGGCACAGGCGGCGGTGTGGAGGAAATGTCGCTTGGTGATCATGGTCGTCTCCAATTCCCCTATCCCCGCAGCCGAGGCGAGGACACGCGCAGCGCGCCCAAATGACTCGTTTTGGTATCGCAAGAATTGCGCTGCGGCGCACGCCGATCCCATCGGCTTGGTAAAGGATGACTAGAGTTAATCGCGCACTAACCGGCTTTTACCTTGTCTCTTAACACCTGGGCAGGGCGCGCGGGCTAAGCTTGGGGAACCAGCAGACACGTTCCGAAAGTATGAACGGCATGACCACCGGCGTCATCGAGCAACCGAAGGCCGCGCGCGCGCCATCGGCGTCAAAGATCTGGCTGAAGGCGATCGAGCTGACCGCGCGGATCGAGACGCTGCCGGGCCGGCTGTTTGCCGACGTCGTCGACGATTGGGCGCAGCGTCAGCCCGACCGCGTCGCGCTGATCACGGATGACGCAGCGCTCGACTACGAAGGTTTGTCGAAACGCATCAACCGCTATGCGCGCTGGGCGCGCTCGGTCGGTGTGAGCAAGGGCGAAACTGTCGGCCTGATCATGCCGAACGGCCTCGACTACGTTGCCGCCTGGCTCGGCATCAGCCGGATCGGCGGTGTGGTCGCGCTGATCAATACAAAGCTTGTCGGGCAATCGCTCGCGCATTGCCTCGATGTCGCGAGGCCCCGGCACATCATCGTCGCGCACGACCTGGTGGAGACGCTGGAGAGTGCGAAGCCACATCTGAAGACCGAGGCCGAGGTCTGGACCCATGGCGATGCCCGCAGCGAGCGGGCCATCGACGTCGCGCTTGCCGCGCTCGACGACGGCCCGCTTTGTCCCGGAGAGCACGGCGACGTCACCATCGATGATCGCGCGCTGCTGATCTACACGTCCGGCACGACAGGCCTGCCCAAGGCCGCCAGCATCAGCCATCGCCGCATCCTCAATTGGGGCTTTTGGTTCGCCGGCCTCACCGGCGCCGGCCCACAGGACCGGCTCTACGATTGTCTGCCGCTGTTCCACTCGGTCGGCGGCATCGTCGCGCCGTGCAGCATGCTGGCCGCCGGCGGCTCGGTGGTGATCGCGGACAAGTTCTCGGCGTCGAATTTCTGGTCCGACATCGTGCGGCACGACTGCACGCTGTTCCAGTATATCGGCGAGCTCTGCCGCTATCTGCTCAAGGCGCCGCCGTCGGAATACGAGAACCGCCATCGGCTGCGGCTCGTCTGCGGCAACGGCCTGCGCGGCGACATCTGGGAGGACTTTCAGACCCGCTTCGCCATTCCTCGCATCCTCGAATTCTATGCGGCGACCGAAGGCAATTTCTCGCTGTTCAACGTCGAGGGCCAGCCCGGCGCGATCGGCCGTATCCCGCCGCTGCTCGCGCATCGTTTCCCCGCGAGCCTCGTCAAGCTCGACCCTGACAGCGGCGCGCCGTTGCGCAATGAAGAGGGTCTTTGCATCGCCTCCGCCCGCGGCGAGGCGGGCGAGGCCATCGGCCGCATCGGCACGGCGGACCAGGGCGGCGGCCGCTTCGAGGGCTACACGGACGCCGGGGAGACCGAGAAGAAGATCCTGCGTGACGTCTTCGCCAGGGGCGATGCCTGGTTCCGCACCGGCGATCTGATGCGGCTCGACGACAAGGGCTTCTTCCATTTCGTCGATCGCATCGGCGACACCTTTCGCTGGAAGGGCGAGAACGTCGCGACCTCGGAGGTCAACGACGCCGTGCGCGATTTTACCGGCGTCATCGACGCCACCACTTACGGCGTCAGCATCCCTGGCACCGACGGCCGCGCCGGCATGAGCGCAATCGTCGTGAACGAGGGATTTGACGTCGCGGCATTGCCCGCGCATCTCGCACAGCGCCTGCCGGCCTACGCCCGCCCGGTCTTCATCCGCATCTCGCGCGAGCTCGATGCGACCGAGACGTTCAAGCAGAAGAAGGGCGAGCTCGCGCGCGAGGGATTCGACCCCGGCGCGATCTCCGAGCCGCTGTTCATGGCGGAGCCGAAATCCGGCGACTATGTCGCACTGACTTCCGAGGCTTATGCGCAAATCGTCGACGGTGCGATCAGGTTCTAAACGGATAAACGAGAATCGCCGCCACGAACTCCCTGCGTTCCCTCCCCCCTTGTGGGGGAGGGTTAGGGAGGGGGTAGCCCAGCAAAAGGTGTCTGAGAGTTCGCAAGCTGCCTGGAAGCGATGGAGGGAGTCCCCGTGTGGCCCCCCTCCCTGCCCCTCCCCCACAAGGGGGGAGGGAATGAGAGAGTAGTGCTCACCTCACTTTGAACTCACGGCAAAATCCGCCAGATAGGTCCAATTTTATCTGAATTGTCCAAGAAGCCATTTACTTCTGTCGGGTAAACAGACGGCCATGGGGAGGCGGTCATCAAGAGCCGCCGCAAGACATACGATCGATCAACAAAGCAAGAGGCAAGCCAGCCATGTCGGTAAGGTCCAAGGTCATTGAAGCGATCCAGCAGATCGCCAAGGAACAGCACGTCACGCTTCCCGCGCTCTCGGACGATCTGTCCCTGCACGAGACGGGTTTCGACTCGCTCGCCTTCGCGATCCTTGTCGCTCGGCTCGAGGACGAGACCGGTGTCGATCCGTTCACCATTTCCGAGGACGCAGCGTTCCCCGCCACGGTCGGCGATTTCGTGCGGGCCTACGAAAATGTCCCCGCGTGATATCTTTGCGCTTCGCGATCATCTCGGCGCGGAGCTGAAGGGCCGTACGCTGTCGGATGCGCACGATGTCGTGTCGCTGACCGACATCCTGTCGCAGACGGTCCTGGGCGGCCGCCTGCGCGAGCTGTCCGGCCGCGCGGTGCTGCTCAAATTGTCCGACCAGCTCCGGTCGGGCCTTGCCATGATCGAGCTCGACGGCATCGCCCGCCGCATGCTGCTGTGTCCGCCCGATCTCAATCCGGCGTATCTGGACGCGCTGATCGCGGATGCCGGGATCGATGCCGTCGTCACCGACGAGCCCGATCGCTGGGCTGAGACCGGCGTGCCGCTGGTCGTCACCGCACAATTGCCGCTTCAAGCCACCGCGCCCGCGCAGACCGAGTGCGCCACCGAATGGCTGATGCTGACCTCGGGCACGTCAGGCGTGCCGAAGATCGCCGGCCATACGCTGGAAGCGCTGACCGGCGCGATCGTCGCCGAAGGCCCCGCGCGCGGACCGGCACCGGTGTGGGCGACGTTCTACGACATTCGCCGCTATGGCGGCCTCCAGATCTTCCTCCGCGCCATCCTCTCCGGCGGCTCCATGGTGCTGTCGGATCCGCATGAGGCCCTCGCCGATCACGTCGCTCGGCTGAACGCGCGCGCGGTCTCCCACATCTCCGGCACGCCCTCGCACTGGCGCAAGCTTCTGATGAGCGGCTCGGCCGCGCAATTCGCGCCGGCTTACGTCCGTCTCTCCGGCGAGATCGCCGACCAGGCGGTGCTCGACGGCCTGAAGGCGGCATTCCCGAATTCCTCGGTCGGCCATGCCTACGCCTCGACCGAGGCCGGTGTCGGCTTCGCCGTGAATGACGGGCTCGAAGGCTTTCCGGCCGACTATCTCGGTAACCGCAACGGCGTCGAGATGAAGGTCGTGGACGGCTCGCTGCGCATCCGCTCGACGCGCACCGCACATGCCTATATCGGCCGCGACGCCGCCGCACTCACCGATGATGACGGATTTGTCGACAGCGGCGATATTGTCGAGCTGCGCGGGGACCGCTATTATTTCGTCGGCCGCCGCGGCGGCATCATCAATATCGGTGGGCTGAAGGTCCACCCCGAGGAGATCGAGGCTGTCATCAATCGCCATTCCGACGTCCGGATGTCGCGGGCCAAGTCGCGGAAGAGTCCGATCACCGGCGGCATCGTGGTTGCCGACGTGATCCTCGCCGACGGCACCGACCAGGCGCGCGCGAAGGAGATTCGCGACCAGATCCTGGATCAATGCCGCGCGCAGCTCGCTTCCCACAAGGTGCCGGCGGTGATCCGCTTCGTCGAGACGCTCGACGTCACCCCGGCCGGCAAACTGGCGCGCACCGATGCATAATGTCCTCGTCACCGGCGGCAGCCGCGGTATCGGCCTTGCGATCGGCAAGCGTCTGGCTGGCGCCGGCTACAACGTGATTGCCGCGGCGCGGCGCGAGAGCGACGAGCTCAGGGCCGCCATTGGCGAGTCCGAGGGCCGTCTGCATTTCCGCGCCTGCGATCTCGCGGTGATCGACGCGATTCCCGCTTTCGCAAAGCTCGTGCGTGACGAATTCGGCCCGATCTACGGCCTCGTCAACAATGCCGGCCTCGGCACCGAAGGCCTGCTCGCGACCATGCACAATTCCGAGATCGAGGCGCTGGTGCAACTCAACGTGCTGTCGCCGATCATTCTCACCAAATATGTCGCACGGCAGATGATGGCCGATGGTGCCGGCCGCATCATCAACATCTCCTCGATCATCGCGACGACCGGCTATAACGGCCTGTCCGTCTATGGCGCGACCAAGGCGGCCGCCACCGGCTTTACCCGCTCGCTCGCGCGTGAAGTCGGCAAGCTCGGCATCACCGTGAACGCGATTGCGCCTGGTTTCATCGACACCGAGCTGACTCACAATCTCTCCGACGAAGGACGCAAACGCATCGCGGGCCGAAGTGCATTGCGCCGGCTGCCGGAGACGGAAGACGTCGCACGGATGGTGGAATATCTGCTCGGCGATGGCGGCCGCAACGTCACGGGCGCCGTGTTCACGGTCGACGCCGGGAACACGGCGTAAAGCGGAACTTCACCGCCACAATTGCATTGATTCGTCGCAATGACATTCGACCGGATTTGGTCGTAAGATGCCCCGCAATCGATTGGGTTACGTCAATCGATCTGCCCCAATCGACAGGGAGCAGTGCATGACCATGCGAAACATGACCGCTTCAAATCAGGGCCGGACGGAGCAATCGCGCGCGAAGCCGGACGACGTCCGTTGTCCGCCGATGACGCACCAGAATTCCGGCGATCACGGTCACGAGATGTACCCGCAGCAATTCGTGCGCTTGGTCGGCTGCCATGACGCGTCTCACGACGCCTTGCGCAACCGTGAGGATGAGAAGCTGCACTAGTCGCTCACGTCCGAGGCTTCGGCAGGTCAATCCGTTCGTGTGAGAATTCCGGCGGCCCTTCGGTGAGGCGGCGGATGCGACGCTCGCGTTCGTCCTCCGGCAATGCGGGATCGAGCAGTCCCTCGATCTCATGCACCGCGAGCTCCTCGAGCCTGGTCGCGTCCGAGACGACCGTGGACCCCGATGCCGGTGTGGGAGGCGCGATCCTCAGGCCGAACTCGACCAGCTTGCAGATCGCATCCGAGCGCGACAGTTGATGGGCCTCGGCCCAGGCATCGACGGTGGCGGTCAGCAGCTCCGGCATTTTCACCGCACTGATCGCGTCCAGCCCCGTGCGTCGGCGTACCGGCGAGGTGGAGTCCTTGCTATCAAAATCAGACACCCCGATCATCCCGCGCAACCATTTCAGATGGCTCAACCGTAAACGTCATTTTCGGCCGGCTGTTTGATGCTGATCAATGACAAGCTGCGGCATTGCGGCGCGGCGCGATCTTGTTGTCCGCCGCCATTTCGGCCAATGATCGGGACTTCGAGGGGGCGCCGGCGAACCCGGATCGGTCCTGCCACGTACTTCTCCTGGACGCGTCCAACCATTCGGCATCATCCGATGACATCAGGCGAATCCTTCTATGGCGGCATCCCCGTCTTCCGCGGCTTCACCAGCCTGATGGACCCCGCGCTCTATGCGTCGCTGCCGGATGACTGGAGCATCGGTGTCGCCGACATCGTCGATTCCACCAAGGCGATCGCGGCGCAGCGCTACAAGGCGGTCAACATGGCCGGCGCTGCCGTGATCGCGGCGGTGACCAATGCGCTTGAGGGACGGGAATTCCCCTTCGTGTTCGGCGGTGACGGCGCGAGCTTTGCGGTCGCGCCCGGCGATCTCGATCGCGCCCGGGACGCGCTGGCTGCGACCGCGACCTGGGTACGGGAGGATCTCGATCTGACGATGCGTGTTGCGCTGGTGCCGGTGAGTGCGATCCGGGCGCAAGGTCTCGACGTGCGCGTCGCGCGCTTCGGTCCGTCGGCGAACCTGTCCTATGCGATGTTCTCCGGCGGCGGGCTCGCCTGGGCCGACGCCGCGATGAAGCGCGGCGAGTTCGCCGTCGCTGAGGCGCCGGCCGGCACCCAACCGGATCTGTCCGGCCTGTCCTGCCGCTTCGAGGTGATTCCGGCCTCGCGCGGCCTGATCCTGTCGGTTCTGGTGATGCCGGCACGCGGCGCGGACCCGCCGGCGTTCCGCAAGGTGATCGAGGACATCATCCACCTCGTCGAACGCAGCCCGGACGGCGCCCGCCCGGTGCCGCCACAGGGGCCGCCGCTGAAATGGCCGCCGCAGGGGCTGGACTACGAAGCCCGCACCAAGCGCGGCGGCCCGCTGCTCGCGCGCCGCGCCGTCGTGCTGGCCTACACGCTGTTCGCCTATCTGATCATGCGCTTCGACATCAAGGTCGGCGGTTTCGTGCCCAACCTCTACAAACGTCAGGTGGTCGAGAACTCGGACTTCAGGAAATATGACGACGGCCTGCGCATGATCCTCGACTGTACGCCCGAGCTCGAACGTGCCCTCAGCGATCGTCTTGCGGCTGCCGCGCGCGAGGGCGTCGTGCGCTACGGCCTCTACCCGCAGGACGCCGCGATGATGACCTGCTTCACGCCGTCGGCGCTGCGCAGCGACCACGTGCACTTCATCGACGGCGCGCGGGGCGGCTACGCCTCGGCGGCGACGGCGCTGAAGGCGATGATGGCTTGAAGCGCTAGCGTCCCGCGCGCGTCCAGGTTTCGCCCCCGCAAAGCGCGCCGACGCAGCCTTCGACCCGCAGCGAGTCTGCACCCGTGACCGAGACGCTGCTCGCATAGGTGCTGCCGTCGTCGGCATTGTAGATCTGGCCCGACCATTTGTTCGGGCCGGACGGCTGCATGCCGCTGAACAACGGCAGGCCGATCATCGGCCGTCTCGCCAGCGCGGGATTGGGATTCTTGCTGTCGGTGGCGGGCTGGCCGGTCGCGGTGTCCATGGGTTCGCGCAGCCAGATGATAACGCCGCAGAGGCCGCCGCCGCACTTGCTGATCTTGACGCGGGCGTCGCCGGCCTGTGTGAGCCAGGTCCCGTCGGCGCTCTGCGCTTGGGCGGCAGTCGCGCCAAGCAGCGCAGCCAGAAGGACGATGAGAGTAGCGAATCTGGAAATCATGGAGAGGCCCCGAAGTGGAGCGCCTCCATAGCAGCCCAGCAGGATAGTGCAACGCTGGATGGAATCACATTCCCGCGCTTATTTGCCTGCGCTCATTTGCCCCAGCGCGCGAAAGCGACGGAGGCCGCGGTCGACAGTCCGAACACCACCATCGCGCCGCCAACCAGCGCGAACAAGGTCCAGGCCGGCGCTTGCGCCATCATGAGGACGCCGCCGCCGATCGCGACGATCAGAAGCCGCGCGGTGGAGGCCAGCACCGGTCCGCCGACGCGCGCGGCGCCCTGTGAGGAGAAGTACAGCGACACGCCCATGCCGAAGAACGCGAAGGCCGGGCCGGCCCAGTGGAAATAGCTGTGCGCGGCGGCGGTGACGCCGGGGTCGGCCGTGAAGAGCGAGGCCCACAACGCGGGATCGAGCGCAATGACGAGTCCGATCAGGCCGACGGTGAGGGCGGACGCCGCGGCTGCGGTCCAGGCCACGCGCCGTGCGCGCTTCACTTGTCCGGCGCCGATCGCCATGCCGACCATCGGCACCGAGGCGATGCCGAAGGCGAAGGTGATCGGGATCAGCAGAAATTCCAGCCGCGAGCCGATGCCGTAACCGGCCAGCATCTCGGTGCCGAACGTCGCCAGGATCCTGGTGAAGATCAGAATGGTGAGCACGGTCTGCAGCGGCGAGAGGCAGGCGACCGCGCCCACCTTGAGGATGTCCAGGAACATCGCGCGCTCAAAATAAAACGCGCGGAAATCCAGCGGCAGCCGGCTGCGGCCTGACAAGAGATACCAGAGGAAGAAGACCGCGGCGCAGGTGAATGCGATCAACTGGCCGGCGGCGACGCCCGGCATGCCGAATTGCTTCACGCCGAACAGGCCGAGCCCCAGCGTGCCGCCGAGCGCGATCTGGAGCACGCTTGCCCCGATCAGTGTCATCGAGGGCAGGCGCATGTCGCCGGTGCCGCGGATCACCGAGGCCAGCGTGTTGACGAGCCAGATCGCGACCGCGCCGGAGAACAGCACCTGCGAATAACCGCAGGCTTCCTCGAGCACGCGCTCGCGGCCGCCGAGCAGCGTGAAGAACGAGCGGCCGAAGACCAGCATCGTTACCGTGAAGAACAGCCCGCCGCAGAGGCCGATGATGGCGGCATGCAGCGCCAGCGTCGCGGCGCGGTCGCGATCCCCGGCGCCGAGCGCGCGGCTGATCGCGGATGAGACGCCGCCGCCCATCGCGCCCGCGCTCATCATCTGCGTCAGCATCGCGAACGGGAACACCAGCGCGATCGCCGCGAGCGGGATGGTGCCGAGCCGGCCGATATAGGAGGTCTCGGCGATCGCAACCAGCGTGCTGCCGACCATCGCGATCATGTTGGGGATCGCGAGCCGCAGCAGCGTCGGCAGGATCGGCGCCGTCAGCAGGCTGGCGATGGGGGAGGCGACCGGTGCACGCGGCGGGGCGGCGTCTATGGGGGCGTCGATCGTCATGTCCATGGTGCGGAATATTGGATGATGACCGACATATTACAGGGCGTGGCTCTCTGGCACCAGCCCTCCGGTCACGCAGGGCTCACCAGGGCAAGCCGCATAGGTCGATGGTGCCCAGCGTCGGCGCGCGGACGATGTTGAAGACGTACGGCGCCATGTAGTCGAAGCGGATCCGCCCCTCCGGCTGCTCGCAATAGACCTCGCCCTTGAAGGGCAGCCAGCTGCGGGATTCGTAGAACGCAAAATTGTGCGGCTCGCAGAACAGCAGCGCGAAGCGGACCGCCTCGTTGGCGCGCATGGTGTGCACCGCCGCGTCGATAGCCATGGTGGCGTAGCCGCGACCGCGCCGGTCCTCGCGCGTGCAGACCCCGCCGATGCCGCCGGCGTGAATCTTCTGCCCGTTCCAGGTGACGGTGCGAAAGTAGACGCCGACGTGGCAGACGAGGCCGTCCTCGGGCGTCTCGAGCAGCACGCGAAGATGGGCGTTGTCCCATTTGACGTGAGCCCAGGGCTTGTCCGCGACCATATGCGGTCCCCAGACCGCCTGATGCAGCGGCTCGGCGATCGGCCACGAGGCGTCGCCGTTCAAGATGTCGATCTCGATGGTCATGGCTTCGTCCTTCGCAGCTCCGCTTCGTGGCGCATTCGTTCTGTCATAAGCGCTTCAAAGGCAACGATATTTTATGGCGAACCGCACGGCTGATGACCAGCGCGTGCTGCGACCATTTTATGCAATCCAGCCAAGCGGCCCCCATCACGCGTTTTCGCAAATTCTGAGGTATTTAACGGCCGCGGAACCTTCTATAAGGGGTGACCGTTAGAACGTTCCCCACCAGTTGCGGACAAGAACCCATGACATTCACGCTGCCCCCACTCCCTTACGCCTATGACGCCCTCGGCCAGTTCATGTCGAAGGAGACGCTCGAATTCCACCACGACAAGCATCATCAGGCCTACGTCACCAACGGCAACAACGCGCTCAAGGGCACCGAATGGGAAGGCAAGTCCCTTGAAGAGATCGTCAAGGGCTCGTTCGGCAAGAACCCCGCGGTGTTCAACAATGCCGGCCAGCACTACAACCACATCCACTTCTGGAGCTGGATGAAGCCCAATGGCGGCGGCACCAAGCTGCCCGGCAAGCTCGAGAAGAAGATCAACGAGGACCTCGGCGGCTTCGAGAAGTTCAAGACCGACTTCCAGGCGGCCGGCGTCGGCCAGTTCGGCTCCGGCTGGTGCTGGCTCCAGGTCAAGAACGGCAAGCTCGAGATCTCCAAGACCCCGAACGGCGAGAATCCGCTGGTGCACGGCGCCACCCCGATCCTCGGCTGCGACGTCTGGGAGCACTCCTACTACATCGACTATCGCAACCGCCGTCCGGACTATCTCAAGGCGTTCGTCGAGAACCTCGTGAACTGGGAATACGTCGAGTCCCTGTTCGACAAGGCGTAAGGCTTTCCTCCGTCATTCCGGGGCGATGCGTAGCATCGAACCCGGAATCTCGAGATTCCGGGTTCGGCTTCGCCGCCCCGGAATGACAGACAAGGCGGTCGCATGCGCGGCCGCCTTTTTGCTGTGCGGAATTGATTGAACCAGTCCTGCGCCATGCGCGCATCGGTCTGTGATCGTACCGTTTGCATCGCATGGACGGCGCCCTTAATCAGGACGGGCATCACCATCGAGCCGCCCCACACCCGTTGTCAGACCCTTCCCCGAAAGACCCGGCGCCTGCCGAGGACGCGGAGTCCGAGCCGCGGCCGGGCCGTGTGCGCAAGCCGATCGGCTGGTCGACGATCATCATCGCGGTCCTGGTGGCGGTCAGCGCGGCGCTGGTGTGGCGGCGTGACGGCACCGACGGCGTTCTGGACATTCTCACCCACGACCTCTCGCTGTTCGGCGGCATCCTGCCGCGCGTGCTGGCCGGCTGCCTGCTCGGCGCCTTCATCTCCGAGATCCTGCCGCACGAGAAAGTCTCGCGCTCGCTCGGGCCGCAATCCGGCCTGAAGGGCCTTCTGATCGGTACCGCCTTCGGCGCGATCCTGCCGGGCGGTCCCTTCACCGCCTATCCCGTGGCGAGCGCGCTGCTGGCGGTCGGCGCTGATTTCGGCGCCACCATCGCCATGGTCGTGAGCTGGACCCTGATCGGCTACGGCCGGGCGGTCGCCTGGGAAATCCCGATCATGGGCACCGATTTCACGCTGTGGCGGATCGTCATCTCGCTGCCGCTGCCGGTGCTCGCAGGCGGCCTCGGCCGCTTCGTCTATGTCCGGCTCTATCCGAAGCGTGACAGCGATGAGGAGGCGAGTTGAGCGCGGCGCTCCTCATCGACATCCTGCTATGGGGCTCGGTCTTCGGCGTCGGCCTGATCGCTTTCCGTCGCGGCCCGCCGGTGTTCAAGGCTTCGCTGCGCGAAGGCTCGATGGACTTCATCAACATCGTGCCGCGGATCGCGTTGGGGGTGATCGGCTCCGGCTACATCGCCGCCATCATCCCCCAGGAGGTGATCACCGGCTGGCTCGGACCGGACAGCGGCTGGCTGGGGGTCGCGACCGCCGTGGTCGCCGGTGCCGCCACGCCCGGCGGCCCCGTGATCGGCTTCTCCATCGGGACCGTGGCGCTGAAGTCGGGCGGCGGGGTGCCGCAAGTGGTCGCCTATGTCGTCGCCTGGGCGCTGTTTGCCTTCCAGCGGGTGATTTTGTGGGAAATCCCGTTCATGCCGGCCCGTTTCGTCTGGTTCCGCTGCGCCGTCTCGGTGCCGTTCCCGTTCGTGGCGGCCGCCATCGCGATGGTGATCGGCAAGCCCTGAGCCCGGCGTGGACAGGCGTAATGTTATAATATAACGTCCAGACATGGTTCCCGCCGCGTCCCACGCCCACCATCACGACCATGCCCACGGCCATTCTCATGGCGACGCGCATTCGCACGGGCACGACCACACCCATGCCCACGTCCATGACGCGACCTCGCCGCATCCGGCCCAGGCGGCGCCCTGGTCGATCCTGCGCATGACCATGGCGGGCCGCCTCTCGGCCGCCGTTGCCGTCTGCGCCGTGCTCTGGGGCATCGTCTTTCTGGCAATGAGGTGACGATGGCGGCGCTGCATTTCCACAACGTCACGCTGGGCTACGACCGGCATCCGGCCGTGCACCATCTCAACGGCGAGGTTGCGCCGGGTGCGCTGGTCGCCGTGATCGGCCCGAACGGCGCCGGCAAGTCGACCCTGCTGCGCGGCATCGTCGGCATCCTCAGGCCGCTCGACGGCAGCATCCATCTCGGCGGGCTCGACTCCCGCGATATCGCCTATCTGCCGCAGAGCGCGGAGATCGACCGCAGCTTCCCCATCTCGGTGTTCGACTTCGTCGGCACCGGCCTGTGGCGCGGCACCGGCCTGTTCGGCGGCATCGGCAAAGCCGCGCGCGAAAAAATCCTCCGCGCGATCGGCGCCGTTGGGCTGAATGGCTTCGAGAACCGCCCGATCGGTACGCTCTCCGGCGGTCAGATGCAGCGCGTGCTGTTCGCCCGCGTCTTGCTTCAGAACGCGCGGCTGATCGTGCTCGACGAGCCCTTCAACGCCATCGACAGCAAGACCACGACCGACCTGCTCGCGCTGGTGAAGCGCTGGCACGGCGAGGGCCGCACGGTGCTCGCCGCGCTGCATGACATGGAGATGGTGCGCAGCCATTTCACCGAGACCCTGGTGCTGGCGCGCGGCCCTGTGGCATGGGGCCCGACGGCGGAGGTGCTGACGCCGGAGAACCTCATGGTCGCGATGCGGATGTGCGAGGCGTTCGACGACAGCGCCGCGGCCTGCGCGGCCGACGATGCCCGCTCGCGGGCGGCGTGACCGCAGATGCTCCATGACGCGCTGATCGGTCCGTTCACCGAATTCGAGTTCATGCGGCGCGCGCTTGCCGCCGTGATCGCGCTGTCGCTCGCGGGCGCGCCGATCGGCGTATTCCTGATGCTGCGGCGGATGAGCCTCGTCGGCGATGCCATGGCGCATGCGATCCTGCCGGGCGCGGCGGTCGGCTTCCTGCTCTCCGGTCTCAATCTGTTTGCAATGACGGCCGGCGGCCTGTTCGCGGGCTTTGCGGTCGCGATCCTCGCCGGTGTGGTCGCGCGCTCGACCGGGCTGAAGGAGGACGCGTCGCTCGCGACCTTCTACCTGGCCTCGCTGGCGCTGGGGGTGACCATCGTCTCGATCAAGGGCACCAATATCGACCTGCTGCACGTGCTGTTCGGCAACATCCTCGCGATGGACGACCAGACGCTGCTGGTGGTCGCCTTCAACGCCACGGTGACGCTGCTGGTGCTCGCCGTGATCTACCGCCCGCTGGTGATCGAGAGTGTCGATCCGCTGTTCCTGCGCACTGTCAGCCGGGCCGGGGGGCCTGCGCATCTCGCTTTCCTCGCGCTCGTCGTGATCAACCTCGTCAACGGCTTTCAGGCGCTCGGCACGCTGCTCGCGGTGGGGCTGATGATCCTGCCGGCCGGCATCGCGCGGTTCTGGTCGCGCGATCTCACGGCGATGATCTGCATCGCGGTCGTCGCCGCCGCAGTCTCGGGCTATGCCGGCCTCGTGCTGTCGTTCCAGACCCGCGTGCCGTCGGGCCCTGCTATCATTCTGGTCGCGACCGTGCTCTACATCGTCTCGGTGCTGTTCGGCCGTGTCGGCGGTATCGTCCGGCAACTGTTTCCCGGCCGGCATCTGGAAGCGTGACCGCAATGCGCTTCCTTCTGCTCCTTGCCTTGCTGCTGACCGCCTCGCCGCTGCATGCCGCGGAACGGCTCAACGTCGTCGCCAGCTTCTCGATCCTCGGCGATTTCGTCCGCAACGTCGGCGGCGACCGGGTCAGCGTCACCACGTTGGTCGGCCCCGACAGCGACGTCCATGTCTATACGCCGGCACCAAGCGATGCGAAGCGGATCGCGGACGCAAAGTTCGTTGTCGTCAATGGGCTCGGCCTCGAGGGCTGGCTGCCGCGCCTCGTGCAATCCTCCGGCAGCAAGGCAACGGTCGTCACCGCCAGCGCCGGCATCACGCCCCTGAAGCTTGGCTCGGCTGCCGATCCGCATGCCTGGCAGTCCGTCCCCAACGCCAAGGTTTACGTGACGGATATCGCCAACGCGCTGGCCGCGGCCGATCCCGAGGACGCGGAGTTCTTCCGCGCCCAGGCCAAGGCCTATCTGGAAAAGCTCGAAGCGCTCGACCGCGAGGTGCGCGAGGCCGTTGCGAAAATTCCGCCCGAGCGGCGCAAGGTGATCTCCACCCATGACGCCTTCGGCTATTTCGCCGCCGAATACGGTATCCAGTTCATCGCGCCGCTCGGCGTCTCCACCGAAACCGAGCCCAGCGCGCGGGACATCGCCGCCATCATCGGCCAGATCAAAGGCCAGAAGATCCCGGCGGTATTCTTGGAGAATATCAGCGACGACCGCCTGATCCGGCGGATCGCGGCCGAGACCGGGGCAAAGGTCGGCGGGACCTTGATTTCGGACGGTTTGACGGGTGAAAAGGGGTCCGCACCCACTTACATTGACATGGTCAGGCACAATATAAAGGCCCTGACCAGCGCGCTTGACCACTAGGGCAGGGGCCACCCCGCCTCGCGTCGCGCGAAAGAGCCCGACCCCGGAGTAGTTATGTCTGAAGCGACCTCCCAGAAAATTCCCGTGACCGTCCTGACCGGCTATCTCGGCGCCGGCAAGACAACGCTTTTGAACCGCATCCTTTCGGAAAACCACGGCAAGAAATACGCCGTCATCGTCAACGAGTTCGGCGAGATCGGCATCGACAACGACCTCATCATCGGCGCCGATGAGGAAGTGTTCGAGATGAACAATGGCTGCATCTGCTGCACCGTGCGCGGCGACCTCGTGCGCATCATGGACGGGCTGATGAAGCGCAAGGGCAAGTTCGACGCCATCATCGTCGAGACCACGGGCCTTGCCGATCCGGCGCCGGTGGCCCAGACCTTCTTCGTCGACGAGGACGTGCAGAAGAACGCGCGCCTCGACGCGGTGGTGACGGTTGCCGACGCCAAATGGCTGTCCGACCGTCTGAAGGACGCGCCCGAGGCCAAGAACCAGATCGCCTTTGCTGACGTCATCGTGCTGAACAAGACCGACCTCGTCACCAAGGGTGAGCTCGCCGAGGTCGAGGCCCGCATCCGCGCCATCAACCCCTATGCGAAACTCCACCGCACCGAGCGCTGCTCGGTGGCGCTGGCCGACGTGCTCGACCGCGGCGCGTTCGACCTCGACCGCATCCTCGACATCGAGCCGGACTTTTTGGAGGCCGACGATCATGACCACGACCATGATCATCACCACCACGGCCACGACCATCATCACCACGATCACGGCCACGGCCTGAAGCACTATCACGACGAGGACATGCAATCGCTGTCGCTCAAGACCGACAAGCCGCTCGATCCGAACATGTTCATGCCCTGGCTCCAGAACCTGGTGCAGGTCGAGGGCGGCAAGATCCTGCGCTCCAAGGGCATACTCGCCTTCCACGACGACGATGACCGCTACGTCTTCCAGGGCGTCCATATGATGCTGGAGGGTAACCACCAGCGGAAATGGAAGGACGGCGAGCCGCGCGAGAGCCGCCTCGTCTTCATCGGCCGCGAATTGCCGGAAGAGGCCATCCGCAAGGGTTTTGAGAGCTGCATCGTCTCGTGATGAAAGAGTTTACGCCCGCCCCCGATTCCGCTTCGATCGTCTCCGTCACCGACCGCGTCAAGCCGGTCGCGCTCGGCATGGGCGTGACGTCGGTGCATTTCCTCGGTGACCGCGCCGCCTTCGTCGGCGGCGAGGAGAACGTCGCGTTCGTCGATAGCCAGGGCGAGATCACCACCGTCGCCGTCCACGGCGGCGGCATTCTTTCGACCGCGTCCGACGGCAAGCGCCTCGTCATGGGCGGCGACGACGGCAAGGTCGTGTCGCTCGATGCCAAGGGCGAGGTGACGTTGCTCGCCACCGACCCCAAGCGCCGCTGGATCGACGCGGTGGCGCTGCACGCGGACGGGGCCTTCGCCTGGTCCGCCGGCAAGACGGCGACCGTCAAGAGCGGCAAGACCGAGGAGAAGTCGCTCGAGGTGCCCTCGACCGTCGGCGGGCTTGCGTTCGCGCCGAAGGGCCTTCGGCTCGCGATTGCGCATTACAACGGCGCGACGCTGTGGTTTCCGAACATGGCGGCATCAGCCGAATTCCTGCCCTGGGCCGGCTCGCATCACGCGGTGACCTTCAGCCCGGACAACAAATTCCTGGTCACCGCGATGCACGAACCGGCGCTGCACGGCTGGCGGCTGGCCGATAACCGCCACATGCGCATGACCGGCTATCCCGGCCGCGTTCGCTCGATGTCCTGGAGCGCGGGCGGCAAGGCGCTTGCGACCTCGGGTGCCGACACCGTCATCCTGTGGCCGTTCGGCAGCAAGGACGGCCCGATGGGCAAGGAGCCCGCGATGCTCGCGCCGCTGCAGGCGCGCGTCTCGGTCGTCGCCTGCCATCCCAAGAACGACATCCTCGCCGCCGGTTACAGCGACGGCACCGTGCTGATGGTGCGGCTGGAGGACGGCGCCGAGATCCTGGTCCGCCGCAATGGCACACCGCCGGTGGCGGCGCTCGCCTGGAACGCCAAGGGCACGCTGCTGGCGTTTGCGGATGAAAATGGGGACGGCGGCCTGCTGGAGCTTTGAACTGTCATCGTTCCGGCCGTATAGGGGGCCATGCGGTTTCTGACGACGTTCCAGATTGCTGATTTCGCCGACACGCTGGTCAGCCTGTTCACGGCCTTCGTGCTGGGCACGCTGATCGGCGCCGAGCGGCAGTATCGCCAGCGCACCGCGGGCCTGCGCACCAACGTGCTGGTCGCGGTGGGTGCGGCCGCCTTCGTCGATCTCGCCATGCACCTGACCGGGGCCGACGGCGCGGTGCGCGTGATCTCCTACGTCGTCTCCGGCATCGGCTTCCTCGGCGCCGGCGTTATCATGAAGCAGGGCATGGACGTGCGCGGGCTCAACACCGCGGCGACGCTGTGGGCCTCGGCCGCGGTCGGCTCCTGCGCCGGCGCCGACATGGTCGCGCAGGCGGCCGCGCTGACCGTGTTCGTCATCGCCGGCAACACCATGCTGCGCCCGCTGGTCAACGCCATCAACCGCATTCCGCTGAATGAGAAGACTTCGGAGGCGACCTACTATTTCAAGCTCGCGGTGGCGGCGGATGCCTTGCCCGACATGCGCGACCGGCTGGTCGAGAAGCTCGAGGGCGCAAAATATCCGGTGGCCGATATCGACGTGGTCGAGACCGGGGACGATCTGATCGAGATCGTCGCAAAGCTGGTCGCGACCGCGGTCGATCCGAACGAGCTGAACGCGGTGGCGACCGATCTTCAGCACCTGCCGGGCGTGCGCCACGCCACCTGGGAAGTCAGCACAACGGACTGAGGGCATGGCCGAACAGGCTCGCGGACTGTTTATGCGATTGTGCCGCCTAGCAATCCTGCGGATTGCGCTCTCGTCAGTTGTGCCGTTCATCGCTCCGGCGCATGCCGACAGAATCGGCTATGAGGGCGTCGTCGATATCTCGGCTGAGGCGGGGACGCTTCGCGCCGAACATCATCACGATTGGGGCTATAGTAGCGAAAAATCACGCTGGAAGATGATCTCTTCGACAAGAGACCCCTTCACCGCGGACAATGACTATTCCTATCTGCGCTTGCACGACACCACGACCGGTACAGAGTTATTTCGCCGCCCCGTTCCGGCACTGACATACATCTGGATTTCGCCCAATCTGAAATACGTTGTCGGGCTTTCGCACATCATGCTTTGGAATCCGTGCCAACTCGTTGTTTTTTCCAAGTCGGGCGATCGCTTGCTTGAACGGGACATGGTCAGCGCGGATTGGCCGGGACTAAGATGGAGCGCGTCAAATTGGATTTACTGGTACAAAGAGCCCGCGCCGAAGATCGCCATCGCTGACGACGGGACTAACGCCACGCTCACAATCGAAGATCCGCTTGGGGTTCCCCGTCAGTTTCAGTTCCCGGCGGCTCGCTAGCCGCGGCGGAACCGGTGCGCTCCAATTTCGTTGATCCCGCGGACAAAGGCGGTGATCGACATGCCCGGCCCAAATGACAAGCGCAGACTGAAATTCGACCTGATGATCGCCTGCTCGCTGTTTGCAGCCGGCGTCGTGGTGTCAGGCCTGTCGCTGGCGCAAATCCGCGCTGAGAGCCGGATGCAGACGGCGCAGGCGACAGGGCCGCTCCAGGGCACGCCGTCCGACGATCAGAGCAAGACTCCGGCTGAATCAAAGCCCGGCGGCGACCGGCCGACCACACCGGCGCCCGAGCCCGCGCGCCCCGATCCGCAGACGCAAGGCGCAGCCACCAAGCCGGCACTGCCGGCGGCGCCCGCGGAGAAGATCGCGCCGCCGATCAGGGAGAAGTAGCCCGACGGCCGGCATATTGTGACGCGCATTTGACGACCGATGCTAATTGTACGATCTCGCATCGGCAGGCGGCCCGATCCATAATCCGTCCCGCCAACGACAGATGGGGCCTCCCATGAAGATCGAAGACGTCCGCCGCACCGCTTATTCGATGCCGCTCACCAATCCGGCATTTCCGCCGGGGCCATATCGCTTCTTCGACCGCGAATATTTCATCATCACCTACAGGACCGATCCCGAAGCCCTCGCCACCATCGTGCCCGAGCCGCTTGAGGTGGCGGAGCCGTTGGTGAAATACGAATTCATTCGCATGCCAGACTCGACCGGATTCGGCGACTACACCGAAACCGGGCAGGTGATCCCGGTCCGCTTCAAGGGCGAGGAGGGCGGCTACACCCACGCGATGTATCTGGACGACGAGGCCCCGATCGCCGGCGGCCGCGAGTTGTGGGGCTTTCCGAAGAAGCTCGCGAGGCCCAAGATCGAGGTCGAGAGCGACGTCCTGGTCGGCTCGCTGCATTACGGCTCGGTACTCTGCGCTTCGGCCACGATGGGTTACAAGCACCGCAAGGTCGACCACGACACGGTGCTGAAGTCGATGGCGTCGCCGAACTTCATCCTGAAGATCATCCCGCATGTCGACGGCAGCCCGCGGATCTGCGAGCTGGTGCGCTTTCATCTCGATGACGTCGTGCTGAAGGAAGCGTGGACTGGCCCTGCCGCACTCGGCCTGTTTCCCCACGCACTCTGCGACGTCGCCCGCCTGCCGGTGCGCGAGGTGATCTCGGCGCTGCATTTCAAAGCGGACCTGACGCTCGGGCTCGGCAGCGTGGCGTTCGATTACATGGCCAAGTAACGAACGTCATTCCGGGGCATCGCGCCAGCGATGAACTATGGTGCGCACTCGCGCACCTGAGAATCTCTTGCTAGGAACTTCGAGATCCCGGTCTGCGCGCCTGGCGCGCATCCCGGGATGACCCCTTCGGGGTCAACGCACCAGAATATTCCGGAACTGCCAGGGATCGCTGGTATCGATATCTTCCGGAAACAGTCCCGGACGGTCCGTCAGCGGCGTCCAGTCGGTGTAGAAACCCTTCACCGGGCCGAGATAGGGCAGCTGGATTTCCAGCAGGCGATCGAAATCCATCTCGTCGGCTTCGACGATGCCCTCGTTCGGGTTTTCCAGCGCCCACACCATGCCGCCGAGCACGGCGGAGGTAACTTGCAGGCCGGTGGCGTTCTGATAGGGCGCCAGTTTGCGGGTCTCCTCGATGGAGAGCTGCGAGCCGTACCAGTAGGCATTGTTGTCATGGCCGAACAGCAGCACGCCGAGCTCGTCGATGCCGTCGACGATTTCGTTCTCATCGAGGATGTGGTGCTTTTCCTGCATCTTCGCGGCGCGGCCGAACATTTCATGCAGCGACAGCACGGCATCGTCAGCCGGATGATAGGCGTAGTGGCAGGTCGGCCGATAGACCGCCGTGCCCGAGGCGTCTCGCACCGTGAAGTAATCGGCGATCGAGATCGACTCGTTGTGGGTGACGAGGAAGCCGTACTGCGCGCCGCGGGTCGGGCACCAGGTGCGCACGCGCGTGTTGGCGCCGGGCTGCATCAGATAGATGGCGGCGCCGCAGCCGGCTTCGTGGGTGCGCGCATTCTCGGGCATCCACTTTTCATGGGTGCCCCAGCCGAGTTCGGAGGGCTGCACGCCTTCCGACAGGAAGCCTTCCACCGACCAGGTGTTGACGAAGACATCAGGCTCCTTCGGCTTCTTGGAGCGCTGGGTGTCGCGTTCGGCGATGTGGATGCCCTTGATGCCGCTCTGCCGCATCAGGTCCGCCCATTCGGCCTTGGTCTTCGGCTTGGGGGCATTGAGCTTCAGGTCGGCGGCGACATTGAGCAGCGCCTGCTTGACGAAGAAGGACACCATGCCGGGATTGGCGCCGCAGCAGGAGACGGCCGTGGTCGAGCCCGCCGGGCGCGCCTTCTTGGCGGCCAGCGTCACTTCGCGCAGGGCGTAGTTGGAGCGCGCTTCCGGGCCCTTCGACGAATCGAAATAGAAGCCGAGCCAGGGCTCGTTGACGGTATCGATATAAAGAGCGCTGAGCTCGTTGCAGAGCTCCATGATGTCGGTCGAGCCGGTATCGACCGAGAGATTGACGCAAAAGCCCTGGCCGCCGCCTTCGGTGAGCAGCGGGGTCAGCAACTCACGGTAATTGTCCTTGGTCACGCCCTTCTGGATGAAGCGGACATTGTGCTTCTCGCAATGTGCCTTGCGGCCCTCGTCCTTGGGATCGATCACGGTGACGCGCGACTTGTCGTAGTCGAGATGCCGCTCGATCAGCGGCAGCGTGCCTTTGCCGATGGAGCCGAAGCCGACCATGACGATGGGACCAGTGATCTTCGCGTAGATCTGCGAGGCGGGGCTCATGGGATGGTTTCTCCGGAACGTGCTGACGGACAAAGGGTGAGGGGTGGATCAGGCGCTGCGGCGCTTGGCGGTCGCTTCGATCTCGACCTTCATCTCGGGCTTGTAGAGCGCCGAGACAACGAGGAGCGTTGCCGCCGGGCGGATGTCGCCGAGGACTTCGCCGCAAACGGCGAAATGGGCGTCTGCATCCTTGATGTCGGTGAGGTAGTAGGTCACGCGGACGATGTCGGCCATCTCGAAACCACCCTCCTTCAGGGCAGCTTCGATGGTCTTGAAGCAGTTGCGTGACTGGCTCGTGACATCGGCGGGCATCGTCATCGTGGTGTAGTCATAGCCGGTGGTTCCCGCGACGAAGGCGAAGTCGCCGTCGACCACGGCGCGGCTGTAGCCGGCGGTCTTCTCGAACGGGGAGCCGGTGGAGATCAGGCGACGGGACATGGGTTCGGCCTCGACTGAAAGAGGTGTTTCGCGGGGTTAAAGGGTGTTTCCGGGGCCTGCGCAACCCCAAAGGAAGTGAGCTTGGCGCGAGCGCGACCGAGCGTTGCTGCTCACTGCAGCTTCGGTCGTCGCCATCATGGCAATCCCTTAGGCCGCGTGCGCCTGGAGGGGGCGAACTACCCTCCGTTTGGCCAGGGCCGCGCCGGTCGGGACGATCATCCCCTCGGCGCCATCCAGCGCACCGGCCTGGAATTCGATCGCCAGCAGGCGGTCTCGCTCGAACGGGCCGGGCAGCATCAGTGCGCCGGTCCTCTCGGCCGAGAAGCCGAAACGCGCATAGTAGGGGGCATCGCCAAGCAGGATCACGGCGGCATGCCCGCGCGCCCGGGCGGCGGCCAGCGCTTGTTGCATCAGCGCGGCGCCGATCCCGAGCTCGCGGCAGGCAGGGTCCACCGCCAGCGGTCCGAGGACCAGAGCGGGCCTGCCTCCGGCGCTGACGTGCCACAGCCGCACGGTTCCCACGAGTGTCCCCTCGCGCACAGCCGACAGGGCAAGGCCTGAGGCAGGTGCACGTCCGTCGCGCAGGCGCTGGCAGGTGCGGCCATGGCGGTTCTCGCCAAAGCTGGCATCGAGCAGCGCTTCACGGGCGGCGACGTCGGCAGCACGCTCCGCACGGATCGCGAACGGAGCGGCTTTCGAAGTGAGGGCGATCTGTGGCTTCCGAAAAGCAGTCATGGCGCGTCAGTCCCCGCTTGAACCGACATGCGATCAGCACGCCGGCTCAAGACGTCGTCAGAAATCAGAAATGTGAGGGGGGGGAGCCGGCAAGCCGGCTCCCGGGTTCGTCAGGCCTCAGACAGAGAGGCGGATCAGATGTGGTAGGTCTTCAGCGGCGGGATACCGTTGAACGCCACCGACGAGTAGGTCGACGTATAGGCCCCGGTGCCTTCGATCAGCACCTTGTCGCCGATCTCGAGCGTCACCGGGAGCGGATACGGGTTCTTCTCGTACAGCACGTCGGCGCTGTCGCAGGTGGGTCCCGCGAGCACGCACGGCGTCATGTCCGCGCCGTCATGGGCGGTACGGATGGCGTAGCGGATCGACTCGTCCATGGTCTCGGCCAGGCCGCCGAACTTGCCGATGTCGAGATAGACCCAGCGCACCTCGTCCTCGTCGCTCTTCTTCGAGATGAGCACGACCTCGGACTCGATGATGCCGGCGTTGCCCACCATGCCGCGGCCCGGCTCGATGATGGTCTCCGGGATCTGGTTGCCGAAGTGCTTGCGCAGCGCGCGGAAGATCGACCGGCCGTAGGTCACCACCGGCGGCACGTCCTTCAGGTACTTGGTCGGGAAGCCGCCGCCCATGTTGACCATGGAGAGGTTGATGCCGCGCTCGGCACAGTCGCGGAACACCTGCGAGGCCATCGCCAGCGCACGGTCCCACGCCTTCACCTTGCGCTGCTGCGAGCCGACATGGAAGGAGATGCCGCACGGCTCCAGGCCCAGGCGCTTGGCGACGTCCAGCACGTCGACGGCCATCTCCGGGTCGCAGCCGAACTTGCGCGACAGCGGCCACTCGGCGCCGGCGCAGTCATAGAGGATGCGGCAGAACACCTTCGCGCCGGGAGCGGCACGGGCGATCTTCTCGACCTCGGCGGCGCAATCGACCGCGAACAGCCGAATGCCGAGCGCGAAGGCGCGCGCGATGTCGCGCTCCTTCTTGATCGTGTTGCCGAAGGAGATGCGGTCGGGCGTAGCGCCAGCGGCCAGCGCCATCTCGATCTCGGCGACGGTCGCGGTGTCGAAGCAGGAGCCCATGGAGGCGAGCAGGGCCAGCACTTCCGGCGCCGGGTTCGCCTTGACGGCATAGAACACGCGGCTGTCGGGCAGCGCCTTGGAAAAGGTCTGGTAATTGTCGCGCACGACCTCGAGGTCGACGACGAGGCACGGCTCGGTGTCCCGGCCCTCGCTGCGGCGATTGCGCAGGAATTCCTGAATACGTTCGGTCATAGCACGCTCCCAAACGGCCCAGCGACGGGGATCCGTTCAAAAAATGACGTCGGATAAGAGCGCTCTGGCCGGATTGCGCGATGGAGGCGCAACGAAGCCAAAAGACTCAAACCAGACTGTGCTGCCGTGGATTGGTTGGGAATTTCCCGCCCGCACACCTGGCAATGAAGGACAAGCCTTTTCAGTAGCCCGCGCCGGCGTTGGACTGCCGGTAGAGACCAAAAAAGCCCGATCCGTCGTTGCTTTAAGTCGCGTCCCCCGTTGAGAGCGGGGTGCGCCGGTTCGCCTCCGGCTGCCAGTCACGGTTGCAAAGAGTGAAGTCACCTTCGACATGGCATCTCTTGAGAGAGATGCTGGACGCTCCGGGTTTGCTTCGTCGTCCGACCTTTCGGTCTTTTGACTTCCGCACTTCCGAAGAGCCCCTCGGCTTCTTCACCCCTTGGCGGCTGTCCGGCCTCTTGTCCGGATACCTACCGACTGACACACGACCACAGGCACGTGCGAAATTGGGCAAGAGCGCACATAAGCGTTTTGACTCTGCTTCGCAACAATTTTTTTAGGCTGAGAACAGATTTGCCTAACATCTGCTTGCGCAGTGTTGCGCGAGCGACGCGGAAGATGAACGTGCGTTAAGTTTTCAAGCCTGCGCGCGTGTCTCGCGCGCGCGAGCGAGCGTCAGCCGCGCTTCGTGAAGGGCTCGACGCGCTGCGCGGCGCGGACGAACGCGGTCATCACCAGCACGCCGAGTGCGAACAGCACGGCCTGGAGGATGTGCGCGCCCTGATCGCCTAAACCGAACAGGATCGCGAGCGCCCAGCCGCCGGCAAAGGCCGCGCCGAACACCTCCGCGCCGATCAGGATGGCGGCGCTGATGACGGTGATGACGCTGGGCCAGACGATCTGGCGGGAAGAGGAAGGCGCGTTCATGGGGCTCAGGGATCCCTAGTCTTCGAGGGCCGCAATCTCTCCGAAAAGGCGGGCGGGAGCAAGGCCAAATGGCCCAAAAAAGCCCGATCGCATGCTATAGCTGACCGCAACAAACCAGCTCGAAAACCGGGACTTGCGATGTCAGAAACCCGCCAAACTACGGACCCCGAGACCAACCCGCTGCTGAAGGCCTGGGTGACGCCGTTCGCGACCCCGCCCTTCGACGAGATCACGCCGGAGCACTTCCTCCCGGCCTTCGAGCAGGCCTTCGCCGACCATTCCGCCGAGATCGCGGCGATCACCAACGACCCGGCCGCGCCCGACTTCGCTAACACCATCACGGCGCTGGAGCGCTCGGGCAAGCTGCTGAGCAAGGTGGCGGCGGTGTTCTACGACCTCGTCTCGGCGCATTCCAACCCGGCCATCCTGGAGATCGACAAGGAGGTTTCCTTGCGGATGGCGCGGCACTGGAATCCGATCATGATGAACGCCGTGCTGTTTGGTCGCATCGCCCAGCTGCACGAGAACCGCGCCAATCTGGGTCTTTCGCCCGAACAGCTCCGCCTGCTGGAGCGCACCTATACCCGCTTCCACCGCGCTGGCGCCGGCCTCTCCGAGGAGGCCAAGACGCGGATGGCCGAGATCAACGAGAGGCTCGCCCAGCTCGGCACCGGCTTCAGCCATCATCTGCTCGGCGACGAGCAGGAATGGTTCATGGAGTTAGGGGAGGCCGACCGCCAGGGCCTGCCGGAGAGCTTCGTCGCCAGCGCCAAGGCTGCGGCGGAAGAGCGCGGCATGGCCGGCAAGGCCATCGTCACGCTGTCGCGCTCGTCGGTCGAATCGTTCCTGAAGAGCGCAGGCCGGCGCGACCTGCGCGAGAAGGTCTACAAGGCCTTCACCGCGCGCGGCGACAACGGCAACGCCAACGACAACAATACGACCATCGTCGAGATCCTGAAGCTGCGCGAGGAGAGCGCGAACTTGCTGGGCTATCCGACCTACGCCGCCTACCGGCTCGAGGACTCCATGGCCAAGACGCCGGAAGCGGTGCGGGGGCTGCTCGAGCGGGTCTGGAAGCCGGCGCGCGCCCGGGCGCTCGCCGATCGCGACGAGATGCAGACGCTGATCACGGAAGAGGGCGGCAATTTCAAGCTCGCACCGTGGGACTGGCGCTTCTACGCCGAAAAGCTCCGCCTTCAGCGGGCCAATTTCGACGACGCTGCGATCAAGCCGTATCTCGCGCTCGACCACATGATCGCCGCCGCCTTCGACTGCGCCACGCGCCTGTTCGGCATCACCTTCGAGGAGCGCAAGGACGTGCCGGTCTGGCACCCGGACGTCCGGGTCTGGGAGGTGAAGGGGCGGGACGGCAAGCACAAGGCGCTGTTCTATGGCGACTACTTCGCCCGGCCGTCGAAGCGCTCCGGCGCCTGGATGACCTCGCTGCGCGACCAGCAGAAGCTCGACGGCGACGTCGCGCCGCTCGTTCTCAATATCTGCAATTTTGCCAAGGGGGCCGGCGGCGAGCCCTCGCTGCTGTCGCCTGACGACGCCCGCACCCTGTTCCACGAGTTCGGCCACGGCCTGCACGGTATGCTGTCCAACGTGACCTATCCGTCGCTGTCGGGCACCTCCGTGTTCACCGACTTCGTCGAGCTGCCGTCGCAGCTCTACGAGCACTGGCAGGAACGGCCCGAGGTGCTCCAGCAATTCGCCCGCCACTACCAGACCGGCGAGCCGCTGCCGGACGACCTGCTCCAGCGCTTCCTCGCCGCGCGAAAATTCAACCAGGGCTTTGCCACGGTCGAGTTCGTCTCCTCGGCGCTGGTGGACCTCGAATTCCACACCCAGCCGGCCGCGGCGGCCAGCGATGTACGGGCCTTCGAGAAGAAGGAGCTGGAGAAGATCGGCATGCCCGAGGAGATCGCGCTGCGTCATCGGCCGACGCAATTCGGTCACATCTTCACCGGCGACCACTATGCCGCCGGATATTACAGCTACATGTGGTCGGAGGTGATGGACGCCGACGCCTTCGGCGCGTTCGAGGAGGCCGGCGACATCTTCGATCCGGCCGTCGCAAAACGTCTCCATGACGACATCTACTCCTCGGGCGGATCGGTCGATCCGGAGGCCGCCTATGAGGCCTTCCGCGGCCGCCCGCCGGAGCCCGACGCACTGCTCCGCCGCCGCGGCCTGCTCGACGACGCCAGGGCGGCCTGATGGGTATGCGCGCCCTGCTCGGTCTGTTGCTCGCCGCCGTCCTCACGCTCGCGGCGGGTGCGGCGCGCGCGCATCCGCATGTCTGGATCACCGCGACCAGCGAGCTGCTTTACGCCGCGGACGGCAGCATCACCGGCGTGCGCCACGCCTGGACCTTCGACGACATGTTCTCGGCCTATGCGGTGCAGGGGCTCGAGAGCAAGACCAAGGGCGCCTATACGCGCGAGGAGCTGGGGCCGCTGGCGCAGACCAATGTCGAGTCGCTGAAGGAATATGCCTACTTCACCTTCGCGCGAGCGGACGGCAAGAAGGAGCGATTCCAGGAGCCGGTCGACTACTTCCTCGACTACAAGGATACGGTGCTGACCCTGCACTTCACGCTGCCGCTGAAGAACCCGGTCAAGCCCAAGCAACTGGTGCTCGAAGTGTTCGACCGTTCCTTCTTCATCGACTTCCAGATGGCCAAGGACAATCCGGTCAAGCTGGTCGGCGCGCCCGCCGGCTGCCAGATGAAGCTGGACCGGCCGAACGACGGCTCGGCCACCGCCCAGAAGCTCAACGAGCAGACCTTCCTGAACGGCGAGAACAGCAATTTCGGCATGATGTTCGCCAACAAGATCACGGTGGATTGCCCTTGACCGGTCGCCTGCATTCGCCGCTTGCCCGCGGGCTGCTCGCCTGTGCTGCGGTTGTCGTCGTGCTCGGCGCGGCCGATGCCGCGCTTCACGATCTCCTCGCGCAAAATCCGTTCGGCGCACCGAGACCCGCGCCGGCGGCCGAGCCCGAGGCCAGCGGCCTCATCGGCTGGCTATTGGCAAAACAGTCGGAATTCTATCGCCAGATGTCGGCGACCATCCGCGCCGCCAAGTCCGACGGTTCGGCGGTGTGGACGCTGCTCTTCATCTCATTTGCCTATGGCATCTTCCATGCCGCCGGCCCCGGCCACGGCAAGGCGGTGATCGCCTCCTATCTCGTCGCCAACCGCGAGACCGCGCGGCGCGGCATCGCGCTCTCGTTTGCCTCGGCCCTGATGCAGTCGGTGGTCGCGATCCTGATCGTCGGCATCTCGGCCTGGATCCTGAATGCGACGGCCAAGACCATGTGCAAGGCCGAAGGCGTGATCGAGATCGCGAGCTATGGCCTGATCGCGCTGTTCGGCCTGCGGCTGGTCTGGGTCAAGGGCGGCGCCTTCATCCGCGCGCTTCAGGCGACCCAGCCGGTGCCGGCGATCGCAGGCGTGCCGCAGCACCATGATCACGGCCATCACCACCATCGTGAGGCGCATGATCATCATGATCACGATCACCATGATCATGGTCACGCCCATCACGATCACGGGCACGACCACGTCCACGACGAGCATTGCGGCCATTCCCACGGCCCGGCGCCGAGCGAGCTGGCCGGCCCCGGCGGCTGGCGGCGCGGGTTCGCCGCGATCCTGACCGTCGGCATCCGCCCTTGCTCGGGTGCGATCCTGGTGCTGGTGTTCGCGCTGGCCCAGGGCCTGTTCTGGGCCGGCATCGCCGCGACCTTCCTGATGGGGCTCGGCACCGCGATCACGGTCGCGGCCATTGCCGTCGTCGCCGTCTCCGCCAAGGACATCGCCGCCCGCCTGAGCGCAGGGCGCGACGGCGGCGGCGCGCTGTTCATGCGCGGCATCGAATTCGGCGCCGCAGGTCTCGTGCTGCTGTTCGGCGTCGGCCTGTTGTTCGGCTACATCGCCGCCGAACGGACGACGTGTTTTTGAGCGGAGCAGTTCGCTCCATCCGGGCTACGATCAACTATCACCGTCGGCCTTCGAGGCTCACCCCACAGTGCTTTGCACCGCGGGGCTCGCACCTCAGGATGACGGGTTGAAGGGCGCGCGCCCCTCACACCGGCAAGAACCGCTTCAGCATCGGCATGAAGAAGATCACGAGATTGATCGCAAAGCCGATGCTCCAGAGGATCGAGCGCAGCGTCGGGCGGTTGCCGAGATAGGTCAGCACGTAGGCGATCCGCACGATCAGGAACAGCACCGCGAGCTCGTCGATCAGCCGCTGCGGCGAGTCCCTGAATTCGGCGAGCAGCACCGCGAAGGCGAAGAACGGAAAGGTCTCGATGCCGTTCTGGTGGGCGCCGAGCGCGCGCTGCGCGATGGCGTCCTCATAGAAGGCGGGATCGCGCGGCCGGGAATTGTCGAACCCGCGAAACCGGATCCATTTGATCGAGGCGATCGTCGCAAGGTAGAGCAGCAGCGCTCCGAATACGCACCATTCCGCGAGTGTCATCTTCCCTCCCCCGCTTGGGTGCGACCCTAGCGAAACCGGGCTCATCTTGACAAGTTCGGTGCAACGCGCGACGCAACTGATCATGTCGACCGCCGCTCCCAACGAGACCACACAGCCAACCGTCCAGTCCGGCCAGAAGCGGGTCGGCGTGCTCCTGGTCAATCTCGGCACGCCCGATACGGCCGATGCGCCGGGGGTGCGGGTCTATCTCAAGGAATTCCTCTCGGACGCCCGGGTCATCGAGGACCAGGGCCTGGTCTGGAAGGTGGTGCTGAACGGGATCATCCTGCGCAGCCGTCCCCGCACCAAGGCGCTCGACTACCAGAAGATCTGGAACAACGAGAAGAACGAGTCGCCGCTGAAGACCATCACGCGGTCGCAAAGCGACAAGCTCGCCGCCGCGCTGTCGGATCGCGATCATGTCGTGGTGGACTGGGCGATGCGCTACGGCAATCCCTCGATCAAGTCGGGCATCGACGCGCTGATCGCGGAGGGATGCGACCGCATCCTCGCGGTCCCGCTTTATCCGCAATATTCCGCCTCGACCTCGGCGACCGTCTGCGACGAGGTGTTCCGCGTGCTCGCCCGCCTGCGTGCGCAGCCGACGCTGCGGGTGACGCCGCCGTACTACGAGGACGAGGCCTATATCGAGGCGCTCGCCGTCTCGATCGAGACGCATCTGGCAACCCTGCCGTTCAAGCCGGAGCTGATCGTCGCCTCCTTCCACGGCATGCCGAAATCCTATGTCGACAAGGGCGATCCCTATCAGGAGCATTGCATCGCCACGACCGAGGCGCTGCGCCGCCGGCTCGGCGTGGACGCATCAAAATTGCTGCTGACCTTCCAGTCGCGCTTCGGCAATGACGAGTGGCTCCAGCCCTACACCGACAAGACGATGGAGCGGCTCGCGAAAGAGGGCGTGCGCCGCATCGCGGTGGTGACGCCGGGTTTTGCCGCCGACTGCCTGGAGACGCTGGAGGAGATCGCGCAGGAGAATGCCGAGATCTTCAAGCACAATGGCGGCGAGCAGTTTTCCGCGATCCCCTGCCTCAACGACAGCGAACCCGGCATGGACGTGATCCGCACCCTGGTGCTGCGCGAGCTCCAGGGCTGGATATAGTGAGCCTGGATCTGATGGTTCGCCCCTTGAACCGCCGCGCGTGTCTGGCGCTTCTTGGGACGATCGTCGTGCTGCCGGCTTCGGCACAGGCGCAGCAGGCGAATGCGACGCGGCGGCTCGGCGTGCTCTCGGTCACGGCCGCCGACGATGCGATCGGGCAGACGCGCAGCGCCATCCTGGTCGAGGCGCTCGCCGCCCATGGCTGGAAAGAGCACGGCAATCTCAGGATCGACTGGCGCAGCGGCGCCGGCGACCGGGCGCGGATCGCCGGGCTCGCCGACGAGCTGATCGCGCTCAAGCCCGACATCCTGCTCGCGGTCGGCACGCCCTCGGTCGAAGAGCTGCGCCGGCGCACCGTGACGATCCCGATCGTGTTCGCCGTGGTCACCGATCCCGTCAGCCAGGGCTTCGTCCAGAACCTCGCCCATCCCGGCGGCAACATCACCGGCTTCACCGATTACGACGGCCCGCTGGCCGGCAAATGGCTGGAGATGCTGACGCAAGTGACGCCGAAAGTGTCCCGCGTCTTCGTCGTCTACAATCCCGCCACCGCGCCGTTCGCTGCCCTCATGCTGCGCACGATCGAGGACGCCGCACGGACTCTTCACGTGACGGTCGAGCCCGCGCCGGTCCACGACGCAGCCTCGATCGCGGCGCTGGCCTTCCGCAAAGACGGCGGCCTGCTGATCCTGCCGGATTTCTTCACCATGGCCAACCGCGCGCATCTGCTCGCGGCGGTCGCCGAGGCGCGCGTGCCTGCGGTGTTCTGGAGCCGCACCTTCGTCGACGAGGGCGGGCTGATGTCCTACAGCACCGACAGCGCCGAGCAGCTCCGCCGTGCCGCGGGCTACATCGATCGCATCCTGAAGGGCGCGCAGGCAGCCGACCTGCCGGTGCAGAACCCCACCAAGTTCGAGCTCGCGGTCAACCTCAAGGCCGCCAAGGCGCTTGGCGTCACCATTCCCCCAGGCTTGCTCGCAACCGCGAACGACGTCATCGAATAAAGTCGTCCGTGACGGACGACATGTCCGGATTCGTTAACTTTCGCCGCTAGGTCTGCGCCCGGACGCTTTCAAGAGCCTTTCGGAAATACATATCGTGACCGTTTCCCCCCAGTTCGTCTTGTGCAGAATCGTCCGAATGCCGACGTGAATCGTAACCGCTGAACCAGTAAGGTCGCGTTCCCGACCAATGACAGCGCGGGAAAGGGCTTTTTCCCGCCTTGGAGGAAATATGAGCGGTTTCGACATTTTCGCGATTGTTCTGGTTTTGCTCGTCATCGTCACGCTGATTGCCGGCGTGAAGACCGTCCCGCAGGGCTATGACTGGACCATCGAGCGGTTCGGCAAGTACACCCAGACGCTGAGCCCCGGGCTCAACCTGATCGTGCCCTATTTCGATCGCGTCGGACGCAAGATCAACATGATGGAGCAGGTGATCGACATTCCCGAGCAGGAGGTGATCACCAAGGACAACGCCACCGTGACGGTGGACGGCGTCGCCTTCTACCAGGTGTTCGACGCCGCCAAGGCGAGCTACGAGGTCTCCAACCTGACCCAGGCCATCACGGTCCTGACCATGACCAACATCCGCTCGGTGATGGGCGCGATGGATCTCGACCAGGTGCTGTCGCATCGCGACGAGATCAACGAGCGCCTGTTGCGCGTCGTCGATGCGGCGGTCTCGCCCTGGGGCCTGAAGGTCAACCGCATCGAGATCAAGGACATCGTGCCGCCCGCCGATCTCGTCGAGGCGATGGGCCGCCAGATGAAGGCGGAGCGCGTCAAGCGCGCCGACATTCTGGCCGCCGAAGGCCAGCGGCAGTCGGAGATCCTGCGCGCGGAAGGCGCCAAGCAGGGCCAGATTCTCCAGGCCGAGGGCCGCAAGGAAGCCGCGTTCCGCGACGCCGAGGCCCGCGAGCGGTCCGCGGAGGCCGAGGCCAAGGCGACGCAGATGGTCAGTGAAGCCATCGCCAAGGGCGACGTCGCGGCGTTGAACTATTTTATCGCCGACAAATATATCAAGGCGTTCGGCCAGTTCGCGGACTCGCCGAACCAGAAGATCATCATGCTGCCGATCGAAGCCACCAGCATGCTCGGCTCGCTCGCCGGCATCGGCGAGATCGCGAAAGCAACGTTCGGCGAAAGCGCGGCGTCTGCGGCTGCCGCTGCTCGCCGCCCGGGCTCTGTGCCTCCGACCGGCAGTACGCCGCCGGCGGTGCCGCCGCGGCAGGGATAGTCACCGGCGCATGACGCGGTTCTTTTGAAAACGGCATGCGTCAATATTCAGAGGCGTATCATGACCGACACGTTCGTATCGCTCGGCACCTGGAACTGGCTGATCTTTGCCTTCATCCTGATGGCGCTGGAGACGATCGCACCGGGCGTATTCCTGTTCTGGCTCGGGCTCGCCGCTTTGCTGGTGGGCCTGATCTCGTTCGCCGTTCATCTGTCCTGGCAGACTCAGCTCGTGATGTTCGCGATCTTCGCTGCCGCCGCCGTTCCGGTGTGGCGCCGGCTCGCCCGGCCGAGGCCCGATGCAAGCGCAAGCCCCTTCCTCAACAAGCGCACCGAGGCGCTGCTCGGCCGTGAGTTCACGCTGGAGAAGCCGATCGTCGACGGCAACGGCACCATGCGCATCGGCGACACGGTCTGGCGCGTCGCAGGTCCCGATACGCCGGCCGGGACGCGGGTGAAGGTGGTGCAGGTGGACGGCGTGAATCTGACGGTAGCGGTGGCGTGAGGATTCTTCGCCTCTCCCCGCTTGCGGGGAGAGGCCGGATTGCATCGCAGATGCAATCCGGGTGAGGGGGGACTCTCCGCGAGTCCGTCTCTCACCGTTTGCGCGGAGGCTCCCCCTCACCCCAACGCTCTCAGCGCGAGCGAAGCTCGTCGCGGCCCCGCTTGCGGGGAGAGGGGGAAGAGCCCTTCCACCTCTCCGCGAACCTGTGCAGCGGCATGAACGTCTCGCACAAGTCCTGGCCGAGCGGCGTCAGCCCATAGCCTCCGCCTTCGCCGAGCTCCACGAACCCCGCCTCGCGCAAATCGTCCAGCCGCGCTTGCAGCACCGTGGGCGAAGCCTCGTCGCACGCCGTGCGCAATGCGCGGGAGGTGAGGGGCTCCTCGCGCAACTCCCACAGGATACGCAAGGTCCAGCGCCGGCCGAGCAGGTCGAGCAGCGCCATGATCGGCCGTCCGGTGCGCGAGCCGCGGACGTTGCGTGTTGTCGAACCGGCCTGTTTCGCCATCGTCGTCCTCTTGCGTCTCGCTACAGATAGTGTAGCGTATCGCTACGATAATTGTAGCAACGGAGACGGCCGATGTCCCGGGCCACACCGCGCATTGCGCCGCTCGCGCCGCCTTATCCCCCGGAGATCCAGGCGCAGTTCGACCGCATCATGCGCGGCGCGCCGCCGCTGGTGCTGTTCCGGGTGATGGCGGGCCACGGCCGCGCCTGGGACAAGTTTCGCGCCGGCGGGCTGCTCGATCCCGGGCCGCTGTCCCTGCGCCAGCGCGAGATCGTGATCGACCGCACCTGCGCGCTGAGCAAATGCGAATACGAATGGGGCGTGCATGTCGCGGTCTTTGCCGGGCCGGCGCGCCTCACGGAGGAGGAGGTCCGCGCGACCGTAGAGGGTGATGCGACATCAGCCTGCTGGTCACTGGACGAGCAGGCGCTGATTGCCGCCGTCGATGCGCTGCATCACCGCGCGACGTTCACCGACGCGGAATTCGCCGCGCTCGCGGCGCATTACGACGAGGCGCAGATTCTGGAGATCATGCTGCTGTGCGGCTTCTATCGCACGGTGTCGTATCTGGCGAACGGCTTGCGGCTGCCGCTGGAGGAGAAGGCGGCGCAGTTTCCGGCGTAGCCCTCGCTGTCATTCCGGGGCACGCGAAGCGTGAACCCGGAATCTCGAGATTCCGGGTTCGATGCTTCGCATCGCCCCGGAATGACTGTGCTTGAAGCTACGCCACGCCCGCGCGCAGCAGATCGTGCAAATGCACGATGCCCACGACCTTGCCCGCCTCGGTCACCAGCAGCGTCGTGATCTTGCGGGTGTTCAGCACCTCGATCATCTCGGTGGCGAGCATCGAGGGCGGCACGGACTTGGGCTGCCTGGTCATGATGTCGTCGACCGACACTGTCAGCAGGTCTGGACGCATGTGGCGGCGCAGATCGCCGTCGGTGATGATGCCGACGGCCTCATTCGCGTCGTTGACGATGCAGACGCAGCCCAGTCCCTTGGCCGACATCTCGACCACGGCCTCCGACATCTTGGTGCCTTCAGGCTTGACCGGGATCTCCGCGCCGGTGCGCATGTAGTCGCGGACGAATTTCAGCATCGCGCCGAGCTTGCCGCCGGGGTGGAAATGCGCGAACTCGAGCGCGGTGAAGCCGCGGCCTTCGAGCAGCGCGATCGCGAGCGCATCGCCGATCGCGGCCTGCATCAGGGTCGAGGTGGTCGGCGCCAGATTGTGCGGGCAGGCCTCGCGCGCCTTCGGCAGCTCGATCACGAGGTCGGCGGCCTGTCCCAGCGAGGACGCCGCGTTCGACGTCACCGCGATCATCGGAATCGCGAACCGCGCGGAATAGTTCACGACGTTCTTCATCTCGGGCTGCTCGCCGGACCAGGACAGCGCCATGATGACGTCGTCCGCGGTGATCATGCCGAGATCGCCATGGCCGGCTTCGGCGGCGTGCACGAAGAACGCGGGCGTGCCGGTCGAGGCCAGCGTCGCGGCGATCTTGCGCCCCATATGACCTGACTTGCCGAGCCCGGTGACGATGACGCGACCCTTGGCCTGCCGGATCATGTCGACCGCCTTGGCGAAGGTCGCACCCAGCGGGCCGCGCAGGGCGGCGGCGAGCGCGTTGATGCCGCCGCTCTCCGTCTCCAGGGTGCGGAGCGCGGATTCGACGCTGGCGGGAATGGGGCCGGATGATTGGGTCATCAGCGGTTTCGAACTCGGCATGTTCAGGTCCAGGGAGGAGGGGCGATGGCCCGTTGGTGCCTGCTTAGCACGCCTCGGCGTATGAGGCGACGCGGCCGCCCCGACCCTCAACGGGTCATTAACCATAATTGTTTTAACTCCATTAACGATGGTTTCTGCCAGCCGGCGGGAACCGTCGCGAAAGTATTTGATTTCGTTGGGGTAATTCCATCGTGGGGTCGTCTCCAGGCATGGGCCGGAGCAAACGCGCGCATTTCCTGCGCGCGGCTTTGCCGTGTCTTGCGCTGACGGCCCTGCAAAGCGGTCCAGTCGCCGCCCAGAGCCTCACGCCCGACCTGTTCAATCCCAACCGCGGCGGCTTCGCCGCGCCTGAGACACTGCCGACGCGCCGCACGGCGGGCGTGCCGCAGGCGCCATCGGACGCGCTGCCGGCGCTGCCCGATCCCAATGCCGACCCGCGCAAGCGCCAGCAGACGCCGGCGACCTCGCGCGTCGGCCAGGTGCCGACCTACGGCCTGCCGGCCGCCAACGGCGCCAGCGGCTCGGGTTACGACTCGCTCAACCGCAAGCGGCAGCAGCCCAAGCTCTATCCCGGGCAGCCGAAGCCGAAGCGCCCGGTCGGGCCCGGCTCGCCGGTGCCGCCGGCAACGCCGGACAGGACGCTCGGCCCGCCGCGCATCGCGCCGCCGCCGTCGGAGACCGCGCACAAGGTGCCGGTGCCGCCGGCGATGGCCGGCAACGTGCCCGGCCAGCCGCTGCGCCGTCGCCTCAAGGCCGATGACGACGCGTTCAGCGCGGTCGGCGATTATGCCGGCAGCTTCCTGATCAAGGGCGGGCTCGAGCTCTCCGCCGGCTATGACACCAACCCGGCGCGTCTGAACAAGCCGGTCGGCTCGCCGGTCTACGTCGTCGCGCCCGACCTCCTCGTGGCGTCCGACTGGGAGCGCCACGCGCTGGTCGCCGATTTGCGGGGCTCGTTCTCGGGCTACACCAACAACATGCCGGCGACGATCGACGGCTTCGCTTCGCCCTCGCCGGTCGAGATCGACCGGCCCGATTTCACCGGTCATGTCGACGGCCGCATCGACGTCGACCGCGATCTCAAGCTGACCTCGCAGCTGCGCCTGCGGCTCGCCACCGACAATCCCGGCAGCCCGAACGTGCAGGCCGGCCTCCAGAAATATCCGGTCTATGCGACCTATGGCACGACCATCGGTTTCGACCAGACCTTCAACCGCTTCCAGGTCGCCGCCGGCGCCACCGTCGATCGGACCGCCTATACGGATTCAAAACTCACCGACGGCTCGACCTTCAGCAACAACGATCGCGACTTCAACCAGTATGGTGGTGTCGGCCGCTTCTCTTATGAGCTGAAGCCTGGGCTAAAACCGTTCGTCGAGATCCAGGGCGACACCCGCGTCCACGACCAGGCCGCTGACCGCAACGGCTATTTCCGCGATTCAAACGGCGGCTATGCCAAGGTCGGCTCGTCCTTCGAGTTCTCGCGCATCCTCACCGGCGAGGTCTCGGTCGGCTACTCCGCGCGCAACTATGTCGACCCGCGCCTGAGCCAGCTCTCGGGCTTCCTTACCTCGGGCTCGCTGATCTGGAACGCGAGCGGCCTGACCACGGTGAAATTCGCCACCGACACGCAGATCGCGGAGACCACGGTCCCCGGCTCCTCCGGCGTGCTGGTGCACACCTACGGGGTCGAAGTCGATCACGACTTCCGCCGCTGGCTCACGGCCGTCGGCAAGTTCACTTACGGCACCTACGACTACCAGAACCAGGGTCGCAACGACAAAACCTACTCGCTCGAAGGCAATCTGATCTACAAACTCAACCGCAACATCTGGATCAAGGGCACGCTGCGCCACGACATCCTGGATTCGAACCAGCCGACCTCGAGCTCGCAGGGCACGGTGGTGATGCTGGGGGTGAGGCTGCAGAATTGACGCCTGTCGGCACGCGTCTGGAGTGAGATGAGGCGCGAGAGCACGGCTCTCTCCGCTCGTCATTCCGAGGCGCGCCATTTGGCGCGAACCCGGAATCCATCGGGCGTCAGGGGGCGTGGATAAATGGATTCCGGCTCGCGCTTCGCGCGCCCCGGAATGACCGGCGAGCGGCGAACCTACCGCGGCAGATCCGTCTTCCCCATCAAGAACGTATCAATCGACCTTGCACACAGCCGGCCCTCGCGGATGGCCCAGACCACCAGCGATTGCCCACGCCGCATGTCGCCGGCGGTGAACACGTTCGGGCGCGAGGTCTGGTAGTCGAGCGTGTTGGCCTTGACGTTGCCGCGCGGGTCGAGCTCGACCGAGAGCAGCTTGAGCAGGCCCTCATGCACGGGGTGGACGAAGCCCATGGCGAGCAGGACGAGCTCGGCATCCAGCTCGAACTCGGTGCCGGCAATCGGCTTGAACTTGTCGTCGACGCGGACGCAGTGCAGCTTCTTGACCTGGCCGTTCTCGCCGGAAAACTTCTGGGTCAGCACGGCGAATTCGCGGATCGCGCCTTCGGCCTGGCTGGAGGAGGTGCGCATCTTCAGCGGCCAGTTCGGCCAGGTCAGGCCCTTGTTCTCGCGCTCGGGCGGGGCGGGCATGATCTCGAGCTGGGTCACGGACAGCGCGCCCTGGCGCAGCGAGGTGCCGATGCAGTCGCTTCCGGTGTCGCCGCCGCCGATGACGACGACATGCTTGCCGCCGGCCAAAATCTCGGTGACGCCATTCAGCGGCTCCTCGGAGACGCGGCGGTTCTGCTGCGGCAGGAAGTCCATCGCGTAATGGATACCAGCGAGATCGCGGCCGGGGATCGGCAGGTCGCGCGGAGCTTCCGCGCCGCCGGTCAGCGCCACGGCGTCATACTCGTTGAGCATCTCGCGCGGATCGACATTGCCGTCAGCGCCGACATGGCTGTTGTAGTGGAAGGTGACGCCTTCGCCTTCCATCTGCTTGACGCGGCGGTCGATGATGCCCTTCTCCATCTTGAAGTCGGGGATGCCGTAACGGAGCAAGCCGCCGGCCTTGGCGAACTTCTCGAACAGGTGCACGTCGTGGCCGGCGCGCGCGAGTTGCTGCGCGCAGGCCATGCCGGCGGGTCCAGAGCCGATCACTGCGACCTTCTTGCCGGTCTTGACGGAGGCGACTTCCGGCTTCAGCCAGCCATTGTCCCAGGCGCGGTCGACGATCGCGCATTCGATCGTCTTGATGGTGACCGGGTTGTCGTCGATGTTGAGCGTGCAGGACGCTTCGCACGGCGCGGGGCAGATGCGCCCGGTGAACTCCGGGAAATTGTTGGTCGAGTGCAGGTTGCGCGAGGCCTCTTCCCAGTTGCCCTGATAGACGAGGTCGTTGAAATCGGGGATCTGGTTGTTGACCGGGCAGCCCGGCGTGCCGGGCGCGACCGAGCCTGTGCCGTGGCAATAGGGAATGCCGCAGTTCATGCAGCGCGCGGCCTGGTCGCGCGTTTCCCTCTCGGTCAAGGGAACGACGAACTCGTGAAAATGCTTCACGCGCTCGGCGACCGGGGTGTACTTGCGGTCGTGCCGTTCGATTTCCAGAAAACCCGTGATCTTGCCCATTAAACCCGAAGTCCCTGCCGCTTAGGTTTGTTTGCCGTCGTTCCGGGATGCGCGCGCCGCGCGCAGACCCGGAACCTGGAGGTTGGTTTGCGAGACTCCGGGTTCGCGCTTTGCGCGCCCCGGAATGACGCGAGTTGAGAATTACGCCCCGATCGCGATCTTCGGCTCGGCGTCCGCGTTGGCCGCCATTTCGCGCAGCGCACGCCGGTACTCGACCGGCATCACCTTGCGGAATTTTGGCAGCCAGTCCTTCCAATTGGCAAGGATGTCGGCGGCGCGCTTGGAGCCGGTCGCTTTCGCATGGCGCGTGATCAGGACGTGCAGCCGCTCGACGTCGGAGTCGAGCAGGCCCTTGAACACGTCGACCCGGCCATGCGCCTCGAGGTCACCGGTGTGATTGTAGGTGCCGGCGTTGATCAGCTCCTCCGACAGGACCGGTTCGAGTTCGACCATGCTGAGGTTGCACAGCTTGTCGAAGTCGCCGGTCTCGTCGAGCACGTAGGCGATGCCGCCCGACATGCCGGCCGCGAAGTTGCGCCCGGTCTTGCCGAGCACGACCACGATGCCGCCGGTCATGTATTCGCAGCAATGATCGCCCGCGCCCTCGACCACGGCGATCGCGCCCGAGTTGCGCACGGCGAAGCGCTCGCCGGCGATGCCGCGGAAGTAGCACTCGCCCTGGATCGCGCCGTACATCACGGTGTTGCCGACGATGATGCTTTCTTCCGGCACGATCGCGGAGTTCTTCGGCGGCTTGACGATGATCTTGCCGCCCGAGAGGCCCTTGCCGACATAGTCGTTGCCTTCACCCTCGAGCTCGAAGGTGACGCCATGGGCGAGCCACGCGCCGAAGGCCTGGCCGGCGGTGCCCTTGAGGCTGACATGGATGGTGTCATGCGGCAGGCCGGCATGGCCGTAGATCTTGGCGACCGCGCCCGACAGCATGGCGCCGGCGGAACGGTTGGTGCTGTTGATCGTAGCGTCGATCTTCACCGGCGCGCCGCGGTCGAGCGCGGGCGTCGCCTGCTCGATCAGCGTGCGGTCGAGCACGGCTTCCAGATGATGGTTCTGGCGCTCGGAGTGATAGATCTTCTGGCCCTTCTCTTCCTTCTGCTTGACGAACAGCTTGGAGAAGTCGAGCCCCTTGGCCTTCCAGTGCGCGACCAGCTTGGTCTGGTCGAGCAGCTGAACCTGGCCGATCATCTCGTTGAAGGTGCGGAAGCCGAGCGACGCCATGATCTCGCGGACCTCTTCCGCAACGAAGAAGAAGTAGTTGATCACGTGCTCGGGCTGGCCGGTGAAGCGCTTGCGCAGGACCGGGTCCTGGGTCGCGACGCCGACCGGGCAGGTATTGAGATGGCACTTGCGCATCATGATGCAGCCGGCCGCGATCAGCGGCGCGGTGGCGAAACCGAACTCGTCGGCGCCGAGCAGCGCCCCGATCACGACGTCACGGCCGGTGCGGAAGCCGCCGTCGACCTGGACCACGATGCGGCTGCGTAGCCGCTCGCGCACCAGCGTCTGGTGGGTTTCGGCAAGGCCGATCTCCCACGGCGAGCCGGCGTGCTTGATCGAGGTCAGGGGCGAAGCGCCGGTGCCGCCCTCGAAGCCGGCGATGGTGACATGGTCGGCGCGCGCCTTGGCGACGCCCGCGGCGACCGTGCCGACGCCGATCTCGGAGACGAGCTTGACCGAGACGTCGCCCGTCGGGTTGACGTTCTTGAGGTCGTAGATGAGCTGCGCCAGGTCCTCGATCGAGTAGATGTCGTGATGCGGCGGCGGCGAGATCAGGCCGACGCCCGGCGTCGAGTGCCGGACCTTGGCGATGGTCGCGTCGACCTTGTGGCCGGGCAGCTGGCCGCCTTCGCCGGGCTTGGCACCCTGCGCCATCTTGATCTGCATCATGTCGGAGTTGACGAGATACTCCGTGGTGACGCCGAAGCGGCCCGAGGCGACCTGCTTGATCGCCGAGCGCATGGAATCGCCGTTCGGCAGCGGCTTGAAGCGGTCGGCTTCCTCGCCGCCTTCACCGGTGTTCGACTTGCCGCCGATCCGGTTCATGGCGATCGCGAGCGTGGTGTGCGCCTCGCGCGAGATCGAGCCGAAGCTCATCGCACCCGTGGCGAAACGCTTGACGATGTCCTTGGCCGGTTCGACCTGGTCGAGCGGCACCGGCTTGCGCTTCTCTTCCTCGGCGCTCTTGATCCGGAACAGGCCGCGCAGCGTCAGCAGGCGCTCCGACTGCTCGTTCAGGATCTTGGCGAAGGCGCGATAGCGCTCCAGCGAATTGCCGCGCGCAGCGTGCTGAAGCAGCCCGACCGACTCGGCGGTCCAGGCATGGTCCTCGCCGCGGCTGCGATAGGCATATTCGCCGCCGACGTCGAGCGAGGTCTTGTAGACCAGCGCCTCGCCGAACGCGTCGGCATGGCGGCGCACGGCTTCTTCCGCGATCTCGGCCAGACCCACGCCTTCGACGCGGGTATGCGTGCCGGCGAAGAACTTTCCGACGAAGTCCGCCTTGAGGCCGACCGCGTCGAAGATCTGCGCGCCGCAATAGGACTGGTAGGTCGAGATGCCCATCTTGGACATCACCTTCAAAAGACCCTTGCCGATCGACTTGATGTAGCGCTTGACGATCTCGTAGTCGTCGAGCGAGCCGGGCAGGCGGTCCTTCATCGCGATGATGGTCTCGAACGCGAGGTAAGGATTGATCGCTTCGGCGCCGTAGCCGGCAAGGCAGGCGAAGTGATGCACTTCGCGCGGCTCACCGGATTCGACGACAAGGCCGACCGAGGTGCGCAGTCCGACGCGGATCAGATGATGATGCACGGCAGCGCAGGCCAGCAGTGCCGGGATCGGGACCCGGTCGGTGCCGACCATGCGGTCGGACAGGATGATGATGTTGACGCCCTCGCGCACCGCGCTTTCGGCGCGCGCGCAGAGCTCGTCCAGCACCTGGTCCATGCCGGCTGCGCCGAGCCCGGCGTGGAAGGTGGTGTCCAGCGTGCGCGACTTGAAGTGGGTGTCGGCCACGTCGGTGATCGAGCGGATCTTCTCGAGATCCGCGTCGGTCAGGATCGGCTGGCGCACTTCGAGGCGCTTGGTGGTGGCCATGCCCTGCAGGTCGAACAGGTTCGGCCGCGGTCCGATGATCGAGACGAGGCTCATCACCAGCTCTTCGCGGATCGGGTCGATCGGCGGGTTGGTGACCTGCGCGAAGTTCTGCTTGAAGTAGGTGAACAGCGGCTTGGCCTTGTCCGACAGCGCCGAGATCGGCGTGTCGTTGCCCATCGAGCCCGCGGCTTCCTCGCCCGTCGCCGCCATCGGCGTCATCAGGATGGTGATGTCTTCCTGGCTGTAGCCGAACGCCTGCTGGCGATCGAGCAGCGACAGGTTGGAGCGCACGCCGGTGGTTGGAACCTTCGGCAGCTCTTCCAGCACGATCTGGGTCCGCTCCAGCCACTCCTTGTAGGGATGGCTCTTGGCGAGCTCGGCCTTGATCTCGTCGTCGGGGATCAGGCGGCCCTGCTCGAGGTCGACCAGCAGCATCTTGCCGGGCTGGAGCCGCCACTTGGTGATGATCTGGTCCTCGGGGATCGTCAGCACGCCCATCTCGGACGCCATCACGATGCGGTCGTCCTTGGTCACGAGATAGCGCGCCGGCCGCAACCCGTTGCGGTCCAGCGTGGCGCCGATCTGGCGGCCGTCGGTGAAGGCGATCGCGGCGGGGCCGTCCCACGGCTCCATCAGCGCGGCGTGATATTCGTAGAAGGCGCGGCGCTTCTCATCCATCAGCGGATTGCCGGCCCACGCCTCCGGGATCATCATCATGACGGCGTGCGGCAGCGAGTAGCCGCCCTGCACCAGGAATTCGAGCGCGTTGTCGAAGCAGGCGGTGTCGGACTGGCCTTCATAGGAGATCGGCCAGAGCCGGTTGATGTCCTTGCCGTAAAGCTCCGAGCTCACCGAAGCCTGGCGCGCCGCCATCCAGTTGGTGTTGCCGCGCAGCGTGTTGATCTCGCCGTTATGCGCGATCATGCGGTAGGGATGCGCCAGCGACCAGGCCGGGAAGGTGTTGGTCGAGAAGCGCTGATGCACCAGCGCCAGCGCACTCTCGAAGTCCGCCTCGTGCAGGTCGGGATAGTACTTGCCGAGCTGGTCGGCGAGGAACATGCCCTTGTAGATCACGGTGCGGCAGGACATCGAGCAGGGGTAATAGCCCGCAAGGCCGCGGTCGCGGCGCTGGTAGATCGCCTGCGAGATCGACTTGCGCAGGATGTAGAGCCGGCGCTCGAAATCGTCCTCGGTCTTGGCGGTGCCGTTGCGGCCGATGAACACCTGCATGCAGGCGGGCTCGGTCGGCTTCACGGTGACGCCGAGCGAGGAGTTGTCGGTCGGCACGTCGCGCCAGCCGAGCAGGGTCAGGCCCTCTTCCTTGATCTGGTCGGCGATGATGCTCTTGATGACGTTGCGCCAGGCGGTGTCGCGCGGCATGAACAGCGCGCCGATGGCGTATTCGCCGGGCTGCGGCAGCGTGAAGCCGAGCTCCTTGGCCTTGCGGCTGAAGAAGGCGTGCGGGATCTGCACCAGAATGCCGGCACCGTCACCGGCGCGCGGATCGGCGCCGACAGCGCCGCGATGCTCGAGGTTGCAGAGGATGCTCAGCGCGTCCGAGACGATCTTGTGCGACTTCTTGCCCTTGATGTTGGCGATGAAGCCGACGCCGCAGGAATCCTTTTCCAGGCTCGGATCGTAGAGGCCTTCGGCGGGCGGGCGCGAATTGTGTTCCTGAATCGGATCGGTCGTTTTCGAGGCGACCGTCGCCGACAGTTCTTCTGCCACGATGTTTGCGCGCTCGAATTGCGACCCGTTCATGTCCTCGTCCTCTCCATGCGGCAAGCTGTCTCACCGCCATCTTCGGCGCACCTTGGGCGTTCCGCGGCACCCGCCTCTGGGTCACCGCTCGTCCGCTGCGAGCCGCATTTTCTTAAATTCAGGCCAAGGCGTTCTACGTCCCCGTGAACGGCTTTGCCTGTTGCCTTCTTGGTGCTCGGAAGCACCAACTTTCGTTGCAATCCCTATGCCGGAACCGCAAGCAAAATTGAGACAGCTTTCCTGTCCTAACCATCACCTTGCCAAATTTTTGTCTATCACACAAGCGCGCGAAAGTCCCGATTCCCGATCTGTCAATCAATCGCTTTCCGAAAGTTGCGCAGCCCCGGTTTTGAAGCAAACGCGCCCTGATCCGGCCCTGTGGACGCCGAAATCCCAAATGAAGCTTCGGATCGACCCTTCGGAAGGCGCGCCACGCCGCAAGAAGCGAAAGAGCGCGATCCATCCGGGGGCTGACAGGAGCGTGTCGACCATGAAGTTTTTCACAGGATGTGTGGCCGCCGCCGCGCTGGCGCTGGCCGCAAGCACGGCTCAAGCGCAAGTTCCAGCGAACGGTATTGCGGGAGGGGCCACGATCGCCGTGTCGGATTTCGACGCGCCCTATGCGCCGCCGGACGCCGCGCCGCCTCCGCCGCCGCGATACGGCTATGGCTATGGCTACGAGGAACGCGGCGCGGCGCTGCTGCCGGCCACCGAGGTCTATGCGGTGCTGCGCGACAACGGCTTCTCGCCGCTCGGCATCCCACGACTGCGCGGCAGCGTCTACACCATCTCGGTGATCGACCGCCGCGGCGACGACGGCCGGCTCGTGATCGACGCCCGCGACGGCCGGATCATCCGCTTCATGCCCGCCGCCGATGCCTACGGCATGGCACCGGCCTATGAGCAGCCCACGGTCGCGCCCTACGGCCCGCAAAGCGCGCTGCCGCCGCCGACCGTGGTCCGCGGCGGCCCGCCGCGCCCGCCGGCCTCGATCCCGCATGTCGCGAGGCGCACCGTGCCGCTGCCCAAGGCGGCTCCGCAGCGCGGCGAGACGCCGGTCGCGGCAGCGAAGCCGGCCGAGCCTGCGGTACAGCAGGCCCAGGCGCCGCAAGCTCAAGCACCGCAGGCACAGCCCGCGCAGCAGACCGCCGCCGTGCAGGCCAAGCCCGCCGAGGCGGCGCCGCAGGCCGCTGCGCCGACAGTGGGGCAGACGAAGCCCGCTGCGACGATTCTGCCGACGCAGGACATGCCGGCCGCGCAGGGACTGGACTAGCGCGCAGTTCGTTTGGCGCGACGGCGCTCACGACATTGGAGCAAAACAAAAGGCGCCTGAGATTTCAGGCGCCTTTTGCATCACAGGCAATCGCCTCTCAGCTCCGCGGATACCCCGCAGCTTCCAGGATCAGGTTCGCCACGTCCTTCGGATGCGACACCAGCGAGAGGTGGCCGGCATCGAGCTCGATCGTCGTTGCGTTCATGCGCTTGGCGAGGAAGCGCTCGAAGTCCGGATTGATGGTGTCGTCGTTCTTCGACACCGCGTACCAGCTCGGCTTGGCGTGCCATGCAGCTTCCGTGGTGCGGCCGGCGAAGATCGAGGCCGCGGTCGGCCATTGCACGGCATAGAGCTCCTTGGCCCGTTCCGGCTTCACGCCATTGGCGAAATATTTCAGGAAGGCGTCTTCCGAGAGCTTGGTGTAGCCGTCGCGCTCGATGATGCCGGCGCGCACCGGGCCGGTCGGGAATTGCTTCGACAGCGCGACGAAATCCTCGTTGGCATCGGGCGCGCGTGCGGCGACATAGACGAGGCCGGTGACCTTCGGGTCGGTGCCGACCTGGCTGATCACGGTGCCGCCCCAGGAATGCGCGACCAGCACGGTCGGCCCGTCCTGCTCGGCCAGCGCGCGCTTGGTCGCCTCGACCGAGTCCGCAAGCGACGACAGCGGATTCTGCACGGCAGTCACGTGAAGGCCGGCGGCCTGGAGGATCGGGATCACCTCGGACCAGCTCGATCCGTCGGCCCAGGCGCCGTGCACCAGCACGACGTTCTTGGCCTTCACGGCTTGCGGGCTCTGTGCGTGAGCGAGGCTGAGGGGAGCCGCCAGCAGGCTCGCGGCGACGAAAAGGCTGCGCCAAAGTGTCATGATCGTTCTCCGTCTTGTTTTGGGTTCGATGCCCAAAGGACGGAGGGAGAGGCCGCGCTGTTACGAGGCTCACCAGTCTGTGATGCGGTGCAAACGAAAAAAACGCCCCGGGGCACCGGGGCGTTTTCGCAACCTGGAAGTGGCGTGCGTGTTTTACGCGGCGACTTGCGCGGCCGAGTTCTCGATCACCTGCGCCTTGGGCGCGCCGGCGTTGATCGCGATCTGGCGCGGCTTCTTGGCTTCGGGAATCTCGCGGACGAGATCGACGTGAAGCAGCCCGTTCTCGAGCGAGGCGTCCTTCACCTGCACGAAATCGGCAAGCTGAAAGGCGCGCTCGAAGGCACGCGCGGCGATGCCGCGGTAAATCACTTCGGACTTCGAGTTCTCGTTTGCGACTTTCTCGCCCTTGATCGTCAGCGTGTTTTCCTTCGCGACGATGGAGAGCTCATCCTTGGCAAAGCCCGAGACCGCAACGGTGATGCGGTAGGCGTTCTCGCCGGTGCGCTCGATGTTGTAGGGGGGATAACCGGGGCTGCCGTCCGAACCGGCCTGGTCGAGCAGGTTGAAGAGGCGGTCGAAGCCGACGGTGGAACGATAGAAGGGGGTGAGATCGTAGGTACGCATGGTCAAGTCCTCCATTGAGCGACTGTTTGGTAACCCGCCCGCCAATCGGGCCGGGCTTTAGTCTGTGTGCAGCCTGATGTTCCGGTTCCGAAACACTGGTAGCGGCCTGCACCATGGTGATATGGGTTCAAGGGAACGGCGTTCAAGAGGGCGGCAACTTGCGCCTTTTCGGCGCTCCCGCCCTTGATTTTCAGCATTTCTCGCCCAATGACGCTGATCTCGATTCCGTCCAATCCCGTTCCCGAAGACGTCGTCAGCGGCACCATCAAGACACCCGATGGCGCCGAGCTGCGCTTTGCGCGCTGGGCGCCGCCGGCGAACCGCAAGGGCACGGTCTGCGTCTTCACCGGACGCAGCGAGCAGATCGAGAAATATTTCGAGACCGTGCGCGACCTGCGCGACCGCGGCTTTGCGGTGGCGATGATCGACTGGCGCGGGCAGGGCCACTCCTCGCGCCGCCTGCGCGATCCGCGCAAGGGCTATGTGCGCGACTTCGCCGATTTCGAAATCGACGTCGAGACCTTCGTGCAGCAGGTGGTGCTGCCGGATTGCCCGCCGCCCTTCTTCGCGCTCGCCCACTCCATGGGCGGTACGGTGTTGCTGCGCGTTGCGCATGCGGGCAAGCGCTGGTTCGACCGCATGGTGCTGTCGGCGCCAATGATCGACCTGCCAGGCCGCACCACCTCGTTTCCGTCGCGGGCGCTTCTGAAGACGATGCGCCTGATGGGGATGGGCGGCCGCTATGTTCCCGGCGGCAGCGACCGCATCACCGGGCTCGATCCCTTCATCAACAATCCCCTGACCAGCGATCCCGTGCGTTATGCGCGCAACGCCGCGATCCTGGAGGAGGATCCGACGCTCGGGCTGGCGTCACCGACGGTCGCCTGGGCCGATAGCGCCTTCCGCGCCATGCACACCTTCAAGGGCATGAACTACCCCTCCGAGATCCGCCAGCCGATCCTGATGCTGGCGGCCTCCAGCGACACCGTGGTTTCGACCGCCGCGATCGAGGAGTTCGCCTACCATTTGCGCGCCGGCTCCCATCTCGTGATCGCCGGCTCGAAGCACGAGATCCTCCAGGAGCAGGACCGCTACCGCTCCCAGTTCTGGGCCGCCTTCGACGCCTTCGTGCCGGGCACGCCGCTGTTCAAGTGAGCGGCAGCGACGGTGCGCTCCCTCGCCCCGCTCTTGTCCGCTGAAGCTTCAGCGAAGGCGGATGCGGGGAGAGGTGAAAGGACCGCGCTACAGCGTCTTCAGATACTCGATCAGGTCCTTGCGCTCTTCTTCCTCCAGCAGGCGGCCGACGACGCCGTCCTTGTGCGGCGGCCCCTTGCCCTCGAACGAATGGCCGAGATTGCTGTTGCCGTTGATCTCGGTGCCGTCGGGCCAGGTGGTCGAGAACTGCGTTTCTCCGGTCTTGCAGCGCTCGCCCTCGACGACGGCGAAGCCGACCAGCTTCGGATCGTAGTCGCGCTGGCCCATGCAGAATTTCTTGGGTCGCTCGGCAGCAGGCCTCAGCATCCAGTCCAGCGAGGGCACTGAGCCGTTGTGGAGATAGGGCGCGGTGGCCCACACCCCGTTCAGCGGGCGCGCGCGATACCAGGGACCGGGCTCCTTGGGATCCGGCGGCTGCGGCCCGGGCTTGGGACAATTGGCGCGGGCGCCCCACCAGCGCTTCTGCGCGTCGGGCGGGATTTGAGCGTCATTCATCGCCTTGCGGCTGACGATGTCGACGATCGCCATCAGCCCAACCGAATAGGGCATTTCGGTCGAGGTCGTCTCCGGCAGGTTGGCGCATTTCCATTGGTCGCCGAGGATGCGTGTCGGATTCAGATCGAGGAAGCCCGGCACCGAGACCGTCCGCTTCTCCAGGACTCTGGCCTGGGCGGAATCCGTCCCCATGCCCGTGACGCTCTTCTGGATCGGGTTGAGCACCATCTCGTCGCCGATGCGCTCCCAGCGCGACGACGACCACACGCTCTCCTGCGGAAACTCCTTGTCGAACTCGGGATCGTTGACGGGACCGAGGTGGCACTCCACGCAGATCTTTGCGTAGAGCTTGCGGCCGCTCTTGACGCGGTCCGGATTGACCTTCCAGTCGTCGCCGAGAATCTGCGAAGGCCATCTCGGCGAGGTCAGTCCGCCGAGCTTCTTCTGCGCGTAGGGATTGGGGCCCGCCAGCAGACTCTCGATCCAGTGCAGGTTGGTGACATCGGCCGAGGACCGGTAGAGCCTGTCCTTGGGATAGGCGTCGGACAGGTTGAGCAGCGCCGTCACGCCGAGCGCCTCGCCGGCATTGCGGATCAGCGGCTGCTCGATCGAGGCATCGTACTGCGCGAATTTGAGCCACGGCACGGTCCAGATCGGAGGGAAGCTGACCGGCGCGTCCTGGGCATGCAGGTTCTTCTCGAATCCCTTGACCCCGCTCAGCGCGAAATCCTGCGAGAACACCTGGTTGCCGATGCGATTGAGCGCATCGAGACGGCCGAAGCCTTCTTCCGTGTCCTTTTGCTGCTTGCCGTCCCAGGTCTTCTTGCCGGCGATCGTCTTGTCGTAACCCTTTTGCCAGTCGAGCAGGAATGTGAGGGTCGCCTTGAGGCTCTGCTTGAGCGCATTGCGGTCGGCGTCGCTCGCATCGGGGCCGAGTACGCGGTCGGCGAACCGCTTGAAGCGGAACGGCACGTAGAGCGTGTAGGCGATCGAGAGCCCGGTCACGCTCTCGAGCTTCTTCAGGTCGGTCATGGCGGGGCCGCCGTCGAAGCGCACGTCCACGCCCTTGTAGCGCACGTGCCCGGTGTGGCAGGCGGCGCAGGTCAGCCCGATCTTGTCTTCCTCGCGGCGGCCGGTCGCGGGATCGACGACGCCCGTCATCCGCGCGAAGCCGACCGGCAGGCCGTCGACATTCTCGACCGGTGACCAATCGGTCGACAGGCTCTTCGGCTGCGTCGTGTCGTAGACATTGGCGTAGCCGAAGCTCCGCAGCGTGGTTGCGTCGGTCTTGATGGATTGCGGGCTCTGGATGAAGCCGAAGCGCTCGAGATAGGCGCTGTCCTTCACCATGCCGGGGCGTGAGAACAGGCGAAGACGCGGCTGCTCCAGCGCCATGAACCAGGTGTAGGGAACCGGAAAGGTCGCGGTGCCCTGGCTGGTGTGGTGGAACCAGTGCCGGTCCTCCAGCGACCAGTTCTGCTCGAGCCAGAAGGCCGCCGTCGTCTCCGGGAGTTTTGGCAAGGGCGGCGGCAGCAGCTGTGCGAGGACTCCCTTCTGCGGCAGCATGGCGCGGACCTGGTCGGGGAATTCGGCGACCGCCACGAGCGCGACAAGAGCGGCCGCGAACAGGAACGCTATGATCCCGAGAGCCCAGCGAAACCTGAGCGCGCAGGATGACAGCAGCGGCTGCGATAAAATCCGCTGGTTGATGCGGTCGGGGAATTGGCGCGCGTTCAGCAGCGTGCGCACGTCGGCGACGCTGAGATAGCGATCCTCCTTACTCGTGCCCTTGCCCATGATCTTCAGCAGGACGGGCCATTCGAACTGCATCAGCACGGGGTAGTACCAGCGCACGGCGCTGCCTGCGCGCTTGAGGTTCTCGTGCATGAAGGTCTTGATTTCCGCAGCGTTGAGGCCGGGCTCGCTGCTGCCGGTGTCCGGATCGGTGTAGGTCCGGCCGAAGCTCTGGAGCCGCGCGATCTCGTCCTCGTTGACCTTGCCGTCGACGCCGAGGACGCGCGAGCCGGCGCCGCGCTTGTCCAGAGGGCCACCGCGCAGTTCGTCGAGCTGCGGGCCCGACCGGATGCTTTTCAGGATGTGGCTAAATCCGTTGGCGATGAGCGCAACGCCGCGGACCTGGATCCGGGCCCAGCTCTTCATCAGCCCCGTCTCGCCGCTCGCATTCGCGATGGTCTGCGAAAGCGTGTTGAGCGGGACGGTCCCGCCGTCGACGAAGCCTTCGCCGACGAGGCCGCGCAGGAATGGACAGGGATTGTTCGGCGAGACCCCGATCGAGGGGTCGAAGGGGGGCTTCGAGGCGGGGTGATGCATGGCCCAATTCCTGAAAACGGCGAATCGTGAAAATCAGACGCGCCGATCAAGCGCGGAAAGTCCTAACAAACAGCCAGCGCGGCCGCCGCCGACTATACTACTTCAGCGTGTGACAAAGTGTGGCTGAATTCACTGTGCTGTCAACAAGAGCGGACGAGAGATCGTCGCGCGGCCGCAGTCCGCCTGTCAGGACTCGGCGGCGCGTTTGACGTCGCTCTGGACCAGCGTCAGCTTGCCGAGCGGCACGCCCGCCTTCAGAAGCCCCTCGCGGTAATGAGCGAGGTCCTCGGGCCGCTTCCAGTGGAAATTGCGCAAATGGCGGTCGACATTCAGGGTCGGGTAGTTGCCCATGAGCACGCGGGTCGCCTCGACGGCCTCGCCGGTCCGCCCCAATTGCGCCAGCGCTGCGGCTCGGATCGCCAGCGCCTGCATGTGGTTCGGGTTGATGTAGAGCTGCTCGCGGGCCCACGACAGGGTCGCGTCATACTGCCCCAACAGATAATGGCTGAACGCGTTCAGTGCGGCCCATTGGTAGCGCGGGTCGCTGTTGTCGCGCTGCGCGGCCATCGAAAACAGCTCGATCGCCTCGCGGTGCTCGCCGATCACGAAATGGCAGATGCCGAGCACGCCGCGCGCGCCGTTGTCGTAGGGGTTGAGTGCGACCGCGCGCTTGGCGGCGTCCATCGCGGCCTCGTAATGCCCTTCCATCGCATGGGCCCAGGACAGGATCGAGAACGCGAAGGAGGAGCGCGGGTCGAGCCGGACACTGGTTTCGGCGAGGTTCATCGCCTCGGCCCACATCTCCCGCGTACCCTTGACCCAGCCGAACTGGATGCTCTGGATCTGGATCGTGGCAAGGTAGGCGTGCGCGATCGACAGCTTGGGATCGACCGCGATGGCCTCCCGGAACAGGTCGATGGCGGCGGCCAGGTCCTCCTTGGTCTGCCGGTAGTAATGCGACAGCCCCTTGAGGAAACGGTCCCACGCGGTTACGTCGGTCGAGAGCCGCGCGGGCGCCGAGGCCTCCGCGCGGACGATCTCGGTGGCGATGGCGGCGGACAGGTTGGTGGTGATCTCGTCCTGCATCGCGAAGAAGTCGCCGATGTCGCGGTCGTAGCGCCCGGTCCAGAGCTGCTCGCCGGTCTCCGGCGCGATCAGCTCCGCGGTGACGCGGATCTTGGCTCCGGCGCGCCGCACCGAGCCCTGGATCAGATAGGTGGCGTCGATCTCGCGCGCGATCAGCCGAGTGCTCGTGTTCTTGCCCTTGAAGGCGAAGGTCGAGTTGCGGCTCAGCACCCGATAGAAGGATTGCAGCGACAGCGCGTGGATCAGATCCTCGGTCAGGCCGTCGGAGAAGTATTCGTCCTGGGCGTCGCTGAGATTGGCGAAGGGCAGCACGCCGACGATCGCGGTGCGGTACTGCTGCGAGAGTGCGGAGGCCTCCCTCAGCTCGGGGGCGATCGCCCGTGCGCCCTCGGGCTTCCAGGTCCAGACCCCGACCGCATCCTTGATGTTCTTGAAGCGATGGTTGCCGCCATCGACCAGCGGCACGGTGAGATGCTTGTTCGCCTCGCTGTAGGCCTTGGCCGAGATGGCGAAGCCGCCGGGGCTCGCCACCGATTCCAGGCGGACGGCAATGTTGACATCGTCACCGAACACCTCGTCCTCGTCGGCGATGACGTCGCCCATGTGGATGCCGAGCCTGAACTGCATGGCGCGGTCAGCCGGCAGATGGTGGTTGCGCTCCGCCATCAGCGTCTGCATCGCGATCGCGGCTTCGGTGGCGCCGACGATCGAGGGGAACTCCAGCAGGAAGCCGTCGCCGGTGTTCTTCACGACGCGGCCGCCGTGATTGAGGATGATGGGGTGAATCGCGCTGCGATGCGCCTTGAAGGCGGCATGGGTGCCAGCCTCGTCGCTGCCCATCATGCGCGAATAGCCGGCGACATCGGCGCAAACAATGGCAGCCAGACGTCTTTCCATATTCTCGGAGCTCCAAAGGATGGAGGACTGGCCACGGCGTGGCAGTCGCCTCGAATCCCGCATTTCAAGAACCCTGCCTTTATAGAGCAGATGAGGCCGCGGGAAAGTATGATCCGCATTGCAAATTCAAGGTAAATCCTACGCAGTCCCGGCGGTGGACGACGGCCGCCGAACCGACTAAGCCCGATCCCTTGAGACGGACGGGGCGGCGGGGCACCTCACATGCTGGGCATTCACGAAATCTGGCTCTTCATCCTGTCGGGCGTGCTGCTCAACATCACGCCGGGACCGGACTCCGTCTACGTCATCGGCCGCAGCATGCAGATGGGCTGGCGGGGCGGGGCTGCCGCCGCCTTGGGCATCAGTTGCGGCTGTTTTTTCCACGTCGCAGGCGCGGCAATCGGCCTTTCGGCCCTGCTGATGGCCTCATCTACCGCTTTTTCGATCCTGAAGCTGGTTGGTGCGGCCTATCTGGTCGTCACGGGACTTCAGATGCTGTGGTCGCGCCCGACGCTGGCATCGGCGATCGACGAGCCGGCGCGGAGCTCGTTGCGGCGGGTGTTCCTCCAGGGCGTCTTCACCAACGCGCTCAATCCCAAGGTCGCGCTGTTCTTCCTGGCCTTCCTGCCGCAATTCGTCGCAGCCGATTCTCCGCACAAGCCGCTCGCCTTCCTGACCCTCGGCCTGATTTTCATCTGCACGGGAACGCTGTGGTGCCTGGTGCTGGCGGCGTTCGCGGCAAAGGCCGCGCACCGCTTGCGGGCCTCCGAGGGCGCGATCGCCTGGGTCAACCGTGCGCTCGGCGGCCTGTTCATTTATCTCGGCATCCGCGTCGCCATGCTGGAGACGCGGTAACTCGTTCGAACGAATGACTGGTGTGGCATGCAATCGGCCCGATAGAGGCCACGCGCGGGAGGTTTCGATGATTCGTGGAAGCTGTCTGTGCGGCGCCGTGCGTTTCGAGATCGACGAGGTTCGCACGCTGACGCATTGTCATTGCGTCAATTGCCGCAAGCTGACCGGCGCGGCATTCGCCACCTATGCCCATGTTGAAGCCGACAAGTTTCGCTTTGTCGCGGGCGAGGACATGACGGTGGCTTACGAGTCCGCGCCGGGCAGTTTTCGCCATCGCTGCAAGACCTGCGGCTGCCTGACGCCGGGCAAGGCGAGTTATTTGCCGACCGTCAGCATTCCCGCCGGCCTGCTCGATGACGATCCTGACGTCAGGCCCCGCCTCCACGTCTTCACCTCGTCGCGCGCGCCGTGGTGGACGATCCAGGACGATCTGCCTCAATACGATAAATGGGTGCCGGGCTACGCGCCGAAGGCGTGAGCCTCTTCTCAGGCGAATTCCTTCGCCAGCGCGCTGCCGGCCAGATAAAGGCCGAGCAGGATCATCGCGATCAGGAACCAGCGGCGAAACGCCTCCGCCGGCATCCGCGTCCGCACCGACTGGCCGATGAGCATGCCGGCAAAGGCCATGGCGAGGCCCACGGCGCCCGGCACCGCATTGGCCGGCGTCAGCAATCCGCCGGCGGTGAGGTTGAAGGCGAGCGCCAGCGTCGCGGTCGTGAAGAACACGCCGAGTGCCTGCACCAGCTCGTCCTTCTCCATGCCGATCGCCTGCATGAACGGCATCGAGGGGATCACCTGCACGCCGGTCGAGGCGGAGATCACGCCGGTGACCACGCCGACCACGCCACCGACCCATTTCTCGTTCTGCGGCGCGACGCGGAACTGGAATTTGTTCAGGCCGATCACCGCGTAGATCACGAGCAGGGCGCCGAGCACGATCGTGCCGTAGCGCGCGTGCGGGCCGGTCAGCGCGCCGGCATTGAGCCAGCAGCCGATCACGGTGCCGATCATCAGCGGCCACAGCCGCCTGAGGATGTCGCGCAAGTACGGTCCGACGAAAGTCTGCCAAATGTTGGTGATGATGGCGGGCACGATGACGATGGCGATCGCGCGGCTCGGGGCCATGCTCACCGCGAGCAGGCCCATGGAGACGGTCGGCAGGCCGAGCCCGACCACGCCCTTGACGAATCCGGCGACCAGGAAGACGGCGGCGATGACAATGAGGAAAGGGTCGATCATGACCTGCACATTGACCGAAGCCGCGCCCGGGCACAATCTGGAGGTTACGGAGACAGCCTTCGCTATGGACGAAGGCTTGGTTGGAGGAGACCAAATGCGTTTCGATCTCGTCGATCTCCAGCTGTTCATCGCAGTCGCCGACCAGCGCAGCATCACCCGCGGCGCGGAGCGGTCGCATCTGGCGCTGGCCTCGGCCAGCGCGCGCATCAAGGGGCTGGAGGATGCGCTCGGCGTCGCGCTGCTCAAGCGCGGCCGCCGAGGCGTTGAGTTGACCGCGGCCGGCGAGAGCCTGCTCGATCATGCCCGTCTCGTCATTCACCAGATCGACGCCATGCGCGGCGATCTCGCCGGCTTTGCCAGCGGCGTGCGCGCCAGCGTGCATTTTCTCGCCAACACCTCCGGCCTGTCGGAGCATCTGCCGAAGGCGCTGGCCGGCTTCCTGCGCGAGCATCGCGACGTCGCCATCGACATCGAGGAGCGCGAGAGCACCGACATCGCGGCGGCGATCACCGCCGGTGCCGCCGACCTCGGCTTCGCCGCGGAGCACGCGCTGCCCGACCATATCGAGCGCTTCGTCTTCAGCGAGGATCACCTGACGTTGGTGACGTCACGGCGCGGCCCGTTCGCCGGCCGCCGCCAGATCGATTTTCAGGAGGCGGGCGCGTGCGAGTTCGTCGGGCTCACCAGCGCCACCGCGCTCCAGGTTCATATTTCGAAACACGCGGCCCGGCTTGGCATGCGGCCGCATTACCGCGCGCGCCTGCGCGACTTCGATGCGATCTGCCAGATGGTCGCCGCCGATGTCGGCGTCGCCCTGGTGCCCGAAGCCGCTGCCCGCCGCTGCGCCAAGCTGATGCCGCTCGCCATGGTCCGCCTGCGCGATGCCTTCGCCAACCGCAAACTCGTGATCTGCGCGCGAAGCTTCAAGACGCTGCCGCGCCCGGCGAAGATGCTGGTGGAGCATTTGCGGGCCGAGGCGGTGTGAGGCCGTTCGCTTACCGAGCGCTACTTCGCCGTCTCCACCCCGGCGTCCTTGATCACCTTCGTCCACTTCTTCGTCTCGTCCGCGATGAATTGGCGGAAATGCTCCGGCTCATCACCAACAAGCGTCGCGCCTTGCGCGGCGAGCTTTTCCTTCACGGCCGGATCCGCCATCGCCTTGGTCGCCAGGCCATGCAGCGCTGCGACGATCTCCTTCGGCGTGCCCTTGGGCGCGACCATGCCGTACCAGTTCTCGATGCGCAGATCAGGAAAGCCCGCTTCCGCCGTGGTCGGTACCTCAGGCGCGGTCGGTGCGCGCTCGACTGAACCGACCGCGATCGGCCGCAAGGCGCCGGCCTTGACCTGCGGCAGCAGCACCGGAAGATCGAGGAACGTTATCTGCACCTGCTGGCCCAGCAGGTCGTTCACCGCGGGTGCGGCGCCGCGATAGGGCACGTGCACGATGTCGATCTTCGCGGTCAGCTTGAACAATTCGCCGGCGAGGTGCGGCAGGCTGCCGGGGCCGGAGGAGGCGAAGTTGAGCTTTCCGGGCTGCGCCTTGGCCAGCGCGATCAATTCGCCGATGTCCTTGGCGGGGACGTTGGTGGCGACGACAAGCATTTCCGGCACGGTCGCAACCAGCGTTACCGGCGTGAGGTCGGACAATGTGTCGTAGGCGACCCGCTCCATGCTCGGGCTGATCGCGAGCGCGCCGGCTGAGGAGATCGCGATGGTGTAGCCGTCGGGCGCGGCCTTCGAGACCGCGTCGGTGCCGAGCACGCCGCCCTGGCCGCCGCGATTGTCGATCAGCACCGGCTGGCCCGAGAGCTCGGACATGCGCTGGCCGATCACGCGCGCGATGATGTCGTTGGGGCCGCCGGCCGGGAACGGCACGATCAGCTTGATCGGCTTGGCCGGAAAATTCTGGGCGGAGGCGAGGGCGGGAAACAGAAGCAGGCTTGCGAGGAAGAGCTTACGCCAGTTTTTCATACAAGCCTCTTGGGGCGGCTATCCGTTGAGCAGTTTCATTGCTTCTTCGTGGACCCTGGCATCGCCCGCCGCGATGATGCGGCCGCCGCCCTGGGCCGGCTTGCCTTCCCAGGTGGTGACGACGCCGCCGGCGCCGGTCACGATCGGGATCAGGGCCGCGATGTCGTAGGGCTTCAGCTCGGTCTCGACCACGAGATCGACGTGGCCGGCCGCCAGCATGCAATAGGAGTAGCAGTCGCCGCCATAGCGCGACAGCCGCGCGCCCTTCTCGATACGGCCGAAAATGGCGCGGTCGCGCTCGTTCATGAGCAGCGGGCTCGTGGTGTAGGTCGTCGCCTCCGACAGCGAAGCGCAGCGGCGGACCTGGAGCCGACGCTCGCCGGAGGGGCCTTTATAGTTGGCCGAGCCGTTGTCGCCGGAAAAACGCTCGCCGATGAAGGGCTGGTGCATCATGCCGAACACCGGCGCGCCCTTGTGCAGCAGCGCGATCAGCGTGCCCCAGATCGGGAACCCGCCGATGAAGGACTTCGTGCCGTCGATGGGATCGAGCACCCAGACATAGTCGGCGTCCTCGCGCTCATTGCCGAATTCCTCGCCGACGATGCCGTGCTGGGGGAAATTGGCCTTGATCAGCCGCCGCATCACCGCCTCCGCGGCGCGGTCGGCTTCGGTCACCGGATCGAAATCCTTGGTCTTGCTCTTGTCGTCGATCGACAGCGAGGTGCGGAAGAACGGCAGGATGGTTTCGCCGGAGGCGGTGGCGAGCCCTCCGATGAAGGCTGAGAAGTCGATCACCGTCACGGCGCATCCTCAAAACGAAAGTCGGGTGAAGCTCGCATCTGCCTATCTCAATTCGCCTCTCGCGTGCAGCGCTGTCTTGATTTGCACCCTGGTATTTTGGATGCCGATGCCGGTTGCCTCATCCGAGCCATCTCCTGGCCAAATATCGATCATTGAGTTGAAAACTTAGTTCCGAACATGCCTTGTTCGTATGCAAATGACTATCAACCCATTGAATTTCCTTATCAAAGGAACTGAATCTGGGTTTCTCTGGAAGCAACAGAGCCATGTGTGTTTTGCATGGGAAATGGCTCAAAAGCCCTTGCACTTTGTGCGGCGCGGCCGCATATTGTTGCGGTGCGGTAGCGCTCTGCGTTACCGCTGCCCTCCTTGGGCGTTTCCTCCCTAGACTTGGGCCGCTTGCGTCATTCGCGAGCGGCCCTTTTTTCTTTGGGTCGCCTGTTTCACTTCGGCTGTGCGAAAACGCGAAGTGAAGATCCGGCGCCCGATACGCTCGCAGCTTTGTCTGGTCCTTGATCCGCGACGTGGTCGCGCGTCGCAGGCTTGCCGCCTATTCCGCCGCGGCCTGGAACGGTCCGAGATCGCCGAACGGGATCGTGGCCGCCAGCACGTCGGCGAGGACGCCGAAGTCGGTTGCCACTTGCGCAAAGCGCGGACTGCGCTCGCGTCGTCGCTCGTCCATGTAGATCGCGCGGTTGAGCTCGAGCTGCACCGCGTGAAGCCCGCTCGCCGGGTTGCCGTAATGCTCGGTGATGAAGCCGCCGGCATAGGGCTTGTTGCGGCCGATCGAATAGCCGAGCCCGCCCATGGTCTCTTCGACCCGGTCGGGTAACAGCGGGGTGCAACTCGTACCGTAGCGGTCGCCGATCACGATGTCGGGCCGGCGCGGCTCGTCCCTGCTGACGCCGACCGAGGGCATCGAGTGGCAGTCGACCAGCACCACCGTGCCGAACATCTGGTGCACCTTGTTGATCAGCCGGCGCAGCGCGCGGTGATAGGGCTTGTAGAGCGTCTCGATCCGCGCCAACGCATCGTCGACCAGGATACGGTCGCGATAGATCTCCTGGCCATCGCCGACCACGCGCGGGATGGTGCCGAGGCCGCCGGCGACCCGCATCGAGCGGGTATTGGCAAAGCTCGGCAGGCGGCCGGTGAACATGCGGGGGTCGAGCTCGTAGGGCTCGCGGTTGACGTCGACATAGGAGCGGGGAAAGTTAACCCGCACGGTCGGAAAGCCGCGGGCGCTGAGATGGCCGATCAGCTCGTCCATGAAGGAATCTTCCGACCGCCGCAGCGTCGGCAGGTCGATCCTGGAGGCGCTGAGGAATTCGTCCGGATAGGTCGAGCCGGAATGGGGCGAGTTGAAGATGACCGGCGCGCGCCATTCGGCGGGCTCGACGATCTCGAATGCTGGCGACATCTCGCCGTCAAACCGGGTCATCTTCTCAGGCTTCGTCCCTTATTCCCAGGCTTCGTCCCTTCACGCCACAAGATCCGGCCCAGCAGGATCCTGTAAGGCCCGGCAAAGGCTTGAACGGATTGATTCGGCCGGTCGAGCGGCTCTCATGTGTCGTCATTGTCCGGAATCGCAACCATTCTGCCAAGCGAAAAGATGTGATCTGCGCTGGAACATGTCTTAACCGTGCAGGCAGCGAGGCGGGGATCGTCCGGTCGGCTTCGATTGATTCGATCCGCATTCCGGTTCACAAGGAGCCGGCAGCGCGATCCGTCCAGGGTAAAGATTTTCACCCCAAATTTACCCTCTGTCGGGCTTAGTGACCTCTGCTGATATCCTCTGGGGATTCGACGTTTCCTGCCATGCCAAAGATCCTGCTCGCCGAAGACGACAACGACATGCGCCGTTTCCTGGTCAAGGCGCTGGAAAACGCCGGTTTTCAGGTCTCGTCCCATGACAACGGCATGGCCGCCTACCAGCGGCTCCGCGAAGAGCCGTTCGAGATGCTGCTGACCGACATCGTGATGCCGGAGATGGACGGGATCGAGCTCGCCCGCCGGGCCTCGGAACTCGACCCCGACATCAAGATCATGTTCATCACCGGCTTCGCCGCGGTCGCCCTGAACTCGGATTCGGACGCCCCCAAGAACGCCAAGGTGCTGTCCAAGCCCGTGCATCTGCGCGAATTGGTCAGCGAAGTGAACAAGATGCTGGCGGCCTAAATCGGCCTCCTTCCGTCCTTGCGCCGGGTCCCCTGAGCCGTTATAGGGACCCCACCGATGAAATGACCTCTAGGGCACGTAGCTCAGCGGGAGAGCACTACCTTGACATGGTAGGGGTCACAGGTTCGATCCCTGTCGTGCCCACCATCTTCTTCAAGGGTTTAGCCGCCTTGCGGCTGGCCGGCGAAAAGATGATTTCCACGAGATTTCCACGAAGGCGCTCCGTGGCGCTGGAAGCCTCACCGCAGACATTGATGCCGTCCGGTCCAATGCCGGATGCCCCGCTGCTTTCCACTCGGTTAGCGACCGCGCGATGCGCGCTACTCAACCTGGGGCCCGCTTCCTGCCCGACATTCATGCCGTCCAGCTTCATTCCTGGAGACCGATCTCTGTCAGCTTGGATGACGTTCGATTGATGCGCGCTGCCGAAGCAAAGGTCGGCTTCCCCCCCGTTACTCCGAATGTAACGCAGAGCAGGACAGGCCCCTTTCTCAGCCAGCTTTTCGCCCACAACAATCACGTTCATCGCATCCTATTGCACGACAGCCTATCTCGTCTGCCAGCTTTAGTGTCAGCTGAAGTCGTCCTGCCGTCAACATCATCATTCGCTTGGAAAGCCACAGCTCTGGCTTATAATAAACGACCTTCGCGAATCGACGATTTTTTATGGCTGCGCGCCCCGGACGTATCGCAAACGATTGGCTTGCCTATATCAGGCCGCATCTGCGTCCCTTTGAAGCTTTAGAGCACGGCGAACGCGGCGACTACATCGCCAAGCTGTCGAAGAAAGTGAGGCTCAGCGACAACACGCTCCGCCGCTTTATCGCTGCGGCACAATTCCTGGAGGCAGAAGGCATCACCGAGCTGGCACCTGATGTCAGGATGCCAGTGGCTGCTGTCGAGCGGGTCGCTCGAATTGCCGCAAGGCAACCGGAGCGCCGTCGAAAATTGCTCGAAGATGTCAGCGAGGGCAAGCTGACGATTATGGAGCTTCGGGAGCTCCTGAAAAAATGCAGGAAGAGTGCCAAGCGGCCGGGTGGAGCACACTCGACTTCGTCATTAGACCGTGTCGCCCGGGAACTCGAGATCCGCAACATCTGCAAGCGAGGCGAGGTCGTGCTCGCGCGCGCTGATGAAGACGAGTTTGGATGGCTTTTGACCACACCGATGAAGCGGAGCTTCATTGTTCGCCTTCCCGAAGCGCGGCGCGCATTGATCTTGGACGCGATGATGTCGCAAGGATCCGGAACGTCGTTTGCTATGCAGCGACGGGGATTCCTGCGGAACGTCCTTGTTGGCGCAAGCCTTTATGATTTTGTGTTCGTATTCGCCGCGGCCTGGCATTACGAGGTTGAGAAGTTAGTGCAGCAGTTGCGTCCTGTGCTCCGGAAGAGTGTCATCCTAGTAGATGACAACTGCTCTCGGCGACCTCCGCCTTGAACGAGTCCTCGACATCAAGCTTGGCCTTGTCGCGTACGGCAGCAAGCGCCACCTGTACCTTCGTCTCGACCGTGAGCTCGACTTCCCGCCTGGCATCGTCGAGCTCGCGCTCCTTGCGAAGCATGCCCGCCTGGATCTTTTGGGCTGCAGCCAGCTTTTCGCCATTGCTCGTGAGCATCTGCTGCAAATCGGCCAATTGCTAGTCGCGGGTGCTGAGCTCGTCGGCGACCGCCAGACGCGCTCTCTTGGCTTCAGCTTCGGCGATGTTCGCCCGCTCCGCCTTCAGCTTGGCCGCCACCTGCTCGTCAACGGCCTCGCGAGCTTTCGCGATTTCTTCTCTGGCCTGCTTGAGTAGCGCTTCGCGCCGGCCAAAGTCTTCCTCCTTTGCAGTAAGCTGTTGATCGAACTTGCGGCGCGTCTCTGCGATGAGGGGAGCGGCGAGCGATTCCGTCAGCTTGATTTCGGTGTGGCAGTTGGGGCAGACGATCTGGGGATCGGTCACGGCATCGGTCCTCTGAGAATTGACCGTGATAGTATCGGGTGGGCGTGCGCCACTTAAGCCCTGGGGACGGGTTATCCCGCGCAAATGCGGCGGCCGAGGCAATAGCGGCCGTGGTCTTCCTGAGCCGTTCTCCTCCATGATCAGTTCCTCGATGCGTGGATGTCGCGCTCGCGCAGGACGGCTTCGACAACACGACGCAGGCGGCGCACCGAGCCACCGGCCCAGTTTCTCGCGACCGCCTCGTGCTCAATGCCATCGAGCGGCGTCACCCAACTCTGATCGAGGCCGCGCTCCCTCGCGAGATCGGTCAACACGGCCGGCAGCAGGGCGTCGAGATCCTTGGAGGTCGGTTTGGGAAAGCTCACGACCCGGAACCGGTCCCGGATCGGACCGGGCAGGGGATCGAGACGGTTTGCGGTAGCGACGTAACTTACCTGCGACAGATCAAGATTTGTCTGAAGCGCGGGATCGGGATAGCGCGAGCTCGTCTCCGCTTCGAGAAATGCGAGCAGCACGTCCCAAAGTCGGCCATTGTCGCTTCGCGTCGCAGCCTTCTCGATCTCGTCGACCAGCACGAGCGGATTGGCAATGCGTGCCTGCGCAATTGCGAGGAAGGCGTGACACGGCTCGGCTGAGTACCAGCGCCGGTCCGTGCCCCCGAAGGAAGCACTATCGGAGCGGCTTGCATCGCTCCGCCATACGGCGACACCCAAGACCTCGCCCAGTCGGCGGGCGAACCGGCTCTTACCACCGCCGGGCTCGCCAACGATCAGGAGGGGGCGCAAATGCACTGTCTCGCGTCCAACGAGATCTGCCAAGGCGAAGTCGACGACCTCGCTGGCGTACGGGAACTCGAACAGCAGGGTGTTGCGCGCTTCGTACAACGCCGGTGCCTGAACGAGCGGTAAGGCGACGTTGACGACGTCCTTCAGCGGCCCGATGATCTCCTTGAGCTTGGGGCTCTTCATCTCGTTTTCGGACAGACGCGCAACGACGAGATGATGATCGGGAATGACCTCGAGGATCGGGGCGGCTTGTCGCTCGACGGCTTCGGTCCGGTCGGCTTCCCGTTGCCTTCGGCGGTCATTCTCCTCCCTGAACTGAAGTCGCAACGCCGCTTTGGCTGCGGAGATGCGATGCTCGGCCGTGCGGTGCCCGACCAGGGAGGCGTTCATTGCCGCAGAGAACTTCTTTGGCACAAAATGCGTGCAGGCCTGTAGCGCGGCCCAGCCATAGGTGAACCGTTCAAGGTCGCAGCGAACCTTCTGTTCGACGATCAGCGAATTCAGCTGAAAGGCCTTGACCAGTGCCTTGGCGACCCTGCGATGCTGCTGGAAGTGTTCGTCATCACGTGGCGTCGGCAAGCTCACGAGCCGGACACTATCAGCAAGGCTCCTGAGAGCTGGCTCACTATGAGCGACCGCGCGGCGATCGAGTTCAGCCGCCAGCGCCATTGCGCCCTCTAACGACCTGCCTTTGGCCCATGCGAGATTATGGGACAACTGCGGGCAGAGCTCTTCGACTTCAGCGATGAGCCGCTCCTCAACGTGATCGGCGCCATCGACAATCAGCATTGCATAGCGCAAAAGCCTGGGCAGGCCCTTGAGGCGTTCGTCCCAATCGGCCGAATCGGCAGCGGCGCCGGTCGAGGCGGCGTCCTCCGCTGTCGGTAGATCCAGATGATCGGAATTGTCATCGTCATCATTCGCGCTCAAGCGAGATCCTCCTCGCAAAGAGCCAGCGAGACCATTGCCTCCGTCCGGGCAGACTGACCGGTAGCCTTAGCGTAATGGATGTGATGGTTAAGCCACAGGGTGGCGAGTTCGACCTTAAAAGGAAGATCGAACTCGAGGCGACCAAGAACGTGCGACAGCACGAGCATGGCCGCGGGGTCATCGCTGAGGGCCGAGTGAAGCAGGGCGGTCATCGTGATGTCGACGGTCAGCGAAATGTCGCGGATCGGCATCAAGGAGAGGGCGGCAGCGATCGCAGCTGCCGGATCGCCACTCAGGGCGGCCCGGAGTTTGTCGCCGCCATGAAGGACGGCGATTCGTTGCAACATGGTACCGATGATTGACTGTTCGGTGTATCGGAACTGATGCACCGAGAGCATCCGCCACCACGCCAGCGGAGGGCCGTCGTCCGTGGAGAGCGGCCAGATATCGCTCGTGGGATTGTTCGAAGCAGACATTCGCGGCCCCCTCAGTTCGCAATGATGATCGGTTGCGGGTAGCGGCGGGGGACCCACACTCTCGAACCAATATGGGCGCCCGTGATGACCTTCGCCGCGATAGCGGCGGATGGAAACCAGACGGCGACCAGAAGGCGCTTTCGGTCGGCAGCCCCGGGGATCGTGGCCAGGGCGTGCTTCGCTTCCAATTCGCTGCGGCGGGTGTCGACGATCCCCTGGGCGCTACCGTTGATGGGCCAACGGAATTCGGCGCCGGGCATGACCACGAACCCGCGATCGGATGTGGGATAGCCCCGTGCCCAGAGGCCTACATAATTCAGCTCAAGCTCACCTCCGGCGGGAGGTGTGGCGACGATGTCGATCAGCATCGGCTCCATGTCGTTCGGCCCGATCGGATCGTCGTCTCGTTCAGTTGAACTAACTACGGGAACGCGATCGAAGTAGGAATCCAGTGCCAGACAACCCGCGTCAAACAGTTGCTGACGCGCGTCCTCGAGGATGCGCTCCATTTCGGCGCGTTCATCGGCGCGGACCCTGGGAATTGTCGGGGTCCACTCGTTGGTGATGACGACGTGGCGCGCTGCTTGAGCAATGCTCCAGAGGTGATATTGAAGATAGAATGCTGGGTCCTTGTTGGACCAGGGCTCGGGATATCCGACGACAACGTAGGCTACGCGGGCAAACGCCTTTGCCGGATCGGCAAAATGCTTCGAGAAACGCATATTGATGTTTTTGGTCTCGCCGAAGTAGGCCGTCTCGCGGTTCATCAGCACGTAGGCGGCGGGGCCGACGGCCAGCGCCAGATCGGTGCTGTTGCGATCAGCGAGGGGGATGACCCAGACCCCAACACGGCTCGCGCCGTGATGCACCAGCCGAGGGCTGGTGATGCCATCCCCGGGACGGAAGATCTTGGACGTGCAGGTGGTCCGCGACGATGGCAGGTCGAATGACAATGACATGACTGAAATCCCTCTGTTGCGAGAGATCGCCGGCCGACGTCGTGAACTGAGTATCGTTTTTGCCGCCAGGTGAGCCGAAGCAACGGAGACCCAGGCATCGCAAAGGTTGGTCGTTTGGATGGAAGGCAGAGCAGCCGGTCCCAACGAGGAGGTGGCCTTTCGCCACCCCTTGCGATGCGCGACGTCGAATTGACGATCGCTAATCCGTGAACGACGAGTTGAAATTCTCGAAGACCGTCGCGAACACCGGCACAAGGCCGCCGTCCGGGAAGCGTTCACTCTTGTCAACGGCAGAAGGTAGCGGCCCAGGCCGCAGGTAGGTTTGGGGCAAGGATGCCGAATCGGCGCTATAGTGGCTGGTAGCCATGAACGACTCTCCATTAGTCGGTTGTGGTCAGGCTGTCGTTTGGTGTTCCAGCACCGGACGGCAGCCGCTTATCCGCTTCGCGCTTGCTGCGAAGCCGATCAGATATGCTAACTTTCGGCTGGATATGCCAAGCTTGCCGCGTTGGTATGGTTAATGCAGCCTCGTAGCCAGGTGCCCATCTGGCCTTCCTGTATCCGGTTCAAGTCAGATGCTGCTTTCGTAGTTCGAAAAGACCAGGCGCCCTATGGCGACCTTGCCCGCTTCGTTTCCGGACGAACGGACCACTCTGACTCAGATATTGGCTTTGCGGTCATTTTCGCGACTGGTGCAGGAGGGTCGTTAGCTCATAGACCGTGACGGCCGTCCCGAGGAAGCGCCGAAGGAGTCACGCCGGGAGCGATCTCGTCGATGGCCCAGAGAAGGCGGCCACCTTTGGCGACCGCCCTTAGGGCGACGCTCGCTTTACCTGGGGACGGCTAGATCCAGAGCAGAAGGAGCACTGCGATTACTATCCATAGAACGAGATTGGATCCTTGAGCGATCGTAACCGCGCCTGTTTCGCGATTACGGAAGAATCACCGGAGGAATTGGCACCTCCATTCCCCAGCGAGCGCGCGCTGGGGCTGAGTTCGAGGATCAAGACCGCCGTGCTGGCTGGGGCTCGACGCCATCAATGCTACCCAATCTTGCCGAGCTCCGGTCTGGCCGGCACCGATCTCGATCGCTGCGGCACGAACCGCTCGGGCAGCGTGCACCATCGGCGTTGGCCAACATGATGACCCAGTCGTCGCACGTCACACGGTAGACAATCCGCAAGGCGACGCAGGCCTGAGAGCCGCCAACATATTGAACGAAGGCTCGATATCATTTCGTTTTGAAAAAGATTAGGGAAATGAGAAGTGTGAAAATCTAAGTCCTCTCTGCTGATCTCGGTCTGATCGGAATTGGATCGAAATATCTTTGTCGAGGTTATTCGTCCCTTATTTTTCTGCTTCGGACGATCGGCATTTGGCATTGAGGCGACGCTGAAGAGGCGATAGCCCTACGGGTGAGATGGCAATGCTGTCGATCAAAAGCGAGCTGGGACCTAAAAATCCGACCCGTTTCGTAACGCCACCCGTTGCGTAATGTGAAGTCGAGTGCTCATTGTAAGCGCACGCGCTTTCGTAGCTATATCGGAACGTTTTTGATGAGGTGGGTTACTAGCTAGTTCCCGCGCTGGACTGTTTAAGCCTGCTAGCCTAAAGTTGAGCGGCGAGGAACATCTCGGTCTGTCCTGCTCAGATCGCGCGAGCGCCTTTGTCTGTGCCTCAGCGGTGGCGTTATCAAATACCTCCGGACGCATCCGGCTGCGGGCTAGGTTGTCCCAGTAGAAGAATTTGGACGGCCGCCCTCCGGGAAGCGCGCATCGCAATTGCCGCCGTCGGGCACCATCACGGAGCGTAGGTTAGTTTAGTGCATTACGTTGTGACCGAAAAGTTGACGACAAGGAAGATCTGCCCGCCGATTCCGGGGCTGTCGGTCACCTCGACGCGCCAGGTAAGGTCCTGCCACAAGGGTCCCTCTGCTCCATCGTTGAGGATTTTACTGCTCAATTCGATCGCCGCTGCTTGCGCGGCGGCGATATCCGGAAGTTCCAGTCCGACATCATCGAAGATGGTAATGCCGTCGTGGACATGGAAGAAGAAACGGGTCATCCGCACGACTCCCCAAGAGACGGCAGCGAAAGCGCGCGCTCTCTGCCCGCCAATGTGCGTAACGCTAATATATACCGGGGGTGCTAAGGCGGAGAGGACGCTCTTTTGGGGAGATGGAGTGCCTCTTCGGGGGTAGGTGTCTGGTCAGATCCCAAGTCGGCGGACTTCGCCTGGGCGGAGCGCATCTGATTTCACGCGCAGGCGGTGCTGCAAGAGCCTAACGATTTGCCCGTCACCAACGACCTGCGCGACCGCTTCGGTCGCCCTCTCAGGTTCGACCGCTGCAACCCAGTATGATCTTTCCCCGTCGGGCGCGATGACCGCGACCATAGGTAATCGGACCATCATCAAAAAATTCCATACTGAAAGTCACAACCATAAGTTTTAGGATTTGCCAAAACAAGACCTGGTCGCAGTTATGGTTAGCGTCGGCGAGAACCAGATAGATGTCGCGGTCGAGCCGGTCCGCGGGCAAGATCGAGGGCGAGACACGCATACGCAAACTCCAACACAGACGGTATCGGAGAGACGACCCCGGCTTCAGGGGCTTCCGGCGGGGAGGGCCGGGGCCGCTCCGCCGGCTCGGGGGCGAGCCGGCGACGATTCAAATGCGCCGCGCTCGCGTGGTTCCTGCACTAGGGCGTGTACTCACAAACGTCGGCTTACCAATGTCAAGCGGAAGTCTGCCATCTTGAGCGTGATCGGCGACTTGTGACCCATAGCCGTCATTCCTTCGTGACTCGAAGCGCGTCGACTTTCCTAAATCACCCGCGGTAGCTTAGACGGCGCCATAGAAGTGCCGATACTGCCAAGCGGCTTCCCTCTGTAGTTGAGGTTCAGACCACGGCTGGTCTTTGAAGCGCATGACAGACATAGGCGAGAGATCGACAGCCGGCTTGCCATCGATGATCCAGGTTGCAAGCGCCTCTCCGATGGTCGGCGAGATTGAGAGGCCAGCGACGTTGCACCCGCTTGCAAAATAGAAGCCTGCAGCTCCGGAGGCCGGGCCAAGGATGTGGTGGCCGTCGGCGGTCATTGTCGGAATGCCACCACGAAATTCTCGCACTTTTGCCGTTTGCAGGATTGGAAGTTGATCTTTGACTTCAAGAGCCGCTGAACGCAGCACGTCGATGTCGAGTGGCATGTCCTTGATGTCGAAACTGGCTCCGAGCGACTCCATGTCGAAAAGTCGTGGGGTTTCTTCGTAGACACCCCAAAGCAAGCCGCCCTGGCAGGGACGCGTGTATACGGCGGCATCCATGATCCGAATCATTGGTTGGTCAGCACGCGCGCCATCCAAAGGCTCGGTGACGATGAGTTGCTGCCGGGTCGGGACCAGAGGCACGGAAATCCCACATGCCTCCGCGACCTGTCGCGTCCATGCACCAGCCGCATCAACCACGATCGGGCCTTCAATGATGCCTTTCGAGGTGGTTACGCCGGTCACCTTGCGGGCAGTGATGTTTACGGTGAGCACGTCCGTCTTTGGCAGTACGGTTGCGCCTCGAGCTGCCGCTGCTATGGCGAAGCCGGTGGCGACCTGCACGGGGTCGAAATACCTGTCGTCACCGATCCTCATCGCCGCGACGACGCCGGTCGGCTTTAAAAACGGATTGAGGCGACTTGCCTGCTCCGAAGAAATCGGCTCGACATCAAGGCCCATGCGGCGCCCGCGCTCAAGGTCAGCCCTGATCACCTCCGCGTCCTGCGGCCGACGCGCGATCTTCAGGCTGCCAGAGTGCACCCAATCGAGAGGCTGCCCCGTTTCTTCGGTGAACGCTTCAATCTTACGGCAAGCGTCCTTGATGAGGCCAATCATCAAGTCGCTCTTGCGGACGCAGCTCACCATGCCCGCAGCGCGGGGCGAGGTTTGCGATCCGATATCGTGCTTGTCGATCAGAACGACGTTGAGACCGCGTTTGCTCAAGTAATATGCTGTGGCAGCGCCGAGGCCGCCGGAGCCAATGACAATAGTATCGGCCTTGCTAATCATGGGACTATGCTCGAAACACGTTAGCTGGCACCGAAGTCTATCACCGGCGGTGGTAGCCGACTATTCTCTTTCTCTGGGCAACAGCCGTAACGAGGGCCGTTGTTGGCCCAGAGGCGAAAAGGCTCGGGTAGTCGCAGAAGTCCGGTGTGTTGGGTAGAGTGGACATGGGCGACACGGTCTTCGACCGGCGCTCATTTCCCAAAACCGACCTTTAGCCCTCTGGCAGCCCGGCCAAGCGCATGCCCTCATAGAAGCGTTCGCGTCTGACTAGGTAAGTCGGATTGTTACTCGGAGCGTGGCGTTGGAAGCGGCGGATGGTGAACCCTGGATCGAGTGCAAGCCCTACCTGCGCGGCGGCCCGTGCCTCGTCCAGCCACCCAAGCAGCGCCAGCGCGGCGGCGAGATGGAAATGCGCGAGGGGGAAATTGCGGTTGGCCTCGATGCTTCGGCGCAGCCAGGCGACCGCCTCGGCGTCGGCATTGAGCTGCACGTTGGCGCAGCCGACAAACAGCATCCACCGGTAGACCCAGATATCCCGGGGAGAGAGGCGCAGCGCCTCATGGACATGGGCCTCGGTCTCCTCGGCGCGAGCAAGAAAATACTTGGCAAGACCAATCCAGCCATGGGCGTTAGCTAGATTTCGATCCAGCGACAACGCGTGCTCACATTCGGCGATACCTTGGGCCGCGCGGGCCGTAAAAATATGCACGGCGCCGAGATACATGTGGGCCGGGGCGTATTGCGGAGCCAGGGACAAAGCCTTGATTAAGGCCCCCTCGGCCGCCGCGAGCAGCGCAGCGCGGTCGTCAATAGAAAAGTTAGCGCCCCTATTAAAGTCAACTATTGCGCTGCCAACCAGTGCTTCGACACAGTCGGGATCGAGCGCCAAGGCACGTTCGAAAAAGCCGCGCGCTTGCGCCAAGTGTTCGTTGGTTAGTCCTTCGTGTAAGCAAGCGATGCCCTGAAAATACAGGTCCATCGCATCAGGATGCGGCGAACGTTGCGCTAGCCGTGCCTCGGCCGCGATGAGCTGGGCATCGAGAGTGTTAGCGAGCCGCGAAACGATTTCGTCCTGCATATCGAAAAGGTCGGCGACAGGCTTGTCGAAGCGTTCGGCCCAAAGATGATTGCCGGTTTTCGCGTCGATCAGCTGCACATTCACCCGAAGTCGGTTGCCGCCCCGCTGCACCGAGCCTTCGAGCACGTAGCGGACGTTCAACTCGCGCCCGACCTTCTTCACGTCGACGGCCATGCCCTTAAACGTCAACGCAGTGGTGCTGGCAATCACGAATGAGTCCCTAATGCGCGACAGGTCCGTAGTCAGGCTCTCGGTCACGCCATCGGCGAAATAGTCTTGCTCGGGATCGCCGCCGATGTTCGCGAACGGCAGCACCACGATGGACAGATGTGTCGGGGGAGGTGTGCTCGGCATCGCACCCTCAGTCGTTGTGCCCCGAATAAATCCATCCCAGACCACAGCATAGGCTCGGACTGGGCGGGCAATATTCTTGAGGCTCTGCTCGCCTAGATCGGCGAACTCGACCGCGACCTTGCCGCGAACCTGATCGTAGGCGGAGGAGGATAGGCAGATGCCGCCGGGTTCGGCGATGCCCTCAAGCCGCGCCGCGATGTTAACGCCGTCTCCAAAGATGTCATGCGGTTCAACAATTACGTCGCCGATATTGATGCCCACACGGAACAGGATGCGCCTGTCTTCAGCATAACCGACGGTAAGTTCGCGGACGCGGGTCTGAAATTGAATGGCAGCTCGAACCGCTTCGACCGCGCTTGGAAACTCTGCCAAGAAGCCGTCGCCGGTGTTCTTCACAATGCGGCCCCCGCGTTCGGCAATCGCGGGCTCGACGGCGTCTGCTAGGAGCGCTGCCAGTTTGGCGTGCGTTGCCTCTTCGTCATTGTGCATCAGCCGCGAATAGCCAGCGATGTCGGCGGCCAATATCGCCGACAGCCTACGCTCGACCCGGACTGGCCGCTTTTGCACCATGGCTCGCAACCCAACCGAGGAGATATTGTACGACGGATCGAATGACCAGGCCACGCTGCTCATGTCGCTTATTGGCCCAGATGCGACCCTGGGCGCGGCACAACAATACGTCCGAAATTGAGGTTAGACCGGAAGTCGTCGGCCGAGACGTACACCGCTGCTTTTGACCCCGAACGGACATTGGGTCGCAGCGTCTCGAGTCGATTGGCTGCTTCGGCCCACCTAGGGGATAAGCGCTGTCGGCATTGGTCCGGTTGGCTGCGGCACAAACTGATGCTGCTGCCCCCGTACCATTGCCAAGAGCGCCAATATGATTGCAACGACCGCCAAGAGTCGGACCATCAAATTCAGACCTGCTGAAATTGTGTTCGTACGGACGAGACCTGGACTTTGGACATGTTTGGAAAAGCAATCGTTCAACTCACGGTCAAAACATGCATGCTGAGGAAATCAGCACCGTGAACATGTCGACGTCAAACTCGCGCTCCAAGCTCATTCCGAACCGCCCAAGCCACTTGTCCTGAGCCAAATATGCCAACTTCTCTCGCGCCCTCGGGCATTCGAACCTGAGCTTGGCCAGGTTCTGGAGGTGATGGACCATTTCGTGGACCAGGATCGATTGTTCGGCTGGTGAAGTCCCAGTCCAGTCATCAGGGAGGAGGATCGTTTTTGACGTGTTGTTATAGAGGGCGACGACCTGACGCTGAGCCAGTTCATCGAATGCGTCGTTCTCCGTGAAACTCTCCGAAAGGGCACCATCTCCGAACCGCATCGTCGCGAGTTTCATCTTCGACGCAAATTCGATGGCTGGACGTTCCTTGATGGCCGGCAGATCGAAATTCGAAGCGAGCCAAGTCACAATTTCATCCAACAAGTCTTCCGCGGCTCGCGTTGCGTCGGCACGCGACGGAACCGAAGGCGAACCGGTGGGCGCGGTGGGCTCCGACCCATCACGACAATGGGCTTGAGACGATGCCGACGTTAGAGAGGCTATGACCGCGAGCAAAAGAAGTCGCTTGAACATGAAAACCTCCTCGGAGGTCGTTCGAAACAGAAACCCTTTTGAAACAATCAGTCAGCAATTGAACTTGCTGCAAGCATAGCATTCGCATCACGACGCCGTTGTGAACCCGTTCACACTCGGAATCGTGGCGCGCCAGGCGCTTAGTAAATCAAGCTATCGGCAGAGGACGAGTATGACTTAATGTGATCGCGGTGGCTCCAACAAGGAGAGCGACAGCCACAAATCCGGTGATCGCGCGATGCTTCATGATGGGAAACCTCAGGCTCCGAAGCCCACAGAAGTGAGCCCCGCAAATCCCGAAAAGGTTCAACCGGATGACCAACTCGATGAGGGGCACGTGGCTGCACTTCTGGCGCTGGGCTGCAGTGTAGTCCGCAGGTGGCCCGTTGCCGACCTTCGCTTATAGGGCGGCAATGTCTGCCTTCAGGAGACAATGCGGCTTTTTCACGCAGGTAAGCTTGATATCGGCGCCTGCCTGTCCCTTCATCGTTTAGCAGCGCCGTGGTGCAATCGTCAGCCCAACGCAAGATATCGCCGGAATTGATCAGTTTGCAGTGGGGTTGTTGTCTGCCTGATTAGCGATCGTGAAGCAGGCGACCATGACGAAGATTTCCATGTGATCGCCCAAGGCGCTGCCTCGGCTCTTGCCCGTTTCTCTTTGCCGCATATTCGGGCCAAAAGGGCAGAGCGGCAGTGAGCGAGGCCGGGAGGCCGGCCACTAGCTGGTACTACCTCGGAACACCTTCGCAAAAGTTTCGAGTTCATTCACGTTTAGATCTGAAATCGCGACATACGATCGCTCACGGTTTGACCATCTGATCATGTTGAAGCCATTCTCCGCCCGCCAATCGAATGGCACGTCGAGCTGATCACGCCCGGTGATTTCGGTCAGGCTGATCACGTGCTCGCGTCTGCGATATACCAGGGTCGACAACGGTGTCCTGCCGACGACATCGACCCGTCCGCCTACAAGTTCGAAGCCTTGAGCAGCGAGATCAACGACCCGTGGCGATTGGGTGATCCGACCATTGAACCAAGGCTTAACCGTATGCTGGTCCGAGGAAGCGACATCCGTGGGCTGTTCTGCCATCAGCGAGCGGAGGTGGGCGTCAAAGAGTTCGACTACCACGATCTCCTGCGGCGCGATCCTGCGGAGTGCGATTCCGGTCAAGGTGCTGGACAGGGCAGCCACGGCCAAGATCGATGCCGCGATCTTGGCCCAATTGGGCATTCGTCGTGTCGTTTCGAGCGCAAAGGCGGCCTCGATCCGCGATCGCAGTTGTGGCGGAAGCGGTTCCGGCGGGCATTTCTCGGCCAGCACTTTCTTTAAGGTGGCGATTTCATCCGCGAGCTTCCGCAAGTCGGGGTCGGCTGCGATCTTGCGCTCGACTGCGAGCGCGGCCATGACGTCAAGTTCCCCGTCGAGATAGGCGTGAATGAGATGCAGATCATTGTCGTCCGAGAGTGGCACTAGCAACTCTCCTGCTTCATTCGTGCAATCAGCCTGTGGCGGGGCTCGCGCTAGTCTCGACATCACCGTTCCGATCGGGCTACCGGTGATGCCCGCGATTTCGCGATATTCGAGTCCCTGGATATCCCGCAAGACCAGTACTTCCCTAAATTCGGCCGGCAGGGCCGCGATGAAGGCCTCAAGTTTCGCCGCATCGGCGGCGGCAATTAGCGCTGCTTCCGGTGATCCTGCCGCATCCCCTTCGTTTCCCCGCTCGACGCTGAATCGATCGGTCTCGCTCAGCTCGTCAAGGCCAACCAAAGCCGCGGCCTTTTTTTCCTTGAGCAAGGTGAAAGCGGTATTCCTCACTATTGTCAGCAGCCAAGCATGTGCATTCGGTCCCGAGAACCGCGGCAATGCTCGAAACGCTCTAATGCACGCCTCCTGCACGACGTCCTCGGCGTCCGCACGGTTGTGCGTGAGCCAGCGCGCAAACGCATGCGCATCGGCCAGATAGGGCGCAACGACAGTCGTGAACTTTTTCCTGTCGTCGCTAGGGTTCAACCTCGTCCCCTGCTTAATGAACTCAAATATGGAACCAAATATTCCCGGCCATCAGAAAAATAGGTGGACGCTTTCTGCAAGCGTCCTCCAAAGGACAAGCAGCCTCGCAACTCGGTGCATCAGTCGCAGCGGCAGCCAACCTTATCCAAATGGACCATTTCGCTGCAATTGAGGCGCCGCGATGAGATCATCGCATCCCACCGCTCAATGGCTCCTGCTGGACAATTTACAGCGCCAATCGGCTTGCCGGGATCGAGGCGTAGCGCGAACGGATTACTTGTCGCTGGAAATCCAACGGCAGAAATAGACTTGAAAACATCGCCGTTTATTCCGACCGTCAAAGGAAAAAGATTTCGAGTAGCCCCCGGGAATTTTTTCGCATCGGGCCAAGTTAACTGAACATCGGTACACTTGGACAATGCGGGCATTCGCTCAAAGGAACGCCAATGGCGGCGGTTAGTGGAATCGCGCACGCTGAGAGGGACACACCGTTGTGGTCCAACCCACAACAGTCTGATCTCGACATCCGTCAGCTCGACATTGGGCAGCTTCCGTCGGTGCAGGCATTTTTGTCCAGGCTCGATGCAGAGAGCCGTTGCCGTCGGTTTGGAGCGCCGCTCTCGGATGCGGCGCTCGATCTGCAGGCGATCACCGCGCTCGAAAACGCTGAACTCATGCTCGGAATCTTCTCTGAACAGAGGCTTCGCGGGCTGCTGGAGCTTTATCGGCAGGGCGGCTCGGGTGTGATGGAGCTTCTGATTGTGGTGGAGGGAGCATCTCGTCGGCGTGGAATGGGTCGGCGCCTGCTGAATGCGTCGATGCTTCAAGCGTTGGATATGGGTGCCCGAAGCGTTGATCTTATCTACACGAGCGACAACTGGCCGATGCGAAGACTCGCGCAAAGGGCGGGAGCCAGGATCGATCTTTCTTTTGGCACGTTCCGTGCCCGGATCGATCTTGTGCAGAGGCCAATCATCACAAGACATTTGAGAATACCCATTGCCGATGATTTGCCGGGAGTGAACGGGCAGCCTGGGAGACAACTTTAGCTCCCTCGCTTCCGAAACCCTATGAGCTGGTTCACAGAAGAGCGAGCCAGGATACTCAGGTATTGGAGTGCAGAAATGACTTTGGCAGATTACTCATTTGGCGCATTTGCATTTTTGAACACAGCGAGGTTGTTAGGCTATTTTCCCCAGATCGTGCGCGTTCACCGCGACGATAATGGCGCCAAGGCTGTTTCAGTCTTTACTTGGATGCTGTTCTCCGCCGCAAATGTAGCGACTGTAAGCTACGCGATGATCGTCTCGCATGACGCTGCGATGGCGATCATTTTCGCGCTTAACACGCTCGGATGTCTGACCATTGTTGGTCTGACGATGTGGAGGCGAGCAGGGATCCGCAGGACGGGGGCTGATGATGGAGGGGCATATGGTCGACTATCTGGAGCCTCATCGGAGAAAATACCTGGACGAGCTAAGTCCCGGGGACCGCAAACTGTGGCGCAGATGGCAGATTGGCTGGTCTTTAGCCTACTCCGCTGTTCTGCTCGTTCTCATCGGCGTGGGGTACCCTCTGCTGGATCCAAGGACACCGAGATCGCGCGGTCTAGCTCGCCAGGACAGCACGCGCAGACCGTGCGTTTTGGCGGATCGAAATGAGTTCGCGCGCCAACCCAGAACTAGCGTTCCGTGCGAACCCACTTCTCCGCACTGTTGCCACGTGACCACCGTTATTGTTCCAACAGGGTGTAATTGACATGACGATTACCGATCGAATCCAAAACACTTCCTACGGTCCAACGGCTCGCAATTACGATAGCTTGATCCTCCTCGGATACTCAGCGTTCGCTGTGTTTGCTCTCGCCGCGATTTGCCTCGCCGCAGCAGGTCCAGGTGTAGCCGGCGGCGATCTTGTGGCGGCGGCAGTAATGCCATGAATTGAACGATCGAGCTCTCGGCTGTGATCCGGGTGCTGATCCACTTTTCGGGAGACAGCTGCTTTAAGAACGCGCGCTCGATCTCGGTTAGATCCACGGTTGCCTCTCTGGAGAAAACTCCAGACGACCTGGCGTCGATCCACCCGGTGTAACCGAGCCAATCAAGAAGGACCGAAAGCGCTTATCAGTCCGATCGCAATGGGGACTAGCCCCACGATGGTCCATAGGGCGGGCGAGCTGGAGCCCAGGCCAGCAACAAAGATGCAGACGCCAAAGCCCACAATGAGCGCCGAAATGCCGTAGGCGAGTGCTTTCTCCATTGGCCGATCCACCAGAAACTAAGGATCGATGCGCCTGTAGGACGCGCTTGGGATCAAAACGTTCCTATGCGCCAGGAGCCCCGGGAGGTGATGGAGTTCTCAGCGCAAATTGGCGCACTAAATGTGCCACGGGTGGTACCAACGTGAGACCCGAAAACTGATCTTAGCGAAGCGCCCACTAATGTCGGCTCTTGGCCCGTTTGAGACACGCCGGGGCGGTCTGACGATGTCTTGTTCACAGGGGTAGACCGGAAGAAAACGGCACGCGGCCAAAGGGACGCGATTGGACCCCAAGCAGACGTTTAATTGATCGCACGGCAAGCCGTTAATCTGGTGAGTCGATGGCTTGCATGGCGCCGGTCCCATCGCAAATGGGAGTCACGGAAAAATCTCACAAACGGGGGTCATGGCGCCACTTTGCGTTAAGCAAGTGGTTTTGCGACGTCGCGAATGCAATTGGCGAACACCTGCGCGACCGGGCTCAGCATCCGGCCCTTCAGCGTGAAGATTGCCGTTGGCAAGTGCCAACGCGGCAATGCGACGGGCAGTGCCTTCAGCAAATCGGCTCCGGGGCCGAACTGCAGCGCCGAGCCGGGTACTAGTGTGAGATAGCGTCCGGTGGCGAGCAGGCTGATGCGCAGGTGTAGGGAGTTGCTGAAGATCGTCGCGGTGGGAATCGACAGCTTCGCAGCACGGAATGCTTCGACGAAAGGCGAACCGGATTCCGCTTCCAGCGTCGACAGGATCCACGGCACGTCGACGAGTTCTGAAAGGGTAAGTTTGCGGCGGCGCGACCAGGAGCTCTGCGGGCCGGCGACGACGACGAGCGACTCGTAGAACAGCGGTTGCATTTCGATGTCGGAGTCAGGTGTCTCCGTCAGCAGTCGCGAAATAACGATTTCGCATTGACGTTGCCGGAGCAGGTTGAACTGATGCGACGCCGTGCCTTGTTCCAGCCTAACGCGCAGACGCGGCAGTCGTTTTGAGAGCCGCTCGATCGCTGCCGGCACGAGGCCGGCTGCCCACACCTCGGTGCATGCTATGCGCAGCTCGCCCGCTTGAGGATCGGCGAGAAACGCAATCTCCTCGACGCTCTGCCGAAGTTCGTCGAACACTGCAGTGCCGCGTTTGAGCAACGCCTCGCCGAACATCGTCGGCTCGACTCCGCGCGCGGTGCGGTCCAGCAGCGTCACTCCGAGCACGTGCTCGAGATTGGCGATGGTGCGCGAGATGACTGGCCGTGAGATGGCCAGGCGCTCGGCGGCCTTGGCCATGCTGTTCTCCTCGACCACCGTCATGAAGACGTGGAGGTCGCGGGGCTTGAGAAATCGTCCGACTCTGTCCCAGCGCATGTCGACGTACCTAAGCGGCTACCGGCCTGTCGAATATTCGACCTTGTGGATACTCCTGTTTTGGAGCCGACTCCAGCTCCGGGCCTGAACTTTCGGCCTGAACAGGTTCGAAGCAGGAGATGGCGATGAGGGCGATTGGCGTTGTAGCTGCAATTCTGGCCGTTGTGGTGCGCGCCGCCCCCGCCGGGGCCGCCGAAATCACCGTTTTGAGCACGCCCTCCATGCAAGGCGTGCTCAATGATCTTGCGCCGGCATTTACACGCGCAACCGGCCATACGCTGGGGCTCACCTTTGAAGGCGTCCCGGCGCTCAAGCGGCGGATCGAAGCGGGCGATACGTTTGATGCCGCGGTCTTGTTGCCGGCAGCGGTCGATGATCTCACCAAATCAGGCAAGATCGCCGTCGGGTCGCGTTCAGACATTGCCCGCACTGCCGCCGGCGTTGCGGTCCGGGCAGGGGCGCCGAAGCCTCTGGTGGGTACCGGCGAGGACCTCAAGCGAACGCTGCTCGCGGCAAGAGCAATCTCCTATTCGCCCGACAGCGCGAGCGGAAGCTATTTCCTTCATCTGCTTGATCGCCTCGGCATCGAGACAGAGGTGAAGCCGAGGCTCCTGGCGGTGACAGGGCGGAGCCCCGTCGAGGCCGTCGCGCGCGGCGAAGCAGAGCTGACCGTGATCACCGTGCCCAACATCGTCGGCGTCGAGAGCGTTGCCCTCGCAGGGTTACTTCCGGAAGAGTTGCAGAACTACACCACCTTCAGCGTCGCCGTCAGTGCCAACGCCAAGGAGCCTAAAGCCGCCGAGCAATTGATCGCATTCTTGCGCTCGCCCGCCGCCGCGGCCGCGATCCGGAGCAAAGGATTGGCGCCCATTGTCCCCTGAAGCCTTGTGGGAGGACGATCGTTGGTTGGCCCGGTCTTGCCTTTTGACCTTTTTCATGAACTCGTTTCGGAATTTTGTAATATGTTCGTCACCGTTGTTGCGGTGCTTTGCCATTTTTCAGCTCACGACTGCGCCGAGGTGGTCGTAGCAAATTCGAACTTGGACGCCGGTATCACTTTTCAGGGCTGCTTAACTGGCGGCCAAGCAGGTCTAGCCCATTGGAAGAGCGCGCACCCGATCTACCGGTCTGATGACTGGCATATCGAGCGGTGCAAATGCGTCGCCGGGTTTTACGTGGCGAAGGCCAAGATCTGACTCGAAGATTGTCCAAGACACGCTCGACGGGACATGTCTCCTCTTGGCCCGTTTGAGACAAGCTGACCAGCACTGACCATGTCCGTTCACCAGGCTTGACCGGAAGTCCTCGGTGTCCTGTCAAACCGACGCGATTGACCCTTACCGCCTGCCGTGGGCCAGGTTCCCGAATTTGTACTCCAGTTGGTGGTCAATATTGACCAGATGTTGGTTACCGGACATGCCAGACTTCCATGATCACCGCACGGCCCTTTGGCTTTCATCGGTGATGAGAACGCCGCTAGCGCTCCCGCCTCCTCTTAGAATGGAGCAGCGCCATGCAGCGACGCCGTTTCAAGCAAACCACGTCCCTTGAAGAGCGCCTTGCCGAACAAGCCCAGCGTCTCCGTCAGGAAGCCAAATCGCTTCCACCTGGTATCGAGCGGGAGCGCGCGATCCGCAAAGCCCGGCAAGCCGAGACCAGCTCGCATATCAGTGGATGGCTAAACTCGCCCGGCCTGCAAGCTCCGAAGTGAACGTTGAAGCAGCCTGCGGCCTACTATCCCGATGGGATCTCAGAGCAGGACAATGAGCGCCGCCAACAGGCAGAGCGGGCGATAAACCCTCTCGACAAAGAGACGTGGCTACGGCGAGCCCGTCACTGCCGCCCTGAATTTTTAACAAATGAGCAAAACGAGACAGCGGCGGAAGTCCGCGTTGTTCCATCCTGATAAAATCACCGTTCGGCCATTGGCATCCATCGGTGACTGAGAGCATCACGCTCCCGTCCAACCCAAGTGGAGGGCGAACTATGTCGTCACTTAAACAACTTCAACGCCAGCAAATAAACCACGATACCCGCTATACGCACGGGCAGCTCGTACAGCTACGACGCCAGATGCTGAGGTTTGCCAGGTCGACGCCGCCCGGGGCTGAGAGAAATGCACGGCGGCAGATCGCCCGATCGCTGCGCAGTCTTTTCAAGAACAAGGGATGGCTGGACGCTCACACCGCTGAAGGTTCGTAGCGCGCCAAAGACGTTTTCCGCATGTTTCGGGCATCAGCGGTGGTACTTCCATTTGATATTTGGGCTGAGGGCTCACGGCTAGAAGTTTCGGGAAACTTAGCGCGCAATTACGAACCGCGTCACGCCATCCTCGATCTTCATTTCGATGGCGATGTCCCAAAGCCAATCTTCGTCTTCGCCGAGGTCCTTGGCGACCTTGGCAATAGTGGTGACGTGATGGACCTTGTTGACGTGAGTGGTCATGCCGCTCGAGCGGAGATCGTTGATGCGGGCGTCCAATTCCAGGGCAGCAGTTCGTCCAAGCGATTGGCCGGATGGGCGGCGAGGCGGGCGAGGATATCCGTGAGCCACGCCTGCGGGTCGATGCCGTTCATTTTCACCGTGACGATGAGGCTGTACATGGCTGCGGCGCGCCGCCCTCCGCGATCAGATCCGCAGAACAGCCAGGACTGCCGTCCAAGAGCGATGCCTAGGCCTCGTTCGGCGGCATGGTTGGACAGACGTACCCGCCCATCCTCGAGGAACAGGGTGAAGCTCGCCCAGCGCTTCAGGATATAGTTGAACGCCTTGGCCAGGTCGTACCCACGGGAGAGCTTGGCGAGTTGTTCCCGCATGTAGACCTGAAGATTATCGACCAAGGGACGGCTCAGCGTCTGCCACCTGAACACGTTCCTCCGCACTCCTGCCATTGATGGAGCGTTCGATCTCGAACAGCGCATCGATCCGGCGCACGACCTCGACCGCGATGGGCGAGAGCGGGATCGCCTTTTTGCCGGCAGCCTTGCGCCGCGCATTCTCTTCGATGTCGGCCATGGCGAAGAACGGACGCCTTCCATGCGACCAGCAGGCAGCCTCCCGGATCGGTCCGGGCTGGCGTCCCGCACGTAGATCCAGCACCGGCACGGTCGTATCATCGGCATGAAGGCGCTCGGCCGCCATGACATGGGCCTCAAGGCGGCGCAGCAACGGATCTAGTACTTAAACTCCGGCATCGCCTTCAATTCGTCCTTGGTGGCGTTATACACCGCGTGATCGGGATACCAACGCGTGCTGGCGCTGGTTGTGGTGGTTGTCGTGGTTGTCGTTGCGGCACCGGTGGTGGTTCGCGTGGTGCTGTCTGGAGCGGAAGTGGTTGCAGGCGGATTCGCTGGTGCGGACGTTGTTGACGCAGTTGTCGAGGTCACCGGCTGGTCAACCCACTTCAGCTTATCGAAGGAGACCGCCACGTAGTGTTCGCCCAGGCCGAGGACGCCGCCCACACCCAGAATAACATTGGCCACCTTGCCTGACCTATCCAAGATCACGTCGTGGATGTTTCCGATTTTCTCGTTTGCTTCATTGTACACATCGACGCCGGCGAGCTTGGACGCGCGCCATTCACCCTCCTTGTGCGTGGTAGCACTGGTTGTCGAAGCCGCTTGGTTTGTGGCTGTTTGCGCCGCCGCGTCGGTCATCGGCGCGATAGCCAGGAATGCTATTGCAAGACATTTGGAAAGCATGATGTCCCTCCACTATTTTTGGAACAATAATGCGATGTGAATTTGGTTCCAGCGACGGAACGGTAAATGATTCCGTCGCAGCGGGGTCTCTTGGGAAGCGGCTGATGCCCACGCTCGGATATTGCTCGCCACTCGCCAGTTTCAAAGCGAACAAAGGATCCCGATTTTCCCGGTTGAGATGTCAGCCTGTGGCTGATTAGAAACGTTTACCGAAGACGACGTACGGCGGATTCGATGGCGATGCTCGCCGTTACCCGGCAAACGACGATTGAATGCGATGATCATCAGAGCCGCGGATTATTCAGCGGCGGCGCTACGTGTGGCGCAAGCCGGTGCCACTCGGCAAACGATGCTTGACCGCTATCCCGTGATCGAGGAGTGGCTTGCCGCAAAGCCGAACATGGTTCTTGTTTGGCACACGGGGCAAAGTGGTCGCAGGATGATCATGATGCTTCGTCTTGGTCACTGACTCGGATTCTTTGGAACTTAGCAACTATAGTCCCGTTGCACGTCGTTACCCTTCCAAAGGAATGCCTAATGGCCAACAATAAAAACCCAAATGAGACGCAGCCCGGCGAGAATCCGGAAGGTAAGTACCATTTCAATCCCGGAAACATGGCCGGGAAAAAGCCCGGGGATGGGGAGCAGACTGCCGAAAACCGTGGCGAGCCGCATGAGCACAAAGAAAAACCCGCCGGTTAGGGCGGGTTAATGAGGCCGCCAATTGCGGCGGCCTTATTTTTTCGCGTGCGATTAGAATTCTCCTGTCTGCTCTGCCACCGAGAGCCGACATCGTTCACGATCCTTGAGCTCTCGCGCGCGTATTGGGCCCGAGACGGGGCGCAGGGCCTCCTAAGTTCATTCCTGGGCTAGGAATTGATCCAAATCGATGAGCAGGTCTTTGGCCGCGTCGCCGAGGACTTCTGCACGGTCGTTTCCAATACATTCAATGGTACGTCCGCGCGAACATAACATCGGTTTGCTCATTGGAGTTTCCTTATTCGGGCTGCGTCTTTCGTAAACTATAAGTGTGCCCTAAAGATCGATACCGCGAGCATGCAAAGAGCCTTCACGGTACCAATCGAAGACACCGTGAGCCGCGCGGGCGGATCCGCGGCGCGCTGCGCCGGCAGGGTCGCGCTTAAAGGTTCGTTCACCGACAAGGACCGCGACGTCGTGCGGCAAGGCGTCAAGACGAGAACGACCGAACGTCAGGCGACGGGTGGCGCCGCCAAAGTGGTCCGCAGCGAGCGTCTGCCCGACAGCGTCGACTCCTCGAATGTCCGTTGATAGGGGTAGATCGGAAGTCAACGCCAAAGGGTGAAACCGGCGTTTTTGACCCGTAGCGGTCGTGAGGCTGTCAGGTTCACAAGCGGGCTAGATGACCCCACGCTGGTGCGGCAGCTAGACCAGAGGGGCAACGTCCGAGCAGGTTCAATTCATTTATCCTTTTCGGCACGCTTTCTTAGGTGAGGACTGTCGTGCAAGACCACGTTCAGCAGGGAATTATGGACCTCCAGTGATCCGTTGTATTTGATGAACCCAAGCTTGCGGAACTTGTTCATGAACATGCTGACGCGCGACCTGGTGGTCCCGACCATCTCCGCGAGTGTCTCCTGGCTTATCTTCGCTATGACCGGCTCGGGCTTACTCTCCTTGCCGAAGTTCGCCATCAAGAGGAGCACCCTCGCCAGACGCTTCTCACTGGAATTAAAAAGTTGATCGACCAAGTCCTCCTCGACTCGGGCGTTCCTAGACAACAGGTGAGCCATGAACATCTCAGAGAACTTCGGCTCGTCATGGAGCACACGCACGATAGCTGCCTTTTCGAGCCGCATGATGACGCACTCCGTCACCGTCACGACCGTCGCCACCCGCAGCGGATGCCCATTTAGGCAGCTCTCACCGAAGAAGTCCCCATTTCCGTGGAGCGCGACGACCGCCTCCTTGCCCTGCTCGGAGACGACGCAGACCTTGACCTTGCCCTCCTGAATGTAGAAGACCGCATCACCGGGGTCTCCCTGAGAGAAGACCTTCCGATTCTTCCGATAGTTTGAAACGGTCCTCCCCGAGGCCACGGTGTGGAGGAACTCCTGGACGTCGAAGGGCCGCCTCTTCGTTGCTTTGGCCACGCTTCCCGCCTTTAATTATCAACTGGCTTACATTCTAGGGCAAACCGAACATCAGGAAAACCCGGCCCGGATGTCGGTGGCAGTGTAGTGGCACGTGTCCCCGGCGGCCAAGTGAGCACTAAAGCTCACCTCGGCTCCAAATGTGCGCAGACTCGTACGTTATGGAGATGCCGAACCAAGAGGCGTCCCAGTAACAGAGGAGCTGAATTATGGGTGTCATCCTTCCGTTCGTATCAGCCGGCGCATTCGAGCCCAACGATATTGAGGCGATGTCCCTGGCTTGTGAGGAAGTCTGCCATTACCTTCATATCAACGGCGACGCGCGGGCTCGCGAGACCATCGCCGCGAGAGTCATCGAGCTGACCCAGCGCGGCGAACGTTGTCCCACAGTCTTTGCGCGACCGGGTGCTTGCGGGAATGAACGCCGGCCCCGGACGATGGCTGATGGGGTTTGGCGTCGTCTCAGGGACGCCCGCTAATCCCGCTAATGATGATCTCAAACTGTCCACTTCTGGGCGATTGTGTTGAAGAAGTCGGCCTGTCGATCGAGGCGCGCCGCTCGAACGTCGCGAATGACCCAAGGAGGACATTCGACCAAGCTGGGAGTGCTGCAGCACGTAAGGTCAGTAGCGACGAGCGTCCTCGACGCGTGATCACTGGGGTTGCGAGCAATTGCCCTAATTTGAATCTAGCGGCGACCTAACTCACTAACGACGCGTTAATTTCTTTTGGCATGTGAGCAATACTGACCAGCGCCGAGCCCAGTGGCAGTTCCACAGTGGGTTCCATCACCGCCCACCACGGCAACTACCGGTGACTGAGAGTTCTGTAACGCTTCCGCCTGATCAAAGGCGTGCAACATGTTCCGACATCCCCGAACGCTATGTCCTATGTGTCGAGCAGAGGCGGTGCTGGCTCGGATTACGCCCGGCCCCTTTGGCTTCGATATCCGGACGTTTGAGTGCCCCGCCTGCAACGACGTCCACCAGCTTGTGGCCGATCTGGTTGATCCGATGAAATCCCCACGAACAACCGGCTGGCTTCACGGTCAACTGCACGCGCCGACGTAGCGACTGCACCTTATGGGGCCGGGTTTTCGTATGACGGCCTTGAATACACGGGCACGGTGCCAATCTCCCGTCCGTCATCGCTGATTATTGCGATGCGACGCTCAGGATCATCTTCGGGCTTATCAAGTGAAACGCCGATGGCCAGCACCGTCGCCCTGATGATTGCAGCGATATCGTCGTCGCAAACAAACCCCGATGAAATCAAAAAGCCTGTGGCCGTCCTCGACATCAAAAAAGTACCGGGGCGTTGGCAACCTCTAGTGCGCCAAGTGCTTCCAGACAGCATTGTTCCGAATAGGCTGCCGACTAGGGGCCTCAAGCAGACCAGGGGAAACTGCGAGGCCGCCCAGAGAGGCATTCGCGTCAGGGTTTTGTTCCACTTTCCCCGTCTGTTCTCTCAAGATGGGTGTTTTAACCCCTAGTGGACCCAATTTCATTGTGAGCAATATTGCTCACTTTCCCCGGAACGATAGTCTGTTCCCCGCGTGTACCCCTGCGCTCCTATTGCGGCGCACTGAGGTCCCCGAGTGGAAAACCAACAGCTTTTTATCCTGGTCGTTGAAGACGACCAGCTTGTTCAGAACCTTGTCGAAGACTGCCTGAGCGAGGGCGGGTTCGAGACTGTAGCAACTCCATCCGGCGAAAAGGCCATTGAGCTACTTGATGCGGCCGAGGGCAAATACCGGGCGCTCGTCACGGACATCAATCTGAAGCCCGGTGAGATCAACGGGTGGGAGGTCGCGCGACACGCCAGAGAGATCGACCCCCACTTTCCCGTCGTTTACATGAGCGGCATCGAAGCAGACGATTGGGCATCAAAGGGCGTACCTAACAGCATCATGTTGGCGAAGCCGTTCGCGCCCGCGCAGCTTGTCACTGCCATTTCTCAGCTTCTCAACGCGATCCCACCAGCCGGGTAAGTGCCGCCTCAGTTGGGCGGCTTGTTTCATTTGCCATTGTGATTCACGTCGCCTGTTGGCCCAAAGCCGTCTGCGAGGGCAGAGCAGGGCGCGCCCGCTCTGCCCCCCAAGTCAGACGTCTACCTGTTCTGCTATCGCGATGGCATCGTCCACCTCGATGCCGAGATAGCGGACGGTACTCTCGATTTTCGTGTGCCCCAGCAGGAGTTGCACGGCTCGCAGATTGCCGGTTCGACGATAGATCAACGTCGCCTTGGTCCGGCGAAGGGAATGCGTCCCGAACAGGTGCGGGTCCAGTCCGATGTCAGCGATCCAGTTAGATAGGAGACGGGCATACTGGCGGGTCGTCATATGTCCACTCCGCCGCCGGCCAGTGAACAGGTATTCTCCTGACTTCTTGCCGGCAGCCCGCAGATAATCGTCGATTGCCTGCCGGGTCGATTCAGTCAATTCGAATTTGACTGGCCGCCCGGTCTTCTTTTGTCGGATGGTCGCGCGGTCCGCCGCATATCCGCCTGGCGCAAGGTCATCGACTTTCAAGCCTACGACGTCGCAGCCGCGCAACTTGCTGTCGATGGCGACGTCGAATAGCGCCAGATCGCGCATTCGGCCTTCGACCTGGAGCTTGGTGCGGATTGACCAGACGTGCTTCGGACGTAGCGGCGGCTTTGCGCCGACGATCTTCCCCTTATTCCAAGGGACGCGTTTGGAGACGGCAGGGATGGTGCTTAGGTTATCGGTCATATTGACCTCCTCAACTAGTGAGGCTGGTCATTTTCAGTCCGGAGCCCTTCCAATCCCGCGTCGTCCGCTTCGAGACGATTGGAGACGTACTTGCGTCCAATTCGAGCGATGACAGGACCGATTTTGACCCAAATCAGAAGTCAAGCTTAGCACGCGCATTCCGTTAGCGCCAAAACCTTGCTACTGTAGAGCGAGGGCCGAAACATAAGGTCACCAGCAACAATCGGCCGGGAGCAGCCCATTATGGAAATTACGCGACGCACAGCGACCATTGGCGGACTCGGCCTATTCGCCGCAACAACTATAAGCACCGCTAGCAGAGCAGACGAACTCGGCTCTTTTCTGGGCATCGGGGAAGGGCTGGAGGACTTTATCCTTGCCACCGACGCGTATGTATTTGGCTACCCGCTCGTAACGATGGAGATGACGCGCAGGGTCATCACGAACGTCGCGGAGCCAGTCGGGACACGCGGGCCGATGGGCCAGATTATCAAGCTGCGCAAATACCCGGACTCATCGTTCAGGGATGTGACGGCTCCAAATGCCGACACACTTTACACGACTTCCTTCTTTGATGTCGGCAAAGAGCCGTGGGTGCTGAGCATTCCCGACATGAAGGGCCGTTACTTTCTGTGTCCGATGCTTGACGGCTGGACTAGGGTCCAGACTCAATTGAGCCAATATGCGACGAGAGCGGCGAGATGAACAGCGGCCAAAAAATTACGGGCGAGCTTGTCATATCGCGTGGCGATGCGCCGGAAGTCCTTGAGCCTGCAAAAGCAGCGTTCGATGACATTTCGTCCTTTGTAGGCGCGTTTGTTGAAGCGATGGATGACGACACGGTTAGATTTATTGGGGATTACGGGCTTGGCGCCACGACGAATGATTGCGCCGCGAAGCTTGTCGCCATCATACCCTTTGTCGGCGAGGAGCACGCTCATGGGTGGCGCGAGCGCCAGGACATCGGGAGCCGCAGCGATATCGGCATCCTGGCCTGGAGTCAGATGCAGGACGACCGGCCGGCAGAGCGGATCGCTCAGCGCATGGATTTTTGTCGTGCGGCCTCCGCGCGAGCGGCCGATTGCTTGATTGTGCTCCCCCCTTTTCCGCCGGAGGCACACCGGTGAGCTTTAATCGAGGTCGAGTCGAGCGACAGTACGACGCCGTCTTCGCCAGGCTTGGCCAGCGCTTCGAAGATTGCGCACCATCGTCCTCGCTTGGCCCAGCGATTGAAGCGATTGTAGATCGTCGTGTAAGGGCCGTATTCACGTGGACAATCACGCCATCGTGCACCCGATTGCAGCATGTGAATGATGCCGCTGACGATGCGTCGGTCGTCGTCCCGATCCGGCCCCGTCAGTCCCCTCGGCAGATGCGGTTCGATACGCGCCCATTGCCTGTCGTTCAGCCAAAACAAACCAGCGCGCATTCTCTCGCCCCCGAATCAACACGTAGGCAAGAGAATCACGTGGCGCTATTTAGGTACAGACCCTAGCGTTTTTCAGGTGCCGGGTAAACGCACGACGGGCACGGGTGCGCAGACCTACGCGATCACTGGACCCGGCTGGAAGGGCTCGCTGCCCGCTGGTGTCAAGGAATACAAGTCGCCGACTAGCATCGTTTGGCTGCTTGGCCGTATCTACTGCACCGGAACGCCGGAAGATTATGCCGAGGTTCACAAGTTGCAGGACGAGTTCAAGCTCGTTCCGCTAAGTTCATACGGTAAACCCTACACACCGCCCCCTGGCACCGTCGATCTATCCATCGATATGAAGACGGCTGTCCGCGAGCAGGTGAACAAAATGGATGCGGCGGAGTATTTCACGCTGCTCTGCAAGCTCATGAAAGACAATCCACCGGCAGCGGAGGACGCCGCTGAACTCGCCAGGTTTTCCAAGATCGGCATTGTTCCCGGTCAAGACTTCGATGCAAGCAAACTCAAGGCGGATTTCGTCAAGCGCGTGCCCGAAATTGCCTTCGACCGGATCATGCTCCAGTTCAAGGTCAACAAAGACGTCCAGAACATCAATGGCTTCGTCTACACAACCAAGACCGGACTCTACGGTACCAACTATTTGATGCGGGCGTTCATCACTGCCATTGGGCTAGGCGCTAACCGTCCTCAGGATGCCGTCTATCCTACCTCAACGAAGGATGGGGAAGGCAAAACCTACAATGGCGCAAACAAGTACGTGCTGCGCTTCGCGAAGGGGCAACTGCCACCAGCTCTGGGCTTTTGGTCGCTCACGATGTACGATTCCAACTACTTCTTCGTGAGTAATCCTATCGACCGCTATTCGATCAGCGCTCGACAAAGTCTTAAGGCGAATGCGGATGGATCGACTGATCTTTATATTCAGAAGGACTCACCCGGCAAAGACAAGGAGTCCAACTGGTTGCCTGCTCCTGACGGAGACTTCATCCTGATGATGAGGTTGTATTGGCCGACCGAAAAGAACCCGTCGATCATCAATGGGTCGTGGAAAATTCCTCCAGTGAAGAAGGTTTGAGCGGGCAAGAGCCGGCTTCGTCAAATGGCGAAGCCGGTTTCGGCTAGATGACTGGCGCTCACTCACCAATATGTTTCGACTTCGCATGCTTGAGACGCCGTCTGTCACACAGCTTTTCCAAGACATCAATCACGCGATTGCGCCAGCATTCATCCTAGGTGCCGTCTCCGGCTTCACGTGACACGCCTCAACCGCATCATCGACAGGTGTCCTGCGGTTGCGTCCCATAACGGCACGGAGCCGGTTATTGAGCGGCTTCACCCGGACATGTCGGCACTCAATCGGCGAGCAGCGCTGATCAATCATGCGCTCTTTTGGGCCGTCGCAAGCGCGCTTGTTACAATTCTTCTCATGATCCTCGCATTTGTAGATGCGTTTTTTGGTCTGCCTCACGAAAGAGGCGTAGCGCCGATGCTGATCTAACGAGCGTTGAGACCAATGTCCGTTCATGGCCCATCGCTTCCGTTGGCGCGGTGTCGCTGCATGTCGGCTCAAAGGGGCAGACCGGAAGTTTGCTGCCGGGCGCCAGTTCGGCGGCTTGTGACCCACATCGGACATCTCCATGTCTAATTCCATCAGCGAACCGCGTTCACTGACCTCGCTTTTTGATGCAAATCGGTTGGCCATTCGGGACAGGGGTGCAATCCCAATCTGGACCGAAGCCGTTTTTCGTCTTAGAATTTGGAAACCAATAGAAGCCGAAAGCGATAAGGCACAGCAGAACGACGATGAATAGAATACCCATCACATCACCGCGCCTTGGATACGGCAGTGGCCATCTCATGACAGTGTCTCAGCGTCCGTAGCGCTTTTCGCATGCAATCTGCGGCGCCATGATGACAACCTATAGGCGAAGTGCTCTTTCACGTCACTTAAACGCTTAATTCAAATCGTGCTGATTATTGGCGAGGGTCGCCTGTTGGCCCTTCGCGGACCTGAACAGCGGGTCCGGTGATGTCCGCTCACTTGGCCGAGCAGACCATCTACCCTGGACCCGCCGACTTCCGAGTTTGACCCGAAGCAGTCCTCAGGAAAGAGCGATCACTCGATCGGAGTGCTCTCCACAACGTCCGTCGCTGATGCCAACAACGTTGTCTCTATCCAGAGTTGGAGAGTCCATCACTTAGGCCGGCTTTGCGAAGTCCGTCGAGGAAATGATCCCGATCGACGGGGTTTCTATACCTGTTGGCCCGCATCCGGGCGAGGTCGAGCGTGTTAAGGGGCGGAGCTTCGCCGTTCTCACCCAATTCCAGACATCTTTCTCGAATGAATGCGCGAGCCTCGAAATTCGCTTCTGTCAGTCGATCGGTTTGTGCGTAGCACGCCGCAAGAAGCGCGTGCGACCAGCGGTCGCTCGATCGCGCTTCCCTGAGAACGTCGATCGCCTGTTCGTATTCGCGAGCGGAAAAAAGCGCCAGCGCGTGGTACCAATGGTAAATGTTGGGTGGAAACGGGTTTAGCCGTTTGGCCGATTTGATCCATGCGAGTGCGTCCTGCCAGCGCCCCCAGTAGACCAGAATGTTTGCAAAAGCGGCGGCGACGTCAGCGTCGTTCGGATTGAGCGCCAGAGCGCGTTTGAAATGAGTTTCGGCCTCTTGATCGCGGTCTTGCAGGAAAAGAAGTTGTGCGAAGACGCCGTGGGACCAGGCATCATTCTCGTCGAGATCGAGGGCGTTCTCGATCTCGCGACGAGCATCGTCCAGTGGAGGGGCGGCGGGCGATTCCAGAAACGTGGCGCAGACGACCGTCCAGGCCATATTGGCGTGAGCGCGCGCATAGGCTGGATCAAGCTCCACAGCCTTCCTGAAGTAGTCGCGCGCCTCATCCATGCTCCTGACGGTCAATTGACGCCATTTCTCGTTTCCCAACAGGACGAGATCATAGGCCGTGATGTTTGAGGTCTGCTTGCCTCTCGCGATCTCGCGGCCCGCGTCCTCGAGCCGGCCGGGCAGCGCCGAGACGATCTTGCCGACGATTTCGTCCTGGATGGCGAATATGTCTTCGATCTCGCGGTCGTAGCGCTCCGTCCAAATGGTGAAGCCGCTCGCGGCATCCAGAAGCTTGACGGTCACCCGCACCCGTTTCCCGATCCGGCGTGCGCTCCCTTCCACCACATATCGTACGCCGAGCTGGCGGCCGACCTCTCGGATGTCGGACGAGCTTCCCCGGTAGACGAAGCTGGAGTGGCGGGCCACGACGAAGAGCGACCGGAAACGCGACAATTCCGCAATGACGTCTTCCGTGATCCCGTCGGAAAAGTAGTCCTGCGCTGGATCGCCGCTCAAGTTGGAAAACGGCAGCACGGCGATCGATGGCTTGTCCGAGCTCGCGGACGGAAGCCATGTTTGCCGGCTGCCATCGGGCAAGGTGACCGCCGGGGGGCCGACATAGCGGTAACCGCGGCGCGGCAACGTCTCGATCCAGGCACTGCCGCCTTCGACGGCTGCAAACGCGCGCCGCAGCGCCGCAACCTGTACGGTCAGATTGCTTTCCTCGATCGCCAGGCCTGGCCAGGCCGCCTCCATCAAGGCGTCCTTGCCGACCGGCTTGCCCGCCTTCTCCAGAAGCAGCCGAAGTAGCGCGACCGCTCGCCTTCCGAGAGCAACCGGCTCTGTGCCGCGGAACAGCGTGTCGGCGTCTGCCTCGAGACGAAATGGACCAAACTCGTAGAACGTCGCCATGGCCTAGAGACACCATTTTCGGCGAAATTTGCAACTTTTTCGGATCGGATTCAGGAAGCGGTCCGGCGCTCCGTGAGAAGATGGCCTGGGCATTCGCGGTGAGGAGCAAATCGGATGGAGCAGCGGCAGTCGCACGACGACCTGATGGCCAAATCGAACGCCGAACCTCGGCTCGCCCCGCAGCTGCGGCTCAAGGGCAACGTGGTCCTCGAAGGGAGCGTCGATTACGACGAGGCGCGCAAGGTCTGGAATGGCGCCATCGACAAGCGGCCGGCGATGATCGCCTATTGTGCCGGTGCCGAGGACGTCGCTCGGGCCGTCGCGTTCGCAAGATCCCATCGCATCTGCATCGCGGTCCGTAGCGGCGGTCACAATGTCGCCGGCCTGTCGGTCTGCGACGGCGGCATGGTCATCGACCTGTCGCACATGAAGCGGATCGAGGTCGATCCGGTCCGCCGGATCGCCCGCGCGGAGGCCGGCCTCAATCTGGGCGAGTTCGACAGGGCGACACAGGAGCACGGCCTGGCGACCACCATGGGCATCAACAGCGACACTGGTATCGCCGGGCTCACGCTTGGCGGCGGCTTCGGCAAGCTCGGACGAAAATACGGACTGACCTGCGACAACCTGATTGCCGCCGAAGTGGTGACAGCCGAGGGAAAGATCCTGAGGTCCAGTGCGACCGAACACCCCGACCTCTTCTGGGGCCTTCGGGGTGGCGGCGGCAATTTTGGCATCGTGACCACATTCGAATATCGGCTTCATTCCATCGGCACCTCGCTGCTGGTCGCGTCAGCACTGCATCGATATGACGAGGCGCGCGAGGCGATGCGCTTCTATGATGAATTCGCCCGCCGCGCTCCCGACGAAGCGGACGTCGATGCAGGCCTGGTCACGCTGCCGTCCGGCGAACGGTTCTTCAGCATCACCGGATGCTATGTCGGCTCGCATCATGACGGTGAGCGCGCCCTTTCACCGATCGTCAGGTTCGGCTCGCCGGTCGAGACCCGGCTCGCAACTGTCCCTTATCTCGAGATTCAGTCGGGAGGCGATGCCCTGTTTCCGCGCGGACGGCGCTATTACTGGAAGGCGCAGTTCCTGCGCGAGATCGGTGCGGGCGCGATCGACGCATTGCTCGACGCTTATGCGAGGGCACCCAACACCTCGTCGCTGCTGGTTTTCCAGCACGTCGGCGGCGCAATCGCGCGGGTTCCAACGCCGGACTCGCCTTACGCAAACCGCGATGCGGCGTTCGACTGCTTTCCGGTCGCGATCTGGGATGATCCGGCCGACGACGACGCGAACATGCGTTGGGCGCGCGAGCTGTGGAGCGCCGTCAGGCCCTATTCGACCGGCGGCGTCTATGCCAACAATCTCGGCGATGAGGGCGAGGATCGTGTCCGCGACGCCTATGGCGAGAACTATGCGCGGTTGGCCGCGCTCAAAACCAGGTATGATCCGACCAATCTCTTCCGTCTGAATCAGAATATCCGGCCGGCGACATAGTTCACGGCATCGGGGAAGATCCAAATGCGAAGCCGCTGGACCATTCTTGCCGCCCTGTTCGTTGCGCGTGCCGCCATCGCTTTCCAGTTTCAGAGCATCGCGGCGGTCGCGCCACAGCTCAGCCAGAGCCTGGGCGCGAGTCTGGCCGATATCGGCGTTCTGATCGGACTTTATTTTGCGCCGGGCGCAGCGCTCGCGCTGCCCGGTGGCGCGATCGGCCGCCGCTACGGCGACAAGGTGACGGTTCTCGCCGGGCTCCTGCTGATGCTGGCAGGCGAACTCTTGATGACCACGTCAACGTCATGGAGCACGCAGATCGCGGGTCGGCTGACGGCCGGTATCGGCGGCGTTTTGCTGAACGTTCTGATGACCAAGATGGTCGCGGACTGGTTTGCCGGTCGGGAAATCGCCATCGCGATGGCCATCTTCATCAACTCATGGCCGGCGGGTATCGCAATCGCTCTCATGCTGTTGCCGGCAGTCGGAGCCACGTTCGGGCTCCATGCCGTCAATCTCGCCGTCGCAGGGGTGATCCTGATCGACCTCTGCCTGATCGCTTCGGTCTATCGCGCGCCAGAAGCGACCGCCGCCGTTGAAGGCGAGCGCGGCAGCCTGACCGCCGACGCGATCTGCGCCGTGATTGCCGCCGGCTTGATCTGGTGCCTCTACAACATCGGCTTTGCGATGATCTTCAGTTTCGGCCCGTCGATGCTCGTCGAGCAAGGCTGGTCGGGTGCAGCAGCCGGATCAACCATCAGTATCGTGCTCTGGCTCGTCGTCCTTTCGGTTCCGCTCGGCGGCTTCCTCGCCGATCGGACCAAGCGCGGCGATGCTGTCCTCGCGACAGGCTGCATCTCTTTCGCCCTCCTGACACTGCTCCTGTCGCGAAGCGGTACGGTGCTTCCCATCGTCGTCGCCCTTGGGATCGTCTGTGGCCTGCCTGCCGGTGCGATCATGAGCTTACCTGCGCGTGTGCTTGATCAGAAGATGCGGCCGATCGGAATGGGGATATTCTACACGGTCTTCTACGCCGGCATGCTGGCTGGACCTGCGATCGGAGGAAAGGTCTCCACGTCGGCCGGCTCCGCGCGCGCCGCGCTCGACTTCGGCGCCGTCGTGCTTCTGGTTTGTCCGGTTGTCCTCTGGCTGTTCCGCCGCATCGTCACCGGCCGGTATCGGCCGGCCGTCTCACCGATGTCCGATGAAAAGCGGGACCTCCTCATAAATGAGCCGGGTCATTCTTGAGCGGACAACGGCGCATCCGGGCCAAACCAAACACGTCCCCGCAGTTCGTGCGGTCCTTGCAGGTCGCCGTCGGTCACAGAGATGCAAGCCGGTCGAACCGCGGGCTATTCCGGCAATCCGGCATCCCGCAGCGCGCCGCCAAGAGCCTCCGCCAGCGCCGGCGCACAGTTGACGCCAGCAAACTGACGGCTGTAGCGAAAAGCCGGCTGAAGCTCGAGCACACGCGCTGCAGCCGCCCTCGCTTCGTCCAGCCGGCCAAGTTTGGCCAGCGCGGCGGCCAATTGCACATAAGTGATGCTGTGGGCCGGATTGGCTTGAACGGATTTGTAGGCCGCACGACAAGCTTCGTCGTAACGTCGGCGCAGCAAATGGCTCATTGCTTGCGCGTCAAACGCGGCCCAGGCCCACGAATCGAACGGGCTAAGCCGTATACCCTGCTCGCTCCACTCTATCGCGCGCTCCGCTTCGCCGCCCCATCCCAGGATAACGCTGCCGAGAATGTAGGTCAGCGCCGATGACGGGCTGATGGCGAGGGCAGCTTCCAATGCTGCAAATGCAGCGGCGCGATCGTGCGCATCCATGCCGATGGAAAATCCGGCCCATGTCAGAGCGAGCGCATCGTCCTGTCCATGGACAATGGCCGATCGGGCGTGGCGGATCGAAGCGGCGCGGTTGACCTCCTGCAAGCCGGCGCGAAGGAACAGGCAATGGTGACACATCGCGGCATTGCCATGCGCCAGCGCATAGGCCGGCTCGAGTGCGATCGCACGCTCGAGAAGCGCAAGCGCTCTCGTCACTTGCTCCGGCATGCCTGAATCGACGTCAGGCTGGGCCCGCAGCACGAGATCGTAGGCATCGAGACTGTCAGGGCGCTTCCGCCTGACACGTTCGATTTCGGCTTTCCGCACGCTCGGCGCAATCGCGCCCACCGCCGACAGCGCGATCTCGTCCTGAATGGCGAAAATATTGTCGGAGCTGCGATCGTAGCGCTCGGCCCAGACATGGGCGCCGGTCGACGCGTCGATCATTTGGCCGGTCACGCGCACGCTGCCGCCGGCCTTGCGCACGCTGCCTTCGAGCACATAGCGCACGCCAAGCTCGCGTCCGACCTGCTTCACGTCCACGGCACGGCCCTTGTACGTGAAGGTCGAGTTTCGCGCGATGACGAAAAGCCAGTTGATCCGTGCGAGACCGGTGATGATGTCGTCGACCATCCCATCGGCGAAGTACTCCTGCTCCGGATCGCCGCTCAGGTTCGAGAACGGCAGAACGGCGACGGACGGTCTGTCAGGCAAGGCCGGTGCCGACGCGGCGCGGGCGGCGGCCGACACATCGGGAGCATTGGTGACGACGGCCGGTCCCACATATCGGTAGCCGCGCCGCGGCAGCGTTTCGATCCAGCTCCCAGCATCCGCCTCCGCCAGCACCCGGCGCAAGGCTGCGATCTGAACCGTGAGATTGTTGTCGGCAACCGCCAATCGGCCCCAGCCGGCCTCGACCAAGGCGTCCTTGGACACCGGTACGCCCGCGCTTTCGAGCAGTCGGCGCAGCAGCGCGACGGCGCGCTGGCCAAGCATGGTCGGTTCGGCCCCTCGGTACAGAATGCCCGCCTCGGGGTCGAGGCGGAACGGGCCGAACTGGTAGAGGTCGCCCTCGACTGTCATTCGACGCTTTTAGCAGATTTTTGGGAACGGATTCACGACTTCCCGGCGCGGTCGGCCGATGTTGCACAAGTGCCTGCCAGAAGTAAGCCTTTGGTCAAAGGAGGGTCACATGAGCGCCGAGGCCGTCATTCGCATGCCCGATGAGAAGAACGGGGTCATGCTGCGTGGTCATCCTATGGTCTTCCTCGTCACCGGCGAAAATACCAAGCACACGAGCATGTTCGACTGGACGATCCCGGCGGGGTTCGCCACCGGGCGGCATGTTCACCGGGTGCAAGAGGAAACCTTCTACCTGCTCGAGGGCGAGTGTGAGTGGCATGTCGGCGACAGGACGATCCGCGCAACGCTCGGAACCTATCTGTTCATCCCGCCGGGGTTGCCGCACAACATCGCGAATGTCAGTGAGAAGCCGGCTCGCGTATTGATGACCGTCTCGCCACCCGGCCACGAGCATTATTTCGAAGAGCTCGCCAAACTCGCGGCACAGGGTGCGCCGGATCCAAGAGCGCTTGCCGATTTGCGAAACCGCTACGACACCGATCAGCTCTCGACTTTGACAACGCGCGCGTAAGCCTCCGTCCCAGCGTTCGATGGCCGCTTCTGGCCCGTTTGAGACAAGCTGACCAGCACTGACCATGTCCGTTCACCAGGCTTGACCGGAAGTCCTCGGTGTCCTGTCAAACCGACGCGATTGACCCATATGTATGGTCCGGCCGTGCGTAGCAAGAGGTTCGTCGATCAGGTGGTGTGGTCTTGCATCAATGTATCCGGCCTTTGATTGGAGCATTTTCTCCGGGCCATCATGGATATCAGCGCGCGTGCGTTCTCATTAGCGGACAGGCCTCGATTGGGCCATTTGGGTCACCAGTGTTCGCATGCGCCGGGAAGACCGAACCTCCATCTCGTCTCATCCTCTCGCAGACCTCGGCTGGAACCTGTTGATGGGGTTACGTCATCGCTTGCTCCTCCTACCTCGCAGTTCCTGTGTTCGAGCCAGGGGCCGTTCCTTCGTCCCGGCCCGCAGGACGTGCGTCGCGTCGCGCGCACGGGCGGTCAAGGCCGGCCGTTGCGCTTTGCTTGCGGCTGGCTCCGGCGTTGCCAGGCCGCGCCTTGACCGCGCCGAGCACGGCGCGACGATCAAGCGGGTCGGACGCCTGCATCGTTGGTCCTTGTCAGCTCGAAGGCGCGTCCTTTAGCCAGCACCGCCCAGGCGATGCGGGCAAGCTTGTTGGCGAGTGCGATCGCCAGCACGTTGTGGTGCAATCGCTTCTTGGCGGCTTCGATCCAGGATCTGAGTCCGTAACGTTCCCAGTTCTTGATCCTGACCAGCACCACCCATGCCGCCTGGACGAACAGAACGCGGAGGTAGCGATTGCCGCGCCTTGAGATTTTGCCGAGGATCGTGCGGTCTCCCGTCGAGATCTGCTTGGGCACCAGCCCGAGCCAGGCGCCGAAGTCACGGCCTTTGGAGAAGACGTCTCCAGTGCCGATCGCGGCCACCATGGCGCTCGAAATGATCGGCCCGATGCCAGGCACCGTCATCAGGCGCGAACATGCCTGATCTTGACGGGCCAGTGCTTCGATCTCGCCGGAGAGCCTATCGATGCGCTGATCCAGCCGACGCCAGTCGCCTGCCAACTCCTCGATGACACACAACATGCGTGGCGACAGGGCATCGGTGCGCGTCGCAAGGATGGTGGGCAGTTCTGTGCGCAGGAAGCCGATACCCTGGCGCACCGCGATCCCGCGTTCCAGCATGAAGGCGCGAATCTGGTTGATGATGCCGGTGCGTTGCGACACCAGCCGCTCGCGCACCCGATGCAGCGCCTGCAGATCCAGTTGCTCCGCGGTCTTGGTCGCCACGAACTTCATCGTCGGGCGCTGCACGGCTTCGGCAATCGCTTCGGCGTCATTGAAGTCGTTCTTCGGTCCTTTGCTATAAGGGCGGACATATTTGGCCGGCATCAACCTGGCATCGTGACCTAACGATGCGAGTTTGCGGCTCAAATGATGTGCGCCGACGCAGGCTTCCATGCCGATCAGGCAAGGCGGCATATTGGCGAGCCGCGCCTCGACCTGGCCACGCGACCACTTTTGCCGCAGCACGACGGTGCCGCGCGTATCGTGGCCCACGACGTGGAACGAGTTTTTGCCGATATCGATGCCGATCACGGCGATCGCGGTACTGGGTGTCTGGGACATGGCGTGCTCCTTGTCTTGGCGCCCCTGGCCAGCTTATCGCTGGCGGGGCAGGAGCACGGCCGGACCATCCCAGTAGCGGACTTCGTGCGCATCGCGTCTACGGAGCCAATATCGCAATTGATAAACTTCGATCTGCTCGGCAAGGCTTTCTTTGGAACCAGCCGATAAAACTTCCAGGCGCGAAGGATTATGTTCCATGTACCTCCTCACCGCCTGCGAGTTCGAGAAGATGACGATCGGCGAGATCTATCAGTCCGGCTGTTTCAACACTCCATGCGCGTTTATTATTGGGCCGCCTTGGCAGGAAAGCGCAAGGGTCTGACCTTTGACCCGGAACTGCATTAAGGGCGGCCTCGTAACAATCGGTGGACGAGGTGCAATGCTGCAATCGCTCCGAAAAGGCAAACAGCGCTGCGTGTTCTTCCATGCGACGGGATAGTGCCTCTCAGCTCGCTTGCGATTGGTGATGTCGTGCTGAACGCGAACCGCATAAAGAAAGCGCCCGTCAGCATCGCGGACGCTCGACGACGTCACCTGGGCCCAGATATGGCCGCCATCCTTGCGGGCAATGCGCTTTTCGATGCTGCAGCGCTCGAACTCGCCCGCGAGCTGGCGCTGGAATTGACGGCGATCCTCCGACACATCTTCCGGATGCGTCTCCTCGAAAATTGTTAGGCCCAGCAGTTGGGCCGCCGAATAACCTGTGAGCGAAGGCCTTCTAACCGCCGTCTATCAGTACCAGATCAGGGATGGCTGGACGCTGCAGCCCAATTTTCAGTACATTATTCACCCCGGTGGAGGAGCAACGAACCCTTCAGGACCTCTAGCCGGAACGCCACTCGAGAATGCTTCCGTGTTCGGCTTGCGGACGACTCTTAAATTTTAGGAGGGACTTCCGAAACGTAGTTCGCGCCGTAGGCGCCACATGAGGACGGCGACCGCGAACCAGACGAGCGAACCCGCTGCGAGGCAGAGCGCGGGCTGTAAAGCGCGTCCGTGCCAGATGAAGAGCGCGAAGCAGGCAAGGCCCAGACTTCCCCATCCGGCCCCGGCGGCATCAAGTGCGGCGGCAGCCTTTCCGCGTCGTTGCCCGCGCAGGCCGTTTTTCTCCTTGCGTTCACGCTCATGCTTCTCGATCAAGGTCGCACTGGCACAGAAGATCGCTGGAAAGGCCAGCATCAGCCCGCCGGCCTCCGGCCCTGCCCCGTCCGCGACAAGGCCAGCCACCACGGTTGCCAACCCGCCCAATGCAAAACGCACGACATATTCGTAAAGTCGTCCCTGCTTGAGTGCGGAGAACTTGAAGTGGACAACCATAGTGGTCAGCCTATCAAAAATTGCTTGAGGCCTATCGCGGCCACAAGCCAGATCGCGAAAGCGGCGAGGGTGGCCTTGAGCGCCGACCATTCGGCCCGTATCAGCAACTGACAAACAGCAACGCTGTAAGCCGCGAGCGCGATCGAACCGAGCATCATCGAGCGGCCTTCGATCGCAACATAGTCGCCGCCATATTTTGAGAAGGCGAGGCCGAGCGTTGCTAGAGCTACGGAGGGCGCGGCGCCAAACAATCCCGCGAAGCTCTTGGGCCGCAGCACGTCGCCTATGACCGCAAACAGGGAAACGACCAAGCCGCCAATCAGAAAGCGCAGCGCGTAGTCCACCATTTCCTCCTTGATCGCCGTTTCTAGGACGATCTTGGTACCAGCATGCTGACCGCCATGCCGACGATGCAAAGAGCCATCGCCGCCGTCGACGCCCAGCCGAGCCAATACAGCCAGCCTTCGACCACGAGCTTGCCCATCACGTCACGCCGTCTGACAAGCAGCATTAAAACGGTCATTACCGGTGCTGCCAGCACCCCGTTAATGACCGCACTCCAGTAAAGCGTCTTGATCGGATCAATTGGCGTGAAATTGAGCGCCACACCGAGGCCGACCGAGAGGGCAAGCACCGAATAAAACGCCATGGCCTGCCGCGGTTTGCGGGCGAGGCCAACGGGCCATCTGCGGCCTTCGCCAATGGCATAGGCTGTCGAGCCGGCCAGCATCGCATGAATATTACATCAGGGCTGCTCAGGGCACTTTGACAGTCCTTTGGCCGACAGGCTCGCCTGACCTGTGCCGCTGGTTTAATGGTGCCAGAAGATCGCGAGCAGCAGAATGATCGGCAACGGTATGCCCAGCAACCACAACAATGCGCCTCGTCCAAAGCCCATGGCTCCCTCCTCCATTGATCTGTCCCTCGCATCCAACGCGTCCGTCCGGCGCACAGTTCCTCGCCGGGAACGGTTTTCGAGGCGGTTGATTGAAAGACCAGGTCGACTTGCTCTGCTTTCCAATCGCTCTTTTACGGAGATTGCTGCAGGGCATAAGGACATCTGCGAGAGAAGGCAGTCGATGACGATACGAGTACATCCTTTGTCCGCCGATATCGAACTTGCGCGTGCGATTGCGCGACACACCCGTCCGCTGCCGGAGCGGATTTCGGGCGCGCTGACCTGGGGAGCGGATGAGCATATTCTGACCGCGGTAGCCGTCGGATGGTGGCTCTGGTGTCGCGCCAAACCACTGCCGCAGCGGCACGCAAGCGATCATGTGCTGCTGACGACGCTCGCCTCTGTCCTGTTGCCACACCTTCTAAAAACGCATTTTGACCAGGTGCGGCCGGACCGGCGCACCGTGCGCGGCCATCTGCATGGCATCCCACTCTCCGGCCGCGCGCTGGATGCGTTCCCCTCGGGGCATGCCGTGCATGTCGGTGCCCTCGCATCCGCCGCCGCGGTCCTGTCGCCCGCCAAGCGCAATCTCGCGTGGGGCCTCGGCGCCGTTCTGGTGTCGACGCGCGTGTTCCTGCTGGCTCACTGGGCAAGTGATGTACTTGCGGGTCTGGCGATCGGAGTCGCGCTGGAGCGCGTCATAAGGCGGCTGACGGGATTTGGTCGTCAGGGAAGATCGGGCTAGTCATGGGGCAACTGCTCGCACCCCCCGGTCCTCACGCCGTCCATCTCTGCATCGACATGCAAAGGTTGTTCGCACCGTATGCCCCGTGGGCAACGCCCTGGTTGGAGCGTGCGCTACCCGAGGCGGTCAGGCTGATTGCGCACGCGCCGCCACGTACCGTCTTCACGCGCTTCATTCCGGTCCGTAACAAGGCCGAGGCGCGCGGCGTCTGGAAAGCCTATTATGAGAAATGGGAATGCGTGACACGCGACAAGGCCGATCCGGGGTTGCTTGAGCTGATGCCGGCCCTGACACGCTTTGTGCCGCCTGCCACAGTCATCGACCGCCAGACTTACTGCGCATTCACCAATAGGCGGCTGCAAGCCTTTCTGGATGAGCATCAGGTGGACACGCTGATCGTGTCTGGCGGTGAGACCGATGTCTGTGTGCTCGCAACGGTGCTGGCTGCGGTCGATATCGGCTACCGTGTTATCCTCGCTGAGGACGCGCTCTGCAGCTCGTCTGATGAAAGTCACGATGCGCTCATCAATCTCTACACCAAGAGGTTCAGCTTGCAGATCGAGGTGGCGCCGGTTGCCAGCATCCTTGCGCGCTGGAGCATCGTCAGGTGATCAGCCAACCTCGTAAAAAGCTCTCGTTTCTTCGGGGCGGTCGCCAGGTCACGGATGAGGGCGCACTCGGCAGCATCCGTGCGGAGCTTTTCCAATTGAGCCTGCATGTCTTTCATTGCGATCAGTTCCGTTCCCGAGCGGAACCATACCGCTTGTGTACGAAAGCGCACAGACCTGATTGCCAGTTTTTCCTAAGCTAGGGATGCTTAGCGACCCACTACCGCCAAGCACCTCCAACGGTCCCAGCATAGGGGTATGCTGGGGCCGTTTTTATTGGACCTCAGCCTTGATTAAGCCGCACGAAGGTTCCGCTCTCGTGCAGCTCGAGCCAGCCTCTCTCGACCGCATGCTGGATGCCGGTGCCGAACTCCGGGCCCGTCGCCTTGCAGCCGTTCCTGGAGAGGAACGGCGCGTTGATCTTCTCGATGTGAATGCGCCCATTGACGGGCTCGACGCCGGCGGCGAGCTCGAGGAGCTTGCGTGCGGCAACTTGCGGATCTGCGAAGTGGCGGGTCTCGACGTGCTTCATGCGCTGGCGCCGGCGAGCTTGTCGCGCTCGATGCGAGCCAGTTCCTTGGCCTTGGCCTCGGCCTCGTTGCGCGTCAGCAGATCCGGTCGAAGCCGCCGGCCGGGCAGGTCGCCCCAGTAGAAATAGACGCTCGGACGGCCGTCCGCGAAGCGGACCTTATAGCTGCCGGTGTCGGGGACGCGTTCGTGCTTCTTGATCGTGATCGGCGTGGTCATGGGGGCTTTAATAGGAGCTCGGCACGGGCGCTGTCACGTATCAATCTTTGCGGTGGACCGCCAATAGCATAGGTCTAGGAGTTCGGTACCATAGAGCACGTCGCCAACGGGGTCGCGGGGCACCAGGAAAACTTGGCAGCCGCCTTGCCACATAGACAAGGGCCGCCGACTCGCCATCAGCGGCCCCGTCCGGGTTTCAATAATTCCGAGATCAAATGGTCTAGCCAGCCCCGGATTGCCTATTTTTCCCGATCCTCAAGATTCTCGCAAGCACATTTGTGAATCGTCTAATTGATTTTTTCGCTGCCACAGACGCAGCAGATTAGGCGGGTGTCTCCTGTCTGCCCCTGCGAGTGTCTTAACTAGGGCGCGGACTCATAACGCGCAGCCAGCCCTGTCCAGACGCAACGCTTCCGGGCAGGCCCCGGTTGGACACTTACCGAGTAGAAGGGGACCGACAATTTCCGCTGAAACCGTCCCAATGGACACCTTCTTGCCTTTGCTTTCGGTGCTATGATTGGGCACCAACGGCAGTGCAACATCTGGGTTTGGGGGTCCTATTGGCGATTGAAGGAGAGCCGGGACTTCAACGCGAAGCTCTCGTCAGCGAGCCGGCCCTGGACCGTGCCGAGCGGTTGGCCAATCTGCTGGCCTCCATAGTTGAATCTAGCGACGACGTGATCGTTAGCAAGAATCTGGACGGCATTATTACAAGTTGGAATATGGGGGCTGAGCGCATCTTCGGCTATTCGGCCGCCGAGGCGATCGGCCAGCCTATTACACTTGTGATCCCGGAGGACCGACAAAGCGAAGAACGCGAGATTTTAACCCGCATCCGACGAGGTGAGCGCCTCGACCATTTTGAGACTGTTCGCCGACGTAGGGATGGTAGCTCAATCGTCGTTTCGCTGACCGTTTCTCCTGTCAAAGATGCCCACGGCAACATCATTGGCGCATCTAAGATTGCTAGAGATATTACCGAGCACAAGCGAGCTCAGGAGCAGATTCGCATTCTGGCTCGCGAGGCGGAGCACCGAAGCAAGAACATCCTCGCGAACGTACAGGCAATCATCAATCTTTCTCAGTCCGACACCTCCGAGCGCCTCAAGGAAGTGATCAGCGGGCGCATCCAAGCGATGGCAAATGTTCACTCGCTGTTTGTTGAAACGCGGTGGATAGGAGCCGAGGTCTCGGCGATCGCCAAGCAAGAGCTCGCCCCTTATCTCCAAGAAGGCCAAGACAAGCGGATTGTGATGGAGGGTCTGCAAATTGTATTAGAACCCACCGCTGCACAGGCGATTGCTGTGGTTTTGCATGAATTAGCGACCAACGCTGCCAAGTATGGAGCGCTGTCTAACGCGAAAGGCTGGATTGGATTGGATTGGTCGCGAGCCGAGGATGGACAGCTAATGCTCCGCTGGACCGAATTGGGCGGTCCGAGGGTAAATGCGCCCGAACGCAAGGGCTTTGGTAGCCGCCTCATCGAAGGAACGATCACCCCACTTGGCGGCAAGGTGCATTTTGACTGGCGCGCGGAAGGGCTAGTTTGCGAAATCGCCGTTCCGACGTAAAACCCAATCGAGCTTGGCTTCGCTGCTCTCACGACATATTGCGCTGCCCCAAGAACTTGGTCGCTATAGGAGCAAAGCAGACGTAGTCACCAGTCACATGACGCCGCCGGGTTTATAGGTACACGGCCTAGGACAGCACCCGATAAACCTTCGCGCGTTGAGCCGCTCGATCCTCGAACAGGAGAAGCCGCCAACTGAGGCGGCCTTTATTTGGTGAGATGGAGGGCGATCTTCTCGGCTTCGATTTTCTCGACCATCGCGCCGATTGCGGCGACTGTCTGTGGATCAGTCACCTTCGCAAGCAAGCCTTTCAGGTGGTTGATCCGTCTATCTAGCTCCACGCAATGTTCGCACATGCTTGCCATCCACGGTGGGAGGCGTGAACAACGACTCGCAGTCACCGGCAAAGGCCAAATGTTGTAACGGTGATGGCGATCAACCGGCCTATGCCGGCAAATGTTCCTGAAACCGCTGAGCGGATTACTCAGGCAGTGGCAATCCGGGCGATCTCAGCCACTCGCTCACGTGCGAGCCGGTTTCGGCTTGCCAGGCTTTGCGGAGCTTTTCTTGGCGCTCCATTCCTGGGGGGAGGGATTTGGCCTCTTCACGGAGGCGTTTTGCTATTTCGGCTAAACGTTCTTCAAGGGACTGTATTTGTTTGAAACGGCGGCGGCGCTGCATGACAACACCTCGTCTTACGGGTCCTAACCGCAGGGTTTGAGTTTTCCGATTCCTAAGATGCGGATCCCGACAAGTTGGTTCCATCTGGAGGAACAACGGTGGTGGGCTATCGTATGTGGCTCGCGAACACTCAGTTCGCAATGAAAATCGAACACTAAACGGCCAACTGAGGCGGCCTTACGCTGGTTTTTCAGCCCGAATATGCAGAACGTAGAGCGTGTTCTGAAACTCGTCGGCCACTTCCATCCGCCAGTCTCGGCCCGGTACTAGGTTCCCGTCAATGCCCTGTAGTATCTGTCCGGCGGTGACAGTGGCCTCCTTCCACGCGGCATGCTTGTCCGGGAGGTCCTCGCCCACGCGGTCGATCTCGGTGCGCTCGTGCGTAATGTGAAAGAAATATCTCGGCATGCGCGGTAATGCGGTACGTCAGGCTCACGTTCCAATCGGGCCGAAAAGCGTGCTCATTCAGCGGGGGCTGAATAGGGTAGTTCGAAAATAACATCGAAAGATCAAAAGGTTGCCCGCGCCTGGGAGACTAGGGTCGGAGGTTCAAATCCTCTCGCTTTGCAGGACGCGCTTCTCGGGACACCGGCCTCGACAGCCTCCTAGCCGGGGCGAATTTCAAGGGCCTTCTTAAAAGCTTTCTCTTGCGGTGTACGTCACCGCCTCAATCTTGTTTCCATCGAGGTCGCGTACGAAGGCACCAAAATAATTCGCGTTGTAATTGTCTCGGATGCCGGGAGTCCCTTCGTCAACGCCTCCAAGCGCAAGTGCGGTCGCGTGATCCGGTGCTTGAAAAGCTACGTGAGTGCCATTTCCTGCCGTTGCCCGAAGCCCGTCTATCGGGGTTTCGAGACTGAAAATGATATCCGAGGCGCCGTAGTGGAGCGAACGGTCCGAGTGTTTGAGGAGCCGCAGTCCGAGAAGGGACATCAGCGGATCGTAGAAAGCTCTTGCGCTGTTGACATCGTTACTGCCGAGCGAGACGTGATGGATCATCTGGTCACCGTTTGAGGCAATACCGTCGCTTCAATCTTTCGGTCGTGGTCTCTGCGGCATAATGGATACGCCCGAAGTCGGCTTCGTCCTTTGCGGTGACATGAAGCCTCCAGGTCACGTCTCGGGCCTCGCCAGCGACGCATTCGACCTCGACAGAAACCGCATGCTCGCCGCCCGGGAAGCTCCGAATCTGCTGAAGCGCCATAAGCTCCAAGTCGGTCTTCGAGATCGATGTTCTTGCCACCGCAGCCTCCTCCCGCCGCCCCGTCCTTTCATCGGCAATCACTCGGCCAACCGACCGCGCGCGGAGATGTTCCTCGGGCGCTTGAAGGCCGCTCGTGCGGTCAGCTCCCTCAAGACTTGTCGAAACGCGAATGTCGCTGAGGACGGCTTTTCGTACGCTCGATATCGCGGCCACGTTCTTTGCCGCTGGGGCGCACCCACACAAAGATCGCTCGATAAGTCAGCTTTTCTCACAGTATTCATCCGGAGCTGTAGTTACACGGACTGGCGACGCCGGCGATCTCAACGGCAGGCGATGTGGCGAAGATGCAGCGAAGAAGATTGCGAATTCGACGAATGCAGGTCGGTATCAGCCTGCAGCGGAAGTGCGCAGTCTTCAGGCCGCGGCTTGGCTGACTGTGCGGATACGAAAACGGCGAAACAGGTGATCGCAAACATCAGCCGAGCACCTGCGAGCGGCCAGCAACCGCGCTCGCACAATATGCGCGGGTGAGCGCCAGACGGATGGCTCTCTACGACGCGCAAAGCGGACATTCACCGTCAGCGGCTTCACCTAGCTGCCGACCAATCTCGCCCATAAGAGCCCGCGGGTCCCAGTTCGTGCCGTCACTCTTGACGACTCTCTTCGCGCGCTCGAAAGCATGGCTCTCGGCCGCATCATCCCCTATGCGGATGGTCACTTGAGAATGGAAGGGGCAGACCGCGATTGCACGGGTCGTCTCTAGAGCAAAGCGCACGGTCGCGCGGAGATCATCGGCGTAATTTTCGGCGGACACGTTAGCCTCCTGTCGCACATCGCCTGCGAGATCAACACACAGTCAGGGGCGGATAGGCAGTTAAGGCGAGGCCCGGTGCGCCTAGGAGCCCAGGGCCTCATAACCTCAGAAGCCTGACAATAGGTTGTTCGGCTACGCGTCCAGTCTGTCCGACATGGCAGGATATCGCTTTGACGCTGCGCAAAGCCCCTCGGACCAGCCCGGCCCACTTGCGGCGGTACGGAGGGGACAGTTGCGGGGCCGAGCGGTCCGACGGGCTGGCGCCGTGAGGAGGCGCCACGCAATTGGAGGCTAGTCCCAGTCGGCGATATCGCTCTGTTCACTTGTGACCCGGAACAGGTATTTGTAATGTTCCCGCACTGGAACATCGAGGCCGCAGATGAAAGACATGCAGGCCCAACTGGAGAAGCTACAGCGAGACGCCGCTGAGTGCGCCCTTATTCGCGACTTGGCGACGGACCCCAAAAAGCGCGAACTGTTTGCCAAACTGGCTGAACACCTTGCGGTGCTCGCATCCGCAGTAGAGCAGGCTATCGGTGAGAGCACGGCAGCGACATCGCTCCTGATCTGCCGCCCAAGCCGTAAAAATGTGGACGCCAGCTTGACCGAGTTGCCCTAAGCTCCATCTCGTAATCAGGCATCGAATGCCTATTTTTCCTGAATGCGTTCATTTGAGTTTTGCCTTCCCAGCAGAGGTGTGGCGGTCCCTAGCGGGCCGGATTGGCTTCATGAAGTAAAGTATGACGGCTACCGTCTTCGCCTTGAGCGCGAGGGCCACCGGGTACGCCTGATCACGCGCGGCGGGTACAACTGGGCCAGTCGCTATCCTTGGATCGTCGAGGCCGCGCGCAAGGTCCGCCAGAAGCATTTCGTCCTCGATGGCGAAGCAGTCGTGCTCGGCGTCGATGGCATCTCCGATTTCAACGCACTTCACTCGCGCAAGCGCGACCACGAAGTGCAGTTCTGCGCCTTCGATATTCTCGCCGAAGGCGGCGACGATCACCGCAGGCTCTCGTTGTCGATGCGGAAGACGAACTTGGAGCGCCTGCTGGCGCGGCGTCCTGAAGGCGTTTTCGTTAATCCCTTTGAGCGTGGCCAGCTTGGACCTGACCTATTCCGCGCCGCGTGCAACATGGGTCTTGAAGGATTGGTATCGAAGCGTCGCGACCAGCCTGATCAGGCGGGCCGGAGCAAGCATTGGGTAAAGGTAAAAAACCGCAGTCACCCCGCGATGGAGCGGGAGCTGTGAGGTCGCGAACAAACAAGTTGGCAGGCACTAGCATGTTGCACGCAAGCAACTCTTCTCTTGTTCCATGATTTGCACCGTGGTTTCGGCTTCGCACGATAAGCCTGACCTGCGTAGATAATCTGCGCTAAAAATTGGCTGGTAATATTATGATCGGCGGGGAAGAAGCCACGCGCATCCGGCGCCTACAGAAAGACCGTCTGTAGATGGTCTTTCTGTAACGCGCGGCCGTTCGTATTAGTCACGCAGGAAAATATTCTGGGCTTTCTCGCGAAGCCTAAGCCGCTACATTCATACTATTGCGATCTCATCTTTTATAATGGGGCCGACTATGTTGGACGACGAATTTAATAGGCAACGTGCGAAAATATTACGTGAACTCGCAGAGCAAGCCGACCCATTCATCAAAAAGCGCCTTTTGAATTTAGTGCAGCGCTACGAACCCAGGCGGCAGCCAACGCCCGTGGACGAGCGGTTTGCAACCCGCGGAGATAACGTCGATAGATAGGCGGCCGTGGCGAGGCCGATCCGTTTCCCCTGACACAAAGCAGAAAGGCCCCGACGATGTCGCACGTCGTCGCCCTTCACGATCATCAGGCCGGTTACGTCCGCCGTGCCTGCTGATCCAAACAGAAACTGACCACCACCGTCTCGACCAAAGGCCAAGTGATATTGCCCAGGGCGATCCGAGACAGCGGCAGTGGCCGGCCAGAACGAAACTGACCACGGAGAACGCCCCCGAGGGCGAACTTGCAACCGCGCCCGGCTCGTCAGCAGCCGACGCCAGAGCAGACGTGGTGGGGATGCGGCCAAATGAACGCGAATGACCCGTTGCAGACATCAAGACAACACTTCGGCCGGCGTAACGACCTGCCAATTGCAATCTTTAGCTGTGCATGTTCAAACCAATTGAATACATTGTAGAGCCACTAGCAGAGTAACTTGTATTCTCCACGCGGTTCGATTTCCGTAGCCTAACAACTGGTTGAAGGACATGGGAGATGCGCTCGGGCTCGGCGGGTTGGGTATCACTATTGGTCGTGGTACTTCCATCCATATGTTGTGAAGAAGCGATGGGAGGAGATCCGACGACTTTCGATTTCAACTATTTCGAGTCCTTGCCGCGAAAAGAGATTGTAGCGCCGCGCAAACGTATCTGAACAGTCGCTTTCCTGCGGGTTCAGATCTTCAAGTTTTGCAGAAAGAGCTGGTTTCCGCTGGCGCGAGATGCGCGAGGGGAGTCGGGCGGCGCGGCGTGTACTACGAATGTGATTACGAACGATGGGCTGGAGTGCCGCTGGTCACAATGGAATGGAAGATAATATTGCGTCCGGATGCAGTGAGAAGAGGCTGCAAGAGATATCAGTAAACCGTGCACTGACGGGGCTTTAGAACGCGCTGTCCGCTCCTGGCCCCAAGCAGCCACTGGAGAACGTCCGCTATTCCGCCGCTTATCAGGGGCAAGCGGACATCTGATCTGAGGCCATTTGCAAGTGCGCCCGCCCAACGATCCGGCAATCATTGGGCATCACCACAACAATTGCCATTGAATGCCCAGCCATGTGGCGCAGGCCACAGGTCCATCATTCGCAAATCGGTTTGCTCTCCGTAGGCTAGGAGGCATGACACCATTCTTCCGACGAAAATCACCCATGGAAAAGCTTGAAGCCGAACTGGCCTCGCTGCGCACGCGCGCCGCAGCCTTGGATAGCCGCCATTCCGCTGCGGAAGCGGCCCACGATGACGCCAAAGCGAAACTCCAGCGTCACCACCTCGATGCCGATCTTGATGCCGATGACAAGGCCCGCGCGAAGTTGGAGACGGCGGTCGCCGCCTGCGCTGTGACCCGCGACGGTTACGCGAATGCGCTCGTGGAGGTGCAGGCGAAGATTACCGATGCCGAGCAGAAGCTCGCAGCAGAACGCGCTACTGTCGAACGCAAGGCCGCAAGCGAAAAGCTGGCTAGTGATCTCGATGCCGTCGAGCGGGCGCTGCCGGATTATCTGGCGGCTGGCAAGCGCTTTGCCGACGCCCTGGAGAAACTTCACTTCCACCATGAGAGCGGCGCAATGGTCCGCTTTATCTGCAACACCGCGACGCAGGTCGAAGTCGCTGCCGGTTTTGCGCTCGTGGAGCTGCGCGGCATGGTGGTCGCGGTCCGCGAGGGCGTTGCGCCTATCCCGGCAGCCCAGCCGGTCACCACTTCGGTCCCGATTGCTGAGCCGTCGCCGCCGACGCAAATGATCTTCATGATGAAGTCTGCAAATTTCGGCGATCACGACGGCCGCATCCGTTTCGCCAAGCAATTTGAAGATGCAACCATGCCGGTGACGACTGCGCAGCGTGCTCTGCGCATGGGTGTGGCGGTCTTGGTGACGGATCCGAAGCGCGCTCGGCTCCGTGGTACGCGCGGCGGCGACTTCAATCCGCGCGCGCCCGATGTCATCGATCTCGATGTCGTCGAGGAGCCCAAGAACCTGCCGCACTTCGATCCTGTGCCGCGCTCAGCGAACTTCACTCCGCTCCCCACCGCGGAACCGCGCACGATCCTGATTGACGTTCCGCGTTCGTGAATAAGCTTTCGCGGAGTCGGTGGAAGGCGGCCAGCTCATCGGACGCGATGAGCTGGCCGCAGGAGTTCCGGCATGGAATGATGACTACATGAGCTTTGGCGACGAGCACGACGATCTGCTCGGCCGGTCACGCCGTGGCAGCGCGCTTGCTCGGCAAGCCGCTCGGCGGAGCGACAATCAATCCCGATCAGAACGGGAAGTACGGCGGTCTCGTGTGGGGGCCGCGCCACAGCGTTGCCTTCGGCAGCGATGACGACGCTGCTGATGTGCCGGAGCTGTGCGGCCAATTGCGGGACCTCATGCCCCAGGATGGCGAGGTTCGCGGCGATGCCGCAGATACGTACTTGCACGTGCTCGACCGTTGCATTGAGCTGGGCGCGGCATCTGTCGCGGAACGTATGCTTCTGCCAGGGAGCCCGTGCCCTCCGTTAGTGACGTTGAGCAAGCAGTTGCGCTCGCGACATTGGTCTGCAAGTCGGCACAGGCTGTCGAGCGGTTCCTGTCGTTCTGCGAGCAGCAGGCGCACGATCTGCTGCGCCCACACGGCCCAATCATCATGGCCCTGAGCATCGTGCTGAAAATTCGCCGGACCTTAACGGGCGCGGAGATCGACGACGTTATCGCAACGACGGTCGCGGGTCTACAATTGGCGGCCGAGCGCCGACGGCGCGCCGAGTGGCGCAAGGGCGAGCTGGCGGCCGAGCGCTTTCGCGCCGCATGTGATTACCTCAATGCCGTGCGGCTGCCATCATCTGCACAAAATCGGGTGCAGTAATCGGCGACATCTGGATCAGAGGGCACGGCGGATGTAACCGGCCTGATAATCTTGAAGGGCCCCGACGTGCAAAGCGTCGGGGCCATTTGTTGTGGTCGAACGTAGCCGTCTTTCCCTCGTTCCCTTAATGTCGCCGCTGCGCGTATATGGCGAGGAGACCCACTTGCCTCGCCCCGATCCGCCGATTGGATTTGTCAGCGCCAGAATTGTGCAGGATGTTGTAGGCATGTTGGTATCTTATCCCCAGACGCCGAGCAGTTTCCGCAGTGGTCGGGCCGTCGCCCGTCAAAGGTCGTGCTCGATCTGAGGTGGTCATTTCGGTCCGACCATAATCGGCGGCGGCTCGACCGTGCTCAGGTCCATTTCCATTGCGGATTGTTCTTCGGACAGCCGCCTTTCGAGGTAGTGCCGTTCGGCCTCACTTAACTCAGTTTCGAGCAGGCGCCGATATCGATCAATATTGTTCCTATGGGTACGTAAACGAGCAATTCGTTCTTCGGTCATCGTCGATCTCTCCGACGGACGTGGTCGCAATTACTTGGGATCGGCGTTGAGGTACTGGACGTCGTAGGTATCCCATTCCGTGGAAGCAGAGGGATTATTTTGACAACCTCGTGGTGAAAACGTGCCTGCTGTCCCATGCCCGGAAATGGCACCTCAAACGGCACGGCGTTACTACGAGCTGCATTGCCTCTCATCACAGAAGGAAGTCAGATCAGGTCATTCATTGCCTTCAGCCTGAACCGGCGGCTTCTGCGCGCCCTGCACACTCTGGCTCAGCGACGCCAGCGCGGTGTTCAGCTCATCAGAGATGGGCGCGAGGTCCCTAATGTCCTCGAAGGCTTGGGCGATGCGCTCATTCGCTGATTTCTCGAACGGCTCGAAGCCTTCAGAGATGCGCGTTCCTGCTCCAAGAACGGTGGAAGCGGCCATCGGCCCAAGCAGGAGGAGTGCGGTTCCGATGATGCCGATCTTGCGGATGCGAGCCATCGGCGGTGGCCGCAGGAGGCGGTCATTGATCATTGTCTTCACCTCACGGCGTACAGTCCGTGCATCATGCCAATCGTTGCGAACAAACGGTAGATCGGGCGTCTACCATTAGGAGGTAACTCAAGCAGAGGCGCGTTCTTGTCGAGTTGCCCGTGGCGCAGATCGTGGGCGCCGCGCAAGTAGGCGTTCTAGATTGGACTTGCGAAGATGCAGCGGCAGCCTCCGCAGATCGTCGCCCGTGTGCCTTTTACGGCCTTGGGCGGCAGGCTTGCCAATCGCCCGCTCCACCTCCGATGCGAGCACAGACAGGTGTTCGGCTAGCCTGGCAAACAGGTAGTGCCAGCGCCCGACGGGGTCAGCGCCGACAGTGCCAGCGTCCTGGCGGTCAGAGAAAGCGAGCGTCAACCTCCGCGCCCCACGCAGCACAAGTGCTTGCGCTGCGAATAGGGCGCGGTTGATGTTTTACAATCCAGGGCCGCTTCATCATCTGACGATTCGTGTACGCTCTCACGCGCTTCTTGCGCGGCTTGACGAACGGCTTCTGATGTCGGCTAAGCGCACGCACAACGCCGACGCGAGCGAAGATCGTCGGCCTCCGAGATCGACCACCAGCATCAGCGCCTCGATGGCGGCCTGCCATTCCGGAGCATCATGCTCGGGCTTCGGCAGCTTCGTGATGACGGTGGCGGCGTCGTGCAGCGTGATCAGCTTGCGGCCATCTGGCAGTAGGATCGGATCGTCGAAAGTCCCCTGCCAGCCTTGGTTGTTCATTACGCTACTTCGGCTCGTGCTTGTCCGTCAGTTCTCGCGCCGCCAGGCTAAGCTCCAGCTCTCGAAGCCGCTCTATCAGCAGTTCGACGATCTGCTCGTAGTCGGAGGGCGACAGCGAATTCACGCCACGCAACGTCATCTGGCCTTGGAGAATGGTCGCCATCATGGCTTTGACGCTCATGGGACCTCGTCTGAAATTAGATCGTCATAAGAACAATCTGAAGTAGACGCCAAACGTTAGGGATGCGCATCGCCGTAGAATTACGGGCTATGGCAAGGACCTTTGCACTGCACTGCAAACTCGACAACCATTTTGGCGCCGCTCGACAATTGAGCGCGAATAAGAAGCACGGGTTGCGTCCGTTGTTTTCGGGACGCGATTTGAGGCGTAACGAAAGCCGAATCGCGCTTGCAAACCTAAAAATTGGTTCTGCGTCATAATCATAATGACTCCGACGCAAAAATAGAAAATAGGGTGGAAAAAACAAAGATATTGGGAGGAGTAGGTGGATACTCTAAGTCGCCTGCGCGCGATGGCATCGCTGTGCCGTCAGACTGCTGCGCATCACCCTGATCGAAGTTGGAAACTGCTCGCCGAAGCTGAGTTTTGGGGCATTTGGCCGATGATGCGCTGCGCGATCAGTCATGCACATCTGCCTTCCCGCTCCCAGTAATTGGAGATGATGCGAACACCACGCAATCGGCCCACAGTAGGGCGGCATGAGCGCTTTCGGTACCAAGTCCCCTTGACGGTCACAGCTAGCTCTCACTCTTTGCAGAGCGTTCTGTTCTAGGGAAGGAGATCTCAAATTTCCTCGCGGGGTACGAGCGAGTCAGCGGTTGGAATCGCAGTAGATCACGGAAAACGCTGAACTGAATTTTTTCGGCAGGGGTTGCGTTCATGGATAGCGTAGAGCGGTGCTTCGCCGCAGTGACGGCAATCGGTTTCTTTGTGACCGTCGTCGGAATGATATTGTTGCAAACGATGTGAGTTCTGCTTGGCCAGCTCGCGCCGCGCCGCGCAGCGGCAACGCACCTCCTTCAGCTAGGTGGTGCAGCGATGCGCGCCTGCGCAAGATCGACGCGGCTTGCTTCGCCAGGTTATTAGCCTCGCCCCGTAGCCGAACAACCTGCCGTTCAGGCTGCTGAGGTTATGGGGGCTCGGGCCCGGAGTGTCACCGCTGCGCTACACACGGGAGCACGCAGCGGCGCTGGTCCGCCCGAACAGAGGCGAGCGAAACAGTTCATTAGCTTTCTTGTGGCTTGCTGGGAGCCGTGCCGATTACCGCTGATTACGGCACACGGAATGGGAATGTCGGCCCCGGCTGTTTCTCCCAACCTGCGGCTGGGGCCGATTTGAACTTTCGCTGTATGGTTCAACCCGGTCCACAACCATGTTTAGAGGCATAGCTATCGCGCTATTTGGGCTGAGCATTCTTTCGCAGCTCGATCAGGCGCTCTTTTACGGCTGAGATACTGACGCTGCGTTCAGGCTTGTGCGGGAGATTGGCCGCGGTTTTGGGCTGTAGGGCCGCCGCCCTGCATTCAACGGATCAGGCGTCGAACGACGGCTACTTCTTCAATAGTATTCCCATCGTTCGCGCCATTCGCCTCACCGACCCCGCATGGCGGCCCAGTTCGGTGGCTATCTTCGATACGCCAACGCCCTGCCGGGCGAGCCTGACCAAGCGTCGGATTTCCTGCTCGGCCCATTGCTTTGGCTTCGGTGCTTTCATGGTACGGCGCTCAGAACCTGCCGACCACTTAACCAGCGCGCCTAGTCGCCAACACTTGGGAAATTTACGGGTAGCGCCCCACCACGAGGCACAGCGGCACGGCGGATTTGGCCCTCGCGAGAGGGCGCGTAAGCGGCGTCCCGAGTATCCAGGACAGCACCGCGCTTATCCATTGTCGTGCTTCCCTTCACCAACCTCAGTGGCGATCCGGGACAGGATTATTTCGCACACGGACGGCCTGACAACAGATCTCTCGCGAATTCAGGGCAGCTTCGTTATCGCGCGCAACACGGCGTTCACCTACAAGGGCAAGTCGATAGATGCCCGCCAGATCGGGCGTGAACTCGGTGTCCGCTTCGCGCTCGAAGGTAGCGTGCAGCGCGTCGGCGATCAGGTTCGAGTCAATGCGCAGCTGATCGATACTGAAACTGGCGGCCATGTCTGGTCGGACCGCTTCGATCGTCTGCGGAGCAACTATCTGGAATTGCAAGATGACATAACCGGCCGGATCGCCCGCACTCTGGGATTGGAACTGGTTGTTCTAGCGGCCCGCAGCATCGAACTGGAGCACCAGACCAATCCTACCGCGTCGGACCTTGCTTTGCAGGGATGGGCTGCCGTGTACAAGCCGACCACGCCCGAGACGCGTGAGGAAGCTCGGCGCCTGTTTGAGCATGCGCTTGAGATTGATCCGCATACATTAAGGGCGATGACAGGACTTTCCCTGACACTAGCCAATCTGGTGATCAATGGACAATCCCCCGACCCGGCAGGAGATTTAAGTCGCGCCGACGAGCTCTCGCAGCAAGCAGTCGGGCTCGATCCGAATAATGCGGCCGCTCATGCGTTGCGCGCCCGGGCCCTGCAGGCACAGAGGCGGCAGAAAGAGGCCGCCGAGCAGTACAGGATCTCCCTGCAAATCAACGGCAATATAGCGACAACGACGCTTTTTCTTGGCGAGACGTTTGTCGTCACCGGGAAATCTCTTGACGCAATCCCGCTGTTCGATCGGGCCATTGAACTCAGTCCACGCGACCCGGGTCTTGGAACGTGGCAGTTTGAAATGGGGCGCGCGATGATCCTGCTCAGGCGCGATGATAAGGCGCTAACCTGGCTCAGCAGGTCGGTGGCGACGAATCCGAGACTGGCATATGGCCAACTTTACTACGCCGCAATCATGGCTATCAAAGACGACATAGCGGCTGCCCGCGCGGCACTCGCGGCGGCGGGTCGCCTGAATCCGAACTACACCAGTCTTGCGAAATTCCGGGCCACCGATCTGTCGGACGATCCTGCCTACGTGGAGCAGCGCGCTTACGTGGAAGGAGCGTTGCGCAAAGCGGGGCTACCGGAGCAGTGACTTCCGCATATGGCCCATCGCGTCCGTAGGCGCGGTGTAGCGGGATGTCAGTTCATAGGGGCAGACCGGAAGTTTGTAGCCGAGCGCCAGACGGTCGCTTTTGACCCATAGCGGGCGTCCATCGACTCCACCCGATATCCAGCTTGATCCTGATCAACATGCGATCCTTTCGCTAGAGCTAATGGAGACGTTGCGTAGCCCCCACTACGCGACCCCACCCAAAGCCGCTGGCTTCCCCAAGGGCTGGCGGCTTCCTTTTGTACGCATTTTTCCGGCCAGCCAAGAGAAGCACCCGCCTCCGGTTGACTACGTAGGTCCGCCCCAATTTGCGCCTGATCAATCTCGGGGATTTGCTCTATGCTCAACTCCTTGCCAAGCTACAAAACGGGGATGGTTGAACGGTGCTAGTCAATGCGAACGCTGCCACCCGCCAGCCTATTGACGGGTACCTCGCCGATCTCGCTGGCGAGCGCGTCTTCTGCAGCGAGTTCAAGTATCGCAAGGGCATCGAGATTTTTGGCGAAGGGGGGCACGCCGACGAATACGTCTACCAGATTACTTCCGGAGCGGCGCGGACGTATAAGATGCTCCCAGATGGTCGCCACCAGATCAATGCGTTCCACCTCCAGGGTGACATGTTCGGATTTGAGAATGGCGTCGCGCACCGGTTTAGCGCTGACGCTCTCGTCGAAACCCACGTTCGCATCATAAAGCGAGGCAGCATCCTCGATGCCATGCAAAATCGAGTAGTCAGCACAAAAAACCTCATTTGCTTTGTTACGCAAAACCTGCAGCACGCGGAAGATCACATGCTTCTCCTGGGGCGGAAGACTTCCCTGGAGAGAGTTGCCGCCTTCCTTCTTGAAATGGATGAACGGCTAGCACATCCCGCGATGATGTTGCTGCCAATGAACCGCCGCGACATCGCCGACTATCTCGGCATCACCTTGGAAACCGTCTCCCGCGCGTTTTCCATACTTCGAGACGAAGCGCTGCTGCGCTTTGACGGAAACATTCAGCGGCGGATCGAATTGCTAGATCGTCATGCTCTCGCGGAGTTCGACGCCTGACTTCCGGTAGCGAAGCGGCGACACGCCTCATTGAGGTCCATTCAACGGGGCATAGCAGACCCGAGCTTACGTTGAGTCCTTCGCATTTTGACCCACCTCAGACGCTAGCAATTCATAGCCCGCAAAAAAGCCCCGGCGAGCCGGGGCTTTGGTTTGCACAGACTGGAGCGATCAGTATCTCGCCGCGATCGGAGCCCCGTAACCACCAAAGCGATAGTTGAACCGAACGGTGACCATGTCCACGTCCTGGCTGATCCGGTCGTTGAGTACCGCCGCAAGGCGCGGATCGACCACGGAGAAGGAGTTATTTGCGTGCCCCATCCACAGGTGGTCGTACTCAACACCGACCGACCAGTTGGGCGTGAAGCCATACTCAAAGCCGACACCCAAGGTACCGCCCCAGCGCGTATTATCTGCCGAGACCAGACCGATCCCGGTGGTGTTGTCGAATATAGTCAAGCGATTGCTGGTCACAGCCGCACCGCCCTTCACATAGAGCAGCGCCGAATTCCAAGCCCAACCGAGTTGCCCGGTGAACAGACCGATGGCGTCAGTCTTTGCCGTGGTTGAGAGCGTCGGATTGAACAGGCTCACCCGCGTGTTCTTGAGGTCGGCCCAATCGCCTTGGGCTTCCAATCCGAACACAAACTGACTGGTTTGCCAGCGATATCCAATTTGCCCGCCGACGACGCCTCCCGACCGATCACCGCACCCGCTCGCGACCGTTCCAAGGGCAGTTACGAAATCCACGCAACTGTGGCTTTGGCCCCAACCGCCGTTGGCACCGATGTAGAATCCCGTCCAGTCATAGATCGGCGCGACCACCGGGGGCGGCGCCTTGGTGTAGGGACGGGCCGCCAGATCAGCCGCCGACGCAGGGGCGGATAGACCCACGGCCATCATCCCGGCCGCGGCAATCAGAAGCTTTTTCATTACGAGAAATCTCCCCAGAAAGAAGTTCAAAAAAGGCACGACGCCCACCTGAGGAATCAACGCTATCCCGTTCGCCTGAAGGTTGATGTAGCTAAGCTGCAACACTCGGCGCAGATATCTAGCGGAAATTCTTTATATATATTAAGAGCTTGCTGGGAACCAAATGCACGTCAACGTGCATATTACGGGACTGTAGATCGCGATCGGGGCTTCCGGTCGCCGTTCGACTGTCGCATGGAACCCCGGCGCGAACCGGCGTCACAAGCCTGTGGCATGACCATTGCACAATGCAGGACGACTGGGATTTCAGCGCTCAGTTAGAGAATAAGCGCTGCCGGGACGCTTATTTCGAGCCCGGCGACGCTTCACTTCCTTTCGCTTGCGCCATCACTACGACGCATCTTGTTTCGACGAGCGGGGTATTCGGCGCATGACTTACGACACGGTAACAGTACATATGCTCCGCGACGTTCTAGACGACGTTCTTTCCAGTCCGTCATTCACTCGTCAGCAGCAGCGATCTGCGGTGGAAGTTGCCGAGCGCGTTCTCTTACTCGCTTCCCAAGGCGAGCGTGAACCGATCAGGATCAAACGACACCTGCTAAATGAGTTTTTGGCATCCGCTGCCAGCGAAGCCAACCGGGGCCGCCCCCTTCGCCTGATCGACGGTGAGCCTGCTAGGTGACCAAGTGCCGCTGGTAACGCCCAGCCGGTTCGATCGTGTCTGCCATGCCACCACTGCCGCTCATCGGAGCATTCCCTGCCCCTGGTAGGTCGGCTTATGGCCCTTAGCGACAGAAGTTCATGTCCGCTCGCATGTCGGCGACCGAGGCAAGAGCGGACTCGTTGTGCTCAACGTGAGGTTTGTCGCTCGTGACCCAGAACGGACCTCGCGCCGTTTTGGCTTAGGTGCGGACATCAAGAATTTTGCACCAGAATTGCGGTCGAACAATTCCAACGGGTTGCGCAGCGGCGTCGTTTGTTGGTGGGTTGCGTCGCCGCATCAATGCGTTACCACGATGAAATCCGTGTCTTTTCCGGTCTCATGGCTAAATCCGTTGTCGGAAATAATCAATGAAGAGGCCGGCGTCAGAAGTTTAGAGATCCTCTCAACCGTATCCTGAGGTATTTCGATGCGGTTGAGGACAGCGTTGGCCTGATCGGGCGACGGTACCGATAGGGCGGTTTGCTTCACGGGCGCCTCGCGCCCTTTCGTGGCACCCTCGATGCGAGGAAATTCGTCCGGAATCGACACGACGGTCCAGCGAATAGCCGTTCCCTCGTTCTGGAATTCCATTGCGGTAAACACGTGTGTTCCCAGCGGCTCCTCCGAATTTTCGATCTTGACCGGGACATCAAACAACGGCGTGAATCCCTGACGCACGAACAGCTTGCTCAACTTACGACTGACGAAGATGGAGATTGGGACGATTTTTTTTGGCGCGCTTGCAGCGGGAACCGAGCCCGGCACCTGGAGACTGGCGGCTTCCGGAGTCTCCGCGTTTGACACCAGTGATCCCTGCGTTGCTGCGGCTGTACCGATGCTCTTGGTTGCGACGGTGGCAGTCTGGAATTCCGACGAAGCGGACGCGGCTTTCGCTTGAAAAAGATGCGGATTGGTTATCTCGACCGGCTGGACATCACCGTGCGCAATGATCACGCGCGTGCCGCGCTTCGTGAGATGCCAGAGTCGAACGGCAAAATCATTCTTCAAACGGATGCAGCCGTGTGACGCCGGATGCCCAGGCACGACACCGGCGTGCAACGCTATCCCTGACCAGGTGATGCGTTGCATGTAGGGCATGGGTGCGGCGCTATAAATATTTGAACGGTGCCATCGTTGTTTGCTGATAACGCTGAACACGCCGAGGGGCGTAGGATGCCCCTCCATTCCCGTGGACACCGAAGAGCGTGCAATCAGGGCGCCGTTGTCAAAAAGCGAGACTCGTTGGTCTGCTATTGAGATGATGATCTGGAGCGGGCCCTTCGGAAGGGGCTCGGGCGCGGTTTCAGAGTTTGTCTGCCGGTGGTGGTGCTTGTGAGCGTATTGGCCCGGCCAGAACGTGTGTTGGGGTTCAAACAGAAATTGAGCGTGTACGATCCCCGCAGGGAGCATGAAGATGGCGAATACAGCCGTTGTTATCGCGCGCTGCATTGCTCGTAATCCCTGAGCGAACATCGCCCGGTCCAATAGGCACGATTCCATCGTTTCGAAACGATGCGCGAAGCCGACGCCTGATGCGTCATCCCGACCAGCGCGCCAAGCCTCTCCTTCAAATCTGGTCGCAGTGGGTCGAAAATAGGACCGTACTCACAATTACGGTGGGAGTTGCCGTTGAGACGGGCGCAATTGCTTGTGATCGGCGCGTTGCAATCGGGCAACATGTTTTGGAGAAATTGACGAGCCGCCGTTTGCGCCATTGCGCGACCCACATTGATCCCAAGAATGAGCCTCTTCGCATGCTTGGCTTTTCTACACGGCTCCGGCGGAGCCTATGGAGGCGACGGCATCATGAACCCGCGGCGATTTGCGATAGTGGCGCCAACGTTTTGCGGGACGGTCGTTCTCGCGGGGGGGATCGTTGGCTGGCTGGCTGGCTTCGGTTCGGCCGGCACCGAGAACGCCCGCGCAGTGCCAATCGAGGACCGCGCAGCATCTCTCGCCGCCACCGCTCGGCTCGCGGATGAACCGCAGGCAATCGCAATGGCCAACGCCGTTGTCGCAAACACCGTTGTCGCGAACGCCACTGTCGCTAGCGCCGAAGTGGCGACGGCCGCCGAACCCGCGGCAGGGACGACCACCGACACGACGGCGGTATCGGATAAGCCGGAATCGATCGTCGCGTTGCCCGATCCGTCGCAGATGCTGTCGGCCGATTTACCGCCTGTGCAGGAATCGGTGGGCTTGGGCCACCGTGATGTCGCCCAACCGGCGCCGACAAGGTGTGGTGCATCCGGCGGTTCCTCCAACTCGGGGCCGCAGGATTTTCGGTATCTCATTTGTTATGTCTGGTCCGAACTGCCGCCTGCCGAGAAGCCGGCTGCGATCGTCTTGCGTTCGTTCAAGGACATCCCGGTCGGAACGCCGGTGGAAGAGATCAAACGCGCGTCCGACGCTTTCGGTCTGGATTTCACTTTCATGAAGGCGGTGGCTAAGGTCGAGTCCGGTTTCGACCCCAAGCAACGCACCGGGTCGTATATCGGACTGTTCCAGCTGAGCAAATACGAGTTCGGCAAATTCGGCTCCGGAGACATTCTCAATCCCCGCGATAATGCCGTTGCGGCAGCCTACAAGGTCATCATCGAAGGCATTCTGTTTCAGTGGGTGACGCACAGGGAGCCGGACTTGAACGATCTCTACCTGATCCATCAGCAGGGCTGGGAGGGCGCCGCGGAGCACCTCAGCCAACCCAATCGCATAGCCTGGAAATCGATGTGCGCCACCAGCGAAGGCAGGGAGAAGGGCGAAAAATGGTGCAGGCGCGCGATCTGGCGCAATACGCTTCCGGCCGTCAAAGAGGCGTGGAAATCGGTGGAGAAGCTAACGTCGGAGGCGTTCGTCGGAATGTGGCGCGAGCGGGTTGCTCATTTCTATTCGAAATACATGACCACCGCCACCGCCGATGCCGAGCGGGCGCACCAGTAAATTTCCGTTGAGTGTTTGGCAGGAGTTGCCGCACCCGCGGGCCGAGCGGGGCCTCACCGCCGCTGGTCGCGCGGATGCACTTTATGTCGTCAACGACGCGCTCGGGTCGTTCCTGCTGCGCGCTAGCGAGGTGATCGATCAGGTGCCGATGTCTGCTTGCGCTTCGCACGCGGCGATATGAGGGACCACATCGTTTCCCACAAAAACGACCACGGAGCTTCGTATGGGCGCTACGGAGCATTGCAGTGGTGGAGCTGGCTAAAATCAGCTTTTGCGAGATTTTCGGCGTCGTTCAGCTTTCGACTTTTGCAACACTATCGGCCCTTCGGCGACATGCAGATCTCGCCTTGTGTCCGCTTTGCGCCCAAGAGCGGCCCTCCCTTCTGGCCCATCGCTGACGTGCGACCCAAATGTTTTCAGATCCGCTAAACGCATCAAAAGGGACGTCGGCCATCGACCGACTTCTTTCATAACATCTCACTTGCGAATCCGCTCGTGGACGCGAAGCGGACATCTGGCGAGATAGTCGACAACGGCTAAGGACCAGAAGGCGAAGCCTGATTGATCTTGGGCAGGCGCATCAGGGAAGCCGTATTGACGCATTGATCCTCCGCCGTGGACTTGCGCAGTGTAGTTGTCGTGGGCGACAATGACGTAATCCGACGGGTACCAGGCTATGGTCCCTGCAACCCACTACGCCAAGAGCGGCGACGTTCACATCGCCTACCAAGTCGTTGGTGATGGGCCCATCGACTTGGTGCTGGTTCATGGCTGGATTTCTCATCTTGAGTACCAATGGGAAGATCCCGCATTAGCCAGGTTCCTCAACCGTTTGGCCTCTTTCAGTCGCCTCATCGTCTTTGACAAGCGCGGCACGGGCCTGTCGGACCGCGTCGCGGAGAGCGCGCTGCCCACCCTCGAAATGCGGATGGATGATATCCGCGCGGTCATGGACGCAGCAGGTTCAAATCGCGCCGTCATCTTCGGCATCTCTGAGGGGGGGCCGCTTTCGACGCTGTTTGCCGCGACCTATCCCGGGCGCACCGCCGCACTGATCATGTATGGCGCTTACGCCAAGTGGATTCGCACCGACGACTATCCGTGGGGCCCCACACGTGAGCAGCACGAAGCCGCCTTCAATGCTTACGAAAAGCATTGGGGAACACCGATCGGCCTCAAGACGCTGGCCCCCAGTGCTGCCAATGACGAACGGGTGCGTCAATGGTGGGCCCAGTTCATGCGCATAGCCGCCAGCCCAGGCGCCGGCATCACGCTCTATCGGATGAATGTCGAGGTCGACATTCGCGCGATCCTTCCGACGATCAGGGTGCCTACCTTGATCCTCCACAGGAGAGGCGATCGATTGCAGCCTTGCGAGGGCGCTCGCTACATGGCCGGGCAGATCCCGGGTGCAAAGTTCGTCGAGCTGCCCGGCGACGATCACATGCTCTGGATCGGCGATGCCGATTCGCTGCTTGCAGAGATCCAAGAATTTCTGACGGGCGAAACTCCGATGTTGGAGGCGGACCGCGTTCTCGCAACGGTCCTCTTCATTGATGTTGTCCAGTCGACCCAGCGCGCCACGGAGATCGGAGACTCACGTTGGCGCGACCTGGTCGACAACTATCATCAGCTCGTTAGCAAGGAAGTCGCGCGTCTCGGCGGTCGCGTCGTGAACACTGCCGGCGATGGTGTGTTCGCAACCTTCGACGGCCCGGCGCGCGCGATCAAATGCGCGCGCGCGGTCAGGGACGTGGTTGGCAGTTTGGGGTTGGCGATCCGCTGCGGTATTCATACTGGCGAGTGCGTAATTGAAGGCGACGACGTGGCTGGCATCGCTGTGCACATCGGTGCGCGCGTGGCAGCCCGCGCTGATCCTGGCGAGATACTTCTTTCCAGCACCGTGAAGGACCTGATCGCTGGCTCAAGAGTGGAATGCTCGGACCGGGGTTCTCATACTCTCAAGGGCGTCCCCGGCCGCTGGCGGCTTTTCGCAGTTCAAGAATGTGCACGTTAGGCCTTGTCGGTTGCGGAAAGCACCTGCTTCGGGTCAACAAGCGACTTGGCCGGATGGCGGGTCCTCGCGCAAAGCGGACATTCGGTCGGACCGGCAGTTCGCAAAAGAGTGGGTCCTATCATCCGCTTGCTGACAAATTTTCGGCAAAGCGACCACGAAACATGAGCAATTTGCGGACTGACGCACCGCGGCAAGGTGCCGCTATCCGATCAGAAGCGCTGCGAAAAAGTTGATCCGCGCGAGTCTGGTTTCGGCCGATCGTTCGGATAAGCTTGCAACAATTGCGGAAAGATCAAAAAGCTTCTTGGGAGGAAATGATGCTCGACACCACGCTTAACGCGCGCATCCAGGCCTTTCTCGACAAATTCGAAGCGGCGCTTGTGGCGGGCGACCTGGACGCCGCCGTAGCGATGTTCGCACCCGAGTGCTACTGGCGCGACCTCGTTGCCTTCACCTGGAACATCAAGACCATGGAAGGTCGCGATCAGATCCGCGAGATGCTCAACTCCTGCTTGGCACAAGCAAAGCCACGCAATTGGAAAATAGCCGACGCGGAAAGCGCTACTGAAGCCGACGGCGTAATCGAATGCTGGATCACGTTCGAGACCGAGGTCGCGCGCGGCTACGGTCTAGTCCGTCTCCAGAACGGCCAGATCTGGACGCTTTTGACGACGATGGTCGAACTGAAAGGTCACGAGGAAAAGGCGGGCTTCACCCGGCCGCTTGGTGCCCGCCATGGCGTCAATCCCGGCGCCAAAACATGGAAGGAATTGCGGGACGAGGAAACCGAGCAGCTCGGCCTTAAGACGCAGCCGTACGTGCTCATCATCGGCGGCGGTCAGGGTGGCATCGCACTCGGCGCGCGGTTGCGCCAGCTCGGCGTGCCCACCATCATCGTCGAGAAGAACGCCCGTCCCGGCGACTCCTGGCGCAACCGCTACAAGTCGCTCTGCCTGCATGATCCGGTCTGGTACGATCATTTGCCGTACATCGACTTTCCGAAGAACTGGCCGGTGTTTTCGCCCAAGGACAAGATCGGCGACTGGCTGGAGATGTACACCAAGGTCATGGAGCTGAACTACTGGACCGGCACCACGGCCAAACACGCTGACTGGGACGACGCCAAAAAGGAATGGACGGTTGTCGTCGAGCGCGATGGCAAGGAGATTACGCTCAAGCCGAAGCAGCTGGTTTTCGCGACCGGCATGTCCGCCAAGCCGAACATGCCGCAATTCAAGGGTATGGACACCTTCAAGGGTGAACAGCACCATTCCTCGCGCCACCCAGGTCCCGATCGCTACAAGGGCAAGAAGGTCGTCGTGATCGGCTCGAACAATTCGGCACATGACATCTGCGCCGCGCTGTACGAGGCCGGCGTCGACGTGACCATGGTGCAGCGCTCGACCACCCATATCGTGCGCTCGGATTCGCTGATGGCATCCATCGCGGACCTCTATTCAGAGCGCGCGGTCCGCGGTGGAATGACGACAGCCAAGGCCGATCTGATCTTCGCTTCGCTGCCCTACAAGATCCTGCATCAGTTGCAGAAGCCGGTTTATGACAAGATCCGCCAGGATGACGCCGATTTCTATGCAGGGTTGACGAGAGCCGGTTTTCGGCTCGACTTCGGCGACGACGATTCCGGTCTGTTCATGAAGTACTTGCGTCGCGGCTCGGGCTACTACATCGACGTTGGCGCCTCGCAGCTCATCATCGACGGAAAGGTCAAGTTGGTCGCAGGCCAGGTCGAGGAAATCACGCCCAATGGTGTCAGACTCTACGACGGGAAGGAGCTGCCCGCCGATGTGATCGTCTACGCCACCGGCTACAGTTCGATGAACGGCTTTGTCGCCGACCTGATCAGCCGGGACATGGCCGACAAGGTCGGCAAGGTCTGGGGACTAGGCTCGAATACCACCAAGGATCCCGGCCCATGGGAAGGCGAACAGCGCAACATGTGGAAGCCGACGCAGCAGGAAGGGTTATGGTTCCACGGCGGTAACCTGCACCAGTCGCGTCACTACTCGCAATTCCTGTCCCTACAGTTGAAAGCTCGCTATGAGGGCGTTCCGACCCCGGTCTATGGCCTGCAGCCCGTTCATCACAAGGCATAAAGCTTCGTAGCACATGGTTGGGTTCGCGGTTTGGCGTGGCCCATTGCCGCATGGGCCTGACAAGCTCGTGCGGACCCCGCATCGAAGATCCACTGGTCCGCTGCGCCAGCTTTAGCGCCTGTGTCGCGTCGACCGGTTGAGCCGGCAATGCAAGGCGGAGATCAAGATAGATTTCGGCCCGGTGTCTAGTTTGAGGTCGGTCTATGGCCGACTTCTTCCATAACAACTGATGTGCGCATTGTGGCTTATCTCGCCTTGTTTGCTTTGCGGGCTCCGGTGGTCCGAAAACCCAATTGTCACATAAAGATCGGATGGGTGAAGGCGCGGCTGTTTCTGTCGATACTCGGCTCGCAGCCGGCTTCTTTCGCTTTGCGTGTTCTACTTCCGAAGGCCTTTTGCGCCCGTCTGAAGGCCGGTATCGTTGCTGCGAAAGCCGTGTCCCTTAGGTCCCGGCAGCAGTCGCGGGGGAATAGATGCAAAAGAACGGCGCGGCGATCGTCTTCAGCGCAGGCGACTTGGTCGGGCACCTGAATTGTCGTTACCTTACGTACCTCGATCTCAAGGTCGCGCAAGGCGAGCTGGCGAGGCCAAGGGTCCGCGATGACCCAACTCTCGATGCGCTGACAGAGCGCGGCAAGATCCACGAGCGGGGCTTCGTCGACCATCTTGCCGAGCAGGGCGGCTCCGTCGCTAGGCGATGGTCCGCGGCGACGCAGTGATCGTCCAAGCGGCATTACAGGATGGACATTGGAGTGGTCGCGCCGATGTGCTGCGTCGGGTCGAGATACCAAGCGGCTTGGGCGCTTGGTCTTACGAAGTCACGGACGCCAAGTTAGCGCGCGAGACCAAAGGCAACACGGTCCTGCAACTCAGTCTTTAACTCGGACTTGTTGGCGAAGATGCAGCAGAGGCCCCCGGAGAAGGCCCACGTTGTGACGCCGGGGACGCAATACTTGCCGGAGGCGTATCGCATGGCTGATTTTGCAGCGTTCTATCGGCGCATCAGGCGAAGCCTCGAGACCTTTGCGGCTTCGCCTTCGCATAGCGGTCTCTATCCCGACCCGATCGAGCACTGTGAAATCTGCCGGTGGCGTGAGCCCTGTGCGTCGAGGCGGCGCAGCGACGATCACCTGTCGCTTGTCGCAGGGATAGCCAAGACCCAGATTGAAGAACTGGTCCGGCGAGGTGCGGGCACTATGGCGGCCCTCGCTACGCTGCCTATTCTTGAAGCGCAAGCTGATCAGATCGATGGCGTCTGTAATATTTTTCACCTGAATGCGAAGGGCCGTATCCAGACTGACAAGTACCGCCCTGACTTGCCAATCACCAATACGCTTAGCTACGAAAAGCCCTAACCGGCAATCGCTTGTCGCTTATCTGCAGGCGGGAACGCTCGCCGGGGCCCGATTCACCGAGTGGCCCACGGCCAATTTCGGTCCGGCCCAGGTGACTGGTTTCAAGTTTCAGCTGACCTTCGCGAACGGAAAACAAGGCAATGGCCGCGCCCACGGCGAAAGGCGGACTTTGCTGTGGGAGGACCTCCCTGCGGATCAGGTGCGCTTCCTAACAATGTGGATAGAAACATCGGCCAAAGCAGCACAGGAAGGGAGATACGAAACGCTGCATGATACACTTGGAGATTTCATGCTCCGCGTCACAAAGAAGCTCTTTCGAAAGGACAAACAGCGTCGGCCGACCTTATCATCGGTGCGAGACGCAGCGGTCGCACGCTGGAAGCAAACCTATGTAAAGGAGGCTGAGACTGAGGAAGCAAAACAGCTCGGCCGAGCAGTCGTGGCGGCGCTGATGGGTCACGCATCGGATGAAAGCGCCACGAAGCACTACGCCCGCGCTCGCAAGGGGGGCGGCAAGTATCCTACTCCACGCGCGGATCCCGCCGAGGTGGCCAGCGTCTTGCGGCGCTATTCGACGCCGCATTTCGCAGGCGATGATCCAGCGCCCCCGCCCCTCTAGCGTAGCAACCCTTCAGTCCATTCGCCAGAGCGTCTCAGCTATGCTCGAACCGGATGGCTCGCACGGCGATCCGGAGCAACTTGCGGAAATCAGTATCGGACAAGCCGTTGAAGGAAAGGTCCGCAACCTCTTGAGGGGCTTTGAGAGGATGTCGAAAAGAGCTAAATCTACCGTTAGCCCACGTCTGCTTCGAGATTAGTTGCGGACCCACCGCGCGGTTACGCTGCGAGATTAGGGAACGCCAGCCGACGAAGCGCATTTCGTGGGCGTACGCCCCAAAGGCATTGGGCGCACACATTTTCTTTGACGATCAAGAAAAACACATCCTCGGCGCATCCCAGGTCGTTCCCTCCGGCCACGTTCCCGGCCCACACGAGCCGGACGACCCGATAATCCCGGCAGATCTCTAGAGCGAGGACAGTCGGCGACAGGAAGGCGCCGCTCCGGAGCGGGGGGTCGACAGACGAGCCGCCCAGCGCTTGCCAATTTGAGGAGACACTCTGAACTCTGGCGCTGCGGAACACGTGGACAATCCCTAGCCCTGCTGATTGGGAATCCCTGCTCCGTGCTAACCGCCCGGAACGAGCAAGGGGGCGGAAGGATTCGCCCTGGCAGGAGGGATCTCGATGCTGATGCTCAAGGAAAGGCGACCCACGATCCGGACGCTACGCGGCTGGGCGATCTCCCTGCTGCAGGAGGCCGGCGCCATCCGCGAATGCGAGGAGCACGGCTGGATGCGGGACCGCGCCGATCCGCACGCCCGCGAGCGTGCCTTCGACATCGCCCGCCGGGATCCGCCGGACGGCGTCTCCGCCGAGAAAGCCGTGGCCGAGGTGCAAGACTTCATCGACACGATCGGTGATACCTGTCCCGAGTGCCCGTCGGAGCCCGGTTAGGCGGCCTGCTCCTTGCGGCCGTTGGGCGTCGAGGCCGGGTGCATAAGGGCAAGCTGTTGCCAAGCGATGGCCAGGCCAATCAGGCGTTGTCGCTCCGGTCCGTCGGCGGCCATGGCGAGCTTCATGGCCGCTTCCGCTTCGCGCCGAGGATCGTAATCGCTCTTCATCGAACGCACTGTAGTCACGGATCGTAAATGATCACGCACCGGGGAGACCGTAAGAATCCGGCCCCCCGGTGCCGGCATCGACGCTCATCGAGAACCGAGAGCAGCCCGTAGCAACTCGCCGGTGACTTTATCGAACTGCGCCTTCACCGGGAGTCCGCTTTGACGGTCGACGATGCGGGTCTTGAAGGCACCGTCGTCCAGCTCGAAGCTGCCGAGATCGTAACCGAGGGCGTCGATCTGCCGTTTGAGCTGGTCCGCCGCCATCGCCCAGTTCGCGAGGCCCGGTGGAAAGAGGTATCGGCGTCTTCCGCCAACGCGCTGCCGGTCGAAGCGGCGAACAGGGCGATGGCGGCGTCGATGACTGGCTTGCGCATTGTGATCTCTCGTTTTGGAGGCGCGGCGTCTGCCGCACGCGCAACCGTTACTCCAGCCCGGCCCTCAAGCCGCTGACGGCCGATGTCAGCAAACCGTCAGGCTTGCTGCGCAACAGTTGTGGACGGGGCCGCGTTTTCGGCCGGACCGCTTCGCTTCTCGAGCAGCGCAGGTCTCGGAGCGATTGCCGCCTTCAGACCGCCGAGCTCCGATGTGGAGAGCTCCAGTCCCCATCCGTACGCGTCCAGAACGTCCTGCACGATGGCAAGACCCAGGCCCGCAGCGCCACCTCGCTCGTCGAGGCGGATGCCGCGCTCCAGCACGCGCGAGAGGTGGACAGGTTCGATGCCTGGGCCGTCATCTTCGACGGCAACGGATGGCCGGCTTCCATCGACCGTGAGGCGTACGCATCCCGCGGCGTGGCGAGCGGCGTTCTCGATTAGATTCCCGAGGATTTCCGCGAGGTCGGTTCTGTCGAGTGGGACGCAAACACTGTCGGCGATCAGGTTTTCGAACCTCACTCGCCCGCCGTCGGCAGTGCGCGACAAAGTCGCGACGATGGATCCCACGAGCGGTTTCACGGAAGTGGATGCTGGGGCGCTACCTCTGGCGCGGCCGCGGACCCTGGCCGCATCCATTAATGATCGAGATGCGGCCGCGAAGATCGAGGCGCTGGCTGAGGAATATAAGAGGCGCGCTGGGGCGCTCAGCGCTTCCAAAGAGGCGGAAGCACACAAAGGATTGCGCCAATGCGGCTTGCTGTATTGAGGAGGAAAACGTTGGCCACGAGGAGGTGCAGATAGTCCAACTGATCGATTGCCGCAGCGATCTCAGGCGCCGTCATGACGCGGCCCTTCGCGGGCGCCGAACGGGCGTCATTTTTGCTCATGATATAGGGGATATGCGGAACGCTCTCTTCGGCCAGCCGGCGCTCTCCAACCGCTATCTTGCATGCGCTCCGCAAAACAGTGAGGGTCCGAGCCACCGTTGAAAGAGCAAGACCTTCCCCTTCTGCAGCCTTACGAAAGTCGTCGAAGTCGCTTTTGACCATGGTCGACAAGATCGAACCGCCGATGAGGCGGTTGATGCGTTCAATTGCGATGTTGGTGAATTCCGCCGACTTGAGCTCGGCAGCGTGCGGCTTGTAGAGCTCAAGGACCTCAGTGACGGTCTGAATCGGCTTTTGAACCAGCGCGTCGCCGGGGTCGCCCGCGATACCGCGGGCGACAAGGCTTTTCACTTGGGCGATCGCATTCTCTAGATCGCTCGTGCGCAACGAGCGGTGCACCATCTGGCGCTTTTCGCGCACGTAGGTCGCGACGTAGTAGTTCGGGCTGTTGCTTGCCTTGCACAGCTCGAACTCACCGATCGAATGGACGCTCGTGTACCTCATCAGACACCAGCGCCGGCCGCGAAGTCACGCACCGCCTGAGCCGAAAAATACAAGATCCGGAAGCCGTCGATCGTGCGCAGGCGACCGTTCCGGGCCAACTTTCGCACGGCGCCCTTGCTGAGCCCGAGGACCGCGGCCACCTCCGTGGTGGAGAGCAGCTGATACGGGGAGCAGTTATTGATGTCGATCATGATAGGGTACTCCTTCATTTACCATAGATATGGCTTTATTAGCCACTAGTCGACTAACGCCGCCTCCGAACGTCATGCGAGCCACGGCAACGGTCAATGACGCAGCCCAACAAGAGGCGGGAAAACCTGTTAAGAGACGAGATTCCTAGCAAAAACTCCAATTCTGCCCGGAGCCGGATCCGGTGGACGGTGCCGGAAGGTAGGAGGCGCAGCACGTAGTTCGGGGGCATCCGGCGGTGACAGCGGTAGTAGCCAAGCGTGAAGGCGGCCGCCTGGACGGCGAGGAGCCGCCGCAGGCGTACCAAGTAGTTCACGCGCTCTTGGAGCCTACGCGCTGACGGGGGCACGGGTCGCTTCCAGCGTCTTGCGCAGCTCGCCGCCGACCCGCTGCCACCAGAGCGCGATCTCGGTGGCGCAGGCCGTGGACTGGAAGATGTGGACACCGAGCCGCGCGGCGAGCTCATCGAAGTTCATGAGCAGCGCCCGCGTCGGGTCGAGGGCGGCATCGGCGCAAACCTGCAGGGCCCTGCCGGCAACCAGCGGGATGCGCAGAATCGGGATCTCTCCCGCCGCGGCCAGCAAGCGGTCCAAGTGGCCGCGCTGCTCGCTGCCGACTGACCAGTCGAAGGGGCCCGCACGGCCGGAAAGAGCCAAGGCGCGGGGCAGTTGGGGAGCGACCTTCTGAAGGCTGTGGAGGTGCTTCTCGGCCTGGGTCATGTGCTCGGAGGAGTTCGTAGTCATAACGATTGACAGCGCCTTCACCTGCATGGCGGCGAGCGTGGCGTCGAAGTTGGTGGCGGCCAGAACCTCCAAACGATGGCCCGACGTGCCGCCCGCCCAATCGACTACAACCGCGGCGCCGTTCTTGCGGGCCTCTAGGACCGATTCAAACATCGGAGAAAGCACGCCGACCAGGCCCCCGTTGCGGGTCCCGGCGGAGGCAAACTCCTCCAGATTGATGAAGACGATTTCCTCCTCACTCGCGGCGCGGCGGCGGCTGCTCTCGATCTGGACCCGGATGACCTTCCGTCCGACTTCGCGGTAGAGATGGGCGACGCGGTGGGCCAAAACCGTCTTGCCGATCGACGTGCCGTCCGCCGTGATCTCCACGAGGTCCGGGAAATTCGTCGTTTTAGTCGTCTTCATCGTTTTCGCTCCTGATTTGATCGAGAAGTGCCGCGGTGCGGCGGGTGTGTGCCGGCAGATCGAAACCTGCCGGTCCGCCCGGAGAAACCCGGACAGAGCTGGAGCCGGGCATGGGAGCTGGCGGTTGTTGACGGGAAGGGCGTCTGGGCAGGCCGCCTACTGACGCGTTTTCTTGCTCGTGCGGGGCATTGCAGGCTGGTGCAGGGATCGGCAGGGTCATGCAGGGACCGGCCGGCCGCAGGTTGGTGGCGCGGCGGCCGGCGCGTTCTCGCGCACGGCTCAAGGCGCTCGTAACCGTCCCCTCCGGCAGCACCGAGCCGTCCCTGCGCGCGACCCCGGCGGCCGCGAGCACCTCGCCGATATCGGCCGCGGTTGCTCCGTTGGCGGCCAATCGTTCGAACAGGGAAAGGTTTTCGTCGAAAACATCCTGGAAACGGATGCGGCCAAACATGGTTTTGGCGCGCCGTCCAATTGTGATGAGCTCGTCGCGGAATTCCCGCGGCAGGCGGTTGAACAGGGCTTTACGGGGCGCCGTCGATGCCTCGCTGCTCATGCGGGCACCCGCCGGGAAACGCAGCTGCTTCCATGAACCTTCCAGGAAAGGGCAAAAAGGCGCGGAAACGAACCTTCACCGGAAGTAACGAGCTGGAACGAATGTGAACCAAAATCAAGGACATGCGTCGCCGAGCGCAACCTTGACATGGTAGGGGTCACAGGTTCGATCCCTGTCGTGCCCACCATCCTTCGCTCGCGATAGCGAGAGAAGGATGCCGCGCCGGAGCCCAAAGGGCGAAGGCGGGCTTGCAGCCGCGAGCTTCGGCCAGGCAAGCCCAATCCCCCTCTACTTCAGTTCCGTATTCGCCACCGGCATGATCGAGGCGACGTGCCAGCCGGCCGCATCCTGCACGTAGGTCTGGCTGATCAGAAATGTATTCTGCTGCGCCGGCTTGCCCGGAAGTGCGCGCGTGAAGACGATCGGGACGAGGATCTGCATGACCTCGTTCGAAATCACGGCGACGTGGAATTTCGACATGTCGGGCTCGAGGTGCCAGGTGCCCTCGTAATACGTTTTGAACCGGGCGGCGACTTCGTCGCGGCCGCGCGTCTCGATGCCTCTGGCAAACAGCAGCGTGCCGGGCGAATTCAAGAGCATCGCCTTCACCGCATCGGCATCATGCGCATTCTGTGCCGCGATGAATTTCTCGAAGATGGCTCGTGCCTCGGCGTCATTCGCGGCAGCCTGCGCGCCTCCGACTGACCAGTACGTGGTGGCGAGAAACAGTGCCGCGGCCACCGCCGCAACATGACGGCGTCGTGAAAATCGTCGTGGCCTGACGTTGCTTGGAGACATCTCGGGTCGGATCATGTTCACCTCTGGTCATCTGCCGGCGGCATTTGAATGGTACGCATCATACCATTGATGGCTGCGTCGACGTTTTCAGAATTGCACGATCGGCGATAACCCTGACATCACGGAAACGTAGGCTTTGGGGTGTCATAGGACGAAACAGGCAAGCTCTCGCCGCCAACAGCAAGTTGAGTTATCGTGCTGTGGCGTGAAGTAACCCGGATGAAGGTTGCCCATGAGCGTGTCCGTCATCGAACAGGCAAAGATCCAGGCGCAGGTGCTGGTGCCGCTGGTCAGGGCGCTCCAGGCCGAGCTCGGCGAGGCGCGCGCCAACGCGCTGGTGCGCAAGACGCTCGGCGATCTCTATCGCGGCTTCGGCGAGGAGTTCTGGAAAGCCAAGAACGAGAGCGATCTCGGCAAGGCCGTCTCGTCGGCGTTCAGGACCTATGCCCGCGACGATGCGCTCGCCTATGACGTGATCGAGCAGAGCCACGACGCCTTCGCGTTCGACGTCAAGCGATGCGCCTATGCCGAGTTCTACAAGGCGCTGGGTGAGCCGGAGCTCGGTTTTCTCATGGTCTGCACCGCCGACTTCGCGACCGCGGAAGGGTTCGGCCCCGACGTCAGGCTCACGCGCACGCAGACGATCATGCAAGGCGCGCCGCATTGCGACTTCCGCTATCGGCGCGATACGGGCGGAACCTGACGAGAGTGGCGGCTCTCACGCAGTTCCGTCTTTTGCCTCCAGCAGCAGATCCTTCAATCCGGTCGGATAGAGGCTGGGTCCGCCCTCCACGTCGAGATCGGCGAGGTCGAACCAGCGCGCGACGATCTGCTCGCCGTTATCCTCGCGGAAATCGATGCGATCCTGTCCGCTGAATGCGCCGTCGGGAAACGCGACCTCGGCGATGAACATCACCTCGTGCCCGGTCTCTCCCTCATGCGCAAAGATGTTCTCCATCACCAGCGGTTCGCCCGTGATGGCAATGTCGATGCCGAGCTCTTCGCAAAATTCCCGCACAAGCGCCGCCCGCCAGCTCTCGCCGAACTCGATCTCGCCGCCGAGCGGACGGACGCCCTTGATCCGGCCCGCATCGTCGCGCACCTCGGCCGCGAGCAGGCGCCCGTCCCGCCAGTGCAGGCCGATCGCGACGACGCGGATGTGAGGATGAGGGCGCCAGGTGGTCATGGAGCATCGATAATCCCTGTCGCACCTGCGCGCAACGATGAACGCCCTCATCGACCGGCGCCAGAACGGCCTGCCCGAGACGACGGACTTCAATGCAGCTGCGCGCTGACGCCTATCTATCGCCGTGCCATTTCTGCGCCGGCGCCGCAATGTCCGGCAGGTTCAGCAGATTGATCGCGCGGCAGGCGATCTGATCGACGATCTCGGCCAGCGACTGCGGCTTCAGATAGAAGGCCGGCAGCGGCGGCGCGACGATCGCGCCAATCTCGGTGGCCTGGACCATCGCGCGGAGATGGCCGAGATGCAGCGGGCTCTCGCGCACCAGCAGCACCAGGCGCCGTCGCTCCTTGAGCTGCACGTCAGCGGCGCGCACGAGAAGATTGTCGAGCTGTCCGAAGGCAACCGCCGACAGCGTCCGGATCGAGCATGGCGCCACGATCATGCCGCCGACTGGAAACGAGCCGCTGGCGATGCTGGCACCGATGTCCGAAACCGCATGGTCGCGAAAGGCGAGGGCGCGCAGGCGCGGCAGCGCCGAAGGGCCGACCTCCTCGGCGAGCGTACGCTCCGCTGCCGGTGAGATCACCAGATGCACCGCGCAGTGTGGATTCTCCGTCAGCCGCTCGACGATGCGCACGCCGATGGCCGCGCCCGAGGCACCGCTGATGCCGACGATCACGCCATGCCGCTCGCTCATGCGGGCTCGCGTAGCTGCAGCCCGCCGATCCCGCCGAGACCGAGCGCCGGCCACATCGCATCGACTTTGGCGATCACGGCGGAATCCATCGCCAGCGGCTCGCCCCATTCCCGCTCCGTCTCCGGCGGCATCTTCGTGGTGGCGTCGATCCCGAGCTTGCCGCCGAGGCCGGATTTCGGCGAAGCGAAGTCGAGATAGTCGATCGGCGTGTCGGACAGCGCCACGAGATCACGCGAGCTGTCGCTCCGCGTCGCCACCGCCCACATCACCTCGCGCCAGTCGCGAATGTCGATGTCGTCGTCGACCACGATCAATAGTTTGGTGTAGCTGAACTGCGGCAGCATCGACCACAGGCCCAGCATCAGCCGCCGTGCCTGGCCGGGATAGCGCTTTTTGATCGATGCGATCGCGACCCGGTATGAGCAGGTCTCGGGCGGCAGCCAGCAGTCGGTCACCTCGGGGAATTGCTGCCGGATCAGCGGCACGAACAGCCGGTTCAGGGCCTCGCCGATCCGGGACGGCTCGTCCGGCGCGCGGCCCGTGAAGGTCGACAGATAGATCGGCTGTTGCCGCGACGTGATGGCGGTGACGCGCAGCACCGGAAACTGCTCGACCGAATTGTAGTAACCGGTGTGATCGCCATAGGGACCTTCGGCCGCCGTCTCGGTCGCCGAGACAAAGCCCTCGATGACGATCTCGGCCGTGGCAGGGACCTCGAGCGGTACGGTGAGGCAGGGCGTCAGCTCGGGCCGCTCACCGCGCAGGATGCCCGCGAAGCGCAGCTCGGAGATCGTCTCGGGCAGTGGCATTACCGCGGCAAGGATGGTCGCGGGGTCGGCGCCGATGACGATTGCGACCGGCATGTCGCGCCCCACGGCCTTCCATTGCTGATGATGCCGGGCGCCGCCGCGATGGGCGAGCCAGCGGACAATGGCGCGGTCGCGGCCCAGGATCTGCATGCGATAGACGCCGACATTCTCCTCCTGGTCGGCGGCCGGCGATGCCGGCGGCGCGGTGATGACCAGTGGCCAGGTGATCAATGGGGCAGGCTCGCCCGGCCAGCAGATCTGCGCCGGCAGTTTCGTCAGATCGATGTCCTCGCCCATGGCGGCGCGATCCTGCACCGGCGCGGCTGCGCGCGAGCGCGGCCGGGTCGCAAGCGCGGCGCGGGCCAGCGGCAGCTTGCGCCAGGCATCCCGAACGCCGTGCGGGGGGCGCGGTGCGCGCAACTCGGCCATCATCGCGCCGAGCTCTTCGAGCCGGTCAGGCGTGATGCCCATGCCCCACGCGGTCCGCTCCACCGTGCCGAACAGATTGGTCAGGAGCGGCATGCCGGATGGTAGGCCGTCGGCCCTGATCGGCCGTTCGAACAATAGTGCCGGTCCGTGCTCGCCGATGACGCGCCGGTGAATCTCCGTGATCTCATGGACCACGGAGACCGGTTCGCGAATGCGTCGCAATTGTCCCTTGCCTTCGATGAAGCGCAGGAAGTCGGATAATTCGCGGAAGCGCGGAACGTCACGTTGCAAGCGGACAATCTCCTGAAAGGAGCAGAAGCTAGCCGGAGCGATTTCGCTCCTCATTGTTCCCGCTCAAATACATTCGCGCGCAATCGGCTCAGATATGTCACATGAGTCATTCGTCCCTCGCGTCCGGCCCGTTGCCGACAATCCCGCCGCTTCTCGCGCTCGCGCTGCGTCCCTTGCCCCTGCTGCCGCTGCAACTCGTTCTCGGTGGGTTCCTGGAGCGGATCCTGAGGCGCAATCCTGGCCTGCTCGACAGGCTCGGCGAACATCGCCGTGCACGGTTCGGAATCAAGCCGACCGACTTGCCGTTCGCGTTCATCGTCGAGGCCGCGCCAGCGCGATTGTCGGTGGTGCGCGAATTGCCATCCGGCTTGGACGCCTGCGTCTCCGCCTCGTTCGCGAACCTGCTGGCCCTGGTCGAGGGCAGGGTCGACGGCGATGCGCTGATGTTCTCGCGCCAGCTCGGAATCGAGGGCGACATGGAGGCGGTGCTGGCCTTGCGTAACGCGATCGACGATGCGCGGCTCGATCTGGCCGCGGAGCTGGCGTCCCTGTTCGGTCCGTTGGGCGAGCCGGCCAGGCGTTCGTTCGAGCTCGCGCGGGACAGGTTGACCGGCGCGCCCCGGGAGCAGGGGTGATGGAGCTGATCTGTCCCGCCGGCACGCCGGCCGCGCTGCGGAGCGCCATCGATGCGGGCGCTGACGCCGTCTATTGCGGCTTCAACGACGAGACCAATGCGCGCAATTTTCCGGGGCTGAACTTCAGCCGCGGCGAGCTGCGCAAGGGGATCGCCTTTGCCCACGGACGCGGCGCGCGCATCCTCGTCGCTATCAACACCTTTCCGCGGGCGTCGTCCGTGGCACTCTGGCAACGGGCGGTGGACGATGCCGTCGATGCCGGTGCGGACGCGCTGATCGTCGCCGACATCGGCTTGATGGATTATGTCGCAAGGCGCCATCCGAACCAGCGCCTGCATGTCTCGGTGCAGGCGGCGGCCGCGAACCCCGACGCCATCGCCTTCTATGTCGAGACGTTCGGAGCGCGCCGCGTCGTGCTGCCGCGCGTGCTCAGCGTTTCGGAGATCGCCGAGATCACCCGCGAGACGACATGCGAGACCGAGGTGTTCGTGTTCGGCGGCCTCTGCGTGATGGCCGAAGGGCGCTGCTCCCTGTCGTCCTATGCCACCGGGAAATCGCCGAACATGCAGGGCGTCTGCTCGCCGGCAAGCCACGTGGCCTATGAGGAGACCGCGAAAGGAACGACATCCCGGCTCGGCGGCTTCACCATCAACCGCTTCGCTCCGCAGGAAGCCGCGGGCTATCCGACCCTTTGCAAGGGGCGCTTCTCGACGGCGCTTGGTGACGGCTACATTTTCGAGGATCCGGTCAGCCTCGACGCCACGACGCTGCTCGGCGGATTGCGGAGCGCCGGCGTGGCCGCGCTGAAGATCGAGGGACGCCAGCGCGGACGCGCCTATATCGAGAGCGTGGTCCGTCACTTCCGCCGCGCGCTCGATACGCTGGAGGATGGAAGCGAAGCCGATATCGTGAGCCTGAAGCCGTTCACCGAAGGCCAGGCCTCCACGCTCGGCGCCTATCGCAAGACATGGCGATGATCGTTAGGCGATGACTGGTGAAGCGAGGGCTGGCGGTCCAACCATGAATGAGAGATGCCCCGATGCAGCTTAGTCTCGGTCCGGTCCTGTACAATTGGGCGCCGGAGCGCTGGCGCGATTTCTACTTCCGGATCGCCGACGAGGCGCCGGTCGACGTCGTATCGGTCGGTGAGATCGTGTGCTCGAAACGGTCTCCGTTCTTCGCCGGGCATCTGCCTGAGGTGATCGAACGCCTCCAGCAGGCCGGCAAGCAGGTCCTGCTGGGCTCGCTGATCCTGGTGTCGCTGCGGCGCGAACGGCGTCAGACCGAAGAGCTCTGCGCCGCCGGGGACGCGCTGGTCGAGGTCAACGACCTCACTTGCCTCAGGTCGATCAAGGGCCGGCCGCACGCCATCGGGCCCTTCGTCAACATCTACAACGAGACCAGTGCGGCCTTTCACGTCCGGCAAGGCGCCGCGCGCATCTGCTTGCCGCCCGAACTGCCGGTCGCATCAGCGGCGGCGATCGCCGCGGCGTTGCCGGAGGCCGTGATCGAGATATTCGCTTTCGGCAGGGTGCCGCTGGCGATCGCGGCCCGCTGCTATCACGCGCGGCTTCACAAGCTCGCCAAGGACAATTGCCGCTTCGTCTGCGAGAAGGACCCCGACGGGCTCGCGCTGAAGACGCTGGACCAGCAGGATTTCCTGACCATCAACGGCGTGCAGACCCTGTCGCATGCCTGCACCAATCTCGTCAGTGACATCGGTGCGCTGCGCGAGGCCGGGATCGGCTCGCTGCGCCTGTCGCCGCAGGACTGCGACATGGTCGAAGTCGCAAAGACCTTTCGCGACGTGCTCGACGGGCGCAGGTCAGCCGAAGAGGCAAATGGCCGCCTGTCCGAGCTTTACCCGGGCGTCGCCTTTGCCAACGGTTTCCTTCGCGGCCAGCCCGGCTTTTCCTTCGCGCGAGCGTAGCCGGATCAGCTGACCAGATATTTCTTCACCGCTCCCTCGTCCCACGCGATGCCGTTGCCCGGCTCCTCGTTCGGCAGCGCAAAGCCGTCCTTGATCTTCAATCGCGTCGAAAGCACCGCGTCGGCCCAGTCGACATATTCCAGCCAGTGCGCGGTCGGCGTCACGCACAAGAGATGCGCGCTGACTTCCGAGAACAGGTGCGTCGACATCTCGATGCCGGAGGCATGCGCGAGCGCGGCGGCGCGGAGCCAGCCGGTGACGCCGCCGATGCGCTGCACATCAGGCATCACGTAGTCGCAGGCTTCCGCCGACAGCGCCGCTTGCATCGAGAAGGCGCTATCGAAATTCTCGCCGATCTGGACCGGCGTGTGCAGCGCGTCCGCGATGCGGGCGTTTCCGTCATAATCGTCATGGCGGATCGGCTCCTCGATCCAGCTCAAGCCCTCGTCGTCGAGCATCTCGCCGCGGCGGATGGCTTCGGTGACCGTCAGGGCCTGGTTGTAGTCGCACATCAGCGTGACCTGATCGCCGACGGCTTTTCTCACCGCGCGCACCACCGCGAGATCCTCCCGCGCATCGGGCCGGCCGACGCGGATCTTGGCGGCGTGAAAACCCTCCGCCAGCAGCTTGTGCGCCTCCTCCACCGCGGCGCCTGCCGGCATGATGCCGAGCCCCTTCGAATTGTAAGCCTTGACCGGCTTCGGCGCGCCGCCGAGCAGCCTTGCCAGCGGCAGGCCTTTGCTGCGGGCCAGCGCGTCCCAGGCCGCCATGTCGATGCCGGATTGCGCCAGCCGCTGCAGGCCGGCGAGGCCCAGCAGCGTGAAGCGCTGGGTCAACTTGCGCTCGATCTCGAACGGCAGCAGCTCGTCGCCGGCAAGCAGCTCCGACATTTCCGTGACCATCGCCGTCAGCGGCTTCAGGGCCGACGGCGTGATCGAGAACAGATAGGCGTGCCCGCGGGCGCCCTGGTCGGTCTCGCAGTCGATCAGCACCAGCGGCGCCCTGGCGACCGCCCCGGTGGAGGTCTGGAGCGGCAGGTTCATCGGCACGATCACGGGCCGCGCATTGAAGCGCTTGATGCGGACGGTCTCGGTCATGGGCACTGGCTCCGGATGATCAACGCAGGTTGATCCCGATCTTAAACCTTCGTGATGAAACGGAAAGACGCTTGGTGAGACCACCATAAAATGGGGTTGCGCGCGCCCGCTTTTGTTGGCTCTGTGCCGCCGCAGGCTTTGCCGCAGATCCCGGGAGGTTTGCGACAAAAGCGCACACAACGGAGCCACAGTGTGAAACAAGAGATCGCCGAAGAACAGCGCAAGAGCGGCGTCCTGACCGGTGCCGCGATCGCGTTCCTGCTGCTCGCTCTGCCGCTCGCGGTGTGGCTGGACCTGACCGAGCTCTCCAAGACGGCGCTGCGCCGGCAGGCCGCCGATCTCAATTCGGTAATCACGAGTGTGCGCAGCTATTACGCGACCAACGTGGTCGGGCGCATCATCGCCAATCCTGATGGTACGACCAGGGTGGTTCACAATTACGAATCCGTTCCTGGTGCGATCCCGATCCCGGCGACGCTGTCGCTGGAGCTCGGACGGGTGATCGGCGCGCAGCAGGAGAACATCACCTACCGCTTCGTCTCGGACTTCCCGTTCCAGAACCGTGCGCCGCACCAGCTCGACAAGTTCGAGAAGGACGCGCTCGACGCGCTGCGCAGGGATCCCGAACAGAAGATCTTGGAGACCGAGACCTCGCTGTTCAACGACAAGGTCCGCCTCGTCGCCCCCGTCACGATGGGCCCGGCCTGCGTGAGCTGTCACAACAGCCACCCCGAAAGCCCGAAGAAGGACTGGAAGGTCGGCGATATCAGGGGCATCCAGGAGGTGATCATCGCCCAGCCGATCGCCGCCAACATCTTCTCGTTCAAGTTCCTGCTGGCCTATTTCCTGATCGCCGCAGGCAGCGGCCTGTCCTTCCTCTCGCTCCAGCGCCGCCAGGCGAGCCGCATCAAGGGCATGAACAAGGAGCTCGAATCCGCCAACGACTTCCTCGCCTCGCTCTCGATGAAGATCTCGCGCTACATCCCGCCGCAGGTCTACAAGAGCATCTTCTCCGGCCAGAAGGACGTCATCATCCACACCGAGCGCAAGAAGCTCACCATCTTCTTCTCCGACATCCAGAATTTTACGGCGACCGCGGAGCGGCTCCAGCCCGAGCAACTGACGCAACTCCTCAATGAATATTTCACCGAGATGTCGGCGATCGCCCACGAACATGGCGGCACGATCGACAAGTTCATCGGTGATGCCATGCTGATCTTCTTCGGCGACCCCGAGACCAGGGGCGACCGCGCCGATGCGCAGGCCTGCCTCCAGATGGCCTGGCGCATGCAGCAGCGGCTTGCCGAGCTCAATGCGAAGTGGCGCGCCTCCGGCATCGAGCAGCCGTTCCGCTCGCGCATGGGCATCAATTCCGGCTATTGCAATGTCGGAAATTTCGGCAGCAGCGACCGCATGGACTACACCATCATCGGAGCCGAGGCGAACCTCGCCGCGCGCCTGCAATCGATCGCCGAGCCCGGCGGCATCGTGCTGAGCTACGAGACCTTTGCGCTGGTCAGCGACATCGTCCGCGCCCACGCGCTGCCGGCGATCACGATGAAGGGCATCAGCCGCGAGGTGATTCCCTATTCGGTCGACGCGCTGAACGATGCTGAGGCTGCGAAGAGCGGCATCATCACCGAACGCGCGCCCGGCCTCGAGCTCTATCTCGACCCCGCGGTGGTGAAGTCAGGCGATGCCGCGCGTGTGCGCTCGCTGCTGGAGAATGCGCTGGCCTCGCTGAAGCCGGCGTGAGGGTGCGCGCTATCGAGCGTCTTCTTTTCTCATCGGGAGAGTGTGCCGTGTGGTACCCCTCTCCCTAACCCTCCCCCGCAAGGGGGGAGGGAACGCAGTTGTGCGCGTGGCTGCGTCAAGGTGGCAATAATTGGCTTTGGTTCTGTGAACTCATTGAGCTTGTGAGCCGAACTCTCACCGCGCGGCACACTGCGCTCCCTCCCCCCTTGCGGGGGAGGGCGGGGGAGAGGGGTAGCCCAGCAAAAGGTGCGCGTGAGCAGGCTACCGCGCCGCGCCTTCCGTGAATGCGGTTTCGATCACGTCGCCGAAGGGCTGCCAGGAACGGCCGTCGAACTGCACCAGCCGCATCTGCCTGATCGGCAGATAGCTGTCCGGCGAGGTGTTCATCCTGATGTTGGGGAGCGCGAGGGAAGGCTGATAGCTCTTCAGCGAAGCCGCCTGACGCATGATGTTCTCACGCGAAAAATCGTCGCCGCATTGCTTCAGTACCTTGGTCAGCGCCTCGGCCGCGGCGTAGCCATAGACTGCCGCGCTGTTGTTGGTGCTTTCGACCTGGTGATATTTATCCATGAAGGCGAACCAGTCCTTCATGGCGGGATCGTTCTTCCATGCGGGATCGCTCGGATCCTTCAGGAAGGCGGCCGAGACTACGCCGGCCGAATTCTCCAGGCCCGCGGGCGCCATCGCATTGGCGATCGAGGCGGAGGCGTCGTTCACGATGAAGACCGGACGCCATTTGAGCGACGCCGCCAGCTTGATCACCTTGGACGCCGTCGACGGCACGCCGAGAAAGACGAAGATGTCGGCGCCGGCGCGCTTGAGGATCGAGACGTGCCCTTCGAGATGCTCGTCGTTGATATCGAAGGCGATGTCGACGAGGACGTGACGGTTCAGATCGCCGAGGCCTTCCTGGATACCCTTGTAGAGCATGCGCCCAAACTGGTCGTTCTGCCAGAGCACCACGATCTTCTTCCGCGGATAGTAGGCCTGGATGTAGTTGGCGTAGATGCGTCCCTCCGACCGGAACGACGGCTGCCAGCCCATGGTCCAGGGAAACGCCTTGGCCTGGCTCAGCTCCTCGTCGCCGGTGGCGAGGAAGAGCTGCGGGATCTTCTTCTCGTTCAGATACCAGCGCGTGGCGAGATTCCCGGGCGTGCCGAACGAGCCGAACATCAGATGGACGTCGTCCTTCTCGACCAGATTGCGGGTCAGCTCCAGCGCGGCCGCCGGATCGGAATTGTCGTCGCGGGTGATGAAGCGGATCTTGCGGCCGTTGATGCCGCCGCGCGCGTTGATCATATCGAAATAGGCGGCCTCCGCGGTGCCGATCGCGCCGAACTCCGAGAGCGGCCCCGAATACGGCATCACATTGCCGATGCGGATCTCGTTGTCGCTTGCCGGTTGTTCGGACCGTTGCTGGGACATCGCCCCGAGCGAAGCGAAGGCGATGATCACAATGAATAGCAGCCTGCCGGTGACGCGCATGCTCGACACCTTGTCGTTGGCCCCCAACGAGGTCGGCTCAGTCCGCACCAAGGCGAGTTGATCTACGTCAAGCGTTTGTCAAAGCTGTGGCTTGGTGGCGCACTTCAAAGCAGCGCAGCTGTTAGCGCGAACGAAAGCGGCAGGCGTGCTGACGCGCTGACAAACGAGGGAGTGTGCCGTGTGGCACCCCCCTCCCTAACCCTCCTCCGCAAGGGGGGAGGGAACGCACCTTCGTTGTGGCACGCGTTCGTTCTTATCAATTGCGACAGTGCGGTGAGGCACAGCGTAGCGGCGCACTCCGCTACGCTCCCTCCCCCCTTGCGGGGGAGGGCGGGGGAGAGGGGTGGCCCAGCAAAAGGTCGGAGTAAATAACGCGTGCCGCCCGCAACACCCCGCTACGGCAGCCCCCGCGCCTCGAGCTGATGCACCAGCAGCAGCGTCGGTTCGGCAAGGCTGTCGCCGGAGCCGTCGAGGCCGAAGGCGGCGGCGATGCCGTCGCGGCTGCGCAGAATGGTGCCGCGCGGACAATGGCCGGCGCCGCAGAGCGTCTTCTTCAGGGTCTCGCCCTGTGCCACCAGCCTGGTGGAATCGTCCGCGGCCCAGGCCAGCACGATCGGCACGTCGACATTGAGAATGCCGGGGAAGACCGAGCGCTTGTCGTACTGGGTGGCGTCAGTGCCGAGATAGGCCTTCTCGTTGTCGCTGGCGTCCTTGCCCACGCGATAGATCCCTGACACCAGCACGACGCCCGCGACGTCGGCGCGGTCGGTCTGGAGCTCGGGATGCGCCAGCAGGGTGGCGACGTGAAAGGCGCCGGCGCCATAGCCGACCGCGACGATCTCGCGGGCATCGCCATTGAACAGGTCGATATTGCCGTGGACCCAGGACAGTGCCGCCGCCACGTCCGTCGCCCCGGCGGGCCAGCCTGCCGCCGGCGCGAGGCGATAGTTGACGCGCACCCCGATCATGTCGTTGCGCGCGGCAAAGCACATGATCTGGTCCTGGATCTGGCGCGACAGCTCCGGCGCCGCATGGTCGCCGGTGAAAGTGTCGCCCGCCACGAACAGCAGGACCGGCCGCGGCGTATCCGCCTTGGTCGCGCTGGTGGCGACATCGAGCACATTGGCTTCGCTCTCGCCGTAGCGCAGGCCGCGCGCGAAGGTGACCTGCTCGCAGAGCCGCGCGGTGCCGCCGGCGGTGGTGTCGTTGTCGGTCAGCCCGACGCGGACGAGATCGGATGGCGCAGCCAGCCGCGTCGGAACCGGACCATGCGCGGAAGCTGTCGAGACGGTCAGAACAAGCAAAAATGCGAGATAATTCTTCATGATGGTGCCGGGCCTTGCGCGCTCATATTGGCTCGCTCTTGGGGCCTGTCTTTTCAATTCGCCTTATTAGTTGGCTGGTCTTGAGGCGATTTGACGGCGCCCTCGGCGCTCAATTCCCCGGCTCGAATGTGCAATCGGCGCCGCTGCCGTCCTTCCGCCTGATGGCGTTGGGGTCGATCGTGCAGCTCAGCTTGGCGAGGCTCTCGAAATTCGATCCCGCCGCGCCGTCGGGCGGAACGCCGGCCAGCGCTTCGGTCGCGAAGATCTCGTTGGCGGTGGAGCCGTTCACGGTTTTCACCTTCTTGCCGAAGGTCACCTCGCAATTGCGAACGGTGATGTCGACATTGCCGGTGCGGCAGACGATCCGGTCGGCGGTCACCACAATGGCCTTCTTGTAGGGAATGTCGGCATTGGCGGCGAACAGCATCGCCACCGCCTTCTTCTCGGCGCCGGTGAGGTTCGGCGACAGCGGCGCGATCACGCCCGCGAGCGCCAGCGCCGCCGAGCCCGAGACCTTTGCGGGCGTGGCTGCGGAGGCGCCGGCGACGTGGGACGTGGCGGCAAGAACGAGGGCGCAGGATAGGATCGATCGGCCGGATTTCATCCCTGCCTCCATGGGCCCGAAATCTCAGGCGGCCTTCTTCCGTTTGACCGTTTTCTTCGCCTTCCTGGCCTTTTTTGCCGCCTTCTGGGCCGCGAGATACGCTTCCACCTTCTTGGCGGAATGGCCGGCTGCGGCCGCGGCGGCCTTCAGCTTGGCCGGGGTGATCTTGAATTTCTTCGACCAGTAGCGGACCTCATAGGCCTCGCTCAGCGCGATCCGGCTCTTGTCGGAGGCGCGGTGCTTCTGGAGCTTGATGTAGGCCTCGACCTTCTTGGCGGAGTGGCCGACCTTCTTGACGGCGTATTTCAGCTTGGCCGGCGTCACTTTGAACTTCTTCGACCAATAGGCGACTTCGTATTTCTCGGTGAGCGCAATCAGGGCGCGATCGGCTCCGCCCCGCTTTGCCTTGTTGTCGGCCATGCTTCCCTCCTGCCGTGGACAGCGTCCAGTCTAGCATGCAACCGGATTTGGAAGGCAAGGCGCGGGGCACGCGGGAATTGCGCGGCGAGGACGTTTTGCACCGGTGTGTCAGAAGGTTGTGCGGCGCGACCGGGCCGCGCGCCGGAGCGGGCCTTCTACTGTGCATGGGGTTGTTTTCGCGTTTTTGTGTCCCTCGCACGTCCGTGATGGAACCTTCTGGCGGCTGGCGCGACTTATTCTTAGACACGGGAAGAAACGTGCGAGGCTGTCATGGCAGAGAAGCATACCGCCGATCCGGCAGAGATCATGCGGGCGACCGGTCACCCTGAGCTGGAATATGCCGCCGGCTGGACCATCGCCGGTCTCGTCACCATCGGCACCATCGTCGCCGCCTGGGTGTTCGCGATCTAGGCGACCGGAAACTGCAGCTCGAAAGCCGCGCCCTCGTCGGTCGGCTTCAGCCTGATCGAGCCGCCATGGCTCGCCATCACCGCGCGCACGATTGCTAGCCCCATCCCGGTGCCGCCCTGGTCGCGGCGGGTGGTGAAGAACGCGTCAAAGATCCTGTCGCGGTTCGGCGCCGAGATCGGCTCGCCGTCATTGCTCACCGTCAGAAGCAGGGTCGTCCGCTCGTCCACCGCCTCCAGCCTGATTGACCTCGCCTTGTGCCGCACCGCGTTGTCGGCGAGATGCGACAGCACGATCAATGCCTTCTCGCCGGACATGCCGATCGCCCGGTCGAGGCTGCCGCTGGCCTCGATGGAGCTTTCCGGAAACCTGCTCCTGAGGTCGGCGATGACGGGCGCAAGCTCGGTGCGCTCGTTCTGCGGCAGGCTCTCGGCGCGGGCGAGCTCGCGCAGCCGCTGCGCCATCGCCTCCAGCCGCTGGGTGTCGGACAGGATGTTGGCGATGAACGTCTTCTGCTCGGCCGGCGTCAGGCCCTCGGATTTGCCTTGAACCGAATCCTGCAACAGCTCGGCCGCGCCCTTGATCGAGGTCAGCGGCGATTTCAGCTCGTGGGTGAGGTGCGCCGAGAAGGTCGCGATGTAGTCGGAGCGCCGCGCCAGCTGCTCGGCCATGCCGAGGAAGCTGTGCGAGAGCTGGGCGAACTCGCGCGTGCCGTAGTGCCGCAGCGGCCTGAACGCCTCGCGGTCGCCGCGGCCAATTCTGGCGGCGCGGTCGATCAGCTCGCGCATCGGCAGCGTGATGGTGCGGGAGAACACGAGGCCGATCGCGATCGTGCCGAGGATCACGGCGAGCCCGGCCAGCACGAACTTAGCCCGCTCTTGGTAGAGATGGTCGAAGATGTTGCTCGGCGTCCGCGTGGTGTAGATCACCCCCGCGACGCGGTTGCTGACGATGACGGGCATCGCCGAGAACACGTGCACGCCGAGGCCGCGGCTGAAGGAGTAGATCGGCGGCGGCGGCTTGTCCGGCACGCGGTTGCGCAAGGTGGCGCGATACTGCCCGTGCAGCGCGTCCGCGACCTCCTCGATATGGGCAAGCGACTGCCCGACCTCCTGGCGCCCGGCGATCACCACGCCCTGCGGATCGAGGATCCTGAAACCCGCCAGCGTCACCTTCTGGGTCTCGCGGATGATCGGCGTCAGTTTTGCGCCGATCTCGACATAGGCCGGCTGTGCCGGCTTGGGCGCGGGTTGCGCGTCGGGCCGCCGCCGGAGCAGATCGTTGGCGGTGAGGTCAAGCGCGGGACGGATCGGCGTGACCTGGTCGCCGGGGTCGGGCAGCACGCCCGGCGGCACCTCGGCGCCGAGCGTCAGGCCACTGTCGAGCCTTGCCGCGACCTCCTGCGCATAGATCGTCGCGAGCACGCGGCTTTGCGCGATCAGCTCGGCCTGGGTCTGGCGGATCAGCTGGTTGTCGTAGAGGCGGAAGAAGAACAGGCCGACCAGCGGCAGCACCGCGACCGTCGTCAGCACCGCGAAGATCACGAGCCCCAGCGACGGCCGCCATTTGTCGGGGGCCGCGCTCATGCCTCTTTCTCGCAGCGGCCGAGCTTGAAGCCGACGCCGTGGATGGTCTCGATCACGTTGTCGCAGGAAAGCGCCGCGAGCTTGGCGCGGATGTTGCGGATGTGGCTGTCGATGGTGCGGTCGGAGACCTGGATGTTGAGCTGATAGGCCGCGCGCATCAGCTGCTCGCGGTTGAACACCGAGGTCGGCCGGGTCAGGAACGCGCGCAGGATGCCGAACTCGATCGCGGTCAGCTTCAGCGGCGTGCCGGCGAACGACGCCACATGCTGCTCCGGATCGATCAGCAGGCCACCTTGCGCCAGCGCGCTCGGCCCGGCCTTGACCTCGCCATTGCGCGGGCTGAGCCGGCGCAGGATGACGTTGACCCGCGCCACCAGCTCGCGTGGGCTGAACGGCTTTGTCACGTAGTCGTCGCCGCCGATCTCGAGGCCGAGCACGCGGTCGATCTCCTCGTCGCGCGCCGACAGGAACAGGATCGGCACGTCGGAGCCTTTGCGTATCTCGCGGCAGACGTCGAGGCCGTCGAACTCGGGCATGCCGACGTCGAGCACGATCAAATCGGGCCTGTCGGCGGCAAAGCGGGCGAGTGCCTCCTTGCCGTCGCGGGCCTCGATCACGTCCATGCCGGCCTTCTTCAGGGCGACCCGGATGACCTCGCGGATGTGGCCCTCGTCGTCGACGATGAGAATGCGATGCGCCAAGTAAACTCTCCGCTCACCCTGCCGGCTGGTTCTTCACCTGCGCCTCCAGCCTGCGCTGGAGCCGCCAGTTTCGAAAGCCCCAGCTCCGCCAGGCCAGATCCTGACGTTGCTGTTCTACAAGGCGGTCGCGGCGCGACACAAGGCAGCTCTCGGGGCTGCCGGGCCGCAGCAAGATCGCCTTGTCTATGGCGGGCAGCGCCTGTGGCCCAAGCGTCAGGAGATAGTTGATGTCGATCTGCACGCCGTTGCCCGATGCTTCCCGACTGTGGGCAACATTATAGTCGGCAATGAACGCGTCGAAGTTCACCAGCGAGGCAGTATAGAGCACGATCGTTAACGCGATCAGATTGGCGCCGACAAGCCACCGGTTGGATTGGTCGAGCGCGATGCGGGCCACGATCAGGATCAGCCCGAGTGCCACCAGACCCATCCAGATGAAGGCCGCGATGCGCCAATAGGTCAGCATGTAGATGCCCACGTAAAGGTCGAGGCGGAGGATGGAGGAGGCGACGAGCAGCACGTTCTGGCCCACCCAGAGATAGACCAGCGGTCGGATCACCTTCGATTTCTCAGCCGGTTCACCCGGGCGCATCGCCACCAGTACGAAGGCAGCAGCGAGCAGGGCGGTCGCGATCAGCGGGTAGGCGCCGCGATGGGCGTAGGCCGCATAAGTCATGTTCGCGGGCAGCGCCACATGGCCCCAGAGATAGATGCCGTCGAGAATGGACTGTGCGGCGAACAGCAGGTTGAACAGGATCAGCGAGCGCAAGATCGCCGAGGGGCCCACGAACTCGGCCGGGACCAGGGGCGGGAGCGGCGGCGGCACCGGGCCATCGGCATCCGTCGTGGTAACAACCTTCCTCCGCCGCCAGCGCACATGGATGAACGGCCAGACCAGCGCCAGCATCGTCGTCCAGAACAGCACACGCGGGACGCTGACATATTCGAGGAGGATTTTTGGATTGAGCAGCGACACCCACTGCTCGATCACCGGATTGGCCGCCGCGAACAGCGCGACGAAGACGGTGCCGAGCGCCACCGGCAGCAGCCAGAGCGCGATGCCGCGGGTGAACGCCGACATGTTGAACACCTGGAGCGCGTCGAGGAAGAACCTGAAGGGACCGAGCAGGAAGAAATTGCGTAGCGCACGGGCACGCTCGGTGAACTCGGTCGTTTCCGGATTGGTCGCGACCAGGAGCGCAATGGCCAGCGCCGTGATGAGGATCAGGAAGGACAGCGTGTTGAGCTCCTCGACGGCCGGCACGAGGCCGGCGACGAGAATGGCCGCAGCGATCATGGCGCGCCGCAGATCCAGGGCCGCATGATTGAACAGCGCCGACACGCAAGCCATCGCGGTCGCAAACAGCGTGAGCGACAGTCCGATGCGCTCGCCATAGAACAGCCAGTCGGCGAGCGCAGCCAGCGCCAGCGCGCAGCCAAGCTTGGCTGGAATCGAGGAATGCCTGATCGGTTGGATGTCCGCTGCGATCGTCGAAGCCAGGCTCGTCATGTCCAAAAGACCTCTCGTGATGGGTAGCGTCACGAAGTCTGAACGGCGTCTGTGCAGAAGGCGGGATCATCGTCTGCACGGTTTCAGGAGTCCTTTGCAGTTTTCGTGCAGGTGCGCTTTTGCCTCTCGCGCAGCGCAAATCGCTTTGTTAGGTGCGAAGCATTCGCCACTTCTAGCGTGTGACGCATCATGCAATTCCTCCGCCGTATCGGTCTCATCCTGCTCTGGCTGGCCGCGCCTGTCGTCGCGTTCGCGGCCGCGAACAAGAACGATCCCTATCTGGTCCCGCTGCGCGGCGCCGGAAACATCGTGCTTGTCGTTGCAAGCATCGCGATCGTCATGCTTCTGCTTCGCAGAGGGCGGTGGCGCACCATGGCCGGCAAGCTTCTCGTCATGCTCTGGTGCCTGCCGCCGCTGCTGATGTCGGCAGCGCATCTGAAGTTCGAGTTGCGCAAGCACGATGTTCTTGCCGCCAGCGCCAATGAGGCGCGTCAGCTCGGGCCTCACTTCATGGTCGGCTATTCCTCCTTTCCCGAGGTCGCGCGCCTTGCCGAGCAGGGATTGATCGGCGGCGTCTACGTCACCCGGCACAACATCCGGGGCCGGACCATCGAGGCGCTGCGCGCCGAGATCGCGGCGCTCCAGGACAAGCGGCGCGCTGTGGGGCTGCCGCCGCTGGTCGTCGCCGCGGACCAGGAAGGCGGGATCGTCGGGCATCTCGCGCCGCCGTTGACAAAGGTGCCGACGCTCGCGACCCTCTCCTCGCTTGCCCCCGACGAGCAGCAGACCAAAGCCGAGGAGTTCGGCCGCATCCACGGCCGCGAGCTTGCCAGTCTCGGCGTCAATCTCAACCTTGCGCCGGTGCTCGACCTCAAGCCACCGCAGAGGCGCAACCGCCTCGATTTCCATACGCTGATCGGTCAGCGCGCGATTGCGACCGATCCCGTCGTGGTCAGCACGATCGCAAACGCCTATGTCCGCGGGCTGGAAGAATCCGGCGTGGGCGCAACGCTGAAGCATTTCCCCGGCATCGGGCGCGTGCGCACCGACACGCATCATTTCAGTGCCAGTCTCAACACGCCGGTGAGGGAGCTGGAGGCAACCGACTGGCTGCCGTTCCGCGAGGTGCTTTCGCATTCGCATAGCGCGCTTATGGTCGGCCACGTCACGCTCACCGCGGTCGATCCAGATCGCGCCGCGTCGCACTCGAAGCGGGTCGTCCAGGGCATCATCCGCGACAAATGGAATTACCAGGGCATGGTGATGACCGACGACCTCGTGATGGGCGCGATCTACCAGAACGACGTCTGCAAAGCAGTGGTCGAGGCGATCAATGCCGGCGTCGATATGCTGCTGGTCGCCTATGACGGCGCGCAGTTCTATCGTGTCTTCGCCTGCGCGCTGAACGGATCGCGGCAGGGCAAGCTCGACGCGGTGATGCTCCACGCGAGCGAGACGCGACTCGCGCGGAGCTTTCCGACCGGGCAGGCGCGAGACGCCTCAGGCCTCGTCCGCGTCGTCGATCGGCACTAGCCCTTCGCGAACTGACGGTAGTCCGGCTCGCGGTGAAACCAGAACTCGTAGCCGGTGACGGCCTTCTGCATGGCGACGTCGTGGATCGGCTGGTTGAGCGGGATCACGGGAACGTCGCGCATGCAGAGCGCGATGAAATCCTTTACGCACCTGTCGTATTCTGCCGCATCCGCGGTGAAGCGTGCCTTGTCGATCAGCGCGTCCATCTCCTTGTTCTGGTAGGAGGAGATGTTGAAGATCGAATTGTTGCCGTGAAAATTCCAGTAGAAGTAATATTCGGGATAATCCAGCCAGCCGCTGAAGCGGTTGAGCGCGAGCGGCAGCTCCTTCTTGTTCAGCGTCGTGCGCCAGTTCGCGCCGGGGATTTTCTCGATTCCTGCCTTGATGCCGATCTTGGCGAGGCTCTCCTGGATCAGGATCGCGGTCGGCTCGCCGACGGTCGCCGTACCGGTGTCGAGCGACAGCGTCGTTTCCAGTCCGGACTCGAACCCTGCCTCTTTCATCAGGGCCTTGGCCTTGTCGAGATCGGTGACATAGGGAAACGGCTGCGGCCAGACCGGCTTTGAGACGTCGGCCGCGCCGCCATACATCGGAACGGCGCGTCCGAAGAAGGCGCTGCTCTGGATCTGCTCGTAAGGCATCGCCCAGGCGACGGCCTGGCGCAGCTTGGCATTGTCGAACGGCGGCTTTGCCGTGTTCAGCGCGACGTACCAGAGCGCGTTCGGGATCGGCACCCCTGATACCTTGACCTTGCCCTCCTTGATGATCTGTTCGAAATCGCGCGGCGCAAAGCCGCTGGAGATATCCGCATCGCCCCGCTCCAGCATCGCGCGCCGCGTGCCTGCGGAGGGGACGTCGCGCGCGATCACGCGCTTGACCTTCGGCAGCGGTCCGCTCTTCCAGTCGTCAAAGCGCGCCAGCACGGTCTCGCTGCCGGGCTTCCAGCTCTCGATCCTGTAGGCGCCGCCGCCGGCCTCGTTGGTCTTCAGCCAGGCCAGCGCCCACGGATCCTCGGGCGTTGCGTTCTTCTTGGCGAGCTCGGAATTGATGATGAAGGGCACGACCACCGCGACGTTGAACAGCAGCATCTTGTCCTTGCGCACATAATCGATGCGGAAGGTGTGGTCGTCGACCACGACGAACTGCTCGGGCTTTTCCAGCGATCCCGCCGACATCTGGAAGGTCGGAAAGCCGCCGACCTTCACGGCGCGGTCGAACGACCATTTGACGTCCCTGGCCGTGACCGGCGCGCCGTCGTGGAATTTCGCATCCTTTCGCAAGCGAAAGGTGCAGGACATGCCGTCGGCCGCGACCTCCCAGCTCTCGGCGAGTTCAGGCGCGAGCTTCTCGCGATCATAGGACACGGTCCCATCGGGCAGCGTCCTGGAGGCGTAGGTCAGCAGGCGATCGTAGCAATTCCAGGACAGGCCGTTGACGGTCTGGTTGGAGCCGACGCCCTGCATGTCCAGCGAGTTCGGCCCCAGCTCCTGCACCACCAGCAGCGTCTCGCTACGCCCCTGCGCCCGGGCGAAGGAAGGCGCGACGGCCGTCATTCCGGCGATACCGAGGCCACCGAGCACGACGCTGCGACGGTTCATGTCGGAAGATGATGCGCTCATCGCGGCCTCCTTGAGAGAAAGTTGCGACATAAAGAGGCAAAGCGCGTGCCATCAACCGCGCTTCATGGCGTCGCATCCCGCGTGGATCGCGTTCAAGGCGTCACCGCTCCGCGTGCGACTGCGCGCGGGGCGGTCAGCTCTTTCCAGGTCGAATTCGCCACATGCACGGGCGAGAAGGCGGGGCGTTCGATGTAGCGGCCATCGCCTGCCTCGGCGCGCAGATCGCCATCCGTCCAGACGACGCGGCCGCGCGAGAGCGTCGCCGCCGGTCCGCCGGTGCAGGCAAAGCCTTCGAACACATTGTAATCGATCCGGCTCATCTGCCGCTTCGCGCTGATGCTCTTTGTCGCCTTGGGATCCCACACCACGACATCGGCATCCGAGCCGACCGCGACCGCGCCCTTGCGCGGATAGATGTTGAGGATGCGGGCGATGTTTGCCGAGGTCACCGCAACGAATTCCTCTTTCGTCAGCCGCCCCGTGGCGACGCCCGCGGTCCACAACAGCGCGAGGCGGTCTTCGAGGCCGCCGGTGCCGTTCGGGATCTTCCTGAAATCGCCGAGCCCGAACCGCTTCTGCTCCGTGGTGAAGGCGCAATGGTCGGTCGCGACCACCTGGAGCGAGCCGGCTTGCAGGCCGGCCCAAAGACTATCCTGGTGCGACTTGTCGCGGAACGGCGGCGACATCACGCGCTGCGCGGAATGATCCCAGTCCTTGTTCTGGTATTCGCCGGCATCGAGCAGCAGATGCTGAATCAGCGGCTCGCCATAGACGCGCTTTCCCGCCGCGCGCGCCCGCGCGATCGCCTCATGCGCCTCGCGGCAGCTCGTGTGCACGATGTAGACCGGCGTGCCCGTCATGTCCGCGATCATGATGGCGCGGTTGGTGGCTTCGCCCTCGACCTCCGGCGGCCGCGAATAAGCGTGGCCCTCGGGGCCGGTGACGCCGCGCGCGATCAGCGCCTCCTGCATCAGGGCGACGACGTCGCCGTTCTCCGCATGGACAACAGGCATGGCGCCGAGATGGGCACAGCGCGCGAACGAGTTGTAGAGCTCGTCGTCGTTCACCATCAGCGCGCCCTTGTAGGCCATGAAGTGCTTGAAGGTGTTGATGCCGTAGGTTTTGACGACGGTCTCCATCTCGTCAAAAATCTGCTTCGACCACGACGTCACCGCCATGTGGAAGCCGTAGTCGCTGGCGGCCTTCTCGGATTTGTGCCGCCACTCCTGATAGGCCGCGAGCATCGACTGGCCGGGATCGGGCAGGCAGAAATCCACCACCATGGTGGTGCCGCCGCTCAGTGCCGCCTTGGTTCCCGATTCGAAATCGTCGGCGGTGACGGTGCCCATGAACGGCATTTCGAGATGGGTATGCGGATCGATCCCGCCCGGAATGACGTAGGCGCCGCCGGCATCGATGACCTCGGTGCCTGTGGGCGCCTCGAGCGACGGGCCCACCGCCACGATGGTCTCGCCGTCGATCAGCACGTCCGCACGGCGCGAATGATCGTGATTGACGACGGTGCCGCCGCGGATGAGGAGGGGCATGAGAGACTCCGGATAGAGGTGAGGGGACGGCCCGAAGGCTAAGCGCACCACTCGCGATGCGACAGGCGAAATTTTAGTCAGCCGCCGCCGATCTTTTTACTCCGCCCGCGCGACCAGCCCGTCGATCATCGCGCGCACGAGGTTTGCGATCTCCTTGCGCAGCGCCGGCAGGGGAACGGCGACCAGTTTCTGCTCCAGTCCCAGCGCCACCATGCCATGCACGGCCGAGAACAGGCTGCGCGCGGTGATGCCGAGCTCTTCCTGACTGCGCTTGGGAAGCAGCAGCGCCAGCGGATGATAGATGTGGCGGAACAGCTGCAGCTGATCGTCGACGGACCAGTCGGGGAGGATCTTGTCGGCGGCCATGCGGTGCTCGAACAGCGCGCGCCAGAGCTCGAGGTTCTCGGCGGCGAAATCGCAATAGGCAATGGCGATGCGGACCAGCGTCTCATGTGGCGAAGGATCACCCGCGCTTTCCGCTGCGCTGAGCGCCTCATCGAGGCGATGCAGCGTGCGCGAGCCGACCCGCAGGACGAGCTCGTCCACGTCGGCGACGAGATTGTAGACCGCACCATTGGCGCAGCCGATCTCGCGGGCCAAATCGCGGGTTTTCAGACCCGCCAACCCCCGCTCAGCGATCATCCGCTCGGCCGCCTGGATCAGGTCGGTTCGAAGTTTCGCTCGACGTTCCAAGGCCTTAGTCATCTGGAGTCAAATTCTTGAGCGTCGCTCAAATATTTATTGAACGATGTTCAATATTCCTGCTACAAAGCATTTGTGAGCAACGCTCATAAACAGGGAGCTGCAGATGTTCAAGACCGTCGTGACACTTTTCCGCGGCAGCGTGGCCGCCGCAGGCGAGGAGCTGGAGGACCGTACGGCCCTGCTGATCCTCGATCAGCAGATGCGCGATGCCGCTGCCGCGGTGGAGCGCAGCAAACGGACGCTGGCGCTGGCGATCGCGCAGGACCAGCAGGAAGGTCGCAAGCTCGAGGCGACATGCGCTCGCATCGCCGATCTCGAGACCCGCGCGGTGGCGGCGCTCGATGGCGGCCGCGAGGATCTCGCCAAGGAGGCCGCCGAAGCCATCGCGGGTCTCGAAGCCGACCGCGATGCGGCGATGACGGCACGCGCGCTGTTCGCAACCGAGATCGCGCGGCTGAAGCGCCACGTCGCGACTGCGCAGGCCCGCATCACCGAGCTCGATCGCGGCCGTCGCCTCGCCCGTGCCTCGGAAGCGGTGCGCTCGCTTCGCCGCAGCGGCATCGAGGCCGCACGTCCTTACGAATCCACGCTGCCGGAAGCGGAGAGCACCTTGAGGCGCCTGCGCGAGCGCCAGACCGAGGCCCAGGCCGCCGATGACACGCTGTTTGAGCTCGATGCGGCCACCGGTCCGCTCGCGACCGCCGAACGACTCGCCGAGCAGGGCTTCGGCCCCCGGCTCAAGACGACCGCGGACGATGTGCTGGCGCGGCTGAAGTCCAGGCGCACGCCAACGGCCTGAATCCCATCATCATTCGAACCAACAGGAGACCATCATGAACCAGAACGGCCAGCCCCATAGCAGCGCCTGGGTGAGCTTCACCTATGCGTCCTTCGCAGCCTCCGCCTTCCTCGTCGCCATCGGCGTCTTCTTCCTGCCGATTGATCTCTGGATGAAGGGCTACCTCACCATGGGCATCGTCATGCTGATCCAGACCTGCATCACGCTGACCAAGACCGTGCGCGACAATCACGAGAGCAGCCGGCTGGTGAACCGCATCGAGGATGCCAAGGCCGAGCGTCTGCTGATGGAGGTCTCCAAGGCGGCTTGAGGAGAGAAGTGCGCAGCGGTTTGCAATCTGACGCGGTGGGTGCCAGAGCATCCACCGCGCGGCTGATCCACATATCGCGCCTGCGAAATGCAACCGAGCCATGACGGATCGCGCGGGCGCGCCCTTGCGTGGCGGCGCCGGCCGGCGCACTCTGCCCGGGCGGCGCGAAGAACGCCGCCAATAAAGACTGCGCGAGGAAACTCCGAGGAACCCCCAATGGCGGCGACGCGGATCGACTGCGACATCCACCCGGCCGTTGGTGGCACGCGCACGACGCTGCTTCCCTATCTCAGCGATCACTGGAAAGAGCAGGTGGTGAGCCGCGCCATCGATGGGCTCGATCTCACCTCTTATCCGCCGGGCATGCCCCTTTCGGGCCGCGCCGACTGGCGGCCGGCCAACGGCGCCAAGCCCGGCTCCGATCTCGCCATGGTGCAGAAGGGCGCGTTCGACCAATTGGGTGCGAGCCACGCCATCCTCAACGTGCTCTACGGCGCGCAGGCCGTCTTCGACGCCTACATGGCGGCCGACTTCTGCAAGGCCATCAACGACTGGATCGCCGCCGAATGGCTTGCGCGCGATTCCCGCCTGCGCGCCTCCATCGTGGTGCCGATGCAGGCGCCGGATCTCGCGATCGAGGAGATCGAGCGCCGCGCCGGCGACAATCGCTTCGTCTCCATCCTGGTGCTGGCGCAGGGCGAGACGCTACTGGGACGGCGACATTTCTGGCCCGTCTATCAGCTCGCAGAAAAGTACAAGCTGCCGCTCGCGATCCACGCCGGCACGCAATATCGCCAGGCGCCGAGCTCGGCCGGCTGGCCGTCGCATCGTTATGAATATTACTTCGTCGAGGCCCAGGCGTTTCAGGCGCAGATCCTCAGCCTGATCTATGAGGGGGTGTTCGGCAAATACCCAAACTTGAAGGTCGTGCTGATGGAGTCGGGCGTCAGCTGGCTGCCGGCCTTCATGTGGCGGGCCAACAAGACCTGGCGCGGCGTGCGCGTCGAGGTTCCCTGGGTCGAGCGCGAGCCGGCATCGATCATCCGCGACAATATTCGCGTCACCATGCAGCCGTTCGATGCACCTAGCGACGCGAAAAGCGTCGAGGAGATCATCGACCAGATCGGCTCCGACAAAATGTTCCTGTTCGCGTCCGACTACCCGCATTGGCAGTTCGACGGCGACGATCCGATCCCGCCGAATCTACCGAAGAGCATCATCGCGAAGATGTGCGTCGACAACCCGCTGGAGACGTTTCCGCGATTGTCGCTCGCCAACTGATTTTGGAGGTTCGCATGAGTGAGGTCATCGACCGTCCGTTGCGCGACGACGAGAAGCCCGCCGCATCGCGGCTGCGCATCGTCGATTGCGACGTCCATCCGAGCCTGCGCTCGACGGACGATCTCAACGAGTTCCTGCCCAAACGCTGGCAGCAGCACTTGAAGGAATACGGCAGCCATCTGCGCACGCCGTATCTGTTCACCACGCCCTATCCGCGGTCCTCGCCGCTGATCGCGCGGCGCGATGCATGGCCGCCGACCGGGGGGCCGCCCGGTTCCGATCTTGATTTCATGCGCAAGCAGCATCTCGATCCGCTCGACGTCGAGTTCGGCATTCTCCAGGTGCTCGATCTCTTCATCTTCTCGCAGCAGAACCTGGAGTTCGGCGCCGCGATCCAGCGCGCCATCAATGACTGGCAGCTGGCGTTCTGGTCGCATCGGGATCCGCGCCTGAAGGCGTCGATCCTGGTCGGGCAGGACGGCAACGAGCTAGCCATTGCTGAGATCGAGCGCTGCGCCAAGGTCGGGGAATACATCCAGATCAACGTCTCGCCGCGCGCCAACGAGCCGCTCGGCCGCCGCCGCTACTGGCCGATCTACGAGCGTGCCGAGGCGCTCGACCTGCCACTCGGCATCCATGTCGGCGGCTATGGCGGCCACGCCCCGACCGGCGGCGGCTGGCCGTCCTATTACGTCGAGGAGCACCAGTCGAACGCGCACACCATTGCCGCGCAGCTTGCGAGCCTCGTCATCGAGGGCGTGCCGGAGCGCTTTCCCAAGCTGAAGATCGTCTTCATCGAGGGCGGCTTTGGCTGGATCCCGTCAGCGGTGTGGCGCATGGACCAGCATTTCGAGCGGTTCCGCAGCGAGGTGCCACACCTCAAGCGCAGGCCCTCGGAATACGTCCGCGAGCACTTCTGGTTCACGACCCAGCCGATCGACGAGCCGGACGAGGCCCGGCACCTGCGCGCGCTGATCGAATGGGTCGGCATCGACCGTCTGCTGTTCTCGTCGGACTATCCGCATTGGGACTTCGACGATCCGCGCTTCGCCTTCAAGACGCCGCTGACCGAGGCTGAGCGGAAGAAGATCTTCAGCACCAATGCCCGCGCGGTCTACAAGTTCTGAAACCAGCATGGCCCGTCACATTGTCGCCCGCACCTCCGAGATCCCGCCTGGCGGCAACAAGGTCGTCGACGTCGCGGGCCGCGACATCGTCGTGTTCCACGTCAACGGCGAGTTCTTTGCGCTTCTGAACCGCTGCCCGCATGAGGGCGCGCCGCTCGACAAGGCCGCCTGCGTGGCGCGGCTGACCTCGCCCGAGCCGGGCATCTATCAGCGCTCTCGCGTCGGCGAGATGCTGCGCTGTCCCTGGCACGGCTGGGAGTTCGACATGCGCAGCGGCCAGTCCTGGTTCGATCCGAAACGCGTCAGGATCAGGTCATATCCGGTCGCGGTGGAGCGGGGCGACGAATTGCAGAAGGGCCCGTATGTTGCCGAAACGTTTCCGGTGCATGTCGAGGACAGCTATGTGATTGTCGAGGTCTGAAGTCATACACCGTCATTCCGGGGCATTTGCACAGCGAATGAACCCGGAATCTCGAGATTCCCCGGTGCGCAAGTGCGCACCTGAGGTCTGGTCCTGCGGACCATCCCGGAATGACATGTTGATAACGCCGCGATCACCATCACGGATTGTGATTCCGACGCAGGTGCGATAAGCCTCGCCCGCATTCATGGCGGAGATGAGCTTTGTCCAAACAATCCCTGCGAGAGGAGGCCGAGCGCCTGATCCGCGAATCGATGGAAAAGAAGACCATCGTCGTCAAGCAGGGCGATACCCGGATCGAGGCGGTCTGCGGCAAGTGCGGCGCCCCGAACCGGGTGCAGGCGCCAAAGGGCCAGAGCCGCGTCAAGTTCGCCTGCAAGAATTGCGGGCATCAGCAAGAGACGCTGTAGGCTTCTTAACCTTTCCCCGCCCTTCCGCGGGGAGAGGTCGGATCGCCCTCGGCGATGCGAAGCATCGTCCGACGCGATCCGGGTGAGGGGCATGGCACTGAGTCGCAGCGACAAAAGTCTCTCCGACTCCACGGCCACCCCTTGCGAAATCCCTTCAATAGTTCAGACCGCAGTTTGCGTAAGCAGCCCCTCGCCCCACCCTCTCCCCGTAAGAACGGGGAGAGGGAGCGAGAGAGCGCGCCTAGCCCCCCTTCACGAACTTCGCGAACGCGTCCGCATAGTCCGGGTGCCAGCGCGACAGCGGGGGCCGGTTCTCGACGATATCGCCGGCGGCCCAGAGCATGCGCCTTTCGTCGAGGGCGCGGGGCACGTCGTTGTCCGGGCACAGGATGTAGAAATCGCCGGCCTCGAGCCGCGCGATCATGAATTCGACGGTCTGCTCGGGCGTCCAGGCTCCCGCCGGCTTCTCGGTGCGGCCCTTCGCGGTCAGCCCCGTGAAGACGAAGCCGGGAACGAGCAGATGCGCCGTGATGTGACAGCCTTCCGTGTTGCGCAGCTCATGCTGGAGCGCTTCCGTAAAAGCCTTCACGCCGGCCTTCGAGACATTGTAGGCGGGATCGCCGGGCGGCGTGGTGATGCCCTGCTTCGAGCCGGTGTTGATGATCAGGCCGGCCTTGCCGCGCGCGATCATGTTGGGCGCGAAGATGCGCGAGCCGTTGATGATGCCCCACATGTTGACGGCGATGATGCGCTGCCAGTTATCGGGCTCGCCGAACAGCGTGCTGCCGGGCTGGATGCCCGCATTGTTAATGAGGATATCGGTACCGCCGAAATGCGCGCCGACGGCGTGTTCCAGTTCCTTCACGCTCTCGGCGCGGCTGACATCGACGACGAATGTCATCACATGTGTGGCGGCGGTGACGGATGACAGTCTTGTTGCGGCCTCCTGCAGTCGCGCCTGGTCGACGTCGGCGATGCACACCTTCATTCCCGCGCGCGCGAAGGCGATGGCGGCGGCGAGGCCGATGCCGGATGCGCCCCCGGTGATCACGGCGACATTGCCCTTGGCTATGACAGGATGCGACATGGCTCATTCTCCGGGGAGCGGCGTCAAGTTCGGTCGAGCTATAACATGGCGTTCGCGCGACCCTGCACAAGTCGGCATGGGAGGTCTTCGTTCCACGCCGCCTTTACGCCTTTCCGGCACCGCTGTATCCTTTCTCGCCCAACGATCCCGCCGAGATCGAACCCAATCAATCACCTGACAGGGAGTGCAGCCATGGCTGTGTCGCAGGCTATTCCGATCACGCGCCACCCGTTCGCCAATGGGTCCTACAAGCAGATGCTGATCGACGGGAAATGGGTCGATGCCGCCTCCGGCAAGCGCTTCGAGACCCACAATCCCGCGACCGGCGAACTGCTCGCAACCGTTGCCGAGGGTGACAAGGAAGACATCGACCGCGCCGTTGCCGCCGCCCGCCGCGCCTTCGAAGGACCCTGGAGCAAGGTCAAGCCGTTCGAGCGGCAGAACCTGCTGCTGAAGCTTGCCGATCTCGTCGAGAAGAATTTCGACGAATTGTCGCAGCTCGACACGCTCGATATGGGCGCGCCGCTCAGCCGCACCCGTGCCTATCGCCTCCGCGCCGTCGGCATGCTGCGCTATTACGCCGGTCAGACCACCGCGATCCATGGCGAGACCATCGAGAACTCGCTGCCGGGCGAAATCTTCTCCTACACGCTGAAGGAGCCGATCGGCGTCGTCGGCGCCATCATCCCCTGGAACGGCCCGCTCACCGCGACGATCTGGAAGATCGGCCCCGCGATCGCCACCGGCTGCACCGTGGTGCTCAAGCCCGCCGAAGAGGCGCCGCTGACCTCGTTGCGCATCGCCGAGTTGGCGATGGAGGCAGGCATTCCGCCCGGCGTCGTCAACGTCGTGCCCGGCTATGGCGAGACAGCGGGCGCTGCGCTCGCCGCGCACCCTGACGTCGACAAGGTCGCCTTCACCGGCTCGCACGTCACGGGACAGTCGATCATCCGCGCCTCGGCCGGCAACCTCAAGCGCGTCTCGCTCGAGCTTGGCGGCAAGTCGCCGGACATCGTGTTCGCGGACGCCGATCTCGATGCCGCCGTGCCCGGCGCCGCGATGGCGGTGTTTGCCAACTCCGGCCAGATCTGTAGCGCCGGTACGCGCCTGTTCGTCGAGCAGTCGATCTACGAGGAGTTCGTCGGCCGCGTCGCCGAGTTCGGCAAGAAGCTGCAAGTCGGCAATGGTCTCGATCCCAACGTGCAGATCGGCCCGCTGGTCTCCGAGCAGCAGCTCGAGCGCGTCACCGGCTATCTCGACATCGGCCAGAAGGAAGGCGCGCGGGCGCTCGCCGGCGGCGGCCGCGTCACCGAAGGCGCGCTGTCGAAGGGTTTCTTCGTCTCGCCGACCGTGTTCGCGGGCGTCCAGGACAATATGCGCATCGCGCAGGAGGAGATTTTTGGCCCCGTCATCTCCGCCATCGCGTTCAAGGACATGGACGAACTGGTCAAGCGCGCCAACAACACCACGTTCGGCCTCGGCTCGGGCCTGTGGACGCGCGACGTCAGCAAGGCACACGCGGTTGCGAAGAGCCTGCGTGCCGGCTCGGTGTGGGTGAACTGCTACCAGGCGATGGATCCGGCTGTGCCCTTCGGCGGCTACAAGATGAGCGGTTACGGCCGCGAGTCCGGCAAGCAGCACGTCGAGGAGTATCTCAACGTGAAGGCCGTCTGGATCAAGACGGCGTAGCGTGGTTCCCGCGTTCGCGGCGCCACTTTGCCTCTCCCCGCTTGCGGGGAGAGGCCGGAATGCGCGCGTAGCGCGGATTCCGGGTGAGGGGGAGTTTCCGCGAGTCCAGCTCTCACCATTTTCGTGGAGGCGGCCCCTCACCCCAACCCTCTCCCCGTAAGAACGGGGAGAGGGAGACCGGGCAGCATCTTTTCAGGCCGTCTCTTCCTCTTATATGATCCGCATCCTTCCATAGCCACTTTGGGGCCAGCATGAAATTTCCGGCGTTGTTCAATCCGTTGCAGGTCGGTCCGTACAAGCTGGCGCATCGCGTCGCGATGGCGCCGCTGACGCGCATGCGCGCCGAGCGCGACAGCTTTTCGCCGCGGCCGCTCAATGCCGAATATTACGGCCAGCGCGCGACGCCGGGCGGCTTGCTCATCGCCGAAGCCTCGCCGGTGCTCTCGCACGGCCGCGGCAATCCGGCGACGCCCGGCATCTATTCGGAGGCGCAGATCGCCGGCTGGCGCAAGGTGACGGATGCCGTGCATGCCAAGGGCGGCATCATCTTCCTCCAGCTCTGGCATGTCGGCCGCGTCTCGCATTCCTCCTTCCATGGCGGTGAGCTACCGGTCTCGGCCTCGGCGATTGCGATCAAGGCCGAAGGCATGAAGGCGATGACGGCCGAAGGCAAGATCGCCGACTACGAGACGCCGCGCGCGCTGGAGACGGACGAGGTCAAGGGCATCGTCGAGGCGTTCCGGCAGGGCGCGAAGAACGCGCTCGCCGCCGGCTTCGACGGCGTCGAGATCCACGGCGCCAACGGCTATCTGCTCGAGCAGTTCCTCCAATCGCGCAGCAACCAGCGCACCGATCAATATGGCGGCGGAATCGAGAATCGCGCGCGGCTTCTGCTCGATGTCACGCAGGCCGCGATCGACGTCTGGGGTGCAAACCGCGTCGCCGTGCGGCTGTCGCCGCACGGTATCGCCAACGATTCCGGCGAGCCCGATCCGATGCCGCTCTTCACCCATGTCGTGAAGGCGCTCGACAAGCTCGGTCTTGCCTATCTTCACTTCATCGAGCCGCGCTCCAGCGGCGCCGGGCGCGCCGACGTCCACTGGGAGAATGTACCGTCGGCGATGGTGCTGTTCCGCCCGCTCTACAGCGGCGTGCTGATGACGGCCGGCGGGTTTACCGGCGAGACCGCGAATGCGGCGATCGCCGACGGCCATGCCGACATCATCGCCTTCGGCCGTATCTTCATCTCCAACCCCGATTTGCCGCGGCGCCTTCGGCACGATTATCCGATCACGCCCTACAATCGGGCCACGTTCTACGGCGGCGAGGAGAAGGGGTATACGGATTATCCGGCGTATGACGAGCTGACACCGGCGTAGTCTCCCTCAGTCATTCCGGGGCAACGCTCGGGACCGCGCGAAGCGCGGCCCGGGAGCGTCGAGCCCGGAATCCATCCCGCCTCTGAGTACGCAGCCCGATGGATTCCGGGCTCGCGACTTCGTCGCGCCCCGGAATGACGATCGTGTATTGTCGCCTCTGCAACGACGACGGAGAGAGACGATGGCCAAAGCCGCAGCCGCCGCAGGAACCGCCACCGGTCAATGCCTCTGCGGCAAGGTCACCTTCGAGATCGACGTTCCCGCGCGCTGGGCCTGGCACGATCATTCCGCCAGTAGTCGCCGCGCCCATGGCGCGGCTTACGCGACCTATGTCGGGAGCTGGAAGAAGCGCTTTCGCATCACCTCCGGCAAGACCGCGCTCACGCGCTACGAGGACAAGGCCACCAAAACCGCGCGCAGCTTCTGCTCGCATTGCGGCACGCCGATCGCCTACGAGCGGCCGCGCGGGCCCCACATGGTCAACATCCCCCGCGCGCTGTTTAGGGAGCGCACCGGCCGCCAGCCGCTCTATCACATCGCGATCGAAGAGCTCCAGGAATGGGCCTATACCGGCGAGCCGCTGGTGCCGTTGAAGGGCTTTCCCGGTGTGGTCTGGCAGCGCTCGAAAAAGAAGAAGCGCGCTAGCGGCGAAGACCCTTTCGAGCTCGGCCGCGAGGAGGTGCTTTAGCCTTGGCGGCGACCTCAGTCTTCGCCGAAACAGCCTTCCGTGGCGCCGCTTTGCGTCCCGCGGTATTCGCCGCCACGAAGTCGAGCCCGCGCTTGACCCATTTTTTCAGCTCGGCATCGCTCTGATAGCCGTCCGGCGCGACGCGGACAAAGCCGGTCATGATGCGCCCGCGCATTTCCATCGGGCTCGTATGCGGCTCCTGCAGCATGCGTGCATGCACTTCCGGGCCGACGCGGATCAGCATGCCGCCGCGCCCGCTTACGGTGCAGCACATGGTGTTGTTCACCATGAAGCAGAGGCCGCCCATCATCTTCTTTTCCGCGACGTTTCGCTGACCCGCCAGTAATTTGCGCACCCGCGCCGCGGTGTTCTCGTCATAGGCCATCGCGTCTCCCCGTACAGGTTTACGCCCGAGCATGTTTCCAGCTTGCGCGCGCCGACGCAAGTCTGCCATGACGGCGCTTCCTTGCGTGCCTCGGCCAACTTCGGCCATCATGCCTCCGTCCTTGCGGCAACGCCCGCTTCTGGAGGAAACATGAAGAACAAGATCACCGGTCGCTCCGCTTTTCTCGCGCTGCTCAAGGACGAGGGCATCACCCATCTGTTCGGCAACCCCGGTACCACCGAGCTGCCGATCATGCATGCGCTGAAGGACCACCCTGATCTCACCTATGTGATGGCAATGCAGGAGAGCCTGGTGGTGGCGATCGCGGACGGCTACAGCCGCGCCTCCGGCAAGCTCGTCGCCTGCAACGTCCATGTCGCGCCCGGCCTCGGCAACGCCATGGGCTCGCTCTACAACGCCCAGTTCACGGGCACGCCGATGATTTTGACCGCGGGCCAGCAGGAGCAGGGCCACGGCCTGATGGAGCCGGTGCTGTACGGCCCGCTGGTGCGCATGGCCGAACCGCTGGTGAAATGGGCGGTCGAGGTGACGCGGCTGGAGGATCTGCCGCGCATCGTGCGCCGCGCTGCCAAGGTCGCGATGACGCCGCCGACCGGGCCGGTGTTCATCTCGCTGCCCGGTGACATCCTCAACAGCGAGGCCGGCATCGATCTTGGCCGCTCCACCCGCATCGACACGCGCACCAAACCGTCGGACGAGGCGCTGAAGGCCTTTGCCGCGCGGCTGCTCAAGGCCGAACGTCCTGTCATCGTCACCATGGACGAGGTGGTCAAGAGCGACGCGCTGAAGGAGGCGGCCGAGCTCGCCGAGCTGCTCGGCGCTGCCGCCTATCAGTCCTCGACGCCCTATGGCTCGCACTTCCTCTCGGAGAGCCCGAGCTTCGTCGGCACGTTGGCGCGGGTGCAGAAGGTCGCGCGCGACACGCTCGCGCCCTACGACCTCCTGATCGCGCTCGGCGGCGATCCGCTGCGGATGTCGGTCTATAGCGAAGTCGACCCGCTGCCGGATGGATTGCCAATTCTCCAGGTCGGCCTCGTCGACTGGGAGATCGCCAAGAATTTTGGCGCGGAGATTGCGCTGAAGGCGGACGTCAAGGAAACGCTGCGCGCGCTGATCCCCGTGCTGAAGGAGATGGGTGGCGCGGCACTGGCGCAACGCGCCAGGCAGCGTCTCGCCGAGCTTGCGCCGAAGAACTGGAGCGCGCGCCGCGCCGCGCTGGTGGAGCAGATCGGCAAGAGTGCGGGCCGCAACCCCATCGATCCGGACTATCTGGTGCTGCAAATGACAGAGGCCATGCCCGGCAACGCCATCCTCGTCGACGAAGGCCTCACCTCCAGCCGCCAGATCACGAACCTGCATCCGCACCGCGATCGCTTCGGCTATCACGGCCTTGCATCCGGCGGCATCGGCTGGGGCCTGCCGGCCTCGGTCGGCGTCAGCATCGCCAATCCGGATCGTCCCGTGGTGTGCTTCTCCGGCGACGGCAGCGCGATGTATTCGATCCAGTCGCTCTGGACGGCGGCACATCACAAGCTGCCGCTCAACGTCCTCATCGCCAACAATGGCGGCTATCGCATCATCAAGCAGCGCCTGCTCGCCTTCCATGGCGACGACAATTATGTCGGCATGGATTTTGTCGATCCGCCGGTCGATTTCGCCGGGATCGCGAAGGCATTGGGGTGCGAGGCGATCAAGATCAGCGACCCAAGCGAGCTGAAGGCGACGCTGTCGTCGGCGTTTGGCCGGCCGGGGACGAAGCTGATCGAGGTGATGGTGGACGGGAAGGTGTAGGGCAGTGACGGTGTGGAGGCAGCGTGCACAATGCCTCCACATCGTCGTCCTGGCGAAAGCCAGGACCCATACCGCGTGATCTATCGTGTGCGGGTGGTACTAATCCCGAACGACCAGTCTTCGCCAAACTCCCTGTTGGGGTAATGGGTCCTGGCTTTCGCCAGGACGACATTGGGGGTGGCGCCTACCCCGTCTTCGCCACCCGATACCCCGCCGCCGGATGCGGCGTGTCGAGCCTTGCGCGCCCCGCACCGAACAGCTTCTCCCGCAACGTGCCTTTCGCATACTCCGGCTTGTACCGTCCGCGCCGCGTCAGCTCCGGCACCAGCATGTCGGCGATGTCCTCGAAATCACCGGGCGAGATCGCGAACGCCACGTTGAGGCCGTCGACGTCCGTCTTCTCGAACCAATCCTCGATCTTGTCTGCGACGCTCTCCGGCGTGCCCACCACGACCGGACCGGCACCGCCGATGCCGACATGCTCGATGACGTCGCGCACGGTCCAGACGCGGTCGGGATCACCGCGGGTGACGTTGTCGAGCGCGCTGCGGCCGGCATCGTTCTGGACGTGCCGGACCTGCTGGTCGAGCTCGTAGCCGGAGAAGTCGATGCCGGTCCATCCCGACATCAGGGCCAGGGCGCCTTCCGGGCTGATATGCGAGCGGTAGTCGGCATATTTCGCCGCAGCTTCAGCTTCCGTGTTGCCGAGGATGATCGTCATCATGTTGAACATGAGGATCTCCGCCGGATTGCGGCCGAGCGCGGCAGCCTCCTGGCGGATCGCGGAGACGCGCGGCGCGATGATCTTGGCCGACGGTCCCGACATGAACACACATTCGGCGTGCTTCGCCGCGAACTGCCGCCCGCGCGGCGAGGTGCCGGCCTGGTACAGCACGGGCGTGCGCTGCGGCGACGGCTCGCTGAGATGGATGGTGTTGTTGATGCGGTAGTTCGCGCCCTCGTGATTGACGCGATGAACCTTTGCGGGATCGGTGAAGATGCCGCGCGCCCGGTCGCGCAGCACGGCATCGTCCTCCCAGCTTCCTTCCCAGAGCTTGTAGACGACCTCCATATATTCGTCGGCGATGTCGTAGCGGTCGTCATGTCCGGTCTGCTTGTTCTTGCCGGCGCCGCGGGCGGCGCTGTCGAGATAGCCGGTGACGACGTTCCAGCCGATCCGGCCCTCGGTGAGATGGTCGAGTGTCGACATCCGCCGCGCGAACGGGTAGGGCGGTTCGAAGGACAAATTGCTGGTGACGCCGAAACCGAGATTTTGCGTCACCGCCGCCATCGCCGAGAGCAGGAGCAACGGCTCGTTCGACGGCGTCTGTGCTGCATTGCGCAAGGCTGCGTCAGGGCTGTTGCCATAGACGTCGTAGACGCCAAGCACGTCGGCCAGGAACAATCCGTCGAAACGGCCACGCTCCAGCGTCCTGGCGAGATCGAGCCAGTAAGGCAGGCGATTATATTCGGCGGTGCGGTCGCGCGGATGGGTCCACAGGCCCGGCGACTGGTGGGCGACGCAATTCATCGCAAAGGCGTTGAGCCTGATCTGCTTGGCCATATTGGTCCCCCGGCGCTCTGTACCGAGCGCTCTTCGAATGATAGACGTGCGCCCCAACTTGGCGAAGTTCTTGCATATAACTTGCACTTGGCAAGGCCAAAATCAGCAGCACTGCTGCCCTTGGCAAGCCAATCTCAAGCGAGCAAGAACGAAATCCCAAGAGAACTACAAGAGAACTACAAGAACAATCCAAGTCCCCGCCACTATCGAAGGCCGTCCTGTCTCGGGTAGGGTCCTTCCTCGAAGTCCGAAAAGAAAATCATGACCAGAGCCGCCGCCATCGCCCGTGCCCGTGAGGATTTCAATTCGGGCGCGTTCCTCGCCGAACTCGACCGCCGCGTCGCCTTCAAGACCGAGAGCCAGAATCCGTCGCGCGGCCCCGAGCTGCGCGCCTATCTGGAACAGGAGATGCAGCCGGCGTTCGCGGAGCTCGATTTTCAAAGCCGCATGGTCGAATCTCCCAGCGGCAAGGCGCCGTTCCTGTTCGCCGAGCATCACGAGAGCGCATCCGCCCCGACCGTGCTGATTTACGGCCATGGCGACGTCGTCGACGGCATGGAAGGCGAGTGGCGCGATGGCCGCGATCCCTGGCGCACGACGGTTGCGGGCACGCGCCTCTACGGCCGCGGCACCGCCGACAACAAGGGCCAGCACAGCATCAACATGGCGGCGCTCCGCGCGGTGCGCGAGGCCCGCGGCGGCAAGCTCGGCTTCAACGCCAAATTCATCGTCGAGATGGGCGAGGAGATCGGCTCGCCCGATCTCGGCAAGGTCTGCGACCTCAATCGCGATGCGCTCAAGGCCGATCTGTTCATGGCCTCCGACGGACCGCGGCTGTCGGCAGATCGCCCGACACTCTTCCTCGGCTGCCGTGGCGGCATCCGCATCCATCTCGACGTCAATTTGCGCGATGGCGGCCATCATTCCGGCAATTGGGGCGGCGTGCTCGCCAACCCCGCGACCATTCTGGTCAACGCGATCTCGACGCTGGTCGACGGCCATGGCCGTCTCCAGCTCGATGCCCTGAAGCCGCCGCGGCTCACCAACCAGATCCGCAGCTATCTTGCGGACGTGGACGTGGTGCCGACCGCGGACGAGCCGGCGCTGGCGGAGAACTGGGGCGAGGAAGGCCTGTCGGCGGCCGAACGCCTCTATGCCTGGAACACGTTGGAAGTGCTGGCGATGTCGTCCGGCAATATCGAGAAGCCGGCCAACGCCATTCCCGGCCATGCCAATGCCGTGCTGCAACTGCGTTTTGTCGTCGGCACCAAGGTCGACGGCCTGATCGAGGCCGTCCGCGCGCATCTGGTGCAAAAGGGTTTCCCGATGGTCGAGGTGCGGGCCGCACAGAGCTTTGCCGCCTCGCGTACCGATTTCGACAGCCCCTGGATCAAATGGGCGGCGGATTCGGTGCGGGAAACTACCGGCAAGGCGCCGGCGGTGCTGCCGAACTTCGGCGGCTCGCTGCCGAACGACGTGTTTTCCGAGATCCTGGGCCTGCCGACGATCTGGGTCCCGCACTCCTATCCCGGCTGCTCCCAGCATGCGCCCAATGAGCACATCCTGCTGCCGTTGACCGAAGAGGCCTTGACGGTGATGGCCGGCCTGTTCTGGGATCTCGGCGAATTGCCCAAACCACTTACCTGAGCCGTTAACCTGAGCGGCGATCCAGTCGAAAGTCACATTCTAATCCGGCCTGATTTGTGCTTGCATCCGGCCGCATCATCCTGAAAGGGGACCAAAAAAGTGAAGCATTTCCGTCACATCGGGCTCGCGCTCGCCGCGACCTTCGTCGTCAGCCAGGCCGGGGCCCAGGAGCTGACCGGCACGCTGAAGAACATCAAGGACACCGGTGCCATCACGCTGGGCTTCCGCGACTCCTCCATCCCGTTCTCCTATCTGGACGACAACCAGAAGCCGATCGGGTTCGCGATGGACATCTGCTACAAGATCGTCGACGCCGTGAAGAAGGAACTCAAGCTCGACAAGCTCGAGGTCAAGCTCAATCCGGTGACCTCGGCGACCCGCATCCCGCTGATGGCCAACGGCACCATCGACCTCGAATGCGGCTCGACCACCAACAATGCCGACCGCCAGAAGCAGGTCGCCTTCACCAACACCCACTTCCTGACCGCCAGCCGCTACGTGTTCAAGAAGTCGAGCGGCCTGAAGTCGATCGATGATCTCAAGGGCAAGACCGTGGTCTCGACTGCCGGCACCACCAACATCAAGCAGCTCACCGAGGCCAATGTTGCGAAAGGCCTCGGCGCCAACATCATCCCGGCCAAGGATCACGCCGAATCCTTCCTGATGGTCGAGACCGATCGCGCGGTCGCCTTCGTGATGGACGATATCCTGCTCGCGAGCCTCGTTGCCGGCTCGAAGTCGCCCGACGACTACGTCATCTCCAAGGACGCCTTCTCCAAGCCCGAGCCCTACGGCATCATGCTGCGCAAGGACGACGCGCCGTTCAAGAAGGTGGTCGATGCGGCGACCGCTGCGCTCTACACCTCGGGCGAAGGCCAGAAGATCTACGAGAAGTGGTTCACGGCCAAGATCCCGCCGAAGGGGCTCAACCTCAACACTCCGATCTCGGCCGAGCTGAAGAACGAGTTCGCCAAGCCGACGGACTCGCCGAACCCGGACGACTACAAGTAAGCTGAGTTGTTCGCCTCTCCCCGCTTGCGGGGAGAGGAAGCAAATTCCGGCCATTCTGGAGGGAGTGGCCGGACATTTGCATAGACGTTACGACATCTGTGATTGGCGCGTTCGCGCGAGGGACACGTGAACTACCACTGGAACTGGGGAATTTTCTTCGAGCCGAACCCGATGGGGACCGGCACCTATCTCGACATGCTGTTGTCGGGCCTGGTGCTGACCCTGAAGACGGCGGTGCTCGCCTGGATCATCGCGCTGGTGTTTGGCTCGCTCGTCGGCGTCATGCGCACGCTGCCGTCCAAGGCGGCCTACCGGTTCGGCTTCTGCTGGGTCGAGTTCTTCCGCAACATGCCGCTGCTGGTGCAGCTCTTCCTGTGGTTCTTCGTGCTGCCGGAGCTGCTGCCGAAATCCGCCGGCCTGTGGCTGAAGCAACTGCCGAATGCGCCGTTCTGGACGGCCGCGATCGGCATCGGCTTCTTCATGTCGGCGCGCGTCGCGGTGCAATTGCAGGCGGGCATCGGTTCGTTGCCGCGCGGGCAGAAGATGGCGGCGACCGCGCTCGGGCTCACCACCGTGCAGGGCTATCGCTACGTGCTGCTGCCGATGGCGTTCCGCATCATCCTGCCGCCGCTGACTTCCGAGTTCCTCAACACCATCAAGAACACGGCGGTGGCCATCACCATCGGCCTGATCGAGCTGACCGGACAGGCGCGCTCGATGCAGGAATTCTCGTTCCAGGTGTTCGAGGCCTTCACCGCCGCGACCATCCTTTATCTCCTCGTCAACGCCGTCGTCGTGACCGCGATGCGCTTCCTCGAGCGCTATGTCGCGATCCCCGGCTACATCACGGGGAAATAGCGCAATGTTCGGTAATCTCGATTTCGACGTCATCCGCCGCGCGCTGCCCTACCTGTTCTACGAGGGCATGACGTTCACGGTGACCCTGACGGCGCTGGCGGGCCTCGGCGGCCTGATCTTCGGCACCGCGATCGCGTTGATGCGACTGTCGGGCTTCAAGGTGCTCGGCCGCATCGCCGGCGTCTATGTCGACTTCATGCGCTCGCTGCCGTTGGTGCTGGTCATCTTCTGGTTCTACTTCCTGGTGCCCTATATCGGGCAGTGGGTGACCGGCGCGTCGCGGCCGATCAGCGTCGGCGCGTTCGCCTCCTCGCTCATCACCTTCATCATGTTCGAGGCGGCGTACTTCTCCGAGATCATGCGCGCCGGCATCCAGTCGATCTCGCGCGGCCAGCCCGCCGCCGCCAACGCGCTCGGCCTGACCTACGCCCAGACCATGCGCTACGTCGTGCTGCCGCAGGCGTTCCGCAACATGCTGCCGGTGCTGCTGACGCAGACCATCGTGCTGTTCCAGGACACCTCGCTGGTCTACGTGCTCTCGATCCCGGACTTTCTGGGCGCGGCGAGCAAGGTCGCGCAGCGCGACGGCCGCCTGGTCGAGATGTACCTGTTCGCCGCCGTCGTCTACTTCACCATTTCCTGTGTCGCGTCCTTCGGCGTGCGTCGCCTCCAGGCGCGCATCGCCATCATTCGATAGAGCGTGTCGGTCATGATCGAAATCAGCCACGTCAACAAATGGTACACCCCGACCTTCCAGGTGCTGACCGACTGCACCACCAGCGTCACCAAGGGCGAGGTCGTCGTGGTCTGCGGTCCCTCGGGTTCGGGCAAGTCGACGCTGATCAAATGCGTCAACGCGCTCGAGCCGTTCCAGGAGGGCGACATCAGCGTCGACGGCACCAAGGTCAACGATCCCAGGACCGACCTGCCGAAGCTTCGCTCGCGCGTCGGCATGGTGTTCCAGCACTTCGAGCTGTTCCCGCATCTCAAGATCATCGAGAACCTCTGCCTTGCCCAGCAGAAGGTGCTGGGACGGCCGTACGACAAGGCGGTGGCGAAAGGCATGCAGCTCCTGGAGCGGGTCGGCCTGAAGGAGCAGGCGCAGAAATTCCCGGCGCAGCTCTCCGGCGGCCAGCAGCAGCGCGTTGCGATTGCGCGCGCGCTCGCGATGGATCCGATCGTCATGCTGTTCGACGAGCCGACCTCGGCGCTCGATCCTGAAATGGTCAGCGAGGTGCTCGACGTCATGGTCGATCTCGCCCGCGAAGGCATGACCATGATGGTCGTCACCCACGAGATGGGCTTTGCCCGCAAGGTCGCCAACCGCGTGATCTTCATGGATCGCGGCGAGATCGTCGAGGACGCGGCGAAGGAGGATTTCTTCGGCAAGCCGCGCAGCGACCGCGCGCAGAAGTTCCTGTCGAAGATTCTGTCGCATTAGCTCCATTGTCATTCCGGGATGGCCCGAAGGGCCAGGCCCGGAATCCATCGGGCGTCAGTCTCCGAGGTGAGATGGATTCCGGGCTCATTCGCTTTGCGAATGCCCCGGAATGACGATCGAGGGTTTATCAGGCTCGCTAAATCTCCTATACCCGTGGCCAAATCCCCTTTTCCCGCCAGGAGACCTGCCTTGGACTCGATCGCCTACGTCAACGGCTCATTCGTCCCGCTCTCGGACGCCAAAATCTCGGTTCTCGACCGCGGCTTCCTGTTCGCCGACGGCATCTACGAGGTCTCGGCCGTGCTGGACGGCAAGCTGGTCGACAACGCCTCGCACCTGGCGCGGCTGGAGCGTTCTGTCGGCGAGATCAGCTTGAGGCTGCCGGAGACGGTCGAGCGCATCACCGTGCTGCAGAAGGAGCTGATCGCGCGCAACAAGCTCGAGAGCGGCCTCGTCTATCTCCAGGTCACGCGCGGCGCCGACAAGGGCCGCGACTTCCCGTTCCCCAAGGCTGATGTCAGGTCGAGCCTGGTGATGTTCACCTCGGAAAAGGACATCATCAATGCCGCCTCGGCCAAGACCGGCATCAACGTGATCACCGTGCTCGACATCCGCTGGGAGCGACGTGACATCAAGAGCGTGGCGCTGCTGGCGCAGGTGCTGGCGAAGCAGGCCGCGGCGGAAGCCGGCGCAGGCGAAGCCTGGATGCTGCAGGATGGATACGTCACCGAGGGCGGTTCATCGTCGGCGTTCATCCTGACCAAGGATGATGTCATCGTCACGCGCAAGAACTCCAACGCGATCCTGCCGGGCTGCACGCGCAAGGCCGTGATCGCGCTCGCGGAAGAACGTCAGCTCCGCGTCGAGGAGCGGTCCTTCACGGTCGCCGAGGCGCTCGCCGCCAAGGAAGCCTTCATCACCTCGGCTTCGTCGTTCGTGCAGCCGGTGGTCGCGATTGATGGCAAGACAATCGGCGACGGCAAGCCCGGCCCGATGGCGACGCGTCTGCGCGAGATCTACGTGGAATTCGCCAGGGCGACGGCGGTTTAGGGCGTACTCTCGGCTATTGTAGGGTGGGCAAAGGCGCGCTAGCGCCGTGCCCACCGACTCTCAGCGATTGGGATAGGGAGTGGTGGGCACGCTCCGCTTTGCCCACCCTACGAGACTTGTGCCCGAGGCGGCGCCGCAGCATCACGCCACCGACGCCTTCACCTTCACCGGATGGACCGCGCGGAACGAGATCGCGATCCTGTTCCACGCGTTGATGGTGCCGATCAGCATGGTGAGGTTGACCGTCTCCTGCTCCGAGAACTGCGCGCGGACCTGCTCGTAGACGTCGTCAGGGGCGTGCGTCTCGGAGATCAGCGTCACCGCTTCGGTCCAGGCCAAGGCAGCGCGCTCGCGATCGGTGTAGAGCGGAGATTCGCGCCAGGCATTGAGAAGATAGAGCCGCTGTTCGGTCTCGCCGCGCTTGCGGGCGTCCTCGGTGTGCATGTTGATGCAGAAGGCGCAACCGTTGATCTGCGACGCCCGTGTCTTGACCAGTTCGATCAGGGATTGCTCCAGGCCGCTGGCCTTGATCTGATCGTCCACCGCGATCAGGGCTTTGAGCGTGTCGGGCGCGGCCTGGTAGTAGTTCATGCGGGGCTTCATGGTCGTTCTCCTTTTGCTGGGGTGACGTCAGTGGGCTCCACCGGCCGAGGTCTGGCCGGGCTTCTTCAGGAAGAGGACGGCGATCAGGGCCACGATCAGCGCCATGCCGAGCAGGTAGAAGGTGTCGCTGAAGGCCAGGATATAGGCCTGCTTCTGCACGATATGGCCGATTGCGACATAGGCACGATGCGACGCATCCGCACGATCGAGGATGCCGTGATTGACGAAATATTGAGTGAGCTGTTCCAGCCGCGTGCGGGTGGCCTGCTCGAACATCGAGACCGACTGCATCAGAACGTTGGAGTGATACTGCTCGCGCTTGGTCAGCACGGTCTGGAGCAGCGCAATGCCGATGGCGCCGCCGAGGTTGCGCATCATGTTGAATAGGCCCGATGCGGAGCCGGCATTCTCCGGCTCGATTCCGGCCGTGGCGACGGCCGAGAGCGGCGCGAACACGAACGCCTGTCCGACGGCGCGAACGACGTTGGGCCAGAACAGCTGATCGGTGGCGTAGTCATTCGTCATATAGATGTTCATGAAATTGGAGGCCGCGAACAGCGCAAAGCCGACGCTGATGATGATCCGGGCGTCGAAGCGTTGCATCAGCCGCGGCACCAGAGGGATCAGCAACAGCTGCGGCAAGCCGGTCCAAGCCAGAACCATGCCGATCTGTTCGGCATTGTAGCCCTGGATGCGCGACAGATAGACCGGCATGATGAACACCGAACCGTACAGCGCGATGCCGAGCAGGAAGTTGGCGAGGATGCCGAAGCCGAAATTGCGGCGAACCAGCAGACGCAGGTTCAACAGCGGCTTCTTCGCGGTCAGCTCGATCACGAGGAAAGCGGTCAACGCAATGACGGCGATAATGGACAGTTTGACGATGAAGGGCGAGCCGAACCAGTCGTCCTTGTTGCCTTCTTCCAGCACGGTCTGCAGCGCGGAGAGGCCGATCGCCATGGTGACGATACCCGGCCAGTCGCCCTCGCGCAGCAGCGACAGCTTCATCGGCTTCGCTTCCAGCGAGAACCACAGCATCGCGATCATCAGCGTGCCGGGAACCAGGTTGACGTAGAAGATGTACTCCCAGCCCCAATTCTCGGTGAGATAGCCGCCGATGGTCGGGCCGATCGCGGGTGCGAATGTCGCAGAGATCGCAAACAGCGCAAGTCCGATCGGCTGTTTCGCCTTCGGCAAGAGCGTGATGATCAGTATGAACGCCATCGGGATCAGCACGCCGCCGCTAAAGCCCTGCACAGCGCGAAGGACGATCATTTGCGGCAGGTCCTGCGCCAGCGCGCAGGCCGCCGAGAACACCAGAAATAAGATCGCGTTGGTGAGGAGGTAGATGCGGACCGAGAACACCTGGGCGAGCCAGCCCGACAGCGGGATCACCACGATCTCCGCGATCAGATAGGAGGTCGAGATCCAGCCGCCGTCGTCGATGCCGGCACCGATCGCGCCCTGGATGTCGGCGAGCGAGGCGTTGACGATCTGGATGTTCAGCACCGCCATGAAGGCGCCGAGCGTCGCGCCGATCACCGCGATCCAGGTCTTGGCCGACACGGCCGGAATCGTGGGAGCTGCGGCCGGCGCGGGGAAGTTGGCGGCGGAGGCGGCGTTGACGGTCGGTTGGAGCGTGCTCATGGAAGCCTCGTCTCGGTTACGGAGACAGGATGCGCTGGGCGGATGGTTTCGATAATCGCGGAAGTCCTGGAAGGATCGTCCGGCGGGACTTGATAATCCCGCCGGTTTTGCAGCCTCACCCGCCGTTCGGATGGACCGTGTTGTCAGCGAGGCGCTTTGCCGTCTCGCGCTCAGCCAGCACTGCCTGCTTGGTGTCAACGGTCGGCACCGCCGACATGCCGGGCCGCAGCAGGCCGGTGAGGCTGTGATCGTCGAGCACGATCTTCACCGGGACGCGCTGCACGATCTTGGTGAAATTGCCGGTGGCGTTATCGGGCGGCAGCAGCGCGAATTCGAGCCCGCTAGCCGGCGACAGGCTGTCGACATGACCGCGCAGGGTCTGGCTGCGGAAGCTGTCGACGCGCAGCTCGACCGGCTGGCCGGCGCGGACATGGGTGAGCTGCGTCTCCTTGAAGTTCGCGACCACATAGACCGCATCGAGCGGCACCACCGCCATCAACTGTGTGCCGGCCTGCACGTACTGGCCGACGCGCAAGCTACGGGCGCCGACCGTGCCGTCCACCGGTGCGGTGATCTCGGTATAGGACAGGTTCAACGCCGCCTGCTGCGCGACCGCGCGGGCGCGTTCGAGCTGGGCCGTGGCCTGGGCGCGCTGGGTGGTGAGCACGTCGACCTTGCGCTGTGCGGCCAGAAGGCCCGATTTGGCGTGCTGCAATTGCGCGTTGCTGGCGCGCAGCGCCGCATCGGTCTGCTGCGCGCGCTGGATCGTGCCGGAGCCCGACTTCATCAGGTCGTCGTAGCGGGCGCGTTCCTCCTGGGCGAATTTCAGATTGGCGTCCGCAGCCGTGACATCGGCCGTGCTCTGCTCGATGATCGGCTGCTGCAGCTCGAGCTGGGCATCGAGGTTGCGGACGGAGGCCTCCGCGGCGGCGACATCGGCGCGGGCCTGATCGAGCGCCGCTCTGAAGTCGCGATCGTCGATCCTGGCCAGCACCTGGCCGGCTTTGACCTTTTCGTTGTCGCCGACCAGGACCTTCGCGATGTAGCCGGAAACCTTCGGCGCGACGATCGTGGAGTCCGCCTTGACATAGGCGTCGTCGGTCGTCTCGAGATAGCGTCCGTTGGTCCAGTAGTCGTGTCCGTAATAGACGACCGCCGCCGTGCCCGCGAGGAGCGCGAGCACCAAGGCCGCGCGCCGGAGCTTGTTACGGACCGGCACACGCAGCGGCACCTTGGAATAATCTTGAGTAATTTCAGTTGCTTGCTGGAAGTTTTCAGCGCGGGGCAGCTCGGACATGACGGTCTCCTATCGGCTGGAAGGGACTATCGGTCTTTCCAGTTCGAGCGATAATCGGCGAAATGCTGAAAGGATTATCCACTCGGGGTGGATAGTCCGGGGGCTCGCCCTACTGTGTGGTCTACCGGACCAGACGTGCGACTGCCCCAGAGCGATTGCCGCACCTGTCGAGCGATTGCTGCTAACCCATGCGCCATGTCACACGCGGGATGATCTGGTAGATAATCGGGGCGAAAACCTTGAGATTATCGATCAAGAGCGGATAATCAGGCGGCATGGACCGATTGACCAGCCTCGAAGTCTTCAGCCGGGTGGTCGAGACCGGCGGCTTCTCCGCAGCAGCCCGCAAGCTCAACATGTCGACCACCATGGTGAGCAATCACGTCCAGGCGCTGGAAGACCGGCTCGGCGTGAGGCTGCTTCAGCGCACCACGCGCAGGGTCAACCTCACCGAGATCGGCAAGGCCTATTACGACCGCTGCGTCCAGATCCTCGCCGATATCGAACAGGCCGACGATATCGCGAGCGAATTGCAGTCGGTGCCCCGCGGCACGTTGCGCGTCCACGTCGCCACGCACATGGTCCCGTTCGTCGCGCCGGTTGTGGCGAAACTCCTGTCGGCCTATCCGGAGCTCAAGATCGATCTGCGCATGGGCGAGGCCGATGTCGATCTCATCGAGGAAGGCTACGACGTTGCCCTGCGCATGACGCCGCCGCCGGATTCGAGCCTGATCGTGCGGAGCCTCGCCACCTGGCGTCACGTGCTGTGCTGTTCCCACGAATATATCGAGAAGCACGGCCGGGTGCAGAAGCTCGACGAGCTCACTGCGCATAATTGCGGCCGTCACCTGAACTATCCGTTTGGCGATGAATGGCGCTTCCTCGATCGCAAGGGCACGCCGGCATCGGTACGGATATCCGGCAGCTTCGTCACCAACAGCGGAGAAGCGCTGCGGAAGGTCGCGCTGGGGGGCGCTGCCGTCTGCCTGATGGCGGGGTTTCTCATTCAGGACGACCTCGAAGCCGGTCACCTCGTGCGCCTGTTGCCGGAATATCGGACGGTCGAGCTGTCCATGAACGCGGTCTATCCGCATCGCCATCATCTGTCGGCGAAGGTGAGGACCTTCATCGACATGCTGGTGGCGCACAGCGCCGAGCAGCAGAAGCTGATCAATCCTTATTCATGACCGGTGCGGCGGCGGCAGCCGCCCGAACACGCCGTCAAGCGCGATGCCGATCGCGAGCAAGCGACGATCGCTGCCTGCCGGGCCGTCGAGCTCAAGGCCAATCGGCAATTTGCTCGTCGCGCCGAGCGCGATTGGAATCTGGACACCGGGATTGCCGGCATTGCTGCCGGGATCGGTGTTTCACGTCAACCGTGGGCGCGCATTTCTGCCGGCGATGCGGCGATCACATCGGCGAGACGCCGTTCGACCTCCGGCTTCACCTTCGCGACCGCGATGTCCTTGACCGGGCCGTAGCCACGGATCTCCATCGGAGCCTTGGCGATCGCAATGAAATCGGGCAGGCGCGCCGCGTCGAATTCGTGCAGCATCCGTTCGATCACGCCCTCATACCAGGAGATCAGCTCCCGCTCGGTGCGCCGCTCGGCGGTGTAACCGAACGGATCGAGCGGCGTCCCGCGCAACCCCTTCAACCGCGCGAGCAGGGCAAGTGGCGTCTGGATCCACTGGCCGAAGGCGCGCTTGCGCGGACGGCCACGGGCGTCGCGTTCGGATGGCAGGAACGGCGGCGCAAGGTGATACTGGACGCTAAAACCGTCCTCGAACTCGCGCTTCAGTTCGTCGAGGAAGCCGGTCTGCATGTGCAGGCGCGCCACCTCGTACTCGTCCTTGTAGGCCATCAGCTTGAACAGCGCGCGTGCGACGGCCTCGGTCATCGCCTCGCTGCTCAGCGCAGCTTCGGCGTTGCGAACCTTATCGACGATCGTCCGGTAGCGTGCCGCATAAGCTGCGTTCTGATAGGCGGTGAGGAAATCGGCGCGGCGGGCGATGAGCTGGTCGAGCGTCTCGGTTTTGGGCGTATCGTCCGCCATCGGCAGAGAGTCCGGATCGGCGGCGGCGATCCGGCCCCAGGCAAAGGCCTGCTTGTTGCGCTCGACCGCGATGCCGTTGAGCTCGATCGCGCGCAACAGCGCTTGCAGCGAGACGGGGATCAGTCCGCGCTGCCAGGCAAAGCCCAGCATGATGATGTTGGCATAGACGGCATCGCCCAGCAGCCGTTCGGCCAGCGCGTTGGCGTTGATGGTGTCGAGATTGTCGTTGCCGACGACCTGCCGGATCGCGCGCAGGCGGGCGGGCGAGGCGAGATCGGCATCGCGGAAGCGAACGACGTCGCCGGTCGGCATCTCCGCCGTGTTGACAGCGGCGCGCGTACCGCGGCGATAGGTGCCGGACGCCTTCGGCGCGGAGCTGACGACGAGGTCGCAGCCGATCAGCGCATCGGCCGCGCCCTGGTCGATGCGGACCTGGTGCAACGCTTCGGGCGAGGCGGCGAGGCGGATGTAGCTCAGCACCGGGCCAAACTTCTGCGCAAAGCCGGTGAAGTCGAGGACCGAGACGCCGCTCCGTTCGAGATGCGCGGCCATGCCGATCAGCGCGCCGACGGTGATCACGCCGGTGCCGCCGACGCCTGTTACCAGCAGGTCGTAGGGACGGTCGAGCGTGGCGGGAGCGGGCAGGGGAAGCGTCGCCGCGCGGCCGACTGCGCCGATCTCGCTCGCGCTCTTCTTCCGGCGCGTCGCGCCTTCGACAGTCACGAAACTGGGGCAGAAGCCGTTGAGGCAGGAAAAATCCTTGTTGCAGGCCGACAGGTTGATTTGCCGCTTGCGGCCGAACGGCGTCTCCTTCGGCTCGACGCTGAGGCAGTTGGATTCGACCGAGCAGTCGCCGCAGCCTTCGCAGACGAGGTCGTTGATATAGGCAAAACGCTTGGGGTCGGCCATCTGCCCGCGCTTGCGGCGGCGCCGCTTCTCGGTGGCGCAAGTCTGCTGGTAGATCAGGACGGAGACGCCGGAGACCTCGCGCAGCTCGCGCTGCACGGGGTCCATTTCCTCGCGCGGATGGATGGTGACGCCGATAGGCAGGTCCGCCGGCGAAAACTGCGCGGGATCGTCCGACACCAGCGCGATGCGCGCCACACCTTCAGCACGGACGCTATGCGCGATGGCATGGACACTGATGGGGCCGTCGACCGGCTGGCCGCCGGTCATGGCGACGGCGTCGTTGAACAGGATCTTGTAGGTGATGTTGGCCTTGGCGGCGATCGCCTGCCGGATCGCCATCGAGCCGGAGTGATAGTAGGTGCCTTCGCCGAGATTCTGGAAGATGTGCCTGTTGCCGGTGAATCTCGACGACGTTGCCCAGTTCACGCCCTCGCCGCCCATCTGGATCAGCGACGACGTCTCGCGGTCCATCCAGCTCGCCATGAAGTGGCAACCGATGCCGGCCAGCGCCTTCGAGCCCTCAGGTACCTTTGTCGACGTGTTGTGTGGGCAGCCCGAGCAGAAATAAGGCGTACGTGTCGCACCGCTGACGTTGATCGTGCGGGCGGCTTCAGGCATCAAGGCGGCCGCGCGCGCGGCGAGATTGAGGCCCGGAAACATCGGATCGAGCCGGCGGGCGAGCACGCCAGCCAGCGCACGCGGCGACAATTCGCCGATCCAGGAGATCAGCCGCGCGCCTCGCTCGTCATGCTTGCCGACCATGCGCTCGGGCTTGGTGCCGGGATAGTCGTAGAAATACTCCTTGAACTGGCTCTCGATGATGCCGCGCTTTTCCTCGACAACGAGGATCTCGCGCTTGCCCTTCACGAAGTCCATCGCGTCATGCAGCGCCAGCGGCCAGACCATGCCGACCTTGTAGACGTCGATGCCGATGCTGCGGCAGGCCGCCTCATCGAGGCCCATCAGCCGCAGCGCTTCCATCAGGTCGAGATGCGCCTTGCCTGTGGTGACGATGCCGTAGGTGGCGTTCGGAATGTCGTAGATGTGGCGGTCGACCGGATTGGCCTTTGCAAAGGCGTAGACGGCGTGCTTCTTCGCCTCCAGCCGCTCCTCGATCTGCGGTCCCGGCAGGTCCGGCCAGCGATAGTGCAGGCCGCCCGGCGGCGGCGTGAAGTCGGGCGTGCGGAAGGCGCGCGGCGGGCGCAGCGCGACGGATGCGCCTGACTCCACGATCTCCGAGATCGCCTTGAAGCCGACCCACATGCCGGAGAAGCGGCTCAGCGCGTAGCCATATTCGCCGAACGCCAGATATTCGCCGACATCGGCTGGATGCAACGTCGGCATGAACCAGCTCATGAAGGCGACGTCGGACTGGTGCGGCATCGAGGAGGAGACGCAGCCATGGTCGTCGCCGGCGACCACCAGCACGCCGCCATGCGGCGAGGAGCCATAGGCATTGCCGTGCTTGAGCGCATCGCCGGAGCGGTCGACGCCGGGGCCCTTGCCGTACCAGAGCCCGAACACGCCATCGACCTCGCGCTCCGCTTGAGTCTCGACCTGTTGCGAGCCGAGCACGGCGGTTGCCGCGAGGTCCTCGTTCACGGCCGGGAGGAATTCGATGCGGTCCCGCTTGAGACGCTCCTGGATGCGCCACAGCTCGAGATCGATGCCGCCGAGCGGCGAGCCGCGATAGCCGGAGATGAAGCCGGCGGTGTTGAGACCGCGCATACGGTCGCGCTTTGCCTGGTCGAGCGCGATGCGGACGATGGCCTGCGTACCCGTGAGGAAGACGCGGCCGTCCTCGCGGTCGTAGCGGTCGGAGAGCTCGTAAGCGTCGAGTGACGGAATGGCGTCCATGGTGGACCTCGCGCGGCATCCTGCCTGAAGCTGGAAGATTATGCCTGGGAGGCTGGTAGGTCTTACCTATTTGTCCCGCATAGACCAAAATTTCGGTAGAATTTTGCGCAAGGCAATCAAATTTGGTAGATGTTCTCGGCCCGGGGAGGCCTCCATGATCGAAGAACAGGACACGCGAATACTCGCCCACCTTCAGAAGGATGGTCGCGCCACCAATCAGCAGCTCGCCGACGAGATCGGCATGTCCACCTCCGCCTGCTGGCGCAGGGTGCGCGCGCTGGAGGAGAGCGGCGTCATCCAAGGCTATGCGGCGCTGGTCGCGCGCGAGCAGGCGGGATTTACGATGTCGGCCATCCTCCACGTCTCGCTGGAGCGGCACGATGCGAAGTTCGTCGACGAATTCGTGGCCAGGGTCACGACGCGCCGCGAGGTGCTGGAATGTTTCGCGACCACGGGCGACGCCGATTATCATTTGCGCGTCGTCGTGCAGGACATGGCGGCCTATAACAGATTCCTCGACGAGTTCATGTTCCGCATCCCCGGCATCCGCTATGTCCGCAGCAATGTGGTGCTGAAGGAGATCAAGACCGGCGTGGCGCTGCCGTTCTGAGACAACGACGGGACTCACACTGCCTCAGTCCGGCTGCGCCGGCGCAGTTGGCGCAGCGACAGTGCATGCAGCAGGATCGAGCTTGGCACGACGAAGGCCGGGGTCAGCACGTTCGGAAAGGTATCAATGGCCATGCTCGGGCCATCCGGAACGATGAGCTGGAACGGGCCAGGCGACATCGCCATTCCCAGGGCGATCGCAACGGCGAAGTCTGCGAGGCCGAAGATATTCCAGAAGATCGCACCTGTCCGCCCCTCGGCCGTCCCGGCCGCCAAGGCGATCGCCACCGGCACCGCGAACAGTCCGGTCAGCACGTCGCCGGCTCCTGCCGGCAATGCCCAGACGCCCGGCAGCACCCCGCGCAGCCAGTAAGCGAGCCATTGACTGCCAAAGATGCGATAGACCTGAAGGGCGATGAGCCACGTCGCCGGCATTGCATCGAGCAATTGTCCGACCCGCTTCGATAGCATCAGCACCGGAGCGCCGACGATCACTGGCAGCAGGATCGCCGCGGGAAGCAGCGGCAAGGAGGAGGCACCCGTGCGGAATGCACCATTGATGGATGCCGTCCAGGCGAGGGCAGCCCAAAGCGTGAAGGGGACTATGACGACCAGCCAGGTCGCCCGGCGTTGCTCTGGCGTCAACGCGGTGTTTTCGAGCCCGAGCCACAGGCCGAGCGCAATGAGCCCATGGGCCAGCAGCCGAACGCCGAGGGCCGGAAAGCCGCTCTGCGGAAGTGCGGGGAGCGAGTAGATCAGCCAGGTCCACAGGATCGTGAATAGAACGGTCCACATCAAGCCGAGCCGGATGGCAGGCTGGGCCGGGGCGGCAACGGAAGCAGCATCGCTGTTCATCGGCGTTCCCTAGAGAGAGGTCGGCTGCGGTGGACGCACGAGATCGCGGCCAGCGGCCATCTCAGGCCGTTTTTTCTTCCGATCCGGACCTCACCAGAATCATGAAGACGAGAACATGGCTGACGAGCAGCAGCGGCACGTAGAGGGCTGGAATATAAATGCCGGCGCCGAAGAGGCCGGGATCCTGGATTTTCGTCACGCCCACATAGTAGGCATTCAGGAGATCCAGCGTGCCCCAGACGTTGAACGCCCAGACCACCGGAATTGCGATCGACCATCGCCAGGAGAGTGCTGCGATTGACGCGAGCGCGAGAGTGGCGGCAATAAGGTCCCCCCATCCGACCTCGGCGGCAAAATTCGGGCTCAACTCCGCGGATACGAATCCCGCCACCATGAAATTCATGCCGAAGAACCTGAACGCGTTGAAGGCCGCGAGCAGTCTCAGGGCCTCATAGCGCGGCATGGCGCGGAGTGCCGGCCAGACGTAGATCGAAGCCACCACCGCGCTTGTCAGGAAAGCGCCGGCGACGCTGAGCACGAAGGGAAGGTTGAAGCTTTGCGGCACGTTCGGATGTCCTTGTGGTGGCCTGTCCGGCCAGTGTGGTCGAAGCCGGTGGGTTCGGCGTCGGCGGACGCTCAGGGCTTGGCCATCAGCAGACCGAGCGGCATCAGCGGACCGACTGCGATGTAGTCGTGGTCCATGAGTTCCCGCCGCGCGAGCGGCAGGCCCTCCATGATCGCGTGTCCCTCGGCGACATCCCTGACATTCAACAGGAATACGGCGCCGCGCCCGTCGGATCGCGAATACCATTCGCGAACCGTTCCGTTGAGATAGAGCTGCACGGTCTGCCTGATTTCATCGGGCATGACGGCCATGATCTGATCTCGGGTGACGCCCGCCTTGACGGTCAGGATGACCATGACCCCCGTTGTCGGCGACGCGGTCTGTGATTGGGCAAGTGAAGGATCGGCCATGGAGGTTGCGCCTGTGAGTATGAGGGTGACTGCCAAGACGACGTTCAGGACGACGTCGCGGATTGTCTTCATCGATTTCATGTCTCCGATCGCGGCGGTTACGGCGACGGCACGGCTCATTTGCAATTCGGATGTAAGGCCGCTTCCCGCGAGTTACTATTCGCGATAATGTTGACGGGCTATGAAGCAGAACTTCACAGTCAGGCACGGTGCACTGGACGGCGTGGAGGCGTTCCTGAGTGTCGCCCAGCATCGCAGTTTCCGCCGAGCGGCAGCTGAGCTCGGGGTCACGCCATCGGCCATCAGTCAGGCGATACGCGCGCTCGAGGCGCGCGTCGGCGCCGCGCTCTTCATCCGCACGACCCGCAGCGTCGGTTTGACCGAAGCCGGCGAAAGATTCCTTGCGCGCGCCAGACCCGCCTTCGAGGAGCTCGTCGCGGCAAGCGGGGCGGCGCGCGAGCTCGGACAGCGACCGGCCGGCCTCCTGCGTCTCACCGTGCCGCGCTCCGTCGTGCCGATCCTGCTGGAGCCGCTGATCGCGTCGTTCTGCCGGGCATTTCCCGAGATCGAGGTGGAGCTTGCCGCAAGCGAAGAACTGGTCGACCTCGCAGCCGAAGGTTTTGACGCCGGCATCAGGTTGGGCCAGTTCATCGCCCCCGACATGGTCGCGGTGCGCCTGACCAATCCGCTACCGCTCATTATCCTCGGCAGCCCGGCTTACCTTGCCCGCCGCGGTCGGCCCGAGCGGCCAGACGATCTGCGTGAGCACGCGTGCTTGAGATTGCGACGATCGAACGGTGCGCTTGCGTCGTGGTCGCTCGACGACAACGGCCGTTCGATCGAGATTGTGGTTGCGGGACCTTTCATCGCGAACGACTTTCCGACGATGCTCGGAGCCGCCGTCGAAGGTGTGGGTCTTGCGCAAGTGCCCGCACCGCTGGCCACCGGTGCCATGGCGGCGGGCAAGCTCGTTCCCGTCCTGGAGCAATTCGCGCCGATGACGCCGGGCGTGTTCCTGTACTATCCCGGTCACCGACAAATCATGCCGAAGTTGCGGGCCTTTATCGATCATGTGAAGGGCCGCTCAGGCGGCGCGAGCTGATCTACCGTTGCTCCCGCACGAACCGATTGCGCAGCGTGCCGATGCCGGTGATATCGATCTCCACGACATCGCCATGCCTAATGTCCGGCGAGGCACCGTCGGTGCCCATCCAGATCACATCGCCCGGCCATAGCGTAAAGTACTTGGTCAGCTCGACCAGGAACGGCACCACGCCGAAGATCATGTCGTTGGTGTAGAAGCGGTTGGTCTCCTTGCCGTTGACGCGGACGACGGTCTCCATCCTGGCGAGATTCGCCTCGGTCTCGATCCACGGGCCCATCGGCTTGAACGTGTCGGCGTTCTTCGAGCGCCACAGGCTGCGATCCGCCTTCTGCCAGCTGCGCTCGCTGACGTCGTTGCCGATGGTGTAGCCGAACACGCAATCCATCGCGTTCTGCTTGGTGAGGTGTTTGACCTTCTTGCCGATGACGACGACGAGCTCGCCCTCGTAGTGGATCTTGTCCGTCGCGAAAGAGGGGATCACGACCTCCTCGTCGTGTGCGATCAGCGCGTTCTGCGCGCGATAGCCGATCTCGGGCCTGTCAGGCACGGCCGGCACCTCGCCGCGCTTGTCGGCGGCCTCCTTCAGGTGCTTCAAATAGTTCAGGCCGACGCAATAGAAGGTGCGCGGGATCAGCGGCAGTTCGATCTTCACCTCGCCAAGCGGAAGCGTGCGCGAGGTGCGCTGCCATTCGCGGAAGGGATCGCCGTCGATTGCGATGACCCGGTCGCCTTCAACGATCCCCCAGGAGGTCTTGTCCGAGGCGGTGAATTTCAGCCAGCGCATGTCGGATCCTCCAGTTATTCCGCAGCATCGCGCGGCTGCACCTTCCAGGCGCCGGTCGTCGGCCGCCTCAAGCCGAGATTTTCCCGCAGCGTCTTGCCGCGATAGTCCTTCTGGAACAAGCCGCGCCGCTGCAACTCCGGCACGATATGGCGCACGAAATCGGCGTAGGAGCCGGGCACGTAGGTGGCCGCGATGACGAAGCCGTCGCAGCCGCGCTCGACGAACATCTCTTCGAGCTTGTCCGCGATCTCCTTGGGGCCGCCGACCATCGCGTCCTGCACCTGGCCGCGGCCGGAGAAGGTGACGAAATCGCGCGCGCTCGGATTGCTCTTGCCTGAATTCTTCAGCACGCCGTCGCGGATGCCCAGAATGCCCTGCATGCTCTTCAGCTCTTCCGTGGTCAGCGGCGCGTCGAGGTCCTTGGAGGCGAAATCGTAATTGAGCGCTTCGGCGAGCAGCGACAGCGCGTCGATCTGGAGCGGCAGCTTGTTGATCAGCGCCATCTTGTCTTCGGCTTCGGCCTTGGTCGCGCCGCAGACCGGCGTCGTCAGGTTGCAGAGGAACATCTGCTCGGGATCGCGGCCGGCTTTGGCCGCCTCGTTGCGGATGGCCGCATAACCCTCCTTGGCCGCGGCGAGGTTGCGCGCGGCGGTGAAGATCACCTCGCCCCAGCGGCCGGCAAAGCGCTGGCCGCGGCCGGATGCGCCGGCCTGGATGATGACGGGATGGCCCTGCTGAGAACGCGGCACGGTGAAGGGGCCACGCGACTTGAAGGCCGCTCCCTTGTGATCGAGCCGCTTCACCTTGGCCGGATCGGCAAAGCGGCCGCTTGTCTTGTCCATGATGAGCGCGCCGTCCTCCCAGGTGTCCCAGTGCCCGAGCACGACCTCCATGAACTCGTCGGCGCGGTCGTAGCGGGAATCATGTTCGGGATGGAAGTCGCGGCCCATGTTGAGCGCCTCGCCGTCATTGAGCGAGGTGACGACGTTCCAGCCCGCGCGCCCGCCGGACATCAAGTCGAGCGTCGCGAAGCGGCGCGCGACGTCGAACGGCTCGTAATAGGTGGTCGAGCAGGTCGCGCCAAGGCCGAGCCTGTCGGTGACCATGCCCATCGTGGTCAGCACGATCAGCGGATCCATCTTCACGCAGCGGATGCCGTATTCGACGGTGTGGGCGTGGTCGTTGCCGTAGCGGTCCGGCATCGCCAGGCGATCGTCGAAGAAGGCCATGTGAAACTTGCCGGCTTCGAGGATCCTGGCGATCTCCTGATAGTAATCCGCCGACATCGAATCGTCGCGCGAGTCCGGATGCCGCCATGAGCTCGGCAAATTGGTGCAGTTTTGCGCCTGGAGGAAGCCGACCAGTACCATCTGCCGCGTCATGCTGCTGTTCTCCGAATTGCGTCAGGCCAGATCGAGCACCGTGTCGAGCCGGTATTCCCGCGCCAGCGCGCGCAGCTTGTCCCAGGTGGCATCCTCGACCTCGATGCCGTCACGCAGCCGCTGTTGCTCGCGCACGCCCTCGATCTCGCCGGGATAGTAGACGCCCGTGCTGCCCTCGGAGGGCGGGGTCGATTTCAGATAGCGCGCGAATTCGGCGACCTCGCGCTTGAACTCCTTCAGCGGGCGGAACGCGGCGACGTTGAACACCGCCATGAAGCAGCCGTCATTGTGCCGCCCCGTCGGCTCGACGCCGAAGCCGAGACCGGTGAGCAGGCCGCACAGCACCTCGACCACGGCGGCAAGGCCGCTGCCCTTGTAGCCCTCGGTGCCGCCGAGCGGCAGCAGCGCGCCGCCCTTGCGATACTGGGTCGGGTCGGTGGTGTGCCGTCCCTCGGCATCGATGATCCATCCCGTCGGGATCTTCTCGCCGCGGGCCACAGCGAGCTGGATCTTGCCGGCGGCGACCGCCGAGGTCGCCATGTCCAGGTAGAACGGCGCATCGAGATCGGACGGCACCGCGATCGAGATCGGGTTGGTGCCGAGCCGCGCCTCCTTGCCGCCGAACGGCGCCACGTGCTTCGGCGAGCGGCCGGAGTCCGCCGTTGCAATCCCGATCATGCCTTCGCGCATCGCCATCAGCGGATAAGCGGCGAGGCGGCCGACATGGCTCTGCCGGAACACGGTGCAGGCGGCGACGTTCGCCGTCTTCGCCTTCGCGATCGTCAGCGCCATTGCCTTGGCGTTGACGTGGAAACCAAATCCCCAATGGCCGTCGATTACGGTCGTGGTCGGCGATTCCTGCACGATGGTCCATGTCGCGCCGGGAACGATGTGCCCGGCCTTGATGCGGTCGATATAGGTGGGAACCGCGATCACACCGTGGGAGTCGTGGCCGGCGAGATTGGCGTTGACGCAGCCGGTCGCGACCGCATCGGCCTCTTCCTGGGAAGCTCCCGCCGCCTGGAGCAGGGCGGCGCTGATGCGCGTGAGGCGGTCGGCCCTGACGATCGGCATGGCGTTTCCCCGGTCATCGCCCTTATCATGATAGCTGGCGGGCGCTTGTTGGGGACCATCGTCTCAAAGCGCAGGACCGATATCAATCTCCCGTAAACCAATACAGGGCTGCAAATTCGTAAAGAGAGCGCGCCTTTGGTCGAAGATTCGTTCCGGCCGGCGGTATTCTCGACAGTTTGGCGGGGGTCGTTCGCAGCTCGTTCACTCTGATCGACGGTTTGCGACACGCAATAACGACCACTTAGGCGATGGCCGTTCATAAAGTACCCGGGAAAATTAGGCAGAAATGCCCGGGAGCTGAGATCGTGCCGACGACACTCGCGCGCACCTTTGCGGCGTTGAGCGCCATAAACGAAGCGATCCTCTACGCGAAATCGCCGGACGAGCTGTACCAGAAGGTCTGCGACGCCGGGTTTTCGAGCGGGGACTTTTTGGCCGTGGCCGTGTTCCTGGTGGGACCGGACGGCCGGCGGCTTTGCTTTGCGGCCGGCTGCGGCGACGATATCCAGCGGCTGCGCTCGATCGAGATCACCACGGACGCCGGCACGCCGGAAGGATTGGGCGTCGGCGGCGAGGCGTTTCGCGATCAGAGGCTGTGCGTCAGCAACGATTATCTGAACGATCCGCGCTCGCTGGCGTGGCGCGAGGGCGCCGCCAAGGCCCACATTGGCGCTGCCGCGGCGTTGCCGCTGCTCTGCAACGGCAAGAGCGTCGGCGTGCTGTACGTGACCCGCAGCGAAGCCGGCTCGCTGAACGAGCAGATGGTGTCGCTGTTCGAGCGCATGTCGGCCAACATCTCCTATGCCCTCGACAATTTCGCGCGTGAGACGGCGCGGCAGACCAGCGAGCGGGCGACGCGGCGGCTCAACCGCATGTTCGGCGCCATCAGCGCCACCAACGAGGCCATTCTCCGCGCCAAGACCGAGCAGGAGCTCTACCAGCTCGTGTGCGACGCCTCCGTGCATGGCGGCAAGTCGCTTGCGACCATCGTCCTGCTCCGCGAACCGGGTTCGCACTGGATGAAGCCGGTCGCATCTACGGGACAGAATCTGGAGCTGGTCACCCAGGCGCGCTATTCGATCGATCCGGAGAATCCCTATGGCAAGGGCATCTCCGGCGAGGTGTTCCGGACGCAGAAGGCCGTCATCGAGGAAGATCTCGCCAGCCGCACCCGGGGAACCCCGTGGGAGCAGGCCAACGTCAACACCGGTGTCGCCGCCTGCGTGGTCGCGCCGCTGATCAAGCACGGCGAAAGCGTCGGCGTGCTGTTGTCCTTCGTCAGCAGGTCGTGGGCCAAGGACGAGGAAGTCGTCGCGCTGCTCCTGCGCATGGCGGAGAACGTCTCGTTCGCGATCGAGAATTTTGACCGTGAGGCAGAGAAGGCCAGCATCGCCGCGGAAGAAGAGCGTCTCGCCCGCATGTATGCGGCGCTGAGCGCCACCAACGAGGCGATCCTGCGCGCGCGGACGCGGGCCGAGCTGTTCGACCTCGTCTGCGAGGCGACGGCGAAGGGCGCCAAGTTCACCTCGGTCACCATTGCGCTCGCCGACCATCGTGCCGAGCTGCTGCGCGTGGTCGCCAGCTATGGGCCGAACGCCGATCAGGTCCGCACCTTCAAGTTCTCCACCTCCGACCAGGTGCCGGAGGGACGCGGGCTGACCGGCACTGCGTTCCGCACGCGCCAGCCCTCGGTCAGCAACGACGTGTTCGCCGACGACCGCATTGCGCCGTGGCAGGCCAGCGCCCGCCGCACCGGCATCGCGTCGTCCGCGGCGCTGCCGCTCCTGAATGGCGACCGGGTCGAGGGCGTGTTCCTGTTCAATTCTCCGGAGCGCGGTACCTTCACGGCCGAGTTCGTCGAGCTGTTGCGCAAGCTTCAGGCCAACGTCGCCTTCGCGCTGGAGAATTTCGATCGCGCCGATGAGAAGGCCAAGGCCGAAATCCAGCGCAATCGTCTGCGGGGCATGCTCGAGGCGCTGAGCGCGACCAACGAAGCCATCATGCGGGTGAAGACCCGCGCCGAATTGTTCGAGGTGGTCTGCGAAGCCGCGGTGCTCGGCGGCACGTTCTCCTCCGCGACCATCGCGCTGGTGGACGAAACCGGACATTACCTCGACATCGCCATGACCAAGGGTGAGAGCTGCTACCAGGTCAAGTCGTGGCGGTTCTCGACGTCGGCCGAAGATCCGGAAGGCCGGGGGTTGACCGGCACCGCCTTCCGCACGCGCATCCCTTGCGTCGCCAACGAGCTTCTCACCGACATCCGCACGGCGCATTGGCACCAGATCGCGCGCATCCAGGGCACGAGATCGGGGGCCTGCTTCCCGCTGCTCAGCAACGGCAGCAAGGCGGTCGGCGTGCTGCTGTTCCTTTCAGTCGACGAAGGCGCGTTCACGCCGGACCTGATCCAGCTCTTGGGGCGGCTTGCCGAGAACGTCTCGTTCGCGCTCGACAATTTCGATCGGGCCGAGGAAAAGGCCCGCACCGAGGCGCAGAAGGAGCGCCTGACGCGCATGTTCGCGGCGCTGAGCGCCACCAACGAGGCGATCATGCGGGCGAAGTCGCGCGCCGAGCTGTTCGACCTCGTCTGCCTCGCGGCGTCGAACGGCGCCAAGTTCACCTCGACGACGATCGCGCTGGCCAGGGCCGACAGCGACCAGCTCGAGATCGTGGCCGCGGCCGGGCCGTCCGCCGAAACCACGCGCAACATCCGCCTCTCCATCGACCCCGAGCGTCCCGAGGGGCGCGGAATGAGCGGCACGGCATTCCGCACACGCCAGCCCTGCATCAGCAACGACTATCTCAACGACGATCGCGTCCGTGTCTTCCATGCCGTCGTCCGCGGCGACGGCGCACGGTCGGGCGCGGCGTTTCCGCTCATCGCGCACGACCAGGCCGTCGGCGTCATGATCTACATGTCGACCGAACCGGGCACCTTCACGTCCGAGTTCGTCGAGCTGTTGCAGCGTCTCGCCGACAACGTCTCCTTTGCGATGGAGAATTTCGATCGCACCGACGAGAAGAACCAGGCGGACGAGCGAATCGAATACCTCGCCTCGCATGACAGCCTGACCGACCTGCCGAACCGCGAGACCTTCAACGGGCTGCTGCGCGAGGCGATCGACGCCGCGCAGCGCCACGATCACCGTTTTGCGGTTCTGTTCATCGATCTCGACCGCTTCAAGGTCATCAACGATTCGCTGGGCCACGAGGCCGGCGATCTGCTCCTGCTCGAAGTGGCGAACCGGCTGCGCGGTGCGCTGCGGACAAGCGACGTGGTGGCGCGCCTCGGCGGCGACGAGTTCGTGGTGATCCTCGACCAGTGCGGCGAGATCGACGACGTGCAGCGGATTGCGACCGGGTTGCTCGCGGCGCTCGCCGAGCCCATGGAACTGGCCGGCCACGAGTGTCACACCACGGCCTCGATCGGCATCGCGATGTATCCGGCCAACGGCTCCGACGCGCAGACGCTGACCAAGAACGCCGACATGGCGATGTATCTCGCCAAGGAGGACGGCAAGAACGGCTACCGCTTCTTCTCAAAGGAAGTGAAGACGCAGTCGATCGAGCGGCTGTCGCTCGAGAGCGCGCTGCGCCGGGCGCTGGAGCGCGAGCAGTTTTCGCTGAACTACCAGCCCAAGGTCGACATGGAGACCGGCCAGATCACCGGCGTGGAAGCGCTGCTGCGCTGGGCACATCCCGATCTCGGCAGCGTCTCGCCGGCACAGTTCATTCCGCTTGCGGAAGAAACCGGGCTGATCGTGCCGATCGGCCGCTGGGTACTGAACGAGGCCTGCGCGCAGGCGATGGCCTGGCAGCGCCGCGGCCTGTTGCCGCTGTCGATGGCGGTGAACCTGTCGCCGCGGCAGTTCGTCGACGAACATCTGTTGCAGGATGTCGACGAGGCGCTGGCGGCCTCCGGCATGTCGCCGGTGCTGCTCCAGCTGGAGGTCACCGAGAGCATGATGATGCGCAATGTCGGGCGCGCGCTCAAGGTGCTCGACGCCATCCAGAGCCGCGGCATCCGCCTCGCCATCGACGATTTCGGCACCGGCTATTCGTCGATGTCGCTGATGAAGCACTTCCCGATCGACACCATCAAGATCGACCGCTCCTTCGTGCGTGACCTGCCGCAGGATTCGGAGGACCAGGCGATCGCGCAGGCGATCATCAGCATGGGCAAGGCGCTCGGCATGACCGTCGTCGCCGAAGGCGTCGAGAACGTCGAGCAGGAGGCGTTCCTGCGCACCCATGGCTGCGACGAGATGCAGGGCTTCCTGATCTCGAAGCCGCTGCCGGCCCGGCAGATGGCCGAACTGCTGCGGCCGCTGGTTCTGCCGATCGCGCCGCCGCTCCAGCCGGAGCCGGATCCCGTCGCCCGCGAAGCCGCCGCGTTACGGCTGAAACGCGCTGTCGTCTGACGGTTGCGGGTGCAATTCGCGGACCTCGTGATCCGTGGCCTCGGCCTTGCTCGGAAAATCCTGCGGCCCCGTCAGTGAGGTCTGCTCGACGAACAGCGCAAGTATCGTGCGCGCACCGTCGGCGAAGCTCGCGCCTTCGTTCAGGTCGAGCTCGGAGCACCATGCGCCGCTCATCGGCTCGTGGTCGTCGACCACCGCCATGGCAGGCCCCCACCACCAGGCAGGCGCAGGCGAGCGCTCGTCCCCGGGCACGACATGCCAGCGAACGAACTCATCCATCACGCGCTCGAACTCCAGGCGTGCAGCCTGATGCATGCGGTCGATACTCCCGGAATCCGCGCCCGATGACAGGCCGACGCGCGGATTTGATCGTGGCCTTGACGCTCGGAAAAAGCTGGCTCGCGCAAATTGGCCGAGCCATGCATGCCGACATCATCGTCGGCAATGCCTGAAATGCGGCCGTCAGCGATGCGCCGACGGCGGCAGCGAACGTCCATTCTAGCCGTTTGGAGGGACGGCAGGCAAGGTGCGGGTGTTACGATTACCTAACGCGACCTGAAAGGATGTGCCTTCTGGTGCCAGGCCCAGGCGGTGCGGATGACCGTAGGCAGGTCAGAGTGACGCGGCACGAAGTTCAGAACTTTTCGCGCGGCGGACGGGTCGGCGACCAGATAGGTGGGATCGCCGGCGCGGCGCGGCTTGACGGTGTGCGGCACCTCGCGCCCGGTCTCCTGCCTGATGGCGTTGAGGATCTCGCGCACCGAAAAGCCGGAGCCGGTGCCGAGATTGAAGCTGCCGCCGGCATGTCCCTGTTCCAGCAGCTTCAGCGCCGCGACATGCGCGGCGGCGAGGTCACTGACATGGATGTAGTCGCGGATCGCGGTGCCGTCGGGCGTGTCGTAGTCGTCGCCGAACACAGCGAAGTCGACATGGCCCTGCAGGGCCATCATGGCCCGCGGAATGAGATGGGTCTCGTTGTCGCGCAGTTCGCCGATGCCGCCGGCCGGATCGGCGCCGCTGGCGTTGAAATAGCGCAGGCAGAACGCGCCGAAGCCATAGGCCGCGCGATAGTCGGCGAGCATGCGCTCGATCATCCATTTCGAGGCGCCATAGGGATTGATCGGCGCGCAGGGAAAGTCTTCCGGCAGCTCCTTGGAATCGGCGTTGCCGTAGACGGCGCCGGTCGAGGAGAACACGATGCGATGGCAGCCGGCGTTGCGCATCGCCTGGAGCAGCGACAGCGTGCCCTGCACATTGTTGATGTAGTACTTCTGCGGATCGGTCATGGATTCGCCGACGAGGCTCGCCGCCGCGAAATGCATCACCGCCGTGACCTTGTGGTCGGCGAAGGCGCGCGCCAGCGCTGCACCGTCGAGAAGGTCGCCGATCACCAGGGGGCCGGCGACGAAGCTGCGATGACCTGTCGAGAGATTGTCATAAACGACGGGCTGATAGCCGGCGGCAGACAGTGCGCGGCAGGCATGCGAGCCAATATAGCCCGCGCCCCCTGTGACGAGGACGGTCGGTCGGTCGGTCATATCGTCTTCTACTCTTCTCTCAGCGATTGGAAGGCCGTTTGCGGCTGAAGAGAAGATAGAGTGCGCGGGGGTTGGTGGTCAAATAGCGCCAGAACAGGCGGCGTGGCTCGAGCCAGGTGCGCCAGGCCCATTCGAGTCCGAATTTCTGCATCCATTGCGGCGCGCGGGACCGGCTGCCCGACAAAAAGTTGAAAAGGCCGCCCGATGTCTTGATAACGCCAACATTGGTCAGCAGCGGCGTGTATTGCTCCACGAATGCCTGCTCGTTGGGCACGCCGAGCGCGACCCAGAGATAGTCCGGCGCGAGCGCGTTGATCTCCTCGACCTTCGCGCGCAGGGCCTCGCCGCGCAGATAGCCGTGGCTGTGCCCGACGATCTTGAGGTTCGGATACATCTTCCGGACGTTCTCGACCGCCGCGGCGTTCTCGGCCTCGCTGGCGCCGAACATGTAGAAGGTGCGGCCGACCGCTTCGGCTTTGCGCGCGACGATGTGGAACAGGTCCGTGGTCGCGACGCGCTCGGGCAGCGGGAACCAGGATTGCAGCTTCGAGGCCGCCACCAGCGGCTGGCCGTCGGCGTTGATCAGGTCGGCGCCGCGGAACAGGCGTTCGGTCTCCGGCTCGGTCGAGCAGCGCGCCAGCACCTCGCCATTGGCCGAGGTCAGGTGCAACGGACGGCCGATGCGATGATTCGGATCGGTCGCCTCGATCATGAAGTCGGCGGTCGCTTCCAGGTCGAGCGCGGCCATGCGAAGGCCGCCGACGGTGATCCGCGGCACGTCGGCGGTTGCGGCCCGGCCGTCCAGATTGACGCGGCGCTCAAGCATATTGTCTGCCTCGCTGGCGCGCTTGGGTTGCGGGCGCGAGTTCGTCGAGCACGACGCCGACGAGCTTGCGCTCGGCGCGGCCGAGCGTGCTCAGGATCTCTTCCAGGCTGTCGTTGATGTCGAGGCTGGTCGGCAGTACCGCAACCAGTGCGTCGGCATCGTCGAGCAGCTTGCGGCCGCCGGCCGGGAGCGGCATCGCGGGGCCGTCGAGGACCACGAGGTCATAGCCGCCGGCGGCGCGCGCCTGCGAAATCGCCTTGCGGATGGCCTCGGCGGCTTTGCCCGCGTCGCCTTCGGCGGCCGGCAGCACCGAAATGCCGTTCACCGTCTTGATCTCGCGCGCGGTCTTGCTGCCGATCGAGAGCCAGCCGAGCGCGCTCGGCTCGCTCTTGCCGGGACGGGTGACCTTGTTCGAGAGCGAGCGTGCCTGATGGTCGGCATCGATCATCAGGACGCGGGCACCGTCACGCGCGGCCGCGAGCGCGAAATTCAGCGCGGTCACGCTGCGCCCGGTGGTCTCGCTCGCACCAATGAGCGCGATCACCGGCATCGCCTTGCCGCCGGCGCGCCGGGCGACCGCGGCGCGCATGTCGCGCCAGGCATTGAGTAGCGTCGTGAGGGGAAAGCCGGGGCGCAGCGTCGGCCAGCCCAGCCGTGTCAGGTCGACGCCGCCGCCGGTGGCGAGAATGGCACCCAGCGTGTGGATGACATCGGCCTCCTGCAGGCGCGCGATCAGCGGCTTTTCGATCAGGGGCCTTTCGACCATCGAGGGCTGCAGCGATGGCGCGGCAACTTCCGGCAGAGCCTGCGCGACTTCCGGAGTGCGCGATGCCTGCTGAGGCCGGGCAATCTCCGAAGTCCGCGTCGTCTCTGGTGCTCGGGGACCTTGCGGCGCCGGTGTGCGTTCACGGCGGGCCGGCGTGGGGGCGCCGGCGAACAGGAGCTCGGCCGCGACGAACCAGCTCGAAGCCGCGAGCGCGCCGAAGATGAAGCCGATCATGGCGAACAGGCTCATCGCCGGCGGGAACGAGCGCCGCTGCGGCACGGTGGCTTCGCCGATGACGCGGGCCGCCGAGGTGTTCAGGGTCTCCTGCTCCTCGGTCTCGCGCGAGCGCTTGAGGAAGGACTGATAGACGTCGCGGCTGGCATCGGCCTCGCGCTCGAGTTCGCGCAGGCGCACGGCGGCCTGGCTGAGCTGCACGCTCTGCCGCTTCTGCGCCTCCAGCGCCCGGTTCAGAGAGGCCTCGTAGTCGCGGGCGCGCGTCAGATCGTTCTTGGCGGACTGCGCGAAGCGATCGATCTCCTCGTTGATGGTGCGCTTGAGATCCTCGACCTGTTTCTCGGTCTGGCGCAGCGCCGGATGGCGCGGGCCGAGCTCGCCGGCCTGCTCCGCGTACTTCTTGCGGGCGTCGGCATATTGCGCGCGCAGGTTCGCGATGGTTGGTGATTGCAGCGCCTCCGAATTCGCGCCGGCATCGGCAGCGGCGCGCCGGCTCGCCTCGATCTGGTCGAGCCGCGCCTGTGCGTCCATTGTCGCCGCGCGGGCCGCGGAAAGCCGCTGATTGCTGGCGGAGAGCTGCTGGTCGCTGATCAGCGCGTCCTGGGTGCCGACGAAATTGTTCTGGGCCTTGTAGGTGGCGAGCGCGGTCTCGGCACTGCGCAACCGCTCGCGAAGCTCCTTGAGGCGGCCGGAGAGATCGTTGGTGGCGCGTCGCGCGGCCGAAGCCTGCGAGTTGCGGGATTCGGCGAGGTAGGCGCTGGTCAGCGTGTTGGCGAGCATCGCCGCTTTCGCCGGATCGGTCGACCAGACCTCGATGTCGACGATGAAGCTCTTCTCGGTCTTGCGGACCGTGATGTGCCGGTTCAGCGCGTCGAGCGCCGCGAGCTGCACTTCCTTGGTTTCCGCAGCGGACGGCGCACGAGGCTGAAGGCCGATCAGGCCGAGCAGCGACGACATCAGGCTCCTGGCATCACCGCCGCCGAATTCAGGGTCCTTGTCGAGACCAGCCTGCTGGATCACCTGGAGCAGCACGCTGTTCGAGGTGATCAGGCGGGCCTGGCTCTCCACCACCATCGCCATGCCGGAGACGTCCTGGGCACGCGGCGTGAGCTCGCGATCGACCAGCTGAAGCTCGCGCGGGTCGACATAGAGCTGGGCGGTGGCGGTGTAGCGGGGCGTCACGCTCTTGCCCACGGTGACGGCAAGCGTCGCACCGAGGAGTGCGGCAGCGGCAATCGCGATCTTCCGCCGCCAGAGCAGATTGACGAGCTCCAGCACGTTGAAGCCGGTTTGAGGCCTTTGTCGCGGGGCCTCCGGTCCGGCCCGATCTATCGGCTGGTTGTAGTCAAGCATAGTCCCCAGCTTTCATTCCAACGACCGCGGGCTGAGGGGTTACTCTTCGCTTTACGCCACGCACCCGGGATATAGGTGCCCAATCAACGCAACAGGGAAAATTAACCATACTCATTGAGGGACTATTCACCGAAATGGCAAACAAAGCGTTTAAGCGCACGCCGCGCCTCGGCGCGTCACTGTGACACTCGCGATGCCGGGGTCCCCAAGGGATTAACGGTTCGTTACCGCGCGCAGCAAGGCCGCCAGGCTTCGCTCGTCCTGCGATGGACCGCGCGCGTGCCATGATTGTCAGCTCTTCCGCAGGATGACGTGATAATCGCCGCGACGAACGTCGGTGCCGCGCGGGAGCACGGCGTTCAGCATTGCGGCGCCGGCATCGACCAGAGCTGCGAACAGCGGCTTGCGCCGGCGCATCTCGGGATAGCGCGGACTCTCGACCTCACGGCGATAGGTCATCTCGAGGCCATTGGCGGCCGCAAACGCTTCGAGTCGCGGCAACGTCACCAGCGGATGAAAGAAGGTCGGGAACGGTGGTTCGCCGGGCAGGCCGGCATCCCTGATGCCGCGGATGTGCCGGTAGAACCAGACGTGGAACCAGTGCGGCGAGTACTTGGTGACGACGCCGGACAGCGAGCGCGGATTGGGCGCGCCGATCAGGATCATCCCGCCGCGCTTGAGTGCGTCGCGAAAATTCAGGAGCGCAGCGTCGACGTTGGGCAGATGCTCGATCACGTTGTAGCAGATCACGAGATCGAAGGTCTCGCGGCCGAAGCGGTAGGTCTGCACGTCGCCGAGGATGGCTTCGTCCGCGTAGGTGTTGTTGCGGACCTGGTCCTCGTCGATGTCGACGACGGTGACCTGGCTGCGGCTCAGCAATTCCGGCGGCAGAACGCTGCACGAGCCGCCGCCGGCTTCATAGATGGCGAGCCGGCCCTGCGGCAGTTCGCGGCGCAGTACGTCGTGGACGGCGAGCAGGCTGTCGCGGGCTTCGCCGGGGACCAGATCGTGCAGCGCCTGGGCTTGCGCGGTGGCCGCGGGGATCTGGATCGCCGTAGCTGTCGCGAAATCGATCGTGGCTGGCTTGTTCATATTTTTTGACCGCGCTTGTTCGACTCAAATTTACAGGAAAAGTCTCGCATGCCCGAAGAGCAAATCTGGTACCGCGACGCCTCACCGGTCGCGGTGCTTACGGTCGGGTTAATGCGCATGGCCGTTAACTACAGCATTGTCCCTGTCGCGCCGTCCGCAGCGGATGGACTGCGACTTGCAGTACCACGTGCGCATGGATTGGTAGGGAAAACACGCGAAAGCGGTTAAGCGCATGGCGGCAGATCTGCATTGTCGAGAGATCCGAGGAATGGTGCCGTTTCGCGCCTCGGTCCGGCCGTTCACTTTGGCACGCATCTGTCCCATGGCACTGTGTCCTCGCGGGACGTCACCGGCTGATGCGATTGACGCAGGGCTTTTTCAACATATCTCGGGCATCTAGAACGCCATGACGCTGATCCCGACAGACCTGTCCGCCAGCCGGCTCTCGGATGCCGTGCACGATCCCAACCGGGAGATCGCGGCGAGCTCTCGCGTCATCGACCTGTCGGTCGGCATTGTCGTCTGCATTCCCTGCTTCCGCCGCCCGCAGCATCTGCGGCTGACGCTGGAATCGCTCGCGAGCCAGCGAACCCCGCGTTCCTTCGCCGTCGTCATGGTGGAGAACGATGCCGTGCGGCGCGAGAGCGCGCCGGTTGCCGCGGAGTATCTCGCCGACGGCCGGCTCCAGGGCATCTGCCTTGTCGAGCAGCGGCAGGGTAACTGTCAGGCGATCAACGCTGCGTTCGAGACGGCGCAGGCGCTGTTTCCCGCAGCGACCCGCTTCCTGATGATCGACGACGACGAGATCGCCTCGCCCGACTGGCTCGAGCTGATGGTTCGCACCGCAGAGGCGACCGGCGCCGACGTGGTCGGCGGGCCGGTGCTGCCTGACTTCGACGACGACAGCCAGCCCTGGCTTTCGCGTCATCCCGCCTTCCGCCCTGCCTACGACTACAGCGGCGCGGTGCCGCTGATCTATGGCTGCGGCAATTGCCTGATCACGCGTGCGGCGTTCGATCGGCTCGGCAGTCCAGCTTTCGATCTGCGCTTCAACTTCCTCGGCGGCGGCGACTGCGACTTCTTCGTGCGTTGCCGCGATGCCGGCATGACGTTCCACTGGACGACAGAGGCGGTCATCACCGAGACCGTGCCACAAAGCCGCACCAGCCTCGGCTGGATCGCAAAGCGCGGTCTGCGTATCGGCGCGATCAACTACCGTGTGCAGTACAAGGCCGCGCAGGGCGTGGCGGCGCGGGTGCGGGTGTTTGCGCAGATGCTCGGCCGGCTGCCGCTGTCTTTACTACGCGCGGGCCGCCTGCTGGCGACGTCGAAAGCCGTCGTCGCGATGCATCCCGTGATGGTCGCGCTCGGCTCCCTGCTGGCGGCACTCGGCATCGAGCCAAAGCCCTATGAGGCCTCGAAGATCGTGTCCTGACGCCATGGCGGCGGACTAGATGCCAAAGCAGGCGAGGGCAACCCTGAGCGCGGAGCGCGGCAGCGAGTTGAGCGAGCGGCGGCCGATCATCCCGAGATAGGTGAAGGCCTGGCGATATCTGCCGAAGCGGACCGCCTGCATCGCCGAATAGGTGACGAGATGAATCTCGGCCGCCTGCCGCAGCCGGGCTGCCGTGCCCTCGGGCAATCTCGCCAGGATCAGTCCGTCGTCGAAGACCCGCGCGATCGCCGGGAAGAAATCCTGCGGTGTCCGCACAGCCGCGTTCATGGTGTTGGCCGTGTGCAGGCGATAGTCGAGCAGAAGCTTTGGTGCGAACTCGAACTCGCCGATCGCAGCAAGGCGGCACCAGCAGTGCCAATCCTCGCAATATCTGAGGGAGGTGTCGAAGCCGCCTATGGCGCGGAAGGCCTCCGCACGCGCGAGCGCGATGCCGCCATTGACGATGAAATTGCCGGCCGCGAGCCGCGTCAGCACGTCGCCGGAGGGCTTGCGGCGTCCTTTCAAGAGGTCGCGCCGGCCGACCTGCCGTCCCTCGCTGTCGATCGTGTTGTAGTCGCCGTAGACGAGGACGGCGCGCGGAGCGCCGCGCGCTGCGGCCAGCAGTGCCGCGACCGCGCCGGGGCGCAGGCGGTCGTCGGCATCGAGAAAGAGGAGCCACTCGCCGCTGGCATGTCGCGCGCCGAGATTGCGCGCGGCCGATACGCCGGCGGAATCGTTGGTCGTCAGGCGCAGCCGCGGGTCGCGAATGGCGCGGACGATCGCGATGGTGTTGTCGGTCGAACCGTCGTCCACGACGATCACCTCGGTCACCTCGCCTTGCGCCAGCGCGCTGGCGAGGGTTTCGCCGACATAGGCCGCAACGTTCTTGGCGGGAATGACGACGGACACCGATGTGGTCGAGCCCACCGGCAGCGGGAGGCGCGCTTGCGTCGCTACGCGTGCGCTGACCGGTAAATCGAGAACGTCTTCGGCGGTGATCAAGCTGCGGCTCGCTTTAAGGATTCGTTAACCAGGGCGCATCTGCAGATGCGATCGATGGCAACCTTGGCCGCTGCGGATGATACCCGCATTACGGCCAAATCGTTTCTCGGAAGGCCTGCGCGACGCCGGATTCGCAGAATAACGTTAAGCCGTTGGCATTAAGCCTGTCGCAAACTTGGAAGAGTGCGACAGCCGGTCCCATGCGAGAATGCGCACTCGGCTGCCGCGGATGGATTCCAGTGCCCGCAAAGACATTCGACTACGATCCCGACGACATGGTCCTCAACCTTTTCTACGAGGACAAGGACGACCGCTGGTTTCCCGGCGACCGGCATCTGCGGCGCATGGCGCGCCGCATGCTGCTCGGGGAGCCGCGCATGAGCGGGCAGCTTCGCGTGTTCCTCAATCTCTGCGCGGGGCTCGATCGGCTCGGCATCCGCTACCGCGTCAACGACTACGGCTACGTCGCGCAGCATCCCGAGGAAGTCGCCTGCATCATCGGTCGCACCTTCCTGCTCGACAAGTTCGCGTGGAAGAATCCGATCCTGCTCGGCGTCGCCGCCCACAATCATCCTCTCGACGATCCCGACCTGTTCAAGCGCCTGCCGGTGAAGAAGGTCGTGGTGCCCGGCCAGTGGTACGCCGACATGTACCGGCCGTACTGGCCCGACACGGAGGCCTGGCCCGTCGGCATCGACACGGATCTCTGGGCGCCGTCGCGCGCCTCGCAGAAGACCGTCGACGTGCTGATCTACGACAAGGTCCACTGGGACCGCGAGCGCTATGCGCCGGAGTTGATCGAGCCTGTCCGCGCCCGGCTGCTCAAGGAGGGGCGCTCGTTCACCGAGCTGCGCTATGGCAGCTACAAGGAGGAGGACTATCAGGCCGCGCTGGCGCGCTCGCGCGCGATGATCTTCCTGTGCCAGAACGAAAGCCAGGGCATCGCCTATCAGCAGGCGCTGGCCTGCGGCGTGCCGGTGTTCGCCTGGGACCCTGGCGGCCCGTGGCGGGACCCCGACTATTATCCGCATCGCGTGACGTTCGAACCGGTGTCGTCGGTGCCGTACTGGGATCACCGTTGCGGCACGAGGTTCGTCGACACCGCCGGGTTCGAGGCAGGCTGGGACGATTTCTGGACCGGCTGCGCCGCTGACGCGTTCGATCCGCGCGGCTTCGTGCTCGACAATCTCACGCTGGAACAGCGAGCGCTGCAATATTACGAGATCGCGCGAAGCGTGGCGCGGCGGCAGAAGGCGTCCGACGCGTCCGGCCTGCTGGTTGACGGATGGTTAACGAGGACGAGCTAAGACTTGTCGCTTGCTTCCCCGGGTTCACCAGGCCGGCCTTGAGCCATGGATCGCAGTGCCGCTGACATGACCGACGTCGAGGCCCGATCGTTCGGCCACGTCCTGTGCGATGGGCTTGCCGGTCTGAATGCCGCGCTGGCGGCGCGCTGCCTCGTCGCGGTTGCGGCCCTGCTCCTCGTGCTGGTGACGCTCGATCCGTTTCCCGATTTGCGCAATCCCGACGTCACCACCGTCGTCGGCGGGCGAATGGCGCTCACCTACATCTCCTTCGGCCTCCTGGCTGCAATCGCCGTGTTGCTCGTCGCCGCCACGGATGCGCCCGCGCTGAAGAGCCTGGTGACCCCGCTGCATCTCTGCCTCGTCGGCTGGCTGCTGATCAACATCGTCTTCTCAGAGAGCCGCGGCGTTTCGATGCAGCGCTTCGTGCTCGCGGCCAGCGTGACGTCGCTCGCCGTTCTGTTGCCATTGCTGCCGCCGACGCAGCGCAGCTTCAACCTGTGTCTCGGCGCTGCCGCGCTCGTGCTGCTGGTGCTGTGCTATCTCGGCGTCTTCCTCGCGCCGCAATATTCCATGCACACCGCGCTCGACGTCACCGAGCCGCAGCTCGCCGGCGATTGGCGCGGCAGTTTCGGCCACAAGAACGTCGCATCTCCCGTGACGACCATCCTGGTCTATGTCGGCATCTACCTCTGCGGCGTCGGGTCGCTCGTGATGGGACCGGCGATCGCCGCGCTGGCGGGCATCTTCCTGATCTTCACCGGCGGCAAGACGTCGTCGGTGCTGTGCCTTGCGATCTACGCCCTCGCGTCGCTGGTCTGTGCCACGCCAAGCCTGTGGCTGAAGCGGCTCATGTGTTTCGTCCCGCTGATCGTGATGAACCTGCTGACGGTCGGCAGCGTCGTGAGCCCGTCGCTCGGCGCCATGACGCGGCTGCTTCCTCTCGATCCCACCTTCACCGGCCGTTCCGACATCTGGGAGTTCGCGCTCGCGGCCGTCGCCGAAAAGCCGATCATCGGCCACGGCTATGCGGCCTTCTGGGACGACGTGACGGCGCGGCAGACCGCCCAGGGCGCCGAATGGGCGACGTCCGCCGCGCACAGCCACAACAGCTATCTCGACCTCGCGGTCACCATCGGCCTGCCGGGCTTGCTGCTCGTCGTCCTCGTCTTCGTGCTCGCGCCGCTCCGTAATTTCCAGTCGGCCCAGGCTCACAACCGCAGCGCTGCGCTGGTCAAACTGTTCCTGACCGTGTGGCTGTTCGGCCTGTACTACGGGACCACCGAGACCTTCCTGCTCGAACGGCAGAATCCGATCTGGTTCATGTTCGCGCTTGCCGCGGCCGGTCTGCATTTCCTGGCCAGGTTCCAGTGCGTCGAGCAAACGGAGCCGCGCGCTGACAGCTTGTCGCAGCCGGAACGGCCGTAAGTGGCATCCGCTTAACGATATGCGGCGACGTCACTTGTGGACTGCGGCAAAACATAATCTATCTGGAAACATTCAGTCACTGTATGACCCGCGGATGGCGTTTCTCAGCGTCGAGCAACCAGATGATCGGGTGTCCAGCACGTCGGGAATCGCGGTCGATTTCGTGCGTGACTGGCAGCAGGCCGCACTGCGCCTGAAGGCCGGCCATCGCACCGCGTTCCAGCATGGCTACTGGCTCGGCGCCTGGTACGAGGCGTTTCACGATCTCGCGCCGCTGATCGCCGTGATCTCCGATGCCGCGACCGGCAAGGACATCGCGGCGGTGCCGATGATCAGCCATATCAGGCGCGGCATCCGCGTCGTCGAGTTCGCCGACCTCGGCGTCTCCGACAACAACGCGCCGATCCTGGCGCTCGATGCCGCGTTGGATGCGGCGGCGATGGATGCGATCGGCAAGGCGCTGGTCGACGCGCTCTGCGCCTTGCCCGATCGCTTCGACCTGCTGCGCCTGAGGAAGATGCCGGCGCATGTCGGCGGCAAGCCAAACCCGCTGGTGTCGCTCGGCCGTATCGGATCCAGCTCGCTGAACGGCAATCTCGTGCTGACGGGCGACGACTATGACGGCTATCAGGCCTCGATCAAGCGCATGCAGATGCCGCGCTGCTGGCGCGTGTTCAGCCGTCATGCCGGCGCGCGGTTCGAGATCGCCACGGATGTCGCGCGCGCGCTTGAGCTGCTGGACGTGATGGACGCGCAGCAGCAAGCGCGCATGCGCAAGCTCGGCTCGCGGTTCGTGCTCCACGACGACACGCATGCCCGATTCTATCGCGACGTCGCGCGCCAGGGTGTTGCCGATGGTTATGCCGTCATCTCGGCGCTGGTGTGCGACGAGGGCGTCGTTGCCACCACGTTCGGCGTCAGGCATGGCGCGACCTATTTCCTGCTGCGGATCAGCCACGCCGGCGATCCATGGTCGAGCTGCTCGCCGGGGCTGCTCGTCACCGAGCGCACCATGGCGGCGCTGCATGCGCAGGGGGTGCGCCGTTTCGATCTCAGCATCGGCAACCAGGACTACAAGCGCCGCTTCGGCGCCGAGAAGGTCGCGCTGACCGACGCCAGCGTCGCGCTGTCCTGGCGCGGCGCTCCTTACGCATGGCGCGACCATGCCGCGCAGGGCCTGCGCCGCCATCCCAGGCTGGCCGCTGTCGCGGCGCGGGCGATGGGCAAGGGAACGCGCTAGAGCACGCGCCCCCCGATTGTAGATGTCGCTCGAATATCGCAATCGTTGTGTTATCGTCGTCTCCGTTTCACGGAGGCGACATGGAAGATCGTTCGGCAAAATATCGCGCATTCTATGCGCAGTTGATCTGCGCCGCGGCGAGAACCGCGGATCCCCGTATCGAGGAGGCCTTTCGGACCGTCAGGCGCGAGCCTTTCGTCGGGCCCGGGCCGTGGTCGATCTGTCTCGGCGGTCATCCCTATGTCGTGACGCCCGATGATGATCCCGCGTTCATCTATCAGAACACGCTGCTGGCGCTCGACAGCGCGCGTGGCCTCAATATCGGAATGCCCGGTGCGCACGCCCATTGGCTCAGCGGCTGCGCCGTGAAGGAAGGCGAGACTGTGATCCAGATCGGTGCGGGTAGCGGCTACTACACCGCGATCCTCGCGCATCTCGTCGGACCCGGCGGCCGCGTCCATGCCTACGAGATCGACCAGCGTCTGGCAGGACTGGCGCGCGAAAATCTCAGGGATATCGCCCATGCGGATGTGCACGACCGTTCGGGCATCGCGTCCGATCTGCCGGCTGCGGATGTGATCTATGTCTGCGCCGGCGCGGCGCAGCCGGCCACGGAGTGGCTCGAGGCGCTACGGCCCGGCGGGCGGCTGGTGTTTCCGTTGGCGCCGGAAGGCATGCACGGCGGTATGTTAATGATCACGCGTCCTGACGACGACGCGATCTGGCCGGCGAAATTTCTCAGCCGGGCCCAATTCATAGGCTGCGCAGGATTGCAGGATGCGGAGGCCGGCCGGCGCCTGGCCGAGGCGTTCGCGAGAGGATGGGAGAGCGTGCAGTCGTTGCGGAGGAAAGGCGCTCCCGACCAGACGTGCTGGTTCGCCGGTGAGGGTTGGTGGCTGTCGACGGCGCCGGCGCCCATCTCGACGGAGTCAGTTCAGCCTCACGCCGACATCACGCAGGCCTAGGGGGATTGCCGTCTCACGATCCCGTGCAACCTGCACAGTGAAGCCGGCCGCGCGAGGCGCGGAACAGGCTGCGGCAATACCAACGCCGCGCAAGCGCCTGGGCGGGCCTGCGGATCATCTGCGCAATCAACAAGAGTTCGAAAGCCATTCGTATCGCTTCTGGTCAAATATCCCTGAATACGTAGATGGGGCGGCATTCCCGAAAGAGAATGCCGCCCGTGTCGCATCAGCCATGCGGTCGATCGTCAAGCCTAACCGCGCAGCTTAACCGTGGAGCTCAGCCGTGCCGCTCAGCCATGGAGTTTCCTGGCGGTCTCCGCGATCTGGCGGCCCTGATAGCGCGCGCCGGCGAGCTCGTTGGCGCTGGGCTGGCGGCTGCCGTCACCGCCGGTGATCGTGGTGGCGCCGTAGGGCGCGCCGCCGGTGACCTCGTCGAGCTTCATCTGGCCGGCGAAGCCGTAGTTCATGCCGACCACGACCATGCCGAAATGCAGGAGGTTGGTGATGATCGAGAACAGCGTCGTCTCCTGGCCGCCATGCTGGGTCGCGCTGGACGTGAAGGCGCCGCCGACCTTGCCGTGCAGCGCGCCCTTGGCCCAGAGCCCGCCGGCCTGGTCGAGGAAGTTCGCCATCTGCGAGGCCATCCGGCCGAAGCGCGTGCCGGTACCGACGATGATCGCGTCGTAATTGGTGAGGTCCTCGATCTTGGCGATCGGAGCGGCCTGGTCGACCTTGTAGTACGAGGCCTTGGCGACCTCGGCCGGAACCAGCTCGGGCACGCGCTTGATGTCGACGGTGACGCCGGCCTCGCGCGCGCCTTCGGCAACGGCGTTGGCCATCGCTTCGATGTGGCCATAGGCGGAATAATAGAGGACGAGAACTTTGGTCATGGTGGTCTCCGTTGGGTGATCAGTGAGTGTTCGTGATTGCTCCGTCGTTCCGGGGCGATGCAAAGCATCGAACCCGGAACCTCGAGATTCCGGGTCTGGCGCTTCGCGCCATCCCGGAATGACGGAAGATGATGTAGCTCGCCGCCGCTAAGCCGCGTCGACGAGCACGAGCTCGGAGTCTTCGAGCGCCGTGATCTTCAACCTGCTCTCGTCGCGGATCGCGGCGCCGTCGCGGGCGTTGACGCGCACGCCGTTGATCTCGACCGAGCCTGCCGCGGGCACGAGGTAGAGATGCCGCGACTTCTGCGGCTCGTACTCCGCGCTTTCGCCGGCCTTCAACGTGGTGGCGAGCACCCGCGCATCGGCGCGGATCGGCAGTGCGTCCGTGTCGTCCTTGAAGCCGCTCGCGATGGTGACGAGCTTGCCGGAGCGGTCCCCTTTCGGGAACGGCTTCGAGCCCCAGGTCGGCTGGCCGCCGCGCGCCACAGGCTCGATCCAGATCTGGAAGATCCGGGTCTTGCTCGGCTCGAGATTGTACTCGGAGTGACGGATGCCGCTGCCGGCGCTCATCACCTGCACGTCGCCCGCCTCGGTGCGTCCCTCGTTGCCGAGGTTGTCCTGGTGGGTGATCGCGCCCTCGCGCACATAGGTGATGATTTCCATGTTGGCATGGGGATGGGCGGGAAAGCCCGTGTTTGGCGCGATCTCGTCGTCGTTCCACACCCGCAAGGAGCCGTGACCCATGTTGTTCGGGTCGTAGTGGCTGGCGAAGGAGAAGTGATGCTTGGCCTTGAGCCAGCCGTGGTCGGCGCCGCCGAGCTTTGCGAAAGGTCTGAGTTCGATCATGGATGTGGGTTCCTGACTGGAGGGGAGGGGTTTGGCGTTACGCGCCAAACCCGCCGTCGACATTGAGCACGGTGCCGGTGACGAAGGAGGCCTCCGGGCTTGCGAGGAAGACAACGCCGGCGGCGACTTCCTCGGGGCGGCCGAAGCGTTGGAGCGCGTGCTGCTTGCGCTGGGCTTCCGCGAAGTCGCGGTCGTCGTCCGGGTTCATGTCGGTGTTGATCGAGCCGGGCTGCACGACGTTGACGGTGATGCCGCGCGGGCCGAGGTCGCGCGCCGCGCCCTTGGTGTACCCGACCACGGCCGCCTTGGTGGCGACGTAGTCGGCAAGGCCGGGGAACGAGGCGCGGTCGGCCAGCATCGAGCCGACCGTGACGATGCGGCCGCCTTCGCCCATCAGCTGCGAGGCGGCGCGGATCGCCGCGATCACGCCATGCACGTTGACCTGGTCCTGGCGTTCCAGCGCGTCGGTGTCGGCCTTGGCATCATCGGTCGCGCCGCCCGCGGCGACGCCGGCATTGTTGACGAGGATATCGAGATGGCCGAACTCCTTGGCGACGTCGTTGACGAGCTTGGTGACGTCCTTGGCCGAGGCCTGGTCGGCTTTGAAAGCGCGAGCCTTGACGCCCCTGGCCTTCAACTCCGTGACGACCGCTTCGGCCTTGTCGGGCGAGGCGACGTAGCTGATGGCGACATCCGCGCCTTCATCGGCGAGCGCGCGGGCTGAGGCTGCGCCGATGCCGCGCGAACCGCCGGTGACGAGGGCAACCTTGCCTGAGAGCTTCTTGGTCATTGGATTTCTCCATTCCTGAATTTCTGATGACGCTTGGATAAGCCTCCGCCTGTGGTATAGAAATAGAAACTGTTGAAACGCATTGTTTCCTGAATTACTCCTTACGGACCCGCTCCCATGGCAAAACTCCCCGATTTCGAGGCGCTCGCGATTTTCGCAAAAGTCGTGGAATTACGGTCGTTTGCGGGGGCCGCGAGCGAGCTCGCGATGTCCAAGGCGACGGTGTCGAAGGCCGTCACCCGGCTGGAGGAGCGGCTCGGCGCCCGGCTGTTCAACCGCACCTCGCGCCGCCTCGCGCTGACCGATGCCGGGCACAAGCTCGCCGAACGGGCGACGCGCCTGCTCGTCGATGGTGAGGCGGCGGAGAACGAGGCGCTGGCGCAATCGGTGGCGCCGCGCGGCCTCGTGCGGCTCGCCGTGCCCATGACGTTCGGGATCAAGGCGGTGGCGCCGCTGCTGCCGGAGTTCTTCGAGACCTATCCGGAAGTCTCGGTCGATCTGCATCTGAGCGATGCGACCATCGACCTGATCGGCGAGGGTTTTGACATGGCGGTGCGGATCGCGCGGCTGCCGGATTCCTCGCTGATCGCGCGGCGGCTGTTCACCATGCCGCGCTTCACGGTGGCGGCGCCGTCCTACCTCAAGCGTCACGGCCGCCCGACGCATCCGATGCATCTGGCCGAGCACAAATGCTTCAGCTACGCCTATCTCTCAACGCCCAATGTCTGGCACTACACCAATTCCGCCGGCGAGCAGGCAAGCGTGCGTCCGGGCGGTCAACTCCGCGTCAACAACGGTGAGGCGGTGATGCCGGCGCTGATCGCCGGCCTCGGCATCGCCGAGCTTCCCGAATTCATCGTCGGCGAGGCCATCTCCTCCGGCGAGGTCGAGGTGATCCTGAAGGACTGGAAGCAGGCCGAAGGCGCCGTGCACCTGGTGACGCCGCCCGGCGGCCCGCGCCCCGCACGCGTCGAAGCGCTCGCCGATTTTCTCGCGGCAAAGCTGCCGGGCACGTGCAAGCGGCGGACGCGCGCGAAGGCGAAGACGGTCTGACTACGACACCTTCACGCCGTTGATCGCGACGATGCGCAGGCTCGGCTTCAGCGTCCCCTCCAGTTCCGATTTCAATTCGTGGACGCGCGGGTCCGTCGAGCGTGCCGCGCAGACCGCGTATTGGTGGACCGATTGCGCCAATGCGCGCCGCGCTTCCGGGGTTCGCGTCACCTCGGGCTTTGACAGCCGCAGCACGATCGCCGCGAGATTGACCAGCATCTCGTCCAACGCGACGTCAATGGTTTGAAGATTGCGCATCACTCACTCCCTGGGAGGGCAACAGCCGGTCCGGGGATGCGTTCCGGGCCGGACCGAACATGGTTAGCACTTCGTAAACGTCTTGTTCTTGCCGATCGCCGCGCTAGGCTGGCCGCGAAACAAAGAAAATCAGGGGGAGGGACCACCATGGATCGACGCGATCTCTTGCGCGCGGTTGCGGCATTGCCGTTGTTGCGGGCTGCGTTACCGGACCAGGCGCTCGCGCAGGGCTATCCCGCCCGCAACATCACCATGATCGTACCGTTTCCGGCCGGCGGCCAGGCGGATCTCGCCGCGCGCCCCGTGGCCATGGCGCTGGAGCGGATCCTCGGCAAGCCCGTGATCGTCGACAACCGGGCCGGCGGCGGCGGCGGATCGGTCGGCAATGCCGCGGCGGCGCGCGCCGAGCCGGATGGTTACACGCTGCTGATGACCCTTTCGTCGCTCGCGGTGCTGCCGGAGGCCGACCGGCTGTTCGACCGTCCCGTCGCCTACGAAGTCTCGCAGTTCATGCCGATCGCGCGCGTGCTCGCCGATCCCACGCTGCTCGCGGTGCCGGTCTCGGCGCCATGGAAGACCGCGCAGGATTTCATCGAGGACGCGAAGAAGCGGCCGGGCCAGATCACTTATGGCTCGTCCGGGCCGTACGGCACGCTGCATGTGGCGATGGAGATGTTTGCGAACAGCGCCGGCATCAAATTGCTGCATGTGCCGTTCCGCGGCGCCGGTCCCGCGCTCACCGCGTTGCTCAGCGGCACCGTGCAGGCAATCGCGGCCGCGCCCGGCACGCTGAAGCCGCAGGTCGACGACGGCAAGCTGCGCGTGCTCGGCAATTGCGGTGCGCGACGCATCGCGAGCTTCCCCGACGTGCCGACCTTCCAGGAGCTCGGCTACAAGGATGTCGAGATGTACATATGGGCCGGGCTCTTTGCACAGAGCTCTCTTCCCGCGCCGATCGCGACCCGGCTGCGCGAGGCCATGGCGCAGGTGATGGCGAGTCCGGAGGTCCTCAAGTCCTTCGAGGCCTCCGGCAGTCTCGTCGCCTATCAGGACGCGCCGGAGTTCTCGCGTTTCGTCGCCGACGACAGTGCGCGCCTGATCACGGCGGTGAAGAAGATCGGCCGGGTGGAGTAGGTTCCGGCCCGACCTTCACATTTTTTTGTTCGTCCAGAACCTGCCCGCGTCTCATTGATTGATGAGAATTCGAGAAACTCTGGAAGGAATCGAGACATGCGAACAGAGCGGATTGCGCTGGGTGTGGCGCTCGCGATTGGCGGCATCGTCGCGCAAGGCGCAGCATTCGCCGAAGAATATCGCGGAACCATGGAACAGCAGATGGCCTGCACACCGGATGTGTGGCGCCTGTGCAGCGACCAGATTCCGGACGTGAGCCGCATCACGGCTTGCTTGCAGCAGAACACGCCCCAGCTCTCCAGCGCCTGCCGTGCGGTGTTCCAATCCAACAATCAGATGCAGCCGCAGCAGCCGGTCCCGCGAGGGCGGGCGGTGCCGCCACCGCGCTACAATGCTGCGCCGCCGCCCCCGCAGCCGCGGCCTTACGATGAGGACGATTAACGTCTCTTAAGGCCTGATTTCGCAGACATCGATCCATTCGGCCGCGGTCAGCTCGGCCATCCGCTCGGGCGTGATGCGCACCGCGCTGTGAGTCGAGCCTGCGGCCGGCACCACCACGTCGAACGCCTTCAGCGATACGTCGCAATAGACCGGCAGCGGCGCCTTCAGTCCGAACGGACAGACGCCGCCGACCTCGTGGCCGGTGATCTCGGCGACCTCTTCCAGCCCCAGCATCTTCGGCTTGCCGCCGAACTGCGTCTTCACCTTCTTGTTGTCCATGCGCGAGGTGCCGGCGGCGACGATCAGGATGACGCGCTCGCCGATCCGCAACGACAGCGTCTTGGCGATTCGCCCCGGCTCGACACCATAGGCCTCGGCCGCCAGCGCCACGGTCGCGGAGCTGATCGGAGATTCAATGACGGAGATGTCGGGGGCTTTCTCGGCGAAGAAGGCGCGAACGGATTCCAGGCTCATTCCAGTCTCACGGGCGGGCGGCGTACCTACCTCAGATGATACTTGGCAGCTCGGAGAGCGAGCGGACGCGGTGGTCCGGCGCAAAGCCAAGCTCGTCCATCTGGGTGCGGATCGCCTTGAACATCGTCAGCGGTGCCACGAGTTCGTTCTCGACGCAAGCCAGCGCCATGGCTTCCGGCGTCACCCGTTCGATCCAGGCGACGTTCAGCCCGAACGATTTCGCGCCGGCCACGTCCCAGGGATTGGAGGACACGAACAGAACCTCGTCCGGCGCGGTGCCGAGCACCTCGCCGATCAGCTCATAGGCCGCCGGGCTCGGCTTGAAGACCTTCTTGGCATCGACACTGATGGTGGCATCGAGCAGGCGGTCAAGCTTGGTGTTGCGCACGAGCCCGTTCAGCATGTCCGGACTGCCGTTGGAGAGGATGGCGAGTTGTCGGGGCTTCAAGGCCGCAAGCGCGCTTGTTGCATCCGGATAGAGATCGAGATGCAGATACTTTTCGATCACGCGCTCGAATTCCTCGCGCTCATAAGCGAGCCCAAGGATGCGCAGCGTATAGGCGAGTGAGTCGCGCGTGACCGCGTCAAAGTCCTGGTAGCGCTGCATCAGAGAGCGCAACCACGTGTATTCGAGCTGCTTGATGCGCCAGACCTGCGTGATGATCTCGCCGTAGCCCGGAAACGCATCCTCGGTGATGTCAGCGACCGACTGGATGTCGTAGAGCGTTCCGTAGGCGTCGAAGACGACGGCTTTGAGGCTCATTGGCTCGCTCCTTTGGGATCTTTGCGGGAGGCGCACGGACAATACCGAAACGGCCCGGTGCGCGACAAGGTCGGAACCTTCTTCAAGAAATCGTCACCCCGGCGGCGTCGCGCAGCAGATTGACACTGCCGCCGGCAGGCGCTTAATTCGAGGCACGGGGATCTGCGATCTCCCCGCGAGGCGACATGCCCAAGTATCGCGTCCTGGTCACCAAGGACGCTGCATGTCTGCTTTCATCTCGATCTCATCACAGAAATTGTCCCGTCAATTGGTGCCGCCAGCGCGCCGGTCTCGTCGATGTCCGTATCGACGAGGACCGCGCGGTCTATTTGCGCACGCGACAAGACGGCGAGCACCAAGAGCTAGCGAGTACGCGGGGGACGTTGGGGACGACGATCAAGTGGAGGACTTCATGACCACGAATACCGACCGCCGAGACTTCATCAGGGGCGTGGGGGCCGCCGCGGCGTCGACCGCACTACTCGCGGGGACGCAAGCCCTTGCGCAAGCCAATCAGCCAACAGGAGCCAAGCCAATGACATACCAGCCCAAGCCGATGCCGTTCGATCCGAAATCCATTGCCGGCATCTCGGAGAAGGTGCTCGTCAGTCACTACGAGAACAACTATGTCGGCGCCGTAAAGCGACTGAACGCGATCGGAACGCAACTCGCCGAGCTCGACTTCGCGAAAGCTCCGAACTTCGTCATCAACGGCCTGAAGCGCGAGGAGCTCGTCGCGTCAAACTCGATGATCCTCCATGAAATCTATTTCGACGGGCTCGGCGGTGCCGGCAAGCCGAGCACAGCACTTGCCGAGGCGATCGCGCGCGATTTCGGCAGCATGGAGCGGTGGCGCGCGGAGTTCTCCGCCATGGGCAAGGCCGAAGGCGGCGGCTCCGGCTGGGTGATTCTTTCCTACTCACCGCGCGACAAGCGGCTGGTCAATCAGTGGGCCGCCGACCACACGACGACGCTGGCCGGCGGACGCCCCGTGCTGGTGCTCGACATGTATGAGCACGCCTATCACATGGATTACGGCGCCGCGGCCGCGAAGTATGTCGACATCTACATGGAAGCGATCAAATGGGACAACGCTGCGACACTCTACGATCAATACAGGCGGGAAGCTTAGACGTCGTGCGAAGAATGAGCGTAGCGCTCCTGGGGGCGGCGTTGTTCCTATTGTCGGTGGAAGGAAACGCGATGGCAGACACTGTAAATTTTGACAACGCAGCAACCGGCGCAGCGCCCGAAGGCTGGACTCTGACGAAGACGGGTCGTGGCCAGCCCAAATGGACGGTCGAGGCGGAGTCGACGGCGCCAAGCAAGCCGAACGTCCTGAAACAATCCGGTCAGGCGACGTTTCCAGTGGCGCTCAGGAACGGCACCAGCATCCTGGACGGGTTCGTCGGGGTCAAGTTCAAGGCGATCGCCGGCTCCGAGGATCGTGCGGCCGGTATTGTCTGGCGCGCAAAGGATGCCGACAATTATTATGTCGTGCGGGCCAACGCGCTTGAAGACAATGTCGTGCTCTACAAGACGATCAAGGGTGTTCGCAGCGCGCTCGATATCGTCGGCCGGAAAGGCGGCTATGGCGTCAAGGTATCGGTGCCATCAGGTCAATGGCATTCCCTACGCTGCGAATTCGCGGGAAAGCTATTCAAGGTGACGTATGACGGCAAGCCGATGTTCGAGGTCGAGGACGAATCGATCAGGGACGCCGGCATGATCGGCTTGTGGACCAAGGCCGACAGTGTCACCGTATTCGACGACCTGACATACGGTGCGCTGAACTAGTCACGTGAATCTAAAGTTCGCCACATAAAGTCTGCTGGGCTTTGTGGCAGAAGCGTTTGACGGAAGCCAAGATCTGGTCTGCGGACTTGGTCCATTTGAAGGGCTTCGGGTTATTGTTGTGCAGTTCGATGAAGGTACGGATGTCGGCCTCGAGTTGCCTGACGGAGGTGTGAACACCTCGCTGGATTTGCTTTCTGGTGAGCTCAGCGAACCAGCGCTCGATCTGATTGATCCATGACGCGGAAGTCGGCGTGAAGTGGACATGATAGTGCGGCCGGCGAGCGAGCCACGCTTTGATCTTGGGTGTCTTGTGGGTGGCGTAGTTGTCCATGATGATATGGACAGCGAGCCCCTCAGGGATTTGAGCGTCGATCTCTTTGAGGAACTTCAAGAACTCGACCGCCCGATGGCGCTTGTAGCATTTGCCAATGACAAAGCCGGAAGCGACATCGAGCGCGGCAAACAGCGTGGTCGTACCATGCCGCACATAGCTGTGGGTGCGACGTTCCGGCACGCCCGGCATCATCGGCAGGACCGGCTGCTCGCGATCCAGGGCCTGGATCTGGCTCTTCTCGTCGATGCTGAGGACAAGGGCTCGGTTCGGTGGGGACAGGTAAAGCCCGACAATATCGCGCACCTTATCGACGAATAGGGGATCGCTCGACAGCTTGAATGTCTGGCTGCGGTGCGGCTGCAAGCCGAACGCCGTCCACATTCGGCGGATCGTGGTGTGAGAAAAGCCAGTTTCGGCGGCCATCGAGCGGATCGACCAGTGCGTCGCGTCGCGCGGCGTCGTACGCAATGTCCGCTCGATTACCTCAGCAACCTGATCGTCGTTGATGGTTCGAGGACGGCCAGGGCGGGCTTCGTCAAGCAGGCCATCACAGCGGTCCTTCAAAAATCGGCGGCGCCACTTGCCAACCGTGTGTTCGTGGAGGCCGAGTTCGGCAGCTACCGACTTGCTTGGCAAGCCATCCGCACACCGCAGGATCGCGCGGCAGCGCTCAGATAGCGATCGGGCAACGCGATGACGACGAACCTGCCTCTCCAAGTACGCCCGCTCCTGCGGGCTAAGAACCAGCGGCGCGATCGGCCGGCCTCGCTCACCTGCATTCGCCACGAGCTCTCTCCTCTGTAGAGATTCGAGCTATCAACTAATGTGACGAACTTGCGTTCCAGATGACTAGCGCGCGTACTCATTAATCGGGACGCCGTTAGACGTCCGCTATGCCCCCGATAGCGGCGCGAAAGCGGACGTCGCGGGACTTCCGCGTTGGGCCAACAACGGACCTGCCTCTCCGACCCGTTTGGGATCATCCGAGGCGGGTGGTTTCGTGGACCGTTCAATCGCTCCTTACCGCTCAATCGCCATCCAGCGTCCGAGGGTTTTCATTTCAAGCGGAACCCAGCGCGATTTCGTCTCACTGGCGCGAGCGATTTCGAACCAGATGCGCGGCGTCTTCCGGGCGATAGAGATCGTGTTGGAAAGCTTCTGATGTGGCTTGACCGGCCGCGGACGCGGAATGGCTACGTCGCCGGCCAAAAAACCGCACGCCAAGAGCACGCGATCCGCTTCGGGTTTGTCGATTACAGCGGCTTGCAACTGATCCCTGAGATGATCGAATGTGATTGCGGTGAGGCGGATATCGGCGAAGACCGGGCTATGGCTCGAATAGTGCTGCAGTCCAAGCTCTCGGGCCTCGTTGAGCTCGCGGAGATCGAAGGCGCTGCCTTCCAACTCGGCATTCCCCCCACGTCGCTGGATTACGATATTGTCCAGGTCCCTCAATCTATACTCGTCTTCGTCAGCACAGAAATCAGCGGCCTGTGTGACGAAATCGAGCCGATTCTGCCAATGGGGCAACCAGAACTCTTCGACGAGCGGTCCACACCAGGCATCCTCCTTGATCGACGGTTCAAACAGCAGCGTCAACCGGCGTTCCTGCCGCCAATCAGCGTGCCATTGGTCTTCCGAAACGATTTCGACGTCTTTCATGCGGCGACCCCTGAGTTTTCTTATCGCATCCACACAGCCCAACGCGTTGCGGATGGTATCAGGCAACTCTCTGCCTACGAAAGAGCTTGCAACAAGTCGGCTCGTCGATTTGCCGGTAGAAAACAAGCGAGTCCGCTACGGGTCATTTGCGACCGACATGGGTTATCCGCTCCATGTCCGATCTATCCCCGATAGCGACCGAACGGCGGACGCGCCCAGACCATGCGGGTGGTAGCAGAGCAGCGCGAGATCGGCGAGCACGGCATCACTCTAGGGCGCGGGCTCTTAAGTCCGATCAGCCGGCGAAAGCATGCCACTCCCAGAGCCTTCACAAGCCTAAGCCGGAAGCCAGTCTTGATATGCGTCAATCTGTCGGAGCGCAAAGCGGCTAGTAGTAAAGCCTTTCTAGCCAGCGTCGGAGAGCGACATGGTAAAGTGTGGTTGGTTGATAATTGCCGGCCTTACCGCTGCTTTCGCTGCCGCGGCTCAGGCTGAAGACCTCGACATCGGCAAGTCAGAATTTCAGTCTTCGTGCGCGAGTTGTCATGGCGCGGATGCAAAGGGCAAAGGACCGGTCAGCGACCAGCTCAAGATCCCGCCTCCCGATTTGACGGTGTTGGCCAAAAACAACAACGGGGTCTTTCCCACGAACGCTGTCTATGAAACCATAGATGGATCGAAAACAATTCCTGCTCACGGCACTCGTGAGATGCCAATTTGGGGAGAACGATTCAACCCCATTGTCAACTTGCCTCACTATGTTGATCCGTCTTATTGGAAGATGGCCGGGCCGGAGCAAAGCCCCGAAGTCGTCGTGCGAAAACGCATCCTCGCTGTTGTCGATTATCTCAGCCGCGTTCAGCAAAAGTAGCAACCGACGAGCATAAGATTACTTGCCCATCCCGCTTAGCGCCCGCTAAAGCGGAAAAAGTTTGCTTGCGCCACAACCGACGAAGCAGCTGCACCACCAACCAGCCCGATGAACTCCCGCCGCCTCATATTGCCTCGTGATGCGCCCGGGAGTCTTACTGCCCTGTTTGCCAAACCGCGATGTCCGAAGCGGGTCGAGGCCGACATCTGCCCGGCCCGATGCCGTGCCTTCTGTGGGGTCAAAACGCGAAAAACTCAACGTGAGCAAGCTCAGTCCGCTATGCCCCATTGAACGGACCTCAATGAGGCGTGCTACCACTTCGCTGATGGGCCAGAAGCCGACCTCGCGATTGGCTTATGGGCCCGGCACCATCATGGTCGGCTCTTCCAGCAGGGAAAAGTCGTAGCCCTCGCAGCTAACATTCGGGTTGGTGGGCGCAAACATGCCGAGCGGGTTGTCCTTGAACAACCAGGCATGCAGATCATAATGCACAAACTCCTTTGGAATGAGCGGCCAGTGTCCTTCCATCGGGCCCATGAAGGGTTGGTCGAAGAGAGAGGGGCGCTGCTTGGTATCTGCCGTTAGAGGCACCAACCACTCAACAGCCACGAGCTTCAATTCCTTGCCCACAGGTTCGTAGATCAATACGTTGGGCTTCATCGGATCGGGAGCGCCCTGCACTGTGACATTGGCAAAGTGCACTCCCATAGCGCCTTTGGCATACTCCATGTGGTGCGGAACTTTCTCGCCAGAATAGTGCACGCAGCCCACCGTCGACAGGTAGAGGTCGCGCACGGCTACCTTGTAGTCCTGATATTTCTCCAGCGATTTGCGCAACGCGTCGAGCTGAGCCTTGTAAGGCTCTTCTGCTGCAATTGGTCTGAGGGCCGCACCGATAAAAGCAAGACCTAGCGCGGCGACGAAGGTACCACGGACATATTTGCGCATGTTCCCTCCTAGCTTTTCATCAAAGCAATGTCGGAATGAACTGGCCGAACCAAGGGTGAGGGTTTTGGCCATTTCCGACAAGACGATAACAACCTCATGGCCGCCAATCGCGATAGAAAAATGGTGGTACTCCCTCTTGGGCGTACATGGGTCTTTGATGGCTCAGCCGACAGACCGCGTTCTTCATCGCCCGACTGTCAAGAGGATGTCTCAATCGGGTCATCAGCGGCAATGCGCTGACCGAGCGGAACATTTCCGCTAAGCCTTCAAGACCGGACTTCTGCGCGTTAAGAGTACACGCCCTAGATTAAAGTCGACGTCGACCAGCTCACGTCGGAGAAACCATGCTCGCTCGCACCCTGCTTGCGGCCACCGTCCTGTTGATGCTCGCGCACCCGGCAATGGCGCAGGCGCCGCTCGCGACCTACAAATCCTTGAGTCCCGGGCTGGCGCTTGATCTGGCAAGTGAGGGTTTCTGTCCTCGGCATCGAAGCCCTCATCAGCTCGGCGACGTTGCTTGACTCACGTCAAGAACGCGCGTGGCGCAGCGTGTTAGTCGGGAAACTGGGGCGGTACCATTCGAACCATGGACACGAAGCAATGGTCACGCAAAACAACATCAATTTCTTCACCAACTGGGCCAAGGAGCGTCTTGACGAAATGGAAGCAACGGTGACCTCGCTCGAAGCCAGGGCTTCCGAGGTGCAGTCGGAAGCGCGTGAGAAGGCCACGAAGGTTCTGGCGGATCTCTGCAAGCAGCGCGACGAATTCCGCGACACCGTGAAGAAGCAGTCGGAGGTCGGCGAGGCCGCCTGGACCCAGGCAAAATCAAGGATGGAAGCCGATTGGCGTGTGTTCGAGACCGAGGCCGGAAAATACGTCGAAAGCTTCGGCAAGCAGATCGAGCAGCAACAGGCGACGTTCAAGCTTCAGGCCGAAGCGCAGCTCAAGGCGTGGCGCGAAGCCGCCGACAAGCTCGGCAGCGATGCCAAGAACTTTGCGTCCGAGCGCCGCGGCGACATCGACGCAGCCCTGAAGCGCATGAATGCCGATGCAATCGAGGCGGAGAAAAAACTGGAGAAGCTCAGAGAGGCGGGGACCCACTCATGGTCCGCACTCATGGCGGCCCTGGCGGAGACCCGCCTTGCCTTTGATCGTGCCAACGAGGCGGCGCGGGAGGCTTTCAAGCGAGCTGCCTGATCAGGCGCGGTGAACTTCCGGAGACCGCCGTCTGGCGGTCTCCTTGCCGTCGGCAACTCGAGCGTTGCCCTGCCACGCCAGCGGCCTTCTCAGCGTCCGCGCTAGATGCCCAGCAGCTTGCGCGCGTTCGCCTTCAGCACCTTCGGCCGGATCTCGTCGCGGATGTCGATCTTGGCGAAGTCCGACAGCCAGCGGTCCGGCGTGATCACCGGCCAGTCCGAGCCGAACAGCATCTTGTCCTGCAGAATCGAGTTGATGTAGCGCACCAGGATCGGCGGGAAGTATTTCGGCGACCAGCCCGACAGGTCGATGTAGACGTTCGGCTTGTGGGTCGCGACCGACAGCGCCTCTTCCTGCCAGGGGAAGGAGGGGTGGGCGAGGATGATCTTGAGATCGGGAAAATCCGCCGCGACGTCGTCCATGTACATCGGGTTGGAATATTTCAGCCGCATCCCCATGCCGCCGGGCATGCCCGAGCCGACGCCGGTCTGGCCGGTGTGGAACAGCGCGATGGCGCCGCCATTGTTGATCTCTTCGTAGAGCGGATAGGCCATGCGGTCGTTGGCATAGAAGCCCTGCATGGTCGGATGGAATTTGAAGCCGCGCACGCCGTATTCCTCGATCAGCTTGCGCGCCTCGCGCGCCCCGAGCTTGCCCTTGTGCGGGTCGATCGAGACGAACGGGATGAGGACGTCGAGATGGTCGGAGGCGACCTCCAGCATCTCGTAATTGTTGTAGCGGCGGAAACCGGTCTCGCGCTCGGCGTCGACCGGGAAGATCACGGCGGCGATGTTCTTGGAGCGATAGTAGGCGGCGGTCTCCGGCACGGTCGGCGGATGCTTGTTCGGCGACTTGAAGTACTCCGCCATCTGCGCCTGGAAGTCGTCATAGCCGTCGTCGGCGTGGCAGCCGCAGGGCTCTTCGGCGTGGGTGTGGATGTCGATGGCGACGACATCGTCGATGTTGGGCAGCTTCAGCTTCGGCATTGGTTTCCTCCCGACGGGTTGCCAAATTGATTATATGATATAACGAATTTGGCAAGGCGTGGCTGGAAGCAAAACCGCAGCCCGCAAAAGTCTTTGCCGTGCCTGGCCTCTGATGCGGCAGATCGGGCCGATCCGGCTGTTTCTACTGTGCATGGGGTTGTTTTCGCGAAATTGCCGGTTCGGAACCGGGCAGTTAACATTGACATGACCTCCCGCCATGCCTTAAGAACCGCCCCGTCCCGGGCGGTCGTCCGCCAGCGGGAAAAATCTCATTTTGCCACATTCGCGCGTGCCGAAACGGTAGTGCCGAACACGGCCTTTCGAACGTTCAGGATTCTGCCATGAAGGTCCGTAACTCGCTGAAATCGCTGCGCGGTCGCCATCGCGCCAACCGCCTGGTCCGCCGCAAGGGCCGGGTCTATGTGATCAACAAGGTGCAGCGCCGCTTCAAGGCTCGCCAGGGCTGATTAGCCCTGCCGGACGCCCCGCGCGCCCCGCAAGACCACGGTCTCACACGAGTTTGACGCCGCCTTTGCTTTGCAAGGGCGGCTTTACGCGTCTAGACTTCGGTCATGGCATCGAGAGTCCTGGCAGTGAGATTCCCTTTCGCACGCACCCTGTGTCTGGCCCTTGCCCTGGGAACCGCCGGCCTCGCTCCGGCCGCGGCGCAGCAGGTTGAGCCGCCGTCCCCGCCCGGCAAGCAGAAGAAGCTTCCCGAAGCGCCGGCCAAGCTGCCCAAGGTCGATCGCACCAAAAATCTCGATTTCCTGTTCGGCGCGCTGAAGGCGGCGCCCGACGATGTCAGCGCCAAGCATGTCGAGGCGCGGATCTGGGCGATCTGGCTCCAGACCCCGAGCGATACCGCCTCGCTGCTGATGGCGCGGGCCAAGACCGCGGTCGACGCGCAGAAGATCGACGTCGCGATCAAGCTGCTGGATTCGGTCATCAAGCTCAGGCCCGACTACATCGAGGCCTGGAACCGGCGCGCCACGCTCTACTACATGCAGAACGACTACGGCCGCTCGCTCGCCGACATCCAGCAAGTGCTGATCCGCGAACCCCGCCATTTCGGCGCGCTCGCGGGGCTCGGCATGATCATGCAGGAGGTCGGCGACGAGAAGCGCGCGCTCGAGGCCTACCGCAAGGCGCTCGCCGTCAATCCGCACCTCGAGAAGATCCCCGATCAGGTCAAGGCGCTGACCGAAAAGGTCGAAGGCCGCGACATCTAGAGCACGATCCGGACCCGAAGGGCCGCGCCAGCGCAAAGGGATAGTTTGATCATTTCCCGAGCGATTGCGGCGCACGCGGATTAACCACGATCACACGCGTCGCATGAGCTGGGGTATCGCCAATGCGGCCGCAGGCCTACCTGCATGGCAGGAGCAAAGCCATGAAGCGTTTGATTTTTGCGGGTAGCTTGTTGCTCGCGTCGGGAACGGTGAGTCTCGCCGACGGACTGTTCTGGGTGGTCGGCAACCGCGCCACCGGCAAATGCAACATCGTGACCAGCAATCCGGTCATCATCGGCGACATCTGGTTCGGCGATGGTCCCTACAAGTCCAGGGCCGACGCCAAGCTCGCCCGCTCGACCATCCGCGCCTGTCCCGCGGTCAGTCCCGACGACGAAAAGGACGCGGACAAGACGGACTAGGTCCGGCCCGCACCTAATGCAGGGCGCTGCCGCCGCGCTCGGCGAGGCCGCGATCGGCCGCTGCGGCGTAAGCCCTGGCGAGCTCCGCCTCGAGATGCTCGTTGATCAGGAGCAGCGCCCGCACGGCACCGCGCAGGTCACCGTTGCAGCTTGCGACAATCTCGTCGATTGCAGTGTCGTTCGATCTGAAGCTCATCGAAATTCTCCGGTTCAAATCAGGACAAATCCTGCCGGCCTGTCCCGCATCCCCTGAGGTCGCGAGGAGGATCGGCGCCCACCCGCGCCTAAATGGCGGAACCGACCATGGCGATTATATGGAAACCGCTATGACGACCGCATGAAGCTGGTCCGAAGCTTGCGCGCAATCAGGAATTAGATTGATTCTATTGAGTTTTTCTGGCCCTCGATTTTGCACATATCCACAGCCCCTCATTTCCGGTGGAAGTGCTGAAGCGCCTGGGGCGAAACTGCCGCGTGCCACGTCCGTAATTGCCAGGTGCCTTATTACGTCCGGATTCTCTCCATGATCGTGATGACAGTCGTGACGGCGCTGGTTCTGCTGGCGCTGGTCACGCAGGCTGGAATCGTCGCCGTGCAACGCGCCTTTCCGCCGCAGGGCCGGATGATCGAGGTCGATGGCGCGACGCTTCACGTCGTCGACATCGGCCCGCGCGATTCAGGCCTGCCGGTCGTGATGCTGCACGGCGCGAGCTCCAATCTCGAAGCGATGCGACGCCCGCTCGGCGATCTCCTGGCAAAAGACCATCGCGTCATCCTGATCGACCGTCCCGGCCATGGCTGGAGCACGCGCGCGCGGCGGCAGGATTCGACGCCGCAGATCCAGGCGCGGATGATCGACGAGGCGCTTCGTAAGCTCGGAATCGATCGTGCGGTGTTCGTCGTGCATTCCTGGAGCGGGGCGCTCGGCGCGCGCCTCGCGCTCGATCATCGGGGCCGCGTCGCCGGCCTCGTGATGCTGGCGCCCGTCACGCATCCCTGGCGCGGCGGCGTCGGCCGCTACAACGAGCTCATCGCGATGCCCGTGATCGGCCCGTTGCTCGCCTACACCATCACGCTGCCGCTCGGGTATTTCGTCGCCGAGTCCGGCGCGCGCAACGTGTTCCTGCCGCAGACCATGCCCGATGGTTTCGTGCAGCACTCCGCGACGCCGCTGCTGCTGCGGCCGCGCGAGTTCATCGCCAATGCCTATGATCTGGTGACGTTGAAGGCGTCGGTGGCCGGGCAAGCCACGCGCTATGGCCAAATATCGGCCCCGGTCACGATCATCGCCGGCGAACCCGACAAGACGGTGAAGACCAACATCCACGCGCGCCCGTTCGCAGCTCAGGTGCCGAATGCAAAGCTGATCGTGCTGCCCGATCTCGGCCACATGGTGCAGAACGCCGTGCCGGATCTGGTGAAGACGGAGATCGAGACGATGATCGGGAAAATCGTGCCGGCGCAGGCGGCCGCCGACTGAAGCGTTTTCGAGGGAAGCGGATACCGGTTCGCGTGAAGAAAACGCGTCAAAACAAGAAGCCGGAGCTTCGGCTCTGCTTCAATCAGAACCGAAGCTCTGGCGGCCGCCTCTCGCGCGCTTACTGCTTGATCTTCCCGTCCTTGTCGAACTGCGAGACAAAGGTCCAGAGATTGTTGATCTCGGTCTCGTTCTTGATGCCGGCGAACGCCATCTTGGTGCCGGGGATCTTGGCCTTGGGGTCCTTGATGTACTCCTTGAACGTGGCTTCGTCCCAGGTGATGCCGGAATTCTTGTTCGCATCCGAATAGCTGTAGTCCGGCGCAGTTCCCGACTTGCGGCCGTTGAGGCCGTTGAGCTCGGGGCCGACCTTGTTCTTGGCGCCTTCGCCGATCGCGTGGCAGGCCAGGCACTTGTTGAACGACGTCTTGCCCGCGGCGGCGTCCTGCGCCATCGCTTTGGAAGACATGGCGGTGGACGCTGCGGCAGTCATGGCGAGGGCAACTAGCGCGCCGAAAGTCAGTTTTGTCATAAGGGTGCTCTTCGTCTCTTCCCGGGTCAGATGGAGGGTCGTGGTTTTGGCAGGTCCAGGGCAAGTGGACAAGCCGCGAATCCTTGACAGGTTTCCTGATAGCAGACTTGCCCCAGAGAGAACTTGCGCTGCAACAATGCAATGCGACCTTCGGAGGACCTACCCAAAGACGGCAAGACATGATTGATTTGCCGGGACAATTCCCTCCGTCGGACGAAGGCTTCGTAATATGGCCATCATGATGCCCGCAAGCGACCAGGCGGTGCTGGCGCGTCGCAGCGAGATCGTCGCCGCCTTGCGCGCAATCGTATCAGGCGAAGGCGTGATCGACAGCGCCGCCGAGATGCGGGCCTATGAATCCGACGGGCTGACCGCCTATCGCCAGCCGCCGATGGTCGTGGTGCTGCCCGATACGACCGAGCAGGTCTCGCTCGTCCTGAAATATTGTGCCAGGCAGGGCATCAAGGTGGTGCCGCGCGGCTCCGGCACCTCGCTGTCCGGCGGCGCGCTGCCGCTCGAAGACGGCGTGCTGCTCGGGCTCGGCAAGTTCAAGCGCATCCGCGAGATCGATTTCGACAACCGCGTCGTCGTCACCGAGCCCGGTGTCACCAATCTGGCGATCAGCCAGGCGGTCGCGCATGCCGGCTTCTATTACGCGCCCGATCCGTCCTCGCAGATCGCCTGCTCGATCGGCGGCAATGTCGCGGAGAATTCCGGCGGCGTGCACTGCCTCAAATACGGCATGACCACCAACAACGTGCTGGGTTGCGAGATCGTGCTGATGAGCGGCGAGATCCTGCGGATCGGCGGCAAGGGGTGCGAGAACGCCGGCTACGACCTGATGGGCGTCATCACCGGCTCCGAAGGTCTGCTCGGCGTCATCACCGAGATCACGGTGCGCATTCTGCAAAAGCCGGAGACGGCGCGCGCGCTGATGGTCGGCTTCGCGGAGGTCGAAGCGGCCGGCGAATGCGTGGCACGCATCATCGGCGCCGGCATCATTCCCGGCGGCATGGAGATGATGGACAAGCCCGCGATCCACGCCGCGGAAGCCTTCGTCCATGCCGGCTATCCGCTCGACGTCGAGGCGCTGCTCATCATCGAGCTCGACGGTCCCAAGATCGAGGTCGACGAGCTGATCACGCGCGTCGAGACCATCGCCAATGCCTGCGGCTCGACCACCTGCCAGATCTCGACCTCGGAGGCCGAGCGCAACCTGTTCTGGGCGGGCCGGAAAGCCGCGTTTCCGGCCGTCGGCCGCATCTCGCCCGACTATCTCTGCATGGACGGCACCATCCCGCGCGGTGCGTTGCCGAAGGCGCTGGCGCGCATCCGCGAGCTATCGGAAAAATACCAGCTCGGCTGCGCCAATGTGTTCCACGCCGGCGACGGCAATTTGCACCCGCTGATCCTCTACGATGCCAACAAGCCCGGCGAGATCGAGCGGGCCGAGGCCTTCGGCGCTGACATTCTGCGCGCCTGTGTCGAGTTCGGCGGGGTGCTCACCGGCGAGCACGGCGTCGGCATCGAGAAGCGCGATCTGATGCCGGAGATGTTCAGCGAGATCGACCTCAACCAGCAGCAGCGGCTGAAATGCGCCTTCGACGCGCAGGGCCTGCTCAACCCCGGAAAAGTGTTTCCGACCCTGCACCGCTGCGCCGAGCTCGGCCGCATGCACGTGCACGCGGGCAAGCTGGCGTTTCCGGACATTCCGCGGTTCTAGGCGCTCGCGCGGAGGGAAGGGGCTTGCGATGCAAACCTCTTCCCTCCGAAACGCTTACAGCAGCCCGTATTGCGCCCGCTCGCGCTTCGCCAGTAGCGGCAGGGCTTCGCCGGCGATGTACGTCTTGAAGTGCGCGCTCTCCTGGTGCGCCTTGAAAGCGGCCTCGTCGCGGAACAGCTCGTAGAACAGGAACTGGGCCGGATTCTCCCTGGCGCGTGAGATCAGGAACAGCTTGACGCCGTCCTCGCGCTGCGCCTCGGGCAGGAAGCGTTCGAGGATCGCGGCGACCTTGTCGGCCTCGCCGGGCTTGGCCTCCCATTGCGCGACGACGAGCAGGCCGCCGCCGTCGACGGCGTCGCTGAGGGATTTCTGCGTGGCATAGTGGTTCATGGTCTTTCCTCCTTGCTGCTGGGCTTGAGATGACGACGTCCACGGCGAGAGATAAATCGCCAGGACGGCACCGAAGGCGGTGATCACCGACCTGCGGCTGAATGTTTCGTGGACGCGCGGCGCCGACCGCGCATATGTCGATCGCTCCATGTGTGTCTCCGTCGGTTGGGCTCGATCGCGATCGGCGCAAGCTTGTAGCGATGGCCTGTCGGCTTTGGTTCGCCGGTGATCGAAGTGTCGATGTCGTGAACGCTTCGATCTTTATCGAACCGTTGTTGTCGGATGTCGCGGAGCCAGCCTGATGGAGTTTCGTCGCACGCCGCACTGGCATTGCTCGGCTGGGTGGTCGCCGCGTCACGCTGCATTTGATTTTGGCGGCGAATTTCGCTACCGCCTTTTCCCGTGGATACGCTCAAGGTCAGAGACGCCAAAGACGTCGAAGAGGTGGTGCGCGCGGCGATTGCCAACGAGCAGCCGCTCGAGATCATCGGTCATGGCAGCAAGCGCAGCATTGGCCACGCGATGGCGACCAACGCCGTGCTCGACGTCTCCGCGCTCAATGCCGTCACCTCCTACGAGCCCAACGAACTGATCGTGACGCTTGAGGCCGGTGCGCCGCTGGCCGACGTGCTGTCGCTGATCGATGCCAAGAACCAGCAATTCGCCTTTGAGCCGATGAACACCGCGCCGCTGCTCGGCACGCCCGTATCAGGCACCATCGGCGGCATGATCGCGGCGGGCCTCGCCGGCCCGCGGCGCATCCGGGCGGGCGGGGCGCGCGACCACCTGCTCGGGGCGCACGCCGTCTCCGGTTTCGGCGACAGCTTCAAGACCGGCGGCAAGGTGGTGAAGAACGTCACCGGCTACGACCTCTGCAAGCTTCTGGCCGGTTCCTGGGGCACGCTGTCGGTGATGACCGAGGTCACGCTGAAGGTGATGCCGAAGCCGGAGGCCGAGCGGACGCTGCTGCTGCGCGGGCTCGACGATGCCGCCGCCAACAAGGCGATGACCGCGGCGCTCGGCTCGCCCTTCGACGTGTCCGGCGCCGCCCACCTGCCGAAATCCGCGTTCCGGGCGAAGATCGACGGGCTCGGCGACATCGCGGGCCAGGGCGAAGCGCTGACCGTGCTGCGGCTCGAAGGCATTACCGCTTCAGCCGCCCACCGCGCCGGTTCGCTGCGCGAATTGCTGGCGCCGTTCGGAACCGCGGCCCTGGTCGAGGACGCATCGTCGGCGGCACTGTGGGCGACCGTCCGCGATGTCCTGCCGTTCGCGGCCGGCGGCGCGCTGGGCGCCCGGCCGGTGTGGCGGATCGTCTGTCCGCCGGCGTCAGGTGCGGCGCTCGGGACCCAGCTGGCGCGCGAGACCGGCGGCGACGTGATCTACGATTGGGGCGGCGGATTGATCTGGGCCGCACTGCCGCCGAAGGGCGATGCGCATGAACCGGCCGTGCGCGCGCGTGCGAATGCGGTCGGCGGGCATGCCATGCTGATCCGGGCGGCAGAGGATGTCAGGCGCGATGTCGATGTGTTCCATCCGCAAGCGCCAGGCATCGCCGCCCTGAGCGAGCGGGTGCGGGCCGGTTTCGATCCGAAGTCCATTCTCAACCGGGGACGGCTGACGCGGGGCGCTGCGGCATGAAGACCGAATTCTCACTGGCGCAGCTTGCCGATCCCGATATCGCGGAGGCCGACAAGATCCTGCGCGCCTGCGTCCATTGCGGCTTCTGCACTGCAACCTGTCCGACCTATGTGCTGCTCGGCGACGAGCTCGATAGCCCGCGCGGCCGCATCTATCTGATCAAGGAGATGCTGGAGAAGGACCAGGCGCCGACAGCCGAGGTGGTCAAGCATGTCGACCGCTGCCTGTCGTGCCTGGCCTGCATGACGACCTGCCCCTCCGGGGTGAACTACATGCACCTCGTCGACCAGGCCCGGGTCAGGATCGAGCAGCGCTATCAGCGGCCGCTCACCGAGCGGCTGCTGCGCCAGGTGCTGGCCTTCGTCCTGCCGGATCCGCAGCGCTTCCGCGCCAGCATGTGGCTGGCGCGGCTGGCCCGTCCGCTCGCCGTATTCCTGCCGACGCCGCGGCCCTCGGCGACACCGGGCCTGGTCCAGCGCCTCAAGGCGATGCTGGCGCTGGCCCCGAACCGGCTGCCGTCGCCCGGCCCCCTCCCGGGCAGCGTGTTCGCGGCGCTCGGCAAGAAGCGCGGCCGGGTCGCGCTGCTCCAGGGCTGCGCGCAGCAGGTGCTGGCGCCGCGCATCAACCAGGCTGCCATCAGTCTTCTCACCCGCCACGGCATCGAGGTCGTCCTGGTCAGGGACGAGCAATGCTGCGGCGCGCTGACCCATCACCTCGGCAACGACCACGATGCGCTGGCGCGGGCTCGCGCCAATATCGCGGCATGGCGGGCGGAAGCGGCCGGCGAGGGGCTCGACGCCATCCTGGTGACGGCGTCCGGCTGCGGCACCGTGATCAAGGACTACGGCTATCTGCTGCGCGAGGACGCTGCGTTCGCGGCCGATGCGGCGAAGGTGTCCGCGCTTGCCAAGGACATCACCGAATATGTTGCCGGCCTCGATCTCGCGACCACTGCGATAGGCGACAACATCGTCGTCGCCTATCACTCCGCCTGTTCGTTGCAGCACGGGCAGAAAATCACGGGCCTTCCGAAAGAATTGCTTTCCAAGAATGGATTCGTGGTGAAAGATGTGCCCGAGAGCCATTTGTGTTGCGGTTCGGCGGGGACCTACAACATTCTCCAACCCGAGCTTGCGGGTCGGTTGCGTGATCGCAAGGTCGCCAACATCGCGAGCGTCAAGCCGGACATGATTGCCGCGGGCAATATCGGCTGCATGGTGCAGATTGCCAGTGGCACGTCAGTTCCGGTCGTACACACGATTGAGCTTCTCGATTGGGCTACGGGCGGGTCGCGGCCGGCATTGAACGCGTCGAGCTGAGCTTTCGTCCGGAGGTGACGGCGGAAAGACGTCCGATCGACCATTGTTCGGCGGCAACAGGAGGACCACGATGGCGAAAGCGAAAAAGAAAAAAAGCAAGAAGGCAAAAAAGGCCAAGAAGGCTGTAGCGGCGAAGAAGACCGCGAAGAAGGCGACGAAGAAGGCAGCCAAGAAGTCAGCGAAGAAATCTGCCAAGAAGGCCGCTAAGAAGGCCGCACCGAAGAAGTCGGCCAAGAAGGCTGCGAAGAAGGCTGCACCGAAGAAGGCCGCCAAGAAGGTTGCGAAGAAGGCGGCACCGAAGAAGGCGAAGGCAGCTCCCGCGCCGAAGCCGTCAGCGCCGGTGGCAGCTCCGGCTCCCGAGCCTGTCGCCGAGACAAGCTGGGCGATGCCTTCGTCTTCTGCGGAACCGACGCCGGCCGAGGGGCAGGGTTAGGCCCGCGGTCAGGCCAGGGGCTGGGCCAGGGCTGGCTTCAACCCAACGACCACGATCGACAGCAGGAGGGCCGCGGCGGCGACGCTGCGGCCTTTCTGCATCGCGGCTGTGGCTGCCGGAGGCCGCCATTCCCCGGCGCCAGCCCGATTCGTAGCGCGCGGAGCACGGTACTGCAGGTCTCCGTACTAACCCCGTCCTCCAGTGCCCTTTGGAGGGCAAATAATGTGATCGAGAAGCCACACAGGCAGACAACCTTTCGTGAAATCGTCAGAACGCCTAAAAAGTCAGCAGATGCCCGCGTTTTTTGCTTCACGGTTCACATCCTCCGATCCAGATTGCCGCAGTCATGAATTTTTGATGTTGGGTCGTACGCCCCGGGGGGCTTCCGGGAAACCGACTGGGTGAGAACTGGTGATGGGGATCGAAATGAAAAAAGTGGCTTTGTTGGCAACGGCGCTGGCAATGGTGACGACGGGTTCGGCTTTCGCGGCGGATATGGCGGTGAAGGCCAAGAAGGCCCCGCCGGTCGCTGCCTTCGACCCCTGGGACATCGCCTTCGGCGGTGCGCTCGTCAGCGATTACATCTTTCGCGGCGTGACCCAGTCGAACCACCAGCCGTCGGTCGCCGCTTATTTCGAGCCGCGCTACAACGTCACCAAGGACCTCCAGCTTTACGCCGGTGTGTCCGCGGAGAGCATCTCCTTCGCCAACCGCGCTGCGGCTGAAGTCGACGTCTACGGCGGTATCCGCCCGACCTTCGGCGCCTTCGCCTTCGACTTCGGTATCTGGGGCTACCTGTATCCGGGCGGAAGCTGCGCCGACAACGTGCTCACCGGCGGCGTTCCCGGCGGCAACGTCTGCGCCGTCAGCACCACCACGATCTTCCTCGCCGACGGCAACGTCATGAAGAAGAACGTCAGCTTCTTCGAAGGCTATGCCAAGCTGAACTACACCATCAACGACAACTGGGCCGTCGGCGTGAACGAGTACTACTCGCCGAACTTCCTGAACTCGGGTGCCTGGGGCAACTACGCGTCGGTGACTGCCAAGTACACCGCGCCCAGCACTGTCTTCGGTCCCTCGGGCGTCGGCATGTATGTGTCGGGTGAGTTCGGCCGCCAGTGGTTCGGCACCTCGGACGCCTTCTACGGCACCGGCGCCGGCACCGTTTTCGCGAACGGTATTCCCTACAAGGACTACAACACCTGGAACGTCGGCATCGGCTTCACCTACAAGGTGTTCACGCTGGATCTGCGTTACTCCGACACCGACCTGAACAAGGGTGATTGCAACGCCTTCACCAGCGCCTTCAATGCCACCGGCACCACCAACGTCACCCCGATCAACCCGAGCGGCGCTGGCTCCAACTGGTGCGGCGCGGCCGGCATCGCCAAGCTGTCGTTCGACCTGACGGCGATGACCAACCTGAAGTAAGTTTCTTCCCGAAACGACTTGCTGAGGGCGGCAGAGCAATCTGCCGCCCTTTTGCTTCTTGCGGCCTGGAGCGCTGCGATCGTGCCGGGCCTTCATGGTTTTCTAGGCGATGCGAAGCATCGTCCGGGAGGCGCGCCGCAGGGCGGCGCTCCTCACCATGAGGATCTGGGACTTTGCGGCGAAGTCCGACCTCATCCTGAGGGCTCGCCAAAGGCCGGCGTCTCGAGGGATGGGCCGCAAGGAAAGGCCCTTATCGAGGTCCTTCGACTACGATAGCGATCATCTTGCGCCTTAGCGCGCCACGGTCGATTCCGCCTGGACCGGCTCGCCGCTCTTGCCGAGGACGTGGATCTGGCCGTCCTTCACCATCGTCACCTTGCGGGTATGGAAAGCATCGAGGGTCGAGCGATGGCCGATCGAGACGATGGCGGCTTGCGGCAGCCTCTCCGTCAGCAGCCGGTACAGCCGGGCCTCGGACGGCTCGTCCAGCGAGGCGGTGGCCTCGTCCAGGAACAGATAGTCCGGCGCATGCAGCAGCGCGCGGGCGAGACCCAGACGCTGCTGTTCGCCGAGCGACAGCATCCGGTTCCAGTGCCCGTCCTCGTCGAGCCGCTCGGCGAGGTCGGGCAATCCGACCGCGATCAGCGCGTCCTGGACGCGCGCGGCGTCGAATGTATCAGGCGCTGCGGGATAGACCACGGCATCGCGCAGAACCCCGACGGGGAAATAGGGGCGCTGCGGCAGCATCATCAGCTTCGCCCTTTCAGGGACGACGATGGTGCCGGTGCCGAACGGCCAGATGCCGGCGATGGCCCGGAACAGGGTCGACTTGCCGGAGCCGGACGGCCCCGTCACCAGCACGCGCTCCGGCACCTGGATGGCGAAGGCGCCGGCGGCGACCAGCGGCGTGCCGTTGGGCAGGTTCACGCAGAGCTGCTCGAGGCCGATATTGCGGTCGCCGCCGGCGGCCTCGAGGGCGATCGCCGGCTCATGTGCCGGCAGGTTCGCGGCTGAATCGACCGACATCTCGAAGCCATCGAGACGCGCGACGATCGAGCGCCATTCCGCGAGCGATCGGTAAGCCGTGACGAAGAACGACAACGCGCCTTGTACGCTGGAAAAGGCCGATGCGGTCTGCATCATGTCGCCGAGCTGGATCTTCTTGGCGAAGAAGGCCGGCGCCACCAGCACATAGGGAAAGATCACGGCGGCCTGCTGATAGCTCGCGGTGAACGCGGTGAGGCGCTTGGTCCGGCTCATGATGGCGTACCAGTTGCCGATCACAAGGCCGAAGCGACCCAGGAGCCGGCCGCGTTCGGCCCCTTCACCCTTGAGCAGCGCGATCTGCTCGGAATTCTCGCGGACGCGAACGAGGTGGAAGCGGAAGTCGGCCTCATAGCGCTGCTGCTCGAAATTGAGGTTGACCAGCGGAGCGCCGATCCAGTGCGTCAGCGCGGTGCCGAAGATCGCGTAGACCAGCGCGCCCCAGCAAAGATAGCCCGGGATCATGAGGTCGGTGCCGAACAGGTGCAGCGGCGCGGCGTTGGAGAGACCCCAGAGGATGATCACGAAGGAGAACAGCGTCACGATCGACGAGAGCAGGCCGAGCCCGATCGTCAGGGTCTGCTCGACGAAGTTCTTGACGTCCTCGGTGATGCGCTGGTCCGGGTTGTCAGCCGCATCGCCCTTGAGCTGCATACGGTAATGCGTGGCGCCTTGCAGCCATTCGCCCAGATAGTGCCGGGTCAGCCATTGCCGCCAGCGGATCTGGAGCCATTGGTTCAAGTACAGCTTGTAGACCGCCAGCGCGATAAACATCGAGGCGAGGGCGACGAAAATCCAGATCTGCGTGACGAACGCGTCCCAGTCGCTCGCCTGCAGTGCGCTGTAGAACCGGTTCTGCCACTGGTTCACGAGCACGTCGATCGCGACCAGCGCCAGCTCCATCGCGATCACGGCGGCGAGCAGGCCGCGGCCGACCCATTTGTCCTCGGATCGGAAATAGGGGACGGCGATTCGCCAGACGATCGCGAGCGTGGCGCTGATGTTCTTCACAGAGCTCTGTCTCCTGAGGGGATGTGCACAAATGCCTGGAGCCAAATGGCTGAGGCAACGGCCGAAATGGGCGCGCTTAGACTAAAGTCGCAAGTTCTGCAATTTGCGTTGGCTTGTCGGCGCTTGCAACCCTAGCATGGGGTTTAACGGCGCGGGGTGGGGGCCTTCGGGACTTCGCGAGCTTGTGAGCGGACGGGAACCGCCGCATTCGCGAGGAATTCGCGTCCAGCTCGGGGGTTATCGCTTCCAGCGTCAAGCAGGTTCGGCTGTCCACGCGGGCCGCCTGCGGCACACATGCGTGGGGGAGGAAGACCATGTGGAATCAAATCTATGATCCGCTGCACAACCCTGTGCTGTCGACGATCGCCGCGGCGGTACCCGTCGTCACGCTGCTGGTCCTGATCGCGAGCGGCCGCGTCCAGGCGCATATCGCGGCCATCATCGCCGTGATCGTAGCCAACCTGATCACGATATTCGTCTTCACCATGCCGGTGAACATGTCGATCCGCGCCTCGATCCTCGGCGTCGTGACCGGCTTCTTCCCGATCGGCTGGATCGTTCTCAACGTCATCTTCCTCTACCAGGTGACGGTGACCACCGGACGCTTCGAATTGCTCAAGCGCGCGGTCGGCGGCGTCACCGAGGACCGGCGGCTGCAATTGCTGCTGATCGCGTTCTCGTTCGGCGCCTTCTTCGAGGGCGCCTCCGGCTTCGGCACGCCGGTTGCGATCACCGGCGCGGTGCTGATCGGCCTCGGCTTCTCGCCGCTCGCCGCTTCCGGCCTGTCGCTGATCGCCAACACCGCGCCGGTCGCCTATGGCGCGCTGGGCACGCCGATCCAGGGCCTTGCCTCGGTCACCGGGCTCGATCCCTACATCCTCGGCGCGATGGTCGGACGGCAGTTGCCGTTCTTCTCGCTGATCGTGCCGTTCTGGGTGGTTTGGGCGTTCGCGGGCTGGAAGGGCATGAAGGACGTTTGGCCGGCGATCCTCGTCACCGGCGTGTCGTTCGCGGTCCCGCAATTCGTGATCTCGAACTTCATCAATCCGTGGATCGTCGACATCGGCGCCTCGCTGATCTCGATGGGCGCGCTGATCCTGTTCCTGAAGGTGTGGCAGCCCAGGCAGCTCTGGCTGTCGCCGGCGCTGCGCGGCCGCGACGAATCGGCCTCCACCATGGCCGCCGCAAAGCCGCTGGACAAGACACCGCTGACGCAAAGCGAACTCTTCAGCGCGCTGCTGCCATGGATCATGGTCTGCATCGTGATGCTGGTCTGGGGCAATGGCGGCTTCAAGACCTGGGCGAACTCGATCTTCACCTGGAACTATCCCGTTCCCGAGTTGCACCAGATGATCAACAAGATGCCGCCGGTCGCGCCAGGGCCGACCAAGGAGAGCGCGGTGTTCGGCTTCACCTACCTGTCCTTCACCGGTACGGGCATGCTGATCGCGGCGATCATCTCCGGCTTCCTGATGGGGGTCGGTCCCGGCAAGCTCGTGACCGAGTACGCCCGCACCATCCGGCTGTGCGCGATCTCGCTGATCACGATCTCGGCGATGCTCGCGATCGGCACGCTGACGCGCCTGTCCGGCGTCGATGCGACGCTCGGTCTCGCCTTCGCCGCAACCGGCGTGCTCTATCCCTTCTTCGGTACGCTGCTCGGCTGGCTCGGCGTGGCGCTGACGGGATCGGACACCGCCTCCAACGTGCTGTTCGGAAACTTGCAGAAGATCACATCCGAGCAGCTCGGCCTGTCGCCGATCCTGATGGGCGCGGCGAACTCCTCCGGCGGCGTGATGGGCAAGATGATCGACGCGCAATCGATCGTCGTCGCCTCCACCGCCACCAACTGGTACGGCCATGAAGGCACGATCCTGCGCTTCGTGTTCTGGCACTCGATCGTGCTGGCCTGCCTCGTCGGCGTGCTCGTGACGTTGCAGGCCTATGTCTGGCCGTTCACGGCGATGGTGCTGAAGTAACAGGCTCCACTTCGACGCAAATCCCCGCGGGGTTCACCCCCGCGGGGATTTTGCGTCCGTGCTGAGAGAACCTTCTCAATGGCGCCGCCGTCTTATAGAAGGTGCGGCAAATCAGGTCGCTCGAGAGGTTTCATGGTTTCGCTCAGGCATATGGTGTGTGCGACGGTTGCAGTGCTTGCGATGTCCACTGTCGCGCGTGCGGAGGATGGTTTTCCCTTCGGCACCGAACTGACGCTGGAGGCGTCGCCGCAGCCGGGCTCGAAGCGGATTCCGAACATCGAGATTGGAGACAATGGCGAGGTCGTGCTGGAGCTCTGGTGCAAGGGCGGCAAGGGCCAGTTCTCGGTCGCCGGCAACACCGTGATCTTCGTCCCCGGCCAGATCCAGGACCGGTCCTGCCCGCCGGCAAAGGCCCAGGCCGACGACGATCTCGTCGCAGCGCTCGGCAGCGTCGAGACCTGGAAGCGCCAGGGCGATGTGCTGACGCTTCTCGGCCCCAAGCCGCTGCGCTTCCGCGCGAACGGCAATTAGCCTCGCTGTCATACCCCGCGACCCCGGCTACGCCAAGGCTTCGCCGGGGTTGAGGTGGTGTCTCCGTCTACTTCCACACCGACTTGTCGGCGTCCCAGCGCTGGCCCTTCAATTCCTTTGCGAGCGCCTCGACCGAGCCGTTGTCGTCGGGCTGGTCGCCCTCCTCGTCGGCCGAAGCTTCGTCCGAGAGATTGAGCTTGGCGCCGCTGCTCTCGTCGGCGGTCGTGGTGGCGGGGCTGCCGATCCAGAGCATGAGCTTGTCGGTCGTGCCGGGCTTGTCCGGCGAGATGAGCCCTGCGACCTCGATCGTGTCGGTCAGATCGAGCGTCGGGAAATCCTGGTTCGGCCGCTTGAAGACCAGCTTGAGCTTGCCGGTGGCCGGGTTGAAGCTTTGCGAGACCGGCTTTGCCGCGAGCGTCCGGCCCAGCACGCCCGCCACGGCGGCTGCGAGCTTGTCGCGGTTGATCTTGTCGCCGTCGCGCCAGTCGGCCGCGGCGAAGCGGATGGTGCGGTCCATCTCGGTCATGCCCGCGGTCCAGCCCGCGGCGGTGACGCCGGGCATCGCCTTGAATTTTGCCAGCAGCGCGCCGGCGCGCTCCGGGTCGACCGACATGTTGATGGTCTGCTCGCCGGCGCGCAACGCGTCGCAGCCGACGGTGAGGCTCGCCAGCGTCACCTCGACCTCCTGACCCTTCAGGCTCTTCAGGAACTCGGTCGCCGCATCCAGCTTGACCTTGACCGCGATCGCCTCCGGCGAGACGTCGGTGAAGTCCTTCGGCTGCGGCGTGATGCCGTCGTCGGAGGTCTGGTTGTCCAGAAACTCCTTCTCGCTGAGATCGGAATTGTCGGGCGAGGTGACCTCGGTCACGGCCTGGCCGATTCCAATCTGGCCGCGGAATTCGAAAGTGTCTCCGGTCGGCTTGCGCAGCAGCTTGACGGTGACGGGCGCCTTCGCGCCGAGGCTCTGCGTCGTGCCGGTCAGCGTCTGACCGGCGACCTGGAGATTGACGACGAAGCGATCCTTGCGGTCGGAATTTTTCGCGACCGGATAACAGACGTCGAGGACGGCCGCCGTGACCGTCTTGCCCTGGCGCGTCTCCTTCAGGATCACGTCGGCATTGCCGTCCATCAGCCCGTCGATCGAGGTGAAATAGCGCGTCTCGGGTCCGCCCGGCACCGTCGCCTTTGGCGACAGCTTCATCTGGGCGGATGCGACCTCCGGCGAAACAGCAAGCAGAGCCGCCACAAGGGCCGTGGAGCAAACCAGAAGCGCGCGCATCGATAAAATCCTCGAGCAAGGGGGCATGATCCGGAAAAGCGTGATGCGGTTTTCCGAAAAGATCATGCTCAAACAACAACCTAAAGCGCGATGACGACTCGTTCCGACCTCATCGCGCTTTAGAATCGGCGCCACCGTAATGGGTTTTGGCCGTCGGTTGAATCGGAAAGCGTGAGCCATGGTCGGCAAAAAAGAAGGCCGCCCGGAGGCGGCCTTCGCAACATTGTCAGGGAACGGTGGGCTCAGAAGCCGCCCATGCCGCCGCCGGCTGGCATCGCGGGCGGAGCGTCCTTCTTCGGCGCCTCGGCGACCATGGCTTCGGTGGTCACCAGCAGGCCGGCCACGGAGGAGGCGTCCTGGAGCGCGGTGCGCACCACCTTGGCGGGGTCGATGATGCCCTTCTCGACCATGTCGACATAGTCCTCGTTCTGGGCGTCGAAGCCGAAGGTCTCGGACTTGTTCTCCAGGATCTTGCCGACGACGATCGAGCCTTCCACGCCCGCGTTCTCGGAGATCTGGCGGATCGGGGCTTCCAGCGCCTTCAGCACGATGTTGATGCCGGCCTGGACGTCGTCATTGGCGTTGGTGAGACGGCCCACCGCCTTCTTGGCGCGGAGCAGCGCGACGCCGCCGCCGGGGACGATGCCTTCCTGCACCGCGGCACGGGTGGCGTTGAGGGCGTCCTCGACGCGGTCCTTCTTCTCCTTGACCTCGATCTCGGTCGCGCCGCCGACGCGGATCACCGCGACGCCGCCGGCGAGCTTGGCGAGGCGCTCCTGGAGCTTCTCGCGATCGTAGTCCGAGGTGGTCTCCTCGATCTGCGCCTTGATCTGGCCGACGCGGGCCTCGATGTCGGGCTTCTTGCCGGCGCCGTTGACGATCGTGGTGTTCTCCTTGTCGATCACCACCTTCTTGGCGCGGCCGAGCATCTTCACCGTGACGTTCTCGAGCTTGATGCCGAGCTCTTCGGAGATGAGCTGGCCGCCGGTGAGGATCGCGAGATCCTCGAGCATGGCCTTGCGGCGGTCACCGAAGCCCGGCGCCTTGACGGCGGCGACCTTGAGGCCGCCGCGCAGGCGGTTGACGACCAGGGTGGCCAGAGCCTCGCCCTCGACGTCCTCGGCGATGATCACGAGCGGCTTGCCCGACTGCACCACGGCTTCGAGCACCGGCAGCATGGCCTGGAGGCCCGAGAGCTTCTTCTCGTGCAGGAGGATGTAGGCGTCCTCGAGCTCGGCGGTCATCTTCTCGGCGTTGGTGACGAAGTAGGGCGACAGATAGCCGCGGTCGAACTTCATGCCCTCGACGATGTCGACCTCGGTGTCGAGCGACTTGTTCTCCTCGACGGTGATGACGCCCTCGTTGCCGACCTTCTGCATCGCCTGCGCGATCATCTTGCCGATGGCGGCATCGCCGTTGGCCGAGATGGTGCCGACCTGGGCGACCTCGGAGGAGGAAGCGACCGGCTTGGCGCGCTTCTCGATGTCCTTGATGACGGCCGCAACTGCGATGTCGATGCCGCGCTTGAGGTCCATCGGGTTCATGCCGGCGGCAACCGCCTTGGCGCCTTCGCGCACGATGGCCTGGGCCAGCACGGTCGCGGTGGTGGTGCCGTCGCCGGCGAGGTCGTTGGTCTTGGAGGCGACCTCACGCACCATCTGGGCGCCCATGTTCTCGAACTTGTCCTCGAGCTCGATCTCCTTGGCGACGGTGACGCCGTCCTTGGTGATGCGGGGCGCGCCGAAGCTCTTCTCGATGACGACGTTGCGGCCCTTCGGGCCGAGCGTCACCTTGACGGCGTTGGCGAGAATGTCGACGCCGCGCAGCATGCGTTCGCGCGCGTCTCCGGAAAACTTGACGTCTTTGGCAGCCATTTCTGCAATCCCTCGTGTTTCGTGCTGTGTCTTGTTTCGTGCTGCGTCTTGCCGCTTTGCCGGCCGCATCGATTCCGGGATCCGCAGGTCGAACCCGGCGGAAGGATGGATGCCCGGATCACGCGATCCGGGCACGACATTCAGCGGCCGTTCAGGCTGACGGCATTAGGCCATCACGCCCATGATGTCCGACTCCTTCATGATCAGGAGCTCTTCGTTGTCGATCTTGACCTCGGTGCCCGACCACTTGCCGAACAGCACGCGGTCGCCGACCTTGAGGTCGATCGGGATCAGCTTGCCGGTCTCGTCACGGCCGCCGGGGCCGACGGCGACGACCTCGCCCTGGGAGGGCTTTTCCTTGGCGGTGTCCGGAATGATGATGCCGCCCTTGGTCTTTTCCTCGGCGTCGATACGTTTGACCACGACACGGTCATGCAGCGGACGAAATTTGGATTTAGCCATGACGTTTCCCTTTGGAGGCTCGCTTCGGAAGTAGTGGAAGTGGGTGGGGCGGCGCTTCCGTCCACCCTCGTCCCGAGGATCGAACGGCGCGCTTAGCAATCGGGCTTTCCGAGTGCTAATAGTGCGCCCGGAAATATGGCTTGGCCGCGATCCTGTCAAGCAAAGGTGGTTAAGCGATTGGTGAGGCGGATATAGGATGGTGGCATTGGAAACGTGTTCGGGGCGCCGGCGTATCAAACGACGTCATTGCTCCGGTGGTGGTTTTGCGCTTGGCTGCAGGAGGGGTGCGGCCATGGTCTTGTTCGGGGGAATGCCATGATCAGTTCAGCTCGCGCGCGCACGGTTGCCAATCTGGCGGCCGCATCTGGCTTGGCGTTGCTGCTTGGCGCCTGCGGCGGCGGCATGAGCCTGCCGTCCTTCTCGTCGTCCTCGCCGCCGCCCGAGGCAGAGCCCGGTACCGGTCCGGAAATGCCGGCGAGCATCCGCGCCGACGAGATCGTCGGCCGCTGGGGTCTCGCCTCGTTCCAGAACCCGGCCGACCGCGCCCGCACCGAGGCCGCCGCGCGGTCCCAGTGCAAGAATCCTTACGTGATCGGCGCCGGCACCTCCGGCGGCGTGGTCATGCATCTGGCCGACCAGGCGACACCGCAGGAATTGCGGCTGAAGGGCTCGCCCAGCGGCAAGAACTATATCGGGCCGGCCGGTCCGACCCCCGGCGAGCAGGACCGCGAGATCGTGTCCTTCGACGGCCGCGTCCTGATTACCCGCTTCATCGACAAGGACGCCGCCACCCGCTACGGCAACATGGTCTACGTCCGCTGCGCCCCGAGGGCGTGATGTTCTTCCCGTCATTCCGGGGCGATGCGAAAGCATCGAACTATGGTGCGCAATTGCGCACCTGAGAATCTCGAGATTCCGGGTTCGGTCCTGCGGACCGCCCCGGAATGACAGCGTGAGATAAATCCCCAAAAAACAAAAAACGCCGGCTCGCGCCGGCGTTTTGCTTCTTCTCTATGCCGCGTCCGTTCAGTCGAACAGCGCGTCGATGTCGTCCTGCGAGGCGTGGCCGACGTCGCCGGCGAGCTTCGGACCGTTGAGGAGTTTTTCGTCCTCGCTGCGGGTGTCGGCCGGCGCCGGCACATGGGCCTTGATCGCGTCGACGCCGCCCCAGATCTCCATCATCGCGTTGATGTGCTGCTCGATGAACTTCATCGTGGTCATGACCTTGCTGATGCGCTGGCCGGTCAGGTCCTGGAAGTTGCAGGCCTCGAAGATCGAGATGACGCGTTCCTGGATGTCGTCGGCGAGCCGCTTCTGCTGGTCGGCCGATTGCACCTTGGACATCGCGCTGGCCGCCTGGTCGATCGACTCGGCGGCTTCCAGGATCTGCTGGGTCGCCTGCTCGGTGCCGCCGACGACCGCGCCGAGTTCGCCATTGACCTTGGCCATCTCGCCGCCGTCGAAGCTCTTGCCGTGCAGCGTCGCAATTTCGCGCTTGGTGCGGTCGATGGCGTCGTGGATGAGGTCGAGCTCGACCTTCAGCTTCTCGCACTGCTCGATCTGCGCCCGGTAGGTGTCGAGCATGGTGCGCGTCTCGGCAAGCTCATGGGCCGTGGAAGCGTCGATCGCCGCCATCGCCGCGCTGGCGGACAGCGGGGCAGCGGTGCCCTTCGCCATCTGTGCGCGGATCGCGCGCAGCTCCGCCATGATCTCGCTATGCATCGGCGCAGCCTCCTCAATCATTTCGGGGCTGGGCATCTCGCCGACAATAGCCTCTTCGACACGAAAACGTTTGCGGTGAATAGCCATCAGAAACTCCCCCCACCTCACTCACGCGTCTTTGTAGGCAGAAGCAATTTAACACGAGGTTCACGACCGGAACTGTTGCGCGGCCGCGCGCGACGACGCGAGAAGAAGCGATTAACCATGAGCATGAGGCTTTCATCGAAAATAAACGCTGATCGCCAAATTGGGCTCTCGCTCGCGACGTGGTGAATCAAAACGGCGTTTCCGTTTACCAAACGAAACGCCTTTTGCTCTTTATTGACCACGTCGCGGACGCCGATCAGCCATCAGCTCTGCACGACGCATGTGATCTAGACGAAACAGTACAGAGTACGTCGATGTTCAAGAAAATGTCTGTCGCGCTGCTCGGCAGCGCTTGCACCCTCGTTGCCGGCGCAACCAGCGCCAGCGCCTTCGACAATACCGTTCCGAACGATCCGCCCGCGGTGCTTTATCAGCCGCAAGTGCCGCCGGCGCCGGTGCGCGTCGCCTCCAACGCGAACATGGGCGGCGGCTTCATCGAGTTCCTGTTCGGCGATGGGCCCGGCCGCGGTCCGGCCTACGCGCCGCCGGTGTATCAGCAGCAGCCGGGCTACAACGATCCGCGCCGCCTGCCGCCGATGGGCGAACCGCAGATGCAGGGTGGATATCAGCAAGGCGCAGGTCTCCAGCAGGAGGCGGTCGATCCGCGGCAGCGTCAATTCGATCCGAAGTTCGAGAAACAACTCGTTGACTATAGCGGCAAGGAAAGTGCCGGCACGATCGTGGTCGATACGCCGAACAAGTTCCTCTATCTCGTCGAGGGCAACGGCCGGGCGATGCGCTACGGCATCGGCGTCGGCCGTCCCGGCTTCACCTGGTCCGGCGTCAAGGCGATCACGGCCAAGCGCGAATGGCCGGACTGGACCCCGCCGGCGGAGATGATCGCGCGCCGCCCCGACCTGCCCAGGCACATGGAAGGCGGTCCGGAAAACCCGCTCGGCGCGCGCGCGATGTATCTCGGCTCCACGCTCTACCGCATCCACGGCTCCAACGAGCCCTGGACCATCGGCACCAACGTCTCGTCCGGCTGCATCCGCATGCGCAACGAGGATGTCATCGACCTCTACGGCCGCGTCAATGTCGGCACCAGGGTCGTGGTGATGTGAGGTCCGAGCCCCGAAATGAAAACGGCCGCCCCATCGGCGGCCGTTTTTGTTTGCGCGCTATCGAGCGGCCTTACGCATAATCGCTGCCGCCATCGTCGCCGCCGAAATCGCTGTCGTCGGCCAGGTCTACGTTGTCGTCATTGTCGTTCTGATCGTTGTAATTCTGGTCGTCGTTCGAAGCCTGGTCGACAAAGCCTTGGCGGGAATCGCCGCCACGGTCGCGGTTCGATCCGATGTCGTCGAGGCCGGCATCGCGCGCGAGCGAGCCGCCGGACTGGTCGCTGCCGCCCCAGGGACTTCCACCAGCGCTGCGGTCGCCCAGGGCGTTGGTGTCGCCGAAGGCCTGCTGGTGCGATCCGCCCATCATGCCGCGGATGCTGGAGAGCAGCAGTGAGCCGCCGACGACGCCGGCCGCGGCCGCCGCGGCCGTACCGAGGAACGAGCCGCCGCCACCGCCGACCGGCGGGGCGCCATAGCCCTGACCGGGGCCTTGACCTGGGCCTTGGCCGTAAGCCTGCCCGTAAGGCGGCTGGCCGTAACCCGGTTGCGCCTGTTGCATCGCCTGGCCGCTGTTCCACACCGGCCGTGCGTCACGCGGCGGCACGTTCGGAACCGAGCCGCGCGAGGGGCCGCCACCGAACAGCGTGTCGCGCATGGTATCCAGGAAGCCGCCGGACTGGGCCGGCTCGGGCGCCTGCGCCGCTTCCAGTTCCTGGATGCGGTTATGGGCGCGCTTCAGCGCTTCGTCCTGCAACAGGGTGGTCTGCACCAGCGCGTAGACGGCGCCGGGCGCCTTGCGCAGGCCGTCGGAGATCGCGGCGATCGCGTCGGGATCGCGCGGTGCATTTTCCAGTTTCGAAAGCCGGTCAAAAAGCTCGTCGACGAGCTGGCGTTCCTGCGGCGTCATGATCAATCTCCCTCGCGCAAACCAAGCGCGCAGGAGATGTAGGGTTCCATTGTGGCCCCAACAGTGCCGGCTGGATTAAATTTCGGTATGCGACAAGCTGCCTCGCGGCCGGCTTTAGCCGCCATTCACCCCAGTGTCGCGTTGGTCTGCGCCAGCAACCGCACGAATTCATCGCCCCCAAGATAGGCATGCTCGCGTTCGCGCACGTCGGTCATCGGATCAAGCGCGGCAAGGACGTCGTCGACGAAGCCGGGATGGCACATCACGAGGCCGCCATCGGGGAGGCCTTCCAGGAATTGCCGCATCAGCGCGCCGAAATCGGCCGCGCGCGTGAAATCATAGGCGCCGGCAAAGCCGGGATTGAAACCGAGGCCGGCGCGGCCGGCGCGGCGGCGGAATTGCGCGCTGAGGATGTCGAGCACCATGGCTTTTGGCGAGGCCAGCCGCTGCTTCAGCGGCAGGTCGCGGCCGCCCTGACGCACCCAGGCGTTCGGCGCGGTTTCGCTGACCGCGTCGATAAAGCCGTCGCGCACCTGCGGATAGAGCTGCACATGCTGATGGCCGTCGACGAAGTCTGGCGCGCGGCCGAAAGCCTCTGCGAAGGCCACGAGCTGCGCCTTCACCTCATTGCGAAAGAATTCGCGGTCGAGCCGCCGCAAGACACCCGCGCGCAAGAGCTTCGGAAACGGCATGAACATGTCGCCGTCGAGCGGGCGGAAATGCATGGTGAGCGGCCGGAACGGCGCGGACAGCGTCACGTGCAATCCGATCGCGCAGCGCGGGCTCGTCTTCGCCGCGGCCTCAAGCGCCTCGATCTCGCCGCGAGCGATCGCGGGGCCGACCATCATCACGGAGGTGGCGTTGAGGCGGCCGCGCTCGATCAGGTCTCGGATGGCGCGATTGACGCCCGGGCTGATGCCGTAATCGTCGGCGCAGAGCCAGATCCGCCGCGGCGCCGCCGCCGCGCTCATTCGGCCGCCGTCCTCTTCGCGGCGTCGTCGGCCTTGTCGGCCTCGAAATGCTTCTCGCTGTGCTCGGCGACGAAGTAGATCGGGCGCGCCTTCAGCTCGGAGAGGATCTTGCCGATATATTCGCCGACGATGCCGATCATGATGAGCTGCACGCCGCCGATGGTCATCAGGCCGACCACGAGCGAGGGATAGCCGGGGACCTGCTTGCCGGTGGTGAAGACCTCCCAGAGAATGGAGAGGCCGAACAGGAAGGCGATGCCGGCGAGCACGACGCCGAGCAGGCTGGCGAAACGCAGTGGTGCCACCGAGAACGAGGTCAGGCCTTCGATCGACAGGCCGAGCAGGCGCGCGGCGTTGAAGGTGGTAACGCCATGGGCCCGCGGCGACGGCTCGTAGTCGACGCGGATCTGGCGGAAGCCGATCCAGCTTGCCAGGCCCTTGAAGAAGCGGTTGCGCTCCGGCAGTTGCCGAAGCGCCGTGACCGCGCGCGGCGAAAGCAGGCGGAAATCGCCGGCGTCTTCCGGAATCTTCTGGCGGGCGCCCCAGTTGATCAGGGCGTAGAAGCCATGCACGGCGAGCCGCCGCAGGAAGGTTTCGTTGTCGCGATGCGCCTTGGCGGTATAGACGACGTCGTAGCCGTCATCGATCCAGTGTCCCACAAGCTGCTCGACGAGAGCCGGCGGATGCTGGCCGTCGCCGTCCATGAACATCACGGCGCCGAGGCGGGCATGGTCGAGGCCGGCCATCAGCGCCGCCTCCTTGCCGAAATTGCGCGACAGCGAGACCACCTGGACGTCGATCGCGTCGGCCGGCAGGCTGCGCGCGATCGACAGCGTCGCGTCCGCGCTGCCGTCGTCGACATAGACCACCTCGCAAGCGAGGCGATGGCGCTGCCGCAGGGTCTTTGCGAGATCGCAGATGCGCTGGTGCAGGGCGGCAAGGCCCGCCGCCTCGTTGTAGACGGGGACGACAATCGACAGTCCCTTCGCGGCGGCGTTGGCCGCGGTGGTCGTCAGGCCGGAAACATCAGAGCCCAGCGTCATCGATCAAGGTTCCAGAGGCGTTCAAGGTCATCTCAACAGCATATGGTAGCTGCCGTTTGCTGTCGCTACGCTGAACGGACCTGAGGCTCACCGCCGCAGGAACGCCTCGAGCTTGGCGAACAGCGGGTTCTCCCGGTCGAACACGTAGTCGAGCGAAACCACCGAGACGGTCTCGGCGCCATGCTCGCGCAGGAAGCTCGCGAGCGCATAGAGCTGCCCCGGCGGGCAGTGCAGCGTCAGCATGCCCGACGAGGTCGGCCCGCCGAACGGGGCCTCGACGCCAAAACGGCTGTGGGCCTCGCCGAGCAGGGTGGCATCGCACTGCCGGAATCGGGTCCGGACCTCGCGGTACTTGTTGGCCCGCGCCCGCGCCGCGATGTGGTCGAGGATGACGCGCGCGGTCTCCCGCGCCTGCGGCGACCAGTCGGCATCCCTGGAGGCGACCAGATTGGCCTGGCTGCGCAGGATCATGCCGTCGTCGAGCACCCGCAAGCCGTTGGCGGCGAGGGTCGCGCCGGTCGTCGTGATGTCGACGATCAGCTCGGCGCTGCCGGCTGCCGGCGCGCCTTCGGTCGCGCCTGCGCTTTCAACGATGCGGTAATCGGTGATGCCGTGGTTCTGGAAGAACGCGCGGGTGAGATTGACGAACTTGGTCGCGACCCGCATCCGCATGTGATGCTGCTCGCGGAAGCCGGTGGTGACGTCGTCGAGGTCGGCCATGGTGCGGACGTCGATCCAGGCCTGCGGCACCGCGACGACGACGTCGGCATAGCCGAAGCCGAGGCCTTCGATCAGGGACACGCGCTTGTCGGCGTCCGCGATGTTCTCGCGCACCAGGTCCTCGCCGGTGACGCCGAGATGGGCGAAGCCGCGCGACAGCTGCGCGGCGATCTCACTCGCCGACAGATAGGCGACCTCGACATTGTCTAGCCCTGCGATGGTGCCGCGATAGTCGCGTGCGCCGCCGGCCTTCGACAGCTTGAGGCCCGCGCGGGCGAAAAAGGCTTCGGTGTTTTCCTGGAGGCGGCCCTTGGAGGGAACGGCCAGAACGAATGGCGCGCTCATGACTTAGGCTCCCACCTTGCGGCCGATCCGGGTCAGCGCGTCCACCCAGACCGAGAAACCGACAGCGGCGATCGGCTCGGCTGAACCAAGCTGGGTCATCAGCCCGTCATAGCGTCCGCCGGCGACCAGCGGCTCGGCGCCATTACCCCTGTGATGCAGCTCGAATTCGAAGCCCGTGTAATAGTCGAGCCCGCGTCCGAACGCGGTCGAAAAGCGCGTCTGCTTCACGTCGATGCCGCGCGCAGCCATGAAGCCGACCCGGCTCTCGAACTGATCGATCGCAGCCGTGAGGTCGAGCCTCGCGTCGGTGGTGAGCGCACGCAACTCGGCGACGGCGTCGTCGGGATTGCCTGCGATCGACAGGAAGCGCTTGAGCACGGTGATCGCCTCGCGGGGCAGCGCTCCGCCCTTCAGCGTCGATTGCTCGAGGAAGCGGTCGGCGATCTCGGCGGTGGTGCGGCCGCCGACATTGGTGGTCCCGGCGATCGACATCAAATCGGTGACGAAGGCGAGCGCCGCCTTGCGGTCGGAGCCGGCCAGCGCCGCCAGCACGCCCTCATATTCGCTGCGGGTGGCGGTCGTCGCGGCCGCCAGCCGTTCCAGATCCTGCTCCAGGCTGATCTTGCGGTTGAAGTCCTTGACCAGGCGGCGCCGCCAGACCGGATAGAGGTTGAGCGCGTCGAGCAGCGCGTTGAACAGCGCCACATCGCCGGTGCGGATCTCGACGTCGCGGACGCCGAAGGCGCCCGTCGCCTCCAGCGCCAGCGCCAGCATCTCGGCATCGGCCGCGGCGCGGTCCTGGCGGCCGAACGATTCGATGCCGGCCTGAAGAAACTCGCTGGCCTGGCCGCTGCGGTAGCGGAACACCGGACCGAGATAGCTGAACCCGGCCGGCTGGCCGGCGCAACTGGAGGCTAGGTAATCGCGCGCCACCGGTATGGTCAGGTCCGGGCGCAGGCAGAGCTCCTCGCCGGTGAGGTCCGTGGTCAGATACAGGCTCTTGCGGATGTCCTCGCCGGAAAGGTCCAGGAACGGCTCGGCCGGTTGCAGGATCGCCGGCTCGGCCCTGGCATAGCCGGCCTGCGCGAACGACAAGAGCAGCGTATCCGCCCAGGCGGCGGAGCCGGCAGCATTTGAGGTGGCAGTCGCGGTCATCTCAGGGGTCCATCGTCCCGGTGGAACCGGGCAGGGCAAGGGGAGGCAAGTGGAGGCAAGCCAGTTGGCGCAGCCCTTAGCATGGCCGGAAAGCGGTTTCGACCTCCAAAGGATCAATCGCTTAACGGCCGGCCAATGCGCAGCATCAGGGAGTCTTGCCGCCCCAATCGCCCAGCACCGTCTGCACCAGCGCCAACGCAGCCACCGCGGCGGTGTCGGCCCGCATGATCCGGGGGCCCAGGGCGAGCCGCAGGATCTTCGGCTGCCGCAGCAGCAGCGCCCGCTCTTCCTCGGCAAAGCCGCCTTCGGGGCCGATCAGCACGTCGATACCTTGTCCCGCCTCGCGCGCGCCCTGCAGGCTCCGAACGGGGTTTTCGACCTCCGCGGCCTCATCGCAGAAGATGAGCAGGCGACCCGCGGCGCGCTGGCTGAGGAAGCGCTCCAGCGGCAGCGGTTCGGCCACGGTCGCGATGCTCAGGATGCCGCATTGCTCGGCGGCCTCGACCACGTTGGCACGCATCCGCTCGGTGTTGACCCGGGAGGCCTGGGTGAACCGGGTCAGGACCGGTTGCAGGCCGGCGGCGCCCATCTCGATGGCCTTCTGGACCATGTAATCGAGCCGGGCGTGCTTGAGCGGGGCGAAGACGTAAGTGAGGTCGGCCAGCCGGTCCTGCGGCCGGGTCTGCTGGAGGATGACGAGGCCGTCCGGCCGTTTGCGGCCTTCGATCGCGGCCTGCCATTCGCCGTCGCGGCCGTTGAAGGCCAGGACCTCGGCCCCCGCGGCAAGCCGCAGCACATTGCCGAGATAATTGCTCTGGTCGCGGTCGAGCGGGACCCTGGCATCCTGGGCCAGGGGGGCATCGACGAACAGGCGGGGGGCGCGGAAATCGTGGGAAGGCATCATTCAGGTCCGATTTGCCGCCGTTATTAACCGAAAGCCGCCATTTCGGGGGTAAATATTGCCAAACTGGTGCGTCGGCGCGCCGCGCTCTTGCCCTATTCGACGGGTTGTTAAGGGCCGGCGGGAATCGTAAAAACGCGAACACGCTGGTTGCGCTTCAATTGGGAAGACGCCGAACCCCGTAAGCTCCTGCCGGAGAGACTGCCTTGATGATCCGTCATTTGATGGTTCCGATCACCGCCGCCATGATCACCATGGGGGCCGCTGGCGCCTATGCGCAAAGCGCCTTCCCGGCGCCGCTGCCAAACCAGGCCGCGAGCAGCTCGGCGTTTCCGCCCGTGAACGGCTCGGCGCCGACAGCCTCCGTCGGCACGGCGCCGCAATCCTCGTTTCCGGTGAACGGCGCCGCGCCGGTCGGCGGCGCCGGCGCTTTCAGCGCGGCCCCGCCGACGCAAGCCCCGGGTGAGGACTGCATGAAGGCCTTCATTCCCCTGCGCGAGGAGGCCGAGAAGCGCGGCAAGGCGATTAAGGCCGCGAGCGACCGCCACGCGCCGCCGGACGAGGCGTGCAAGCTGATCCGCAATTTCGGCCAGGCTGAAATGAAGATGATCAAGTACGTCGAGACCAACGCTGCAAAATGCGGAATCCCGCCGCAGGTCGGCGCGCAGATGAAGGACGGCCACAAGAACACCGAGGCCATGACCACGAAGGTCTGCAACGTCGCGCAGCAGATGCAGAACCAGCCGCGCGGTCCGGCCGGCCCGTCGCTGAGCGAGGTGCTGGGTTCGGGCTCGGCACCTGAAGCCAATGCCGGCAAGAAGGGTGGCAGCACCTTCGACACGCTCAACGGCAACGTCCTCACGCGATGAGCGACACATCCGCCCGCGTTGCCGACTCCACCGGCAACTGGGTCGATACGCTCGCGCCGCCATGGGCGCGGCCCTATTTGCGATTGTCCCGCTTCGATCGTCCGATCGGCTCCTGGCTTCTCCTGATGCCATGCTGGTGGTCGGCGGCGCTCGCCGCCGGCATCGCGCACGATTCCGGCCGCCTGCCGCTCACCATCGTCCTGTTCTTCATCGGCGCCTTCGTCATGCGCGGGGCAGGCTGCACCTGGAACGACATCACCGACCGCGATCTCGACGACAAGGTCGAGCGCACCCGCTCGCGGCCGCTGCCGTCGGGGCAGGTGACCACGAAGCAGGCGCTGGCCTTCATGGTCGCGCAGGCCCTGATCGGTCTCGTGGTGCTCCTGCAATTCAATCGCTTCGCGGTCCTGACCGGCATCGCCTCGCTTCTGATCGTCGCGATCTACCCCTTCATGAAGCGCATCACCTGGTGGCCGCAGATCGTGCTCGGCCTCGCCTTCTCCTGGGGCGCCTTGATGGGCTTTGCCGTCACCTTCGGCCGCATCGACGTCACCGCGCTCGTGCTGTATGGCGGATCGATCGCCTGGGTGATCGGCTATGACACGATCTATGCGCATCAGGATGCCGAGGACGACGCGCTGATCGGCATCAAGTCCACCGCGCGCCTGTTCGGCGCGCACACGCACCAGGCGCTGATCCTGTTCTATGGGCTTGCGGTGGTGCTGATCGGCGTCGCGCTGGCGTCAGGCGATGTGCGCTGGCCCGCCTGGCTCGGGCTTGCCGCTTTCGCCGCGCATCTGGCCTCGCAGATCGTGCGCTTGAGGATCGACGATCCCGCGCTTTGCCTGCGCCTGTTCAAGTCGAACCGGGATGCGGGCCTGCTGTTGTTTGCGGGATTGTTCGCGGACGCAGTGATGCGCGCGGCGTGACGCAAATGCGTAGGGTGGGCAAAGGCGCTGTTGCGCCGTGCCCGCCATCTTGCCGAGATTGAGATGGAAATAGGCGGGCACGCTTTCGCTTTGCCCACCCTACGGCACCTTTAGTTCCTCGCGATGATCTCGCGCTCGCCGTGATGAACCGACAGCTCGCGCGCCATGGCGGTGCGCCGGCGCATCAGGAATTTCGGACGGCGGGCGCGGATCGCGTTGGCGCGGCGGCGGCGCGGTGCGGGCTTGCGCGCGCCTTCGTCGAGCTGCGGAAGCGCGAAGATCTCGCTCCAGACCGCCCAGGCCTCGGTGAGCTCGTCGCCGTCGGCGCCGACCAGCAGCGGAACGGAGAGCGAGGGATCGCGATGGACGAGGACGAGGGCCTGCGCCGCGTCGTTGCCGCGCAGCGCGACGCCGGAGAAGTCGCTGACGCGCACGTTGATCGCCATCCGCATGCCGCGGACGGCACGGCGCAGCACGACACGTTCGCGATGAAGCTCGATCTGCCTTGTGTATCCGTCGGCGCGCGGATCATGCGCATCGAAGCGGACCGGAAGGGAAAGAGGGTCGAGCCGCAGAGAGCGGCTCGACCCGGCGGGAGCGATCCCGCTTGTTGCTGTTTGACGCCTCACGGCTTTAGTTCTCCCCGCCAGGATTATGTTCCCGGTCGATGCGAGGACCTTAGCGCGGCGGCTTCCGAAACCGCTTAAAAAGGCTGGTTAACCCAGCGTCACCGCGGCTCATGATTGACAAGACCTTGGCGCGCATGATTGACGAGACGTTGCGCCGAAGTCGCGAATCTGAGCTTTTAGCGGACTGAAAATGCTTGAAGTCCGCGCTATCAGGGCACATCTGTGGGTTCCGGTCCCGAACCCCGCCCCAACAGGATTTCGTTTGTGAACCCTTCACCAAGCTCGACGCTTTCGCCCAAAGCCAATCGCGACCTGTTCGATCAGTCCGCGCTGTCCGATCTCGCGCAGCGGCTGGTCGAGGCGGCCAGGCGCGCCGGCGCGGATGCGGCCGATGCGGTCGCAGTGCGCGGCGTCTCGCAAGGCGTCGAGGTGCGCGACGGCCGTGTCGAGGAATCCGAGCGGTCCGAGGGCGACGATGTCGGCCTGCGCGTGCTGGTCGGCCAGCGCCAGGCGGTGGTCTCGACCAACGACGTCAGCGGCGATGCCGTGACCAAGCTCGCCGAACGCGCGGTCGCGATGGCGAAGGTCGCACCCGACGACAAATATGTCGGCCTCGCCGATCCCGCGCTGCTCGCGCGCGATTTCCCCGATCTCGATCTGCTCGATCCGAATATTCCGGCGACCTCGGAGCTCGAGCGCCGCGCGCTCGAAGCCGAGGCTGCTGCGCTCGCGGTGAAGGGCGTGACCAAGTCCGGCGGCGCCTCGGCCTCCGCCGGCATGGGCGGCATGGTGCTCGTCACCTCGACCGGCTTCCACGGTTCTTACCTGCGCTCGAGCCAGGGCATCTCGGCCACCGCAATCGCCGGCGAAGGCACCGGCATGGAGCGCGACTACGACTTCACCTCGGCGCCGCATGGCGCCGACCTGCTGTCGCCGGAGATCGTCGGCCGCTCCGCCGGCGAGCGCACCGTGGCGCGCTACAATCCGCGCAAGGTCGAGACCTGCAAGGTGCCGGTCGTGTTCGATCCGCGCGTTGCGGGCTCGCTGGTCGGCCATGTCGTCGGCGCCATCAACGGCGCCTCGATCGCGCGCAAGACCAGCTTCCTGAAGGACAAGCTCGGCCAGCAGCTGTTCGCCAAGAACATCCGCATCATCGACGATCCCCTGCGCAAGCGCGGCCTGCGCTCGCAGACCTTCGATGCCGAGGGCGTCGCGGTGAAGAAGATCGCGCTGATCGACGAGGGCGTGTTGACGACCTGGCTGCTCGACTGCGCCACCGCGCGGGAGCTCGGCCTTGCCACCACCGGCCACGCCCATCGCGGCGTCTCGTCCTCGCCCTCGCCCGGGCCGTACAATCTGCATCTCGAAGCCGGCACGCCGACACCGGCCGAGCTGATCGCCGACATCAAGCAGGGTTTCTACGTCACCGACCTGATCGGCTCCGGCGTCAACGGCGTCACCGGCGATTACAGCCGCGGCGCCTCCGGCTTCTGGATCGAGAACGGCGAGATCACCTATCCCGTCAGCGAGGTGACGATCGCAGGCCACCTGTTCGAGATCTTCAAGTCGATGCAGCCCGCCAACAATCTCGAATTCCGCTACGGCATCAATGCGCCGACGGTGCGTATCGAGGGATTGACGCTTGGCGGACGCTGACGCGAACTCGCTCGACGCGACGATCCTGACGCGCGACGCGGCGCTGCTGAAAGACACGGTACGGGAAGCGGGCGCGCTCGCGCAGTCGATGTTCCGCACCGAGCTGAAGACATGGATCAAGGGCGCGTCCTCGCCGGTGTCGGAAGCCGACATCGCCGTCAACGACCTGCTCGAAGCGCGCCTGCGCAGTGCCACGCCCGACTATGGCTGGCTGTCGGAGGAGAGCGCCGACGATTCCACGCGGCTGTCGCGGCGGCTGGTCTGGGTGGTCGATCCGATCGACGGCACGCGCAATTATCTGGGCGGCCACGACGAATGGTGCGTCAGCGTGGCGTTGGTCGAGGACGCCGCGCCGCTGCTGGCCGCGGTGTTCGCGCCGGCCAGCGGCGAGTTCTTCTTCGCGGCCCGCGGCCAGGGTACGCTGCTCAACGACAAGCCGGTGCGGGCGACGCCCGGGTCCACGCTGGATTTCTCCCGCATGGCCGGCCCCAAGCCGATGGTCGAGCGTCTCAATACCGCCGGCGGCGACATCAAGCTGCACCCGCGAATCGGCTCGCTCGCGCTCCGGCTCTGCCGGGTCGCCCACGGCGCGCTGGATGCGGCTTTTGCGGGCGGCAACAGCCATGATTGGGATCTTGCGGCGGCCGATTTGATCGTGCAGGAAGCGGATGGTAGGATGAGCGACCTCTCCGGAGATCCCATCCTCTATAACCGCCGGGAAGTGGCGCACGGGGTGCTGGTGGCAGCGGGGCGCGATCGTCATGCGAGCATTGTCGCGCATTTTCGAAATCGTCCCTTGCCCTGAGCGCTTTCGCTGTGCTTGTCGAACACTGCTTTGCCGGGCAGCCCGTTAGGAAGAGAACCCATGCCAGATAGTGCCCCGCAACAACTGCTTCATCTCGTCATCGGAGGCGAACTGCTCGATCTCGAGCACAACACCTTCAAGAACCTCGACGACGTCGAGATCGTCGGCCTCTACCCGAACTATGCGTCCGCCCACGTCGCCTGGCGCGCCAAGGCGCAGAGCACGGTCGACAATGCGCAGATGCGCTACTTCATCGTCCATCTCCACCGGCTGCTCGACCCGAATCAAGAAACGAAGGCGCGTTGAAAAAGCTGCTTCGCAATACGCTGCGAAGCAGCTGGTTTCAGCGTGCCGTCGGGGTCCTGGCGGCCGAATATCTGCGTCTGGTCTGGCGGACCAACAAATTCACGTTCGATCCGCCCGACGTCTATGACATCGTCGAGCCGCAGATCCCGGCGATCTTCGCCTTCTGGCACGGCCAGCATTTCCTCACCCCGTTCATCAAGAACAAGGACTCCTACCGGGCCAAGGTCCTGATCTCCCGGCACCGCGACGGCGAGTTCAACGCCATCGCGGTGGAGCGGCTCGGCATCGGCCTCATCCGCGGTTCCGGGGATCATGGCAGTGCCTTCCACCGTAAAGGCGGCGTCGGCGCCTTCAAGGAGATGGTGCGGACGCTGCAGGACGGTTGTAATGTCGCGCTGACCGCCGATGTCCCCAAGCGCGCGCGCGTGGCCGGGCTCGGCATCATCATGCTGGCACGGGAATCGGGGCGGCCGATCATGCCTTTCGCGATGGCGACCAGCCGTTTCATCCGGCTCAAGAACTGGGACCGCACCACCATCAACCTGCCGTTCGGGCGGGGCGCATTGGTCGGCATCAAGGAAATCCACGTTCCGCCGGACGCCGACGCCGCCATGATGGAAGCGTTGCGGCTGGAGCTGGAGGAGACGTTGAACGAAGCGACCCGGCGCGCCTATGCGCAGCTCGGCCGCCCGGGGCCGCAAGATGCCTAATTCGCTGCCCAGAGCGCTGCCGATGACGCTGCGGATGTACCAGCGCCTGGCTTCCGGCCTGGTGCCGCTCGCGCCTGCGCTGATCAAGCGGCGGCTGAAGCAGGGCAAGGAAGACCCCGCGCGTGTCGGCGAGCGGCGCGGCCTGTCCCGGGATGTGCGGCCGCATGGTCCGCTGGTCTGGATCCACGGCGCCAGCGTCGGCGAGGTTCTGGCCGCGGCGGCGCTGATCGGGCGGCTGCGCGATCTCAATTTGCGCATCCTGCTTACATCAGGCACCGTCACCTCGGCCGCCGTCGTCGCAAAACGCTTTCCACCCGACGTCATCCATCAATACGTGCCGTATGATTCCCCGCGCTATGTCGCGCGCTTCCTCGACCACTGGAAGCCGTCGCTGGCGCTGTTCATCGAATCCGATCTGTGGCCGAACCTGATCCTGGCGGGCGCAACGCGGCGGGTGCCGATGGTGCTGATCAACGGTCGGATGTCGCCGCGCTCCTTCCCGCGCTGGCGACGCATGTACGGTACCATCTCGGCGCTGCTGTCGCGGTTCGACATCTGCCTGGCGCAGTCCAAGCTTGACGCCGAACGCTTCTCCGCGCTCGGCGGCCGCGACGTCCTCACCACCGGCAATCTTAAGCTCGACGTGCCGGCGCCGCCGGCCGATCCCGCCAAGCTCGAACGGCTGATGGCGATGACGCGCGGGCGTCCGATCATCGTCGCGGCCTCGACCCATCCGGGCGAGGACGAGATGCTGGTGGCGGCGCATCGCAGCCTCGTCGGTTTCTTCCCGCAGCTTCTGACCGTGATCGTGCCACGGCATCCCGATCGCGGCTCCTCGATCGCTGGCCTGATCACCGCGTCGGGCCTGAAGCCGGCGCTGCGCTCGCGCGAAGAGCTGCCGACGGCCGCGACCGATGTCTATGTCGCCGACACCATGGGCGAGCTCGGCCTGTTCTACCGGCTCTCGCCGATCGTGTTCATGGGCGGGTCGCTGATCCGCCATGGCGGCCAGAATCCGATCGAAGCGATCAAGCTCGGTGCGGCGATCGTCCATGGTCCGCACGTCTTCAATTTCGCCGACGTCTACGAAGCGCTCGATGCGAGCGGCGGCGCGCGCCAGGCCGACACGCAGGAGATCCTGGTCAAGCAGCTCGGCCAGCTCCTGGCCGATCCCGCCGTGCGCGACAAGATACAGCACGCAGGCAGCAGCGTGGTCGAGCAGCTCGGCGGCGCGCTGGAGCGCACCATGACCGCGCTCGAGCCGTATCTGCTGCAATTGCGGATCGAGATGGGAGCCGCCAATGCGTGAGCCGGCCTTCTGGTACCGGCCGCGTTCCCCAGAGTCCCAAATCCTCCGTCCCCTGGGCGCGCTCTATGGCGCGATCACGGGGCGTCGCATGGCGCTCGAGGGATTCGACGCCGGCATCCCCGTGATCTGCGTCGGCAACTACCATGTCGGCGGCGCCGGCAAGACGCCGACCGTGCTGGCGCTGACGAAGCTCCTGCGTGAGCTCGGTGAGACGCCTGTCGTGCTCAGCCGCGGCTATGGCGGGCGCCTGCAGGGCCCGGTGATGGTCGACGGCGCGCGTCACATCGCAGCCGATGTCGGCGACGAGCCGCTGATGATGGCGCGCGACGTCCCTGTCGTCGTCGCGCGTGACCGCCTCGACGGCGTCGCGCTCGCCAAATCACAAGGCGCGACCGTGATCCTGATGGACGACGGCTTCCAGAACCCGCGTCTGCTCAAGGATGCCTCGCTGATCGTGATCGACAGCGAGCGCGGCATCGGCAACGGCAAGGTGTTTCCGGCCGGTCCCCTGCGCGCGCCGCTGAAGGCCCAGCTCGCGCGTACCGACGCGCTGGTGCTGATCGGCGACGGCCGCGCCGCCAACGACGTCGCCGCCGAGCTTGCCAAGCGCAACAAGCCGGAGCTGCGCGCGCGCCTGAAGCCGGATGCAGCCTCGGTCGCGCAGCTGTTCGGCAAACGGGTTTTCGCGTTCGCCGGCATTGGCGATCCCGAACGCTTCTTCCGCACCCTGCGCGCCAGCGGCATCGATGTCGCGCGCACGCGTCGCTTCGACGATCACCACATGTTCTCGCCCGAGGAGATCGCCGCGCTCGCGGCGGAAGCACAGCGCGAGCAGCTGACGCTTGTGACTACGGAAAAGGATCTCGCGCGCCTGCGCGGCAGCGAGGGCGTGCCCAACGGCATCGTGCCGTTCGCGGTGCAGCTCGAATTCGATGACCCGGCAAAGTTTCGGCAATTGATCAGCGATCATCTCTACAAGGCGCGCGAGCGGCGGTTCGGCAGGCGTTGATCGCGTGCGACACCGGGGCGACATGTCGCGGCGGATGAATTCTCTTCCGCAGGTTCGGGAGTTGATGTAGCCTTCGATGAGAGCCGTCACCGGGACGTGCCGAACTCCCGGCAATCATCGGCGGCGTTTATGCCCACGGCGGGCAACGTACCTTCATCATTTCAGATGCGAGACCGTACCGATAAGTTCGGAACGGCTGGGAGAGTCATTGCCAAAAGCTCAGAGGAGAACATGCCATGCATTTTTGCCTCACTGGACAATACACACCACGCGCTCTCAACGCCATTTTGGAAAACCCCACGACCAATCGCCAGGAGGCGGCGAGGAAACTTATCGAAGCGGCCGGCGGCAAGCTGATTTCGATGTACAGCGTTGCGGCCGACGGTCCAGGCGTTCTGGTGATTTTCGATGTGCCTGATCCGAGTGCGGCTCCGGCGATTTCCGGCCTGACCGTCACGGCGGGCACCCTGCAGAACGTGAAGCTGACCCGGCTGTTCACGCAGGACGAGATCAAGCAGGTCCGCCAGAACGCGGCGAAGCTGCGTTCTTCGTATACTCCGCCCGGAGGCTGATATCCGGATCTCGAGCGATGCCGCCGCAATCGCATCAAGCGGCGGCAACGCTTTCCTCACAGCAAGAAGCAGGTCTGCACGCTGAGGCGCGGCGAAGGCCTTGCGGCGTCCATTGACGGACGATGCGGGACGGCGCGTGCTGCGTCCGGCGTCCTAGGTCCGACTGAACGTGCTTGGCAGCGGGCCCGCTAACGGCGTGCAATCCCGGCTCAGCGGTCAGGCCCCCTCACCAGGCTCCAACGGCTATCATTCCGATGATGGTCAGGCACGAGGCGCAGGCCACCATGACAGTATAGCATTCGGGTGTATTCATTGCTTGCTCCCAAACTGCTGCCAATTGCTTGGTCACTGCTACGCGGGAGAGATCGCCGGTCTTGGTGCCGCTTCAAGTCGGCACGCCGCGACCGGTCTTGCGTTGTACGTCCGTCCTCTCATCGTCACCCTGGTCCGCAGGATGATAATGCGCTTCGAGAGCTTCAGAGCGTTCAGCTGCGATCAGCAGCTGTTTCCGCATTTCAGCGAGGCGGGCGCGGCAATATTCACGATAGAGCAGGTCCAGTATGGTGGGCATGATCCCCCCCATCGTTTGACTTTCGATTTACAAATATTTCACCGCAAATTTTCGAGGTGATCGTAACCCGCCAGATGGCTCTTCGATATGAGCCCGTTCACAGACTGCGCCAATTCCAAAGCTCGATGGCCGTTTGGTTGACTTGATTGTCTGCGCGATAAAAAGAGCAGGGCCAGTTACCTAACACGCACTATAGCAGCCCTCTGTTTCACCAAGACTTCGTCAAACAACTTAAGGGCGCCAAGTCGCACCAAAGAATCCAACCACAGCGCGAAATGACTCACCAAGGAGTGCAAGCACTGTTCGATGCAACGCAGATCGGCACGACGGAGATCGTTTTGGCTGTGAGACCCGCAGTTGAGGTGCGCTGCCCCTGCCGCGGTGGCTGGAATAGCGCGGCGCAATTTACACGCCGTGATGCCCGGAGCGAAGCTTGCTCGCATCGACGACGTCCGTTCCGATGTGCTTCACGGAGACAGTCTTCAGTTGGCTGCGCTCGGAAGCACGTGCAGCGGCGTGCGATCCTCGACGCCGCCACACCAACCTAGGTTCGCACAGAATTCGTGCATCATCCCGTCGAATGCATTCGGGCGTCCCATTCGAGCTCCCAAACTGTCCTGCCCCCAACGTAACACAATCTCACCAAGCCTGAGCACACGCCCGCGACGAAGTGATGGTGGGCACGCTTTCGCTTTGCCGCACCCTGCGGCAGCCCGCCATTCACGCGACATTCATCGCAAAACGCCTATCGGTCCGGGACCGATCGGGAGAATTCGATGAAATTGCCGTCCGCGACTGTCGCCGCCAGCCTTGTGTGTCTGATCATTGCGCCCGTGTTTGCACAAACGACGCCGCCCGCCGCTTCGACCGGCACGGTGCCGGTTCCCGCGACCAGGCGCGTGACGTGTCTCGGCACGACGCAAGACCTGAAGGGACAGGACAAGCGCGACCAGATGCAGCTCTGCATGGCGCAGGCGCGGGTCGATTGCCTCAAGCAGGCGATCAATCAGAAGGTCGTCGGCGAGCCCAGGAAGACCTTCATCAAGACCTGCGTGGGCGGGGATGCCACTGAGCAGCACTAGCAGCGCAGGCGCGGCCTCACGGCTGCGGCTTTGGCGCGCCGGGGAAATGCCGCTGCAGCACCGCGGCCGGCGTGGCGTAGGCTTCTTGAAGGTCCACGCTCCAGTACTTCAATTCGTCGAGCGGGATCCGCGTGTCGGTGATCGCGCAGCGCACATAGGTCCCCGGCGAGATCACGCGGAAATCGCCGTCGAGATATTGCACCTGCGCTTCGCCATTGCCGGAAGAGCCGAACTTGTTCAGCACGGTCGAAAGTCTCCGTGGAAGGCCTCTCCGTAAAAAACCCTGGAGGGCACGATGTGTTGGACGGGATGTAGCATAGATAGGGCGGCCTGTCCGCCCGGTAAACCCACCGGTTTGTGATGTTTTGCCGCCGTTTTCGCATGATAGTGCTTCGGGCGAAGGATCGTCCCGGCGCAAGCGGCCGGCACCTGATACGGCAGAGCCCGATGCGCCTTCGATTGACCGCCCTGTTCCTGATGCTGCTGATGTCGGCCGCGCGCGCTGCGCCTGCGCCGCAGCAGGTCGAGATTCCGCTCGGCTCCGGAATCCTGCATGCCCAGCTCTACAAGCCCGAGGGCGCCGGGCCGTTTCCGACCGTGATCGCGCTGCATGGCTGCGGCGGCCTCGGCGGCCATGCCGATCCCGTATTGCCGCGCTATCGTGACTGGGCGGAGCGGCTGCTCAAGGCCGGTAACGCGGTGCTGCTGCCCGACAGCTACGGCTCGCGCGAGCTCGGGCCGCAATGCCGCGTCAAGGAGACGCACGTCAAGGCGCGGCGCGAGCGTGTCGCCGACGTCGCGGCCGCGCGCGCCTGGCTGATGAAGCAGGCCTGGGTCGCGCGCGACCGCGTCAGCCTGATCGGCTGGGCCAACGGCGCGAGCACGCTGCTGTGGGCGGTGCGCCCGCAGAACGCGGCGCGCGACGCAGGTCCGGATTTCCGCGCGGCGATCGCGTTCTATCCGGATTGCCGCATCTCCGCCGGCCTCGGCTGGAGCACGCGGGTGCCGACGCTGGTTTTGATCGGCGCCAATGACGACGTGTCGTCGCCGCCGGCCTGCCGCCAGATGGTCGAGGGTGCGCATGGCCGCAGCGCGCTCGCGCGCATCGTGGTCTATCCCGGCGCCTATCACGACTTCGACCGCGCCAACACGCCGCTGCACGCAGCTAGCGGCAGCAGCGACGCCGCCGCGCCCGAGCACGGCCATCTCGGCACCGATGCGGTCGCGCGCGCGGAGTCGCAGAAGGACGTCGCGGAGTGGCTGGCGCGGTGATGAAGATCCAGAAACCCGGATATCGCTGCGCTCATGCGGGCTGGGGGGCTACGGATTCCCAAGCGGGGCCGCCCGAGGAACAATTTGAGGCGGACAGCCCCGCATCGACCACCGCCCTGCACGGATAGTGGCCGACCGTGAATCTACGGATCGCGCATGGCTGCGGTTTCAGCACGGGACGGTGCCATCATTCGACCACGATGTCGGTTAAACGCATCCCGTATGCGCAACCGCATCGTCCTCTTTTCCTCCGCACTGATCGTCTTCACCGTCGCGATCTTCCTGTTCGAAGCCCACGCCGGCGCGCCAATGCTCGCGCCGGAACATTGCGGCTTCTGGACCACGATCGACGCGGGATTGTCCTGCCGCTAGGCGGGCTGTTGCGACTCCTACCCTTCCGCGCTGATATGTATTGAGAGGGCGACCAACTCTCCCCGACGTCGTCCTGGCGAAAGCCAGGACCCATACCGCGGAATCTATCGATTGTACGCGGCATTAGTCCCGAACGATCAGTCTTCGCCAAACCACTTCCTGGGGTAATGGGTCCTGGCTTTCGCCAGGACGACACGGAGAGTGAGCCGCCAACTCAGAACAAACTGCCCTGATCCACCGGCTTGCCGACGCGCTTCGGCGCGGGCTTGGTCTCCTGCGCGGCGGGCTTCGGTTGCTGTGCGCGTTTGGCGGCAGGGCGATCCGCATCCGTTGTCGCGCCGACACGTCCGTCCGCGAACTCGATCTCGACGCGTGCGCCGGGACCGACGCTGTCGGCCGAATGCAGGGGATGGCCGGCCTCGTCCCGCACCAGCGCAAAGCCGCGCGCGAGCACGCCGCGATAGGACAACGCCGAGAGCAGCTTGCCGCTGGCCTCGACGCGGGCGTCGAGCCGTTGCAGCAGCGTCACCAGCGCGCGGTTGGCACGCTCGGCCAGGCGATGCGTGCGCTCGCGCTGGCGGGCAATCGCGTTGCGCTGCGCCTGCGCGTTGGAGAGTTTTGAGGCGCGCAGCCGCACCTCGAGACCGGCAAAGCGGTCGCGCCGCTGCCGCAACAGCGACCGCGCGGAGAGACCGAGCCGCTCGCCGCACACGGTGAGCCGGTGGTCGGCCTGCGAGATCTGCCCGTGCAGCACCCGCAGCGTCAGCTTTGCGCCCGCCGCAGTAAACCTGCGGAAATGCGCATGCGTGTTGGCTTTCAAGCCGCGGGGCAGGGCGGCGCCCGCCGAATCCAGCCGCTGCCGCGGGATCGCCAGCAGATCTCCGGCCGCCGGCAGCGCACGCGCGGCCGCACGCAATTCGCTGCGGCGGCTTTCGTGGGCGCGCTGCCAATAGGCGCGGGTGCGCCGTGCGAGATCGGCGACCTCGACGAACAGATCGCTGCGCACCGGGACGGCCATCTCGGCCGCCGCCGTCGGCGTCGGCGCGCGCTTGTCGGCGACGAAATCGATCAGCGTGATGTCGGTCTCGTGGCCCACGGCGGAGATCAGCGGGATCATGCTCTCGGCCGCCGCCCGCACCACGATCTCCTCGTTGAACGACCAGAGATCCTCCAGCGAGCCGCCGCCGCGCGCGACGATCAGCACATCAGGGCGCGGAATCTTGCCGCCCTCCGGCAGCGCGTTGAAGCCGCGGATCGCGGCCGCGACCTGCTCGGCCGAGCCTTCGCCCTGCACCTTGACCGGCCACACCAGCACATGGCGTGGGAAGCGGTCCTCCAGCCGGTGCAGGATGTCGCGGATGACAGCGCCGGTCGGCGAGGTCACGACGCCGATCACCTCCGGCAGCCAAGGCAGCAGCTGCTTGCGCGCCTCGTCGAACAGGCCCTCGGCGGCAAGCTTCTTCTTGCGCTCCTCCATCAGCGCCATCAGCGCGCCGATGCCGGCCGGCTCCAGCGCTTCAATGACGATCTGGTATTTCGAGGAGCCCGGATAGGTCGTGAGCTTGCCGGTGGCGATGACCTCGAGCCCCTCCTGCGGCTTGAAGCGCATCCGGCCGTGCACGCCCTTCCAGATCACCGCCTCGATCTTGGCGCTCTCGTCCTTGAGCGCGAAATAGCAGTGGCCGGAGGAGTGGGCGCCGCGAAAGCCCGAGATCTCGCCGCGGACCCGGACATGGCCAAAGGCATCCTCCACCGTCCGCTTCAGGGACTGTGAAAGCTCGGAGACGGTGAATTCGGGGGCGTTGAGCAGGGGTTCCGCGGGCGGCATCGGCAAACGATTCGGCATTTTGGGGTCAGACCCGACGTTAAGGATTTTCGCCGCGCGGCGCCAATCCGGGGATTGATCGGGAGAGTACTCTGTATTATAGAGTTCTCTATTGATTTTGAGTTCAATGGAGTTGAGCCATGGCGAAGCAGCTGCTGCGCGGCGTGTTGAACGGACTGAAATGGGCCCTGTGCGCAGTCGGCGCCGTGGCGCTGATCCTGGTCGCGATGATCGCCGCGCCACTGGAGCGGCCGCCCGAGATGCGGTCGGTCTCGGAGTCGGTGAAGCTTGTCGACTTCTCGACCATGCCGCCGCTCGAGCGTTTTCAGGCCCGTGACGGCACCTGGCTCGGCTTTCGCCACTACGTCCCGAACGGACCCGCGAGCGGCCGTGGCGCGATCTTCATCCACGGCTCCTCCGGCTCCAGCGGCACCGTCAACCACGCGCTGACCCATGCGATCGCCTTGCGCGGCGTCGAGACCTGGGCGCTCGACATGCGCGGCCACGGCGCCTCGGGCACGCGCGGCGATATCGGCTATGTCGGTCAGCTCGAGGACGATCTCGTCGACTTCGTCGCTCATGTCCGCAAGGCTGCGCCCGATCTGCCGCTGACCCTGATCGGCCATTCCGCCGGCGCCGGCTTCTCGCTGCGCGTTGCCGCGACGCCGATCATGCAGGACATGTTCGTGCGCACCGTGCTGCTCGCGCCCTATCTCGGCTACGACGCGCCGACCAACAAGCCGCATTCCGGCGGCTGGGCCAATGCCGACGTTCCCCGCCTCCTCGGCCTCACCGCGCTGCGCAAGCTCGGCATCGACTGTTGCTCGCAGCTGCCGGTGCTTGCTCTGGCCGTGCCTGCGAATTCGGCGAAGTATCTCGTCTCCACCTATTCCGACCGCCTGATGCGCAATTTCGCGACGCGCGGCTATCGTCTCGATCTCGCGGCGACGACACGCCCCGTCACGATCTTCGGCGGTGCCGAGGACGAGATGATGATCTCGGATAAATATGCGGAGACGGTGCAGGCGATCAAACCGTCGGTCGACGTCAAGATCATCGACGGCATCAACCACATAGGCATCGTCACCAGCCCGAAGGCGATCTCGGCGATCGCCGAGGACGTGGCAACGCGCGGGGCAGGGCAGTCATGATCGACAGCAAGGAGGCGTCCGCAGCGCTGGCCGATATCGACGACATCGTCCAGCGCGTGAAGCAATCGCAGCTCTACGAGCTGGCGAGCTATGCGGCCGTCTGGTGGGGCGTGCTGGTGTTCGCAGGCAATCTCGTGACCTGGCTCTGGCCGGTCTACGCGGTTTACGCCTGGGTTGTCGTGGATGTTGTCGGCGTCATCGGTCTGGTTGCGCTCCGCCTGCTCAATCCGCCGCATCACCCTCATGGCGCCGCTTTCGACATCAGGCTGCTGCTGGTGTTCGTGCTGTTCTTCGCCTTCGGCTATCTCTGCACCAACGTGATCGGTCATTTCGGCCCGCGCCAGCTGGGTGCGTTCTGGCCGCTCTACTTCATGCTGTTCTACACCCTGGCCGGACTCTGGTTCGGCTATGCCTTCGTGGCGATCGGTCTCGGTATCTCCGCGCTGACGCTGATCGGCTTCTTCACCATCGGCGAGGCGTTCCCGCTCTGGATGGCTTTCGTCAACGGCGGCGGGCTGATCCTCGGCGGCCTCTGGATGCGGCGGATCTAGCCAATGGCCGAGCTCGACGACATCATCCACCAGCCGCTGCGGCTCAAGATCATGGCGGCGCTGAACGCGCTACCGGTCTCCGCTGGCCTGGAGTTTTCGCGGCTGAAGAAGCTCACCGGCGCCACCGACGGCAATCTCGGCGCGCATATCGAGACGCTGGCGAAGGCCGGCTACGTGTCCGTGGAGAAGGCCTTCGTCGGCAAGAAGCCGCAGACCACGGTGACCGCGACCGCGGCCGGCCGCGGCGCCTTCGCGCGGCATGTGGCGACGTTGCAGGAGATCATTGCGGGGAAGCAGGTCTAACCTCCTCCCGCCATTACGCAGGGGGTCGAAGAAATGCCTCCAAGCTCCGTTGCTATACCTTTTCCTCCTGTTGGAACGAGGGGAGGGAAAATTCTCTAATGAAATTTAAGGGGTCTGCGTCTGTCGCCGTTGCGTCCCGATCGGCCGAGCCGCTCTCAGAAAACGTTGATGCGCCGGAAGGCTCGGCCGATGTCTGGCAAGAAGGGCCGGCGGCCTCCCTGTGGTTTGCTGGCCGCCCCTCCGCCGGATGATCTGGTCCCTGCGTTTCCCGCGCACCGTCGGCCCTTCCCGCAGCCTTGAAGAACTTGGCATAATAGCTCGAGCGTCACATCGTAGGCAGTGGAGAAGTACATGCTCCGTATCGATAGAACCGGGAAAAAATTGGTCCGACTGACGAAGTCTACTTTTGTGGACGCCGATCACTGGGAAAGGGACTTGCAGGCAATGATCTGCACCGACCCCGACAGCTTCTGCGAAGAGATGGGTGAAAATCTTTGGGTGATTGGCCAAGAAGTTCGTCCATCCGATGCTGTACCCGACAGGATCGATATTCTTGCAACGGACGAAGATGGAACGACTGTGGTCATCGAACTTAAACGCGGCACACACAAACTCCAGTTGCTGCAGGCCATAAGCTACGCCGGAATGATTTCTAAATGGCCGTCTGACCGATTTGTTCAAACTCTGGCGACGAACTACAAGCAATCGTACGACGATGCGCGGGCCGAAATTGAAGAACACATTGGCTCGGACGTTTCAGCGATCAATCAAGATCAGCGAATAATACTTGTTGCGGAGGACTTCGACCCCGCACTCCTGATCGGAGCCGAATGGCTTCATGAAATCTTTGAGGTCGACATTCGATGCTACCGGCTGTCGCTGTCTCAGGAGGGCGGGAATGACTATTTAACATGTACGTGTGTGTATCCGCCTATTGAGATAGCGGCTCTCACTCGCGGCTCCGAAAGAACTGCTCGTTCCTCCGCCTCGTGGAAGGATTGGGACGAGGCACTGAAGGCTATCGAAAATCCTGCCGTCGCCGACTTCATAAGAGCCGCCCTTGCAAGCAATCAGGAAACGCGGCTTTATCGGCGGCAAGTGATGTATCGCATGGGTGGTAAACGACGCTTGTGGGTGACGTGCCGGCCGGCATTTGGGTACGTTTGGCAGCTTGGTAGATTTGATGGTGACGAGCAATTTTGGAAAACGCGGCTTTCGACGCCTAATGTGAAGGAAGTGAATGATAAGCGCGGGCTGCGGTTTTATTTGAGGACCGCCGCAGATTTCGATGCATTCGATCGCGCGGTTTCTCTGGATTTGGTTTCGACCGAGTTTTCTGAGCCAGACGAACTGGACGTTAAGGGTCCATAGGACCGCGGCCTCCTCAGCAAGTCACTAAGCTCTGAAATACGCGACGGCTGGTCGATGAACGCCGTTCGTGACAGGAACTCAAAATGACTATTCACGTCGACACAATCTTCGAGTTTCTCGTCGAGTACTTGGCTCGTGTCGCTCACGACGATCAAGCTAGGCGGCAGAGCCACGGAGCCGACCTATATGTTCCCCATCAGTTGGACCGGTATTGGTCTTTACAAGGCGTGGGTTCTAATCAACAAACCGATGCGCACGTTAGTGCGTTCTACGATGCTGTCGCCGAGTTATGCCGTCTCGGTGTACTCCGTATGGGATACAGGAACCCCTCACGGGCCGGAGTGGCATCTGGCGGCGATATTGATTGCAAATTCTCGTTGACGGCCAACGGCATTCGTTGGGTCGAGAGCGCCGGTGATCGACAAGTTATTGAAATAGGCCGGATGGCAGCACTGTTCGACGAGTTCACGAAGTTCGGCGATGCCTTCGGCCAGCGAGCCACAGAGGCAGTAGGGACGTACCGGACCCGCAATTACTTGGCGTCATGCGCCATGAGCGGTGCAGCCGCCGAAGCTGTCTTACTTTCGATTGGTTTCGCTAAACTCGGCGAAACTGATACCTTAAAGAGGTATCGGCGGCCGCAGGGCCGTTCGGAGCTTCTAAAGGCCATTACTCCAGATATCCAATTTTCTTCAGCCCTTTCGATCATGAGCTATTGGAGAGATGAGGCTGCGCACGGCCGAATATCCGAGATAGGCGAATTGAACGCTTGGGCTGCGCTCACGCAGCTACTACAGTTGGCACAGTATAGTGAGAAGAACTGGTCGCGGCTCACTCAGCAGGCCGCGGTCGTCTGATCGAAACGACGCGCGGCCTTGTCGTCGGAATTCTCGAAGATTTGCTGCTCGACACGTTCAACCAGATCGTTCCACGCCAAGCAAACCAGCATGGCGAGCGAGGCGTTAAGTTCGTCGTAAGACCTGTGGAAGCGTAGAGAAGCCTATAAAACGCAAATTCTATGCTTGTGGGATAAGGTAGCGCGAAGCGCTGCATGATAGGATGGGTCCCCATTCACGGAGACAGACCCTTCACCCGAGCGAGCCGGTGGCTCTCGGTGACCAAGCCCTTCCCTCAACGGGAGAAGGCATAGCAATCGGCACCGCGATGCTCAGTGGCCCCCGGAATGACGGGGAGTGCGGGCCGTTTCCCCTTGAGGCCCGCCGCGATTCGTGCGACCTCCGCCCCCAGCTAACCCCTCTTTTCGAGCCTTCGATGCACATTCTCCTGCTCGGTTCCGGCGGCCGCGAACATGCCCTGGCGTGGAAGATCGCAGCCTCCCCCCTGGTGACCAAATTCTGGTGCGCGCCCGGCAATGCCGGCATCGCGCGCGAGGCGGAGTGCGTGGCGCTCGACGTTGCCGACCATGCGGCCGTGATCGACTTCTGCAAGACCAACGCGGTCGAGCTGGTGGTGGTCGGGCCGGAGACGCCGCTGGCGGCCGGCATCGTCGATGACCTCACCGCCGCCGGCATCAAGGCGTTCGGGCCGAGCGGGGCGGCCGCCCAGCTCGAAAGCTCCAAGGGTTTTACCAAGGCGCTGTGCACCGAATTCGGCATTCCGACCGGCGCCTACAAGCGCTTCACCAACGCCAAGGACGCGCGCGACTATGTCCAGAGCCAGGGCGCGCCGATCGTGGTGAAGGCCGACGGCCTTGCCGCCGGCAAGGGCGTGGTCGTTGCCAAGACCGTGCGCGAGGCCGAGGACGCCATCGCCATGATGTTCGAGGGCGCCTTTGGCGAAGCCGGCACTGAGGTCGTGATCGAGGAATTTTTGCCGGGCCGCGAGATCAGCTTCTTTGCGCTGTGCGACGGCGAGACCGCCATTCCGCTGGCCTCCGCGCAGGACCACAAGCGCGTGTTCGATCATGACGTCGGCCCAAACACCGGCGGCATGGGCGCCTATTCGCCGACGCCGCTGGTGACGCCGGCGATCCATGACGCGATCATGGCGAAGATCATCCTGCCGACGGTCGCGGGCATGAAGCAGCGCGGCACGCCGTTCCGCGGCATCCTCTATGCCGGGATCATGCTGACGACGCAGGGGCCGAAGCTGTTCGAGTTCAACGTCCGCTTCGGCGATCCCGAGTGCCAGGTCCTGATGCTGCGCATGATGTCGGACATCGTGCCGGCGTTCATTGCCGCCTGCGACGGGGAGTTGAAGCATTTCGATCTGCGCTGGCATCCGGAATCCGCGCTCACCGTGGTGATGGCGGCGAAGGGCTATCCCGGCGACTACCAGAAGGGCACGCGCATCGAGGGGCTGGAGGAGGCCGCCAAGGTCGACACCGTCGAGATCTTCCATGCCGGTACGGTTGCAAAGGACGGCGCGATCCTCGCCAATGGCGGCCGCGTGCTCAACGTCTGCGCGCTGGGGGCGACCGTGACGGAGGCGCAAGGCCGCGCCTATCAGGCCGTGGACCGCATCAACTGGCCGGAAGGCTTCTGCCGCCGCGACATCGGCTGGCAGGCGGTGGAAGCCGAGAAGGCCAGGGGCTGACAGCGGTTTTTCCGCTGCGCGCGCAAAAAACCTTGCGCCATCGCGCCGCCACATCGACATTTCAAAAATGCCTAGTCGGCTGTTGGGCTTAGCGCCCTTCGCCGAGGACGCGTGCTACTGTGCATGGGGTTGTTTTCGACATTTTTGTTGGGAGCAGCTCCAGGACTGACCAGACAAGGATGCAGAAAGATGTCCGATCTCGCCGACCTCTATTCCGGCTTCGCCTCCGAGTGGATCAACACCTCCCTCGGCCGCATCTTTGCCCGCGTCGGCGGTAAGGGACCGCCGCTCCTGCTCCTGCACGGCTTCTCCGAGACGCATGTGATGTGGCACCGCGTGGCGCCTGAGCTCGCCGACAAGTTCACGCTGATCATCGCCGACCTGCCGGGCTATGGCTGGTCCGACATGCCCGAGAGCGACGCGCTGCACATGCCCTACAGCAAGCGCGCGATGGCCAAGGCCATGGTGGAGGCGATGGAGCGCCTCGGCCACGTGCACTTCGCGCTCGCCGGCCACGACCGCGGTGGCCGCGTCTCCTACCGCCTCGCGCTCGACCATCCCGGCCGGCTGTCGCGCCTTGCCGTGCTCGATATCCTGCCGACCTATAACTACTGGGAGCGGATGAACCGCGCCTACGCGCTGAAGATCTATCACTGGACCTTCCTGGCACAGCCCGCCCCGCTGCCGGAGACGCTGATCTCGGGCAATGGCGAGTTCTTCCTGCGCTTCAAGATGGCGAGCCAGACCAAATCGAAGACGCTGGAGGCCATCGACGAGCGCGCGCTCGAACACTACATCGCCCCGTTCCGCGATCCCGCCCGCGTGCACGCGATGTGCGAAGACTACCGCGCCGGCGCCTATTTCGACTACGACCTCGACAAGGCCGATTTCGAGGCTGGCAAGAAGATCACCATTCCCATGCTGGCGCTGTGGGGCAACGCCGGCGTCGCGCAGGCGGCAGCGACACCGCTGGATACCTGGAAGCAATGGGCCACGAACGTCGACGGAATGCCGGTGGACTCGGGGCACTTCCTCACCGAGGAGAACCCCGACGTCACCGCAAAGGCGCTGCGCGAGTTCTTCGCAGGCAGCTAGCGCCGCTCCCGAAAGAACTCCCTGAGCAGCCGCGCCGCTTCGCTCTCGCCGACCCCGGAATAGACGTCCGGCGCGTGATGGCAGGTCGGCGAGGCAAAGAAGCGCACGCCTGATTCCACCGCGCCGCCCTTGGGGTCGGCGGCGCCGTAATAGAGTCGCCTGACCCTTGCAAAAGAGATCGCGCCCGCACACATGGTGCAGGGCTCCAGCGTCACGTAGAGGTCGCAGTCGACCAGGCGCTCGCTGCCGATCTTTTTCGCGGCCTCGCGCAGCGCGACGATCTCGGCATGGGCCGTGGGGTCGTAATCGGTCAGCGTCCGGTTGGCGGCCGTGGCGATGACCTCGTAATTGCGGACCACGACGCACCCGATCGGAACTTCGCCCGCCTTTCCGGCATTTTCGGCCGTTTTGAGCGCCAAATCCATGAAAGAGGGGGCTTTCAAGCCTCGTATCATCGCCAGAAACCTGCTAGTAGCTCCGCCTTCAGCAAGAGTGAATACCGGTTTTGCCTGAGCATGCGGCTCGGAACGAGCGCGCACACTGCCCTCTGGCCACCCCCTGAGTGAGATTATTCATGCCTCGCGACAGCGACAAAGACAACGATTCCCGCGGCCGGCGTGATCGAGGCCCGGCCAAGGGCCGTTCCGGCAAGGCGCGCGGCCCCGAGAAGAAGTTCGCCAAGCGCGGCTTTGAGGGCAAGGGCGACAGCCGTCCGCCCCGCGGCGACCGGGAGGGCCGTCCGTTCCGCCGCCGCGAAGAGGGCGATGCCCCGCGCCGCGATTTCAGCGACCGCCCGCGCTTCAAGCGCGACGACCGCGGTGGTGAGGAGCGCGGTGAGCGCAGCTTCAAGCCGCGTGGCGACCGCCCGTTTTCGGATCGCGGCGCGCGCGACGGCGAGAAGCGGCCGTTCAAGCCGCGCGGCGATCGCCCGTCCTATGGCCGTGACGACCGTCCGCCGCGCAGCCGGGATCGCGACGACTCCCGCCCCGCCGGCCGGACCGGTGACAAGAAGTTTGGCGACAAGCGGCCCTACGCGCCGCGTGGCGACCGCCCGGAACGCAAGTTCGACGGCGAGCGGAAATTCTCGCGCGGCGCACCGGACCGCAGCGACCGGCCGCGCGATCGTGGCGAGCGCAGCGATTCGAAGCCGTGGCAGAAGCGCGATGCGGGTCCGCGCGGCGACCGGCCGCCGAGCAAGGGTCCGCGCAAGGATTTTGGCGGCCGCGATCGCAGCGAAGACAAGCCCTGGCAGAAGCGCGAAGGCGGCGACGACCGTCCGCGGTTCTCGCGTTCGCGCGACGATCGTCCGTCGGGCGATCGTCCGTTCCGCGAGCGGCCCAAATTCGATAGTCCCAAGTTTGATCGTCCCAAGTTCGATCGCCCGCGCGATGATCGTCCAAAATTCGATCGTCCCCGTCGTGACGGCGATGGCGAGCGCGGCGGCGACCGCCCGAAATTCAATCGCCCGCGCGAGCGCTCGGAAGGCCGCTCCGACTGGCACGAGCATCCGCGCAGCGAAGGCCGGTTCGGTGATCGTCCGCGCCGCGAAAACGAGGACCAGAGCCGGATCTTCGAGAAGCGCCCGGCCTTCGGCGGCCGCGGCGCCTATCGCGAGCGCGATCGGGATTTCGAGGGGCGGCCGCGCCGCGAAGAAGCGCCGAAGCCGAAGAAGGCCGGCGAGCGCATCGCCAAGGCGCTGGCGCGCGCGGGGCTTGCCTCGCGCCGCGACGCCGAGGAGATGGTCACGCAGGGCCGCGTCGCCGTCAACGGCCGCGTCATCAATTCGCCGGCGCTCGACATCACACCGAACGACGTCGTCACTGTCGATGGTAAGCCGTTGCCGCCGCGCGAGCGCACGCGGCTGTTCCTCTATCACAAGCCGCGCGGCCTCATGACCACGCATGACGATCCCGAGGGTCGTCCGACCGTGTTCGACAATCTGCCCGAAGGTCTGCCGCGCCTGATCAGCGTCGGCCGGCTCGACTTCAACACCGAAGGCCTGTTGCTGCTCACCAATGACGGCGGCCTCGCGCGCACGCTCGAGCTGCCGGACACCGGCTGGCTGCGCCGCTACCGCGTCCGCGCCCATGGCGACGTCACCCAGGCCCAGCTCGACGAGCTGAAGGCTGGCATCGAGGTCGAGGGCGTCAAATACGGCCCGATCGATGCGACACTCGAGCGCGACCAGGGCGCCAATGTCTGGCTGGTGTTCGCGATCCGTGAAGGCAAGAACCGCGAGGTGCGCAACGTCTGCGCCCATCTCGGGCTCGAGGTGAACCGGCTGATCCGCGTGTCCTACGGCCCGTTCCAGCTCGGCGAGGTCCCCGAAGGCCAGGTCGAGGAGATCAAGTCGCGCGTGCTGCGCGAGCAGCTCGGCGACAAGGTGATCGAGAAGTCGGGTGCGCAGTTCGACGTGCCGCAGAAGGCCGCTGCGACCGATGACGGCGCGCCGCACGAGAAGAAGCCCGCCAGCAAGCGCGCCGTGATCAACGACCGCAAGGGCCGCCGCGTGCTGGTGCAGCGCACCGGCAGCGAGGAGGCGCGCGAGCGCAACGAGGCGGAGGCGAGCGGCTATGGCCCCCCGCGCCGTCCCAAGCGCGGCTATCACGGTAAGCGCGATTTGACGCCGCGGGAGGACTAATTGCGCGTCGTCGGCGGTCGCTTGAAGGGGCGTAATCTCGCCTCACCGTCCTCGCGCGACATCCGCCCCACGGCGGACCGCCTGCGCGAGTCCGTGTTCAACATCCTCGTGCACGCCTATGACGATCCGATCGAGGACGCGCGCGTGCTCGATCTCTTCGCGGGCACCGGCGCGCTCGGCATCGAGGCGTCTTCGCGCGGCGCGAAGTTCGTGCTGTTCGTCGACAACGGTGCGGAGGCGCGGGCGTTGTTGCGCAACAATGTAGAATCGCTCGGCCTCGGCGGGGTGACAAAAGTCTATCGCCGCGATGCGACCGATCTCGGCCTGGCGCATCCCGTCGAGCCGTTCTCGCTGGTGTTCCTCGATCCGCCCTATGGCAGGGGACTTGCGGAGAAGGCGCTTGTGAGCTTGCGCGACGGCGGCTGGCTGACACCGGGCGCGCTGCTGGTGGTGGAAGAGGCCAAGGCCGCGCAGTTTACGGCGCCTGAAGGTTTCGAGGAGCTGGAGCGGCGCGCCTATGACGACACGGAGTTCGTGTTTTTGAAGCGCAACGCTTAAATTACCGCCGCCCGAACAGCTTCTCCACATCCGAGAGCTTCAGCTCGACATAGGTCGGCCGGCCGTGATTGCACTGGCCGGAGTTCGGCGTCTCCTCCATCTCGCGGAGCAGGGCGTTCATCTCCTCGGGCCGCAGCCTGCGGCCGGCGCGCACCGAGCCGTGGCAGGCCATGGTGGCGGCGACGTGCATCAGGCGGCGCTCGAGCGGCAGCGCTTCGTCCCATTCGGCCATATGCTCGGAGAGGTCGCGCAAGAGCCCGCCCGCATTGGTCTTGCCGAGCAGCGACGGCGTCTCGCGCACGGCGACCGCGCCCGGGCCAAAGGATTCGATCGCAAGCCCGAACGAGGCCAGCTCGTCGCTGCGCTCGAGCAGGCGCTCCACCGTGGCCTCGTCCATCTCGACGATCTCGGGGATCAAGAGGATCTGCCGCTGCACGCCGTTGGCGGCGAGCGAGGCCTTCAGCCGCTCATAGACGATGCGCTCATGCGCGGCATGCTGATCGACGATGATCAGGCCGTCGCGGGTCTGCGAGACGATGTAGGTCTCGTGGATCTGCGTGCGCGCCGCGCCGAGCGGGCGGTCGACGAGGTCGCTGACGGGCTGCGTCTCGAACCGCACGTCTGCACTGGGCGCGCCGACATCGAACGCCGCCTGGGCGCGCTCCGTGAAGGCGGGCGCCGCCGCGCCATCGAATGACGGCATCGGTGCGACCGGCGCGGACGGCGAGGCCCGCCAGTCCCAGCTCGCCGGGCGCGGCGTGAAGGCGGGCCGGAACGAGGACAATGCACTCTCGCCGCTGTTGGCGGCGGTGCGGCGGCCCTCGCGCGCGAGCGCCTCCTTCAATCCATGGACGATCAGCGCGCGCACGAGGCCCGCGTTGCGGAAGCGGACCTCGGTCTTGGCCGGATGCACGTTGGCGTCGACCTCGCGCGGATCGAGCGTGACGAACAGCGCCAGCACGGGGTGGCGGTCACGCGGCAGATAGTCGGAATAGGCCGCGCGCACGGCCCCTAGGATCAGCTTGTCGCGCACCGGGCGGCCGTTGACGAAGAGATACTGCCCGAGCGCATTGGCTTTGGTCAGCGCGGGGGCTGCGGCATAGCCGGAAACGACGATGCCCTCGCGTTCGGCATGGACCTCGATGGCGTGGCTGCGAAACTCCGCGCCGAGGATGTCGCCGAGCCGCGTCAGCCGTCCGGCGGCGCCGGGTAGCGCCGCGGCCCAGGTCACGGGCGCGCGCTCTTCGCCCGCAAGCGTGAAGGCGACGTCCGGTCGCGCCATTGCGAGCCGCCGCACCACCTCGCGGATCGCCTCGGCCTCGGTGCGGTCGGTCTTCAAGAACTTTAGCCGCGCCGGCGTCGCGTAGAAGAGGTCGTTGACCTCGACGCGCGTGCCGTGGGCCAGCGCCGCCGGCATGATTTCCGATTTCTCGCCGCCCTCGACGGTGAGTGCCCAGGCGTGCGGCTCGCTGGCATGGCGCGTGGTGATCGACAGACGCGCCACCGAGCCGATCGAGGGCAGGGCCTCGCCGCGGAACCCGAGCGTCCGGATCTGGAGCAGGTCCTCGTCGTCGAGCTTGGAGGTGGCGTGGCGCTCCACCGCGAGCGCGAGGTCCTTCGCCGTCATCCCGCTGCCGTCGTCGGTGATGCCGATCCGCCGCCGGCCGCCGCCGTCGGTGAAGACGTCGATCCGGCTCGCGCCGGCATCGATCGCGTTCTCGACCAGCTCCTTGACCACGCTCGCGGGCCGTTCGACCACCTCGCCGGCGGCGATGCGGTTGACGACTTGCTCTGGCAGTTGGCGGACGGGCATGGGCTCGGGTCTTGGGTTCGCGAACGGCGTTATCTTAAGCCGTGTTGCGTCAAAAGCATGTGTTGAGCAACAGGAACGTGGCGGGTTGGGGAAGAGGGATATCTATCACATTGAAGACATTGGACGTTCGAGAAAATCGCGCAGGCGGGACGGACCGATCTCCGGCTGCAGTCCTGATTGTGGGGTGCCGGGCCGCGGTGTAGCATCGTGAAAAAACGGCAACAGGACGGGAGGACGCCATGTGCCATCTCTTCGCGCACCAGCCCCAACGCGACTACGAATCCCAGACCCGCTCCTTGCGGATCGATGGCCACTGCACCTCGATCCGGCTGGAAATGGCGTTCTGGGACACGTTGGAGGAGATCGCGGCCAGGGAGAACATGAGCCTCGGGAAGTTCCTGACCACGCTCTACAACGAGGTGCTCGACCATCACGGCGAGGTCAACAATTTCGCCTCGCTGCTGCGCTGCTCATGTTTGATCTACCGGTCGAGGAACATGGCGACGGTGCAGGAGTTCAAGGCCACGGTGGCGCCGATCCTCGATGCGGCCGAATAGCTGTCCCAACAAAAGTGCGTAGCCCGGATGGAGCGTAGCGCAATCCGGGTTCTGGTCATCCGTCCGCGCCCCGGATTACGCTTCGCTCCATCCGGGCTACGAGATTCCATCCGGGCTTCGCAACTGCCTCCACATCATCATTGCGAGGAGCGCTTGCGACGAAGCAATCCAGAATCTTTCGGCGTCGGCAGTCTGGACTGCTTCGCTCCGCTCGCAATGACGGGGGAGAGAGCGGTTGCCTATCTGACCTCAGATCTCCTTCTTCTGCATCGCGCCGGCGATGTAATCCGCCTGCCGGATCGCGAGCGCGACGATTGTCAGGGTCGGGTTGCAGGCCGCGCCGCTGGTGAATTGGCTGCCGTCGGAGACGAACAGGTTCTTGACGTCGTGGCTCTGCCCGAACTTGTTGACCACGCCGTCGCGCGGCTTCTCGCTCATCCGGTTGGTCCCGAGATTGTGCGTGCTCGGATAGGGCGGCGTGGGATAGGTCACGGTGGCGCCGACGGCGTCGTAGACCGCGGCGCCCTGCTTGTAGGCGTGTGCGCGCATCGCGACGTCGTTGGGATGGTCGTCGAAATGCACGCTCGCGACCGGCTGGCCGAACTTGTCCTTCACGACCGGGTCGAGCGTGATGCGGTTGGTCTCCTGCGGCATGTCCTCGCCGACCAGCCACATGCCGGCCATCCTGGGATAACCGTCGAGCGCTGACGTGAACGGACGGCCCCAGGCGCCGGGATTAAGGAAGGCCGCCATGAACGGCAGGCCGATCGACAGCGTCTCCATCTCATAGCCGCCGACGAAGCCGCGTTTCGGATTGTTGGCGGCCTCGTCGCGAATGATGCCGGCCATGGTGGTGCCGCGATACATGTGCACCGACTTCTCGAACACGGCGTAGACGCTGCCGGTCATGTGACGCATGTAGTTGCGGCCGACCTGTCCCGACGAATTGGCGAGGCCATCCGGGAACATGGTCGAGGCGCTGTTGAGCAGCAGCCGTGGGCTCTCGATCGAATTGCCGGCGACTGCGACGATGCGCGCCTTCTGGCGTTGCATTGCGCCTGCCTCGTCGGCGTAGACGACACCGGTGACCTTGCCGCCGGCGTCGTGCTCGATCTTGACCGCCATGCTGCTCGGCCGCACCTCGAGATTGCCGGTGGCCTCACCCTTGGGGATCTCGGTGTAGAGCGTCGACCATTTCGCGCCGGACTTGCAGCCCTGGAAGCAGAAGCCGATCTGCTGGCAGGAGCCGCGGCCATCGCGCGGCTGGCTGTTGATCGCCATGTTGCCGGTGTGCACGGTCTTGTAGCCGAGCTTCTTCGCGCCGGCCTCCAGCACCTTGAAGTTATTGTTGCCGGGAAGTCCGGGAATGCCGTTGGTGCGGGTTACGCCCATCTTGTTCTCGGCCTTGGCGTACCATGGCTCCATCTCCGCCAGCGTCACCGGCCAGTCGAGCAAATTGGCGCCGGGAATATTGCCGTAGGCGGTCTTCACCCTGAACTCGTGCTCGTCAAAGCGCAGCGAGGCGCCGGCCCAATGCACGGTCGAGCCGCCGACCGCCTTGACGATCCAGGCGGGGAGGCCCGAAAAGTCCTTGGCGACGCGCCACGTCCCCGACGTGGTGCGGGCATCGGTCCAGGCGAGCTGGGAAAAGCTCTCCCACTCGTCGTTGATGAAGTCCTGGTTCTCGATGCGGGGCCCTGCTTCGAGAATGACCACCTTGACGCCCTTCTGCGCGAGCTCGTTGCCCAGCGTGCCGCCGCCGGCACCGGAGCCGACGATCACCACAACGCTGGAGTCGTTCAGATCGAATTTTGCCATATGCGTTCTCCTGAACCGTTGGGTGGCGATTTAAGCCTTCGGCAGCCAGTCGATGTCGGCGAAGCCGCGGTTGATGTAGCCGCCGTGCTCGGCGGAGGAGCCCTCGTAGCCGAACCGCGGCCAGACCTCTTTCTGGTTGTAGAGCGAGACGATGAGGTCGCCGCGCACCTTCTGGAAGAAGTCGCTCTGCTCGATCTCCTTCAGCAGCACCACGCGGTCGGCTTCCCAGGGGACTTCGGCGTAAGCCACCTTGTGGCGATCCCGCGCGTTCTGATCGAGCCGCGCGATGCCGTCGCTGATCAGCGACTTGACGGCAAGGTCCTTGGCCGCCTTGCCGTCCCATGGCTTGATCGCGGTGATGTAGTAGCTGTCGCCGAGAATATCGTGCGGATAGATGTCGCGCGCGACCTTCAGCAGCGTCTTCATCGTCGCCGGGGACAACGCGCTGGAATCATCGGCCCATGCGTCCTCGATGCTGACGGCGACGCTGGTCGCGACAGCGACGACCGGCACGGCGGTCGCCGCGCCCTTGAGAAAGACGCGGCGGCTGTGCTTGCTTCGACGATCGACTTCTCTCATGGCATTCCTCCGTATTTTTGTGATTTGGATCTTTGTGAGTTGATCAGTTGAAACGTCCGCCCCGCTGGATCACCTCGATCTTGTAGCCATCGGGATCACTGACGAAGAAGAAGCGCGCCAGCGTCCTGCCGTCGTGCTTGAAGTCTCGCAAGGGGCCCGGTGCGAGCTTCTCGCGCTCGAAGCGGGCATGCTCGGCATCGAGATCGTCGACTACCACGGCGAGATGGCCGTAGCCGTCGCCGAGCGCGTACGGCTCCTTGCGATCGAAATTCACCGTCAGCTCCACCTCGAAAGGTGAGGAGGGGTGACGCAGATAGATCAGGGCGAAGTCCGAGAACTTCAGGTGATCGGTGACTTCGAGGCCGAAGGCGCGCTGGTAGAAGTCGAGCGAGCGCGCCTCATTCAGCACGCGGATCATGGAATGGACGGGCTTGGCCATTCAGTTCAGCTCCTTGAGGTAGGTGATGATGGCGGCGCGCGTCTCCGGCTTACCCTGCCGGTAGGCCATGACCACGCCGGGAATGACGGCTTGCGGATTGGTCAGCCACGCATCGAGCCGGGTCTCGTCCCAGGCGAAGTCGGCTTTGGCGAGGCCGTCCGAATAGCGGAAGCCGTCGACCTTGCCGGCGGTCCGGCCCACGATCTTGACCAGCGGCGGACCTTGCCGCAACGGTTCCGACAGGCTCAAAGTGTGACATACCGCGCATTGCTGCTTGAACAGTGTCGCGCCGTCCGGCGGCTTTGCGGCCGGCAAGGGCATCTGCGCGTCGGCAACCCGCACCACCAGCACCACTGCGGTGCACAATCCCAGCACGACTGCGCGCATCGCCAAGAGCTCGCCCATCCACGTCAAATTCAACGTGCGCAAACTCTAGGCGCCGCCAAACATGCGGTGGTAGTAGCGGGCTGTTTCGCTGCAAGCGGAGATGCTCGCGGGGAGCGTGTTCCGCGCTGCCGCATATGCGGAGCACAATTCCGCGAAACCGCCTCGAAATCCCTAAACGATGACCACACGAGGCGGATTGCATCGCGATCGCGCCGCTCGAACTCTCTATGCGATGAACCGGTCCGGTGCAGGCGGGCGGCGCAGGACGCAGCCGACCCGTTCATCGCGAAAAATCCAGGAGAAATGGATGAAGTTGGTGAAGACTTCTGCAATCGCATGCGCTCTTGCGGCCCTCATTGCGACGCCCGTTTTCGCGCAAGGCACGTCATCTGGCATCAAGCCTGGCGGCACCGTGCAAAGCAAACCCATGCAGGGGGGCGCGTCAGTCGGCGAAGATGAGGATCTCGCTACGCAGCCGGGAGCTGCTGGTGAGAAGACGGGCATGAAGTCGACCAAGGGGACGAAGGGCACGGTCGGCACAACGGGAAGCGCAGCGCACAAGGGGACGGTCGACGATTCCGCTTCGGGCAGCCCCGCCACCGGCAAGCGTTACTGACGCCGGAACGTGAACCTGCAAACCTCCGGCCGCTCGGCGGCCGGAGGTTTTTGCCCATTCAATCGTCGAAACTCCGGCCGCGTCCGGCCTTGACGTCGCTGCGACGCTTCTTGCCTTCGAGCCGGCGCTGCTTGGAGCCAAAGGTCGGCCGTGTCGCGCGCCGTGGCTTCGGCCGTATCATCGCCTCGCTCAGGATCTCGACGAGCCGGTCGATCGCGTCCTGGCGGTTGCGTTCCTGGGTGCGGAAGCGCTGGGCGTGGATCACGATCACGCCGTCCTTGGTCATGCGCTGGCCGGCGATGCGGGCGAGCCGGATCGCTGCATCCTCCGGCAGAGTCAGCTTGCGCGTGTCGAAGCGCAGCTGGGCCGAGGTCGCGACCTTGTTGACGTTCTGCCCGCCGGGGCCGGAGGCGCGGACGAAGCCGATCTCGATGTCGTCCTCGTCGATGACGAGATCGCGGGATATCCGCAGCATGATGGCACCATTCGTGATGTCCGGACATATCCCGGACGTCCACGTTCGGCAATGGCGCATCGTGGAAACGCAAATGGCCGGGCGAGCCCGGCCATTTCAGAAAACGTACGGAAGACCTCAGTTCGACTTGGGCGCTGCTGCCGCCGGCTGCGCGGCGGCCTGCGGGGCGCGCCCGACGACGACGGTCAGGAGGCCCTGGCCCCAGAGGCGCTTGGCGGCCGCCTTGGCGTCATCCAGCGTCACCGCGTCGACGATCGCGTTGCGCTTCTCGATATAGTCGATCGGCAGCTTGTCCTGCTGGTATTGCAGCAGCGCCTGCGCGAGCTTGGAGGACGTATCCAGCGCCAGCATCTGCGAGCCCTTGAGGTAGGACTTGGCCTCGTCGAGCTCCTTCTGCGTCGGGCCCTCCTCGGCGATGCGGCGCACCTCCTTCTCGATGGCGTCGATGGTGTCGCCGGCACGGTCGGCCCGGGTGCCGGTATTGCCGATGAAGACCGCCGAATGCTCCATCCAGAGCAGCGATTCAAACACCGAATAGGCGAGGCCACGCTTCTCGCGGACCTCGCGATAGAGCCGCGAGGACAGTCCGCCGCCGCCGAGGATGTGGTTGACGACATAGGCCGCCATGAAGTTCGGGTCGCTGCGCTTCACGCCGGGGCCGCCGAAGGTGATGACAGTCTGCGGCACGTCGAGCGGCACGAAGGCGCGCTGCGGCGGCTTGGCTGCCTCGACGTCGGGCACCGGCACGAGATTGGCCTTGGCGGGCAGGCTGCCGAAGGTATGGTCGAGCAGCTTGCCGAGGGTCGCCGGATCGACGTCGCCGACCACTGCGACTTTCAGCCCGTCCTTGGCGAGCACGCGGCCGACATAGTCCTTCATGTCGGCAACCGTGACGGTCGGCACGCTGTCCAGCGTGCCGTTGGTCTGCCGGCCGTAGGGATGATCGCCGAAGGCGACCTCCAGGAATTTGCGGCTCGCGAGCGACGTCGGGTTGGTGGTCTCGCGGCGCAGGCCCGAGATCACTTGCGAGCGGATGCGCTCGACGTCGGCGGTGTCGAAATGCGGCGAGGTCAATGCCATCCTGAGCAGGTCGAAGGCCTCGTCCTTGTTGTCGCGCAGCATGCGCAGGCTGCCGCGGAAGGTGTCGCGGGTCGCGCTGAAGGAAAGCTCGATGGCGCGGCGGTCGAGCCGCTCGTGGAAGGTCTTGGAGTCGAGATCGCCGGAGCCTTCGTCGAGGAGATCACCGACGAGATTGGCGACGCCCGACTTGTCCTTGGGGTCCTGGGCCGAGCCGCCGGCAAAGGAATATTCCATGGCGATCAGCGGCACGGTCGCGTCCTGCACGAACCAGGCCTCGATGCCGCCGGGCGAGACCAGGCGCTGGATCTTTGCGGCGGCCTGCGACGGCTGGACCGCGGCGAGCGCGAGCGCAGCGCCGGTGACGAAGGACAACGCGAAACGACGCGTGCGAAGGAAGGGATAGGTCACGAACGCTTCTCCTCGCGCTTGGTGGCGGTGGTGTCCTTGATCAGATAGCCCGTCACCGAACGCTTCTTCTCCAGCCATTTCTGCGCAACAGCGCGAACCTGGTCGGCGGTGACCGCGCGAATGCGGTCGGGCCAGCTCCTGATGTCCTCGATCGACAGGCCCGTGGTTAGCGCGCCGCCATACCAGCGCGCCAGCACCGCCTGGTTGTCCTGGGCGTAGATCGCTTCCGCGATGAGCTGCGTCTTGACCCGCTCGAGATCCTCGGCGCGGATCGGGTTCTGCGCGATGTCGGCGATGACGCCGTCGATCACCTGCTCGACCTCGGCGAAGCCGACGCCCGGTTTCGGCGCGGCCGAGATCGCGAATTGGGTCGGGTCGAGCGAGACGCTCGAATAGCTGGCGCTGGCGGAGACCGCGAGCGGCTTGTCGACGACGAGCGCGCGGTAGAGATAGGAATTGCTGCCGCTGCCCATCAGCTGGGCCATCACGTCGAGGGCCGCACTCTCGCCGGCCGCGGCCGTCGTGGCGGAGGGCACGAGATAATAGCGACGCAGGCTCGGTTGCTCGACGCGCGGGTCGGACAGCGTGACGGTGCGCGGCGCCGCCGGGTCCGGCTCCTGCGGACGGACGCGGCGTGCCGGGATCGCGGGCTGGGCCGGGATGGAGGCGAAATTGCGCTCGACCAGCGGGCGGATGTCGGCGGCCTCTACGTCGCCGGCGATCACCAGGATCGCGTTGTTCGGCGCGTAGAAGCGGCGGTAGAAGGCCAGCGCATCCTCGCGATCGAGCTTCTCGATCTCCTGATGCCAGCCGATCACCGGCCGGCCGTAGGGATGGTTGAGATAGAGCGCGGCCATGATCTGCTCGTTGAGCCGCGCGTCCGGATTGTTGGCGACGCGCATGTTGTACTCTTCGAGCACGACGTCGCGTTCGGGCAGCACGTTCTCGTCCTTGAGGATCAGGCCGGTCATGCGATCGGCCTCGAACTCCATCATGGTCGGCAGCTGCTCTTTCGGCACGCGCTGGTAGTAGTTGGTGTAGTCGACCGAGGTCGAGGCGTTCTCGTTGCCGCCGACACGGAGCACGGTCTGCGAGAATTCGCCGACCGGATGCTTCTCGGTGCCCTTGAACATCAGGTGCTCGAGGAAGTGCGCGAGCCCGGACTTGCCCGGCGTCTCGTCGGCCGAGCCGACCTTGTACCAGATCATCTCCGTGACCACGGGCGTGCGGTGGTCCGGGATCACCACGACCTGGAGGCCGTTGCTGAGCGTGAAGCTGGCGGGCGGGGCCGATGTCACCGTGGTCTGGGCGAGGGCGGCGTTGGCTGTCAGGACACTCGTCGAAAGCAGCGCGGTAAAAAGGCAGGCAACCGATCGGTTTGCGGACATCATGATCCCTGGTAAAAGGCCGAGCCCGGATGTCCGGCTCGGAGGCACGGCATGCTACACCGTGCGGCTGAGGCTTCGCGTCACGAAGCAGAGAACTCAACGCGTAGGCAAGTTACTGATAAGCAATTCAAGGGCCGCGTCCGGCGCGCATGAGCCGCCGGCGCCAGGTTCGCTAATGTCAGGACGTCGCGGCGAGCGAGGGGGGCTATTGCTCCTTGTCCTTGCCCGACATGATGTCGAAATAGGTCCGCCGCGACTTGTCCGGACCGGCGCCATAGGCGTAGTTCGGCGACGGCGTCTGATAGCCCGGCGGGGGCTCGACCAGCGACTGGCGCGGGGGTTCGCTCGTGAATTGCTTTTCCTCGGAGCTGTTGCCGCCCTTCATCATGTTCCACAGGCCACCGGAGAAACCGAGCTGGGCGGGGCTGAGCGACGGGTTGCCGTTGGTGCCCGGCTGAATCGGATCGTTGCTGGTGCGCTCCGGGGCAGCTGCCGTGCCGGCTCTCATCTCGGCGGGCGTCAGCGGCTGGGCCGCCTGCCAGTTCTCCGTCGCCTTGACGGCCTTTTTCCTCTGAGCGATGGCCTCCTTGCGGCGCTTCTCGTCGGGGTCCTTCGGCCAGTTCGGCGCGTTCTTGGCTTCGGTGCCGGCGGGCGGCGGCAGGTCGAGCTTGGGCGGCACCACCAGCGGCGACCGCTCGCGGTACTCGATGCCTTTCTTCTCCATGCTCTTGGCGCCGATACCGGACATCAGATTGTCGATGAGCTTCTCTTCGAAGGTCATGTCGTCATCATCGTCGCCGTCGTCACCGGCGCGGACCGGGCCTGCCGACATGACGAGACCGATGCCGAGCGCGACAGCGGACAATTTCAATGCCCGCACGAACCCCCATTTGGGGTCTCGAACCATCGAACCGCTGGTCTTCGAGCTGCGCATCACTGTACCTGTTCCATATTGTGGCAGATTGCCGCTCGCGCGCGGCCAACCCTCGCAAAAGGCCGGGTTCCACCTGCCGGTCCGTATCGGCCGGGATCAGGGCGCTTTTGCGGCGGGTACCCCCAGGAAGGAATCATACAATAGCCCCGCCACCCCAGCAACGATGGCTACGTCCGCGAGGTTAAACACGTACCAATTATAGGTATTTCCGCCGATATCGAGATGAAACAGGGCGAAATCGACCACCGCGCCATAGGCCAGTCGGTCGATGCCGTTGCCGATGGCGCCCCCGATGATCAGCCCGAGCGCGACGGTCGCAAGCAGGGTGTGGGAGCGGGCCATCCAGATCGCCAGCGCGACCACCGCGATGGCCTTGACCGCCATCAGCGCGAGCTGCGCCGCCTGGCTGTCGTTCTGGAGCCAGCCGAAGCTGATGCCGATGTTCCAGGCCAGCACCAGGTCGAAGAACGGCGTCACCCGCACCGCGCCGCGATGGGCGAGGTCGAACCCGTTCAGCAGCCAGAGTTTCGAGGCCTGGTCGAGGATGACCGTGGCGATGGCCGAGAGGATGCCGGCGCGGAGGGGGGTCATCGTGCGTGACCCAACGCCGCCGCGGCATACTCCGCCGTCGTCCTGGCGAATGCCAGGACCCATAACCCCACGCGGTAATCGTTTGAAAGACTCGGGGTCATCGATCTCTGTTCACCTTTGACGGCGGTGGTGATGGGTCCTGGCTTTCGCCGGGACGACTATCAGACCCCCACCCCCAGCGCCTTCCATTCGCGTAGCGCCTGGGCGTCGCGCGGGGTGACGTCGGGATACTCAGGGTCTTCGCCGACCGTCTGCGAGATCTTCCAGGAGCGGGCGCATTTGGTGCCGACCGCCTTCTCGACCACGACGGCAACGCCTGGCACCGCATCGAGACGGAACGCCGAAGCCGGCGCCTCGCCCTCGCGCACCTCGTAGTTCGAGGTGATGCAGACTTCGGCGAGGTCGATGTCGAACAGCGTCGCCAGCATGTCGCGGTCGGCGACATAGATCACGGGCGATGCCTCCAGCGACGAGCCGATGTTCTTGGCGGCGCGTTCGAGCTCGAGCGCGCCGGTGACGACGCGGCGGACGTTGCGGATCGTCTCCCATTTCGCGGCGAGCTTGTCGTCGCGGAGCTTTTCGATGTCCGCCGGGAACAGGGTCAAATGGACCGAGGGCTCCGCGTTGGGGCGGAACATCCGCCAGGCTTCGTCGGTCGTGAAGCTCAGAATCGGCGCGAGCCATTTCAGGATGGCGTCGCACAACAGGTCGATCGTGGTGAGCGCGGCCTTGCGCGCCGGCGAGGACGGCGGATCGCAATAGAGCGTGTCCTTGCGGATATCGAAATAGAACGCCGACAGCTCCGAGTTCATGAAGGCCGCGAGGCTTGCGACCACGGTCTTGTAGTCGAAGGCGGCATAGGCGTTGCGAACGGTCTCGGCATGGCCGGCCAATTCGTGCAGCATCAGCCGCTCGAGCTCGGGCATCTCGGCATAGGCGACCTTCTCGCTCGGCTTGAAGTGATGCAGCGTTCCAAGCATCCAGCGGATCGAGTTGCGCAGCTTGCGATAGGTCTCGATGGTGTTCTTCAGGATCTCGGGCCCGATGCGCTGGTCGTCGGCATAGTCGGTCGCGCAGACCCACAGGCGCAGAATGTCCGCGCCCGAATCCTTGATCACCTTCTGCGGCTCGACCGTGTTGCCGAGCGACTTCGACATCTTGCGGCCGTTCTCGTCGAGCGTGAAGCCGTGGGTGAGCACGATGTCGTAGGGCGCGCGGCCCCGCGTGCCCGCGCTCTCCAGCAGCGAGGAATGAAACCAGCCGCGATGCTGGTCGCTGCCTTCGAGATACATCACGGTGTCGCTGCCGCCGTCGACCTTGCGGACGATGTTGCCGAGCTGCGGGAAGTTTTGGCGATCCTCGAGCACGAAGGCATGCGTGGAGCCGGAATCGAACCAGACGTCGCAGATGTCGTCGACCTTCTTCCAGTCTTCGCTCGCGCGGGAGCCGAGGAAGCGCTCGCGGGCGCCGTCCATGTACCAGGCGTCGGCGCCTTCCTCCATGAAGGCCTCGGCGATGCGCTGGTTGACGATCTCGTCCTGCAGGATCTCGGCCGAGCCGTCGCTCTTCTCGCGCACGAACACGGCGATCGGCACGCCCCAGGCGCGCTGGCGCGAGATCACCCAGTCCGGACGGTTGGCGATCATGCCGTTGATGCGGTTCTCGCCCGACGGGGGCACCCATTGTGTGACCGAGATCGCGTGCAGCGCGCGGGCGCGCAGCGTGTCGCCCTTCTTCGCATGGCCGTTCGCGCTGATGTCCTTGTCCATCGCGATGAACCATTGCGGCGTGTTGCGGAAGATCACCGGCTTCTTCGAGCGCCAGGAATGCGGATATTGGTGCTTGAGGCGGCCGCGGGCCAGCAGCTTGCCGGCGTTGATCAGCGCCTTGATCACGGCCTCGTTGGCATCGCCCTTCTCGCCCTTGTCGTTGATGACGCGTTTGCCGACAAAGCCCGGCGCGTGGTCGGTGAAAGCGCCGTTCTCATCGACGGTGTAGGGGATCGTTGTGTTGATGCCGCGCGCTTCCAGTTCGCGCGCATTCGCCATCCAGACGTCAAAGTCCTCGCGGCCGTGGCCGGGCGCGGTGTGCACGAAGCCGGTGCCGGTATCGTCGGTGACGTGATCGCCCGGCAGCAGCGGCACCGTGAATTCGTAGCCGCCGCTAAAGCCCTTCAGCGGATGTGCGCATTCCACCGCGTCGAGCGTGTCCGCCGGCAACTCGCGCACCTTCTCATAGGTCGTGACGCGGGCCTGCTTGAACACTTCTGCGGCCAGCGCGTCGGCCAGGATCAGCAGATCACCGGTCTTCGCCCAATTGTCCGCAGGCGCATCCGTCACCTTGTAGAGGCCGTAGGCGATCTTCGGTGAGAACGAGATGGCGCGGTTGCCGGGCAGCGTCCACGGCGTGGTGGTCCAGATCACGACGCTGGCCGAGGCGAGCGCGCCGTGCGCTGGCGAGGTGACCGGGAATTTCACCCAGACCATGTCGGAGGTGTAGTCCTCGTACTCGACCTCGGCTTCCGCAAGCGCGGTCTTCTCGACCACGCTCCACATCACCGGCTTGGAGCCGCGATAGAGCGTGCCGTTCGCGGCGAACTTCATCAGCTCGCGCGCGATCTGCGCTTCGGCTGGATAGCTCATCGTCTGATAGGGATGATCCCAGTCGCCGATGATGCCGAGGCGCTTGAATTCCTCGCGCTGCACGTTGATCCAGTGCGTCGCGTAGGCGCGGCACTCTTTTCGAAACGCGACCATCGCGGCGGAGTCGCGGAAGTCGGGCTTCTGCTTGCCCTTCTTGCGGTAGTTCTCCTCCTCGATCTTCCATTCGATCGGCAGGCCGTGGCAGTCCCAGCCGGGCACGTAGTTGGAGTCGAAGCCGAGCATCTGCTGGCTCTTGGTCACGACGTCCTTGAGAATCTTGTTCAGCGCGTGGCCGATATGGATGTTGCCGTTGGCGTAGGGCGGGCCGTCATGCAGCACGAATTTGGTGCGGCCCTCGGCTTCCTGGCGCAGCCTGTCGTAGAGGCCGATGTCGTTCCAGTATTTCAGGATCTCCGGCTCGCGCTGCGGCAGGCCGGCGCGCATCGGGAATTCGGTCTGCGGCAGGAACAGGGTTTTCGAATAGTCTTTGACTTCGGACTTTTGGGACTTTTGCGGCTTTTCGGACATGAGGCTGACTGGCTCGGAAGGGCGCGGGAAAACGGATGGCGATGCGGAATCGCGGGGTGAAACGACGAAATCCCGGTCTTGCGCCGAGCCTTCAGGCTCAGGCGGAAGCCGGGCCGCTAATCCCTATGATGCGCCGCGCAAACATGGGCACTCCATAGCAGCCGGGCGGAGGAAGCGCAAAGGTCCGGCAGGCCGGTTTTCGGCCTCAATCGATGACGCCCAGCCGCGGAAATGCGTCCGGCGCGGTGGCCAGCATGGCGCGGGCGCGGGCGGAATCGTCGTCCATCTGGCGGATCAGGACCTCCAGGCTGTCGAACTTCAGCTCCTCGCGGATGAAGCCGACGAAGGCGCAGTCGAGCGCCTGCCCATAGAGGTCGCCCTTGAAGTCGAACAGGAAGATTTCCAGCAGCGGGGCGCCATTGTCAAAGGTCGGGCGGCGGCCGAAGCTCGCCACGCCGTCCAGGCGCTCGGCGCCGCGGCCGACCCGCACCGCATAGATGCCATGCTTGAGGCCGCAATTGGCGTCGAGGCGGATATTGGCGGTGGGGTAGCCGAGGTCGCGGCCGCGCTTTTCGCCATGGATCACCTCGCCGGTGATGAACCAGGGGGCGCCGAGCATGGTGGTGGCTTCGTCAAGCTGGCCCTCGGCGAGCGCAATCCGGATGGCGCTGGAGGAAACCGGCCGCTCGTCGAAATCGACATGCGGCTGCACGTCGACCTCGATGCCGAGCCGGGGCGCCTCGTTGACCAGCAGGCTCGGCGAGCCGACCCGTCCCTTGCCGAAATGGAAGTCGTAGCCGACCGCGATTGCGCTGACGCCGAGACGCCCGATCAGGTCATGGTGAATGAAATCTTGCGCGCTGGTGCCGGCTCTCGCCTTGTCGAAGGTCATGACCACGGCGCCGGAGAGCCCGGTCCCGGCCAGAAGCCGCAGCTTGGCCCGCTCGTCCGTCAGGCGGAATTGCGGGGTGTTGGGGCTGAAAAACCGCCGTGGGTGCGGCTCGAAGGTCAACGCCAGCGCAGGGCGGCCATGCGCCCGGCCCATTTCCAGGGCCGCTGCGATCACCGCGCGATGGCCGAGATGAACCCCGTCGAAATTGCCCATGGCGACCACGGCGCCCCGGGGGATCGCGGAATCCGGCGTGGTGTCGCGGATAACGGTAAAATGCGGGGCCATCAGGGGAAATTCTCGAGCCGGCGGGACCGGCCGGGACCGTGGCGTGACCCGCCCGGCGAAGTCAAGCGGGGGGAGGCGGCGGCATTGAACGCCATTTCAATTCTTCGGGGGCGGCGGCAGTTAACGCGCTGTTTAACGCCTTGGTGCTAGTCCTTGAAACGTGGAACTGCACGGGCCTCCGGCCTGGCGGCTCCAATCGTAATATTCCTGGGTTTGCGTTGGGGGAGTCGAGATGGCGGTTGATTTGTCGATGCCGGTTCTGGTGGTGGATGACTACAGCACCATGATCCGTATCATCAGGAATCTGCTGAAGCAGCTTGGCTTCGAGAACATCGACGATGCCAGCGATGGTTCGGCGGCGCTGAACAAGATGCGCGGCAAGAAGTACGGCCTCGTGATCTCCGACTGGAACATGGAGCCGATGACGGGTTACGACCTGCTGCGCGAAGTGCGCGCGGATCCGAACCTCGCCACCACGCCTTTCATCATGATCACGGCGGAATCGAAGACCGAGAACGTGATCGCGGCCAAGAAGGCCGGCGTGAACAACTACATCGTCAAGCCGTTCAACGCGGCGACGCTGAAGACCAAGATCGAGGCGGTCTTCCCGGACATGGCGAGCGCGTAAGCGCGCCTGGGCTATCGGTTGAATTCGCAAGGCCCGGGCTCGTCCCGGGCCTTCTGCATTGCGAGTGTCATTCCGGGGCGGTGCGCAGCACCGAACTATGGTGCGCGATTGCGCACCTGAGAATCTCGAGATCCCCCGATGCGCAATTGCGCATCTGAGGTCTGGTCCTTCGGACCATCCCGGGATGACGGCTATGCCGTCACCACTTCAATTCACGCATCAGCGCCTTCGGCGGGTGGCCGAACAATTCCATCACGGAAGCCGGGTCGAGCTGGTCGAGACCTTCGAACTCCTCGGCATGGATGCCGCGGGTGACGAACAGGCAGTCGATGCCGAATTCGCGCGCGCCGGTGAGGTCGGTACGGACGGAATCGCCGATCGCCAGCACGCGCCTGCGGTCGATCTGGTGGCCCTGGCGTTCGCCGGAGAGCGCCATCGCGCGCTCGTAGATCGGCCGGTGCGGCTTGCCGTAGAAGATCACCTCGCCGCCGAGCTCGCGATAGAGCTCGGCGATCGCGCCGGCGCAATAGATCAGCCGGTCGCCGCGTTCCACCACGATGTCCGGGTTGGCGCAGACCAGCGTCAGCTTGCGCTCGCGCGCCTTCAGCATCATGCCGCGATAGTCTTCCGCCGTCTCGGTCTCGTCGTCATAGAGGCCGGTGCAGACGATGTAGTCGGCCTCTTCCAGCGGTGCGGTCACCGCATCGAGGCCGCGATAGATCGAGTTGTCGCGCTCGGGGCCCAGCCAGAACATCTTGCGGCCGGGATGCTCGGCGACATAGAGCCGGGTCAGGTCGCCCGACGAGACGATCGCGTCATAGGTCTCGTCGGCGACGCCGAGCTTGCGCAATTGCCGCTGCACGGAGTCGGCGGGGCGCGGTGCATTGGTGATCAGGATTACTGTACCGCCGCGGCTGCGATAGGTGTGCAGCGCTTCGCAGGCTTCGGGGAAAGATTCCAGGCCGTTGTGAACCACGCCCCAGATGTCGCTGAGCACGACGTCCACATCGCCCACGAGCTCGCGCAGGCTTTCGGCGAAATGCAGCGTGGTCATGATGCGCACGGCCGATCAGATACGGCGCGCGAGCGCCGCGTTGCCGGTGATGCGTTGTGCTGGAGGAGCGGCTGACGTCGCGCCTGGGCTGGGTGTGCCGGAGACATTGGATCCCTGAATGTCCTGCGCCTGGTTCGGCGAGGCCCCGCCGGTAGCAGATGCCCCCTCCGGCCGCAATGGCCGGGGCGGCGCGAACAGGAACCCCTGGCCGAACCGCACGTCATAGTCGAGCAGATCGACCACGGCGCGCTCGCCTTCGATCCGCTCGGCGATCAGGTCGATACCGAAGCGGCCGAGCAGGTCGGAGAGGTCGGACGGGTGGATGTCGGAGGTCGAGGCCTGCCTCGGATCGAGCAACAGCGTGGCCGGCACCTTGATGAAGCGCACGCCGCGGTCGGCGAGCTCGCGCGGCTCGATGCGCAGATCCGTGACATGGTCGATCGAGAAGCGGAAGCCGCGCTGGGCGAGCGCGGCGAGGTTCTCGGACTCGGCCGGGCCGAGATTGCGGAAGGTCGACTGCTTGAACTCCAGCACCAGCGACGGCGCCAGCGCCCGGTTGGCTTCGAGGAAGTCGAGGCATTGCGCGAAGGTGGTGGAATTGCCGAGCGTGGAGGCCGCGACGTTGCAGAACACGCCGACGTCCTTGTTGCGGACCATCAGGCGGCGCAGCACCTGCACACAGCGCAGCATCACCATGTTGTCGACACGCCCGATCAGGCCCGAGGCCTCCGCGATGCTGATGAACTCCTCGGCGGCGATCAACTGGTCGCGCTCGTCGCGGACCCGTGTCACCGCCTCGTAGAACCGCACCTTGCGCTGCGGCAGCGTCACCATCGGCTGGAGGAAGATGTCGACGCGGTTCTCGTCGATCGCGCTGCGCAGCGTCGCCAGCAATTGGGTCTGGTTGCGTCCGTTGGGAGTCTGAACCGGATGGGCGGCTTGGGCCTGAACTGACGGTGCCGGCCGCGGCTGCGCTGCGGGAGGCGGGGGAGCCGCGGGAAGCGGTGGCGGCGCCACCGGCCGCTCCCCGAGCGGCGCGATCAGGTCGATCGGTGCTTCCGGTTCCGCCCTTGCGACCGGAGCGGGAGAGGGCGGCGTCGCGCCGGCCAGCAGGTCCTCATGGGTCGACACGGTGGACGCGAGCTGCTTGACCAGCCCGCCGAGCTCGTTGATCTCGCCGACCACCGACTGGATGCGGTCGGAATTGGTCGAATTGGACGAGGCGATGCGCCCTTCGATCGCAGCCAACCGGCGGCCGAATTCGGCCACCTGGCGGGCGAGGTCGGCGGTGCCGCGCGAGAGGTCGGCGATCTGGCCGCCGACGTCGCTGCGGTCGCGCAGCCGCATCGATACCGCGTTGTAGAGGATCAGGAAGGTCAGCGCGGTCAGCGCCACGATCGCGGATTCGGTTCCGCTGATGCCGGCGACCGCGTAGAGCGCCAGCCCGAGCGAGGCCGCGACCAGAACCATGCAGATGGCGATGAAGATCGTCGAAATGCGAATCATGCCGCGCGTTACGCCTCAAGAGCTGACTGCCTCACCCGGGAAAACACGGGTTACTGTGCGAACCCGTCACGCCTCATGCTCCCCCAAGCCGCGTGACCCTAACATCATTGTTGATTCTAGGGGATAGCGGTCCGTTCGCGGCGAGGTCAGGCCGGAGCGGCGGCGCCGACCGTATCCGCAGAGACCGCCTCGCGGCTTCCGAGCGGCCTCGGTTGCCCGGTGGTCGTGTCGCGCAGGGTCTGCCGTTCGATCTCCGAGTTCAGCTCGGCGCCGAACATGATAACGATCGCGGACATCCACATCCACATCATCAGGCCGATCGCCGCGCCGAGCGAGCCGTAGGTGGCGTTGTAATTGGTGAACTCGGACAGATACCAGGACAGCAAGGCAGAGCCGGCAATCCAGAGCAGGGCGGCCGCCACCGCGCCGAGGCTCAGCCATTGCCAGCGCGGCGCATCGCGGCTGGGTGCGAAGCGGTAGAGGATGGCAAGCGCCACGAGCAGGATGAGGAACAGGAGCGGCCATCGTGCCAGCGCCACGATCAGCTTGCTTTCGGGCGCCAGGCCGAGATGATCGAGCGCGAGCGGGAAGGCGACGACGGCGCCCACCATCAGCAGCAGTGCCACGATGCCGCCGGCCGTGAAGGCCAGCGACACCAAGTTCAGCCGGATGAAGCTGCGCTTCTCGCGCTCCTCATAGGCGACATTGAGGGCATCGAAGATCGATTTGACGCCGGCATTGGCGCTCCAGATCGCAAGCAGGAGGCCGAGCAGGAAGGTGACACCAAGCGTTGTATTGCCCTTCGACACCACGCGCGCGACCTGGTCCTCGACGATCTGGAACGAGCCCTCGGGCAGCATCGTCGCAAGCGTTTGCAGGTTGGCGCTGATCGTCGAGGGATCGGCGAACAGGCCGTACGATGAGACCAGCGCGGTGACTGCGGGGAAGATCGCGAGCAGCCCGAAGAACACGACACCGCCCGCCGTGGCGAGCAGGCGATCGTCGTCGATGCGCTGATAGGTACGCCAGAAGATATCCTTCCAGCCGGCCCAGGGGATAGCGAGGGGACTCTTCGCACCGCGGCCATGGCCGGGCTGGACGGCCGCACGCGCCGGGCTCGTTTCCGGTGCATTCGCCTCGCCATTGTGGTGGTCTTGCGGAGGCCCCGGCCGGACCACGCCGGGGTCCTGGAAGTAGCGCTCGGCGGTCAGCACGAAGACGGCCGTGGTGGCGATCAGTAGCCAGGAGTCGAGCTGCCCTGAGCGCCGCGCGGGCATCTCAAGCGTCCAATCCGTGCCCGTGCCGTCTCCGACGCGCGGCCGTGAAGCCCAGCAGCCCGACGGCTGCGAGCATCAGACCCAGCTGCACGGGACGGTTGGCGCGCACGGGCCGGGTGTTGCCGCCATGGCTGCGTTCGCCGGGTGCGAGCGGCGCCAGGGGAATCGTCGTCGCGACCTCTTTCACCGCCTGCTTGACCGTTCCGCGCGGAATCCGCGGGGTGGCGATCGCAACGCGCAGGCGGCTGGCCAGCGGCACGATCGGCTTGTCCCGACGGTTCATCTGGGCCAGAGCCGCGCCGCCGCAGCATGCAGCCAGGACCAACAGCACGGCGCCGACGGCACCGAAGCCCCAGAACTGTCCGTAGGTGATCGCGATCCAGCGGTACAGGGCGACCAGGCCGACAAAGAAGGCCGCGATCAGGAACAGCCCGGCCACTGCGAACAGGCCGGCCGCGACCGCATAGGACGTCGCCCGTCCCGTGGCCTGGCTGGTGCGGTCACGCAAGTAGGACCGGGCGGCACGCTTGAGATGGTTGAGTTTCAGCGCCACGCCGACGCGCAGCAATTCGCCCGATGGCGCGAGCATGCGGACATCCTCCGAGAGCGAGACATTCGTCGGGGATGAACGTGACGGGATTTGACTTGTTCCGCGCGGAGTGCCGCCGCGGCGGCCGATCAGTCGAGATCGGCGGCCGCGATCCAGAATACCTCGCCTTCGGAGTCTTCGGTGTCCAGCCAGAGCAGCGGCAGTTCCGGGAAGGCCTCGTCGACCAATTCGCGGCCGCGGCCAATCTCGCAGATCAACCCGCCGTCCGGCGTCAGGTGCTCAGGGGCGTCGCGCAGGATCCGGCGCACCACGTCGAGACCGTCGACGCCGCCGTCGAAGGCAAGCTTCGGCTCGGCTCGGCATTCCGGCGGCAAGGCCGCCATGCCTTCCGCATCGACGTAAGGCGGGTTGGTGATGATAAGGTCGTATCTGTTATCGCCGAGCGGGGCGAACAGGTCGCCGCGATGGAGCGTGACCCGCTCATCGAGCCCGTGCTCACCGACATTGCGCGCGGCGACTTCGAGCGCCCCCTTGGAGATGTCGACGGCATCGACCGTTGCATTCGGGAAGTGATACGCGGCGAGGATGGCAAGGCATCCCGAACCCGTGCAGAGGTCGAGCACGCGCTCGACGGCCGTGGGGTCGTCGATCAGCGAGCCGGCCTCGCCGTCGCCGCCGAAATGCGAATCCAGCAGTTCGCCGATGTAGGAGCGCGGGACGATGACGCGCTCGTCGACATAGAAGGGCAGGCCGCGCATGTAGATCTTGTTGACGAGATAGGCGGCCGGTTTGCGCGTGGTCACGCGCTGATGAATCAGGTCGAGGAGGGTCTTGCCTTCCGCGGCGGCGACGCGGGCGTGGGCAAAGGCCTCGAACTGGTCGGGATGAAGATGCAGGGCCTCGCAGACCAGGAAGGCCGCTTCCGCCACCGGATCGGTGGTGCCGTGCGCGAAGGCGAGCTTGGCTTCATTGAAGCGGCTCACGGCATAGCGGACGTAGTCGATGAGCGTGACAAGCTCGCCGCGGCCGACCTTCGCAAGTTTTGGCGCGGCGCGGCCGCGCGCGGTCTTTTTCGAAGCTCTTGCCATCAGGATTTCGTCCAGCGTGCGGCGGCCTCGTCATCACGGGCGTGGGCCTCGACCCAGCCGGTGCCGGTGGCGCTCTCTTCCTTCTTCCAGAACGGCGCGCTGGTCTTGAGATAGTCCATCAGGAACTCGGCCGCCTGGAATGCGGCCTGACGATGCTGCGAGGCGGTCAGCACCAGCACGATGTTCTGGCCGGGCACGAACCGCCCGACGCGATGGATGACCGTGACGCCGTTGAGCGGCCAGCGCGTGGTTGCCTCGTCGACATGACGCTTGATCTCTTCCTCGGCCATGCCGGGATAATGTTCGAGCGTCAGCGCGGCGATCTTCGCGCTATCCTCGTCGCCGCGGCAGATGCCGGAGAAGCTCACGACCGCGCCGATGTCGGTCCGGCTCCTGGTCAGGAGCGCGATCTCGCGCGCAATGTCGAAATCGTCCTCTTGAATACGGATGGTGACGGGGCCGGTGGTCGCAGGGGAAGTCATGGGCCTAGCCGCCGGTCATCGGCGGGAAGAACGCGATCTCGCGGGCGCCCGCGATTGCGGCGTCCGACTTGACATGGGCATGGTCGATCGCGGCGCGGATGACCTTCGGCTTCTCGAACGCATAGGCATAGGCCTCGCTCCGGCCGGACAGCCAGGCGATCAGCTCCTCGACGGTGCGCACGGTCGCGGGCGGCTCGATGGTTTCCTCGGCCTTGCCGACGCGTTCGCGCACCCAGGCAAAATATTTCACCTTCATACCTCATCCTCCTTGATGAGGTGATGGATGCCGGAGCGGAAATAATCGTAGCCGGTGTACATGGTGAGGATCGCCGAGGCCCACAGCAGCAAGAGGCCGATCTGGGTTACGACGGGCACGACCTGGTCGCCGGCCTCGCCCGCGAGCAGGAAGCCGATGGCGACGAGCTGGACCGTGGTCTTCCACTTGGCAAGCTTGGTGACGGGCACGCTGACGCGCAGCGCGGCGAGATATTCGCGCAGGCCCGAGACCAGGATCTCGCGGCACAGGATCACGATGGCGGCCCACAGCGACCAGCCATGGATGATACCGTCGGCGGCCAGCATCAGTAGGCAGGAGGCGACCAGCAGCTTGTCGGCGATCGGATCGAGCATCCGGCCGAACGCCGATTGTTGATTCCAGATCCGCGCGTAATAGCCGTCGAGGTAATCGGTGACTGCCGCCGCGATGAAAATGGCGACCGCGACCCAGCGCAGCCACAACGGCTGATCCAGAATCGACTGCGCGTAGATGCACCCGACCACGACCGGGATCGCGGCGATCCGGCCATAGGTCAGGATGTTCGGGAGGGACATCGCGCGGCTGGTCGTCCCTCGTGTCGTGGCGATGTTCATCCGTCCTACCAATACCGCTCAAGCCTGAAGGTCAACCGTCCCGCTCCCAAATGGGGTGCAGGATGCGACGACCATATGACTGCGGACCCCTTAGTTCACCCCGGCTGGGGATGGAAATACTCGAAAATCCTGCGGGCGCTTTCGGCGCTCACCCCCGGAACCTTGCCGAGATCGGCGATCGAGGCCCGTTCGATCTCCTTCAGGGTTCCGAAATGATGCAGCAAGGCACGTTTGCGTGACGGGCCGATGCCCGGAATCTCCTGCAAACCGGCCTCGCGGATGTCCTTCTTGCGCAGCTTGCGGTGCGAGCCGATGACGAAGCGGTGGGCCTCGTCGCGCAGGCGCTGGATGAAATAGAGCACGGGGTCGCGCGGCTCGAGCTTGATCGCCTCGCGCTCCGGCATGAACAGGGTCTCGCGGCCGGCATCCCGGTCCGGCCCCTTGGCGACCGACATCAGCGACACCTGGGTCAGGCCGAGATTTGCAAAGATCTCCCGGACGGCGTTGAGCTGGCCGCGGCCGCCGTCGATGATGACAAGGTCGGGCCATTGCGGAAAATCGTCGTCCTTGACCTTGGCGCCCTCCTCGGGCGGATTGATGAGGCGCTTGAAGCGGCGCTCCAGCACCTCGCGCATCATGCCGTAGTCGTCGCCGGGCGTGACCCCTTCCGACTTGATGTTGAACTTGCGGTACTGGTTCTTCACGAAGCCGTCCGGGCCGGCGACGATCATGGCGCCGACCGCATTGGTGCCCTGGATGTGGCTGTTGTCGTAGACTTCGATGCGCTTGGGAGCATGCGGCAGGCTCAACGTCGTCGCCATGGCATCGAGCAGGCGGCCCTGCGTCGCGGTGTCCGCGAGCTTCCGGCCCAGCGCCTCGCGCGCATTGGTCAGCGCATGGGCGACGAGCTCCTTCTTCTCGCCGCGCTTCGGCGCGGTGACCTCGATCTTGTGGCCGGCCTTGATCGACAGCGCGTTGGCAAGCAGCTCGCTCTCCTCGATCTCATGCGAAAGCAGGATGTTCTTCGGCGGCGGCTTGTCGTCGTAGAACTGGGCGAGGAAGGAGCCGAGCACTTCTTCGGGCGTAAAGGTCTTCTCCGCGCGCGGGAAATAGGCGCGGTTGCCCCAGTTCTGGCCGGTGCGGAAGAAGAACACCTCGACGCAGGAGAAGCCGCCCTCCTGGTGGATGGCGAACACGTCGGCTTCCTCCACCGTGCGCGGATTGATGCCCTGCTGCGACTGGATCGCCGACAGCGCGGCTAGGCGGTCGCGGTAGAGCGCGGCGGTCTCGAATTCGAGCTCATTGGCCGCCTTCTCCATCTCGCCGGCGAGCTCCTGCTTCACCGCATGGCTCTTGCCGGAGAGGAAGTCGGTCGCCTCGCGCACCAGGGTCGTATAGCCGGGGAAATCAATCTCGCGGGTGCAGGGACCGGCGCAGCGGCGGATCTGGTAGAGCAGGCAGGGCCTGCTGCGGCTCTCGAAGAAGGAATCGGTGCAGGAGCGGATCAGAAACGCGCGCTGCAGCGCCGTGATGGTGCGGTTGACGGCGCCTGCGGAGGCGAACGGGCCGAAATAGCGTCCGGGCCGGGTCTGCGCTCCGCGGTGCTTCAGGATCTGCGGCGCCCAGTGGTCGCCGGTGATCAGGATATAGGGAAACGACTTGTCGTCGCGCAGCTGCACGTTGAAGCGCGGCCGGAGCTGCTTGATGAGGTTGGCTTCCAGCAGCAGCGCTTCGGTCTCGGTGTTGGTCGAGACGATCTCCACGGTCACCGTGGCGGCGATCATGCGCAGGATGCGCGCCGGTTGCGGCGCACTCTGGCGCGCGTAGTTGGACAGGCGCTTTTTGACGTTCTTGGCCTTGCCGACATAGAGCACGTCGGCATTCGCGTTGAGCATGCGATAGACGCCGGGCGAGGTCGGCGCGAGCCGGACCGCGCGCTCGATCGCCTCATGGCCGCTCGCCAGCGGCTCTTCGCCGACTGCGCCGCTCTCTTCCAGGATGTCAGGCAGAAGCGCGTCGTCCTCGTCGTCGCCGCCCGTGGTGGCGGGATCGAGGTCGGGCGGTGCCGTCTCCTGGGACGGGGCGTCCGGTGCCGTGCCGCGCCTTGATTTGCGAACGCGGGTGTCGTCCGGATCGTCGGTGGAATCGTGAACCATGGGACGAATTTAGGCGCTGGGGGGACCGATTTGAAGTTCCGGCCATGCTGCACGCACAGGATGGCGGCGCAGTTCCCGGTAACGCTTCCTTAAGTCTGTTAAGCGCGCGGTAACGGGTCTTAACAGCCCTTTAACTTAAAACTCTCGATAAATCTTACGCGAAAAGTCTTGGTTCCGTAACCATGCGACATGGCGCGGCGGCGCCGGCATCGCACCGGTTGCGGCAGTTGCGTTGGAGTGTGTGATGAAGAGGCTCGTTGTGGGCGCAGCCGCGTTGGTTGCCGCCGGCTGGACAGCTTCGGCAGAGGCCGCCGATCTCAGTTACGGGCAGCGTGCCCCCTATACCGTCAACCAGCCGCTGAACGCGTATAGCTGGGCCGGTCCGTATCTCGGCGGCAACATCGGCTATGAGTGGGGCTCGGTCGACAACAATCCCTCAAAGCCGTCCGGCTTCGTCGGCGGCATTCAGGCCGGCTACAATTTCCAGAACGGCCCGTGGGTGTTCGGCGTCGAGGGCGACATCCAGGCCGCTGGCGCCGACGACACCTTCGCGCCCTGGAAGTTCTCCAATCCGTGGTTCGGCACCCTGCGCGGCCGCGCCGGCTATGCCTTCAGCAACGTGCTGTTCTACGGCACCGCCGGCCTCGCCTTCGGCGAACTGCGCGCGCAGACCTTCGGCTGGACGGAGTCGCACACCAGCGCCGGCTGGACCATCGGTGCCGGTGCGGAAGTCGGCCTCGCGCCGAACTGGAGCGCCAAGCTCGAATATCTCTACATCGATCTGTCGACGAGTCAGTTCGCAATTACAGGCGTGTCAAACGGCTATACCGCCAGCGTTGTGCGCGCAGGCGTCAACTATCACTTCTGATAGCCAAATAAGAAAATACCGGACAATAACCTCCCGGCCGCTCGCGGCCGGGACTTTTTTTGCGCCAGGTTTTTTTGCGTCAGGCCCGCTAGGAGAGGATGACCAAATTGACCGCCTTCGGTCCCTTCCCCTTCTTGTCCGGTTCGACTTCGAAAGTAATACGCTGTCCTTCGGCAAGGTCCTTCAGTCCCGCTCGCTCCACAGCAGTGATGTGAACGAAGACATCGCGACCGCCGTCATCCGGCTTGATAAAGCCGTAGCCGCGCTCGCCGTTGAAGAACTTGACCGTTCCCGTCATGGCCATCGGGAAACTCCCCCTCATTGCTCCTCCGTCGTGACGCAGACTCACGTCACGACATGACCGGGCCGTACGGAGCCCGGGAGCTGGCCATCCTTGGGCGGACCTTTCGGTCCGGCCGGATCTTTCTTAGGCCTTCACTCCGCCGCAACCATTCGCGGAAGCGGAACGTAAAGCCAGTCACGGAAATAGCATAATACGGTTCTTTGCAGATTGACTACCGCTCCTGCATATTTTTCCCAAGAATGCCGGAGTGTTACGGCCTCGGCACCTCTAATCGGAATCTGGCAGCGCCGCCCTGGCCGAGCGGCATTTCGAGTTCGGGCAGGATCGTCTTGAGCTCGCCGTGCAGCGTGTAAGGGGGATTGACGATCAGCAGCCCGGCGGAGGTGAGGGCCGCGCCGTCGGCTTGCGGCGCGGCGCTGAACTCGAGGCGCAGGCATTTGCCCGGTGGCTTTGCTGCGGCTGCGAGCCGCGCCACGAGCTGTGCCAGCGCATCGGTGGCGCGCCGGCTCTTGGCCGGATACCAGATTACATAGATACCGGTCGGCCATTTTGCGAAAGCCTCCGAGAAGGCTTCGCCCAGCCGTTCGAACTCGTTCTTTGCCTCGAACGGCGGGTCGATCAGCACGAGCCCGCGCCGCTCCTTCGGCGGCACGAAGGCCGGCAGTGCCACCCAGCCGTCGAGATCGACCACGCGTGCCTGCTCGTCGCGGCGCAGCACGTCGATCAGCGCCTTGCGTGCCTTCGGCTCGAGTTCGCAGGCGACGAGGCGGTCCTGCGGCCTGAGCAGGCCGCGCGCGATCAGCGGCGAACCCGGATAGGCCTTGAGCTCGCCCTTCGGATTGAAGGCGCGGACGATGTCGAGATAAGGCTTTGTCAGCGCCGCGGTCTCGTTCGACAGGCGCGCCTGCATCAGTCGCGCGATGCCGGTTAGCCATTCGCCACCGCGCCGCGCCTCGTCGCTTTCGAGATCGTAGAGGCCGGCGCCGGCATGGGTGTCGATGACGCGGAACGCCCCCGGCTTGTCCTGCAAATAAGTGAGGATGCGCGCCAGCACGATGTGCTTGATGACATCGGCAAAGTTGCCGGCATGAAAGGCGTGACGGTAGTTCATGGCGGAGAGTTACGACATCGCGCGATGAAAGTAACTCCCGTCATTCCGGGGCGGTACGTAGCACCGAACTGCGCACCATAGTTCACGCTTCGCGTGCCCCGGAATGACGGAGCTGATTTAGCAGCTACCCACCCCTGATCGGCGGCATCGTCACCTGGTCGCGGCGGCAGGCGCGGCGGTCCATCTCCTCGCAGGCGCGGAATTGCAGGTCCTTGCTGAGGCAGATGCGGACCTCGGACAGCCGCGTCCGGTTGCAGGTGACCGAGACGGCGGCGCTGCCGAGGCCCGGATTGGCCTTGATGAAGGCCTCCTCGACCTCGGCAGGCGCCACGGTCTTGGCCTGCGACAATTCGAGATATTCGGCCGGAATCTTGATGGCGGCGCGCGCTTTCCTGATCGTCTCGAAATAGCTGCGGTCGGCGAGCCCCGAGCAGGTGCCGTGCTTGTCCCACTCGTTGAAGATCAGGCCCGGCGCCGGCATCAGGTCGAGCATCGAGGAGACGATGCTGCGGTTCAGCCGCGGCGCCGGCCGCTGGCAATATTCCGGGAAGCCGTTCTCATATTGCGGCCACAGCCCGTGCACCACGAAGGAATAGGGCCGGCCGCTGCACTGGATCTGGGAGCGGCCGCCGCGCTCCGCCGCCTCCTCGCAGAAGGAGGGCGACCACGAGAGCGACAGCACATAGAAATCGAATTCGCCGGGCGCGTTCTGCCGCCTGTCCTGGGCTTTCGCGACGCCCGCCGGCAAGACCAGCCCGGCGGCAAGGGGCAGGGCAAAGGTCAAGGCCAAGGTCAGCGAGATCATCAGGCGGGAGAACGAATGCAATCTGGAATGAAACATGGCGACGCCCCTCAACTAGACTGTGCAATCGAGCCTAGCAGGCGATGAGAACATTTCAAGAACAAAATTCGGGCGGCGCCCGTGTCGGGCCGCTGGCTCGGTCCGAATCAGGGCTGTCGAATTACTGCTTGGCGGCGCGGCAGGCCGGATTGTAGGCCCAGTTGCGGTCGAGCCCGACCACGCACCATTCGACACCATTGCCGTAACCGGCGAAGCCGCCATCCTCGATGATCGAGAAATGCACCTTGCGCACCTTGCCGTCGTTGAGCATGGCCTCGCCGGTGCAATAACGGCGCGGAATATTGTCCGACTGCCAGGGCCGGAACGCGGTCTCGTGTACGGCGGAGAAGCCGGTGATCTTCAACGAGGAATTCCAGAAGGCGCTTTCCTTCTCCCAGAACTGGGTGGCGATCGTCGGCAGCGCCTTGTCGCAATCGGCGACATTGCCGTCATAGCGCGGTCCGCTCAGCCAGAAATTCAGCTCCAGCGGATTGGCGGCCCTGGCCTCACCGAGCGACAGCGCCCCGAACATGAGGCCGAGCACGGCGGCAAAGCGGAGCGATTTCAGGGAGGTCGAGGCGCGCATGGGCAATCCAGACAGATGATCTGCGGAGGTCGGACGGTGCCGCGAAGGGCGGGTGAGGTCAAGTGCAGCGCGGCAACACTTGGCCAGGAGTTGACCAGAACGTCGCATCCGACAGGGCTTCAGTTCTTTTCACTTCCGTCCCGGCACCGTAAACTGGCGCCAACCAATTGGAGTAACGGGAATGCGAATCATTGCGGCCGCGGGCCTTCTTGCCCTGGGTATGATGGCGGGCCAGTCGGCGCGCGCCGATATCCTTCCTGTGCCCCCGTTCAAGGGCAACGACACCGGCGGCATCATCGCCTATTCGATGGCCAATCAGGTCGATGCGCGGCAGGTCGCGGTCGATCATTGCGCGCGGTACGGCAAGGTCGTCAAATTCCTCGGCGTGCAGGCCTATGAGGGCGGCTACATCTCGTTCTCCTGCCGCTGGGTGCCCTATGGCGCCGCCAACCAGCCGATCCGCACGCTGTACTGAGGCGTTTTCGTAACGCAGCGATCTCTCAGCCGGGAGCTTCCCACATGACGCGCAAACTTGCTTTGCTCGGCTCGGCCCTTTGCCTTGTGGTGTCGGCAGGCGGCGCCAGTGCCGACGATCTGCCGGTGCGCAAGGCCGGCCTGTGGGAATTGAAGATGGTCAGGACCGGCTCGCAGATGCCGGAAATGACCATGCAGCACTGCACCGACGAGACCGTCGACAAGGAGATGAACAACAACGTCTCCCCGATGGCCAAGCAGATCTGCGCCAAGCAGGACATCAAGAAGACCGCGACCGGTTATGTCAGCGATTCCGAGTGCAGCGTCGCCGGCATCAGCACCACCTCGCACGCCGAGATCACCGGCGATTTCAACTCGGCCTACACGGTGAAGACGTCGTCACACGCGCAAGGCGGCGCCGCCGGCGCCGCGGGGCGCGACACCACCATGACGCTCGAAGCGAAATGGCTCGGCGCCTGCAAGCCGGACCAGAAGCCCGGCGACATCGTGATGCCCGGCGGCTTCAAGATGAACGTGCGCGACATGGACAAGCTGAAGGCGCTGCTGCCGAAGTAGGCGAGATTGTAGCCCGGATGGAGCGTAGCGAAATCCGGGCTACGGCAGTTACACCGGTATCCGCACGCTCGCCCTTAATCCGCCCATCGGGCTATCGCCCAGCGTGATGTCGCCGCCATGCGAGCGGGCGATGTCGCGGGCGATGGCGAGGCCAAGGCCCGTGCCGCCTTCGTCCTGGTTGCGGGCGTTGTCCAGCCGCAGGAACGGCTTGAACACCTCTTCGCGCAGATGCGCGGGGATGCCCGGGCCGTCGTCGTCGACCGTGACGGTCAGATAACGGTGATCGCGCTGGCCGGTGATGGCGATGCTCTTGCCGTAGCGCGCCGCATTGGTGACGAGGTTGGCGAGGCAGCGCTTGAACGAGGCCGGCTTCACCGTCACCACCGGCAATCCGTTGAATGCGACGGTTGCAGCGTGGCCGTGGCGTTCGGCATCGCTGCGCAGCTCCTCGAGCGCCTGCGCCATGTCGGTCGGCTGCGACTGCTCGCCGGAATCGCCACGGGCAAACGCAAGGTAGTCCTCCAGCATCATCGACATCTCGTCGACGTCCTTGCGCATGCCTTCGAGCTCCGGGCTGTCGCCGATCAGCGCCAGCTCGAGCTTGAAACGGGTCAGGATGGTGCGCAGGTCGTGGCTGACGCCGGCCAGCATCGCGGTGCGCTGCTCCATCGTGCGCTCGATGCGCGATTTCATCTCGAGGAAGGCGACCGCCGCGCGCCGCACTTCGCGCGCGCCGCGCGGCCTGAAGTTCGGCGCCTCGCGGCCCTTGCCGAAGCTTTCGGCGGCATCGGCAAGGCGCAGGATCGGCTTGATCTGGTTGCGCAGGAACAGCACTGCGACGATCAAGAGGATCGAGGACGTGCCGACCATCCAGAACAGGAAGATCTCCGAGTTCGAAGCGTAAGCGGCACTGCGCTGCGCGAACACGCGCATCACGGCGTCGTCGAGCTGGATGCGGATCTCGACGAGGTTGGAGCGGCCGACCGTGTCGATCCAGAACGAGCGCCCGATCTGGCGGCCGAGCTGCACCGACAGCGTCTGGTCGAGCAGCGAGAAGAACGGCTTTGGTCCTGGCGGCGGCATGTCGCCGGCGGGCAGGAAGTCGACCACGAGTCCGAGGCGTTGCTGCGCGATGCGGCGGATCTGGTCGCGGTCCTTGTCCTGCGGATAGCCCTTGTAGATGTCGATCAGCGCGGCGATGTCCTGCACCACTGCGGCCGACAGGCGGCGCGTCACCGTGTTCCAGTGCCGCTCCATGAACACGAAGGCGACGACCGATTGCAGGATCACCATCGGCACGATCATGATGAGGAGCGCGCGGGCATAGAGGCCGGTCGGCATCCAGCCCTTGAACGCATTGCCCATCCAGCCATTGGCGGCGGAGACGCGGCCGGCGGCGCTCTTCAGCAGCGTCAGGCCGGTATCGATCGTGCTCATCGGTCGCGTTTCACTGCGGTTTAAGGCGAGGCCACCAGGCGATAGCCGATGCCGCGCACCGCCTGGAGGAACAGCGGATTGGCGGGATCGGTCTCGATCTTGCGCCTGAGGCGGTTGATCTGCACGTCGACGGCGCGCTCGTTGACGCTGCCATTGCCGGTCAGTGCGCTGCGCGGCACGGTCTCGCCCGGCGTCTCAGAGAGAATCCGCAGCATCTCGCGCTCGCGGTCGGTGAGGTGAATGACCTCTTCGCCCTGGCGCAATTCGCCGCGATCGAGATGGTAGACGTAGGGGCCGAACGCGATCTTCTCCACCACCGCTGCCTGCGGCGGCGGGGCGGCGCGCTTGAGGATGTTGTTGATGCGCAGCGCGAGCTCGCGTGGCTCGAACGGCTTTGCCACGTAGTCGTCGGCGCCGATCTGAAGGCCTTCGATGCGGGCTTCCGCTTCGTGGCGCGCCGTCAGCATCACGATCGGCACCGAGGAGGACGTCCGGATGAAGCGGGCGAGGTCGAAGCCGGTCTCGCCAGGCATCATGACGTCGAGGATCAGGAGGTCGAAATGCAGGCCCATGAGCTTCGAACGCGCATCGCTGGCGCTCGCCGCGGTCGAGACGCGATAGCCTTCGCCGGCGAGGAAGCGCGACAGCAGATCGCGGATGCGGCGGTCGTCGTCGACCAGCAGGAGATGCGGGGCGTCGTCGGCCGGTTGCACCGGCGGACGGGCGAGCGTGGCAGCGAGTGGCACGGTCACTCCTTTGCGTCTTGATTGACGGAGGCGAAGATCGTCTCCAGCACCTTGTCCGGATCGTCGCGGTCGATCATCGCGCGCAGGAAGCGCTTGACGGTCTCCGCATCCTGCGGCGCCATCTCGGCGAGCGCCTTGGTGATCCGCGTGGTCTGGAGCCCGGCGAGCTTCTGCACCAGCGCCTCGCCCTTCGGCGTTGCGTAGAGCAGGCGCTGGCGGCGGTCATTGTCGCCGGTCTTCTGCACGATATAGCCCTCGTCCAGGAGCTGCTTGAGCACCCGGCCGAGCGACTGTTTTGTAATGCGCAGGACGTCGAGGAGATCGGCGACCTTGAGCCCGGGATAGCGGTAGACGAAGTGCATGACGCGGTGATGGGCCCGGCCGAAGCCGAACGCCTCCAGCTCCTGGTCGGGATCGCCGACGAAGTCGCGATAGGCGAAGAACAGCAGCTCGATGATATCCCAGCGCAAATTGCCTCCATCGCCTGCCGCCGGCCGGGGCTCGGCAGCGTCTTGAGGGGGAGTCGCGAAATTTATGTCAGGCATATTGACGTATCTTGGGTTCAATGTTACAAAACGATCAGCCCGCACGAAATTTTAGATCGTTTCGCGTCGGGTGGCATCGAAGCTGAGGCGGCCGGAGAGAGTCGGACAGGCAGCGACGGCCGGATCAGATCTACCGTGCGATTGTCGAGCGGCATTTCGACAAAACATACTGGACTTCCGCCTTCCGCAAAAGCATGTCCTCGGCGACATGCTGGCCACGGAAACCGGCCGTAACAAGGCTGGCGGTGGCCCGGCCACAACTCTAATCAAGCCAGCCGGACCCGAAACAGGGCAGGCGGGCGCCAGAACAGCGCCGCTACCGGCAGCGGGAGCCAAGGACATGAGCATGAAATTCGACATCCAGCCCGCATCCAATCCTACTCCAGAAAAGGACCGCGTCGCCAAGCTGGTGGACCCCGGCTTCGGGCGGGTCTTCACCGACCACATGGCGATCGTCCGTTACAACCAGGCCAAGGGCGGCTGGTACGAGGCGCGCATCGAGGCGCGCGCCAACTTCCAGCTCGATCCGGCCGGCGCCGTCCTGCACTACGCCCAGGAAATTTTCGAGGGCCTCAAGGCCTACAAGCGCGACGACGGCGGCGTGAACCTGTTCCGCCCCGACGCCAATGCGCGGCGTTTCAGGGACTCGGCCGATCGCATGGCGATGGCGCAGCTGCCCGAAGACGTCTTCATCGAGGCGGTCGAGCAGGTCGTGCGCATCGATCGCGCCTGGATGCCGGGCGGCGAGGGCAGCCTTTACCTGCGCCCCTTCATGATCGCGAGCGAGACCTTCCTCGGCGTCAAGCCGTCGTCCGAATACATCTTCGCGGTGATCGCCTCACCGGTCGGCTCCTATTTCAAGGGCGGGCCTGCGCCGGTGTCGATCTGGGTCTCGGAGAACTACACGCGCGCCGCGGTCGGCGGCACCGGCGCCGTCAAGTGCGGTGGCAATTACGCCGCGAGTCTGCGTGCGCAGGCGGAAGCCATTCAGCACGGCTGCGATCAGGTGGTCTTCCTCGATGCGATCGAGCGCCGCTACGTCGAGGAGCTCGGCGGCATGAACATCTTCTTCGTGTTCGAGGACGGCTCGTTGTCGACGCCGCCGCTCGGCACGATCCTGCCCGGCATCACCCGCGACTCCATCATCGCGCTGGCGAAGGATGCCGGCAAGACGGTGCGCGAGGAGCCGTACTCGCTCGACCAGTGGCGCAAGGATGCGGCCAGCGGCAAGCTGAAGGAAGCCTTCGCCTGCGGCACCGCGGCGGTGATCTCGCCGATCGGCAAGGTGCGCTCGGTGAGCGGCGATTTCGAGATCAGCGGCGGCGTCGCCGGCCCGGTCGCCATGGGCCTGCGCAAGCAGCTCGTCGACATCCAGTACGGCCGCACCAACGATCCCCACAACTGGATCCGCAAGGTGTTTTGATTTTTCTCCCTCTCCCCGCTTGCGGGGAGAGGGTCGGGGTGAGGGGGAGTCTCCACGGGGACGCTGGCAGTTGGACTCGCGGAGAGTCCCCTCACCCGGAATCCGCGCGTTCTGCGCGCATTCCGGCCTCTCCCCGCAAGCGGGGAGAGGCGAAGAGCGGACATCATGAACGCCCCGCCACGATCCCGCGACAAAGCCCGGAGATATTGACGCATCCGGACATCGCGATCATGGCATCCACGCTTTCCCAGCCCCTGAAATGGGTCGTCCTCGCCGCAATCACCGGCATCACCGTCTTCGGCATCCTGACCATCGGCCCCAAGCCGGAGGTCGCAGCCGAAGACCGCTCGCCCGTTGTCGATGTGCGCACCACCGACCCCGAGATGAACACCGCGATCGCACGCGCCCGCGGCACCCTCCCGACTTTCTGGGCGTCCTATGAGGCGCCCAAGCCGTCGGAAACCGGGCACGCCCTGAAAGTGCGCTTTTTCACCCGCAAAGGCGGCGAGCACATCTGGATCGCCGAGGTGAAGAAACTGCCGAACGGGGCCTATTCGGGCGTGTTCGCCAACGAACCGCGTGATCTGCCCGGCAAGCGGGCAGGCGACAAGGTCACATTCAGCGAAGCCGACATCTCGGACTGGATGTTCATGCGCAACGGCAAGATCGTCGGCGGCGAAACCATCAAGCCGACGCTGAAGTCGCTGCCGAAGGCGGATGCGGACGCCCTCCGGGCGCGCATGGAGCAGCCGTAGGGAAGCAGTCGTCATTCCGGGATGGTCCGAAGGACCAGACCCGAGGTGCGCAGTTGCGCACCGGGGAATCTCGAGATTCCGGGCTCGATGCTGCGCATCGCCCCGGAATGACGCCGAGGCGGGTGGACTTGGGGCCCCCCGGCTTGCCGCCCCGGTTGCCGCCTCGCGCGTCGGCTGGTAAACGCCGCGCATGGCCGAAAAACCCAAAAAACCCCAGAAACTGAAGGCGCGCCTGCCGCGCGGGCTCGAGGATCGCGATCCCGCCGCGATCCGGGCGACGCGCGAGATGGTCGAGAAGATCCGCGCCGTCTACGAGCTCTACGGCTTCGAGCCGGTGGAGACGCCGGCGATGGAATACACCGACGCGCTCGGCAAGTTCCTGCCCGACCAGGACCGCCCGAACGAGGGCGTGTTCTCGTTCCAGGACGACGACGAGCAGTGGATTAGCTTGCGTTACGATCTGACCGCGCCGCTCGCCCGCTATGTCGGCGAGCGCTACGGGACGGACGGTCTGGTCTTGCCCTACCGCAGCTACCGCGTCGGCTACGTCTTCCGCAACGAGAAGCCCGGCCCCGGCCGCTTCCGCCAGTTCATGCAGTTCGATGCCGACACGGTCGGCTCGGCAACGCCGGCGGCGGATGCCGAGATCTGCATGATGGCCGCGGACACGATGGAGGCGCTTGGCGTTCAGCGCGGCCAGTACGTGGTGAAGGTGAACAACCGAAAAGTGCTCGACGGTGTTCTGGAAGCCATTGGACTTGCCGGCGACGAGAATGCCGCACGCCGGCTGACTGTGCTGCGCGCAATCGACAAGCTCGACAAGTTTCCCGCCGATGAGGTGCGTAAATTGCTCGGTCCCGGCAGGTGGGATGGTGGCGAAGAGGGCAAGGGCGACTTCACGAAAGGCGCCAATTTGAGCGCGGCGGAGGCCGAGGTTGTTCTGGCCATCACCAAACCGCGCGACGATTGGAAAGAAGCCATTGCCGCGGCGGAAACTTACCTCGCCAAGAGCGAAGTCGGTCAGGCCGGCGTGAGCGAGCTGGAAGAGATCGCCAAGCTGGTCATGGCGTCGGGTTACGGTGCGGACCGTATCAAGATCGACCCCTCCGTCGTGCGCGGCCTCGAATACTACACCGGCCCCGTCTACGAGGTCGAACTCCTGCTCGACACCAAGGACGAAAAGGGCCGCCCGGTACGCTTCGGCTCCGTCGGCGGCGGTGGCCGCTACGACGGCCTCGTCTCGCGCTTCCGCGGCGAGCCGGTGCCGGCGACCGGATTCTCGATCGGCGTCTCGCGGCTTCAGGCCGCGCTGACGCTGCTCGGCAAGCTCGACACGCGGCCCGAGTTCGGTCCCGTCGTCGTCACCGTGTTCGACCGCGACCGCGTCGCCGACTACCAGAAGATGGTGGCAAGCCTGCGCACCGCCGGCATCCGCGCCGAGCTCTATCTCGGCAATCCCAAGAACATGGGCAACCAGCTCAAATATGCCGACCGCCGCAACAGCCCTTGCGTCATCATCCAGGGCTCGGACGAAAAGGCGCGCGGCGAGCTGCAGATCAAGGACCTGATCGAAGGCGCGAAAGCGGCCGCTGCGATTGCTTCCAACCAGGAATGGCGCGAGACCCGCCCGGCGCAGTTCTCGTGCAGCGAAGCCGATCTCGTCGCAAAGGTGCGCGAGGTGCTGGCGCGCCATGACGTGAGCTGGGGCTAGCTATTCGCGCATCGCCTGATGCCCGGGCTTGTCCCGGGCATCCACGTCCTGTTTGATGCACACGACTTTGAATGATCGGGACAAGCCCGATCATGACGACAGCAGCAGGGAGAAAACGATGCCTGAGATCACCGTCAGCATGGCCGAAGGCCGCACCGATGAACAGAAGGCCGGCATGATGCGTGACATCACGCAGGCACTGGTGAAGAATCTCGGCGTCGACGCCGATGCCGTCGTCATCCAGATCAACGAAGCCCCGCTCCGCCACAAGATGAAGGGCGGCAAGACGTTCGTGGAGCGCGCGGCGGCTGCGAAGAAGTGACGCGTTAGCGTCATTCCGGGGCAGCCCGTCAGGGCTGAACCCGGAATCTCGAGCCACAAACTTCTGGATTCCGGGTTCGCGCTTCGCTCGCCCCGGAATGACGAGCAAGCACCATGGACGCACGCGACTTCATCACGACAGGCATGAGCGCGGAGCGCACGCTGGTGGTCCCAGTGGAGCGCACGGTCGGGCACTTCGTGCCGGGCATGCCTTTTGTCTATGCGACGCCGATGATGATCCTCGAGATGGAGATGACGTCGGGCGATGCGATCCGCCCTGCGCTTCAGCCGGGCTGGGTCACGGTCGGCACCGAGGTCGACATCCGCCATCTCGCAGCCGCCCTGGTCGGCGCGACGGTGCGGACCACCGCGAAGGTGGTCGCGGTCGAGCGCCGCGTCATCCGTTTCGAAGTCGAGGCGTTCGAGGGCACGCGCAAGCTCGGCGAGGGCCGCCACGCGCGCGGCCTTGTCAATGTCGAGATGTTCAACAAGCGGCTCGGGGCAGGCTCGAAATCGTAGGGTGGGCAAAGGCGCGGAGCGCCGTGCCCACCATTGCTCAGCGTGCGAGACAGAGATGTGGTGGGCACGCTTCGCTTTGCCCACCCTACGGCATCTTGCTACTTCGCCAATTCCTTCGACCGCTGCGTCGCCGCTGCGATTGCACGGATCATCAGGTCGCGCAGGCCGGGCTCGCCCATCAGCACGCCGAGCGCTGCGGCCGTGGTGCCGCCGGGCGAGGTGACGTTCTGGCGCAGCGTGCCGGAGGGCAGCTCGGATTGATGCAGCAGCTCGCCCGAGCCTGCCACCGTTTCGCGCGCGAGCTTCGTCGCCAGCGCCTCGGGCAATCCCGCTTCGACACCGGCGCGCGCAAGTTCCTCGGCGAGCAGGAACACGTAGGCCGGCCCCGAGCCGGACACCGCGGTCACCGCATCCATCAGGCTCTCATCCTCGACCCATTCGACCGAGCCGGTGGCGCGCAGCAGCGCATCGGCCACCGCGCGCTGCGCGGTGCTGACGTTGTTCGCCGCAACCGCCACCGTGATGCCGCGGCCGATCGCGGCCGGCGTGTTCGGCATCGCGCGCACGACAGCGCCGCCGCAGACCTCCTGAAGCGAGGCGATCGTAGTTCCCGCCATGATCGAGACCACGGAGGTCTTCTCCGAGACGAAGGACTTCAGCTTCGCGCCGGCCTCGCGGAACATCTGCGGCTTCACCGCGACGACCATCGTCTCGACTTGGCCTGCCGCCTTCGCATCGGGATTGAGCGCCACGCCCTTGGCGGCAAGCGCGCTGATCTCAGGTGCGATGTGGGGGTCGACCACCGCGACGCGGCGCGGATCGAGTCCGCCCGCCAGCCATCCGGTCAGCATCGCGCCGCCCATCTTGCCGGCGCCGGCGAGAAGGATGGTGCCTGTGATGTTTTGAAGAGTGCTGTTCGCCACTGTGGTCACCACAAATTCGGTGTCGTCCCGGCGAAGGCCGGGACCCATAACCACGAATGTTTCTAGTGGATGCAGCTGTTGGCAACAAGCCGCGTGCCACAAACGAAATCACGCGGTATGGATCCCGGATCTGCGCGCGCTTTGGGCGCGCTTGTCCGGGATGACGTGGGGAGGGAGCGGCGTTACGTCACGAGAGGCCCTACGCCTCTCCCACCGTGTCGAACATCGCCGCGTCCATCGCTTCCGTCGTGGTCTTGCCCGCCCACACCACGAACTGGAACGCCGGGAAGTAGCGCTCGCAGGCGTGGATGGCGCCGGCGAGCATGGCTTCGCATTGCGCGGTCGAGGCGGTAAGCCCGCCCGGCAGCACCAGGGCCTGGCGGTGCATGACCATGCCGGTGTTGGTCCACAGGTCGAAATGGCCGACCCACAACTGCTCGTTGACGGCGGCGACGAGCCGCTGCACTTCGCTCCGCCGCGCGACCGGAATCTTCATGTCGAACGCGCAGGCCAGATGCAGCGCCTCGATCCCGCCCATCCAGGTGAAGGAGAGCTGGTAGTCGGTCCATTGTCCCTTCGAGACAATCGTGAGTTCGTCTTCGCCGGAGCGTTCGAACGGCCAGTTGTTGCTGGCAGCGATATCCTCGACCACCGCGAGCGGGTGATTTCTGGAATCGATAGCGCCTTCGAGCAGGGACATGCCGTCTCGACCTCTTGCCTTCTTGTTGTCTTTGATACGCACGCGGTTGGTCCGGCGCGCGCTCCCTTAATGTTGCTAAGGCGATCCCCTTGGCGTCGCTCTCGCGATCCCGGGATCAGCGCGGGCTTGTCGCGGATCAACTGATGTGATTTGCGGAATCTGCGCAACTGGCTGCCGAGTCCGTCCACAAGTCAGGACTCGTTCGTCCACAGCTCATCTCCGCCACAATTCTTAACGGAGGAGAACAAACCGGAATCGGATCGGCCGGCGCCTGCTGCGTTCCATGTGCCGGTGCCCTCCTTGCGGGTCCGGATCGGTCCCGCCCTGTTCGACCTTCTGCCCCGCAGGATTTTCGCAGAGTTTCGCCCTGACGTCATAGGCACATGCGTAGTACCCATAAGGAAGGTTCTTGCTGGCCGCCTCCCTGTTCGTCATAATTCGAAATAGTCCACCCATATCGGGTGGATAAGTTCTCAGGGCGGGGTGAAAGTCCCCACCGGCGGTAAGGGCCGAAAGGCCTAAGCCCGCGAGCGCCTTCTCCTTGATAGGGATTCCCTCGGGGACCCCTCGGAGGGAAGGGTCAGCAGATTCGGTGCAACTCCGAAGCCGACGGTTAAAGTCCGGATGAAAGAGAACGGTCGGTGGCAGACGCATCGCAAGGTGCGGCTGTTTGTCGTTCCGTGTGCCCTGATTCTGGTCCTTAACTGAGGAAAGCCATGAATCAGATGTTGCAAGATCCCCAAGTCCAAACTTCCCAAGTCCAAACTTCCCAAGCCGAAACTGCCGAGACGACCCAGCCGCCGGTTCCCGTGGACCCGCCGGCAATCGAGCATCCGCGTTTTGCAAAGCCGCAGCGGGTGGCCTTCGTGCAGGCCTGCTGGCACCGCGACGTGGTCGAGGAGGCCCGCATCGCCTTCATGAAGGAGGCCGAGGCGCGCCACCTCACCCATGTCGACGTATTCGAGGTGCCGGGCTCGTTCGAGATCCCGCTGCACGCGCAGATCCTCGCCAAGACGCGGCGCTACACCGCGATCGTCGCGGCCGGCCTCGTCGTCGACGGTGGCATCTATCGCCACGAGTTCGTCGCCGACACCGTGATCAAGGCGCTGATGGACGTGCAGCTGCGCACCGAGGTGCCGGTGTTCTCGGCGGTGCTGACGCCGCAGCAATTCCACGAGACCGAAGTGCACTACGATTTCTTCCGCAGGCATTTTGCGATCAAGGGCGTCGAGGTCGCGGAAGCCTGCGCCAACACGCTGCTAGGCCTGGAGCGTTTGCGCGGCCAGGTCGCGGCGGGAATTGCCTAACCCAACGCAACGACCATCACCCCTCATCCCAGGGAGCGCGTAGCGCGTCTCGAAGGATGAGGGGTTACTCTATGATCGCTGCCATCTTGCATCACCCCAGCGACACCCCCGCCTTGGCCCGGCTTATTCCGAGAGCCAGGATGCGCTGCAGGAGATCCGGATATTTGAGCCCGGCATGTTGAGCCGCCGTGGCGAACTCCTGGCTCTTGGCGATCTCGGGGTTGGGATTGGCCTCGATGAAATACGGCGTGCCGTCGGCGGCGAGACGAAAATCGATACGCGCGTAGCCGTCGAGGCCAAGCGCTCGGTAGATGCGTTTCGCGGCGCGCTGGATGCGCGCGGTGACTTCGGGCGCGAGGTCCTTCGCCGGCCCGTCGACGATGCCGACCTTCTCCTGATAGTCGGTGTCGTGCTTGGCTTTCTCCGTGGCGATGTGCCGTGACCTGCGCCCGCCCATGCTGCCGAATTTCAGTTCCCAGATCGGCAGGACGCGCAGCCGGTTGTTGCCGAGCACGCCGACGTAAAGCTCGCGCCCCTCGATGAACTGCTCGGCGATCGCGGCGGATTCGACCCGCTCGTGGATGAAGGCGACCCGTTCCGCGAGCTTCTCGTCGGTATCGACGATCGATGCCTGCGAGATGCCGAAGGACCCGTCCATGTTCAGGCTCTTGACGATCAGCGGCAGCGCAAGGCGCGTCGGGCGTTTCACCTTGCGGCGCATCGGGAAGACGGCGAAGGCCGGCGCCGCGATCCGGCGGTGATGCACCAGCGTCTTGGACAAATCCTTGCCGCGCGCCAGGATCAGGCCGCGCGGATTGCACCCGGTATAAGGGACCTTCATCAGCTCGAGATAGCTGGCGATGTGCTGGTCGTAGGCGACGTTGTTGTGGAATTCCTCCAGCAACGTGAAAACCACGTGCGGCTTGAACTCCTCGATCGCCTCGCGCACCGGCTTGATTTCGTCCTGCGCGCCGAGGGCGCGAACCTCGTGGCCGGCCGCGCGCAAGGTGCTCACCACGTCGTATTCCGTTTTCCACGCGTTGATTTCCTGCGCGGTGTATCCGTCGCTTGAATCCGGAGGCATGAAATCCGGATGCATCAGGACCAGAATACGCAAGCGTCTCATAGCGCGATCCATTTGCGCCGAGACGGGCCAAACAGCGCGTGCATCGTCTTGGCGGTCACGAGGACGGTGAAATCGAGAACGAGCTTCTGTTCGGGGCCGACCGCGCGCAGATCGAGCTCGCGGCAGCGGGAGATCATGTCGTCAAGCACGGCATCGAGCGTGAGCTGGTTCTCGCCCGTCCATCGCGCGACCAATTGCCTGATCTGGGCGCGGTGCCGTCTGATCAGGCTCGAAGCCGGTTTTGAGCGGTGATGCCGTGGATCGGCGGAAAATAGCCTCGAGAGGTCGCGGTCGTAGGTCTTCGGCGGCGTGAAGGCGTAGAACGCCTGCTTCTTCTTGTAGTGGTCTTCGAGCGTCTGGCCGAGCTTGCTCAACGGGTCGACACGCTCTCGTGTCGTGATCAGCGGCCGCTTTCCCGCAATCTCGCCCATCAGCTCGTCGACATATTCGAGCTTCTTCAGTGCCGGCCAGCCGGCATATCGTGTCCGCCAGTTCGAACGCGGCCGCAGCCACACCGCAAAAGTTTCGGCGAAATCCTCGTCAGGATGGCTCTGCGCGTACCAGAGCCGGAGATGCTGGACGTAGCGCCGGCTCGCCGGATTGGGCCGGTAGTAGCGCGGATAGTGCTTCGACGACGGACCGAACAGCTGCTGCCAGCGCCGGCGGCGCTGCAGCTGATAGCCGTGCTGGATGGCATGGCCCGCCTCGTGACGGAGGATGGCCATACACTCGCGCCAGGTTCCGCCCTCGACGTCGAACATCATCTTCTTCTCGAGCTTCATCAGGCGGGGATGGGCGAGATAGAAGGGGATTGCGATGCCGGGTACATCGCCCGGACTGAACCATTCGCTCGAGATCCATGTGTGCGGCCGCAGCCGGATGCCCCGCTCTTCGAGCTCCTCGTGGAGCGTGCCGACGCAATCCTCGAGCCAGGTGCCTTCGACCGTAACCCTCAGGCTAGAGAGACGTTGCGCGAGCAATTCGTCGTCCGACAGCTTCTCCCAGGCAAATTTCCGGCGTGGCATCAGGCATCCAGAGGGCAGAGATGACTCGGCGTCCGGATGATGTCATGGGCCGCGATTGGCAACAACCCGTGGGGCTTGTGCTGCGGTGCAGTCGGAGCACGAGCTGGCAGGGTGGGGCGAAGCGTGCCCGTGACCGTCATGGCAATAAAAGGCATGGCAACAAAAAAGGTGGGCACGGCGCGCCGCGCCTTTGCCCACCTTGCGATCGTGACGGCGTAGATGAATTAATCGAATAGGCTCGACACCGACTCTTCCGCGGCGGTGCGCGCGATCGCGTCCGAGATCAGGCTGGCGATCGGGAGCGTGCGGATGTTCGGCGCCTTGCTCACCGCGTCCGTCGGCAGGATCGAGTCGGTGATCACGAGCTCCTTCAGCTTGGAGTTCGTGATACGGGCGGCCGCGCCGCCGGAGAGCACGCCGTGCGTGATGTAGGCGTAGACGTCCTTGGCGCCCTTGGCGATCAGCGCGTCGGCCGCGTTCACCAGCGTGCCGCCGGAGTCCACGATGTCGTCGACCAGGATACAGGTGTAGCCGGCGACGTCGCCGATTACGTTCATGACCTCGGATTCACCCGGCCGCTCGCGGCGCTTGTCGACGATGGCGAGCGGGGTGTTGATGCGCTTGGCGAGGCCGCGCGCGCGGGCCACGCCGCCGACGTCGGGCGAGATCACCATCGTCTTGGACAGGTCGAACTTGTCCTTGATGTCGCGCACCATCAGCGGTGCCGCGTAGAGATTGTCGGTCGGGATGTCGAAGAAGCCCTGGATCTGGCCGGCATGCAGGTCGAGCGTCATGACGCGGTCGACGCCGGCCTGCGTGATCAGGTTGGCGACGAGCTTGGCCGAGATCGGCGTGCGCGAGCCCGATTTGCGGTCCTGCCGGGCGTAGCCGAAATAGGGCAGCACCGCGGTGATGCGGCGCGCCGAGGAGCGGCGCAGCGCGTCGGTGATGATCAGGAGCTCCATCAGATGGTCGTTCGCCGGGAACGAGGTCGACTGGATGATGAAGGCATCCGAGCCGCGGACGTTCTCCTGGATCTCGACGAAGATCTCCATGTCGGCGAAGCGCCGGACCACCGCCTTGGTCAGCGGCAGGTCGAGGCCCTGCGCGATGGCCTGGGCGAGAGCCGGATTGGAGTTGCCGGCGACAAGCTTGATGGAGCCGTTCTTGGCCGACATGGACGCTTCCTCCCGCGCTTTGCTGGATAGGACGTTCAACATCTGGGAATACCCACTGGAAAGCACGGTTACGACGGGCGAGGAAATATCAGGCCGGGGGCTGCAATGGCAACCCGGGATGCTACGTTTTCCCTTTGAAAATCCTGAGTCGGGCCAACGGTTTGGCCGCAACTTGAGGCCGTGGTTTAGCGGGGGTTATCGCTCGGCGTAGTCGAGCGCCGAGGCCGGCATCTCCGGTGCCGGAGCCTCCGGGGTGACGCTTGCCACCGCAGGTCCCCGCAGGCCCGGAGCAGCGCCCGGTGCCTCCGGCGTGCCGTTGATCATGTTGGAAAGTCCGCTGAATCCGGCCTGGGCGATCTTCCGCAGCACCAGGTCGTCGGCGGCGCTCCAAGGATCGCGCGTCGCATCGCGGCCACCCTTGGCCGAGGTGGGTTCCTCGCCGGAGAGGCGCAGCGCCCGCTGCTGGTTGGCGTCGTAGACGTCCCAGACCCAGGCGATCACGGTCCTGCCGCGCACGATCTGGGCGGAGAGGTAGCTGCGCACGCGATAGGCAGCCGTCCCCTCGCGGGAGACCACGGACAGGCTGCGCAGCTTGGATTCGCTGTCGAGCACGCCGACCATGCGGTCGAACACCTGTGGCGGCGGCCCGTCGATGGATTCGAACGCCACCGTCGCTCCACTGCCGGCGCTCGGCGCCATCGCATAGGAGTTGGCGGCACCGCCGCCGCCGGCGCAACCGCCAAGCGCGGTCGCCGCTGCCAGCAGCATGACCGCCAGCACGCGCGAACCCGCGCGGCCCAGGATGAATGACGCGTCCCTCATTATGGAGGGCAGCGATATCGTTAAAACGCATTAACGTCTAGGGCAGGGGTGACACATCCCACTGTCATTCCGGGGCGCGCCCACTTGGCGCGAACCCGGAATCCATTTCTCCGCATAAATTGCTGCACGATGATTCCGGGTTCTCGCTTCGCGAGCCCCGGAATGACGGCGTGTTGCCTGTGTGTTCACCCCTCGAGCGCGATCGCGTGGACGTGGCGGCCGTAATCCGGCTCCTTGCGATGCACCGAGCGGCGATAGCTGAAGAAGCGCTCGTCGGCATAGGTGTCGAGGCCGAGGTCGTCGATCATCAGGATGCCGGCGGCCTCCAGCCGCGTCCGGATGAAGCCGGCGAGGTCGAACATCGCGTGGCCCTCGCGCACCGACGGGATGAAGAACATCGCGTTGTCCGCGTCCGCCTCGATGAAGCGTGCCACGAACTCGTTGCCGACCTCGTAGCTCTCCTGCCGGATCAGCGGGCCGATCGCGGCGATGATGCCGCCGCGCGTGGCGCCGAGCTTTTCCATCGCTAGAATCGTGGACTCCAGCACGCCTGTGAGCGCGCCCTTCCAGCCGGCATGGGCACCGCCGATCACGCGCGCACTGGGATCGACGAACAGCACCGGCCCGCAATCGGCAGTGGAGACGCCGAGCGCGATGCCGGGCGTCCTGGTGACCAGCGCGTCGCCCTTCGGCCGCGGCCCGCTCGGCCACGGCGTCTCGGCAATGAGCACGTCGGGCGAATGGATCTGGTGCAGGCTGAGGAAACGTTCCGGCGCCACGCCGACATGCTCGGCCATGCGGCGGCGGTTCTCGGCGACGAGGGCCTGATCGTCGTTGGAGCCGAGCCCGCCGTTCAGCGCCGAATAGATGCCGCCGGAGACGCCGCCTTCACGGGTGAAGAAGGAATGGCGCAGCCCTGGCACCGCCGACAGCAGTGACGAAGCGACGGTCATCAGTTCCCTCCAGCGTGTTCGAGATCGCTGAGGCCGGCAAGGCCAGTTAGCCGCGGCTCGGAGATGCCGAGCACCTTGAACATCGAGCCCATGCCGCTGCGCCCGGTGTCGGTCAGGCGCTTGAGCGCCACCGAAATGTCGGTGGCGACCTCGGGCGTTGCCTTCTGCATCAAGGCGGCCGCGCGGGTGTCGATGCCGACGCGCTTGAGGAAATCGCCCTGCGTCACCGGCCCGTGCACGCGGGCGCCGACGTCCTCGGCTGCGCGCGCCAGTGCCTGGAAATCGACATGGGCGGTGACGTCGGCCTGGCCCGGCGCCTTCAAGGGATCAGTGAAGGTGTGGCGCGCGATCGCCTGGAAGGTGTCGCCGGCATCGCTGCGCAAATGGCCGTAGTCGATGATCAGCGCCGCACCGTCCTGATCGCGCACGCGCGTGGCGAGCTTCATGACCTCTCCGTCGGGACGCCATTCGAACACGGCGCCGACCGGCGCGGCGCGCACCAGGGGCGGCAGCAGCACGTCGAAGCGCGGCGTCGGCTCGGAGGCCGCGCCGAACTGAAGCTTGCCGTTGGGATCGATCTCGATCACGCGCTCGTGCCAGCCGTTCTCGCGCTTCACCATCTGGTGGATCGGCAGCACGTCGAAATATTCGTTGGCGAGGATGATGCTCGGGCCTTCGGGCACGTCGTCGATGCTGTCGTGCCAGGCGACGTTGCGTGCGCCCGACAGCGTCGCACTCTGCCGTTCGCGCAGGACGGGATTGACCTCGACCAGGTGGATCTGAAGGGCCTGGTAGAGCGGCGGCAGCACGCGGAGCGCACGCAGCGCATCCGCCATCATGGTGCCGCGGCCGGGGCCGAGCTCGATCAGCCGCAAAGATTGCGGCGAGCCCATCTGCTTCCACACCGAGGCGGTCCACAGGCCCAGCAGCTCGCCGAACATCTGGCTGACCTCGGGCGCGGTGGTGAAGTCGCCCTCACGCCCGAGCGGATCGCGCGAGACATAATAGCCATAGCGCGGATGCATCAGGCACAGTTCCATGTACCGCCAGACCGGCATGGGGCCTGAGGATTTGATCAGCGCCTTGATCTCGTTGAGTAGCGGCTGTTCGGTCACGGCCTTCTTCTCGAAAGGAATTAACGAATGGCCTCGATCGGCCTCGGCGCACCGCGCCTGATAGCCAATACAATAAGTATGAGACCTACAATAAGCATCGGGATCGACAACAGCATGCCCATGGTTAATCCGCCCCAGAGGAAGCCGAGCTGGACGTCCGGCTCGCGGAAATGCTCGCCGGCGATCCGGGTCAGACCATAGATCAGGATGAAGGCGCCGAGGATCATTCCGGGCCGCTTCAGGGCGCCGAGGCGGATCATGATCGCAAGCACCGTGAACAGCAGGATGCCCTCCATGCCGGCCTCATAGAGCTGGCTCGGATGGCGCGGCAGCTGGGTGGGATCGTTGGGGAAGACCATCGCCCAGGGCAGGCTCGCATCGGTGGCACGGCCCCACAATTCGCCGTTGATGAAATTGGCGATGCGCCCGAGCAGCAGCCCGACCGGCGCGACCGCGGTGGTGATGTCGCCGAGCGACAGGATCGGGATCCCGTTGCGGTAGGCGAACCACATCACCGCGACGACGCAGCCGAGGAAGCCGCCGTGGAACGACATGCCGCCCTCCCACAGTCGGAAGATCGCGGCGGGGTGCTCGATGAAGAAGGGCAGATTGTAGAACAGCACGTAGCCGGTCCGGCCGCCGAGGATGATGCCGAGCGTGACCCACAGGATGAAGTCGTCGACCTGCACCAGCGAGATCGGCGCCGGCCCGCCCCACAAGCGCTCGTTCTTCAGGAGCGAGCGCGCATAGAGCCAGCCGAACACGATGCCGCAGATATAGGCCAGCGCGTACCAGCGGATCGCAAACGGACCGATCTCGATCGCGATCGGCTTGAAGGCGGGAAAGTCGATGAGAAGAAAGGGCATCACGCCTTGTTTCTAGAGTTTGATGGGCAAGCTGCGGCCCCGACGGACCTGCGCCCCCTCTCCCGCTTGCGGGGGAGGGTTGGGGAGGGGGTGTCTCCGCAATCGAGATAATCTCCGTGTGGAGAGAACCCCCACCCGGCGCTTCGCGCCGACCTCCCCCGCAAGCGGGAGAGGTGCACCGAGTTCGCGGACAGGCCGATCATACTGCTGCTCACACGAGATTGCGGCGATAGAGCGCCAGCAGACGCTCCCAGTGCCGCTCGGCGGCGTCGCGGTCATAGACCGGGCGCTTTGGAAAGGCGAAGCCGTGATGCGTGCCGGGATAGATCTCGACCTCGGCCTTGGCACCTTTCATGCCCTCTTTGACCTTTTCGATAATCTCCGGCGGCGCGTAGACATCGGTCTCGGCGCAGGCGAAGTAGAGCTCGGCCCTGGTCTTGGCTGGGGCCAGATGCGGGCTGTCGTCCTGGTCGGTTGCGAGCTGCACCCCGTAGACCGAGGCGGCGGCCTTGACGCGATCGGGGAAATGCGTGGCGGCGTTGACCGCGTAGCGGCCGCTCATGCAGTAGCCGACGGTGCCGACAATCTTCGTGTTCGCGGCGGCCTGGCCCTCGGCGTAAGTGAGCAGCGCGCGTGTGTCGTCCATGATCATGGGAATGGTGAGCGAGCTCATCAGCGCGAACATGCGCTTGCGCTCCGGTGCGTTCGGGTCGGCCGGCAGTGCGCCCAGCTCCATCACGCCGGAGCGGTAATAGAGGTTCGGCAGCATCACGTAATAGCCTGATGTCGCGAGCCGGCGCGCCATGTCGCGCAGCTCTTCGCGGATCGCCGGCGCATCCATGTAGAACAGGATGACCGGAAACGGCCCGCCACGCTCGGGATGGCTGATGAAGGTTGCGGTGTGGCCGTCCTTGGTGGGAATCGCGATCTGCTGGTCGATCATCTCGTGCGCCTTGTGATTCTTCTTATGCCGGGACGTTGAATACGATTGCAAGGAAACCGGGGCATGACAAGGATACCGCCGATCGGCCCTTGATCCGGCCCGATCGGATTGCCATTGTCTTTCCGAGAGTTCGCGCAAAGTTTATCGCAGGCCGCCAGGAGACCGACATGACCCAGACCAACAACCGGTTTTTCGACGAGATCGGCCGCCTGATGAACGACGCCGCCGGTGCGGCTCAGGGCGTCAAGCGCGAGTTCGACACGGTGATGCGGACCCAGGCCGAAAAATTCCTGCGCGACATGGACCTCGTCAAGCGCGAGGAGTTCGAGGCGGTCAAGGACATGGCCCGCCTGGCGCGCGAGGAGAACGAAGCCCTGAAGGCGCGCATCACGGCGCTGGAGGCGAAGCTGGGGGGATAGGTATTTGTCGTTCCGGGGCGATGCGCAGCATCGAACCCGGAACCTCGAGATTCCGGGTTCGGTCGCTGTCGCGACCGCCCCGGAATGACGGCTAGTCCGGCGCGGCCCGCCAGCCCATTCTTCTTGTCATTTCCGCATCTTCCGGGTAAAAGCCCGCCACGTTCGCGGCCCCCGCACCCCTGGAGGCTTGCTGTGGACGATGCCATGGGCCGCGCTGCGGCCCATTAACTTTTGCAAAAACAAGGACTTAACGTTATGGCGACGACCGTCAAGGAATTGAAGGCGACCGCACGTCCGAAGAGCGGCAAGGGGGCCGCCCGGGCTGAGCGTCGCGCCGGCAGAGTGCCCGGAGTGATCTATGGCAACAACCAGCCCCCCGTCACGATCTCGATTGAAGATCGCGAACTGCGCCAGCGCATCCTGGCCGGCCGGTTCCTGACCACGCTGGTCGACATCGACCTCGAGGGCAAGAAGCACCGCGTGATTCCGCGCGACTATCACCTCGATCCGGTCAAGGACTTCCCAATCCATGTCGACTTCATGCGGCTCGGCGAAGGCGCCACCATCCGCATCAGCGTTCCCTTGCACGTGGTGAAGTCGGAAGCCTCCCCGGGCGTGAAGCGCGGCGGCACCGTCAACATCGTTGCCCACGCGATCGAGCTCGAATGCGGCGTCGAGAGCATCCCGCAGTACATCGAGGCCGACGTCGGCTCGCTCGAAATCGGTCACTCGCTGCATCTGTCGGACGTCAAGCTGCCGGCCGGCGTGAAGGCGCTGACTCGTGAGGACGCGACCCTCGTCACCATCGTGCCGCCGTCCGGCTACGCCGAAGAGCAGAAGGCTGCTGCTGCGGCAGCTGCTGGTGGCGCGGCTCCGGCTGCAGCAGCTCCTGCGGCTGGTGCGGCTGCTCCGGCTGCTGCTGCTCCGGCAGCGGCTGCCAAGGCTCCCGCCGGCGGCGACAAGAAGAAGTAATCTCTCAAAGAGCTGGCGCGCGGTCCTGTGACCCGCGCGCCGAGCGAGGGGCGCGCCGCGTCATGCGACTCTTTGTTGGGCTCGGCAATCCCGGCGCGAAATACGCACGTAACCGGCACAATATCGGCTTCATGGCCGTCGACGAGATCGCGCGGCGTCATGGTTTCTCGCCATGGCGCCGCAGGTTTCAGGGTGAGACCTCGGAAGGCGCGCTCGGCACTGAGCGCGTGATCCTGCTCAAGCCGACGACCTACATGAACGATTCCGGCCGGAGCGTTCAGGAGGCGGCAGGCTTCTTCAAGATCGCCCCTGGCGACGTCACCGTGTTCCATGACGAGCTCGAGCTGCCGCCGGGCAAGGTGCGGGTGAAGGTCGCCGGCGGCATCGCCGGCCACAACGGTCTGCGCTCGATCTCGGCGCATATCGGCAACGACTACCGTCGTGTCAGGCTCGGCATCGGTCATCCCGGCGTCAAGGAACTGGTGCACGGCCACGTGCTGTCGGACTTCGCCAAGGCCGACAACGACTGGGTGGCGACACTCTGCGACGCGGTCGCCGAGCACGCCGCGCTGATCGCCAAGGGCACGGACGCGACCTTCGCCAACAGGGTGCATCTTGCCATGCAGGCGAAGGGGTTTTTGACCAAGGACGACAACGGCAAGGAATAACGCTCGTGGGATTCAAATGCGGGATCGTCGGATTGCCCAATGTCGGCAAGTCGACCTTGTTCAATGCGCTGACCGAGACGGCCGCGGCACAGGCTGCGAACTATCCGTTCTGCACCATCGAGCCGAATGTCGGCGAGGTGGCCGTGCCCGATCCGCGGCTCGACAAGCTTGCGGCGATCGCCAAGTCCGGCCAGATCATTCCGACCCGGCTGACCTTCGTCGACATCGCGGGCCTCGTGCGCGGCGCCTCCAAGGGCGAAGGCCTCGGCAACCAGTTCCTCGCCAACATCCGCGAGGTCGACGCCATCGCGCATGTCGTGCGCTGCTTTGAAGACTCCGACATCACCCATGTCGAGGGCAAGATCGCCCCGCTCGCCGACATCGAGACCATCGAGACCGAGCTGATGCTCGCCGACCTCGACAGCCTCGAGAAGCGCGTCGACAACCTCACCAAGAAGGCCAAGGGCAACGACAAGGACGCCAAGGAGCAGCTCGACCTCGTCAACCGCACCCTGGTGCTGCTGCGCGAGGGCAAGCCCGCGCGCCTCGTCGAGCGCAAGGCGGAGGAGGAGCGCGCCTTCGGGATGCTCGGCCTGCTCTCGTCCAAGCCCGTGCTCTATGTCTGCAACGTCGAGGAAGGTTCGGCCGCGACCGGCAATTCGTTCTCCAAGGCGGTGCAGGAGCAGGCCGCCAAGGAAGGAGCCGTCGCCGTCGTCATCTCGGCCAAGATCGAATCCGAGATCGCCACCATTTCGCGCGAAGAACGCGCCGACTTCCTGGAGACGCTGGGTCTCGAAGAGGCCGGCCTCGACCGCCTGATCCGCGCCGGCTACACGCTGCTCGACCTCATCACCTATTTCACGGTGGGCCCGAAGGAAGCGCGTGCCTGGACCATCCATCGCGGCACCAAGGCGCCGGGAGCGGCCGGCGTGATCCACACCGATTTCGAGAAAGGCTTCATCCGCGCCGAGACGATCGCGTTTGACGACTACGTCGCGCTCGGCGGCGAAGCCGGCGCCCGCGATGCCGGCAAGCTCCGCCTCGAAGGCAAGGAATACGTCGTCGCCGACGGCGACGTGATGCATTTCCGGTTCAATACGTAAGCCGGAGTTGTCATTCCGGGGCGCGCCTCTTGGCGCGAGCCCGGAATCCATTCATCCACTTGTTCTGAGGCCCGATGGATTCCGGGTTCGCGCTGCGCGCGCCCCGGAATGACGGGCTACCGCATCCCGCCGCCCTGATCCCGGATCGCGCCGAGATGCTCGTTGATGCGGAAGACGATCAGGATCAGTTCCGCGACGATGCGCGAGAACACGATGCCGACGACGACGCTCGCGATCGACGACAGCAGCACCAGGAAGCCGCCGAACGGGCTGATCGCCATCGCAGCTAGGCCGGAGAAGATGCCGGAGAGGCCGAACAGGCAGATCAGCGCGATCACCAGCCAGTAGAAGGTCTTGATGATCGTCGGCGTGATAAAGCGGTCCCACTGAAACAGGTCGCTGAATGAAAACATCGCTCTCCCCCGGACAAATCGGGCCTTGTCAAATCGGGCTTCGGCCCTCGGTTGACCCGACTCAAGGCCAGAATCGCCGCGTCGAATGTAGCACGAGCCATGCGGGCCGGCGGGTTGAGATTGCCGCAAAGTGCGGCCACAATCTGTCATTTCCGCCAGCAATCCCAAGATGACCCTGACCTTTGAAGACTTCCCGCCCGGCCGGTTCGGAACGTTCGGCCCGCGCCATGTCACCCGCGACGAGATCTTGGCCTTCGCCGCCGAGTTCGATCCGCAACCGATGCACCTGGACGAGGACGCCGCCAGCAAGAGCATGCTGCGCGGCCTGTCCGGCTCGGGCTGGCACCTGTGCTCGCTGATGATGCGGATGATGGCCGACGGCTTCATCACCCGCGCCGCCTCGCTCGGCTCCCCCGGCGTTGACGAGGTGCGCTGGCTGTCGCCGCTCAGGCCCGGCGACGACCTCATGCTGGACGTCGATGTCGTGGAAGCCCGCACCTCGAAGAGCCGCCCCGGGCTCGGCATCGTCAAGTTCAAGTGCACCGTGCGCAATGCGACGGGGCAGGCGCTGTGCGAGATGACCTCGCCGATCCTGATCGAGCGGCGCGAGGGGGCGGTCTGATGCCGTTTTTCGAGGAGATCGAGATCGGCCATCGCCGTGAGATCGGCGCCTATACGTTCACCGCGGAGTCGATCAAGACATTCGCCCAAAAATTCGATCCGCAGCGCTTTCACCTCGACGAGGAGGAAGGCAAGAACTCGCTGTTCGGCGGGCTCGCGGCCTCGGGCTGGCATGTCGGGTCGGCCTGCATGAGCCTGCTTGTCGCGGACGGCCAGCGTCTGGCGCGAGAGGCCGCAGCGCGCGGCGAGGAGGTTGCGGTGTGGGGCCCGTCACCGGGCTTTCGCGACCTGCGCTGGATCCGGCCGGTGCTCGCCGGCGATACCGTTTCTTACGCCAATGTCGTCATCGACAAGCGCAGCTCCGCCTCGCGCCCCGGCTGGGGCATTTTGACGGCCCGCACCACCGGCACCAACCAGCGCGGCGAAGAGGTCTATGCCATCACCGCCTCAGCCTTCGTGCCGATGCGGAAGGGCGGTTAGATCAGTTCCAAGATGAACGGCGGAAAAGAGCGCGCGAGTGTTGCCCGCGCGCTATGGACGCGATTCCGGGCGGCTGCCATAAGCCTGCGCAACATGGTTACCCGCGAAGCAGTTGGGGGAACCATCGAGTTGCTAACCAATTATGAACCTGTCGCTGTCTAATTGAAACGAATTGGGCAGAGTACAGGGGACGAGGACCATGGCAGACCGCGGCGCACTCAAGTTTGTCGGATTTATCTTTGCGACCGCGACGCTGGCCGTGATGCTGGTCGCCGGCATGGTGGTGAAGGGCTATGCCGATGGCGCCTACACCCTGGAAGCCTCGACCGTGGAAGCCGCCCGGTAAGAGCTCGTTAACGTTTCGGGGCCGGTGTCCGGCTTCCGCTCAGCGGCTATAGACGAACGCCAGCACTGCGATCGCAACCGCCAATAATCCAACGAAGCGCAGCATGATCGTGCCGAACTGGTTCGGCGCGGGTCGCAGCGGTATGGGCTCCGTGGTGTCGGGCCGAATGCTTTCCATGAAATGTCCCCCTGAGCCCGCGTAAAACCGACGGGCGCCTGGCATTGGTCGCCGGGGAGGGGTGGAGGGTTCAAAGGGGGGCTCTGGCCGACGTACTTGCGTGGCCGCCTGCCAAGCCCTCCGCTGTCATGCCCCGGCTTGTCCGGGGCATCCAGTACGCCGCGGCGTCTCCGCTCAATCACTGCCGTCTCTGGAATACTGGATCGCCCGCTCCAGTGCGCAAGTGCGCACAAGGCGGGCGATGACGCCTGCATTGGGGAGACAGCGTGCGGACACGCGCATTCACACCGCCCCGGAATCAAAACCGCCGCGCCCCTTTCGGAACGCGGCGGCCGGTGATGCCGGGTGCTGACCGATCAGCTGTTGCGCAGGCCGTCGGCGGCGCGCTTCCACTGCGCGACGTTGTCGGCGATCATGCGGGTCGACTTCATCGCGGCCTGGCTGAGCTGGGCGTAGCCGGAGATCTCGCGCTGGACGCGCTGGCCTTCGGCATGGAGCAGGTCGCGCAGGCTCTCGAGCTCGGAGATCAGATTCTCGATCTCGGCGAGCGAGGTGCCGGCGACGCGCTGGATCAGCGAGTTGACGTTGGTGACGGTGGCCTCCGCGCTCGGATCGAGCGGCGGTGCGTCGGTGGTCGTCGCTGCCGGCCGGCGCAGATAGGCGATGTCGTTGCGGACGAAGTCGCGGATGCCGGCTTCGACCTCGGTCACCGCGGCCAGATTGCTGTCGACGGTCTCGGTCTCGGCGGCTTCGATCTTTTCCGGACGAATGGCGTTCATCGTTGTTCCCCTGTTCGCGTTGAGCGCAGCGCGAGTGTCCCCCGCACGACGACGTCTGTAAGGCGATCCCCATCAGGGCGTCGGATTTTGACCGTAACTAGGCCGAGATGCGGCAAGGGCGGACCATTCGGGGGTTTTGCCGTGGCGTATGGTTAGGAATGTCTGAACGGCGGCTGCGGCGGAGCGCCTTCGCGGCACGGCCGGTGTCTGACTCCCTCTCCCCGCAAGCGGGGAGAGGCGAAAACACACTCACCAGCTCTTCTTGAACCCCGCCGTCAGGCTCTTGTTGATCGCGCCCTGCGAGGTCTCGCCGACCGAGCCGGAGACGGTGACGTTGTCGAACAGCTTTTGCTCGGCGCCGAACTTGCGCAGCCATTTGTCGTCGGTGGTCGAGAGCGTCTGGCCGGCGGTGATGCTGGTGCCGGTGTCGGTGAGGGTGACCTTGGCGGACTGGTCGGTCTCGTAATTGCGCGTGATGTGCCCGCCGATGCCGGGGACCGCGGTCGTGCCCTGCTGGTTGACGCTGTAGCCGTTCTGCAGCGTCAGCGACGTGTCGCCCGACAGCGGCACCGATTTGGTCAGCGACGCGCCGAGCTTGCTCTGCTCGGCGCCGGGGTCGACACGGGCTTCCACCGCGGTCTTGTCCCAGATCGGGCCCGCGCCGGGCGCGGTCGCCGCCGCCCAGGCGCTGCCGGAGGATTGCGGCAGGTTGCCGCCATTGGCGGCCTTCTGCGCCAAGAGCTCGGACATCGTCCGCGGCTCGCTCGTCACCGTCATGTCGGCGCCGATGCGGGCGTCCCAGAACGAGGATACCGACTGCTTCACCGTCACCGCCGAGGAGCCGTTGGCATTGGCGTTCGACGACCAGTTCATCCCGTCATTGGCGGCGGCCTGCGCGCGCTTCTTGGCGGCGATGAGGTCGTTTAGCGTGCCGGCGTCGATCGCGAGCTGGCCCCAGTCGAGCTTGTCGACGTCGATGCCTTTGAGCACGTCGGGGTCGTTGGCGTCGGGGGCTTCGGCCGCCTCGGCGTCCTCGTCGGGCGTGGCCGCGGAGAAGGGCTGGATGATCTGCGCCGAGACCGTCAGCACCGAGCCCAAAATGAACGCGGCCGCCAGCACCGGCAGCCTGGTCCAGCCAAAACCTGTCGAGAATTCCATCGTCCTGCCCGCGAACCCCGGCGCATGCTGTCCGATAATATATATCGGCCTTCTGCAGTGAGCATGCGCCATTCCGCGCAAAGGATGCTGATCTATCGTTGCGAAATTATGGCGACTCGCCTCGCCCAGAACATGATCCGGCAAAGTGTGCAGCGGTTCTCCAAAAAAACATGCTCAAACAACTGGAATGGCGAACCAACGGGCCGCGCGAGAGGCGCGCGCCCGACGACGGGCTTCCGGCACGACGGCATCCGGCGGGGCTGGAGGCCAGGACGTCGCACCACGCATCGTCATCGGTCCCGAAGAGCGGGGCCCGTTGGCGTCCCCCCTCAGCCGACGCTGCTCATCTTCGGCAGATGAATGGCACGGCCGAGTGCCTGCTCGACCAGGTCGAAGGTGTCGATCAGCACGCGCAAGCTGACGAGCTTGCCCGCCCTGAACTGGGCGAACTGCGCGACCCGCAAGGAAATCGGCTTGTTGGAATCCAGCGCCGTCAGCGAATAGCGCAGCATCGAGGCGGCGGAATCGACGCCGAGCATGATGCTCTCGCGATCGAAGCGGCGGACCTGGAAATTGTCGGCGAGCTGGCGGATGACGTCGAGCACGGCGTCCTTGCCCTGGCGTGCGCCGAGGAACGGAAACATGTCGATCGGGCCATAGAGCGCCCACTCGACGTCCTCGTCGATCAGGGCCTCGATATTCTCGAAATGCCGGTCGTTGATCGCGCGGTGCAATGCGCGCGAGAAACGCCAGAGGCTGTGCTCTGTCATTTTGGGCAGTCCTGAAGCTGGCTTGCAAAAAAAACGGAAAGCAGCCCGATGCACAGGAAACGTGCCTCGGGGCGGCTCAACTCGTTTGTATGCGAATAAAATACGGAATTTCGGCCAAAACGCAATTCACGTTTTCGCAATGCACAATTGATCGCGTTTTGTGAGATTTACAACAGAACCCCGTAATCTTCCGGGTGCGGGGCTTGTGGAACCCGAACTGCGCCACATCCTCGGTGTCGTCCTGGCCCCTGGGCTACACCCCGTCCACCCGCGCCCCCACGATCAGCGGTCCGATCTCGCGCTCCAGCACCTGCTGCACCAGATCGTAGGAATCGATAATCTCGCGGATCTGCGCCACCTGTCCGTTGCGGAAGGTATAGAACACCGCCATGTCGAACTGCACGACGCGGTCGTTGCTGCGCTTCCTGAAATAGGTCTGCATGTAGGTGGCGACCTCGTCGCCCTCGGCGACGATGTGCGGCGCCTTGTAGCGGATCTCCGAATAGCGCACCCAGACCGTCTGCCAGAGCGCGCGCAATTCGGCCTTGCCGTGGCGCGGCACCATGTGCGGCAGGATGTCGATCGGCGCGTGGGTGAGGAAGTCGACATCGTCGGTGCAGCACGACAGCGCGGCCTCGATGTCGCCGCGCGCGAAGGCGTCGAGCAGATGCACGACGCGCTGGCGATTGAGCTTCTCGACTGTCATTCCGCCCGTCCTCATTGGCCGCATGGCGTTGCGCAACGCTAACGCGCGGTTTCGCGCACCGGCAATCCGCGAAACCACAGGAGTGTTGCAGTCGATATGACGCGCAAGCGCAATGCCAGGTTCATGGCTGCAATTATGGGTTGAGCGCCCGTGCGCCTGCACGAAATCGCCTTGCGCAATGCCGGGGCCGCGCAGGCGCGTGGAACCGCGATGCGCCCGCGCCCGTTGAGACGCCGACACCGCATCCGGAGACATCGATCCATGAAATCCCTCCTTCTCGCCGTCACTGCCGCGCTTCTCATCTGTGGTGCGACCTCCACCGCCAACGCCAAGGGCTGCATCAAGGGCGCCGTCGTCGGCGGCGTCGCCGGCCACTATGCCGGCCATCACGGCGTCCTCGGCGCCGCCGCCGGCTGCCTCTACGGCCGGCACCACGCCAAGGAACAGGAAAGGCAGCGGCAACAGCAGGGCCAGGTGAACGGGCAGGGGAAGCTGTAGCTCCCTGTCATTCCGGGGCGCGCCACTTGGCGCGAACCCGGAATCCATCTCGCCTCTTGTTCCGGCGCCAAAAAGGCGCGTGACCCAACTCACATCACCCGTGCGGCATCGCGACTAACGTCATCCCCATGTCACCAGGGAGACGTGCCATGGCCGCCACGATCGCCGCGAGAAAGTCCCGCCTGCACAACGCGCTCGAAGGCCTCGCGCTGACCGCGACCCTCCAGAGCTTCCCGACCTTCGCCACGGCCGCGATGCTGCTCAAGCTGCTCGGTAACCACGACCGCGTCGGCGACCCCGGCGTCGCCATCTTCGTCGCAATCGCCTAGCTCGCCCACGCGCTGCTCGCGGTGGCCCTGGGCCCGAGCTTCCCTTCCTTCTTCAAGACCGTCTACGAACCAAAGTTCTTCGAGGCCCACCTGTCGCTATCCGACAAGATCACCGCCTGGCGCACCCAGCCGGTCGCCTCGCTCCAGCTCGTGACCATCGTGCTGCTGCTGTCGGTGATGGCCGTGGTGACGGCGAGCGTGGGGTGAGGGAGATATCTCTCCCTCGTCATTCCGGGGCGCGACGAAGTCGCGAGCCCGGAATCCATAACCACGAACAACGCGGATGAACCCCCCTACCTCTTCTTCCACCCGCCGCGATGCCCCGGCGCGCCGCCGCTGGAGCGCGGGGTGGGGCCGAACTCCGGTCCTGACTGTCGCGAGTCCGTCGGCTGGATGATCCGGCTCGTGCTGCCGAACGGCTTTGCGGGCAGGCTCGGCTTCTCGCGGTAGGGCAGCGATTCCGGGCCGTGCATCTCGTCGAGATGCGGCTTGTGCACCTTCGAGCCGCTGCCGACGCCGCTGGCCTTCAGCGCGGAGCTCACGGTTTTCCTCTTCATCGCGCTGACGGGCAGGTTCGCCGCGTCGCCGTACTTCTTGGTGCCGGCATAGGCGCCGGCCTTGCCCTGGACGGTGCGCTGCTTGGCGGTGGGGTCGTCGACCACCGCGAGTTCGGTGGCGCGCAGGCGCTTGACTTCGTCGCGCAGGCGCGCGGCTTCCTCGAAGTTCAAATCGGCCGCGGCCTCGCGCATGCGGGTTTCGAGATCGGCGAGCACGGCTTCGAAATTGTGGCCGATCGAGATGACGTCGTCGGTCATGTCGTGGCCGCCGACCTCGACCAGCACGTGGTCGCGCTCGTAGACGGAGTTGAGGATGTCGCCGATCTGCTTCTTCACGCTCTCCGGCGTGATGCCGTTGGCGGTGTTGTACTCGACCTGCTTCTCCCGGCGGCGGTTGGTCTCCGCGATGGCGCGCTCCATCGAGCCGGTCATCTGGTCGGCATAGAGGATCACCTTGCCGTCGACGTTGCGCGCGGCGCGGCCGATGGTCTGGATCAAGGACGTTTCGCTGCGCAAAAAGCCTTCCTTGTCGGCGTCGAGAATCGCGACCAGCGCGCATTCGGGAATGTCGAGGCCCTCGCGCAGGAGGTTGATGCCGACCAGCGCGTCGAAGGCGCCGAGCCGGAGATCCCGGATGATCTCGATGCGCTCGATGGTATCGATGTCGCTGTGCATGTAGCGAACGCGAATGCCCTGCTCGTGCAGATATTCGGTGAGGTCCTCGGCCATGCGCTTGGTTAGCACCGTGATCAGCGAGCGATAGCCGGCCTGCGCGGTGGCGCGGACTTCGCCGACGAGATCGTCGACCTGGGTGCGGGCGGGGCGAATGTTGACCGGAGGATCAATAAGCCCGGTCGGGCGAATGACCTGCTCGACGAACACGCCGCCGCTCTCGTTCAGCTCCCAGCCGCTCGGCGTCGCCGACACCGCGATGGTCTGCGGCCGCATCATGTCCCATTCCTCGAAGCGGAGCGGGCGGTTGTCCATGCAGGAGGGCAGGCGGAAACCGTATTCGGCGAGCGTCGCCTTGCGGCGGAAGTCGCCTTTGAACATGGCGCCGATCTGGGGGACGGTGACGTGGCTTTCGTCGGCGAACACCAGCGCGTTGTCAGGCACGTATTCGAACAGCGTCGGCGGCGGCTCGCCGGGCAGGCGTCCGGTGAGATAGCGCGAATAGTTCTCGATGCCGGCGCAGCTTCCGGTCGCCTCCATCATCTCGAGGTCGAAGGTGGTGCGCTGCTCCAGCCGCTGCGCTTCCAAAAGGCGGCCCTGGTCGTGCAGCTGATCGAGCCGCTGCTTCAATTCCGATTTGATCGACTTGATCGCCTGCACCAGCGTCGGGCGCGGCGTCACATAGTGCGAGTTGGCGTACATCTTGATGAATTCGAGCTCGTCCTGCTTGTGGCCGGTGAGCGGATCGAACTCCTCGATGGTCTCGATGGTGTCGCCGAACAGGTTCACGCGCCAGGCGCGGTCCTCATAGTGCGCCGGGAAGATGTCGATGACGTCGCCTCTGACCCGGAAGGTGCCGCGGGTGAAATCGGCCTGGGTGCGCTTGTACTGGAGCGCGACGAGGTCGGCGATGAGCTGGCGCTGGTCGATGCGCTCGCCTTTCTTCAGCGCAAACGTCATCGCGGTGTAGGTCTCGACCGAGCCGATACCGTAGATGCAGGACACCGAGGCGACGATGATGACGTCGTCGCGTTCGAGCAGCGCGCGCGTCGCCGAGTGGCGCATGCGGTCGATCTGCTCGTTGATGGAGGAATCCTTCTCGATATAGGTGTCGGTGCGCGGGACGTACGCTTCCGGCTGGTAGTAGTCGTAATACGAGACGAAATATTCGACCGCGTTGTCGGGGAAGAAGTTCTTGAACTCGCCATAGAGCTGGGCGGCCAGCGTCTTGTTCGGCGCCAGGATGATGGCGGGGCGCTGCGTCGCCTCGATTACCTTGGCCATGGTGTAGGTCTTGCCGCTTCCGGTGACGCCGAGCAGCACTTGGCTGCGGTCGTTGCGCTGGATGCCCTCGACCAGCTCGGCGATCGCGGTCGGCTGGTCGCCGCGCGGTTCGTAGTGCGACTTGATCTCGAAGCGCACGCCACCTTCGGACTTTTCCGGGCGCGGCGGCCGATGCGGGGTCCATACCTTCGTGGAGCCGTCGTCCTTGCGGAACTCCGGCCGGCCCTCGCGGATCAGCGACTCCAGCGCATCCGCGGTCGCCTTGACGCCGAGCGCCTCCATTTTGCTGCGCGGCGGACGCGCCAGCGCCTCGGCATCGTCCTCCTCGGTGGGCAGGCCGAGCTGCCGCGCCAGTTCCGGATCGAGCGTCGGGATCGTGGCCGCGGTGCCGTAATTGGCCTGCGGCGCCTCGTCGAGTCCGCCCCCACCCTTTCCCTCCCCCGCACGCGGGGGAGGGTTGGGAGGGGGAGGAAAGTCCTTCGGCGTCGAGGCGCGCGCGCGATGCGCGGCGGCCTCGCCCCCGGCGCGGCGGTCGCGCGAATTGTCCGGCGGCGGCTGGAGGCCGGTGCCCGATCCAAGCCCGGCATCGCCGCGGTTGATGGCGGGATTGAGCAGCTCGGCCAGCGCCGGCCCGATCGGCTGCACGTCAGGGCGGTGCGCCTTCGAGTTCGGGGCCTTGGACGGGGCCTTGGACGGAGCCTTGGACTTGGGGGATTTGCCGGATTTTTCGGAGGATGCAGGTTTCTTCGCCATGAGGCGAATATGGGACGAGTCCGCCCCTCAGGAAAGGGCGAATGCCCGTCCGTGCGCAGGCTGCTGACAGCAGGTTGGCAGCAGGCCGAAACGTCACGCCGCCGGCAGCGGGCCCTCGTTGTCCTCGGCCGTCCCATGCGGCTTGAGGATGTCGAGGTGGATCCCGCCGCAATCGGTGCAGCGCATGGTCCAGTACTCGCACCCGGCGCGGCCGCCGATCACGCGGAGCACCGTGAGATCGCCGTCGCATTCGGGACAATTCGACAGGACGGCGCGGTTGTAGATCCGAGGCCGCGCTCCGTCGTCGAATTCGGTGATTGACATGACCGGTTCCCCTTCGCCGTCCCTGACCGATTATTCGTCGTCGCTGTCGGCCCGCCGGCGGAAGCGATCGATGTGGTGCTTGGCATCGGCAATCGCGGCGTCGCGATCGGGCCAGGCGAAGCCGACCTCCATGGCCGGAAACAGCACGCCGTCGATGGCAACCAGGCTGAAATCGGCGCGCCGGATGCGGGCGTGCCACAGCCCCTTGCCAGCTTCGAAGGATTCGATGTCAAAGCCGTCATAGATGGTCGTCATTGGTAGTCCCCGGAGTGTCTTGGTCGAGTCTGTTGCTCGAGCGCCTTGTTGGAGGGTCAGGGGACCACGTTTGCGGATTTCAGGATGTGAAGCGGTTCACATGCGACGGGGTTTTTTGCCCGCGGAACCGCTGAATTTCAGTTCCGCGCTGTGGTGCGGCCGGTGCGCCTCGCCGGACGGGCGGCGGGTTCCGACGCCGCCCGCATGATCCAGCGGCGGAACGCGGCAAAGTCGCGCTGCTCGGTCTGGAAGCTGCGATAGACCAGATACCAGCGCATGCCCTTGGGCACCGAGAGGTCGAACGGCGCTACCAGGCGCCCGGCGGCGAGATCGTCGTCGATGTAGGGCCGGATGCCCATGGCGATGCCGAGCCCGTCGGCGGCGGCCTGGAGCGCCTGGCCGTAAAACTGGAATTCCGGCCCGCGCGCATTGATGCGCGCGAGGTTGGCGGCCTTCAGCCAGATCGGCCAGTCCTCGGCCGAATGTGCGACGCGGATCAGGCTGGGTCCCCTGAGATCGGCCGGACGCTTCAGGCTCGCGGCGAGACGGGGCACGCAGACCGGCGTGAGGTCGCCGGCGAACAGCGGCTCGGCGACCAGCCCGGGCCAGTCGCCGGTGCCGAGCTTGATGCCGCAGCTCCAGTCCTCGCCGAACGGCACCGACGCGCCGCCGGTGGTGAAGCGCACCTCGATGTCGGGCTCCTCGTTGCGAAACTCCGACAGGCGCGGGATCAGCCAGCGCATCGCAAAGGTGTGGCCGACGCCGATGGTGAGCACGCGGACGCTGGAGGGGGCCGTCACCTGCGCGGTCAGGCTGGCGAGCGCATCGAAGATCGGCGTCAGCCCGCTCTGATAGGCGCGTCCCGCCTGCGTCAGCACCAGCCGGTTGGCCTTGCGCTCGAACAGCGCGACGCCGAGCCGCTCCTCCAGCAGATGCACCATGCGGCTGACCGCGGCCGCCGACACGTTGAGCTCGACGCCCGCCGCGGCAAAGCTGCCGGTCCGCGCCGCCGCCTCGAATGCCTTGATGCCGTTGAGAAAGAGCAGCCGCCGCAAATGACCGACCCTCAGGAAAGCTGATGCCAGGGCAAGATAACTCAGTTTGCGCGAGGGGAGCAAGCGAGGCAGAAATATCAGCGTAATCCACGCCGATTTTGTTGAGCGGGAGGCTGCTTCTTCGCCTCTCCCCGCCTGCGGGGAGAGGCCGGAATTTGCGACAGCAAATTCCGGGTGAGGGGGAGTCTCCGCGAGTCCAACTGCCACCTCCCTTGTGGAGGCTCCCCCTCACCCCACCCTCTCCCCGCAAGCGGGGCGAGGGAGAGCGCAGAGTCTGCGTCCCTCACTTGCCACGGAGACCCCGCGTGACGCCCATGATGATCGCTGCCCTTGGATTGCTGATGGTCGCCACCGCGTTCCTGTCGGGGCTGTTCGGCATGGCGGGCGGGCTGATCCTGATCGGCGTGCTGCTGGCCCTGATGCCGCTGCCGACCGCGATGGTGCTGCATGCGATCACGCAGATGGCCTCGAACGGCTGGCGTGCGTTCCTGTGGCGGGCGCATATCCGCTGGCGGCCGGTCGCGAACTATATGGTCGGCGCGACCATCGCGCTCGCGGCCTGGTCGCTCACCCGCTACGTGCCTGACAAGCCGATGGCGCTGCTGCTGCTCGGCATCACCCCGTTCATGGCGCGGCTGCTGCCGACGAACATCAAGCCGGACCCTGATAGGCTCTGGCAGGGCACCGTCTATGGCACGATCTGCATGGGCTTGATGCTGATGACCGGCGTGTCGGGGCCGCTGCTCGACACCTTCTTCCTCGGCGGCGATTTCGGCCGGCGCGAGAAGGTGGCGACGAAGGCGATGTGCCAGCTCGTCAGCCACTTCACCAAGCTGATCTATTTCGGCGGCATCATCGACCAGGCCGCGAGCCTCGATCCCGTGCTCGCCGGCGTCGCGATCGCAGCATCCATGCTCGGCACCACGCTCGCGCGCCGCATTCTCGAAGCCATGACCGACCAGCAATTCATCGTCTGGTCGAACAAGCTGATCACCACCATCGCCTGCTACTACGTCGCCTATGGCGGCTGGCTCCTGGTTCGCACCCCGGTGCTGGCGGCCTTCGACAAGGGAGGTTTGCAATGAGCGAGACTGCCGATCCGCTGGTGCTGGACTTCGTCGAATGGGTCGCGCGCGAGCCGCGCGCCTATGCCGAGGTGATTTCGACCTGGAAGACCTCGTGCCCGCGCCTCACCATCTGGGAAGACGCCGCCGACCGCGGCTACGTCGCGCGCGAGACGGTTGCAGGCCTCGGGCTGGTGATCGCGGTGACGGAGGACGGCGAGAGGTTCTTGCGCACGCACGGGCGGTGAGGTCTCCACATCATCATTGCGAGCGCCAGCGAAGCAATCCAGAATGTCTCCGCGGCGGCAGTCTGGATTGCTTCGCTGCGTTCGCGATCACGGAGCACCGGCCATGTCGCTCAAACTGTTCGAACTCGTCGGCACCGACGCCTCGCGTCCCTTCAGCCCGTATTGCTGGCGCACGCGGATGGCGCTGGCGCACAAGGGGCTGGCGGCGGAATCGCTGCCCTGGCGCTTCACCGAGAAGAGCGCGATCGCGCCGCACGGCTCGGAGAAGGTCCCGGTGCTCCTGCACGATGACAAGCCCGTCGTCGATTCCTGGACGATCGCGAACTATCTCGAAGACAGGTTTCCGGATCGCCCGTCGCTGTTCGGCGGCGAGGGCGGCCGCGCCATGGCGCGCATGATCAACGCCTTCGGCGACATCGCCATCGTCGGCGGCATCTTTCCGCTGATCGTCGCCGACATCCCGAAGAATCTCGCCGACGTCGATGCCGCCTATTTCCGCCAATCGCGCGAGGCGCGCTTTGGCGGCAAGACGCTGGAAGAGATCATGGCCAGCCGCGATGCCGGCGTGGTCGCCTTCCGCAAATCGTTGGAGATGATGCGGCAAACGTTGAAGAAGCAGCCCTTCATCGGCGGCGGCGCGCCGAACTATGCCGACTACATCGTGTTCGGCGGTTTTCAGTGGGCGCGCGTGACGAGCCCGTTCAAGCTGCTGGAGGCGGATGATCCGGTCTACGCCTGGCGCGAGAAGCTGCTCGACGCGTTCGACGGCATGGCGCGGACCTCGCCGGGGCATGCGGTGTAAGTTTTGTCGCTTCGTAGGGTGGGCAAAGGCGCAAAGCGCCGTGCCCACCATCTCCCCACACGCGCAATGAAAATGGTGGGCACGCTTCGCTTTGCCCACCCTACGATACTGCCGTAGCCCGGATTACGCTTGCGCTCCATCCGGGCTACGCGCCGCCGCCTTGCGCAGACAGTCCCGGCACAAACAATCCTCGCCCTTGACCGGCATCGGCAGTCGCGCGGTTTCCTCCGCGCACCAGCAGGTGCCCGAGAGGTCGCAGCCGAACTCGGTGCCGCAGCGGGAGCAGGTGAGACGGCGCGGGCCCTGCATTGAGGATTCTTTCGGAATTGTCATGATTTGCGCAAAAGCTGTGCCGTCATTTTCATGTCGGGTTCATCTCCGGCTGCAGTATATTATCCGCCGCGCACAGACCAGGAAAGCGGTTGGCAATCCGCGAAGGACAAATCGATGGCCCGCGATTCGCAAGCCGCCCTCGTCGCGCTCAACCGCTTCGGCCTCGGCGCCCGCGGCGGGGCATCCGGCGATCTGATCAACGCGGCGTCCGATCCGCGCGGTTTCGTGAAGGCGGAACTGGCGCGTCCCAACGGCGTGCTGCTGGAGGCGCCCGGCCTGCAATCGACGCCGCAACTCGGTCAGGCCGTGTTCGCCTATCAGGACGAGGTCAAGCAGGCACGTGAGGCCGCCGCCAAGGCCGGCACGCCGCCCGAAGCGCCGCCACTGCAGGCGCCGGCTGATCAGAAGCCCGGGCCGCGCCGCAATCTCTCGCTGAACACGGCTGCGACCGAGATCGCCGGCCAGATGGCCGAAGCCAAGCCGGCGGACGCTGCGGCGAAGCCCGAGACCATGCAGCCGAACATGGCCGCGCCGCCCGCCGCAAAACCTGCACCGCAGCCGCTCAACGTGATCCAGAAAACCTTTCGTGCCGAGGCGCTGGCGCGCTTGCAGCGTGCCACGCTGGTCGAGTGCGGCTTCACCGAGCGGCTGGTCGTGTTCTGGTCCAACCATTTCTGCATCTCCGCGAGCAAGGGCGAGCTGGCGCGGATCTGGGCCGGCGCGTTCGAGCGCGAGGCGATCCGGCCGCACGTGCTCGGGCGCTTCGCCGACATGCTCAAGGCGGTCGAGCAGCATCCGGCCATGCTGTTCTTCCTCGACAACCAGCAATCGCTTGGGCCGGACTCGCGCGCGGGGCAAAACCGCAAGCGCGGGCTCAACGAAAATCTCGCGCGCGAGATCATGGAGCTGCACACGCTCGGCGTCGGCGGCGGCTACACGCAGGAGGACGTCACCTCGCTCGCGCGCATCATCACGGGCTGGACCTTTGCCGGACGGCAAGGCGGGCTCGGCACACCCGGCTCCTTCGCCTTCAACGTCAACGCGCACCAGCCGGGGCCGCAAGTGCTGCTCGGCAAGACCTACGAGCCGACGGGGCTGGCGCAGGGCGAGGCGGCGCTCGCCGACATCGCCCGGCATCCGTCGACCGCGAATTTCATCGCGACCAAGCTCGTTCGTCATTTCGTCGCCGACGATCCGCCCCAGGCATTGGTCGCGCGCCTGCGCGACGTCTTCGTCAAGACCGATGGTGATCTCAAGGCCATGGCGACCGCGTTGGTCGATTCTGACGAGGCCTGGAAGGCGCCGCTGACCAAGATGCGCAGCCCTTACGATTTCCTGGTCGCGAGCGGCCGGCTGCTCGCGCGCGTGCCGGAGGATCCCGGCGCCTATCTGAACGGTCTCAATCTGCTCGGCCAGCCGCTGTGGTCGCCGTCCGGTCCCAACGGTTTCCCGGACACCGTTGCGGCCTGGGCCGCGCCCGAAGGCATGAAGCTGCGGCTCGACATCGCCGCGCAGATGGGCGCGCGGCTCGGCAACAACATCGACCCGCTCGACCTGCTGGAATTCGCAGCGGCAGACGCGGCGTCGATCGAAACGCGGCGGACCATCGAGCGCGCGGAATCGCGCCAGCAGGCGCTGGCGCTGCTGCTGATGTCGCCGGAAATGCAGAGGAGATGATGATGATCGACTGCGTCGAGAACCGGCTCCTCACCTCGCGCCGCGGTCTTCTGCTCGGCGGTGCCTCCTTCGCGGCCTGGGCCTATTTGCCGAAATTCGCCCGCGCGGCCGACGGTCGCGATCCCAGGCTGATCGTGGTGATCCTGCGCGGTGCGCTCGACGGGCTCTCGACCGTCGCGCCGGTCGGTGACCCCGATTATGCCGGCCTGCACGGATCGATCGCGCTCGCGGCGGACGGCGCGCATCCCGCGATCATGCTCGATTCCTTCTTCGCGCTGCATCCGGCTATGCCGGAGTTCGCGCGCATGTATCGCGACATGCATGCCGCAGTGATCCACGCGGTGGCGACACCCTATCGCGACCGTTCGCATTTCGACGGCCAGGACGTGCTCGAAAGCGGTTATGCCGGCCCCGGCCGGGTGCAGTCCGGCTGGCTCAACCGCGCGCTGGAAGCGCTGCCGCGCGGCGAGCGCGTGTCGAGCGGCCTTGCGGTCGGGCCGACCACGCCGCTGGTGCTGCGCGGCAATGCGCCGACCGTCGGCTGGGCGCCGGTGGCGCTGCCGCAGGCCGACGACGACACCGCGATGCGGCTCGTCGATCTCTACCGTCACCGCGATCCCGCGTTGGCGATGGCCCTCTCGCAGGGCCTCCAGTTGGAGAAGGCCGCAAGCGGCGACGACATGAAGCCGAAGGGCGGCAATCAGGTCGCGCAGATGCGCCAGGTCGCGCGCGGCGCCGCCAAGCTGATGGCGGCCGACGACGGCCCGCGCATCGCCGCGCTCGCCTTCGACGGCTGGGATACGCACGCCAATGAAGGCGGCCCGGTCGGGCGTCTCGCCTTCCTGCTCGGCGGGCTCGACGGCGCGCTCGTCGAATTCGAGAACGGCCTCGGCGAGCGCTGGCGCGATACCGTCGTCGTCGTCGCCACCGAATTCGGCCGCACCGCGCGCATCAACGGCACCGACGGCACCGATCACGGCACCGCCACCGTCGCGCTGCTCGCCGGCGGCGCGGTGAAGGGCGGCCGCGTCATCTCCGACTGGCCGGGCCTCAAGCCCGCCAACCTCTATGAGGCCCGCGACCTCAAGCCCACCACGGACTTGCGCTCCGTGATCAAGGGCGTGCTGCAAGGCCAGTTTGGCCTGTCCGATCGCGTGCTGGCCGAGACGGTGTTCCCGGACAGCGCAAGCGCAAGGCCGATGAAGGGCTTGGTGGCCTAATCCACAAACGCCGTCATTCCGGGGCACGCCTCTTGGCGCGAGCCCGGAATCCATACTCCCGATCGGGGTTATGGATTCCGGGCCTGCGCCTTGCGGCGCATCCCGGAATGACGAGATAATCGCCTGAGCATCAGGAGAGACCACCCATGTACATCGCCATGAACCGCTTCCGCGTCGCCAAGGGCTCCGAGGCCGCCTTCGAGCAGGTCTGGCTCTCGCGCGACACGCATCTGGACAAGGTGCCGGGCTTCGTCGAATTCCATCTGCTGCGCGGCCCCGAGCTCGAGGACCACACGCTGTATGCCTCGCACACCGTGTGGGCGAACCACGCGGCGTTCGAGGCGTGGACCAAGTCGGAGGCTTTTCGGGCCGCGCATCACAAGGCCGGCGACAACAAGCCGCTTTATCTCGGCCATCCGCAATTCGAAGGCTTCGAAGTGATGCAGACGGTGGGGCGCGGCGCGAAATAGCGCCGCGCTTCAAACGTCAGCCCAGGGTGATCGTGTCGATCTCGGCAAGATCATCAGTGCTGAGCTTCCACGCGATCGCCTTGACGTTTTCCTCGATCTGCTCGACGCGGGTGGCGCCGGCGATCACGCTCGACACCTGCGGGCGCGAGGCGAGCCAGGAGAAGGCAAGCTCGAGCATGCTGTGGCCGCGCGCCTTGGCGAAGGCCTGGAGCTTCTCGACGATGTCCTCGTTGCGCGGCGTGACGTAGCGGTCGCGCAGCCGCGGCACCTTGCCGAAGCGGGTGTCGTCAGGCGCGCTCTCGCCCTTCCGGTACTTTCCGGTCAGAAGTCCGCTGGCGAGCGGGAAGAACGGCAACAGGCCGAGCTTGTATTCCGTTGCTGCCGGTAGCAAGTCCTTCTCGATGTCGCGCACCACCAGGGAATATTCGTCCTGGCAGGAGACGAAGCGGCTGACATTCATCGCGCGTGCGACGTACTCGGCCTCGGCGATCCGCCAGGCCGGAAAGTTCGAATTGCCGATGTAGCGGACCTTGCCCTGCCGGACGAGATCGTCGAGCGCGCGCAGGCTCTCCTCGATCGGCGTCAGCGGGTCATAGTCGTGCTGCTGGTAGAGATCGATGTAGTCGGTCTTCAGCCGCTTCAGGCTCGCTTCCACGGCGGCCATGATGTAGCGGCGCGAGGCGCCCTGCTTGGTTCCGTCCTCCGCCATCGGCTTGGAATATTTCGTCGCCAGCACGATGTCCTTGCGGCGATCGCCCAGGACAGTGCCGAGCACGTTTTCCGAGCCGCCCATGTTCGAATAGATGTCGGCGGTGTCGAACAGCGTGATGCCGAGGTCGAGCGCGCGATGGATCACCTTGCGCGAGGTCTCGAGGTCGGTGCGCTGGCCGAAATTGTTGCAGCCGAGCCCGACCGCAGACACGCGAAGGCCGGAGGCGCCGAGATTGCGAATTTCCATGGGAGATCCTGTGAGACGAGCAGCAGCACATTGTGACCGCGGTGCGCCGCGCCAGCAAGCTGCTCGCCGCGCTGCTGCCATGCCGGCAGAGCGGACAAAAAAATGCGGCCCCTGTCAGACGCGGCGACTGACGGGGACCGCTTTGGGGCGCTTGATCGGTGACGGGGGGCCTGATCAGACGCAGGTGGAGCCTAGTCCCGCTATGTAACGCGTAGGTGACAGCGGTAGTTATCCACAGGCTGCGCGCGGGATTAGAACAGCTTGCGATAGACGATGAAGCCGGACCGCTCCGCGACCTTGTCGTACAGGCGCTGCGCCGTGACGTTGGTCTCGTGCGTCTGCCAGTAGACCCGCGGCGATCCCGCCAGTTTCGCCCGCTCGTACACGCCATGGATCAGCGCCGAGGCGACGCCCTTGCCGCGCGCGGCCTCCAGCGTGAACAGATCCTGCAAATAGCAGGACGGCTCGATCGCGGTGGTGCTGCGATGGAACAGGTAGTGCGTCAGCCCGAGCAGCCGGCCGTCGCTTTCGGCGACCAGCGCATGCACGGGTTCATAGGCGTCGAAGAAGCGCTGCCACGTCATCCGCGTGATCTCGGGCGCGAGCGCGGTCGGGCCCGAGCGGCCGTAGAAGGCGTTGTAGCCGTCCCACAGCGGCAGCCATTGATCGTAGTCCTGCTTGGTGACGGAGCGAACGGTGAGCGACATCTGGAAATTCCGCGATCGATGAAGCAACCTTCATACGTGATGAAGGGCGCGTCGATCAATCGTGCTGTGACGCTATTCCGCGGCGCGCAGGTGCCGGATCAGCCTGCGGCCGGTGGGGTCACGCAGCGAACGGTAATAGTCGGCGCGCGAGGGCGCATCGGTGTGGCGCACGAGGTCGGTTACCGGGGTGTAGCTCAGCATGCGCCCGCCGTCGGGCAGCGCGGCGCAGACGAAGCGCAGCACCTCGCCACTGCGCAAGGCGATGTTGATCGGCGTGGCATCGCCGATGCGCACCATCTCCATGCGCTGCGCGATGAAGGTGGCGAGCTCGTCCTCCGGCAGCTCGAACGCGCCGGTGTCGCGGCCGTGATACATCAGCGCGACGAAGGGCGGTTTGCCGTCGGCGATGTCGTCCGGCACCGCAAAATAATCGCGGAACGCGCGGTTGATGAATTCGGCGCGCGTCTCGGCATCCAGCAGCACGATGCCGATATCGACCTGGTCGAGCGCGGCCGACAGCCGCGCGGCGGTGGCGTGGCTCTGGCGCTCGGCGGCAAAGGTGCCGAGCAGCCGCTCGCGCATCAGGCCGCTGATCGCGGCAGTGCCGGCGGTCGTCACCGCGAGGAGGCCGAGCTGCACCAGATCCGCGGTCGCCAAGGGCATTGCTCGGTGGAAGAACAGGAGCAGCACCGTGCCGGTCACGGCGAAGGCTGCGCTGGTGATGGCGGAGGCGAAACCCGACAGCGCGCCCGCAAGCGCCACGATGCAGACGAGCAGCGGTGCGGGCGAGGGGATGGCGCGATCGAAAAGGATCGCCAGCAGCAGGGTCGCCGCTGTCAGCACCGGTCCACAGATCGCACGCCATCCGTATCGCATGGGCCTGTCTCGTTCCTCCCTGAACGAGGTAAGGCGGCAACAGTGACTGATGGTTGCACCGGTGCGGTGCGAATTCGTGCGAAGTGCTTAAGGGCGGCTTGCGGCGGCGCGCAAAGCTTTCGGATGATTTTAGACCAAGTGCGCGTGCCTGACGCGTTGCAGCGACGCGGGCGCATTCAGCGTCGAGGTGCCCGAGCTCTTGCGCATGCCGGTGAAAATCAACAGCGAGGCCGCGACCAGGATGGCCGCAGTCAGGGTGATTGCAACGACTACCACAGGTGACTTCATCGACGTCCTGTCGCGATGCCGGTCGGCGCGGGTCACGCGGCGCCCTGAAGGCTGGTCAGGATGAAACGGGAATCAGACCGGCAGGCCCATCGCCATGGTCGCCTTGGTCGACAGCACCGTCAGGGTGACGATCAGGCACAGCGAGAGCGCGGCGACGGCGAGCGAGGCCGCGACCGCGTTGGTCAGCCGGGAAGACGAAACGGTAGCGGGTTGGCCCTGAAAGCCTGCCGTGCCGGACGCCCGAATCATAGGTCTAAATCCTTCAACGTGCGAGCGAATCACCCGCGACTTTCCAGAATTTCCCAGTTTCAACCGGCAATATTGCGGCGGCTGCCGCAACGAAAATGGCGGGATTGCGGCAAAGACGACGCTTATGCCCGCTATTCGCCCAGGCCCGCGCCATCAGGCGCTGGCGGCGATGCTGGCGGGGTCGTCGATGTCGGCCGGCCGCCAGTCCATCGCGACGAAGCCGGGCGCGGCCTCGACGCGCTTCAGCCAGTCCCGGATCGCCGGGAAGGTCGAAAGGTCGAAATCGCAGCGGTCGGCGAGATGGGTGTAGCCGTACAGCGCGATGTCGGCGACCGTGAGCTGGCGCGCGGCAAAATAGGCGTTGGTCTTGAGATGGTTCTCCATCACCTGGAGCGCGCCATAGCCGCGTTCCATCCAGTCCTCCAGCGAATGGGTCTGGAGGTCGCGGCCGCCCTTGACCAGCGACAGCCAGAAATAGGCGGCGCCGATGTTCGGCTCGAGCGCGTGCTGCTCGAAGAACATCCATTGCAGCGCCTCGGCGCGATCGATGCGGTTCTCCGGCGCGAGCGGCGTGCCGACGGCGACGTACCAGAGGATGGCGTTGGACTCGGCGAGATAACGGTTGCCGTCGACCTCGAGAAGCGGCACCTGGCCTGACGGGTTCTTGGACAGAAAGTCCGGCGTCCGGCTCTCGCCGCGCAGAATGTCCACCTCGACCGCTTCGTAAGGCAAGTTCAACAGCGCCAGCGCAAGGCGGACCTTGTAGCTGTTGCCGGAGCGTTGCATCGAATAGAGCTTGTACATTCTGGGAGTTCTAAACCGAGGACGGGAAGGCGCGGCGCTTGTTGCCCCGCAACGCGGCTAAACAATGATGCCGATGCGAATCCGCCGCAAGAGCCAGCCAATAGAAAAACTCGAAAACCCTACCGCACTGCAACGCCACGGAAGATCATTTCCACGCGACGATGCAAATCAGATCACGCTTGCGTCAACGTGCGGATGCGTTGCTCCGCGAGAGGGGCGATCGGTTCAGGGCACCATGCTTCCACATCGTGATGGCCGGGCTTGTCCCGGCCATCCACGCCTCGCCGCACGGCAGAAAGAACGTGGATGCCCGGGACATAGGCGAGCGAAAGCGACGCCGTCCTTCGGACGGCTAAGCCTGGGCATGACGACGGTCTGGTTTGGCGACGGCAAACACGCAAAATTGCTCCGAGGACAGGCCTTGCCGGATATGAGGGATTCGGACGGCAAAGTTACGGAATATTGCGGGAAATCCCGCCTCGAAACGCCGGAATCCGTAAACTTTTTCGAGATCGGGCCGAAGTTTCTTGCGGCGCAGCGGCACACGTTTTAGGGTGGCTTCATTCCCACAATCAGAGTCGTGACGACCCATGGGTCACGACGCTTGTCAGGAGATGACGATGTCCTTCCTTGCCGCTGCGCTCGACCGTGTGAAGCCGTCCGCGACCATCGCGGTCACGGATAAAGCACGCGCGCTGAAAGCGGCGGGCCGCAACGTCATCGGCTTAGGTGCCGGCGAGCCCGACTTCGACACGCCCGCCAACATCAAGCTGGCGGCGATCCACGCCATCGAAGCCGGCAAGACCAAGTACACCGCGGTCGACGGCATCCCCGAGCTGAAGGAAGCCATCATCGCGAAGTTTCAGCGCGAGAACGGCGTCGTCTACAAGCCGAACCAGGTCATCGTCGGCACCGGCGGCAAGCAGGTGCTCTACAACGCGCTGATGGCGACCATCAATCCTGGCGACGAGGTGATCATCCCGGCGCCGTACTGGGTCAGCTATCCCGAGATGGTGGCGCTCGCCGGCGGCGAGCCGGTGCCGGTGGTCTGCACCGCGGCGACCGGCTTCAAGCTCGGGGCCGAAGCGCTCGAGCGCGCGATCACGCCGAAGACCAAATGGGTGATCCTGTGCTCGCCGTCGAACCCGACCGGCGCTGCCTACACCAGGGCCGAGCTGAAGGCGCTCACCGACGTGCTGGTCAAGCATCCGCATGTGTGGGTGATGACCGACGACATGTACGAGCACCTCGTCTATGACGACTTCCAGTTCACCACGGTCGCGCAGGTCGAGCCCAGCCTCTACGACCGCACGCTCACCGTGAACGGCGTGTCGAAGGCCTATTGCATGACCGGCTGGCGCATCGGCTATGCCGGCGGCCCTGCCCAGCTCATCAAGGCGATGGCGACCATCCAGTCGCAGTCGACCTCGAACCCGTGCTCGATCGCGCAGTGGGCCTCGGTGGAGGCGCTGAACGGTCCGCAGGACTTCATCCCCGCCAACAACAAGGTGTTCAAGGAGCGCCGCGACCTCGTCGTCTCCATGCTCAACCAAGCGAACGGGATCGAGTGCCCGCGCCCCGAGGGTGCGTTCTACGTCTATCCGTCCTGCGCCGGCACGATCGGCAAGAAAGCGCCGTCGGGCAACGTGATCTCCAACGACGAGCAGTTCGTCACCGAGCTGCTGGAGACCGAAGGCGTCGCCGTAGTGCAGGGTTCGGCCTTCGGCCTCGGCCCGGCGTTCCGCATCTCCTACGCGACCAAGACCTCGGACCTCGAAGACGCCTGCAAGCGCATCCAGCGCTTCTGCGGCAATCTCCGCTGAGCCTGTCGCAAATACCTATCGAAAAGGCCCGCCTCTGGCGGGCCTTTTTATTGTTTGCACGCTTATCGTCACGCGTGATCTGGCACCACTACGACTCTTGTGGCATAGAACGTCGCGCCTCGCTTGCAGGCGCGACTCTCTGCTCGCATCACATTCATCGCCGGAGACATTCATGCGCCGTACGTTCATCTTCGCCGGGCTCACTGCCGCCAGCCTCGTTGCCTCCGTCGCAAACAGCGACGCTCAGCAGCAGCGGATGGTCCGGGTTGGCGTGCTCGAATGCCGCGGCGGTGCCAGCGTTGGCTTCATCGTGGGATCGGTGACCAATCTCGGCTGCGTCCTGCGTGCCGACGGTTTGCCGGAGGATCGCTATGTCGCGACCATCCGCAAAGTCGGTCTCGACATCGGCATCACCCAGGAGACGACGCTGGCCTGGGGCGTGTTCGCGCCGGTCGACCGGCTCGGCCCCGGCGATCTCTCGGGCAATTATGCCGGCGCGCAGGGTAGCGCTTCGGTCGGCGTCGGTATCGGTGGCAATGCGCTGGTCGGCGGCTCCAACAATTCGATCGCGCTCCAGCCGCTCAGCGTGCAGGGCCAGGTCGGACTCAACGTCGCCGCCGGCCTCGAAAGCCTGGAACTCCGGCCCGGCCGTTAACAATTATGCGTGTGATCGCGCCGTTCCACCGGCGCGATCACAAGGACGCACCGCAGCGACGTTTGACGCTTGCCAAATCTCGGGGACGGGCAGAGCATCCGCGTTTGCCGACCCAATCATGGGCCGAGCTCCACACCAAGGAGGCGGCGAATGGGACAAGACGTCAGAAGTCCCCGAGGTCCACGGTGCATTGCGCTGGTGGGCCCATTCCAAAGCGGTAAAACCACACTTCTTGAAGCGATATTGGCACGAACGGGTGCAATCCCGCGTGCCGGCAGCGTAGATGCCGGAACTTCCGTCGGCGACGCCACGCCCGAGGCCCGTCATCACAAGATGACCGTCGGCCTCACTGCCGCCACCACGAGTTTCATGGGCGACAGCTACACCTTCCTCGACTGTCCCGGTTCCGTCGAATTCGCCCACGACATGCGCGCCGCGTTGCCCGCGGTCGATGCCGCGGTCGTAGTCTGCGAAGCCGACGAGAAGAAGCTGCCCCAGCTTCAGATCATCCTGCGCGAGCTGGAGGAGCTGAAGATTCCGCGTTTCCTGTTCCTCAACAAGATCGACCGCGCCAACAAGCGCATCCGCGAGACGCTCGCAACGCTCCAACCCGCCTCGCGCGTGCCGCTGGTGCTGCGCCAGATCCCGATCTGGAAGGACGAGTTGATCGAGGGCTTCGTCGATCTCGCGCTGGAGCGCGCTTTCATCTATCGCGAGCACAAGGCCTCCGAGGTCATCGCGCTCGCAGGCGGCGATCGCGACCGCGAGAAGGAGGCCCGCTTCTCGATGCTGGAGAAGCTCGCCGACCACGACGATGCGCTGATGGAACAACTGCTCGAAGACATCCAGCCGCCGCGCGATGCCGTGTTCGACGATCTCGCCCGCGAATTGCGCGAAGGGCTGATCTGCCCGGTGCTGCTCGGCGCCGCGGCGCGCGAAAACGGCGTGCTGCGCCTGATGAAGGCGCTGCGCCACGAGGCGCCGGGTGTTGCGGAGACTGCAAAGCGTCTCGGCGCACCGGAGAGCAAGGACGCGCTTGGCTACGTCTTCAAGACGCTGCATTCGCAGCATGGCGGAAAGCTGTCGCTGACGCGGCTGCTCGCCGGCCATCTCGACGACGGTGCCACGCTGCAATCCTCCTCCGGCGGCGCGGGGCGCATCTCCGGCATCCTCGCCGTCAACGGTGCCTACGACACCAAGCGTGCCGCGGCGGAAGCCGGCGACACGGTCGCGCTCGCCAAGCTCGATCCGGTCAAGACCGGCGACATGGTCTCGAGCGGCAAGACCCAGCCGGCGGCGCTGGTCACGGCAGAACCGACATCGGCAGTGCTTGCGATCTCGGTTGCGGCCACCGACCGCAAGGACGACGTCAAGCTCGGCCAGGCGCTGACGCGGCTGCATGAGGAGGATCCCTCGCTCATGGTCGTGCAGAACGCAAAGACCCACGACACCGTGCTGTGGGGCCAGGGCGAGATGCATCTGCGCGTCGCCAGCGAACGCCTGCGCGATCGCTTCGGCGTCAAGGTCACCTCGCAACCGCCCGCGATCGGCTATCAGGAAACCATCCGCAAGCCGATCACCCAGCGCGGCCGTCACAAGAAGCAGTCCGGCGGCCACGGCCAGTTCGGCGATGTCGTGCTCGACATCAAGCCGCTGCCGCGCGGCGACGGCTTCAAATTCGCCGAGAAGGTGGTGGGCGGCGCGGTGCCGCGCAACTACATCCCGGCGGTGGAAGAAGGTGTCGTCGACGGGCTCACGCGCGGTCCGCTCGGTTTCCCCGTCACCGACGTGCAGGTGACGCTGACCGATGGCTCCTATCACAGCGTCGATTCCTCCGATCTCGCCTTCCGCACCGCCGCGCGGGTCGGACTCAACGAAGGCCTGCCGCAATGCCAGCCGGTATTGCTGGAGCCGATCCACGTGGTCGAGATCGTCTGCCCGACGGATGCCACCGCCAAGATCAACGCGATCCTGTCGGCGCGGCGCGGCCAGATCCTCGGCTTCGACACCCGCGACGGCTGGAGCGGCTGGGACTGTGTCCGCGCCATGATGCCGGAAGCCGAGATCGGCGAGCTGATCGTCGAGCTGCGCTCGGCCACCGCCGGCGCCGGCAGCTTCACCCGTACGTTCGACCACATGGCCGAAGTCACGGGCCGCGCCGCCGACCAGATCATCGCCGCGCATCAGCACGCGGCGTGAGTCTGTCTCTCGCGCAGTGAGGGAAGCACGCTCTCTCACTCCCTCTCCCCGTTCTTACGGGGAGAGGTGGGGTGAGGGGCTGTATCCACGCGTGCGGCGAAAGTTGGACTCACGCAGCCTCCTCCTCTCCGTCATTGCGAGCGCAGCGAAGCAATCCAGACTGTCTGGTCGATCGCGACGTGCTGGTCTATCGCATCACCGGCGCGTTTCTCTTCGACGCCGCCTCCGCGATCGGAAGCGTGCTCGACGGCATCGCCGACAAGCGCAAGGGCTTGGTGGTCGATTTCGCCGCGGTGCCGTTCCTGGATTCGACGGCGGCCAACGTGCTCGGCCGCGTCGCCGCCAAGGCCCACCGCCGGGGCATCCGGCTGTTCATCACCGGCGCCTCGCCCGCCGTCCGCCGCGCGCTGCTCACCCATGGCGTCACCCCGCCCCGCGCGCGCTATCGCGTGACCATCGAGCGCGCGGTCGCCGACATCAAGGGCGGCGCGGCTCTGTCCGCGGCCGATGATATGGCCGCGACCTGACGGCGCGCACCTTCTCAAGCCGGAGCCGCATCACGGCCTTGCGGAAGCGCAGTGCGGGAATCGTGTCCGCGCGCTTGACAGAGCCCGCGGGACGCGAAATGGATCGCCTCCGATACGATCCGGGGAGAAGATGACCGTGACCAAGGCTCCCGCAGCCTGTCTGATCGGATGGCCCGCCGCGCATTCGCGCTCGCCGCTGATCCATCATTACTGGCTGCGCACGCTCGGTATCGCCGGCGGCTATGTCATCGAGGCCGTCCCGCCCGAGGATCTCCGCGATTTCGTGCTGCGGCTGTCGCTGCGCGGTTTCGTCGGCGCCAACGTCACCATTCCGCACAAGGAGGGCGTGCTGGCGCTGTCGACGCCCGATGCGCGCGCCAAGGCCGTCGGCGCCGCCAACACGCTGTGGTTCGAGGACGGCGAGCTGCGCTCGACCAACACCGACGTCGAGGGCTTCATCAACAATCTCGATGCCAGCGCGCCCGGCTGGGACACGGCCGAGGAGGCGCTGGTGCTCGGGGCCGGCGGCTCCGCGCGCGCGGTCGTGTTCGGCCTGCGCGAGCGCGGCATCAAACGCATCCATCTCGCCAATCGCACCATCGCGCGGGCCGAGACGCTGGCGAAGCAGTTCGGGCCGAACGTGCAGCCCGTTACGTGGGACGGGATCGACGACGTGCTGCCGCGTGCAGAACTTCTCGTGAACACGACCTCGCTCGGCATGCGCGGTCAGCCTTCACTCGATGTTGATGTTGCAGGCCTGCCGCAGGCGGCCGTCGTTGCCGATCTCGTCTATGTCCCCCTGGTGACGCCGCTGCTCGCCGCAGCAAAGGCACGCGGCCTCAGGACCGCCGACGGTCTCGGCATGCTGCTGCACCAGGCCGTGCGCGGCTTCGAGCTGTGGTTCGGCCGGCGGCCGCGGGTCACGGACGAGCTGCGCGCATTGGTCGAGGCCGATCTCACAAAGTCTTGAGAGGGTAACGGCGAATAGCGCACCACCTCCGGAGTTCTATCCCAGTGGGACAATCGGAGACAATCATGCCTGTTCAACGTGCAACTTTCACACGTCCGCTCATCGCCGTCGCGATGGTGGCCGCTTCCACCCTCTATGCCTTCGCGCAGAGGGCGCCGGTGCCGACGCGCGTGCGCGGCACGATCGAGAGCGTCAACGGCGACACCCTGCAGGTCAAGTCGCGCAGCGGCGAGGACGTCAAGCTCCACATCGCATCCGATGTGCGCGTGTCCGGCATTACCAAAATTTCACTCGCCGACATCAAACCCGGCTCCTTCGTCGGCGCCACCACGGTGCCGGGGCCTGACGGCGGCGACAACGCCGTCGAGGTGCATGTGTTTCCGGAGAGCATGCGCGGCACCGGCGAAGGCTCGCGCCCCTATGACCTCAAGCCCAACTCGAGCATGACCAACGCCACGGTGTCGGAGAGCGTGGTCGGCAGTGACGGCCATACGCTGCTGGTCAAGTACAAGGACGGCGAGAAGAAGGTGTTCGTCCCCGACAACACGCCGGTGGTGACCTTCGTGCCCGGCGACAAGACCGACCTGAAGGCCGGCGCCAAGGTGATCGCCTTCATGAAGCAGTTGCCGGACGGCTCGTTCGAGACCAACCGCGTCAACGTCGGGCGCGACGGCCTCACGCCGCCGATGTGATCGTCACGGCCGGGAATAGCGGCGGTCACACGGGGTTGCCGTGTTTGACCGTCGCAACTCCCTGGAGGGGATAATCATGCCGAAGCTGAACACCTGGATGCCGCGCGCCGTCGCGGCAGCCTTCGCGACCTTTATCGCTGTTTCCTCTGTCTCGGCGCAGCAGGCGCCGACGGTGCGCATCCGCGGCACCATCGCGAACGTCGACGGCAACATGCTCGACATCAAGACGCGCGAAGGCAGCGACGTGAATGTGCGCATGACCGACAACGTCGCGGTCTTCGCCGTGGTGAAGACGGAGCTGTCGGAGATCAAGGAAGGCTCCTATATCGGCGTCACCGCCATGCCGGAGACGGACGGCACCCAGAGGGCGATCGCGGTGCATATCTTCCCGGAGAACCAGCGCGGCGCGGCCGAAGGTTTTCGGCCCTGGGACGCGCGCGCCAACTCGACCATGACCAATGCCACCGTGACGCAGACCGTGAAGGGCACCGACGGTCAGAACATCACGGTGAAATACAAGGACGGCGAGAAGAAAGTCGTGGTGCCGCCGGATACCCCGATCGTCAGCTTCGTCGCCAGCGACAGGTCCGAGATCAAGCCGGGCGCCAAGCTGATCATCTTCGGCGCGGCGAAGAAGGAGGACGGCTCGCTGGAAGCCAACCGCGTCAACGTCGGCAGGGACGGGATCACGCCGCCGATGTGAGGGTGCGAGATATGAGGCGCGACTACTGCCACAAATTCCGTCGTCCCGGACAAGCGCGCCCCTAGGCGCGCGCAGATCCGGGATCCATAACCACAAGATGAAGTTGTTGCGCGAAGCAGGTCACTCCGAGTCCCCGTAACCGCGCCTGCTTGTGGTCATCGATCCCGGCCTGCGCCGGGACGACAGCCGAGATTTTGGAGGCTTCGAGCGCCTCGGAATCGTATGGTGGGCAGGCTTTCGCTTTGCCCACCCTACGGCACCGACGCTGCGGTCACACCGCGATGATGTGATCGTCGATCTCCTCGATCCTGTTGACGCCGCACAGGCCCATGGTCGTCAGCAGTTCCTTCTGGATGATATCGATCGCCTTGGCGACGCCGGCCTGGCCGCCGGCCCCTAGGCCATAGGCGTAGGCGCGGCCGATCATGCAAGACTTTGCGCCGAGCGCGAGCGCGCGCATCACGTCCTGGCCGGAGCGGATGCCGCCGTCGAACATGATCTCCATCCTGTCACCGACGGCATCGACGATCTCGGGCAGCACCTCGATCGAGGACGGTGCGCCGTCGAGCTGCCGGCCGCCATGGTTGGAGACCACGATCGCCTGCGCGCCGGTCTTCGCGGCGAGCTCGGCGTCCTCGACGTCGAGAATGCCCTTCAGGACCAGCTTGCCCGGCCAGATGCTGCGGATCCAATCGATGTCGTTCCAGTTCAGCGAGGTGTCGAACTGCGAGTTGATCCAGGTCGACAGCGACGTGATGTCGTCGCTGACCTTCAGGTGGCCGGCGAGATTGCCGAAGGTGCGGCGCTTGCCCTGCAACACACCCGACACCCAGGCCGGCTTGGTGGCGAAATCGATCAGCTTCGAGAGCGACCATTCCGGCGGCACGGTCATGCCGTTCTTGATGTCCTGGTGGCGCTGGCCGATCACCTGGAGATCGACGGTCAGCACCAGCGCCGAGCATTTCGCCGCGATCGCGCGTTCGATCAGCGCCTTGATGAAGCCGCGGTCCTTCATCACGTAGAGCTGGAACCAGAACGGCTTCTCGACACTGGCGGCGATGTCCTCGATCGAGCAGATCGACATCGTCGACTGCGTGAACGGGATGCCGGCGGCCTGTGCGGCGCGGCAGGCGTGGATCTCGCCGTCGCCATGCTGCATGCCCAGCAGGCCCACGGGCGCGAGCACCAGCGGCATGGTCGAGGTCTCGCCGAGGATCGTGGTCGAGGTGTCGCGCTTGGAGACGTCGACCAGGATGCGCTGGCGGAACTTGATCGCCTGCATGTCCTCGCGGTTGGCGCGCAGCGTTTCCTCGGCATAGGAGCCGCGGTCGCAATAATCGAAGAACGCCTTCGGCACGCGGCGCTTATGCAGCGCGCGAAGATCGTCGATACAGGTGATGTGCTTCATGAACGTGTCCCCGGGCCCGTCTCGTATCCGAAAGTCTTGCATCGGAAGATCGAGGGGTCATCTAGCATGGTTGGATGCACAGCCAAATCGTTTGAGAGGAGGGTGCCATGACGAGACCGCACGCCGCACCGACACCGGAAGAGATCAAGGAGAAAAAGGATCTCGAGGACGCCCTGGAAGAGGGCCTCGAAGAGACCTTCCCGGGCTCGGATCCCGTCAACGTCACCCAGCCGGCGCCGAGCCGCGGCGACGGCCATGTGAAGCGCTCCAAATAGGGGCGGGTTCCGCCCCATTTCGGTTCCCTAACGGGAAATATAGTGTTAACAATTAGTTAGCGGGGCGAAGGCGGCCCCTATTCCGTAATGATTAATCACATTTTTTGAAGCCAAGTTAGCCGTGATGGCCTTATAAGACCTCAGCAAATCAGGGATGCGGGGCCCGTTCGGGCACTCCGTGGTTGTAGAGGGGATTCCCTGGTTGTTGCGTGGGGGACGATATGAGCCGCAAATATTTCGGGACGGACGGGATTAGGGGCCGCGCCAACGGACTGATCACGCCGGAGCTCGCGCTCAAGGTCGGCCAGGCCGCGGGCCTTGCGTTTCAGCGCGGTGACCACCGCCATCGGGTCGTGATCGGCAAGGACACCCGCCTGTCCGGCTACATGATTGAATATGCGATGGTCGCCGGCTTCACCTCGGTCGGCATGGACGTGCTGCTGGTCGGCCCGATGCCGACGCCGGCGGTTGCGATGCTGACCAAGTCGATGCGCGCCGATCTCGGCGTGATGATCTCGGCCTCGCACAATTTGTTCGAGGACAACGGCATCAAGCTGTTCGGTCCGCAGGGCTTCAAGCTCTCCGACGACGTCGAGAAGCAGATCGAGCAGCTGCTCGACGAGCCCATCGACAAGCGGCTGGCGCAGAGCGCGAGCCTCGGCCGCGCCCGCCGTATCGACGGCGTGCATGACCGCTACATCGAATTCGCCAAGCGCACGCTGCCGCGCGATCTGTCGCTCGACGGGCTGCGCGTCGTCGTCGATTGCGCCAACGGCGCCGCCTACAAGGTGGTGCCGGAAGCGCTGTGGGAGCTGGGCGCCGACGTGGTGCCGATCGGCGTCGAGCCCGATGGCTTCAACATCAACAAGGATTGCGGCTCGACTTCGCCGGAAGCGCTGTCGAAGAAGGTGCGCGAGATGCGCGCCGACATCGGCATTGCGCTGGACGGTGACGCCGATCGCGTCATCCTGGTCGACGAGCGCGGCCATGTCGTCGACGGCGACCAGCTGCTCGCGGTGATCGCGCAGAGCTGGAAGGAAGACGGCCGGCTGTCGCGGCCGGGCATCGTCGCCACCGTGATGTCCAATCTCGGGCTCGAGCGCTTCCTGAAAGGGCAGGGGCTCGATCTCGTGCGCACGCCGGTCGGCGACCGCTACGTGCTCGAGCAGATGCTGAGCGGCGGCTACAATCTCGGTGGCGAGCAGTCCGGCCACATCATCCTGTCCGACTACGCCACCACCGGCGACGGCTTCGTTGCCGCCTTGCAGGTGCTGGCCGTGGTGCAGAAGTCGCGCCGGCCGGTGTCGGAAGTCTGCCACCGCTTCGATCCGCTGCCGCAGATCCTCAAGAACGTCCGGCACAAGGGCGGCAAGCCGCTCGACGATTCCGACGTCAAATCGGCGATCTCCGACGGCGAGAAGCGCCTCAACGGCCATGGCCGCCTGCTGATCCGCTCCTCCGGCACCGAGCCGGTGATCCGCGTCATGGGCGAAGGCGAGGACCGCATCCTGGTCGAGGACGTCGTCGACACCATCGTCTCGGCGCTCGGACAGGCGGCGGCCTGAGCTCTTCCTTCTCCCCTTGTGGGAGAAGGTGGCGCGAAGCGCCGGATGAGGGGTTCTATCCCCGACCACAGCTGCTAGATCGACTCGCGGAGGCAGACCCCTCACCCGTCTCGCCGCTGCGCGGCGATCCACCCTCTCCCACAAGGGGAGAGGGGCAGACGAGCGCATCCCAGCTATCGACGTTTGGCGGTGGTTCCATCGCCGCTTGCATCGTAACTAGCGGATGCGGCGGTTCGCCGCGCCTGCCGGGATTGGTTCGTTGAACAAGCCTGTCGTCGTACCTGCGGAAACGCTGACCGAGCCCGTCGTCGTCAGCGACGTGGCGCCCGCTGCCGCCAAGGCTGCGGGGCCGGCCTATGTCGTGCTCGCCGGCATCAGCTTCTCGCACTTCCTCAACGACACCATGCAGTCGCTGATCGCCTCGGTGTACCCGATCCTGAAGGACACCTACGCGCTCGACTTCGCGCAGATCGGCATGATCACGCTGGCCTTCCAGTTCACGGCCTCGCTGCTTCAGCCGGTGGTCGGGCACTACACCGACAAGAAGGCGCAGCCTTATTCGCTGGCGATCGGCATGGCCTCGACCTTCTTCGGTCTCTTGCTGCTCAGCGCCGCGCACCAATATCTCGTCATCCTCGTCGCCGCTGCGCTGGTCGGTCTCGGCTCGGCGGTGTTTCATCCGGAATCCGCGCGCATCGCGCGGCTCGCCTCCGGCGGCCGCTACGGCTTCGCGCAATCGGTGTTCCAGCTCGGCGGCAGCTTCGGCACGTCGATGGGCCCGGTGCTGGCGGCGCTGATCGTGGTGCCGTTCGGGCAGGGCAGCATCGCCTGGTTCTCCTCGATCGCGTTCCTTGCCATCGTCGTTCTCTGGCGCATCGGCCGCTGGTACGCGCCGCAGATCAAGGCGAAGAAGACGGCGGCGGTTCAAGCCCATCCTGACGCGCCGAGCTCGCGCCGCGTCGCGGTCGCGCTGCTCGTGCTGGTGGCGCTGCTGTTCTCGAAGCAGCTCTACGTCTCGAGCCTGTCGAGCTATTACATCTTCTATCTGATCGACCGCTTCGGCGTGTCGACGCAGGCCGCCCAGATCTATCTCTTCGTCTTCCTTGCCGCGAACGCGGTCGGCGCGTTTCTCGGTGGTCCGCTCGGGGATCGCTTCGGGCGCAAGATCGTGATCTGGATCTCGATTTTGGGCGCGCTGCCGTTCACGCTGGCGCTGCCTTATGCCGGGCTCTACGCCAGCGCGGTGCTCAGCGTCATCATCGGCCTGATCATCTCGTCGACGACGTCGTCGATCATCGTGTTCGCGCAGGAACTGGTGCCGCACCGCTTCGGCATGATCTCCGGCGTGTTCTTCGGCGTCGCCTTCGGCATCGGAGGCCTCGGCGCGGCCGTGCTCGGCAAGCTCGCCGACCACACCTCGATCGAGTTCGTCTATCAGGTCTGCGCTTACCTCCCGGCGATCGGGCTGCTCGCCGTGTTCCTGCCAAAACTGCCGCGGTACGCGCGTTAACAGATCCTTTTTTGCCGCAACACGGCTTCATACATCGTTAGCAAATGAGGACAAAGGGCGCTGCATTTTTGCAACGCTTCCGCCGCATCCGCGTGTACAGTCAGAAAAAATCAACCTTAAAAATTAGGGTTAAGTGGCGCTTAAACATTTGCTGCCATCGTCCGGGCCGTGAGTTTCCAGAACGTGAGGCGTCTGCATTTTGCCTCACCGGCCATAAGGACGAAGCCAATGCGTAGCGTTAAGTCTCTCCTTGCCGCGGGTGCGGCATCCCTGATCTCGTCGATGGCATTCGCCGCCGATATGCCGATCGCGGCGCCCCCTCCCATGTACGCGCCGCCGGCACCGCCCGCCGACTTCGGCGGCTGGTATCTGCGCGGTGACATCGGCATGACCAACCAGCGCGCCAAGAGCATCGAGGCCACCGTAGCGCCTGGGTTTACGAAGACGACGGAGGGACTCGGCTTCGACTCGTCCCCGCTGTTCGACCTCGGCGTCGGCTATCGCTTCAACAACTGGTTTCGTGCGGACGTGATCGGCCAGTACCGGGGCAAGGCCAACCTGCATGGTGCGGACAACGTCATTGGGCCCGGCTTCGTCGGTTCCGACAACTACAGCGGCAGCAAGTCCGAGTGGGTCGTCATGGCCAACGCCTATGTCGATCTCGGCACCTGGTGGTGCATCACCCCGTTCATCGGCGCCGGTGTCGGCGGCTCCTACAACAAGATCAGCGGCTTCCGCGACGACGGCATTGCCTATCTCGCCGCACTGACCCCGACCCCGAGCGCCAGCGTTGCCTACTTCGCCGACAGCGGAAAGTGGAACTTCGCCTGGGCCGCCCACGCCGGTCTCGCCTACAAGGTCAATCCCGGGTTCACCGTCGAACTGGCCTACAGCTACATGAACCTCGGCGACGCGGCGCCCGGCAACTTCCGCTTGTTCGACAACAGCGCTTCGGGCCCGACCTCGATCAAGCTCAAGGAGCTCACCTCGCACGACCTCAAGCTCGGCGTGCGCTGGGATCTCAACAGCCCGCCGGCCTACGTGCCGCCGCCGCTCGTCACCAAGGGCTGATCGTCAGCCTCATTGGTTAGGACTTCTTAACGGCGCGGGATCATCCCGCGCCGTTTTGCTTTGCGTATTTTTCATTGCTCGCGGCGACGAAGGGCTCCGGCGCAACCATTGGTTAAGGTTAACGAGCCATGATCATGGCGAAAGTTCGAGTTCGATTTGGAGCGTTGCAATGCGTAGGCTTTGGTTGGTGGCGGCGGTGTTCGGATCTGTATCCGCCGCACACGCGGCCGACATGCCGGATCTGCCCGTCCTGCGCGGCGGCTTCACCGACGGTCTGTCCAAGACGTCCCATCGTTGGGATGGCGCCTATGTCGGCGTCAATGGCGGCTACACGGCCGACGCGACCGATTTCAGCCAGAGCGTCGTCGGCCTGACCAATTTCATTTTCCGCGACAGCGTGCTGCAGCAGCCGACCGCGAATTGGTCGCTGATGAACAAGACCAACACGCAGAGCACAAATTTCGGCGCCTTCGTCGGCCGCAACTGGCAATGGTACGATGCCATTCTCGGTCTTGAGGGCACCTACAGCTACTTCAACAACCTCTCGACGCTCACGTCGGGCACCAACTCGCTCACGATCGTCAACCCGCCCGGCGATGCACACGCTGCGAACGTCACCGACAATTATGACGTGACGCTGACCGGCACTGCCGCGGCGAAAGTCAAGGACATGATCACGCTCCGGGGCCGGGTGGGTTGGGACGGCGGCGATTTCATGCCGTATGCCTTCATGGGCGCTGCGGTCGGCCGAATGGACGTGTCCCGCTCGGTGACGAGCATTGTGGATTTGCGTCAGGATGTGACGAATACGATTGTCGTCGGCGGCGCCACGTTGACCACGACCACCTTCGGAGCGCCGCAGGCCGTTCCGGCCCAGTCTCAGTCGCAGACTCAGCGTCGAACCAACGCATTCGCGGTGGGCTGGACCGCCGGCCTCGGCGTCGAATACTGCATCTGGGACGGTCTGTTCGCGCGCGTGGAATACGAATACGTGAAATTCTCGCCGGTCATGAACACCTCGGTGACGCTGAACAATGCGCGCGTCGGACTCGGTTACAAGTTCTGACGCTGCATCGCCGCAGCGCGGTTGACAGATTCCCTCCGTCCTGATGCTCTGTCGCTCCGAAGCGGGGCGGCAGCGATGAAGATCTACGGCGATACCAATTCCGGCAATTGTCTCAAGGTGAAGTGGGTCTGCGACAAGCTCGCATTGCCCTACGACTGGATCGACATCGACACCCGCAAGGGCGAGACACGCACGCCGCAATTTCTGGCGATGAACGGCGCCGGCCAGGTGCCGACCGTTGCGTTCGACGACGGCCGCACGCTGGCGCAGTCCAATGCCATCATCCGCTACCTCGCCCGCGACAGCGCGCTGATCCCGCGCGACGCCTTTACTGCTGCCAAGATGGACGAATGGCTGTTCTGGGAGCAGTACAGCCACGAGCCTTATATCGCGGTGTGCCGCTTTCAGCTCGTCTACCTCGGCAAGGACGCCTCCGAGCTCGATCCCGAAAAGGTCAAGCGCGGCTATGCGGCGCTCGACCGCATGGAGCAGCATCTCTCCGGCAGCCGCTTCTTCGCCGGCGAAGCGGTTTCGCTCGCCGACGTCTCGCTGCTCGCCTATACGCGCGTCGCGCATGAGGGCGGCTTCGATCTTGGTCGCTACGCGGCGGTCCGCCGCTGGATCGGCGAAGTCGAGACCTTTCTCGGCCTGCCGCCGGCGCGCTGAGTCCTGGAGTTTCCGTATGAACGCCAAATCCGTCTCCATTCGTCGCGCGCGCCGCGAGGACGTCGCTGCGATCGTGGCGATGCTCGCCGACGATCATCTCGGGCGCGGCCGCGAGCGCGTGGAGGAGCCGCTGCCTGCCGCCTACTACGAGGCGTTCGCGCGGGTCGAGCGCGATCCAAATCTCATGCTGGTGGTTGCCGAGAGCGAGGGCAGGGTGGTCGGCTGCCTGCAACTTGCTGTGCTGGCAGGCATCAGCTCGCAAGGCGGCATCCGCGGTCTGCTCGAAGACGTGCGCGTTGCCGCTGATTGTCGCAGCCGCGGCATCGGCGAGCAATTGGTGCAATGGGCCATCGCGGAAGCGAAAGCGCGTGGCTGCAACCTGGTCGAGCTGTTGACGCATCAGACGCGAGTAGACGCGCAGCGCTTCTACAAGCGGCTCGGATTCACAGCGAGTCATGTCGGCATGACTGTCCGCTTTTGAGGCAGTAAGAGCGTTTTCGAGCGAAGTGGATACCGGTTCGCGTAAAGAAAACGCGTCAACACAAAAATCAAGAGCCCCATTCCGATTGTATCGGAATGGGGCTCCGGTCGCGCGCCTTGCGTAATCAGCGAATTCGGATCGCGCATTCGTTCATGTTAAGAGCCGGTAAACTACCCAGCCGTCGTTCACGTTGAGCCGGGAACGAACGGTGCTACGGCAGCGTCAGACACCGAGCTCGGTCGGTTCGGGGATTTCGATGACAAGCTATTCGATGATCAAGGTCGGCAACGACTATGTTGTGCAGGCCAATGACAAATGCATTTTGAAAGTCGGCAGCCGACGCAAAGCCGCGCAATTGATCAGCGAGGCCACGGACTTGCTGAACGCGCTCGCCAGGGTTGAATCCCCCGATATCGCGCCGGAAGCGCCATCACTCGCGCGTGAGGTGCCGGAACTTCCTTGACGACTCTTCCCGTTTCCCGTATCAGCCGCGGCGGGACACCTCCCCCCAACGGGAGGCTTACTATCTGGAAGGGTAGAATATGACTGTAGCGAAGCCCGCTTCGCGGCCCAACGTGCCGCATTTCTCCTCCGGCCCCTGCGCCAAGCGCCCCGGCTGGAATGCCCAAAATCTCAAGGACGCAGCGCTCGGCCGTTCGCATCGCGCGAAGGTCGGCAAGACCAAGCTCAAGCTCGCGATCGATCTGACGCGCGAAGTGCTTGAAGTGCCGGCCGATTATCGCATCGGCATCGTGCCGGCCTCCGATACCGGCGCGGTCGAGATGGCGCTGTGGTCGCTGCTCGGTGCGCGGCCCGTCACGACGCTCGCCTGGGAATCCTTCGGCGAAGGCTGGGTCAGCGACATCGTCAAGGAATTGAAGCTCAAGGACGTCACCAAGCTCAATGCGGCCTATGGTGAAATCCCCGATCTCTCCAAGGTCGATCCGAAGTCGGACGTCGTCTTCACCTGGAACGGCACCACGTCAGGCGTGCGCGTCCCGAACGCCGACTGGATCAGCGCGACCCGCGAAGGCCTGACCATTTGCGACGCCACCTCGGCGGCGTTCGCGCAGGCCCTCGACTGGGCCAAGCTCGACGTCGTCACCTTCTCCTGGCAGAAGGCGCTCGGCGGCGAGGCCGCGCACGGCATGCTGATCCTGTCGCCCCGCGCGGTGGAGCGGCTTGAGACCTACAAGCCGGCCTGGCCGCTGCCGAAGATCTTCCGCATGACCAAGGGCGGCAAGATCAACGAAGGTATCTTCGTCGGCGAGACAATCAACACGCCGTCGATGCTCTGTGTCGAGGACTATCTCGACGCGCTGAACTGGGCCAAGTCGATCGGCGGCCTCAAGGCGCTGATCGCGCGCGCCGACGCCAACACCAAGGTGCTGGCCGACTGGAAGGCGAAGACGCCCTGGATCGACTTCCTGGCCAAGGACGCTTCGATCCGCTCCAACACCTCGGTGTGCCTGAAGTTCATCGATCCCGCGCTCACCGCGCTCTCGGACGATGCGCAGGCCGAGTTCTCCAAGAAGCTGGTCGCGCTGGTCGAGAAGGAAGGCGCCGGCTACGACTTCGCCTACTATCGCGATGCACCGGCCGGCTTGCGCATCTGGTGCGGCGCCACCGTCGAGGCCAGGGACGTCGAGCTCCTGACCCAGTGGATCGACTGGGCCTTCGCCGAGACCAAGGCGCAGCTCGCCAAGGCGGCGTGAGCTTTCTTAGCCTCTCCCCGTCGTTACGGGGAGAGGCCGGATTGCGCAGCAATCCGGGTGAGGGGCTCTCTCCGCGAGTACCTTCGCCTGTGGCTGCCCCTCACCCCAACCCTCTCCCCGTAAGAACGGGGAGAGGAAGAAGAAACAGCATCACCCTGCTCCCGAAGGCCGTCCCTCTTTGCGAGGAAGGTAGAGGATCATTCCCATGACCAAACCCAAAGTTCTCATTTCCGACGCGCTCTCGCCCGCCGCCGTGCAGATCTTCAAGGATCGCGGCATCGAGGTCGACTTCCAGCCCAATCTCGGCAAGGACAAGGACAAGCTCGCCGAGATCATCGGCAATTACGACGGCCTCGCGATCCGCTCCGCGACCAAGGCGACCGCCAAGATCCTCGAGAAGGCAACCAACCTCAAGGTGATCGGCCGCGCCGGCATCGGCGTCGACAACGTCGAGATCCCCGCCGCCACGGCCAAGGGCATCATCGTGATGAACACGCCGTTCGGCAATTCGATCACGACCGCCGAGCACGCCATCACCCTGATGCTCGCGCTCGCCCGCGAGATCCCGCAGGCCGACGCCTCGACCCAGGCCGGCAAGTGGGAGAAGAACCGCTTCATGGGCGTCGAGATCACCGGCAAGGTGTTAGGGGTGGTCGGCTGCGGCAATATCGGCTCGATCGTCGCGGACCGCGCGCTCGGCCTGCGCATGAAGGTGGTCGCGTTCGATCCGTTCCTGTCGCCGGAGCGCGCCAAGGACATCGGCGTCGAGAAGGTCGATCTCGACGACCTCCTCAAGCGCGCCGACTTCATCACGCTGCACACCCCGCTGACCGAGAAGACCAAGAACATCATCGATGCTGCCGCGATCGGCAAGATGAAGAAGGGCGTGCGCCTGATCAACTGCGCCCGCGGCGGTCTCGTCGACGAGCAGGCGGTGGTCGATGCGCTGAATTCCAAGCACATCGCGGGCGCCGCCTTCGACGTCTTCGTCGAGGAGCCCGCGAATACCAACGTGCTGTTCGGCCATCCCAACGTGATCTGCACGCCGCATCTCGGCGCCTCCACCACCGAAGCGCAGGAGAACGTCGCGCTCCAGGTCGCCGAGCAGATGTCGGACTATCTGCTCACCGGCGCCATCTCGAACGCGGTCAACTTCCCCTCGATCACGGCGGAAGAAGCGCCGAAGCTGAAGCCGTTCATCGCGCTCGCCGAGAAGCTCGGCTCATTCGCCGGCCAGCTCACCGAGAGCGGCATCCTCAAGGTCGAGATCACCTATGAGGGCCACGTCGCCGAGATGAAGATCAAGGCGATCACCTCCGCCGTGCTGTCGGGCCTGCTGCGGCCGATGCTGGGCGAGGTCAACGTGGTGTCCGCGCCCGTGGTCGCCAAGGAGCGCGGCATGGTGGTGGACGAGATCGTGCGCGCCGCCCAGAGCGACTATGAGAGCCTGATCACCGTCACGGTGGCGACGGAGCGCCAGGAGCGCTCGGTCTCCGGCACCGTGTATCATGACGGCAAGCCGCGCCTCGTCGACGTCAAGGGCATCCGCGTCGATGCCGAGTTCGGCAAGTCGATGATCTACGTGACCAACGAGGACAAGCCCGGCTTCATCGGCGCGTTCGCGAGCCTGCTTGGCGCCGCCAAGCTCAACATCGCGACCTTCCATCTCGGCCGCGTCAAGCTGGGCGGCGACGCCATCGCGCTGGTCGAGGTCGACGGCGCGGTGCCGGCCGAGGTGCTCGCCAAGGTGCAGGCGCTGCCGCAGGTCAAGCAGGCCAAGGCGCTGACGTTCTGACACTCCGTCATTCCGGGGCACGCGAAGCGTGAACCCGGAATCTCGAGATTCTCAGGTGCGCAAGTGCGCACCATAGTTCGATGCTTGCGCATCGCCCCGGAATGAAGCGTATCATATATTCCGAGCCGCGGAACAACGCCGCCTCCCTCACCGGAGGCGGCGTTTTTATTTCTCCCGCAGCCCTCCAACTTTGTGTACCAATGGCGACCAGGACGCTCCGTTCAAAATCGTTCGACAAGGGAGAAAACAATGCGTGAAGCCGTCATCGTTTCCTATGCGCGCACGGGCCTCGCGAAATCCGGCCGCGGCGGGTTCAACATCACGCCGCCGATGTCGCTCGCGGCCCACGCCATCCGCCACGCGGTCGATCGCGCTGGCGTCGACAAGGACTATGTCGAGGACTGCTACCTCGGCAATTGCGCCCACGGCGCGCCGAACATCGGCCGCCAGGCCGCGCTGCTCGCCGGCCTGCCGAAGACCACCGCCGGCGTCTCGGTGAACCGCTTCTGCTCCTCGGGGCTCCAGACCATCGCGATGGCCGCCAACTCGATCCGCTCCGACGGCGCCGACTGCATCGTCGCCGGCGGCGTCGAGAGCATTTCCATTCCGGGCGGCGGCTCGCCGAAGGAATGGGTCGATCCGGAACTGCTCAAGGTCGCGCCCGACATCTTCATGGCGATGATCGACACCGCCGACATCGTCGCCGAGCGCTACAAGCTCAGCCGCGAATACCAGGACGAGTTCTCGCTGGAATCGCAGCGCCGCATGGCCGCGGCCCAGCAGGCGAACAAGTTCAAGGACGAGATCGTCCCGATGAAGACCAAGATGAAGGTCGTCGACAAGCAGACCAAGGCGGAGAGCATCGTCGACTACGTCGTCGACCGTGACGAGTGCAACCGGCCCGAGACCACGCTGGAGGGCCTTGCCAAGCTCGAGCCGGTGAAGGGCCCCGGCAAGTTCGTCACCGCCGGCAATGCCAGCCAGCTCTCGGACGGCGCCGCCGCCGTCGTGCTGATGGAAGCCAAGGACGCCGAGAAGCGCGGCCTCAAGCCGCTCGGCCGTTTCGTCGCCTGGGCGACCGCCGGCTGCGAGCCCGACGAGATGGGCATCGGCCCGGTGTTCGCGATTCCGAAGCTTCTGAAGCGCACCGGCCTCAAGATCGACGACATCGATCTGTGGGAGCTCAACGAGGCCTTCGCCAGCCAGTGCCTGTATTGCCGCGACCAGCTCGGCATCGATCCCGCCAAGTACAACGTCAATGGCGGCTCGATCGCGATCGGCCATCCCTTCGGCATGACCGGCGCACGTCTCACCGGCCACCTCCTCCAGGAAGGCGCGCGCCGCAAGGCGAAGTGGGGCGTGGTGACGATGTGCATCGGCGGCGGCCAGGGCGGCGCCGGCCTGTTCGAGATCTACAGCTGATCCGGGCCACATGAATGTGAAAGGCACGGCGCCGCAAGCGCCGTGCCTTTTTCGTTGCAGATCGATCGTCACGAAACTATACGTCTTCCGTCGGAAAAGGCAGACTTGGTCTGGTAAGCCCAAGTCCTTTCGGTAACGAAAGCTCTGGTCTTTGGCCTTGTGCACGAGATCCCCGCGACGAACATCGGACGCCACCAGGGCGCCCAATCGTTCGTCCGTGTGATTCTCGAGCCAGGGAACGCTCCGGTCGAACATCGACCACAGGAGCGTCTCATGCACGATCAATCCTCGATTCCATACGACGTCGTCATTGCCGGTGCCGGTCCCGTCGGCCTGTTTCTCGCGTGCGAGTTGCGGCTCGCTGGTCTCCAGGTTCTGGTGCTGGAGCAATCGCAAGATTCGCATTCGGCCCTGAAGCAACTCCCGTTTGGCCTGCGCGGTCTTTCGATCCCCACACTCGAGGCCTTTCACCGGCGTGGCCTGCTGGAAGAGATCGTGGCCGCGCAGCAGCCCGCCTCAGGCGCGATCAAGCGTGCAGCCCACTGGATGCAGCAGACGCGACGGCCCGCGGGTCATTTCGCCGGCATCCAGTTCTATCAGGACAACATCGATGCCGCGAAGTGGTCCTGGCGTCTGCCAACGTCAGCCGACGCCAACCTCGCCGTCGATATGGAAACGCTCGAATCCGTTATGGCTGCGCGCGCATGCAGCATGGGCGTCGAGATCCGGCGCGGTTTTGGCGTGGATGCCATTGTCGCCTCGAGCGAAGACGTGCCAGTGCAGGCGGCCGGCGAGACCTTCCGGGCACGATGGCTTGTCGGATGCGACGGCGGCCGCAGCACGGTACGCAAGATCGGTGGCTTCGACTTCGTCGGCACCGACCCCGAGTTCACGGGCTATTCCATCGACGTCGAGCTGGCCGATCCGGACAAGCTTCGCCAGGGCCGCAACTACACGCCCGCCGGCATGTATACCTTTGCGCAGCCCGGGACGATCGCGATGGTCGATTTCGACGGCGGAGCTTTCCACCGGACCGAGCCGATCACGCGCGAGCATGTGCAGGGCGTCCTGCGTCGCGTCTCCTGCACCGACGTCACCGTCACGGCGCTTCGGCTCGCCGCCAGCTGGACGGATCGAGCCCATCAGGCAACCACGTATCGCAGAGGGCGGGTGCTCCTGGCGGGCGATGCTGCCCACATCCATTCGCCGCTGGGCGGCCAGGGCCTCAATCTTGGTCTTGGCGATGCGATGAACCTGGGCTGGAAACTGGCAGCCACGATCCGCAGGCAAGCACCGGCCGATCTCCTCGACAGCTATTCGCGCGAGCGGCATCCTGTGGGCGCGCAAATCCTCGACTGGTCGCGCGCGCAGGTCGCGATCATGCGGCCGACGCCGAGCACCCGCGCGCTCCAAGCCATCATTCGCGATCTCATCGGGACGCGGGACGGTACGACCTATTTCGCCGAGCGCGTGCGCGGCGTTTCGCTCCGCTACGATCTCGGCGGCAGCCATCCGCTTGTCGGCCGGAGTGTTCCCGATTTCGAATTCGCTGACGGGACGACGGTCGGAGAACGTCTCAGGACGGCGAAAGGGATATTGCTGGACTTCGGCTCCCGTGCGTCGCTTCGGATGCTTGCAAGCCGCTGGGGCGACCGGATCACATATGTCGCCGATGACGCGAAGGACCGGCTGGGCCTGAGTGCAGCGTTGGTGCGCCCCGACGGCTTCGTCGCGTGGGCCTGCGACAGTACACCCGACCATGAGGAGGTTGTCCGGGCCGCGTCCCGATGGTTCGGTCAATCCATCGGGGCGCAAGGATTTTCCTGAGCACCACGCAGCGACACCGTCCGCGCGGCGTGAGCCTTCGCGCTTGGTTCGATCGGTCGAACCGCGGGCTCGCGCCACCTCTCCGCTGGGGAGAGGTGGTCCTCGCCCAGTCGACCAGGTTTGATTTCGCCGAGCCTCACGCCCTTGCCAGCGCCGGCGCGAACACCACTTCGATCAGCGTGCCGTGGCCTGCGCTCTTGATGTTGAACCGGGCGCGGTTGGCTTCGACCAGCGCCTTGGTCAGCGACAGGCTCAGCGCCGAATTGTCCTCGGCATCTCCAGGCGGCGGGGTGCGGAACGGCTCCATCGCGGCCGCGACCTCGCGCTCGCTGAGGCCGTGGCCGGTGTCGCGGATGCGAAGCGCGACCTCGCCGCGATCGTTGAGCGCGGTCGAGACGATCACCTGGCCGCCGGCGCTGGCGAGCCGGATCGAGTTCGAGATCAGGTTCATGGTGATCTGCCGCATCGCGCGCGCGTCCACGCTCACCTGCGGCAGCGCATGGCCGAGCGAGGTGCGGATGATGATGCGCTCGCGGTTGGCCTGCGGCTGCATCACCACGACGCAGGCTTCGACCAGGTCGTTGGGGTTGAGGTTGGCGAAGTTGAGGTCGAGCTTGCCGGTCTCGATCCGCGACAGCTCCAGCAGATCGTCGATGATCGCGATGACGCGCTCGCCGGAGGCGCGGATGTCCTTCATGTATTCGCCGTAGCGCTCGTTGCCGAGCGTGCCGAAGCGCTCGGAGATCATCACCTCGGCAAAGCCGATGATGGCGTTGAGCGGCGTGCGGATCTCGTGGCTGATCCGCGCCAGCATGTCGGCCTTGGCATTCGCCGCGCCGTCGACGAGACGGCGGGCCTGCGTCAGCTCGCTCTCGCCCTTCTTGCTCTGGGAGAGGTCGCGGAACACGGCGAAGAAGTTCGGGCCGTCGGGCCTGGTGCGGCCCATGATCATGGCGAGCGGAATGACGCCGCCCTTCTTCTCGCGCCCCAGCACCTCGCGGCCGTGATCGAGCAGGCTGGAAATGTCCTGGCTCTTCAGGCTTTCGAGATAGTCGGCGACGATCTGCTGGCTCTCCGGCGCGAACAGCGACACCAGGTTCTGCTCGAGCAGCGCTTCGCCGTCGTAGCCGAACAGCGCTTCGGCGCTGCGGTTGCAGACGAGGATGTTGCCTTCGGCATCGAACATCACGATGCCCTCGGCCGTGGTGTCGAGGATCGCGGCGAGATCCTCGGCGTCGGCATCGCCGGCCTGGGATTCGAGCTCGGACGCGTAGGGGAAGGACTCCGCGACAAGTGGCTCGGTGACGACTGGCTCGGCGACAACGGACGGCGCAACGACAGGCTCGGCAACGGCGGGCGCAGCAACGATAGGCGCAGCAGTCGGCAGCGCGCAGACCAGCGCATGCGCGCTCTCGCCGTCCCAGTCGATCGTGTGCAGATGCGCCTCGGTGGTCGGAAGCGGCGCTTCGCCATTGGGAAGCGTCGCGCTGATCGTGACCGGCGTGCCGCCTTGCGAGGTGCTGCTGGCGGGCGATACGCCCGGCTCGACATAGAGCGCATCGAGGCCGCCGGCATTCTCCAGCGCGCTCACGCTGGCATGGCCCATGCGCGCGAGGAACGCCGGGTTGGCGTAGAGCAGGCGGTCGAGCCGATAGATCAGGATGCCGGTCGGCAGCAGGTCGAGCAGCGCGCGGTCGCGCATGCTGTGGCCGCGCGCCGGCGGCTCCGGCTCGGTCAGCCATTCGGCCGCGTGCGGCGCCTCGATCAGCGGTTCGGGCGTGCTCTCCGCCGGCGGTTCGGTCGTCGCGGTGGCGATCGTCTCACGCTCGCGTTCGAGGCGCTCGGACAATTGCCGGGCGAGCTCGTTGAACGCGCTGTTCTCGATCGGCGTCAGCGTCGGCGATCTCTGATCACCAGGTGATCTGGTATCGCCGGGCGGGCGGAACGGCACGACGTTGGGAGGCGTTTCCACTGGCGTTTCCGGATCGGTTGGATGTGAATTCGCGTCGAGGGCGGGGTCGGGCAGTTCAGGTTCGGGTGCGGGCTCGGGCTCAGGTGCGGGCGGCTCGGCCGGCGGCGGCGGCGCCTCTGCCACGGGCTCCGGATCGGGCTCGACGATGTCGGCGGACAGGCCGTGCTGCGCCGGCGGTTCGGCGAGCAGCTCGAAGCGCCGGAGCGCATCGAGCCGGTTGAGGCCGTCGAGATCGCGGCAGACGCCAAAGCCCTTGAAGCCGGCGAAATTGCGCGCGTGGTCGTAGACCGGCAGGCCCGCGAGCTCGACCGGCAGATGCTCGCCGCCATCGGCCGGCCAGTTCACAGTGATCCCGGCCCAGGTGTCGTGGCTGGCCAGCGCCTGCGCCACGCGCCCCTCCGGGTCGAGCGAGAATTCCTCGGCGATCTCGCGCCAGGGGCGGCCGAAGCCGGCGGCCGTGTGCGCGCCCATCAGGCGGATGAACTCGCAGGACGCCAGCACAAAGCGGCCCTCTGCATCCATCTGCCAGAGGAAGCGCAGCGGATGCTGATGCGGCGCGGGCGTCTCCGTGGGACCCGACGGCGGCTCGACCATGCCGGTAGTGATCGACGCGGCCTGCGGCGAGACAATGGCTGAGGGGTGGTTTTCAACCGGAGTTTTGGGCGCGTCAGCCGGCTCTTCAGCCGATTCCTGGGCCGTCTCTTCAACCGTCTCGGCGACGGCTTCTTCGACAGTCTCCTGGACCGTTGCGATCTCCGGCGCCGCCTCGCTCGCGGGCAACGCGGGCGCGATCGTCTCGGCCGGCGCGGGCGTTTCGACCGGCTCGGCGAAGGCATCGAACATCGCGATCGCGGCTAGCGGGTCGTTCGACGGCGGTGGCGCGTTCGGAGCCTGCTCGGTTTGCGGCGTGGATTGAGCCGGCGCCGCGGGCGTGACGTCAGGCGTGCTCTCGGATGCGGATGCGGCCGGGGCGGCATCGCTCGCCGCTGCCGCTTGCGCGGCGGCCGGCTCGATCAGCGCGACCAGGCCGATATCGGCACCGAGGCCGACCCGTTGCAGCACCATCTGGCCGATGCCGATCGGCGTCTCGGCGCGGCCGTTGCGAAGCGCATCGCCGCGGGCCCGTTCGAGCCCGGCTTCGCCGAGATCGCGGAAGCCGAGCAGGGAGCGGGCGGCTTCGCTGGCGCCGACGAACATTCCGTCGGGCGCGAACGCCGCCATCGGCATCCTGGCGCCCGCGACGAGGCGATGCAGGCGCTCGATCAGCGGCATGGTGCGCACCGATGGCTCCATCGCGGTGACGAGCACGGCCTGGCCGCCATCGGCGAAGGTCAGCCGCGTGCAGGCGCAGGTCATCAGCGTTCCGAGCCGGGCGCCGAAGCCGCGCAGCCGTTCGAGCCGCACCGTGCCGCTCGCCGGCAGCTGCCGGGCGAGCCGGGCGACCTGGCGGCGATGGCTGTCGGCCGGGCCGAACGTCTTTTCCGCCAGCACTGCGGCATGCGCCGCGCCGAAGAATTTTGCGCCGACCGGATTGGCCCACAGCACGCGCGTGCCGTCGACCGACCAGAGCCACGCGGGCAGCGGGGATGTCGCATGCACGGCCAGCCGGGGATCGCCCACGCCTCGCAACTGGAAATCCGAATGACTCATCCAACCGGCTTTAAGTCTCGCTGTCACGCCTCTGGCCCTAGGGCTGCCGGGAATGACAGCCTTAAGAAAGGGTTAGTATCGCGCGCGGGCGCGGGCAGGTCCACGGCCCCAGCCTATGGGGGAAGCCCTAAAGCCGCGATAACCTTAATCCGGCCGCCCCCGCAAGCCGCGCGGCCGCTGCATCCGCAGGATTCGCGCGCCGCGGGCCCGGTAGACTAGCGCGGCATCACAGCTGCCCATCCTCCCCTGGAGGGGGAGGATGGGTTCGCTTGGCGCGAAGCGGCATGCGAACCCAGGTGGGGTGACAGTCTCTCCGCATTTCGCACTGCCCGAGTGGAGAGATCACCCCACCCCGCCCGCGCTGCGCGCGATCGACCCACGAGCGAGCTACGCTCGTCTCGGACCCTCCAGGGGAGGGTAAGCAGCCCGACCGCGCGGTCTTGGAATTCAACATCGTGGTACCGCAACCACGGGTTCCCATACCCCGGAACCTCATCCTCCCCGCGATTAAATTTTCTCTGCGCCCCCTGGATCGCGTTGCGCTGCACAATGTTGACATGTTACCCAGTGATACTGCTGGGCGTTGGACGAGCCATCTTTTTCGTTACGCGTATCCAGTCTTCGTATCCGCCACAGAGGGCCCCGGTTGGCCGGCGGGCGCGCCAGAAGGCTCACTCCATTTTCCAAGACCGTGAGGGACCAACAATGACAGGTGCGACTGATCCGTTTTCTGCCTCGATCATTCCGTTCGAGGTGCCCGAGCAGATGCGTGCGTTCGCCGAAAAGGGCGTTTCGCAGGCCCGCGAGAGCTACGCCAAGTTCAAGGACGCGGCCGAAAGCCATAACGGCACCATCGAGGCCGTGTTCTCCTCCGCCAGCAAGGGCGCGAACGAGTACACCGCCAAGCTGATGGAGTTCATGAAGGCCAACACCACCGCCCATCTGGACTTCACCCAGGAGCTGCTCGGCGTGAAGTCGCCGTCGGATGCGTTCGCGCTGTGGAGCAGCCATGGCAAAAAGCAGCTCGAGACCTTCCAGGCCCAGGCCAAGGAGCTCGCCGAGATCGCCCAGCGCGCCGCCACCGCCGCCGCCGAGCCGATCAAGGCCAGCGCCTCGAAGCTCTACCCGCCCGCCGCCTGAGCGACGGGGCCGGTTTGATCAGGGCCTGATCCGGACCCGAAGGGTCGCGCGCGAAGTGCACAGCGGTCTTCCGATAAGATCATGCCCAAATAATAAGAAACCCGGGCCCACGCCCGGGTTTTCCTTTGGAAATAACGTCGTTTGAGGGTGGATTCCGCCCGTTTGCGGCCTTGCCAAAAACGGCCGTTGCACCTAGTTTCCGCCCCGTCCAGCCCCCTCGGTACCGGCCCTCTCAGGGCGCCCCAAGGCGCGGCTCGCAAGGATGCAGTTGTAGCTCAGTTGGTTAGAGCGCCTGTCTGTGGAACAGGAGGTCGGTGGTTCGAGCCCACCCAACTGTACCACCGTTGCGGATAACTCCGCATTCTCAGCATCTTATTGATAGACCTGACGTATTTGCGCCGCCTAAAATACAAAAGGCGCTACAAATGGCATTGCGTATGGTCGGTTTGAATCGAGCTTCTGACGGTCGATGGTTTGCTCGCAAAGGTATCCCCGAGGACGTTCGCGAGGATTACCAAAGGCTCTACGGGACCAAGCGTGAAGCTCATCTCAAACTCCCGGCCGACACCCCCAAATACGAAGCTAAGGCCCGTCTTGGAGAGTGGGAAGCAGAGGTCGAAACGCGCATTGCCACCCTGCGGGCCCAAAGGAACGGCGAGGGCCAGCCACTTACAAGGCTGAACGCAATCGCGCTCGCGGGTCGTTGGTACAATTGGTTCGTGAAATTGCACGAGGACGACCCTGGACCGGCGAAGCGCTGGAAGGAAAGACGCCACAGAAGAAAAGCAATGATCCTTTGAAGCCGTCGCGTTCTCGCGCCGACACTGCTCGCGCTCACCTGGGAACATGGGTTCGTGGATTGGGTGTTGATGATCCCGAACTCAGCCCTAACCATGCTTGGCGCCACCTCTTCAAGAGGATCGGTGATGAAATTGGGATGGCGGAGAAAATGAACGACGCCATCACAGGGCACACGCAGGCGACCGAGGGACGGAAATATGGCCCGCCGACTGCGTCGGCCATGGCTGAAGCTCTCAAGAAATTCCCTCGCTACAAGCTGGATTGAACGTGTAAGCCGGACAGGTCGCTGGGCAAGCCAACGTCAACACGCGGCACCAAGGTAAGCCGATGATCGCGCAAGTCGGCTAATCTACGAGAAGCGGACGAGGCCCTAGCAGTCCAGCAAGTCTCGTTTTGACCCGAAGCGGGCTTCAAGTAGCTGCTTTCCCGGAGGGTCTGCTTTTTAAGCGAAACATCAACGCTTGATAGGTTTCGATTTGCTGATCTTGCCGGAACAAGTGTCGGAAGGTCGAAATAGCTTCAAATATGACCTTGGCGGCAAACAACGCTTTGAAGGGTTGATCAGCAATTCTTCTCAGTTGCGCTAGCTTGGCAAGCTTACCGCCGAGGTTCCCGTTTTTAGAGGATCGACCGTACCACACGGCCGCTCTCAACTGGTTCAAGCGCCCATGTTGTGATTGATAGTGCGTTCCAAGCCAAAATTGCGCTTTCCAGTTGCCCTTAGCAGCGAGCTTGCGAAGTTCACGTAGCCCTTCCGGCACGCCGCGAAGCTGAAGGAAGCGGGCTCGATGCAAAACAGCGTTTTCCTGACCGGACGAGGCGGCACAATCAAACCAGTTCCATGCGGTCACGAAATCCGGGTCAACGGAGTCGCCTCGGGCATACTCCCAAGCGAGAGCCAACTGAGCGTCAACGTCGCCGGATGATGCAGCAGCAATCCATTCAGGAATTTTGCTGCGGCGTTTGGTGCGATCATCAGCGCGGCTTGTTAGTGCTAGTCGCATCTTTTTAACCGATGCCTCTATTGTCCGTGCGGAGTGTCACTCATACGACATTAAGGAAACATCACTCTGCGACGGTCAATTGGAAGCGGCGTTCGTCCGCTTCTGGCCCGCAAGCGAAGTCTAGGCAGCGTCCCGGGTGGTCGGCTCATAGGGGTATATCGGAAGCAGCCGAGCGGCACTCCGAAGTGCGGTCATGACCCACTGCGGACCTCAGTCTCCTTCAATCCAAATTCCTGCTTCGCTAAGGGCGTTGAGAATGCGCTCGATGTCTTTGGGATCAAGCACTGCACCCTCACAAAGTTTATTCAGCTCATCGAAGGTAATCCTACCGTCCGGTTTACCGATCTCGATGGCTCGTCCAATGATTTCCGGCACGTTCATGTTCTATCCTTTCAGCGGCCTCTACTATGCGGCGAGAGAGTCGGATTCTCATCCGTCGGGATGGTTTGCGCCGCCGGATTTGGGAGTATCCCGGAACTGAGTGCCGGATTGTCATTCGGCCTGCAATATTGACCCCCTAAGCCGGGGGATCGGCGTCCAAAATTGACCCCCTATAGGTTGGTCTGTTGCGCTGCCTGCTTTGGAATGAAGCAGGTGGTCGAGGATGCTGATCGTGGAGACGATTGCGCGGATTCGGCGCGAGCACTTCATCAAGGGCAAGACGATCAAGGAGATTGCCCGTGACCTGAAGGTGTCGCGGAACACGGTCCGGAAGGTGCTGAGGTCAGGAGAGACCTCCTTCGAGTACGAGCGGCAAGTGCAGCCGCGGCCAAAGCTGGGACGATGGGCAGTAGAGCTCGACGGACTGCTGGCGGCGAACGCGGCCAAACCGGCTCGTGAACAGCTGACGTTAATCCGGATCTTCGAAGAGCTGCGCAGCCGTGGCTATGACGGCGGCTACGATGCGGTGCGGCGTTACGCCAGGCGGTGGAGCAAGGAACGCGGGCAATCGACCGCGGCTGCTTATGTCCCGCTAAGCTTTGCCCCAGGCGAAGCCTACCAGTTCGACTGGAGCCACGAGGTGGTCTTGCTGAGCGGCACCACGGTGATGGTGAAGGCCGCCCATGTCCGGCTCTGTCACAGCCGCATGCTGTTCGTGCGGGCCTATCCGCGGGAGACGCAGGAGATGGTGTTCGACGCCCACGACCGGGCGTTCGCCCTGTTCAAAGGCACCTGCACCCGCGGCATCTACGACAACATGAAGACCGCCGTAGAGACGATCTTCGTCGGTAAAGGGCGTCTCTACAATCGCCGCTTCCTGCAGATGTGCAGCCACTATCTGGTCGATCCGGTCGCCTGCACGCCAGCGTCGGGCTGGGAGAAGGGGCAGGTCGAGAACCAGGTCGGGCTGGTCAGGGAACGCTTCTTCACGCCGCGGCTGCGGTTCAAAAACCTCGACGAGTTAAACGCCTGGCTGCTCGACAAATGCATCGCCTACGCCAAGGTTCATCGCCATCCGGAGCTGGTCGATCAGACGATCTGGGAAGTGTTCGAAGCCGAACGCCCCAAACTCGTTCCCTATGCCGGCCGCTTCGACGGCTTCCATGCGGTGACGGCATCGGTCTCGAAGACCTGCCTGGTGCGCTTCGACAACAACAAGTACTCGGTCGCAGCCAGCGCAGTCGGGCGACCGGTCGAGGTTCAAGCCTATGCCGATCGCATCGTGATCCGTCAGGATGGACGCATCGTTGCCGAGCACCCGCGATCCTTTGGCCGCGGCGATACCGTCTACGACCCCTGGCATTATGTGCCGGTGCTCGCCCGCAAACCCGGCGCCTTGCGCAACGGTGCTCCCTTCAAAGACTGGGTGCTGCCAGCCGCGATCGAGCGGATCCGGCGCAAGCTTGCCAGCACCGACGACGGCAATCGACAGATGGTCGACATCCTCAACGCGGTGCTGACTGACGGTCTGCCCGCGGTGGAAGCGGCCTGTGCCGAAGCGCTCAGTCACAGCGTCCATTCGGCCGATGTCGTTCTCAATATCCTGGCCCGTCAACGTGAACCCGCCCCACCGGCCAACATCATGACGCCGGCCGCACTGACGCTCCGTCATGCACCGATCGCCGATTGTGCCCGCTACGACAACCTCCGGAGGACCATCTGATGGAACGAACCCAAATCTTCGACCTCATGGGCGAACTCAAGCTCTACGGCATGAAGGCTGCCTTCGACGAGATCATGGCAACTGCCGTCAAGCGCCAGCACGAACCTCAGCGCATTGTCGGCGACCTGCTCAACGCCGAGATCAACGAGAAGCAAGCCAGGTCGATCAAATACCAGCTCACCATTGCCAAGCTTCCGCTTGCCAAGGACATCGCCGACTTCCAGTTCGACGGCACGCCGATCAATCAGACACTCGTCAATGATCTTGCTGGCGGCGGCTTCATCGCCCAACAACGCAACGTCGTGCTGGTTGGCGGCACCGGCACAGGCAAAACCCACCTGGCCATTGCCATCGCCAGAAGCTGCATCCGATCCGGTGCCCGCGGCCGCTTCTTCAACGTAGTCGACCTCGTCAATCGCCTCGAGACCGAGACCCGCAACGGACGGCAAGGACGGCTCGCCGAGCATCTGACCCGGATGGACTTCATTGTGCTGGATGAACTCGGCTATTTGCCCTTCGCCCAGTCCGGTGGCCAGCTTCTCTTCCACCTCGTCAGCCGGCTCTATGAGCGCGCCTCCGTCATCGTGACCACCAATCTCGCCTTCGGCGAATGGCCGAGCGTGTTCGGCGACGCCAAAATGACCACCGCGCTGCTCGATCGGTTGACCCATCACTGTGACATCGTCGAGACCGGCAATGACAGCTGGCGCTTCAAAAGCCGCGACGACGATCACGCCACCCGCGCTCGTCTCGTCTCCGCTATCCCGGCCAGCTCCAACGAGCCGAGCGCTACCGTCAAACCGCGGCGCACGAAGGGGTCAAAATTGGACGCCGATGAGGGGTCAAATTTACAGGCCGATTGACAGCCGGATCGCCTAGAGCCGATGCTTGCCCCAAAGCGGACAGGCCGGCTGGTCGCTATAATTTGAACTCTATTCTTCATGCGCGCGAAAGCGTGCCTAACTATTGTGGTTGTAAGGCAAATAAGGCGCTTCGTCCCATCATGTCGAAATGGCTTGTTGTACTCGTCGCTCTTCTCGCGGCTACGGCCTACATCCCGCAGGTCCGCAACAGGATGATCAACTGGCTTAAGACGCACCCTGCGTTCATTGGGCCAGCTCTGACCGTCGTCGGAATAGCGGCAGTCTTGTATTTGTTCATCGATCCTACCACTGTCCTATTCTTGGCGGCTGTTGCAGTCGTCTCCGCTCTCGCCGGATTTTTTGATCCGAAAACGTATTCAAGCCGATGAGACCCTCGTACGAACGGCAGCTCGCGGCCTTTGAAGCTGCATATGGCGAGTTGCTTCTCTCGGCTTTGCAAGAGTGCGCCAAGGGAGAATGGGGTCTCTTCGGCTCATACGAGCGCGTTGGTTTGCGCAACCCGGCAAGGGAGGAGCTACTTGAATTAGGCTCAAAAATTGAGCGCCTTCGCGACAAGTGCGGTATGGAATCCTTCCCGCTTCATGCGCGGTTCCTGCAGATGGGCTCTCGCCTTTCAAACACTCCGGGTGAGCCGAAATTGGCTCAGCGGTGGTTGGACGAGCTGACGTAAGCAACCTCGCGGCTACAATCCTGTGTGGGCCACGGCATCTCTTGGAGTTCTGCTGTTGGCCCTTTGCTGCCCACCAGTTCAAGCGCCGTGAGTTTTTGCCGATATCGATGCCGATCACGGCGATCGCGGTACTGGGTGTCTGGGACATGGCGTGCTCCTTGTCTTGGCGCCCCTGGCCAGCTTATCGCTGGCGGGGCAGGAGCACGGCCGGACCATCCCATTAGCGGAAATTAACGTTGTGCAGTTAAGATGCCGAACATGCAACCCGCATGGCTTCGTCAGCTGCCCTATTTGGTTCACACCAACAGAGAACTCGGCCTAATGCTGAGGGGCACAAAGCCCCTCGCATATTTCATGGATATAGTTGGCGATGAGCCAGACATCTGTATTCGATATTGGCGGCTGTTCGATAGGCATGTTGCTGTAGGCCGACTGATAAGACACGAAGTGATTGAACCATGCCCCGAACTGCCACAGCTCAAATACCGGAGGCTATTCTACGCCTTACCGGGCCACGAGTGGCGGGTTGATGCAATGCTAACGCTTCTGAGCGAGCGCGGAGCTTGGTCCGACAACCGCGAAAGGCGCTTTGGCGAGTTGCTTGGCTACGAGGAGTGGCAGAATGACTATTGGCTGACCCACCGCCGTTCGCTTGCGGACGCTTAGCCGAAGGTCGATTGAACTCGTGTCATGTCGGCTGCCAGGGGCAAACCGGACGACGATCCAACTTGGCGTCCGCCGCTGCTTTTGACCCGATGTATGGTCCGGCCGTGCGTAGCAAGAGATTCGTCGATCAGGTGGTGAGTGGTCTTGCATCAATGTATCCGGCCTTTGATTGGAGCATTTGCTCCGGGCCATCATGGATATCAGCGCGCGTGCGTTCTCATTAGCGGACAGGCCTCGATTGGGCCATTTGGGTCACCAGTGTTCGCATGCGCCGGGAAGACCGAACCTCCATCTCGTCTCATCCTCTCGCAGACCTCGGCTGGAACCTGTTGATGGGGTTACGTCATCGCATGCTCCTCCTACCTCGCAGTTCCTGTGTTCGAGCCAGGGGCCGTTCCTTCGTCCCGGCCCGCAGGACGTGCGTCGCGTCGCGCGCACGGGCGGTCAAGGCCGGCCGTTGCGCTTGGCTTGCGGCTGGCTCCGGCGTTGCCAGGCCGCGCCTTGACCGCGCCGAGCACGGCGCGAGGATCAAGCGGGTCGGACGCCTGCATCGTTGGTCCTTGTCAGCTCGAAGGCGCGTCCTTTAGCCAGCACCGCCCAGGCGATGCGGGCAAGCTTGTTGGCGAGTGCGATCGCCAGCACGTTGTGGTGCAATCGCTTCTTGGCGGCTTCGATCCAGGATCTGAGTCCGTAACGTTCCCAGTTCTTGATCCTGACCAGCACAACCCATGCCGCCTGCACGAACAGAACGCGCAGGTAGCGATTGCCGCGCCGTGAGATTTTGCCGAGGATCGTGCGGTCTCCCGTCGAGATCTGCTTGGGCACCAGTCCGAGCCAGGCGCCGAAGTCACGGCCTTTGGAGAAGACGTCTCCAGTGCCGATCGCGGCCACCATGGCGCTCGAAATGATCGGCCCGATGCCAGGCACCGTCATCAGGCGCGAACATGCCTGATCTTGACGGGCCAGTGCTTCGATCTCGCCGGAGAGGCTATCGATGCGCTGATCCAGCCGACGCCAGTCGCCTGCCAACTCCTCGATGACACGCAACATGCGTGGCGACAGGGCATCGGTGCGCGTCGCAAGGATGGTGGGCAATTCTGTGCGCAGGAAGCCGATACCCTGGCGCACCGCGATCCCGCGTTCGAGCATGAAGGCGCGAATCTGGTTGATGATGCCGGTGCGTTGCGACACCAGGCGCTCGCGCACCCGATGCAGCGCCTGCAGATCCAGTTGCTCTACAGTCTTGGTCGCCACGAACTTCATCGTTGGGCGTTGCACGGCTTCGGCAATCGCTTCGGCATCATTGAAGTCGTTCTTCGGTCCCTTGCTATAGGGGCGGACATATTTGGCCGGCATCAGCCTGGCATCGTGACCAAGCGATGCGAGTTTGCGGCTCAAATGATGTGCGCCGACGCAGGCTTCCATGCCGATCAGGCAAGGCGGTATATTGGCGAGCCGCGCCTCGACCTGGCCACGCGACCACTTTTGCCGCAGCACGATGGCGCCGCGCGTATCGTGGCCCACGACGTGGAACGAGTTTTTTCCGATATCGATGCCGATCACGGCGATCGCAGTACTGGGTGTCTGGGACATGGCGTGCTCCTTGTCTTGGCGCCCCTGGCCAGCTTATCGCTGGCGGGGCAGGAGCACGGCCGGACCATCCCATTAACGGACTTGATCGTGCTATGCTAGCCTTAACGCGTCGATATTGACGTGGTGCAGTCCAGTTCAGAGGTCTCGCTTTGGTGATCGCAACTCGCTTCTTGAAATGCGCGTTCATCCTTGGGCTCTTGACGCCATCTGTCGCTCTGGCAGCCCCTTTCTTCGGCGTGCAATGCACTCATGTGTGGGGATTGGACGCGGTAGTGCAAGTGCAAGCGCCGATTGCTGCCGGCCCGAATGCGATCCAAGACACGAGAAAAAGCTTGATTGACCATTTTGGCGAACCTGCGTCTGAACGACAAATACCCGATGGCGTCGCATTGGCCTGGGTCACTACTGGGGGAAACTCCGTGCCGATAGGGCGGAACGTTAACATTCAAATTGTCCAGGGCACTCTCCACATCACCTGTGGGTCAACTTTCTAAGTCTGGATATCCGCGATGCGGAAAGCGCCATGCAACGAGCATTCTTGATAGTGATGCTGGTCCGCTTCTGGCCCATCGCGTCGATATCGGTAGGTCTGCTTTTGTGCCGCTCTTGGGTGCTAAGCGGACATGATCGATTTGTGAATGCATAGCCCAAAGAGAGGCCGCACGCGGGCTCCCGAGGGAAACCTGTGTGCGGCCATTATCTCACTATGCGGCCTTCATGAGATAGCTTTTCGATCCCCGGCCGACGCCGGGAAGGTAGCTTAAGCCTGATCGATTTGATCGAGGACGGAGAGGCAAGGGAATTTCTGCTAGCCGCCGAAAAGGCTCATCGCGACATGGAGTATGCTCAATGCTTGGCCGATTGCCGCAAAGCGTTCTTCGTAGAATTTGAAACCTTCTACGACACGCAAATGGACCTGAATAATTCGTTCGCCATCTTCGGGAGTCGCGCGCCCTATTATGCTCGCGACAAAGAATACATAAGAAAAAATGTGAGAGACCACTTCAGCTACGTCGTTTTGGATCACGCGCAAATCGACCAAGACCTAACAAAAGAAGGGATCGATCACACGGCATTCTGGAATGTCTGGCGCCTCACACCACAAGTGTATCGGCATAAGAAAGCCGATGCGTGGCGGGTAAAGCATGATCCGCGTCTCTATGGCCCGGACGGTTTCAAGGAGAGGTCAGCCTTCGTTTTGGCCAGCATGACGTCTATTTTGCTGGCGCGGCAAAACACGAAGAGAGCAGCGCGGTATATCGAAGGATCGACTTTCTCCGATGTTAAGCTGAGGGCGGGTGCCAAGTTCTACGAGAAAGCAGACAAGAGCGGCCCTGTGGCCGGTGTTCTTCCCGAGGGGAAAGATCAGGCGTCGATCAGCTACGCGACCCAAGGGCTCAACGATGAAGATTGGTATTGGCGCGCGATGTACGACAACCGTGGAGGAGAGCCTGCAGTCGTCGTCGGCTACGTCTTAGAAGGCGACCTGATCGAGGAGTAGCGGGCAAACAAAGAGGCGTTGACCACCACGCTTGCACCCGACTGACGCTCGCCAACTCCGTGTTGCAAAATACAAAATCCTGCTACAAAACATGCTAATGCGAGCGCAAATTCGCTAGTCTTTTCAATATTGTTGTCGCTGGTTCGTGGTTCCCACCCAACTGTACCAGTCCTCCCGGATCAGTCAGCAGCTTGTTGAATAGATCCGTACTCAAGCTGTTGCAGCCAAGCCACCTTGATCAGAGATTGAACATACCATGTGTCTCAACCGGCTTCTCCGGTTGCGGTTGGGTGCGCTATCGTCTTCCGATTAGGCCGAGGCTCGTCGGTCGCGTCGGGGTGGTGAATGGCTGGTGGAGCTTCGGAGAAAGTGGGGGCCGCAAGCCGTCCGGATAGTGTCATTTGGTACGAGCGTCTGGCTGGTGCGGCGCTCGTCACGGGCTTGGGGTCGGCTGCTGCGAATCCCGCCAGCCTTGCCAAGTACTACAATCTGTATCCGATCGGCTATCCGATCATGTTCGTCTGCTCCATCGCGGGGCAGTCGTTGTGGATTTGGCTGATTGCACGAAAGCGACAGAATTGGGCTCGCTGGATCAGTCTCGTCATGGTCATTATCGGAATTCCGAGCGTCATCATCGATTTCGACGAACGTCTCCGGTTCAACGCTGTCGCGGCAATCCTCTTTCACACCGGATATCTATTGTTGGTGGTCGCCGTGGTGCTGCTCTTTCGTAGCGACGCCCGCGCGTGGTTCTCGCGCGCGCGTGTCGCACCAGACACCTAATCATTGCGCCGGTATCTCGGTGGCGGCCCCTTGGCGGATATCATGGGCGAATCCCCGAACGTGAAGTGCTTGCGGCCGCAAAAGTACTGCTCATGCAGCTGAGTAAGCATTGGTCGAGCCGCGACACAGTCGGAAAAGAATTGTCGTTATCGATTAAGTGCACTGGACTGCACCCCTGAAGTGAGACACGATAATTTCAGTGACAGCGGGGTTGTCACGATGCGTTATCGCGCTTTGTTTTGCGCGAACGCGGCTTCGAACTCAAGGGGCGACTGATATCCGAGCGCCGAGTGCAGGCGCTCTTTGTTGTAGACCTCCGCGATAAAGCTGTTGATGTGGCGGCGGGCGTCGCCCAGATCGGTAAAGGTCCTGCCGTTGACCTGCTCGACCTTGAGCGTTTTCATGAAGCTTTCGGCCTTGGCGTTGTCGAAGGGATTGCCCGGCCTGCTCATGCTGATGGTAATGTCGCGATCGGCCAGTCGCTGGCGATAGGCGATGGACGCGTATTGCACGCCGCGATCGGAGTGATGGATCAGGCTGCCGGGTGCCGGCTTCCGGGCGTCGATGGCTTTCTCCAGTGCAGCGATGGCGAGTGAGGCATCGAGCGTATCTTCAAAAGCCCAGCCGACAGCCTTGCGCGAGAAGGCATCCAGAATGACGGCGAGATAGGCAAAGGTCTTGGCGAGATGGACATAGGTGATGTCGGCGACCCAGATCTGATCGGGTGCGGATGGCACTAGGCCGCGGACCAGATTAGGGATGACGAGAACGCTTGATGGTCGTTCTGCAGGCGGCTTCAGGAACGGCGTCCTGCGCTGTGCGAGCAGATTATCCTGGCGCATAAGCCGCTGAACTTTCTTGGCATTCACCACCATACCTTGGCGCCGGAGAGCCGCGGTCACCCGCCGATAGCCGTAGAAGACGTGCTTGAGGCAGATGCGCTGGATCACGTCGCGCAGCTCGCACTCGGCTGTCTCGCTGCTGCGTTTGGCGAGATGACGGTAATACGTAGCGCGCGGCAGGCCCGCGAGGCGGCATAGTCGCTGCACGTCGACGTTTGGGTCTGTTGCTTGCGAAGTCATCGCTTGGATGACTTCGATGATGCGGATGCGGGTTTGCCTTGCGCTGCCGGCCGCTCCAAGGCGCGCAAGGCTTGCCGAAAAAAATCGAGGTCCATCTGCTGGCGACCCACCAGCCCTTCGAGCTCGGCGATACGCGCTTTGGCGAGCACGAGGGCCGAGCGCTTGTCGTTGTACGTCGCTGGCGGCTTCAGCTTGCGGGGGCCAGGCTTGGGTCCGCGCTTGCGGTTCAACCCGTCTGGCCCATCGGCCTTCCACGCCTTGATCCAGTCGTGGAGAATCTTGCGAGAAATTCCGAGTTCACGGGCTACGGGCAGAACGCCGTCGCCTCTCTCAACCCGCTTGATCGCCTTTATCTTGTAGGCCGTCGGAAACTGACGGTTCTTTCCTTGTCCTGCCACAGGTCATCCTTGAAATGCCTGTCACTGAAATTATCGTGTCTCACTTCAGGGGTGCAGTCCAGCACTGTCACCGTATTCCGACATGCGTGAAGCAGCGGCCGGCCTTTCGGCCATCCTTGATGTCGAGATGAACCTGCATGTGAAGCTCTGCGTCGATTGGGGTCTGTCCCCGACAGACCTTGAACAGACCCCTCCGGCGGCCGAGATGCTGGCCTATACACGCTACGTGCTCGACGCGGGAATGCGCGGCGATCTGCTGGCACTCAAGGTGGCGCTTGAATTACGGTGACAGTGCACGAAACTCCACGAGATCAGGCGACTTCGGTTTAGTGCTGCCGGCGGCCACCGGTCAGTGAGCTTGGCGCCGAGCTCCTTCCTGAGTGAGGTTGACTACGCCTCGATTCTCAGGGACGGGGCTCTCCACTGCTACCAATATCCTCTCAACTGGCTACCGACCTCTCGCCTCTGGCTCCCGCGCAGCGGGCTGGAGCGCAGCGACTTAATTGGAAAATCTGCTTTTGCCATTTCATCGAACGGGACAGCAGTGCTGGCTTGAAGAGCGTCGCCGCCAGTCACATGTGATAAGGATCGGGGATCGTTGGCCCGACACAGTGGCAACGCACCCACCGGCCTCATTGAAGGTCGTGTGCGTCCAAATAAGAGCAAGCACGGGCTGCGTTCGAGCACCGCTCGACGCAGTACCTTTACTCAAATGCAACGGCACGAGCCGTCGAGGGAGACCTTGGCGGCTTTTTGCGTGTGGCCAGATATGCGCAAAGAAAAACGGCCCCTTGGGGAAGGTCGGCCAGCCGAGGTTCTTGCACCTGGGTATGGAGATCGGCCGCGCCTTTCATGCCATTACGGTGACAGTGCACAAGACTCTCGACGCGGGGAGTGCCCCATCCGCAACGCTGCTCAAAGCCAGTTTTGTCCGCGGTCACCGTAGCTCCTCCGTTCGCGATGCGCTATCGGTAGCGAGCCAAGGACGTTCATGGACAAGCAAGCCGGAATTACGGTGACAGTGCACGAAACTGCACGACGTCAGGCGACTTCAGTTTAGTGCAGTGTCACCGTAATTCCGGTCACAGCGCCGCCGCGGTCCGGAAGAAGGCGTCGATCTGGGCATCGCTCCAGCCGTAAGCGGCGCCGATTGCCGCCGTCATTGGATGGCTGCGCTGAAACACCGTGGCGTTGGCATTTGCGGCCGCGACCAGCGCGTCGAGCACATCCCTCGAAAACATGGATTTCCCCCTCTCGAATGCGAAAGGCCGCCCGATAGGGGCGGCCTTTCATTGGACTCCGGGCATAAGGCCCGATCAGGAGTTGTTAACGCACTGCAAAACCGCGCACAGCCTCCGGTTGACACAATCAGCGGTTAGGTGTCAGAATTTTCTCTCGCATTTGGAAAAACATTGACGATTTTGGAAGAACATTGCCGATGTCAAATTGCATTGACCAGAAACAGCAGCATCATTCCGGCGACAGCGATAACGACTGGCGCATTGCCACACTCTTCGTGATCTGCCTGCTCGCCTTCGCCGTCTGCCTCAAACTCGGCGAAAAGCTCTACTCGTCGAACGTCAATCTCAGAATTGCCGAGTGCAGCGCGATTTATTGGAAGGGCCGCGCCGAAGGACGCCCCGAAAACTATTGCGCGCCGGGATGCTGCACGCCGCCGAGCGCCCCCTAGGAGCCTCCTCCCCGTCAATCTTCTCCGGTCACAGCGTCGCGGCGGCCCGAAAGAATGCGTCGATCAGGTCATCGCTCGAGCCATAGGCCGCACCGATCGCCGCCGTCATTGGATGGCTGCGCTGAAACACCGTGGCGCCTGAGAGCAGCATCTCGGCGTTGAATTGCTGATCGGCCGGCATCGCGCTCACGATGGCCATTAGCGGCGCCGGGATGTCGCCCGTCTTGACCGCTGCCAACGCCTCGGCCGTCGTGACGATGTTCGATAGCGCGAGTTGCTGGAAGAACTGGCGGTCCGAAATGTTCTCCGGCACCGGCAGCGGCGAAATCTCGGCCGGATCGCACTACGGTGACGGTGCACAAAACTCTCGACGCGGGGAGCGCCCCATCCGCAACGCTGCTCAAAGCCAGTTTTGTCCGCGGTCACCGTAGCTCCTCGGTTCGCAATGCGCTATCGGTAGCGAGCCAAGGACGTTCATGGACAAGCAAGCCGGGCGAAAAAGATCGTGAGTTTCTTCGAGCGTCTCAAGACAGCAGCATCCGTTGAGTGGCGGGCCTACACCGAGCATCCCTTCACGAACGGATTGGCAGACGGCTCGCTCCCCGAAGCGGCGTTTCGTCACTACCTCGTTCAGGACTACCTGTTCCTCATCGAGTTTGCTCGCGCCTACGCGCTCGCGGTCTACAAGTCGCCCAGACTTGCCGACATGCGTGAAGCCGCGGCCGGCCTTTCGGCCATCCTTGATGTCGAGATGAACCTGCATGTGAAGCTCTGCGCCGATTGGGGTCTGTCCCCGACAGACCTTGAACAGACCCCTCCGGCGGCCGAGATGCTGGCCTATACACGCTACGTGCTCGACGCGGGAATGCGCGGCGATCTGCTGGCGCTCAAGGTGGCGCTTGCCCCCTGCGTGATCGGGTACGCGGAGATCGCCACACGGCTCGCCGCGCGACCCGATGCGGACGCCGCGACGAACGCCTATCGCGTCTGGATCGCCGAGTACGCCGGCGCGCCGTACCAGGAGGTCGCTGCCAAGGCGCGGGCGCACATGGAGCATCTCGCCGATCTCTACGCCACGCCGGCCCGCGAGGCAGAGCTGATTGCGATCTTCAAGGAAGCCACCTCACTCGAGGCAGACTTCTGGGAGATGGCCTGGCGCGCGGGCCAGCGTGCTCAATAGCCCTTTCGGCAGTGAGGCTCATAACCTGAAGGTTATACAATTACGATGACGATGCTCCTCGATCTGTCGGGTCGAGCTTCCGTCACGATGCCTGAAAGCCTAACGGAAACCACGTCTGTCGGCGCGACCTACCTCACCCCCGCCACCCTCATCACCACCACCGGCAACGTCACCGCCGCCAGCAGCGTGCCCAGCGCGACCGCGCCCGACACCGGGTTCACCAGCCGCTGATACTGAACCGCGAAGATGTACGCGTTCGCGCCGGTCGGCATCGCCGCGAACAGCACGACGACGCCGGCCGCGGTCGGCGGCAAGCCGAGCAGTTTTGCCAGCACGAACGCCGCCGCCGGCATCGCTAGCAGCTTGAGGGCGCTCATCACGACGACGCTCAACATCTCGCCCTTCACCTCGAAGCGGAACAGGTTGATGCCGAGCGCGATCAGCGCCGCCGGCGATCCCGCCTGCGCCAGTAGCTCGATGGTCCGGTCGACGACGGGATTGAGGCCGAGGCCGGTGAAGCGCCAGACCACGCCGAAGCCGATCGCCAGCATCAGCGGGTTGCGCGCGAGATCGGCGAGCACGGGCCAGATGATCGTCAGCGCCGAGCCGGTCCGCTTGCGGCTGACGAACTCCATCTGCAGGATGCCGCAGAGCCAGAGCAGCGGCGTGTTCACCGACAGGATCAGCGCCATCGGCCCTGCCGCCTCGTTGCCGAGCGCCGAGAGCGTCAGGGGAATGCCCAGCATCACGATGTTGCCGTAGACCGAGCCGATCGCGAACACGACGCCGTCCTCGCGGTCCTCGCGCCGCGCGCGGAGCAGCACTGAGAGCGCCAGCGCCGCGATCCAGGTGATGGCGAGCGCGCCGTAATAGGCGCCCCACATCCGGTAGGGGCTGACGTCGGGGAATTCCGAGACGACGATGGTGCGGAACAGCAAAGCGGGGATCGCGATGCTGAAGGCGAATTCGGAGATGCCCTTGTGCGCGGTCTCGGTGACGAAGCGAAACAGCACCGCGGCATAGCCTGATGCGATCAGGGCAAACACCGGCGCGACGATCAACACGGTGGCCATGCGCCCCCTCTCTTCACGGGGATATCAGCCGACCACCCCACGCACTCTCGATGATGCCATCATGCCCCTGTTTTGCCCGACGAGTCAAAACCGCTTCGTAAAATCCGCAAGAGGCGATTTCACTGGGCATATCAAGGCCCCGGCTACTGTGCATGGGGTTGTTTTCGCGGTTTTTGTTTTGAGGGCGTCGGGGCCAGCGGTGGAAACCGATCTCGTAAGTCCCGCCAAGGCGTTAGCCGAAGTCCTGCCCCTCCCACCGCCGTCATCCTCCGCGAAAGCGGGAGATCCAGTACGCCGCGGCTCCTCGGGGAACGTCAGGCGTCTCTGGAATACCGGGTCACCCGGTCAAGCCAGGTGACGACAGCGGAGGAGAAGGCCCGCCCTGTTGCCGAGAGCGCACACATCAGGGGTTTCGCCTCCGCCCTCGTTGCCAACGAACGGCGGTTCACCCACACTCGGCCAAGACCAGACATATGGGGGATCGATGCCCGCTTTTCACTTCAGGAAGTCCGCTCTTGCTGCCGCGTCGGGGCTTGCCCTGGCTGTCCTGGTCCATCCCGGCGCCGGCTTCGCCTACACGCAGGAGGAGCAGCAGGCCTGCACGCCGGATGCGATGCGGCTGTGCGGCGAGTTCGTGCCAAACGTCGACGCCATCACCGCCTGCATGATCCAGAAGAAGGCGCAGCTCTCGCCGCAGTGCAAGGTGTTCTTCCGCCAGGGACCCGAGCCGGGTCAGGCCCGCGCCGGCAAGCCGACCAACATCGCGCCCAAGACTGCGAAGAAGAGCACCAAGCCGGCGCCGAAAGTGGCCAGGAAGAAGAAATCCGAAGAAGGCTGAGCGCGGCCGCTGCGTTCCTTCCCTGAAACTCAGGCCCGGGCAAGCGTGCGAAGCGCGGCTCCGCGCTTGGCGGCATCGGCTCCGCGAAAGCTACCGGACTCCTTTTGTTCGCGCGCCTTGCGCGCCTGCTTGCGGAAATTACCGCCACACGCGATCGAAAAGAGTCGCGAGACGGTTTGCGCGGCAAGGTTGCATTCCGGCTTTCCCCTTCTCGCTGCTCAAAAAAAACCAACGATTGCGCGCATCGCAGGCTCTTGATTGCCGTTCGTGTCTTGTCGCGCGCAGCAGTGTGACTCAAAAGCCAACACGTCTTGTTATTTCGTGGCGGCAGAGCAACTCCCGGTAAATTTTTCTTTCCCGAATCAGCGCGGTGATTCATTTTCGGAGCCTGGGGTCAATCTGGAGGCCGAAGGTATGAACGTTATTGTTTTTGCATCGCGTAAAGGCGGCTCGGGCAAGAGTACCCTGGCCGCACATCTCGCCGCGCAGATCAAGGCGAGCAAACAGGTCATGCTCGTGGACGCGGATCCGCAGGGGTCGCTCACGCTGTGGCACAAGCTGCGGGGCACCAACGAACCGCCGATCAAATCGGCCGTGAACTCCGTCAGCGGCATCGTCTCCGCCGCCAAGCGCGACGGTTATGAATGGGTGTTGATCGACACGCCGCCGAACCTCTCGGCCGTCGTCGACGACGCCATCAAGAATGCCACCATGGTGGTCATTCCCGCCCGTCCCGGCGTGTTCGACGTCAATGCGGTGCAGGAAACCATTCAGATGTGCCGCGCGGCGCGCAAGCCCTACGCGGTCGTGCTCAACGGTGCTCCGGCCAAGCGCGACGAAGCCGAAAGCCCGATCGTCACCATCGCCCGCGAAGCGCTGGCGAAATTCCGTGCTCCGGTGTGGGGCGGTCAGATCACCAATCGTTCCGATTTGTTGATGGCGCTCAGCCACGGCGAAGGCGCGCGTGAGTATCAGGCCGAGAGCCGTGCGGCTCAGGAGATTGCAAGGCTGTGGGCGGCGATCGAGCGTTCGGTCAAGGCCATTCGCGGCACGGCGTCGGCATCCGGCGCAATGCACAAGCAGGCGGCATAATTTTCACAAATCATTCCCCGGACGAAAAACGCGCGGACGTCCGCGCGTTTTGCGTTTTGGGCCTCACCCTGTCATTCCGGGATGGCGCGCTAGCGCCAGACCCGAAATCTCGAGATCAACGCTACGCCACCATCAGCATGTAGAACACGATGACCGGCGACAGTGTCAGGATCACCGACCAGATGCCGGCGGCCCAGAGAATGTCCTCGGTGGTGAAGCTCTCCTCGGTGGTAAAGCTCTGTCGTGCGTCGTAATGCGACGCCATTTCATTCTGACTATTCACAAACGCCCCCGCGATTTCTTCGCTTATGGGCATCACGCTACGCGAGATGTTTTAAAATTCCGGGTTGCTGCGCCGCTCGCATTTTGAACGCATTTGTGACGCGGGTTTAACCATCCGCGCGCGTTCTCGTCAGCCGACGAGCCAGACCCGAAACAGCAGCACCGGCATCAGGCCGAGCATCACCGCCCAGAACCCGAACGACGAAACCACCAGGATTCCCCGCAAAAGATCGGCGGGCACGAATTGCTGTGCGGCCGTAGGCCGGGCGCGACGTCCCATGGTCATTCCCCCTTTGGAAGGCTTTTAAGAAAAACGATAGGCGCCAGAGCGTAAACGAGACGTGGATGCGCCATGCGGCGGATGCGAAGCCGATTGGGGCGCGGTTAACCACGAGGTCTCTTACCCTCCCCCCTTGTGGGGGAGGGTGGCTCGCCGCGTAAGCGGCGAGACGGGTGAGGGGTTTCCCTCCCCACGGACAGTTTGCGCGCGGAGAGAAACCCCTCATCCGGCGCTTCGCGCCACCTTCTCCCACAAGGGGAGAAGGGAAGGCAGCGTGCACGAGGTGAGATTGCGTCGCGCTAAACCCACCCGCTGTATTCGCGCCTGATCTCGTCGACCCGATTCCACTCCCGCGTCACGACCTCCTCGCTCAGGCCGATGTCGCGGCGCAGCCAGGCCGACGCTGGATATTTGTCGGTCCATGTGAAGCCCCCCGCGCATGACAGGAATTGCCAGAGGGCCTTGAGGGCGCACAGCCACCGGTGAGGTCGCATGGGTTGATATCCACTGAGATTGCGTCGGGCAGCACGCAGCCGTTCGAACCGGAGCCAACCGGTTCGTTCGAAAGGCCATGTGCGGGTGAGGTGAAGAGGGGGGCTACGCCGCGACTTTCATCCGTCGCTCGATCTCGCGGTCGATCGTGGCGGCGAGCTCGCTGCTGACTTCCACCATCGGCAGGCGCACTTCGGGGCTGTCGATCAGGCCGCTGCGCCACAGCCAGTGCTTGGCCGGCGCGGGGCTCGGCTCGGTGAACAACAGGCGCGTCAGCTCGGCGACCTCCTGCCAGCGCGCCTGCGCCGCGTCGCGGTTGCCTCGCTTCAGCTCGGCATGCACGGCCGCGAACGTCGCGGTCTCGACATGGGCTGAGAGCACGATGCCGCCATCGGCGCCGTCGGTGAGCGCCTCGAGGTAATTCGCGTCCTCGCCGGTGAGCACGCGAAAACCGTCCGGCCGGTCGCGCAGCAGCGCGATCGACTGCTCGCGGCTGGCGCCGCAATCCTTCAGGCCGACGATGTTGGGATGCTCGGCGAGCCGCAGCATGGTCTGGTTGGTGATGTTGACCGCGCAGCGATAGGGAATGTTGTAGAGCGCGAGCGGCCAGGCGGCGTGGTCGGCAAGTGCTTCGAAATGCGCCAGGAGCCCGCGCTGCGACGGCCGCACGTAATAGGGGCTCGCGATCAGATAGCCGTCGATCGGCCAGTCCGCGGTTTCATCAAGGCGCTCCTTCAGCCGCGAGGTGTCCGCGCCCGACATTCCGAGGCAGATAGGCAACGTTCGGCGGCCGGCCGCCATCTCGTCGCGGACGATGGCGACGAGGCGTTCGAGCTCGGCGTCCCGCAGCGTCATGCCTTCACCGGAGGTCGCCCCCAGGATGAAGCCGTCGACGGCCTGTCCGCAGTAATGTCGGGTCAGCCGCCGCAGCGACGTCTCGTCGAGCTTGCCATCGCGAAACGGCGTCACCAGCGGCAGCCAGAGTCCGTGCAGATGCGTTCGCAGGTCGGTCATGTCCAGTCTCCTTCTCGGGAAAAAACCTGAGACGGAGGGCACATGAAAAAACCCCGTCCAGGTGGCGGGGTTTTCGGGATTTGCTGCGATGACGAAGCGTAGTTAGCGCGCGCAAAAATCCGAGGTCCCCGGGTGGGGGCCCTTTTTCGAAACGATTGCGCACGACTTCGTGATCATTCGCAAATGATGCGGGCGATACGTGGAACTGTCAATACACGCGGAAGGCGAATGCCGAATTGGGCAGAAAAAAAGCCGGGCTCGAACGAGCCCGGCTTAAGGTATTGGCCACGTGAGGCCGACACAATCACCTTCCAAGAGGGATTACTGAACTCCCGCGCCACTGGAGGAGGGGGACAAATGCGCAACGCGAAGGCTCAGCGTGCAAACATTATGAGCTTGCCTAACGCCATGCAGCAACAGCCGAGGCCGCATGTCAGACATGCGGAAATCAGGAAGGCCAGCGCTGCGCCTTGCTCACCACGAAGTCGCGGAACACCTGCACGCGCGCGACCGTCTTCAACTCCTCGGGATACACGAAATATGTATCGAGCTGGATCGAATCCGATTCGCCGAACAGCTGCACGAGACGGCTCTGCTCTTCGATCAGATAATCCGGCAGCGCGGCGATGCCGAGGCCCTGCTGACAGGCGCGTACCAGGCCGAGGATGTTGTTCACCCTGAAATAGGCCTCGCGCGGACCCGAGCCGTTGCGGCCGGCTTCGACCAGCCAGTTGCGGTTCTGAAGATGCGGCGCGAAGGTGCCGTCCGAGAGCGTGATGATGCGGTGGGAGTCGAGCTCCTCCAGCGTGCGCGGCGTGCCGAAGCGCTTGATGTAATCAGGCGAGCAATAGGCGTGGAAGCCCATCGCGAACAGCTTGCGCTGGATGAGATCCGGCTGCGTCGGCTTGCGGGTGCGGATCGCAACGTCAGCCTCGCGCATCGACAGGTCCAGCTCCTCGTCGGTGACGATCAGCGAGATCCGGATCTCCGGATAGAGCGCGGTGAATTCGCCGAGCCGCGGGATCAGCCAGTTGATGCCGACGCCGGGCGTGGTGGTGATCTTGAGATCGCCGCTCGGCCGCTCGCGGCTGTCGGTCAGTTTGGCGCGCGCCGCCTGGAGCTGCATGAACACGTCATGCGCGGTGCGGAACAGGAGGTCGCCCTGCTCGGTGAGGATCAGGCCGCGGGCGTGGCGGTGGAACAGCGAGACCGAGAGCTCCTGCTCCAGCGCCGAGACCTGGCGCGAGACCGCCGATTGCGACAGGCCGAGCTGTTCGCCCGCATGCGTGAAGCTGCCCGCTTCAGCCGCCGCGTGAAACACCTTCAGCTTGTCCCAGTCCATATCCGTAAATCCGTCGCGTGTTCGAGGCATGATCTTTATTCCGCTGCTGCACGCTCGCTGGCGCGCAAGGCCAAGAAACGTTCGGCTTCGAGTGCTGCCATGCAGCCGAGGCCTGCGGCCGTCACGGCCTGGCGATAAGTCTCGTCGGCGACGTCGCCGGCGGCGAACAGGCCGGGCACCGAGGTGGCGGTCGAGTTCGGGGCGACCTCGACATAGCCCGACGGTTTGAGCTTGACCTGGTCCTTCACCAGCTCGGTCGCCGGGGCGTGGCCGATGGCAATGAAGATGCCGTCGGCCTTCAGCTCGGTGAGCTTGCCGGTCTTGACGTTCTTGAGGCGGACATGGGTGACCTTGTTCGGGTTCTCGGTGCCGCAGATCTCGTCGACGGCCGAGTCCCAGACCACCTTGATCTTCGGGTGCTTGAACAGACGCTCCTGCAGGATGCGTTCGGCGCGGAAGTGGTCGCGACGATGCACGATGGTGACCTGCGAGGCATGGTTGGTGAGGAACAGCGCTTCCTCGACCGCGGTATTGCCGCCGCCGACCACGATCACTTCCTTGCCGCGGTAGAAGAAGCCGTCGCAGGTGGCGCAGGCCGAGACGCCGCCGCCCTGGAATTTCCCTTCGGACGGCAGCCCGAGCCAGCGCGCTTGCGCGCCCGTGGCGAGGATCACGGTTTCGGCGAGATAGACGTCGCCGCTGTCGCAGGTGAGGCGGAACGGCCGTCGCCCGGTCTCCAGCTTGGTCACCAGGTCGGTGACGATCTTGGTGCCGACATGGACCGCCTGCTTCTCCATCTGCTCCATCAGCCAGGGGCCCTGGATCACGTCGGCGAAGCCCGGATAGTTCTCGACGTCGGTGGTGATGGTGAGCTGGCCGCCCGGCTGGATGCCCTGGATCAGGATCGGCTCGAGCATCGCACGCGCGGCGTAGATCGCCGCCGTGTAGCCCGCGGGGCCAGAGCCAATAATCACGACCTTTGCATGAACAGGAGCGGACATTTCGATGGACGCCTTTCACGGGGGATTTGCAGCGCGGGCGCGGAAGGAGCCAGGAGGCCTCGCGGAGGTGCTGAAATATCAGAGCTAATCTAAGCGTTCTGGTGAGCTATGCAAGAATTGCATTCCCTGTCGGCGGATTTTTCCAACAGGGAACAAAAGTCGATTGCGCTGCACGCGCAATAAAATTGCGCAATGGGTGCGGACTGGGCTATGAGGATTGCGACAAACCCACCCGATACCGCCGCAAAGGCCAGGAGTTCCAATCACGTGTCGCGGAACCTAGACGAGATCGACCTGAAAATTCTCACCGAGATTCAGGCCGACGGTCGAATCACGAATGTTGAGCTGGCCAAGCGGGTTGGCATTTCGCCGCCGCCCTGCCTGCGCCGGGTCCGGGCGCTGGAGGAGGAGGGCTACATTCACGGCTATCGCGGGCTGCTGGACGCGCGAAAGCTCGGTTTCGACGTCACGGTGTTCGCGGCCGTGCACCTGTCCAGCCAGGCCGAGGCGGATTTGCGCGCCTTCGAGGAGTTCGTCCGCGCCGAGCCCCTGGTGCGGGAATGCTGGATGCTGTCGGGCGAGGTCGATTTCATCCTGAAATGCGTCGCGCCCGACATGGCGACCTTCCAGGATTTCGTCACCCACCTGACCGCCGCGCCCCATGTCCGCAACGTGCGGACCTCGCTGGTGCTGCACAATTCGAAATATGAGGCGGCCGTGCCGCTGGATGTGAAGGGGCGGCGGTAGGTTCGCCAAGCCTGTTAGTCCCGTCACCCCCGCGCGAGCGCGTAGCGCTCGTCGCTGGAGGTGCGAGTGATGGGGCGCGGAGCGCCCCATCGGGAGCCTCGAAGGATGGGCGGCCCGCGTGTCGCCGCGCGAGGCAACAATGGGGCCGTCGCCCTTCGAGGGCAGCTGAAGAAGCGGCCACCTCAGGGTGACGGTGATAGAGTTGCGCTTCGCGGTCTCCACACCGTCATTCCGAGCAACACGCCTAAACAAAAAGGCCGCGCGGTTTGCGCGGCCTTTTCAAAACATCATCACGCGCAGCGGCAAATCCTTACCGCCACTCCACCTTGGTGATCTCATACGCCTTGGCGCCGCCGGGTGCGTTGACCTCGACGGTCGAACCCTTCTTCTTGCCGATCAGCGCGCGGGCGAGCGGCGAAGTGATGGAGATGCGGCCCTTCTTGGCGTCGGCCTCGACCTCGCCGACGATCTGCCACACCGCCTTCTTCTCGGTGTCCTCGTCGACCAGCGTTACGGTGGCGCCGAATTTGATGGTGTCGCCGGACAGTTTCGAGATGTCGATGATGTCGGCGCGCGCGAGCTTGTCCTCGAGCTCGGCGATGCGGCCTTCATTGTGGGACTGCTCTTCCTTCGCGGCGTGATATTCCGCGTTTTCCGACAGGTCTCCGTGCGAGCGCGCCTCCGCAATATGCTCGATGATGCGCGGACGGTCCTCGGACTGGCGCTTCTTCAATTCTTCCCCGAGCGCGGCAAACCCGGCCGAAGTCATCGGAACCTTTTCCATCTTCTCTCTCGTCCTTCGATCGTGCGCCCCAGAACGCGAATGGGCGCCCAACCTTGATTCGTCGGTATTTCCGGGGATCGGTACATGAGCCGCCGGACGTCGACAGATATGGGCTTGGCGCCGGAACAGAACAACCATATGGCCGGACAGTTCCTGCGGCCATTGTGGCTTGACTGCCAATCACTTAGCGGAAGGCTTAACCTTTCAAGGCCTAGCCTTCCGTTCGCGATCAGGTTTCCGAAAAGTAGCTCTGCAGGGTACGAACCTCAAGGTCCCCGCCAAGATAGGCGCGGATGCCCTGCGCGGCCGCCACGGCCCCGGAAAGAGTGGTGTAATACGGCACTTTATGCAAGAGGGCCGCGCGCCGCAGTGAACGGCTGTCGGCGAGCGCCTGCGGGCCTTCGGTGGTGTTGAAGACGAGCTGGACGTCGCCATTGGTGATGGCGTCGACGATATGCGGCCGCCCTTCGAGCACCTTGTTCACCTTCTCGGTCGGGATGCCCTGGTCGGTCAGGAAGCGCTGCGTGCCCGACGTCGCCAGCACCTTGAAGCCGAGCGAATGCAACTCGCGAACGGCCTCGGCGATACGCGTCTTGTCGCTCTCGCGCACCGAGACGAACACCGTGCCCTTGCGCGGCACCCGCGTGCCGCCGCCGAGCTGGCTCTTGGCGAAGGCCACCGCAAACGAGCGGTCGATGCCCATCACCTCTCCGGTCGAGCGCATCTCGGGGCCGAGCACCGTGTCGACGCCGGGGAAGCGCGCGAACGGGAATACCGATTCCTTGACGCCGACATGCTTGAGCTGCGCCTTCTTCAGCCCGAAATCGGCGAGCTTCTCGCCGGCCATGATGCGCGCGGCGATCTTGGCGACCGGCGTGCCGACCACCTTGGCGACGAAGGGCACCGTGCGCGAGGCGCGCGGATTGACTTCGAGCACGTAGATCTCGCCGTCCTTGATGGCGTATTGCACGTTCATCAGGCCGACGACGTCGAGGCCGAGCGCGAGCTCGCGCGTCTGCCGCTCCAGCTCCTCGATCATCTTCGCATCGAGCGAGTGCGGCGGCAGCGAGCAGGCGCTGTCGCCGGAATGGATGCCGGCTTCCTCGATGTGCTCCATGATGCCGACGATGAAGGTGTCCTTGCCGTCGCAGAGGCAGTCGACGTCGATTTCGGTCGCGTCCGACAGGTAGCGGTCGAACAGCAGCGGGTTCTTGCCGAGCACGGTGTTGATCTGCCCGGTCTTGTCGTTCGGATAGCGCGCCTTGACGTCGGCCGGCACCAGCTCCGGCAGCGTGCCGAGCAGATAGTCGTTGAGCTGGTTCTCCTCGCGGATGATCTGCATGGCGCGGCCGCCGAGCACATAGGACGGGCGCACCACCAGGGGCAGGCCGAGATCGGCGGAGACGAGCCTCGCCTGCTCGACCGAATAGGCGATACCATTCTTCGGCTGCTTCAGCCGCAGCTTGTCGAGCACGCGCTTGAAGCGGTCGCGGTCCTCGGCGAGGTCGATGGCGTCCGGCGAGGTGCCAAGGATCGGCACTTCGGCGGCCTCCAGCGCACGCGCCAGCTTGAGCGGCGTCTGGCCGCCGAACTGCACGATCACGCCATGCAGCGTGCCGTTGGTGCGCTCCTTCGCGATGATCTCCAGCACGTCCTCGGCGGTCAGCGGCTCGAAATAGAGCCGGTCCGCGGTGTCGTAGTCGGTCGACACCGTCTCCGGGTTGCAGTTGACCATGATGGATTCGTAGCCGGCGTCGTGCAGCGCGAAGCAGGCGTGACAGCAGCAATAGTCGAACTCGATGCCCTGGCCGATGCGGTTGGGCCCGCCGCCGAGAATGATGACCTTCTTCTTGTCCGATGGCGTGCTCTCGTCCGCCGGAGCGCCAGCAAACGGCGCCTCATAGGTCGAGTACATGTAGGCGGTTGGGGAGGCGAATTCGGCCGCGCAGGTGTCGATGCGCTTGTAGACCGGGCGAACGTCGAGCGCGTGGCGCTTCGCCGTCACCTCGGCTTCCGTCGTGTCGGCGAGCACCGCGAGCCGCGCGTCGGAGAAGCCCATGGCCTTGAGCGTGCGCATGCCGAAGGCATTGCCCGGCAGGCCGTTCTTCCTGACCTTCTCCTCCATGTCGACGATGCCGCGCATCTCGCCGAGGAACCACGGATCGATCTTGCAGGAGTTGAAGATGTCCTCGTTCGACCAGCCGAGCCGCATCGCCTGGGCGACCTGGAGCAGGCGGTTGGGTGTCGGCGTGCCGAGCGCGGCACGGATCGCATTCTTGTCGTCGTGCTGGCCCAGCCCCTCGATCTCGATCTCGTCGAGGCCGGTCAATCCGGTCTCGAGGCCGCGCAATGCCTTCTGAAGACTTTCCTGGAAGGTGCGGCCGATCGCCATGACTTCGCCGACCGACTTCATCGACGTCGTGAGCGTCGTGGAGGCGCCGGGGAATTTCTCGAAGGCGAAGCGCGGCACTTTCGTGACCACGTAGTCGATGGTCGGCTCGAACGAGGCCGGAGTGGCGCCGCCGGTGATGTCGTTGGCGATCTCGTCCAGGGTGTAGCCGACCGCGAGCTTGGCGGCGACCTTTGCGATCGGAAAGCCGGTGGCCTTGGAAGCCAGCGCGGAGGAACGCGACACGCGCGGATTCATCTCAATGACGACCATGCGGCCGTCGTCGGGATTGACGCCGAACTGCACGTTGGAGCCGCCGGTCTCCACCCCGATCTCGCGCAGCACCGCCAGCGAGGCGTCGCGCATGATCTGGTATTCCTTGTCGGTCAGCGTCAGTGCCGGCGCCACCGTGATGGAGTCGCCGGTGTGCACGCCCATCGGATCGAGGTTCTCGATCGAGCAGACGATGATGCAATTGTCCTTCTTGTCGCGCACCACCTCCATCTCGTACTCCTTCCAGCCGAGCACGGATTCTTCGATCAGCACTTCGTTGGTGGGAGACGCGTCGAGGCCGCGCTCGATGATGTCGAGGAACTCTTCCTTGTTGTAGGCAATGCCGCCGCCGGTGCCGCCCATGGTGAAGGAGGGGCGGATGATCGCGGGCAGGCCGATCTCGGACAGCGCCATCATGGCCTGGCCGAATGCGTATTCCTGGTAGCGCTTGCGGCGGTCGCTTTCGCCCAGCGTCCACTGCCGCTCGAGCTCTTCGAGCGCGGCGCCGGAGAGCTTTTCGCGTTCGGCGAGATATTTGTCGCGGAACGACTTCTTCAATGCCGACGCATTGGCAAGCCGGGACTTCGGCGTCTCGAGCCCGATCTTGGTCATGGCCTCGCGGAAGAGCTGGCGATCCTCCGCCTTGTCGATCGCGTCGGCGGTGGCGCCGATCATCTCGACGTGGAACTTTTCCAGCGTGCCCTGCCGGCGCAGCGACAGCGCGCAGTTCAGCGCGGTCTGGCCGCCCATGGTCGGCAAGAGCGCGAAGCCGCCGGGAATGACGTGACGTTCCTTCTCGATGATCTTGGCGACGATCTCGGGCGTGATTGGCTCGATATAGGTCGCATCCGCCAATTCCGGGTCGGTCATGATCGTGGCCGGGTTGGAATTGACGAGGACGATGCGATAGCCCTCTTCCTTCAGCGTCTTCACCGCCTGCGTGCCCGAATAGTCGAACTCGCAGGCCTGTCCGATCACGATGGGACCGGCGCCGATGATCAGAATGGTGGTGATGTCTGTACGTTTGGGCATCAACTCTCGCCGAAGTCGGATTTGGGCACAAAAAAAGGGCGCGCGGCTGCGCGTCCCTTTGGCCGAGAGCGCGGTGGTCTCCCTCGCGCGCGGGTGGGTCTTAGACCAGTTTTCGGGGCGGCGAAACCCCGAAAAACACCCATCAACCGGCAATTTTGACCGGTTTTGGCCGTGCCTGCCAGCCACGGGCGAGGTGCACCAGAAGCGAGGCCGCAACGCTCGTTCCGCCGATCCAGCCGAGGTCATTTGGCGACAGCGTGGCCAGCACCGCGCCTCCCAAGGCGCCGCCGATGGCGAAGCCCAGATACATCGACGAGGCGTTGAGCGAGAGCGCGATCATCGAGGCCTGCGGCTCGATCCGGATGATGCTGGCGATCTGCGCCGGATAGAACGCCCAGCCCGAGATGCCCCAGAGGAAGATCGTGCCCAGCACGGCATAATGCGCCTGTCCGGGCATCAATTTGAGGACCAGCGAATGCAGGATCAGCGCGGTCGCCATGCCTGCGAGCCCGAACGCTGCGGTGGCGAGCGTGCCGAGCCGGTCGGCCAGGACGCCGCCGAGCATGTTCCCGATCGCGGCGGCGCCGCCGAACACCAACAGCGCAAGGCTGATCTGCGAGGCATCGAAGCCGAGGCCGCGCAGCGGCACCGCGAAATAGGTGAACACGGTGAAGCCGCCGAGCCCCCATAGAATCGTGATAAGAAGCGCCACCAGGACATTGCCGTGACGCGCCACCGCCAGCCGCTCGCCGAGTGAGGCGGTGTTGCGCGGCAGGCCGCGGGGCAGGCCCAGCAGGAGGCCGGCGAGCGCAACGGCACCGATCAGGGCGACCATGGCAAAGGTCGCGCGCCAGCCGAGCAGGCTCCCGACGAGATTGCCGAGCGGAACGCCGATCACGGTCGCAACCGTCAGTCCCGAGGTGACCAGCGCAACCGCGCGGCCGCGCCTTTCAGGCGAGGCGACGGCCACCGACACTGCGAGCGCGGTCGGCATGCACAGCCCGGAGCCCAGGGCCATCAGCATCCGGGAAGCCAGAAGCAGGGCGTAGCTGGAAGCCACCATCGCGGCGAGATTTCCCGCGATGAAGGTCGACAGCGCCAGAGCCAGCACGGTCCGGCGGTCGATATTGTTCAGCGCCACCGCCAGGATCGGCGAGCCCACGGCATAGGTGAGGGCATAGGCGGTCACCAATTGGCCGGCGGCCGAGACCGAAATCGACAGGTCGGCGGCGATCGCCGGCAAAAGCCCTGCGATAACAAAGCCTTCGGTGCCGATCGCGAAGGCCGCCAGGGCCAGCCAGAATACGCTCATTGGAAAGATCCCTATGTTCAATGTTTATTGAACTATCGAACGCGACGGTTTCAGTGTCAATTGGTTCAAGAACTATTGAACATTGCGGCCGCATCGCTATGATTCGGACCATGAGCCGCACGCCCCTCCATCCCACCCGCGAGCAGATCGAGCTGCCGATGGTCCTGGATTGCCTGAGCGATCCGATCCGGTTGGCGATCGTCTACCAGCTCGCCCAGCAGGAACGTGTCAGCAGTGAGCTCTGCTGCGGTGACTTCAATGGTCTCGCCGGCAAATCCAACCTCGCCTATCACTTCGCCAAGTTGCGCGAATGCGGCCTGATGCAGACGCGCGTGGCGGGCACCAACCGCTTCATGCGGCTGCGCCGTGAGGATCTGGAGGTGCGCTTCCCCGGCCTGCTCGATGCCGTGCTCAGCTCCGCAGCCAAGGATGCGGACCGGCTTCAGCTTCTGTCGGAGTGTGAAGTCGCCAAGGCAGATTGAGCCGCGGATACAGTCCGTCTACGCTTTCGCTTCGCTCAAGTTGCGCCGGACACGCTTCCGCTGCCGGTCTAGCATGGCTGCGCCACGCGTAGCCCGTCAGGGCGAAGCGTGGAGACCCGGCCTGGATTTGAACCAGGATAAAGAGCGATGCACCGCTCTCGCGTAGACACTTCCGCCACCGGGCCGGATGGATCATGTCCGAGCGAGGTGCGACAAGCCACCTCAGCCAATTGTTATGCTTAACGAACCATTGGCGGCCGCGCGATGAAGGTCATGCGCCAGCGATTGTGGCCGATATTGGTGTGGGCGCGCTGGACCGCGAACCCGGCCGCCTTCAACCTGGCCGTGATCTCGTCCTCGCTGTAGCGCTGCAGCCCGATGCGCGAGCGCAGCTGACGGTAATCGGACAGCGCGGTGCTGATCAGCCCGATCAGCGCGTCCTTCAGGAAGCCGTGACGCAAGCCGAAGCCGAGCAGCGCCATCACGTCCCTGAACATGCCGACATTGGGCTGGAGGATGTCGCCGAGCACCAGCTTGCCGGACGGGGTCAACAATCGCCGGATGTTGAGCAGCGCGGCATCGAGCTCTTCCGGCGTCATGTACTGCGCGACCGAGTTCATCACCACGAGGTCGATGGACTGGTCCTGCATCTTGCGGACGTCGTCGAGCGAGCGGACGCGGATCTTGGTGTTCGGGGCAAACCGCGCGATCAGCCGCCCGCGCACGCCCGGCGCCGGCTCGGCAAGGATCAGCTTGCCGCAGGCGGCTGCGACCTGGCTCGCCGACAGCGCCTCGCCGCAGGCGTAGTCCAGCACCGTCGCCTCGGGCGAGGAGATGTAGCCGATGATGTCCCGCGCGATGATCTGGAAGTGCAAATCGCGATGCAGCTTGCTGGCATAGATCGTATGCGTGGAGTCGTAATAATCGATCCAATCGTCCATGGTGTCCGAACGTCCCGGCCAAACAGCTCCTGCACAGGAACCGGCGCTGCCCACCTTGCGTTAGGGGGGCGACGGCGCGCCGTCAATGTCCGCGTCCTAACAGGAAGGTTTCCCGTGAGCAAAGCCCCCAACAAGGTCTCGCCCGACCTCGACACCCCCACCGATCTGTCGCCCCAGGCGGTCAACAAGGTTTCGGAGGCGCTCAACGTGCTTCTGGCCGACGCGTTCGCACTGTATCTCAAGACCAAGAATTTCCACTGGCACATCAGCGGCCGGCATTTCCGCGACTACCATCTGCTGCTCGACGAGCACTCGGACCAGATCTTCGCCACCACCGACCAGCTCGCCGAGCGCGTCCGCAAGATCGGCGGCGCGACGCTGAAGTCGATCGGCCAGGTCGCAAAGCTCCAGACCATCAAGGACAACAACGAGGATTACGTCCCGCCGCGCGAGATGCTGCGCGAGCTGATGCAGGACAACAAGCATGTCGCGGGCGCGATGCGGAAGGCCCACGAAGTCTGCGATGACGCCGGCGATGTCGCCAGCGCCAGCATCCTCGAGGTCTTCATCGACGAGACCGAGCGCCGCACCTGGTTCCTGTTCGAAGCCACCCGCCAGGAAGGCGCGAACGAGGCTTAGTCATGGTGCCGTAGGGTGGGCAAAGGCGCGCGCCGTGCCCATCATCTGTCCGCACAGTTCAAATGGATTGGTGGGCACGCTTCGCATTGCCCACCCTACGGCACCGCGCTTGTAGCTATCGCCACAACCGCGTCAGCGCCCCATCCTTGCCTGTCACCGGATCGGCCGGCGGCAACGCGACCTTTGGAATCGTCTTCAGCGCCTTGGCATGGTTCTCCGGCGTCGCGCGCGTGATCTCCATCTTGCTGCCCGGCGGATAGGCGCCGATCACGCAGAAATCACCGCTTGCCTTGATGCACTGATGTCCGGTGCCGGCTGGCAGGATCGCGACATCGCCGGCCTTGATCTGAAGCTCCTGGCCATGGTCGCCGCCGAAGCGAACGCGTGCGCTCCCACGCGCAACGCCGAGCACCTCATGCACCGTCGCGTGGTAGTGCAGATAGTCGTAGACGCCGTTGCGCCACGTGCCGCCCCAGCCGTTCTCCTCAAACAGGTTTTCGATCGTCTGCTCCGGATGCTCCGGGTCGAGCTTCACCGCCCCCTGGTAGACCAGGAAGGGGAGGATGTTGTTCGGCACGAGCCCGTCATCCTCAAACACGATGGCGAGCGGCTCGGCATTGTCGCGGACGACGGACATGGGAGGCTCCAGTGGCAACAGACCAGGAATCAAGACGGCGCAGGCGTCCTTGTTCCTGACACAAGTCCACATGCCGGCTTGACGGAGATCAAGGCGCGGGCGGCCATTCAGGGGCACGCAAATCAACGCGAAGGAGGGGGACGCCATGTACGCATCCGACGTTGCGCAGCGCCATTTTTCGGCGGCCGTCGACGAGGCGGAGACGGCCGGTCTCGGGCACGAAGCCGTCTGCCGCGCCTTGCTCAGCCTGGTGATCTCAAAATATCTCGAGACGAGGTCCGTCGCCGACATTCAGGCGGAGCTGCGCTTCATCGCCGAGAACTGCGATCCCGACACGGACTTCATGTTCATGCGCCCCTGACGGCGGGCCCCGGCGGATTCATCCGCCGGGTGATCTTGCCGCTTACGCGCTCTTCTTCTGCCGCATCAGATCGGCGAAGCGCTGGAACAGGTAGTGCGAGTCGCGCGGGCCCGGCGAAGCCTCGGGGTGGTACTGCACCGAGAACACCGGCTTGCCGTCGAGCTGGATGCCGCAATTGGAGCCGTCGAACAGCGAGATGTGGGTCTGCGTCGCACCTTTCGGCAGCGTCTTCTCGTCCACGGCGAAGCCGTGGTTCATCGAGGTGATCTCGACCTTGCCGGTGGTCTCGTCCTTCACGGGATGATTGGCGCCGTGGTGGCCCTGATGCATCTTCTTGGTCTTGGCGCCGACAGCGAGGCCGAGCATCTGGTGGCCAAGACAAATCCCGAAGGTCGGCGTGCCCGACTTGATGACGTCCCGGATGACAGGCACGGCATATCTGCCGGTCGCGGCCGGATCGCCCGGGCCGTTCGACAGGAACACGCCGTCCGGCTTCATCGCCAGGATATCTTCGGCTGACGTCGTTGCCGGCACCACCGTCACCTTGCAGCCGACGCCGGCAAGTAGGCGCAAAATGTTGCGCTTGATGCCGTAGTCGATGGCGACGACGTTGAACTCGGTCTTGTCCTGCCGGCCAAAGCCCTTGTCCCAGAGCCACGGCGTCTCGTCCCAGGTGAAGCGCTGGCCGCTTGTGACCATCGGCACGAGGTCCATGCCCTCGAGCCCCGGCCATTCGCGCGCTTCTTCCTTCAGACCATGCAGGTCGAACTCGCCGTTCCTGGCATGCGCGATCACGGCATTGGGCATGCCCTTGCTGCGGATCAGCGCGGTCAGCGCGCGGGTGTCGATGCCGGAGAGGCCGATGATGCCGCGCGCCTTGAGCCAGGCGTCGAGATGCTTGGTGGCGCGGTAGTTCGAGGGATCGGTGATGGCGGTGCGCAGGATCACGCCGCGCGCGCCCGGCGTCGCGGCCATGTTCACCGTCTCGATGTCTTCCTCGTTGGTACCGACATTGCCGATATGCGGGAAGGTGAAGGTGATGAGCTGGCCGGCATAGGAGGGATCGGTGAGGATCTCCTCGTAGCCGGTCATCGCGGTGTTGAAGCAGACTTCACCGACGGCGTGGCCTTCGGCGCCGAGACCGAAGCCTTCGAGCACCGTGCCATCGGCGAGCACGAGGAGCGCGGTCGGTTTATGGTCCGGCCAGGCGGGATCGTTGTCATGTTGTGTCATGAGCGCGTTTCATAGTCTGCCCGCGCGCCTCCGTCAAAGCGGGAGAGGCCCGATTCACATGCGTTTTTGCATATTTGACAGCCCGTCCCGGGTACTTAAGCTTGGCCGCACAATTTCCGGCAAATCCAGGGGCTTTCGAGGCAATAATGGACCAGACCACCCCGCTTCTGCTGGTTCCGGGGCTGGCCTCCTCGGCCCGGATCTATGCCCCGGTGATCCCGGCGCTGTGGCGGTTCGGCCCGGTGATGGTCGCCAACCATATCCGCGATGACAGCATGGCGGCGATCGCCCGCCGCGTGCTGGGCGAGGCCCCGCCGCGCTTTGCGCTCGCCGGCCATTCCATGGGTGGCTACATCGCGCTGGAGATCATGCGCCAGGCGCCCGAGCGGGTTTTGAGGCTCGCGCTGATCAACACCCAGGCCCGGCCCGATACGGCGGAGGCGACCCGGCGCCGCCGCGGCCTGATGGAGCGTGCGAAGCGCGGGGAGTTGCGTGCCGCGCGCGAGGAGATGTTTCCGGAACTGGTGCATCCCTCGCGCCGCGACGATGCCGACCTTCGCCGGCTCGTGCATGAGCAGGGCGACGACGTCGGCGTCGACGGCTATCTGCGGCAGCAGATCGCGATCATTGCGCGGGTCGACTCGCGGCCGACGCTGGCCACGATCAAATGCCCGACGCTGGTGCTGACCGGCGATCAGGACAACACGATTCCCAATGCGTTCTCGAAGGAGATGGCGGACGGCATTGCCGGCGCGAAGCTCGTCGTTCTGGCGAATTGCGGGCATCTGCCGCAGCCGGAACAGCCCGCGGCGACGGTGCAGGCGCTGACCGAATGGCTGCAAAGCCAGGTTGTCTCAGGAGCGCGAACGGCCTAGATCAGGCGTCGGATATTCAAAGGGATCACGACCATGCTGCGCGACGACATCAACAATGCGGTCAAGGAGGCCATGAAGGCCAAGGACGAGCGCAAGCTGTCCACGCTGCGCATGGTCAATTCGACCTTCAAGAACGCCGACATCGAGGCCCGCGGCAGCGGCAAGCCGCCGCTGTCGGACGCCGACCTGCTCGCCGTGCTGCAGAAGATGATCAAGCAGCGCCAGGAATCGGTCGAGCTCTACGACAAGGGCGGCCGCGCCGAGCTTGCCCAGCAGGAGCGCGAGGAGATCGCGGTGATCTCGGCTTACCTGCCGAAGCAGATGTCCGAAGACGAGGTCAAGAAGGCGATCTCGGACGCGATCGCTGAAACCGGTGCAGCCGGCATGAAGGACATGGGCAAGGTGATCGCGGTGTTGCGGGCGAAGTACGCCGGCCAGATGGATTTCGGCAAGGCGAGCGGTTTGGTGAAGGCGGCGCTGTCGGGCTGAGTTGTCATTCCGGGGCGACGCGTCAGCGTCGAGCTATGATGCGCAATTGCGCATCAGAGAATCCATCGGGCCGCCAGTTCTGTTGCGCAATGGATTCCGGGCTCGCGCCAAGGAGCGCGCCCCGGAATGACAAAAGAACAAGGGGAGGCAACCGATGACCGGCGCCATCAAGCCGTTCCGCATCGCCATCAGCGACGACATCCTCGCCGATCTCAAATCGCGCCTCGCCCGCACGCGCTGGCCGGAGGCTGAACTCGTCGACGACTGGAGCCAGGGCGCGCCGCTGAAATGGATCCGGGAGATCTGCACCTATTGGGCTGACGGCTACGACTGGCGCGCCCGCGAAGCCAGGCTCAACCGCATCGATCAATACACGACCGAGATCGACGGGCTCGATATCCACTTCCTGCATGCGCGTTCGAACGAGCCCTCCGCGCTGCCGCTGATCATCACCCATGGCTGGCCCGGCTCGATCGTGGAATTCCAGAAGGTGATCGCGCCGCTGGTCGATCCCGCCGCGCATGGCGGCAATCCCGCGGATGCGTTCCACGTCGTCTGTCCCTCGCTGCCGGGCTTCGGCTTCTCCGCCAAGCCGCAAACCACCGGCTGGGGCGTCGACCGCATCGCCGCGACCTGGGCCAAACTGATGGACCGCCTCGGTTATGCGCGCTACGGCGCGCAAGGCGGCGACTGGGGCTCGGCGGTGACGACCTCGCTCGGCGCGCAGGACGCCGAGCATTGCGCCGGCATCCACATCACGCTCGCCTTCAACGCGGCGCCGAAGGTCGAGGGCGAGCCGACGGTGGAGGAGAAGCGCGCGCTCGCCGGCCTCAAGCATTACGTCGATCTCGACTCCGGTTATTCCAAGCAGCAGTCGACGCGGCCGCAGACGCTCGGCTACGGCTTGACGGATTCGCCGAGCGGGCAGGCGGCCTGGATTCTGGAAAAGTTCTGGGCCTGGACCGATTGCGGCGGCCATCCCGAGAACATCTTCTCCAGGGACGAGCTGCTCGACAACGTCATGCTCTATTGGGCGACGGAGACGGCGACCTCGTCCGCACGGCTCTATTGGGAAAGCTTTGGCAAGCGCCGCACAACGCCCAGGGTCGGCGTGCCGACCGGTGTCGCCGTCTTCCCGAAGGAGATCATCACGCCGGTACGGCGCTGGATGGAGCCCAACTTTTCCAACATCACGCATTGGAGCGAGATGGAGAAGGGTGGCCATTTCGCCGCCTTCGAGCAGCCGGAGCTGTTCGTGCGCGATGTCAGGAAGTTCTTCGCGACAGTGCGATAATTCTCTCGCGGTCATTCCGGCGCGCGCAAAGCGCGAACTATGGTGCGCAATTGCACACCTGAGAATCCCGAGATTCCGGGGTCGGTCCTGCGGACCGCCCCGGAACGACGTCGAATGCAGATCATGCCCGGGCTTGTCCCGGGCATCCACGAGCTTAGACTAGGCTCAAGAAGCAAGGGCGTGGATGGCCGGGACTTTGATCGCGAAGACGCGCTTCGCGCTTTCGCCCGGCCATGACGCCAAGACCGTGGAAACGCGAGCCATGCTCACCGAAGCCAAGACCTACGACGAGCTCTATCGCAACTTCCGCTGGGATATCCCGGCGCGCTTCAACATGGCGGAGGCGTGCTGCGACCGCCATGCCGACGGTACCGGCCGTCTCGCGCTGATCTATGTCGACGAGAACGGCGCCACCACGCGCACCTCCTTCGACGAGGTCGCGGAGATGTCGCGCCGCTTCGCCAACGTGCTGAAGGCGGATGGCCTTGCGCGCGGTGACCGCGTCGCGGTGTTCCTGTCGCAGTCGCTGGAGCTGCCTATCGCGCATATGGCGGCGTTCCGCTCCGGGCTGATCTCGATCCCTCTGTTCGCGCTGTTCGGCGAGGACGCGCTGGAATTTCGCCTGTCGAATTCGCAAGCAAGAGCCATCATCACCGATGAGGCGGGCTGGGAGAAGCTCACAAGGGTCCGCGATCGGCTGCCCTATTTGCAGGACATCTATGTCACGAGCGGCGCCGTCCACGCCGGCGCAAAACCGTTCTGGCCGGCGATCGAAACCGCGTCCGAGGATTTTGCGACCGTCGACACCTCGGCCGACGATCCTGCGCTGATCATCTACACCTCGGGCACAACGGGCAATCCGAAGGGAGCGCTGCATGCGCATCGCGTCGTGCTCGGCCATCTGCCGAACGTCGAGATGTGCCACAACTTCCTGCCGCGCCCCGGCGATCTGATGTGGACGCCGGCGGACTGGGCCTGGATCGGCGGCCTCGTCAACGGCCTGCTCGCGTTCTGGTATCACGGCATTCCCCTGGTCGGTCACCGCGCCCGAAAATTCGAGCCGCAGGCGGCGATGCAGATGATGGCCGATCTTTCCGTCCGCAACGTCTTCCTGCCGCCGACGGCGCTGAAGCTGATGCGGCAGGCCGGCGTGAAGCATCCCGGCGTCAAGCTGCGCAGCATTTTCACCGGCGGCGAATCGCTCGGCGGCGAACTCTTGGGCTGGGTGCGCGAGACCTTCGGCATCGACGCGCACGAAGTATTCGGCCAGACCGAGTGCAATCTCGTGATCGGCAGCAACTCCAACCTGTTTCCGATCCGGCCCGGCGCGATGGGCAAGGCGACGCCGGGCTTCGACGTCCGCATCGTCAACGACAAGGGCGAGGAGCTGCCGCGCGGGCAGCGCGGCATCATCGGCGTGCGCCAGCCGTGCCCCGTCACGATGCTCGAATACTGGCGCAATCCGGAGGCGACCGCGAAGAAATATGCCGGCGACTTTCTGCTCACCGGCGATCTCGGCGTGCAGGACGAGGACGGCTATTTCTGGTATGTCAGCCGCGAGGACGACGTCATCACCACCGCCGGCTATCGCGTCGGCCCATCCGAGATCGAGCACACGCTGATGAAGCATCCGTCGGTGGCGATGGCCGCGGTGGTCGGCATTCCCGACCCGATCCGCACGGAGTCGATCAAGGCCTGGATCGTGCTGCGTCCGGGCTTTACCGGCAGCGACGCGCTCGCGCGCGAGATCCAGGAGTTCGTGAAGGTGCAGCTCGCCGCGCACGAATATCCGCGCTTCGTGGAGTTCGCCGAGACGCTGCCGATGACGGCGACCGGCAAGGTGCTGCGGCGCGAACTGCGGGCGAAGGGTTAGCTTCTTACAATGCCAAAGACGTCTCAAGCCGCGGGGCTTCACCGCGCCTCACTTGCGAAGCTGCACGATCTCGATGCTGCGCTGGAGCTCATGTATTACGGCTGGCGCGGGATGACGCTGGAGGCCGACAAGTATCTTGCAAAGCAGGGCCTGTCGCGCCCGCACCATCGTATCCTCTACGTGGTGGCCCGCCGGCCCGACATCGCGATCGGCGCGCTGATCGAGATCCTCGGCATTTCCAAGCAGGCGTTGAACCGGCCGCTCAACCTGCTGCTGGAGCGCAAGCTCCTGACGTCGAAGCGCTCGCCCGAGCAGCATCGCTCCAAGCTGCTGCGCCTGACGGACGCCGGGAAACGTATCGAGCAAAGGGCATCGGACCACGAGCGCAAGGCCCTGCGCGCGGCGTTCGATCGCGTCGGGGCGTCCGGCGCGGCGTCATGGATGGCCGTCATGGGGGCGATCGCCGACAACCACTGACGAATTCTCAAGTCAACATAGTTGACATGAGGCGTGGACTTTGCCACTTTCCCGGCAACGAGCCAGGGGAGGGCCGCGTCATGAGCGGACGGAAGCCATGAGCGCTCAAGAGACGAGCGCTCAAGACACGAGTGCACAGAAAATGAATCGCGCCGCCGCCGAACACTTTGTCGCGGCATGGTGCGCGAACTGGTGCAGGGTCGATATCGACGCGGTCGTCGCGCATTTTGCCGACAATGCGCAGATGCGCAGTCCTCTGGCGCTGACGCTGACCGGCTCTCCTGTCGTCACAGGCGCCGAAAACATCCGCGTCTACTGGCGGAAGGCCTACGGCCACATCGAAAGCGCCGACCTGAAGATCCTGACCTGGAGCTGGGATGACACGATCTCGCGGCTGACGGTGTGGTGGCAGCTCGGCGACACGCGCGCCAGCGAGTTCATGGATTTCGACGCTGCCGGCCGCGTGGTGCGCAGCGAAGCCTTTTACGGAAAATAGACATGCGCCTTTCGGATTTCGTTCTGCTTCTCAATGCGCTCTGGTTCGGCGGCGCATTCATCCAGTTCAGCATTGCACAGCGCAACACGTTGAAGATCTTGCTGCCGCGGGAAGAGCGGAGCAATCCAATCGCGCCGACCCTCGCGGCCAGCGTGGCGTTCCTGGGCGGGATGAATTTGCCGATCGGGCTTTTGTCGTTCTTTCTTCTGGTCGCGCGCCCGCCGTTCTTCCAGCCCGTCGAGGCGCAGCTTGTGCTGTTCCTGTTCTTCGCCGCCTGCCACTTCAGCCAGTTCGCCTATAACCTGCCGATCCTGATGCGTGGCGGACGTGTCGGCGTGGCTTACTGGCCGGTGCTCAAAGGCCCGATGCTCAGGATATTTGTCATCGACGCGGCCCTGTTCGCGGCCAATCTTGGCGTGGCGCTTCTGCTCACGTGGTCGTCCTGACGTCATCGCGGCGGCGCCGACAGGGCGGACCGCAGCATCGCGGCGAGGTCGTGCCGCCGGAACGGTTTTGTCAGAATGCGGGCGTCGCCGAGCCCGTCGGGCGTCTTGACGGGATTTTGGGTGTAGCCGGAGGTGAAGAGCACCTTGAGCTCGGGCCGCAAGCCGGTGGCCTGCCTGGCAAGCTCCGGCCCGAACATGCCGCCGGGCATCACGACGTCGGTGAACAGCAGGTGGATGTCCCCCGGCTGGCGCAACAGGTCGAGCGCCGCGGGGCCGTTCGGCGCCGCGATGACGCGGTAGCCGAGCGTCTTCAGCTCGTTCACGACATAGGCTCGAACCATGTCGTCGTCCTCGACCACGAGAATGGTCTCGCTTCCATCGGGTGCGACGGTCCGATCCCGGGGTGATGGGTCCTCGGTCGGCTGCGTTGCGAGGCGGGGAAAGAACAGCCTGACGACACTGCCGTGTCCCGGTTCGGACTGCATCTGCACCAGGCCGCCGGATTGTCGCACAAACCCGTAGACCATGCTGAGGCCAAGCCCGGTCCCCTTGCCGACCTCCTTGGTGGTGAAGAACGGCTCGAACGCGCGGCTCGCCACCTCGGCGGTCATGCCGCTGCCCGTGTCCGTCACCGCGACCATGACGTAGTCGCCGGGCCGCGGCTCGCCGTTGACGTCGACGTCAGTTTCTCCGAGCGAAACGTTGCGCACCTCGACCGTCAGCTTGCCGCCGTCAGGCAAGGCGTCGCGCGCGTTGAGCACGAGGTTGAGCAGCGCAGTTGTCAGCTGGCCGGGATCGACGCTGGTCAACCACACATTCGCCCCGAGCGCGAAAGCGCACTCGATGTGCCCGCCCAGGGTCCGACGCAGCAACGGCTCCATGTCGCGAATCCTGCCGGCGATGTCGATCTCCCTCGGCCTCAAGGGCTGCTTGCGTGCGAAGGCGAGCAGGCTCCGCGTCAGGTCTGAGCCGCGCTCCGCGGCGGTCGCGATATCGCCGGCGATCCGGTGCAATTCCTTGTTTCCCGCCAGGCTGTCGGCAAGATGCTCCGCATTGCCGAGAATGACGGTCAGCAGATTGTTGAAATCGTGCGCCACGCCGCCGGTGAGCTGGCCCATGGCCTCCATCTTCTGGGACTGGCTGAGTTTCTGGTTGAGCTCCGCGATGGCGGCGCGTTGCTGCTGGAGCGACTCGGCGGTGTCGTTGAGCAGGCTCATCAGTCCGCCGAGTTCGCCGCGCGGATGGGGCGGCAGAATTCGCGCGCCGAGGTCACCGCGCCCGAGCCTCTTGGCCATCGCGGCGAGCCGCCCGACCTGGCGGCCGACGCTCACCGTCGCGAGGATCCAGACCGCCGCCAGCAGCAGCAGCGAGGCCACCGCCAGGATCGCCATGTCCTCGTAGAGTCGTCGGTTCGCTGCCGCGACCAGCCCGTCCTTGGACCGTCCGACCAGGATGTAGAGACCGGCATCCCGGGTCGACGGCGAGCGGGCGGCGACACTCCAGACATGGGTGCGGCCCTCGCGATCGGTCACTTCCTGAAACGCCTTCCGGTCGGGCGTTGCCGCGAAGCGGAACAGTTCGGATCCCGCGATCGACCCGCCGACGGGCTCGGTCCAGCCTCCGCCGGAGGGAGCGACCAGAACCGTGCCCTTGGCATCGACGAGCAGGATATCCTTCTCGGCGAGCAGCCGCTTGTGGTGAAACTCCGCGAATTTGCGCAGGTTGAACGAAGCGAGCAGGATCAGCTTCAGCGCGCCGGCTTCCGATCGCACAGGATATGCGATCTGGAGCACTGACAGTCCGGTCAGCCGGCCGAAGACCGGCTCGAGCACGACACCGCGCGAGACTAGGGCCTGCTTGAAATAGGCGCGATCCCTCAGGTCGAGCGTGCGGTTGGTCCGCAGCGAGTCGCAGAACAGGCTGCCGTCGGGATCGATGGTCAATATCCCGGTGAACTGCGGGTATTCCTCGCGCACTTCCGATAGAAACGCCGAGCACGCCGCCTTGTCGCGCGTGTCGAGGTCGCGGGCACGGGCGAGACCATAGTGAAGCTGCGCGGTGCCCTGGATCTTCTCGTCCAGATCGCTTGCAATCTCGTCGGCCGCCGCCGCCAGATTGGTCAGGGCGGCGTTGATGTCGCTGCTTCGATTCTGCATGAAACGCAGCCCGACGAGGCTCGCCGGCACCAGCATGGCCGCGATGACGAGTATCAGTAGCCGGGTACGCAAGCTCATCGGTCGGGTGGTCCGCTCTGGTCATCGCGTGTGCTGGTTCGAAGGTGCAATTTGCGGCACCACCGTCCGTTCCGTCCATAGGCATCGTGCCCAAAAGCCCTCGAGGGGGGAAAGATTCTGAGGTTGCGCGCAGCACGGGTGAGCGCCCGACAGGGGGCGTCGACGCAGCGCCGCCGGGCTCCCAGGATACCGTCATCCGGAACCAAACTGCGCGTGCGCGCGGCGCCCGACGGCGCTAATATCACGGACGATCCGCGTGCGACGAAGATCGCACCGGCAAATGAGGAGGGAGCTGATGTCCATCTCGGGCAAGGTCGATCCGGTGGTGCGTCCCGTTATGGCGACCGACATTGCCGAGGCGCTGGTCGAGGGTCTTCGCGATTTCCAGGCGCTGCCGCTCTACGGGCTTTGCTTCGGCGCACTCTATGCCGCCGGCGGCATCGCCATCATGCTCTGCCTCACCGCTTTCGGCATGGTCTACCTGGTCTATCCCCTGGCCGCCGGTTTCGCGCTGATCGGCCCGTTCGTCGCGATCGGTCTCTACGAGGTCAGCCGCCGCCGCGAGCGCGGCGAGCCCGTCTCCTTCGGCGCGATCTGGTCGGCGATACGCTCGCGCAGCGAGATCGGCTGGATGGCGTTCGTCACGCTGTTCATGTTCGTGATCTGGATGTACCAGGTGAGGCTCCTGATCGCGCTGCTGCTCGGCCTGCACGCCTCGTTCTCGAGCCTTCAGGAGTTCATGACGGTGGTGCTGACGACCAATGAGGGTCTGCTGTTCCTCGCCATCGGCAACGCGGTCGGCGCCGTGTTGTCGCTGATCCTGTTCTCGCTCACCGTGGTGTCGTTTCCGTTGCTGCTCGACCGCGAGGTCGATTTTGTCACGGCCATGGTGACGAGCGTGCGCGCGGTCGTGACCAGCCCGTTGCCGATGATCGGTTGGGCGGCCGTGATCGTGATGCTGCTGATCGTCTCCGCGCTGCCTTACTTCCTCGGGCTGATCGTGACGCTGCCGGTGCTCGGCCATGCGACGTGGCATCTCTATCGGCGTCTGGTGGCGCCGGTGCCGTGAGAGGCAAGCCCGACGCACGACCAAGCAGTCGAAAACGAGGCTTCGGCGGCCTTATTCGATCGAGAACGGCATTTGGCGCGTCAAAGGCGCGGCGCGGGCGAGAAAACGATAGCTAATTGCAGGGATTGCGCGCACGGTGCGCCAACGTCTGCAAGTCCGGTCGTCCTTTCGCACACGCGGCGCCGTGACCATGCGCGCGCGACACGAAACGGCTCATTCCTCGCACCGGCGGAGCTGGCTCATCACGCCATCGTAACGGCGATGGTTGCGCATATTGCCCGTTCCCGCGGGTGAGCCGGACGCGGCGGGCGCGTGCCGGATATGCCTGAAAGATTCCACCGCGGTTCGATACGAGATCGAACGCCAACCGAAAGCACCTGATGCAAACTCTCTCCCCACGACACGTCAAGACAGACGAAGCACTCCGGCTCGGCGTGGAGTCGGGCTGGTACGCGATCAAGGTCAGTGGGACCTTTGTCTCGGGCCCGCACGATTCGGAAGGGGATTGCCGTCGCAAGATCGACGAGATTCAACCGCCGCCGGCGAAGAAGAAGCGATGAGGGCGCAGATTCCGGCCGCTACGGCGTCTTGATCCCCATCGCCTTCAGGGCATCCAGCATCCGCTGCGGCGGGCCCATCTTCACCACCAGCGGCTTGCCGGTCTCGAGCATGCTCTTGAGGCTGGAGAGGATCGCCGGCCAGCCCTGCCGTCCGCCGGAGAGGATGTCGTCGCTGAGCGGCCGGTCATGGCCTTCGCTCATGGTGAGACGGACCGCGTCGCCGACCTCTTCGATCTCGTAGGTGACGAGGGTCGGGCCGAGCTTCTCGATCAGATCCGGCCAGTTGACGTTGAAGGTGACCGAGAGCTTTCGCGGCGGATCGTAAGCGAGGACCTCGCCGCTGATGTGCAGGGCGCCGTCGGGCGTGCGCACGACGAACGCGCCGCCGAGCCGCGGCTCGACCTCCACGGCATTACCGAAGAAATACTGCCGGCTGAACTCGGCCGAGGTCAGCGCCTCCCACACCTTCTCCGGTGTGGAGGCGATGTAGATGGTATAGACGGTGAGCGGCTTGAATTGATCGAGGTTCATTTTGCGTCGAATCCCTTGTTGAGGGCTGCGCGGGGAATGGCGAGCACCTTGCCTCGCTCCAACAGGCTCTTGAGGCCTGACAGGATCGCCGGCCAGCCATTGGAGACGGCGCCGAGATATTTGCCGCCCTCAACGAAGCCGTCATGCAGCACGGTCAAACGCACGAGCGAGCCGAACGGTTCGATGGTGAAGACGACGCGCGAGATCGGCTCGCCGCGGAGCTCTTCGTATTTCTGGTGCTTGAAGCTGTAGGACAGGCGCCGCGGCGGATCGGCCTCGAGGATCTCGCCGGAATCGGTGATTTCGCCGTCCAGCAGAAGCGCGAAGGGCGAGCCGACCTTCCAGTCGGAACGGATCTCGGCGCCGAACCAGTATTGCCTGGTGAACTCGCTCGACGTCAGCGCCTCCCACAGCTTTTCCGGCGAGGTCTCGATATAGCTCACATAGACGAATTGCGGCTTACTCATCGCGCTTCTCCAACTGGCGTTTCAACTCGCCGAGCGCGGCGAGCTTGCCGCGTTCGAACTTCCTGATCCAGCGTTCGCCGATCTGATGGATCGGCACCGGATTGAGGTAATGCAGCTTCTCGCGGCCATGCCTGATGGCCGTGACCAGGTTGGCCTCTTCCAGAATCACCAGATGCTTGGTCACGGCCTGCCGCGTCATCGCGAGGCCTTCGCAGAGTTCGTTCAGCGTCTGGCCGTTCCTGGCGTGAAGCCTGTCGAGCAGCGATCGTCGTGACGCGTCGGCGAGCGCTTTGAAGACCTCATCCATGGCGGTGACAATAGGCAACCAAATGGTTGCATGTCAAGCGGCACGTCATTCCGGGGGACGCATCAGCGTCGAACCCGGAATCTCGAGATTCCGGGTTCGCACTTCGTGCGCCCCGGAATGACTGGCCGCGAGATCGTGTTCTGGGCGCCTGCAGTCGGCTGTGCTAGCCTTTCAGCTCAGCCAACGCAGATTGGTTCCGGGAGGATTCATGTTCCGTTGCGTCCTGACTGCCGCGGGCCTCGTCTTCTTCGCTTGCGGCACACCGGCCTACGCGCAGAAGCAGACGATCGGCGCGCCGCCGGAAGCTTCCAACATGAAGCTGGTCGGGACCAACGACCTCCAGGCGCGCAGCGCCTATCAGCCGACCATCCATCATCAGGGCGAGCGCTGGATCGCCTATATCGGCCATCACGGCGGCACCGACGACGTGCCCGCTCCCGTCAATCCGATGACGGGACAGGCGGAGCCGAACGGAACCTCGATCGTCGACGTCACCGATCCCGCGCATCCCAAATATCTGCGTCACCTGCCGGGGCAGGAAGGCAAATATGAATCCGGCGGCGCGCAGATGGTGCGGGTCTGCGACGGCAAGTCGTTGCCGAAGGGCGATCCGAATGCGGTGTACATGCTGCGCACCTTCGGCAGCGAGGCGCATGAGATCTGGAACGTCGCCGATCCCGCCAGCCCTGTGCTGATCGCGCGCATTGGCGGCTTGAAGGACACGCACAAGAGCTGGTGGGAATGCGACACCGGTATCGCCTTTCTCGTCTCGGGCGCGCCGGACTGGCGCACGCGGCGCATGACGCAGGTCTATGACCTCTCCGATCCCGCGCATCCGCAGAAGATCCGCGACTTCGGCCTGCCCGGTCAGGAGCCCGGCGCCACCGGCGCGGTGCCGACCGAACTGCACGGGCCGATCTCGACCGGGCCCCAAGGCAATCGCGTCTTTTTCGGGTACGGCACCAACAAGGGCGGCATCCTTCAGATCGTCGATCGTGACAAGCTCCTGAACGGGCCGAAGGAGCCGACGCCGGACAATCTGCGCTATCCCGAGATTGCGCGGATGCCGATGTCCGCCTTCAACGGCGCGCACACGACGTTCCCGATGCTCGACATGCCCGTTGCGGAATTTTCCGAGGACAAGGACGGCAGGACTCGCGACATCGTGATGATCGTTGACGAGGCGATCCTCAACGAATGCGGCGAGGCGCGGCAGATGGTGTGGTTCGCCGACGTCACCACCGAGACGCGGCCGATGATGATCTCGAGCTATACCGTGCCGGAGGCGAGCGGACAGTTCTGCCAGCGCGGCGGCCGCTTCGGCTCGCACTCCTCGAACGAGAGCATGGCGCCGGTCTACTACAAGAAGCTGGCTTTCATCGCCTTCTTCAATGCCGGCGTGCGCGCGCTCGACATCCGCGACCCCTATCACCCGAAGGAGGTCGGCTATTTCATTCCGTCGATCACGAGCGCGACCGACAGGCGCTGCATCCCGATCGAAGGCGGCGAACGCTGCAAGGTCGCGATCCAGACCAACAATGTGGAGACGGATGATCGCGGCTACATCTACATCGTCGACCGCGCCAACACCGGCCTGCATATCCTCGAGCTGACCGGTCCCGCGCGTGCCGTCGCCGGCCCGCCGAAGAGCTGACGATGCGGCGCGGGGCGAGGATGCTGATGGCCTTGATCGCCCTCGGCGCGCTGCCCGGTCTGCGTGTCCATGCGACGGACCGCGCCGGGCATTGGCAGGAGATGAGCTGGCCGTTTCCCCGCGACGGCTGGCCCGCCGGCCGCGCGTTCCGTTGTACGGCGGGCGGCTGCGATGGCGTCGAGCTCTACGTCCGCGCCAAGCGCGGCTTCTGCAATTGCGACACCGGCGTTGCCGATGACGACGAGGTCGATCGTGTCACCGATATCGACCTGATCAGTCCACGCTTCACGCCGGTCGCGCCGGGCGAGGCCGTGAGCGTCGCCGCCATGCAGGGCCGCATCAGGCACTACGATCTCGACATGCCCGACGGCGCGCGCCATGCCGCCGCCGGCCTCGCGCTGTCGCGCCGCTGCGATCTGCTCGTCGCGGTGGCGCAAGGCGCGGGCGAGGCGAATGCCGCGCAGCGCGCCGCGCTCGTGCTTCTGGAAACGGAGGAGATGAAGCAATGGATGGCTGCTGCATTGGATGGGCGGTGAGGGGGCGCGACCCGCGCCACGTTCTCCGCTGTCATCACCCGCGAAAGCGGGTGATCCAGTATTCCGAGGCGCTCGTGGGATACCGAGAAGCCGCGGCGTACTGGATACCCCGCCTCCGCGGGGTATGACACCGGTGGTTGGGCGGGCACGCTGCGCTCATCTGTCTTCCGTTCCCGTCCTTCCCGTGCATTAATGCCTTCAACCGCTCTCAGCCGAGTCCCTCCATGATGTCCATGCAAGCCTATCTCGCCTTCGTCGCCGCCTGCATTGCGCTGGCGCTGCTGCCGGGTCCGATCGTCACCCTCGTCATCGCCAACGGCCTGCGTCACGGCACGCGTGCGGCGCTGACCAATGTCCTTGGCGCGCAGGCCGGGCTCGCCATCGTCATCGGCATCGTTGCGATCGGCCTGACGTCGCTGATGGCGACCATGGGCTACTGGTTCGACTGGGTGCGCTTTGCCGGCGCCGCCTATCTGGTCTGGCTCGGCATCAAGCTGATCTGGGCGCCGGTCGAGGGCGTCAATGTCGACCAGCCGCCTCCGCCGCCGCGCGGCGGGTTCTTCCTGCAAGGTTTCCTGGTGTTGCTATCGAACCCGAAGGTGCTGGTGTTCTTCGGTGCCTTCATCCCGCAGTTCATGGACATGAACCGCGACCACTTTCCGCAAGTCGCACTGCTCGGCGCAACTTTCATGGTCACCGCGGCGATGACGGACGCGCTCTACGCGATTGCAGCCGGCCGCGCGCGAAAATTCTTCTCGGCCCGCCGCACGCGGATGATGTCGCGCATCTCCGGCGGCTTCATGATCGGCGGCGGCATCTGGCTGGCGCTGACCAGGGCGAAATAACCTTCCAGAGGCCGGTTTGGTTTGAACCCTTCGCGGCGGCAATGCGTCCAATCGGGCATTGCCGCTGACGAAGGATTTTGCCGTGCCTGCTCTGCCCCCGCTCGTTTACGCGATGCTGCTTGCGCCGCTCGCGCTGATCCTGATTGCCGCCGTCGTGAAGACCTGGCAGGCGCGCGAGGCGCGGAGCTGGCCGCAGGCGCCCGGCAAGGTGGTTACATCAGCTGCCGAGGTGCGCGAGGTCAGGGTGTCCGACGACGAGCGCGAAGACGGCTATCGGATGGAGAACCGCAACTTCGCCAACGTGACCTACGAGTATTCGGTCGGCGGCCGCAAGCTGCGCAACAACCGCATCTCGATCGGCGAAGACCTCGGCAATTTCCAGGTCGCCGAGAAACTCGCGAAATATCCCGCCGGCAGCATCGTCACCGTCTACTACAATCCGCGCCATCCCGATCAGGCCGTGCTGGAGCGCGATCTGCCCAAAGGCCTATGGGGCTGTCTCGGCATCGGTACCGTGGTCGTGCTCGCCATCGTGTTCGGCTCGGCCTTCGGTCTCAACCAGAGTTACCAATATCTCGCCCATCACGTCGCACGGCCCGATCTCGCGGGCCTGGTCGTCGCCTTCGGTGCGTTCGGCCTCGTCATCGCGCTGATGGCGTGGGCCGTGCAGCGGCAGGCCTCGATGGCGACGCGGTGGCCGACCGTGCCGGGCACGATCAAGCTGTCGGGAATCGAGGAATATCACGAGGCGAGCGAGCCGGGCGAGCGCCGCGGCACCGAGATGTTCGGCAAGCGCGTGACCTACACCTACCTCTATCAGAACGTCAGCTACACCAATGAATGCGCGCGCGTCGCGGCAGGAACGCCGTCGGCGTCTGACGAGATGCTGCGAAAGCTGATGTCACGCTATCAGGACGGCGCGACCGTCGAGGTCCGCGTCAATCCCGACAATCCGGCCGAGGCCACGCTCGACGCCCGCGGCGACGGCCGCATCGCCTACGTGCTGTGGGGCATCGCCGCGATCTTTGCCGCGCTCGCGGTGTTCGTGGCAACGCGTGGCGGTTGACCGCAGCGCCGGCCTGGCTGGCTATGCCACCCTCTCCGCGCGCAACCCCAGCTCGATCTCCGCAAAGATCCGCGCCAGCCGCTCGGCCCATTGCTGCTGGCCGGACTGGTCCGCGATCAGATCCTGGCGGATCTCGATGCCGGTGTTGACGAGGCCGCGGGCTTCGCCATGCACGGGGATGGTGTAGTCGGTGAGGTCGTTGACCGCATAGGGCTCGTTGTCGCCGACGACGAGATCGCTCTCGGCGCGTAGATGTTTGATCAGGAGCTGCGGCAGCACCGTGTCGCGGTTGTAGAGCGCGCCGATATGCCAGGGCCGCTCAACACCGGCATAGACCGATGTGAAGCTGTGCAGCGACACCAGCACCGTCGGCCGCTTGTCGTGCAGGCGGCGGCCGATCGTGGCATCGATGCGATGATGATAGGGCTCGAAAATCTCGCGCCGCCTTGCCGCGCGCTCGCCCGCGGAGATGCCCTCATTGCGCGGGATTGCCGTTGCCTCCGACATCACGGGAATCGAGCTCACGGCGCCCGGCGGGCGGTTGCAGTCGATCACGAGCCGCGAATAGCGCTGCGCGATCAGATGCGCATCCAGCATTTCTGCCAGCCGCTCGGCGACGCCGGCAATGCCGATGTCCCAGGCGATGTGCCGCGTCAGCTCGTTCTCGGCGACGCCGAGATCGCCGAGCGCGCGCGGCAGCACCCGCCCGTAGTGATCCGCGGTGAGCAGAAAGGGCGATGCCCCCGCCGCATTCACCTCATGCACTGGCGGAATGTCACCCTCGCCGAGCAGTTGATCGGTCGCGTCGGCTGTGTCTAAAGCCATCCTGATTGCCTATGGAAAATGCAGTCACCCCAAGAATCGGGCAGAATCGCTATAGATTGATCCGCCCAAAGTCACCATGATCGCCTCACGATGCCGCTGCTCACGATTCATCACAAGACCGAATATCGCTATAACCGCCCCGTGGCGTTCGGCGAACACCGGATCATGCTCCGTCCGCGCGACGGGCACGATCTGCGCGTGCTCGACTCCAGGCTCGAAATCTCGCCCGAGCCGATGTCGCTGCACTGGATCCACGACGTGTTCGGCAATTCGGTCGCGATCGCCAATTTCGACGAGCGCGCGGACGCGCTGATCTTCGACTGGCATGTCACCGTCGAGCACAATCCGGTGGAGGAGTTCGCGCTGACGCCGGACGATCCGGCCTATTTCTATCCCTTCGTCTACGACGACGAGGAATTCCCCGATCTCGTCCAGTACATCACGCCGCAATACACCGATCCCGACGGCGAGATCGCGGAGTGGGCGCGCGGCTTCCTCGACGAGGACGCGCCGACGCCGACCTTCAAGATCTTGAGCGGCATGACGCACGGCATCCGCAAGCAGTTCAAATACCGCAAGCGCCACGAGTTGGGCACGCAGCATCCGCTCGACACTTTGCAGTCGGGCACAGGAACTTGTCGGGACTATGCGCTGTTCATGATTGAGGCGCTGCGCCAGCTCGGCATCGCCGCGCGATTCGTCTCCGGCTACATCTTCGTGCCGGAGGATATCGAGCAGCGGCACGTCGGCGGCGGTTCGACGCACGCCTGGGTGCAGGTCTATTTGCCGAGCGCGGGCTGGATCGAGTTCGATCCGACCAACGGCATCGTCGGCACCCGCGACCTGATCCGGGTCGCGGTCGCCCGCGATCCGCGCCAGGCGATCCCGCTGCACGGCGTCTATATCGGCTCCGGGGATGCCTTCGAAGCCATGGACGTGAACATCAAGGTGGTTTCGGACGACCAGGACAACGACCAGGAGCTGGAGGCAGAAGTCTTATAGGTGGACATCGGGGTCGGCTTCGAGATCGCCTACGCGGCAAGGCGGGCACAACGCCTCTCCAACGTCGTCCTGGCGAAAGCCAGGACCCATACCGCGGAATCTATCGATTGCGAACGGTAGTCGTACCGAACGACGAGTCTTCGCCAAACGGCTCCCCGGGGTAATGGGTCCTGGCCCCCGTGCGCAATTGCGCACTAGGCCAGGACGACATCGAATGTGCAACGCTGTCGTTCCGCAAAATTCACAGTTATAGACAGCCCCATGACCTCCGATCGTCTCTTCGTCTATGGCACCCTGATGCGTGGCTTCGACCATCCGATGGCGCGGCTGCTTGCCGGCCACGCGGAATTTCTGGGTAAAGCGACCTGCCGCGGCCGGCTCTTTCTCATCAAGCATTATCCGGGATTGCTGCTGTCGGATGCGCCGTCCGACCTTGTCCATGGCGAGCTGTTCCACATGCGCGTGCCCGACGAGCTGCTGCGCGAGCTCGACATGTACGAGGCCTGCGGCGAGGGGTTTCCGGAGCCGACCGAATATCTGCGCAAGCTGATCGACGTGACGCTGCCGGACGGCACCGCCGGCAAGGCGTGGACCTATGTCTACAACTGGCCGGTCGCCGATCTGCCCCGCATCGAGTCGGGGCGCTTCCTGGAGCACTAGAGCATGATCCGGAAAAGTGCGTAGCGGTTTTCCGACAAGATCATGCTCAAAAAAAATAACCTAAAGCGCGATCTCTTCGCGCTTTAGGCCGACAGCACTTCCTTGACCACGCGCACGTCCACTTCGCGTTCGACGTAAGTCCATTCCTCGGTGCGCCTGAGCATCGCCACCAGCTCCTCGAACAGCGAGGCGTGCGCGGGGGCGAACTCGAACCAAGTCAGGAAGTCGAAGGGGCCGCCGAGGTCGCGGCAGTGATAGAGCTGCCGCGCGATGGCGGGCAGGAAGCGCAGGCTGCTGGCGATGTGGTGCGATCTGTCCTCGAAAATCCTGCGGCGCTCTTCCTGCGTCAGCTCCCACCAGGCCTGCGACTTGCGGATCGGGATCAGCGCCGCGCTGGTTGCCTCGAGCCGGCCGAGCCCGGCCTGCACGGCCACGAGCTGCTGCTTCTCAGCGCGCTCGGTGTAGCGCAAGCTGCTGGGCACGCCGGCAAGCCGCCACGCATTGCGCGAAGGCACCAGCGGCAACGAGACCGCCTCGCTGTCGGTGACCGACAGCGCCGGCATGAAGGGCAGGGGCTCGCCCGTCACCGGCGAAATCGAGGTGATGCGCCAGCCCCCGCTGTGGCCGCCTCGAAAGGTCCTGAACATAGGGATATGGAAGCGTGGAACCGGGTTAGGTTCAAGCTTTTCGCGTCATTCCCGGCCACCTGTTCCGTCGCCCTTCGAGGCTCGCCGAAGAGGCGAGCGCCTCCAGCGACAATGGCTTCGCCATTGCGCGGGGGTGACGGGATGGGCGCCTCGGGATGACGGCGCCTGTGCATAGGTCGAATAACCCGGATAAGCCTGACAAACCTGACTTTTGGGCGGGCCGCACCTATATCCCTGATCCTTCGCCCGACTCACACGGTTTCGCGCTAGACACACCCCCATGCGCTTCACGCCCCAATTCCTCGACGAGCTGCGTGCCCGGCTTTCGGTTTCCGAAGTCGTGGGCAAGCGCGTCAAGCTGAAGAAGGCCGGACGGGAGTGGAAGGGGCTGTCGCCGTTCCAGCAGGAGAAGACGCCGTCCTTCTACGTCAACGACCAGAAGGGTTTTTACCACGACTTCTCCTCCGGCAAGCATGGCGACATCATCACCTTCGTGATGGAGACCGACGGCCTGCCGTTCGCAGAGGCGGTCGAGCGGCTCGCGAGCATGGCGGGCCTGCCGCTGCCGGCGGTGACGCCCGATGCGGCGCGCCAGGAGCAGCGGCGCCGCTCGCTGCATGACGTCATGGATCTCGCGGCAAAGTATTTCGCCGAAACGCTGGCTTCGCGCGTCGGCGCCAAGGCGCGCGGCTATCTCGCCGATCGCGCCATCTCGCCGGCGACGCAATTGCAGTTCCGCCTCGGCTATGCCTCGCCCGATCGCTTCGCGCTGAAGGAGCATCTCGGCAAGCTCGGCGTCTCCGTCGACGACATGGTCGAGACCGGCCTGCTGATCGGCGGCGACGATATTCCCGTGCCCTATGACCGCTTCCGCGATCGCGTGATGTTTCCGATCACCGATCTGCGCGGCCGCGTCATCGCCTTCGGCGGACGCGCGCTGGAGAAGGACGTTCCGGCCAAATACCTGAACTCGCCGGAGACGCCGCTCTTCCACAAGGGCGACAATCTCTACAACCACCAGACCGCGCGCAAAGCCACGCATGACGGCAGCGCGCTGATCGTGGTCGAAGGCTATGTCGACGTCATCGCCATGGTCACCGCGGGCTTTGCCGGCAGCGTGGCGCCGCTCGGCACCGCGCTCACCGAAAACCAGCTCGCGCTGCTCTGGAAGATGGCGGACGAGCCGATCCTCTGCTTCGACGGCGACAGGGCCGGCCAGAAGGCGGCCTATCGTGCGGCCGATCTCGCCTTGCCGTTTCTCGCGCCCGGAAAAAGCTTGCGCTTTGCGCTGCTGCCGGAAGGGCAGGACCCCGACGATCTCGTCCGCTCCGGCGGGCGTGGCGCGATGGAAGAGGTGATCGCGGCGGCGCGTCCGCTCGCCGACATGCTCTGGTCGCGCGAGCTCGAAGGCGGCAACTTCGCCACCCCCGAGCGGCGCGCTGCACTGGAGGCGCGCATCAAGGAGCTCGCGGGCGGCATCCGCGACGAGGTGGTGCGGCGCTATTATCGCCAGGATCTCGCCGAGCGGCTTCAGCGTACGTTTGCGCCCGAGAGCGGGCGCGGCGGCTTTGCCGGCCGTGGCAATTTCCGCCCCGGTCAGAGCGGCCGCCCGTTCCAGCCGCGGAGCGGCGGGCAGGCGAATCGATTCGGCGGCCAGGGGTTCCGCGGCGCGCCCGGCCCCACCCCGCTACCCTCCGGCCCCTACCAGGCGGCGAGCCCCCAGCTCGCGACGAGCCCGATCATGAAGGGCCAGCGCAGCGTCATCTCCCGCAGGGAGGCCCTGATCCTGCAATGCCTGATCAACCACCCCTGGCTGCTGCATGAGCACCTCGAGGAGGTGGCCGCCCTGGAATTCGCCCATCCGGAGGCCCACAAGCTCCGCGCCGGCATTATCGCCGCTTTCGCCAACGACCATCACCACTCGCCGGACCCTGGCGAGCTGGCCGAGAAGATGCGGGCCGACATCGAAAAGGGAGGATTTTCTCAGCTTCTTCAAAGGGTTGAGAATGGCATCACGACCGCGGCGGTGTGGGGCGCGCGGGAAGGCGCGGCACGGGACGACGTTCTCTCCACTTGGCATCAGCTGGTTGCCTTGCATCGGCAATGGCATTCACTACTTAGAGAGCTGAAGGACGCCGAGCTGGCCTTGGGGGAGGACCCCAGCGAGGCTAATTTGGCGTGGCTGCGCGACGTCAAGGCTCGGATAGGCGAAGTCGACGGCACCGAGGCCCTGATCGAGGGTTTTGGCGAGCTGTCGGGCCGGTTCCAGAAGAGCGTGTGATGAAAGAATCATGCGGACGGCCGGGGCCGGAACCGCTAAAAGACTCGCCAAATCCATGGTTTGGCGGCAAAAACAGGGTTAATCGAGGCTTAACGGTCTTGTAGCACTTTGGCCCAGAGGCGGCCGCAGGCAGAACAGACGCGTCAGGAATGAATCCGCGCGAGAACTGTTGGCACTACACCTGCATCCGCTGCGACAAAGAGGCTCACGAAGCGTTAGGCAAATCCGGCGAGAGAAAGTTGGGGGTGGCGAGAGATGTGCGCGCCGCCCTTTCCGTGTCGAGAGCTGACGAAGCGAGAGCGTCGAGCAACAGGTTCAAGTGATTTCAGGCAGGCGCGGCGAACGTCTGTGTGAAACGCGTTTAGGAGCAATGGATGGCCACCAAGGCAAAGACGCTGCAGGCGAAGGACAAGGAAAAAGACGACAAGGCAGCGGATGCTCCCGAGAAGGATTCCCAGGACGCGCCCTCGCCGTTGCTCGATCTGTCCGACGCGGCCGTGAAGAAGATGATCAAGCAGGCCAAGAAGCGCGGCTTCGTGACCTTCGATCAGCTCAATGAAGTGTTGCCGTCCGACCAGACCTCGCCCGAGCAGATCGAGGACATCATGTCCATGCTCTCGGACATGGGCATCAACGTCACCGAAGCCGACGATAGCGAAGGCGAGGAAGACAAGGACGAGGGCGGCGAGGACGAGACCGACAACGAGCTCGTCGAGGTCACCCAGAAGGCCGTCACCGAGGTCAAGAAGAGCGAGCCGGGCGAGCGCACCGACGATCCCGTGCGCATGTATCTGCGCGAGATGGGCACCGTCGAGCTGCTCTCCCGCGAAGGCGAAATCGCGATCGCCAAGCGCATCGAGGCCGGCCGCGAGGCGATGATCGCAGGGCTGTGCGAAAGCCCGCTGAGCTTCCAGGCCATCATCATCTGGCGCGACGAGCTCAACGAAGGCAAGATCTTCCTCCGCGACATCATCGATCTCGAAGCGACCTATGCCGGCCCCGAAGCCAAGGGCGGCATGAACACCGCGATGATCGGCGGCCCCACCGGTGAGAACGGCGAAGCCACGGCCGAGGGCGGCGAAGCGGTTGCAGTGACCGGGGCTGCGCCCGCGCATGTCGCCCCGCCCGCCGCGCCGCCGGCGCCGACCCCGTTCCGCGCCGCGCCTGCCGCCGGCAACGGCGCCGAGGCCGAGAAGGATCCGGGCGAGGCCGCCGCCGAAGCCGACATGGACGAGGACGACGAGTTCGAGAACCAGATGTCGCTTGCGGCGATCGAGGCCGAGCTCAAGCCCAAGGTCGTCGAGATCTTCGACAAGATCGCCGAGAGCTACAAGAAGCTGCGCAAGCTTCAGGAGCAGGACATCCAGAACCAGCTCGAGAGCACCTCGCATGGGCCCTCGCTCTCGCCGCACCAGGAGCGCAAGTACCGCAAGCTCAAGGACGAGATCATCGTCGAGGTGAAGTCGCTGCGCCTCAACCAGGCGCGTATCGACAGTCTCGTCGAGCAGCTCTACGACATCAACAAGCGCCTCGTCTCGCATGAGGGCCGCCTGATGCGTCTCGCCGACAGCCACGGCGTCGCGCGCGAGGATTTCCTGCGCAACTACACCGGCTCGGAGCTCGATCCGCGCTGGCTCAACCGCGTCTCGAAGCTGTCGGCCAAGGGCTGGAAGAACTTCGTCCACCACGAGAAGGACCGCATCAAGGACCTCCGCCACGAGGTGCATCAACTCGCCGCGCTCACCGGCCTGGAGATCGTCGAGTTCCGCAAGATCGTGCACTCCGTGCAGAAGGGCGAGCGCGAAGCCCGCCAGGCCAAGAAGGAGATGGTGGAAGCCAACCTCCGTCTCGTGATCTCGATTGCGAAGAAGTACACCAACCGCGGCCTGCAGTTCCTCGACCTGATCCAGGAAGGCAACATCGGCCTGATGAAGGCCGTCGACAAGTTCGAGTACCGCCGCGGCTACAAGTTCTCGACCTACGCGACGTGGTGGATCCGGCAGGCGATCACCCGCTCGATCGCCGACCAGGCGCGCACCATCCGCATCCCCGTGCACATGATCGAAACGATCAATAAGATCGTGCGCACCTCGCGCCAGATGCTCAACGAGATCGGCCGCGAGCCGACCCCGGAAGAGCTCGCCGAGAAGCTCGGCATGCCCCTGGAGAAGGTCCGCAAGGTCCTCAAGATCGCCAAGGAGCCGTTGTCGCTCGAAACCCCTGTCGGTGACGAAGAGGATTCGCATCTCGGCGATTTCATCGAGGACAAGAACGCGATCCTGCCGATCGACGCCGCGATCCAGTCGAACCTGCGCGAGACCACCACGCGCGTGCTCGCCTCGCTCACTCCGCGCGAAGAGCGCGTGCTGCGCATGCGCTTCGGCATCGGCATGAACACCGACCACACGCTGGAAGAAGTTGGCCAGCAGTTCTCGGTGACCCGCGAGCGTATTCGCCAGATCGAAGCCAAGGCGCTGCGCAAGCTGAAGCATCCGTCGAGGAGCCGGAAGCTGCGGAGCTTCCTGGATAACTAATTCGGATTCTCATGCCCGGGCCTGACCCGGGCATCCAGACGAAAACGGCGGGCCGAAAGCCCGCCGTTTTTCGTTTGTGCTGACGCGTCGCGTGTCGCGCTCGAAGTCCTACTTCTTCTTCACCCCCACCCGCTCGATCTCCTTGATCGCCAGCGGCGGGCGGCCGGATTTTTCGGCGATCTCGCGGTCCTGCTCCATGATGAAGCCGCGGGCGGGCTCGTCGCCCTCGAGGCCCCCGAGCAATTCCGCGGGGACGCGGCGGTTGGAGCGTTGGGAGCCGTCCTCATAGACGACGTTGAAAAAGGCGAACTCGCCTTTGGGATTGGTCCCGGGTTTCTTGGCCATGGCGGCTTGTCGTCGATAAGGGCGCCATAGTCAAATGGCTTTGGGGGTTGTCAGCATGGAGCCGCGGCCTGCGGAGGTCTCCGTGCCCTCGATTGGCGAAATCTGATTTCAAGAAATGGATGCGCCCGGCGCTTCGTAAGGTCCGTTGCGGCCCTTCCTCAATAAACGGCGGGCCGAAAAGCCCGCCGTTTATTTTGGGTCTTCAGTGTCGCCCGGGGCTGGCGGGGCGACAACCTAGAATAGAAGAATATAACTCGCGCCATGCGGTGGCAAGATAAATCGCCGCAGCGTTGGTGTCGCAGTGAGCGCATCAGATATGCGTCGATCGCGATCTCTGGTTTCGATGCGCGCCGAAACAATTGCTTGGACTATCAAATCACTTTGTTCATCTTGTCCGCTCTCGCGATGCAGCGAGAGCTACGCGCTTGTAGCGAGGCGCGTCGGGCTGCATGTGTTCCCGTTTGCGTGCCGACAATATGATCCGGTGCGGACGAGTTCCATCTTCGCGGTGCACATCTCAATGCGTGCGCCTGCGCTGCGCCAGTTCCTGGACGGCGAGCGGCGATTGGTGTCCGCCGCCGCGCCCGCTATCATCCTCTTTACGTCCCTGCGCCATGATCGCGCTGCCCATTGCCGCGGAACCGAAGGTGACGAGGAACGAGGCGAGCAGCAGAACAAGCGCAACGCCGCCTGCGCGGTCGGCGAGGATCAGCTCGCGCAGATGCCCGGGGTTGAGCCAGAGCAGGCCGCCGACGAGAAGCGCCGCGGCGCAGGCGCCGATCGCGAGGTTGATGGCGAGCAGGCGGAACAGGGGGATGCGCAGGAGGGCGGGGCGGGTTGGTTGAGGTTGCTGATTGTTTGGCATGGCGGTTCGCCTCATGCTGGCTCAACGCACCACTGACGGCGCCGCGCGAGCATCGATACTATAGCGGTAACTCTCTCATCCGTCATTCCGGGGCGCGCGTTAGCGCGAGCCCGGAATCTATTTACCCGCCAACTCTGCTGCGTGATGGATTCCGGGTTCGCCCTTCGGGCGCCCCGGAATGACGAGCGTTGGGCGTTACGGCGCCACCAGCTCCACCCGCCGGTTCAGCGCGCGGCCGGCGTCCGTCGCGTTCGAGCCGACTGGCGCGAGCAGGCCGACGCCGGCGGTGCGCAAGCGTGCCTGCGCGATGCGAAAGCTCTTCGCGAGCTCGGCGGCGACCGCTTCGGCGCGGAGTTTCGACAGGTCGAGATTGTACTCGTAGGCGCCCTGGCTGTCGGTGTGGCCGACGATGAAGACGTTGAGCTGCGGCTGGCTGGTCAGGAGCTTTGCGATCTGCTCCAGCGTCGGGCGGCTCTCCGGCTTCAGCACGGCCTTGTCGGTGTCGAAATAGATGCCGTAGAGCGCGATGTGGCCGGTCTCGCCCAGGCCCTTCGCCATCGCGGCGGCATCGACCATCTTGTTCGCGATGGCGCCGAGCTCGGCGACGGTGACCTGCGCATAGATATCCTGGTTGTTCTGACTGACGATGACGCTGGCATAGGTCTCGCGCCCGCCTTCGCTCTTGCGGCCGGCAAAGTAGCGGTAGTTGAAGCCGTCGACCCACATCTGCGGGATCGGCAGCGTGTCGATGTTTTCCGTGAAGGGAATGGCGCCGCAGGCGTCGGTGTCGCAGGCGAGCAGGGTCTCGAAGCCGGCTTTCGCGAGCTGCGTCTCGAAATTGCGCGACACTTCCAGGATCGAGGGACCAGGATTGGTGCGATAGGCGATGCGGACAACGCGGCCCTCGAGCCGCCGCGCATCGGTCGGCTGGCCGTCCTTGAAGGCGGCCGCCTGCATCCGCGCGGCGTCAAAATCCTTCACCACATAGCCGGTGATGACGCTGCCGGCGAACCGGCCGATGCCGGGATAGTCGCGGCTGCCGGCGACATCGCGCGTCTGCGCGGTCGCGGTGGTGACGGCGAGAAGGCAGAGCAGGGCGGCAAGGACGAGCGATCCGGGGATGTTTCGCGGCGCGGGCATCGGCACTCTCTATCGGTTGAGGAGGGGGCGCAGACGTTAGTCGCCTGCACCATACCGCCGGTTCTCACCGGCGGCCCATTCCCTTGCCGATTGTCCGGAAAGCCGCCGCCCGTTTCAAGCCGCCGGTGCAATCCGGCTGCCGGCCTCGGGCGCCTGCGCCGCCTGCTGGCGTTCCATCATGGTCTGCCACAGCGTTGCGATGCTGGTCTGGGTCTGCGGCGCGATCAGGCAATGGCCCTCATTGTCGAAGCCGCAGAACCGCACCGATGGGTCTTTCCTCACCTCGGTCAGTGCCTGGTTCAGCATCTCCAGGCAGGTCATGACCTGGCCGACGTCCTGCAGGCGGGTGTGATGCAGGATGTCCATCAGGCGGAACGTCATCACTGCGGGCTGGCCGATGCTGATGCCGGGACGGCCGAGCTCGAACAGCACGTTCACGGCGGGAAACACGCCGCGGACATGCTCAAGCACGCCGGCCATGTCCTCCACGCTGCAGGCGACGAGATGGGCGGCCTGCGGCGGCGCGGCCGCAGGCGTCCGCGGTGCAAGGCCGAGCGAGGTGATCACCTCCTGCTCGATCCATTGCCGCACCAAGGCGGGCGCATTGCGGATCTGCTCGGCGGTCAAGGTAATTCCGGTCATAGGCTAGTCTCCTGGGCGGCTCTCGTGTTTCGCTCAATCTAGAAAGCGGGGTGTGAGACACGTTGATGCGGATCAAGCGCGCCGCTTTGACGGTTGCCTCTTTCCCGGGCATGATCGCGCGCTGCTTCGCACTGGGATTTTGGGGGATCGCTCGACATGCTGAGATACGCTCTGGCCGCTGCTTGCTTCGTTGGTCTGGCCGGCGGCCCGGCCCAGGCCGCGCGCTGCGGCGGCGACTTCAACGGCTTCGTCGCCAGCATGGCCTCGGAAGCGCAAGGAGCCGGCGTCTCGGCGAGCGTGACCAGTGCGGCGTTCAGCGGCATCACCCAGGACGGCGCCGTGCTCGCCTTCGACCGGCGCCAGCGCTACACCTTCAACAAGAGCTTTGAGCAGTATGTTTCGACCCGCGTCGGGCCGGGCCGCATCAATGGCGGCAAGGCGCTGCTGCAGCGTCACGCCGCGCTGCTCTCGCGCATCGAGCAGCAGTTCGGCGTGCCCCGCTATATCCTGGTTGCGATCTGGGGGCTGGAGAGCGATTTTGGCAAGGGCGACATCGGCAAGCTGCCGGTGATCCGCACGCTGGCGACGCTCGCGCATGACTGCCGCCGCACCGATCTGTTCCAGGGCGAGCTGCTCGCCGCCCTCAAGATCGTGCAGCGCGGCGACCTGCCGCTGCGCGACCTGATCGGCGCCTATGCCGGCGAGATCGGCCAAACCCAGTTCCTGCCGTCGTCCTACATCAAGTACGGCGTCGATTTCGACGGCGACGGCCACGTCGACCTGCGCCACAGCGTGCCCGACGTGCTCGCCTCGACCGCGAACCTGCTCCACACCAGCGGCTTCAAGATGGGCCAGCCCTACGGCGAAGGCACCGCCAATTTCGAGGCGATGCGGGAGTGGAACAGGGCGGTGATCTATCGCAAGACGATCGGCTATTTTGCCGATCGGCTGGCGGGGCAGTGAGGGTGGGAGACGGCTGCGAGGGCACTCCCCATCGTCGTCCTGGCGAAAGCCAGGACCCATTACCCCAGGGAGTAATTGTTACGACGGCTCTCAGCCACTTGCATTGGCTGAGTAACTGCCCGCCTTCGCCAAACTGAGTTCGGTGGCTATGGGTCCTGGCTTTCGCCAGGACGACAACGGTGGGTGCGGAGGGCGGCGTCGCATCACACTCACTTCGTCCCCTTCGCCATCTTCTCCAGCCTCCGCTGCAACGGCGCCCAGTACGTCCCCGGGCGGAAGCGCTGCAGCAGGTCCATGAAGCGGGCGTCGTTGCCGATCAGGATGCGGGGCTCGTTCCTCTCGATGCCCTTGATGATGCGCAGAGCGGCGTCCTTTGGTGTCGTCTTTGCCGCGTTCTCGAACCGCTCGATCATTTGCGAGCGGCGGGCATTGTCGGTGACGCCGACCCCGGTGCGCGAGCTCCGCGCGATCGCGGTGGCGACGCCGCCGGGATGCACGACCGACAGCTTCACCGGGCTTCCGGCGACCGCGAGCTCGTGCCGCACGCTCTCGGAAAAACCGCGCACGGCGAATTTGGCCGCGGCATAGGCCGATTGTCCCGGCGGGGCGATGATGCCGAAAACCGACGAGACGTTGACGATATGCGCCGCTTCCATCGTCTTCAGGTGCGGCAGAAAGGCGCGCGTGCCGTGCACCACGCCCCAGAAATTGATGTCGAACAGCCACTCCATCTGCGCCTGGTCGATCTCCTCGAAGGTGCCCAGCAGCGCCACGCCGGCATTGTTGACGAGGATGCCGAGCGACGGATGCGCCGCTGTCGCTTCGCTTGCGAACTGCGCGATGTCGCCGGGCTCGCTGACGTCGACGCGATGCACGGTGACCTTGCGTGCCTTCTCGCTTCCTTCGCCGATCTCGGCGGCGAGCGCCTTCAGCCCGGCCTCGTCGCGATCGGCGAGCGCAAGGTCGCAGCCGCGCTGGGCGAGTTCGATGGCGAGTGCGCGGCCAATGCCGCTTGCAGCTCCCGTGATGGCGGCGGCGCCGCGAATCGCAGTCATGGATCCCCCCTCAAGCTCCGATTTTGGAACTATGATTTACATTTTTTCAGAATGGAACCGAACCGTATTCGAGTTGGCTCCTTAACGTAAGTTACTTGGACGAAGACAGGCAGCATTGGGAGTCGCCGATGGGACAATCGAGACCATTTCCTGCAACGGCACTCGTCGTTGAAGACGACCCCATGCAGAGGGAAATGCTCAGTCTCCTGCTGGAAGAGAGCGGCTATAAGGTCATCCAGTGCGAGAGCGCCGAAGCGGCCGAGCGCGTGCTCGAGAAGAGCGCAGGCGCGCTCTGCCTGATGGTGACCGACGTGCAGCTTGCCGGCCGCATGAACGGCGTCGAGCTCGCCCATGTCGCCAAGGGACGCAATCCCAAGCTCGACGTCGTCGTCACCTCCGGCCGCCCCTTGAACCAACCCTTGCCCGACGGCGCCAAATTCTGGGCCAAGCCCTGGGCGCCGCTCGACGTGCTGCGCGAGGCCGAGATCGCGCAGGTGGTCTGACCGGGGCAGAACCGCTTTGTTTGTAGGGCTGGCCAGTTCTCACCTCGTCATCCTGAGGTGCAAGCCGCGCGGCGCAAAGCGTCGTGTGGCGAGCCTCGGATGAACGGCCGAGATGCAGCCGGGCCATCACCCTTCGAGGCTCGCCGAAGAGGCGAGCACTTCAGGGTGACGGTGTTGGAATTGCCTTGTCTGTAGGGCTGGCCTGTTCGCACCCCGTCATCCTGACGGCTGATCCCGGGGGCGCCGCTTTCTTGCCGTGAGGCGGGGTGGTAGGGTCTGCTCATGACCTGGTCCTTCCTGCTCACCTCGCTGATCGTCGTCGCCTCGCCCGGCACCGGCGTGCTTTACACGCTGGCCGCGGCATTGACGCGCGGCTCCCGCGCCAGCCTGGCTGCCGCCTTCGGCTGCACGCTCGGGATCGTGCCGCACATGGTTGCCGCCATGCTGGGACTTGCCGCCGTGCTCCACACCAGCGCGCTCGCCTTCGCCGCGCTGAAATGGTGCGGCGTTCTCTATCTGCTTTACATGTCCTGGCAGGCGCTGCGTGAGCGGGGTGCGCTGGCGGTGGAGGGCGAGATCAAGGAGCGGTCGAGCGGCCGGGTCATCGTCACCGGCTTCCTGATCAACATCCTCAATCCAAAACTGTCGATCTTCTTCCTCGCCTTCCTGCCGCAGTTCATCGCGGCGGACGAGGCCCATGTGCTGGCGCGGATGCTGGAATTGAGCGGCGCCTTCATGGCGATGACGTTTGCGGTGTTCGTCGTCTACGGCCTCTGCGCCGCATCCGTGCGCGAGCGCGTCATCTCCCGCCCCGCGGTGATGACCTGGCTGCGCCGCAGCTTTGCGGCGGGATTTGCCGCACTCGGCGCCAAGCTCGCGTTTGCCGAGCGGTAGCTTCTCCAGCCAATAAAAAAGCGGGCCTCGCGCCCGCCATCTTCAAACTCTCTTAGCCTTACCCGACGCCCGGGCGGAGCGAGCTCCACCCGGGCAAAGAACATGCTGGCTACTTCTTCTTCGCGGCCTTCTTGGCCTTCTTCTTTGTCGCCTTCTTCGCCTTCTTCGCTTTCTTAGCCATAGTATCCTCTCAAGGGTTAATGGTGGAACGCGACACGAGGGATGCTCGGCGGAGGGCCAGCCTCGCAACATCCTCGACGACAAACTCAGCAGATTCGCAGGTCTCTGCCCCGCGCCGTCATATCTGTGTCATCACGTTATCCACAGCTCAGATGCGTTTTCGGGTGATTTTTGCCCGCGAATCCGCTCCACGGCGGATCGCGATACGACCGCACGAGGCCGATGGCGACATGCCTAACGATCCGACAATCCGCGCGCCGTTCACGAATCCAAAACCAAAGGCGCGCTTTGAAGGATCGCAGTGAGACTCCGTTAAGTGCAACCCGCGCATTGTTCCCCGCAAGAAAACGGGGATGGGTTATGGACGGACGGCTACCAGTAATGGGGGGCGGGGCGCTGCGCTTGCCGCACGCGCCATGCTGAACGTACCGACACTCTGGACGGTCTTCGTCGTCAACTTCCTGGCGCTCGGCCTGATCTGGGCCTACGTGACGCGTTCCTATCCGAAATTCGCGGCCGCACGGTTCTGGATGGCATCGGCCTTCGTCGGCGCGGCCGGCGCGATGGCGGCGCTGATCCGTCTGTTCGTCGCCTCTCCCGTGCCGCTTCTCATCGGGGCCACCGGTATCATTGCGGCGAGCTGCTTTGCCGCCATGGGCATTCAGCGCTTCTACGACCGGCCGGTCTCCTGGCGCGTTATGGCTGCGACGGGGATCATCAGCATCGGCAGTGTCGTCTTCTTCATGGTCGGCTTCGAGCACATGCAGCTGCGCATGCTCAGCTACACGATCGGCCAGGCCCTGCCGCTGGTGCTGTCGCTGCGTCTGTTGCTGTTGCCGCCTGAAGGGCACGTCAATCCTGGCGCCCGTCTGGCCGGCATCGTCATCATCACCATCATTGCGATCTTCCTTGCCCGTGCGGTGGGCAATCTGCTCGGCTACGATTTCTCGGCGGTCGCCGGCGGTCAGACCCACGCCGTCATGGTGCTGGGGCTCCTGTTCCTGTCGATGACGCTGAATTTCGGCTTCCTCCTGATGGCGATGGACCGGCTGCGTGGCGAGGTCGCCGACCTCGCGCTGCTCGACGACCTCACCGGCGTCGCCAACCGGCGCCATCTGTTGCAGCGCCTGTCCGAGGAATGCGCCCGTTCGGAGCGCAGCGGCGAGCCGTTCTCGCTGCTGGTGATCGATCTCGACGGCTTCAAGACCATCAACGACACCCATGGCCATGCCGCGGGCGATGCCTGCCTCCAGCACTTCACCCTGATGGCGCAGACGCGGCTGCGGCCCGGCGACATGCTCGCCCGTACCGGCGGTGACGAGTTCTGCGTCGTGCTGCCGTCCTCTTCCTTGCGCGAGGCGGCCGCAATCGCCCGCCGTGTGCTCGAGGTCTGCCGTCGGGACGCTGCGGCCTGCAACGGCAACGACATCCCGATCGCGATCTCGATCGGCGCGGCGCAATGGGATCCCGGCATCGGCCAATTCCCGGACCGCCTGATCGCGCATGCCGATCACGCCCTCTATGCCGCCAAGAAGAACGGCAAGAACGATTTTGCCGTCTACGATCCGGCACCGCCGCTCTCGCCTGAGCCGAACGGCATGGGCGAAGCCGCGCACAATTTCGCCTGACGGCGTGCTAGGCTCGGGTCCGCATTGGACCCTTTGTGATGATGTCTCGCCTGCTCGCGGCCATTCTCGCCGCCCTCCTGATCGCACCCGCCGCCGCAACCGACGCTGAACTCGCAAAGCTCGCGCGCGCCTCCGGCACGCCCGACATTCCCGGCCTGAAGATCGTCTGGCTGGCGCCGTGGGGCGACGTCCGCAGCGCCCATTCCTGGCGCAACATCATCGTGCACCAGACCGAGGGGCCGGCGGGCTCGGCCCGCGGCGGCGCGGCGGAGCAGTCGAAGAACCCGACGCGGCGCGGCGTCACGGTCTGGGTCGAGACCGACGGCACGGTCTATTGGGCGGTCGCGGAAAACCTGGTGCCGACCCATGGCGACGGCGCCAACCGCAACGACAACAAGTACATCGACAACAGACCGACCTATCGCCAGGTGGTGCGCGACAATTCGATCGGCGTCGAGTTCGCCGGCAATTATCCCGATGTTGCGGCCGGTCCGACCGAGGCGCAGGTCGCGGCGTGGAAGATCCTCGTCCAGGTGCTGCGTGCGCGCTACGACATCCCGCTCGACCGCGTCTATGCGCACAATTGGATCGACTACAAGGACGCGCGCTATTGCGAAGGCTGCTGGCTCGCGACGCTGGCGAGGACATGGGGGGAGTAGCTCGCGTGTCATTCCGGGGCCGCGCCCCGGAATGACGGGAGAGGCTACACCGGCTGCGCCATCCAGCCGAACAGCCGCCGGATCAAACCCGGCCGCTGCGGCAATTCCGGCGGCTCGTCCGCTGCGAGCACGCGTTTGAAGAAGTAGTCCAGGAACACCATGTCGTTCGGCTCGGTGACGGTGAATGTCTCGTCGCCGAAGTACACACTGTAGTTAAAGAAGAATGGACCCATGATCGGGATCGTCGCGGTCGAGGCGTAGTCCTTGGAGATCACGAACTCCGCGGGATCGAGCCCGTGCTCCCGCATCGCCTGCTCGACCAGCGGCAGCTTGCGCATGAACTGGGCGGAGAAGCCGCCAACGGTGGATTGCAAAATGATCGACACGGCGCGTGTCCGTTCTCTGGATGTGGCCCGTCAAGAGTGTGTCGGGCGACCCGTCACGGGCGTTCAAGGTGCCTCGCCGGCATCGCTGCGAAATATGCCGCAGCTCACACCCAACAAAAAAGCCGGCGTTGCCGCCGGCTTTTCCGTCTCTTTCGATCCGCCAATCTCTGGCGCCAGCGAAGCCTTGCTTAATGCGCGGCTTCCAGCGCGGCCTGTTCTGCTCTTGCGATCGTGCCCTTGACCGCGGACTGCACCTTCTCGAAGGCGCGGACCTCGATCTGGCGGACGCGCTCGCGCGAGACGCCGAACTCGGCAGCAAGGTCTTCCAGCGTCATCGGCTCATCGGCGAGGCGGCGGGCCTCGAAGATGCGGCGTTCGCGCGGGTTGAGCACGCTCATGGCGCCGTTCAGCGCGTCACGGCGGTGATCATACTCCTCGTGCTCCGCCATCATGGCTTCCTGGTTGGGCGTATTGTCGACCAGCCAGTCCTGCCATTCGCCGGCTTCGCCGTCGTCGCGGATCGGCGCGTTGAGCGACGCGTCGCCACCGAGGCGGCGGTTCATGTCGATCACGTCCTGGTCCGTCACGCCCAGCCGCTTGGCAATGGTCGCAACCTGGTCGGGGCGGAGATCGCCCTCGTCCAGCGCGTTGATCTTGCTCTTCGCCTTGCGCAGGTTGAAGAACAGCTTCTTCTGGTTCGCGGTGGTGCCCATCTTCACGAGCGACCAGGAACGCAGGATGTACTCTTGAATTGACGCCTTGATCCACCACATCGCGTAGGTGGCGAGACGGAACCCCTTCTCGGGTTCGAAACGCTTCACCGCCTGCATCAGGCCGACATTGCCTTCCGAGACGACCTCGGAGATCGGCAGGCCGTAGCCGCGATAGCCCATGGCGATCTTGGCCACGAGGCGGAGATGGCTGGTGACGAGTTGGTGCGCCGCGTCGCGATCGTCATGCTCCCGCCAGCGCTTGGCGAGCATGTATTCCTGCTGGGGTTCCAGCATCGGGAACTTGCGGATCTCGGCGAGGTAGCGAGAAAGGCCGGATTCTCCATTGAGGACCGGCAGAGCAGCGGTACGGGCCATAGTTGAGCCCTCCAAAGGTTCAGGCCCCCGATAGCGGCGGGCCAGGCAGACGACCGCTGTGTTAAAGCCGGCCGTAGCTGCGATGTTCCGCGTTGGTCATTTCCAACGCAGGCGCAATATACCCCATGGGGGGGCAAAAAGGGAAGGATTGCTGACGTCACGTCCCCGTGTGGCAGCTATAACTTTTTGTAATGTAACGCTTTTCCTAACGGGCCTGCGTCATAGCGCCGCTTTCAGGGCGCCTTCCAGGAGAAGCAAATCCTCCGGCAGCGGCGCCTCCCAGTGGAGTAATTCTCCCGTCCTCGGGTGCTCCAATACCAGCAGATAGGCATGCAGGGCCTGCCGCCCGAGCGCCGCCAAAGCGGCCTGCGATTCTGGCGCCAGCTGGTTCGCCTTGGTCTTGAAGTGCGGGCCATAGACCGCATCGCCCATCAGCGGATGGCCGATATGGGCGAGGTGGACGCGGATCTGGTGCGTGCGCCCGGTCTCGAGCTCGCAGGCGAGCAGCGCCGCGATCGGCTTGCCGTCGCGCCCCGGAAAACTCTCCAGGATTTCCCAATGCGTCACTGCCTCGCGGCCGCCCTGGCGCACCGCCATCTTCTCCCGCGCATACGGATGGCGGTCGATCGGCGCATCGACGGTGCCGCGATGCCGGCCCGGCACCCCCCAGGCGAAGGCCATATAGCCGCGCCGCATCGCCCCGGTGCGGCCGTGGTCGGCGAACTGTGCCGACAGCGAGGCGTGGGCGAGGTCGTTCTTGGCGACCACCATCAGTCCCGTCGTGTCCTTGTCCAGCCGGTGCACGATGCCGGGCCGGCGTACCCCGCCGATCCCCGACAGCGTCGAGCCGCAATGGGCGATCAGCGCGTTCACCAGCGTGCCGGTCTCGTGGCCGGCCGCGGGGTGCACGACCAGGCCCTTGGGCTTGTTGATGACGATGATGTCGTCGTCCTCGAACACGATATCGAGGGCGATCTCTTCGCCCTTCGGCTCGGCGGGCGCGGCCTCCGGCACGTCGATTATGATCGTATCGCCGTGACTGACGTGATAAGCGGGGTCGCGGACGGCGGAGGCCTTCAGGCTCACCGCCCCCGCCAGGATCAGGGCTTTCAGCCTCGATCGCGACAGGTCCGGCAGGCGCGCCGCCAGCACGCGGTCGAGCCGGGCCGAGCCCTCGTCGCCGGCGACGACAACCTCCAACCTTTGCGCAGAGCCTGAGTTTTCCATGACGACGTCTGATACCGCTGTTCCCGAACCGACCCCCGAGCAGGCCGCGCTGTTCGCGCGGGTGCGGCGGATGATGCTGATCGCGGGGCTGACCACGGCGCTGGCGATCTGCGCCGTTCTGATCGCGGTGGGCTACCGCCTTTTCAAGTCGGAGGGAAGGGCGCCCGAGATCGCGGGCGACGTCACCGCCACCCTGCCGAAGGGCGCCAGGATCGTCTCGACCGGGGTCGCCGGCGACCGCCTCGTGATCACGCTGGATGTCGGCGGGGTCACCGAGATCCGCACCTTCGACGCCCACACCCTGAGGCCGGCCGGAAAGCTCAAATTTGCCAACGAGCCGTAGCGCCGCACCGGCTCAGGATCTGCTCAACCAGGCCATTGCCGGCAGCAGCGGCGAGCAGATCCGCTCGACGTCGCCGTTCAAATCCGCATTTTCGGGCTCTGGCCTGTTCCGCCTGGAGCCGGCCGGCGGCGCCGCGGCGATCGAGAAGCTGAAGAAGTCCTGAGTGTTCCCGGCCATATGCGGGAACGCGAGCGGCTGGCCGGTGCTTCGCGCCGTTAAGCCTGAGCCGCACTCGCCATGCATATCCGCCGATTTCGCCCCCGATCGAGGCTTGCCGCCGGCAAAATTCGCGGCTATGTCCTGTCCCTCACGCTCCCTTCGTCTAGCGGTTAGGACGCGGCCCTCTCAAGGCTGAAACAGGGGTTCGATTCCCCTAGGGAGCGCCAAATCCAAGATATTTCCCGACATTGTACGATGGCACTCCGGTTCGGGAGCGCCATGTTGCGCGATAGCTGATTGATCGCGCCGGCTGCATCAGCCGTGCTTGGCGCCTTGCGCCGTTTCGAAATGCCATATTGCGCCGCGGTCCTAGCGACGCAGCTTCGAGCACTTGCGTCGCCCGCCTCGAGGCGTCATCCCGACCACGAATCAAGCGGCGGGCGTCCCTGATTTCGACTATGATCAGGCGATGACGATCGGGATTACAGGACCCGAGCGGAAGGCACCAAGGCAAAGTGCCGTGGTCGGGCTGATTATTGCGGCCCTCGTCATTGCGATTGTCCTGACCCTGCTCGCGCTCGCCAGCGACTTCCTGGTCGACTGGCTTTGGTTTTCCGTGATCGGTTATCGCGAGGTTTTCTGGACAACAATCGGCGCCAAGGCCGTCGTCTTTCTTGCGGTCTGGACGGCAACTGCCGTCATCCTGTTGTTGAACGGATGGCTCGCACTGCACTTCGCCCGACGGCGGTCGACACAGCTTGCCGCCGCTTCCGTGTGGAGCGCCGCGGGCAACGCGCCGCCAGATCTGCTTGCGCTTGTGCGCGACCGACTGCGGTGGCCGCGGTTGATCGCAGCTGGTGCGGCTTCGCTCGCTCTGCTTGTCGCGGCGGCCGAAGCCGGCAACTGGGGCGTCTTCCTGCAGTTTGTCTATCAGGCGCCGTATGGGGCAGACGATCCGCTCTACAACAACGACATCGGCTTCTATCTCTTCTCGCTGCCCGCCTATATCCTCATCAAGAATTGGATGATGCTCGCGCTCGCGCTGAGCGCGCTGTTCGCCGCGGCGATCTACTTGGTGCACGGCGAGATCGAATACGACATTCATCGCCGATCAATGTCGTCGACGGTGATCGCCCACGGCTCGGCGCTGCTCGGTCTTCTGTTTGCGGTGAAGGCCTGGTCCTTTGGTCTCGATCGCTACCTGCTGCTCTATGGCGATAACGGCGTGGTTGTCGGTGCAAGTTACACCGATGTCCATGTGGGGCTGCCGGCCTTGTGGCTGATGATCGGACTTTCGGGCATCGCGGCGCTCGCCGCGTGGGCAAACGTGCGCGTGCGCACCTACCGGCTTCCTGCCGCCGCGTTCCTGCTTGTCGCGATCGGGTCTTTCGTGCTGTCCGGCCTGGTTCCCGTGCTGTTCCGGCAGTTCTTCGTCAGGCCAAGCGAACTGGAGCTGGAAAGGCCCTATATCGAACGCAACATCGCGCTCACCCGGCAGGCCTACAATCTCGATCAGATCGCGGCCAAGCCGTTCGCCGCCGAACAGAAGCTCAGCTTCAAGACGCTCGATGCCAACAAGGCGACCATCGACAATATCAGGCTGTGGGATTGGCAGCCCCTGGCGGACACCTACGCGCAGCTGCAGGAGATCCGCACCTACTACAAATTCCATCACCTTGACGTCGATCGCTACTGGCTCAATGGCTCCTACCAAAGCGTCATGATCTCGGCCCGCGAACTGCGACCTTCCTTGCTGCCGCCGAATGCCCAGACATGGGTCAACCACCACGTGCTGTTTACTCACGGCACCGGCGCAGTGATGAGCCCGGTCACTCGCAAGAGCAGCGAAGGGCTGCCATTCCTCTATTTGCGCGACATACCTCCTGTCGCGGACGGAGGCCCGCAGATCCGCGAACCGCGCATCTACTACGGCGAAGAGCACGACAGCTACGTCATCGTCAAAGGGAGCACGCCTGAGTTCGACTACCCGAAGGGCAAAGACAATGTCTACGCAGCCTATGACGGGACGGGCGGCGTTCCGATAGGAGCGGCGGTATGGAGAGGCCTGTTCGCTTACTACTTCAACGACCCGAACCTGCTGCTCTCGAGCTACATCACGGCGGACAGCCGGATCATGATCCGCCGCAACATCGGGGAAAGGGTGCGAACGATCGCTCCGTTCCTCAGGCTCGATCACGATCCTTATCTGGTCATCAGCAATGGGCGGATGTTCTGGATGCAGGACGCCTACACGGTGAGTTCCTACTTCCCTTCCGCGCAGCCGGCGCAAGATCAGGATCTCAACTACATTCGCAATTCAGTGAAGGTCATCGTCGATGCCTATAACGGCACCGTCGACTTTTATCTGATGGACACCGGCGATCCGGTTGCCGCGACCTGGCGGCGCATCTTTCCGAACCTCTTCAAGCCATTCTCGGTCATGCCGGCGGATCTGCAGAGGCACATCCGCTATCCGGAGGATCTGTTCCTGATTCAGGCGCAGCTCTATCAGAGCTATCACATGGAGGCCGCCGACGTTTTCTACAACCGCGAGGATCTCTGGCAGTTCCCGCGTCAGCCGGGCGGCGGCGGCGTTGCAACGATGGCCCCATATTACATCATCATGCGGCTGCCCGGTGAGTCGCAGGCTGAGTTCTTCCTCATGCTTCCCATGGTGCCGAGCCGCCGCGACAACATGATCGCCTGGCTCGCCGCACGCTGCGACGCGCCCGACTACGGTAAGCTGATTGTCTACGAATTTCCCAAGGAGAAGCTAGTCTACGGGCCGTTCCAGATCGAAGCGCGGATCAACCAGAGTACCGAGATATCGCAACAGATCACGCTGTGGAATCAGATGGGCTCGCGGGTGATACGCGGCGCGAACCTGCTTGTGATCCCGATCGAGAACTCGATCCTCTATGTCACGCCGCTCTATTTGCGAGCGGAGCACGGGCACCTGCCGGAGCTGAAACGCGTGATCGCAGCCTATGGCGAGCATGTGGTGATGAAGGAGACGCTCGATGAGGCCTTGTCGGCTCTGTTCACCGAGCCTGGCGCGGTGCGGCCGGTCTCGAGCACGATGGAGGAAATGCCCGTCACACGCCCATCGGCAAGTCAGGCACGGGAGGCGCTCGACCGCTACAATCAGGCCGTTGAACGATTGAGGTCCGGCGACTGGAAAGGCTTTGGCACGCAGTTCGACGCCATGCGCGAGCTCCTGGAGGACATGAACCGACACTCCGCCGACCGCTAGGGCCTCGACTTTTCAGTTTAGCCCGCTCACGCCGACGCCAAGTCAGGCGCTTCGGGCCGCTGCTCTCGCGTTGCGCGATGGTTGCATGACAAACGCCTGGCTCCGGCCCAGCTCGACGTCTGGCGATCGCGAGAGCAACTCGGGCCTCAATTCAATGATGCGCCGAAACACTCCTGACGGTCTCGGTCAGCAGATCATTTGAGGCGGAGCGGCTGAGGTCGCCCAGGCTGATGATGCCGACCATCCGCTTGCTCTTGTTGATCACGGGCAGCCTGCGGACCTGCAGTTTCTCCATATGATGCATCGCCTTTGCGAGGTCGTCGTCCTCCCGGCAGCAATGAATACCCTCAGTCATTACATCGCGGGCCGTTGCGCGGCGAGCATCAAAGGTGTGGCTCGCGAGCCCTTTGCAGACGATATCGCGGTCGGTCACCATCCCGACCAGCTTGTCGTCCTCGCCAATCGGAATGCAGCCGATGTCATGCGCCCGCATCAATTTGGCGATCTCGGCGATGGGGGTGTCGGGGCTGACCCAGTCGACACCCTTGTGCATCACGTCTTTGACTTTCATGGCGAGCCTCCGTTGTTGCAGCAGCGCCCCCATTCGTTTGAACTGTACAACCGATCGGGTGCGAGGTCACAGGAGAAAGCATCATTACTTCGCGATCTGACCAGACAAGCGCCGACGCTGTCGCCGTCGCTTTCCTGAACAGTTTGACGGCGACGTCGCGGCCGAGGTTCCCGCCCAAGATTGGGCAGTGCGCAAATCCTCAGTCGTGCGCGCTGAAGCGCCCGTGCAGTGCGTTGGCCGTCAGGCGTGCAAACTGCGCGTGACCCATATGAAGCAGCGTCTCGTGGTCGCCGGCTTCCATATAGATGTCGGGCTGCGCCTCGATGCTGTCGTCGACGATAGTATCCAGCCCGTAGCACTTGCCGACGGCGGGAACTGCACCGTGCGCACAATCGCGGAACAGCTCACCGATCTCGGTTTCTTGTGCCATGTGGACATTTCCGCCGAGTATCGTCTTCAGTTCCGACGGGCGGAGGTGATGCGATGCGGGCAAGATGGCCAGCATATATTCGCCGTCGCGCCGCAGCACGACGCCTTTGGCGAGGCGATCGCCCGGGATATGGCATGCCTCGGCCGTGCGAGTGGACGTCATGCTGAGTTCGTGCGGGACCACTTCGTATTGGATGTTCTCAGCGGCGAGGTACTTCTGGAGTGTGGGAGCAATGGCCATGATGTGACCTCCGGCGCAAAATGCACGCCATCCACCGTGAGGTCTCTCCCCTGCAGACTCTCGCCGTACGATGGGCGGCTGCTTGGTTGGAGACTCAACATAGGCCTTCAATCCGCAAGCTGCAATTCGTTGTCGTTGACCAATCTGACGCACGGTCGGCAGTCGGAAGCGCGCGCGTTGCGCTTGTTTTCCCGAACGGGCTCGGGATCACATGAGGCAAGACCGTATAAATTACATAGCAATTTCAATTATATGAGAGTTCGCGGGTTTGTTCGCTCGACAACTGATTGATCGCGCAGGCATCGGCCGAGTTTGCGCACCTTGCGCCAGTCAACTCAGTTGCCGGACTTTGGCGCGGCCTTCATCCGCTCCCGCAGACGCTGGAACGTCACGTAGAGCGTCGGGACGAGAAAGATGCCGATTGAGCTTGCCGCGAGCATGCCCGCAAATACGGCTGTCCCGACCGCCCTGCGGCTGAGCTCCGCAGCGCCGGTTGCAATCACGAGCGGCAGGAGGCCAAGGATGAAGGCGACCGAAGTCATCATGACCGCGCGAAAGCGCATATGCGCGCCCTGGATCGCGGCGTCGTTGAGCGCCACGCCCGCTTCGCGTTGCTCCTTGGCAAATTCGACGATCAGAATGCCGTTCTTGGCGGCGAGCGCGATCAGGACCACGAGCCCGATCTGGCCGTAGAGGTCGAGATTGAGGCGGGCGAGCTTGATGCCGACATAGGACCCGAGCACGCCGACGACGACCGATAGCAGCACCGGTATCGGGATCACCGTGCTCTCATAGAGCGCCACCAGGAATAGGTAGGCGAACAGCACCGCAAGCATGAGCACGATGCCGGTCTGGCCAGCGGCCTGCTGCTCCTGATAGGCGGTGCCGGTCCACGCGAAACTGTAGCCCGCAGGCAGCACGGTGTTGGAGATTTCTGCCATTGCGACCATCGCGGTTCCTGAGGAGACGCCCGGCGCCGGGCTGCCGTTCACCGTCACCGAGCGATAATTGTTGTAGCGGGTGATGACCTGAGGCCCGGTCACGATCCTGATCCCGGCGAGCGACCTGATCGGCACCATCTGGCCGGCGCCGTTGCGCAGATAGATCCGCCAGATGTCCGAAATATCGGCGCGATCGAACGCTTCGCCCTGAACGTTGACCTGCCAGGTGCGGCCGAACAGGTTGAAGTTGTTGACATAGATGCCGCCGAGCGTCGCCTGCAAGGCCGTGAAGATGTCGCTGACCGTCACGCCGAGCGCCTGCGCCTTGCGGCGGTCGATGTCGAGATGGATGGATGGATTGGTCGCAGTGAAGGTCGAAAAGACACGCGCAAGCCGTGGATCGGCATTGGCTGCACCGATCAGCGCCCCGGTGACGCTGGAGATCGCGGCCGGAGTCTGTCCTTCCAGCGCCTGAAGCTGGTATTCGAACCCGCCTCCGGTGGAGAGCCCAATGATCGGCGGCAGATTGAACGGCAACACGTTGGCCTGTCGAATCTGTGCGCCGGCTGCGAAGGTTTGCCGGATCAGCGCCTGCGCGGAATCGGCTGCCGCCTTGCGATCGGAAAACGGCTTCAGCCGCGTGACCACCAATGCGCTGTTCGGTTCGGACGCGCCGTCGAGCAGGGAAAAGCCCACGATGGCAAGGACGTGATCGACGGCGGGGATCTGCTTCAGGAGATCCTCGATCTGTTGGGTGACTTCGCTGGTTCGCGCCACCGATGCGCCGTCTGGCAGTTGCACCGAGGTGAAGAAGGCGCCCTGGTCTTCCTCGGGGAGGAAACCTGTTGGCGTGATCAGCGACATGCCGAAGATGCCGGCGGCAACGACGGCGACGAACGGCAGTGAGAGACCCGCCACGCGCACCAGGCGGCGGACGCCGCCGCTGTAGCGGTCGCGCAGCCAGTCGATGAAGCCGAGGACGCGTCCCATGATGCCGCGCCTGGGCCCGGTGTGGCGCAGGAACAGCGCGCACAAGGCGGGCGACAGCGTCAGCGCATTCAACGCCGAGATCATCATCGCGGCGCTGATCGTCACCGCAAACTGGCGAAACAGCGTTCCGGAAATGCCGGGAATGAATGCGATCGGTACGAAGACCGAGAGCAGCACCAGGGTGATCGCGATGATCGGCGCGGTGATCTGGGTCATGGCCTTCTTGCTGGCCGCGGCGGGGGAAAGGCCCGGCTCCTCCTCCATCACCCGCTCGACGTTCTCGACGACGACGATGGCGTCGTCCACCACGATGCCGATGGCGAGCACCATGGCCAGCAGGGATACCGTGTTGGCCGAATAGCCCAGCACCAGCAGGACGGCGAACGTGCCCACCAGGCTCACTGGAACGGCAACGGCCGGGATCACCGTGGCCCGCAGATTGCCGAGGAAGAGGTACACCACGATCACGACCAGGACGAAGGCCTCGCCCAGCGTCCGCAAGACCTCCGTGATCGTGTCGCGCACGAAGCTCGTGGAATCGTATTGCACGAGATAGCTCAGGCCGGTGGGAAAACGCAGCGACAGCCGCTGCATCGTCGCCGCCACGGCCTGTGCGGTGCTCATCGCATTGGCACCCGGCGCCAGATAGATCGCGACCGGCACGGCCGCGCGGCCGTCGATCCGCGCTTCGCTGTCGAGATTTTGCGCGCCCATCTCGACACGGGCAACGTCCTTCACGAGCAGCGACGAGCCGTCCGGGTTGGCGCGCAGCACGATATTGGCGAATTGGTCGACGGTGGCGAGCCTGCCCAGGGTCTGCACATTGAACTGGAGCTGTTGGTCGTCGCTGATCGGACGTGCACCGATGCGCCCCACAGGCGCCTGGACGCTTTGCGTGCGGATCGCGGCAATGACGTCCGATGGCGTGAGATCGAGGCTGGTGAGTCGCTGCGTATCGAACCAGATCCGCATCGAGTAGTTCATCTTGGCGAACAGGTTCGCCTGGCCGACGCCGGGCGTGCTGGCGATCGCATCAAGCACGTTGATGATCGCGTAGTTGGTGATGAACAGCGGATCCTGCTGGCCATTGGCACTGTAGAGCACGAGGAATTGCAGGATCGACGAGGACCGCTTGTGCACCGTCACCCCCTGCTGCTGCACCTCGGTCGGTAGTTGCGACAGTGCGCTCTGCACGCGGTTGTTGACGTTGACGGTATTGATGTCGGGGTTGGTGCCGAGCGCGAACGAGACCGTCAGTGTGTAGCTGCCGTCATTGGCGCTGGTCGATTTCATGTAGAGCGCGCGGTCGACGCCGATGATTTGCGCCTCCAGGGGTTGGGCGACGCTGCTCTCGACCACCTCGGCGGATGCGCCAGGGAAGGTGCCGGAGACCGTGACCTGCGGCGGCACGATGTCCGGAAATTGCGCCACCGGAATCTGCATCAACGCCAGCGCGCCGGCGATGGTGATGATGAAGGCGATCACCATCGAAAGCCGCGGGCGATCGATGAAAACGGCGGATATCATGGTTTGCGGTCCAGCGGGCGGGTCGTGCCGGAGGCGCCGTGATCCGCTTGAGGAGCCGGGGCGTCCGCGGCGGGCTTCATGCTCGACAGGATCAGCGGACTTGCCGGTCCCGGCGAAACGATCTGGCCGGGACGAACTCGCTGCAAGCCTTCCGCGATGACCTTGTCGCCGGCCGCAAGTCCGGCGATCACGGCGGCGATGGTCGTAGTCGATTGTCCGAGCTGGATGCGGCGCTGCTCGGCCTTGTTGTCGGCGCCGACAGCCAGCACATAGTCGCCCTGCTGATCGGAGAGCACGGCGGAGCGCGGGATTGCCAGCACCTCGACCGGCTGGACGCCCTCCAGCACGACGGTGACGAACTCGCCGTCAGTCAGCTCGTGAACGGTGACGCCAGCCGCCGAAGAAGCCCGCAGGATTGGATTGCCGATCTCCCCGCGTACGATGATGGTATCGGTGCTCTGGGCGATGGTGTTGTCGACGAAATTCAGCTTGCCGGAGTGCCCGTACATCCGGCCATCGGGCAGTCGCAGCCTGATCACCACCGCGTCCAGGCCGCCTTGTGGTCCGTATCGTTCCCGCAGCTCGAGCCCCTGGCGGAGCGGCACCGGGAAGGTGACATACATCGGGTCCTGGCTGACGATGGTGGTCAGCACGCCCGAGCTCGGACCGACGACGTTGCCTTCCGTCACCGCCGTGCGTCCGATCTTGCCGGCAATCGGCGCGTTGATCTTCGTGTAACCGAGATTGATCTGGGAGGCTTGGACCTGGGCTTGCGCGGCTTGCACCTGGGCTTCGAGGCTGAGCTGGTTGGCGATCGCTGCATCGTAGGTGGACTGTTGCCCGGCGGGACCTCCGAGCAGGGTCCGCGCGCGCTCGGTCGTCAATTTGGCATTTTCGAGCGTTGCCTGGAGCTGCGCGACCTGCGCCTGTTTCGATGCAAGATCCGCTTCGAAGGGACCTCGCTCGAGCCGATAGAGCTCGTCGCCTTCCTTGATCTCGGCGCCCTCGTCGAACAGGCGCTTGTCCAGAAATGCCGTCACGCGCGCGACGACGCTGACCCGATTGATCGCCTCGATCCGTCCAAGAAATTCGCTGGTCTCGGTGATCGGCCGCCTGGTCGCTTCCACGACGCCGACCGCAGGGGCTCCGGCCGCGGCAGGTTGTGTCCGGGCGGTCCCACCGGCGATGATCGTCAGGAGAGTTGCCGCCAGCAGCCTGATCGAGACGCCAGCAAGGGTCATTGTCCGCTCCTTGCTCCAGACCTAAGAGCCGGGCCGGGTCGGTGCTTCACCAGCGCCTCGTTACTCCCGCCGTATCCGATCGCTGCGCGCGGGCTCGTCATAACCCTTGCGACGGCTATAGAACATCAGCGCGATCAGGCCGCAGCCGAACACCAGCATCAGGACGACGGCCCCTCCGAGGATGATGTTGCGGTAAAGCGGCATCGATGGAGTTGCCTGCCATACCGACACGCAGAAGGCGGCTGCCACCACGAGAAGAGCTATCAGAGCGGCCCACAGGAGCCATTGATTCACGTGGCGCACGATCGCCTCCATCGCCTTCGTGGCAAATCTGCTCCCGGCGGATTGCGCAAGTTAAGAGGGGGCTCCTAGCGCCACCGCCATCCACAACGACGACGGCCGCGATGCCACCAGCAAACCCATCGGCGCCTGCGTGGCGGTGGGCGGCCCCAGCCCGGACCAGGTCCCCAACCGGGACCGGCTGGGGGTCCCCACCACTGAGCTTGCGTCAGGAGCTCCGACGGCTCGCCGGCCTGGCCAAGATCGTGGGCAATCGGCATCGCTTCCGCAGTCTCAATCAGACGAACTCCGACAGCGCCGATCGCCGCGGCAGCAACGGCATTCTGAGCAAAGCCAAGGAAAGCTCGACGGGTGGGAGCGTCCATCATCATCTTCTCCATCGTTACGCAGTTCGCCGCACGGACTGAAGCGCGTAAAGCAGCCACGCCAGGCCGTGCGAGATCAGGTCGACGCCAAGCAGGAATCCGAGGGCCCAGACGCTGATGGTCGGAAAGCTGAACAGGATCAGCACGCCCGCGAGCAGTCCGAAGATGCCGGAGATCAGCATCATCCATCCGTTCTGTCGCCAATGGGCGAAGCTCAGCACGCATCGAATGACGCCCGAGGCGAGCAGCACCGCGCCGAGGAAATAGGTGAGGATCAGGGCACCGGAAGCCGGCTGGGTGAGCAGCACAAGCCCGAAGGCGAGATAGAGAGCGCCGAGAAGGATCTGCCACAGGAAGCCGCCCCATCCCTTGGTCCAGAAGGCATGCATGATCTCGAATGCGCCGGCCGCGATAGCCGTCAGCCCGATCAGCTTGACGCTGATGATCGTCGCGAAAACCACGTCGCTGAGAGCCGCGATGCCGGCGGCGATCATCACGATGCCGAGGAGAGCGCAGACCCACAGCGGAGGCGAGCCCAGAACCCCGATGTCCGACCGGCTGTCATAGACTGTCATGCCATCCTCCTGATCCGCGCGATGATCGGCACGCTTGGGATGGTAGCTTCGAGCCCGCGCCGTCGACATCCGACGAAACCCTGAGCGACGGGGTGGGAATGTTCTCGTGAGCCCACCGGAATCCGGCGATCGCGCGCGGGATCGCGGTTGCGAGCTAGCGGCTGCCGCGCGGACCCAGCGTCAGATTGGTGACACCAGCCGCGAGATTGATTCCGATCGATCGCTCGATCGACAGCGGCTGCAACATCACGCTCCTGCGCGAGCCGCCGATCAGGACGTTGGCGCCGAGACCGGGGCCGAATGCCAAGCTGCCGCTCGCGCCGACATAGTTGCCGCGCAGGGTGGCGGAGCCGATCCGCGAGTTCTTGGCGAGCACGGCCCACGACAGGCTGCCTGCACTGGTCACGCCGAGATCGAGGCCAACGCGCCGGATCCGTCCCTCATAGATGAACTGCCTCGGCGGGTTTCTCGCAAAGAATGTGCAGCGCAGTGACTGCACCGATCCGAGCACAAGCCCGACGCGCGGGTTGCTCAAGCAGAGGAGCCGGCCGACCCTGAACGTTTCGGCGCGCGCGGGCAGGTTGGCGATGCATAGCAGCGCGGATGTGGCGAAGACTGCAACAGGCCGTGTCATTCGCATTCAAGCCTCCACTTGGCTGTTGGTGTCGGAGGGCGCAATCCTCGGTCGGCTGTCCTGGCGGAGCCAGAACGTGATGCCGAGGCCGATCAGCAGCACCGCGCCCAGCAGGAAGAAGAAGACGGACTGCTTCAGCCAGGAGATCGCCGGGACGGCCACGCCCATCGCGAGGCCCAGGAACGAGATTTGCAGCGACAACAGGCTGACGCCGGCAAGGAACGTGCCGAGTGCGAGCAACGTCAGCAGGACGAGGCCGGTTGCCGGTGTCGGAAGCAACTGCTGGACGCCCGAGATCAGTATGATGTTCATTGTGATCAGGACGGCAATCCAATGCAGCGCCTGGGTCCAGATCAATCGGAGCTGGGCCTCTTTGCCCTGGGCCTCCGGCCATTTGGTAACGACGCAGACGACGCAGATGGCAAGCGCCAGGAATTCCCAGTAGCCGACGAGAGGCTGGTGGGAGACGTTGGTATAGGCGACGCCTGCGATAGCGAGCACCAGCGCCACGACATAAGGAAGCTGCTGCCACAGGAAATGAGCCATTCCGGGACGAGGCGAGGGAGGCTCCGTACCCACGTTCCGTTGTACATCGATCTTGCTCATGGGCTATCCAGTCACGATCTACCGCCGTTGAATGTCTGCTTGAGGTCGTCGCCAAGGTAGTCCTCGACGTAGAATCGGATGATTGCGACACGGCCGATCGCGACCAGTGGCATGGCCAGCGCAATGCCCAGGACGCCGAACAGCGCGCCCAGAATGACGATGGCGACCAGCGTCCAGGCAGGCGGGATCTCGACCGCCTGACGCTGGATCAGCGGGCCGATCACATAGCCTTCGACTGACTGGATGATCGTGTAGATCAGGACGGCCCAGATCAGCAGCGAACTGCCGAGCGGCATTGCGACGAGCGCGATCGGAATCGCGGCCACGATGGGTCCTAGATAGGGAATGAAATTCGACAGGCCCGCCTGCAATCCGAGCACGAAGGGACCGGGCAGCCCGATGAGGTAGAGTGCGATCCAGACCCACAGCGTCATCAGGATGATGCGGATGAGCTGTCCGACCAGCCACAGCCGCATGACGGTGCCTATCTCGTCCATGACGGCTCTTGTCCGCGCGCGATAGGACTGCTTCACCAGCATGACCAGGCTTTCGCGATGGCTGTTCGGATCGAAGGCAAAGAGGATCCCGAGGAACAGGATCACCAGCGCGCCGGTCAGAAGAGTTGAGGCTCCGCCGAGCAGAAATTGTGCATGGCTGAGAAAACGGCCCTGATCCGAGAACAGCCATTGCGCAAAGTCGCGGCCCCATTCCGGGCCGAGGAGGTCAACGCCATATGACAGGAGATGCTCCTGCAGGACGTCGATCTGGCTGTCCATGACCTTCAGCAGGAGGCGCGTCTGCTCCGGCAGCTTGCCCGCACCCCAGACCATTCCAAACCCCGACAGAGCGGAGAACAGCAACAGGACCAGCGTCAGGCGCCAGGCGCGATTGAGCGGAAGGACCGGCGCCAGAGCCCTTGCGCACGCGTCCAGAAATGCGGCGAACAACACGCCTGCGAAGATGAGCAGGAGACTGGACACCGTCTGCCACGCCAGAAACAGGAAGACGCATGCGGCGAGCAGGGTCAGCCCGGTCGCGAGAATGCTGCGTCGCGCGTCCGGCAGATCGGCGGACGTGTCGCGCAGAACGACCTCGTGGAGCTTCTCCGGTCCTGTCCTGGACTCGCTCATGGATCGGTCCAATCGCTGGAGTGGGCTATCGTCGTTTGCGCCTAGGTCCGGACGCGCCGGCTGCCATAGTGCGGATGCTTTCCGCCGCGATGACGCCAGTAACGGTGCTTCGTCGGGTTCGTATTGGTGTTGGGCGCTGCGCTCTTCGGTGCCGGCGCGCCGGCATCTTTTTGGGCAGACACGCCGGTCTCGGTCGACTGGGCCAGCGACAGGGTTGGATATGCGGAGACCGCCACCAATCCGCCGAGGATCAAGGCGCTACAGATGGCCCGGGTGCTCATATCCGCCTCCATGTAACCAGGGACAAGGACTCAAATCGAGATGGCTCCGGTGGCCAGCGCGTAGACGCCGGCGCATGCGGCGATCGTGATCGCTGCAAAGAGGATGATTTCGAACGGCCGGAAGATCGCTTCCTTGCGCTCGCGTTTTGCGAGAAGGAACAGCAACGTGCCGGGCGCATAGAGGATCGACGACAGCAGGAGAAACTTGGGCCCGCCTGCGTAGATCATGCCGGCCGCGTAAACTGTCGCGATGGCCGAGCGGATCCAGTCGACAATCCGGGCGTGCTCGCCGGCGTGATAGGCCTCGCTGGTCCAGGCGAGCTTCAGGCCGTACGCCGCAACAAAGAAATATGGGATCAGCGTCATCGCGCTCGTCATCTTCAAGGCAAGCGTGAATGCGTATTCCGCAAACCAGGTGACGAGCAGAAAAATCTGGATGACGCAGTTGGTGAGCCAGAGCGCGCCGGCAGGGACCTTGTACACGTTCACCGTGGCGAGAAAGGAGGGCATGGTGCGGTGGATCGCGGCGGAATGCAGGATCTCGGCCGCCAACAGCGACCAGGACAGGTAGTTGCCGAGGACCGAGATCAGGAGTGCCACGCTGATGAACACACTGCCCCAGCGGCCGACGACCGCCTCCATCACGCCGGCCATGGATGGTGTCGGGAGATCCGCCAGCTCCGCTCGTGGCAGCACGCCGTACGACAGGAGCGTCACGAGGACGAGGAGGCACAGAACCGTCAGAAAGCCGGCAAGGGTTGCGAATCCGACATCGGTGCGGCTCCGGGCGTAACGGGAGTAGACACTCGCGCCTTCAATTCCGACGAACACGAACACCGTCAGCAGCATCGTGCCGCGAACCTGCGCGACCACCTTCGAAACGGCCGGCTGCTCCGTGCCCCAGAAATTAATGGAGAAGAGCGTGCCGTCGAAGGCGATGACGGCGACGACGATGAACAATAGTATCGGGATGATTTTAGCGTAGGTCGCGATCGTGTTGAGCGCGGCCGCCCCCGTGATGCCGCGCAGCAGCAGAATGTGCACGCCCCAGAGCAGGACGGACGCAGAAGCGATCGCCACTGGCGTCGTGCCGTCGCCGAAGACCGGGAAAAACTGTCCGAGCGTCGCCTTGATCAGGACGAGGCAGGCGACGTCGGCAAGGCAGCAACCGATCCAGTATCCGACGGCCGAAGCAAAGCCGATATAGTCGCCAAATCCGGCCCTGGCATAGGCGTAGATGCCGGCATCGAGGTCCGGCTTGCGCTGTGACAAGGTCTGAAACACGAAGGCGAGCATCAGCATGCCTGTGCCCGCGATGGCCCAGGCGATCATCGCTCCGAGCGCGCCCGTGGTCCGCCCGAACGCTGCAGGCAATGCAAAGATACCGGAACCGACCATCGACCCGATCACGAGCGCGATGAGCGCATTCCGTGAGAGCCTTTGATCGGTCTGGCTCGATGGAGGCGCCATGGTGCAAGCTGGCCTTCCAATCGGAGATCGGGCAGGCGCGACAAACCTTTGCGACGGTGGAGCGCCGGCCACCCCTTGGCGAAGACCTTAGGAGCAGCCCTTCTGCTCGAACATCCGTGATTCTATGTAGAGAGCAGTGGCAGGAAACCAGTAGGCCGGACCTGGTCCGGCCAGCCTCGTCTTTCCTCAGTTGCGACCGGACGAAAGTCCGGGAGCAGTATCGGCCACAAACACGAAGCCCGACCGGACGAATTCCCCGGCCTTGGCGAGCTCTTCTGCAATGCGACGGGCATGCAGCATCGCCGCGTGCTGGTCAACGTGCTCGCATCCGCTCTCGTCCGGCGAGAGGCCGTATTTGTCGACGATGTGAAAGAAGTACCGCATGTCGGCCGATTAGGCCGGAAAGCGTGCCGCTTCCAGTGACAAATGCGTAAGGGTCGTGCTCGGAAAGACGAACGCAAGCGGCAGCACCATCTTACGATTCCGTAAGGCGGAAATCGCCACAACTGAAGGGCCGGCGTGCCGCATTTGCAGGCCGAGTAGGGTGATCGTGCCCCCGGGATATCAGGTGATTGTCCGATATCCCGTGCGAGGGCAGAGGAATAGGGTCGCTGCCTCCCAACGGCTCCGCGAGGAGGCAAGCGATGTCAAACTACGATCAGAACCTGGCGACCTCTGACACAATCGCGGTGGACGCTGGATTGCGCGGCTACATGCTGCGCATCTACAACTATATGGCGGCCGGCGTCGGCGTGACCGCCGTTGTGGCCTGGCTGACCTATCAGCTCACCGGTCCCGCATTGCTGCAGAGTCCGTTGATGTGGGTCTTCATACTGGCGCCGCTCGCGCTGGTCTTTTTCATCAGCGCGCGCATCAATACGCTGTCGGCGGCGACGGCGCGGCTTCTGTTCTTCATCTATGCCGCGCTGGTCGGGGTCTCGCTCTCGATACTGCTGCATATCTACACCAGCGCCTCGATCACGCGCGTGTTTTTCATCGCGGCCGCGATGTTCGGAGCGCTCAGCGTATTCGGCTACACCACAAGGCGTGACCTGTCCGGTCTCGGCACTTTCCTGTTCATGGGCCTGATCGGGGTCATCATTGCCAGCCTGGTGAACCTCTTCCTGCAATCAAGCGGGCTCGACTGGTTGATCTCGGTCGTGGGTGTCGGCGTCTTTGCGGGGCTCACGGCCTACGACACCCAGCGGATCAAGGCGATGTACGACAGCGGGGACGATGAAACGTCGGCTGGCCGCAAGTCGGTGATTTCAGCGCTGTCGCTCTATCTCAACTTCATCAACCTGTTCATGATGCTGCTGCGTCTGGCCGGCAGCCGGCGCTGAGCGGCCAAAGGGCTGTCAGGCCGCCGGTCGCTCCGCGGCGCTTGCTAGCGCGTCGCGCAGGGCCTGTTCCCTGGTATCATCCAAAGACGTCTTCAGCACGGTCCCTCCGGCGTCCTTGATCTCCTTCAGTACCTTGTCGGCGGTCATACTCTTGATCAGGACGAACAGGGCGGCGTTGCCGGTGTGGAGCGACGCTGACAATTCCTTCATGAAGGAGTCGTCGATGCCGAAATCGGATAACGCGCCGCCGAGCGCGCCGGAGGCCGCGCCGACGGCGACACCGAGGATCGGATTGAGGAAAATCATGCCAATCAGAAGCCCCCAGAAACCACCGGTTACCGCTCCCATCGACGTCGTGTTGACGAGTTGATTGAGCTTGATGCCCCCGGAATCGGTCTTCACGGCGATCACGGCATCGCTGATCGTGATCAGATATTCCTTCTGCAGGTTGAGCAGCCGTTGACGAACTTCCTCAGCCTTCGCTTCGGATGGATATACGATCGCCACTAAATCGGACATGAAGACCTCCTGCTGGATCGCAACTCCCGGCCAAGCCTGGTACGCCAGCGCCGCTGGCGGGATGCGTTGTCAGAGATTAGCCGTCGGTTCACCGGCGCGGGATCGGAGAAAACCCTGAGGCGTCGGGATGAATGTTCCTGATGATCGCGATGGGAAACACTTGGGCCTGACCTGTTCTTGGGCCTCACCTGTTCCCGGCCGATGCATGAGCCGGCGCCTCACGCGGCCACAAGCATCAACACGCCGAACAGCAGGGCCAGCATGAGAAGGCAGATGCTTGCCGCCGGCCACTCGCAGAGAACACCGTTGCCCCTTTCAACATAGCTGCCGAACGCGCAGCAGCCGCGCCGGAATGAATCGAACACGCCGATGGCGAGCCTCCAACGCACCGAAGACGCAAGCGGGTGAGGCCAGGGGCGGAGCAGGATTGCCAGCACGACGCCTCCCAGGAGAGGCAAGAGGAATTTGGAGAGAGTTTCGAGATCTAAGAGACCTAACGGCGAGATACGCTGGACAGGCAGAAACGGTTCCCAGGGCACGAGGCCAAGCAATAACGAGCAGAGCGCCAGCACGAGCACCGCCACGTCCGGAAGGCGCGGTGCCGGGTCGGTCAATACAACAGACTTGTCCGGAGGGGCCAGCGCATGAGCCAGAACCAGCACGACATAGGAGGCAGTGAACGCCCCGCTTGCCTGGAGCACGACCGCCCACCACCATTGCTCCCTCTCGGTCGCGGCCTGAAGCAACAGGTCTTTCGCCAGGGACGCGCCACTCGGCTGCACGCCCATCAGCGCGATGCCGGCGATGGCAAACGCCAGGACGCTCAAGGGCAGGACGCGCGCGATACCGCCGAGCCCCGCGATGCGATCGTGGCCCAGCCCGGCGTAGATCGATCCGGCGGCCATGAACATCGCCGCCTTTGCGGTGGCGTGAGAGGCAGCCTGCAGCAGGCCGCCCGCCAGGGCCTCGCCACTCTCCAGATGACCCGAGGCATTGAACGCGAGCGGAAACATCAGGAAGAGATACCCGATCTGGGCCAGCGTCGAATACGCGATCAGGAGCTTCAGTCGCTCCTGGCGCAAGGCGAGGACGCTTCCGAGCACGATTGCCGCAGCTCCCAGCGCGGCGAGCAGTTGTGCGGCGGCGAAACCAGGCAGCCCGGGCATCACCTGGAACCAGAGCCGCACGATGATGAAGAAAGATCCCTTCACGACGAGGCCAGACAGGATCGCACTAGCGGCAGCCGGCGCGCCTGCGTGGGCAGGCGGCAGCCAGAGATGCAACGGAAAGAGTGCGGTCTTGGCCAGAAGACCTGATGTCATCAATGCCGCCGCGACGAGCGAGGCAGGCTGTGCTCCAATCCGGTGCGACAACAGCACGATATCCAGGGTGGCATGAAGACCATAGAGGAGCGCCGTGCCCAGCAAATAGAGCACGGAGCCGAGCAATGCGAAGAGCAGATAGCGTATCGCCGCGCGCAGGGTCTCCGGACGGCCATCCAGCGAGACCAGCGGCACCGCGGCGAATGTCAGCAATTCCAGGGCAACATAAAGCGTGAAGAGGTCTCCACCGACGAAGATTGTGTTCAGCGCCGCCCAGACCGCCAGCAGCAGGATCCAGAACACGAATGGCGCGCGCGCCTCCGTCGTTGTCACTGAGAATTCAGTACCGGCATAGACGGCGACTGCGGAGATCACGACTGCGGTCGCCGCAAGCATCACGGCCGACAATCCGTCCGCGCGCAGCGCCACCCCCAGCGGCGGCGGCCAGGCGCCGAGCAGGTAAACGAGAGGGCCCATGCGCTGCGCAACTGCTGCCAGAATCGCTACGACGATCACCAGCCCCAGCGGGATCGTCGCGAATGCGACCAGCCTGATGTGTCGTTCGCCCAGAACGAAGGCCAGCAGAACACCCGCGATGGGTATGGCAATCGACAGCACCAGCAGGAAGCCGCTTGGGGTTGTTGTCGCGTCCAGCGCTGGGGCAGGGGGCAGCATCAGCCACCGGCCTGATCTGGGTCATCGCCCGGCGAGGCGCGACTGCGCGGCGCCATGGAGGCACTCGTCTGGAACAGCCGCAGCAGCAGTGCAATCGCCAAAGCCGTTGCGGAAAACGCGACGACGATGCCGGTGATCACCAGGGCTTGCGGCACCGGATCATTGCCGATCCCCGCCGCCGCACCGCGCCGTCCAACGACGCCGAACAGGAGGAATACGCCGCTGCCGAGCAGATTGAAGGCGATGATCTTGCGGAGGGGCTGGGGCTTCGTGATCAGGCCGTAGAGCCCAAGTCCGACCGTGGCAGCAGCGCACAATCCGAACACCGTCACGCCGCTCACGGCTCCATGCCCCGTTCCGGTACGCCGGCGAGCAGCAGTCCGAGCGTCGCTGCGATCGTCAGGGTCATTGCGACCTCGATGCCAAGTATCAGCGGCTTGGCCAGCGCTGGCGGATAGGACAGGAACGCGGCGCCAAACAGAAGGCCGGCAAGGCCGACGAGCAGGAACAGGCCGGGCCCGGCAACGAGGATGAACCGTACCGATCGATCGCTCACGAGCGGTGTGTCCGCCAATCCGGCCATGACGGCCAGCAGCCACATCGACGCGAGAATCGCGCCGCCCTGAAAAGCTCCGCCGGGATGGTCGGAACCGGTCCAGAGGATATAGATCCCGATGACGATGCCAACCGGCGGCAGCAGCCGCGCAAGAAAGGCAAGAACGCCACGTGGATCGGCTTGGTGGCGCGGCCCGGGACGGCCGCCCCACGCACTGTCAGGCGCAAGCGACCAAACGCCGACGATGGCCAGCAACAGCACGATCTTCTCGAGCATCGTATCCATGGCGCGGAACGCCATGAGCACGTTGGTGACGGGGTTGGACAGACCCGTTGCCCAGGCATTTGCAACAGCAGCCGGAGCAAGCGTCGGAGCGGAATCGGGCAGCCACAGGACCGCGCCGGCCAGCGCCGCAGCCGTCAGCACGGACAGCGCTGCGGCGCCCGCTCGCAGCAGTTTGCCTGGCGCTTCGTCCGCCATCATGTCGGCATCCCGCAATCGCGCCGCCGCGCTCAGCAGCAAGACGCCACCGAGGCCGCCGCCGATTGCGGCCTCGGTCAGAGCAACGTCGGCAGCGTCGAGGCGTACCCAGATCAGTGCCACCAGCAGTCCATAGGCAACGAACCCGACCGTGGCCAAAAACGTCTCGGGCACGACGATCGTCCAGACGCCGAGGGTCAGCACGACCGCGGCAAGGACAATTTCAAAGACCGTCGCAATGCTCATCGGTTCAACTGGCCTTGGCGCGCCGCGCGCGCAATCAGTTGCGAGACGGTGGCGCCCGCGAGCAGGCCGAGCAGCCAGATACCAACCAGCTTCGACCCGTCGCGAAGACCCGCTGCTTGCGGGAGCAGTCCGAGCACGACCAGGCCGAGGCCGAGGTTGTCCGCCTTGGTGAGCGCGTGCAGACGCGTCAGGGTATCGGGAAAGCGAAGCAGGCCGACCGTGCCCGCCAGAAAGAAGAACGCGCCGGCCGACACCGCTGCAATCGTCATCATGTCGCGTGCGAGGCTCATTCGTCCTCCGTTGATGCGGTCCCATCGGCCTCGAAGCGGGAAAGCCCCTTCTTGACGAACGCGATGGAGGCGAAGGTGGCGAGCAGCGCCAGGGTCAAAGCCACGTCGATCGCTGCGGGTATGCTCGCTACGGTGCCGAGCAGCAGCAGCGTCGCAATGCCTCCGGTCCCGATCAGTTGCGTCGCCATGACCCGGTCAGCGTCGCCGGGGCCACGCAGGATCGACAACAGTCCAAGCGCCAGCATTGCCAGAATGAAACCGACCACGACCGTCAGGAACTCAGTCATTGTAAAGCGCTCGAACCAAGGCCGCCTCCTCCTGATCAAGTTCGGCGATCACGGGCTGATCGATGTCGAGGCAGTGATAGAGGAGTTGCGCCTCCTCCTCTCCGGCCGGCACGGTGCCTGGCAACAGGCTGGTGAGCGTTGCGAACACGTTGCGACGCAGGCCACGCGGAAGACGGGTTGGATACGCGACAAATCCCGGGCGCAGCGGCAGGCCGGGATCGAGTGCGCGCCTTGCGACGTCCACTCCGGCCACAATGGACTGGTACAGGAACAGAAGCGCCAGTCGGAGGATGGCGCGAGGTGAGCGCCGCGACGTGCCAGGCTCCAGCAAACGCAAGCTCGTCCAGGTTGCCGTCGCGACGGCGATTGTTGCGGCAGGAATGTCATCGACAGAGGTGCCGGCAAGCACGAGCCAAAGGCAGAGGAACCATGCCGCTCGGGACGCCGCGCTTCGCCAGGACGCCGCGACGCCCGTACGCGCGTCTCGTTTTCCTGAGGGTCCGCTCACGTCGGAGTCCTCGGCTGGCGGCGGGTCAGCTCGCGCCGTTCTGCGATGTTTCGAAAACCAGGCCTTGTGCATTGAAGGACGGGATTCCGGCGGCGGCGCTGTCGGCGGCCGCAGCCGAGAACCCGTCGATGTGTCGAAACGGGGGTTGGCGTAGCGATACAACAGCATCCACACCGGTTCGAATGGCGTCCACGAGCGGATCGTTCGACGCCATCGCCCTGGATGGGCTCTCGCTGCCCTGCCACGCAACTAGCGTGACGCCTGCCGAGGGAAGCAGGTGCCGCCTCTTCCGCTCCGGGACGCCTGGCACTGATCCTGGGTGGAGTACTTGCAGTTCACCATCCCTTTGAACTTGGAGCACCATTGGTTCTGCTGGGTCTGTGCCGATGCAGTCTGTGGCGCGATGGTCAGCATTGCCGAGATCGCCGCCGCAACTAGGATCAACTTTCGCATCTTGAACCCTCCTGATTCATCAAGCCGACGCGCTCGATCGCTTCATCTGGGCGTGCAACCGTGCGCTCTTGATGCGACCGGCGATATTGGGTGATTGCCTGATCAGGCGTCAGGAATTCCCTAGAGCGCTCTCCGACGGATCGTCACGCCTCGTCGGGTTTCTGCCTGCGTTTGCGTCGTGCCGTAACCGCGATTGCATCCGGCCGCACCGAGTAGATTTGCCGATGTGTGCGGTCGATCCCCTGGGCAAGAATACCGAGGGGCGATATCGCGAAATCGCAACCTCGGGAAAGGCGGACCTGCCCGGCAACGTTTCAGGAGCTTGGCTATGCGCGGTCGCCGAACAACATCTCGGCAAGCCATTGCATTGACGCTGATGGCGGCTGCATCCGCGTCGGTCCTGGCTGCGTGTGACCGTCAAGTGGAAACCAAGGAATCGTCTCCGCGTCCGGTCCGGACCACGACGATCGAGAAGCGTGAGAGCCTGGTGCCGCTGACCTTCACGGGGCGCATCGAGGCGGAGGACGAAGTCAGCGTCGCTTTCCGGATCTCCGGACGTCTGCTTGCGAACGACACCAGGCTCGGTGACAGGGTCGAGGCCGGGCAGTTGCTGGCCCAACTCGAGCCTCAGAACGAGCTGAGCACATTGCGACAGGCGAAGGCCGCTCTTTCCGCCGCACAGGGCCAGTTGACGCAGGCACTCAACCATTACGAACGCCAGGAGACGCTGTTGGCACAAGGGTGGACCACGCGTGCCAATTTCGAGGCGGCGACGCAAGCAAGACAGACCGCCCAGTCGCAGGTCGAGGCGGCGGAGGCGCAATTGAGCTCTGCGCACGATCTCGTCAGTTTCACCGAACTGCGAGCCGACGCGCCGGGCAAGATCACCGCGACGGGGCCGTCGGCCGGCGAGGTCGTTCAGGCCGGACAAATGATCGCGCGGATCGCGAGGCAGGACGGCCGCGACGCAATCTTCGATGTTCCTGCTCAGATGGTCAGATCGGCCCCGGCCGATGTGCAGGTGACCGTCAGCCTGACGGATGATCCGAAGATTACGGCGCGAGGCCGCATTCGTCAGATCGCGGCTCAAGCCGATCCGGTCACCCGCACCTTCGAGGTCAAGGTCGGCCTGACGGATCCACCGGCGGCGATGCGGCTCGGCGCGACTGTCAATGGCCGCGTCGAAACCAGTTCCGGTCCGGTGATCGACATACCGGCAACCGCGTTGACGCGGATAAATCGACAGCCGGCGGTGTGGATTGTCGATCCGTCGACGAACCTCGTTTCGGCGCGCAATGTTGATATCCTGCGTTTCGACCAGGCACAGGTCATCGTCTCGCAGGGGTTGGACGCCGGAGAGATCATCGTCACCGCGGGCGTGCAGGCGCTTCATCCGGGCCAGAAGGTGCGGGTGCTCGGGGCAGAGCCATGACCGGGCTCAATCTCTCCGACTGGGCCCTCAGGCATCGCTCGCTTGTCGTCTATGTCATGATCGTTGCCGTGATCGCCGGGGGCCTGGCGTATTTCCGGCTTGGTCGAAACGAGGATCCCTCCTTCACCATCAAGACCATGGTCGTTCAGGCGGCCTGGCCGGGGGCAACGGCCGAAGAGACGATGAAGCAGGTGACTGAGCGGCTCGAGCGCCAATTGCAGGAGACGCCCCATCTGGACTTCCTGCGCAGCTTCACCCGGGCGGGTCTCGTCACCATTTTCGTCAACCTGGAAGGAAGTGCGAACGCGAGGCAGGTTTCCGACACCTGGTATGAGGTGAGAAAGAGCATCGGCGACATGCGGCACACCTTGCCAGCCGGAGTTGTCGGTCCGGGCTTCAATGACGACTTCGGTGACACGTTCGGCATCGTCTACGGCTTCACCAGCGACGGCTTCACGCAACGGGAGTTGCGGGATCACGTCGAGCGCATCCGTTCTCGATTGCTTCAGGTCCCGGACGTGTCAAAGATCGAACTCCTGGGTGCGCAGGACGAAGTGATCTTCGTCGAATTCTCCAAGCAGGAGCTCGCGACCTTGGGCGTCGACCGGGCGGCTCTGCTCGCCGCGCTGCAATCGCAGAATATCGTCCGCCCGACGGGCGTGATCCAGACCGGCAAGGAAAGCATCTCCGTGCGGGTGTCGGGCGGTTTTCAGTCGGAGCAGGACATCGCCAGCGTCAATTTCGTCGCAGGAGGGCGCACGATTCGCCTGAGCGACATCGCGCAGGTGCGGCGCGGCTACGTGGATCCGCCGCAACCGATGTTCCGGGTCAACGGCCAGCCCGCAATCGGGCTTGCCATCGCAATGCGCGACGGCGGCGACATTCTTGCGCTCGGCCGAAACGTCAAGAAGGTGATGGCGGAGATCACCGCCGATCTCCCGATTGGAATCGAGCCGATCCTCGTTGCCGACCAGGCCGTCGTGGTGGGAGGCGCGATCGGCGAATTCATGACCTCGCTCCTTCAGGCTATCGCCATCATCCTGGTGGTGAGCTTCATCAGCCTCGGAATCCGTCCCGGCCTCATCATCGCGCTTGCCATTCCGTTGACGCTGGCCATCGTGTTTCCGATCATGGAGATCGCTCGCGTCGACATGCAGCGAATATCGCTGGGAGCGCTGATCATCGCGCTCGCACTGCTGGTCGACGACGCGATGACGACCACCGACGCAACGCTCAATCGGCTGGCGCAAGGCGACAGCAAGGTCGACGCTGCGACGTTTGCCTACCGCAGTCATGCCTTTGCCATGCTCGCCGGAACGCTGGTGACGATCGCGGGCTTCATCCCGGTCGGGTTTGCCGCGAGCTCGGCCGGCGAATATACGTTCTCGCTGTTTGCGGTGGTTGCGATCGCGCTCCTGGTGTCGTGGCTCGTTGCCGTGGTCTTCACGCCCTTGCTGGGTGTCGTCATTCTCGTCCCGCCGGTGCAGAAGGGGGCTGCCGAGCCTGGCGCGATGTTCCGTTTCTATCGGAATTTTCTGACGCTGGCGATGCGCGCCAAGTGGCCGACGATTGCGATCTCGCTGGCGCTCTTTGCCGCGTCCGTTCTCGCGCTTCCGTTGATCCCGCAGCAGTTCTTTCCGTCGTCCGATCGGCCCGAATTGCTTGTGGACCTCACCCTGCCGCAGAATGCATCGATCCATGCGAGCGAGACGGCAGCCAAGCGCCTGGATGCAGCATTGGCCGCCGATCCGGACGTCCGTCATTGGAGCACCAATGTGGGGCGCGGCGCGATCCGCTTCTATCTTCCACTGAGCGTGGAGCTTCCGAACGATTCCTTCACGCAGGCGGTTGTGGTGGCAAAGGACGTCGCAGCGCGCGAGCGCCTGCAGGCGAGGCTGGAGCGTCTTCTCGCGGAGCAGTTTCCGGCTGCCGTCGCGTCGGTTTCGCCTCTCGGCCTCGGCCCCCCTGTCGGATGGCCGCTGCAATATCGCGTTGGCGGACCCGATGTGGAGCAGGTACGTGAGATTGCGCTCAAGGTCGGGCAGATCGTTGCCTCCGATCCCAGGACAAAGAGCATCAACTTTGACTGGATGGAGCCGGAGCGCCAGCTGCGGATTTACGTCGATCAGGATGAAGCGCGCCGTCTCGGCCTGAGCTCGCAGGCGATATCGAGCGTATTGAACACCGTGATATCTGGCGCAGTCGTCACCCAGGTCCGCGACGACATCTATCTGGTCAACGTGGTGGCCCGGGCTATCGACGAACAGCGCATTTCGCTGTCCAACCTGCGCACGCTCCAGGTGCCGCTGCCTGGAGGAAAGACGGTGTCGCTCAGCCAGTTTGCGACGTTCGGATATCATCAGGAGCATCCCCTGATCTGGCGGCGCGACCGTATTCCGACCTTGACGGTGCGTGCCGACATCGGCGGTGGAACGCTGCCAGATACGGTGGTGGATGCCCTATCGCCCGCGATCGAAAAGCTGAGGAAGACGCTTCCTGCATCCTACGGCGTGGCCGTCGGCGGGACCGTGGAAGAGAGCCGGAAATCGCAGGCCTCCGTGCTCGCTGTGGTGCCCATGATGCTGTTCGTCATGTTCACGGTTCTGATGGTCCAGTTGCAGAGCTTCCCGCGACTGGTCATGGTCGTTAGCGTGGCCCCGCTCGGGATGATCGGTGTTGTGGCCGCGCTGTTGCTGTCCGGCAGGCCGATGGGCTTTGTCACCATTCTCGGCGTTCTCGCCCTGCTCGGCATGATCAGCAAGAATGCGGTGATTCTGATCAGCCAGATCGATGCGGAGCGCGCGCAGGGCAAGAGCCCATGGGACGCCGCGGTGGATGCCAGCAGCTCCCGTTTCCGTCCCATCATGCTGACGGCGGTGTCGACCGTTCTCGGCATGATCCCGATTGCTCCAACCGTCTTCTGGGGCCCGATGGCGGTTGCAATCATGGGCGGCCTGCTGGTCGCGACCGTGCTGACGCTTGTCTTGCTGCCGACATTGTACGTGACCTGGTTCGGGGAGAAGGGACCAGCCATGGCCTCCGCTCCACCGTCGTCTTGAGCGGCTGTTTCCGGCGAGGGAAATCCCGACGCGCGACTAGGTAATCACCCGATATTCCAGGTGTCGCCCAAGGCGCATCGTGCGACCGCCGGCAAGGTCGCTCGGCCAGGATGTTGCGCACCCGCGTGTCGCGAGGTCTTCACATGACTGGGACGCCGTCAATCCAAAAGCTCTCCCTGTTCGCATTGACCGCGATGGTGGTCGGCTCGATGGTCGGCTCGGGGATCTTCTCGCTGCCGAGAACTTTCGGCATCGCCACCGGTCCGTTCGGCGCGATCTTCGCCTGGTGCATTGCCGGCGGCGGCATGTACACCCTCGCGCGGGTGTTCCAGGCGCTGGCCGAGCGAAAGCCCGAGCTCGATGCCGGCGTCTATGCCTATGCGAAGGAAGGATTTGGCGATTATCCCGGCTTCTTGTCGGCATTCGGATACTGGATCGGCAGCTGCATCGGCAACGTATCCTATTGGGTCCTCATCAAGTCGACCTTGGGCGCCTTCTTTCCGGTCTTTGGGGATGGCAACACGGTCACCGCAATCATCGTCGCCTCGATCGGAATTTGGCTGTTCCACTTCATGATCCTGCGCGGCGTGCAGCAGGCGGCCGCGATCAACACCATCGTCACTGTCGCCAAGATCGTGCCGATCCTCGTCTTCATCGTTATCCTGATATTCTCGTTCAACGCCGACATGTTCCGCGGCAATTTCTGGGGCGGCGAGGGCATGCCGGACAAGGGCCTGTTCGAGCAGATCCGCGCCACCATGCTGGTCACGGTGTTTGTCTTTCTCGGCATCGAGGGCGCCAGCGTCTATTCACGCTACGCCAAGGAGCGCGCGCATGTCGGTGCTGCGACCCTGCTGGGGTTTGCGATCGTCACGAGCCTGATGGTGCTCGTCACCATGCTGCCATACGCCGTGCTTCTCCGCGCCGAGATCGCCGGCATGCGGCAACCGTCCATGGCGACGGTCCTGGAGGCCGTGGTCGGGCATTGGGGCGCGATCTTCGTCAGCATCGGACTTCTGGTTTCGGTGTTGGGGGCCTATCTCGCCTGGTCGCTGATCTGTGCCGAGGTGCTCTCCGCCGCCGGCCGGACCAGGGATATGCCGGCATTGTTCGGCACGGAGAACGCGAACAAGGTGCCGGCCGCGGCGCTCTGGCTCACCAACGTGATCGTCCAGCTCTTCGTCATCAGCACCTATTGGTCGCAGGATGCCTTCGCGCTGATGCTCAATCTGACGAGCGTGATGTCACTCATTCCGTTCTTCCTCGTCGCGGCCTACGGGCTCCTGCTCGTCAGGCGGGGCGAGACCTATGAGAAGAGCGGCAGCGAGCGAACGCGCGACACGATCTTTGCCGGCATCGCCGTCATCTACACGCTGTTCCTGATCTATTCGGCCGGAATGAAGTTCCTGCTGCTGTCCTTGATCCTCTACGCGCCTGGCACGGCGCTCTATTTCTGGGCGCGCCTGGAACAGAAGGCGAGGGTCTTCACGGCCGTCGAGTGGGGCATCTTCATCGCAGCCGCCGTCGGCGCGGCTGTCGGAATCCACGGATTGGCCACCGGCTACATCACGATCTAGGCAAGGCAACCCTCAAGGGCAGTCCCATGGCAAAGCAGGCATCGGAATCCAACAGAGCCTTTGGCGTTCATTCGGAGGTCGGTCAGCTCCGCAAGGTCATGGTCTGCTCACCCGGCCGCGCCCATCAGCGCCTCACGCCCTCCAATTGCGACACCCTGCTGTTTGACGACGTGCTGTGGGTCGAAAACGCCAAGCGCGATCATTTCGATTTCGTCCAGAAGATGCGTGATCGCGGTGTCGACGTGGTCGAGATGCACAACCTGCTGACCGAGACAGTTGCGATCCCCGAGGCCCGGAAGTGGATCCTCGACAACCAGGTTGTTCCCGATCAGGTCGGTCTCGGTCTCGTCGACGAACTGCGGGGCTATCTGGAGAGCCTCACGCCGCGCGATCTGGCCGAGACGCTGATCGGGGGCGTTTCGACCCATGACTTCCCGGACGCCCATGGCGGCGAGATGCTCAAGCTCGTCCGCGAGGCCGCCGGCATGACCGAGTATCTGCTGCCGCCGCTTCCCAACACTTTGTATACGCGGGACACGACATGCTGGATCTATGGCGGGGTCACGCTGAATTCGCTCTATTGGCCGGCGCGGCATGAAGAGCCGATTCTCGCCACCGCCATCTACAAGTTCCATCCGGATTTCGCCGGCAAGGTCAATGTCTGGTGGGGCGATCCGACGCGGGATCACGGTCTGGCGACGCTGGAAGGCGGCGACGTGATGCCGATCGGCAAGGGCAACGTCCTGATCGGGTTGAGCGAGCGCACCTCGCGGCAGGCGATCAGCCAGGTCGCGGCGGCCCTGTTCAGGAAAAAGGCGGCCGAGCGCGTGATCGTCGCTGCGATGCCCAAGCTCCGCGCCGCGATGCATCTCGATACCGTCTTCACGTTCGCGGACCGGGATTGCGTTCTGCTCTATCCCGACATCGTCAACAACATCGCGGCCTTTTCCTACCGGCCGGCCGACAATCCCGCCGGCCTCGATCTGCGCAGGGATGAAAAGCCGTTCGTGGATGTCGTGGCTGAAGCGCTCGGCCTGAAGAAGCTGCGCGTGGTCGAGACCGGTGGCAACGCCTACATGCGCGAGCGAACGCAATGGGACAGCGGCGCTAACCTGGTTTGCGCGTCCCCGGGCGTGGTGTTTGCCTATGACCGCAATACCTACACCAACACCTTGCTGCGCAAGGAAGGGATCGAGGTGATCACCATCGTCGGTGCAGAGCTGGGGCGGGGCCGGGGAGGCGGTCATTGCATGACCTGTCCGATCACCAGGGACGCGGTGGACTATTAGGCGGATCGAGTGGGCTCGGCCGCGCCGCCAGCGTGCCGCGCCCGCGCGCCGTTCCGCCTTTTGTTGGGGGCAACGCAACCGATCGGTCACGTGCAGCGTGAGTTCCCCGGCGTCTCTTTCGCAGCGTCGGGAGCTTCCGGCATTTTACGAAATGGCAATCTGTCGGTTCAATCCCTGATTTAAAGTCCTATCACTAACACGCCACAATCGTCGCCCAATCTAAGGCGATTCCTGGTGTACGAAGAAGCCATCGGGCATGCCATGCGCGGATCTATCGTTCTGTTGCCGGTCGTTGGATTGTTTGGAGCAAGCGCCGCGTGGGCCGCGGACGTTGATCTCACCGAGCTGAAGGCGAGCAGTCCCGTGCCGTACTACTCCGCTCCGTCGTGGAGCGTCGTCGGTTCCGTCGCGCCGACTTTCACCGACAATGCCTTGTTCAGCCGGGACAACCGCAAATCGGATCTCTACTATGAGCCCGACGTGAGCGTCAGGCTGGACGGGAATCTGACCAATGACCTTTCATACCGGCTCTACGCCCGCGCCCAATACGAGGCATTCGCGACGGAGAAGGATGGCAACGCTGCAGTCGCACGCGTCGGAGCGCGCCTGACGGAGAATTGGGACGGCTGGCGCTTCTCCGCCATCTACGAGAACCGATACGATTTCGATGGAGTCTACCGGGACCTTGCCTTCACCTCGCATGACGTGATGGGCTCAGTGGCGCGCGACTTCCGCATGAATAATGTGACACTCTCGCCGCTGTTGCTTGTGACCTACCGGTTTTCCGACCTCGCGGAAGCTCGCCGCTGGCGCTTCGATGCGTTGCTCGGCATCGAAGTCAAGCTCGATCCGAAATGGTCAATCGTGAGCACGCCGCTGTTCGAAGCCTTCTGGTTCACAGACGGGCTGAACCGGGGGCGGCAAGACCAGATCTACTCGGCGGACCTGGGTGTGAAGTACAATTTTACCAGCAACGTGTCGCTGACGACCAGTGTGTTGTACGAAGCGCGTACATCGAACGTTGCTGTGCGGCGCTACCGGGACCTCAGGATCGGTCCTCGACTTGACTTCGCTTTTTGAGGGGCCTGCAAGATGATGAAATGCGCGTGGGTGCTGATGGGAGTCGCCGTTGGGCTAGCGGCGCCGTCTGCCGCCGTCGCAGACCCGCGCGATTCTGTCGACCGAAGCCAGCGCCTGGATACTGATGCACTCAGGGACGACGCCGCCACTCACCGCCTCCAAGTGCCGTCTCATCCGCTGGTGATCGCGCCGCCTCAGCAGCCTTCTCCGAGCGCGAAGGCTGGAAAGAAAAAGAAATCCAGCGCGAGCGGAGCCGGAACCCGCTAGGCGCCTGATGGACGTGTCGTCCGACGTTGACCCGAGAACGATATGCACGATTCTCGGAGGGCGCTGCTTGCGTATCGGGGAAGCTGTTATCCCCTCGTGCCGTTCGTGAAGTCTATTGGCGGCACTTTAGCATTTGTTGCATCTCTTTTGAGTCCAGTGCCGAATGGTCCGGCACGAACCGCATATTTGATCCCTTCAGGTCTCCCCTCACGAATTCGAGATTCCAATCTCGCGCCAATACTACTTATGGCGCCATCAACCTAACGGTGTATAATCTGCGGACCCCACGGGCGTCCGTACTCTGATCCAGGGTGATGCCCCGCCTGCGGGGCAGGACGGCGACTCCTGATATCGAGCTTCAATGTCGGGCGTTGCCGCAGCAGAGTGAGCGCGTACCGTGAAGCCTCATAGCTTTCCCGCTTCCGAGCCAATTCGAACCAGCGGCACAGGGTCGTTCCGGCTCGATTTCGAAGAGGCCGGCGACCGGCTGTACTGGATGAGCTCGGCTGACTTTCTCTTCGTCGTGCGCCCTTCGCCTGGCCGTCGCTTCGTCTATGAGGGGATCAATCCGGCATTCGAGCAGCATCTCGGCATCTCGTCCGAAGACATCAGGGAGATGGACGTCTCCAGCTGCATGAGCAGGGATGACGCCAGATCCATCTATGAAGCCCTTCGCGCCTGTCTCGCGGAAGGAACGGAAGTGAGGATTCGCCATCGTCTCGCATTTGGCGACCGGCGGCAAAATATGGAGACGACCATCGCTCCGGTTGTGGATCCTGTGGCGGGTAGCGCGATCCGGCTGATCGGCAGCCATCGTACCGTGCGCCATGGTGCATTCGAAACCGCGACCGAAGGTGTCGATGATGTTCAAGTCATTGCCAATCTGGCGTCCATCCAGGAGGATATCCAGCAGCGGATTGCTTCCGATCTCCATGATTCGACATGTCAGCATTTGATTGCCGCGAGTCTCGGTCTCATGCGGCTCCGGCGTGAAATGAGCGACGCGGTCGGCGCCGAACGGCTTTGCGGTGAGATCGACGCGTCTATCGATGAGGCACTCAGGGAAATCCGTGCCTTTTCCTATCTGCTACACCCCCAGAATCTGACGATCGACAGACTCAAGGCCGCGATCGAGCACTACGCTGATGGTTTTGCGGCCCGCACCTCGTTGCGGGTCACGACCAGGATCGTGCCCGACGTCGATAGGCTACCTTACGAGAAGCAACGCGCCTTGCTGCGGATCGTCCAGGAAGCCCTCACGAACATATTCCGCCACGCGCAAGCGACGGAGGTGAGCATCGTTATCGACGCCATCGGCGCTCGTTTTCGACTGACGGTCACCGACAATGGGCGGGGGATGCGCGCCGACTACGCGAAGCAAGGTGCGAAAACCATATCCGTCGGCGTCGGCATTCCCGCGATGAGGGCACGGCTCGAACAGATCGGAGGGTCATTGGATATCCACTCCGATCCGGCAACACAGCTCTCCGGCACCATCCTGCGCGCGGTGTTTCCGCATGGGCTGACGACGAACAAGCCTGGCCGGCGAAAGGCCACGGGCTTCGGGAGGGCCCAAGCTGGCACCCACTGAGGCAAGAAGAAGAAGGTTATCGGTAGCGGGTGGACATGGCTGCCGTATAGCGACATTGGAGTGCTCTGCCATGAAACGCTTTCTTATCGCGGATGATCACGAGGCGGTGCGATTGGGCTTGCGAGCGGTGCTCGAACAGCGGGCGGATTGGGAGGTGGTTGCCGAAGCGAACGACGGCAGCAAGGCGCTGACTGCGGCAATCGAAAGCCGGCCGCATGTGGCTATCGTCGACTTCTCCATGCCGCGAATGACGGGAGTGGAGGTTGCGCGGCGGATCAGGGACTATCCGCTGCAGACGGAGGTTCTGATTTTCACGGTGCACAAGTCCGGTCTGCTCGCGCAGCAGGCGTTCGAGGCCGGCGCACGCGCTTTTCTGGCGAAGTCGGATGCGAACAGATCGCTATTGGCGGCCGTGGACGCGCTTTTGGCGCATAAGCGGTTCTGCAGCGAAAGCTGCCGGAACGAGCTGGATCACGGCGCGGACGGCGAAGCAGACCGGGGCCGTGGGCTTACGCCACGCGAGCAGCTTGTCGTCAAGCTGGTGGCCGAAGGCTACAGCAACAAGGGCATCAGCGCGATCTTGAACCTCAGCGTCAAGACGACTGAGGCACATCGAGCGGCCGCGATGCGCAAGCTGGACGTGAACTCAACCGCAGGTCTGGTCCGGTACGCCGTTCGCGCGCAGCTGGTTGAGGCATGACGGCGCGTCGGTCCGTGGGGTCTCCTTGAAGCCGGCCACGTCGGTACATTCGCCGAGGCAGTTCAGGGTTTTGCAGGATGGCGCTTCGAGCCATGATCGGCATGATCGTTCGACCTTGCTGCTGCCGGCCGTCTCCATCGATTGCGGCCGGAAAACGAGAACGACGCCATGAAACGCATCTTGATTGCGGATGATCATGCAGTCGTACGTTCAGGGCTTCGCGCGATTGTCGAAACGCAGTCCAACTGGATCGTCGCCGGCGAAGCGACCAATGGCGAGCAGGCCGTCGGTTTGGCCGTGGAGACGATGTCGGACATCGTCATCGTCGACTATTCGATGCCACTCATGAACGGGTTGGAGGTCAGCCGCCGGCTCAAGGCACTCGATCTGCGCACGGAGGTGCTGATCCTGACGATGCATGAAGACGAGGAACTGCTGTCCGAAGCCGTTCTGGCGGGAGTCCGCGGCTTCTTGTTCAAGTCGGATGCCAAGAAGCACCTGATTTCCGCAATCGAGGCGCTGCTCGACGGCAGGCCCTACTTCACCAGCGCCCTGGTGGAGAAGCTGCTCCACGACTACCAGCTCAACAAGCATGGCAGGTCGGACATGCTGCTGACGTCGCGCGAGCAGAGCGTGGTCCAATTGATTGCGGAAGGGCATACCAACAGATCCATGAGCGTCATTTTGAAGCTGAGCGTGAAGACGGTCGAGACCCATCGTGCGTCCGCCATGCGCAAGCTCGGAATGTCGTCGACGGCCGAACTGGTCCGCTATGCCATTCGCAAGAAACTGGTTGTGCCTTGAGAGACGCCGCCGTTGCCGTGGAATGGGTGCTGTGCAGATCATGCAGGATGCACAAGCGTCGACACGACGATCACGTGGACCGAAGCCACCCTTCCGCAGTCAAAGCTTCCAGCTCAGCGAAATAATCCGCATTCGGGTCTCGGTCGGGCGGCATGTCGGCGTGGTCGGCGTCCGATTTGATCTCCCGCATCTGGTCATTGATGTGTCCGGCGAGCACCGAGCCGATCGCATGAACCGCATCATGACGATCCAGCCCTTCGGACATCAGTCGCTGCGCCGTGCGTCGCACCGGCAGCTCGGCATCGGCAATCTGGTTCTCGACGATGGCGTGAATGACGGCGTGCAATTGCTCCCGCGGGAGGCGGATCCCGGCATGTCGATGATATGCCAGCACGAGATCAATCCGTTCTTGCTCATCCAGCGCAAGCCACTGGTCCGGATGCGGCTCCACAAGTGGATCATATCGCCAGGTCGAGATTTTCTCGTCCTCAAGCGCTGATCGGGCGACTTCCCGCGGATCAAATCTGCGCAATCCGGATGATGGCTCGCTCGGGCTTTGTGAGCCGAGGCAGCACTTCTTGAACTTCTTGCCGCTACCGCAGGGGCAAGGGTCGTTTCGTCCCACTTTGTATGAATTCCCCATTGGGAGCACCTGCGATACAACCGCGTTGACGGATCCTCTTCCGTGGAAAGAGCCATTATGAGCGTGGTGAGCTGAGCAATCTCCTGGCCACGACGTAGCGGTCAGTTGGTGATTTCGTTCATCGCCTCAGTCCAGCCAGACCCAATTCCGTCCATAGCCAACCGAAGTTGTAACTGGCCATTGCGCTGTTGCGAGCGCCGGACTTGGCGGTCTCGTTCTCCATCATCTTGAGCCATTCGACGACTTTAATTCGGCCATCGTCTGTCTTGACTGCGGCACGTGGCGTCAGTCCTCCGAGTGCGGGAACCGGCTCATCGAGGACGCTGCGGTAGTGCCGATCCATTTGATCGTGGATTATCGCACATTTCTCCGCCTCGGAGATGTCGACTTCCTGAGGCTCAGCGGCGTTGTGCGATGCCATCATCTGTTCGACAGTCTCGGTTTCGATCGAGGGTTTCCCGACGAGCGAGCCGAGTACCGCGGACAGCAGCGCATTGCCGCGCTCGCATCGCTGCCGGGAGTTCACGCTGAGCACGACCGCCTTGTCCTCCAGCCTCACATCGCCGAGCACGAGTGAGCCGTCGTCGCGCCAGGTCTCGAGGTTCAACGCCTGCCCTGGCCGTTCGCCGGCCGCCGCGGTGGCCCGTCTTTCTCGGGTGATCCAGTTCCAGCTTGTCGTGTCCGTCATGCAAAATTCATCATGCGCCTGGAGCGCGCTCCGGATGCTTTTGCTCGTCGTGCCGGCTGCAAGAGGGAAGCGCGCAACACAGAGGACCACCTCGTCCCCTTCGGTGTTGCGCAAATCGGGAATTCGCGGTTCTCGAACCCGGTCGATCAGGTCGACCAGGCAAAAGGTCGCGAACAGCGAACTGTTTGCGCGCGCCATCTCGGTCGGAGAGAGATTGGCGATCGCCTCGCCGCTGACGTCTTCTTGGAAAATATCCTCCGCCAGCCTTCGTCTCTCATCCCAACATCCCCCGCCAGGTCCAACCGAAAGCTGAAGCCCTACTTCAGCAAGCGGCTCTACCGCGAACGCAGCCTTACTGAACGCCTTTTCTGCAAACTGAATCACTTTCGCCGCGTCGCCACGCGCTACGACAAGCTCGCCAGCAACTTCCTTGCCTTCGCCGAACTGGCGTCGATGCGACTCTGGCTTCGCGTTTATGAATCTACGTCCTAGTCACGTGAATCTAAAGTTCGCCACATAAAGTCTGCTGGGCTTTGTGGCAGAAGCGTTTGACGGAAGCCAAGATCTGGTCTGCGGACTTGGTCCATTTGAAGGGCTTCGGGTTATTGTTGTGCAGTTCGATGAAGGTACGGATGTCGGCCTCGAGTTGCCTGACGGAGGTGTGAACACCTCGCTGGATTTGCTTTCTGGTGAGCTCAGCGAACCAGCGCTCGATCTGATTGATCCATGACGCGGAAGTCGGCGTGAAGTGGACATGATAGTGCGGCCGGCGAGCGAGCCACGCTTTGATCTTGGGTGTCTTGTGGGTGGCGTAGTTGTCCATGATGATATGGACAGCGAGCCCCTCAGGGATTTGAGCGTCGATCTCTTTGAGGAACTTCAAGAACTCGACCGCCCGATGGCGCTTGTAGCATTTGCCAATGACAAAGCCGGAAGCGACATCGAGCGCGGCAAACAGCGTGGTCGTACCATGCCGCACATAGCTGTGGGTGCGACGTTCCGGCACGCCCGGCATCATCGGCAGGACCGGCTGCTCGCGATCCAGGGCCTGGATCTGGCTCTTCTCGTCGATGCTGAGGACAAGGGCTCGGTTCGGTGGGGACAGGTAAAGCCCGACAATATCGCGCACCTTATCGACGAATAGGGGATCGCTCGACAGCTTGAATGTCTGGCTGCGGTGCGGCTGCAAGCCGAACGCCGTCCACATTCGGCGGATCGTGGTGTGAGAAAAGCCAGTTTCGGCGGCCATCGAGCGGATCGACCAGTGCGTCGCGTCGCGCGGCGTCGTACGCAATGTCCGCTCGATTACCTCAGCAACCTGATCGTCGTTGATGGTTCGAGGACGGCCAGGGCGGGCTTCGTCAAGCAGGCCATCACAGCGGTCCTTCAAAAATCGGCGGCGCCACTTGCCAACCGTGTGTTCGTGGAGGCCGAGTTCGGCAGCTACCGACTTGCTTGGCAAGCCATCCGCACACCGCAGGATCGCGCGGCAGCGCTCAGATAGCGATCGGGCAACGCGATGACGACGAACCTGCCTCTCCAAGTACGCCCGCTCCTGCGGGCTAAGAACCAGCGGCGCGATCGGCCGGCCTCGCTCACCTGCATTCGCCACGAGCTCTCTCCTCTGTAGAGATTCGAGCTATCAACTAATGTGACGAACTTGCGTTCCAGATGACTAGTACGGGTGGGTCGGCTTTGATCGCTTGGAGGCGACCTTTGGATAGGGCCGGCGGCGGAGAAGATGCGCCTCATGATAGTGATCACGAAACAGCGTGATTCAGTTGTCAAGCCTTCACCTTCAAAATATTCCACTTTACCGAAATTCGGATTTATCGTATTTGTCGGCCATCCCAGCCCGGCAAAAGGGGCGGTCGTACGTCGTCACGAACGCGGGCTGGGTTGCGGTGGACGCGGGCGGCGTTAAAGGCGGTCAGTAGCGTGCAGGGCGAGATGAACCTCGTGAGCGCACTACGGACCGCGATCGACGGACGGCGCTCAAGCCCTGCGAGGCCTCGGGTGAGGCAGGCATGTCCTGCGAAGCCCTCAGGCGAAGCAGGGGTGCCTGCGTACGGCGAAACCGTGTGGTCCTGGCCGTCGTTGCTACGGTCAAGCCCTGGCGAAGGCGTTATTCGCGTCAACCGGCGCGATGCCGTGCATTTCGCGAAGGCGAGGGAGGCCAGAACGAACTCGGCTCCCGGGAGAGCGCGGCATAGGCCGTCAAACCATCGCGCAGGGAAGGCCGGGTTTCGGCTGCCCTGTGTCTCCCCTGTGCATTGCGTGTGCATCTGTTCAGCGCAGGGGTCTTAATGGGTGCCAGCCGGCGCCCGGTCTTCCCTGCGCCCTTTCTTTTGGAGAGAGGGTGTGAAGCGAAGCATAGCTCGGGCAAATCATGCCGCGAGACTGCGGCCGCGTGTCGGCCTGACTGGGATGGGAAAACACCGCGTCCACTCACAGCGTGTCGAACGCCTTGCGCGACGGGGCCATCGGCAGCCAGTCCGGAATGCGGCGCTTGGCGAGCCAGTATGGCCGCCACAGGGGCACCCAGCTTCCGCGGTCGAGCGGCGTCGTTCCCCAATCTCGCTGCCTCATGTCGATCTGCGACAGATCGTGCCTGTGCAGCCATTGGCGCGCCGCCCACCACAGCTCGCGCGATACCTCGATGTTGCCGGGCCCTTTGAGCTCGACGATGTTCGGCAGCGGATCGCGATAGCGGCAGGCGATCCGCAGCGTCGCGACCCGTTGGCCATCCTCCCGTATGCTCCAGACCCGCGACCGGTTGTGCGCGAGGTTCTGGCCATAGGTGTTGAGGCAATTCCTCATTGCCTTCGCCTCCTCGGTGATGGCGGCAATCGAATCCAGCGGCAAAAATTCGTAGCCCGCCACCCGGCCGGGGCGCAGCCACATATCGGCGATCGGCTGGCGGCCGAGGTTCGCATGCAGGGCCACGATCGTCCGCCAATCCTCTGCGGCCGAACGTGCGGCATCGATGCGCATGTCCGGTGTCCATGGCCTCTCGATCAGATCATGTCCCAACGTCGCGGGCTCGGTCGAATACCAGGCCCAGAGACAAATCAGCCGCAGCCGTGCAGGCTTCACCCGTCGCGGCTCGCGCGCAAATTCACGCGCGATCCACGCCGCCATCGGTTCGTGCGCGAGCTCGGCGGCATCGGCCACGAGCTGAAGCCATGTCGGCGCGAGCTTGGGAGAGCGCGGAAGGTGGTTCGCGATCTGTCGCCGAAAGAGTTCGCCGTCGGGCAATCGCGGGATCGGACGCGCAAACGTTTCCGGAGGCAGCTTGCGCAGCCACAGCGGGGCGTCGGCGGCAGCCGCCGCCTCCGCGAGGGCATGGCCGTCGATCACGCACGCAATCGCGCGTGCAGGATCGAGCCCCCGCCGCGGAACAGCAAGCGCGAAGAGCAGCGCGGGAAAGCTCGCGGCAAGGTCCGCAATGCGCGGATGCCGCACGGCCAAGGCGCGCACCGCGCCCTGGAAGCGCGGGTGATATCGCCGCAGCCGGCTTTCCAGCAGGTCGCAACGCCGGTCGCCTCGATCAGGGGCCAGCTTGAGATTGGATGTCATGACAATAGGTTCGCAAACGCGCGCCAATAGGTCGCGGCAGATTCGATTTGATGCAGGGCTTGGTGGTCTCACCCGGGAACCGATCCCGGGAAGCGCGTCAAATATCGCGCGTCGAACCCGGGAAGCGTGCAGTCGTAGACATGGTCGCCTCCAAAAATGAAATTGCGCGCATCCCATAGCTTGGCATTTGCCGGGATGCAACCCGAGACTGCATCTCGTATGCGCGTCCCCGCGACAGCCGCGCGGCAATATGCATGCTGCATCGGCATCCGCGGCGGTGGTCGTTGTCACAAAAATCTGCCTCTATGCGGCCCAGACGCACCTCCGAAGCTGCTGCCGGGTCTTTGGAGGTTTTGGCAATGGCATGCGGAGTGACGATATGAGCGGTTTGGTGATCTCTGGCGGCCGGGTGGTGGATCCCGCGAGCGGGATGGATGCCATCGGCGATGTGGCGGTGGTGGACGGCAAGATCGCCGCCGTCGGCTCCTCGCTCGGCGGCGCCGAGCGGGTGATCGACGCCACCGGGCTCGTGGTGGCGCCGGGCTTCATCGACCTGCACGCGCATGGCCAGTCGATCCCGGCGGATCGCATGCAGGCGTTCGACGGCGTGACGACGACGCTCGATCTCGAGGCCGGCGTGCTGCCGGTCGCATCCTGGTATGAGCGCCAGGCCAGGAAGGGGCGCGTGCTGAACTACGGCGCCGCCACCAACTGGGCTTTTGCGCGCATCGGCGCGATGACGGGCTCCAACGCGGAGAGCTCGCTCGAGGCGTTCGGCAACGCCATGCGCGACCGCCGCTGGATGGACAATGTGGCGAGCGATGCGGAGGTCGCCGGCATCCTCGATCGCCTCGCGCGCGGCCTCAACGAGGGCGGCATCGGCATCGGCATCCTGAACGCCTACGCGCCGGGCGCCGGCGTGCAGGAGCTGACCGCGGTCTGCCAGCTCGCCGCGAAGCAGGACGTGCCGACCTTCACCCACGTCGCCTACATGTCGCGCATCGACCCCGAGAGCGCGGCGGAGGCCTATATCCGCCTGATCGGCTATGCCGGCGCCACCGGCGCGCATATGCACATCTGCCACTTCAACTCGTCGAGCAAGACCGACATCGAGCGCTGCCGCGTGCTGGTCGAGAAGGCGCAGGCGCAGGGCCTGCCCATTACGGTCGAGGCCTATCCTTACGGCACCGGTTCGACCGTGCTGGCCGCGGCCTTCTTCAGTGATCCCCAATTCGTCGAGCGCAACGGCACCGGTTACGATTCCGTGCAGCGCGTGACCGACGGCTATCGCTTCCATGATCGCGCGGAGCTGCTCAAGGCGCAGGCCGAAGAGCCGTCCTCGCTGGTGCTCTGGCACATCCTCGACACCGAGAACAATTCGCATCACCGCGACCTGCTCGACATGTCGGTGCTGTATCCCGGCGGCGCCATCGCGTCCGACGCGATGCCGTGGACGACGTCGGACGGCAAGACTTACACCGGCGATGCCTGGCCGCTGCCGGATGACGCCACCTCGCATCCCCGCTCGGCCGGCTGCTTCACGAAATTCATCCGCGAATGGGTGCGCGAGCGCAAGACGGTGTCGCTGCTGGAAGGCGTGCGCAAATGTGCGCTGATCCCTGCGGAGATCCTGTCGCAGAGCACGCCCGCGATGCGCGCCAAGGGCAGGCTCGCAAAGGACGCCGATGCCGACATCGTCGTGTTCGATTACGAGAAGCTGAGCGACCGCGCGACGTTCACGGCGATGAACCGGCCGTCCGAGGGCGTGCGGCATCTCGTCGTCAGCGGCCAGCCGCTGATCAGCGACGGCATTCTGGATGTGACTGCGCGGCCCGGCCGGCCGGTGCGCCGCCCGGTCGTCGAGGGCTGACCCATGCCGGTCCCCATTCTCCTGGTCACGGGCTTTCTGGGGGCGGGCAAGACCACGGTCGTCAACCATCTGCTGGCGCATGCGGAGGGACGGCGCATCGCCGCCGTGGTCAACGATTTCGGCGCGATCAACATCGATGCGGAGCTGATCGCGGGCGCGAGCGACGGCGTGGTGAGCCTTGCCAACGGCTGCATCTGCTGCTCGCTCGAAGGCGATCTGCTCCGCACGCTGTCGACACTGCTGCGGCGTGATCCGAAGCCGGAGTATATCGTCATCGAGACCAGCGGCGTCGCCGATCCCTCCGACATCGTGCGCAACCTGATGGATCCGGTGATCCTGCGCGAGGCGCCGCTGGAAACCGTGCTCTGCGTGATGGACGCAGGCACACTGCCGTCAGCCCTGGATGACGCGCTGGTGCGCGCGCAGCTGCGGGTCGCCGATATCGTGGCGCTCAGCAAGCTGGATCTGGCGGACGAGGGCGCGGGTGCCGGCATGCGCGAAGCCATCCGCGCGCTGCGCGTCCCCGCCGTGGTGGTCGATGCGCAGCACGGCGAGATTCCCGCCGCGCTGCTGTTTCCCGCAGCCATCGATCGCGCGCCAGCGACACGCGAGCCGGGGCCGCGGCGGCCGGCAGAGGAACGCTTCGAGACGTTGAGCTGGACCTCGGACCACCCAATCTCGTTGCCGCGCTTGCAGCAGGCGATCGGCCGGCTGGCGCCGAAACTCGCCCGCGCCAAGGGCCTGTTCGAGACCGTCGAGCAGCCCGGCCGTCTGACGGTGTTTCAGTTCGCCGGCGGCCGCGCAACACTGGCGCCGGGTGAGGCGCCGACACCAGGCGTGCCGCGGTCACGCATCGTTTTCATCGCCGAGCTCGGCGTTCTCTCGAAGGCGGAGCTCGATGGGATCATGGCGGAGTGCGTTGCGAGTGGGTGAGATGAGGCGGTAGGATGGATTGCAGTCACAGGGATCAGCTTGGCATGTCGCCCAAAATCGCACCCGCAGACGCCGCTTCGCGCCGCGCCGCCAAGCCGACGATCGTCTATCCGGCCGGCACGATGCCCGGGCCTGACCTCGCCGCGCTTGAGCAGGCTCGCCGCACGATGGTCAAGACGCACGAGCTCACCGTGCCGCCACGCGATGCCAGAACATTTCGCGTGGCGCGCGGCCAGTTTTTCCGCATCGTCAGCATCGAAGGCCCTCAGGTCGGCGACCTCAATCTCTGGAATGCAGAGGATCTCTCCGAGCGCTTCTTCAGCGGCAAGACGCGGGCGCTCCATGGTACGCATGTCGGCATCGGGGACCGGCTCTGGAGCAATATGCCCTACCTTCGGCCGATGGCGACCATCAGTCACGACACGCTCGGCTGGTACGGCTTCGACGAGGACGGCGCCGGCATTCATGATGTGATCGGCACGCGCTGCGACCCCTATACAAATCTCCTGTTGAACGGCACGGCTTACGATTTCTGCTGCCATTCCAACCTGTCCCGCGCGCTTGCCGCCGAGCTCGAGATGGAGCCACGCGCGATCGAGCATCATATCCACGACGTACTCAACGTCTTCATGTGCACCGGCTTCACGAAGGACACGCACCAATATTTCATGAAGGCAAGTCCGGTCCGTCCCGGCGACTTCATCGAATTTCTCGCGGAGATCGACCTGCTCGGCGCGTTGTCGGCCTGTCCCGGTGGCGACTGTAGCGCAACCCATTCCAGCGATGCCGCGGCATGTCATCCGCTCAAGATCGAGATCTTCGAGCCGGATCGAACGACACTGAAGGACTGGAGCTGGCCGTCGCCAAGCGCGTATCACCGCCGCCACGGTGGGCATGCGCAAAGCTGAGCTTCAATCCTCCACCGGTAATCCATCCCCGTGCGCGTACCAATCCACGCGGGACGTCCAATGCACGTGCCGGTCAGGTGCCGCGCCCAGCGGCTCGTCGAACGCGCCGGCATGGATGATCGCCTCGCGTCCGCTGCGCGTGAGATGCGGCATCGGGCTGCCGCAGCTCTTGCAGAACGCGGTCGCAAAGCTTCGTGCATTGGGCAGATCGAAGCGCGCGACCGATGTTTCCCCGCGCAGCCAGCGCAGCGCCCCCGCCTTCACGATCACCTCGCAGGCATGCGCGGTCCCGGTCGCTTTGCGGCAGCGCGAGCAATGGCAGTTGAGGAAGCGATCGAACGGACCCTCGACCTCGAACGCGACCTCGCCGCACAGGCAGCTTCCGCGGAACGCAGCCATCTCACTCCCCCTCCGGCTCGGCCGGTTTCTCGGCCGCCTCTTCGGCATGAACCGGCGGGGCGCCGTGCGCGCCGCGCAGCCGGATCATGGTGTCGATCACGTCCACGTCGATCTTCAGCATGTCGAGATCGCGCGTCATCTCGCGCACCTCCTGGCCCTTGCGCGCCAGCTCCTCGGAAACGTCGACCGCCATCTTGCGCTCGGTCACATTGCCCTGCGTGTTGACGAACAGCTTTGCGCGCATCCATTCCAGCCGCGCCCGCTGGGTGTCGCGCTCGAACTTCTTCTCCGCGTAACGGCGCCGCGCCTCTGCGTAGGCGCCGACCAGCGCGGTTTCAGGCAGACTCCACAATTGCTCGACCGACATGGTCATGCGGCTCAGGTCCCGGGTTCGGCTCGGCGGAGGTTTCCTCCGCCGCCTATCAGACCCTTCCGGCCGGCAATTCTCAAGGGGGCGCGGGCAACTCCGCGCCCGGCAAATTCACGCGAACTGCGCGAGGCCGTGGCCGACCGACCAGTTTTCCCCGGGGGCATCGAGCACGTTCACGAACACGTCCTCGGGCCGGATGCCCGGGTTCTCGCCGAGCAGCTCCGCGATCCGCCGGTACAGCGCTTTCTTCTGCTCAGGGGTGCGCGAGGCGAACACGGTGATCTGGATCAGCACGGCGTCCTCGCTTCGCTCGACGCCGTAGGCGTTGCCGCAGCGGAAGTTCGCGGGGTCATGCTCGCTGATGGTCATGAACTCGTCGCCCTCGGGCACGTTCAGCGCCTCGCGCATGGCGCGGTAGAGACCGTCGAGGATCGCCTGCCGGTAGGCGTCGGGCTTTCCGGCGCGCATCGAGATGTGGAGGAGAGGCATGAGCTGGTCCCTTTGCATGCGGGCCGACCGGCCAGGGCGCATGGTGCGCGCCGGCGGTCCGGCTCATTGACGAAACGGGCTATCAATCCCAACTGGTTTTTGACACCATGTCGAGAAAACACGTTCTTGACATCGTGTCAAATACTTTCAGGCCGAGGATCGACATTTGAGACCGCGCGAGTTCGACCACGACGACGTCCTGCGCATTGCGTTCGACCAGTTCTGGCGCAAGGGCGTGCGCGGCACCTCGCTGTCCGACATCGCGCGCGACGCCGGCGTCCAGCGCGGCAGCCTCTACAATGCCTTCGGCAGCAAGGAGGCGCTGTTCCTGCAGGCCTATGAGCGCTACGCGGGCGATTATCTCCTCGCCCTGCAAAAGGCGCTCGGTGCCGGCAGTTTGCGAAAACGCCTCACCGCGTTCTTCGACCTGACCATCGTGAATTTCCGCTCGGGCTCGCCACCGCGCGGATGTCCGACCACGCGCGGCCTGATGGAGCTCGGTGCGGTCGAAGGCGAGGGGCTCGACGAGGACGCGCGCCAGGCCTTTGCGAACCTCATCTCGCGCATCACCGCTTTGGTTCAGGACACATTGTCGGCAGGCGCGAAACGCGGCGAGTTCAACGGCAATCCCGCGGTCGCAGCGCTCCACATCATCACGGTGACGCGCGGCCTCGCCGTGCTCGAACGGGCCTTCGGCGACGAGGCGCAGCTGCGCAAGATCGCGTCCCACACGATCGATCTCGTGCTCGGCAAGGCGGGCGGTTAGGCGTCAGCAGCAGGCAAGCGCGTTGACCGCCCGCGTTGTCGCATCCTCTTTCCCGGAGCCGACGAACCCGCAGACGATTGTCTCGAGTTCACCAGGCTGCTTGCTGCGCGCGACCGACAGCAGTCGCATCAACTCCGTCTCGTCCTTCGAGAGGCGCCGGCACGACGGCGGCAAGAAGCACAGCTCGCATGGCCGGCCGCTGCGCAGGATCCTGACGAGCGCAGCCGCTCGCGCGACCAGCAGCGGGCTGTCGGCAATGCCGGGCGCCTCGTCGGCGAAGCGATAGGCCGCCTCCCAGCAATCGGACGCGCCGGTCGCATAGGCAGCGCCAATGAAGCGGAACAGCGAAAGCGCGACGCGGCAGAATTGATCGTAGCCTTCGACGCCGGGACGGGTCGCAAGCGCGGCTTGAAGCGGGCAGAGCCGCGACTGGCCGGCTTCCGGGTCAGGCACGGAATTGCTCGCAGCCTCCATCATGAACGATCTCATCAATGCAACGTGGGACTGCCCACAAGCCAGCTCTTCATCACCATTGTCCGGTCCTGGTCAAAAGGCTCGACATGCCGGTCAGGCAGAATGAGGCCGGCCATGCGGAAGATGGTCGCTAGTCCCCGGACCGGCGCCAGCGCCCAATCCGCGCCCACCGGCGGCAGCCAGCACTCGAACTGCTCGCGCGCGACATCGTCGCGCTCCTTCTGCGCGGCGGCGATCGCCCGCAGGATTCCGTGCTCGCTCTCCGACATGCGCGGACAGGTGGGGCAATGCACTTCGATCGCCGTATGCGCCGTGCAGGCAAAGATCTCGATGATCGATTCCAGCGACGGCACGGCATCGCCGACGCGGAAATGGTCGTACACCTGCTGGATGTCGGCCGCGGTCGGAACGGCGCTTCCGCTGCGCGCCTTGGCGCGAAATCCCCAGATGAAGAGTCGCTCGGCTGCGGTCAGTGCGGGAAGGTCGATGGGCTTGGCGTATGTCGATTGATGCATTGAGCCTGTGGCCTTGGGCTGGGCGCACGCCGCTTCTGGCGCTGACGATCTGCGTTGATCGTTCCGTCAGAGCCTGTCGCAAGTCAACGCGTCGAGGGCCGATATCGAGGTCTTCTAGATTTGAAGCGTTCGGATCTCGAATGCGGCCGGCCCCGCAAACCTGCCGGGCCGCATACGGCATGCCGCCGAGCGCCCACTCGATTTTGCGGGGATTTGGGGAACCCGAATGCTTAAAGCTTTGCTAAGGGGAGCGGGATAAACTGGCATATCAGCCCTTCCAATTTTGCGAGCCCCGATGATTTTCTCCCGCATCAGTTTCAAGCTGGTCCTGATTGTCGGCATCAGCCTCCTCGGCATGATCGCGCTGGCGCCGATCGCGCTTTCGACCCTGCGCACCCAGATGGTCGCCGATCGCCAGGCCAAGACGCAGCACATGGTGGACGTCGGCTACGGCATCCTGGCGCACTATCAGAAGCTCGAGAGCGACGGAAAACTCCCGCGCGAGCAGGCGCAGGCCGCCGCCATGGCGGAGATCAAGAGCCTGCGCTACGACAAGGTCGAGTATTTCTGGATCAACGACATGACCCCCAGGATGGTCATGCATCCGATCAAGCCCGAGCTCGACGGCAAGGCCTTTCGGGGATGAAGGACCCCGCCGGCAACGCGCTCTTCATGGGCTTCGTTGACGTCGTCAGCAAGCAGGGCGCCGGCTTCTACAGCTATCTCTGGCCGAAGCCCGGCTTCGACCAGCCGGTCGGGAAGATCTCCTATGTGAAGGGCTTTGCGCCCTGGGGCTGGATCATCGGCACCGGCATCTATCTCGACGACGTCGATGCCGTGTTCCGCCAGAACGCGACGACGTTCGCGCTGGTGTGTCTTGTCGTGCTCGTGCTGGTGCTCGGTGCCTCCTTCGTGATCGGCCGCAGCGTCACGAAGCCGCTGGCAGGAATTACGGCGCTGACCGAACGCCTCGCCGCCGGCGACAGTGCGTTCGACGTGCCCTACACCGATCGGCGCGATGAGGTCGGCGGGCTCGCCAACGCGCTCGCCGTGTTCAAGGACAATGCGTCGGCCGTGGGCCGGATGCATGCCGAGCAGCAGGAGGCGAAGCAGCGAGCCGACGACGAGAAGCGCAGGACGATGGCCGATCTCGCCGGCAAGTTCGAGGCGAGTGTCCAGGCCGTGGTCCGCGACGTGTTCGATGAGGCGCGCGCGATGCAGCAGGCCGCGCAAGGCATGTCGGAGACCGCGAACAAGGCGACCGATCGCGCCAGCTTCGTGGCAACGGCCTGCCAGCAGGCGTCGAGCAACGTGCAGACGGTGGCCTCCGCCGCCGGCCAGCTGTCGTCCTCGATCACCGAGATCAGCCAGCGCGTCGCGCAGGCCGCGACGGTGGCCGACAAGGCGGCCGCCGACGGCCAGCGCACCAACGATACGGTGCAGGGGCTTGCCGCCGCCGCGCACAAGATCGGCGAGGTCATCGACCTCATCAACCAGATCGCCTCGCAGACCAATCTGCTCGCGCTCAACGCCACCATCGAGGCGGCGCGTGCGGGCGAATCCGGCAGGGGGTTTGCGGTGGTCGCGAGTGAGGTAAAGTCGCTGGCGAGCCAGACCGCGAAGGCGACCGACGAGATCGGCGCGCAGATCACCGCGATCCAGGCCGAGACCAATCAGGTCGTCGGCAATATCGAGAGCATTCGCGCCACCATCATGGAGGTCAACGAGATCTCCTCGTCGATCGCAGCCGCCGTCGAGGAGCAGGGCGCGGCGACGCAGGCCATCGCGCACAGCGTGCAGGAGGCGGCGTCCGGCACGGATCAGGTCTCGCAAAACATCTCCGGTGTGACCGATGCGACCGCCGAGACCGGCCAGGCCGCCGGCCTCGTGCTGCAATCCAGCGGCCGGCTGACCCAGAAACTGCAATCGCTCGAGAACGAGGTCAGCGCCTTCGTTGCCGGCGTGCGGGCGGCCTAGTATAGCGGTGGGATGGACCAAAACCCTGATCGGCGTGCGCGCATCCTCCTGATCAATCCGAACAGTCTTGGGGCGACCACCGCGCTGATGGTCGCCATCGCGAGGTCGGCCGCCGTGGCCGGGTTCGACATCGTCGGCGCCACGGCGACGCGCGCGCCGCAGATGATCGTGTCAGCGGAGGCGCTGGAGGCGGCCGCCGCCGAGGTCGAGGAGATCGCGCGGACGCATCGAGCTTCCCCGGACGGCATCATCGTTGCTGCGTTCGGCGATCCCGGTCTCGCCGGAATCAGGGCTGCGATGAAGCTGCCTGCGGTCGGCATCGGCGAGTCGTCGATGCTGGAGGCCGCCGCAGGAGGCCGCCGCTTCGGTGTGGCGACCACGACACCGCTGCTCAAGTCGAAGATCGAGGCGTTGCCGGACGCGCTGGGGCTGCGATCGCGCTACACCGGCACGCGCTTTGCCGAAGGCGATCCGCAAGAGCTGATGCGCGATCCGGCGCAGCTGCGCGCAGCCCTCGCCGGCGCGGTCGAGGCCTGCATCGCGCAGGACGGGGCGGAAGCTGTCATCATCGGCGGCGGGCCGCTGGGGGAAGCCGCGCGCGAGCTTCAGCCGATATTCACTGTCCCTGTCATCGCGCCGATCCCATCGGCCGTGAGGCGGATCATTCGCCTCGTCACGGCGTAATGTCTGCTTTTTCCGCGCCGCGGCATCGGCCGTGATGCGGAAAACTGTTTTCCTTGACATGAAGTCTGCCGTGCTCGACGTGTAACGATGTCGATTGACGGCACGTGCGTGCCTTATGAAAAGAAAAGCAACACGGGGAAGACGTCATGAGCGCGGCCCTCAACGAGAAGGACTACCTCGCCACCTTGCGCGGGTTGTGGGACAAGGCGTGGCCGAAGGGCATGCCGCGTTCGCCGAACTATCTGCACGGCGAAGCTCCTTTGACGGAATATCTGCGCGCCTGGGCGAGGCGGAGCCCGGAGCGTCCGGCGGTGATCTTCTACGGGCACGTCACCACCTACGCCGATCTCGACCGGCAGAGCGACCGCTTCGCGGCACTGTTGCAGGCCAAGGGCGTGCGCAAGGGCGATCGCGTCGCCGTCTTCCTGCCGAACTGCCCGCAATTTCACATCGTGTTCTTCGGCATCCTGAAGCTCGGCGCGGTCCATGTCCCCGTCAGCCCGCTGTCGCGCGCGTTCGAGCTGTCCTACGAGCTCAACGATACCCAGGCCGACGTAATCGTGGCACTGGACCAGCTCATCCCCGTCGTCGAGCAGGTGAGGGGCGAGGTGCGGCTGCGCGAGATCATCGTCACCAGCTTTGCCGATGTCCTGCCGGCGGCGCCTGCGTTTCCCACGCCGGAATCGATCCGCGCGCCGCGCATCGCGGCCGCAGGCGCGACCGATCTGTTGCCGGCGCTTGCCGCGATGCCCGCGCCGTCGCCGCTGCCGCCGCCCGGCCTCGATGAGGTCGCTGCGCTCAACTACACCGGCGGCACCACCGGCATGCCCAAGGGCTGCGTTCACACCCATCGCGACATGGTCTATACCGCCGCCGCCAATTACGGCATCTCGGTCCTGTCGGACGAGAGCAGCGTGTTCCTGTCGTTCTTTCCGGAGTTCTGGATTGCCGGTGAGAACTTTGGCCTGATTTTTCCGCTGTTTTCCGGCGCGACGCTGGTTCTGCTGGCGCGCTGGGATGCCGTCGGCGCGATGGCCGCGATCGACAAGTACAAGGTTACGATCACCGCGATGCCGGTCGACGGCGCGGTGGAGCTGATGGACCATCCGCGCTGGAGCGAGTTCGACCTGTCGTCCTTGAAGCAGGTGCGCGTCGTCTCCTTCGTCAAGAAGCTCAACGCCGACTATCGCAGGCGCTGGAAGGACCTCACCGGCACGATCCTGATGGAGGCGGCCTGGGGCATGACCGAGACCCACACCTCCAACACCTTCACATCAGGCTTCCAGGACGACGATTTCGATCTGAACAACCAGCCGATCTTCGTCGGCCTGCCGGTCCCCGGCGCCGAGTTCAAGATCACCGATTTCGAGACCGGCGCGCTGCTGCCGCTCGGTGCGGAAGGCGAGATCCGGGTGCGGACGCCGTCGCTGCTCAAGAGCTACTGGAACAAGCCGGAGGCGACCGCGGAGTCGCTCGTCGATGGCTGGCTGCGCACCGGCGACATCGGCAGCATCGACAAGGACGGCTTCCTGCACTTCCTCGGCCGCCGCAAGGAGATGCTGAAGGTCAAGGGCATGAGCGTCTTCCCGCCGGAGATCGAGGCGCTGCTGGGTCAGCATCCGAAGGTGCTGGGCTCGGGCGTGGTCGGACGCGACGATCCCGACAAGGGGCAGGTGCCGGTGGCCTATATCCAGCTCAAGCCGGAGGCGGTCGGTACCATCTCGGCAGAGAGCCTGCGTGCCTGGTGCGCCGAGCGCATGGCCGTCTACAAGGTCCCGGAGATTCGCATCATCGAAGCTCTGCCCCTGACGGCGACGGGCAAGGTGAAGAAGCAGGACCTCGATCCAAATCTGCCCGCCGCAGTCTGAGTGAGAGACATCATGTCGTTCAAGAAACTCCTGATAGCCAATCGCGGCGAGATCGCCATCCGCATCGCGCGCGCGGCGGCCGATGCCGGCATCGCGACGGTAGCGATCCACCCTGCAGACGACGCGCTGTCGCTGCATGTGCGTGTCGCCGACGAGGCGCTCGAGATCCCTGGCCGCGGCGCGCGGGCCTATCTCGACATCGAGGCCGTGGTGACGGCGGCTAAGGGCGCCGGCTGCGATGCCGTGCATCCCGGCTACGGTTTTCTGAGCGAGAATGCCGCGTTCGCCAAGGCCTGTGGCGAGCAGGGGATCACCTTTGTCGGGCCAAAGGTGACAGCGCTCGAACTGTTTGGCGACAAGGTCGCGGCACGGCAACTGGCCAAACGCTGCGGCGTGCCGATCATCGCCGGCACCAGCGGGCCTTCGTCGCTCGAGGAGATCACGGCGTTCTTCACGTCGCTTGGCGGCAACGCGGCGATCGTGATCAAGGCGATGGCCGGCGGCGGTGGCCGCGGCATGCGCGTGGTCGAGAATGCGGCCGATCTGGCGGAAGCCTATGCGCGCTGCCAGTCCGAGGCCAAGGCGGCATTCGGCTTCGACGGCGTCTATGCCGAGCGGCTGATCCGCCAGGCGCGTCATATCGAGGTGCAGATCATCGGCGACCGTCATGGTGCGGTCTCTCATCTCTGGGAGCGCGAATGCACCATCCAGCGCCGGCACCAGAAGCTGGTCGAGGTGGCGCCGAGCCCGTCGCTGAGCGAGCCCTTGCGCGGCCGCATCATCGAGGCGGCGAGGCAACTCGCGACCGCCGCGGCTTACGACAATCTCGGTACTTTCGAGTTCCTGGTCGACGGCACGGCGGAGGATAGCTTTGCCTTCATCGAGGCCAATCCGCGGCTCCAGGTCGAGCACACCGTGACGGAAGCGGTGCTGGGCCTCGACCTCGTCCGCGCCCAGCTCGCGGTCGCAGCAGGCAGCACGCTGGCCTCGCTCGACCTTGCGCAGGGATCGATCCCGAAGCCGCGCGGCTACGCCATGCAGCTCCGCGTCAACATGGAGACGCTGGACGAGACTGGCGCGACGCATCCGACCGGCGGCGTGCTCGCCTTGTTCGAGCCGCCGTCGGGGCCCGGCGTCCGTGTCGATAGTTTTGGCTATGCGGGCTACAAGACCAGCGCGGCCTTCGATTCGCTGCTCGCGAAAGTCATCGTGCATACGCCGGGCGAGGCCTGGCATGACGTGGTCGCCAAGGCTTCGCGCGCCCTGCGCGAATTCCGGATCGACGGCGTCGTCACCAACATCGCCTTCCTCCAGGCGGTGCTCGCGCATCCCGATTTCAGGACCAACCGGATCGCGACCGATTTCATCGATCGCAACATCGCGAAACTGGTCGAGGCGGCCGATGGCGCAGCCAAGCCGCTCTACTTCGCCCCGACTGAGCGAGGCGGCGGTCACGGCATGGAGACGCACATTACGCAGGCCGTGCCCGAAGGCGCGGTGATGGTCGCGGCACCCCTGCAAGGAACCATCGTCACCATCCAGGTGAAGGAGGGCGAGGTCGTGCGCCCCGGCCAGCAGCTTGCCGTGATCGAGTCCATGAAGATGGAGCATCTCGTCATGGCCGAGCAGGGCGGCCGGGTGATGAAGCTCGTCGCCGGAGACGGCGCCACTTTGATGCATGGCGAACCGATCCTGTATCTGGAGCCGCTCGACGTCGCGGCCGACGCGTCGGCGGCGGAAGCCGATGTCGACCTCGACCACATCCGCCCTGATCTCGCCGAGCTGATCGCGCGCCAGGCCAACACGCTCGATGCGAACCGGCCGGCCTCGGTCGAGCGCCGCCGCAACACCAACCAGCGCACCGCCCGCGAGAACGTCGCGCAGCTCGTCGACGACGGCTCCTTCATGGAGTACGGCAGCCTCGCGATCGCGGCCCAGCGCCGCCGGCGCAAGCTCGACGACCTCATCAAGAACACGCCGGCCGACGGCCTCGTCATGGGCGTTGCGACCGTCAATGGCGAGAAGTTCGGCCCGGAGGGCGCGCGCTGCATCGTCGTGGCCTATGACTACACCGTGCTCGCGGGCACGCAGGGCCACATGAACCACAAGAAGATCGACCGCATGCTGACGCTGGCAGAAGACTGGCGCGTGCCGCTGGTGTTCTACGCCGAGGGCGGCGGCGGCCGGCCCGGCGATACCGACCGGCTCGGCATGACCGGGCTCGACGGCCCGTCCTTCGTGCAGTTCGCAAGGCTCTCCGGCCTCGTGCCTGTCATCGGCGTCGTCTCCGGCTATTGCTTTGCCGGAAATGCCGCGATGCTCGGTTGCTGCGACGTCATCATCGCCACCAAGAACGCCTCGATCGGCATGGGCGGCCCCGCGATGATCGAGGGCGGCGGCCTCGGCGTCTACCATCCGGCCGAGGTCGGCCCGGTCTCGTTCCAGTCGCCGAACGGCGTCATCGACATCCTCGTCGAGGACGAGGAGGAGGCGACGCGCGTCGCGCAGAAATACCTGTCCTATTTCCAGGGTGCGGTGACCGACTGGCAGGCCGCCGACCAGCGTCTGCTCCGCCGCGCCATCCCGGAGAACCGCCTGCGCGTTTACGACATCCGCAGCGTGATCGATCTCGTCGCGGACAAGGACAGCGTGCTGGAGCTGCGCCGCGACTACGGCGTCGGCATGATCACCGCGCTGATCCGCATCGAGGGCAAGCCGTTCGGCCTGATCGCCAACAACCCGCGCCATCTCGGCGGCGCGATCGATGCCGATGCCGGCGACAAGGCCGCGCGCTTTCTCCAGCTCTGCGACGCGTTCGATCTGCCGATCGTCTCGCTCTGCGACACGCCCGGCTTCATGGTCGGCCCGGAAGCCGAGAAGACCGCGATCGTGCGGCACGTCTCGCGCATGTTCGTGACCGGCGCGAGCCTCACCGTGCCGCTGTTCGGCATCGTGCTGCGCAAGGGCTACGGCCTCGGCGCACAGTCGATGATCGGCGGCGGCTTCCACGCCTCGTTCTTCACTGCGGCGTGGCCCACCGGCGAGTTCGGCGGCATGGGCCTCGAGGGCTATGTCCGCCTCGGCTTCCGCAAGGAGATGGAGGCGATCGCCGACCCCGAAGAGCGCGAGACCTATTACCGCAACAAGGTCGCCGAGCTCTATGCCAACGGTAAGGCGGTCTCGATCGCGTCCGTGTTCGAGATCGACAACGTCATCGACCCCGCCGAGACGCGGCGCTGGATCATGGCGGGGCTTAGGTCGGTGCCGAAGCCGCCCGCGCGGACGGAGAAGAAGAGGCCCTGCATCGATACCTGGTGAGCGCAGTGCAGCAATCTTGATGATGCCGTCATTCCGGGGCGCGCGCAGCGCGAACTATGGTGTGCAATTGCACACCTGAGAATCTCGAGATTCCGGGTTCGATGCTCCGGGCCGCGCTTGCGCGGTCCCATCGCATCGCCCCGGAATGACGTCTAGAGACCGTGTGCCATCTCCCCCGTTCCCGGTTCCCGATTGACATCCCCGCCCGTGCTGCCAGACTTTGCACAATAATACAGGGTGGAGACGTCCGCGATGGCCAGCCTTTCGGCCTCGAACCATGTCGCCCGCGTCTTGTCCGTCGCCAATCATGTGGCCGACGTCGATGCCTCTTCGCGGATCGCCAATTCGTGGCGGCGCTGCCTGATCAGCCACAAGCTCGATCCCGCCCGTCAGGGCCCGCCGCAAACGCTCACCGAGGCCGAGATCCGGCATGTCGCCGAGCCGATGGAGGAGACGATCCGGCTCGCGACGCCCGAGCTCGACGACCTCGCCCGCGTGCTGCGCGACGCCGGCTACTGTGTGAATCTGGCCGATGTGAACGCGACCATGCTGTTCAGTCGGCTTCCGGGCGAAGCCGATGCGAAGATGTTTCTGGACTGGAAGATCTACACCGGCTCGAACTTCGCCGAGACTTTTGAGGGCACCAACGGGCTCGGCACCGCGCTGGCCGAGCAGAAGCCGATCCTGGTGCATCGCGACGAGCATTTTCGCGCACAGTGGCACATGTTCTCCTGCGCCGTGGCGCCGCTGTTCGACCAGGCCGGCCGGCTCGCCGGTGCCATCAACATCACCTCCTGCCGTGAGGATCTCGAGCGCGCCGCGCATCAGCTCGCGCTCGCGGTGACGATGGAGGCGACGCGGCGGATGGAGGGTGCGATCTTCCGCGGCCATTTCCGCAACGCCTGGATCGCGACCGTGCCGGGTGACGGCGGCAGCGGCCTGCTCGCCTATGACGACGACCGCCGTATCGTCGGCGCCTGCCGTTCCGCGCGTGCGCTGCTCGGCCTCACCGACGGCATGATCGCATCGGGCATCGATCTGTCGCGTTACATCAAGTTCGATCATCACGCCGCGCGCAGTGCGGACGATGTTGTCGAGCTGCGCCGCGCCGACGGCAGTCCGTTGGGCGAGGGCCATGTCGCCCCGCCGCTGCGCGCCAAATCCTTCACGGGTCCACACGCTCCGCGCCGCGATGCGACGATCGACCGTTTTGATGACCTGCATCGGCTCGCCGGCCGCGATCCCGGCCTGATCCGAAGCGTGAAGCGGCTCCGAAGCATCGGTGATCGCAATCTGCCGGTGCTGCTGCATGGCGAGACCGGCGTCGGCAAGGACGTGTTCGCCCGCGCCATTCACGCGGCGAGCAACCGTGCCCGCAACCATTATGTCGCGCTGAACTGCGCGGCGATGCCGGAGAGCCTGATCGACGCCGAGCTGTTCGGTTACGAGGCCGGCGCCTTCACCGGCGCGCGGCGCGAGGGCTCGAAGGGCCTGATCGTGCAGGCCGACGGCGGCACGCTGTTCCTCGACGAGATCGGCGACATGCCGATCGCGCTGCAGACGCGTCTCTTGCGCGTGCTGGAAAACCGCGAGGTCTGGCCGCTCGGCGCGCTCAAGCCGGTGCCGGTCGACATCCGCCTGATCAGCGCCACCCATCGCGATCTCGGCCGCATGGCGGAGGAGGGCGCCTTCCGCGCCGATCTCTATTTTCGTCTCCGCGGCATGGAGGTGAAGCTGCCGAGCTTGCGCGAGCGCGCCGACCGCGACGACATCATTCGCCAGATCGCGCGCGAGGAAGCGCCGAATTGCCGCCTCTCGGACGAGGCCTGGGCGCTGCTGTCGGCCTATCCGTATCCCGGCAACATGCGCCAGCTCCGCCATGTGCTGCGGCTTGCCGGCTGCACGGCGGAGAACGGCGTCGTCACCGATGCCGATCTCGATCTGCCGCTGTTCGGCGGCCGTGCGGCGGAGCCGGATCTCGCGGCGGCCGAGCGCGCGACGATCGTCGAGGCGCTGCGCAAGCATGGCGGCCGTGTGACCGAGGCGGCGCGTGCGCTGAAGCTCAGCCGCGCGACGCTGTATCGCAAGATCAAGCACCTGAAGATCGAGACCGCGCAGTAGCGCGTTCGGTTGGAGATGAACGAGGAGCGAGCCGCGGGCTTTCGCCTCTCCCCGCGTGCGGGGAGAGGCCGACGCGCGAAGCGCGGCGGGTGAGGGGGACTCTCCGCGAGTCCAACTGTCACCATCCTCGGAGAGACTCCCCCTCTCCCCACAAGCGGGGCGAGTGAGCGCACCGCCGCCGCCCTTACGAAAAATCCGTCCAGCTCAGATGCCTTGAATCGAGATCGCCGACTGTAACGGTGCCGCGGATTTCGTGAGGTACGTGGAAGCTGCTGCGCAGATAGACCAGCGGGGCGGCCCCGTCGGAATGCGACACCCCGCGGACTTCGCCGACGAAGATCGAATGCGTCTTCGTTTCGAATTCCTGCGCCAGCTCGCAATCGAACGCGGCCACCGCGTCGGTCAGCACGGGTGCGCCGGTGGCTCCGCGCGTCCACTGCCCGAACGCAAAGCGGTCGTCACCGTTGACGCCCTTCTGGCCGCTGAAGGTGAGTGCCAGCAGCGCGTGGTCCTCGTGCAGGAAGTTGATTGCGAAGGCGCCTTCCTCCCGGATCCGCGTATGTGCGCTGGCGTTGCGGTTGACGCAGACGATCAGCGACGGCGGGTTGTCCGACAGTGAGCAGGCCGAGGTGACCGTGAGCCCGGTGCGCTTGCCGTGCTCGGCACCGACCGTGACCAGCGCGACGGCACCGGCGCATTGGCGCATCGCCTGCTTGAAATCCTTTGCGTCCACGCTCACGCGGAAATCTCCGAAACGGGTGCGGATGCGGCACGATCGCGCCGCATCCGCGTCGGGTCAAGCCGCCTTCTTCGTGGAGCCGAGATGCTTCAGGCGCGGCATCACCTCGCTGCTGAGCAGCGAGAGCGAGTGGTGCCAGGCCTCTGCCTTGTGCTTGTAGTCGAAGCCGAACACCAGCAGCACGCCGAAGCCGCCGACCTCGTCGTAGATCTTCTCGATCTTCTCGGCGACGGTCGCGGGCGAGCCGACGATCCAGTTCCGCTTGGCGCAATATTCGACGGTGACGTCGCTGTCGGGCACGTCGGGCGCGTGCTTCAAATAGTCCTTGAAGCCGAAATGGCCGAGCAGGGGCAAGAAGTACTCGTGCATCATCCGGCCCATCATGTCGCCGGTGGAGAGCTTCCAGGCCTCTTCGTCGGTGTCGGCAACGAAGACCTCGCGCACCAGCCGCCAGTCCTGCCGGTTCGGCTTGCGTCCGGTCTTGGCGGCGCCGATCTCGACCGAATCCCAATGGCTGCCGACATAGGCCGGGTTGAGGTTGAGGCTCATCGGGATGAAGCCGCGTTCGCCGGCGAGCTTCAGCGTGTCCGAGTTCTTCGACAGACCGGCAACGCCGATTGGCGGATGCGGCGCCTGCAACGGCTTGATGTGAGGCTTGAGGAAGTCGAACATCGTGTCCGGCTTGGTCACCGTCCAGAATTTGCCCTTGTAGGTCCAGGGCGCGGGATCGGTCCACATCTTCAGGATGATCTCCAGCGCTTCGCGGGTCATGTCGCGGTTCTGCCCGCTCATGCCGTCGACGTTGAACATCGCCCAGTCGCTCGGCAGGCCGCTAGCCGCGACACCGAAATTGAGCCGGCCCTCGGACATGTGGTCGAGCATCGCGACGCGGTTGGCGAGCTCGGCCGGATGGTGATAGGGCAGCAGGAAGCCGCCCGGCCCGATGCGCAAGCGCTTGGTCTGCATCAAGGCCTGGGCGATCAGGAGATCCGGGGTGGGATTGGGTTCCCAGGGCGCGGTGTGGTGCTCGCCGACCCAGGCCTCTTGATAGCCGAGCTCGTCGAGCCAGCGCATGACTTGCAGGTCCCAGTCGTTTCCTTCCTTCAGGCCGCACTCCGGCGGGTGCGAAGGCATCGTGAAATAGCCGATCTCCATGGGTTTCCTCTCCACAATTGACGCGTCTTGGTGCGCGGTTCACGGATGTGAGTGGGGATGCATGAGCAAGCGGTGTGCCAGCGCGGCAGCGTCTCAGACCTGCGATAAAACGCTGGTTTGCGGCGGCAATAGCCGATATCCCGGGGCGAATTTGCCAGCCGTCGTCTCATTGTCGCGAGACGGCGTCTTGCCGGTGAGACGAGGACGAGAACCGAGATGAGCGAACCCGCCTATGTCGCGGTGGACTGGGGCACCAGCAGCTTCCGCCTGTGGCTGGTCGATCGGGCCGGCCAGGTCCTGGCCGAACGCCGCAGTGGCGAGGGCATGCTGGCCGCGGCCAAGACCGGATTTGCCGGTGTGCTGCAATCGCATCTTTCCGCCGTCGAAGCACCGGATCATCTGCCCGTTCTCGTCTGCGGTATGGCCGGCGCCAAAACCGGCTGGGTCGAGGCCGGCTATGTCGACACGCCGGCACCGCTCACCTCCATCCTGAAGCAGGCCGTGCGGGTGCCGGGTGAGGCGCGCGACATCCGCATCCTGCCCGGCATCGCGCAGCGCGACGCAGGCGCGCCGGACGTGATGCGCGGCGAGGAGACGCAGTTGCTCGGCGCGCTCGGCCTTAAGGCCGCCGGCGAAGCGCTGGTCTGCATGCCCGGCACGCATTCGAAATGGGTGCGGGTGAAGGACGGCACGGTCGAGCATTTCTCCACCTTCATGACCGGCGAGCTGTTCAGTGTGATCTCGCGCGAGACGATTCTGTCACTCGCGGTCGCAGGCGCCGATGACGCCGAGGATGTTGCAAGCTTCAAGGCGGCGGTGAAAGCCGCGTTCGAGGCGCCGGCGTTCGCCGCCAACCTGCTCTTCGGTGCGCGGTCACGGCAGTTGCTGTTCGGCGGCACGCCGGCCGCCGCGCGCGAGACGCTGTCGGGCACGTTGATCGGCACCGAGCTGGCGGCGGGTCTCTCTGGCAATGTTCCCAAAACCGGCATCACGTTGGTTGCGTCAGGGCGGCTTGCGACGCTGTATCAGCTGGCTTTCGATGCGCTCTCGGTGACCCCGCGGCCGATCGATGCGGATGAAGCCGTTCGCCACGGCCTGTCGATGGCGGCCGCGGCGATCTGGACGAGTTAAGAAGGATTTCCTGAGATGAGTGTTCCCTTTCCGTCGATGAAGCGTCCGCTGGTCGCGATCCTGCGCGGCGTCAAGCCAGAGGAGGCCGAGGCGATCGTCAGCGTGCTGATCGAGGCCGGCATGACCGCGATCGAGATCCCGCTGAATTCGCCCGATCCGTTCCGCTCGATCGCCACCGCTGCGAAGCTGGCGCCGGCCGGCGTGCTGATCGGCGCCGGCACGGTGCTGACCACCGCAGATGTCGATCGTCTCAATGACGTCGGCGGCAAGCTGATGGTCTCGCCGAACGTGGATACGCAGGTGCTCGCGCGTGCGCATCAATACGCCATGGTGACGTTGCCGGGCGTGTTCTCGCCGACCGAGGCGCTGCTTGCCGCGCGCTCTGGCGCATCGGGCCTGAAATTCTTTCCGGCGAGCGTGCTCGGCGCATCCGGTATCGCCGCGATTCGCGCGGTGCTGCCGGCCGGCGTGATGATCGCTGCCGTCGGCGGTGTCTCCGACCAGAATTTTGCGGAGTATATCAAGGGCGGCGTCACCGCATTCGGGCTTGGCTCCAGCCTCTACAAGCCCGGCATGTCGGCGGCCGATGTCGCAGCGCGCGCAAAGCAGACGATCGCGGCCTACGATCGGGCGATTGTGAAAGACTGAAGCTGCAATAAACCAGCCGTGATCCCGTCACGGCCGCGCTTTATCCTATCTTGCTGAATCAGCGAGATCAGGAGACCGACATGGCGATCAACAACGTGGCCGATCTGTTCGTGGCAACGCTCGAACAGGCCGGCGTCAAGCGGATCTACGGCATCGTCGGCGACAGCCTGAATGCCTTTACCGAGGCGCTGCGGCGTCGCGGCACCATCGAATGGATCCACGTCCGGCATGAGGAGGTTGCGGCGTTCGCAGCCGCCGGCGAAGCCGAGATGACCGGAAGCCTTGCGGTCTGCGCAGGTTCCTGCGGTCCGGGCAATCTGCATCTGATCAACGGCCTGTTCGACGCGCATCGCAGCCGCGTCCCCGTGCTGGCGATCGCGGCGCAGATTCCGTCGGCCGAAATCGGCGGCGGCTACTTTCAGGAAACCCATCCCCAAAACCTGTTCCGGGAATGCAGCCATTATTGCGAGCTGGTCTCGGATGCGAGCCAGCTGCCTTTCGTGATCGAGAACGCCATTCGCGCGGCCGTGGGCCTGCGCGGCGTCGCCGTCATCGCCATGCCCGGCGACGTCGCGTTCCGCGATCCGCCGAGGCGCGCGCTGTCGACGGCGCGGGGGCTCGCGCTGTCGGCGCCGAAAGTCGTGCCTGAGGCCGATGAGCTGAAGGCACTCGCGGACCTCCTGAACGGCGCCGAGCGCATCACCCTGTTCTGCGGCCGTGGCTGCGCCGGCGCGCATACGCCGTTGATGCAGCTTGCGGAGGCCTTGAAGAGCCCGATCGTGCATGCGCTCGGCGGCAAGGAGCACGTCGAATACGAAAATCCCTACGATGTCGGCATGACCGGGTTCATCGGCTTCTCCTCGGGCTATGCCGCCATGCACGCCTGCGACGCGCTGGTGATGCTCGGCACCGATTTCCCCTACAAGCAGTTCTTCCCGACCGGTTGCCAGATCGCGCAGATCGACATCCGCCCGGAAAATCTCGGCCGACGCTGCAAGATCGACCTCGGCCTCATCGGCGACGTCAAGCTGACCATCGAGGCGCTGCTGCCGCTGCTGAAGACCAAGACCCAGCGCAAGCATCTCGACGATGCCGTCGCGCATTACAAGAAGGCGCGCGAGGGGCTGGACTCGCTCGCCAGGGGCACCCCCGGCAGCAAGCCGATCCATCCGCAATATCTCGCCAAGGTCGTCAGCGACCATGCGTCCGAGGATGCCGTGTTCACCGCCGATGTCGGCACACCCACGGTGTGGGCGGCGCGCTATCTCGAGATGAACGGTCGCCGCCGGCTGATCGGCTCCTTCGTGCACGGCTCGATGGCCAATGCGATGCCGCAGGCGATCGGGGCGCAGGCCTCGCAGCCCGGCCGCCAGGTGATCTCGCTGTCGGGCGACGGCGGCTTCACCATGCTGATGGGCGATCTGATCACGCTGACGCAGATGAAGCTGCCGGTGAAGGTCGTCGTCTTCAACAACGGCGTGCTCGGCTTCGTTGCGCTGGAGATGAAGGCCGCCGGCTTCGTCGACACCAATGTCGACCTGCAAAACCCTGATTTCGCGGCGATGGCGCGCGCGATGGGCATTTTTGCCAAACGCGTCGAGGACCCCGGCGAGCTTCCGGGCGCGGTGAAGGAGATGCTGGCCTACAACGGGCCCGCGCTGCTCGACGTCGTCACCGCCAAGCAGGAGCTGTCGATGCCGCCGACCATCACGAGCGAGCAGATCAAGGGTTTCAGCCTCTGGGTCTTGCGCGCGGTGATGAACGGCCGCGGCGACGAGGTGCTCGATCTTGCGAAGACGAACCTGCTGCCGCGTTAGCTGCGCTTCGCCGACGGCACATGCAACCGCTCGTGGCGGCGCTGGAAGCGCTGCCAGTGCAGTACGCTGCCGATCAGCAGGGCCGGCACGAAGCCGAGCACGATCAGGAAATGCGGCAGCTCCTTCGGCGAGATGAAGGCGATGGCGATGTCCGAGATCAGCCACAGCGCTGCGAACATCACCGCGAAATCCGTGCGCGGGCAGCGCAGATAGTAGAACACGGCGGTGATGACCACGGCAGGCCCGATCGCGATGGCGATCAGCACCGCGGTCAGCTCCTTCGGCGTCACCGCGTCGAGCACCATCGACGCCAGCAGCCACATGGCGGCGAACATGGCGATGATGTCGATCGGATGCCGCAACCCAATACCTCTCACGGGGAACGCGCTATCGTTGTGGTTCCAGGCCCCCGCCGTCAAGTAAAATAGGCCTATTCCTCGTCGTTTCCAGGCGTCGGCCGCAGCATGAAATGGCCGAAGGCGGTGGCGATCGGCTTGTCCGCATCGTCCTGCCAGGCGCGCGCCTCGAAGGCGACGATGCGCCGGCCCTGCTTGACGATCGAGACATTGGCAAAGCTGTCGAGCGCGCGGCCGGAGCGCAAGTAGTTGATGGTCAGCCCGATCGGCTTGGGCGGCGCGGCGGCGCCGAGCTCGCGCGCCACGCCGATGATGGCGGTGGTCTCGAGGAAGGCGCCGGTCATGCCGCCATGGATCGCGGGCAGGATCGGATTGCCGATGATCTTCGGCGAGAACGGCATGGTCAGCGTGCCGTCGTCGTTGACGCGGATGCCGAGGCAGCGCGCGAACGGGCTGCGGGCGAACGGGCCATCCGGATCCTCCGGCGCCTCCAGGGTCGGGATGCTGCGCGAATCCATCCTGCGGTCGGCGAGCATGTTGGTGCGGTTGGCGCCGATCATGAAGCAGGCCGTTGCGGTTGCGACCGGATCGTCCTCGGACTCCTGATACGCGGTGGAGCGTACGAAGGCGATCGAGCGCGTGGTGCGGTAGCAGACCGAATGCGCCTTGATGTCGAGGCCCGGCGTCGCCGGCTTCTGATAGTCGATACGCAGGTCGAGGGTTGCGATCGCGCGCGTGCCGTCGAGCGCGAGCTGCACGGCCATGCCGCAGCTCTCGTCCAGCATCGCGGTGACGACGCCGCCATGCAGCACCCCGGTCTCGGTGTCGCCGACGAAGACGGGACGGTAGGGCAGGCTGGACCAGGCCTCGGCGGGTGCGAAGCGGTCGAGCTGGAGCCCGCTGATATGGCCGTAGTCGGAGCGGCGGCCCTTGATGGCCTCGGCCAGCTCCTCGAACGGGAGCGTGGCAGGTAGGCTGGACGTCGATGAGCTGGACATGGCGATGTTCTAGACCAGTGCCGGGCGCCGCGCAAAACCCCGAATACCGGTCGCACGGCAGGCCTGCGGGCGGTTGGGCCTCGACAGGGCGGTCCGAAGCGCCGATGGTGAGCGCTTCGTTCGTTCGACTAGCCGCAAGGAGCGCTTATGGCCGACCCCGAAACACCCGGCACCAATCAGGGGCCCGTCACCATTTCGAGCTCGAGCTCCGAGCGGGCGCCGATCATCTATTTCGACGGCGCGTCTTGCTTCGGCCATCACAACGGCGCGATCCAGGTCGAGCTCGCCGCGAACCTCTTGATGCCGGTCGGAGCCGCGGTCAGGGTCGAAGTGGTCCAGACCGCGCACCTGCGTTGCAGCGTGGCCGCCGCGCTTGCCCTGCGCGAAGCGCTCGACAAGGCGCTCGCGATGTACAAGCAGGGGCAGCAGCAGCCGACGGAGGAGATCCCGGCGATGAAGAATTGAGGCGGCAGCGCGATCGCATGTCATTGCGACCGCAGCTCCTCAGCTCACATGCACCTTCGGCTTTCTGCCGCCGTTCCACTTGCCGTCGAGCGCGCGCTCGATCTGGGCGGCGAATTGCAGGAGCAGGCCGTCATTGGCCTGCTTGGCGATCGCCTGGATGCCGAGCGGCAGGTCGTGGTCCTGGGTTGCCATCGGCATCGAGATCGCCGGCATGCCGCAGAGATTGGCGAGCGGCGTGAAGGCGAAAAAGCGCCAGAGGTTGCCGAACCAGTCGAGCACGTCAGGATTGTCGGAGATGGTCAGATATTCCCTGGTGCCGACTTTCGGCGTCGGCAGCGCCGTGATCGGCGTCAGGATGACGTCCCACTGCTCGAAGAACGCGCCGAAACCGCGTGACGTCGTGTTGAACACGCCTTGCATCTTCGCCCGCTCGGCGAAGCTGGTGTGCCGGCCGGCTTCCCAGATCCTGATGTTCATCGGCTCGATGAGGTCTTCCGGCGGCTTGTCCAGCCCGCGCGCGGCCAGCATGTTCGAGATCACCACCGCAAAATTCGAGATGTAGCACATCGTCTGCGCCTCGAACGCCGCACGGAAGTCGAGCTCGGGCAGCGCATAGTCGACGTGATGACCGAGGCCTTCGAGGAAGCGGCCGGTCTTCTCCAGCTCGGCGGCGATCTCCGGCGTCGCGGTGTAATCGCCCCATGTGTGCGACAGCGCGATGCGAAGCTTGCCGGGATCGCGCTTGATCATCTCGGAATAGGGCTGCGCCGTGGTCCAGAACGGCATGAACTCGCCGGGCGCAGGCCCGCGCGCGTGATCGACGAAGGCGGCGGTGTCGCGCACCGAGCGCGACTGGCAGCCCTGGATCGAGACGAGCCCGGTGAGGTCGGACATGTGCGGGGCCAGCGAGAACACGCCGCGCGAGACCTTCAGCCCGATATTACCGTTGACGCCGGCGGGAATGCGGATCGAGCCGCCGCCGTCGGTCGCATGCGCGATCGGCACCACGCCGGCGGCAACCATCGCCGCGCTGCCCGCGGACGAGCCGCAGGTGGTGTAGTCGGTGTTCCAGGGATTGCGCGTGACGTAGACGGCCGGATTGTCGGCCGAGCTGCAGACGCCGAATTCCGGCGTCGTGGTGCGCCCGATCAGGTTCAGTCCGGCCTGGCGGAATTTGCCGGTCAGGAAGGTGTCGGCGCTCGCGCGATTGCCGCGCATCAGCAGCGAACCCATCTCCTGGAGCCGGCCCTTCATGGTCGGCCCGAGATCCTTCATCAGGAAGGGCAGGCCGGCGAACGGGCCGGCGAGGTTGGCGCCGTCCTTGGCCGGATCGGCGATCACGTCCTCGAACAGCTCGACCACGCCCGACAGCGCCGGATTGACCTTAGCGACGGCAGCAGCGGCCTGGCGGGCCAATTCCTTCGGCGTCAGCTCGCCCTTGCGGACGCGCGCCGCCAGCCCCACGCCATCGTGCTGCGCCCACTCGTTCCAGCTCATCGGCAAAGTCATGAAATTCAAATCCTCTAGATGCGGCGGTCCTTCCTTTCGCATGGACCCTGCGTGAATCAACTGAGCCGGCGCGAAGGGCAGGGTTGCATGGGGCGGAGAGGTCGCACGACCGGGGAGGCCGGCCGTCTCAATCCGATAGTCGCGCGATCACCGCAACCGGCCCGCCGCCCGCCGGGCCCTGATGCTCGGCGCCGCCGGACACGTAGACTGCGCCGGTGCCGGCAAGGCCCGCGATCAGGCCGCCGACCGCGGCGCGGGCGTGGCGCGTCGAGCTGATGTCGGTGTCCTCCAGCATGGTGTGACGAAAGCCGCGCACGCTGCCATCGGGCGAGGCCTCCGCCTTGGCGAAGATGTTGACGAGCTCGCGCCCGGCTTCCGCTTGCGGCGCGACGCCAAGCCCGACACTCTTCAGCGCCGACGTCACAGCGGCGGCGTCGATCGCATCGTTCATCACGGCGTGGCCGATCTCGAATTCGCTGGCCGATGCCGCCGAATTTCCGAGCACGATGACGACGTTGTGCATCAGCTCGATTCCGGCCGAGGTGGATGCCACCTTCGAGAACAGATCGTAGCGGCGCAGCACGTCCCCGTCGCTGATGTCCGAGCCGGTCTCGCCGAGCGCGACCGCAACGCCGAGCGCGGAGGCGCCGCGCGAATAGGCCATCGAACCGTAGGCGCTGGTCGTCGCCGTCTTGTTGCCGCGTGCGCTTGCGGCCGCGACGCGATCGCTGGTGAGCAGCGGGCACTTGATCTGCACGAAATGGACGTCGGCGGGGTCGGTGATCCCGGCGTCCGCCATCGCGGCCTTCACGGCCGTGGCCGTCTCCGCGATCTGCGCGGCGCGTCCGATCTCCTCCGGCAGGAAGTCCCGCGTGTGCGCCATGCCGATGCTCAGGCGCTTGCCCGACAAGCCCGCCGGCCGCCGCTCGACCTCGCGGCGCGTGAACACCGTGATATGCGGGCTGAGCACGCCTTCGGTGCCGCCGGACATCACGAAGGCAATGCGCTGCTCGACCTCCTCGGGGGACAAGCCGAGCTGTGGCGCCAGAGCCGTGCACAGCGCGGCGACGGCATATTCCCGGGTAAAGTCGTTGACACCGCCATTGCCCTCGGTCTTGCCGAGAACGGCGAGGATCGATTTGGGATCGATCGCGCCGGAGCCGATCATGGCCATGAGGCCGGAGACGTCGCCGGGGCCCTTGGTGACGATCTTGAAGACGCCGACCGATGTCGTCCGCATTGCAGTCCTCGTGTGGAGTTCGGTGGTCCGGCGGTGCAAACAGCCGTGGAACGGAGGCGCCTGTCAATCCCCGTCGTCGTCCTGGCGAAAGCCAGGACCCATTACCCCAGGGCGTCGTTTTGCGACGGCTCATCGTTCTGGACGGATACCGACCACAATTGAAAGATTCCGCGGTATGGGTCCTGGCTTTCGCCAGGACGACAAGAGGATAGAGTCTTCATACCAACCGCGCCCGCCGCATCCCCACGATTGTGGCGAGATCGCATCGGTTCAACAAAAAAATCGTCTGTCGACGGTTGCGCGCGGCACCTTGATGAATCAACCTGGGTTGGTCCATAAGCGGCGTCCCGCGACCGGATTTCGGTTTGCGTCGCGTGCTTGGAGAGAGGGATTCTCGCGTGGCAAATATCAACCAGAAAATTGCGCAGGAGCTTGGAGTTCGGGCCGAGCAGGTCGAGGCAGCGGTGACGCTGCTCGACGGCGGCGCCACGGTTCCCTTCATCGCCCGCTACCGCAAGGAAGCGACCGGTGCGCTCGACGACGCGCAATTGCGCACCCTGGAGGAGCGCCTGGGCTACCTGCGCGAGCTCGAAGACCGCCGCAAGGCGATCCTCGAATCGATCCGCGAGCAGGGCAAACTCGATGCCGCCCTCGAAGCCACGATCATGGCCGCCGACAGCAAGGCGCGCCTGGAAGACATCTATCTGCCGTTCAAGCCGAAGCGCCGCACCAAGGCTGAGATCGCCAAGGAAGCCGGCCTCGAGCCGCTCGCCAATCAGCTGATGGCGGAGCCCGGCAACGATCCCAAGGTCGTGGCGGAAAGCTTCATCAACGCCGAGAAGGGCGTGGCTGACGCCGCCGCCGCACTCGACGGCGCCCGCGCCATCCTGGTCGAGCGATTTGACGAAGACGCCGATCTGATCGGCGCGCTGCGCGAGGAGATGTGGACCAATGCGCGCATGGCCTCCAAGGTGCGCGATGGCAAGAAGACCGAGGGCGAAAAGTTCGCCGACTATTTTGAATTCTCCGAGCCGCTGACCAGGCTGCCGTCGCACCGCATCCTGGCGATGTTCCGCGGCGAGAAGGAAGAAATCCTCGACCTGCAGATTCAGGCCGAAGCCGAGGCGCCGCCGCCGGGCGTGCCCAGCGCCTACGAATTGAAGATCATGAAGCGGTTCGGCATCGCCGACCTCAAGCGCGCCGGCGACCGCTGGCTGATCGACACGGTGCGCTGGGCCTGGCGCACCAAGATCCAGGTGCATCTCAACATCGACCTGCGCATGCGGCTGTGGAACGCGGCCGAGACCGAGGCCGTGCGCGTGTTCGCGTCCAATTTGCGCGACCTGCTGCTAGCCGCGCCCGCCGGCACCCGCGTCACCATGGGGCTCGATCCCGGCTACCGGACCGGCGTCAAGGTCGCCGTCACCGACGCGACCGGCAAGGTCGTCGATACCGCCGTGATCTATCCGCACGAGCCGCAGCGGCAATGGAACGAGTCGCTCGCAATCCTCGGCAAGCTTGCCCTGAAGCACCGTGTCGAGCTGATCGCGATCGGCAACGGCACGGCCTCGCGCGAGACCGACAAGCTCGCAGGCGATCTCGTCAAGGGCCTGGCCGAGCTGAAGATGAACAAGATCGTGGTGTCGGAAGCCGGCGCGTCGGTCTATTCGGCCTCGGCCTTCGCCTCGGAGGAACTGCCCGGTCTCGACGTCACCCTGCGCGGCGCGGTCTCGATCGCGCGGCGCCTCCAGGATCCGCTTGCCGAACTCGTCAAGATCGAGCCGAAGGCGATCGGCGTCGGCCAGTATCAGCACGACCTCGGCCAGGCCAAGCTCGCCAAGTCGCTCGACGCCGTGGTCGAAGATTGCGTGAACGCCGTCGGCGTCGACGTCAACACCGCCTCGGCGCCGCTGCTCGCCCGCGTGTCGGGCGTGGGCTCGGGCCTTGCGCAGAGCATCGTGGCACATCGTGACGCCAACGGCCCGTTCAAGTCGCGCAAGTCGCTCAAGGACGTGCCGCGCCTCGGGCCGAAGGCGTTCGAGCAGTGCGCGGGCTTTTTGCGCATTCTCGGCGGTGAGGATCCGCTCGATGCGTCCGGCGTGCATCCGGAAGCCTATCCGGTGGTGCGCCGGATTCTCGCGGCCACCAAGAGCGACATCAAGGCGCTGATCGGCAGCAGCGAGATCGTGCGCACGCTGAAGCCGAAGGATTTCGTCGACGAGACCTTCGGTCTGCCGACCGTCACCGACATCCTGCGCGAGCTCGAAAAGCCCGGCCGCGACCCCCGTCCGGCGTTCAAGGCCGCTGTGTTCAAGGAGGGTGTCGAGGAGATCAAGCACCTCCAGAAGGGCATGATCCTCGAGGGTACCGTGACCAACGTCGCCGCCTTCGGCGCTTTCGTCGACATCGGCGTCCACCAGGACGGCCTCGTGCACATCTCGGCGATGTCGAAGACCTTCATCAAGGACCCGCGCGAGGTGGTGAAGCCCGGCGACATCGTCAAGGTGAAGGTGCTGGACTTCGAGGTCGCCCGCAAGCGCATCTCGCTGACGCTGCGGCTCGACGACGAGGTCGGCGCCAAGAAGGACGCCCCCGGCATGCAGCGCGACAATGGCTCGCGCAATGCAGCCCGCATGACCTCGTCGGCGCCGCGCAAGCAGGAATCCTCCGGCGGCGGCGCCCTCGCCGAAGCCCTGCGCCGCGCCGCCGAGAAGAGCGGCGGCAAGCGCGTGTGATCTCCAACCTCTCCCCGTAAGAACGGGGCGAGGGAGCGAGAGAGTTGGGCCTCCCTAACACCGGCGTCAGAATCTGGCGCATTTGTAAGTTGAAGGTGAGGGCGCATTTTCCTCATCTGTTCCCCCGGAGCGGCGCGACCGTCGCCGCGACAAGGAGGATATTCAGATGCACAGCAGGCTTCTCACCGGCATCGTCGCGGCGGCCATGGCTGCGACGTTGGCGGTCGCTTCGCCCGTTCTCGCCCGAGGTGGAGGTGGGGGCGGCGGCCATGGTGGTGGTTTCGGCGGCGGAGGACACGGCGGCTTCGGCGGCGGAGGACATGGTGGCTTTGGCGGCGGTGGACATTTCGGCGGCGGCATGCACGCCGGTGGCTTCGGCGGGATGCATGTCGGCGGCATGGGCGGTGCTCGTTTCGGTGGCGCCCACTTCGCCGGCTCGCCGATGACCGCCCACGCTGCGATCGGGCCGCGCTTTGCCGGTGCGCCGCTCGCGACCCGCGCCGCCTTCGGGCCGCGTTTCGCCGGCACGGGCTGGCACGGCAGGCCCTTCATCGGCCGCCATGCATTCTTCTTCCGCCATCATCGCTTCCACCGGTTCGCCTTCGTTGGCGCGCCCTTCTACTACGCCAATTACTACGACGACGGTTGCTGGCGCAGGAGCTGGACGCCCTATGGGTGGCAATGGGTCAATGTGTGCGGAGACTATTGGTAGTCGCATCGCCGTACCGCACCATTGTCGCGATCGCCATCGGGCGGTTCCGCTCAGCCCCGGAACGGGATAGTCTGGTGGCGATCGTCGCGCGGAGTTTTGCATGACCGGAGGTCACCGCCGCATCCTGGTCGTCGAGGACGATCCGGAAACCGCAGGCCAGCTCGTCGAAGAGTTGACGACCTCTGGCTATGAGGTCGATCTCGCCGCCACGGGGCGCGAAGCCCTGAGCCACGGCGCCGCCCGCGACTATGCCGTGATCACCATCGACCGCATGCTGCCCGACATCGACGGCATCACCGTGATGCGCCAATTGCGCGACGACGGCATCGCGGCGCCCTTCCTGATCATCTCCGCGCTCGGCGAGGTCGACGACCGCGTGCGTGGCCTGCGCGCTGGCGGGGACGACTATCTCGTCAAGCCGTTCTCCTTCGTCGAGCTGCTTGCGCGGCTCGAGGCCCTCGGCCGCCGCAGCGAGACCATCGCCAAGGAGACGCTGTTGCGCGTCGGCGACCTCGCCATCGACCTGATCGCGCGCAACGCCAGCCGCCGCGGCCGCAAGATTCCGCTGCTGCCGCGCGAGTTTCAGCTGCTCGAATATCTCGTCCGCAACGAGGGCCGCGTCGTCTCGCGTGCGATGCTGCTCCAGCACGTCTGGGACCTGCATTTCGATCCCTCGACCAACATCATCGACGTCTATGTCGGGCGCGTCCGCCGCAAGGTCGACGACGCCCAGGCCTATCCGCTGATCCACACCATCCGCGGCATCGGATATTGTCTCCGTGCTCCTGGCTAAGACCCTCCGCTCCTCGACCTTCCGTCTGGCGCTGATCGCGATCGCGGCATTCGGGCTGATCGTCGCGGCGATCATGGCCTACGTCTATTTCGGTACGCTCGCCTATGTGGAGAGCCGGCTCGGCTCCGCCGGCGATCGCGACGGCTTCACCGGCACGATCGAACTCGCCATGGTCGCGGTCGCGGTGCTGCTCCTGGTGCTCGCCGGGCTCGCAGCCGTGCTAGTGACCCGGCGCACGGTGGGACGGATCGAGGAGATCAACGCCACCAGCCGTGCCATCATGCTGTCCGGTCTCGACCGCCGCATTCCCCTGCGCGGCAGCCACGACGAGTGGGACCGCGTCGCCGAAAACCTCAACCAGATGCTCGACCGCATCGAGACGCTGATGGGCGAGGTCAAGCAGGTCAGCGACAACGTCGCCCACGATCTGCGCACGCCGCTGACGCGCATGCGCGGCCGGCTGGAGAAGGCCTATCACACCCCGCGCAACAGCGAGGCGGATGCCGCGCTGATCGGCGACACCATCGCCGATCTCGATGCCGTGCTCGGCATGTTCGCCTCCATCACCCGGATCTCGGAGATCGAGACCCGCGCCCGCAGGAGCGCCTTTCGCGCGCTTGATCTCGCCGAGATCGCCGGCGAGGTCGTCGAGCTCTACGACGCCGCCGCCGAGCAGGTTGCGACGCGTCTCAGCCTCGGCGGCGACCGCGAGGTCGCGATCACGGGCGACCGCGACCTCTTGTTCGACGCCGTCGCCAATCTCGTCGACAACGCGATCAAGCACGGCCGCAAAGGCGGGCAGGTGACGGTGACCTGCCGCAGCGCCGATGGCGGCGCCGTGATCGCGATCGCCGACGACGGTCCGGGCATTCCCACCGAGGCGCGCGATCACGTCTTCAAGCGGTTCTACCGGCTCGAACAGAGCCGCTACACGCCGGGCAACGGCCTCGGCCTCAGCCTCGTTGCGGCAGTGGCGCGCCTTCATGGCGCCGAGATTGCGCTGCATGACAATGCGCCGGGCCTGACGGTCCAGCTCCGGTTTCCGCCGCCCGCGCAGCCCGGCACCCAACTTGCATGATTGCACGCGTACCGAGTGGAAGTCCTGCAATGCCCCGCCTGCCAGACCTCGTCATCACCAATGCCCGCACGCGCAGCCGCGAGATCGTCGACATTGCAATCACCGATGGCGTGATCACCGCGATCGGCAACCGGCTCGATCCCGGCGCACAGGCCTTCATCGATGCCAAGGGCGGCCTGGTGACGCCGGCCTTTGTCAATCCGCACCTGCACCTCTGCAAGGTCTGGACCCTGCCGATGATGTCGGAGGCGGCGCTCGAGGCCTATCAGGGCGGCGGCATGAGCGAGGCGGCGAAGGCGGTCGATCTCGCCGCAGCGGTGAAGAGCAATTACGACGCGTCCTGGATCGTCCCGAACGCACGGCGCGCGGTGGCGCTCGCCGCGCTCCACGGCAACCTCCACATCCGCGCCTTCGCCGACGTCGACACCAAGGCTCGGCTCGAAGGCGTCAAGGCGCTGCTCGCGATCCGCGAGGAGTTTCGCGGCATCGTCGATATCCAGGTCGTGGCTTTCCCGCAGGACGGCCTGTTTCGCGAGCCCGGCGCCGACGGCCTGATGCGCAAGGCGATGGCGCTCGGGGCCGACGTCGTCGGCGGGATTCCCTGGATCGAAGCCGACGAAGAGGACATGCGCCGCCATGTCGCGTTCTGCTTCGACCTCGCGGCCGAGCACGGCGCCGAAATCTCGATGCTGCTGGACGACGTCGGCGACGCCAACATGCGCACGCTCGACATGATGGCGCGCGCGGTGATCGCGCGCGGCGTCGAGGGCCGGGCGCTCGCCCATCATTGCCGGGCGATGGCGCTCTATCCCGAGAACTATCTCCGCGAGCTGAAGGTGCTGCTCGGAAAGGCCCGTGTCAGCGTCGTCAGCAATCCGCACAACGGCCCGCTGCACGCGCGGGTGAAGGAATTGCTCGGTGCCGGCATCAATGTCTGCCTCGGCCAGGACGACATTTCGGACGCCTATTATCCGCTCGGGCGCAACAACATGCTGGAGGTGGCGTTCCTCGCCTCGCATCTGTTGTGGATGACGAAGAAAAGCGAGTTCGAGACGCTCTACGACATGATCACCACGCGCGCGGCGACGGCGATCAACCTCGAGCGCTATGGCCTCGGGCTCGGCTGCGCAGCCAATCTGGTCGTGCTCGAGCAGGCCGACGTCACCGAGGCGCTGCGCTTCCACAGCCCGCCCAGCATCGTGATCAGCCATGGCCGCGTCGTCGATACCGACCGCATGCGCGAGCTGGCGCAGATCGCAATCGGCGATTGATCCGCGCCGCTCAGAGCTCGATCACGCCGCGGCGCGCGGCATGCGCCACCGCATCGGTGCGGCCGGTGGCATCCAGCTTGTCGAGCAGCGAGCCGACATGGAATTTCACGGTGTGCACGGAGATGCCGAGCTGACGCGCGATCATCTTGTTGGAGGCGCCCTCGGCCATCAGCGCCAGCACGTCGAGCTCGCGCTGCGTCAGTGCGATGTCCTCGGGCATGCTGCGCGGATCGCGGGCGACGATCGTCGCGGCGGCCTGCTCGCCGGGCGCGGCAAGGCGCAGCCCGGCGACATTGCCGAGCAGCGCCGCCAGGCGATCGGCGAGGGCGGGATCGTCGATCTCCAGGGACAGCACGATCACCGGCAGCTTGTCCTCGCTCACGCCTCCGGCCTCTCGCCGACCGTGACCTTGAAGCTGACCGGCTCGCCGCCGCGGCGCACCGCGACATCGACCACAGCGCCGACGCTCGCAGGTCCCAGCGTTCGCGACAGCGCGCGCACGCCGGACAGTTTCTGGTCGTTGACCGCGACGATCACATCGCCCTGGCGGATGCCGGCCGCCGCAGAAGGTCCGGCCTTGTCGACATTCATCACCATGGCGCCGATGCCGTCCTCGAGCCGCACCGGCTGGAGTCCTAACCCGAGATATCCGCGCGCGATGCGGCCGCGGGCTTCGAGTTGCGGCGCGATGCGCTCGATCGTCGCCGTCGGGATCACCAGCACGCGCCTTGGTCCGAGCACGGCCATGCCGAAGGCTTCACCGGTCGCATCGAGCGCAAGGCCGCCTTCCTGGCCCGGACGCAGGCGAACGTCGAGCTCGATCCGGGCATCGATGTCGCCGCCGCGTAGGGAGCGCCAGCTCTTGCCGGACGCCGATACCATCCCGAGCGCGGCGCTCGGCGTATCACGGTTGGTGGCCACGACAACCGACAACGCGCCGAGGGGCGGGACCGTCGCGGCGAGCTTGACCGGCGCGACGCCGGCCTCGGTGCGCAGCAGCGCGATGTCGGTGGTGTGGTCGCGGCCGGCGATCGTGGCGGCCACCCGGCTGCCGTCGGGGAGGCCGATCTCGACCTCGCCCTCGTCGGCCAACGCCTCGTCGGCGGTGACGATCAGGCCGGGCTTCCAGACGAAGCCGGTTGCGCGGGAGCGATGCGAGTGCACGGAGACGACGGAGGGCGCGGTGCGCGCCACGACATCCGCGAGCGCGGACGACAGTGAGGACAGTGGAGTTGGGGCGGTCATGGCGGTCTCCTGTAAGTTGTCCCCAATCTGGGATGTCGCGCGCGGTAGCGAAACTGGCCGGGTGGCCAGGAAAGTGCCGGCGCCGGCCGACGAACATGTGATTGGGAGCCGTTCACGGGAACGTGTAGCAATCGGTCGACATTGCGCCGTACGGCCTTAGACGTTTCCAGCGAGCCCCGACCGATGACCATCGATCTCACCCGCCGCACCCTGCTCCAACTTGCCGGCGCCACCTCGCTCGCGATGGCGGCCGCGGCTGCCGCACGCGCCGAGGGGACTGCGCAAGGCGGCGGGCCGACCTATGCCAGCCGCACGCCGATGCGGGTCGGCATGGTGACGCTCCGGGTCAAGAATCTCGACACGGTTGCCGACTACTACCGCGACGTGATCGGGCTGACCGTCATGGAGCGCTCCGCCAGCGCTGCGAAGCTCGGTACGGCCGGCATCACGCTGCTCGTGCTCGAGGCGCGTCCCGATGCGGCGATCGAGCCGCGCAATGCCGCAGGCCTCTACCACACCGCCTTCCTGATGCCGACCCGCAAGGATCTCGCGCGCTGGCTGGTGCACGCCGCCTCGCATCGCGTGCCGCTGTCGGGCTTTGCCGACCATCTGGTCAGCGAATCCGTCTATCTCGACGACCCCGAAGGTAACGGCATCGAGGTCTATGCCGACCGTGAGCCCTCGCAATGGCAGTGGAGCGAGGGCAGCGTGAAGATGGCGACCGACGAGCTCAACATCCCCGACCTGCTGTCGCTGACCAATACGCGCGTTCCCGACTATGCCAAGGCGCCGGACGGAATGCGCGTCGGCCACATGCATCTGCGCGTCGGCGATCTCGCGCAGGCCGAGAACTTCTACCACGGCACCGTCGGCCTCGACCCGACCCGCAAGCGCAACGGCGCGGCGTTCCTGTCGTCGGGCCGCTATCACCATCACCTCGGCATGAACGTCTGGCAGAGCCAGGGCGCGGGCCTGCGCGACGATTCCACAACCGGTCTCGCCTGGTTTTCGCTGGTGATGGCGAAGCAGGAGCTGCTCGCCGCTCAGGAAGAGCGCCTGCGCAAGAGCGGTGTGAAGGTCACGGCGCTTGCCGACGGTTTGGAGGCGGTCGATCCCTGGGGCACGCGGGTGCGCTTGCTCAAGGTTTGATCGCCGGGGCGGGCATTGGTAATACCCGTCGGGTGCCAGCTTCCGGAGCCCCCGACATGTCCGAATTCCACGGCGTCTTCCCCTACCTCGTCTCCCCCGTCGATGCCGACGGCACGGTGCGGACGAGCGTGCTCGCAAAGCTCTGCGACGACCTGATCGGTGCCGGCGTGCATGGTCTGACGCCGCTCGGCTCGACCGGCGAGTTCGCCTATCTCAATGCCGCCCAGCGCACGGCGGTCGTGCAGACCACGATCGAAGCCGCGAAGGGCCGCGTGCCCGTGGTGGCCGGCGTCGCCTCCACCTCGACCGCGGATGCGGTGGCGCAGGCGCGGGCCTATCAGAAGCTCGGTGCCGACGGCATTTTGGCGATCCTGGAGGCGTATTTCCCGCTCGCCGATACCCAGGTCGAATCCTATTTCCGCGCCATCGCGGACGCCGTGGACATTCCCGTCGTCATCTACACCAATCCGCAATTCCAGCGCTCCGACCTCACCCTCGAAATCATCGCGCGCCTCGCCGAGCATCCGCGCATTGGCTACATCAAGGACGCCTCGACCAACACCGGCCGGCTGCTCTCGATCATGAACCGCTGCGGCGATCGCCTGCGCGTGTTCTCGGCCTCCGCCCACATTCCGGCCGCGGTGATGCTGATCGGCGGGCTCGGCTGGATGGCGGGACCTGCCTGCATCATCCCGCGCCAGAGCGTCGCGCTCTACGACCTCTGCCGGGCGGGCCGCTGGGACGAGGCCATGGCGCTCCAGCGCAGGCTGTGGCGGATCAACGAAGCCTTCGCCCGCTTCAACCTCGCCGCCTGCATCAAGGCCGGCCTTTCGATCCAGGGCTACGACGTCGGCGATCCCATCCCGCCGCAGGCCGCGCTGACGGCCGATGCGCGCAAGGTGGTGGAGACAGCGCTCCGGGAGCTGGCGTAGCCGTCATTCCGGGGCGATGCGCAGTGCGTAGGGTGGGCAAAGCGAAGCGTGCCCACCATCTTGATCGCGTTCGTTGAGCGACCGTGGGCACGGCGCAAGTGCGCCTTTGCCCACCCTACGGAATCGCAGATTTGCGGGACCGCATGCCGAAATCGTGGATATCCCGCCCAAAACCGCGGCTGGTATGCCCCCGGTCGATCCGCTAAAAGGCTGCCCGCAGTTTCGAAAAGACCTCGAGGACCCCACGGAATGAACATTCTTCCCGGCAATTTGCGTTTCGGAGCGGGCCAGCCCGTCAAGCGTTTGGAAGACCAGCGGCTGCTGACCGGGAAGGGGCAATTCATCGACGACAAGCCGCAGGACGGCGCGCTGTGGTTGCACGTGCTGCGCTCGCCGCATGCGCACGCGAAGATCGTCTCGATCGACACCAGCGCCGCGGCCGGAATGCCCGGCGTCACCGCGGTCTACACCGGTGCGGATCTCGTCAAGGACGATATCGGCAGCATCCCGACGCTGAGCATCTTCAAGCGCCCCGACGGCAAGCCGATGACGGTGCCGCCGCGCCGGCTGCTCACCCATGAGATCGTGCGTTACACCGGCGAGGCGGTGGCGGCGGTGGTGGCGGCCTCCCGCGCGGAGGCGCAGAGCGCTGCCGAAGCGATCGTGGTCGAATATGACGTGCAGCCCGCGGTGGTCGACCCGGTCGAGGCGGTGAAGCCCGGCGCGCCTGTGGTGTGGTCGGAGGCGCCCGACAACATCGTCGGCGCGATGGCTTACGGCGATGCCGCCAAGGTGGACGAGGCCTTTGCCAAGGCCGCGCACACGGTCGAGCTAGACATCATCAGCCAGCGCCTCGTGCCCTCCGCGATGGAGCCGCGCTCGACCATCGCCGAGATCGACAAGAAGACCGGACGTCTCCTCCTGCACGTGCAGTCGCAGACCCCGGCCTCGACCCGCGACGTGGCGGAAGCCGTGCTCAAGCGTCCCAAGGACAGCGTCCGCGTGCTGGTCGGCGACATCGGCGGCGGCTTCGGCCAGAAGACCAATCTCTATCCCGAGGACGGCATCGTCGCCTACGCCGCGACCAAGCTGAACAAGAAGATCCGCTGGCGCGGCGACCGCACCGACGAGTTCGTCGGCGGCACCCACGGCCGCGACCTCACCTCGACCGCGTCCTTCGCGCTGGACGAGAAGGGCAAGGTGTTGGCCTATCGGGTCAAGTCGATCGGCTGCACCGGCGCCTATTCTTCGGGGGCCGCCAACATCATTCCGCTGGTGCTCGGGCCGTTCGTGCAGACCGGCGTCTACGATCTTCCGCTGGTGCATTTCGAGGTGAAGTCGGTGATGACCCACACCGCGCCGGTCGGTGCCTATCGCGGTGCGGGCCGGCCCGAGGCCGTCTTCATCGTCGAGCGCCTCTTCGACGCCGCCGCGCGAAAAATCGGCATGGATCCGCGCGCGATCCGCAAGGCCAACTACATCAAGCCGGCGCAGCTGCCCTACACCAATGCTGCGGGCCAGGTTTACGATTCCGGTGCCTTCGCCCACATGCTCGACCGTGCCGTGAAGCTCGCCGACTGGGACGGCTTTGCCGCGCGCAAGAAGGCGGCGAAGAAGAAGGGCCTGCTCTACGGCCGCGGGCTCACTTCGTACATCGAATGGACCGGCGGCCGCGCCCATACCGAGAAGGTCAGCCTGCACGCGACCTCGCAGGGCCGCGTCGTCCTGCATTCCGGCACCATGGCGATGGGGCAGGGGCTTCAGACCACCTACACCCAGATGATCGCCGACACGCTCGGCATTGCCATGGACAAGATCGATGTCGTCCAGGGCGACACCGATCTGGCGATGGGCTTTGGCAGCGTCGGCTCGCGCTCGCTGTTCGTCGGCGGCACGGCCGTGGCCGTCTCGTCGAATGACCTGATCCAGAAGGCGCGCGAGAAGGCGGCGAACGTGCTGGAGACCTCGGTCGAGGACATCGAATATCAGGGCGGCATGCTCACCGTGGTCGGCACCGACCGCCGCATCAGCCTGTTCGACCTTGCCGAGAAGGAGAGCGGCGCAAAACTCAGCGTCGATTCGGAAGGGGAGGTTGACGGTCCGAGCTGGCCGAACGGCACGCATATCTGCGAGGTCGAGATCGACCCCGAAACCGGCGTCTCCCGCGTCGTGCGCTACACCACCGTTGACGACGTCGGTGTCGCCGTGAACCCGATGCTGGTGACGGGCCAGATCCATGGCGGCGTCGCGCAAGGCATCGGCCAGGCGCTCTATGAGGGCGTCTCCTACGATGCCGACGGCCAGCTCCTGACCGCGAGCTATCAGGACTACTGCATCCCGCGCGCCGGCGACGTGCCGCCGATCGAGGTGACACTGGACGATTCCGCGCCCTGCCGCACCAACCCGCTCGGCGCCAAGGGCTGCGGCGAATCCGGCGCCATCGGCGGCCCGCCCTGCGTCACCAACGGCGTGATGGACGCACTCGCCGAGCTCGGCATCACCCAGCTCAACACGCCCCTGACGCCGCAGAAGATCTGGCAGGCGATCAGGGACGCGAAGGCGGGCGGGTAAGCGCAACGCCGAATCGTTGCGCTGGCTGTCGCCGCACACTCAACTGTCGTCCCGGACAAGCGCGCCATAAGCGCGCGCCGATCCGGGACCTATAACCACAGGGAATGGTTGTGGCGCGAAGCAGGTAACTCCGAGTCCCCGTAACCACATTCACCTGTGGTTATGGGTCCCGAATCAGCGCTCCGCTTCGCTGCGCTTGTCCGGGACGACAGCGGAGAGTGTGGCGCCCGGCGTGCCTCGAATCCTCAAATCCCCAGCATCATCTTCGCGATGATGTCGCGCTGAATCTCGGACGTGCCGCCGAAGATCGTGTAGGCCCGGCCGTTGAGATATTCCGGCACCACCGTCAGCATGTCCTCGGGTATCGCCGGCTCGTGGTTGAGCTTGTAGAGCGGGCGCATCGGCTCGACGGCGAGGGCGTCGTGGCCGATCACGTCGGCGCCCAGCCGTGTCACGGCCTGGCGGATCTCGCTGTTGCGCAGCTTCAGGATCGACGACACCGCGCCGGGATTCTGTCCGGTCTGGAGCGCCGAGAGCACGCGCAGCTCGGTCATCTCCAGCGCGTCGATGTCGACCTCGACCTCCGAAATGCGCGTCGCGATGTCAGGACTGTCGATCGCGCGGCCGGTCAGGTCCGACTCGGCAAGGTCCGCGATCGCCTTCAGCCCTTCGCGCAGCTTGGCGGAGGCGATGCCCGAGCCGCGCTCGAATTCGAGCAGGTACTTGCCGTAGGTCCAGCCCTTGCCTTCCTCGCCGACCCGATTGGCCATGGGCACGCGCACGTCGTCAAAGAACACCTGGTTGACCTCGTGGTCGCCGCCGATGGTGAGGATCGGGCGCGTCGTGATGCCCGGCGTCTTCATGTCGATCAGGATGAAGCTGATGCCGTCCTGCTGCCGCGGCCCGTCGCTGGTGCGCACCAGCGCGAACATGCGGTTGGCGTGGTGGGCATGCGTGGTCCAGATCTTGGTGCCGTTGATGATGTAGTGGTCGCCGTCGCGCACCGCGCGCGTCTTCAGCGAAGACAGGTCGGAGCCGGAGCCCGGCTCGGAGTAGCCCTGGCACCAATAATCCTCGCCGGAGAGAATCCGCGGCAAATAGAAGTTCTTCTGCTCAGGGCTGCCGAAGCCGATGATGACGGGCCCGACCATCTTTACGCCCATGACATTCACATTGGGCACGCCGGCGCGCGCGGATTCGGTCTCGAAAATCCAGCGCTGTGCCGGCGTCCAGTCCGGCCCGCCAAATTCGACCGGCCAGCCCGGTGCGCCCCAGCCCTGCCTGTGCAGCGCGCGCTGCCAGGCCATGCCGATATCAGGATCGGAGAATACCGAGGGCGTCAGCGCGGTCGCGCGCTTCATCTCCTCGGTGAGATTTTTGGCGATGAAGCCGCGCACCTCGTCCTGGAAGGCGCGCTCCTCGGCATTGAACGACAGGTCCATGATGCGCTCCTTTCGGTTCAGGCCGGCACGCCGGCGCGGCCAAGCCGGGCGTGGCGGGCATAGTGGTGCGCGCTGCCGCCGAACAGCGTGTCGAAGGCGACCAGCCGCTTGAAATAGGCGCCGACCTCGAGCTCCTCGGTGACGCCCATGCCGCCGTGAAGCTGGATCGACTGCTCGCCGACGAAGCGCGCACATTTGCCGATCTTCGCCTTTGCGCCCGACGCGGCCCGTGCGCGCTCGGTCGGCGTGCTGTCTGCCTTCAGCGCGGCGCGCAGCGCCATCGAGCGCGCCTCGTCCACCTGCATCGCCATGTCGGCGAGGCGGTGGCGGATCACCTGGTTGGCGGACAGCGGCCGGCCGAACTGCTTCCGGATCTTGGTGTATTCCAGCGTCGTCTCCAGCAGCATCTGCATGATGCCGACGGCTTCCGCGCCGAGCGCGGCCATGGCGCGATCGACGGCCCATTCGATTGCGGGCAGCGCATCCTTGCCGTCGCCGAGCAGGGCGTCCTCAGGAAGATGCACGTCGGGCAGCTCGATATTGCAGGCGCGCCCGCCGCCAAGCCGCGGATAGTCGGAGATTGAAAGGCTTGGCGCCGTTGCCGGCACCAGGAACAGGCCGATCCGCCCCGATGGCCCCCGATGATCGTGAATATGCGCGGAGACGATGATCTCGTCGGCGGCATGACCGTCGAGCACGGCGATCTTGCTGCCGGCAAGACGCCAGCCCTGCGCGGTCTTGTTGGCTGCGGTCGCAACTTTGGCGAGATCGAACCGCGCTGCGCGTTCGGAATGCGCAAGCGCCAGCTTCAACGACCCGTCCGCGATCTTCGGCAGGCTCGCCTGCTTCTGCGCCGTGCTGCCGCATCTGTCGATCAGCGCGGCTCCGAGCACGACCGTCGCGACATAAGGCTCCGACACCAGCCCGCGGCCGAAGGCTTCCATCAAGATGCCGATCTCGACCGCACCACCGCCGAGCCCATCAAACTGCTCCGGGATCGGCAACGCCAACCAGCCGAGCTCAGCAAACTGCGTCCATACCGCCGGGCTGAAGCCGAGCGGATCGTTCACCATCTTGCGGCGATGATCGGCATCGTAGCTCTCGGCCACGAAGCGTTCCGCGCTTTCGCGCAGCAGCCGTTGCTCGTCGCTCAGATTGAGGTCCATCGCGTCTACTCCGCGGCCGCCGGCGGCTTGCGCACGGAGGGATGCAGGCCCGATGGATCGACGATCATGCCGAACTCCTGAAGGTTATGGGCGTGACAGAGCTGATGCAGGGCAAAGGCCTGGTCGATTGCAGCCGGCTGGCCCATCACATCGACCGAACGATTGACCGCCTCCTTGGTCAGCTTCAGCGCGAAGGACGGCTTTGATGCGATCCGGCGCGCCAGCTCCAGCACGCGCGATGACAACTCCGCGCGTGGCACGACCTGATTGACCATGCCGAGCTGATGCGCCTCCTGCGCGCTCCAGCTGTCGGCCGTGAACAGGAATTCCTTGGCCTTGCGCGGCCCGAGCTCCCAAGGATGCACGAACCATTCGACGCCGCAGACGCCCATGGCGACCACGGGATCGCAGAACTGCGCATCGTCGCTGGCGACGATGAGGTCGCAGGCCCAGGCCAGCATCAAGCCGCCGGCGATGCACTTGCCGTGCACCTCGGCGATAACAGGCTTTGCCAGATTGCGCCAACGGCGCGTGATCTGGAGATATATTTCCTGCTCGCGCGCGAAGCGGCCGTGCGCATTGGCTTCGGCGAAGCCGCCCCAATTTCCGATCGGCGGAAAATCGACGCCCGCTTCATTCTTGCCGCCCGGGCGCAAATCGTGGCCCGAGGAGAAATGCAGCCCGTTGCCGGCAAGGATGATCACCTTGACCGTGTCGTCCTGCACCGCGGCATCGAAGGCAGCGTTGAGGTCGTAGGTCATTTGCAGGTTCTGCGCGTTGCGCGCATCGGGCCGGTTCATCACGACCCGGGCAATCGCCGGCTCCGGCCGCTCCACGAGGATGGTCTCGAACGAGGACATCGCGTTCCCCCTGGCGTTTCCGTTTGGTCTTATTGTTTCGTTGAGTTGACTATGTTGGCCGGTGATAGGCAAGGGGCTTGCGTCAATCGGCTGGCGATGGGGCGCGCATATGCTTGTTGCAGTCATTCCGGGGCGCGAAGCGAACCCGGAATCTCGAGATTCTTCGATGCTCCGGGCCGCGCTTGCGCGGTCCCGTCGCATCGCCCGGGAATGACGAGAAGAAATCTCGACACTCGCCAGGGCCCTTCTGATAGTTTGCGCCGGATTCCACCGGGAGAAATTTTGATGCGCAAGATCCTGACCGTGCTGGCGGCGCTAGCCTCGCTCAGCCTCACCAATTGTGGCTACAACGCGATCCAGAGCGAGGACGAGCAGATCAAGGCCAACTGGTCCGAGGTCGTGAACCAGTATCAGCGCCGCGCCGATCTCGTGCCCAACCTCGTCAACTCGGTGAAGGGCTTTGCCCAGCAGGAGAAGGACGTGCTGCTCGGCGTGACCAATGCCCGCGCCAAGGTCGGCAGCATCCAGGCAACGCCGGAGGTGCTGAACGACCCCGCGGCCTTCCAAAAGTTCCAGGCCGCCCAGGGCGAACTCTCCAGCGCGCTGTCGCGCCTCCTGGTCGTCACCGAGAACTACCCGCAGCTCAAGTCGGACGCGCTGTTCAAAGATCTGATGTCCCAGCTCGAGGGCACCGAGAACCGCATCACGGTGGCGCGCAACCGCTACATCAAGGCGGTGCAGGAGTACAACGTCACCATCCGCTCGTTCCCGACCAACCTCACCGCGATGACGTTCGGCTACAAGGAGAAGCCGAACTTCTCGGTCGAGAACGAGAAGGAGATCTCGACCGCGCCGAAGGTCGATTTCAATCCTGCGCCCGCGCCATCGAAGTAAGTGCGTTCGCCTCTCATGCGCGCCACGCCCACCACTGTCATTCCCCGCGAAAGCGGGGAATCCAGTACGCCGCGGCCTTTCCGTATCTCGCTGCCGTCTCGGGAATACCGGATCGCCCGGTCAAGCCGGGCGATGACACTGAGTGTGTGGTTCGCCTTCGCACTCCTCCTCGCCTTCGCATTCCCCGCCTTCGCCGACGTCGCGGTGCCGCAGCTGACCGGCCGCGTGGTCGACCAGACCGGCACGCTCTCCAGCGGCGACATTGCTGCGCTCACGCAAAAACTGCGCAACTTCGAGACGCGCAAAGGCAGCCAGGTCGCCGTGCTGATCGTGCCGTCCACGCAGCCGGAAACGATCGAGCAGTTCTCGATCCGGGTTGCGGAGGCCTGGAAGGTCGGCCGCAAGAAGGTCGACGATGGCGCGATCCTCGTCGTTGCCAAGAACGACCGGCATTTGCGCATCGAGGTCGGTTACGGCCTCGAAGGCGCGCTCACCGACGTCACCTCGCGGCGGATCATTGACGAGATCATCACACCGAAATTCAGAACGGGCGATTTCAGCGGCGGCATCTCGGATGGCGTCGATCGCATGATCCGCGTCATCGACGGCGAGCCGCTGCCGGTTCCCTCGCCCAGCGTGAATTTCGGCAATCTGGACGATATCGGGCCGCTCTTCTTCGTGACGGTGTTCGCCTCGATCGGGGTCGGCGGGTTCTTCCGGGCCATGCTGGGGCGGCTGCTCGGATCATTGGCGACCGGGGGCATCATCGCAGCATTGACCTGGCTCATTCTCGGTTCTTTCGGGCTTGCCATGGTGCTCGGCGTCGCCGGCTTCATCATCGGATTCATCGCCGATGTGGTTTCCGCGATGGGACCAAGTACGGGGTCGTCGCGTCGGGGCTCGTGGTCGAGCGGATCCTCGGGAGGCGGCTGGAGCAGCGGCTCGTCGTCCAGCGACAGCGGCAGCTTCAGCGGCGGTGGTGGCAGTTTTGGCGGCGGCGGCGCCTCGGGGAGCTGGTAGCGGTCATGAGCATCAAGCGCATTGCCAGACATCTGGTGCAGCATCATTGGCGGGCAAAGCGGATTTTTCCGCCAAAGGTGCTCACCCGCATCGAGCAGGCGATCAAGCAGGGTGAGACCACCCATTCCGGCCAGGTCCGCTTCGTCGTCGAAGGCGCGCTCGACGGCGGCCCCCTGTTCCGCAACCAGCCGGCGCGCGAGCGCGCGCTCGACGTGTTCTCGCATTTGCGCATCTGGGACACCGCGCACAACAACGGCGTCCTCATCTATCTCCTGCTCGCCGATCGCGACGTCGAGATCATCGCCGACCGCGGCATCGACGCGAAAGTGGGCGCGGCGGGCTGGGAGACCATCTGCCGCGCGATGGAGGCGGAGTTCAGGTCCGGCCAGTTCGAGCGCGGCGTGATCGAAGGCATCGCAGCCGTGTCGCGCGAGCTGGCAAAGCATTTTCCTCCGCAGGGCCCGCATCGCAACGAGCTGCCGGATGCGCCGGTGACGATGTGAGCGCCTGTCAGTAATCCGCACGCCGTCATTGCGAGCGTAGCGTAGCAATCCAGAGTCTTTCCGCGGTGGCAGTCTGGATTGCTTCGCGCGCCCAACTCTCTCACCGTCACCCCCGCGCAACCGCGAAGCGGTTGTCGCTCGAGGCGGCCGCTTCTTCGGCTGTCCTCGAAGGGCGGCGGCCCGACCGTTGCCCTGCCGTTCATCTTCCCCTGGTTACAAATTGTTTCACGCCCGCCACACCGGTTCCACTTTCCCGGCCAAATTCGGCCCCTGATGACTTCCTAAAATTTCGGTAAGCGGGTCCGAAGGTAAGGATTTCGCAAGCAATGAAAGTTACCAAAAGGTCAATCCAGCGTGGAGTATTTGAGCCGTGAGCGAACCAATGGCTGATCAGGCTGCCCAAGAGACCGGCGAACAGACGAGCGTCGAAGCCGCCGCGACCGCGCCGCAGGCCGTTGAGGCCGCCGCCGGCATCGACGCCCCCTCGATCGCGCCCGACCACGAGGCGCCGCCCAAGCCTGATCCAGTCACGCCGGACGCCCCCAGGGTCGAGCCGCCCAGGATCGAAGCCTCGCGGATCGAGGTGCCGAAGTTCAGCGCCACGCCGCAGGCTGAATCCAGGCCCGAGCCGAAGCCCGGCAAGCTCATCGTCATGCCCCCCTCGGACCGCGCCTGGGACCGCGAGGATTTCGCCCCGCATGTGAAGGCGGACGAGCCGCGCGAGGCCGGCGGCAAGCGCCGCCTGTCGGCGATGGCCGCGGTGGTGGCGATTGCCGCCAGCGTCGGCGCGATCAGCGGCGTGCTCGCGACCGCCGGCATGATGCACTTTGCAGCTCCGGTTCCGGCGCCAGCGCAGGTCGCCGACACCAGCGCGCTCGATGCCTCCGTCGCGCGGATCGATGCCGACCTCGTCGCGCTCAAGGCGAATGTCGAGCACACCTCCAAGACCGGTCTCAACCAGTTCAACCGGGCCAACGACCGTCTCGACAAGCTCGAGAAGGCGCAGGCCGAGCCGATGGCCAGGATCGCAAAACTGTCCGAGACCGTGGACAAGCTCCGTGCCACGCCGCCCGCAGCCCCCGCGCAGGCTGCCGCCACACCCGCCAGGGAGACCACCGGCTCGATCGCGCCGACCCAGGTTGCGACCGCTGCCGCCGCACCGGCTCCGGTGCCCGCCGCGCCCAAGACCGAGGTCGGCCGGCTCCCGACGATCGAGGGCTGGGTCCTGCGCGACGTCGCCAATGGCGGCGCGCTGATCGAGGGCAGGGGCGGCCTTTACGAGGTTTATGCCGGCGATCCCATTCCCGGCGTTGGCCGCGTCGATGCGATCCGCCGCCAGGACGGCCGCTGGGTGGTTGTTACCAGCAAGGGCCTGATCGTCGCGCGCTAAGCTGTCGGAATTCGACTTTCGAAGAGGCGCTTCACCACCATGTGAAGCGCCTTTTTTCTTGAATAGGGGTCCTTGCGCGGTGTTACTGAAGGCATGAGCCGCGTGTTGCGAATTCTCCTTGCTGTCGTCGTGCTTCTTGGTGGCGCCATGTCGCTATCGGCAGCGGAGAATGCACAGCTCACGCGCGGCACGGCGATCACCGATCCCGATGTCCTGCGCAGGCTCGACCAGAACGATGCGCTCACGATCTCGCGCCTGTTATGGCCGGAGCGCAACGCGAACTTTCCGCTCACGAACGATCTGCTGTTCTCCTCGATGCCGCAGCTTGCGCCAATTCCGCCGGCAATCGACGCGGAGTTCGATCGCTACATCGCGGGACACAAGGCGGCATGGCCGAGCGAGACCATCGGCGTCGGCGAAGGCTTTGACGTGCAGCTGTTCGATCGGGCCGCGCTGAAATCCCCCAACACGCGTTTCGTGCTGGCCGGCATCGTCAACCGCATGGACCGCGCCTATGTCGCGGAGGATTCCTGCGGCGAGATCCGCCTGATCTATCGGCTCACCCGTTTCGACGCCGGACCGGACGGGAGCAAGACGGCGACGCGCCTGCCGATGACGTTCAACCTGGTGCTGAAGGCGCGCGAGGCCCGCCAGATCGCCTCGAACGGCAAGCCGGTCACCTGCGCCGAGGTCGCGCGGCGCTGGCTCGACAATGGCGACTGGCAGGGGCTGATCGGCGGCGGCTTCTATCCTTACGATGCCATGCTCGATCGCATCGAGACCAACATCCAGGTCTCGATCGCGCCGAAATCGGCACTGCACGACTTCCGCTCGGACTATTTGCTCAAGGTGTTCAAGTACGACGCCGCGACGAAGACGTTCGAGGAATCGACGCTGGAGAACCAGATCGATCGCGACCGGATTTTTGCGGACAATGATCTCCGGCGCGACTTCAAGGAGTGGCTGCTCGCGCCCGACCATCTGCGCGAGTTCGATCGCGGCACGGTGCTGATCCCCGAGAAGTTTTTGGCCAAGGCCGCGGTGGTGCCGACACCGGCCGGCCTCGATGCCTCCGCGTTGCAGCCGGAGTTCGGCATGATGCAAGGCGAAGGCAAGGACAATCCCGTCTTCACGGACAGCGATGTGGTTAGCGCGTTGAAGCAGGCGACCGCGCGCGGTGACATGCAGAACATCCGCTCGGTCGCGGGCTTCCAGCGCCGTCTCAACGACGTCACTTGCGCCGGCTGTCACCAGACCCGCGGCATCGGCGGCTTCCATTTTCCGGGCGTGGATTGGCTGGCGGACAAGCCGTCCAATGCCACCATCGTGCCGGCCTCGCCGCATTTCCTTGGCGACCAGCTTCGCCGCCGCGACATCCTGACCGCGTTCGCGGCCGGACAGCGGCCTGATTTCTCACGCGGATTCGCCAGCCGGCCGCAGACCCGCGGCAGCCAGGAACTGGCCGGCACCGAATATCAGGACGGCTGGGGAGCGCATTGTTCCTTGCAAGATGCGGGATCGGGAACGCTCGACAAGAGTTTTACGTCATGGAGCTGTGCCAAAGGTTTGACCTGTCAGGCTGCCGCGGCCTCGCGCCGCATCGGCATGTGCTTCATCAAGACACGTTAGCGCGTCCTACCCCACCGCCCCGTTTGATCGCAGCTGCTTGATCGCTGCCTCGTCGTATCCCGCTCCGCGCAAGATCTCGTCACTGTGCTCGCCGACGCCGGGCGGCTTGCGCGGCTGCACCTTCCTGGTGCCGTCGACCCAGATCGGGCTGGAGATGGTGAGCATGGTGTCGTTCTCGAACGGCACCAGCACCTCGTTGTCGAGCATCTGCTTGTCGTTCGGGATGTCGTCGAGAATGCCGACGATGCCGAACACGAGGCCGTTGCCGTCGAGGATCTTGCGCCATTCGGCAAGGTCCTTGGTGGCGAAAGTCTCGTCGAAAATCTTGATCAGCTCGACCGAGCGGGCGTGGCGGTCGGGCTTGGTGGCAAAACGTGGATCGGTGATCAGGTCTTCGCGGCCAAGGCACTTGGCCAGCGTCGGAAACTGCTTCTCCTCGCTCAGCAGCGACAGGATCAGCCAGCGGCCGTCCTTGCATTGGTAGTGGTTGGCGACCGCATTCAGCGCGCGCTCGCGCGGGCGCCGCTCGCCGAACTTGGCGCCGCAGAGTTTTGCCTGCGCCAGCACGCTCGCCGCCCACACCCCGTTCGCCATCAGGTTGGAAGCGACATGCGAGCCCTTGCCGGTCCTCTCGCGCTGATAGAGCGCGGTGACGATCGCGCCGTACAACGCCATCGCGCAGGGGTGGTCGCCCATGCCGGCGACGGAGCGGGCCGGCGTCGTATCGGTATCGGCGCGGACGAGGTCCATCAGGCCGGAGCGCGCCCAATAGGCGTTGCTGTCGAAGCCGGGCTTGTTGGCCTCCTCGCCCTTCTCGCCATAGCCGGTGAAGGAGGCGTAGATCAGCCGGTCGTTGAGATGGGCGAGGTGGTCATAGGTGATGCCGAGCTTGGTGCGCACCGGCGGCGGCATGTTGGTGATGAAGACGTCGGTCTCTTCGACGAGCTTGTAGAGCACCGCCCGCGCCTCCGGCTTGGAGAGGTCGAGCGCGAGACTCTTCTTGTTGCGGGCCTCCAGCAGCCAGGCGAAATTGTGCTCGCCGGTCGGGTAGCCCGGCAGGTTCGGCAGATTGCGGTAGGGGTCGCCGGCGCCGGGCGGCTCGATCTTGATGACGTCGGCACCGAAATCCGACAGCACGGTCGCGGCCGCGGGCGCTGCGATGAAGCTCGCGCAGTCCAGAACCTTCAGCCCCGCAAAAATGCCCTTGTCCATCGCGGCGTTGCTCCCTCGCTCTTGTTGTTTCCCGCGCGCTGGAATTGGCGCGGGCCGGATCATGGCAGCATTAGACCGATGTTTCGGCGGGATGCAACGCTCCTTCCGGGACTCACTCCTCCCCAGCCAGCAGGGCAGCATTGCCGCCGGCCGCAGCCGTGTTGATCGTCACGGTCTGCTCGGTCGCAAAGCGCGCGAGGTAGTGCGGGCCGCCGGCCTTCGGGCCGGTTCCGGACAGGCCGTTGCCGCCGAACGGCTGCACGCCGACCACGGCGCCGATCATGTTGCGGTTGACGTAGATGTTGCCGACCTGGGCGCGGTCGATGATCGCCTCGATGCTGTCGTCGATGCGGGAGTGGACGCCGAGCGTGAGCCCGTAGCCGGTGCGCTCGATCGCCTGCAACACGCGTTCGAGGTTCTCGGGCCGATAGCGCACGACATGCAGGATCGGGCCGAACACTTCCTCGGTGAGCTGGCCGGCCTCCGTGAGCTCGAAGATGTGAGGCGCGACGAAGCAGCCCTCCGGCGCGGGACCGGCAAAGTGCAGCCGCGCCTCCGTCTTCATCCGCGCGATATGCGCATCGAGGCGCTGCTTGGCCTCGACGTCGATCACCGGCCCGACATGGGTTGCGACGTCGCTGGGGTCGCCGATCTTCAGTTCGCGTGCCGCGCCCGCGATCATCTCGATCATGCGGTCGGCGACGTCCTCCTGCACGAACAGCAGCCGCAGCGCCGAGCAGCGCTGGCCGGCGGAACGAAACGCCGAAGTCACGACGTCGTCGGCGACCTGCTCCGGCAGCGCGGTGGCATCGGCGATCATGGCGTTGATGCCGCCGGTCTCCGCGATCAGCGGCACGATTGGTCCGTCCTTGGCCGCGAGCGTCCGGTTGATGCTGCGGGCGACCTCGGTCGAGCCGGTGAAGACGACGCCGGCGATGTCGGGATGCGCGGTCAGCGCCGCGCCGATGCGGCCGTCGCCGGTGACGAGATGCAGCGCGCTCTCGGGGATGCCGGCCTCGTGCAGCAGGGCTACGGCCTCGCGCGCGATGCGCGGCGTCTGCTCGGCGGGTTTTGCGACAACGCTGTTGCCGGCCATCAGCGCCGCCGTGACTTGGCCGAGGAAGATCGCCAGCGGGAAATTCCACGGCGAGATCGCCACGAAGACGCCGCGGCCACGCATCGCGAGCGCATTGCTCTCGCCGGTCGGGCCTGGCATCGCCGTCTCGCTGCCGAACAGCTTGCGGCCCTGCGCGGCATAGTAGCGGCAGAAGTCGGCGGCCTCGCGCAGCTCCGAGAGCGCATCGTCGAGCGTCTTGCCGCCCTCGCGCTGCAATAGCGCGATGAAATGGGCGCTACGGCTCTCCAACAGGTGCGCGGCCTGCTCCAGCGCCGCCGCGCGTGTGCCCGCGGGCGTCCGGCTCCAGCCGGCGAAACCCGCGCGCCCTGCGGCCACCGCTGCATTGGCCTGGTCCGGCGTTGCATCGGCGATCGGCTTGAGGTCGGCTGTCTCGGCCTTGACGTCGGTCAGCAGCTGGTCGAGCGCGGTGCGCGCGCCGAACTCGACGCCGCGCGAATTGCGCCGCTCCGGCGCGAACAGATCGCAGGGGAGCGGAATCCTGGGATGGGCCGCCGCCTGCGGCCGGACGATCGCATCCGCCGGACGCTGCAACAGCGCCGGGACCGGGACGCGGTAATCGGCCGCCTGCGCCACGAAGGAGGAGTTGGCGCCATTCTCCAGCAGGCGCCGCACCAGATAGGCGAGCAGGTCGCGATGGCTGCCGACCGGGGCGTAGGTGCGGTAGGCGATGTCTGCGTGATCCTTGGCGAGCTGCTCGTAGAGCGCTTCGCCCATGCCGTGCAGGCGCTGGAATTCGAAGCCGCTGCTGCCCTCGGCCATCTCCAGCACGGTCGCGACCGTCAGCGCGTTGTGGGTGGCGAATTGCGGGAAGATGCGTGGCCGCAATCCGAGCAGCTTTTGCGCGCAGGCAACGTAGTTCAGATCCGTCATCGCCTTGCGCGTGAACACGGGATAGCCGTCGAGCCCGCGCTCCTGCGCGCGCTTGATCTCGGTGTCCCAATAGGCGCCCTTGACCAGCCGCACCATCAGCTTGCGGTCATGGGCGCGGGCGAGCGCGTCGACATAGTCGATCACTGCGCTGGCGCGCTTCTGATAGGCCTGGATCGCGAGCCCAAAACCGTCCCAGCCCTTGAGCGAGGGATCGGCCAGCGTTGTCGCGATCACGTCGAGCGACAGCTCCAGCCGGTCCGCCTCTTCGGCGTCGACGGTGAAGTTGAGATCATGGGCCTTGGCGCGCTGCGCCAGATCGAGCAGCTGCGGCACCAGCTCGACCATCACGCGCGCGCGGCTGATCGCCTCGAAGCGCGGATGCAGCGCCGAGAGCTTGACGGAGATGCCGGGCCGGTCGGGCAGGGGATGGTTGCCGGCCGCCTTGCCGATCGTTTCGATCGCGCTGGCATAGGCGTCGAAATAGCGCCTGGCGTCCGCCGCGGTGCGCGCGCCTTCGCCGAGCATGTCGAAGGAGTAGCGCGTCTTCTGGCCGGAGCGCGGCTTACCCCGCTCCAGCGCCTGCTCGATGGTCTCACCCAGAACGAAATGATTGCCCATCAGCCGCATCGCCTGGCGCGTGGCGGTGCGCACCGCCGGCGCGCCGAGCCGCTTCACCAGCCGGCCGATGGTGCCGTCGGGCGTCTCGCCGGGCTGGATCACCCGCGCCGACAGGCCGAGCGCCCAGGCCGAGGCGTTGACCAGGAAGGCGGTGGACTTGGTCTCGTGATGGATGAAGTCGCCCTCGCCGAGCTTGTCCTCGATGAACTGATCGGCGGTGCGCGCGTCCGGCACGCGCAACAGCGCCTCCGCCAGCACCATCAGTGCGAGGCCTTCCTTGGTCGAGAGCGCGAACTCCCGCAGCATGTCCTCGACCCCGCCGAGCCGGTCGTCGCGCTTGCGGATCGCCTCGATCAGCCGTGTCGCGGTGCGGTCGATCCGCGCCTCCTGCGGCGGGCTGAGATGCGACGCCGGTAACAGGCGCGCGGCGATCTCGGCATCATCGGGCGCGTAGGGGGCGGTGAAGGGAGGCGGGATGTTCGGCATGGCGTGTCCTGTGGCTCAAATCCAGGATAAGGCCCACGTTACCGGAGTTCGATAGACAAGTTAGTCGATTTGCCTTAGAAAATGAAGATAGATGCCACTATAGCCAGATAAAATATGGAACTTGATCGGTTAGACCGGAGAATCCTCTCAATTTTGCAGGAGGATGGGCGAATCGCCAATGTCGAGCTCGCCGAACGCATCGGCTTGTCGCCGACATCGATCGGCGAGCGGCTGAAGCGCTTGCAGCGCGAGGGTTTTGTCGAAGGCTACGGCGCGCGACTCAATCCGCACCGGCTCGGCCTCGGGCTTCTGGTGTTCGTCGAGGTGCTGCTCGACAAGACCACGCCGGACAATTTCGAGCGCTTTGCGCGCGCGGTGAAACTCGCGCCTGAAGTCCTGGAGTGTCACATGGTTGCCGGCGGCTTCGACTATCTTGTGAAGGCGCGGCTTGCGGACATGACGGCGTATCGGCGTTTCCTCGGCGAGACCCTGCTGTCGATGCCGGGCGTGCGCGAGACGCGGACCTACGCGGTGATGGAGGAGATCAAGCGCGACGCACCGTTGCCGGTGGGCTAGGGAAGTGCCGTCGCGATTGTCATTGCCGTGGCGTTGAATGAGCGGTCTTCGCGGGAAAAATAGCTATCCGTGTGCAGTCGCAACGCCCGTCGTCGAATGCACTGGCCGTCTTCTAAATTTTCTTGGCCTCGCTCCCGGATTTGATCCGGGAGGCAGCGAAACGCTGGCGGGCTTATACTTTGAGGTTTTCTGCGGAGGTCTTGCCCCGGTTTGCGATCTCTTCGTATTCAACCGTCTGTCCCTCGTTGAGGGTCGACAGACCGGCTTTCTGCACTGCCGAGATATGCACGAACACATCCTTGCCACCCGACGCAGGCTGGATAAATCCATAACCCTTCGTCGGGTTGAACCACTTGACCGTACCTTTAGCCATCACGACTTCTCCGCGGGTCTTCCTCCGAGATCTCGAACCGCCAGTCCCCGCCAACCGGCCGGTTCGGTCCTAACAGGATACGCGGATTGTGGCAGGCTTGGTAGCTCAAACCACATCAGCCTTTTGCCGAATTCCGCTCAACTTCGCGGCGTTTTTGCCGGTTTTGCCCGTTTCGCGGTCAATTGGCCCGCGCTCCGTCAATACGTCGCGGCCAGGTAATCGACGATCTTGCCGACATCGGCATCGTCGATCGGTGCGCCATAGACCTTGATCATCTTCGTCACCTCGGCCTGCCAGAAGCCCTTCTTGTCCTTCATCGGCGGCTGCGTGTTGATGTAGTCGGCCGAGTGGCAGGCGCTGCAATTGCCTTGTACGACCTCGAGATTGGGGCCGGGCTTGAAGGCGGCGACCTCGTCCGGGAGTTGGTAATTGACGGGCGCCGCAGTCGCGGCACTGATGCCGGCGGCGAGAGTGAGCGAGATGGCGAGGAGAACGGTGCGCTGCATGATCATTCTCCCTCAGGCCACCGTCACGCGGACGGTTTCGACGACGTTGCGCAAATAACCCGCCGGGTTCCAGCGCGGCTGATCCGGTTGGGTCTCGCCGCCGTTGCCGGTGGCGCGGACCTTGAGCTCAACGGTGCCGGCCGCGAGCTTCACCGGCAGCTTCCATTCGCGGAACGAGTATTTGCCGAGATCCTTGCCGAGCTTCGCGTTCGTCCAGGTCTTGCCGCCGTCGGTGGAGACCGCGACGTCCTTGATGCCCTTGCCGCCGTCGAAGGCGATGCCGCGCAGCGTCGTAGCTCCCGCCTTCAGCTTGGCGCCGTCAGGCACGCTGGTGATGAAGGAGCGGATGGTGAAACGGTTGATAGGGATCGTCGCCTTCGGCGTGGTGCCCGGCTCGATTGCATTGTTCGGGGTATCAGGAATGCGATAGGCCGACTTCATCCAGAAGCCGTCATAGACATTGTCGATGACGGTGATCTCGTTGAGGTGCTTGACCCAGTAGGTGCCGTAATAGCCGGGCACGATCAGGCGCAGCGGGAAGCCGTTGAGGAACGGCAGGTCCTCGCCGTTCATGCCGTAGGCCAGCATCACCTCGCCGTCGCTGGCGTGATCGATGTCGAGCGCCTTGACGAAGTCAGGCGTCTTGTCGCTGGCCGGGCCGTCCATGCCGTTGAACGTGACCTGCTTGGCGCCGGCCTGCACGCCGGCCATCTCGAGCACGGTCTTCAGCGGCACGCCGCGCCAGCGTGCATTCCCCATCGCGCCGTTGGCGAGCTGGCCGCCGGCGACGCGCGGCTCAGAGAAGCCGCGGCTGTTGCCGGAGCACTGGTTGACGGCGACGATTTCGGTCGCCTTCATTTTGCGGATGTCCTTAAGCGACAGCTTGAGCGGCTTGTCGACTTTGCCCTTGATCTCGAGCGTGAACTTGTCGGGGTCGAGATTGTAGGGCAGGTCCGAGAGATGATAGCGCACGAAGAATGCGTTGTTCGGCGTGATCGGGCCGTCGTTGAACACCGCGAACGGGGTCTCGAGTTGCGGCGGCCGGCTGGTCAGGCCGATCATCGGCCGCTTCTGCGGATATTTCACCAGCGGCCGTTCGCCGTTGGCGAAGGGCAGGGTGACGGTGTCCAGCGCCAGCGCTTTGGTTGAATTCAGTGTGGCCGCCATGGCGGCAAGCCCCGCTCCCTTGAGCAGGTCGCGTCGATCGAACATCTGGTCCCCTTCCGGAGCTTTTCGTTGGCTCGCGGTCATCACCGCGATCCTGCATTCATCTGTCGCAACGATGCCGATGAAGTCAATTCGTGCTTTCGCAGCAGGCCCATGCCGCTGCGTTGCAGCAAGCCGGTGTTGCGTTCGTAATGAGAGTCGAGCTGTCGCCGCGACGGTGGTGCGCTCCACCTCTCCCGCTTGCGGGAGAGGTCGCGCCGAAGGCGCGGGTGAGGGCTCTTTCCTCTAGGGGACTGTCCCGTTGCGGAGACACCCTCTCCCCAACCCTCTCCCGCAAGCGGGAGAGGGAGCGCACCGCGCTCGTTGTTGTCTTACGCCGCCACCCGCGCGCCGCGATCGACCAGCATCGACAGCTCCCTGGCGTCCGCAACCACGCGCACGGCCATCGGCTCGTCGCGGCCGCGGATCGCGACCTCCTGCTGCGGCAGCGCGTCGTCGGCGAGGCCCGCGGTGCGGCGGACCTCCTCCGAGACGATGGCCTCGCAGGCCAGCGTCTTGGTCATGTCCTGGAGGCGGGCGGCGACGTTGACGGCATCGCCCAGCGCCGTGAACACGATGTGATCGCGATAGCCGATGTCGCCGATGATGACCTCGCCGCCGTGAATACCGATGCCGAAGCGGATCGGCTGGCGCAGATCGTGGCTCAGGAGCTCGTTGAGCTCGTCGATATGCGTGGCGATGCTAGCGGCGGCCTTCAGCGCCTGCCGGCAGGCTTGTTGCGGATCGGCCGACAGCCCGAACAGCGCCAGCATGCCGTCGCCGACGAACTGGTTCGGCTGGCCGCCGCTCTCGACCACGGCCTGCGAGACCGCGCCGAGGAAGCGGTTGACGATGAAGACGGTGTCGAACGGCAGCCGCTTTTCGGCCAGCTGCGTCGAGCCGCGCATGTCCACGAACAGGCTGACGAGATAGCGCTCCTGGCCGATCCTGGCGGGCGTCGAGGCCTGCCCGCTCGCCGAGAGCGTATGGGCCGTGAAGAGCTGGAAGAAGGAGAGATCCGACGTCGGCCGCAACTGGCAGGCGAGGCGGATCGAAGGGTCGGTGGCACCGACACGGGTGAGCACGAAGGCCTCGCGCTGTGACGGCTCGGGCAGGGCGCCATGATCGCCGATGATGCGGATGCGGCAGGTCGAGCAGCGGGCGCGGCCGCCGCAGACGCTGGCATGCGGCACATTGTGGCGCAGGCTCGCTTCCAGCACGGAGAGGCCCTTGGGGACCCGCACGGTCTTGCCGTTGCCGTAGGACAGCGCGATCATGCCGCCGCGCCGCTCGCGCAAGGCGCGCACGCCGCGCGCGGCCAGCGCCAGTCCGAGCAGGCCGACATAGCCGATGGTGAGGCCGCCGGTGATGCGGTCGAGCGTGTCGGCTTCCGCGACCGTGCCGACCTGGCGGCGGGTGAGGTTGTGCGTGCGCCATTCCCCGTCGTCGGCTTCGATCGCGACGCTGCGGCCGCCCTGATAGACGCCGAGCAGCGCCAGCGTCGGGATCAGCACTGCGGCCGCGAGCAGATAGGGCGCGGCGCGCGTGAAGAATGGCTTGAGGCGGAGCCAGAAATAAATGCCGATGCAGCCGTGGATCCAGGCGATGATCAGCAGGATCGTCATGGTCCAGATGCGGTTCGACGCGACGAAGAACAGGTAGAGTTCCTGCGGATAGAGTTTTTGGTGTCCGTACAGCGTCTGGCCGAGCCGCACACCGATCACGTGCGCCATGACCAGGGCGGGGATGCTCAAGCCCAGCACGAGCTGGAGCGGCTCGATCGTTCGCCAGCGGAACTGCCGCCGCTGATACAGCGCATAGATGCCGAGCCCCATATGGGTGAGCGCGGCGGCGTAGAACACGATCGCGACCGGCAGGAACTGCCAGAATGTGGTGTGGTAGTAGACCCCGACCTCCATGGCATCGACCGAGACGTTGCCGAGCGCATGGTTGAGGAAATGGCTGATCACATAGGAGAACAGGATGACGCCGCAGACAAGCCGCACCTGCCGCACGCTGGTCGCGCGGACGAGTTCGGGCATGTGGACAGGAGCGGTGGCCATGATTCGGTTGTATCAGTTCATGAAGGAGAACAGCCAGCCTAGCGTTTAATTCCAGCGGTGGACAGTTTTCGGGATCACATGCGCGGCAAGGTTACGAAACCGTAGGGTGGGCAAAGGCGCGCTGCCGCGGTCAGCCTCCGCTGTCGTCCCGGACAAGCGCGCCCACAGGCGCGCGCCGATCCGGGACCCCCGCGCGAGCGCTTGCGCTCGTCGCGATACCACAGGGAGTAGTTGCGGGCAGGCTGGTAACTCCGAGTCTTCGCCAAACCCCTCCCTGTGGGTATGGGTCCCGGATCTGCACTCGCTTCGCTCGTTGGTCCGGGACGACAGCAGATGGCGGCAATATCCCCCACATTGACTCCCCCTCCCAAGTCGGGGAAAAGCGCGGCCGTGACGATCGCTCCCGACATCTCCGCGAAGCCAGACGGCGCCGAACGCCGTCTCATCCTTGCTGCCGTGCTCGTCATCGCCGCGATGACGCTGCTGCGCATCGTCTACGCCTCCGCGATCGAGCTGCGCACCGACGAGGCCTACTACTGGACCTGGTCGAAGGAGGCGGCGCTCAGCTTCCTCGATCATCCCCCGGGCATCGCCTGGCTCATCCGTTTCGGCACCGCGATCTTCGGTGACACTGCGCTCGGCGTTCGTTTCGGCGGCATCGTCGCGATGTTGGTGACGCAACTCCTGCTCGCCGACATCGTCCGCCGCCTCACCCATGATGCGCGTGCGGTCGTGTTGGCGGTGCTGATGCCGGAGGCTGCGCTCTACTACGGCCTCTTGATGGCCAAGGTCGCGCCTGACGTTGCCATGATCCCGTTCGCGGTCGCGATGATCTGGTCGCTGGTGCGGCTGGCGCAGAGCGATGACGGATGCTGGTGGCTGGCAGCGGGGCTGTTCGCCGGGCTGGCGATGCTGTCGAAATTCACCGTGATCATGTTCGCGCCGGCGGTGGCCGCTTTTCTTCTCGTGCCGGATTGGCGCTGGCGCTGGCTGCGCAGTCCCTACCCTTATCTGGCCGTGCTGGTTGCGATCGCCGTGTTCTCGCCGGTGCTGATCTGGAATGCGCAGCACGACTGGGCCTCGTTCCGGTTCCAGGGCGTGCGCGCCACCGCCAATTACGGCATCTCGCTCCGCACCGTCGGTGACTACATCGGCCTGCAATTCGGTCTCGTCGGCTTCGTCATGTTCCCGGTGGTACTGTCGGGCCTCGTGATCACGGCATGGCGCGGCTATCGCTCGCGCGAGCCGGTCGCGATCCTGCTGTCCACCGCGGTGCTGGTGCCGTTCCTCTATTTCCTCGCGAAATCGCTGACGCTCCGGGTCGGCGACACCTGGCCGATGTTCATGTGGCCGGTCGGCTTCGCCGCGGCCGCGGTGAACCTCGTCATGCTGCCGCGTGAAAAATGGTCGGCGCGGATGATCCGGTCGAGCCTGTTCTGGGCGAATACGGCGATCGTCTCGGGCATCGCCTTCGTCGTCATCGTGTTCCTCTACTACGTCGCCGCGCCCTGGAATTTCCTCGGCAAGATCGATCCGATCGGCGCCGAAGCCGGCTACGAGCAGGTTGCAGCGCGCGCGCAGGCTGCGCTGGACGAGACCGGCGCGACCTGGATCGCGACCACGGACTACCGCACCTATGCCATGATGCGCTGGCTGTTCAGGGGCCGCGTGCCTGTCATCGAGATCAACGAGCGCGGCCGCTTCCAGGATTTCCGCGATCCCGGCATCGATCGGATCAAGGGCCGCGCCGGCATCTATGTCGGGCGCGAGCCCGACAATCGTTTATCGCTGTGGGAGGACATTCCCGCGAAGCGCGAGCAGCTCGGTCGGGTCGAACGCCGCTGGCGCGGTGTTCTGACCGATACCTACGTGCTTGAAAAGCTCACCGGCTGGACCCCGGAGCTGTCCCCGCCGAAGGATTCGCCGCTGTTCCAGTGGCGCGTGCTGGCTTTCCTCTCCCTCTCCCCGCTCTTGTCCGCCGAAGCCTTGGCGAAGGCCGATGCGCGACGAGCTTCGCTCGCGCTGAGAGGGTTGGGGTGAGGGGGAGTCTCCGCGGGGGAGGTGACAGTTGGACTCGCGGAGAGTCCCCCTCCCCCGGATCGCATCTGGCGATGCGCTCCGGCCTCTCCCCGCAAGCGGGGAGAGGCGAAGAAGCTACTCCTCCTCGCCCTCCTTCTTCCGCAGCAGATCCGTCGCGAGATCCGACAGCTTCGGCGGCGGCAGCGCCGCGAAGGGCAGCGGGCGTGTCACCTCGATCGCGGCCAATCCGAGCCGCGCCGTCAGCAATCCGTTGAGCACGCCTTCGCCCAGCCGTTGCGACAGCTTCGCTGCAATCCCGTGGCCCAGCATCTGCTGCACCAGGCTGTCGCTCGCGGCCATGCCGCCGGTGATGGCGAGATGGGCGATGACGTGGCGGAGCAGGCGGATCATGCCGAGCGCGCCGGGCCGTCCGCCATACAGGTACGCAAGCTGGCGGATCAGACGCAGCGCGGCGACGAACACGAACATCACGTCGATCGCCGCGCGGGGCGAAACGGCCGTGACGATCGAGACCTTTTGCGCCGCTGACGACACCAGCCGTCGCGCCTCCGCATCGAGCGGCGACATCAATTCACGCTCGGCGAGGCGGATCATGTCGGCGCCGTCGATGATCTCGCCGGTGTGGCTCTCCAGCGTGGCGCGGGCGCGTGCGAGCTGCGGATTCTGGTGCGCGATCTTCAGGAGGTCCTGCACGATGACGCGGCTCTCCTTGCGGTCGTCGCTGGCAAGGACGGCGGCCGCGCGCTGATGCAGTTTCTCGATCGTCGCGAGGCGCGCCAGTCCATACGCCTCGCGCCCGATCACCACCGCGAGCGCAAGCGCGGTGACGAATGCGAAGGCGAGCCCGACGAAGCCGAGGCTTTCGCTGCGCGCAAACAAATCCTCGATCAGATGAACCACGCCGAGCCCGACGCCGAGCAGCGTCAGCCCGGCAAGGCCGGACCAGAACAGCGCGCCCCAGGGGAGGCCGCGTCGTGCGGGCAGCACGGCTTCAATCGGCACCGGCAATGTCGCCGGATCGTGCTCCGGCGTGATCTGGATGGTGCCGCGGCCGAGCCGCGCCGTCTCGTCGGCTTCGGTGACGACGACGCCGGGATCGTCGAGCCGGAACGTCGCCGGCCGCCGCGGCGGGGATCGCTCGTTCATGAGAGCTTGTCTCCGATCAGGAACTGCAAGGCACGGTCGAGGCGGATGTGTGGCAGCGCCGGCTCGCCGTCACTCTCTCGCGCGAGCTTTGGCGGGCGGAAGCGCAGAAAGCGGAAGTCGCTCTTCTCGGCGGCCTCGGTCGAGAGGCCGCGGAAGGCATCCGTGCCGTTGAACAGCGGCTCGGGATCCAGGGGCAGGTCGCCGGGAAAGGTCGCAACCTCCGTGTTGCCGTCGAAGAACTCGCCGCCGGCGCTTTCGCCCGCCGCCGGTGTTCCCAGGATCGACGGCAATTTGTCGCGGCCGTGGGCGACCTGCGCCTCGCGCGTGGCGCGCACCGCGGCGAGCGCCACCACGTCGATCTGCGCGCCGGTATTTTCCGCGCGCGCCACCGCCTGCGTCACGGCGCGGCGGAGCACGGCCTCGAGACGGTCGTGGCTGGAATGATGCAGGTGGTCCGCCTTGGTCGCCGCGAACAGGATGCGGTCGATGCGCGGCCGAAACAGGCTGGTGAGGAAGGTGCTGCGGCCAATGTTGAAGCAGTCGAGAATGCCGGCGAGCGCGGCTTCGAGATCGTGCAGCGCCTCGGGTCCGGAGTTGAACGCGGCGAGCGCATCGGCCAGCACGATCTGGCGATCGAGGCGCGCAAAGTGATCGCGGAAGAAAGGACGCACCACGACGTCTTTGTAGGCTTCGAAGCGGCGCACCATCATCGCCCACAGCGAGCCGTCCGGCGCCTGGCCGCCGACGGGCACGTCGAGCGGCGCGAAGGTCAGCGCCGGGGAGCCTGCGAGATTGCCGGGCATCAGGAAGCGGCCGGGCGGCAGCAGGCTCATGGCAAAGCGTTCTTCGCGGCACGCGCGCAAATAATCGGTGAAGAGCTTTGCGGCTGTCAGTGTCGCCTGCTCGTCCTCGCGCGCGTCAGGCTTGAGCGTGGCAAGATGCGCGTGCCAGCCGGCGGCAAGATGAGCGCGTGGCGCCTCGCGCGAGAGCGCAAGACTCTCCGTCGACCATTGCTCGTAGCTCTTTTGCAGCAGCGGCAGGTCGAGCAGCCACTCGCCGGGATAGTCGACGATATCGAGCGTCAGGGTGCGATCGGCGCCGTTGTGGCGCTGGTAGTCGACGACGAGGCGAAGCTCGCTGATGTCGACGGTCGAATTCGGCCAGTGCCGTTCCTCGACCAGCGCGCGCAGATGGGTCTCATAGGCAAAGCGCGGCACGGCATCGTCCGGCTGCGGCGCGAGATGCGCCCGCGCGATCCGGCCCGAGGCATAGGCTTCGAATACCGGAAACCGGCCGCCGCGCGTCAGCCCATGGATCAGCGCGGTGATGAACACCGTCTTGCCGGCCCGCGACAGGCCGGTGACCCCGAGCCGCACCGTCGGATTGAAGAAGTGCTCGCCATAGTCGATCAGCGCCCGGGCCGACAGGCGCGCCTCTTCGACCATATCCTGGAAACTGAATGCCATGTGAACGTTAGGGGATCTCGGCGGGCGGAAAAGTGAAGCTGTTCACAAAGGTGGCAATTGCATGAGGAAAATCAAGCTTCATACTTCCACCGCCTTTGTCGGTAAATCAGCCGTTTGAACGACGCGCCGATCCCGAAAGACCCATACAACAAGGGCATTGTCTTGCCTTGCGGATTGCCATGACCGTCTTCCAATTGAAACAGTTTGCATCCACCTCCGTCCATGCTGCAGCCGACGCGATCGGCTGGAACTACGACCGGGCCGAGCTGATCGCCGACGGGATCATCCATGCGGTTGGTGTGTTCTCCGGTACCGTCGCCGCGACCGTTCTGGTGGTGCTTGCGGTGCTTTATGCCGACGCCACCGACATCGTCGGGGTCTCGATCTATGTCGCCGGCCTGCTCTCGATGCTGGTGCTGTCGGCGACCTATAATCTCTGGCCGGTCTCGCCGGTCAAATGGCTGCTGCGGCGCTTCGACCATTCGGCGATCTATCTCCTGATCGCCGCGACCTACACGCCGTTCATCCTGGAGCTGAAAGCCAGCGTCTTCGCGCTGGCGCTGCTCGTCTGCGTCTGGTGCGTGGCGATCGTCGGTATCGTGCTGAAGCTGCGCTATCCCGGCCGGTTCGACCGCGTCGCGGTCGGCATCTACCTCGCGATGGGCTGGAGCGGCGTGATGCTCTACGACGCCGTGGTCAAGGCGCTGCCTGCGCTGGTGCTGGGCTTCATACTTGCGGGCGGGCTGCTCTACAGCTTCGGCGTGATCTTCCATGCCTGGCGGCGGCTGCGCTTCCAGAATGCGATCTGGCACGGCTTTGTCTTGGCCGGTGCGGCGTGCCATTATACCGCGGTGCTCGACCTCGTGTTGAGCTGAGCAGGACCCGCGACGCGGAATAAGCCAAGCGGTATAAGAGCGGTATAAGACAAGCGAAGCGCTATAAGAAAAGAGGAGACGTCGCATGCAGGTGACCGGCAAGGTCGTGGTCGTCACGGGCGGCGCAAATGGCATCGGCAAGGCGCTGTGCGAGGCGTTTCACAAGGCGGGCGCAGCCAAGGTCGTCGTCGCGGACATGGACGCCGCCAACGCCAGGGCAGTCGCTGCCATGGTCGATGGCGCAGCCTTCAGATGCGACGTCGCGCAGGAAAAAGAGATCGCCCACGTCATCGAGGAGACCGAGCGGCAGTTCGGACCGATCGAATTGTTCTGCTCCAATGCCGGCATCGGCGGCGGCTTCGATCCGATGTCGGTCAATGCCGGCGGCGCCTCCGACGAGCCTTGGCAGCGGAGCTGGGCGATCCACGTCATGGCGCATGTCTACGCGGCCCGGCATCTGGTCCCGCGGATGAAGGCGCGGGGCGGCGGCTATTTCCTCAACACCATCTCGGCCGCGGGCCTGCTGTCGCAGGTCGGCAGCCCCGCCTATTCCACCACCAAGCACGCCGCGGTCGGCTTTGCCGAGAACCTCGCGATCTCGCACAAGGCCGACAACATCAAGGTCTCGATCCTCTGCCCGCAGGGCGTCGACACCAACATGCTGCGCTCGATCCCGAAGGGCCCGCAATCCGGCGACGGCGATCTTACGCCCGAGCAGGTCGCAAGTGACGTGCTCGCGGGCCTGGCGCAGGAGACCTTCCTGATCCTGCCACACCCCCAGGTGCTCGGCTACATGCGAAAGAAGACCGAGAACTACGACCGCTGGATCGGCGGCATGGCGAAGATCCAGGCGAAGATGCGGGAAGAGTTCGGGAAGTGACCCGTTAGGTCATCCCGGGGCGGTCCGTAGGACCGAACCCGGGATCTCGAGATTCCGGGTTCGATGCTTCGCACCGCCCCGGAATGACAGTGTCGTAGCCCGGATGGAGCGAAGCGTAATCCGGGACAGTCTTTCCGCGTTGTGAGAAGCCCCGGATTGCGCTCCGCTTCATCCGGGCTACGGACCTCACGCCGCCGACTCCGCCTCGTCCTCCATCCGGCTCTGCCGCAACGCCCGGGCATAGAGCATCATGCCCTCGCGCACCGTGCGCTGCTCGGCCTCCGTCAATGCCGCCAGTGCGCCGCGCACCTGCTGCCGTCCGAATTCATGCAGCGCCTCCAGCGTGCGCCGGCCCTTGGCCGTCAGCGACAGCAGCTTGCTGCGTGCGTCTAGCTCGTCAGGCGTCTCCTTCAGTTCCCCGCAATCGATCAGCTTGCGCACCAGGCGGCTGACGCTGGATTTTTCCAGCCGCAGGAAATCGCCGAGCTCGCCCGAGGTCATCGGCCCGCGGATGCCGATCTCCAGAATGGTATGCACGGCTGAGGGCGGATAGTCCGACGCCGCCACCGTCGCATCCATGAAGCCGAGCTCGCGCACCATCAGGCGCGAGGCGGCGCGGATGTCGTCGATCAGCGAAAGCCCGGCCATCTTGACTCCCGGCATATAGTTGTATCATACAACTATATGCGTGCAGCGGCGCCCGCAAGCCTTTTGGAGTGGCCCATGAGCGGAATTTTGCCGGCTGGTCAGCGGATGAGGGGCAAGGTCTGTCTGGTGACGGGCGGCGGCAGCGGCATCGGCCGCGCCACCGCGCTACGGATGGCGTCCGAAGGCGCGGAAGCGCTCATCATTGCGGGCCGGCGCGAAGCCGAGATCGAGGCGACCGCCGCTGCGTGCCGCGAGATCGGCGCGGCCGCGATCGCGCTCAAGACCGACATCACGCGCGAGGACGACGTCGCGCGCCTCGTCGGAACCGCCGTCGAGCGTTGCGGCCGGCTCGATGTTGCCTTCAACAATGCCGGCTTCCAGGAGCGCCGCGCGCCGCTGGAAGAGCAGGGCACGGAGATCTACGACAGCGTGTTCGACACCAATGTCCGCGCGCTGTTCCTGTGCCTGCGCCATCAATTGCCGGCGATGCTGGCGCAAGGCCGCGGCAGCATCGTCGTCAATGCCTCCGTCAGCGGCGTGCGCAATCCCAATCCCGGCTTCTCGCTCTATTCGGCCTCGAAAGCCGCGGCGATCTCGCTGACGCGCTCAGCCGCCATGGAGAACGCCCCGCGCGGCATCCGCATCAACGCCATCGCCCCCGGCCGCGTCGTCACCGACATGATGCTGCGTGCCGGCGTCGGCGACGTCGCGACGGTAGCCGCAGGCCTGCCGTTGCGGCGGATGGGGAGCCCGGAGGAAGTCGCGGAGGCCGTGGTGTGGCTGTCGTCGGATGCGTCGTCCTACGTGGTCGGGCACGTGCTGGCCGCCGACGGAGGATTCTTGGCGTCGTAGCTTTGCGGTGGTGGCGCGACAAATTTGGTGTCGTCCCGGCGAAGGCCGGGACCCATACCCACAGGGAGGAGTTTGACGAAGACTGGTAGTGGGCACCTTCGCGCCACAACTACCCCCTGGGGTTATGGGTCCCGGCCTTCGCCGGGACGACGATGAGGAGATACAGCGCGTCCCTAATGCTTCTGCCCGTACAGCACCGGCACCGCCGAATCCACGATGACCTCGACGAGGCATGTGCCCTCGTGCGCCATCCCGCGCTTCAGCGCCTCGCCGAGCTCTGCCGCCTTGCTCACCCGCACCGCGTGGCAGCCCATGCCCTCCGCAAGCCGTACGAAATCGATCCCCGGCAATTCCAGCCCGGGCACGTTCCTCACCTGCATCACCTGGCTGAACGAGCGCATCGCGCCGTAGCCGGAATTGTTGATGACGACGACGGTCAGCGGCAGCTTGCGTTGCGCGGCGGTCCACAGCGCCTGGATCGAATACATCGCCGAGCCGTCGCCGATCAGGCACACGGTGCGGCTCTTCGGCTTGCCGAGCGCCATGCCGACCGCCGCCGGCAGCGAGTAGCCGAGGCCGCCGCTCGCCATGGTGTAAAAACTGTCCTGGCCGCGCATCGGCATGAACTTCTGCATCGCCGGCCGGTGCGAGGGTACTTCCTCGACCAGCGATGCGCCGTCGGGCATCGCCTGCGACAGAGAGTGCAGCAGGAATTCGACCGGCAGCGGATCGGCGGCCTGCGGCGCCGGCGGCAGCGTGCGGCCTTTGGGCGTCGCCCGTTTGCTCTCCGGCAGCAGGTCGAGCAGCAGGCTCAGCGCCGGCTTCATCGTGGCGACGATGCTGGTGCCGACCGGCGTAACCGCCGCCGCATCGGGATCGTCCGTGATCTGGAAGATTGTCGCGCCGCCGTCGAAGATTGCGGCATGCCCTTCGACATGGAAGGTGAACACGGGGGCGCCGACCACGACGACGAGATCGTGCTCACGCAGCGCGTCGGAGAGTTGCGCCGGCGAGGCATGGAGGAAGCCCGCGAACTGCGGATGACGCTCGGGGAACGAGCATCGCGCCGAGAACGGGCTGACCCAGACGCTCGCCTTGGCTCTCTCGGCGACGCGTACCATCAGATCGACCGCGCCGGCGCGGTCGACACCGGGGCCGACGACGAGGGCAGGGTGTTTTGCTGAACCGAACGCCGAGACCAGCGCCTTCATCGCCTCCGGCTCGGGTCCGATCTCGCGGCTGACCTTGCGCGCCTCGACCGGCGCCGTGGCATGCGTCCAGTCGTCGATCGGGATCGAGACGAAGGTCGGCCCGCAGGGCGGCTGCATCGCGGTGTAATAGGCGCGCGCGATTGCGGCCGGCACGTCCTCGGGCCGCGCCGGCTCGACGCTGTACTTCACGTATGGCCGCGGAAACTCCGACGCGCGCTCGGCATAGAGGAACGCCTGCAAGGGGAGGATCGAGCGCGCCTGCTGGCCCGCGGTGATCACCAGCGGGGTCTGGTTGCGATGCGCGGTATAGATGTTGCCGAGCGCGTTGCCGACGCCAGCCGCCGAATGCAGATTGACGAAGCCGGCATTGCGCGTCGCCTGCGCGTAGCCGTCGGCCATGCCGACCGCGGAGGCTTCCTGGAGCGCCAGCACGTAGTCGATGTCGTCGGGCCAGTCACTGAGGAACGGCAGTTCGGTCGAGCCGGGATTGCCGAACACCCTGTCGATGCCGAAGGAGCGCAGCAGGTCGATCGTGGCCTGCTTGACGGTGACGGCCTTGCTGCCGGCCTTGCCGTTCTTTGCCATGGTTTCCGTCCCTGAATGCTTATTGTTTGGCTCGTCATTCCGGGGCGCGAAGCGAACCCGGAATGACGAGATTCTCAGGTGCGTAATTGCGCACCATAGTTCGGTCCTGCGGACCGCCCCGGAATGACGGTGTATCTATCACCACACCGCCGTGCCCTTCATCGTCGGCTGCCCCTCCGCGTTCGCGGTCCACAGCTCCATGCTCTCGCCGCCGTCATTGGCGTTGACGGAGAACTCGGTGCCCTCGAACAGCGGCTGAAGCCCGCGATAGGTAAACTTCCGAGGCGCCTTGCCGGCGCGAAGCTTGGCCGCCATCTCGATGATGAGCGCCGCCTGCAGCGGCCCATGGAAGATCAGGCCCGGATAGCCCTCGACCTTGGTGACGTAGTCGCGGTCGTAATGGATACGGTGGCCGTTGAAGGTCAGCGCGGAATAGCGGAACAGCAGCACGGGATCGGAGACGTGGGTCTCGCGATGCTGCGCCTTCGGTGGCGGAGGCGGGGCCTTGGCGCCAGCGGGCGCGCCGCTCGTCATCTCGCGATAGACGATGTCCTGCCGCTCGCGGATGGCAATGCCGCGCGGCGAGGTCACGGTGTGCTCGACTGCGACGAAGCACAGCGTGCCGGTCGAGCCGGTCTTCACCGTGACGTCGGCGATGCGCGAGGTCCGCGTCGATTCATCGCCGACGCAGAGCGGCTGCAAAAATTCGATCTCGCCGCCGGCCCACATCCGGCGCGGCAGCGGCACCGGCGGCAGGAAGCCGCCGCGGGTGGGGTGGCCGTCGGGGCCGAGCATCGACATCGGAAACACCGGCTGCGCCAGGCACCAGTGCACCGTGAACGGTGCGGCATCGCCCTTTTTGGGCTCGCCGACCTCCTGGAACAGCGTCGCGCGCAAGCCCATGACGAGCTGCGCGGTGACGATGTCGGTGGCCTCCGTGCTGCGGCCGATCCATTGCCGCAAGTGATCGATGTCGAGCTTCCCGGTCATGATGCCTCGCTCTTGTTATTTCCTGGGTGGACGTTCGCCGATGCCAGGCACGGCACCATAGCTGCGCGTTTCGCCGACGATGATCGGCGCCGGTGCGGGATAGCTGACGCGGCCGTTCGGCGTGTCCACCTCGATGCGGCGCAGATGCGGGTGGTTGGTGAGGTCGGCCATGGTGTTGACCTCGGCAAAGGCGATGTCGGCATCCGACAGCCGCTTCAGCAGTTCGTCGCGCGTCATCTTGCCGAAGGCATCGGCCACCGTCTTGTCGGTGAAATCGCGGTTGCGCACGCGCTCCACCATGTTGGCGACGCGCGGATCGGCCGGCAGGTCGGGCTGGTCAAGCACCTTCACGCAGAGCGTCTTCCACTCGCGCTCGCTCTGGATCGAGATCAGGATGTCCTTGCCGTCCTTCGAGGTGAACACGCCATAGGGTGCGATCGAGGGATGACGCAGCCCCATGCGCTTCGGCGGATTGCCGGCCTCCGAGTTGAGCAGCGGCACGGTGCACCAGTCGGCCATGACGTCGAACATGGAGATGCGAATGTCTGCGCCCTTGCCGGTGCGCCCGCGCGCGATCAGCGCCTCCAGGATCGCCGCATGCGCGGTGGCGCCGGTCGCGACGTCGACAATGGACATGCCGACGCGCGAGGCGCCATCAGGGTTGCCGGTGATCGAGGCAAGCCCGCTCTCGGCCTGGATCAAGAGGTCATAGGCCTTGCGGTGCGCGTAGGGACCCTCGTCGCCATAGCCGGTGATCGTGCACGAGATCAGCTTCGGATAGTCCTTCAAGAGCCGCTCGCGCGAGAAGCCGAGCTTGTCCATCGAGCCCGGCTTGAGGTTCTGGATCAGCACGTCGGCGCTCGCGATCAGCTTCTCCAGTTCGGCGCAGCCTTCCTTGGTGGCGAGATCGACCACCGCCGACTGCTTGCCGCGGTTGAGCCAGACGAAATAGCTGCTCTGGCCCTTGGCTGCCGCGTCATAGCCGCGGGCGAAGTCGCCCTCCGGCCGCTCGATCTTGATCACCTCCGCGCCGGCATCCGCCAGGCGCGAGGAGCAGAACGGCGCCGCCACCGCCTGCTCGACCGCAATCACCCTGATCCCGTCAAGTGCTCCCATGATTGCTGCCTCAGTACGAGCGGGGCATGCCGAGCACATGCTCGGCGACGTAGGACAGCACCAGATTGGTCGAGATCGGCGCCACCTGGTAGAGCCGCGTCTCGCGGAATTTGCGCTCGACGTCGTATTCCTCGGCAAAGCCGAAGCCGCCATGGGTCTGGATGCAGGCATTGGCCGCTTCCCAGGAGGCATCCGCCGCCAGCATCTTCGCCATGTTGGCTTCCGCGCCGCAGTCGAGCCCGGCCTCGTATTTGCGGGTGGCTTCCTTCACCATCAGCTCGGCCGCGCGCATCGAGGCGTAGGCTTTCGCGATCGGAAACTGGATGCCCTGGTTCTGGCCGATCGGCCGGCCGAAAACGCTGCGCTCCTTGGCATAGTTCGTGGCCTTGGCGATGAACCATTTGGCGTCGCCGACGCATTCGGCCGCGATCAGGATGCGCTCGGCATTCATGCCGGAGAGGATGTAGCGAAAGCCCTTGCCTTCATCGCCGATCAGATTCTCCGCCGGCACCTTCATGTCGGTAAAGAACACTTCGGTGGTGGCGTGGTTCATCATGGTGCGGATCGGGCGGATCTCGAGGCCATTGTTCTTGGCCTCGCGCATGTCGACGATGAACACGGAAAGGCCGTCGGTGCGCTTCTTGACCTGCTCCTTCGGCGTGGTGCGCGCCAGCAGCACCATCAGGTCGGAATGCTCGGCGCGGCTGGTCCAGATCTTCTGGCCGTTGACGATGTAGCTGTCGTTGCCTTCCTTGCGCGCAAAGGTCTTCAGCGAGGAGGTGTCGGTGCCGCTGGTCGGCTCGGTGACGCCGAAGGCCTGCAGGCGCAATTCGCCGCTCGCGATCTTCGGCAGATATTTTGCCTTCTGCTCGGCATTGCCGTGCCGCAGCACCGTGCCCATCGTGTACATCTGGGCATGGCAGCCGCCGCCATTGCAGCCTGCGCGCTGGATCTCTTCGAGGATTGCGGCCGCCGCGGAAAGCTTCAGGCCCGCGCCGCCATATTCCTCGGGGATCAGCACCGAGAGATACCCGGCCTCGGTCAGCGCGTCGACGAAGGCCTTCGGATAGGCCATCTCGCGATCGAGCTTGCGCCAGTATTCGCCGGGAAACTGCGCGCAGAGCTTTGCGACGGCTTCGCGGATGTCGGCGTGATCTTCGCTGTGGTGTTCTTCACTCATGGCGTTTCCCAATTGTAGCGGCAGTTAAGATAACGCCGGCCGATCCTCTGGCGTTGTGAAAACAACGCCCGCCCCCTATGCTCATTTGCTATAGCGTATGAAGTAGCCTTCGAGGATTGGCAAGCATGGATTTCCGGCAGCTCAGGACCTTCAGTTGCGTGGCGGAGCTCGGCAGCCTCTCCAAGGCGTCCGACACGCTGCGCGTGGCGCAGCCGGCGCTCAGCCGCCAGATCAAGCTTCTGGAACACGAGCTGCGCATCGAGCTGTTCACGCGCAACGGCCGCGGCATGGTGCTGACCGAGGCCGGGCGGCTTCTGCTCGCGCGCACCTCCGGCATCGTGCGGCAGATCGACCAGATCCGCGACGACATCCAGTCGGCCAAGGGGCCGCCGTCCGGCCAGGTCGTGCTTGGCCTGGTTCCGACCGTGAGCTGCGTGCTGTCGGCGCGCTTCGCGCGGCGCTGCGTCGAGAAATTTCCCGGCATTTCGCTGCGCATTGTCGAGAGCTACAGCGGCCACCTGGTCGAATGGCTGCACCGCGGCGAGATGGATCTCGCCATCCTCTACGGCCGCTCGGCCGATCTGCATCTCAACGTGCAGAGCCTCGGCCGCGACAACATCGTCGCGGTCGGCCCGCGCGGCTGCGGCCTCGCGCGCAAGAAGAGCGTCGAGATCGGCTGGCTGCTCCGGCAGCGGCTGGTGCTGCCCAGTCATTCCCACGGCCTCCGTGCGTTGATCGAGCACGCCGCCGCCCAGCGCAAGATCAAGCTCAACGTCCAGCTCGAGGCGGATTCGTTTCGCGTGCTGACGAGCCTCGTGGAGGAGGGGCTCGGTTTCGCGCTGCTGCCGCCCTCGTCGGTCCATGGCGAGGTCGCGGACGGGCGGCTGGAAACCGCTGTCGTGTCCAAGCCGATGACGCGCGAGCTCATTTTCGCTTCTCCGATCGACCGCCCGGCCTCGACGGCCTCGCTGGCCATCACCGCGCTCCTGCGCGAGGAGGTCGCCGCCTGCCGCAAGGAAGGCCTGTGGGACATCAAGTTGAGTTAGATGCCTTGTCGTAGAACAGCCGCGCGCCATCTTGCCTTCGCATCTGGCGCGACCTGTCATGCCGGAATTTTATAGCTGGGCCAGGGGCCCGATCCTCATCCTGAGGAGCGCGTCTTCGCGCGTCTCGAAGGATGCAGGCCCGGCTCTCGGCCTCGCCCTTCGAGACGCGCGCGAAAGAGCGCGCTCCTCAGGGTGAGGGGATAAAGTCTAATGCGCCGCAAGGACGGCGTAATCGCTACCCCGGTATCCGCACCGGCAGCGACTCATACCCCTTGATGAAGCTTGAATAGATCCGCTTGGGCTCGCCGACCACCTCGATGCGGTCGAAGCGCTTCAGCATCTCCTCCCAGACGATCTTGAGCTGGAGTTCGGCGAGGCGCATGCCGACGCAGCGGTGGATGCCGAAGCCGAAGGAGAGGTGGGTGCGCGGTCGCGGGCGGTCGATGATGAACTCGTTCGGGCGGTCGATCGCCTCCTCGTCGCGGTTGCCGGAGACGTACCACATCACGACGCGGTCGCCCTTCTTGATCTGCTTGCCGCCAATCTCGGTATCCTGCAGCGCGGTGCGCCGCATATGGGCGAGCGGGGTCTGCCAGCGGATCACCTCCGGCACCATGGAGTCGATCAGCGCAGGGTTGGCGCGCAGCTTGTCGTATTGCTCGGGGTTCTCGTTCAGCGCCAGCACCGAGCCGGTCATGGTGTTGCGCGTGGTGTCGTTGCCGCCGACGATGAGCAGGATGATGTTGCCCATGAGGTTGTCGGGGTCCATGAAGCGCGTGGCGTCGTTATGGGCCATCAGGGACAACAGATCGTTGCGCGGGGCGGAGTTGACGCGCTCGTTCCACAGCTTGGACATGTAGGCGTAGCATTCGTCCATCTCGCGGCGGCGCTCTTCGGCCGAGGCGACGATGCCGCTCTTGGGCAGCGCGGTCGAGACGTCGGACCAGCGGGTCAGCTTGCGCCGTTCCTCCCAGGGGAAGTCGAACAGCGTCGCCAGCATCTGCGTCGTCAATTCGATCGAGACGCGCTCGACGAAGTTGAAGGTCTCGTTGCGCGGCAGGTTGTCGAGCACGGTCTGCGAGCGCTGGCGGATCAACTTTGCCAGCTCGTCCAGATTCGTCGGCGTGAACATCGGCGACACCGTCTTGCGCTGCGCCGAATGCCGGGGCTGGTCCATCGCGATGAAGCTCGGATAGTCGTAGCCTTCCGGCACGTCGCGGATCGAGATGCCGCCGAGCGTCGAGTCGGAGGAGAAGATGCCGTGATTGGTGTCGACATGCATGATGTCGTTGTATTTCACCACCGACCAGTACGGCTCGATCGGCGCGTTGGTGCAGTAATGCACCGGCTCTTCCTTGCGCAGCCGCTCGAACCACGGCCACAGCATGTCGTCCTGGAACAGCCTGGGGGCGCCGGGGTGGAACTGCGCGAGCGGGGTCGCATAGGCTTCCTCGCGCGCCCTGCGCATGCGTTCGGCCTTGTCCACTTTAACCGGCGTCTGGATGTTCATGGTCGTGGCTCCAGTTGTTTTTCTAACCTCTCCCGCTTGCGGGAGAGGCATAGGCCGCCTTCGGCGGCCGTCCACTTAGAACGCCGAGGCGCAGCCTCGGCTATGGCGTAGCGCCGGGTGAGGGCTCTTTCCTCTTGGGGGCTCTCGCCCGCGGAAACACCCCCACCCCAGCCCTCCCCCGCAAGCGGGAGAGGGGGCGCAGCTTCCTTGTGGATGTCGTTCACGCTCATCATACTGCGAATCTACGCCGCAATCTTCACCGGCAAGGTTTCAAGTCCCTTTACGAAACTCGAATAGACCCGCTTGGGTTCGCCGACCACGTCGATATGATCGAAGCGCTTGAGGATCTCTTCCCAGATAATCTTGAGCTGGAGTTCGGCAAGCCGCAAGCCGACGCAGCGGTGGATGCCGAAGCCGAAGGACAGATGCGTGCGCGGGCGGGCGCGGTCGATGATGAAATCGTAGGGCTTCTCGATCGCCTCCTCGTCGCGGTTGCCCGAGACGTACCACATCACGACCTTATCACCTTTCTTGATCTGCTTGCCGCGGAACTCGAAGTCGGAGAGTGCGGTGCGGCGCATATGCGCCAGCGGCGTCTGCCAGCGGATCACTTCCGGCACGAAGCTGTCGAGTAGCGCCGGATTCTCGCGCAGCTTGCGATATTGCTCCGGATGCTGGCTCAGCGCGTAGATCGAGCCCGACATGGTGTTGCGGGTGGTGTCGTTGCCGCCGACGATCAAAAGGACGAGATTGCCGAGGAAGTTCTTCGCGTCCATGTCGCGCGTCGCCGCGCCATGCGCCATCATGGAGAGCAGATCGCTCTTCGGCGGCTGCTCGATGCGTTCCTTCCACAGGCGCGCGAAATAGCCGGCGCATTCGGTCAGCTCGGCCTGCCGCTCGTCTTCGGTGGCGACGAGGCCGTCGGGGCCGGGAATGGTGGTGGCGATATCCGACCAGCGCGTCAGCTTGCGGCGGTCCTCCCAGGGGAAGTCGAACAGCACCGCCAGCATCTGCGTGGTGAGCTCGATCGAGACGCGGTCGACCCAGTCGAACACCTCGCCGCGCGGCAGATTGTCGAGGCACTCGGCCGAGCGGGCGCGGATGTTGAGCGCGAGATTGTCCAGATGCGTCGGCGTGAACATCGGCGCCACGGTCTTGCGCTGTGCCGCATGGCGCGGCGGGTCCATCGAGATGAAGCTTTCGCGGCGCAGGTCGGGATCGATGTCGCGGATGGTGATGCCGCCGAGCGCGGAGGCCAAGGAGAACACCGAATGGTTGGTCTCGATCTCCATGATGTCGTTGTAGCGCGTCACCGACCAGTACGGCCCGAACATCGAGTCCTTGCAGTAGTGCACGGGGTCTTCACGGCGCAGGCGATCGAAATAGGGCCAGAACGTATCGGTCCTGAACAATTCAGGATCGCCGGGATCGAATTGCTCCAGCGGCAGTGACGTGGCGCGCTCGCGCAATGCATCGAGCTTTGCCGTGCTTTCGATGGTCCCGTGCATGACCGCTCTCCCTGACGTGAACCGCGCGTTCTCGTTGAATTCTGCGCTGCGGTATTTGATTTGCAATTACAGCCGGTTGTCTGCGTCGGGGCAAGGGCGAGTTTTGCCACATCCAACCTTTGCGTGAGCATCCGGGGCCTGTCACGTAGATGTGTCAACGTGATCCCCCGCACGCCGGCAGACCGGGAAACGTGCCAGAAACCGACTTGAATCGGGGTAAATCGAACCCGCCCGTCTTGGGGATCGACCAATCTCTGATCTATAGTTTGACCGCAACAGGCCAACATCCCGAGGTTGCCGCCGTGAACGACATGCAATGGGCCCCTATCGGCTCCGAGCCCGTCCCGCCGCCACTGCCGCCCACGCGCGTCGACTTCGCCGGAGACCGCTCTGTGTTCCGCAAAATGGTCACCAAGGGTGCCATGCTGGAGCTGGTCACTTTCGGCTTCTACCGGTTCTGGCTCGTCACCGACATCCGCCGTCACTTGTGGTCGAACACGTCGATCGACGGCGACGCCGCCGAATATACCGGCCGGGGCAAGGAGCTGTTGATCGGCTTTCTGTTCGCGCTGGCGATCCTCGTGCCGATCTATCTCGCCTATTTCCTCATCGGTATCGAGTTCGAGCGCTGGCAGGGCTTTGCCTCGACGCCGCTCTTCATCAGCTTTTATGCCTTCGGCCAGTTCGCGATTTTTCGCGCGCGGCGCTATCGCCTGACCCGCACGGTCTGGCGCGGCGTACGGTTCTGGATGGACGGCTCGGGCTGGGCCTATTCGTTCCGGGCCATGCTGTGGGGCCTGCTGGTGTTCCTGACGCTCGGCCTGGCGCTGCCCTGGCGCGAGGCTTCGCTCGAACGCTACAAGATGCAGCACACCCATTACGGTGATCTCTCCGGCGATTTCGAAGGCGATGGCTGGACGTTCTTCAAGCGCGGCTGGTGGCTCTGGCTGCTCAGCCCGATCGCGCTGGTCATCTTCCCGCTCGCCCCGTTCTTCTATGCCGAGTTCAAGGCGCGCGAATGGCGCTGGTGGCTGGACGGCATCCGCATCGGCGGCGTCAGCCTGTCCTCGGAGCTGCCGCATAACGCATTCTACGGCCTGTACTGGAAGGTGATCGGCTGGTGGATGCTGCTCTCGATCATTTTCGCCGCCTATCTCGGCGGTGCCACCATGCTCGTCGTCAAGCTGAGCGGCCTTCCGGTCGAGCAGGTGTTCGGCCCCGACAATACCGCCAAGAGCATTCCGATGCTGGCGATGATGGTCATCGGCTATTTCGCCCTGGCGCTTGCGATCAACATCATCATGCGGGTCTATCTTCAGCGCGATCTCTGGGCCAAGGTGCTGGAGACCGTCGAGGTGCATAACATCGGAGCCGCGGCGGATGTGCGCGGCAGCGGCGAGCTCGCCAGCGCGCTCGGCGAAGGCTTTGCCGATGGGCTCGATGTCGCGGGATTCTGATCTGTGAGTGAGTTGTCCACCGAGGCTCCGGCGCAGTCCGCAAAGCCGACGATCTACTTCGACGGCGTGTCGAGCCGCAGGCGGCAGGTGACGCTGACGCTCGGTGATGCGCTCGAGATCGTTGAAGAGGGCGCGACGCCCGTTCGCTGGGCCTATGCCGACATTCGGCGTGCCGACAGTCCGGCCGGTGTCCTGCGTCTGGCCTCGACGTCCGCGCCGCCGCTGGCACGGCTGGAGATTCGCGATACTGCACTCGCGGCAGACGTGAGCGTCCGCTGCATGCGTCTCGACGAGCACCAGACCACGCGCCGCGGTATCGCGAAAATCGTCGGCTGGTCGGTGGCCGCCGCCGTCTCGATCGTCTGTGTCGTGCTGTTCGGCGTGCCGCTCGCTGCCGATCGCCTCGCGCCGCTGGTGCCGAAGCCGATCGAGCGCCGCATTGGCGATGCGTCCGAGGTCCAGGTGAAGACCATCTTCGGCGGCCGCACGTGCGAAGACCCCGCGGGCAAGGCCGCGTTCACAAAACTGGTCAACCGCTTGCGCGATGCCGCCGGCCTCGATGACGATTCCATGACCGCGGGCGTGCTGCCGACCCCGGTGCCGAACGCGTTCGCGCTGCCCGGCGGCAAGGTGTTCTTGCTGCAGGGCCTGCTCGACAGGGCCGAAAGCCCCGACGAGCTTGCCGGCATCCTCGCCCACGAGCTCGGCCATCTCAAGCATCACGACAACATGCGCGGCCTGATCTACAACGGCGGCACCTCGTTCCTGATCGGCCTGCTGTTCGGCGACGTCACCGGCTCATCCGCCGTGATCTTCGCCTCGCGCAGCGTGGTCGAGGCCTCCTATTCGCGCGAGGCCGAGACCGGCGCCGACACCTTCGCCATCGACATCATGCACGCGCTCGGCCGCTCGCCGAAGCCCTCGGCCGAGCTGATGTTCCGCATCACCGGCAAGGAAGGCGGCAGCGGCTTCACGATCCTGTCGAGCCACCCGCTGACCGAGGACCGTCTCGCCCGCATGACCAGGGAAGATCGTCCCGTCAGCGGCCCGCCGCTACTGACGGACGCGGAGTGGCGGGCGCTGAAGGGCATTTGCGGCAGCGGGAAGATCTAAATTAGGCTTCGCTCTTATCTCGTCCCGTAGGCGCGGTCGCCGGCATCGCCAAGGCCGGGCAGGATAAAGCCGTTCTCGTCGAGACCTTCGTCCACCGCGGCCGTCCAGATCGGCACGTCCGGATGCAATCCGCGCAGCCGCTCCAACCCTTCCGGCGCCGCGATCAGGCAGGCGAGGCGAATGTCCTTGGCGCCGCGCTCCTTGAGCCGGTCGATGGCGGCCACGGCCGTGTTGGCGGTGGCGACCACCGGTGTCACCACGATCGCAAGCCGCTCGCCGAGATCGGACGGCGATTTGAAGAAATATTCGACCGCGGCAAAGCTGTGCGGCTCGCGGTAGAGTCCGATATGCGCGACGCGGGCGGTCGGCACCAGGTCCATCATGCCGTCGACGAAGGTGGTGCCGGCGCGCAGCATCGGTACGAACACCAGCTTCTTGCCGGCGATCTTGGCCGAGTGCATCGTCGCCAGCGGCGTCTCGATGACGGTATCGGCGAGCGGCAGGTCGCGCGTCACCTCGTAGCACAGGAGCATGCCGATCTCCTTGATCAGCTCGCGAAACGACTTGGTCGAGATGGATTTGTCCCGCACCAGCGTCAGCTTGTGCTGCACCAGCGGATGATCGACGATCGTGACGCCTTCCATGTAACGCTCCTAACGAAATGCGCGTTGATTGAAATGCAACGAGCCGGCGCTTCTGCCTTCTCCCCTTGTGGGAGAAGGTGGCGCGAAGCGCCGGATGAGGGGTCTGTTTCAGCAAACTCCGGCGAGAGATGTGCCCGCAGAGACATACCCCTCACCCGGCTTCGCTCTCGCGAAGCCACCCTCTCCCACAGGGGGAGAGGGTCAGAAAACCGTGCCGTCGCTGATCACCTTGAGCGGCGGCGAACCGTCGGGGCGGCGTGCGAAGGCGATGGCGCGGCCCGCGGCCCAGGTGCCGCCTTCCAGGATGCTGGCGAGCGGCAAGGTCTCAGGCGTGCGGCCGAGCTTGGTGCGAACCAGTTCGGCAAGACGATCCAGCAACGCGACGGTCAGCGCGCGCCACTCCACGACGAGCAGGGAATCCACCGCATGCGCGCGGTCTGCATCAGCGGCATCGCGCAGGCGCAGCACCGCGTGATCGACGAACAGGCCGCCATTGCGGTATTCCGCAAGTCCGGTCAGGCCGTCGATATCGGTGACCGCGAAGCCGGCGCGCTGGAGCGGCTCGATCAGCGAATAGCTCAGCCATTGCGACAGCTTGTGCAGCGGCACGAGGCCCGTGGTCGCATCATCCGCCTTGATCGCCGGATGGCGCCAGCAATCGCCGAGCGGAATCCCGGCAAGCTCGAGCCGCGACGGCCAGATCGGCCCGAGCTGGTTCAGCACCGCGGACAGGATCGCCGGCGCGGCGATGGCGCCGCCCACAGCCTGCGCCGCGATATGGTCGAACAGGCCGCCGGGCCGCGGCGTATCGTGCAGGCCGAAAACCTCGGCGCGGTCCGCCACCTGCTTGCCCAGACGCCGCAGCAGATCCGTGCGTCCGTCGAGGCCGAGCAGCGGATTGGCGTCGCTGACCTGAAACGCAGAGGTGAGGGCGGCAAGCGGCAGTTTTGCGAGCACGTCGGCGTCGGCCCTGAACGGCGCGCGGGCATCGCTGGAGAAGAGCCCGCTTGCGAACATGTCGAGGCTCGCGATCGCAAGCCCCTCGGACCGGCCGATGCTTTCGCCCGTCACCGCGTCACGATAGCGCCAGGCAGCGCCGGCGCCGGCATCGAGCAGCACGCTGACGATGGCAAGGTCGAACTCCGCGCGCGCCCGCGCGGCGCGGTCCGGCCACGACGCGGCGTCGGCAAGGCGCGCCCAGCGATCGCCGCCGCCGAGCACAAAATGCCGCCAGCGGGCGTGGAAGGGGACGTCCAGCGTCGGATAGGCTTTTCGCGTGACCGCGAGCACCGCGTCCGCAACGCCGTCCATGCGGTCGAGATCGATCGTGAAGTGGCTGAGCCCGCCCTTGAGGCCAAGCTCGAGCATCTGCCCGGCGCGCGCGCGAACCGCTGTTGCGGTGAGCAGCGAGCGGGCCTGTTGTTCTCTGGTGTCCGCCATCAATCGATCAGTATTTTTCCAGCGAACGCCCGACCACGCCGTTGACGTCCTTCTCTGGCGCGATGTCGGTCGAGTAGTAGCCGGCAGCCTTCTTGGCCGCGATCTCGACATAGGCGTCGGCTGGAATCAGCTCCGGCGGGATCGGCACGCGCTCGACAATGTCGATGCCCTGCGAGGTCAGCGCGTCGTGCTTCATGTCGCTCATCGACAGGAAGCGGTCGATGCGCTTCAGCCCCAGCCAGTGGATGGTATCCGGCATCAATTGCTGGAAGCGCGCGTCCTGCACGCCGGCGACGCATTCGGTCCGCTCGAAATAGGCGGCGGCGGCATCGCCGTCCTCCTGGCGCTTGCGGGCGTTGTAGACCAGGAATTTCGTGACCTCGCCGAGCGCGCGGCCTTCCTTGCGATTGTAGACGACGAGCCCGAGCCCGCCCTCCTGCGCGCCGCGCGCGGATTCCTCGATGCCGTGGATGAGATAGGGCCGGCAGGTGCAGATGTCGGAGCCGAACACGTCGGAGCCGTTGCACTCGTCATGCACGCGGCAGGTGATCTTGGTGCGATGGTCGGGCAGCTTGCTGACGTCGCCGAACATGTAGACTGTGGTGCCGCCGATCGGCGGCAGGAACACCTTCATGTCCGGCCGCGTCACCAGCTCCGGGAACATGCCGGCGGTCTGCTCGAACAGCGTGCGGCGCAGCTCGGTCTCGCCGGTGCCGAAGCGCGCGGCGAGGCCCGGCAGATACCAGACCGGATCGATCGCGATCTTCACCACCGAGACGCTGCCACTGGCGTGCACGACCTCGCCGTCGGCGCGCAGCCGTTTTGCGGCCAGCGCCTCGCGGATCTCGGGCAGGTCGAGCCGGGCGCGCGTCACCGCAATGCTCGGCCGGATGTCGGAGCCCTCGGCGATCTCCTTGCCAAAATTCTCGGCGACGAGATGCCCCCAGGGGTCGAGCGCGACGATCTTGGCGGGATCGTTCCATTGCGGAAACGGCCCGATGGTGGCTGCCGGAAACGTGTTGGTGAGGTCGGGACGCCTGATGGGATCGAGCGCCCCGGCGGAGACGGCGAGCGCGCGGTACATCGCATAGGAGCCGCCATGGCTGCCGATCACGTTGCGATCCCCAGCGCGCGACACCGTGCCGATGATCGGCCCGCGGGTGCGCGCATCGGCTGCGCCCCAATGGATCGGAAAAGCGGCCTTCCTGCCCGGCTCCGGATGGGAGGTCAGGCGGATGTGATCGGTACGGTTCGCGCGGCTCATGTCCAGGCTCCCAAAAAGCCAACGGCCCGCCGCTCGGACGGGCCTGGCTCACTTTGCGTTGCCGATGCGGAGCACCGGCGGCGCAAGCACAATCCAACATATTGTAGCGACCGAGCGCGACAGACAAGTTAATGCTGATGCGCCCGGCAGGCGCTCATCGCCAAATTCCATCGTCGGCGAACCAGCCCGGTCCGCGTCAATTCCGCGCCCTCGCTCCGGTCGAACCCTGCCGTTCGATCCGTGCGGTAGATCTAAGGATTTGAAATAGTTTTAGTTTTCCTGTTTTCAAGAGGTGTTGTGGCGATTGCGCCGCGACTGGACAGAACGTATATAATCAGACAAAGCGTATGGATCGTCTCTGCCATGGAGCCTGCCATGCCCGCCGCCAGCTACATCGACCCCCGCACCGGAAAGCTCTATCCGCTCGACCAGCCGCGCTGGTGCTCGGACCAGCGCACGCCGCTGCTGGTGACACCGGGGGCCGGGATCTCGCGCGAGGAGGTTGAGCCGCGCACACGGTCGCTGTGGCGCTACCGGGCCGCGCTGCCGGTCGAGATCAAGAATCCGATCACGCTCGGCGAGGGCTGCACGCCACTGGTGCAGCAGCGGTGGGGCGACCTGCGCCCGCTGTTCAAGCTCGAATGGTTCAACCCGACCGGCAGCTTCAAGGACCGCGGCTCGGCGGTGATGCTGTCCTTCCTGCGGCAGATCGGCGTCGACGCCATTCTGGAGGACTCTTCCGGCAATGGAGGCTCGTCGATGGCGGGGTTAGGTGCCGCCGGCGGCATGCGCGTGAAGATCCTGGCGCCGGCCTCGACGTCGCCGGCCAAGATCGCGCAGGTGCGCGCTTACGGCGCGGCGGTGCAACTCGTCGAAGGGCCACGCGAGGAGTCGGAGGCCGAGGCGATCCGCCAGTCGAGCCAGACTTTTTACGCCAGCCACAACTGGCAGCCGTTCTTTCTCGAAGGCACCAAATCGCTCGCCTATGAAATCTGGGAAGACCTCGGCTTCCGCGCCCCCGACAACGTCATCGTCCCCGTCGGCGCCGGCAGCAGCCTGCTCGGTTGCGCCTTCGGCTTCCGCGAGCTGCTGAAGGCCGGCCAGATCGCGAAGCTGCCGCGCCTGTTCGCGGCACAGCCGCAGAACTGCTCGCCGATCGATGCGAGCTTCAAGGCCGGCGTCGATACGCCGGTCGCGCGCGAGGTAAGCAAGACCATCGCCGAGGGCACCGCGATCAAGAATCCCCTGCGTCTGCGCGAGATCATCGCCGCCTTGCGCGAGAGCGGCGGCGGCACCGTTGCGCTCGCCGAGGACGAGATCGTCGCCGCCCTGCGACGACTTGCACGGCAAGGCCTGTTCGCCGAGCCGACCAGTGCCAGCGCAGCCGCCGCGCTGGACAAGCTCTCCGCCGCTGGCGCCATCAAGGCGAACGAGACCACGGTCGCGGTGCTCACCGGCACGGGGCTGAAGGCCGCCACAATCGTCGCCGATCTCGTGCAGTAGGGCCGGGCGATGAGCCGCAGCAAATCCGCGTCCGCCGCATCGGGCAGGGCCACGGCCGAACGAAAGCTGCTGTTCGACCAGCTGCAGCAGATTGCGCAGGGGCTGGGGGAGACCTTTGCGCCGTTCTGCGAGGTCGTGCTGCACGATCTCACCGATCCCACGAACGCGATCGTCGCCATTCACAACAACCTGTCGGGCCGCAAGGTCGGCCAGGGCGCGACCGAGCTTGGCCTCGCCCGCATCGCCGATCCCAACTACGCGCAGGTGATCTCGAACTACGCCAACAGCTTCGCCGACGGACGGCAGGCCAAGAGCACCTCGATCGGCATCAAGGGCGCGGACGGTTCATACGTCGCCGCCCTCTGCCTCAACGTCGACCTGACGCTGTTCCAGGGTTTGCAGAGCGCGATCGGCCAGTTCGTCAGCGTCGATGCGCAAAACAATCCGCGCGAATCCCTCAACCCCGTCGGCGCTGACGCCATCCGCGCCCATATCGACCGGTTCGCCGCGCGCCGCGCCACCACGCCCCGCGCGCTTTCCACGGAAGACCGCCGCACCCTGCTGCGCGAATTGCGCGATGCCGGCGGCATGCAGGTGCGCCGCGCCTCCGACATCATCGCCGCCCATCTCGGCGTGTCGCGCGCCACGGTGTATGCCGATGCGAGGTGAGGCGGTCCGCCAGCCGGAACGCAGTGCCGTTGCGACCATCAGCCCGCGTTGAACCTTCCGCGTCCGTCGCCCGCCTCATGGAGATCGACCTCGAGCGATGGGAGAGTTCCATGACCGCGCAGGATCCGTTTGCAAGTTTCAAGGCTGTCCAGAAGGAAGCCTGGTCGCTGTTCACGCCGATGGAGGTTTTCACGACACCGACCGCCGCCAAGCTCGTCGGTTTTGCCGGCGTTGCCGCCGGTCAAAGGCTGCTCGACGTCGGATGCGGCACCGGCGTCGTCGCGATCACGGCGGCGCGTCGCGGGGCAAAGGTGAGGGGTCTCGACCTGTCGCCGGTTCTGATCGAGCGCGCCCGCGAGCATGCGCAACTGGTGAACCTCGATGTCGACTTCGTCGACGGCGACGCGGAAAGCCTGCCCTATGGCGACAACGAGTTCGACGTGGTGCTCAGCCAGTTCGGCCACATGTTCGCGCCGCGCCCGGACGTTGCCATCGGCGAGATGCTGCGCGTGCTGAAGCCTGGCGGCACGATCGCGTTCTCCACCTGGCCGCCGCATCTGTATGTCGGACGGATGTTCGCGATGATCGGCCGCCATCTGCCGCCGCCCGAGGGCGTGGCATCACCGGTGTTGTGGGGCGATCCGAAGATCGTCGCCGAGCGTCTCGCAGGGAAAGCGAAGGATCTCTCTTTCGAGATGGACATGATGACGCCGTCGGCACTCAGCCCGCAGCATTTCCGCCGCACCATGGAATCGACGATCGGGCCCTTGATCAAGCTCGTCGCCCAGTACAAGGACGAGCCGGACAAGCTCAAGAGCTTCCGTGCCGAGTTCGAGGCGCTGATCTCGGAGTATTTCGACGCCGGCCACAACGTGATGCGCCAGCAGTTCCTGATGACGAAGGCAAGGAAGGTGTGAGGCGGCGAGAGGTAAGAATCCCTCACTCCTTCAGATCGTTCACCCGCTTCACCCAGGCGCGCACGTCGGTGAGCACGGCGGGCAGCACCGCCTTGACCTCCAGCACGGTCATGCCGGGCTTGATGCGGGGGTCGTAGAGCAGGTTGAGGATGTATTGGTCGTAGACGTCGAAATAGCCCATCGAGACGTTGTCGTTGAACATGGTCCAGGGCACGCTCGTGGTGTCGTTGATCGGACCGAGCGACTGCAGCAGCTCCTCATAGGCGCAGTCGAGGAAGGTGAAGTCGCCGTTGTCGACGGTGAGGATGACGTCGGAATGCTCGATCTCGAAATTGTCGTTCTTGCGGAAGCCGGACAGGCATTGCGGATCGAGCGAGGTGCGGATCTCGCGCGCCTTCTCCGCGCCGTAGAAGCTCGAGATGGTGCGGAACAGATCGCGGTCGCGCACGAGCTTCACCCGCACGTTCGCCGCCTCGCTGCTGCCGGCCATGGCGATGTCGAGATGCTGCACGCGCGTGCCGATGTCGGCGACGACCTTGGCGAGCTGGGTCTTGCGATCGGCGCGGTCGCTCTCGGCGAACACGCGCACCGGCCCGTCGAACTTGCGGATGCGGTCGACGCGGCCGGCGAGGTGGTATTCGGCGCCGAAAGCCGTCTTGAGAAAACCCTCGACGATCTCGCTGTCGGTAAAGCTCTTCTTCTCGGCGCGCTGGCGCGAGGCGATCGCGGGCAATTCGCCCGCGGCGGCCATGGTAGCGGTGTCAGGCACACCGGTGAGCGCTGCGAGCGCCAGGAGGGCGATGCGGAGGGAAAGCGAGGGCGGATTCAATGCGCTCATCGTCACCCGACGCTGCCGTATTCGCGTCGCGCGCACAAGACCGCAAATTCACGCGCCCTGCGGGTTCCCGCCAATCATCTGTAGCAAAAGCGTGACAGACTTCGTGTGATTCAGCCGAAGCCGCGGCTCCCTCAACCTCTCCCGCTTGCGGGAGAGGTCGCCGCGTAGCGGCGGGTGAGGGCTCTCTCCTCTGGAGGATTGTCCCGTTGCGGTGAGACCCTCTCCCCAACCCTCTCCCGCAAGCGGGAGAGGGAGCACACCACGTGCGTGGAGGCAATTGCGCTTCAGTTGTTCAGCACGACCACGGTGGTGCCGACCGAGACGCGGCTATAGAGGTCGCTGACGTCGTCGTTGGTCATGCGGAAGCAGCCCGAGGAGACCGCCTGGCCGATCGTCTCCGGCTCGTTGGAGCCGTGGATGCGGTACAGCGTCGAGCCGAGATACATCGCGCGCGCGCCGAGCGGGTTCTCGATGCCGCCCTTCATGTGGCGCGGCAGGTCGGGCCGGCGGGCCAGCATCTGCGACGGCGGCGTCCAGTCCGGCCACTCCTTCTTGGCGGTGATCCTGTGCACCCCGCCCCAGCGGAAGCCGTCGCGGCCGACGCCGATGCCGTAGCGCAGCGCCTGGCCGTTCTGGAGCACCAGATAGAGCCGCCGCTCGGAGGTGTTCACCACGATCGTGCCGGGGGCATAGTTGCCGGAGTAGTTGACGGTGGTGCGGGGGATCGGGCTCGAGCCGCCGCGGAAGAAGTTCGGGCCGCCGCCCATGATGTCGCGCGAGTCGAACTCTTCGGCAAAGGCACCGCCGGCGGTGGCCGTCAGCAGTGCAATGGCGGCAATCGGCGCGGCAAAAAACCGGATCATTGTTTCCCCCAGCAAAAAAATCGATTCAACGAAGGCCACAGGCCATATTTGCCGGCATTTCGCAAGCCACGGCCCCGTGAGGCAAGTCCTTTCCGAACAAGCCAACCTTAACGAATGGCGTTACCAAATCGGCAACCGGGCCAGTTTGCCAAAAAGCGTTAGCCAAACCAGCGCGTCGCGGCGCGGGGCAGGGCCGCGATGCCCCCTATTGCTTTGACGGATGCCGCGAACAATGATTGGTCAGATGGATCACTCGAAATCGCCGGTTGTGGGAGCAAAAAGAATGAACGGTGCGGAAAGCCTGGTGCGGACGATGGTCAAGGGTGGGGTCGACGTCTGCTTCACCAACCCGGGCACCTCCGAGATGCATTTTGTCGCAGCGCTCGACCGCGTGCCGGGCATGCGCTGCGTGCTCGGCCTGTTCGAAGGCGTGGTGACGGGCGCTGCCGACGGCTATTTCCGCATGAAGGGCACCCCGGCCTCGACCCTGCTGCATCTCGGCCCGGGCCTTGCCAACGGCCTTGCCAATCTGCACAACGCCAAGAAGGCGAATTCCGGCATCGTCAACATCGTCGGCCAGCACGCGGTCTACCATATCGGCTACAACGCGCCGCTGACCTCCGACATCGAGGGCCTCGCCCGGCCGATGTCGTCCTGGGTCCGCACCTCGCCGGATTCCAAATCGGTTGCCGCTGACGGCGCCGCGGCGATTGCCGCCGCCAAAAGCGCGCCGCCGCAGATCGCGACCCTGATCCTGCCCGCCGACACCGCCTGGAACGAGGCCGACGGCATCGCCGAGGTCCCGGCCGAGCAGCAGCGCGCGAGCTATTCGCCGCAGGCGGTCGAGCAGGCCGCAAAAATCCTGCACGGCGACGGCGAGGGCACGCTGCTGCTGATGACCGGCAGCGCGCTTTCCGAGCAGGGCCTCGCGCTGGCCGAGCGCATCGCGGCCAAGACCGGCTGCACCGTGATGGGCCCGACCTTCCGTCCCAAGATGGCGCGCGGCCGCGGCCGCTTCTCGATCGATCGCATCCACTACGTGATCGAGAACGCGCTGCCGATGCTGGCGAAGTTCCGCCATATCGTGCTGGTCGAGTCCGACGATCCCGTGGCGTTCTTCGCCTATCCGAACAAGCCGAGCGTGCTGAGGCCCGAAGGCTGCGACGTCCATCGCATGACCTCCTGGGGCGAGAATTCGGTCGCGGCGCTGGAAGCGCTCGCCGGCGCGGTGAAGGCCGGTGCCAAGGACGTCAAGCCGCAGGCAGTGCAGGAGCTGGTCAAGCCGACCGGCGCGCTGACCCACGCGTCGATCGCGCAGTCGATCGCCTATGCGATCCCCGAGAATGCGATCCTGGTCGATGAGTCGCTGACCACCGGCCGCGCCTTCTTCCCGCCGACGGCCGCCGCCGCGCCGCACGACTGGCTGCAGAACATGGGCGGCTCGATCGGCTTCTCGACGCCGCTCTCGATCGGCGCCGCGATCGCCTGCCCGGACCGCAAGGTGATCACCATGGTCGGCGACGGCAGCGCGATGTACACGATCCAGTCGCTGTGGACCCAGGCGCGCGAGAACCTCAACATCGTCACCATCGTGTTCGCCAACCGCATCTACCAGATCCTGCGCGGCGAGTTCGACAATGTCGGCGCCGGCGAGCCCGGCCAGCGCGCCAACGATATGCTGCGGCTCGACCGTCCGACGCTGGATTTCGTGGCGCTGGCCAAGGGCATGGGCGTGCCCGGCCGCGCCGTCACCAACGCGGACGAGTTCAACAAGGCACTGGCCGAAGCCGTCGCCGAGCCCGGGCCGCGGCTGATCGAAGTTCAGATGTAGGGCGTATCATACGGAGCGCCGAGGGCCGGGGGGCACGATGCAGACCGAGCTGAACAAGGTGATCGCGGCGCTCCGGGACTTCTACGCCCACGAGGGATTCCTGTTCGAAAAGGACATCGGCGAGCGCGCGATCACGCATCGCTTCGCCGTGCATCTGGAGAAGCAGTTCGCCGGCTGGTCAGTCGATTGCAACTACGACCGGCTCGGCGAGCGCACGCTGCATCTGCCGCACGGCACCATCGTCTCGACCGACGACCATCTGGACAAGTCGATCTATCCCGATGTCGTCGTGCATCAGCGCGAGATCCCGAACAATTTGCTTAGCGTCGAGATCCGCAAGGCGAGTAATCACACGTCGGTGACGCACGACCAGCACAAGCTGCGGGCGCTGACCGATCCGCATGTCTGGTTCGCCTGTTGGATCGGCGTGCTACTGGTGCTGGACAAGCACCATGTGACGATGTCGGAGGTCTATGTCGGCGGCCTCGTCGATGAGCCGCTGTCGCGCTGGTTCGCGACGCGCCTTGCGGAGCTCGGCCTCGGGGCTTCGCGCTAGGGTCCGCTTGGCCAACAGCGACGGCTTGTGACCCGAAGCCGTTGTTAACGAAACAGCGGAGCGTGTCCGCTTCGCGTCACAAGAGTCCCGCGTTAACCACCGTCAACGGGTTCCAGTCTGAGCGGGATCGCTTCGAAGTTTCTTAAATGTTGCCGGGTACCTCTCTTGGGCATGGTGACCTGGGGAAAGACATGAGCAAGCGGGCCAAACGTGGAAAGGCGAAGACGTTCGCACTACCGATGGCCGCGAGAGTTGCAGTTGGCGTCGTGGCCGTCGCCGCGTTGGGGTACGGTTTGCTGTCTCGCCCGGCGAGCGTGCAACCGATAGGGAAGCCGTCCGCACCCCAAGCCATGGCATCGTCATCCCCGGTTTACGTGGCAACTCCGGTTCATGCATCGGCGCCAGCTCCGGCTCCGATTTCGGCCCCAGCGCCTCTGGTCGAACCGCCAAAAGCCGCTGACGGTCCCGGCGCACTTGTCCGGCAGGTGGTTGACTACGCCAGCCACCAGACACCGGGCACTGTGATCATCGATACCCAAAACACATTCCTCTATTTCGTTCTGAACGACAGGCAGGCGATGCGCTACGGCATCGGTGTTGGCCGCGAAGGTTTCGCATGGTCCGGTGAGCAGACTGTGGCTCGCAAAGCAGAATGGCCGGATTGGCACCCGCCTGCGGAGATGGTCTCGCGTCAGCCTTATCTGCCGCGGTTCATGGCCGGCGGTCCCGGCAACCCACTCGGCGCCCGGGCGATGTATCTGGGCGAGACGGAGTATCGAATTCACGGCACCAACAAGCCCGATACGATCGGGAAGCGGGTTTCGTCCGGCTGTATCCGGCTGACCAACGAGGACGTCGTGGACCTCTATGAGCGGGTGAAAGTCGGAGCGAAAGTGATCGTGCTTCCGGCAACCGCTGCCCGTCGGCCATCGCAGGGAGCGTCGCCCGACGCCGCTTCCCGATCGCCGGACCCGGCATCGCCGTCGAACCGGCCCTCGGCAGCCAACGCGCAGATGCTGTCATCCGGACCGAAGATCGCCGAAGCTCAGTAACTCAGTCCTCCGTCCTCGGTCTGCAACTGAAGACAGGGAGGCAATTCAAGTCGCCGCTTTTTAGTCAGCTTCTGGACCGATAGCGGACGCTTTGCAGCACTCGGCCCCGACGGCCGCTTTTGACCCCGAGCGGACGTCGTTGCCTCGCGAGACCTGCACCGCGTCGCGACAGTTCTGTCACCAATAGTGGAGCAATCAAGAGCCAAGTTTTAAGCCGTGCCATCCGCGGCTGGGGTCTGTCGCGCCGCTTTCTCCTGCGCGAGAGTTGCTTCCAGCCGCGAGATGTTTTCCTGGAGGCGCTGGTTGTTTTCCAGCAGACGCTGACTGGTGAGGAGGAGGATGTAGTAGCCGAATTGCTGATTACTTTGAAAGTAGATTTCAAGCAACCTTTCATAAGTTATAGTCAGGACTTGTCCGTCTTCTATGCACTCGACCGTTCCGGTTCGTCGCTTATCGGGCGCAAGGAAGCCAAGTTCTCCCATGAGACGCCCTGGGGGAAGCTCGACGCCGATTTCTTTGACGAGAAACTTCCCGGTGACGGTGAGAAACATTTCGGCCGCCGCATCACCCTTCCTAAATAATCGGTCGCCATGGCGATATCTGCGTTCGGTCATGAACGGTTTGAGCCATTCCATCGACATGTCACCTTGCGTCGCGTTACGTGCCTTCTTAACGAGCCTGAGCAGTTGACGGAGACGAAGGGCATTGACCGGCAGCAACAGCAGATAAAGCAGAAAGGTGGCGACGCTTCCGGAAAGCGCGCCAAAGGTTGCGAAGAATGCACAGCCGACCATATTCGCGACCCGCAGCGGCACCATTCTCTGCATCAGCAAGGTAGCGACAAAGAAGATTGCGCCGACCAAGGCAAACATGTTGGCGAGCGTGATGTTGGCCAACACAATTTCCAGCAGCCGATCAAACAGTGCGTCGTAGGTGATGTTGTTGGGATCAAGCCCCATTTGAACGAGAATCTTTGCAATCCTGAGATTATCTGCCGCCGTATCAAGGATGCGGTTTAGTATCGTGGAAAGATCTGCACTGATGGGCTCCATTGGATCATCTCTCACAAAGCGGTCAGTATCCCCCGAATATATCCCGGATATTGATGATCGAGGGGCGATATTGAAGGCGCTTTTTGTTGCGGCGCATGAGTCCGAAAGTGGCCCTTAGCCGAAGGTCGATTGAGCGCGTGTCATGTCGGATGTCGGGGGCAAACCGGACGCCGATCTTACTTGGCGTCCCCCGCTGCTTTTGACCCGTTGCGGACCTAGATCGATCTGAAAGCTCTTTCAGGCCGGTTGTGTGGTGCGAGCATTAACGGCTAACGGGGATGAGTGTCACCCTTATGCTTCGGCACTGCGCGAAACGTGGCGTTCGCCCGAGCGATTACACTGTCGTCGGCCTTGATTAGACTTTGCGCGAAGCAGATCGTTCTGCCGGTTTTGATCACCTCACTGTCCACGGTGAGCCATTGCCCGATCTGCGCGATGCCGGTGAAGTCGACCACAAGAGTGATCGTCGCCAGCGACGATGCCCAGCCAATCGCCTGCGCGCAGCTATAGCCCATCGCGTTGTCAGCTAGCGCGGAGATCAGCCCGCCATGAACGTTGCCACGTGCATTGGTGTGCGGCTTGGCCAGCCGTAATCCGATGATCACGGCTTTGTCCGTCTGCTTCGAATAGAGCGGTTCCCAAGGATCGGTGAAAGGGCTCTTACGGAAGTGCGGTTCGAAACCTTCGGGGATACCGGTGCTGTTCATGGTCATGCGCGAGCTCCTTTCTTGGCGAAAACCTGTGCCATTCGCTGACGAACCGCAAGAAACAATCGTACCCGTGGTTCGGCATCCAAGTGCCGCCCAAGAAAGGTGGTTTCCACTGCCGACGAGGTGATCAAACAAAGCGTAGCTCGCTGCGGTGCATAAGTCCGGAATTGGCCCAAGGCCGAACTGGTGGCGTGTCGGTCTCGATGTCGCCTTCTGAGAGCAAACCGGACGTGACGAGTTTATGAGGACACGCCCGAGAGCTGACTGATCTTCAGCTCACTCTATGCGCGTTAGGAATCCGGTCGCTTCTCCCCGTCGCGTGCGATGACAAAAGGCCGCTCGCGTGATGCGGGCGGCCCTCGCGTCATTGTCCGTGGCAAGCTCAGTGCAGCGGATCGCCCTGGCCGAGTGCGTAGGCCACGAGGTCCTTCAGCGCGAAGCCGGAGCCGGTCACCGGCGTCCATTGCGGGTCCTGCGACAGCACGGAGGAATTGTCGCCGAACATCATGCCCAGGAAGACCTCGGCGACGATGCGGCCGCCGACGGGACCGAGCTGTGGCGTCTTGACGGTGCCGGGGCCGCCCGTGACGGGGATCGGGACGTCGGCTGGGGACTGCCGCGCCTCGGCCAGGATGTAGGTCCAGAGCGGACAGTTGCCGGCGAACACGCCGTTCGCGATGGTTGCGATCCCGGTTTGTGGATCGCCTGCGCCGGGCTCGTCCACGGCCTTGCCGATGATGATCTGATCGTCCGTCAGCGGCGTCAAATTCATCGCCCTGGCGACCGCCTGGCCCGAGGGCAGGCCGAGCCGCCAGCTGCGTTCGAGATTGCGCAGCGCCAGCGACGACGGATTGGACGCGACTTCCGGCGGCAATTTGCGCAGCGGATCCACCAGCGAGGCATCGATGCGATAGGCGAACTGAAGTCGCTTCTTGTTGTCGGGATTGGTGTCGTCGTCCTCGACGCCATAGGGGCGCGTGTCCAGATCGATGAAGCGGCCCCAGTCCATGGCGCGGCCCGGGCCCATGGCGCGGAAGCCGGTCAGCGCGTTCTTGTCGGGATTGTGGGGGTCGGGGAAGATCTGCAACAGCATATTGCCCGCATCGTTCAGCCGATAGCCGGGGCGGATCATGGAGTGGCCGAGACGGTAGGCCGCAACCGAGAACTCGACCGGCATGAACGGATAGGTCTTCCAGCGATAGTGGGCGAGCTTGCTGCGGTCGTATTGGCCCGCGGTCTTCAGCTCATCCAGCACGTCGGCCTTGACGATGCGCGGCAGGAAGTCGTTCAGCACGACGTACTGATAGTGGAAGCGGACGCGCTGCTGCACCTCTTCGAACGACAGGCTGTCATTGTCGTCGACCATGCGGTTGTGAAAGCGCAGCATCAGCGCCTGGAACTGCGAGACGATGCTGTTCTCGTCGTTGCGGGGATCGCCGATCAGCGCGCGGCCCTTGAAGCGCGGCAGGTCGCTGGCATCGGGCACGCCCGCGCCGGTCAGCTTCTCGCCGAGGCGGAACTTGATGCCGTCGTACATGTAGGGCTGGTCGTTCGGACCGCGGCCGTAGAGATTGTCCAGATCGAGCGCCGGCGTGCGGAAGTCGACGAGCCCGTCGGGATCCTGCTGCTTGGTCAGCGAACTGACGGGATCGAACGTGATGTCGTGGTCGATGAACTGGCCGAAATAGGTGTAGAGCGCGGGAATGCCGCTCTCCTCCGCGTCCGGTCCGTCCTTCGGCCCATCGAAATCGGCGACCATCTTGTCGGCCAGCGCCGAAAGGTTCGCGACATTGTCGGCGTCGTTGTGGCCGAATTTCGCCGGGGCGAGCTTGCGGAACATGCGGCCGAAGCGGCCTTGCGAAAGCGACGAACGCGTTGCGTTCAGGCCGCGCGGAGTGATGCTGTGGCGGCTGCTCATAAATGACCTCCCTGGAAAATCGCGATGGAAACAGATCGAGCTGAAGTTGTTCGCGCTGGAATATGCAGGCTAGGCTAGACCACGCCCGCCGAAAGCGAGATAGATCACAATTGTCAGGCATCGACGATTTCTGGGGGGAGGGAGCGTTGCGGACAAGCTGCGGCAGGGCTTTGCAAATTTTTCCCAAAACGATGACGGATAACATTCTCGTCATCGACGGGCGCAAGCTGCTTGGCGCAGCGTCGGTTCGCCGGGCCATCGGCGCAGTGGACCGTCTTCTCGTAAAATTGTGGCGGCGCGCGCGTCATGCGCGCACGCCGCAAATTCGTCAGTAATAGCGCTGCTGCGAGAACGCGTAGCGCGGGTTGACGCCGCAATAGGCCGACGTGCCGGAGGCGGTGGCCTGGCACTGCTGATAGGTCGCGAACTGGCAGTTGCCGGGATAGCCCCAGATGCGGCCTTGCAGGCAATATCTGTCGTTGGCGGCGTGGGCCTGGGCCGCCGGGAATGTCGCGGCAATCAAGGCCGCGAACGATGCGAGAGTGAGGATGGTGCGACGCATTTCAGTCTCCCTTTGGGAACGGTTGGATGTGGAACACCAGCTCGAACCGCGTGTTCCGGGACTTGCCCGACACTTTGTCGTGCTTGTCTTGGTGTCCGCAGTGGGCGCTGCGTTCGACGTGCGTCTATGATGAGGCAAGCCGCGGCGAGTAATGTGATCTCGGCCACAGTTCGCGGCCGGGTTCCGGCCTACCGTCGGCGGACGTGCCCACGTTGCTCCCGAAGGCCTACGCTTTGCCTCATTCGGGTCAGTTATTTTGGAGGTTCTGATGCAAAGGTCATATTTGCTGGCTGCGACAGCAGCGCTGGCGCTTCTCATGCAAACGCCGCTCGCGCTGGCGCAGAGCGCTCCAGCCGCCGGCGGGACCCCGGCGCCTGCGGCGACGACCGCCGCCCCGGCCGCGTCGACGACAACGCCGAGCGCGACCACCGACACGCCAGGCCAGCCGTCCGACTCCAAGAAGAGCGCATCGAAGAAGCCGGCGAAGAAGAAGATGACGCGGCAGCAGGAGATCGATCATTCGGTCGACACCGGCACGGTGCCCGCGCGCTATCGCAGCTCGGTGCCCAGGCAGTACCAGCAATATATTCCGTTCGAGAAGCAGTGACGGATCGCACGGCAGCGCGGCGCAATTGGACGCGCGCGCCGCCGGTGCAACACGGAGGCGGCCCTGGCCAGCGGGAGGCGGACCACACATACGTTGTGGCGATCTGCCGGAGCAGTGCTAGAGTAGGCCAAAGCCGGGGGACGTAATGAGTGACGACGTGAAGGATGCTGGCCTTGTGGCCATGATCAGCAGCATCCTGGGAGGCAACAAGCGCGCAGACGTCGTCGCACCGCCGCCGCTCACCGAGGGTCCACCGACAGCGCCGACGGATGGATTTGAGCCGGTCGAGGCGTCCATCCCCGAAGCGGCACCGGCCAAGCCCGACAATGCGTCCAATGCCGAGCCTGCGGGCGCCAAGCCGGCCGAACCGCCCGCGAAGGTCGCCACGACGCCGGATGGCAAGCGATTGCTGCCCGCGGAAGCGATTGCCGATCTCGTGCTCGGCGAGCTGCGCAAGCTGGACGACTTTCCCGCGTCCGGCGTCTCGGTCACGGTCTACGGCTACCGGCATTGGAACGCGATGATCACCTTCGCGCCATTCTCGACCACGTTCCAGAACGCGACGCGGTTCCGCCAGGCCATGCCGGACCTCGTCTTCAAGCTGCGCCGTTTCGTCCAGCTTGAGATATAGTCCGGGCAATCGCCCGTGAGGTGCGGACGCGCGATCCCCGGGGATTGCGGCGCGAACGCACCGCCGTTAGCCAAAGCAGTACGACAGGATTTACGAATTGAGCGTCGCCTTTACCAAGGAAGAAAGCGCCGAAACCGCGTCCGAGACGCTGTTGCCGGATCGGCCGATCTCGCCTCATCCGAACCTCGTGACCGAAGCGGGCTTGCAGGCCTTGCAGACGCAGCTTCAAGAGGCGCGCGAGGCCTATGAGGCCGCGCAAGCCATCGACGACGTCAACGAGAAGCGCCGGCAGTCCGCGGTCCCCCTGCGCGACGCGCGCTATCTGACGGAACGGCTGCGCACCGCGCAGGTCATTCCCACCCCGGCCTCGACCGACACCGTCGCCTTCGGCAGCACGGTCACCTTCAGCCGCCCTGATGGCCGCGTACAGACCTATCGCATCGTCGGCGAGGACGAAGCCGATCCGAAGGCCGGCTCGATCTCGTTCGTCTCGCCGGTCGCGAGGTCGCTGATCGGGAAGGCGGTGGGAGACGTCGTGGGAGCGGGCACGCAGGAGATCGAGATTCTGTCGATCGGATCGTGCTGATATCGATGGTCTGTGCTGTGCCCGCGCAACAAAGCCCGATGGTTGGATGAGACGGTTTCTGTCGGGAGCGTTGCCGTTCTACGCGCTGGCTGGACTAGCCATGTGCATGTACCTCGTCCTGTACAAGACTGATCTCTTCGACTTGAACGCCATTGTCCAGGATGCGACCGGGTCACCGTGGTTTCCGGTCTTCATGTTCGTCTGCGTGCTGCTGGAGTCGGTCTTCCCGTATTTTGGCTATTTTCCCGGGACCGCCCTCATCCTGATGTCCGTGGCGCTCAATCCGAAGCCTGCGGATGTCTCCGTCTTTATCGTGGCGTGGCTGGCCATCATCGTGGGTGCCGTCCTGAGTTACGGACAGGCTCGTTTTTTCAGACCGCTGTTGCAGCGGGTTGCCTCAAAAGCGGCACTGCGCCGGTGTGAGTCCCTGCTCGACGCCTACGGTCCCTACGCGCGCGTTGCCTTGTTCGTTCACCCCAACGCGTGCGCGATGTATTTCACGGCACTCGGACTGCTCGGCCGTAACCTGACGCGAGAGATCGTCCATCTTTGCGTGGGTGCAGCGGCCTCCGTGGGCGTTCTGTTCGTCGTCGTGACCAGACTTGTATCGTCGGTAGGCGCCACCGATGATGGCGAATTGCAGCTGCTGCTGGCGGCAGCGCTGGTCGCCATCGGGACCCTCGTAGGCCTCTACGCGGCCTTGCGGCCGGCTCGGGCCGCTTGAAGCTTGCGTGCGCGTGAACCGGCGCGGTCTCGTCCCTTGCTCCGTCATTGCGAGCGCAGCGAAGCAATCCAGAGTCTTTCCGCGGAGGGATATTGGAATTGCTTCGCTGCGCTCGCAATGACGGGCTCAGGAACTCTCTCCTCGAATGCTGCCATCATGCCCCTGTCTTGCCCGACGGAGCAAGTCGATTCGGAAAAGGCGTAATCCATTGATCCGACTGATGTCGGCTACTGTGCATGGGGTTGTTTTCGACATTTTTGATTTGGGCGGGTGACGATAGCCGCCAGGCGTCGGGGATCGTCAGCAACCGGCAGGGTTCAGGAGGATGGATGGTGGGCGCACAAGGGATCGAACCTTGGACCTCTCCCGTGTGAACCACAATCCGTAGACCCGAGCTAACCAAATCCGGCCATAGTTGAGGTGTAAAAACTCCTTAAATTAATGAGAGTTATGGCCTACTGCGGCTATAAGAGCCCATACCTGACCTTACTACATTTTGTATGCCCCCGTTGTGCCCGCCGCGGATATTCCCTTGGGGCACACAAACGGGGGAGGTCTGAGACCCGGTTCTGTTCGAGGCTCACCGCCCTTCTTGCGGGGCACACTGGGGCACAGAGAGAGGGAAGGAATCATGACGGAGCCGGCCAACCAGCTGACACTCACCGATGCGGTGATCCGCAACGCAACGCTGCCGCCGGGTAAGGCGCAGCATTATCTCCACGACGACAAGCTGCCCGGCCTCGCCTTGCGCATGCGCGCCACCGGCGGCCGGACCTGGGTCTACCTCTTCACCAAGCCGGGGGTGAGGGGGACCCAGCGCAAGACCCTCGGCGCGTGGCCCAAATATAATGAGAAGGCCGCCCGCAAGGCCGCCACCATCGCCGCAGGCGAAGTCGTCAAGGGCTTGGACCCGAACGACGCGAAGCGCGAGGCGAGGCGGCAACAGGCAGCCGAGAAGCAGCGCACCACGCTCGCGACCCTCATTGTTGAAGATGGTCCTTACCAGACGTCTATGACCGAACGTCAAGTCGTCAACTGGAAGCCAGCAATGTCGGCGCTGCGGCGCGGGCTCAAGGATCACGCCGAGAGCGGCGTGGGGGACCTGACGCGACGGCAGATCATGGCTGCGGTCGATAAGATTGCCAAGACCGGCAAGCGTGGTGCAGCCAAGGACTTGCGCAAGCACGTGCATACTTTGCTCGAATGGTGCGTCGGTGAGGGCTATGTCGAGCACAACGTGCTCGCCGGCTATCGCGCGCCCAAGGAAACCCGCGCGCAAAGGGTCGGACGCCGAACGAAGGGCCGCGCGCTGACCGATGAGGAAATCATCAAAGTCTGGGATGCATCCGGCAAGCTCGGGGCTTTTGGTCTCCTGGCTCGCATGTGCCTGCTCGGTGGCCCGCGCCGCAGCGAGCCTACCATGATCGAGTGGCGAAAGCACATCATGGATGACCGTATCACCTTCGATGCGGCGTGGACCAAGATGGGCCTGCACCACGACGTGCCGCGCACCCACCTCGCAAACGAGGTGCTCGCGGCCGCCAAACACTTCCAGCGCGCAACGTCCGACTATGTCTTCCCGTCACCAAAGACCGGCGGCCAGATGTCCGGGTTCACCAAGATGGTCAACCGCCTGGTCAAGGAAGCGGGTGTTGCCAAGTTTACCATGCATGACCTAAGGCGCAGCTTACGAACCGTCATGTCTCGCTGCGGCTACGACAACGAAATCCAGCGGCTGTGTGTCGGGCAAAGGCCAAGCGGAATCGATCAGGTCTACAATCACGACGAACAGTGGATCATCCGCAAAATGGCGTTCGAAGCGGCTCACGACTACATTGCGGAGTTGGTCGGCGCGAAACGGGTCGGCAAAATCGTGCGCCTGCAGCGGACGAATCCGCTTGACCCGATCAAGGCCGAGCTCCTCGGCCGTCTCCGTGAGCATTATGCGGCTGAGGCATCTTAGTGGTCTTATCGCACTTGGCCAGATAGTCGCGTACCGCATCGACACGATAGAGGGGGCGGCCATCGACGTAGCGCCATTTCAGCGGGTGGCTCGGATTGCGCCGCCACTGCTCCAACGCGCCGGGCGTACGCCGGATGACCGCGGCCGCCTCAAATGCCGTCAAATTAGAGCTGCCCGGCAGCGTATCGATATCGAACGTCGCGGGCGGCGGCATGCCACGGTTCTTGCGACGGCGATTCGCCCGCGGTATTTTGCTGGAACCTGCCGACCCAAATGCCTCGATCCCAATCTTTTCGTCTTTGCCGCGCATGCCTCCGCCCCGAACCATGATCGGTCTGGGCAATAAGATCGTAGGCTGCTCCGGCAAGAAAGAAACCAAGTGCGCAGGTATGGTTGCTGGGTAGCTGTGGCGTACAAATAGGACGAACCGGTTCCAGCCCGGCAGACCTTCGGCCTCATAACCTGAAGGTCATAGGTTCAAATCTATCCCCGCAACCAAATTTCTGATGTAATACAACGGGTTGGGCGAAAGCCTAACCCTTTAATTTTTCGTAAATGGCCTAGCACGCGCCTAGCACAAAATTCGACTTTTTGGTTGCCTGCGCTAAAATGCACGTGGAGGTGCATGATGGCCAGGCACGAGCTTCTAGGTGGTCTGATTCAGGTATACCGGCGAAACGGCCGGTATTGGCACTGTTCGGCCTCCATCGACGGCCGCCAACACCGCAGCACGACCGGAGAGGAAGATCTCTCCCTCGCCAAGCAGTTTGCGGAGGACTCGTTTATCGGTCTTCGTGGGAAGGCGCGGGCGGGGCTGTTGGTGAATGAGAAGACCTTTCGCCAAGCCGCTGACCAATTCCTGAAAGAGTATGAGGTGATCACCGAGGGCCAGCGCAGCGAGCGCTGGGTCCAGGGTTACGAGATCAGGCTTCGCCTGCACCTGTTGCCGTTCTTCAGGCAAGGTGCAGGAATATCGCCTGCACCGGATCGCAACGTCTAAGACCGGCAAGGCGCCCGCGCGCAGCACTATCCACGACGAGGTCGTGACGTTGCGGCAGGTGTTGAAGACTGCCATTCGCCATGAATGGCTCGCGCACCTGCCGGACTTCTCTCCTCCTTATAAGACTTCGGGGAAGGTGGTGCATCGGCCGTGGTTCAGCCCCGAGGAATACAAGCAGCTCTACGAAACCACGCGGGCGCACGCGAAGGCCAGCCAGATCCACCACCGTTGGAGTGCCGAGCAATTGCATGATTACGTCCTGTTCTTGGCCAACACCGGCTTGCGGCCGGATGAGGCCAAGAACCTCCAGCATCGCGACGTGACCATTGTTGAGGACGAACGTAGCGGCGAGCGCATCCTGGAAATCGAGGTGCGCGGCAAGCGGGGCGTCGGCTACTGCAAGAGCATGCCGAGCGCGGTGCGACCCTATGAGCGGCTGCTAGGCCGCGCGAAATACGTGAAGCAGGGCAGAGCGCGGGTGCGGGCGAAGCTGCCGCCCTCTAACGAGCCGCCGCAGTTGCCCAAGCCGACCGACCACGTGTTTCCGGGCAATCACATCAAGATGTTCAATGCCCTGCTTGATAGGAGCGAGTTGAAGCTGGATCGGGATGGCAATCGGCGGACCGCATACAGCCTGCGGCATACCTACATCTGCATGCGCCTGATGGAAGGGGCGGACAGCTACTAGATAGCGAAGAACTGCCGAACCTCAGTGGAGATGATCGAGAAGTTCTATGCGGCGCACATCAAGAACAGGCTCGATGCTTCCGCCATCAATGTGCGTCAGGCCAAGCCCGCTCCTCGCAGGCAGTTGAGTGAGGTCTACCAAGCGCCGGTTGATCCTGAGGCGCAGGATTTTGTCTGAACCTAAATCAACATAAAGAAGCGCCGAAACCGCTGGTGGAGGCTCTAAATTCTTACTGGGCCGAAGGGCCCGATCTTTCTTACGAACCCGTTTAGCGGTTCGCCTTTGGCGCGCAGGCGCTCTCCCCTTGATCTTGAAGGCGATATTACGTCAGTATTGCAACCACTGCGTTATCCACATTGATTCCCTACTGGTACGCGTGGGCAGCACTGGAGCCCAAATTCGCGTCACGTTGCTGGTCACTCAATTCTATTTGGAACAAGGTTATATATGCGCCGCGATTACCGCCTTTACGAACTTAGCGAGAGCGAATTTGAAGAGCTTGTCGTCAAGATCTGCGTGAAGTGGCTCGGGGAAGGCGTCACACCGTTCGCGCCAGGCCGCGACGGAGGTCGTGACGGAAAATTCAATGGCAAGGCTGAGTGCTTTCCCAGTACCACGCAGCCTTTGGAGGGGGATGTCGTACTCCAGGCGAAGCACGTCGCCGTATTCGACAAGTCGTGCTCGGATAAGGACTTTGAGCGGCTCCTGAAAAAGGAGCATGCCAAAATCAAACGGCTGGGGAAGAAAGGATTGTGTGACCACTACATGGTCTTCACCAACCGCCGCTATACCGGCGGCGCCGACGAGAAGCTGATAGCTGGTCTTATGGCGCTTGGCGTGAAGAGTGCTCATATCATCGGGATCGAACGCTTGAATACTGCGCTGGATGATATGCAGCAACTCCGAGAGTGGCTGCCGAACAGGAAGGACACAATCCCATTCCGGTTTGAGCCTGACGACCTCATTGAGGTTATCGGTGCCGTTCACGACTATGCTGATGGCTCGGTGATGAGCGCCTTCAACAGCGCGCGCGACTTTGAGAAGCTCAAGCTGCGAGAAGAGAAAAACAAGATCAACGGACTTTCAGATGACTACTATAACCAGGTCATCGTGAATAACTCATTCCCGCACTTTTCGCGGATAGACCATTTCTTGAGCAATCCACGGAATACGGAGATTGCCGCTCTCTATCACGATAGCGCTGACGAGCTGAAGCAAAAGATTTTGGCCGCGCGCCCGCAGTTTGAAACCTTTGATAGCGTCTTTGCTTTTCTAATTGAGGAGATTCAAAAGAAACGTGTCGCTTTGAAGGGCAAGCGGCGTATGATCAGCGTGATGCTTCACTACATGTATGCCAACTGCGACATCGGATCGAAAAAACTTCCAACAACACCGATGACCGACAATGCTCACGCCTAGAAAACACCTCAACTTGGATGTCTCCGTGCTGCGAATCGCGGCCATCATGCTCCGTGAGCTTAAGAAGCGCGGCGTGATGGAGTTCGAGCGTCTGCGGGGCATTGTCATCAGGCGCGTCGGCGGGGATGGAGAAATCACATTTTTGCCTGCACTAAGCTTCCTATACCTGATGGGCAAGATTGAATATCACGCAAAAAACGACGTCATAGAGTACAGGGCGAACTGACATGCAGATCAGTCGCATTTACTCCAATAAGGATGACCTCTTTCATCCGATAGATTTCAATTTCGGCAAGCATGCTGATCGTCTCAATGTCATTTTTGGCGATGTTAAGAAGCCTAAGGACAAGAAGCGCGACTCCCACAACCTCGGCAAGACCACCCTTCTTCATCTTATCGAATTTCTAATGCTCAAGGGCACCGCTCCGGAGCAGTTTCTGGTCAAGCATCAAGACCGCTTTGCTGGCTATCAGTTTTTTATCGAGGTAGCCCTAAACTCAGGTGAGTTTGCTACCATTCGACGGGGTGCGGACAACCCCAACAAAGTTGCTCTGACAAAGCACGCCGAGAGCGGCAGGCGGTTGGTTGACCTGCCTGACGACCAATGGGATCACGCCGAGCTGAGTCGCGAGGAGGCCGTCAAGCTGCTGGACGGCTGGCTCGACTTGAAGGTCCTAAAGCCATACGACTACCGAATGGCCATCACGTATTTCTTGAGGGCCCAAGGTGATTTCAGCGATGAGCTTCAGTTACAGAAGTTCCAAATGGGTAAGGACGCACACTGGAAGCCGTTCGTTGCTCACCTCTTCGGCTTTAGTGAATCGCCGGTGCAGCGCAAGTACGAGCTTGACGACTCCATCGGCGCGCTGAAGCAGCGCCAGGCTGAACAGGCGGCAGAAGTCCAGTACCGGGAAGAGGACCTTCCAAAGCTCCAGGCGCAAATCTCTGTCTTGCGGCAGCAGGTGGAAGAACTTGAGGCTCAGCTTGACGCCTTTGAGTTCGACGCTGAAGAGCGCCGTATCATGAAAAACCTCGTCGATGAGGTTGAGGGTGAAATCTCAGATATCAACGAGCGCCTCTACAACATCAACTACGATGTTAGGCAGATTGATGTGGCGATGGAGCATAAGGACCGGTTCGATCTGGACGAGGTCGCAACCATATTCTCCGAATCCAATATTTTGTTCGCCGGTCAGGTGAAGAAGCAATACGAAGACCTGGTGGACTTCAATAAGAAGGTCACTCGCGAACGAAACGCCGCCTTGAGAACCCGCAGGACAACGCTCGACAAGGAGCGGGTGGAGCTAGAGTCTCGCAAGACCAGCTTGGATCAACGGCGCGAGCAGCAACTTCGAGTTCTGCGCAGCACAGACACGTTTGATAAGTTCAAAACCTTGCAGCGCGAACTCTCCGAGCAGAAAGCGCAACTTGTCTATCTCGATGAGCAACGCAAGAAGCTTGAAGTGGTGGCGGCCACCGCGCTGCAGGTGCGTGAGAGCGAGCGGGAGCGGGGCAGAGTAGTCGATGAAATCAAGGCGATGGTTGCTAGGCCGACGCCGATCTATGAAAACTTCAGCCGCGTCTTCAACGCTTACTGTCAGCGAGTGCTTAGTCACGAGGGCATTTTCTACTTCCATGTAAACTCAAACGGTAATTTCGATTACACCATCGGTCTCGGGACCCCAGGGCAAACCGGGAAGACGTCCAGCCAGGGAGAGGGGACCAGCTACAAAAAGCTGGTTTGCGCACTTTTCGACTTGGCGCTGCTAAAGGTTTATGAGGACGTTGGTTTCTTCCACTTCGTGTACCATGACGGTATCTTTGAAGCTCTTGATGATCGAAAAAAACTCGCACTGTTGGAGGTCGTACGCGAGCAAACTAGTACGATGAAGATCCAGTATATAATGACGCTGATCGCTTCGGACCTCCCGCGTATTGATGAGAAATCCCCACCGACGTTCGCAGAGGACGAGGTCGTGCTCCGCTTACACGACGATGGGGCCGATGGGCGCTTGTTCAAGATGGCCGAGTTCTAGTAATCTCCCGCTATAGAGCTAAGCTCCGTGTCCGGTGGATATTGGTACCAGTAGGGTATGGGAGCTGATCGACCATCCCCCATCTCTTGTTCAAGACTTTCTTTAGTTAGCGGAACAAGTCTTTCACTCACATGGAGATCATAGTTTCCGCTCCATATGGTGCATGGAATGGCGCCCCTTATATCTCCCGCGTCGAAGACAAACTGCGAAGCCATTTCTCCTTCTCCGATATAAACCATGCGCATCAACATTGGAGCCCGGAATTCAATCCTGGCCTGCTGAAGCTCAGGACTCTCCTCTGGTAACAAGGAGGCTTCCAGCTTCGTCAGGGGATCTCTGTCATCAGCGCGAAGCGGCCTGTCATCTTGAAGGCCGAAGTCTGGTGTTGACGGCTTCTCTGGCTCCTTGACCCCGACAGTCAGATCGTCGATCGGTCTGCCTTTCTTGAACACAAGATAATTTCTGCAGGCTTGAAGAAAGCCGGATCGCCGCGGCCAGGGAACGCGAATCTTTTCGAGATCGACGTTCCATTTGATTGCGTCCGCAACGGTATCGATTGATAGGAACTCATGGGGCTCTTTCAGGAGGATCTCAACGGCAAGGTGAGGCGGAAGCCGAGGACCAAGAACACGCAGCATTTCTCGAACTGCTTTTCTGCCTTCGGCAAACGTTCCCGGTCGCCGCCGTTGGGGATGCGGAGAATGAAAAAAGACAAATCCTCCAGGCTGCAGAATTCGGTGGTTGGTCACGTCCGAATATGGAACGCGGCTCTCGCCTGCCAGGAAGATAAACGCGCATGCGGACACACAGGAGCTTCCCTTCTTGACCACCGTCGCTATCCCATCCTCTCTAACAGCCGCGGCGATCTTTAAGGCCGCAGAGAGTTCGCCTCCGTTCTTGCTGTCCAATTCGAGCCGAATCTGCAAATAGCTGGGACCTGATATCTCGTAAATAAGATCCGGATTGTCTTTCTCGAACAGGGCTTTTTTTGCCGCTGCCAGTTTTTTCAGGAAGATGTCTCCATCTTCCGTCTCGATAAAGCCGGTCAAAGAGATGGTGATCGCGCCCACTGCGTCGGGCGCTCGATCCGGAAATGTGACGTCTATTGTCGCGGCTCTGACCACCGCGGACGTGATCAGCAGACTACCAACAACGAAGCCACGAAGCAGATTCCACGAGAATATGCGCATGGCCGCTTTCCCACTACGGAGCGAACTCCCAGTATTTGGGCGGCGGCGGGTTGGCCGGTACCGGTATGATCTGCCGAAGCCGCTTGTTTGGTGGCCGTACACCATCGAGCAGCAATCCCATGTCATCGATCAATGACCTGTTGGTGGCGAACGTGTCATGGTTCAGTCCAAACAACTCGTCGCCCATTCTGGTGACGTCGATTGAATCAATTCCCGGCAACGTTAGCGGCTTACCATACACATATCCCGCTCGCGGCACGTTTCTTGCCGCCTTCATAGATGCCAGAAGTGTCTTGTCTGAAGCCGATGCATACAACGTCACACCAGTGAGCAGCCCCTGAACGCCTGGAACGAACCGCATAAACTGGTCCTTATCGACGTCCGGCGCGGCCAGAATCCATTCACCGAACTTCTTACTGTCCTGAGAGGACGCTTGGCCTCGAAGCGCATTCAGCACAAGATAGTTGCCCATACTGTGGGCCACAATATTTACCCGCCTTATCCCAAGCTCATCACGAAGCAATCGGAGAAGCTCTAGAAAGCTATCGCTGTCAGTCAGGGCGCTATCTCGATCGTAGAGATAAGACCGCGCCAAATCGAGCGGGTTTCTCGCGTTACCCCAAGAAGGCCACGAGTACAAAACAGGCAAGCCCTTGTACTGGAGATCCCAGAAGACCTGAGCGGCTCTATATACGGCATCGTCAAAAGTGTTGTTGAAGCCGTGTACAAACACGAGCGCTTCGGTAGTGCGCGCCGCCTTAGCCGTATCAGACCACGTAGGCTTTCCGATAACGCCTTGCCTAGAAATTACAAAGTGCTTTCCAGGATCGAGTTTCTCTTCATAAGTTCCGATGAGTGCCTCGCGGATTTTCGGGACCCGTACGTTCCCCATCTTGTGGTCGTCCGGAATCCTAACACGAAGACCGCCGAATGTGATGGTTGTGCCTCGCTTTTCGCTAAACGACTTCTGCTCACGTGCTCTCGTCGTCGCAAACAAAAAGTCGATCATGCGCGGATCAGGATCTGGGCCTGTCGCTAACGCGGCACCTGCACTAACCATTGGCTCTTCCCGCAGATTACTCCCAAATGCGAGATTTGGTCGGTTACTTTCGAAGATTCGAAAGTCGATTCGGAAAGCGAAGGCGTCTATCAGGCCGACCTCCGTATTGTAGCCGATGAGATAATAGCTCCGTTGGCCTCCAGCGGCGACAACTGCGCCCGGATCACCGCGCAGCAGGTCATGAGTCAGCTCTACTTCAAAAAAGTACCTTGGTTTCACGTACCCGCTGGCAATGACTGAGGCTTTTCGGGGCAAGGACAAGTCTTGGACTTGTTCGGAAAGCTTGTCGCCATTCACCGACAGATGCTCGAATATCTTTGACTCAAGAACCGGCCTGAAAGCAGTTAAGTCATTGGATCCAAAGGCCAAGAAGATATCCGTTGCAACCTGCACAGGATCTGCTGCACCCAAGTCGGGACTTTGACTTCCTTGGGTCGCAAGGGCCAGAGGCGCGGGCGCCTGCGGCCATGCCGGTGAACACACGAGGTAAAAAAAACTCAATACGGCTAAAACCGGAATACGGCACTTGATCATGATGGCCTCGAAGCGATTTTTGAGAGACCCGGAATTCCCGGACGATCAATGCGAGTGAGGCCAATTTTGCTCTATGGGAGACCGGTTGTATATCTCTCTATAAACAATCTTTTTCCTGGCTATATCTCTCCCAAGCGTTTTCTGCGATTGCGAGATGTTCCTTGCGGACGGCACTCGGCCCCGCATCCCGCCTTCGGCGCCGCTATACTGTTGCTCCTCTCCAGCAGCTCGAGGGTGAGCACGTCCGCCCCGGTACTCCCCACGTCATTGTAGCCACCTGCCCCATACCAGGGAGCGAACAGCCACCGACCGCGGAAACCGTCCAGGGTTGGTTGAGGGACGGCCTCGCGCATGTCGCATTTAGAGGGCACGCGGTGCTCTACGATGGCGGGAGGCGCCACCCTCTCACTGTCGAAGAATGGCAGGAGCAGCACTGCCGAGCCGCCGAAGGGCCGTCCCTGCATTGATGTCGACCAGCATGGCATCTATGGGCATGCGGCAATCATCCTCACGGGTTGTCAACCTTTGGCGAACATGGTGGAAGCACTGTAGGAGAGCACGCACATGACGACACTTTTCACCGTTGGATACGAAGGTTGCAAGCCATCCGACCTGTTCGCGAGCCTTCAGAAAAATGGCGTCAAGCTGCTGATCGACGTCCGAGACGTGCCGATTTCGCGCAAACCGGGCTTCTCGAAAACTGCCCTTGCGCAGGGATTGGATAAAGCCGGTATCCAATATCTGCACCTTAAGGGGCTTGGCGATCCGAAGCCCGGGCGGACGGCCGCCCGGGAGGGCCGGTTTTCTGATTTCCGCCGAATATTCGCGGCACACATGATGACTACTGCGGCGCAGCAAGCTTTAACTGATGCTCTCTCGGCCGCCTCGAAATCCGTTGCATGTTTGCTTTGCTTTGAACAGGATCACACCAATTGCCACCGCTGCATCGTCGCTGATTCGATGGTGAGGCGCGGTAAGTTTAAGCTTGTTCATTTGAGCGCAGCACCGTTAGCCGGTCACAAAGTGCCGAGGGGCCGAATTTCCTCCGATGACAGGACACCCGCCCACATGGGGTAGCACCGAGGCAATAGTGATGGTGAAGGCGGCGCCGCAGGTCGGCCGACGTCATGGTGAAACGGTCTGCTGTGCTGGGATCGATCTATACGGCAATTGGCTCAGATTGTATCCGGTGTCCTTTCGAACGCTCGAGCAGTCGAAAAAATTTGGCCGCTGGGATCGAATAAGGTTCAACTGGCGACTGCCTAACGATGATAGGCGGGTCGAGAGCCGCCGAGTGGATCAGCAGTCAATCGAGATTGTCGGCAAGCTGAAGAAATCGGAGCGAGCGGCGTTTCTTGCAAAGGCCGTCGTGACAAGCTTGGCGCGGGAACGCGAGGCCGGCAGAAGCTTTGCGCTTCTCAGGCCCGAGATCATTGCATTCAAGATCGAAAAAAAGGATGCAGCAGAAGTCAAAGTGGAAAAAGAGCTATTCGATTCAATCCGCGCGCAAGATGACCTTTTCGCGAAGCAAGTGACCAACAACTACAATCCCTGTCCGTATAATTTCAAATATCGCTACCGAACTGACGACGGTATTCGCGAAGGTACGTGTCAGGATTGGGAAATCGAGGCCACGTATCATAATTGGTCGCGCGACTATGGTGATCAGCGAGCGCTTTCCGACATGGAGCGAGTGTTCGGGAAAGAGTATCCGGAGAAAGGAATGCTCTTGGCGATGGGTACCCACTCACTCCATCAAGACACATGGCTCATCAACGGAGTGGTGCGCCAAGACGATATTGACCAAGGTTCAATGTTTTAACTCACTCTTGGATTCGACATCGGCCTGACCTCATGGTTGTATGGCCAATGGCACCTTCGGCACACGCACGCCACGCTACTGAGGGGGCAACCCTTCTAGCGTTTATTGCATTCCGCGTAGTAGCCACCGTTGTCTTGGATCCACAGCATGCCTCCATTCGAACCGGTAGCCTTGTTGGCCACATACTGATCGCGACAAGTCAGCATTCGAGCTTGTCCGGGTTCCTCCGACGAGTAGCTGGGCGAAACGTCCTTTGGGAAGACGACCGGTGAGCGGAACGTTTGTGGGCTGACCGGGGGTGCGGCCGGCGGCTTGCTCTCGACAGGGGTTACCGGTTGACCCCATGCCGAAAAGGCGGATGCAAAGACGTCCGCGCCTGACGGTCCCTTCTCGATCGCTAAAATGGCACGGCGCTGCGTCTTGTATTGGAGCGGCATGTCGAACCAAGAGCGGTCGTTCAGCAGCTGTAGTTCCGGGAGCGGTCGGCATCGACGTTTGACAGTCCGACGAGGAAAAAGCCGTCGGTGACTTTGACAGCTAATCCGTCGTTCGTGAAGAACGTCCCTGAGCACCGTTTTACGCAAGGTGTGGTTGCGATAGGTGGCGACAGAGTATCCATAACAGGCCGCATAAAAGTTCGGTGAGCCAGCGGCGGAGCAGGCTGAAGTTGTAGCCGGCGGCGGCGAGCACGGCGTTGGTGCGGTCGCCGTCGCGACCCTTGAGATGGTTACGGCGCATTCGGTGGTCGTCCTTGAGATGGCCGATCACAGGCTCGACGGCGGCGCGACGCCGCATCTCGCGGCGGATGGCTTTGGTGACACGGCGAACCTGGCCGCTGATCCAGACCTTGAATCGGTCAGGATAGTTGTGGCCGCGGTAGCCCTTGTCGCCGTGGATGCGGCGCGCTGCAACACCAGTGAGCTTTTCGAGGTCGGCGATGACGGGACCGAGCGTGTGGCCGTCATAGGGATTGCCGTGCAGGGCCTTGGCATGCAGTACGAACTGCCCGCCTTTGGGCGCGGTGGCAGGCGTGGCAATCGAGACTTTGCAGCCAAATTCGTAAGGTGCCCGGGCCTTGCCTTTGCCGATGCACTCCACCTCGGGGGCGTGCAACGAGTAGACCTTGGGACCGCGCTGACGCTGCTCTTGATGGCGAACCCGGTGGGCGAGATCGAGCAGCGGACCAAAGCGATCCTCAAGCGCAGGGTCGCCCTCGATCTTGCGTCTGATGTCACGGATGATGCGGCCAAGCCGGGTGCGCAGGAATTTGAGCTCTCGCCGGGCACGCTTGAACTGGTGGGCATGCGTGTAGCGTCCCACCATGATGGCGGCGCGCCTGGCCACGCGCAGATAGCTTTGGCGCAGTTCGACGCTCTCGCGTTTGGCCAAACCGACCAGCTTCTCGATCGCCCGGTGCATGAGCCGCGCATCGCTCGGATGCGCGATCGACTTCTCCTGTACGGTGGTATCCACAACGAGCCGCTCGAGATCTTTGGTCTCGATTGCCCCAGTTCGATGCGCCACCGAGAGGCTTTCTTGCAACAGCGCGGCGATCTGCTCCTCACCCAGCCGCTGGCGCCAGCGGGTCAGCGACGAGCGATCGAATGGCAAGTCGTGCCGGAACACCACCTCGCCGCAGAAATACTGAAAATACGGGTTCTCGACCCCCGCACAGCGCCTCGTCAGAGAGATTGTGCATGTGCTTGAGGATGAATAGTCCGGCTACCAATCGTGTCGGCAACGGTGGCTGCCCCGGACCGAGGCGACAGACCGAACTGAAGCGTCCCGCCAGGAAGTCCCAATCGATCTCCGCCGCCAGACGCACCAACGGATGGCGAAGGTTGATGATCTTCTCCAGAGATGGACGAAACAGATCGTCCTGACGATCGTCGCGCGGATGGCTCATGGGTTCTCCCCAACAGCGAATCTCGCCGTCAAAGGAATCACGAAGCCGCCCAATCCGGAATCCAAAAACGCAAGAAAACCAGGACCTACCCACGGCTTTCTTGCAAAATCGAATACTTGCTCGCGTCAAATCACTGCGACAGATCAATCGCTTCCGAATTCTTCACGGGCGACTAATCCGGCCAGCGGGGTCGCAGTCAGCGTCTTTAAGAACCCAAGAAGCCATAGGAACGTTGACTTGTCGAATCCGAAAGGGCGGCCGAGATGTTGATAATCGCCAGCCACCTCCTGCGGATCGTGAGCAGCCGGCGAGGTCAGTCGGATTTCTAGCGATGCCCTCTCCCCGGCAATGCCTGAGAAGCCTACGCGCGGAATTGGCGTCAGAGCTAGTTTCGCTCAAATAGGCCAGAAAATGAAACATCTACCAAAAGGTTAACGCGCCCCGGCGCCGGCCCCCCGACTTGAGGCGGCCGCGAATCAGTCTTTGCGTTGCCGTGCCGCAGCTCCAATTGAACGTCTTGACAAAGCACGACTTTAGATTCCGTGACCGCCGAGTCGCGATATGATATGGTCTTCGTCATAGAGGCCAAGATGAACATTCAGGATGCTTGCGACTACATCATTGTGAGGCTTACGGAGGACGGCGGATTTCTGAACGTCCTGAAGTTGCACAAATTGCTTTACTACTGCCAGGCTTGGAGCCTGGCCTTTGGTCGTGGTCCGCTGTTTCCTCAAAACAGTTTTCAGGCCTGGGTTCATGGGCCCCTAAGCCGCGCCGTCTATGACCGGTTCGTTCAGACGAAGGCGATGTATTCGTCGGTCGGGCTTCCTGATGTCCGGCAAGGTTTTGATCCGATGGGCCTGACTGAGGCTGACCGCGCCTTTATCAACTCCGTGCTCGAGGTCTACGCCCCGCTTTCCGGCGACCAACTCGAGGAAATGACACACCGAGAAGAGCCGTGGATCGAGGCCCGTGCTGGAGTCTCGGCGTCATCAGCGACTTGGGTGAGCTCCTTGAAGCAACGATCGATAGCCTGACATAGAGTCGGAGTTACCCGGCCCGCAGGCCAGTGATCCGATACGTCCAGGAGCGCTTCGCCGCGGAGACAGGGGGGAGATTTTCAAAGCGTATCGCATACGAGCTGAAGGAACGTAACTGCTTGGGCGGGACTGAAACTGATGCCGAGGCGTCCTTCTGACCGACAACGCGACAAGTGGCTTCCCGACAGTCCGTGAGGATTACTTGGAAAAAGATGGTGGCCAAGGCGTCGTTGGTCGTTCGCTACAGTCCCGCTCAGGATAAGGTCTCCCATCCCGTAGCTGGCCGGCCCGAGCTTTACTTCGCTCAACGTGAGATCGGCCTCCTTGATCGCCGTAGCGGCAAAGTACTCTTGAGCTTGTGCGAGCGAGCTCGGCGCGGACCTCCTTGCCGGATTTCCAGCCTATGTTGTAACGCTTGGTCGTGGATCGAGCAGCTTCAAGAACAGCGATTGCGGCATCTGTGAAGCCGCCGCTGGTCCAGAGCTCGAAATGAACTTGAGACGAGTTGAGGCGCTCTTCTGCTTTTGTCGCCTTGTAGACCCTTCTGGACCAAGATCGGCGCGCGGCCTGGCAACAGGACGGCAAGGGCTTCAACATCCAGTTGAGCTGCCTGCCATTGAACGGCCGCCTCGTGGTTCGCGAACCCAAGGCCGACGCGGAGGCGGGGCAATGAGCCCAGCCGCCACGCGGGGCTACGACGTCGGCTTCAAAAGCTGGATGACATACGAAACCCTCGTGCTCGCCAGCAGCGAGCACGAGGCCATCGCCAAGGGCAAGGCCATTTACGGCCTCGCCGGCCTCGGCGATTTTTCGTTCAGCGATTGCGGCGAAGGACTGGCTCGCCTAGGTTCATGAGCCGGAGGCGCATTCATGAACGTCGTCCTCAAGCCGGGTACGCGTTGACGATAGATCTCCGACATATTCATCCGAAGTCGATGGCAGCAGCGCGACGCCTGCCGCATTCAGGCGGTTGCCTCAGCTTCCGGCAGCAGGAGCCAAGCTCAAGACGATTGCTCAGAAAACCGCCTCTGTGCAAGACCATGGGTCCCTGTACGCGCAATAAGAGGAAACCGCGCTGTGACACTCTCTCTTGACGGCGAAATTCGAGACGGACGGCATTACATGCAGGTCCGCGTCTATTTCGAAGATACCGATTCCGGCCAGATTGTTTATCACGCGAATTTTTTGCGTTTCATGGAACGTGGCAGAACGAATTACTTGCGCCTGCTCGGCACCAATCAGCAAGCGCTGCTCGAGGAAACGCGGAACGATGCGCCGGGCTTCGCCTTCGTTGTCCGTTCGATGACAATCGATTTTCTAAAACCGGCAGTCTTGGACGACCTGCTTGACATTGTCACGGTCCCGCAAGAGGTGAGAGGCGCGTCGATTGCCTTGCTGCAGGAGTGCAGGCGCGGGGGTGATCTCTTGGTCTCGGCGCGTGTACGGGTCGCGTTTATCTCAGGCGGAAAAGCGCAGCGCATCCCAAAGGCTCTGAGGCTTGCTATGGAAGAGCACAGATAAATCTGCCTTTCGTTCACGCTTTAACGCTCCAGCGACCCAATGAAATCAATGCGTTGGCCTTTTGTTGCGATATCGTCAAGTCAGAGTTTTCCGGCATCGTCTATCACGCCAATTATCTGCGCTTCATGGAGCGTGGGCGCACCAATCATCTGCGGCTGATGGGCGCCGAGCAGCAGGCGCTGTTCGAGCAGCCCGAAACGGAGGATTCCGGCTTCGCCTTCGTGGTGCGCTCGATGCACCTGGATTTCCTCAAGCCCGCGCGGATGGACGACGTGCTCGACGTCGTGACCTGGCCGATCGCGGTGAAAGGCGCCTCCATCATGCTCGCACAGGAGGTCCGGCGCGGCGAGGACGTGCTGGTCAAGGCCGAAGTGCGCGTCGCCTTCATCAGCGGCGGCCGTGCCCAGCCGATCCCGAAGTCGATCCGCACGCTGATGAAGGCTGATCTGATTTCGTGATCGCCCGATTGGTGATGGCCACTCGACTCCGCCGGCTGCGGCGATAGATTTGCGGCCCCGACCAACCGATGAGGCCACCATGTCGCGTCCGCCGCTTCCCCCCTTTACCCGCGAGACCGCTGCGCAAAAGGCCCGCATGGCCGAGGACGCCTGGAATTCGCGCGATCCGGTACGTGTCTCGCTCGCCTATACCGAGGACAGCCGCTGGCGTAACCGCTCCGAGGTGTTCCAGGGCCGCGAGGCCATCGTCGCCTTCCTCACCCGCAAATGGGAGAAGGAGCACGACTACCGCCTGATCAAGGACCTCTGGGCCTTCGACGGCAACCGCATCGCGGTGCGCTTCCAGTACGAATGGCACGACGCGAGCGGCCAGTGGTATCGCTCCTACGGCAACGAGCAATGGGAGTTCGACGAGCACGGCCTGATGAAGCGGCGCGAGGCGTCGATCAACGACATCATGATTGCAGAGAAGGACCGCCGGTTTCATTGGCCCGCGCCGGGGCCGCGGCCGGCGGATGTGGCGGGGTTGGGGACGGATCCGTTCTGAAGCGCTTCCTCTCCTCTCCCCGTTCTTACGGGGCCGCGACGAGATTCGCTCGCGCTGAGAGGGTCGGGGTGAGGGGCTGCTTCAGCAAATTCGATGGCAGACGGACTCGCGGAGAGTCCCCCTCACCCGGATTGCATCTTCGATGCAATCCGACCTCTCCCCGCAAGCGGGGCGAGGTGAAGTCTCACCGCCTCGCCAGAAACCGCGTAATCGCCCCACCGAGCTTCGCGTTGTCCAGCGGCTGCGCCAGCGACGCGCGCGCCGTGGCGACGACGTCATCCGGCGCCTTGCCGTCGCGCAGCTCGCAGCACACTTGCGCGAACTCCACGTCGAACTCCGGATGCGGCTGCACGGTCAGCGTCGCGCCGTTGGCGTAGAGCAGGCCGGCATGCGGGGTGAACTCGGACGAGAGGATCGTCAGCGCGTCGGCCGGCGGCTCGATCACCTGGTCCTGATGTGAGGCGGCGATCGCGACCGCTTCGCCTTCGACGACGCCGTTCTCGGGCAGCACCTGATAGACGTGCCGGCCGATGCCCCAGCCTTTCTCCGACTTGCGCACGGTGCCGCCCAGGGCCTGCGCGATCAATTGATGGCCGAAGCACACGCCGACCATCGGCGTCTTGTTGGCGTAAGCCGTACGCACGAAATCTTCCAGCGACGCGATCCAGTCGAGCCCGTCATAGACGCCGGCGGCCGCGCCGGTGATCAGCACGGCTTCGAGCTTGCCTGGATCGGGAAGTGCATCGCCATTCGGGATGCTGACCACGTCGACCGTGGCCGTCGGATCCTCGGCGCGGACCATGCGCGCGAACATGTCGGGAAACGAGCCGTGCTGCTCGCGATATTCTTGCGGGACCTGCCCGGTCTCGATGATGGTGATGCGTGCCATGTGCCCCCCAAGGTCAAAAGGACAAGGTCAAAAGGTTGCGATACTCAGTCGCTTTCTGCCCCATGTTGCTGGTGTGGCGCTGGGCCCTCCAGCAGCGCGCTCTGCTTCCGCACCTCGCTCAGAAAGGCCTTGGCGAGGCGTGACAGCGGCTCGGCTTCCGACCAGAGCATGTAGGCGACCGCATGGGTGGTCGGCGTGAACGGCCGGACGACGAGGCCACTGCCGCCGTTCTGCCGCGGCGAGAACGGATCGACCACCGCGGCGCCGACGCCGGCGGCGGCGAGCACGCAGGCGGTGTTGCAGTAGCGCACCTCGACGGTCGGCCGGAATGGCGCGCCGGCCCGCGCAAAACTGTCGCGCACGGCCTCGCCGAGGCGCGTGCCGCGTTCGAGCCCGATGAAGGGCAGGCCGGACAGATCGGCGGCCGAGATCACGGGCCTGTCGGCGAGCGGATGCTGCGGCGGCAGCACGCAGACCATCTCGCCAGTGTGCACCACCTCGTGTGCGATGCCGGGATGATGCGTCAGCCCGAGCGCGAAGCCGAGCTCGGCGACACGGCTGAGCACGCCCTCGATGATGCCCTCGTAGCGCCGCACGTCGAAGAAGACGCGCGTCTCCGGGCGGCGGCGCAGGAAGCCCGACAGCGCGGACGGGATGATGCTGTAGGCAAGCGGCGGCGTCGCCACGATGGCGAGATGCCCGGACCGGTTCTCGCGCAGATCGCGCACGCGGTTCTCGAGTTTTGCGTGCAGCGCGAAGATCGCCTCGCTCTCCTTGTAGAGCGCCATCGCTTCGGCGGTCGGAAACAGCCGGTTGTTGACGCGCTCGAACAGCGCGAAACCCGCCTGCGCCTCCATGGTCTTCAGCGCGTTGCTGACCGCGGGCTGCGACAGAGCCAGCTCGTCCGCCGCCGCCACGGTGGTGCGGTGGCGGATGACGGCGCGCAGGATCTCGAGCTGACGCAGGTTCATATCACTGCCGATTATACTCAGGGCCAAAACATCATAGCAGAACGAATTGATTTTGCAGCCCCGCTTCCGCGTAATGGCGGCGGATTTGCACGTCGCATCAAGGGGTTCATTCGCCCATTGAGGCGGCACTGCGCACAGATTGGAGGCAATCTTGGTTCGTGTCCTTCGCGCCGCCGCCGCCCAGATGGGCCCGACGCAGAAAGCAGACTCGCGTGAGCATACGCTCTCGCGCATGCTCGCGCTGCTGGAGGAGGCCGCCGGCCGCGGCGCCAGCCTCGTGGTGTTCCCGGAGCTTGCCTTCACCACGTTCTTTCCGCGCTGGCTGCTGGAGGGCGAGGCGCTCGACCAATATTTCGAGCGCGGCATGCCCAACCCGGCGGTGGCCAAGCTGTTCGACCGCGCACGTGCGCTCCGTGTCGGTTTTTATGTCGGCTATGCCGAGCTGACGCCGGACGGCCGCCGCTACAATTGCGCCATCCTGGTCGATCGTGACGGCGAGATTCTCGGCCGCTATCGCAAGGTGCATCTGCCGGGCTCGGTCGAGCCGCGGCCGGGTGCGCGCTACCAGCAGCTGGAGAAGCGCTATTTCGAATATGGCGATCTCGGTTTTCCCGCCTTCCGGGCCGGTTCGGCCTGGGCCCACGCCATCATGGGCATGATGATCTGCAACGATCGCCGCTGGCCGGAATCCTGGCGCGTGCTCGGCCTGCAGGGCGTCGAGCTCGTCTGCATCGGCTACAATTCCGCTGCCTACGATCCGAATGGTGGCGCCACCGAAGACGGTGCCTTGCGCACCTTCCATTCGACGCTGGTGACGCAGGCCAATGCCTACATGAACGCGACCTGGGCGATCTCGGTGGCGAAGGCGGGCGAGGAGGACGGCTCCGGGCTGATCGGCGGCTCCTGCATCGTCGATCCCAATGGTCGCATCGTCGCGCAGGCCCAGACGCTGGCGGACGAGGTGGTCGTCGCCGACATCGATCTCGACCTCTGCCGCCAGGGCAAGGACAAGATGTTCAATTTCGCCGCCCACCGGCGGCCGGAGCAATACAGGGTGATCACCGAACGCGCCGGCGTCATCGAGCCGGCCGTTCTCGATGCGGACTGACCAAATGGCACGGCGTTAGCAAAGGAGCTGACATGACACGCCTCTCGCATTTTCTCAGCCTAGCAGCCTTGGCTGCCGTGACGTCGGCGCAGGCGGCCGAGCTTCCGGCGGAGATCAAGCAGGCGGGCGCGTTGAAGCTCACGGTCAACTCCACCTACGCGCCGATGGAATATCGCGACCCTGCGACCAACGAGCTGGTCGGGCTCGACATCGATCTTGCGAACGAGCTCGCCAAGCGGCTCGGCGGCCTCAAGATCGTCTGGAGCGAGACGCCGTTCGCCGAGTTGATCCCATCGCTCCAGACCAAGCGCGCCGATTTCATCATCTCCGGCATCTCGGACCGCGCCTCGCGGCGCGAGACCGCCGATTTCGTCGATTACCTCCAGACCGGCCCGCAGTTCTTCGTGATGGCGGACAGCGAGGCGAAGGCGGCGACCGATCTCTGCGGCAAGAAGGTCGGCACCACCCGCAGCACCAGCTTCCCGGTCGAGATCGAGAAGTGGAGCAAGCAGAATTGCGAGGCGGCCGGCAAGCCGGCGATCCAGTACGTGCCGGGCGAGAACTCGATCGACGTCCGCAACCAGCTCAAGCAGGGCCGCATCGACGCCGCCGTGCAGGGCAGCGAGACGCTGCCTTATGCGCAGACGCAGGAGCCCGGCAAATACCGCGTTGTCGGTGAGGCCTTCGCCAAGGGCTACCAGGGCATCATGTTCCGCAAGGACGATGCGGCCCTGCGCGAGGTGGTGACCGAGAAGCTCACGGCGATGATCTCCGACGGCGCCTACAAGGCCGTTCTCGACAAATGGGGCCTTGGCGCGAACGCAGTCGCCCAGCCCATGCTGAACGCGGCGCCGCAATGAAGCCGGCGCCGGCACTCGCGGAGGGTTTCCCTGATTTGTCGGGGATGCGGATCGCGCGCGAGCCGCACTGGTTCCGCTGGCTCAGCGCGGCCCTGATCGTCCTCGTGCTGGCGGCGATCGTGCGCGCGTTTGCGAACGGTCAGATCGAATGGTCCTATGTCAGCCGCTTCCTGACCGTGAAGGTTATCCTCGAAGGCATCGTCAACACCATGGTGATGGCGGTGCTGGCGATGATGCTCGGCATCTTTCTCGGCATCGTCGTGGCGATCATGCGGCTGTCGCCCAACCCGGTGCTGAAGACGGTGGCCGCCGGCTACACCTGGCTGTTTCGCGGCACGCCGCTGATCCTGCAACTGCTGCTCTGGTTCAACCTCGCACTGGTCTTTCCGACCATCGGCATTCCCGGCTTGTGGAGCGCGCGCGCCGTCGACGTCATGACGCCGTTTCTCGCCGCGCTGCTCGGGCTCGGCATCAACCAGGGCGCCTACACCTCCGAAGTGATGCGCGCCGGCATGCTGTCGGTCGACATCGGACAATATGAGGCAGCGCAGGCGATCGGCATGGGACGGCTGCGCGCGCTGCGGCGGATCGTGCTGCCGCAGGCGATGCGCGTGGTGATCCCGCCGCTCGGCAACGAGTTCATCGGCATGGTGAAGGCGACCTCGCTCGCGAGCGTCATCCAGTATCCGGAGCTGCTGCATAACGCCGAGAACATCTACTACGCGAATTCCCGCGTCATCGAGCTCTTGATCGTCGCCGGGCTCTGGTACCTGCTCGTGGTCTCGATCCTGACCCCGCTTCAGATGCTGCTCGAACGCCGTTTTGCACGCGGCACATTGCGGCTGGCGCGATGACAAAACCCCTCGTCGCGATCCGCTCCGTCAGCAAGAACTTTGGAGAGTTCCAGGCTCTCAGAAACGTCTCGCTCGACGTCTGGCCCGGCGAGGTGATGTGCTTGATCGGCGCCTCAGGCTCGGGCAAGACCACGCTGCTCCGCTGCATCAACCAGCTGGCCGCGATCGATGCCGGCGGCATCTGGCTCGACGGCGAGCTTTTGGGTGTGCGCGAGCAGGGCGGGCGGCTCCATCGGCTCACCGAACGGGAGATCGGGCGGCAGCGGCTGAAGACCGGCATGGTGTTCCAGCGCTTCAACCTGTTTCCGCACAAGACCGCGCTCGAGAACATCACCGAAGGTCCGCTCCAGGTGCAGGGCCGCGAACTAGATGAGGTGCGCGCCGAGGCGCTCGAGCTGCTCCGTCGCGTCGGGCTGGCGGCCAAGGCGGACTCGTATCCCGCGCAGCTCTCCGGCGGCCAGCAGCAGCGCGTCGCGATTGCGCGCGCCCTCGCCATGAAGCCGATGCTGATGTTGTTCGACGAGCCGACCAGCGCGCTCGATCCCGAGCTCGTCGGCGAGGTGCTCGCGGTCATGAAGGAACTGGCGAAGAGCGGCATGACCATGATGGTGGTGACGCACGAGCTCGGCTTCGCGCGCGAGGTCGCCGACCGCGTCGTCTATATGGACCAGGGCGCGATCGTCGAGCAGGGGCGCGCCTCGGACGTTCTGGGTACGCCGCGCGAGGAGCGCACCAAGGCATTTCTTTCGGCAGTGATCTGATATTGGGGGTGTGGTGATGAAGAGGCTTTTGGCTACGGCGGCGTTCTTGGGCGCTATGACTGTTTCGGCGTTGGCGATCGAGCTGCCGCCTGACATCGCAAAGCGCGGCAGCCTCAAGGTGGCGCTGGTGCCGAACTATCCGCCGATGGAATTCCGCGATCCCGCCACCAGCGCGCTCACGGGCTTCGACATCGATCTTGGCGAGGCGCTCGGGCGCAAGCTCGGTGTGAAGATCGAATGGACCGAGACCAGCTTCGCCGAATTCATGCCGTCGATTTCGACGGGGCGGGTGGATGCCATCCTGTCCGGTTTCACCGACTATGCGAGCCGGCACGAGATCGCGTCCTTCGTCGATTATTTGCGCAGCGGCCCGAAATTCTTCGTGCAGCAGTCCCGCGCGTCCGAGTTCAAGGACATGGCTGCGCTCTGCGGCAAGAAGGTCGGCGCCAGCCGCCGGACCATGTTTCCCGCAGAGATCGACAAGTGGAGCCAGAAGAACTGCGGCAGCAATCCGGTCCAGTTCGTCGGTACGGACGGCTCGGCCGATGCGCGCACGCAGCTCAGGCAGGGCCGTATCGATGCCGCCGTGCAGGGCAACGAGACGCTGCCCTATCTGATGGATCTCGAGCCGGGCACCTATGCGCCGGTCGGCGATCCCTTCGCGACGCAGTTCACGGGCATCGCGCTGCCGGTCAAGGAAAAGGCGTTGCAGCAGGCGATGGTCGAGGCACTAGATGCGCTGATCGCCGACGGCACCTATCGTACGCTGCTGGCGAAGTGGAAATTGAGCGACAACGCAATAGAGAAGGCGACCATCAATGCTGGACAGTAAGGCACTCAAGAGCATCCCGCTCGTTCCGGCCAACACCGCGGATCCCGCACCGGACTATCCCTGGCCGAAGCCATACAAGTCGGCGATGTTCCTGTCGTTCGACGTGGACGCGGAGAGCGCCTGGACCAGCAAGGACGCCGTGCACGCCCAGCGGCTCATCACCATGAGCTATGGCGGCTATGAGGCGCGCGTCGGCACGCCGAAACTTCTGGAGCTGCTCGACCAGCTCGATCTCAAGGCGACTTTCTTCGTCACGGGATGGTCGGTCGATGCGCATCCGGCGATGGCCGAATCCATCCTCAAGGCCGGCCACGAGATCGGCCATCACGGCTATCATCATCTGTTGCCCGATCCCGGCGATCCCTGGATCGAGGAGGAGCTGGAGCGTGGCTTCGAGGCGCTGAAGCGCCGGCTCGGCGTCAGGCCGACCGGCTATCGCGCGCCTTACGGCGAGTTCACCGAGGAGCTGCGCGTCGCGCTGGTGCGTCATGGCATCGTCTATACGTCCTCGTTCCGAGACGACGTCAGGCCCTATCGTCATCGTCTCGCCGACGGCAAGCCGGGCACGATCGAGCTGCCGGTGACCGCGAGCTATGACGACTGGATGCACGGCCTGTCCGCGCGCTTCAGCCCGCGCTCGATCTTCCCCAAGGAGCATGTGCTCTCGCTCTGGAAGGACGAGCTGGATGAGGTCCGCGACTGGGGCGCGATGGTGACGACCGTGCTGCATCCGCAATGCAGCGGCCGTCCGATGCGACTGCGCCTGCTGCGCGAGTTCCTGACCTACGCAAAGTCCTGCCCCGACGTCTGGATCACCACCGGTGAGAAGATCGCGGAAAACTTCCTGCGCCACGAAGCCGGCAGCCGCTGAGCCACGCCATGACCCGTCGCCGTATCCTCGTCATCAACCCCAACTCCTCGGCATCGGTGACGGCGGCGATCGACGACGCGGTCGCGCCGCTGCGGATCGTTGGCGGGCCTGACATCGAGGTGGTCGGCCTTGCCGAGGGCCCGCCCGGCATCAGCTCGCAGCGCGATGCCGACAGCGTGGTCATGCCGCTGGTCAATCGCGTCACGCGCGACGATGCGGATGCCTTCGTGCTCGCCTGCTTCAGCGATCCCGGCCTGCATGCGGTGCGTGAGGCGGCCGGTGGCCGCCCGGTGCTGGGTATCGCCGAATGCGGCATCTTTCGCGCGCTGATGCTGGGCGAACGTTTCGGTGTCATCGCCCTGTCGCCGTCGAGCATCCGCCGCCAGCAGCGCATGGCGCGGGTGATGGGCGTCGACAGCCGCTACGCCGGAAGCTGGTCGGTCGGCGCGAGCGCGGCGGAGACGGCGAGCGCCGACATCCGCGGCCGGTTGATCGACGCCGGCCGTGCGCTGGTTACGCAGTGCCGCGCCGATGTCGTGGTGATGGGCTGCGCCGGCATGGCCTCCCACCGCGCGGCCATCGCGGATGCGATCGGCGTGCCCGTGGTCGAGCCGGCGCAGCAGGCGGTGGCCGCTGCGATCGGCGCGGTTTTGTTGAACACGTAATACGAATGATGAAGTTCGATCTCTTGAGGAGCCTCCCGTAATGCCCATCTCTCGCCGCTCGCTCCTCAAGGCTGCCGCCACAGTGCCGGCGCTCTCGCTGCCCGGCATCGTCCGCGCCGAATCCCAGAGCACGCTGCGCTTCATTCCCGTCATCGACCTCGCCTTTGTCGACCCCATCTATTCGACCGCGCAAGTGTCCCGAAACCACGGCTTCATGGTCTACGACACGCTCTACGGCATGAGCTCCTCGCTCCAGGTCTCGCCGCAGATGCTGTCGGGCCACACCATCTCCGCCGACGGGCTGCAGTGGGACCTCAGCTTGCGCGACGGCCTGTTCTGGCATGACGGCGAGCGTGTGCTCGCCCGCGACTGCGTCGCCAGCATCCGCCGCTGGGCGGCGCGCGACGGCTTTGGCGGCGAGCTGATGGAGGCGACCGCCGAGCTCTCGGCCACTGATGACCGCACCATCCGCTTCCGCCTCAAGCGTCCGTTCCCGCTGCTGCCGCAGGCGCTCGGCAAGGCCGCGATCAACGCCTGCTTCATGATGCCGGAGCGGCTGGCGAGTCAGGACCCGTTCAAGCCGCTCACCGAGGTCATCGGCAGTGGCCCGTTCCGCTACCTCGCCGACGAGCGCGTGCAGGGCGCCCGCAATGCCTATGCCAAGTTCGAGCGCTACCAACCGCGCACCGACGGCAAGCCGGATTGGACGGCCGGCCCGAAGATCGTGCATTACGACCGCGTGGTCTGGACCACGACGCCCGATGCCGGCACCGGCGTCGCCGCGCTCCAGACCGGCGAGCAGGACTGGCAGGAGACCACGCCGCACGACCTGTTGCCGATCATCAAGGCCGCCGGCGATATCGACACGCGCATCCTCGATCCCCGCGGCTATGCCTGCATGCTGCGCCTCAATCATCTCCAGCCGCCGTTCGACAATCCCGCCGTCCGCCGCGCGCTGCTGGGCGCGATCGACCAGTCTGCCTTCATGACGGCGGTCGCCGGCACCGATCCGGCCTTCCAGGTGTCGCCCATCGGCTATTTCGCTCCGGGCACGCCGATGGCGAGCGAGGTCGGTCTCGACGTCTTCCGCGGCCCGCGCGACTACGCCAAGGTGAAGGCGGATCTGAAGGCCGCCGGCTACAATGGCGAGAAGATCGTCCTGCTCGTCCCCACCAACTCGCTGGCGCAGAAGCCGCTCGGCGAGATCGCCGTGGACTCCTTGCGCAAGGCCGGCATGAACGTCGAATATGCCGGGCTTGATTTCGCCGTCGTGTTGCAGCGCCAGCTCAAGAAGGACCCGCTTCCGCAGGGTGGCTGGAGCGCGGCGGTCGGCAACTGGCAGGGCATCGACTGGCTCAATCCGGCCGGCAACACCAACATCCGCGGCGAAGGCAAAGTCGCCGGCTGGTACGCGAGCGAGAAGATGGGGGCCTTGCGCAGCCAGTGGCTGGCGGCCTCCGAGCTCGCCGAGCAGCAGCGCATCTGCCGCGAGATCCAGGCGGTGGCGTTCGAGGAAATCCCCTATATTCCGATCGGCCTGTACAAGCAGCCGACCGCCTATCGCAAGGCCATCACCGGCATTCTCGACGGCACCGCCGTCTTCTGGAACGTACGCCCCGCATGAGCACGATCGCAATCTTCGGCAGCTATGTGCTGTCACGGAAAGACGGCGCGCAGGATGTGCTGCGCGACCATTGGGTCCTGGTCGAAGGCAAGAAGATCGCCGCGGTCACGCGCGACAAGCCGAGCGCGGACGAGGTCTACGACAGGCCCGGCCGCTTCGTGCTGCCGGGCCTGTTGAACCTGCACAATCACTGCTTCTCTGAAGCCGTGGCGCGCAGCCACAGCGAGGACGGCAACGGTCGCAAGAACAATCAAAGCATCGTCTACACGGTGCTGCTGCCGCTCACCAAGCGCGGTGCGGATATCCTGTCGGCGGAAGAGCGCATGGCGGTCGCACGGCTCGGCATCCTCCAGCTCCTCAAGGGCGGCGCCACCACGGTGATGGAGCCGTTCCGCAATTCGATCCCCGAGATGTTCGACGCGGCGGAAGAGATGGGCATCCGCTTCTACGGCGCGCCCTACCTGTTCTCCACCTCCGACGCCAAGGCGGGTTCGGATGGTGTGGTTCAGTACTCCGGCGATGACGGTGCCGCCGACATGGCGACGTGGGATGCGCTTTATCAGCGCTGGAACAATCGCGGCGACGGCCGCATCAGCCTCGCGATGAGCCCGCACGCCACCGACACCTGCGGCCCCGATCTGCTCAAGGCCTGCGCGGCGCGGGCGCGCGAGCTCGGCGTGCCGATCACGACGCACATGGCGCAGAGCCGCGGCGAGGTCGAGACCATCGGCAAGCGCTATGGCGGCCGCACGCCGGCGGAGTATCTGGACTGGCTCGGCCTGCTCGCGCCCGACCTGATGGCGGCGCATTGCATGTTCAGCACCGACGACGATCTCAAGCTGATGGCCGCGCGCGGCATGACCGTGCTGAATTGCCCGCGCGTGTTCGCGCGTGCCGGCGTCACCGCCGCCTTCAGCCGCTTCGCCGAGCACGGCGTGCGCACCGTGGTCGGCACCGACGGCTACAACATGGATCTGCTCGGCGAACTCAATGCGGCCTCGCTGATCTCCAAGATCACGTCCCAGCGCGCCGATGTCGCCAATTCACCGGAGTTGATCGAAGCGAACACGGCGGTCGCCGCCGACGTCGTCAAGCGGCCGGACCTCGGCCGGATCGAGCCGGGCGCGACCGCCGACCTCACGGTGGTCGATCTCACCCATCCGCATCTCCAGCCGCTGTTCGATCCGCGTCGCGCGCTGATCGCGCTCGCCAACCGCGCCAATATCGATCAGGTCATGGTCGACGGCCGCGTGCTAGTTGATGGCGGCCGCTATCTCGGCGCCGACGAAGCGGCGATCACCGCCGCCGGCAGCGCTGCGATCGGCAAGATCTGGGACCTGCCGGAGGCTCAGGCGGCGTTCAACGGCTGAGAGGCTGCCGGTGCTACGAAGACGGTGCGCTCCCTCTCCCGCTTGCGGGAGAGGGCAGGGGAGAGGGTTCTCTCCAACCGGGGACACTCCCGATGCGGAGAGAGCCCCCACCCGGCGCTTCGCGCCGACCTCCCCCGCAAGCGGGAGAGGTTGCAGCGAGCCTGTAGCCAAATCGTTTCAATCCAAGGGCATTCTAATCCTCGAACTCCGCGAGCGACTTGCGCATGGTCTCGACCAGATCCAGCGCCACCGGCGAGGGGCTGCGCTGCGCCGGAAAGACCGCGGAGAATTCGAAGTCGATGCGCGGCAGGAAGCGGCGCACCACGACGCCGCGGGTGGAGAATTCCTGCGCGGTGAAGGGATCGCAGATCGCGACGCCAAGTCCTGACGACACCATGCCGCACATGATCTCCGACAGCGTGGTCTCCACCCGCAGCACGCGGCGGACATCATGGCGATGGAAGACCTGGTCGACGAGGTGCCGGCTCGACGATCCCGCCGACAGCGAGATGAACGTCTCGCCCTCGAAATCGCGCGGCTCCAGCACCTCTTTCTCCGCGAGGCGATGACCGGTCGGTAGCACTGCGACGCGCGCCAGCGCCGGCAGCCGCAGACTCGGCAGGCCGGAATGGGCGATCGGCACCTCGGCAAAGCCGATGTCGCATTGATTGTTCAGCACCCAGTCGACCACGATCGGCGAGATCACCCCGAAGAAGGCGAGGTTGAGGTTGGGGCGCTCCTTCAGGAAATGCCCGGCGAGCCGCGGCAGATAGCCGTTCGAGAGCGCCGGCAGCGCGGCGATCCGCAACGACCCGGTGCGGCGGCCGCGGATTTCTTCGGCCGCGGCAGTGATGCGTTCGAGTCCGACGAAGGAGCGCTCCACCTCGGTGTAAAGCGCCATCGCCGCGGCAGTCGGCACCAGGCCGGTACCGCGCCGCTCGAACAGCTCCATTTTCAACAGCGCCTGGAGGTCGCGCAGCAACCGGCTGACCGCCGGTTGCGTCACGGTCATCAGCGCCGCCGCCTCGGTCACGCTGCCGGTCAGCATCGTCGCGCGGAAGGCCTCCACCTGCCGCGAATTGATCCGCGCCATACCAAATTCCATTCATAACATTTAGGCATGCAGAGGGTGCCATTATTCATTGGACGATGGAAGTATAGGTTTGCGATCTTTTTCATCAGGACTGGAGACAGCCCGCTTTTTCGGCAGATTGGAGGGGTTTGGACCTCCAGATCGCGCCAAAACCCGCCGAACGGGGGCCGGAGCCCTGATCGGGGAGGAATTTGCGCGGAAGGAGATGCGGAAGGCGCTTCAGTCAGCGAGACACGTCGGCGCGTCACCTCATTCCGGTATTGGAGATCGGTCCACATGAAGACTTTTCGCCTTCTGACAGCGGTCAGCATCGCGGCTCTCGTTGTCGCCTCTTCGGCCGCCTCGGCCCAGCAGAAAACGCTCTATGTCGCCGGCTATGGCGGCTCGTTCGAGAAGACCATTCGCGACGAGGTGATCCCGGCCTTCGAGAAGGAGAACGGCGTCAAGGTCGAATACGTCGCCGGCAACTCCACCGACACGCTGGCCAAGCTTCAGGCGCAGAAGGGCAACCAGCAGATCGACGTCGCCATCGTCGATGACGGCCCGATGTACCAGGCGATCCAGCTCGGCTTCTGCGGCAAGCTCGAGGGCCTGCCCACCGATCTCTACGACACTGCCCGCTTCAAGGACGATCGTGCGGTGGCGATCGGCATCGTCGCGACCGGGCTGATGTACAACACCAAGGTGTTTGCCGAGAAAGGCTGGGCCCCGCCGACCTCGTGGAACGACCTGAAGGATACGAAGTACGCCAAGCAGCTCGTCATTCCGCCGATCAACAACACCTACGGCCTCGAAGCGCTGGTGATGCTGTCGAAGATGAACGGCGGCGGCGAGTCCAACGTCGATTCCGGCTTCAAGATCTTCAAGGAGCAGATCAATCCGAACGTGCTCGCCTATGAGCCGTCGCCGGGCAAGATGACCGAGCTGTTCCAGTCCGGCCAGGCCGTGATCGCGGTGTGGGGCACCGGCCGTGTGCAGAGCTTCGCCAACACCGGCTTCCCCGTCGACTTCGTCTATCCCAAGGAAGGCGCGGCGACGCTGCTGACGACGGCCTGTCCGATCACCAAGCCGAACGCTTCGCCGCTCGCGTCCAGCTTCGTCAAGATGTTGCTCGATCCAAAAATCCAGCTCGTGATGCTCAAGGATTACGGCTATGGCCCGGTGCTGAAATCGCTGGCGATCCCGCCGGAGCTCGGCAAGATGGCGCCGATCGGCGAGCGCGCGGCAAAGCTCTATAATCCGGACTGGACGGTCATCAACGAGAAGCGCGAGGAGTGGACCAAGCGCTGGAATCGCGAAGTCGAACGCTAATCGTTCGCGGCGGAGACAGCGTCATGGCCTATCTCGAGCTCGATCGGGTCGCCAAGCAGTTCGGAGCACAGACTGTGGTCGATGACTTCAGTCTGTCGGTGGGGAAGGGGGAGTTCATCTCCTTCCTCGGCCCGTCCGGCTGCGGCAAGACCACGACCCTGCAGATGATCGCGGGCTTCCTCGATCCCACGCGCGGCGCGATTCGCCTCGAGGGCAAGGACCTGACCGCGATCCATCCGGCCAGGCGTGGCCTCGGCATCGTGTTCCAGAGCTACGCGCTGTTTCCGCACATGACCGCGGCGGAGAACGTCGCCTTCGGCCTCGAGATGCGCAAGGTGCCGCGCGCCGAAAGGGCCGAGCGCGTTCGCGCCGCGCTCGCGATGGTCGGCCTCGCCGGCTACGAGGATCGCCATCCGCGCCGCATGTCCGGCGGCCAGCAGCAGCGCGTGGCGCTGGCGCGTGCGCTGGTGATCAAGCCGAGCGTGCTGCTGCTCGACGAGCCGCTGTCGAACCTCGATGCCAAGCTGCGCGAGGAGATGCAGATCGAGCTGCGCCAGATCCAGCGCACCATCGGCACCACCACGATCCTGGTCACGCACGACCAGAACGAGGCGATGTCGCTGTCCGACCGCATCGTGGTGATGAGCCAGGGCAAGATCGAGCAGATCGGCACGCCGCAGGAGACCTATGAGAAGCCGGCCTCGGCCTTCGTCTCGCAGTTTCTCGGCAAGACCAACGACTTTGCCGCGACGATCGATCGGGCCACGGCGCCCGCGAAGCTGGTGGCGGGCTCCTGGAGCGCGCCGGCACCAGTTGGCCTCAGCGGTCCCGTCACCGTCAGCATTCGGCCCGAGCGGATCGGTTTTGGCGATGCGGGCCTCAGCGCAAAGATCGTCACGCGCATTTTCCAGGGCAATCACTGGCTGTTCCAGTGCGACAGCGAATGCGGTCCTGCGATCGTGATCCGCCAGAATGACGGCCAGTCACAGCCGGCCGAAGGCGAGACCGTTCGTCTTGCCTGGCGACCTGAGGACATGAGCGTGCGCGGAGCTGCCGCATGAGTGCGGTCGCAGACACGGCTCCGCCGGGGGCCGCCGATGCGCGCATCGCACGCGCGCCATGGGTACTCTCCGCGCCCGCCTTGATGCTGTTCGTCGGCGTGCTGCTGATTCCGCTCGCGATGACCGTGATGCTGTCGTTCCACGATTGGGGCCAGTACAAGGGCATTGAGCCGGTCTTCATCCTGAAGAACTGGCACGAGATCGCGACCGATCCCTACTACGCCGAAATGTTCTGGCGGACGTTTCGCATCGCGATCCTGACGACTCTCCTCACTGCCCTGCTAGGTGCGCCCGAAGCCTACATCCTCAACCGCATGAGCGGACGCTGGAAGAGCTTCTTCCTGCTCGTCATCCTCGGACCGCTGCTGATCTCCGTGGTGGCGAGGACGCTCGGCTGGGCGCTGCTGTTCGGCGGCAACAACGGGCTCGTCAACAAGCTCCTGATGTCGGCCGGGCTGATCCGTGCACCGATTCCCTTCATGTTCACCGAGACCGGCATGGTGATCGCGCTGGCGCATGTGATGATGCCGTTCATGGTGCTGTCGGTGTGGGCCGCGCTTCAGCGGCTCGATCCGCAGATCGAGAACGCCGCGATGTCGCTTGGTGCAGGTCCGATCACCACTATTCGCCGCATCATCATGCCGCAGATCATGCCGGGCGTGCTGTCGGGCGCGATCATCGTGTTCTCGCTCTCGGCCAGCGCCTTTGCGACGCCCGCGATTATCGGCGGCCGCCGGCTCAAGGTTGCGGCGACGCTGGCCTATGACGAGTTCCTGAACACGCTGAACTGGCCGCTCGGCGCGGCTGTCGCGACGCTGCTGCTGGTTGCGCTGGTCTTGATCGTCGTCGGCAGCAACGCCCTGATCGAGCGGCGTTACGCGGAGGTGTTCCGATGAGACGGAACGGCCCGCTGGCGCTGATCTTCCACACCGTCTTCGTCATCGTCATGGTGGCGCCGATCCTGGTGGTCTGCCTCGTCGCCTTCACGCCCGAAGGCTTCCTGTCGCTGCCGACCAACGGCTTTTCGCTGCGCTGGTTCAGGACCATCGCGAACTATCCTGAATTCATCCACGCCTTCTGGGTCAGCCTCGGCCTCGGTGCGCTCTCGTCCCTCGTGGCGCTCTTGTTCGCGGTGCCCGCGGCGCTCGCGATCGCGCGCTATCGCTTCCGCGGCCGCGATGCGCTGGCAGCGCTGTTCCTGTCGCCGCTGATGATCCCGCATGTCGTGCTCGGCATCGCCTTCCTCCGCTTCTTCACCTCGGCTGGCCTCGGCGGCAGCTTCGCGGCGCTGATCATCGCGCATGTCATCATCGTGTTTCCGTTCGCGCTGCGGCTGACGCTTGCGGCCGCGACCGGCATGGACCTTTCGGTCGAGATGGCGGCGGTCTCGCTCGGCGCCGGCGGCTGGACGCTGTTCCGCCGCGTGACCTTGCCGCTGATCCTGCCCGGCGTCATCAGCGGCTGGGCGCTGGCCTTCATCCAGTCCTTTGACGATCTCACCATGACCGTCTTCCTCGCGGCGCCCGGCACCGAGACGTTGCCGGTGCGCATGTTCCTTTATATCCAGGACAACATCGATCCGCTGGTGACGTCGGTCTCGGCCTGCGTGATCGCGATCACCATGACCGCCCTCATTCTGCTCGACCGCTTCTACGGGCTCGACCGTGTGCTCGCCGGCAAGGGCGATACGGGACGATAGGAGAACTCATGTCAGGAGAATACGACGTCGCCGTCGTCGGCGGCGGATTGCTCGGCTCCGCCATTGCCTGGGGCCTCGGCCGGCTCGGCAAGAAGGTCGCCGTGCTCGACGAAGGCGACATCACCAAGCGCGCCTCGCGCGCCAATTTTGCGCTGGTCTGGGTGCAGAGCAAGGGCCTGGGCATGCCGGCCTATACGGTGTGGACCGTGCAGGCGTCGCAGGCATGGGGCAGGCTTGCCTCCGAGCTGAAGCAGCAGACCGGCCTCGATGTCTCGCTGCAACAAAATGGCGGCTTCCATCTCACCCTCGGCGAGGACGAATTCGGCCAGCGCACCGAGCTCGTCAAGCGCATGCACAACCAGGTCGGCGCCGCCGACTACAAGATGGAGATGCTGCCGGCGTCCGAGGTGAAGAAGGCGCTGCCGCTGATCGGGCCGGAGGTTTCCGGTGGCAGCTATTGTCCGCTCGACGGCCACGTCAATTCGCTGCGCACGTTCCGAGCCTTCCACACCGGCTTTGGGGCGTTCGGCATCGATTATCTTCCGGAGCGACCGGTTTCGGCGATCAGCAAGAGCGGCGGCGAATTCCGCCTGACCACGCCGAAGGGCGAGCTTCGTGCCGCCAAGGTCGTGCTTGCCGCGGGCAATGCCAACCAGACGCTCGCGCCGATGGTCGGCCTCTACGCGCCGATGGGCCCGACCCGCGGCCAGATCGTGGTGACCGAACGCACCATGCCGTTCCTGCCGCATCCGCTGACCACGATCCGCCAGACCGACGAGGGCACGGTGATGATCGGCGACAGCAAGGAGGACGAGCTGGACGATCGCATGCTGAAGCATTCGATCAGCGCGGTGATGACCGATCGCGCGCAGCGCATGTTCCCGCATCTGTCGCGGCTCAACGTTATCAGAAGCTGGGCCGGCATCCGCGTCATGCCGCAGGACGGCTTTCCGATCTACGACCAGTCGGAAACGCATCCCGGCGCCTTCGTCGCCTGCTGCCATTCCGGCGTGACACTCGCCTCCAACCACGCCTTCGAGATCGCGCGCATGGTGGCGCAGGGCGCGCTCGAGCCGGAGCTGGTCGGCGCGTTCTCCGCGAGCCGTTTTGGCGGCGATGGCGCTGCGAACAACAGCGGCTACTAGAGATATCAAGGAGCCAAGAGGCATCCCATGTTTAGACGATCCGAACAGGACAAACGCCCGCAAGTGCAGATCTTCGTCGATGGCGTTGCCGTCGCGGCGCGCCAGGGCGACACCGTCTCCGCCGCGCTATTGGCCTCCGGCCAGGATGCACGGCGTTCCACCGCGGTGAGCGGCGCGCCGCGTCTGCCTTACTGCATGATGGGCGTGTGCTTCGACTGCCTCGTCACCATCGACGGGGTCGGCAACCGGCAGGGCTGCATCGTGCCCGTTGCCGAGGGCATGCAGATCGAGATCCAGAAGGGCAAGCGGGAGATCGGAAGATGACTGTGGCTCCCAAGCGCGAAGATTACGACGTCGTGGTGATTGGCGCCGGGCCCGCCGGCCTCGCCGCTGCCGCGACATCGGCCGAGGCCGGCCTGTCGACGCTGCTGCTCGACGAGAATATCGGCCCCGGCGGTCAGGTATTTCGTGCGATCTCCTCGACACCCGTGACCGACCGCAACCAGCTCGGCGCCGATTATTGGGTCGGAGCCGATCTCGTGCAGTCACTGCGCGCGAGCAATGCGGAAGTGATTCAGCGTGCGACGGTCTGGAGCCTCGACCGCAATCTCGACATCGCCGTCTCCGTCGGCGGTGCTTCGGCCTTCGTCAAGGCAAAGCGCGTGATCCTGGCGACCGGCGCGCTGGAGCGGCCGTTCCCGATTCCGGGCTGGACGCTGCCAGGCGTGATGACCGCGGGCGCTGCGCAGACCATGCTGAAATCATCGGCGCTGGTGCCGGATGGCCGCACCGTGATCGCGGGGCAGGGGCCGCTGCTCTGGCTGCTCGCCGCGCAGATTTTGCGGCTGGGCGGCCGCATCGACCGCATCCTCGACACCACCGAGCGCGGCAATTATTTCGCGGCGCTCCCGCATGCCTTCGCCTTCCTGACTTCGCCCTATTTCGCCAAGGGCCTGTCGATGATGCGCGAGGTGAAGGCGAAGGTGCAGGTCGTCTCCGGCGTCACGGAGCTCACCGCGTCGGGTGACGGCCAGCTTGCCAATGTGAGCTATGTCGCCGGGGGCAAGCGCGAGACGCTTCCGGTCGATCTTCTGCTGCTGCATCAGGGCGTCGTACCCAACGTCAATCTGGCGATGGCGGCCGGTGTCGAGCATCGCTGGGACGAACTGCAATTGTGCTGGTCGCCGGTGCTCGATGCGAACGGCTCATCGTCGGTCGCCGGCATCGCGATCGCCGGCGACGGCGCCGGCATCGGCGGTGCCAACGCCGCCGTGGTCCGCGGCCGCATCGCAGCGCGCGCGGCGGTGGAAGCGTTGGCACCCGCGGCTGCCGCGAAGCTCGCATCGATGGCAACGCTCCGCGCCGCTCTCGCCAAGGCCGAGCGCGGCCGCGCTTTCCTCGACACGCTGTTCCGCCCGGCGCCGCAGTTCCGCATTCCCTCGGGCGATACCATCGTCTGCCGCTGCGAGGAGGTGACCGCGAAGGATGTTCTCGATTCCGTCGCGATCGGCGCGACCGGGCCGAACCAGCTCAAGGCCTATCGCCGCACCGGCATGGGCCCGTGCCAGGGCCGGCTCTGCGGCCTCACCGTCACCGAGCTGATGGCGCAGGCCCGGGCCAAGAGCCCGCAGGAGATCGGCTATTACCGGCTGCGTGCGCCAGTGAAGCCGATCACGCTCGCCGAGCTTGCCGCCGTTCCCAAGACCGAGGACGACGTCAAGGCCGTGGTGCGCGGATGACTGGAAACGTGGATGCGATCGTCATTGGCGGCGGCATCCACGGATGCTCGACCACGCTGCATCTGTGCCTCGCCGGCCTGAAGCCGGTGCTGATCGAGAAGGATTATGCGGGCCGACATGCTTCCGGCGTCAATGCCGGCGGCGTGCGCCAGCTTGCGCGGCACATCCCGGAGATTCCGCTCTCGATCCGCTCGATGGGTATCTGGGAGAAGATCAGCGACCTCCTCGACGACGATTGCAGCTTCGAGAGCCACGGCCAGGTGCTGGTCGCGGAAAACGAGGACGAGCTTGCGGTCTGCCGCACGCGCGTCGCCGAGCTCAACGCGCTCGGCTTCACCCATGAAGAGCTGATCGACGCCACTGAGCTGCGGCGGCTGGTGCCTGCGGTGGCCGAGACCTGTCCCGGTGGCGTGGTCTCGCGCCGTGACGGCGCGGCCAATCCTGCGCAAACGACGACCGCGTTCCGGCGCAAGGCCGAACAGCTCGGCGCGACCGTGCGCGAGGGCGTGGCGGCCAGCAACATCCGCTACAGCGACGGCCTCTGGTATGTCGATGTCGGCTCCGACACCTATGCCGCGCCGGTGCTGGTCAACGCAGCCGGCGCCTGGGCTGGAAAGATCGCCGCCGCGCTCGGCGAGCCGGTGCCGGTCGAGACCGTGGCCCCGATGCTGATGATCACCTCGCGCGTGCCGCACTTCATCGATCCCGTCGTGATCCTGCGTGGCCGCAAGCTCTCCTTCAAGCAGTTCTCGAACGGCACCGTGCTGATCGGCGGCGGGCATCTCGCGACGCCCTATCAGGATCGCAACGAAACGGTGCTGGACTGGAAGAGCCTCGCGATCAGCGCGCGCACCGTGTTCGAGCTGTTTCCGGTGATGCGCAGCGCGACGATCGTGCGTGCCTGGGCCGGCATCGAAGCCAAGATGAAGGACGACATCCCCGTGTTCGGGCCGAGTTCGCGGCACAAGGGTCTCTATCACCAGTTCGGCTTCTCGCTGCACGGCTTCCAGCTCGGTCCCGGCGCGGGCGCTGTGATGGCGGAACTGATCGTCAATGGCGGCACCCAGACCCGCGTCAGTGATCTCGGCATCGACCGTTTCCACCCTTCCACGCTCTAGCAACAAGAGGACATCATGAGCATCACCCGCAGCATCCGCACGCCCATCATGCACCGCGCCGTCGAGGCCAACGGCTTCGTCTTCCTCGGCGGCACCATCGCCGACGACACGTCGGTTTCCATGGGCGATCAGACCCGCAATATTCTCGGCAAGATCGCCGGCTATCTGAAAGAGGCCGGCACCGACAAGAGCCGCGTCGTCAGCGCCTCGATCTTCGTCACGGATCTTTCCAAGAAGAAAGAGATGGACGCGGCCTGGACCGAGTTCTTCGGCGACAATCTGCCGACCCGCGCCACCGTCGGCGTCGCCGATCTCGGCGGCAGTGCGTTGATCGAAGTCGTGGTCACCGCCCTCAAGGGCTGACGGCATTCTTCGACGGAGGACGGCAGCGCGTGACGCGCTGACGTCCCCTTGGCTTGATCTTGCGCCTCTGCCGGACTAGGTAGAGGCATCTCAATCAGGAACTTCGCAGCCATGGATTTCACCCCGACCGCAACGCCGATCCGCCTTGCTCACGGGGAATTTCATGCCTGCTTCCATCATCCTGTCGAACCTGTCGCTGTCCACGCCTGACGGCCGTTCTCTTTTATCCAATATCGATCTGACATTCGCGGCCGAGCGAACCGGTCTCGTCGGCCGCAACGGCGTCGGGAAATCCACGCTGCTGGCGTCGATTTGCCGGGAACATGTTCCGCAGTCGGGGCGCATTGTGACCAACGGAACCGTCGGCCTGCTGCGCCAGGACGTTCAACTGCTTGCGGGTGCGACCGTGGCCGATCTGTTCGGCGTGCGGGAAGCGCTGAAGCTGCTTGGCCGTGCGGCGCGGGGCGATGCCTCCGCCGACGACATCGCTGCGATCGACTGGACTCTCGAAGCGCGGCTCGAAACCGCGCTGGCGCGCGTCGGGTTCGATCTTGCTCCCGATACGGAGCTGTCCTGCCTGTCCGGTGGCCAGACGACGCGGGTTCGTCTTGCCGCGCTGGTGTTCGCCGAGCCCGACTTCCTGCTGCTGGATGAGCCCACCAACAACCTCGACCGGGACGGGCGCAAGGCCGTGATCGATCTCCTCGCCGCCTGGCGCGGCGGCGCGATCGTCGTCAGCCACGATCGGGGCCTGCTCGAAACCATGGACGCGATCGTCGAGTTGACGTCGCTCGGAGCAACGCGATACGGCGGCAATTGGAGCAGGTACCGCGAGCAGAAGGCCGTCGAGCTCGCTGCCGTCAGGCACGACCTTGCTTATGCCGAGAAGCGGCTGTCCGAGATCGACGGCAAGGCGCAGGAGTCCATGGAGAGGAAGGCGCGCAAGGACAGCGGCGGCAGGAAGAAGCGTGCCAAGGGCGACATGCCGCGCATCCTGGCCGGCGCGCGCAAGGATCGCAGCGAGGATACCGGCGGAAGGACGGCGCAAGTTGCCGAGCGGCGGCGCGCAGAAGCGCTCGAGGCCGTCGACACGGCGCGCCGCCGCGTCGAGATTCTCCAGCCGTTGTCCGTGAGATTGCCGTCGACAAACCTGCCGGCGGGGAGGGAGGTGGTTTGGCTCGATCGGGTCAGCGCCGGCTATCGTCCGGAGCGCGCGATCCTGCGGGATCTGTCGTTCACGATCGTCGGGCCGGAGCGTGTGGCGGTGGTCGGGCCAAATGGTTCAGGCAAGACGACGCTACTGAAGCTCATTGCCGGCGAGATGTGCCCCCTCGTGGGCACGGTGAGGGTCAAGCCCGAGTTCGCGCTGTTCGACCAGACGGTCAGCCTGCTCGATCCCGCGATCTCGATCCTGGACAATTTCAGGCGCCTCAATCCAGAGGCGGGCATGAATGCGTGCCATGCCGCCCTTGCGCGCTTCATGTTTCGCGCCGACGCTGCCTTGCAGATCGCCGGGAGCCTGAGCGGCGGACAGCTGCTTCGTGCCGGTCTTGCTTGCGTGTTCGGCGGGGCGACGCCGCCCTCACTGCTGATCCTGGACGAGCCGACCAACCATCTGGATATCGCGTCCATCGAAGCCGTCGAAGCGGGCTTGCGGGCCTATGATGGCGCGTTGCTTGTCGTCAGTCATGACGAGGCATTCTTGCAGGCGATAAGGATTACGCGGCGGCTCGATTTGGCCGCCGAGGTGCCTGGCGCCGATGGCCGGATCCTCTGATCCCGCCTCGCCGTCCGGATATCGCGGAGATTTTCAAAAGCCCGACGCCCTGCCCCCAGCGCGTCGGGCGGAAAGATTGACTATCAATCGGTAATCCCAACGCCATTGTTGTGACGCGTATCTCACCAATTATCCACTCCGGGAAACTACCGCGTCGGAACCGGTTTGCTCCTGCCGTCGATCCGTGTCGCTTTACGCGCCGCCGCCCGGTTCCAGCGCCTCGCCGATCTCCAGCGGATGGGCCATGGTCTCGTGCAGCGCGTCGCGGTCGAGCTCGCCCTCGGAGATGCTGATGACGACGCAGGCGACGCCGTTGCCGATCAGATTGGTCAGCGCGCGGCACTCGCTCATGAACTTGTCGATGCCGACCAGGATCGCGATCGACTGGATCGGGATGTCTGGCACGATCGAGAGCGTCGCGGCGAGCGTGATGAAGCCGGCGCCGGTCACGCCCGAGGCGCCCTTCGAGGTGATCATGGCGATGCCGAGGATGCCGAGCTCCTGCCAGATCGTCAGATGCGTGTTGGTCGCCTGCGCCAGAAACAGCGTTGCCAGCGTCATGTAGATGTTGGTGCCGTCGAGGTTGAAGCTGTAGCCGGTCGGGATGACGAGGCCGACCACCGAGCGGGAGGCGCCGAGATGCTCCATCTTTTGGATCATCTGCGGCAGCACGGTCTCCGACGACGACGTGCCGAGCACGATCAGCAGCTCGTCCTTGATGTAGGCGATGAAGCGCAGGATCGAAAAGCCGGCGAGCCGGGCGATCGCGCCCAGCACGATCAGCACGAACAGCATGCTGGTGAGGTAGAACGTGCCGATCAGCGCGGCGAGGTTGAGCAGCGAGCCGAGGCCGTAGGCGCCGACGGTGAACGCCATCGCGCCGAAGGCGCCAACGGGAGCGACGCGCACGATGATGCGGATGATGCCGAAGAACATCTTCGCGGCCTTGTCGATCGCATCCGCGATCGGCTCGCCGGCCTTGCCGAGGAAGGCGATGGCGAAGCCCGAGAGGATCGAGATCAGCAGCACCTGGAGTAAATCGCCTCGTGCGATGGCGCCCACATAGCTGTCGGGGATGATCGCCATCAGATGGGCGACGATGCCTTCCTCCTTGGCCTTGGTGACGTAGGTCGCGACCGATTTCGGGTCGATCGTGGCGGGATCGATGTTGAAGCCGTGTCCGGGCTGGAGCACCTCGCCGACCAAAAGGCCGACCGCGAGCGCGACGGTCGAGACCGATTCGAAATAGATCAGCGACTTCAGCCCGACCCGGCCGACACGCTTGAGATCGCCCATCGAGGAGATGCCGTGCACCACGGTGCAGAAGATCACCGGCGCGATCATCATCTTGATCAGCGCGATGAAGCCGTCGCCGAGCGGCTTCAGCTCCTTGCCGAAATCGGGATAGAAATAGCCGATGAGCACTCCGAGCACGATCGCGATCAGCACCTGGATGTAGAGGATCTTGTACCAGGGCTGATGCCGGCGACGGATGGCTGGCTGGATCGCGATCTGTGTCATATGATGAGCCCGGAACGCATTGATTTTGCAAGATTTGAATCTTGCATGACTCGCATCATGTGATGGCCGCCGCAGAAGCGACAATCACATTTTTGTCGGATCGCACGAAGATCAATCGCTGCACCGCAACGGGGGGAGCATGACAACCACGACAGGCTCGGACGAGCAGACGCAGGGCTATTTTCCGCGCTGGAAACTCAAGACCTCGGGCGTGATCATGCCGGAGGAGCGGCTGTCATGGGGCCAGACCATCGTCTCCGGTCTGCAGCATTGCGTGGCGATGTCGGGCTCGACGATCATCGCGCCGCTGCTGATGGGGTTCGATCCCAATGTTGCGGTCCTGTTCTCCGGCGTCGGCACGTTGATCTTCTTCGTCATCGTCGCCGGACGCGTGCCGAGCTATCTCGGATCGAGCTTCGCCTTCATCGCCGTTGCCCTCGCCGCCACGGGCTATGCCGGGCAGGGGCCGAACCCGAACATCTCCGTTGCGCTCGGCGGCATCGTCGGAGCCGGGGTGCTCTACGGCGCGATTGCGCTGATCGTGATGTGGTCGGGCGTCGGCTGGGTCGAGCGCCTGATGCCGCCGGCCGTCACCGGCGCCGTGGTCGCCGCAATCGGTCTCAACCTCGCGCCGGTCGCGGTCAAGGCGGTGAGCGCCAATGCGTTCGACACCTGGATCGGGCTTGCGACCGTTCTCATCATCGGCGTGGTCGCCGTTGCAGCTCCAGGCCTGTGGCGCCGCCTGCCGATCATCCTCGGGGCGATCGGCGGATATCTCTTGTATTTTCTGTTCGCGAACGGCCTCGGCTTCGGCAAGCCGATCGACTTCGCACAGCTCTCGGCCGCGTCGTGGCTCGGCCTGCCGAAATTCACCACTCCGACCTTCCAGGCCGATGCGATCTTCCTGATCGCGCCGGTTGCGGTCATCCTCGTCGCCGAGAACCTCGGGCACATCAAGGCCGTCGGTGCCATGACAGGCCGCAGCCTCGATGCCTATCTCGGCCGCGCCCTGTTCGCCGACAGCCTGGCCACGATCGTCGCAGCCTGCGGCGGAGGCACCGGCGTCACCACCTATGCCGAGAACATCGGCGTCATGGCGGCGACGAAGGTCTATTCGACGCTGCTGTTTGCCTTGGCGGCCACGGTGTCGATCCTGCTCGGCTTCTCGCCGAAATTCGGCGCGCTGATCCTGTCGATCCCGGGTCCCGTCATCGGCGGCCTCTCCATCGTGCTGTTCGGATTGATCGCGGCGATGGCCGGGCGGATCTGGGTCGAGAACAAGGTCGACTTCGCCAATCCCGCGAACCTGATTACCGTCGCCGTGGCGCTGACCGCGGGCGCGGGCGACCTCACGCTCAAATTCGGCGCGTTCACGATCGGCGGGATCGGAACCGCGACTTTCGGCGCCATCATCCTCTATCAGATCCTCACCTCTTCCCTCGCGCAACACGCGGAATGAATCCCAGGGCTGCGCTGGTGTGATGGAACAAAACGTCGTTTCCGTCGATGATGAGGCACTCCGGAGAAAGCTCATGCCACAGACCGACCGCTCGATCCCCTTTCCCACGCGCCTCGTTGGCCAATACGCGCTGGTGACCGGCGCCTCGCAAGGCATCGGCCGTGCCGTTGCCGTCCGGCTCGCCCAGGAAGGCGCGACCGTCGCCATCAACTATTTCGATCACCCTGGGAAGGCCGAAGAGACGCTCGCGCTCGCGCGGACGGCATCGGGCGACCGCGGCCACGGCAGGCTCGATCATGTCATCGTCCAGGCTGACATCGGCAGCGAGCAGGACATCGCCGCGATGTTCGAGACCATCCTGGCGCGCTGGAAGCGCCTCGACTGTCTCGTCAACAATGCCGGCTTCCAGCGGGAATCGCCGAGCGATGCGCTCGACGTCGAAACCTATCGCCGCATCATCGACGTCAATCTCAACGGTGCCGTGCTCTGCGCGCAGAAGGCGCTGGCGCATTTCGTCGCGCGCGGCGGAGGCGGCAGCATCATCAATTGCTCCAGCGTCCACCAGATCATTCCGAAGCCCGGCTATCTCGCTTATTCGATCAGCAAGGGCGGCCTGGCCAACCTCACGCGCACGCTGGCGCTCGAATTCGCGAGGCACGGCATCCGTGTCAATGCGGTAGGTCCGGGCGCGATCGACACGCCGATCAACGCGGCCTGGACGGGCGACCCGGAAAAGCGCGGCGTCGTCACCAGCCATATTCCGCTCGGCCGCGTCGGCACGCCGGAAGAGATCGCCGCCGTGTTCGCCTTCCTTGCTTCAGACGATGCGAGCTACATCACCGGGCAGACGATCTATGCCTGCGGGGGCCTGACCATGTTCCCCGAGTTTCGCGAGAACTGGGCAAGCTAGACACGTAGGCTCACGGACGAAGCCACGAACTCTTCACCCTCGTGCCGATCGCTTCAGAAATCTCCTGCGAGCAGGTCGTAGGAGCCTCTGCTGCCGCGCACATACTTCCTGGCCGCGGTGGCACATATCAAGTCGCGATTGCAATCGAACGCGTTCAGGAGTCCCGATTCGGTCGCATGGACGCCCGGTTGAATCCGCATCAACGCGCCTTCATCGATGAAGAACGAGGCCTCGATGGCGCTGTCGTGTCCCCAGAACCGCACGGCACGCCGTGTCTGGTCATATGAGCGACTGTGATTTGGGAAATCAATCATGGTTCGGGCCGATCAGGTTGCAGGTGCCGTGCGCCTTCACGCCGTTTGAGCCGGGGGCACGCTAGGTGGCCGACGCTCGGCTTGCGTACGTCAGGTACACGGACGTTTCGTCGAGACCTGACAAGAGCGAACCGGTTGCGCCTCTTTCAAATGATGATCTGGCGACAGGGATACAACCCGGTTCGATGCTGCTCGCGACAAATAGTTCGTCGCAAGCCTCGCTATTCGGCGAAAGGTGACTATATCCCGTCGATCACCGCTCGCCCCTCGGCCGTTATCGGTGACTGAGAGCATTGCGCTCCCGCCGCGACCAAGAGGCGGTCAATATGTCGGTTTCCCCCGGATTCATCCTTCGCGAGTGGCTCGTACCTCCGGTCTTGCTGCCCATCTTCTTCGTGCTTGTGATCGCCGTTTCGATGTTGATTCAATGGTAGTCGGCTTCGGCGCGCCTTCGCCGTCGGATCAGGCAAGTACCTCATCGGATTCAATTCAGCCGTCGTTGGGTTGCGAGCTGAACGCGAGGGCGATCGACGCCCTCCGTCGAGCTCGCGAGATGCCGTCGGGAGACAAGCGCATGGCGGCAATGCGCAGGGCAGCAATTCTTGGAAATGCCGCTGAAATCCACGCCTATTTCTCGCCAGCGAAGGCGCCCAAGCAAGATCACGACGCCGCTGAAATCCCGCCTTCGTGACGGAACGTTCCACTGAAACCAGGTCCGGCAGCAACCCTCGTGACACAGTCGCCAATGCTCGAGATCGATCTCCGCACGGGCCAGCACCTCGGCGGCGGAGAATCGCATGAGGATGCTCTGGCGGCAGAGAATGTCAGCCTGCGGCTTCTCCTTGCCCAGGCCGAGATCAACACGAGGGGCCTGCTTGCCAGGGCGGGCATCGACGCCAGGGAGCGAGAGACGTCCGAGAAGCTGCAAAAGCTGATCCTTGAAGAGCTGCACCACCGCATCAAGAACACGCTCGCGACCGTCTCCGCCATTGTCTCCCAGAGCTTGCGCGGCGAGCAAGGCTTGGCGCACGCACAGCAGGCCATCGCGGGGCGGCTGCTTGCGCTTGGCCGGGCGCACGATCTTCTCGTGCGGGCGAGCTGGTCGAGCGCCGACCTCGGGGCGGTCGTCCGCAGCGCCGTCGAAGCTTTCGACGATCCTGCTGAATCGAAGTTCTCGATTTCGGGGCCCGATCTCCGGATCAATTCGGGTGCCGTGGTCGCGGTCGCGATGACGCTCAATGAGCTTTGCACGAACGCCACGAAGTATGGAGCCTTTTCCGCTCCAAAGGGGTGCGTCGATCTCCACTGGACGATCGATCCGCAGACGCAACGCTTGCGCCTGACCTGGATCGAGAAGAATGGTCCGGTGATCCAGTCACGCGCAAAGCGCAGCTTCGGAACGCGATTGATCGAGACGCTGGGTCGCGAACTCCAGGGCGACGTGCAATTGACCTACGCGGAGAGGGGCTTCGCGTACACGTTCGACGCTCCATTGGCTTCTCTGAGTGTCCCGATGCCGGCCTAGCCGGCAGGCTGAAATACGCCGAGACTTTCAACGAAAGGAGGCGGCATGTTCAAATTTCTACAGTATCGTGCAAGAGCGGCCGCGTACGGCGAACTGGCCAGGAGTTCGCCCGGCAAGGATGATACCCGCAAATTCGAGAAACTGCAGGACAGCCTTGCATCGCGCGCGGACAACGAGCAGGTCCTCGCGGACCAATACGTGGATGCAGTGAACGCCGGGGGGACGGAGCGACTGCGCGGCGCAGCCCTGGCGGCGGAGGAAGAGCGTGTCTTGCGGTGTCTCGGCGCGGCCGTCATCATGCAATGGAATTCCCTGCCGACGACGCTTCAGCGGGAGATCTTCGACACCGCCGGATCGGTCGGAACATTGTTGGACACGGCGGCGCTCCGTGGGCAGATAGCCCGGTTTCTTCACAAGCACAGGCATGACACCGATCCCAGCAAGATCTGACGGGTGATGTGTTCGGGGCAGAACAAACGGGTGCGCGAGCATTCGCCGCCGGCATTTCTCCGGCGCGGATCAAGCCGTCGCCGGCTTCGATCCGCCGGTCCGGGAGTGATCTGGCAAAATGTCGCGGCGCGGACTACATCTGCGCCATGTCAAATGCTCCGCTGGCAAACCAATCGCTCCAGGATTTCGTCGCCCGGCACCAACGTCTGTTCGTGCTGACCGGCGCCGGCTGCAGCACCAATTCGGGCATTCCCGATTATCGCGACAGCCATGGCAACTGGAAGCGGACCCAGCCGGTCAATTTCCAGGCCTTCATATCGGAGGAGCACACGCGCCGGCGCTATTGGGCACGCAGCCTGATCGGCTGGCGGCGGTTCGGTCAGGCGAGGCCGAACGATGCGCACCATGCGCTGGCCCGGCTCGAGGCGAACGGGCGGTGCGGGATGCTGCTGACCCAGAATGTCGACCGGCTGCATCAATCCGCCGGCCACAGGCAGGTGATCGACCTGCATGGTCGGCTCGATCTGGTCCGCTGCATGGGCTGCGGGGCGAAGACGCCGCGGAGCGAATTCCAGGATACGCTTGGCCGCGCCAACGCAGAATGGCTCGCGCTCGATGCCTCGGATGCGCCTGATGGCGATGCCGATCTGGAGCACGCGGATTTTTCGTCGTTCAAGGTGCCCGCCTGCGAAGCCTGCGGCGGCATCCTCAAGCCCGACGTCGTGTTCTTCGGCGAGAACGTGCCGCGCGACGTCGTCGCCACCGCGCAGGACCATCTGTCGCAGGCTGACGCGATGCTGATCGTCGGCTCCTCGCTGATGGTCTATTCCGGTTTCCGCTTCGTGCAGGCTGCCGCGCAGCGGCAGATCCCGATCGCCGCGGTCAATCTCGGGCGTACCCGCGCCGACGATCTCCTGACGCTCAAGGTCGAGGAGCGCTGCGAAGCGGCGCTTGCATTCCTGCTCTGATCGCGTGCGGGGCGAACACGCCTTGCCTATTGCATGGGTGCCAAGCAGAATAGCCGGGCGCGGCGTTGCCGGCATGCCTGATGGCACGGAAATTGCTGCGTTTTTGTCCCCAGTCTTGACGATCAGCCGGAGAATTTTGGAATGCATGAGGGAGCCGAGGTGCGGCTTGCCGTCGATATCGGTGGCACGTTCACCGACATCGTTCTGGACATGGGCGAGGTGCGCAAGACGCGCAAGGTGCTGACGACGCCGCAGCGGCCCGAACAGGCGGTGCTGGACGGGATGCGTCTCATTCTCGCCGATGCGCGCGCCCATATCAGCGACATCGACGTCTTCATTCACGGCACCACACTCGCGACCAACGCCATCATCGAGCGCCGCGGCGCCAAGACGGCGCTGATCGCGACCGACGGCTTTCGCGACGTGCTCGATATCGGCACCGAGAGCCGCTACGACCAATACGACCTCACCATCGACAAGCCGAGGCCGCTGGCGCCGCGCAGTCTGCGCTTCACTGTGCCCGAGCGCATCGACGCGCACGGCGCCATCCGCCTCCCGCTCGACGAAGCGTCGGTGCGCGCACTCGCGCTAAAATTGCGTGAATTGAAGGTCGAGAGCGTCGCAATCGCCTTCCTGCACTCCTACGCCAATCCCGAGCATGAGCGCCGCGCAGCCGCGATCCTAAGCGAGGAGATGCCCGGCGTTTCCGTGACGGTGTCATCGGCCGTGTGTCCGGAGATCCGCGAATATGAGCGCACGTCCACCGCGGTCGCGAACGCCTATGTGCAACCGCTGATCGACGGCTATCTCGCCCGCATGGCTGATGCCCTGCAGGTCGAGCAGTTCCGCGGCGCCATCTATCTCGTCACGTCCGGCGGCGGCGTCACCTCGATCGAGACGGCGCGGCGCTTTCCGGTGCGCCTCGTCGAATCCGGTCCCGCCGGCGGCGCGATCTTCGCGGCGCAGATCGCTGCGCGTCTCGGCGAGAGCAAGGTGCTCTCCTTCGACATGGGCGGCACCACGGCCAAGATCTGCCTGATCGAGAAATACCAGCCCGAGACCTCGCGCGTGTTCGAGGTCGATCGCGCTGCGCGCTTCCTGAAAGGCTCCGGCCTGCCGGTTCGCATCCCCGTGATCGAGATGGTCGAGATCGGCGCCGGTGGCGGTTCGATCGCCCATGTCGACGCGATGAAGCGCGTCACCGTCGGCCCCGAGAGCGCGTCGTCGGAGCCTGGGCCCGCCTGCTACGGCCGCGGCGGCCAGCGTCCGGCCGTAACCGATGCGGACGTCGCCCTTGGCATGATCGATCCCGACGCCTTCGCGGGTGGCACGATCAAGCTCGACCCCGAACTCTCGAAGCAGGCGCTGCTCCGCAGCGTCGGCGAGCCGCTGGGCCTGTCGGCGGAAACCGCGGCCTATGCCGTGCATGAGGTCGTCTGCGAGAACATGGCGAGTGCGGCACGCGTACACGCGGTCGAGCGTGGCGCCGTGGTCGGCCAGCATACGCTGATCGCCTTCGGCGGTGCCGCACCGCTGCATGCGGCGCGTGTCGCCGAGAAGATCGGCGTCTCCCGGGTGATCGTGCCGTCGAATGCCGGCGTCGGCTCCGCGGTCGGATTTTTGGCGGCGCCCATCGCTTACGAACTGGTGCGCAGCCGTCACGTCCGGCTCGACGATTTCGACACCAAGGCGGTCTCCGACCTCTTGCAGGAGATGGCGACCGAGGCGCGTGCGCTGGTCGAGCCTGGTGCTGCCGGTGAACCGGTGCGCGAACGCCGCGCGGCCTTCATGCGTTATGTCGGCCAGGGCCACGAGATCAGCGTCGAGCTGCCGAACCGGCCGCTGAATTCAGCCGATCTCGCCGGCCTGCGCCAGAAGTTCGAGGCGGATTATTCCTCCATGTTCGAGCGGTCTATTCCGGGCGCTGCGATCGAGGTCCTGAGCTGGTCGGTGCTCGCGACCACCGATGCGCGCAATCCGTCCGTCGTCGCTTCCGTCGCGCGCAAGCCCGCAGGCAAGGCGTCCGGCAGCCGGAAATTCTTCGATGGCCGGGCCGGAGAGGTGATCGAGATCCCGCTCTATCGCCGTGAGGACATGGCGCCGGGGGCGACGATTGCCGGCCCCGCGGTGATCGCGGAGGACGAGACCTCGACCTTCGTCTCCAACAGTTTTGATGCCCATATCGACGGTGCCGGCAGCATCGTCATGGAACGGAAGGCGGCCTGATCATGAGCAAGGCAAATGGCGCGAGCCTGATCGACCTTCAGATCATGTGGCACCGGCTGATCGCCGTGGTCGAGGAGCAGGCGCAGGTGCTGCTCCGCACCGCGTTCAGCCCGATCGTGCGCGAATGCGGCGATCTCTCCGCCGGCGTGTTCGACCTCAAGGGGCGGATGTTGGCGCAGGCGGTCACCGGCACGCCCGGTCACGTCAACTCGATGGCGGAATCGGTCAAGCACTTCATCGACCGCTTCCCGATCGAGACGATGAAGGAGGGCGACGCCTACATCACCAACGATCCCTGGATGGGCACCGGCCACCTCAACGACTTCGTCGTCACCACGCCCTGCTTCAAGGACGGCAAGCCGGTCGCGCTGTTCTCCTGCACCAGCCATCTCATGGACATCGGCGGCATCGGCTTCGGCCCTGACGCCACCGACGTGTTCATGGAGGGGCTCTACATCCCCATGCTGAAGTTGATCGACCAGGGCGTCGTCAACGAGACGCTGATGGCGATGATCCGCACCAACACGCGGCTGCCGATCGACACCGAAGGCGATACGTATTCGCTCGCGGGCTGCAACGACGTCGGCTGCGAGCGCCTGGTCGAGATGATGACCGAGTTCGGCATCGATACGCTGGACGAGCTCGGCGACTACATCTGCGACCGCTCGCGCGAGGCCGTGCTGGCCGAGATCGCCAAGCTGCCGAAGGGAAGCTGGCGCAACACCATGGTCGTCGACGGCTATGACGCGCCGGTGACGCTGGCCGCAACGCTGACGATCTCGGACGCGGGCATTCACGTCGATTTCGACGGCACCTCGGCCGCCTCGAAGTTCGGCATCAATGTGCCTCTGTCCTACACCACGGCCTACACCGTGTTCGGCCTCGGCTGCGTCGTCGCTTCGCAGATTCCGAACAATGCCGGCTCGCTCTCGCCGCTGACGGTGTCGGCTCCCCCTGGCGCGATCCTCAATGCGCCGAAGCCTGCGCCGGTCGCCTCGCGCCACATCATCGGCCAGATGCTGCCCGACGTCGTGTTCGGCTGCCTGCGCCAGATCATTCCCGAGCGCGTGCCAGCGGAAGGCACCTCGTGCCTGTGGAATCTCAATGTGCGCGGACAGACTCGTTCGGGCGTCGGCGGCAATTACGGGTTCTCGATGGCGGTCACCAGCAATGGCGGCACTGGTGCGCGCTTCGGCAAGGACGGCCTGTCGGCCACCGCCTATCCCAGCGGCGTGCGCGGCACGCCGGTCGAGATCGCGGAAACACAGACGCCGCTGATCTTCTGGCGCAAGGAGCTGCGCCCGGATTCCGGCGGAGCAGGGCGCACCCGCGGCGGCCTCGGCCAGATCATCGAGGTCGGCAGCGGCGTCGACGCGCCGTTCGACATTCTGGCGGCGTTCGACCGTATCGATCATCCGCCGCGCGGCCGCGACGGCGGCCGGAACGGCGAGGCCGGCTATGTCGGCCTGAAATCCGGCAAGAAGCTGCGTGGCAAGGGCTTTCAGCAGGTGCCGCCGGACGATCGGCTGGTGGTGCTGACGCCCGGCGGCGCCGGCATCGGCGATCCGGCTGAGCGGCCGCGCGCGGCCGTCAACGACGACATCGAAAGCGGCCTCGTGTCTGCGGACAACGCGGTTGCGGTTTATGGGTACACGCGGTGACGCGTCAGGCGTCGTGAACGGAGGGGCTCAATGATCACGCGACGGAACTTCACTGCGGGCGCAGCGACGCTGCTCGCCGCCGGCCACATCTCGACCCGCGCGCGGGCCGCGACGACAAGCTGGGACATGTCGACGGTCTGGCCCGACGGCAATTTCCACACCCAGAATGCGATGGCGTTCGCCGAGGAGGTGAAGAAGCAGACCGGCGGCTCGGTCGCGATTACCGTGAAGGCCGGCGGCCAGCTCGGCTTCAAGGGCCCCGAGCACTTGCGCGCCGTGCGCGATGGCCTCGTGCCGCTCGCCGACGTTCTCAACATCCAGCAGGTCGGCGATGAGCCCTTCATGGGCGTCGAGAGCATCCCCTTCCTGTGCAGCTCGATGGACGAGCTCAAGGTGCTGCACAAATATGTGCGGCCCGAATACGAGAAGGTCGCCGCGCGTAATAACCAGAAGATCCTCTACATCGTGCCGTGGCCGACGCAGTACCTGCATCTCAAGGTCAAGGTCGCCGACCTCGAGGGCCTGAAGAACATCAAGATCCGCGTGCCCGACAAGAACGCCGTCGACATGCTGGCGGTGGTCGGCATGGCGCCGGTGATGATCCCCTGGGGCGAGACGATCCCCGCGCTGGCGTCGGGGGCGGTCTCGGGCGTCTCCACCTCGGCGGTGTCGGGCGTCGACGGCAAGTTCTGGGAGTTTCTGAAGTACATCTACCCGACCAACCACGTCTGGTCGTCGCAGATGCTCACGGTCAATCTCGACTCGTGGAAGGCGCTCAGCGCGGATCAGCAGAAGCTCGTCGCGGATACCGCCGCGAAGATGGAGCCGGGTTTCTGGGCGAACTCGCTCAAGGCCGACGTCGACAGTCTCAACCGCCTCAAGGAAGGCGGCATGGAGGTGATCCCGGTCTCGGAGGCGATGATGACGGACATCCGGGCCAAGACCGCGCCGCAGCTCGACGCCTTCCTCAAGCGTGTGCCGGCGGCCGACAAGCCGGTGCGGGCCTATCTCGCTGAAATGAAGCGCTGAGCCAAGCCATGGTCAGCGTTTCGCCCGCAGCACCGCAAAGCCTCAATGCAGCGGCGCCCGCGCCGCTGCGCATCCTGCTCGACGGCATCGACCGTCTCGGCCGGCTCGACGGCTGGATCGGCGGCGGTTGTCTGCTGACGCTGACGCTGTTGATGCTGTGCGAGGTCGCAACCCGCTTCCTCTCGAACTTTCTGCCGTTCTTCCCGCCGACCATCTCGATCGCGTGGGAATATTCCTCCTATCTGATGGCGGCGTCCTTCACCTTCGGCGCCGCCATGACCCTGCGCGTCGGCGGCCACATCCGCGTGGTGCTGCTGCTGAAGAACGTCCCCGCACCATTTCAACGTGCGATCGAAATTCTCTCGGCCGCCGCCGGCTTCGCCTTCATGGCGTTCCTGACCTCCGCGATGGCGAAGTTCGCCTACGGCGCCTATGTGCGCGGCCAGGTCTCGACCTCGAGCGACACGCCGCTGTGGTTTCCGGAAGCCGTCGTCACCTTCGGCATGCTGCTGCTTACGCTCCAGTTCCTGGCGCGCGCGATCCAGGCCATCCTCGGCCTGCCGCTCGAGGATCACCGCATGAAGGCCTCGCCCGTCGAATGATCGTTTTGCCCGCACCCGGATTCAAGATCGCATGACCATCGAAGTCGTCGCCCTGTTTGGGATCCTGTTCGCGCTGCTGGCAGGCGGTGTCTGGATCGGTCTCACGCTCGCGCTCACCGCCACGCTGCTGCTGGCGATGTTCCGCTCGATTCCGCTCGACAAGCTGCTGCCGCAATACGCCTGGAACATTCTGACCACGCAGGAGCTGCTGGCGCTGCCGCTGTTCATCCTGATGGGCGAATTGTTGTTCCGCACCCGCCTGTCGCGCTCGCTGTTCCAGGGACTTGCGCCCTGGGCCGGTCTGCTGCCGGGCCGGCTGCTGCATGTGAACGTGATCGGCTGCACCATCTTCGCGGCGATCTCCGGCTCGTCCGCGGCGACCACGCAGGTGATCGGCCGCATGTCGCTCAACGAGCTCTTGCGCCGCGGCTATTCGCGCGACATCGCGATCGGCTCGCTCGCAGGCGCCGGCACGCTCGGCTTCCTGATCCCGCCGTCCAACATCATGATCATCTACGGCGTGCTCGGCGACGTCTCCATTCTCAAGCTCTTTACGGCCGGCGTGCTGCCCGGCCTGCTGCTGGCGGCCACCTTCATGGGCTGGGTGATGCTGCACACGACGCTCAAGCCCTCGATGGTGCCGGAGACGGAGGCAAAGCTCTCGCAGGTGCCGTGGGGCGAGCGTTTTGCGGCGCTCAAGGATCTCGCGCCGGCGCTGTTCCTGATCGCCTGCGTGCTCGGCTCGATGTATGGCGGGCTCGCCACGCCCTCGGAGGCCGCCGCCGTCGGGGTGCTCGGAGCGGGGCTGGTGGCCTGGGCGCAAGGCTCGATGTCGCAGCAGGTGATGCGCGACGTGCTGATCGGCTCGGTCGTGACCTGCTCGATGATCGCGCTGATCGTGCTCGGCGCCTCGATCCTCGGCAATGCCGCAGCCTTCCTCGGCATTCCTCAGGCGGTCGCCGCCTTCGTCAAGGGGCTCGGCCTGTCGCCCTTCATGCTGATCGTGGTGCTGATCATCTTCTACCTGATCCTCGGCTGCTTCCTCGACGGCTTCTCGATGATCGTGATGACGCTGCCGATCGTGCTGCCGATCGTGAAGGGCGCAGGTTTCGACGAGATCTGGTTCGGCATCTTCCTGGTGCTCGCCGTCGAGATGGCGCAGATCACCCCGCCGGTCGGCTTCAACCTGTTCGTGATCCAGGGCCTGACCGAAGACGGCCTCGGCTACATCGCGCGCGTCACGATGCCGTATCTCATGATCATGGTCGGCTTCGTGCTGCTGCTGACGCTGTGGCCCGGGATCGTCACGATCCTGCCGCGGGTGCTGTACGGATAGATTTGCGCCGCCCCGGCGACATAGCCGGGACGGCGCCTTGATTCACGAAGCTTACGCCGCCGCCTTCTTCCGCGCCTGCTCGGCCTTGTACAGCTCGAACTCCTCGGCGATCGCCTTCGCCACCGACGGCCGCTGGCGCAGGCGTTCGTAATACGCCTTCACGTTCGGCCATTTGGCGAGCTCGATCGGCGGCGTCGCCATAGTCCAGTTGATGACCGTGACGAGATAGGCGTCGGCCACGCTGAAATGGTCGAGCAGGAAGTCGCGTCCCTCAAGGTAGTTGTCGAGATAGTCGAGCCGCGACAAGTTCTTCTCAAGCGCGTAGGCCTTCGTCTCCTGCGGCGCCTTGCGGTCGAGCACGGGGATGAAGAGGCCCTTGTGCAGTTCGGTGCCGATGAAGCAGAGCCATTGGTGCAGCCGCGTACGCTCGATGCCCGCGCTCGCGCCGAGGCAGGATTGCGGGAAGCGGTCCGCGACATATTGCAGGATCGCCGCGTTCTCGGTCAGCACCACGCCCTCGTCGGTGCGCAGCGTCGGCACGAGGCCGATCGGGTTGACGGTGCGGAAATCGGTGCCGTCCTTCAGCACCCTCTTGGTCGGCGGATCGACTTCGAGGTAATTCGCCTCGGCGCCGGCTTCGTACAGCGCGACGCGGGTCGCCATCGAGCAGGCGAGCGGCGAGAAATAGAGATCCATCTGTAGCCTCCTTGGGCAGTTCCTCTTTCGGGTATCGCTCAACCTGGCCAGATTGATTTTTGTACTGTGTTGCATAATATATCGGCGGTCAAGGATTAATTTGCGAAATGGTACAAAAATCGAAGCCGCCAACTGCTGCCAATGAGCCCGAGCGCCGCGGCGAACCTAAGCGCCGCGGCCGTCCGCGGGCCTATGAGCCCGATGTCGCGCTCGGCAAGGCGCTCGACCTGTTCCGCAGGCAGGGCTTTGCCGCGACTTCGCTCGACGATCTCAGCGAGGCCACCGGCATGAACCGGCCGAGTCTCTACGGGGCCTTCGGCGACAAGCGCGAGCTCTACATCAAGAGCTACCAGCGCTACCGCGAGGACGCGCGGGCATCCATGGCCGCGATCTTTCGCGAGGAGATGCCGCTGCGCCAGCGGCTGGAGCGCATCTTCGCCTCCGCGCTGAACATCTATCTGTCCGGCGAAACGGGCCCGCGCGGCTGCTTCACGGTGGTGACGGCGGCGTCCGAAGCGGTCGGTGATCCCGACATCCGCGCCATGGTGCTCGACGGTCTCGCCGAGCTCGACAAGGCGTTTGCGAATTGCTTCCGCCGCGCCAAGGAGAAGGGCGAACTGCCGGAGAGCGCCGACCCGGCCGTGCTGGCCCAGCTTGCATCAGCGACGGTACACTCGATCGCCATCCGCTCGCGCGCGCGTGTCTCGCGGAAAGATCTGGAAGCAATCGTGAAGGGCGCGATCGATGTGATGGTGGGAGCTGGCGCGAAGAGCTAGGCCGGGACGACAGTGAGTATGTGGCGCGAGCTATCTCCCCGGTGTCGTCCTGGCGAAAGCCAGGACCCATAGCCACCGAATGTCGTTTGGCGAAGATTCGGGGTTAGAACTTCGCGCGGCAACTCGCCCCTGCGGTAATGGGTCCTGGCTTTCGCCAGGACGACCACCTGATCTGTAGTGTGAGCTACGCCGCCCGGATATGCGCCAGGAAACGATCGACCTCGTCGCGCAGCCGTTGCGACTGCTTCGACAGCTCGATCGCGGAGCCCAGCACTTCCTCGGCCGCCGTTCCGGTCGCCGCGATGCCGGCGGTGACGCCGGAGATGTTCTGCGAGACTTCGCCGGTGCGGGCGGCGGCCTGCTGGACGTTCTGTGCGATCTCCTGCGTCGCGGTGCCCTGTTGCCCGACGGCGGCGGCAATCGCGGCCGAGATTTCGTCGACCTGCTGGATCGTCGCACAGATCGACTGGATGCCGTCGACCGCGCCGGTGGTCTCTCCTTGTACCGCGGTGACCTGCGCGCCGATCTCTTCGGTTGCTTTCGCGGTCTGGGTCGCCAGCGCCTTCACTTCGGAGGCGACGACGGCAAAGCCGCGACCGGCTTCGCCCGCGCGCGCCGCTTCGATCGTCGCATTGAGCGCCAGCAGATTGGTCTGGCCCGCAATGCCATTGATGAAGGAGACCACGTCGCCGATTTTCTGCGCGGCATCCGCCAGGCTCTGCACGCGCGCATTCGATTGCCGTCCGTCGCTCGCGGCCTTGCCGACCACCTCGGTCGCGTGCGCGAGCCGCCGGCTGATCTCGGTCATCGACGAGGACAATTCTTCTGCGGCAGCCGCGACCGTCTGCACGTTCTCGGAGGCCAGCGCCGAGGCCGACGACACCGTGCGGGTCTGCTCGCGCGACTGTTCGACGATGGCGGACATCGAGCGCGCGGTGTGCTCCATCTCGACCGCGGCCGCGGACACCGTGGTGACGACCTCGCGGATGCTGGCCTCGAAATTGTCGGCGAGCGCGGCGAAGGCGCGCCGCTTCTCCGCCTCGGACTGCGCCTTGGCCTCGAGCTGCTCGGCCTGGAGCTTGTCAAAATTCACCGCATTGTCGCGGAACACCGCGACCGCCTTCACCATCGCGCCCACCTCGTCATTCGCCTTGCTGGTGGGCACGGCGACATCGAGACGTCCGTCCGCGAGCTCGCGCATCACGTTCGTGATCGACAGGATCGGGCGCGAGATGCTGCGGGCGATGAGATAGCCGACGATCGCCGCGAGCACGAGCCCGAGCGCGGCGATCCCGATCGCCAGCAGCCAGGCGCGATCGGCGGAAGCCTCGTAATCGGCATTGTCCATCACAAGCTCGACCGCGCCGAGCGGCTTGCCGGAAAAGTCCCTGATCGGTCCGAGCAGCGCGGCGACCGGCGTGGTGTCGAGCCTGGCTTGTCGCACCGTGAAGCCGCCCTCGGCGGCGCGGCCGTAATCGGCCGTATCGAAGAAGCTCTTGCCCTTCAGCGTGCCCCCGAACAGCTTGAAGCCCGAACCGTCGGCGAGATGGAAGGCGATGTCGACATGGCGGTTGGTCTTGAAATCGTCGAGGAAAGGCTGGCCGAAGGTCAGGCCGAATTCGACCGTGCCGAGATGCTTAGCCCCTTGCGCGATCGGCACCACGCCGCGGATGCCGAGCCCGGCCACGCCGCCTTCGAGCCCGACCACGACCTTGCGGTCCTGGTTGGCGACGACGACGGTCTTGCGGAAGCCGGAGAGGTCGTCGCCGAACTTGGCCGGCTGGTGCACGCGTAGGTAAGACGTCGCCGGCGGCACGTGGAACTGGAACTGGTCGACGCCGTAGTCGGATTTGATCGCAGTGAACACCGGTCCGAACAGGCGCACCAGCGCCTCGCGGTCCTGCTTCGCCATCGCCTCCTGCGTCGCCGGCATCGCGGCCACCACGGCGCTCATCGCGGCGGCGCGGTGCGATTCCTCGGCGATGCGCGATTGCAGGGCGTCGTAATGGCTGCGCAGTTCGCGCTGGTCGGCTCGGTCGATGATGCCGGCGATGATCCACATCGCGCCCAGCACGGCAAACAGCGCGGTCGCCGCCGCCGTCACCGCCAGCGCAACCGTGATCCGCATCCTGAGGCCGAGGCTCGTCCGCATGTCCGACTCGTTCTTTGAGCGTTGGTTAACAACGCTTATCAACTTCTCGCTAAGAGAGGGTGAACGGAATACCGGCTGAGCGGGGTGGTTGTGGGGGGCGAGTGAAACGGTGGGCGCGTGCCAAAAACTCCGATGTCGTCCTGGCGAAAGCCAGGACCCATAACCACCGGACGTAGTTTGACGAAGATTCGTGGTTGCCACTTCGCGCCACGACTGCTTCCTGGGGTATTGGGTTCCTGGCTTTCGCCAGGACGACGCCGAGGGTGGGGCGGCCGCGTGCGGCCCTAATACCCCCGCGTCCGGTCCACCACGTTCTCCAGCGCGCCGCCCGCCTCGAACCGTGCGATCTGCTCGGCGACATAGGCCGAGATCGCTTCTGCGTCGGTGTCCGCGGCGTTGTGCGGGGTCAGCAGCACCTTGGGATGGGTCCAGAAGCGGCTGTCTTTCGGCTGCGGCTCCTGCACGAAGACGTCGAGCGAGGCGGCGCCCAGCGTGCCGTCGTCGAGACAGGCCAGGATGTCGGCTTCGTTCTGCAAGCCGCCGCGGCCGGCATTGATCAGCACGGGGGCGCCGAGCGGGCTCTTGCGGTTGAGCTTTGTGAAGACGTCGCGGTTGAGGATGCCGTGCGTGTCCGGTGTCAGCGGCAACAGCGAGACCAGGATGTCGGTCGCGCGCAGGAACGCATCGATTCCGGCGGTGCCATGGAAGCACTCGGCGCCCTCGATGGTGCGCGGGCTGCGGCTCCAGCCGGCGACGCGGAAGCCGAGCCGCCGCAGCACGTCGGCCGCGTCCGCACCCAGCGTGCCCAGTCCCATGACGCCGACCGTGACGGCGCTCGCCGGCCACTGATATTTCGGCTCCCAGCGCTTCTCGCGCTGCGACTGCCGCAAATACAGCTCCTGGCGGTGGTGCATCAGCACGTGCAGCACGACATATTCGGTCATGCGATTGGTCAGGTCGGGCACGGCGACGCGAACCAGCGGCACGTCGGGCAGGCTCTTGTCCGCCATCAGGGCATCGACGCCGGCACCGAGATTGAAGATCGCGCGCAGATTGGGGAACGAGCCGAGGTCTCCGGGCACCGGCTTCCACACCGCGGCATAGTGCACCTCGGCCGGATCGAGCGCCGTATCCGGCAGCAGCACCACGCGGCGGCCGCCGCAGACCGAATCGAACCGGGCCTTCCAGCGCTCCGGCAGCCAGTTCTGCTGCGTGCTGTTGATCAGGACGGCCAGTGTGCCTTTGGTCATTCGAAGTGCCTCGTCGTGTTCCGATTTTGAGGGCTCTCCTTGGCACGATCTGCCGGATTTTTCTTGCAAATTTTTTCCGCAGCCCTGTCGGGGCGGGGCATAGTGGATCGTCTTCACAACAAGAGGTCAGGGAAGGTGCTGCCCATGCTTTATGCGATCCTTTGCTATCATGACGAGGACTTCGTCGGCTCCTGGAGCAAGGACCAGGACGAGGCGGTGATGAAGAAGCTCGCCGTGGTGCAGGAGAAGCTCACGAGCCAAGGCCGGCTCGGTCCGGTGGCGCGGCTGTTGCCGACCACCGCGGCGGCGACGCTGCGTAAAGAGGACCCGCCGCTGGTGCTCGACGGCCCCTATGCCGAGACCAAGGAGCAGTTGCTCGGCTTCTACATCGTCGACTGCAAGAACCTCGACGATGCGCTCGACGTCGCGCGCGACCTCGGCGCCGCCAATCCCGGCGGCGCCTATGAGGTGCGTCCCGTCGGCGTGTTCAGGCCCGGAGGAAATTTGACGTGAGCGAGACTGATACCGCCTGGATCGAGACCGCGCTGACTTCGGCGCGACCCCAGGCGGTCGGCGCGCTGCTGCGCTATTTCCGCGATCTCGACACCGCCGAGGAGGCTTTCCAGAACGCCTGCCTGCGCGCGCTCAAGACCTGGCCGCAGAACGGGCCGCCGCGCGATCCCGCGGCCTGGTTGATCATGGTCGGCCGCAATGTCGCCATCGACGAGGTGCGGCGCGCCCGCAAGCAGCAGCCGCTGCCCGAGGACGATCAGGCGATCTCCGATCTCGACGATGCCGAGGGCGCGCTCGCCGAGCGGCTCGACGGCTCGCATTATCGCGACGACATTTTGCGGCTGATGTTCATCTGCTGCCACCCGCAATTGCCGGCGACGCAGCAGATCGCGCTCGCCTTGCGCATCGTCTCCGGTCTCACGGTGAAGCAGATCGCGCGCGCTTTCCTGGTCTCGGATGCGGCGATGGAGCAGCGCATCACGCGCGCCAAGGCGAAGGTCGCGGAGGCCGGGACGCCTTTCGAAGCGCCCGGCCCGATCGAACGCTCCGAGCGGCTCGCGGGCGTCGCGGCGATGATCTACCTGATCTTCAACGAGGGTTATTCGGCGAGCGGCGACACCGCCGAGATCAGAAAGCCGCTCTGCGAGGAGGCGATCCGGCTGGCGCGGCTGCTCCTGCGGCTGTTCCAGAGCGAGCCGGAGATCATGGGGCTGGCGGCGTTGCTGCTGTTGCAACATGCGCGCAGCGCCGCGCGGTTTGCTGACGACGGTTCGCTGATCTTGCTGGAGGACCAGGATCGCTCCTTGTGGAACGGCGCCATGATCGCGGAAGGGCTGGCGCTGATCGACAAGGCGATGCGCCATCGCCGCAGCGGGCCCTACCAGATTAAGGCCGCAATCGCCGCGTTGCATGCCCGTGCGGCGACGCCGGAGGAGACCGACTGGGCCCAGATCGACCTGCTCTATGGCGCGCTGGAACTGGCGCAGCCGTCGCCGGTGGTGACGCTCAATCGCGCGGTCGCGGTGTCCAAGGTGCGCGGGCCGCAAGCCGCGCTCGACCTGATCGAGCCGCTGGCACCAAAGCTTGGCAACTACTTCCATTTCCACGGCGTGCGCGGTGCCTTCCTGATGCAGCTCGGCCGCAATGACGAAGCCCGCATCGCCTTCGACCGCGCCATCGCGCTCGCCAACACTTCGGCGGAAGCCGCCCATATCCGCATGCACATCGATCGCCTGATCCGGGACAGCCAGCCGAAGAGCAGCAACGGGAGCGCCAGGCAGGGTGCGAAGGCGAAATGACGGCTTGCCGTCATTCCGGGGCGATGCGAAGCATCGAACCCGGAATCTCGAGATTCCGGGTTCGGTCCTGCGGACCGCCCCGGAATGACGATCCAAAAAATCTCATTTCGAATTGTCGGCCTCAGCCTCCTCCCTTCGTCTTAATCCCGTATCCAGGGAGCTACTTATGCTGAAAGCCATTGCCATCATCGCCATCGTGCTCGCGGTCGGACTAGCGGGCGTCCTCGTCTTCGCCCACACCAAGCCTGACACCTTTCGCGTCGAGCGTTCGCTCGCCGTGAAGGCGCCGGCCGATGCCATCTATCCGGTGGTCGCCGACTTCCACTTCTGGACCAGCTGGTCGCCCTATGAGAACCGCGATCCCGCCATGAAGCGGACGTTCGGCGGAACAGCGCGGGGCAAGGGCGCGACCTATGCCTGGGACGGGAACAACAATGTCGGCGCCGGCCACATGGAGATCCTCGAGGCGAGCACGCCGTCGAAGCTCCGCATCAAGCTCGATTTCGAGCGTCCCTTCGAAGGCCACAACACCGCCGAGTTCACCTTTGTGCCGCAAGGCGATGCTACACTGGTCACATGGGCGATGTACGGTCCGGCGCCCTTCATGTCCAAGGTGATGCAGGTCTTCATCAACATGGACAGCATGATCGGCAAGGATTTCGAGGCCGGCCTCGTCAGCCTGAAGAAGCTCACCGAGAAACAATGAGCCTCACAGCCCAGGGAAAGAAAAGGAGAGAAGCGATGCTCAATCCATATCTGTTCTATCAGGACACTTGCGAAGCGGCGTTCAACTTCTACGCCAAGGTTCTCGGCGGCAAGATTGACGCGATGATGCGCGTCTCGGACGCGCCGCCGGACATGCCGGCCGCCCCCGGCCGCGAGAAGACGATCATGCATGCGCGGATGTCGTTGCCCGGCGGCAGCGTGCTGATGGCCTCCGACGCGCCGCCCGAGCATGTCCAGAAGCCGCAGGGCTTCTCGATCTCGCTGACGATCGCCGACGTCGCGGACGCCGAGCGTAAGTTTAACGCGCTCGCCGACGGTGGCACCGTCACCATGCCGTTCAGCAAGACGTTCTGGGCCAAGGGGTTTGGCATGTGCGTCGACAAGTTCGGCATCCCCTGGATGGTGAACTGCCCGGCGGAGGGAATGTGACGGACGCGACCGCCTGGCACGCGGCGCCCCTCCCTCGATCGTTGCGGGTAAGGGGCACGCCCAAGGTGGTCACGTCATAGCCGGATCGGCCGTTTGCTGTTTCAACGGACCGATCCGGTCACGTCCTCACCGGGGGACGGCGACTGGACGCAGCGAGGGCAGATCACGAGCTTCGTGCCGAGCTGCCTGTCATTCTCCGCTTCGATTTCGTCATGGACCGCCCACCACGCTTCGGAGTAGGGGCGCAAGGTGCCGAGCACTCTTTCCCGTTCCTGATTGGGATTTTCCTGCGTGGGTGCGGGGTTCGCTGCGCGCCGCTTTGTGACGGGTGGCCGGTTCGGGTTCTGTCCGAGGCCGTCCCATGCGATCGGACGACGCTCCTGCGCCGGCGCCGCCGCGCAGCCCATGAGCGCTGCGCAAAAAGTAAGCAAGACGAAGCCGTGTCGCATCATGCCGAACCCTCAGTGCGGTACGCGACACACAAAATCCGCGTGAGGGATTTTGCATCGCGTCGGTTAAATGGAACCTAAGGGAAACGAAGTGGCCGGCATGGCCGGATAGGAATATGGAGTCTCGATTCGCATGACTTTGCGAGAGCAGTGGGGCCGCTTCGTGAAATGATCGGGACCGCATCGCACAACAACTGGCGCAATAATAGGCTGTGAACTGCCTGTCAAAATCGCTAATCATTCCTTCATAAATTCTACAAACTGGGATGGGCGTACTTACAAGGGGAGCGACCGATGGCAGCGGCGCTACAGATCAATTTTGCACTTTGGGGTATGCTTATCTGCGCGAGCATGGAATTGGCGCAGATGATCCAGAGGTTCTTCTAGAACCCGGCGACCGCATGACCGGCGTAATTTCGCCGGCGCGCTTGCGTGCTAGCTCACGAGCGCCATTAGCTCACAAGCAATGCGATGAGCGTGAAGCTGACGCTTGCGATCACAATCATCGAAACGACGTAGTTGCGCGGCCGCGCCGTCCGCGAGGGCGGCGGTCTCCTCGGTCGTAGCGGCGCGATGTCGTGCCGGGCGGGTTCCGTCGGCGCGAGTGCGGCTTCTGCGCCCGAGCCGATATACTTCACGTAGAGCTCGAGCAGCCGCAGTTCGGACGGCAGGTCCATCAGGCCCTCGCGGTCGCGCCGCGTCAGCAGTTCGAATTCGACGGTTTCCTCGGCGCTCAGTTGGCCAAGGACGATCCGTCCCCGGTCCGACAGGCGGTAGCGAAAATCGATGGGCTGCATAGCGTGCGACCCCTTTTAAAAATGAGCAATCTTGAAAAAAACGGCACCATCCTCGTCCGTGACCACTGCTGAGATCGTGACGCCGCCGCGGTCTCAGTCTGAGCCGCGACCATCATAGACTGCAGGGAAAGGCTGGAAACCGCGTAAATTGTGCAGGCATTGCGAAGCGGTTGAGCGGATTCGGCGTCCGGAAAGTCGAAATTCTGCAAAACTGCTCAATCGTCGGACAGCGGCGGACGCAACCTGGTCACGCGGGCTGGTGACCGCCAAGTCCTCACCGGCAGCGCGGATAGATCGCGGCGAGGTCGCGCCCCTTCAACAGCAGCAACCGTGAGGTGAGGCCGCCGCGGTGGCTGATCCAGTCGCGCACCGGCCCCGGATAGGCTTGGAGCACCGCGTCGGAGGCTTCCGGCTCGGCATAGAAGCGCCCGCGCCGGTCGACCGAACGCGCGGCATGGAAGCCGAGCACGGCGCGTTTGGTGACACAGATGCGCTCGCCCGGCACGATGCTCAGCACCAGCGTGCAGGCGGACAGGCAGGGACCGTCGATCACCACGCGCTCGCCGCTCTCGCGCACCTTCTCGAATAGGTCGAGGAACGGCCCGACCCGTCCGCCGGGTGATTGGATGATGCGGATTTCGGCGGCAACCGGTGCGGAGGCGAGCAGGGCGGTCGCGAGCATTAGGGCTTTGACCAAAACGGCACGTTGCATCGTACTCTCCGCACATTCGACGTCGTCGGGCGGGCAAAGCGTCGCGCGCCCAACAATGGCACCCAAATCCGGAGACGGTGATGGGCACGGCGCGTCGCGCCTTTGTCCACCCTACAAATCCTGTGCCTACCCGTTGCGGCGCTGGCCGCGCAACGTGGGCAGGCCGATACCCGCTGCATCGAAGCCGCCATCAACGGCCAAAATTTGACCGGTGATGTAGCTCGCGCGTTCCGAGCACAGGAAATAGATCGCTTCCGCGAGTTCCTCCTCGAGGCCGTAGCGGTTGAGCGGAATGGCGTCGTGATAGTCGGCGCGGATCTCCTTGGTGTGCACCTGCTTGGCCATCGCGGTGTCGACCGGCCCCGGCGCGACCGCGTTGACGCGGATGTTGAGCGAGGCGAGCTCGACCGCGAGCTGCTTGGTCAGGTGCGCGAGCCCCGCCTTGCTGGTGCCGTAGGCCGAGCGCAAGGTCGAGGCACGCACCGCCGAGATCGAGGTGATGTTGACGATGGCGCCGCCGTCGCTGTCGCGCATCAAGGGCACCGCGGCCTTAGTGCAGAGGAACGGGCCGGTGAGGTTGACCTCGAGCACGCGGCGCCAGTCGGCATCCGGCGTCTCCATCAGCGGCGCGAACACGGCGATCCCGGCATTGTTGACGAGCGCGTCGAGCCGGCCGAACCGCCGCTCGATCGTCGTCATCGCGGCGCCGACCGCCGCCGCGTCGGAGACATCGCAGGTCAGCGCGAGCGTCGCCTCGCCTTGGCCAATCTCGGCGACGGCGCGGCCGAGCAGCTCCCCCTCGATGTCGAGCAGCGCCACGCGCCAGCCCTCGCCAAGGAACTTCTTCGCGGTCGCAAGCCCGATGCCGCGCGCGGCTCCGGTGACGAGGGCGACTTTTTGCGGGGCCTGCGGCATTTGCTAATCTGTCCTGTGTTCGAAAGGCTGTTCCCACGCGAGGGCCGGTCCCTTTTACTTCGCTTTGGTCCCGACGAGAAAGGCCCTGGCGATGCCCATCGATCCGGACGAGAACCACTCGACATATTCTTGCGTTCTGCCGGCGGAACGCCTGGCGCGATGTCGGCGCGGCCGCCGCTGCATCGTCTTCTAAGCGACGTCTGCCGAGGAGACCGATCCATGCCTGACGACCACGCCCGCCTGATCCGAGACCTCTTCGCCGCCTATCTCGCCAATGACCGGCAACGGGTGAGCGAGGCGCTCGCCGACGACTTCCGCTTCACCAGCCCGTTCGACGACGACCTCGACAAGGCGACCTATTTCGAACGCTGCTGGCGGGACACCGGCTGGATCGCGCGCCACGAGATCGAGCGCATCTTCGTCGTCGGCGACGAGGCTTTCGTCACCTATCGCTGCCTGGCGACCGATGGCAGGAGCTTTCGCAACACCGAGTTCCTCAGCTTCGCCGGCGGCCGGATCCGCCGCGTCGAGGTCTATTTCGGCGCCGCCTTCCAGGACGGCCGGTTCCTGCCGCAGCCGCGCTGAGGCAGGAACTTCCGAGGCATGACCTCCGGAATCATTTTCCGCCACGGTGTCGATTCCATAGCAAGGCATTCGTCTTACAGGGAAGCGCGGGCTGGTTCGGCCCGCTGATCTCCCCCGGATTCCGGGGCTGCGCCTCGCGGCGCATCCCGGAAGGACCAGGTAAGCAAGGAACTGCCCATGCGATTCATGATGCTGATGATCCCGCTCGGCTACGAGACCGCGCCGCCGGACGTGCAACTCGATCCCGAGCGCGTCGCCGCGATGATGCGTTACAACGAGGCGCTGAATGACGCCGGCGTCCTGATCACGCTCGACGGCCTGCATCCGCCCGCGATGGGCGCGCGCGTGTCGTTTGCGACTGGCGAGCCTGTTGTGACCGACGGCCCCTTCACTGAAGCCAAGGAAGTGCTGGGCGGCTACTGGATGATCGAGGTCGCCTCGCGTGCCGAGGCGATCGGGTGGGCGAAGAAGTGCCCGGCCGCGGTCAATGAAGTCATTGAGATCCGGCAGGTGCAGGAGATGACCGACTTTCCGCCGGACGTGCAGGCCGCGGCCGCCGGCTTCGGCGGTCTGAAGAACTAGCCAGAGCGGGCGCGATTGGAATTCGCGGCCGTCATCAACAAAGTCATCAACAGAGGAGAGAACCAATGAGCACCGACACCTATCTCGCCGTCTTCCTCGGCAGCAAGACCAGCCCGAAATGGGCTGCATGGAACGCGATGTCAGACGCCGAGCGCAAGGCGAAGGAACTGGAGGGCATCGCGGCCTGGAAGGGTTGGGCCGAGAAGCATCAAGGCGCGATCCAGGCGATGGGCGGTCCGCTCGGCAAGACCAAGCGGGTCGATGACAAGGGCATCGCCGACATCGCCAACGAGATGGGCGCCTTCACCGTGGTCCGCGCTGCGTCCCACGAAGCGGCCGCGAAGATGTTCGAGAACCACCCGCACTTCGCGATCTTCCCCGGCGAGCGCGTCGAGATCATGCCGGTGCTGCCGATCCCGGGCGGTTAGGGCCCCGCCGTCATTCCGGGGCGCGCGCGAGCGCGCGAACCCGGAATCTCGAGATTCCGGGTTCGGCTCTTTCGAGCCGCCCCGGAATGACGGTGGAAATACGGGTTCACCAAATCCAGCTTGCGCTAGTGACCTTCACGCCCGGCTCATGTAAAGCTCGTTCACATGAGCTGGCGCAAGGAGACGCGCCGCGCCGAGCGCGGCTATCACCACGGCAATCTGAAGGAAGCCCTGTTGCAGGCGGCCCTCGGGTTGATTGCCGAGAAGGGCGCGGCCGGCTTCACCTTCGCCGATGCGGCGCGCATGGCCGGCGTCAGCGCAGCGGCGCCCTACCGGCATTTCCGCGACCGTGACGAACTGTTGTCCTCGATCGCCCAGCGCGGCTTCGAGCAGTTCGAGGCGCGCTTGACCGCGGCCTGGGACGACGGGCGGCCCGATACGGTCACGGCGTTCGAGCGGGTCGGCAGGGCCTATCTTGCCTTCGCCCGCGAGGAGCCGGCGTTCTACAACGCGATGTTCGAGTCCGGCCTGCCGGTCGATGCCAACCCGGCGCTCCAGGCCGCGAGCGAGCGTGCTTTCAACATCATTCGCGCCGCCGCGGAGCGCCTTGCGGCACTTGCACCGCCCGGCACGCCGCGGCCGCCGGCGATGATGATGGCGCTGCACATCTGGTCGATGGCGCATGGCGTGGCCTCGCTGTTCTCGCGCGGCGATGCTGCGCGACGAAAACTGCCGATGTCGCCGGACGAGCTGTTAGAGGCCGAGGTGCTGATCTATCTGCGCGGTCTCGGCTTCCCGACCGACCGCCGTCCGCCCGCCAAAGGCGCCGAGCCGCCGCCGGTGCCTCCGGAGGCATCCTCCGGTTCTGGCGTGCCGCCGGGCGGCCCCTGGGGCAAGCCGAAATAAAATTGCGCAAATAATTCGCCAGGCCTGTCGGGTGGCCGGCTTGACAAAATCGCGGGATGGTCTAGCTATGTAAATGTTATTTACATTCACAACGGCGCAGATGCCGTCATGGAGATGGGAAATGGCCTACACCGCTGATGTCAATCGATGGCGCGGCCCCTCGGACCAACACTATGAGCGCCCCCATATGCTCGACACGCCTTGGCATCCCGGCTGGATCGCCGTGACCATCCTCGGCTTCATCATCTGGTGGCCGATCGGACTTGCCCTTCTCTTTTTCACACTCGGGAGCAGAAAAATGGGTTGCTGGAGCCACCAGGATCGCTGGCAGAACAAGATGGAGCGGATGCAGTACAAGATGGACCGCATGCGCGGCCGTATGGAGCGCCGCGGCTTCGGCTTTGGCTTCGGCCCGCCCTCGAGCGGCAACCGCGCCTTCGACGAATACCGCACCGAGACGCTGCAGCGGCTCGAAGAGGAGCAGGTCGAATTCAAGAACTTCCTCGACCGTCTGCGTCACGCCAAGGACAAGGAAGAGTTCGACCAGTTCATGGCCCAGCACAAGACGCGTCCGACCCCGCCGCCGACCGACCAGCAGCAGGGTTGATCTGGACACCTCTCAAAGCCTTCAGGCGCATGCCCCCAAAGTCCTGATGGCCCCGAGCCGCCCGCCTGCGCATCCCGCAGGCGGGCGGTTTGGTTTTTGGGGGGCCGCTTTGCCTCGCCTCGCTTGCGGGGAGAGGGAGTAGACCGAGCCACTGCTTGGCTACGAGCCGCCAGAACCCAGACCTGTTCATCCGACACCAAGACTTGCGCGTCCCGTCTCACCGGGCGGCGCTACTCATGTTGGACGACAGCATCATGGACCTCTGGACCCGCCTGCTCCTCGGCGTGACCGCCTTCGCGGTGCTGGGTTACATCGGCGTCGTCTATGGCGGCTGCGCGGCCGATCCCGACTGCCATTTCCGCCTGTGTCCCGGCCGGCATTCGCTATGTGGCGTTGATCACGCACATGTGCAGGACCGGTAGAACCCGACTCGCGCCCGGCCCGACCAAGCCCTGACAGCGCACTTGCCGCGCGCCAACAGGGCCGACCATGATGAACGCCGAACGTAAGGAGATCAGACAGCGGCTCGCGCTTCTCGAGCGCGCGTCTGCGCTGTTCGATCGATTCGGCGTCTCAGTGCCGCTCGCGATCGCGTTCCTCAACCACTGGCCGACGGAGATCAAGTCCTATCAGGACCTCGTGACCACCGATGCCTGGAAGATCTTTCTCAGCTGCGCCCTCTACGAGCTTGCCGCGTTCGCGCTGCGGCGCGCCGTCAAGTTTGCGACAGCGGACCTTGCCCCATGATCCTGCTCCGCGATTTCGCGCTTTACGTCCTGCCGGCCCTCGTCGCAGGCGGCGGCTGGCTGTATGCACTGTGCCTGCGCAAGCGGGCGCGGTCGGGCCGCGCCCCCGAGCGGCGTTACGTCCCCCCGGCATCACTGGCGCCTTGATCCGGACCGCCTATATTCGCCTGCACAAACGAAGGGCGCACCGGAGGCGGCGATGGCGGAGGCTGCGATCATGGCGAGCGACGGCCTCTGGCAACGGGTCCGCGGCGAGGCGCAGCGCGCGGCGGATGCCGATCCCGTCTTCGGCAAGGCGCTTGCCGGCACCATTCTCGCTCATGATGATTTCGCCGCGGCCTTGTCCGATCTGATCGGACGCCGGCTCGGCGGCAGCGCAGCCGAGCGCGCGCGCTTCTCGGCCTTTTCCTTCGATGCCTTTCGCGGCTCGCCAGATCTGATCGAGGTGGCCGGCCGTGACTTGCAGGCGATCGCGATCCACGATCCCGCCATCGCCGACCTGTTGCCGCCGCTGCTGCATTTCAAGGGCTATGTCGCGCTGCAAGCCTGGCGCGTCTCGAACTGGCTCTGGCACCATGACCATCGCGATGCGGCGCTGCTGTTCCAGAACGAAGCGTCGAATGCGCTGCAGGTCAGCATTCATCCGGCCGCCAGCATCGGATCGTCAGTCTATCTCGACCACGCCACCGGCATCGTGATCGGCGCCAACGTCGTGATCGGCGACGAGGTCACCATCCTCCAGAACGTCAGCATCGGCCGCGGCAGTGAACTGCCGACGCGCTCGCCGCGGATCGGCCGCGGCATCTATATCGGCGGCGGTGCGACCATCCTCGGCGACATCAGGGTCGGCGATTTCGCCAAGATCGGCGCCGACGCGCTCGTGACGTCAGACGTTCCTGCTGGCTGCACGGCCGTCGGCAATCCCGCGCGGCTGACCAACTGCCCCGAACCTGCCTCGGCGGCCTGATCCCATCATTGTACGGAGCGACCCCATGAAGACCGCAATCGTGATCGGTGTCGGCCCGGACCGCGGGCTCGGGGCCCGGCTCTGCAAGCGCTTTGCGGCCGATGGGCTCAAGGTGATCGTCGCGGGCCGCACGTTGTCCGCGTTGCAGGCGGTTGCAGACGACATCATCAAGGCGGGCGGAGCGGCCGTGCCCATCGTCGCGGACGCGACCAGCGAGAGCGACGTTGTCGCTCTGTTTGATGCCGCCGGCGAAGACCTCGATCTCGCCATCTACAACGCCGGCAACAATACGCCCGGCAAGATCATCGAGATGGACGCCGACTATTTCGAGCAGGCCTGGCGCGTCGTGTGCTTCGGCGGCTTTCTGTTCGGCCGCGAGGCGGTGCGTCGCATGGTGCCGAAGAAGGCGGGCACGCTGCTCTTCACCGGCGCCAGCGCCTCGCTGCGCGGCCGCGCCGGCTACGGCGCCTTCAACGCGTCCAAGGCCGGCCTGCGCACGCTGGCCCAGGCCATGGCGAAGGAATATGCGGGCGACGGCATCCATGTCGGCCATGTCGTGGTCGACGGTGCGATCGCTGGCGACAAGATCTTTTCGCGCTTTCCCGATGCGGCGAGCCGCGAAGACAGCCTGATCGACATTGAAGGCATCGTCGATGGCTTCGCGTTCCTCTACCGCCAGCCCGAACGCGCCTGGTCGTTCGAACTCGATGTGCGGACCTCGAAGGAGAAGTGGTGAGGGGGCGGCCCTCGACCATTTCTACCCCGTCAGTGCCCGGGTATGACCGTCGTAGGGGCGGCGTAGACGATCAATACCCGTCCGCCAGTCCACTGTTGCGGCGTGGATCGTTCGCCCCGTAGTAGCGATTGTTGCCGACTTGCTCGCCGTTAAGCGACGGCGCGCCGACGATGATCACCGCGAGGTGGTTCGCCGGTTGCGGCGGCCCGAATTTGTGGCCCATGACCTCGAGAATCTTGCGCGTGTCCGGCGACAGCGCATAGTCCTCGACATTGGTCAGGTCCGGCAGCCATTGCTGGTGGATGCGCGGCATGTCGACGGCTTCCTGTGCGTTCATGCCGTAATCGATCGCGTTGATCATGGTCTGCAGCACGGCCGTGATGATGCGGCTGCCGCCGGGCGTGCCCACCACCATGACGGTCTTGCCGTCCTTGGTGACGATGGTCGGGCTCATCGAGGACAGCGGCCGCTTGCCCGGAGCGATGGCATTCGCCTCGCCCTGCACCAGGCCATAAAGGTTCGGCACCCCGACCTTGGCGGTGAAGTCGTCCATTTCGTCGTTCAGGAGCACGCCGGTCTTGGCCGCCGTCACCTTGGCGCCGAACCAATCGTTCAGCGTGTACGTGACCGATACCGCGTTGCCGTCCTTGTCCGCGATTGAATAATGCGTGGTGTTGCTGCCCTCGTGCGGCGCGACGCCCGGCTTGATGTCCTTGGATATCCCGGCCTTGTTCGGATCGATCACGGCGCGGATATTGGCTGCGTAATTCTTGTCGAGGAGGCGATCGAGCGGATTCTTCACGAAATCCGGATCGCCGAGATAGCTGTTGCGGTCCACGTAAGCATGCCGCATGGCCTCGATCTGCACGTGCACGGCCTGCGCGGAATGGTAGCCCAGCTCCTTCAGAGGATAGCCCTCCAGGATATTCAGGATCTCGCAGATGACGACGCCGCCCGAGCTTGGTGGCGGCGCGGAAATCACGTGATAGCCGCGATAGTCGCATTCGACAGGTGCGAGCTCGCGCGTCTTGTAGCCGTCGAGGTCGTCCTGCGTCAGCAGGCCCTTGCCGGCCTGGCTCGATGCCACGATGGCGCTGCCGACCCATCCCTTGTAGAAACCGTCGGTGCCCTTGCTGCTGATCTCGCGCAATGTCTTGGCGAGCTCCGGCTGCATCAGCCTCTCACCCACCTGGAACGGCTGACTGTTGTTGAGGAAGATGGCGGCCGTTGCGGGATCGTCTCGAAAATCCGCGGTGGCGGTACGCAACAGGTCGATATCGCCCTGGTCCAGCGCAAAGCCCTGCTCGGCGAGCTGGATCGCGGGGGCGAGCAGGTCGGCGCGCTTCATGGTGCCGTATTTTTCGCGCGCATATTCCATCCCCGAGACGGATCCTGGCACGCCGACAGCCAGATGCCCCTTGGTCGAAAGGCCCTTGATGACGTTGCCGTCCTTGTCGAGATACATGTTCGCAGTTGCGCCCTTGGGCGCCGTCTCGCGGAAATCGAGGAAGGTCTTGCGGCCGTCGGCGAGCTGGATCGTCATGAAGCCGCCACCACCGAGATTGCCGGCGGCCGGATAGACGACGGCCAGGGCATAGCCGACGGCCACGGCGGCATCGACGGCATTGCCGCCGCGCCTGAGCACATCGACACCCACCTGGGTCGCCAGATGCTGCGCGGACACCACCATGCCGTTTTGCGCGGCGACCGGCGCGACCGACGCCGCACGCACGGCGCCGAATGTGACGAGGCTGACCGATACGATCGCTGCGGCCATCCACCGCACATTGGATTGTGGTTTTGGCAAGGGACGCTCCTCGGGCTGGCCGGTGATGCCGGCATATTATTGTCAGCGAACTCAGCCTGTCAGCTCGTGCCCGCCGTGAGATGCGAGATGGAGCATGTGGACGTGGTGTAGCTGTGGCGCACGCTATGCCTTCTGCGATTTCGGGCTGGGCAGGGGAGGAGGTTCCAGAAGGGGCGTCCGCTGTGCAGTGTCGTAGCGCCAAGAGTCCCATTGCGCTCCCTCCCGCCTTGGGATCGCCTTGGGGGGGGAACCGGCCTCGCCAGTGGCACCTGGCTCCGGTCCGTCGGCCGCCATGTACCGCCATGTCCCGCAGCAAAACGGCCAACCGTCTGTGCCGCCTGCCTTTCCGGCAGCCAAATTCAGCTCCGGTAACCCCGCATTAACTATCGCCGGGCTCTGGTAAGGGTGGACAATCGCGCCCATAGCCGTCGTCGAGGCCCATAGTTTTGACATCTTGGCAGGGAATGCAGGCGGCCGGCTTTGGACGAGCCCCCTGCACCCCAGAAAGACAAGGCTTTGAGCGGGCTTGCCGGCCGCGCCGGTTCTAGCGCGGCAGTTGGGGAACCGGCGGTCATTTGCTGCCACGGAACATCGGGTAACGATCGCCTTGAGAGGATACAGCTTATGAATCCGGCCGACGTGGCTCAGTCAGCCCTTCCGGTTGCCGCTTCCGCGGACGTGTCGCTGATCGCGCTGTTCTGGCAGGCTCACTGGATCGTGAAAGCGGTGATGCTGGGACTTTTGTCCTGCTCGGTCTGGGTCTGGGCGATCGCCATCGACAAGATCTTCCTGTTTGCCCGTACCCGCCGCTCGATGGACCGTTTCGAGCAGGCCTTCTGGTCCGGCGAGTCGATCGAGGAGCTCTATCGCACCCTCTCGGCCAAGCCGACGCATTCGATGGCGGCCTGCTTCGTGGCGGCGATGCGCGAGTGGAAGCGCTCGTTCGAGAGCCACGCCCGCTCGGTGGCGGGCCTTCAGATGCGCATCGACAAGGTGATGAACGTCTCGATCGCACGCGAGGTCGAGCGCCTGGAGCGCCGGCTGCTGGTGCTCGCCACCGTCGGCTCCGCCGGCCCCTTCGTCGGCCTGTTCGGCACGGTCTGGGGCATCATGTCGAGCTTCCAGTCGATCGCGGCGTCGAAAAATACCTCCCTGGCGGTGGTCGCCCCCGGTATCGCCGAGGCGCTGTTTGCGACCGCCGTCGGCCTTATCGCCGCCATTCCTGCCACTATTTTCTACAATAAGTTCACCTCCGAGGTGAACCGGCAGGCCCAGCGGCTCGAAGGCTTCGCCGATGAATTTTCAGCCATTCTGTCGCGTCAGATCGACGAGCGGGGCTGACGGACGGCATGTATAGTGTGAAGGGCAATTTGGGCACCAGACCATGGGCATGAACGTCGCGAGTTCGTCCGGAGGCGGCGGCCGCCGCAGCCGGCGCAAGCCGGTCATGGCCGAGATCAACGTCACGCCGATGGTCGACGTGATGCTGGTGCTGCTCATCATTTTCATGGTGTCGGCGCCGCTGCTCACGGTCGGCGTGCCGCTCGACCTGCCGCAGACCCAGGCCAAGAGCCTCGAGCAGAACGATCAGAAGCCGATCCAGATGTCGGTCGACATCAAGGGCAAGGTGTTCATCAACGACGCCGAGATCGCGATCAACGAGCTGGTGCCGAAGCTGAAGGCGATCACGGACGCGCGCGGCGGTCTCGAGGAACGCATCTATCTGCGCGCCGACAAGAAGGCGGATTACGGCACGGTGGCCAGGGTGATGGGCCTGTTGTCCGGTGCGGGGTTCAAGAAGCTGGCGCTCGTCACGGAAGCGGACCAGGGGTAAGCCGTGAAGGTGAACGTCGACAAGACACTCGTTGCGTCGATTGCCCTCCATGTCCTCGTGCTTGGATGGGGGCTGGTCACCTTTAGCAGCAGGGCCTACGTCGCGCCGGAAGAGTCGCTCCCGATCGACATCATCTCCTCCGATCAGCTCGCGAAGATGATGTCGGGGCAGAAGACCGGCGAGAAGGACAAGCCGAAGCCCAAGGTCGAGAAGATCGCCGAGCCCAAGCCCGAAGAGGACGCCGTCGGGAAGGTCACCGAGAAGAAAGAGCTGATCAAGACCAACGCGACGCCCGAGCCGCCGCCGAAGCCCGTCGAGAAACCGGTCGAGAAGAAGCCCGAGCCGCCCAAGCCCGTCGCCGAGGCGAAGCCGAAGGAAGAACCGAAGCCGCAGGAAAAGAAGCCCGATCCGGCCAAGGAAGATCCGATCGCCGAGCTGCAGAAGAAGCTGGAAACGAAGAAGCCGCCGCCCAAGCCCGTGGAGCAGAAGGTCGCGGCGGTGCAGCCGCAGCAGCAGCCGAAGCCCAAGGAGCGCAGCTTCGATCCCGCGCAGATCCAGCGCGACCTCGACAAGCGCGCTGCGACCCGGCATGAACTCGCTGGAACGGCGCTGAATGCGTCGGCGTCGCTGGGATCGACGACCGGGACTGCCGCCAACAACGTTGCGACCTGGCGAGGTGCGTTCCAGGGCGCAGTCAAGCGCTGCTTCACGCCCACCTATAACGGGCAGGACGCCGATCAATACGAAGCCGACATCGACATTCCCATGAAGATCGACGGATCGCTGGCGTCCGAGCCCATCGTGGTTGCGGTGAGAGGACCGTCGCGGTCGATTGCCCAGGCGGTGGCCGAGAGCGCCAAGCGCGCCATCGTGCAATGTCAGGTCTATTCGTTCATGCCGAAGCAGCAGTACGAGAGCTGGAAGCTCATCCCGATGACTTTCGGCCTGAAAGACATGTTGTGACATCCGAACAAAAGAATTTTGCAATGAATGACGCTCGATCGATCACCCGCCGCCGCTTCATGACCCTGACCGGGTCGGGACTTGCGATGCTTGGGGGCGGACATGCGTTCGCTCAGGGCCAGCCGCGGCTCCGCATCGATCCCACCGAATTCCAGCCGGTCCCGATCGCGATCACCAACTTCCTGCCGGGCTCACCGTCGGACGGCGACGTCGGCAACGGTGTCACGCAGGTCATCACCAACAATCTGAAGCGCTCTGGCCTGTTCGCGCCGATCGACCAGGCCGCGTTCATCGAGCGCATCAGCAACATCGACGTCGCGCCGCAATTCCAGAACTGGAAGACCATCAACGCCCAGGCGCTGGTCACCGGCCGCATGACGCGGCAGCCGGACGGAAGGCTGAAGGCCGAATTCCGCCTCTGGGACGTGGTCTCCGGCCAGCAGCTTGCCGGCCAGCAATACTTCACCTCGCCGGAATACTGGCGCCGCATCGCCCATATCATCTCCGACCAGATCTACGAGCGGATGACCGGCGAGAAGGGCTATTTCGACAGCCGCGTGGTTTTCGTGGACGAGACCGGGCCGAAGGAGCGCCGCGTCAAGCGGCTCGCCATGATGGACCAGGACGGCGCCAATGTGCGCTATCTGACCCGCGGCTCCGACCTCGTGCTGACGCCGCGCTTCTCGCCGAACTCGCAAGAGATCACCTACATGGAGTTCGGCCAGGGCGATCCGAAGGTCTATCTCTTCAACATCGAGACCGGCCAGCGCGAGATCGTCGGGAACTTCCCCGGCATGACCTTTGCGCCGCGCTTCTCGCCGGACGGCCAGCGCGTCATCATGAGCCTGCAACAGGGCGGCAACTCCAACCTGTTCGTGATGGATCTGCGTTCGCGCTCGACCACGCGTCTCACCGACACGCCGGCGATCGACACGTCTCCGTCTTACTCGCCGGACGGCACCCGCATCTGCTTCGAGTCCGATCGCGGTGGCCGGTCGCAGATCTACGTCATGGCCGCGGGCGGGGGAGCTGCGCAGCGCATCTCCTTCTCCAAGGACGACACCAACGCCACCTATTCGACGCCGGTGTGGTCGCCGCGCGGCGACTACATCGCCTTCACCAGGCAGGGCGGCGGACAGTTCTCGATCGGCGTCATGAAGCCGGACGGCAGCGGCGAGCGGTTGCTCACCTCCGGCTTCCACAACGAGGGCCCGACCTTCTCGCCGAACGGCCGCGTGCTGATGTTCTTCCGCGATCCCGGCGGCAGCGGCGGACCGTCGCTGTACAGCGTCGACATTTCCGGCCGCAACGAGCTGAAGGTGCCGACGCCGGGCTTCGCCTCCGACCCGGCATGGTCGCCGCTGTTGTCGTCGACGGCTGGTCAATAGATCGCGCGTTTGGACGCGCGATCTTTTCGAAAAATCACGCCGATTTTTTCGGGTTCTGCGCGCGCGGCAAGCTTTCCTTCACCTTGCGCTCGGCAACGCTTGCCTAGTTGCTTGATATTTCAGCGGAAATCGGTTCGCTATTGCCGAAAAACAACCCGACTTTAACGATGTTCCCTCAGGAAAGCTTCACCTGGGCTGAGTAAAAGTACGCTCCAAACAGGACGCGTAACAAGCCGATGCAACTGGCCGACCAGAAGCAGAGCGATCGAGACGAGCTGGAGCCGATACTCTACGCCGCTCTCATCAACTCTATGGTGCAGAATTTCTGGGCGATTTTCCTGGGCTCGGCCTCCGCGGCCGTGGCCGCGGTGATGACTGCGCTGAAGACCGGCGACGTCTGGCTGTGGCCGATCGCGTTTCTCCTGATCGCCATCGGCACCGCGCGCGCATTCCAGATGCGCGGATACGAAAACCGGACGCAGGGACTGTCATTCGAAGAGGCAAAGCATCTGGAGCCGCGTTACTGGATCGGCGCGCTCAGCTATGCGGCGGTGCTCGGCATATGGGCCTTCGTCGTCATCTACAACAACGAGGATCCGGTCGCCGACATGCTCTGTGTCGCCATCGGCATCGGCTACACCGCCGGCGGCGCCGCCCGCAATTACGGCCAGCCCCGGGTGATCCAGTGGCACGTCGCGCTCGCCTGCGGTCCGATGTCGCTCGCCCTGCTGCTGCATGGCGGATTCTACCACATCGGTCTTGCGATCCTGCTCGTGTTCTTCTTCATCGGCCTGAAGAACATCAACCTCAGCCTGCACGCGATCTTCGTCAAGGCGCTGACCTCTAGCTTCCGCGAATCCGCGCTGGCGAGCCAGTTCGATACCGCGCTCAACAACATGCCGCACGGGCTGTGCATGTTTCGCGCCGACGGGCGCCTTGCGGTGATGAACCATCGTTTCGGCGAGCTGATGAGCTTGCCCGAGGATCTGGTCAAGCGCGGCGCCACCGCCGTCGATATCGTGTCGGCCTGCGTCGCCGCAGGCTCCATCTCGGCGGAGAGCGGCAACCAGATCCTGGCCGAGATCGAGCACGCGCGAATCCGCGAGATCGCCACCGCGGATCCCAATCCCGCGCGGGGCCGCTCGCTCGCCTGGACGTTCCAGCCGATGACCGGCGGCGGCACCGTGCTGCTGCTGGAAGACATCACCGAACGCACCAACGCGGAAGCCCGGATCAGCCATCTCGCCCGCTATGACGAGCTCACGGCGCTGCCCAACCGGGTCTCCTTCCGCGACGAGATCGAGCGGCTGCTGGCGATTTCGCACCATGCCGAACGGCTCTCCGCGCTGCTGTTCGTCGACCTCGACCAGTTCAAGCAGGTCAATGACACGCTGGGTCATCCCTGCGGCGACCAGCTGCTATGTGCGGTCGCCAACCGCCTGCGCGAGATGCTGCGGCCGGAGGATTTCGTCGCCCGCTTCGGCGGCGACGAGTTCGTCGTGTTCCAGCAGGACATCAGCTCGCCCGAGGATGCCGCGAGCCTCGCCCGCCGCATCGTCGAGCGGCTGAGCGAGCGCTACCGCATCGACAATCATCTGGTCGAGATCGGCGCCAGCGTCGGCATCGCGCTGACCTCGCCGGACGGCATCAGCGCCGATACGCTGCTCAAGAACGCCGACATGGCGCTGTACCGCGCCAAGGCCGACGGCCGCGGCACCTTCTGCTTCTTCCGCGACGAGATGGCGGCGACCGTCGAGGCCCGCCGCATCCTCGAGCTCGACCTGCGCAAGGCGCTCGCCAACGAGGAGTTCGAGCTGTTCTACCAGCCGCTGGTCAATCTCAAGTCCGGCAAGATCACCACATGCGAGGCGCTGCTGCGCTGGAATCATCCGGTGCGCGGCACGGTCTCGCCGGTCGACATCATCCCGGTCGCCGAGGACATGGGCCTGATCGTCGATCTCGGCCGCTGGATACTGCGCCGCGCCTGCATGGAATGCATGAAGTGGCCGGAGGGCGTCAGCGTCGCAGTCAACTTCTCACCGCAGCAATTCCACCAGCGCGACGTGCTGAGCGAGATTCGCTACGCGCTGGAGGTCTCGGGCCTGCCGGCGCATCGGCTGGAGATCGAGATCACCGAGTCCTCGCTGCTGCGCAACACCCAGCTCACCCACGACATCCTCTCGCAGCTGCATGCGCTCGGCGTGCGCATCTCGCTCGACGATTTCGGCACCGGCTATTCGAGCCTCAGCTACCTGCACAATTTCCCGATGCAGAAGGTGAAGATCGACCGCTCCTTCCTCGAAGGCATCGACACCGACCGGCCGCTGACGCTGTTGCGCGGCGTGGCGCGGCTGTCCGCCGACCTCGGCATGGCGGTCGTGGTCGAGGGCATCGAGACCAACGAGCAGCTCGAGCTGATCAGCGCCGACGGCACCGTCTCCGAGGCGCAGGGCTATCTGTTCAGCCGCCCGGTGCCCGCCGTGCGGATGCGCCAGCTCCTCAACGCCTCGCATGGACGGCGCGACGAAGCCCTGCTCCAGGTCGTCGGCTCGCGCTCCTTCGCTTAAGTCCGCGTCCGAGAATTTCCCGTCGTTTCAGTCTGTTGCCCGGCACCGTAGTGCTACGGGGGGATTAACCCTAACACTTCGATTGCTTTGCTTCGTTGTTAAGAAGCTGTTAATAAATCATCACGCGCGTGGAGGTTGTTTCCGCGCGCATGCGGTGAGCGGTGGTGGGTAAGGAGTTGGAATGCAGTCCTCAGCCAGAGCGATCATTTCGGCTGTAGGACGGGGCGCCGAGCTCCTGACTGACGTCGATTATCATCTCGCCGACACGGTCGCGGAGAAGGAGAAGATCTACAATCTCCGCTACCGCGCCTATCTGCGCGAAGGTGCCGTCAAGGAATCCGCGGACGCGCGCGTCACCGACCAGTATGACGAATTGCCGAACGCGTGGACCTTCGGCGTCTATCTGCACGGCGAGCTTTGCAGCTCCGTGCGCATCAGCGTGCTGACATCGGAGTGGCGGCAGTCGACCTCGGCCGATGTCTTTCCCGAGATCCTGCTGCCGCGACTCGATCGCGGCGAGGTCATGATCGATCCCACCCGGTTTGTCGCCGATCCCGACCAGGTGAAGCGGGTTCCGGAATTGCCCTATCTGACGACCCGGCTCGCCTACATGGCCTGCGAGCATTTCAATGCCGATCTTGGCCTTGCGATCGTGCGTCCCGAGCATCAGGCCTTCTACCGGCGGGTGTTTCTGCACGAGACCATTGCCGAGCCGAGGCTGGTTCCCGGTCTCACCAAGCCGTTCGGACTGATGGCGGCGGATTTCCCGACCTTCCGCAAGAAGGTGTTCGAGCGTTATCCGATCATGCGGTCCACCGCCTTCGAGCGGCGGATGCTGTTCGGGCGCAGCGCGCAGCGCCAGGCGCCGCAGCAGCCGCTGCGGGTGCCGGATGCCGCTCACGCCTGATTCCCGGCGGGCCGCCTGACGAAGGTGCTCCGGGATTTCCCGGGGCTCAGGCCCAAAATTCAAGCAAAGCCAGCGATTTTGCCGGTGAACGCGGCTTGCTTTCACCCTCGCGCCACATTTACAACCCATTAACCATGACGGGTGCTTTTCGCCGGTGGGGGGCATTTGACCGGCTCTGGCAACATCCCATCAAGGTTGACGGAACGTTCGCTTAACCAACCCCCTGTAGACCGGACAGCAGTGGACTAACGCGAGCGTGGAGGCTCCGGAATGAAACATCCTATGCGTATCCTCCAGGGATTGAAGCTGGCCGCGGTGCTTGCCGTCGCGCTGTCGATGGGCGCCTGCGCCAACAAGAACTCTGCTGCGGATGCGATGGCCAACGCGGCGACGCCGGGCAGCCAGCAGGACTTCGTCGTCAACGTGGGCGACCGCGTGTTCTTCGAAAGCGACCAGACCGATCTGACCCCGCAGGCGATCGTGACCCTGGAGAAGCAGGCGCAGTGGCTGCAGACCTATCCGCGCTACTCCTTCACCATCGAAGGTCATGCCGACGAGCGCGGCACCCGCGAATACAACATCGCGCTCGGTGCCCGCAGAGCCCAATCGGTGCGTTCGTTCCTCGCCTCGCGCGGCATCGATGCGAACCGCATGCGCACGATCTCCTACGGCAAGGAGCGGCCGGTGGCCGTCTGTAACGACATCTCCTGCTGGTCGCAGAACCGCCGCGCCGTCACCGTGCTGAACGCGAGCTCCTGACGCTTCAAGTCAGGCGCCGTTCATCTTCAGAATTCGATTATGCCGGCGCCCTCACGGGCGCCGGTTTCGTTTCAGCGATCTGTGACAGAAACCCCGTGGTGCCAGTCACATTTTTGGCGTACTCCCCTTCAATGTGTGGCGCGTCGAATGTTCCGTCGCAGGCCATTTCGCTTTCGTCGTCAGGGCAAGATGTCATCCAGATTTAAGGTCTTTACCGGCACCGTGGCGACCGCCGCGCTGCTCTCCTTGTGTTCGCCTGTCCTCGCGCAGTCGGACGATGACCCCGAGATGCGGATCGAGCGGCTGGAGAACCAGCTGCGCCAGCTCACCGGCCAGAACGAAGAATTGCAATACCGCAACCGCCAGCTCGAAGAGCGCCTGCGGGCGCTCGAAGGCGGTGCGCAAGCTGCGCCCGGACAGGCGCCGGTGCAGCCCAGTGTCGCCGCCGTGCCGCCCGCGCAGGCTGCGCCGGCCTATCGCCAGCAGCAGCCGCAACCCGCCCAGCCGAATTACGAGCAGCCGCAGATCGCGTCTCCCCCGCCGATCGTTCAGGAGCAGCCGGCGCCCGGTGCCCCCGGCACGCGCCGCCGTGGCGATGCCTTTGACCCCAGCCAGAATCCGAGCGCGCCCGGCGCGCCGCGCGCGCTCGGCGGCGGCCAGCAGCCGATGTCGGCGGGAGTCCCTGGCGGAGCGCCCGGAGGGCGCAACGCCGGCGAGCCGCTCGATCTCGCCAACACCAGCCCGCGCTATCAGCAGGGCGTGCCGCCGGCAGCCCAGCCCGGCTATCCGCCGGTCCAACAGGGCTCTCCTGCGCCAGCCGCCGGCACCGGCCTGACCACCCTGCCGCCGTCGGCGACGCCGCGCGACGAGTTCGATCTCGGCATCGGCTACATGCAGCGCAAGGACTATGCGCTCGCCGAGCAGACCATGAAGAACTTCGCGCAGAAATATCCGAGCGACCCGCTGCTCGGCGACGCGCAATACTGGCTCGGCGAGAGCTACTTCCAGCGCCAGCAATATCGCGACTCCGCGGAAGCCTTCCTCGCCGTCACCACCAAATACGAGAAGTCGGCCAAGGCGCCGGATGCGCTGCTGCGGCTCGGCCAGTCGCTGGCCGCGCTGAAGGAGAAGGAGGCCGCCTGCGCCGCCTTCGGCGAGGTCGGCCGCAAATATCCGCGCGCCTCCGCCGGCGTCAAAGCCGCCGTCGACCGCGAGCAGAAGCGGGTGAAGTGCTGACCACGCGGCGTTGATCGCTGACAACGCGGATGGTGCTGCGCTAAACAGTCGGTCCATCCGCTGGCGATTGCTGGGCAGCGTCATGTCAGACGACGACAATTCTCCGATCTCCGCGCGCGAGGCGAAGCAGCTCTTCGCCGAGTTGAAAAGTGCGCCCGCACTGGTGCTCGCGGTGTCCGGCGGGCCCGACTCGATCGCGCTGATGTGGCTCGCCGCGCGCTGGCAGCGCAGTCTTGCGCGCGGCCCGCGTCTCACCGTCGTGACCGTCGATCATGGCCTGCGGGCCGAGGCGGCGCGCGAGGCGCGCGAGGTGAAGCGGCTCGCCACCGAGCTCGGCCTGCCGCACCGGACCCTGCGCTGGCGCGGCGCCAAGCCGAAGACGGGACTGCCCGCGGCCGCGCGCGAAGCCCGCTACCGCCTGCTCGTGCAGGCCGCGCGCAGCGCCGGTGCGAGCCATGTGCTGACCGCCCACACCCGCGACGACCAGGCCGAGACGCTGTTGATGCGCCTCGTCCGCGGCAGCGGACTTGCCGGGCTGTCGGCGATGGCGCGCCTCACGGAGCGCGACGGCATCGTGCTGGCGCGTCCGCTGCTCGACGTCCCGAAGGCGCAGCTGATCGCGACCCTGAAGCGCGCGAAGATCGGCTTTGCCGATGATCCCACCAATCGCGACACCGCCTTCACCCGGCCGCGGCTGCGCGCGCTGTTGCCGCAGCTCGCGGCCGAGGGCGGCGACGCCCGCAGTCTGGCGCGGCTCGCAGCCAGGCTGGCGCGCGCCAATGCGGCGGTGGAGGTGCTGACGGACGGGGCCGAGCGCTTCCTTCGCTTGAGGGATCGCGACGATGCGCCGCATGGGCCGGATATGCGAAGCTTTGAGGCCGGCGCGTTCGCCACCCTACCGGAGGAGGTCCGGCTGCGGATGCTGCTTCGGGCCATCAACGCGCTCGGGCACGAGGGGCCGGCGGAACTCGGCAAGGTCGAAACCCTCCTGGCCGCGCTCGATCAGGCGATCGCTGCTGGTATGGCCGCAGGTCCCCGCGCAGCCGCAAATGGCCGGCCGGTCCTGAAGCAGACCCTTGCGGGAGCCTTGATCAGCCTTGCCGGCGGGCGTATCCAGATCGCGCCGGCGCCGGCCCGGCGGCGCAAGGGCGATAGAGGCGGATCATGACACCGGCTGTTTCGAGGCAGCGCCGTCAGGTCACCTTAACCAGGCAGGAAAAACCCCGGGTAGGTCGCCATTATTTCAGCGGGAATCGCCCTAAGATGGGATAAATAGTCCCATCTCGTTCCCTTGGCAGCGACCGGGGCGGCACCTAAATTGTATGCGTCTAACCGAGAGGATTCCTTGGGGATTTCCTCGTACTGCCCAAGGATTCAGGCCGCGATCCGCGCGACCACGAAGGAAGATCGATGAACGCCAATCTGCGCAATTTCGCCCTCTGGGTCATCATTGTCTTGCTGCTGTTGGCGTTGTTCACGCTCTTCCAAAATCCGGGTCAGCGCGCCTCCTCGCAGGACATCGCCTTCTCCCAGCTCCTGAGCGAGGTTGACCGCGGCAATGTGCGCGACGTGGTGATCCAGGGGCCGGATATCCACGGCACCTTCACCAACGGCTCCAGCTTCCAGACCTATGCGCCGAACGACCCGACGCTGGTCAAGCGCCTCTATGACAGCAAGGTCCAGATCACCGCGAAGCCGCCGGGCGACAACGTGCCCTGGTTCGTCTCGCTGCTGGTCTCCTGGCTGCCCTTCATCGCGCTGATCGGCGTGTGGATCTTCCTGTCGCGGCAGATGCAGGGCGGCGCCGGCAAGGCGATGGGCTTCGGCAAGTCGCGTGCGAAGATGCTCACTGAAGCGCATGGCCGCGTCACCTTCGAGGACGTCGCCGGCGTGGACGAAGCCAAGCAGGACCTGCAGGAGATCGTCGAATTCCTGCGCGACCCCGGCAAGTTCCAGCGCCTCGGCGGCCGCATTCCGCGCGGCGTGCTGCTGGTTGGCCCTCCCGGCACCGGTAAGACCCTGATCGCGCGTGCGGTCGCGGGCGAAGCCAACGTGCCGTTCTTCACCATTTCGGGTTCTGACTTCGTCGAGATGTTCGTCGGCGTCGGCGCGAGCCGCGTCCGCGACATGTTCGAGCAGGCCAAGAAGAACGCCCCCTGCATCATCTTCATCGACGAAATCGACGCCGTCGGTCGTCACCGTGGCGCCGGTCTCGGCGGCGGCAATGACGAGCGCGAGCAGACGCTGAACCAGCTGCTGGTCGAGATGGACGGCTTCGAGGCGAACGAGGGCGTGATCCTGATCGCGGCGACCAACCGCCCTGATGTGCTCGATCCCGCGCTGCTGCGTCCCGGCCGCTTCGACCGTCAGGTCGTGGTGCCGAATCCGGACGTCGTCGGCCGCGAGCAGATCCTCAAGGTTCACGTTCGCAAGGTGCCGCTGGCGCCGGATATCAACCTCAAGACCATCGCGCGCGGCACCCCGGGCTTCTCCGGCGCCGACCTGATGAACCTCGTCAACGAAGCTGCGCTCACCGCCGCCCGCCGCAACAAGCGGATGGTGACTCAGGCCGAGTTCGAGGAGGCCAAGGACAAGGTGATGATGGGCGCCGAGCGCAAGTCGCTCGTCATGACCGAGGAAGAGAAGCTCTTGACGGCCTATCACGAGGGCGGCCACGCCATCGTCGGCCTCAACGTGCCCGCGACCGATCCGATCCACAAGGCGACGATCATCCCGCGCGGCCGTGCGCTGGGTATGGTCATGCAGCTGCCCGAGCGCGACAAGCTGTCGATGTCGCTGGAGCAGATGACCTCGCGCCTCGCCATCATGATGGGCGGCCGCGTCGCCGAAGAGCTGATCTTCGGCCGCGAGAAGGTGACCTCGGGTGCTGCCTCCGACATCGAGCAGGCCACGCGCCTCGCCCGCATGATGGTGACGCGCTGGGGCCTCTCGGAAGAGCTCGGCACGGTCTCCTACGGCGAGAACCAGGACGAGGTGTTCCTGGGCATGTCGGTGTCGCGCACGCAGAACGCTTCTGAGGCGACCGTCCAGAAGATCGACTCCGAGATCCGGCGCCTGGTCGAGGAAGGCTACAAGGAAGCCACCCGCATCCTCACCGAGAAGCACGGTGATCTTGAGGCGCTGGCCAAGGGCCTGCTCGAGTTCGAGACGCTCTCCGGAGACGAGATCGTCGATCTGCTCAAGGGCAAGAAGCCGAACCGCGAGTCCGTGCTCGAGCCGACCACGCCGCGCGCCTCCGCCGTGCCCCCGGCCGGCAAGTCGCGCCCGCGGCCCGATCCGGATCCGGGCCTGGAGCCGCAACCGCAGGCGTAACGCCTCTCGCGTCGTGGCCGGCTATTCCGGCAAACCGTTAGTGCAAAAGCTCGGCATCAAGCCGGGCTTTTGTATTTTCGTGGACGGCCTTTCGTCGGCCTATCGCGATGTCGTCGGTGAATTGCCCGATGATGTGAAGATCGCAAAGACCGCCAAGGCGCCGCTCGACATGGTGCATGTCTTCGCGACCGAAGCCAAAGGCTTTGCGGTCAAGCTGCGCAGCTACCGCAAGGCGATCGCACCTGATGGGATGATCTGGGCGTCATGGCCGAAGAAGGCCTCGGGCGTCGCGACTGACGTGACGGAAACGCTGGTGCGCGAGACCGCGCTCGCGAACGGCCTCGTCGACATCAAGGTCTGCGCCGTCGACGACGTCTGGTCCGGCCTCAAGCTCGTGATCCCCGTGAAGGACCGCCCGGCGAAGAAGTAGGCTGGGCAAAGGCGCGCACGCGCCGTGCCCATTCTGATTCCGGAGTATGAGGCGGTGAAGGCTGGGCGATCGCCGCTGTTCAAGTCCCGTAGGGTGGGCAAAGGCGCCTTTTGCGCCGTGCCCACCACCTATCGGCAAGCGAGACAGAAGTCGTGGGCACGCTTCGCTTTGCCCACCCTACGATATTTCACTTCGCCGCGGCTCCCGCCCTCTCGCCGCGCCGCTCGAGAAAGCGCAGCACATCGTCGTTGAACTGCTCCGGATCCTGCAGAAACGAGAAGTGACTGACCTCCGGCTGGATCAGCAGGCCGGCGCCCGGGATGTTCGCCGCCATGAACTCGGTGTTCTCGCGCTTGATCGCCTCGTCGTGATCGCCATCCACGATCCAGGTCGGGACCTTGATCGCCGCGAGATCCGACGCCGTCCATTTCGGCTGGCTCTCCCACATCTTGGTAATCTCCGCGACGAAGCTCTTGTACTCCGTCGGGGTCGGCGAGAGACGCTTGTACTCCTCGCCGGCTCTGGCGATGTAGGCGTTGAAGACGTCGCTTGACGCAATATCGGCAACGCCCGACGGATCCGAGTTGGCCGCGAAAGCGAACAGCTTGGTGACCCGCTCCGGGTGCTTCATCGCGATGTCGAGGCCGATGATTGCGCCGTCGCTCCAGCCGACAATCGCGGCCTTCCTGATCTTGAGATGGTCGAGCAGCCCGACCACGTCCGAGGCCATCAGATCGTAGCCATAGGGCTCCTGGTTGCGGCTGCTGCGCCCGTGCCCGCGGCTCTCCATGACGATGACCTGATAGCGCCGTTGCAGCGCACGGACTTGGTGACCCCAGTAGTTGGCGTTGGCGAGGCCGCCATGCAGCAAGAGCACCGGCTCCCCGCGGCCGAACACGGCGTACCAGACCTTGATGCCGTTGACGGGCGCGAAGCCGCTCTGCGCCGCCTTGGGCAAGGTCGGCGTCGGCGGCAGGCTCAGCCATTGCGGCGCCGCATGCGCAGCATTGATCGAGACCATGACGAGAAGGGCGGTGAGGAGTTTGCGAAACATCATGACACGTCTTCCTGTTCGTCCACCGGACATTAGCGCATGACAAAGTGGCGGCGTCACGTTCCAAGACAAAAACCAGGGCGCGGGCTTTCGTCCCTCCCTCGCGTTCCACAAACAAACGACGCTTTCCGTATTTGAACGACCAGATCGCGCCTGGTGGCGAGTCCGCCATCACGGCGAGCTTGTCCAGCACACCATGTCGGCCCACCTCCTGCCGCACCGGCCGCACGATGCACCGGCCAATGATGGAGATCGACTATGACTGGGCTTAAGATCCTCGCTGCCGTGGCTGTGTTGTCGGCCCTGACTGCAACCACCGCCTACGCGCAATCCGGTTTTGCGAGCAGTCATCCGGACACGTACGAAGCGGAGAACCCCAATCGCAACCTGAATGGCACGCTGACGCCGGCGGGCCGGCTGGGCCTCGAGTTGCCGGACGGCGCGGCTCCCGCGCAAGGCGCCGACAGCGCCATGGCTCGCGCGGACGGCGCCGCTTCCCGTTCTTGCTCCGAGCGTTACCGGTCCTTCGATCCGGCGACGGGCACCTATCTCGGTCTGGACGGCAACCGCCATCCCTGCAGGTAAGGCAAAGCGGCAAATCGCCGGATCAATTGGACCTCCGGCCGCATGGCCGGAGGACTCCATGCAAGATGCTGCCGGGATGAAGCTGGAGTCGCGTCCTCACTTCGACGATTTCGCGGCCGCGCTGTCGTCCCGCACATGGATCACCGCGATGTCGTCGGCATAGATCCGCTTCCAGCCCGTGAGCTGATCGAGGATCTGGGGGCCGGGCGCATCGGCAACCAATAGCGTCGCGTCGATCTTGTACTCATCCAGCAGGCGCGGAAGCAGCTCGGGCTTCTTGCCCTCGGTCGCCTTGAAGAAGTCCATCACGAATTTCTCGCCATAGAGCTCGGCGCGGCCGTCGACGTAGACGGGGATATCGCGCGAGATCAGATAGCCGCCGAACTGATAGGCGTTGAAGATGCGCTGGGCCCTGCGCTGCTCGAGCAGGTCGACGGCGGCAACCGGCGTCTGCGTCATCGTGAAGGTGAAGCGGTGGTGCCCCATGTAGAGCGAGGTCGAGGTCCAGCCTGCGGCCACGATCATCAGCGCGCCAAGCGCGGTGACATAGTGGGCCGGCCAGCGGTCGGTGCCGGTGGAGTCCGGCTGCGGGCGCGGGACCAACTCGCCGAGCGGCTTCGCCAGCACCAGCGGCACCAGGAAGGCAAAGGCCTCGATGCTCCTGACATGGGTCAGCGCGCTCCAGGTCAGGAACAGGATCAAAAAGATCCTCGGCGCCGAGAGCACCAGGCCGCGATAATAGCCGAAGGCGATCAGGCCGAGCAGCGCGCCTTCGAACGAGGTGAACGTGGCAAAGTTCGCCGGCATCCATTCGAAGATCAGCGACAGCAGCTCGCCGAGGCTGAGGATGTTGGTCGCGCCCAGCAGCGTCTTCCAGCCGTACGGCGTGCAGCAGCTCGCGATCACTGCGCCGATGCCAAACAGCACCCAGCGCATGAACAGTCGGAGCCGTTGTCCCTTCTCGGCATGCTCGACGGCCTCGAGCGAGATCGGACCGATCAGCGCCAGGCCGAGCACGAAGCCGCCATGCAGGTTCGCCCAGAGCGCCATCAGCGGCAGCCAATACCAGGACGGCGCACGCCTGCGGTCGGCGGCCGCCATCAGCAGGCCGACCCACGCCACCATGACCGGCAGCGCCAGAATATGCGGGCGCGCCAGGACGTGGTGCAACGACAGCAGCAGCGCCAGCATCGCAAACAGCACTGCCCGCGGTGCCTCGATCTGCGCGTCGAGCAGATAGACGAAGATTGCGGCCGTGAGTGCGGTCGCCATCGCAGTGAGGATGACGGGACCCGCCCAGTCCCATTGCGCATGGGAGAAGGCGAGCAGCACTTGCGACAGCCACGACGTCGAAATCCACGGCGCGCCGGCCCGCGTGAAGGAATAGAAATCCGTGGTGGGCACGGCGCCGTGATCGAGGATCCATTGCCCGACCCTGATCTGCCAGAACGAGTCGGAGTCCTGAAGCAGCGTGTCGCCGACATAGAGGAAGAACAGATAGGCGCCGGCACCGACGCACAGCGGCACCAGGGCTCGCGCGCGGCCCTGCATCGCGATGCTGTTGGCAAAGGAAAGGGACATTCCGCCTCGTCGTCCTGTTGTTCTTGTCGGTTCGGCGGCAGTGGACCACGGCGGTCATAACTTCGGGTAAATCGGGGCCGGGTCGGCGTCACGTCCGGATGATTTAACGGGTTGTTTTAGATTTCGGTTTACCATCGACGAATACACGCAAACCGCTCAGTGTTTACGCAGTCGAATTAACTGCGGCGCAATTCTTTGCCTCTACGTTCGGTTCCATGGTCGGGCGGCGCTGGGAAGCCGAAGAGACCAGACCAGTTGTAGCCTCGTGTACTTTTTGGGAGCACTCTATGAAGAACCTCGTTGCGCGCTTTGTGAAGGATGAATCCGGCGCCACCGCCATTGAATACGGCCTGATCGCTGCCGGCATCGCGCTGGCGATCATCACCGTCGTCAACAACCTCGGCAGCACGCTGAACACCAAGTTCACCTCGATCTCGACCAGCCTCAAGTAAGGCCGGACAAATTGAGAGTTGAAAGAGCCTCGTCCGAGACGAGGCTCTTTTCTTTTGTGCGGGGAGCTTTGCAGCCAGGGACCGAGGGTTAACGGACGTGGTCGCGTTTTGGTCTTGCTGCGGGGTGTCTGGCCCTCATGGTGCGGGGCCAGCCACCACAAGAACGCGGCGAAGCGTCCGCGCAAGGCCGCGAGAGCTGGCGGCCTGGAGCGTGATCCGGACCCGCAGGGCCGCGTTTGCCTAAAATGTGCGGCGGTATTCCCGAGAGTTCATGCTCTAGCAACACGCCAAGACGCGATGACGATTCACTCCAATCTCGTCGCGCTTTGGTTCGTGGCTCACCGTGACGGGGAGGGGAGCGGTGTGTCGTCGCGGACGTGGACCACGGCGACGTCATCCGCATAGAGCCGCTTCCAGCCCGGCAGATGGTCCATGATCCTCGAGGCGGGCACCGTGGGGTTCAGCAGCGTCGCGTCGATCCGGTAGGTATCGAGCAGACGCAGGAGCGTCTCGACGTTCTTGCCCTCGACGGCGTCGAAGTAGTCGAGCACGAACTGCTCGCCATACAGCTCGGCGCGGCCATCGATGAAGGTCTTGATGTTGCGGGTGATCAGATAGCCGCCGATCGGAGCGGTGCTGAAGATCCGCTGCGCGTGCCGCCGTTCGAGCACGTCGACCGCGGCCGCGGGGGACTGATTGCCGATGAAGGCATACCGGTACGGCGTGGCATAGGACCGCGTGATGCTCCAGCCGGCCGCGACGATCGCGAGCGCAGCGATTGCGCTCACTGCAAAGGAGGACCGGGCGTCTGCCGCCCTCAGCGCGACCGCTCGCGTCACGCCCAATTGCTCGGCGAACGGCTTCGCCAGCACCAGCGGCGTCAACAACGCAAAGGCCTCGATATTTCTGACGTGGTTGAGGGCCGCCCAGACCAGGCCGAGCAGTAGAAGAATACGGGTCCAGGACAGCACCAGCCCGCTGTAGTAGCCGATGGCGATCAATCCGAGCAGGCTGGCTCCAAAAAGATCGAGCGAGCTGAAGTCGGCGGGCATCCATTCCCAGATCATCGAGAGCAGCTTGCCGAGGCTGAGGATCTTCGTCGATGCGAGAAGCGTGTTCCAGCCATAGGGCGTGCAGCAGGCTGCGGCCAGCGCAGCAAGCCCGAACACGGCCCAGCGCGCCGCCAGCGCAAATCGATCCTTGCGATCGGCGGATGCGAGCGCATCGAGGCCGATGGCCCCGATCAGCGCCAGCCCCATGACGAAGCCGCCGTGAAGATTGGCCCATAGCGCCATCAAGGGCAGCAATAGCCAGGAGGGCGCGGTGCGCCGGTCGGCGGCCGCCAGCAGCCCGCCGACAAAGGCCACCATGACCGGCAGGGCCAGCATGTGCGGGCGCGCGAGGAAATGCCCCATCGACATGAAGAGGAGCGGGGTGACGAGCAGAAAGGCGCGCGCCGGCTCCAGATAAGGCTCAAGCAGGTGAACGAAGATCGCCGCGGTCGCTCCGATTGCGAGCGATGTCAGGATAACCACGCCCGACCAGTTTGACGGCTCGTAAACCAGCGCGAACAGGACTTGCGACAGCCAGGAGCTGGAGATCCAGGGCTCACCGGCGCGCGTGAACGAATAGATGTCGGTGGTGGGCAGCGCGCGATGTTCGAGAATCCACTGTCCGATCTTGATCTGCCACAGCGTATCGGAATCCCGCAGCATGATGTCGCCGACGCCGAGGAAGAACAGGTACACACCGGCGCCGATGCAGAGCGGCACGAGCCAGCGCGCAACGCCGCGGACGGGAACGCTGCTTGTAACGGAAACCGACATTGGACTCTCGGGGTTGAACGACCACGCACAACAGCAGATCCGCACCTGAGCATGATCGCTTTTAAGTTGGGGTAAACCGGGCCGGTTCGCCGCCGCCACGCGGTGCAAGGATGCGTTTACTACCTGCTCGCGTGCGCCTCGGAGTTGCGTGGCGCCCGTATCCTCATTTGCTCCTTGTCATTCGTCCTGAATAGTTGTTCAGTCCTTGCGGGGCGATTTGCAGCGATTGAGTGACGAAGCGTTCGGCCGCAGGGCGTGCGGCAGGCGTGTGGGACAGGAAGCGCGCCATGGTTTATCGGCGGACGCATCAAGTGGTTAAGCGCCTTGCGGCCCGGCGCAGTGCGATCTTGGCGGCGGCGCGGGAGGCTGCGGCGGAAGGCGGGATGGCGGCGGTGCAGATCGCGCCGGTCGCGGTCCGGGCCAATGTCGCGGCCGGCACGGTCTACCGCTACTTCCCCTCCAAGGCCGAGTTGATCTCCGAATTGATCGCCGAGGTCTCCCGCGACGAGCTCGCGGCGATCCGCCGGGCGGCCGATGCCGCGCCGGGTCCGTCCTCGGCGCTGGCTGCTGCCGTCACCACGGTGGCGGTCCATACCCTGTCGCAGCGCAGGCTGGCCTGGGGCATCCTGGCCGAGCCGGTCGATGTCGATGTCAGCGCCTCCCGGCTTGCCAGCCGGCGCGAGATCGCGGGCGAGATCGCAGGCCGGATCGATGCGGCCGTGCGCGCCGGTCACCTGCCGGCGCAGGACACCGCGCTGGCCGCCACCGCGCTGCTCGGTGCGCTGCATGAGGCCTTGGTCGGGCCGCTCGCGCCTGACAATCTCGAAGATCCCGTCAAGATGCGCGATGCGGTGCAGACCGTGACGCTGCTTGCGCTGCGCGCCGTCGGCGTCATGGACGCCCGCGCCCGCGGCCTGGTGGTGCAGCAGACGCTGCTCCCGACCACGAAAGCGCTGGTCGGGGCCTGAATCGAGGGCGCGACCAAGGCCGGGGGCCTGATCGCGCTCAGGCCGTTGTCAGAGCGCGCCTTTTCGAAAAACCCGAGCAGGCACGCCGGACAGGCCGGCTACTGTGCATGGGGTTGTTTTCGACGTTCTTGTTTGCCGGGGTCCCGCGGACCTAGATATCCGCGCCGCCCTCGGGGCCGACGGAGGCGATGCGCACCATGTTGGTGGTGCCGGGGATGCCGAGCGGCACGCCGGCGACGATGATCACGCGCTGGCCGGCGCGGACGAAGCCGTCCCGGAACGCGATCTGGCCGGCGCGGCTCACCATGTCGTCCTGGTCGCGCGCGTCTTCCGCCACCACGCAATGCACGCCCCAGACCACCGCCAGCCGGCGTCCGGCCGCGATGTTCGGCGTGATCGCCACGATCGGTGGCTTCGGCCGCTCGCGCGCGACGCGCACCGCGGTCGAGCCCGAGCTGGTCCAGCAGATCAGGGCCGGCAGGTCGAGCGTCTCGGCGATCTGGCGGGCGGCGTCCGCGATGGCGTCGCCGGCGGTGGATTCCGGCGCAGGGCGCTGCGCGGTCAGCACGGACCGATAAATCGGGTCGCGCTCGACCTCTTCGCCGATGCGGTTCATGGTCGAGACCGCCTCGACCGGGAATTTTCCGGCCGCCGATTCCGCCGACAGCATGATGGCGTCGGCGCCTTCATAGACGGCGGTGGCGACGTCCGAGACCTCGGCGCGGGTCGGCACCGGCGACTGGATCATCGATTCCAGCATCTGGGTCGCGATCACCACCGGCTTGCCGGCGCGGCGCGCCATGCGCGTCATCTGCTTCTGGAGGCTCGGCACGCGCTCCAGCGGCAGCTCGACGCCGAGATCGCCGCGCGCCACCATCAGCGCGTCGGAGGCCTCGATGATGTCGGCGAGGCGGTCGATCGCCTGCGGCTTCTCGATCTTGGCCATGACCGCGGCGCGACCGCGGATCATCTTCTTGGCCTCGATCACGTCGTCGGCGCGCTGCACGAAGGACAGCGCGATCCAGTCGACGCCGGTGACCAGCGCCGCCTCGAGGTCGGCGCGGTCCTTCGGCGTCATCGCCGAGACCGGCAGGTCGGTGTCGGGCAGGCTGACGCCCTTGCGGTCGGACATCCGTCCGCCGACCACGACGCGCGTCACCGCGTGCTCTTTCGAGGTCTCCTCCGCGATCAGCCGGACCTTGCCGTCATCCAGCAGCAGCGCATGGCCGGGCCGCAGCGCGGCGAGGATCTCCGGATGCGGGAGATTGACGCGCGTGGCATCGCCCGGCGCCTTGTCGGAATCGAGCGTGAAGGTCTGGCCGTTCTGGAGCTGGACCGAGCCTTCGGCGAAGGCGCCGAGCCTGAGCTTCGGTCCCTGAAGGTCGACCAGGATGCCGATCGGCCGGCCGTAGCTGCTCTCGACATTGCGGATCGTCGCCACCAGCTCCCGCATCTTGTCATGCGGCGTGTGGCTCATGTTGATGCGGAACAGGTCGGCGCCGGCCTCGAACAGGCGGCGGATCATCGCGAGGTCCGAAGAGGCAGGTCCAAGGGTCGCGAGAATCTTGATACGGCGAAGACGCCTCATGGCTTATTCCCAGGCGGAGGGGGAGCTGCGGCCGGTGGCAGGCCGGGCGAGCCCGGGGGCGTAGCACCGGGCGGGCCATTGGGCAAACCCGGAACGCCGCCACCCGGGCCAACCGGGCCGGGCATGCCGGGCAGGCGCGGCTGTGCCGGCTGCTCGTTGGCATCGGTAAGCTGCACCGTCCAGGCGCGCTGCTCGCCGGTATCGACCTCGAAATAGCCGGTGCGGTCATAGCCGCGCGCCAGGCAATCCTCGGTGCCGCGGATGGTGAATTCCTTGTCGCGCGAGCACATGAAGGCCTGGCCCGACCATTCGCCGCCGCGGTCATAGTCGATCGCGTAGATGTAATAGTAGCGGGCGACCAGCGTGCCCCGCAGCAGGGTCTCGCAGGAGCGGGAGGAGATGTTCCACCAGCCCTCGGTGGTCCAGCCCTCGGCGTCCTTGTAGCCGAGCGCAATGCCGACCCGGCTCGAGGTGTTGTTGCAGAGGCGGAAATCGGCGGAGGCGGGGCTGGTCCAGAGGCACAGCAGGCCAACCACCAGCACCGGGACCAACCGGGCGAGCAGGCGAAACGGGGAACGGGGAGATTCGGCGATCATTGTCGCGGAACGTATACCAGATGATTGACGATTTGGCGTAGGGCCGGGGAACTGCCGCGAGAGGCGGCCCGGGGCCCGTTTGCGCCGCGATATGGCAAAATCTGTGACAGGACCCCACCTGATCCCGTAAGGGTGACGACATCAGGGGTAGCCAAGGGATTCAGTGATGGCAATCGACGACAAAACCAGAACGGAACTCGAAGCGGCCGCTTTCCGGCGCCTGGTCGACCATTTGAAGACGCGGACCGACGTCCAGAACATCGACCTGATGAATCTGGCAGGCTTCTGCCGCAACTGCCTGTCCAACTGGCTCAAGGACGCCGCCGACGCCCAGGGCGTCGCCCTGAGCAAGGACGAGAGCCGGGAGGCCGTCTACGGCATGCCCTACGAGACCTGGAAAGCGAAATACCAGGGCACGGCCACGCCCGAGCAGATCGAGGCGATGAAGAAGGTCCATCCCCACGGGCACTAGTCTTTCCCCGTCATTCCGGGGCGATGCGCAGCATCGAACCCGGAATCTCGAGATTCCGGGTTCGCCCTTCGGGCGCCCCGGAATGACGACAATCTCCAGTATCTTCTCATCTCCTGTGGGCGCGCTGTGGACGAGCGCGATGCTTGCTTGAACGCGGGGGGCACGAACCCTAAGGGTTCAGGCAGCACGCGCGGTGACGGATGCCGGCGTCACCTCGTTTTGCCAGTTTCATTGGGAGTACCAAGATGGCCACCTCCGCCGCCGTCCGCGACGACGAGCCCGCGACGAAATTTGCCAAGGACCAGCTCAAATCCATCATCGAGCGCATCGAGCGGCTGGAGGAAGAGAAGAAGGCGATCTCCGACGACATCCGCGACGTCTATGCCGAGAGCAAGGGCAACGGCTACGACGTCAAGGCGCTGCGCACCATCGTGCGGATGCGCAAGCAGGATCCCAACGAGCGCGCCGAGGCCGAGACCATTCTCGAGACCTACATGCAAGCGCTGGGAATGATCTGAGGTCTGTACTGTCGTCCTCGCGAGAGCCAGGACCCATAGCCACAGGCCGTGGTTATTGCGAAGGCCGGCAGTTGCATTATCGTCGTGCGGGATTGGTACCGCGCTTCATCGATAGATTCCGCGGTATGGGTCCTGGCTTTCGCCAGGACGACACCAGTGTCGTGGGTCCATCGAGGGAAACGCCGTGACTGCGCCGCCGCTACCGCGCGAGGTGAGCCGTGCCTTCGACGCTCTTCCGGCGCCGATCGGCAAGCGGCTGCTTCAGGTGCGTGCGCTGATCTTTGCGACCGCTGCGGCGCATGAGGACGTCGGCCCGCTCACCGAAACGCTGAAATGGGGCGAACCCGCTTATCTGACCGATGAGACCGGCAGCGGCTCTACGATCCGGCTCGGGCGCGTGAAGGACTCCGATCGCGCCGCCATTCTCGTCAACTGCAGGACGACGCTGGTCGATACGTTCCGCGAGCGCTTTCCCGATCAGTTCGAGTATCGGCAGACGAGGGCGTTGCTGTTGCCGGTATCCGGCGCGCTTCCGAAGCAGCAGCTCACCGTCTGTCTCTCGCTGGCGCTGACGTATCATCTGGATCGGCGGGTCAGGAAAGCGAGATAGAAGCTGCGGGTTTCGACACTATAGTCTTGGACATGGCGAGCACGCCGTTGCGCCGGTCCGGCGCGCAGCCTCTATCGGCAGGATTGTCGGTCTCGTCTCAATTGCCGCGTCCGCGTTTGGAGTCTCGTCGGGCCTGCGCCCGCTTGTTGGCCTGCGAGACCCTTCCGATTTTTTCCGGTGGAAGTTTCTTGATCCGGCGACGGCTTGGGATGGACCGCATGCCGTCATGCGAAGTTGGGGTCGTCTGCGGTCGGGAAAACTGACGTGCCCGACGAAGTGCCAGCGCCCGTCGCGCCGCTTCCCCGAGCTCCCGTCGTGCCTCAAACTTTCGGATGCGCCTCAGCTCGTTCTTGACGCGCTTGATGGCGGCAGCGAAGACCGATTGGCGCCGGTTTGCGTGCTCTGCCGTTCCGGAGAAACTCTTGCCGCGCGGGTCGGTCGTCCCCTTTGTTTCGCGGCGTCGATGCCGCGACAATGTACGCTCCCTGTCGCGCAGATCCCGTAGCCGGTCGCGAAGGCCCTCAAGTCGATCGCGCCCCATCTCTCCAACCACGGGATGGTGCGTATTCAATGTGACTTCGCGCTCGTCCTGGTTCAGAAGGCTGAGCTCAGACTTGCTTGGAACTGACATCGCACGCTCCCTTCCGGGTTTTTCGCGCATTGCCACGATGCGCGTTTGGAATGCGCAGCGATACCGGGTGATTACCCGTTGGAAGTGGGGGAATCCTCCTTAGTGCATATGCGCGCCAGGCTTGGGCAAAATCCGTTTATCTGTCGTCACGGACAAGTGAACCCAGTGCGCGCGCACCATCCGGGCCACGACATTGTGTTCGTGGAAATACCGCCTCAGCGCAACGCGGCGGTGCGCACGACGAAGGAGGTCGTATCGAGCTTCGCGGTGGCGCTGCCCGAGAAGCTGTCGCAGGACAGGCCCTGCATCGGATCGTCGGTGAAGCCCACGGCGATCACGGCCTGCGGCTTGACGAAATAGCCGCGCAGCGCGGTCATATCGAGCTCGCCCATCAGCGTCACCGACATCGCGCGGCTGGCGCTCGGCGACAGCATCACGATCTTGAGCCAGATGCTCTCGCCCTTGGCCGCGGAGAGCCGGGTCGCGGTTGCGACCATGCCGTCGACGCTCTTGCCGACCACCGTGTTGATCTCGGTTGCCTGGGCGCCGCTGCGGGACGCGGCGGCGGGACGGGCCGAGCGCGGGATCGGCGCGGAAGCGGCAACGACGTTGGCGCGATCGACCGGGGAGGCGGCCGGTGCGTAAGCCAGCGCCTGAAGAGTTGCGTTGGAGACGCTGGCGGTGGGCTGCGGATCGGTCGCGGCGGCAAGCGCCTGGCGGGCCTTCAGCGCGGCGATCTGCGCCGGTGTCGCCTGCTGCGGCGTCGCCGGAGTGTCCCAGAAGCCGCGGGCATTGATGATGTCGGCCGGGGTTTCAGGCTTGCCGGCCGCCGGCTTGTCAGCCACGGGCGCCGGCTTCGGCTTGGGCGGCGCAACGATCTGCGCATCGGCCGAGGCGAGCTGCAGCGTGGCGGCGACCTGCGGCTTGGCGCGCGGCGTCGGCACCGGATCGGCCGGCCTGGCCGCAGCGGCGACCACGGTGGGCGCCGCGGGCTTGGCGGCCGGGGCTGGTGCGCCCTCGTCATCCTCGTCGTTGCTGCTGGCTGCCGGCGCCGACTTGCTCTTGAACAGGGCGGCAAAGAAGTTCGGCTTGCTGGCACCGTCGTCACCGTTGCCGCGGCGCTCGATCTCGGCCTTGGCGAGCTCATAGCCCTTCAGCGGCGTGCCGTCGGTCGGCAGATGCACCGTCTTTCCGTCCGGGAAGACGCGGGCGAGCTGGTCATGCGTCATGCGCGGCCAGTGCCGGATGCTGCCGGTGTCCAGATGCACGAAGGGCGAGCCGGAGGTCGGATAGAAGCCGACACCGCCGCGCTGGAGGCGCAGGCCGGCGAAACGGATCTGCTCCAGCGGCACGCCCGGAATGTAGAAGTCCATCGCATGCCCCAGCATGTGCTGGCTGAAGCGCGCCACACCGGAGGAACGGCGGCGGAGCATCGCGTTGGTGGCGGGGGAGCGGTAGGAGGAGATGATCTGGATCGGCTGCTTGCCGTCGACGTCGCGATAGACTTCCCAGAGGATGTCGAACAGGTGACGGTCCATGACCGTCTCGTCCTGGGTGCGCCAGTCGCGGAGGAAGTGGTTGAGCTGCTTCAGCGACGCGTCGTCGTAGCGGCCGTCGCGCTTGAAGGTGACGGTGAGGTCTTCGCCGGAATGGGTGTGGTGGAAGGAGAGCGTCTTGGTCTCGTTCAGCGCGGCGGCATTATGGACCGAACCCGCGGCAGCAAGCAGCAACACGGCAGCAAGGCCGATCCGGGATCCGGCCTTCACTCCCGCATGGGACAACGACAGCACAGCGAATTGGCGTGCAAGACCAGTCAGCACGTATGAGCCCACCCAGTCGACGAGCGTTCAAATGGACTCTCCCGCCAACCCCGTTAGCGCGAGAAAGAGGATGAACGCTTTATTAAAGCGAGAAGGTTAATTCGAGGTTGACCTTCCCGCCCCCAAACCAAGTCAGAATACAAACCTAACCGGTTGAGTGTGGCAAAAAAACGCCCGCTGCCCGGGGCCCGGGTGGAGAATGGTTAACGTGAAACGCCCCCATCCAGGGGACGGGGGCGTTGATTTTATTGCAGAATTTCAGGAAGCGAGCGGCCGGGCCGGGCTCAGCGGGTAAACACCCGCTGCGGCCTGCGGCCGACCGGAGCCGGCGGCGGGGTCGGGGCGCCGAACAGCCGCTCGAAGAAGTTCGGACCGGACGAGCCGAAGCCGCCGCCATTGTTGGCCACTGCCACGCCCGAGGGCAGCGTCGTTGCCGGGCGCGAATAGCTCGGCTGGGAGTGCGCGACGATATTCTCGAGGTCCTTGCCGCGGCTGTTCTTCAGGATGTTGATCATGGTCGCGTCGCGGCCATAGACGTCCTTGCGGAATTGCAGCTTGCCGGCATCGTCCACGAACGCGGTCTGATAGGTGATGTTGACCGGAATCGGGGTCGGGAATTTCAGGTCGATCTCGCTCTTGCCGTACATGCTGCGCACGCGCTCCGGCGTGTACTTCTCGTTCGGCATGGCGATGTTGAGCAGAACGGAGGCGTACTGATCCGGGTTCTGCACGCGCATGCAGCCGTGGCTGAAGGCGCGGTCTTCCTTGGCGAACAAGTTCTTGTCCGGCGTGTCGTGCTGATAGACCAGGAACTTGTTCGGGAAGTTGAAGCGGATGCGGCCGAGCGCGTTGGCTTCACCCGGCGGCTGCGAGATGTGCACGGAGCCGTCGCGGTTCTGTTCGAGCTTGAGTCCCATGCGCTGAAGCACGGTCGGGTCCTGCTGAAGCGCCGGCAGGTATTCGTTGTAGACGATCGACGGCGGCACGTTCCAGGTCGGGTTGACCGTGATGTACTTCATCGTTTCGGTGAGCAGGGGCGTCGCGTGCTGGCCCGGCTTGCCGGTGACGACGCGGGTGGTCCAGACCTGCTGGCCGCGCTGCATCACCTTCAGCGTGTAGTCGGGAATGTTGAGGATGACATAGGCATCGCCGAGCGAGGGCACACCGAGGTCGCGCGGCAGCCAGCGCCAGCGCTCCATGTTCACCAGCACCGTGTCGATCTGCTTGTCGCGCTTCGGGGTGTTGATCGCCTTGACCGTCTTGTCGTCGAGGATACCGGTCGCCTTGATCTCGGCGCCGTTCTGGAATTTGCGCACGGCTTCCGCGACCGCGGCGTCATAGCGGGTGTCGCTCGCATTCTCGGTGATGCCGAGCTTGGCGCGGAGCTGCGGCACGCGCGGATCCTCGACGACGATTTCAGCCTGCTTCTTGCCGGCGGGGGTGTATTTCAACGCCGGGCCGTCGGCGATCTCGATCACCGGGCCGCTGCCCTGGCCGCGGAGCTCCGCGAGCTTCGCCTTCAGTTCCTTGTAGAGCTTCTGCGGCGGGTTGTAGCTGTCGAGCGCCGCGGAGGCGTCAGCCGCGGTCGTGACCTTGGCGAGCACCTCGCTCGGGTCGACCGGATGCTCGGGATAGAGGATGTCGGCGCTGACCTGCGACCAGTGCATGCGGCCGCTCTGGGCCTGGCGCGCATAGTCGAACATGCTGGCGGTGAGCTTGAGCTCGGCGTCGGCGAGCGCATCGGGGGTCGTGGCGGCGGCGAAATCCGGCACCGGATAATCGGTCGGATTGAGGCCGTCGGAGGCTGCATCCTTCAGCCGCGCGATCACGCCCTTGGCCGCGGCGGTCAGGCTGCCGGCTTGCGTCCACACCGGCGCGAAGTCGCGGGCGCCGTAGAACTTCTCGATCGCCGCGCGCTCGTTCTTGCGGTCGAAATGGCGCGAGGTCTTGGCGCCGATGATATCCTTCAGCTTGTCGGCGACCGGCTGGTCGGCGGCGGGCACGCTGCTCGCAGCCTTGACCGGCTCGGCGGCAGGAGCCGCTGCGGTGGCGGGAGCCGCAGGCGCAGCCGGCGCGGTCGTCGCAGTGTCGGCCTTTGCTGGTTCAGATTTGGCGGGCTCGGTCGTCGCGGGCTCCGTTTTAGCCGTCTCGCTCTTCGGCGCCTCGGTGGCGGGCGTGGTGGCGACGTCGGACGGCTTCGTCTCAACCTTGTCCGGCGCGGGAGCGGCTTCGGCCTTCACGGGTTCCTTGGCCGGCTCCTTCGCGGAGTCCTGGACCGTGGCGGTGGCGTCGAGCTTGATGTCGGAGGCAGTCGGGGGCGGGACGTTGGCGGGCTCGGGGCGCGGGATCGCGGCTTCGATCGCGAGCTCGGCGGCGCTGCTGCGCGCCTGATCCTGCGCCAGGGCCGAGCTGGCCGACACCGTGAGGAAGGTTGCTGCGACCGTCATCAAGACACGGTCAAAGCCTGCACGGTGGTTCAAACAGTCACGCATTGTGTCGCACCCCTCGGGTGAACTGTCCCTCGTGGAACAGCTTTGTTATCGCCTAATTGAGCTTCGGCTAAACCGCGCCGGCCTCTCGAAAGTTGCACGCCTGCACGCAACGATTCATACGCAGACGATATACAGGCCCCGATTTTGCAGCCAGCGCTACCCGGGACAACTCACGACAAACTGACTTCAAGGGAGCCTCTTGGCAACGGATTGTGCGCCTCTGCCGCGCGCTTTTCCCTCTGTCTGTCACTTCCAGGTCACGGTTCAAATCGCAGTCGAATTCTATCGTCATGCGAACGGCTTACAGTCGCCTCGCGCCGTCGCGCGAACCTCCGTTCGCATGAGGCTCAGTGCGTCTCCTCGCCGCTTTTCCCGCCATGTCCGGGAACCCCGGCCTCGTCGAGTTTTCGGTAGAGCGTGGACCGGCCGATTTTGAGGCGGCGGGCGACCTCGGACATCTGCCCGCGGTAATGCGAGATCGCGAAGCGGATGATCTCGTTCTCCATGTCCTCCAGAGGGCGGACGTCGCCGGTCGCGGTCAGCATGGGAAGAGTTCCCACCGAGGGGAGCGGCGCAATCGGTATTTCGCTACCCGACGACACAACGGAAGGCGCCGCGATCGGTTCGAGCATCAGCGGCGCGGTCGGAATCTCGGTTGCGGGATACGGCTGCGAGGCGAGCAGCGGGAAATCGCCAAGGCCAAGCTGGTCGCCCTCGCTCATCACCACGGCGCGGTACACCGCATTTTCGAGCTGGCGGATGTTGCCCGGCCAGTCGAGCTGGGCGAGATGCGCCACGGCCTCGCCGCTGATGCCGGTGATGGTGCGGTTCTCCTCGGCGGCAAAGCGCGCCAGGAAATGCCGGAGCAGATGCGGGATGTCCTCGCGCCGGGTCCGCAACGAGGGGATCGTCAGCGGCAGCACGTGCAGGCGATAGAACAGGTCTTCGCGGAAATGTCCCTGCTTCACCCGTTCCAGCAGCCTGCGATTAGTTGCCGAGATGATGCGGACGTCGACCTTCACCGGCTTGCGGCCGCCGACGGCCTCGACCGCGCCTTCCTGGAGCGCGCGCAGCAGCTTGACCTGCGCAGCCAGCGGCAGCTCGCTGACCTCGTCCAGAAACAGCGTGCCGCCGTGGGCCTCGACGAACTTGCCGGTGTGGCGTTCGGTGGCGCCGGTGAAGGCGCCCTTCTCGTGGCCGAACAGGATGGACTCGACGAGGTTGTCGGGGATCGCGCCGCAATTGACCGCGACGAACGGCTTGGCCTTGCGCTCGCCGCTGCCATGGATGGCGCGCGCGAACATCTCCTTGCCGACGCCGGACTCGCCCTCGATCAGCACCGGGATCGAGGAGTTCGCCGCCTTCTGCGCGGTGCGCATCACGCCGGCCATCGCCTCGGCGCGGGTGATGATGTCGGAGAAGGTCAGCCGGCCCTCGCGGCTGTGACGGATGCGCTGTAGTTCGCCCTTCAGCGCGGAGGCGTTGAGCGCGTTGCGAAGCGAGACCTGGAGCCGCTCCATGCCGACCGGCTTGACCACGAAATCAGCAGCACCGGCGCGCATCGCCGAGATCACGTTGTCGATGCCGCCGTGGGCGGTCTGCACGATGACGGGCACGCTGAGGCCGGCTTCGCGGATCTTCGCCAGTACGCCCATGCCGTCGAGGCCGGGCATCACGAGATCGAGGATGACGCCGTCGATAGCGGGTGCATCGGGGGCGGTGAGGGCGGCGATCGCGGCATCGCCGGAGTCCACGACGACCGTCTCATAGCCGCATTTCTGCACCATGTTCTCGATCAGCCGGCGGGCTACAGCGTCGTCGTCGGCGATCAAAATACTGGCAGCCATGGTGTTCCCCGCACGCTACTACTATCTGTCTCGAATCGGGGCACTCTGGCCGAAGCCGATTAACGCACTCTTAAACCTTGATGCCCCCGCCCGCCGTCGCGCTTGTTGAACACAGGTTTCCCACAAAATGAATTCGCGCTCCAAGTCCGCTCTCGGAAAGTCTGCCTTGAAGAAGCCCGCTCCCAGCAAACCCGCTCTCCGCAAGCCGAACACCAGGACATCCGCCGCCAAGAAAGCCATCGTCAAGGCAAAGCCCTCCAAGTCGTCACTCGCCAAGTCTTCACTCGCCAAGTCTTCACTAGCCAAGCCTGCGAGCAAGACCGGCAGGCTTCCGGAATGGAACCTCGCCGATCTCTATTCCGGGATCGACGCGCCGGAAGTGGCGCGCGATCTCGAAAGGATGGATGCCGATTGCGTCGCGTTCGAGACCGACTACAAAGGCAAGCTCGCGACAGGGACAGCAAATGAAGATGGCGGAAAATGGCTCGCCGAGGCCGTGCGACGCTATGAGGCGATCGACGATCTCGCCGGCCGTCTCGGCTCCTATGCCGGTCTCGTCCATGCCGGCGACAGCGTTGATCCCAAGATTTCAAAGTTTTACGGCGATGTCTCCGAGCGGCTGACGGCGGCGTCCACCCATCTTCTGTTCTTCGCGCTCGAGCTCAATCGTGTCGATGACGATATTTTGACCCGTGCGATGCAGGCGCCGGAGCTCGCACATTACCGTCCCTGGATCGAGGATCTGCGCAAGGAGAAGCCCTATCAGCTCGACGACAAGCTCGAGCAGCTTTTCCTGGAGAAGGCGCAGACCGGCTATTCCGCCTTCAACCGGCTGTTCGACCAGACCATCTCCGGCCTGCGCTTCAAGGTCGGGCCTAAGGAGCTCGCGATCGAGCCGACGCTCAATTTGTTGCAGGACCGCGACGGCGCCAAGCGCAAAACCGCGGCGGAGGCGCTGGCGAAGACCTTCAAGGCCAATGAGCGCACTTTCGCGCTGATCACCAACACGCTGGCCAAGGACAAGGACATCTCCGACCGCTGGCGCGGCTTCAAGGACGTCGCGGATTCCCGCCACCTGAACAACCGCGTCGAGCGCGAGGTGGTGGATGCGCTGGTGGCCTCGGTGCGCGCGGCCTATCCAAAGCTGTCGCATCGCTATTACGCGCTGAAGGCAAAGTGGTTCGGCAAGAAGCGGCTGGCCTATTGGGACCGCAACGCGCCGCTGCCGTTTGCGGCGACGGACGTCATCGGCTGGCCTGATGCGCGCAACATGGTGCTGACGGCCTATCGCGGCTTCTCGCCCAAAATGGCCGACATCGCCGAGCGCTTCTTCACCGACCGCTGGATCGACGCGCCGGTGCGTCCGGGCAAGGCGCCGGGCGCGTTCTCGCATCCGACCACGCCGTCGGCGCACCCCTACGTGCTGATGAACTACCAGGGCAAGCCGCGCGACGTGATGACGCTCGCCCACGAGCTCGGCCATGGCGTGCATCAGGTGCTGGCGGCCAAGAACGGCGCGCTGATGGCGCCGACGCCGCTGACGCTGGCGGAGACCGCGAGCGTGTTCGGCGAGATGCTGACCTTCAGGCGGCTCCTGGCGCAGACCAAGAGCGCCAGGCAGCGCCAGGCGCTGCTCGCCGGCAAGGTCGAGGACATGATCAACACCGTGGTCCGGCAGATCGCCTTCTATTCCTTCGAGCGCGCGGTCCACACCGAGCGCAAGAACGGCGAGCTCACCGCGACGCGGCTCGGCGAGATCTGGCTGTCGGTGCAGGGCGAGAGCCTGGGGCCGGCGATCGAGATCAAGGCCGGCTACGAGAACTACTGGATGTACATTCCGCACTTCATCCATTCGCCGTTCTACGTCTATGCCTATGCCTTCGGCGATTGTCTGGTGAACTCGCTCTACGCGGTCTACGAGAACGCGGCCGAGGGCTTTGCCGAGCGCTATCTCGATATGCTCGCCGCCGGCGGCACCAAGCACTATTCCGAGCTGCTGCGGCCGTTCGGGCTCGATGCCAAGGATCCCAAATTCTGGGACGGCGGCCTTTCGGTCATTGCCGGGATGATCGACGAGCTGGAGGCGATGGGCTGAGGCGTCGGGCGCGCGGGCGCCTGGCCGCCTCGGGTTCCCGCGCCGGCGTTGAACGTTCGCGCCGGAGGCGAGACTAATCCTGTAGATACTTGATGTATTTTTTCAACTCTTGATTGCCGATCGCTTTTTGTTGCTCGGGAGAGGCTCGCATGCCCGACCAGGGACAGGTCCCGCGACCTGGCGCAGCACGGAACGCCGCAGCCTTCGAGGAGGAAACGCCCTGGTGCGAGAAGCATCAGCAGATCGTGCGCGACGAGATCGAGGCCATCAACACGCGCCGCGAGGAGGCGCGGCAAATCGACCCCGACGGTATCGTCGCCTGCCAGATGCTCGACGTCGTCGGGCTCGCCTTGTCGGGCGGCGGCATCCGCTCCTCGGCCATGTGTCTCGGCGTGCTCCAGGCCCTGAACCACCACGATTTGATCGGACGGATCGACTATCTCTCCACCGTATCGGGCGGCGGCTACATCGGCACCTCGCTCAGCACGACCATGACGGTGACAGGCCGTTTCGTGTTCGGCGAGCGGCCGACCGGGGAAACCGTGACCGCCAGCGAGATCAGCGACACGCCGTCGGTCGGGCACATCAGGAATTATTCCAACTACCTGGTCCCGGCCGGCTTCCGCGATCTCCTGACCGGGATTGCGATCGTGGCGCGCGGCCTGATCGCCAATATCGGGCTGACGCTGCCGGCGGTGCTGCTGCTCGCCGCCGTTACCATCTGGTCGACCCCGCTGCGGAGCTGCCTGACGGTCGCGAACTTCTTCGGTGTCGATCTTGCCGACGGCGCTTCGCCGCAATGTGAGCTGCACCATTTCGGCTGGATCGCGGACCGTTTCGGTTTCGCCGCCATCGGCGCGATCTTTGCGCTGGTGCTGCTTGCCTGCGGTGGAATTGCCTATCTGCTCTCACGCGCGGAACGGGGCATCGGCCCAACCGTCTTCCTGACCTATGCCGCGGGCATCGCGTTCCTGCTTGGCATCGCGTGCGACTTCGCCCGCGTCCTTCAGATCAGGAATTTCGCGCTGACGCTGGCAACGGCGATCATCGGCATCGGCCTGTTCTTCGGCTGGGCGCTCAAGCAGTCGTTTGCAAGTCCCGAGAACCGCCAGGAGTTTCGCTCGCATTGGCCGACCGCCGGCGCGACCTTCCTGGTGCTGCTTGCCGTGATCGCGTTCTTCGAGTTCCAGCCCTTCATGCTGTTGCAGATGTTCGATGTCGTCGACAGCAACACGATCGGCGGGCCGGTCGGCGGCGTCGCCGTCACCTGGATCAAATCGCTCGCCGCGATCGCCGCGCCGATCGGCATATTCGTCACGGCCTTCAGGCAGCAATTCGCCGAATTCCTGAAGGGCAACAGCGTATCCTCGCAATGGGGCTCGCTGGTGCTCGCGATCATCGCCAAGGTCGCGCTGTGGATCGCCGGATTGGCGCTGCCGCTGATCATCTGGGTCGCCTATCTCTATCTGTCCTATTGGGGCATCGCCAACGATCCGATCGAAAAATGCCAGGCGCCTCTGACCGTTATTGCGCAGAAGGGCTGTCTCGCCGCCAACAAATCGACTGTGCCCGCGTCGGCAAACCTGTCGGGCAAGATCGAGTTCGACGCGGCTGCCGGCACCCTCTCGGCTGAGATCACGCCAAAAGCTGCCGCAGCGACGGCGACGACGGACTGGTTGACGCCGGTATCCCACGTTCCGGCGTGGCTCGCATTTGCCGCGGGCAATGTCGCAAGACAATTCGATTGGACGGATCGAGGCTCCGGCTACGCGCACAGCCTGCCCGTGGTGATCCTGTACACGCTCGTCGGCATGCTGCTGTTTGCGATCTCCTGGTCCCTGACACCGAATGCGAATTCGCTGCACCGCCTGTACCGCGATCGGCTGAGCAAGGCTTTCCTGTTCGACCCCGGCCGCTCGGCAGACGGCAATATCGCGCGCGCCGAGGCGAGCCTCGACCAGGGGCGCGATTTCAAGCCGCTCGATCGCATGAAGTTGAGCGAGCTTTTCGTGGTCGCGGACGACGGTGCCACGACGACCGATCGGCCGGCCGCGCCGAAGCTGCGGGCGCCCTATCATCTCATCAACACGGCGCTCAACATCCAGGGATCGGACTTCGCCAACCGGCGCGGCCGCAATGCGGACTTCTTCGTCTTCTCGCCGCTCTATGTCGGCAGCGAGGCGACGCGCTACGCCAGGACTCCGGCGGTCGAGCGTCTCGAGCAAAGCCTCGACCTCGCCACCGCCATGGCGATCTCCGGGGCGGCGGCGTCGTCGAATATGGGCTCGAACTCGATCAAGGCGCTGACGCCGACGCTCGCGCTGTTGAACGTGCGGCTGGGCTACTGGCTGAGCAACCCGCGCTATGTCGAGGCCACAGCCCGGCCGCAGCGCCGCTCCACGCCGCTGTTCCTGTGGTCGGAAATCTCGGGCCGTCTCTACGAGAACAGCGACGGCGTTTATCTCACCGACGGCGGCCACATCGAAAATCTCGGCGTCTACGAGCTGCTGCGCCGGCGCTGCAAGGTGATCGTCGCGGTCGACGCGGAAGCCGACGCGCCTATGAATTTCTCCTCGTTGATGAAGCTGCAGCGCTATGCCCGCATCGACCTCGGGGTCCGGATCGATCTGCCCTGGACGCCGATCCGTGACCGCACCCGCGCCATCATGGCGGAGAACGCCGACAGGAAGTCCGCACCAGCGTCCTCCGACGCCCCGGACGAGGCTCCGCACGTCCACGTGGCGATCGGCAGCATCGACTATGGCGGCGATGACAAGGGCTATCTCGTCTATATCAAGTCCTCGCTCTCCAGCGACGAGAACGACTACATCCGCGACTATGCGCGGCGGAACGACACCTTCCCCCACGAGACCACCGGCGATCAGTTCTTCTCGGAGGAGCAGTTCGAGGTCTATCGCGCGCTGGGGTTCCACATGACCCATGGCTTCCTGGCCGGCGACCATTCCGTGGCGGTCGGTCCCGGTACGGATCCGCGCATGGCGCGATTTACCGAGGCGGGCGAGAAGGCGATCGACGCGGTCCGCGCGGCGCTCGGTCTTCCGGAGCCACGGCGACCGACCGTGAGTGTCACCGCCACGATGATCGATCAGGGCTGAGCGGCGCGAGAGCCCGAATTCCCGGCAATCGGAATTCCAAATGACCTGATTTGCGGGAAAACCGCGCTTGCCTGCCGTTGCCCTGCCCGAAAGATTAAGGTATCCCAGCCCCAGAATTCGACTTTCGACTGGGGACAATCCATGGCTGACCATAGCGAAGTGGCGTACACCACTGCCGACGGCAACGACTACGTTGCCCACGAGCAGACCTATGAGGGCTTCATCAAGCTGGTGAAATACGGCACGGCCTCGGTCGCGCTCATCGTGATCCTGATGGCGATCTTCCTCACCTGATCCATCGTCTGCCGCACCGACAGCGCCGTCGGTGCCCATAAAATTTGCATTCAAACCGGTGCCAAAACCGGTATCCAACGTTGCGGGAGTGACGCTAAGTTTGCGTGCGCGCTTTTTCCCGCGCCGCCGGAGGGCCTATGAAGATCGCCGTTGCCAAGGAAATCGATCCGTCGGAGCCGCGCGTTGCCGCTTCGCCTGATACGGTGAAGAAGTTCAAAGCGCTCGGCGCCGAGATCGCCGTCGAGCCGGGCGCCGGCCTCAAGTCGGGGCTGCCGGACTCCGAATTCACCGCCGTGGGTGCCACCGTCAGCACTGACGCGCTGAAGGACGCCGACATCATCATCAAGGTGAAGCGCCCCGAGGCATCGGAGCTTGCGCAATACAAGCGCGGGGCGCTCGTTATCGCCATCATGGATCCGTACGGTAACGATGCCGCGCTGAAGGCGATGGCCGATGCCGGCGTTTCCGCCTTCGCGATGGAATTGATGCCGCGCATCACGCGCGCGCAGGTGATGGACGTGCTGTCCTCGCAGGCCAACCTCGCCGGCTACCGCGCCGTGATCGAGGGCGCCGAAGCCTTCGGCCGCGCCTTCCCGATGATGATGACCGCCGCCGGCACCGTGCCCGCCGCGAAAGTGTTCGTGATGGGCGTCGGCGTCGCCGGCCTCCAGGCGATCGCGACCGCGCGCCGCCTCGGCGCCATCGTCACTGCGACCGACGTACGGCCCGCGACGAAAGAGCAGGTGGAATCGCTCGGCGCCAAGTTCCTCGCCGTCGAGGACGAGGAGTTCAAGAACGCGCAGACCGCGGGCGGCTACGCCAAGGAAATGTCCAAGGAGTACCAGGCCAAGCAGGCCGCGCTCACCGCCGAGCACATCAAGAAGCAGGACATCGTGATCACCACGGCGCTGATTCCGGGCCGGCCGGCGCCCATGCTCGTCTCAGGCGAGATGGTCAAGTCGATGAAGCCGGGTTCGGTGCTGGTCGATCTCGCCGTCGAGCGCGGCGGCAATGTCGAAGGCGCCAGGGCCGGTGAGGTCGTCGACCTCGATGGCATCAAGATCGTCGGCTACACCAATGTCGCAGGCCGCGTCGCGGCCTCGGCCTCCAGCCTCTACGCGCGCAATCTGTTCTCCTTCATCGAGACCATGGTCGACAAGAAGGAGAAGAAGCTCGCCGTGAATTGGGACGACGAACTCGTCAAGGCGACCGCGCTGACCAAGGACGGCGCTGTCATCCACCCGAACTTCCAGCCGAAGGTCTAAGGAGAGCCGCCATGGAGCATGCAGCACAGGTCGTCGACCCCTTCGTCTTCCGGCTGTCGATCTTCGTTCTCGCCGTCTTCGTCGGCTATTTCGTGGTGTGGTCGGTGACGCCGGCGCTGCATACGCCGCTGATGAGCGTGACCAACGCGATCTCCTCGGTGATCGTGGTCGGTGCGCTGCTCGCCGGCGGCGTCGCGAACGTCTCGAGCGGCTCGGGCTGGGCACGCGCCTTCGGCTTCGTGGCGCTGATCTTCGCCTGCGTGAACATCTTCGGCGGCTTCCTTGTCACCCAGCGCATGCTGGCGATGTACAAGAAGAAGTCGAAGTAAGCGGCCACCTCGGGCTGAAGGGATCAATGGGGACCTGAGATGAACGCCAATCTCTCTGCATTCTTGTATCTCGTGGCGGGGGTGCTGTTCATCCTGTCGCTGCGGGGATTGTCGAGCCCGGCCTCTTCGCGCCAGGGCAATTTGTTCGGCATGATCGGCATGGCGATCGCGGTCGCCACCACGCTCGCCAACCATCCGCCGGCTGACGGCCTGGCCTGGGTGCTGGTCATCGTCGGCATCGCCATCGGCGGCGCCATCGGCGCGGTCATCGCGCGCCGCGTGCCGATGACCTCGATGCCGGAACTGGTCGCTGCCTTCCACTCGCTGGTCGGCATGGCCGCGGTGCTGGTCGCTGCCGGCGCGTTCTACGCGCCTGAAGCCTTCGACATTGGCACGCCCGGCAACATCCATGGCCAGAGCCTCGTTGAAATGTCGCTCGGCGTCGCCATCGGCGCGCTGACCTTCACCGGTTCGGTGATCGCGTTCCTGAAGCTGTCCGCGCGGATGAGCGGTGCGCCGATCATCTTGCCGTTCCGTCACATCATCAACATCGCGCTCGCCGTGGCGCTGGTGTTCTTCATCGTCGGTCTCGTGCTGACCGGCAGCGCGTTCGACTTCTGGATGATCGTTATCCTCGCGTTGGCGCTCGGCGTGCTCATGATCATCCCGATCGGCGGCGCCGACATGCCGGTCGTGATCTCGATGCTGAACTCCTACTCCGGTTGGGCCGCGGCTGGTATCGGCTTCACCCTCGGCAACTCCGCGCTGATCATCACCGGCGCGCTGGTCGGCTCCTCCGGTGCGATCCTGTCCTACATCATGTGCCACGCGATGAACCGGTCCTTCATCTCGGTCATCCTCGGCGGCTTCGGCGGCGAGACGGCTGCCGCCGGCGGCGGCACCGGCGAGCAGAAGCCCGCCAAGCTCGGCTCGGCGGATGACGCGGCCTTCATCATGAAGAACGCCTCCAAGGTCATCATCGTGCCCGGCTACGGCATGGCGGTGGCGCAGGCCCAGCACGCGCTGCGCGAAATGGCCGACATGCTGAAGAAGGAAGGCGTCGAGGTGAAATACGCCATTCACCCCGTGGCCGGCCGCATGCCCGGCCACATGAACGTGCTGCTGGCCGAAGCCAACGTGCCCTATGACGAGGTGTTCGAGCTCGAGGACATCAACTCCGAGTTCGCGCAGGCCGATATCGCCTTCGTGATCGGCGCCAACGACGTCACCAACCCGGCGGCCGAAGAGGACAAGACCTCCCCGATCTACGGCATGCCCGTGCTCCAGGTCTGGAAGGCCGGCACCGTGATGTTCATCAAGCGCTCGCTCGCCTCGGGCTATGCCGGCATCGACAATCCGCTGTTCTACCGCGACAACACCATGATGCTGCTCGGCGACGCCAAGAAGGTCACCGAGAACATCGTCAAGGCGATGTAGCCCGCGAGGGAAGCGGATCGTGGCCATCAACAAGGAATGGCACCGGTCCCATCGCATGCCACCCAAAGCGACGCGCGAGCAGCGCGTCAAATGGCACGCCGCGCATGCGGCGGCGTGCGGCTGCCGCGACGTTCCCGCGAGCATCCGGCTCGACGTCATGAAATTGCTGCGGAGCCGGCGCAAGCCCTGAGCCGGAGACCGGCCGCATCATCATGACCATCGTCAAGTGGATCGCCATCCTGCTCGCGGCCGTCTATTGCGCCGGTCTCGTCGTGCTGTATGTCCGGCAGCGCGAGATGCTGTTTCCGATCCCACCCGTCGGTCGCACCGCTCCGGATGCCGCCGGCCTGCCCGAGGCGGAAGAGCACGTCCTGACCACGTCCGATGCCGAGAAAGTCATCGCCTGGCACGTGCCGGCCAGGCCCGGCCGCCCCGTGATTCTGTATTTTCCGGGCAACGGCGATTTTCTCGCGGGCGGCGTCAGCCGCTTCAAGGCGATGACCGCCGACGGCACCGGCCTCGTCGCGCTGTCCTATCGCGGCTATGCCGGCTCCTCCGGCGCGCCGAGCGAGGAGGGCCTGCTGCGCGATGCCGCGGCCGCCTACGCCTTCACGACGGCGCGCTACGCGGCGGAACGAATCGTCTCCTGGGGCTTTTCGCTCGGAACGGGCGTTGCGGTCGCCATCGCCTCCGAACATCCGGTCCGCAAACTGGTCCTGGAGGCGCCGTACACTTCGACGGTCGAGGTCGCCGCCTCGCTGTTCCGCTTCGCTCCGGTCCGCCTCCTGATGCGCGATCAGTTTCGCTCCGACGAGCGAATTGCGCGCGTCACGGTGCCGCTATTGGTGATGCATGGCACCAATGACCTTGCCATTCCGATCGTGTTCGGAGAGCGTCTGTTCGCGCTCGCGCATGAACCGAAGCAGTTCGTTCGCTTTGCGGGCGGCGGACACGACAATCTTGATGCTTTCGGTGCGATTGAAACAGCAAAGCGCTTCATTGCTTCCTAGACGGCTCGTGATGCTGCGCGGCGGCCTGTCCGTCGCTGCGATCCTCGCGCTGTTGCCGCAGCAGGCATGGGCCGCGACGGAACTCGACGGCGCGGCGATGCGCTGGCCCTATGCACTGCCCTTTGCCGGTCTCCTGCTGTCGATCGCGCTCGGGCCGCTGCTGTTTGCAAAGTTCTGGCACCACCATTACGGCAAGATCGCCGCAGCCTGGTCACTGCTGGCGCTCGGCTCGCTGGTCTGGCTCGCAGGAGGCATGGCGACGCTGGCCGTACTCGTCCATGCCATGCTCGCCGAATATCTCGGCTTCATCGTGCTCCTGTTCTCGCTCTATGTCGTGGCCGGTGGCATTCTCATCATGGGTGACATCAGGGGCACGCCGGCGGCGAATGCCGGCATCCTCGCGCTCGGCACGCTGATGGCGAGCGTCGTCGGCACCACCGGGGCGGCGATGATCCTGATCCGCCCCCTGATCCGGGCCAACCGGCCGCGGCGCCGCAACGCTCATGTCGTCATCTTCTTCATCATCCTGGTCGCCAATGTCGGCGGCGCGCTGAGCCCGCTCGGCGATCCCCCGCTGTTCGTCGGCTTCCTGCACGGCGTCGACTTCTTCTGGACCACGCGGAACATCTGGCTGCAGACGACGATCGTTGCCGGATTGTTGCTGGCGATCTTCGTCGTCATCGACGTCTGGCGCTTCCGTAGCGAGCCGTTGCAGGAAGACGCGGGCCCCGCGAAGCCGCTGCGGATTCGCGGCCTCGTCAACCTCGTGCTGATTGCAGCCATCGTCGCGAGCCTGCTGGCCTCGGCGATGTGGAAGCCCGGCATTGCCTTCGACATTCTCGGAACCAGGCTGGAGCTGGAAGACATCGCCCGCAACGTGGCACTGCTGGCCATTGCGGCGCTGTCGGTATGGCTGACGCCGGACGAGCACAGGCAGGCCAACGGCTTCACCTGGGAGCCGATCCGCGAAGTCGCAAAGCTGTTCGCGGGCATCTTTGTCGCCATCATCCCGGTCATTGCCATGCTCGATGCCGGGCACCACGGCGCCTTCGCCTGGCTTTTGTCCGCCGTCACGGCACCGGACGGAACGCCGCGCGAGGTCGCCTATTTCTGGTTCACGGGTGTGATGTCGGCGTTCCTCGACAATGCGCCGACCTATCTGCTGTTCTTCGAGCTCGCCGGCGGCGACCCGCAGGTGCTGATGCATGCGCTCTCGGGCACGCTCGCCTCCATCTCCATGGGCGCGGTCTACATGGGGGCGCTCACCTATATCGGCAATGCGCCGAACTTCATGGTCGCCAGCATCGCCCGCGAAAACGGCGTCGAGATGCCGAGCTTCTTCGGCTATCTCCTGCGCGCCGGCGCCGTGCTGATCCCGCTGTTCCTGCTGCTGACCGTCCTGCCGGTCGCACCACTCCTGCACTGGCATTGAATCTGCCGGCCGATTTGCTACTGCTCGGATCTACAACTGGAGCTGGTGGATGAGCGCGCATAATCCGATGCCACGGTCGGCCTGGATCTTCCCGGCGCTGGCCGTGCTGTTGTTTGCGGCCGTCAGTGCGACGGGCTACGTCTTCACGCTCTCGCTGGGCGGGCTCGTCTTCGCCATCGTCCTTCTGGTCATCCTGTTCGGCACGGTGTTCGCCGCCGTTCATCATGCCGAAGTGATCGCCGAACGGGTCGGCGAGCCCTATGGCACGCTGGTGCTGACGCTCTCGGTGACCATCATCGAGGTGGCCCTGATCACCACGATCATGCTGGGCGACAAGCCGGCGCCGGAACTGGCGCGCGACACCGTGTTCGCCGTGGTCATGATCGTCTGCAACGGTCTCGTCGGGCTCTGCATCTTTATCGGCGGCCTGCGCTATCGCGAGCAGGGTTTTCAGCTCTCCGGGGCCAACGTCTATCTCAGCGTCCTGTTCGCGCTCGCGACCATCACGCTGATCATGCCGAATTACACGACCACCACGCCGGGCCCGGTCTATTCGGCGGTTCAGCTCGGCTTCGTCGACGTGGTGACGCTCGCGCTCTACGCGGTGTTTCTCTACACCCAGACCGTCCTGCACAAGGACTACTTCGTTCATGAACGGGCGGAGGGCGAGGGCGGGGAGGCGCACCCGTCGGCCGGGGCGCTCGCGCTCACCGTGGGGCTGCTCCTGGTCTCGCTCCTGGCAGTCGTGCTGCTGGCCAAGAAATTCTCGCTCGTGGTCGATGCCGTCGCCGCCAGGATCGGCGCGCCGCCGGCCTTTGCCGGCCTTCTGGTCGCGCTCCTGATCCTGATGCCCGAAGGTGTCTCGGCCATTGCGGCGGCCCGCAAGAACGATCTCCAGAAGAGCATCAACCTCGCCCTCGGCTCCTCGCTGGCGACCATCGGTCTCACCATCCCGGCCGTCGGCATCGCTACCTACGCCTTCGACAAGGAGCTCGAACTCGGCCTCAGCGCCCAGGGCAGCGTCCTTTTGCTCCTGACCTTCTTTTTGAGCATGCTGACCTTCGGCACGGGCAGGACCAATGTCCTGTTCGGGCTGGTCCATATGGTGGTATTTGCCGTCTACGTGTTCATGGTTTTCGTGCCCTGAAGCGCGGTCGCGCTTCTGGTTATTGTTTGAGCATGGTCTTTCCGGAAAACCGCCCCACACTTTTCCGGATCATGCCTGAAGGAGTTCCCGATGCTTGCCGCCAAGTCCGAGGTTCAGATCGACAACGAAGAGGTCCGGGTGACCGAATGGCGGCTCGCCCCGGGCAGCGCGACCGGGCATCACACCCACGGGATGGACTATGTGATTGTTCCCATCGTCGCCGGCGAAATGACCATCGTGGCCCCCGGCGGCGAGCGTTCCAAGGCGCAGCTTGCGGCCGGAAAATCCTACTTCCGCAAAGCCGGCGTCCAACACGACGTACTTAACGAAACCTCAACTGAGATCGTGTTCCTTGAGATCGAGCTGAAGCTGTAAGTCCGGCGTTACCGTTTGCCATCGATCCGTCGCAGTTGATCCCTTACAATGCCCCAAAGTTCCCGCATCAGATCGCGCGGGGAGTGGCCGAGAAATGCTGAAATACCTCGCTAAAATCTCGATGGATATTTTCCCCTCGGTGCTCGCGACGATCATCGGGGCGTACATCGTTAATCACTACATCAACGCCAAGCCGGCGGCCGATACCCCTACGGCCGTGGTGGCACCCGCCGAGGCTGGCAAGAACGGCAAGCCCGCCGACGTCGCCAACCTGCCGGCGCCCGGCGTCAAGGCCAAGGGTGTCTCCGAAAAGAGCGTTTCCGAAAAGACTGCGACGGACAAGACTGCGACGGACAAGACTGCGACGGACAAGGCTGCGGCCGAGAAGCCCGCCGACAAGCCTGAGACCAAGGCTGCGGACGTCGCTCCCGCCGACACCACCTCGCATGGCCGCCCCCCGGCGCGCGAGAAAGCGGCCGCGAAGTCGATCCCGGCAGCTACCGCCCCGGTGGTGGAGGCCAATTCTGCGCCGGCCGCGGCGTCCCCGGCTGCGGCCCCCGACGCCAACGATCTGGCGCGTGCCGCCATCGAGCGTCTTCGCAAGTCGCCTGAGGGCAAGGCTGCCGAAGCCAAAGCCGCCGAGACCAAGCCGGTCGAGCGGACCCCCGAGCCCGCGGTGCGCGAGGCCACCCGCGTCCCCGAGGCCCCGCGTGTCGCCACGACGGAGCCGTCCGCGGTCCGTCCGCTGCCGCCGCCGATCACCGTGTCCACGCCCTCGCCCGAGCCGTATGGCAATGGCGGTTCGTCGCCGTCCTACACGGCCTCGGTCGGCAATGACGACCCGAATCGGATCACGCCGCCGGCTGACATTCCCGTGCCGGTGATCGCGCCTCCGCTCGATCTGCGTGCCGATGCCGGTGTGTCCGTGCCGCGGCCGAAGAAGACCAATGTCGCCGACGAGATGCTGTCCGGCGTCAAGTCGATGTTCCACGCCGTTCTGCCGAAGAGCGCCACCCCCGACTAAGACGGCCCTTGCGCCGCCCTGTCAGCCGCCGACGCGGGCGAGGCCGCTGCGGGCGGTATCGTCGCGTGGACGAAGTGCGACCGCCTTGGTGTAGGACGCTGCCGCCTTGGCCTTGTCACCCAGCCGCTCATAGGCCTGCCCGCGCGCGGTCCAGACCTGGGCATTGTGCGGATCGGCCTCGGAAGCCTCGTCGAGATCGGCCGTAGCCTCCTTGATCTTGCCTAGGGCGAGATGGCTGATGGCGCGGCCGAGCAGGGGCTCGGCCTTTTGCGGGTTGAGCCCGCTCGCGGCGGTGAAATCGGCGACGGCGAAATCGTGCTGGTTGTTGCCCTGGTAGATCAGCGCGCGACCATACAGCGCCTGCGCGTTGTAGGGATCGAGCCCGACCGCGCGATTGAATTCGTCGAGCGCTGCTGCCGTCTCGCCTGACTTGGCCAGGGCTTGGGCCTTTGCGGTGTGGGTCTGGGCCTCAGTGACGTTGCCGGGCTGACCGCGCTCTCGGTGGCGGCCGCCGCCTTGGGGGCCTCCTGCGGCTTTTCCTTCTCCGGCATCAGCGATCCCAGATCGAAGGAGCAGCCGCATAGTGCGATCCCCATCAAGGCCAGTGCGAACGGTTGCTGCCAGATCTGGCGCAGTCGCGCCAAGCCACGCTCGGGGAAAGGGGAGGCCATCTACGGTTCGCTCGCGCTAGAGCATGATCCGGACCCGAAGGGCCGCGTCAGCGCAAAGTGTGCCGCGGTTTTCCGAAAAAATCATGCTCAAACAACAATCTAAAGCGCGACGACCAACCTCGTCGCGCTTTAGCGCCGCATCGGTAGTGCCCCGTCCCAGAAAGGCACCGCTCACAAACAATAACGCGGGCCAGCGGCCCGCGTTATCGAAAGCTGAGGTCTTACAAATTCGGCAAATCAGCGCGGTCCGCGCGGACCAGCACCCGGGCCGCCACGGCCGCCGCGCTCACCACCGGCGCCAGCGCCGAACACCGGCTTCGGCTTCATCGGCAGCAGGCCTTCACGCTGGAGCTTCTTGCGGGCCAGCTTGCGCGCGCGGCGCACGGCTTCGGCCTTTTCGCGGGCCTTCTTCTCAGAGGGCTTTTCGTAGTGACCGCGGAGCTTCATCTCGCGGAAAATACCCTCGCGCTGCATCTTCTTCTTCAGCGCCTTGAGGGCTTGATCGACATTGTTATCGCGAACGAGAACCTGCACGCGGCATCCTCTTCAGTGGATCGGATTTGAATTCTGGTAAGTCAAAGGGGATGGCAAAACGCACAAGCCCTTAGCCTTGAGCGCGCGGATGTATCAGACAAAACCCTGGATGTCCACCAGCCAAGCGGGTTTTCGGGCCAAGTTCAGCCATTAAATGGGGCGAAAATACCTCTGTGCGGCCCCGATTTGGGAGATTTGGTGCCTTTGGCGGGGCGGCGACCGGAGCTTTGTTCCGGAAACTTTGAAATGAGGGGACGACACATGGATATGAAGAAATATGCTGCCGAGGCCATCGGCACCTTTTGGCTCACATTCGCAGGTTGTGGCAGCGCGGTGATCGCGGCCGGTTTCCCGCAGGTCGGAATCGGCCTGGTCGGCGTGTCCCTGGCTTTCGGCTTAAGCGTCGTCACCATGGCCTACGCGATCGGTCACATCTCGGGCTGTCATCTCAATCCGGCCGTCACGGTCGGCCTTGCCGCCGGCGGGCGCTTTCCGGCCGGACAGATCCTGCCTTACGTGATTGCGCAGGTCTGCGGTGCGATCGTTGCCGCCGAACTGCTCTACATCATCGCCAGCGGCGCCCCAGGCTTCGACGTCACCAAGGGCTTCGCGTCGAACGGATACGACGCGCATTCGCCCGGCCAGTACAGCATGATGGTCTGCTTCCTCACCGAGGTGGTGATGACCATGATGTTCCTGTTCATCATCATGGGTGCCACCCATGGCCGCGCGCCCGCGGGCTTCGCGCCGCTCGCGATCGGGCTTGCGCTGGTGATGATCCATCTCGTCAGCATTCCCGTCACCAACACGTCGGTGAACCCGGCGCGCAGCACGGGCCCCGCGCTGTTCGTCGGCGGCTGGGCGATGGCGCAGCTCTGGCTGTTCTGGGTCGCGCCACTGATCGGCGGCGCGCTTGGCGGGGTGATCTATCGCTGGCTCAGCGAGGAGCCCACCGGCGTCGTCGCAGGCGCGAAGGCGGCCTAGAGCGTTTTCGAGCGAAGTGGATACCGGTTCGCATCAAGACAACGCGTCAAAACAAAATCCAGTCGGCAGAGGATCGCGGCGATTGCCGCGCTCCCGTCACTTGTCCCGGGGCGGCCGGACCTCGGTGACATGGCCCATCTTGCGGCCGGGGCGCGGTGCGCCCTTGCCATATATGTGGATGGTCGCGCCCGGAACGCTCAGCCACTTCTCGTAATCGTTGATCTCGTCGCCGATCAGATTGGTCATGGTGACGATCTCGCCGTGGCGCACCGGCTTGCCGAGCGGCCAGCCGGCAATGGCGCGGATGTGCTGCTCGAATTGCGAGACGGAGGCGCCGTCGAGTGTCCAGTGTCCGGAATTGTGCACGCGCGGGGCGATCTCGTTGACCAACACCTTTGGTCCGGTGCCATTGGCGAGCACGAACATCTCCACCGCCAGCACGCCGACATAGTCGAGCGCGCTTGCGATCTTGCTTGCGATGCTGCGCGCCTCTTCGGCGAGCGCGTCCGGGATCGGCGCGGGCGCGCGCGATATCTTCAGGATGTGGTCGCGGTGCTCGTTCTCGGTGACGTCGAAACATTCCACCTGGCCCGCGACCGAGCGCGCGGCGATCACGGAGATCTCGCGCTCGTACGGCACGAAGGCCTCCAGGATCGCCGATTTGGTGGCGAGGCTGGTCCAGACCTTGGCGATGTCGTCGCCCGCGCGGATGATGGCCTGGCCCTTGCCGTCATAGCCGAAGCGGCGGGTCTTCAGCACGGCCGGAAGACCGATCCTTAAAATCGCCTCGCGCAACGAGGGGACGGAGGTGACGTCGGCATAGGCTGCGGTGCCGATGCCGAGCCGCGTCACGAAATCCTTCTCGGCGAGCCGGTCCTGGGTGGTCTCCAGGATCTTGCGGTTGGGCAACACCGGGCGGCGCGCGTCCAGCACCATCGCGGCGGCCGCCGGGACGTTCTCGAATTCGTAGGTGATGACGTCGACGTCGTTGGCGAACAGCTCGAGCGCCTCGACGTCGGCATATTCGGCGCAGGTCGCGTTCAGCACGACGTCGAAGGCCGGCGAGTCCGGATCGGGCGAGAAGACCTGGCAGCGCAGTCCGAGCCGCGCCGCGGCCATGGCCAGCATCCGCCCCAATTGTCCGCCGCCGAGGATTCCGATCGTGTCGCCGGGCTTCAGCTTCACCTGCTTTGCGTCGGTCACGCCTTGTCCTCCGGGCGCTCGGCGACCGCCTCGGTCTGTGCCTTGCGCCAGGCGGCGAGGCGGTCGGACAAGGCTGGGTCGGACAGCGCCAGCACGGCGGCAGCAAGCAGCGCCGCGTTGATCGCGCCGGCCTTGCCGATGGCAAGGGTGCCGACCGGGATGCCCGCGGGCATCTGCACGATCGAATAGAGCGAATCGACGCCCTTGAGCGTCTTCGATTCGACGGGAACACCGAAGACCGGGAGCTCCGTCAGTGCCGCCGCCATGCCCGGCAAATGTGCAGCGCCGCCCGCGCCGGCGATGATGATCTTGTAACCCGCCGCCTTGGCGCCCTTGGCGAAAGCGACCAGCCGGTCGGGGGTGCGGTGTGCCGAAACGATGCGGGTCTCGGCGGCAACGCCGAGCGCCTCGAGCGTGTCGGCGGCATGCCGCATCGTGTCCCAGTCCGACTGGCTTCCCATGATGATGGCGATCGGCGCGGTCATGACGTTAATTGTGCTCGGGAAAACAGAAACATAGGCCAGATTAACGGTTCCGGCCGGCGGCTCGCAAGGCGGTGGCAAGGAGAAGGGAATGCACTATCCTGTCTTGGTGAATCCCCGCAAGCCTTCATTGAGCAGGATGCCCATGAAGAAACCAAAAAGGGCGAGCGCTGCGAAGGCCAAAAAGGGCCGGAAAATCAGCGCCGGCCGGTCCAAACCTGCCACCAAGCGTCCGGCCAAGCCGCCGCGGCGCGGAGCGTCGCTTGATGGCACCAAGGACAGTGCAAAGATCATCCGCGGGCTGCGGAGCAAGCTCAAGGCGGCGGAGCGGCGGGTCGCGGAACTGGAAGCTGCCGCCGACACCGATTTCCTGCTCGAGATTCCGAACCGGCGCGGCTTCGAGCGCGAGCTCACACGCGCCATCGCCTACATGAAGCGCTATCGCGCCACCGGCGCGCTGATCGTGCTCGATGTCGATCGGCTGAAGCCTATCAACGATTCCTTCGGCCACGCCGCCGGCGACGAGGTGCTCAAGGCGATCGTCGGCGCGCTGACGCGGCAGGTCCGCGCCTCCGACGTGGTCGGCCGGCTCGGCGGCGACGAGTTCGCGCTGCTGCTGTGGAATCTCAACGAGACCGATGCCAAGGCGAAGGCCGCGGCCTTCGAGCAGGCGATCGACGAATTATCCTTCGTCTTCCGCAGCCAGAATGTGACCGCAGGCGCCTCCGCCGGCGTCGCGTTGCTGGGGGCGCATTCCGACGCAGGCCGCGCCTTGGAGGAGGCGGATGCCGCAATGTATGTGCGCAAGGCGCGCCGGCGGCACGAGCCGCGGATCAGGCTGGTCAGCAACTGAGCATGATCCGGACCCGAAGGGCCGCGCTAGCGCAAAGTGTGCAGCAATTTTCCTCGCGACAAATGCGAAACGCGTTTGCGCGGAGATCATGCTCAAAACAATAAATGCCCTACAACGTGGCCAGATCTTCCGGCACGTTGCCGAATTTGCGCAGCAGCGTCGCGTCGCCGAATTCGCCGGTCATGGGATCGCCGCTGCGGCAAAATGCGACCGCGCCGATGTGGCCCGCGCCGCGCGCCAGAATTTCGGCGCGCCGCAGCGCGGCCGTCGAGGACTGACATTCCTCCGCGGCGCCGGCGACCGGCGATCCGTCGTCATCGATCAGGAAGGGCATTGCAACGTAGTAGGTGACGTCCGACATGGCGTTGCTCCGATCATCAACATCAGGCGGCGCTGCTCCGCGCCTTGCTGCGAGAGGTCTCCGGAATGCAGCCGGCTGAAATCGCCGCCTGCAATTCCTCGAGCTCCGCCTCCAGATATTCGTTGGCCATGATCAGCGCCTTGATGGTGCTGCGCAGATTGCCGTCGCACATCGCGATCGCCTGATCGCAGGCCTGTTCATAATGGCTGTTGTCCAAAAGGGCGGTTGCCGACATCTGCGTTGTCCTTGCTAGGTTCCTTGGGCGTTTCTCTGGGGCGTTTCCTGGGGGCGTTTGGTGCCTGAATGTTCCTATTTTGTTCTTTTGGAGTCAAGAGGATTCACCCGGCTCGCCCCGCCGCGAAAAGCCCGCTGGGGATCAGGCGATGATGTCGGGCGTGATCTGGTCTTCGATGAAGGCGATGCGGTCGCGCAACAACAGCTTGCGCTTCTTCAGCCGCTGTAACCGCAATAGGTCGGGGGCAGGCGATTGATGCAGTGCATCGATCGCCGCGTCGAGATCTCGGTGTTCCTGCTGCAACCGGGCGAGCTCGGCTTCGAGTTCGCTCTCGTCTTCATGGGTCATGTCTGCGGTGGCCGAAAAACCGATAGTCGTGAGATTAAGGCTGTGGATGCCCTGTGGAAATTATCGTCCTTGCGCGCCGTGACCGCAAGCGATCTCGGGCCGTCGCTCACCGATCTCTCGCAAGATATTTCGACGGTTCGCTGCGGCGCTGCGCAAGCGCATTGATATCATGGATTTTTCCCAGCGCGGTTCCTTACTCACGCTTCGTTACATATGAATTTTCAAAAATGACAAGGCGACGACGGATATCCATCGACAGAACGAATCGGTGATGTACACTTCGTCGTCCGGATCGAATCCAAGGTCACCCCTACCGAGGAGGTTTCGAATGACAATTCAGGCACATCTGGTTGAATTGGAACGGAAGCATAAAACTCTCGAAAACGAATTGCACGAAGCTCTCGTGCACCTTTCAACAGACGACCTGCAAATTGTTGAGTTGAAGCGCCGGAAGTTGATGGTCAAGGACCAGATCGAGCGTCTGAAGCACACTGGCGACACGCTTCACTAGTAAACCCCGTATTCAGCGTCGAGTTTGATCGTACCCCTTCAGGCAGGGGTGAGTGCTGTTGCGCTCATCCCTGTTGGAAGATGCGAAGCCGCGCAAGGACATTTGCGCGGCGTCCAGAGCTATTTCCGTTCCGACGGAATCGGAACGGAAATAGCTCCGGCTTCTTGTTTGGACGCGTTTTCTTCTTTGCGCGAAGTGGTATCCGCTTCGCTTGAAGACGCTTCAGATATTTGCGAGCTCGGCGACGTGATCGGCGATCGCGAGCGAGGACGTCAGTCCCGGCGATTCGATGCCGAACAGGTTGATCAGGCCTGCCACGCCGTGATCGCGCGGACCCTGCATCAGGAAATCCTGCGTGGCGACCGCCGGCGGCACGATCTTCGGGCGGATGCCCGAATAGCTCGGCATCAACGCGCCGTCAGGCAGCGTCGGCCAGTATCTCCGGATCGCCGGATAGAAGCGCTCGGCGCGTGACGGATCGACCTCGTAGTTGATCGTCTCGATCCACTCGACGTCAGGGCCGAAACGCGCCTGCCCCGCCATGTCCAGCGTCAGATGCACGCCGAGGCCGCCGGGCTCGGGCACCGGATAGATCAGGTGCGAGAACGGCGCCTTGGCGTTGCAGCTGAAGTAATTTCCCTTGGCGAGATAGGCCGGCGGAATCCGGTCCAGCGGCATGCCGTCGATATTGCGCGCCACCGTTGTCGCCGCGAGGCCCGCAGCGTTGACGAGGAGGCTGCATTGCAGCGCCATCGGTGCCGCGCCGCCGGCCTCGACCTCGATCACGCCGGCGGCCGCCTTGGCACGGATCAGCGGGGTGTGAAACGCGAAGGCCGCGCCGGCTTCCTCGGCCTCGCCGCGCAGCGAGAGCATGTAGGCGTGGCTGTCGATGATGCCGGTCGAGGGCGAGAGCAGCGCGGCGTCGCAGGCGAGCGCCGGCTCCAGCGCGCGTGCGGCCTCGCCCGTGAGCAACTGCATGTCGAGCACGCCATTGGCCTCGGCGTGCGCCTTGATCGATTGCAGCTTCTCGGTTTCCTTCGCATTGGTCGCGACGATCAGCTTGCCGCAATTCTTGTGCGGGATGCCGCGCTCGCCGCAGTAGCGGTAGAGCGCGTGCTTGCCGTTGACGCACATGCGCGCCATCCAGCTTCCGGCGCGGTAGTAGATGCCGGCATGGATCACCTCGCTGTTGCGCGAGGAGGTGATGGTGCCGATGGCCTCGGCTTCCTCGAGCACGATGACCTCGCGCCCGGCCTGGGCCAGCTTTCGAGCCACCGCGAGCCCGACCACGCCGGCTCCGATGACGATGCAGTCGACCCTATCCATGGTTGTGCAGGAGGTCCGCTGGAAGCGCCGGTGGCATCAAGCCCGGGAACGAGGGCGCGGGGTGATTTTCCGTTAAGGAAGCATTTATCATGTCAGGGCAATTGCCGTATTTAACGTGACATTTTTCTGTTGCGCGTACAGGCGTTTACCCGATCCAAACCCGTGAGGCCAGACAATCCGACGTTGAAATCGCGGGTGGCTGATGGCTGAGAAGAACTGGCACGCGGACAGCACGATTCTGATTGCTGTGCAGGCCGTCGTGTGCCTGGCCGGCACGGTCGCGCCTGCGCGTGCCTTTGCGCTGTCGGACAGCTTCGCCCCGCCGAGCTCGCTCGACAACCTCGATCCCAACCTGATCTGGGAAGCCCTGATCGGGGGCATCGTCGTCTGTGCGTTCCTCGTGGCAATCGCGTTGTGGATCCACTCCGCGCTGCGCCGGACCAGGCGGTTGCAGCTGCGGCGCAACGCCTTCGTCTCCTCCGCCATGAACAATCTCAACCAGGGCGTGGTGATGACCGATGCGCAGCGGCGCGTCATCTTCTGCAATGACCGCTATCTCGAGATCTATGGCCTGTCACGGTCGGATCTGTGGGCCGACATGAACGGCCACGACATCCTCGAGCTGCGGCGCAAGCGCGGGGTCCTTGGTGGCGTCTCCGATAAGGAATTCTACGAGAAGGCGGCAAGCGGCAACGGTCTGATCACCGAACTGCCTGACGGCCGGGCCATCCTGGTAAAATACTTTGTGCTGCCGAACGGCGGCTCGGTGGCGACGCATCTCGACGTCAGCGAGGAGCGCAGGCTGTCGCGGCAGCTCGCCTCGACCAAGCAGTTCCTGGAAACGGTGCTCGACAACGTGCCGGCCTGCGTTGCTGCGAAGAACATCGAGGACGGCTGCTACATCTTCGCCAACACCGCCTATGAGCGGTTCTGGGGGTTTACGCGGGACCAGGTCGTCGGCAAGAACGCGCGCGAGCTGTTTGCCCCCGTCTCAGCGGCCAGCATCGAGGCGACCGACCGGGCGGCGCTCAATTCGCCGGACGGCCAGTTCCGTAATGAGTTCGAGGTCGACCGCGGCGGTGAACGGCGCATGGTTGCCTCGATCCGGATCGTGGTCCGCAACGAGAACAACAAGCCCGAATTCCTGATGCTCGTGTTCGAGGACATCACCGACCGCCGCTCACTGTCGCAGGAGCTGGAGAGCACCAAGAAATTCCTCGAGCTCGTCGTCGACAACATCCCGGTGGCGCTGATCGTCGAGCAGGTCAAGGACGGCCGCTATCTGCTCGCCAACCGCAGCGCCGAGACGATCCTCAACCGCAGGCGCGAGGAAGCCACGGGCCTGACCGCGTCCGACATCTTCAATCCCAAGGAAGCCAAGCTGATCATCGCGCGCGACGAGGCTGCGATCAAGAAGCGCGGGATGATCACCGAGGAGCACCCGATCTCCACCAAGGACGGCCTGCGGCTGTTCCTGACCCGGCGCGCCACCGTGCTCAGCGATGCCGGCGAGCCGCAATACCTGATCAAGACCCACGAAGACGTCACCGACCGCCGGCAGACCGAGTCGCGCATGGCGCACATGGCCTATCACGACGGCCTCACCGATCTGCCGAACCGTGCCGCCTTCCTGCAGGCGCTGACCCAGATGATCGAGGCCTGCGAAGGCACCGGCGAGGAGTTCGCCGTCCTCTGCGTTGATCTCGACGGCCTCAAGGAGGTCAACGACGTCTTCGGCCATGCGCTCGGCGACAAGCTCCTGATCGAGGTGGCCCAGCGGCTCCAGGACTCCGCGCGCGGCGGCGTGGTGGCGCGCCTGTCCGGCGACGAGTTCGGCCTGATCATCGACGGCAAGCAGCCGGAGGCGGGTCTTGCGCTGGCGCAGCAGCTCGGCGAAGCCGTCGCGCGGGAATTCCAGATCGACGGCCGGCCAGTCCGTGCCGGCGCCACCACCGGCATGTCGATTTTCCCGCACAATGGCGCCGACGGCGCCTCGTTGCTCGCCAATGCCGGTGCGGCGCTGTTCCGCGCCAAGCAGAAATCGCGCGGCACGATCAGCCTCTACCAACCGGAGATGGACCAGCAGATCCGCGATCGCCGCGTGCTGCATCAGGACCTGTCGATGGCGATCAAGAACGGCGAGCTCTCGCTCGCCTTCCAGCCGCAGGGGGCCGCCGGCCATAGCGTCGCCGAGAGCGAGATCATCGGCTTCGAGGCGCTGGCGCGCTGGCAGCATCCGGTGCGTGGCCAGGTCTCGCCGGCCGAATTCATCCCGATCGCCGAGGAGAGCGGCCTGATCGTCGAGATGGGCGAGTGGATCCTGCGCGAGGCCTGCCGCGAGGCGGCGTCCTGGCCGAAGCCGCTCCAGGTCGCGGTCAATCTGTCGCCGGCGCAGTTCATGCACGGCGACGTGGTCGGGCTGGTCCATTCGATCCTGATCGAAACTGGCCTGGCGCCCGGCCGGCTCGAACTCGAGATCACCGAGGGCGTGCTGATCGAGGATTTCGACCGGGGCCTGGCGCTGCTGCGCCGGCTGAAGGCGCTCGGCGTGCGCATCTCCATGGACGATTTCGGCAGCGGCTATTCCTCGCTGAGCTATCTCCAGGCGTTTCCGTTCGACAAGATCAAGATCGACCGCGCCTTCATCATCAATCTCGGCCGCAACCCGCAATCGGCGGCGATCGTGCGCGCCGTCATCGATCTCGGCCACGGCCTCGAAATGTCCATCATCGCCGAGGGCGTCGAGACGCTCGACCAGCTCGCCTTCCTCGCCAAGGAGGGCTGCGACGGCGTGCAGGGCTACCTGCTCGGCAAGCCACTGCCGATCGGGAAGTATGCCGGCCTCGTCGGCCGCGCCGAAGCCATGGAGCTTGCGCTCAAGACCGGCTAGTGATGGGAGCGCTTCGTTTCGCTCGCTCTCGACGGCTTCATGGCGGATTACGACCTTGCGATCATCGGCGGCGGCCTGAACGGTGTCAGCCTCGCGCGCGATGCGGCCGGCCGCGGCCTGCGGGTCATTCTGTTCGAGCAGGGCGATCTCGGCGGTGCCGCCTCGTCGGCGACGCCGCGGCTGATTCATGGCGATCTGTCGGTGCTGGAGCGCCGCGGGTTCTGGCGGGTGCGCCGGGCGCTCGCCGAGCGCCGGATCTGGCTCCGGATCGCGCCGCACCTGGTCCGGCCGATGCGCTTCGTGATTCCCGCCCATTCCGAGGAGCGTCCGCCATGGCTGCTGCGGGCCGGCCTGTATGTTTATGACGGCCTCACGAACCGGGGTGGCCTGCCGCCATCAGCGACCCTCGACATTACGCATCATCCGGTCGGCAACGCGCTGAAGCGTCCGTTCGGCACGGCGTTCGAATATTCGGACTGTGTCGTTGACGATTCCCGCCTGGTGGTGCTCACGGCGCTGGATGCCGCCGAACGCGGCGCCGCGATCCATACCGGGGCACGCTGCGTGCGCGCTGACAGAACCGACACATGGCGCCTCGCAGTGGTCGATCGCGGCCACCGCCGCACGATCACGGCGCGGGCGCTGGCCAACGCCACCGGTGGCTGGACGTCGATGGTGGCGGACACCGTGCTGCGGGAGCCGCAGCCCGCCATGGCCGCGATGCAGATGAGCCAGATCATCGTGCCGCGGCTGTTCGATTCCGAGAACGTCTACGTCTTCCAGAACAATGATGGACGGCTGATCTTCGCCCGGCCCCTCGAGCGCGATTTCACGCTGATCGGCACGGTCACGCACGCTTTCACCGGCGATCCTGCGATCGTCGCGATGCCGGGCGCCGACGTCAGCTATCTCTGCGAAGCGGCCAGCCGCTATTTCCGCGAGCGCGTCGCCCCGACCGACGTGGTCCGGACGGTCTCGGGCGTCAACCTGACGCTGGCGTCCGCGCGAGGACGCGACGGCACGGCGCTGTTCCATGCGCGCCGGCGCAAGGCGCCGCTGATCACGATGTTTGGCGGCGATGTCACTACTTCGCGCCTGCGTGCGGAGCGGGCGGTGACGCGGCTGACGCCGTTCTATCCGATGTCGCCGCCCTGGACCGCCGGGGCGGTACTCCCCGGCGGCGATTTCGCCTGGGACCGTTTCGACACCGAAGTCGACCTCGCACGCGATCGCTGGCGCTTTCTCTCGGAGCCGGAGGCCCAACGCCTGGTCGCGGCCTACGGCTCGCGACTGCCGGCCGTGCTTGGCGAGGCCAGGACGCGCGATGAGCTTGGCCCAACCTTTGGCCCTGAGCTGACCGGCGCCGAGGTGCGTTATCTGATGAGCCACGAATGGGCGCGTTTTCCAGAGGACGTCTTGTGGCGTCGCTCCAAGCTCGGTCTGACCATGCCCAAGGCCGATCGTGATGGGCTTGCCGCGTTCATGGCGGATGTGAACGATCGCCCCGAACCGGTTGAGCAAAGGCCGATCGGCCGCTAGCGTGCGGCGGAATCGGGGTTGGCAGGGACCATGGCGGAAGAGTTGCCCGGAACGGACGTCGCGGCGGATACGGCCGCTGGAGCTGCATTTCCCGTAGCGGGTCAGCCGTTGCTGCGCATCGAGGGCGTCGCCAAGACGTTCGGGACGTTCCGGGCCGTGGACGGTGTCTCGCTCGACATCAAGGCCGGCGAGTTTTTCGCGCTGCTCGGGCCCAGCGGCTGCGGCAAGACCACGCTGTTGCGCATGCTCGCCGGCTTCGAGGCGCCGGATGAGGGGCGTATCCTGCTTGGCGGCAAGGACATCGCGCAGGCGCTGCCGCATGAGCGTCCGATCAACATGATGTTCCAGAACTACGCGTTGTTTCCGCACCTCTCGGTGCGCGACAACATCGCCTTCGGCCTGAAGCGCGCCGGCTTGGCGCGCGCCGACATCGCCACGCGCGTTGCGGAGATGCTCGCATTGGTGAAGCTCGAGGGCCTGGAGAAGCGCAAGCCCGACCAGCTCTCCGGCGGCCAGCGCCAGCGCGTGGCGCTGGCCCGCGCTTTGGCACGCCGGCCGCAATTGTTGCTGCTCGACGAGCCGCTCGCCGCGCTGGACAAGAAGCTGCGCGAGAGCACGCAAGGCGAGTTGATGGAGCTCCAGCGCCGGCTCGGCATGACCTTCATCATCGTCACCCACGATCAGGAAGAGGCGATGACGATGGCGAGCCGGATCGGGGTGATGAAGGTCGGCAAGCTCGCCCAGGTCGCGAGCCCCCGCGAGCTCTACGAGGCGCCGCGTTCGCGCTGGATCGCGGAGTTCGTCGGCGACATCAATCTGTTCGACGCCGAGTCCAGATTGCGCGACGGCCATCGTCTGGTCATCGGCACGCGTGATGCGGGGACGCTGGTGGTGGCCGAGCCGCGCGAGCCGGTCGGCGCGGGAAAATTGTCGGTCGCGATCCGTCCCGAGAAGGTCAAGCTGTCGCGCCGCGGCCCGGTGAGCGAAGCCGGCCATGAAACGGCGATCAACCGGCTGGACGGCGTGATCGCCGACATCTGCTATCTCGGCGGCACCACCACCTACAAGGTGAAGCTCGACACCGGCGGGATGGTGCAGACGTCCGTCGCCAACAGCGCGCGCCTCGACGTCGACGCCTACAGCCTGAACCAGCACGTGGTCGCCTGGTTCACGCCCGACGACTGCGTGGTGCTGCCGTCATGAGCGGACGCCGGATCTTCGCGCGACCGGCGCGCTTCGCCGCGATCGCCCCCTATGTCTGGATGGTGCTGCTCTTCCTGGTGCCGTTCGCCTTCGTGCTGAAGATCAGCCTGTCGCAGACCGCGATCGCGCAGCCGCCCTACGAGCCGGTGTTTGACCTGGCGGCGGGATGGGAATCGCTCAAGGCGGCCTTTGCCGCGCTGTCGCTCGACAATTTCAGGCTGCTCGGTTCCGACGACATCTATGTGTACGCCTATGTGCGCAGCCTGACCGTCGCGGTCACGGCGACGGCGCTGCTGCTTCTGATCGGCTATCCCATCGCCTATGGCATGGCGCGGTTGCCGAAGCGCTGGCAGGCGGTGGCGATGGTGCTGGTGATCGTGCCGTTCTGGACCTCGTTCCTGATCCGCATCTATGCCTGGATCAACATCCTCCAGCACGACGGCCTGCTCAACCAGATCCTGCTCGCGCTGCATCTGGTCAGCCAGCCGGTGGTGTGGCTCTCCACCGATACCGCGATGTATATCGGCATCGTCTACTCTTATCTTCCATTCATGATCCTGCCGCTCTATGCCACGCTCGCCAAGATGGAGCCGGCGCTGGAGGAGGCGGCCTCCGATCTCGGCGCGCCGCCCTGGCAGGTGTTCTGGCTCGTCACCTTCCCGCTGTCGCTGCCCGGCGTCGGCGCCGGCGTGCTCTTGTGCTTCATCCCCATCGTCGGCGAGTTCGTGATTCCGGACCTCCTGGCCGGCTCCAATTCGCTGATGATCGGCCAGACCCTGTGGCTCGAATTCTTCACCAACAAGGACTGGCCGGTCGCTTCCGCAGCGGCCATCGTGCTGCTGGTGGTGCTGCTGGTGCCGCTGTTGCTGTACGAACGGCTGCAGAAGCGACAACTGGAACAGGGGCGGTGAGCCGATGCGCAAGGTCTCTCGCCTGTCCCGCTTCAATATCGCCTCGCTCGCGCTGGGGCTGGCGTTCCTCTATCTGCCGATCCTCATTCTCGTCATCTATTCCTTCAACGCCTCGCGGCTGGTGACGGTGTGGGGCGGCTGGTCGCTGCGCTGGTATCACGAGTTCTTCAATGACCGCGCGATGATCGAGGCGGCCTGGATGAGCCTGCGGGTCGCGGTCTCCTCGGCGAGCATCGCCACGCTGCTCGGCACGCTCGCCGCAGTGGCGCTGTCGCGCGGCGAGAGGTTCCGCGGCCGGACACTGTTCTCCGGCATGCTTTATGCGCCGCTGGTGATGCCGGAGGTGATCACCGGACTGTCGCTGCTGCTCTTGTTCGTCGCGCTGAACGCCGAGCGCGGCTTCTGGACGGTGACGATCGCCCATACCACGCTGACGATGTGCTTCGTCGCCGTGGTCGTGCAGTCCCGCCTCGGCTCGCTGGACCGCTCGCTGGAAGAGGCGGCGATGGACCTCGGCTGCAATCCGGTGCGCGCGTTCGCGGCCGTCACGCTGCCGTTGATCGCGCCCGCGATCGTCGCCGGCTGGATGCTAGCCTTCACGCTGTCGCTCGATGATCTCGTGATCGCGAGCTTCACCACCGGTCCGGGCTCGGCCACCTTGCCGATCCGGATCTATTCCGAGGTGCGCCTTGGCGTGAAGCCCGAGATCAACGCGATCTGCACGCTGGTGATCGGCCTGATCGCGGTCGTCATCGTGATTGCTTCGCTCGCTTCGAAGCTGTCGAGCTCGCAGGGCGAGAGCGCGGCGCCGCTGTAGCCGTTCGTGCAGCGTGCCATCCACGCGCCGAGCCTTGTATTGCGGCGCCGAGCTGGCGCAGCGCGAGGCTGTCGAGCGGAAACTCGAGCAGGATGTGGATCAGGCTCAGCGCCAGCAGGAAGGTGAAGCCGAACGCATAGTCGTAGAAATAAAGCGCGGTGGATGCAGCGCTGGCGGCGGCCATCGCCGCCAGCCGGGCCTTCGGCACCTCGGTCCAGCGGATCACGTCGGCTTTGATGAACCAGTTGAGGTAGTGATAGGTGTAGACGAAGGCGAGCAGGCTGGTCAGCCTGGTGTCGAGGACGAGGCCGGGCACACCGAACAGCCGGCCGAGAGCCGGGCCGACATTGCCGAAATAATCCTGGCCGACCCGGGCAAAGCTCGCGATCCGGATTTCGGCGGTCTGCGGCAGCAGCAGGATCGTGGCAATTGCGGCGAGGTAGACGACCACCAGCGTGGCCTGCACGCGGCTGCCGGACCGATAGGCGCCGAGCACCATGAAGATCAGCGTGAACAGCGAGACGTGAACGAGCGTCGGGATCAGGATGCCGATCACGGCGAGCGACGATCCGCTCGAATACATGATCGCGGACAGGGCGATCGCCGCCATGAACAGCAGCATGCTCTCGACCGCGGATGTGGTCGCCGCCAGCATGGCGCAGACGATCAGCGCGCCCCACATCGCGAAGCCGAACCACGAGGCGTTGTCGATCAGCGCCGCGACCACGGCGACGATTGCCAGGGCTACGGCAATCCCGCGGTGAGGCAGATAGTAGCTGCGATCATGCAGCCAGGATATCTCGGTGAAATAATGCGCCGGGCCGAGCACGACATAGGCCAGCAGCAACAGCTCGAACGGCACCAGATAGGCTGCCGCGAGCGCGAGCAGCATCAGGCCGAGATGGATCGCGTCGTTGCCGCGCATGATGACGAGCCCGTGACAGGGCTTCGAGGTTAGAGCAGGCGTGGACAATCTTCAATTGTCCACGTTGTCGCTCGAACGCGCTGCTTGCGGCGACCGGATGCGTCCTGTCGCGTCAGGACTTCACTGCACCCGCGGTGAGCCCGCCCACCATGTAGCGGCGGAAGGCGTAGTAGATCGCTGCCGGTGGCAGCGCGTAGATGAAGCCGGTGGTCATCAACAGCTCCCACGGCGAATCGTCGGCGGCGAGGAAGTTGCCGAGCGCGACGGGCAGCGTGATCTCGCGGTCGTTGGAGAGCAGCAGGAACGCGTAGAGATATTCGTTCCAGGCCAGCAGCACCGCATAGGTGCCGATTGCGACCAGCGAGGGCATCATCAGCGGCAGATAGACCAGCCGGAATATCTGGAGCGTCGTCGCGCCGTCCATCACGGCGGCTTCATCCAGCTCGACCGGCAGCTTGTCGGAGGCCTGCTTCAGCACCCAGATCGCGTAAGGGCTGGCGATCGTCACCATGGCCAGGATCAGCGACCAGTGATTGTTCAGGAGGCCGTAATTGCCCATGGTGCGGTACATCGGCACGGCGAGGAACGCCGCGGGGATGAAATAGGTGAAGAGCGCCAGGTTCATCACGATGCGCCCACCGGGCACCCGCAGCCGCGAGATCGAGAACGCGGCGGCGGTGGCGATGAACAGCGTCAGCACGCCGACCGACGCCGCGATCACCAGCGAGTTCCAGAACTGCACATAGAAGTCGCGCAGGAAGTAGTGCTGCTGCTTGAACACGATCTCGAAGTTGTGCAGCGTCGGATGGTCGGGCCACAGCTTGCCCGAGAACGCGTCCTCCTTCGGGGAGATCGCGAACAGGAACATGTGATAGATCGGCACCATCGTCCAGATGAAGACGGGAATGCCGATCAGCAGCAACCGCGCTTCGGTCGCGACTTCGCGTAAGGAGGGAAGCTTCATCGCGACAACCGTTTCATCATGAAGTACACGAGCGGCAGGACGAACGGCATCGCACAGACGATCGATGCCATTGCCAGCGAGAGCTGGTCGAGCCGGAGATAGCGGATGCCGAGCGTCGCCAGCACATGCGTGAGGTCGGCCGGGCCACCGCCGGTGAGGAGGTAGACGCTGTTGAAATCGCCGAGCGTCCAGATCATCGAGAGCAGCGTGCAGGTGATGTAGAGCGTCTGCATCGACGGCCAGGTGATGAAGCGGAACTTCTGCCACCAGCTCGCGCCATCCACCTCGGCGGCCTCGAACAGATCGTGCGGTATCGCAAGGCGTCCGGTGATCAGGATCAGCGTCCAGAATGGCAGCGACTTCCAGATGTGGACGCCGATCGCCATGGTCAGCGCCACCGTCGGGTCGTTCAGCCAGTTCGGGCCGTCGTCACCGGTGAACGAGAAGATGAGGTGGTTGATCACGCCCCACTCGGGATTGAGCATGAAGCGCACGGACAGGATGGTCGGGATCGACGGCACCGCCCAGGGCAGGATGAAGATCACCGAGAGCCATTTGATCCAGGTGCGCTGCTGGGCGAAGAAGCCGGACAGGAACAGCGCGATCAGCATCTTGATGTTGATGCCGATGACCAGGAAGATCAGCGTGTTGACCGCGGCGCGCGCGAAGATCGGGTCGTTGTAGAGCGCGACATAGTTCGCCGGCGCCCGCGCCAGCCACAGCCCGTAGCAGACGGGATAGACGACGAAGGCGAGGAAAACCAGCAGATAGGGCGCGAGCAGCGCGATGCCCCAGACCTGCGCCGGGGTCAGCCGCGACGACAAGGGCGGCGCGGGGATTGCCTGATCGCCAGAGAGCGTGATCGCCATTCTTTTCGGACTCTTCAAAGAGTTGCCGGCCGCGAAACGCGGCCGGTGTTGTTCTTATACCTCTCCCCGCAAAGCGGGGAGAGGGAAAGGATGAATTAACCCGCGACCTGCTTGATGCGGGCGATCAGTTCGTCGACGGCCTTGTCGACCGGGACCTTCTCGCTGACGACCCGGTTCATCGCCTTGGCCCACACGTTCTCGTTGTTGAGGATCGTGAACTTCCAGTTCTTGGTGAAGTCGAACGCGGCGGTGCCGCCGGTGAACTGGGCGTAGACCGCCTTGCGGTGCTTGTCGGCCTGCCAGAACGGGCTGGCCTGGCTTTCCTTGGTCACCGGGAACCAGCGGCCGAGCGCGCCCTCGATATAGGGACGGACGTTGTCTTCCTGGAGCAGGAAGCTGATGAACTGCTTGGCCTCGGCCTTGTTCTTGGCCGCGGTGAAGACCAGCCCGGTCTTGACGTCGGAGCGGTAGCGGATGGTCGACCCGTCAGGCGCCTTCGGGAAGGACGCCGTGACGATGTCCTGCTCATAGGCCTTCTTGCCGGCCTCGCGCTGCTCGGGCGTGAGCGCCTGGTTCTGGGAGTCCTCGTACCACTTCGCCGCGATCGAGATCGTGAAGTTGTGGGTCATCACGATGGTCTTGTTGTGGAAGGCGACGTTGTTGTCCGGGTCCTTCCAGGTCGTAGACGAGGGCGGGGTGCAGCCCTTGATGTAGGTGTCGGTGTAGTCCTTCATCGCCTTGATCAGGTTCTCGCGGACCTTGGGATCGTCGACCAGCAGCTTGCCGTCGTCGTCGACCAGCTTGACGTGGTAGGCGTCCATGAAGGTGTAGAACGACTGGAAGGCGTCGGTGGATTCCACGCCCATCGGCTGGCCGACGGCGTAGATGCGCTGGCCGGTGGCCTTGCGGATCCCCGGCTGCACCTTGTCGCACCAGAACGACCAGTAGCCTTCCCAGTCGGTCGGGATGTCGGCGAGCTTGAAGCCGGCCTTCTCCAGCATGTCGTTCCAGATCTGGACGTGCATGCTCTGCTGCTTCAGCGGGAAGCCGTAATAGGCCTTCTTCTTGGTGACGTCGTTATAGAGGATCGACGCATCCAGCGTGTTCTGCACGAACCGATCCTTGATCGGCTCCATGACATCGGTGAGGTCCTCGAGCTTGCCCTCATAGGCCCACTTGCCCTGCGCCTGCACGTCATAAGAGTCGGAATAGGCAACATCGGGCACGGTGCCGGCATCGAGCGCGGCGACCGTCTTCGGAATCATGTCCTGAATCGCGTACTGCGACAATTCGACCTTGATGCCGGTCTTGGCTTCGAACTTCTTGATCGTCTCGATCAGCGCGTCGTCTTCGGAGCGGTAGAAGCCCTTGCCCCACCAGACCGTAATCGTCTTCTGCTGCGCAAATGCGGGTGCAGCGGCTGCGAACAGCCCGGCCGCAGCGACCGCCAGTGTGACTGCGCCAATAACCTTGGATCTCACGTTTTTCTCCCTCAAACGGCCGGTGTTTTTAACCGGTCGTATAAAACACTAGCGCATGGCCGTCAGCCGATCTAGCGGCATGTTGTCAGACCTAGGTCGTGGGGACGGCGCCTGTGGAGATGATTAACGTGCGCATCGATCCAATCGCCGCATCAATTAGCGGCAATCAATTCGGGTTCTGCGTTCTGATCGCCTGACCATGTGCATCCGTACCTGCTCGCGACTGGCGAAGCCCGGCCTTGTAAGCGGTATGAGGACTGAACGCAACGCAGTCGGCTGGCCACACTATGGTGCTGCGGCCGGAGGACGCAAAATGCCTCTGAAAACACGGCGGGGCTGATCCGAGGAACTTCCGGTTCGACAGGGGAACGGTCTTGCAGCGCTGCGCTGCCGACCTATTAGCGTTTCCTCTTCAGGCCCGCCGAATCGAGTTTGCCTGAGCGGATCGGGGCTTCGGCTTGTCTTGCCCGCGCGTCCCGGAAGGCGTGTGCCACGCCTCGAGAAGCATCTTGAGAAACTGGCTCGCGTGAGGAGATAGTGTGGTCCCGTGCCTGCGCACGATTCCGATCGTCCGCGACACCTCCGGCTCGATCAACCGAACGGTGTGAATGATGGGGTGACCGGCGGCGGGCGTCGCAAGCTTCGGCAGCACCGCGATGCCGAGTCCCGCTTCGACGAGGCCAAGCGAACCGGAGAGGTGAGCGACCTCATAGGACCAGTTCAGCTGCAGGCCGTGTCGCGCGAGCGCATTGTCGATCAGCGCGCGATTGCCGCTGTTGCGACCGACGGTGATGACCCGGTGTGACACAATCTCTGACCAGCTGACCCGTTTGCGCGATGCCAACGGATGGTCATGACGGCAGGCCAGGACGAAGGGGTCCTCAACCAGTTTCTCGAATTCGATCTCGGCATGCGAAGCACCGATGAAATTGATGCCGAAGTCGGCTTCTCCGCGCGCGACCGCTTCCAATCCTTCATTGGCACCGATGTCCAGAATCCGGATGCGAATGCGTGGATACGTTTCGGCAAACCGGCCGATCGCACGCGGCAGGAAATAGAACACCGCTGTCGGCACCGCAGCCACCGAGACCAGGCCCGAACTTCGCGCGCCGATATCGTGGATGGCGAGCACCGAGGTCTCGAACTCGTCGATGAGGCGGCGCACCTTCGGCAGGAAATCACGGCCGGTCATGGTGAGATTGACGTGACGCGTCGAGCGTTCGAGCAGCGGCGCACCGAGGCTTTCTTCCAGCTTCTGAATGCGTCGGCTCAGCGCCGGCTGCGACAGGTTCAGCGCCCTGGCGGTGCGCACGAAGCTTCCCGTCTCCGCCACGGTGATGAACGCCTTGAGGTCGAGAAGTTCTGCGTTCATGGCAAGCTCCATTGTATCGATAATCGGAATAATACATCAGATATTTGCATTTCACAAAAGAGTTCTGTCGAGGGATGCTCCGGATCGAGCGAAGTTGTCGCGAACGGAACAGCTCCATGAACGATCAGATTGCCATTCCCTGTGTGGTCATGCGCGGGGGCACCTCGCGCGGGCCGTTCTTCCTGGCCCGCGATCTTCCGGCCGACCCCAAACTGCGCGACGCGATCCTGCTATCTGTGATGGGAGGGGGGCACGATCTTGGAATCGACGGGATCGGCGGCGGCAATGCCGTTATCAACAAGGTCGCGATCGTTGGACCGGCATCGGTGCCAGGCGCCGATGTCGACTACCTGTTCGCCCAGGTGCGTGTTCGTGAAGGCATCGTCGATACCTCCCCGAACTGCGGAAACATGCTCGCGGGGGTGGGGCCATTCGCAATCGAAGCCGGCCTGGTCGCCGCCGCCGCGGATCGCACCCATGTGCGGATCCACAATGTTAACACCGGCAAGCTGATTGACGCGACCGTTCCGACCCCCGCAGGGCGCGTGACTTACGACGGCGAGGCGCGGATCGACGGCGTACCGGGAACGGCCGCGCCGATCGAACTGTCGTTCCCCGACGCGGCCGGCGCAAGCACTGGTCGTCTCCTGCCCACCGGACGACCGGTCGATCGCATCGAAGGGATCGATGTGACCTGCATCGACGCGGCGATGCCCGTTATGCTGGTCCGCGCGGCGGATCTGGGGTGGACCGGCCGTGAGGCTCCCTCGGACTTCGCCGACGGCGGCTTTCGCGCGCGCCTCGAAACTTTGCGCATCGAGGCCGGATGCCGGATGGGCTTTCCAAATTCCGCGACAATGGTGATTCCGAAGCCGGTTCTGATTGCGCGCGGAGGCGAGGCGACGTTGAGCACCAGGTATTTCATGCCGCATGACTGCCATAACGCGCTGGCGGTGACCGGCGCTGTCGCGATCGCGACGGCATGCGTCACGCCCGGGACGATCGCGGCAGAGATGGTCGGACCATTGGCGCCGCCGGTGCCGATCACCCTCGCCCATCCCTCCGGCCAGCTCGTGGTTCGGCTGGAGCCCGGCCCGGTTGCCCGGGTGCTGCGGACGGCCCGGCGAATCTTCGAGGGCCACGTCTTCGCCCGTCGATCGCACGTGCCTCATTTGGTGCTGGCGGCCTGAAGCCGGGCTGCTTTTAAACCTCAAGAATAACACAAGGGAGAAACGAGAATGCAGATGCGAGCGCCGGCTGGGTCCGCGAGCAGCGAGCCGCGAAAGCCGTTCTACCGGATTCTCTACGTCCAGGTGCTGATCGGTCTCATGCTGGGTGTCTTCACGGGCCATTTCTGGCCCGAATTCGGCGCCGCGCTGAAGCCCTTTGGCGACGGCTTCGTCAAGCTGGTCAAGATGATGATCGCGCCGATCGTATTCTGCACCATCGTGAGCGGCATCAACAGCATCAGCGATTCCCGCGAGGTCGGCCGCGCGCTGGTGAAATCCATGGCGCTGTTCTACCTGCTGACCGTGCTCGCGTTGCTGGCCGGGCTGATCGCCGTGTCACAGATCCAGCCGGGCGTTGGCATGCATGTGTCCGTCAATACGCTGGATCCGTCGGTGGCCGCGAAATTTACCAAGCAGGCAGGTGCGACCGGATTTGCGGACTTCATGCTGCACATCATCCCGCACTCCTTCTTTGGAGCGTTCGCCGATGGCGAAGTGCTGCCGGTGTTGCTCGTCTCCATCCTGATCGCCTTTGGCCTGAGCCGTGCCGGCGATGGCGGCGTTGTGGTGACGAAAGCGGTCGAGTCGTTCTCACAAGTGCTGTTTGTGTCCTTCGGCTTCATCATGAAGCTCGCTCCGCTCGGTGCCTTTGGGGCCATGGCGTTCACCGTGGGGCGCTACGGCATCCGATCGATCGGCTCGCTCGGACTGCTGATTCTGACCTTCTATATCGCCTGCTCTGTCTTCGTGGTCGTCGTGCTTGGGACGCTGGCGCGGCTGAACGGCTTCAGCCTGTGGAAGACGATCCGCTACTTCAAAGAAGAGCTGCTGATCGTGCTCGGCACGTCGTCGTCGGAGCCGGCGCTGCCGGGCGCGCTGCGCAAGCTGGAGCAGCTCGGATGCCGGAAAGGCGTGTCAGGGCTCGTGTTGCCGTTGGGCTATTCCTTCAATCTGGACGGCAGCGCCATTTACCTCACCCTGGCGTCCATCTTCATCGCGCAAGCCTGCGACATTCATCTGTCGTGGGGGCAGATCGCGGCGATGCTCGGCCTGATGCTGCTGACGTCCAAAGGGGCGGCAGGTGTCACCGGCAGCGGCTTCGTTGCGCTTGTCGCGACCCTCTCCGTCATGCCGGATCTGCCCGTGACCGGCGTGGCGCTGCTCGTCGGCATCGACCGCTTCATGTCGGAAGCGCGGGCGCTGACCAGCATGATCAGCAACTGTGTCGCGGCCATCACTATTTCGCTGTGGGAGGATGCCTGTGATCGCGAAGTATTGGCCCGTGAACTGGGGCAGAGCGTCACGCGCGAGGTCGCGGCGGGGACGGCGATCGGCGGAGCAACCGTGGTGCAGGAGAACGAGAGCTGGATTTCGACGACGCAATCGGCCGCTTGAACCCGAAGAGAGCGACGCCGATCACTCTAGTTGGACTTGGCGTTTTCCTTGGCGTTCTCCGCCGTCGGCGAGTCTGCCGGGGCGGGACGCTTGCCGGTGCCGGTGATGCGCTCGATCGCGGAGCGCACGGCGTCGCCCGCCTTGCGGTCCTTGAGCATGTCGAGCAGGGGCGCGGACGCGGGCGAGCGGCGGATCAGGCTTTCCGGATCGGGAAAGATCAGGGGATCATCCCAGGGGCCCTGCACCACGAAGGGCAATTCGAAGCCCGAGGCGCTGTTGAGGCTCGCCACGCCCTTCATGTCGTATTCGCGCGTCGGCACCGAGGCGGTGCCGGTCATCGTGATCTTCGCCGCCGGTCCTTCGACGCGGATGTCCTCGGCGGTAGCGACCCCGTCGGAGAATTTCACCGCGATGGTGAGATTGTCGTAAGGCGTCGAGCCGTTGCGGAAATTGCCGCCACCGGACAGCGGCCGGCGCTCCAGCCGCTTCAGGAGCTGTTCGGCATTGAAGCCCGAGATCGCGCCGTCATGCCCGGTGACGGTGGCGCTGCCGTCGAGCGACTGCACGAGGCCGAACGGGCTCGAGCCGGAGGCAACGAGGGAGACGTTGATGTTGCCGCGGCCGGACAGCTTGTTGAGGCCGAACAGTTCGGAGGCGCAGGCCTGGAGGTCGACGTCGGTGAACTGGAATTGCGCCTTGATGTCGGCGACGGTGTCGGCGCGCGCGATGCCGAACGAGCCCTTGGCGATACCGCCATAGACCTGGGCCTCGCCCACCGAGAGCGCCAGCGTGCCGTTGCGCAAATTGGCGCCGATCGCGGTGCGGCCGAGCTTCGACGGCCCGACCGTCAGCCGCGCCGCCGACAGGCGCATGTCGAGGTCGGTGGTCGAGAGCCCGTTGAGATCGAACAGCTGCCTGTTCCAGTCGCGCGCGCCGCTCGCGAGCAGGCGGAAGGTCGAGATATAGGGCGTGAAGTCGAGCGCGTCGGCGGCGAGCGTCGCCTGGAGCGTCTGCCGGCCGTTGTTGGCGTAGGTCATGACGCCCTCGGCGGCGTTGCCGTCGAGCTCGACATTGACGTTGGTAAGCGCGATCGAGGCGCCGACGACATTGGCGCGTGCCTTCAGCGCGAAACGGCCGAAGCCGCCGCTGCCGGGCTGCGGCTGGCCGGTCCAGCGCAGCGCGTTGCGCAAGGACGGGCTGTCGATCGTGAGCGTGCCTTCCATCATCGGACTGGTGCGGTTGGCGACGCTGCCGTCGAAGGCGAGCTTGAGCGGGGCGCTGGCGATCCGCGCCTTCACGCCGGAACGGTCGCCGGAGAGGGCGGCGACGAAGTCGGCGAAGCTGATCGAGCCGTCGACGCGTTCGCCGCGCCAGTCGAACTGGCCGGTCGCGGCGAAGGAGCGCGAGATCGAGGGCCAGGCCAGCGACAGGTCGATGTCGTCGAACTGCTCGGTGGCGTGCGTGGCGGCGTCCTCGTAATTGAGCACGCCGTCCTGGATCCGGATCTCGGAGAACGAGACCTGATTTTCGGCGCCGGGCTTCATGGTGCGCGCAATGGTCTGGATGAAGGGCGTCCAGTTGCTCTCGCCGTCCGGCTTCAGGCTGACATGGATGCGCGGCCGCAGCAGCGTCAGGTCGGCGATCTCGAACCGTTGCAGCAGCAGCGGCAGCAGCCGCAGATTGGCGGTGAGCACGTCGACACGGAGCGCGGGGTCGCTGGTGCCGCCGCCCTTCAGGCCGACGTCATGGAAGGAGATGTAGCTCGCCGGCAGCACCGAGATGTCGATGGGGCCTGCGACACTGAGCTCGAGCCCGGTGACGTCGCGGATCTGCGCTTCCACGGCCTTGCGCAGCGCGTCGCGGTTGATGAGCCAGGAGGTCGCGATCAGGGCGATCAGCGCGACGCCGAGCAGCGCCGCGATCGGCGTCCCGAGGCGCTTCATTCCTTGGGCCATGGTCAATGGCGTGTCCTGATCGGGTTGGTCGTTGGAGCCAAAGGGGCGGGCCGGGAAACCCGCGCGCCCCACGCCCAAGCCTTGTTACGTCACAAGTCCTGTTATGTTAAGTGCCGCAACTTGATGGGTTTTCTTGTCGCTTTCAAGGCCGCGGGCGATCCTGCCCACGGCGTGGGCAGCTTCTACCACCGCCCCGCGGAGCGGAGAACCCCGTATCATTGACGGCTTCGGACGATTTCGCCTAATAATCGCCGCCAATAAGGCGCGACGCCCGCAAGCCGAAGGTTCAGTCGAGGTTTTTGCATGAACAAGGTCTATCCCGACGCCAAGTCGGCTCTCGACGGCATTTTGAAAGACAACATGATGATCATGTCGGGCGGCTTCGGCCTCTGCGGCATCGCCGAGGAGCTGTCGGACGCGATCCGGGAGTCCGGCGTCAAGGGGCTGACGGTCGTCTCCAACAATGCCGGCGTCGACGGCATCGGGCTCAGCCGCCTCCTGGAAACCCGGCAGATCAAGAAGATGATCTCGTCCTATGTCGGCGAGAACAAGCTGTTCGCCCAGCAGTTCCTGGCCGGTGAGCTGGAACTCGAATTCAACCCGCAGGGCACGCTGGCCGAGCGCATCCGCGCCGGCGGCGCCGGAATCCCGGCCTTCTACACCAAGACCGGCGTCGGCACGCTGATCGCCGAAGGCAAGGAAGTGAAGGAGTTCGACGGCGAGAAGTACCTGATGGAGCGCGGCCTGTTCGCCGACCTCGCCATCGTGCACGCCTGGAAGGGCGATACCGCCGGCAACCTCATTTACCGCAAGACCGCGCGCAACTTTAACCCGATGATGGCGACCGCCGCCAAGATAACGGTGGCCGAGGTCGAGCATCTGGTTCCGGCCGGTGAACTCAATCCCGACCACATCCACACGCCCGGCATTTTCGTGAAGCGCATCGTCGAGGTCGGCACGGCCAAGAAGCGCATCGAATTCCGCAACACCCGCCCGCGCACCGCCGCTTAAGCGTCAGGAGACTCACATGGCCTGGACCCGTGAACAGATGGCTGCGCGCGCCGCCAAGGAACTGCGTGACGGCTACTACGTCAATCTCGGCATCGGCATCCCGACGCTGGTCTCGAACTTCATCCCCGATGGTGTCGACGTCAGCCTCCAGAGCGAGAACGGCATGCTCGGCATGGGCCCGTTCCCCTATGAGGACGAGGTGGATGCCGACCTCATCAATGCCGGCAAGCAGACCGTGAGCGAGCTGCCCTCGACCTCGTATTTCTCGAGCGCGGATTCCTTCGGCATGATCCGCGGCGGCCACATGGATCTGTCGATCCTCGGCGCCATGCAGGTGGCCCAGAACGGCGATCTCGCCAACTGGATGATCCCCGGCAAGATGGTCAAGGGCATGGGCGGCGCGATGGATCTCGTCGCCGGCGTCAAGCGCGTCGTCGTTGTGATGGAGCATTCCGCCAAGGACGGCTCGAAGCTCCTGAAGAAGTGCAATTTGCCGCTGACCGGCGAGCGCGTGGTCGACATGGTCGTCACTGATCTCGCCGTCTTCACCATCGACAAGCACGGCGACGGCGGCATGGCGCTGATCGAGCTCGCCGACGGCGTCTCGCTCGACGAGGTCAAGGCCAAGACCGAGGCCGAATTCCGCGTCGCGCTGAAGAACACATAAGGTCGTCGCAGAGGGGGCGCGCATGACGATACGGTCTGCGCGTCCCGAAGACGCCGGTTTCATCGCACAAACCATCCTGCGATCGATGCGTGGCTACCGGCCGCGCGGCGGGTTCGACGTCGCGCTCGGCTGGCCGGAAGCGGAATGCCTCGATTTCATCGCGCGCGTCGCGGCCACGCGCGCGGTGTCGATGTGGCATGTCTCGCAGTATTGGATTGCCGAGATTGATGGTGCGCCGGGCGCGGCGCTATGCGCCGTGCCAGCGGCCGGCACCGGTCCTGCGGCCTGGCGCGCGATCGAGGAAGTCGCAGCCGCGATCGGGCTCACCGCGTCGGAGCTGGAAGCGATCCGCCAGCGCGGTGGCTATGCGCGCGGCTGCTGGGTTCAAGGCGGCGAGGGCGATTGGATGATCGAACATGCCGCAACCGATCCTGCATATGGCGGCCGCGGCCTCGTGCAGGCACTCATCGCGCACGCGCTGGATCAGGGGCGCGCGGCTGGGTTTCGACGGGCGACGATCTCGTTCCTGATCGGCAACGTGCCCGCTGAACGCGCCTACGCCAAGGCCGGCTTTGTCCTTGCGGAGGAGAAGCGTGATCCCGCTTTCGAGGCGATCATCGGCGCACCGGGATTTCGCATGTTTGCGCGCGCGATTTAAGCGCGCTCGGTCTCCGCATTCGACACTGTCATGCCCCGCGAAGGCCTGGAATACCGGATTGCCCGCCTTCGCGGGCAATGACGCCAGGAGGGCGGCTACGACCTCGCCGCCCACGTCTTGCTCCACCGCGCCGACACGCTCGCGACCCACGACGGCTCCTCGCGCACCAGGCGGAAGCCGAGATTGGCGGGCGGCACGCCCTGCGCGCAGCCGCCAGCGCGGGCGTCGCGGATGAAATCGGTGACATAGGCGCGGTGGGCGCCTTCCGCGATGCGCACGCCGCAATTCACGGTCGCCCGGCCGGCATTGCCGGCCGCGTCGGTCCGCGAGCGCACGAAGCAGGTCGAGGTCCACTCCCAGACGTTGCCGGCGAGATCTTCGATGCCGTGCTCGTTCGCGCCGAATTTGCCGAACGCATAGGCCGTCGTGTCGGAAAGGTCCCGTTCGGATTCCCGCTCATAGCGGCTGATCCAGCGCTTCGAAGGATTGTCCGCGTCCACCGGCGCGCCATCGTCCTTGAAGCGCGAGCCCGCCGCGAACGCCCATTCCGCATCGCTCGGCAGGCGCCACGTCTTGCCGGTCCGGTGCGAGAGCCAGCCCGCATAGGCCTGTGCGTCGTGCCAGCTCACCTGCACCGCGGGGCGATCTGTGGCGATCGCCACGTCACGATCGAGAGCGCGGCAAGCGCCGTCCTGCACGCAAAGCTGGTAGTCGGATGACGAAACCTGATGCCGCATGACGTGCAGCGGCCTCGTGAACCGCATCGCGCGCAGCGGCGCTTCCGCCTGCTGCCCGCCCCGCGTGAAATCGCCCGCCTCGCGATAGGACAGATTGCCCGGCGCGATCTTGACGATCGCGGGCTCCGTCGCCGTGCCGCGGACCGCCATGTCCGAGACCAGCGGCGCCACCGCGATCGGTCCTGCGAGTCCGGCCGCGCAAGCCAGGACCAGTTTCAGCTTGAATGCGATCAGCATGTTGTCCCCCGAAAGGAAGAAGGGGCCGGTGATCCACCGGCCCCTTGTCGCGTCTAGTTGGTGTTGGCCGGGATTTCCGCAGGCGCCTTCACCTGGGTCATCAGATCGTCGTTCCACTTGCCTTCGACCTTGAAGTGCGCAGTGGCGCCGAGGTCGGCGGCCTCGATCAGGTTGTGTGTGACATAGGCGTAGATGCCGGGCTGCATGAACTTGTACATCGCAGCCCCTGCCGAGCCGCCGCGGATGAACCAGGTCTCCAGCCCGACCTCGGGTGCATTGCCGAATTTGCCGGTCTCCCAGACATAGTCGCCATGGCCGCCGATCAGATGCGGGCGGCTGTCGCGATTGGCCTGCGAGTGCACGATGAGCACGTTCTCGCCGACATTGGCGGTGAGCGCATTCTTGCCGGTAAGCGCGCCGACCTTGCCGTTGAACACGACATGGGATGGGATCAGCTTCTTCATCACCTCTTCGGTGTCGGTGAAGGCTTCGCCCGGCGAGTCATAGGACTTGAAATTGCCCTTCTCGTCGCGCGGCACGTACATGTCCTGCTCGCCGACATAGTAGACCTTGTCGTATTTCAGCGCGTGGCCCTTGCCGTCGTTCAGTCCGTCGCGCGGCAGCACCATCACGGCGCCGTTCATGCCGGAGACGACGTGCCAGGGGATCATCGGGCCGCCCGGCGCGCAGTGATAGACGAACACGCCGGTCTTGGTCGCCTTCCAGCGCAGCACGACCTGCTCGCCGGGATTGATCAGGGTGAGCGCGCCGCCGCCGAGCGCGCCGGTCGCGGAGTGAAAGTCGATGTTGTGCGGCATGGTGTTGGTCGCGGGATTGACCAGCGTCGTTTCGACGTAGTCGCCTTCATGCACCACCATCAGCGGGCCCGGCATCGAGCCGTTGAAGGTCATCGCCTGGAAAGTGGTACCCTTCTCGTCGATGACTACCTTCTTCTCCTCGATCGTGAGCTTGAACTCCACGATCTTGGGGCCCTGCTTGGTCGCCTGCTCGTGCGCATGCACGAACGGCGGGGCCACCAGCTCCACTTTCTGGCGCGGCAGTTTGAGATCGTCGGCGGCCAGCGCGGGTGTCGCCAGCATCAGGGCGGTCGCGGCGGCGCTGATCAATGCGGCTCTGCGGGTGAACATCGGAAGCATCCTTCATCTGAAATGGTTTTGATGACGGGATGCAGTGTGCGCCTGTTACGGCAAGAGTGTTTGCGCTGCAACAAGCTTTCGCCGGATTCGCCTCCGCAACAGTACTTAGATCCTTCAACGGAGCAGGATCGGCGACACCACGTTGACCGCGTCCGACGGCGTGATGCGGATGTCGAGGCCCAGCGACCATCGGCCAGACAGCGGCGCCGACATCCTGACTCTCCACTGATCGTTGCCGACGCGTTCGGCGTTTGCCGTCATCGGCGCCACGCCGTGCTCGGGGTTGCCGAGCGTGACCGCAACGGCGTCGGCGCTCAGCGGCAACTCGTTCGCATCTTCGAGCTGGATTGCGATCTCGACCGGACCGGCACGACCGGGCGAGACCGTGACGTTCGCCATGGCCTTCTCGGCATGAAGATGGGTGAAGAAACTTTCGTCGGCTTCGGAAACCATCGTGGGCGGAGCGGCCGCCGCCGGCTCGGGGTGGTGCGCGGGCTGCGCGATCTCCGTGCGCTCTGTTTTCTCCGGCGCCTGCGCGCCGATAGCCTGTACGTCGAGCGTCACTTTCACTTCGCCGGCATGCTCGAACGACAGCGTCACCGGTACCTGGTCGCCGACACGAAGTGGAGCATCGAGGCCGATGAACATCAGGTGTCCGCCGCCGGGGGCAAGTTCAACGATTTGTCCGGGGGCGATGACGAGGCCGTCGATGAGCGGGCGCATGGTCATGACGCCGTTGTTGACGGCCATTTCGTGGATTTCGGTTCGAAGCGCATGGGCGGCCGATGCGGTCTGCAACCGCTCCGGCGCGTGGCCCCTGTTCTCGATCGTCAGATAGCCGCCGGCGACCTTGGCTCCCCTGGGCGTCGCCCGACTCCAGGCCCTGGTGATGACGAGATCGCCGCTGGTCGTGTCGGCGGCGAAGGCGGGCGGCCAGACAAGGCATGTCAGGGCGACCGCGCCAGCAAATGCGCGCTTGGATGAGATCATGATCGAAGCCTTCGCGAAGACGCGGCTAAAGCAAATGAATGGCAACCCAGACCGCGGCCCAGATCGCCAGCGACAGGACGGCGAGGACGGCGATTACGGCGGCCAGAGTGTGCACGATACCGGCCGGGGCCGGCGAGGCCGGAACCGGCCGGAAGTCGTCGAAACGCGGGATATGGCCGCGGACGTCGAGCAGGGAGAAAATCAGTTCGAGTGCGAGAAGCCTCATGGCAAACGCTCCGGATGCCGTGCGAATTGCCCGTGATCATTGCGCGGAACCGTCCGCTGCGCTTTGCGCGAGCGCAATGTTTGCGGTGCCCCGGTCCGACTTTGCGCGAGCGCAAGGTCGCTTCCGCAAATCCGGGTTAGCTGAATGCATTCCGTGATTTGCCGCGGCTCCGCAAGCGGCCGAAATTTACGAATGGGTAAGATATGAGAGCTGATCTCGCAGTGAGCTACGGCGAAGAAAGACTGCCTCGCTACACGAGCTATCCGACCGCGCCGCACTTCTCGCCGGTCATCGACGCCGGTACCTACGCCCGCTGGCTGTCCGAGCTCCCGGCCGGTGCCAGCGCGTCACTCTATCTGCACGTGCCGTTCTGCCGCGAGATGTGCTGGTATTGCGGCTGCCATACCCAGATCGTCCGGCGCGACGATCTGATTGCGGCCTACCAGCGGACGCTGCGCAGTGAGATCGCGCTGGTCGCCGAGACCATCGGCCGCCGCATCAAGGTCGAGCATATCCATTTCGGCGGCGGCACGCCGACGATCATGGCGCCCGAGGCTTTTGCCGAGTTGATGGCGGCGATGCGCCAGGCGTTCTTCGTACTGCCTTCGGCCGAGATTGCCGTCGAGATCGATCCCCGCACGCTGACCGCCGACATGGTCGAGGCCATGCGGCTGTCCGGCGTCAATCGCGCCAGCCTGGGGGTGCAGAGTTTCGACCCCATCGTGCAGCGTGCGATCAACCGCATCCAGAGCTTCGAGCAGACGGCGGCCGTCGTCGACATGCTCCGGCATGCCGGCATCGCGGGAATCAATTTCGACCTGATCTACGGGCTGCCGCATCAGACCGTCGCCTCGTGCCTGGACACGGTGCGGCGCAGCCTCTTGCTCGCGCCCGATCGCTTCTCGGTGTTCGGCTACGCTCACGTGCCCGATTTCAAGAAGCACCAGCGCATGATCAACCAGGGCGCGCTGCCCGACGGCCCAGCGCGTCACGACCAGGCCTGTGCGATCGCGAATGCCCTGAAGGAGGCCGGTTACGTGCAGATCGGGCTCGATCATTTCGCGCGACCCGACGATTCCATGGCCGTGGCCTTCGAGGAGCGGACGCTGCGGCGCAATTTCCAAGGCTATACCACCGACCAAGGCGAGGTCCTGCTCGGCTTCGGCGCGAGCGCCATCGGACATCTGCCGCAGGGTTACGTCCAGAACGAGGTGCAGATCGGCGCCTATGCGCAGAGCATCGGCGCCGGCCGCCTCGCCACAGCGAAGGGCTATGGGCTCACCGACGACGACCGGCTGCGCGCCGACATCATCGAGCGCATCATGTGCGAGTTCAGCGCCGATCTCGGTGATATCTGCGCGCGCCACGGCGCAGAGCCCGAGGCGATGCTCAAATCGGCGTCGCGTCTGAAACCGCTGATTTCTGACGGCGTCGTGAGGCTGGACGGCGACCGGCTCGCGGTCGCGAACGACTCGCGCTTCCTGGTCCGCAGCGTCGCCGCCGCGTTCGACGCGCATCTGGATCCCGGCAAGCAGCTGCACAGCCGGGCGGTGTAGCTGCGTCATTCCGGGGAGCGCCGCTTGGCGCGAACCCGGAATTCATTTCACCGCACAGCTTGCTGCCCGATGGATTCCGGGTTCGCGCCATCCAAGTCGGCTGTTGCCGACTTTGATCTTAGAGTCTTCCGAACTCGGGTAAACCCGGGTTCGGTGGCGCGCCCCGGAATGACGAGCCGAGGAACTGGCAACAGCTTGCGCTCCAACAAAGAAACCACAGCCCGCTCCGCTATCGTCGTTTCGGAACGGAGTTGTCCATGCCTTTTGGATCCGACGATCTGGTCGATGACATCATGCGCACGGCGCCGCACACGATCCGCGTGTTTCTTGCTTTCAGGCTGGCCTGCGTCGGCTGCCCGATCGCAACCTTCCACACGGTGGAAGACGCCTGCCGCGAGCACGGCATCGACCGCGACAAATTCCTCGCCGCGCTCTGCGACTGCGTGCCGGCGTGAGACGGTCTGGAATTCGCGCGGGCCGCGTGCGGATTCCCGGGTGAGGGAGCGCTTTCGCCGTAAGCGAAAGCGGCTCTCACCCCAATCTTCGGGAGCAGGGTGAACCTGCCGGCGCAGCCCTCATGGCGCGCCGCTGTCGGGGCTCCGCTCCGCCAGCACGACGATCCTGTGCGGTTCGCGCAGAATGATGCGCTGGCGGCCGCTCTCGACGAGGCCCTGCTGTTCCCAGCCGCTCAGGATGCGGCTCACGGTGTGCAGCGTGGTGCCGGTCATCTGCGCGATGTCCTGGCGGCTGATCGGGAAGTCGATCTCGATGCCGTGGTCGAGCTTCTTGCCGGATTGCTTGGCGAGGCGCAGCAGCGCATGCGCGATGCGTTGTTCGACTTGCTGGGTCGACATTTCCAGGATGCGGGTGTGGCTCTCCTGGAGCCGCGTGCCGACGGTCTGGAGCGTGTTGGCGGCGAGCGCCGGAAACCGCTCGACCAGCCGCGGCCAGGCCGAGGTCGGCCAGATCAGCACCACGCTGTCGTCGACAGCCATCGCAGTCGCGGGGTAGCGCCCGGCTCCGATCGCCATCGCGAGCCCGAACGTCTCACCGGGCGCGACGTAGCGCACCACGATCTGCTCGCCGGTCGGCGTGGTCTTGGCCGCGCGGACGTGGCCGTGCAGCAGCAGGAAGAAGGACTGCGCGTCTGCGCCCTGCTCGAAGATGGCGCTGTTCTTGGGATAGCGCGCCGAGCGGGCCTCGCGCAGGATCTCGTCCAGGGCTTCCGGCGTGACCCCGGCAAACAGCGGCAAATGCGCAACCAGCGATGTGTCGACCTTGGCCATTCTGCCTCCTTGGCGCTCTGGAGTGTGATGGCACCTGCAATCGTCCGGTAGTTTGCGATAGCGCAAAACCCGCCGGCCGGGGCGGCAGTATTTTTCCAAGCAACGGTCTGAATTTACAGGAGTTGCCCCCATGGCTGGCGCCCGATCCCGCAACTTTGCGGGCTGGCCGCTGTTCGCGAACAGCTTTCGGCCCTTTTTCCTGCTCGCCGCCATCCAGGCAGGGCTCTCGATCCTGGCCTGGCTGCCTATGTTCTACGGCGAATTGTCGGTGACGTCGGCCTTCGCGCCGCGCGACTGGCACGTCCACGAGATGCTCTATGGCTTCCTGCCGGCGGTCATCACCGGGTTCCTGTTTACGGCGATCCCGAACTGGACCGGGCGGCTGCCGATCCAGGGCACGTCGCTGGGCGCGTTGCTGGCGGTGTGGCTGGCCGGCCGCCTCGCGGTGACGCTGTCCGCCGAGGTCGGCTGGGCGTTCGCGCTTGTCGTCGATGCCGCGTTCCTGGCGCTGGTCGTCGCCGCCGCGACGCGCGAGATCATCGCGGGCGGCAATTGGCGCAACCTTCCCGTGGTGATCCTGGTGCTCGTGCTGCTCACCGGCAATGTCGGCTTTCATCTCGAAGCGCACTACGCGGGCGCGGCCGATGTCAGCATCCGCGTCGGCATCGGCGTGGTCGTGCTGCTGATCGCGCTGATCGGAGGCCGCATCATTCCGAGCTTCACCCGCAACTGGCTGGTCAAGTTCAATCCCGGCCGCCTGCCGGTCCCGTTCGGCCGCTTCGATGGCGCGGTGATCGCATTGAGCGCGTTGGCGCTGATCTCGTGGATCGTGGCGCCGTTGAATGTGGTGACCGGTGCCGCGATGGCGCTCGTCGGCGTGCTGCATCTGGTGCGGCTTGCGCGCTGGGCCGGCGATCGCACCTCGCGCGAGCGGCTGCTCCTGATCCTGCATGTCGGCTATGTCTTCGTGCCGCTCGGTTTCCTCCTGCATGCGTTGGCCGTGTTCGGTGCGTTGCCGCCGAGCGCGGGGATTCACGCCTGGATGGCGGGCGCCGCCGGAACGATGACGCTCGCGGTGATGACGCGTGCGAGCCTCGGCCACACCGGACAGACCCTGACGGCCTCGCCGGCGACGCAAGGTATCTACGTCGCGATCATCGCCGCGGCGCTGGCGCGGGTTGCTGCCGTGGTGTGGCCTGCGCATGCCGATGCACTGCTGCACATTGCCGCCTGCGGCTGGGTCGTCGCCTTCCTCGGCTTTGCGATTGCGTTCGGCCCGCTGCTCGCCGGCAGCAGCCGGCGCGCACTGGCCATCATGGGCCTGCCCGCTCCGGCACGATAGAGCTAAGCCGCGGATGCCGAAGGCACGTCGGCCGGCTTGGCCAACGGGCGCACGCCCTTGCGCCATGCGGTGATGGTGCAGCCGAAGCGGCCGCGGAACCAGCGGGCCATCGCGCTTTGCGCGGAGAAGCCGAGCTGCGCGGCGATATCGGCCAGCGGCCGGCCGGGGTCGTCGATCAATTTGACGACGAGATCGGCGCGCTGCGTGTCGAGGATGGCCGAGAAGCTGGTGCCTGACGCGGCGAGGTGGCGGTGGATAGTGCGGCGGGTGCAGGCGAGATGCTCGGCCACGCGCTCGACCGTGCAGTCGCCGCCGGCGAGCAGCAGGCGCACGACCTCGTCGACCTTCTCCTCCCAGCTTGCCGGACGCGTCTCGATCGCCTCGATCCGCTTGCGCAGATAGCTCGCGATCAGCGGATGCGCGCTCGGGATCCGGCGCTCCATGTCGTGCACCGACAGCAGGATCGCGTCGTCCTCGGCGTTGAACGTCACGCGGCAGCCGAAGAAGTCGCGGTAGCGCTTGCGGTCGTGCGGCGGCGGATAATGCAGATGCACCTCCTGCGGCCGCCAGTCATGACCGAACAGCGACTGGATGATGCGGTGGACGCTGCCGAGCGCCATGTCGATCGACTGGCGCGGCGCGCTCGGCTGCCGTCCGCGCAGATGCAGTGCGACGGTCACGGTCTGCTTGTTGCGTGCAACGTCAAGCCGCATGCCGTCATGATGGATATGGATGAAACGCGAAAACGCCTCGATCGCTTCGCCGACGGTCGCCTGTTCGCGCACGATCAGGCCGACCGCGCCGAAGTTGGTCAGGCCGCCGCGTTCGGCGAGGCGCAAGCCGAAATCTTCGGCGCCGGACATCTGTGCCGATAGTTCGAGCAGGCGGCGCAGGCCGGTCACGGCAATGGGGGTATCCGGCTTGTCGAGGCAGGTCAGCGGCAGCCTGACCTTGCGCATCATCTGTTTGGGGTCGAGCCCGACCGACCGGGCGACCTCCGGGTAATAGCTCAAGCCTGCGCTGCGAATGAGGTCGGTCATGCAAACCGTTCCTGCCAGCCATTCCCGCAGATGTCCCGAAATGTAAAGTTTCTGTCCCGTTCCGTCAAATCCGGGAACATGACGGAACATACATAAGGGAAACCGAAGCACGGGCGTGAATGCCGTGCTCATGACGCCGGGCGCGATGAGGCCCCGGCCGTCTCGGATCATTTGACCAAGACATTGCTGGATCGGGATTATGCCGGGGAACATGCTTTCCAAGGGCGAGGTATTCGTCATCGACACCGACGCCGCCTCCCGCGAACAACTTTCCGCCGCGCTCCAACAGAGCGCCTATGACGTGATCTGCTTCGCCGACGGCGCGTCCCTGCTCTCGGAAGCGAGGGCGCGGATGCCGGCCTGCGTGCTGCTCGAGATGCCGCCGGATCGCTCCGCCCTCGACGTGCTCAGGCGGCTGCGCGAGGAGAATTGCATGGCGCCGGTCCTGGTGACTTCGGCGAACGGCAGCATCGCCATGGCAGTCGACGCGATCAAGAGCGGCGCGGCCGACTTCATCGAAAAGCCGTTCCGCACCCGCGACGTCGTCAACCGGATCGATGCCGCCATCGACGAGTTCGGGCAGCCCAACTCAAACCGCCAGCGCTGGTTGCCCGGCTGCGAGCCCCTGACGGCGCGCGAAGGCGACGTGCTCGAGCACCTTGCGGTCGGCCTCACCAACAAGGAGATCGCCCGGCGCATGCATCTGAGCGCTCGGACGGTGGAAGGCTACCGTGCCAGCATTTTGAAGAAGGCCGGTGCCCGCAACGTGACCGATCTGCTCCGCCGCATCTTCGGCCAGGGTTCGCCGACCCAAATGTGAAGCTCGGCGCGCGACGCGTTCCGCGGCCATGGCGCCGCCGCAGCGGCGCCCCACGGAAACCCCAATCGAACCAGTTCCTTCCCTGCCGCGTCTCACCACGATGGCGAGGCATTTGATCGCGCGTCCGGCTGGCGGCGCGGCGATACCGGCAGGAGGGACTTCATGCGCATCACCGCGAAATGTTTGGCGACGACGAGCCTGGTTCTGGTGACCACGGCATTCGCGTTGCCGTCATGGGCTGCCGATGTGGACGCCACATCGGCCATCGATACCGTCACGGTTTACCCGGATGGTGCCACCGTCACTCGCATCATCACGGTCGACCTGCCGTCCGGTGACTCGACGCTCGTTGCCAAGGACTTCCCGCTTGGTCTCGATACCTCCTCCATCCGGGTGGAGGGTGAGGGCGGTGCAAAGCTCACCATCGGCACGATCGATGCGCGAACGCCGCGTGCGGCGCCGGTCAACCTGCCCGAGCTGGACAAGCGCATCGAGGCCCTGAACGACCAGCGCGCCGACCTGCAAGGCGCGATCGACTCAGCCAATGCCCGGCGCAAATTTGCGGAGCACTTTGCGGAAGCGTCCCCCGCGGGCATCGGCGACAAGGGCGAGGCGCGGCCGATCGCCGAATGGCGCACGGCCTTCGCCGCGGTCGGCGAGGAAATTGCGAGCGCCGATACCGCTGTTCGCGACGCCACGCGCAAGATGCGCGAGATCGATCGGCAGATCGCCCAGCTCGAAGTCGAGCGCAAGGCCAAACCGCCGAGCAAGCTCGAAGTCCGTATGGACATCGCCGCGCCGGCCGCGGCCAAGGCGACGTTGCGGGTCACTTACAATGTGCGTAACGCGCGCTGGCTGCCGCTTTACGACGCCCGGCTCGACACCGGCGCCAAGGACCGCAAGCCGCAGCTGGAGCTGGTCCGCCGTGCCGAAATCACGCAGTCGACCGGCGAGGACTGGTCGAACGTCACGCTTGGCGTCTCCACGGTCCGCGTCAGCCGCGGCGGCAGTGCGCCGGAGCTGGGCTCGCTGGTCGCGCAATATCCGCAACCGCCGAAACCAATGGCGCTCGGTGCGGCCTCCGATCTGGCGCGGCCCGCGCCAACTGTCCGCCAGCGCTCGGCGCAGTTCGAGCCCATGTCCAAGCTCGCCGAAGCGCCTGAACCGCGTGAGCGTGCCGACGAGCAGCAGGCGGTCGCCGAGATCGGCGACTTCCAGGCCACGTTCAGGATTCCCGGCCGCGTCAGCCTCGGCGCTGCCGAGGGCGCGAAGAGCCTGCGTATCGCGTCCATGAGTGTGCCGGCCGACCTCGCCGTGCGCGCGGCACCTGTGATGGACCCGACCGCGTTCCTCGAAGCCAGCTTCAAGCAGACCGATGAGGCGACATTGCTGCCGGGCAAGGTCGCGATCTATCGCGACGGCGTCTTCGTCGGCCGCGGCAAGATCTCGGCCTCGGCCAAGGACGACATCGTGCGGCTGGGCTTCGGCGCCGACGACAAGGTCAAGATCGAGCGCGCTGTGCTGAAGCGCAACGAAGGCTCGGCCGGCTTGCTCGTCACGACGTCGAAGACCGACGAGCGTTCGTTCAAGACCACCGTTCGCAACGGTCACGACTTTCCGATTCGTGTCGCGATCGAGGATCAGCTGCCGGTCAGCGAGAACGAGGACATCGTCGTCGAGATGCTGCCCTCGACCACGCCGCCGACCGCGAGCAACATTCGCGACAAGCGCGGCGTGCTGGAATGGTCGTTCGACGCCAAGCCCGGCGAGGTCAGGGACGTCAACTTCGCCTGGCGCATCCGCTGGCCGAAGGACAAGGGCATGGTGATCGTGCCGGCGGGTTAAATCCTCGCCGCAGACGCAGCCGCCCGCATCGATTGCGGCAGCACGTAAGGAACGCCGTCGGCCTGGTGGACGACGGCGTCGATCTCGAAGATGTCGCGGATGGTCTCGCGCGTGACGACCTCGGTGCGCGGGCCGTCGGCGGCGAGCTTGCCGCCGCTCAGCACGACCAGCCGGTCGGCGAAGCGGATCGCCAGGTTGAGATCGTGCAGGATCGCGATCACGGCGGTGCCGGTGCCAGCGCGGCGGCGCGCGGCCTCGACGAGGTCGATCTGGTGGCGCAGATCAAGGCTCGAGGTTGGCTCGTCCAGCAGCAGAAGCCCCGGTCCATGCTCGGCCTCGCCGCAGGCGAGCTGCACCAGCACGCGGGCGAAATGGGCGCGCTGCTGCTCGCCGCCCGACAGCGTCGGCAATTGCCGTTCGCGGAAATGCGCCAGCCCCACCTCGTCCAGCGCGGCATCGACGAGCCGGCCTGCCTCGCGCGCGCTGCGGTCGCCTGCGCCCATCAGCACGATCTCCTCGACGGTGAAGGGGAAGGTGACGTTGATGTGCTGGGACAGCATCGCGCGTCGCGCGGCAAGCTCGCGCGGCGTGTAGCTGCCGATGTCGCGCTGCTTCAGCCATACCTCGCCCTGGCTCGGACGGAGGTCGCCGGAGAGCAGCCGCAGCAGGGTCGACTTGCCGGCGCCGTTCGGGCCGATGATGGCGACCATCTCGCCGGCCGCAACCGTGAGGCCGACGCCATCCAGCAGCTTCGCGCGGCCGGCGCGCTTGCTTAAGTGTCGCGCCTCGATCACCGCGCTCATAGCGAGGCGAGCCCGCGTTGCCGCAGCAGGATCCCCAAGAAGACCGGGGCGCCGACCGCCGCGGTCAGAATGCCGATCGGCATCTCCGCCGGCGCCACGATGGTGCGCGCCAGCGTGTCGGCGCCGACCATCAGGATGGCGCCGAGCAGCACCGAAGCCGGCAGCAGCAGGCGATGCGCCGGTCCAATGACGAGGCGAAGGAGATGCGGCACGACGATGCCGACGAAGCCGATGACGCCGCTGACCGACACCGCAACCCCGGTCATGGCGGAAACCATGACGATCGAGATCCGCTTGAGGCGCTCGACGTCGACGCCGCCGTGAAAGGCGTCAGCCTCGCCAAGCACCAGCAGATCGAGGCCGCGTCCGATGAAGGCGCAGGCGGCAAGCCCGATGACGAGGATAGGCGCCAGCACGGCGGCCTTGGTCCAGGTCGCGCCGCTCATCGAGCCCAGCAGCCAGAACGTGATGTCGCGAAGCTGGCGGTCGTCGGCGATGAACACCAGCAAGCCAATGCCGGCATTGGTGATGGCGGTGATGGCGACGCCGGCGAGCAGGAAGATCGCAATCGAGGTCCGCCCCGCGCGGCTGCTGATCCCGTAGAGGATCGCGGTGGTCGCCAGCGAGCCCGCGAAGGCGGCGAGCGGCAGCAGCTCGGTCTGGAGCAAGCGCAGCGTCTCGCCGAAGCGCGAGTCGGTGAAGACGATCGCGCTCGCGGCCGCAAGCGCCCCGCCGCTGGAGACGCCGACCAGCGCGGGATCGGCGAGCGGATTGCGGAACAGGCCCTGCATGATCGCACCGGCCGCGGCGAGAAGTCCGCCGACCATCGCGGTTGCCGCGATCCGGGGAATGCGGATCGACCACAGCACGAGCTGGTCGCGCGCCGTCATCGCATCGGCGGTCGTGCTGCTCATGACGCCGAGCGCAGCAGGTAGACCGGAAAGGGGAATGCCGGCCGCGCCCACGGTCAGTGCGACGACCGCGGTGGCCGCGAGCACCGCGAGCAGAAGCGGAATCGCGAACGATGCTGACCGCCGTCCCGCGCTTCGTCGCAGGCTCCGTGCCTCGGTCCCGACCGCCACGCTCATTGCCGGCAGTTCGCCGCCGACAGAGCCGACGTGAACGCGCCGCCCTGGTCGGCCAATGCCGGATAGAGCTTGACGGAGAGATCGCGCGCCGCCGCCGCCGTGCGCGGCCCGAAGCCGAGCAGATAAAGCCCGTCCATGGTGATGAAGCTCCTGTTGGCCGCGACCGGCGTCAGCGCGAAGCCGGGATGGGCATAGACCGCGTCGGCCTGGAGCGACTCCTTGCCGCGCTCGATCGACAGCACGAATTCGGGCCTGGCCGCCACGATCGCCTCGTCGCCGATGATCTTGTAGCCGTCGTAATCGTCGACGGCGTTCGCCGCGCCGGCGAGCTGGATGATCTCGTCGGCTGCGGTCTTGTGGCCGGCGACCATGGCACGCCCGTTCTGCAGCGACATCACGAACATCACGCGCACCGGCTTTTTCACCTTGGCGCGCAGCGCGCGGAGCTGGGCGAGATCGTCGCCGACTGCGGCGCTGAGGCATTCGGCGCGTGCATCCACGCCCATGGCGTGACCGACCAGCCTGATCTTCTCGATCAGGCCGTCCTCGGAGAAGGTTTCGGGCACCAGCACCAGCGGCACCTTCGCCGTCTCCAGGATGTCCATGGTCTCGCGCGGGCCCGATCCCTGGATCGCCAGGATCACCGTGGGATTGAGGCCGAGCACGCCCTCGGCCGAGATCTGGCGCATGTAGCCGACATTGGGTTTGTCGTGCAGCGCCGCCGCCGGATAAAGGCTTGTGGTGTCCACACCGACCAGCCGGCTCTCGAGCCCGAGCGCATAGAGGATCTCGGTGATGGCGCCGCCGATCGAGACCGTGCGTGCGACGTCGGCAACAGTGACGTCGCGATTGCGCGCGTCATGCACCGTGATGCCAGTGGCGTGCGCGGCGGAAGCGAATGCGATCGTACCGGTCAGGAGGATCTGTGTGAGGGTGCGGCAAAATGTCATTGCAGGTTACTTCGTCAGGATCAGCTTGTTCTGCGAGGTCAAACGCAGGCGATAGGCGTCCTCGCCATGCGCGATGATGATCTCGCGCTCGTGCGCAAAGAGCTCGCGGCTGTCGATCCGGCTCCCGCGCATGGTGAGGGTTCTCGTTGTCGCGGAAGGACTTTCCGCCGGCCCGCTGCCGCTGTCTCCGGATGTTGCTGACATTGCCCGTGTGATGCGCCTTCGAAATTTCAGATGCTGCCTGTTTGTATAGGCGGCATCTGGCGCATTCCAACGGTGGAAATTTACAATCGATATAAACTGCAACCAGACGTCATTGACCGTCAGAGTGTTGCCACGTTACCAATCATGACAGCGGGCAACATGCCCGCGTCTTAAGAAGATCAGCCAGCCAGTCGTTCGCCTTGCGAACGCACGCCAGCCAAACGACTCCAAAAACTAAAGTGAAGTGCAGGCTGGGGCTGATATGGCTGACGGGGCTAAGTATTCGCGCGCCTTGATTTTGGGTGCGTCGGTGGTTTCAATCGCGGCATTGGCGACGGAGAGCGGTCTCGCGCAGACCGCATCGCCGCAGGCCGAACATGGGTCGCTGGAACGGCCGAAGCAGGCCAAGCGCAAGCCGGCCAAGCCGCTGGCTGCACAGCAGGCAACGCCCGACGCCTTGAACGCCCGAGCGCAGGCGGGCAGCGCCGCGCCGGTGCAGACGCTCGACACCATCACGGTCGCCGCAACCAAGACCAGGGAGCGAGCGATCGACGCGCTCGCGCCCGTCAGCTCGATTTCGCTCGACCAGATCCAGGGTCTTCAGCCGAACCGGCTGTCGGACATCTTCTATGCGGTTCCCGGTGTTTCGTTCCAGGAGCGCGGCGACGATCCCGCGACCGTCATCAACATTCGCGGCTTGCAGGATTTCGGCCGCGTCGCGGTCGTGGTCGACGGCGCGCGGCAGAACTATCAACGCACCGGCCACAATGCCAACGGCTCCTTCTTTCTCGATCCTGAATTGATCGGCGGCGTCGACGTCGTGCGGGGACCGACCGCCAACATCTACGGCTCCGGCGCGATCGGCGGCCTGGTCTCGTTCCGCACCAAGGACATCAACGACGTGCTGCGTCCCGGCGAGCGTTGGGGTGTCGATCTCTCGGGATCCTACGGCTCCAACAACAATCGCGGCCTCGGCTCGGTGTTCGGCGGCGTGCGCGCCACGCCCGACGTCGATATCTTCGGCGGCGCGGTCTACCGCACCCAGGGCAACTACAAGGATGGTAACGGCACCGAGATCGGCAACACCGGCAACCAGGTCGAGAGCGGACTGATGAAGCTCACGGTGCGGCCGGCCCTCGGTCACGAGGTCAAGTTCGGCGCCGTGTTCCAGGATTATCAATACGACATTGGCCAGTTCAATCGCGGTCCGACGACTACCCAGGCATTGATTGCATTGAATCGCGGGTCGTCGGTCTACGCGTCCGATGCCAAGAATTACACCGGGACCATCACCTGGAACTACTCGCTTCCGAGCGACAATCTGTTCGATTGGCATATGTCGGTCTACGGCAATCGCACCGACAACGACCAGACCAAGACTTATCACTACGGCACGACCACCTCGACCTATTGCAACGGCGGCTTCGGCAACAACGTCTCGGGCTGCGTCGGCGACAAGCGCGGCTACGTCCTCAATACGTATGGCGTCGACGCCAACAACACCACGCGCTTCAACGTCGGCGACTGGCGCAATGCGCTCACCTGGGGCGTCGACGCGTTCCAGGACGACGTGATCACGACCGACAGCCGCGGCAATTCCAACATCACCACGCCAAGCGGTATCCGCACAGTGTCGGGTGGCTTCCTCCAGCTGAAGCAGAATTACAGCACCTGGTTCGAGGCGGTGAGCGCGATCCGCTACGACCGCTATGACCTGGATTCCGGCAAGACCAGCACCGGTGGCGACCGCTTCTCGCCGAAGATCACCCTGGGTGTGACGCCGGTTCCGGGCTTCCAGCCTTATGTCAGCTATGCCGAGGGCTATCGCGCCCCATCGATCACCGAGACCGTGATCTCGGGCGCACATGCGACCGGTGGCGGACCGGCCTTCTTCGTCTGTCCGGACGGCACGGCCGGCCTGTTCTGCTTCCTGCCCAACCCGAACCTTCGCCCCGAGGTCGGCAAGAACAAGGAAGTCGGCATCAACCTGAAATACGACAACATCTTCAGTGCCAACGATTCGTTCCGCGGCAAGATCAATTTGTTCCGCAACGATGTCGGCGATTACATCGACCTCGTTGCTTCGGCGCCGGTCGCGGTGCCGCCATTCGGCTCGTTCAGCCAGTTCTATCAGTACCAGAACATCGCCAATGCTCGCATCCAGGGCTTCGAGGCGGAGACGATGTACGATGCCGGCGACTGGTTCATCGGTGTTGCCGGTCACTACATCCAGGGCAAGAACGTCGCGACCAATATCGGGCTTGCGACCATCACCCCGCGCAAGGTCGTCACGACCGGCGGCGTCCGCCTGCTCGATCGTACGCTGATCCTGACGGCGCAGTGGGCCTCGTACGGTCCCAACAACGACGTGCCCGCCGGCTATCTGCCCGCGACCGGCTACGAGCTGGTCAACCTGTACCTGACCTACAACGCGACCAGGGACATCGTGTTGTCGGCCTCGATCGACAACCTCTTGAACCAGTACTACCGGCCTTACGCCATTCCCGGCAGCTCGACCGACGGCACCACGCAGAACGACGTGCTGTGGTCGAGCCCGGGACCGGGCAGGGTCTACAAGGCCGGCATGAAGATCCACTTTGGAGGTGCGTGAGCCGACAGGCGTTGCAACGCCAGCAATCTCCGCCGGGCCGCGCTGATGCTCCAGCGCGGTTTCGGCGCGTTTTCATCTTGATCAGAAGGAGAGACTTTTATGTTCATCGCCATGAATCGTTTCCAGGTGAAGAAGGGCGCGGAGACCGCGTTCGAAACGGTCTGGGCCACGCGCGAATCCTATCTCGGCAGCATGTCGGGCTTCGTCGAGTTTCATCTCCTGAGGGGCCCCGAGGCCGAGGACCACACGCTCTACTCGTCGCACACCACCTGGGTCGACAAGGCGGCGTTCGAGGCCTGGACGCGCTCCGAGGAATTCCGCCGCGCCCATGCCCGCGCCGACAATCGGACCGGCGAGAGCCTCTATCTGGGCCATCCCAAGTTCGAGGGCTTCGAGGTGATCCAGAGTGAACGCAAGGCCGCGGCCGCCTGAGGCCGCGACGCAGGAGAGGAGCTGGACATGTTGAGCACCGATCTCGCCGATCTCAAGGCGTACATGGCCGACAATCCCGGCGCGGTGATCGAGGACGTCGCGCGGGGGCGCAATGTCACGCCACGTGCCGTGATCGAGGCACTGCCCTCGTCGATGGTGCGCATGGGAGGCGGCGAGCATTTTGCCGCCGCGATGCAGGACGTCGCACAATGGGGCGAGGTCACGCTGATCGTGCACACGGATGACGCGATCTTCGAATTCACCGGATCAATTCCCGCGGGCGAGATCGGCCGCGGCTATTTCAACCTGATGCAGCCGAAGGGCCTGCATGGCCATCTGCGCCATGAGCGTTGCGCAGGCATCGCCTTCGTCGAGCGTCCCTTCATGGGCAAGAATTCGGCCTTCATCGCCTTCGTCAATGCCGACGGCGGCATCATGTTCAAGGTCTTCGTCGGCCGCGACGAGACCCGGGCGCTGCGTGCGGATCAGCTCGTGCGGTTTCGCCAGCTTTCGGGCCGGATCGCGGCATAGCTTCCTTCTGTCTGTCGGGTGATCAGGATGCAAGGCAATTCCAGGCTTCGGCACGTGATCCTAACCATCGCGCTGGCGCTCGCGCCGGCTCCGGCCTTCGCGATCGACGAAGCGCTGTTGCCGCGTAATCTGTCGCCCTGGGGCATGTTCCTCGGTGCCGACATCATCGTGAAGGCGGTGATGATCGGGCTGGCCGTCGCCTCGGTGGTGACGTGGACGGTGTGGCTCGCCAAGACCGTCGAGCTGCGCCGCAAGAGTGCGCTCGCCGTGCAGCGGACGCGCGCGCTCGAGGGCCGGATGAAGCTGGCGGAGGCGGCGGCGCGGACCGGGGACGCGCATGACGCGGTTGCCCAGCTCATCCAGTCCTGCGCGAAGGAGGCCGAGCTCTCCGGCGGCATTGTCGACGACGGTCTTCAGGAGCGCGTGGCGCTGCGGCTGGAGCGGGTCGAGGCGGCGATGTCGCGGCAGATCGCGCGCGGCACCGGGGTGCTCGCGACCATCGGCGCCACCGCGCCGTTTGTCGGCCTGTTCGGCACGGTGTGGGGCATCATGAACGCCTTCATCGGCATCTCCGAGAGCCACACCACCAGCCTTGCGGTGGTTGCGCCCGGCATTGCGGAGGCGCTGCTCGCCACCGCGCTCGGCCTCGTCGCCGCGATCCCGGCGGTCGTGATCTACAATCATCTCGTCCGCGGCATCGCCAATTACCGCGCGCTGCTTGGCGATGCCTCGGCACAATTGATGCTGCTGGTGAGCCGCCAGCGCGACCACCGCGATTTTCGCCTGTCGCGGGCGGCGGAGTAGGCCATGGCCGCGAAGCTCGGCGCAGGGGCAGGATCGCCGCTTAGGCGCGGCGACCCCGATGATCTCGACGTCACCCATGAGATCAACGTCACGCCGTTCATCGACGTGATGCTGGTGCTGCTGATCATCTTCATGGTGGCCGCACCGCTCGCCACCGTGGACATCGGCGTCGAGCTGCCGGCAACCGCCGCCGAGCCGGCGCCGCGGCCGGACAAGCCGGTGTTCGTCACCGTGAAGCCGGACCTCTCGATTGCCGTCGGCGAAGACGTCGTGGCTCGCGAGGCGCTCAGTTCCTCGCTCGACGTCGCCACCAGGGGCCGCAAGGACGAGCGCATCTATCTCCGCGCCGACAAGGCCGTCTCCTATGGCGATCTGATGGAGGTGATGAACAGCTTGCGCAATGCCGGCTACTTGAAGGTCGCCCTGGTCGGCCTCGACGGACGCAGCTGATGGCCGCCCACGCCTTTGTCCTGCACGAGCCGCTCGGCGAGCGCGAGGGCGCACGCTGGGGCGTCTCGGGAGCAGTGATCGTGGCGTTGCATGTTGCCGTCGCGCTGCTTGCGATGAGCTGGCTGAAATCGCAGCCGGAACAGGGCGTCAGCCTTCCCGCGATCATGGTCGACATGGCGCCGGTGACATCGGCACCGCAGTCAATGCCGGACGACGTCGCGCCCGGGCCCGTGATGCAGGAGGCCGACGCTTCGCCGCCGGAGCCCGCGCAGCGGCAAGCCGTCGAAGAGACCATCGCGCCGACACCGCCGCAGGACAAGCCTGACGTGGTGGCGCCGCCTGAGCAGAAGCTGGAGCCGACACCAGCCAGGCCCGAGCCCGCGAAGATCGTGCCGGTTGAAAAGCCTGTGCCGGAGAAGCCGAAGATCGTTCGCCGCGAGTCAAAAAAGCCCTCGGAGGCGATGCCCGCGCCGCGCACCAGCGCGCCGCCGCGCGCCGAGCGCGAGGCGCCCATGGCGTCCGCGATGAGCGCGGGCGCGGTGGCCTCGGCGATCGCGTCCTACAATCAACGCGTCCGCGCGCATCTGATGCGTTTCCACCAATATCCGTCCGGTGGCGGCGGTCAGCGCGGCGTGGCCAGGCTGAGCTTCACCCTAGGCCGCAGCGGGCAGGTCACGTCGAGCCGTCTCGGCGGCTCCTCCGGCGTTGCCGCCTTCGACGCCCAGGCCATGTCGATGATCCGCCAGGCCTCACCGTTCCCTCCGTTTCCCGACGAGATCAAGAACGGCGCGATGAGCTTTTCGATCCCGGTGGAGTTTACGGTGAGGTAGGTCGCGGTCTCCACAAACTCCGCCGTCGTCCCGGACAAGCGCGCCCTAAGCGCGCGCAAATCCGGGACCCATAACCACAGGGTCGCGTTTGGCGAAGATTCGTCACCACCATCTCGTGCCACAACTCCGGCCTGGGGTTATGGGTCCCGGATCTGCGCTTGCGCTTGTCCGGGACGACGGCGGAGTTTGTGGCGGCTGAAGAGAGACCGTTGCCTTACTTCGCCTTCAGAAAATCCGCGACCTCGAGCAACATGAACTCGTCGTCGTCGGCCTTGTTGGGATCGCGGCTGGACGAGAACGGCAGGTTGTTGTCGTTGCCGACGATGATGTGGGAGTCGTCGACGCGATCGACGTTCTCGATGGTGAAGAACGGGAAAGTGTAGACGCCGTCGTTGAGCGGCTTGCGCGCCTTCTTGTCGGGATCCTTGATCTTCATGAGGTCGACATAGCCGATCTTGCGCACGGGCTTGCCGACATTGGCCTCGGTGAGCTCGATCTTGTAGACGCGCTTGAATTTGGCGAGATCAGGAAAGCAGTTGTCGCCGCGAGTGCCCTGCGGGCAGGCCTTGTCGGGCGTGCCTTCACCATTGTCGCGCTCGATGATGAGGCCGGAGGCCTGATCGATCATGTTGAAGTCGCCGATGGCGTTGCCGTTCTGCTCGAACACGTATTGCCAGTAGCGGCCGGTGAACTTTTCCGCGGCGACGTCGAATTCGAGGATGCGGGAAGCTTCCTTGCCGTCGACCTTCTCCCAGTCCTTCTTGTCGGCATCCCACAGCGGCCCCTCGAGCAGGCCGTAGAGGAACTTGCCGTCCTTGGACGAGGCAAAGCCCTCAAACCCCTTGGAGCGGCGCAGGTTGACGTTGGTGTAGGTCGCGCCCGGTGCGCCCGGCGTCGCCACCGCCCAGTGATCGGGCGAGCGCACCGGCTTGCCGTCGGCAACCGTCTCGAACACACCGAGGATCTTGCCGGTCTTGTCGGCCTTGAGGATGTAGGGGCCGAACTCGTCGCCGATCCAGAAAGTATCGCCGATGATCTGGAAACCTTCGGTGTCGAAGTCGGAGCCGGTGAGGTAGCGCTTCTGCGTGTCCTCATGGACGATGCGGAACGGCACGCGTCTGTCGGGATCGTGCAGGAAGATCGTCTCCTGCCGCTCGATCTTGCCGCTCGCCCAATCCATCTTGTAGCGGTTGAGATACAGCATCGAATCCGGCGAGTTGGCGCGGGCGCCCATGCCGTTGTCGGTGATGACCCAGAAGCTGCCGTCGGGCATGGTCTTGATGCCGGAATGGCCCTGGAGCGGCTGGCCCTTGAACGGCAGCGATACGCCGGTCGCCCGCTCATAGGATTTGCCCATCACGGTGCCGAGCGCGTCGACGCGCTTGCCGGTGGTGTACTTTCCGGAGGTCTTGAGATCGGCGGGCGCATCCGCCGGCGCGTCGATGAACGATTCGGCCGGCATCACCACGTGGCCGGCGAGCTTCGCCGGGAATTCACCTTCGCTCTGGGCGAGCGCCGTGCTCGCGGTGAGAATGATCGTTGCGACGGTGGCAAGAAAACTCGCGCGCATGTGCGTCTCCTGTTGGCGGACGCATGCCTTATGCGGATCCCTTGTTTCAGTTTTGTGAAAGCGGGCCAAAGGCCGCAGCCAAAGCCCCGGCGCGTTGCCGGGGTTTTGTCACTCCTTGCTCGGCGCTACCCGCCGTAACACGGTTTGCCGGCCATCTGATTTGCGCGGCTGCACCGCGGCAGATTTTTGGTCTGTGGTTGCTTGCTGCTCTTCTTGGTTGCAGTCGACGTTCCGGTTTGGGCCTGCGCGCTCGACGCAACGGGGACGAGAAACAGAACAGCGATGACGGTCAACACCAATGTCTTCATGTCAAATGCTCCAAAAAATCAAAAAAATAATGTTCTGGAGCCTATGCAGCAGATCGTCGTCTGTAAAGCGCCCGAGAGCGCGATCCGGGCGCGTTTCGTGCGCCTCACAGGCTTGAGTTCGTCCTACTCCTTTACCGCGCCGGCGAGGGCACTGGCTTTGGCTGTGGCGGAATCTCGAAGCTGACCGTCTTGCTGTCGATCACGCGGTGTGTGGGATCGGCCAGCTCGAACAGCACCTTGTGCGGGCCCGGCTTCAGTCCGACCACGATCACGGTCTCGCCACTGGCATCGACAAAATGCCACGGCGCGTCGTCGACCGTAACGTGGACGTGGCCGATGCGTGGCGATACGTCGAGCGCGCCCTTACCGAACACCGGCACCACGCGCAGGTTTTCCGTCGCATACTGGATGAAGACGAGGCCTCGCGCCAACTGCTCGGCGAGCGGCGGATCGACGATCAGCCGGGCGGGCGCCTCGTTTTCGATCGCAACCAGCGGGGAGGGGCCACGCACGTCTCTGGCGGTCTGGGCGACGGCGGTCGCTGCAAACAATGTGGAGGCCGCCAGAACGGCCATGCAGTCGAGGGGGGCGTACATGGCCGTTCCTTCCGAAGGGATCAGGCGATCTTGCGGGCGAGGAAGTCGCGGATCAGCGGGACCATTTCGTCGAACTTGTCCTCGAGCGCGAAATGGCCGGTGTTGATGAGGTGAAATTCCACCTGGGGCAGGTCGCGTTTGTAGGGATGGGCGCCGTCGGCGGGAAAGATGAAATCGTTCTTGCCCCAGACGATCAGTGTCGGCGGCTTGTGCTTGCGGAAGTAGGCCTGCACCGCGGGATACAGCGGCAGGTTGGTCCGGTAGTCGTAGAACAGGTCCATCTGGATTTCGCTGTTGCCGGGACGGTCGAGCAGCGCCTGATCGTGCACCCAGTTGTCCGGTGAAATCCGGCTGACGTCGGACATGCCGTCGGTGTACTGGAATTTCGTGGTCTCCAGCGTGACGAGCTTCATCAACGCCTGCCGGCTCGCATCGGATCCGTCGGCCCAGTATTGCTTGATCGGATCCCAGAACTTCTTCAGCCCTTCGTCATAGGCGTTGCCGTTCTGCACGATCAGGCCGCTGACGCGCTCGGGATGCTTGAGCGCCAGCCGCCAGCCCACGGGAGCGCCGTAATCCATGACATACATCGCATAGCGGGTGACACCGAGCTGATCGAGCAGGCCGTCGACGAGCTCACCGAAACGGTCGAACGTGTACTTGAACGACGCGCGCGGCGGCATGTCGCTCTGGCCGTAGCCGGGGTAGTCGGGAGCGATCACGTGGTAGCGGTCGGCCAGAGCCGGGATCAGGTTGCGGAACATGTGCGAGGAGGTCGGGAAGCCGTGCAGCAGCAGTACCGCAGGTGCGTCCTTCGGACCCGCCTCGCGATAGAAGATCCTGATGCCGTCGACGGTCGTGGTTCGATGATGGACGACCGGATAGCCGCCGCCTTGCGCGCCGGCTTGCGACTTGGCCGATGCAGCCTGCGGAGCCGCGGCAACAGCCATCCCGGACAATCCGAGAATCAGGCGGCGCCGATCGAGCCGGGCTGGCGCCGGTGTGAATTCTGCGATGCTCATGTCGGTCTCCCCGTTAAACTCGGTGGTCGGACGTCAGTCGTCCGCTCCTCAAACGCCTTGGTAGACCAGCCTGGTGAAGAAGCCGGGGTCGATCACGAACTGCCCCCATTGCGCGTCGAAGGCCGCGGTTGGCTTCGCCGCGACGGTTTCGTCCCGGGTGCGTCCCTGCGCCTTCAGCCGGGCGACGTTGTCGCGGATCGCGACCAGCATGTCGCGGAACGCCTGAAGCTCGGCCTTGTTGCTGACCGGCTTGCCATGACCGGGAATGATGATCGTATCCTTGTCGGTCGCCGCGAGATTGGCGTCGCATGCCGCGATCATCCCGTCGATGCTGCCGCCGGTCGAATAGTCGATGAACGGATAGATGCCGTTCCAGAATGTGTCGCCGACGTGGACGATGTTGGCTTCCACGAAGGTGACGGAGACGTCGCTGTCGGTGTGTGCGGGCCCGAAATATTTCAGGCTGATCGAGGCGCCGTTGAGACCGAGCTTGTGGCTGCCGGCAAACACTTCGCTGGGAATCCCGCCGGGTCCGAGCGGAAGGAAATTGTAGTCCCAGTCTTCGACGCGCTGAACGCCGAGGAGGTGCTTCCGGGTGTTCTCGTGTGCGATGATCTTCGCGCCGGCCGAATGCAGCCACTCATTGCCGTCGGCATGGTCGAAATGCCAGTGGGTGTTGACGAGATGGGTGACGGGATCGGTGCCGAGACCGGCCAGCGCATTGGTGAGCTGGGCGCGCGACACGCGGATGCCGGCATCGACCAGGAGCTTGCCGTCGGACCCGGTCAGGACGGCGATGTTGCCGCCGGAGCCTTCGAGCACGCTGATATTGTTGCGCAGCCTGGAGGCCGTGATCGGAGAAATTGCCGCACTGTCCTTGATCAGGCTGACGAGGCCGCGCGCCTCGGCGTAGGCCTCGCGCGGTGTGAGCCATCCGGCGGAGGCGGCGAACGTGGCGCCGCCGACGCAACACAGGCAAAAGCCGCGCCGCGATAACGAATTTGGCGATCCCATGCAATTCTCGCTTTCTCGAGCGATAAATTGACGGCGCCAGCGATCGACCCGCCATCACCGTGACATGATGGGACGGAAGAAGTGAGCAGTCTATCGCGATTGCACGATCGTCGCGTGCAACCGCCGATTACTCCTTTACCGCGCCGGTCAGCGAGGACACGTAGTAATCCACGAACAGCGAGTAGAAGATCGCAACCGGCAGCGAGCCGAGCAGCGAGCCCGCCATCAGCGCGCCCCACTGGTAGACGTCGCCGGTGACGAGCTCGGTCAGGATCGCGACCGGCACGGTCTTGTTGGCGCCGCTCTGGATGAAGGCGAGCGCATAGATGAACTCGTTCCAGGACAGCGTGAAGGAGAAGATGCCGGCCGAGATCAGGCCGGGCACGGCCAGCGGCAGCGTGATCCGGCGCAGGATCTGGAGCCGCGTCGCGCCGTCGACCAGCGCGCATTCCTCGAGCTCGTAGGGGATCGACTTGAAATAGCCGATCAGGAGCCAGGTGCAGAATGGCACCAGGAAGGTCGGGTAGACCAGGATCAGCGCCATCGGTGAGTCGAACAGGCCGAACTGCACCACGACGGTGGCGAGCGGAATGAACAGGATCGACGGCGGCACGAGGTAGGCGAGATAGATGCCGAGGCCGACATAGGGGCTGCCGCGGAAGCGCAGGCGTTCGATCGCATAGGCGGCAAGCGTGCTCGCGATCAGCGACAGCGTGGTCGAGCCGATCGCAACCAGCATCGTCGTCCACAGCCAGCGGGGATAGGCGGTGTCGAACAGGAGGTGCTTGATGTGCGCCAGCGTCGGCGAGGAGATCCAGAACGGATTGTGCGCCTTGTAGTTCATCAGCTCGGCGTTCGGCTTGAACGAGGTGATCGCCATCCAGTAGAACGGAAACAGCAGGATCAGCACGAAGCAGCCGAGCGGCAGGTAGATCATCATCAGCCGCCGCAGCCCGGAATCCCAGGCCATGGTGTCGGGCGCCGCCTTGGTGTCGGGTGTGGCTTGCGCGACGGTGTCAGTCATTGCTCTCTCCCTGCTGCCATTTGCGGCGCGCCAGGCCGAAATAGGAGAACAGCGTCGCGAACACCAGGAACGGGATCATCGACACCGCGATGGCGGCGCCTTCGCCGAGCTCGCCGCCGGCAATGCCGCGCTGGAAGGCCAGCGTTGCCAGCAAATGGGTGGAGTTGCCGGGGCCGCCGCGGGTGATGGCGTAGACGAGCTGGAAGTCGGTGAAGGTGAAGATGATCGAGAACGTCATCACGATGGCGAGGATCGGCATCATCATCGGGAAGGTGATGTAGCGGAAGCGCTGCCAGGCGCTGGCGCCGTCGAGCATCGCAGCCTCGTAGAGCGAGGGCGAGATGGTCTGCAGGCCCGCCAGCAGCGAGATCGCGACGAAGGGAATGCCGCGCCAGATATTGGCGACGATCAGCGAGAAGCGCGCCGGCCAGGGCGAGCCGAGGAAGTCGATGTTGCTCGACCGCCAGTGCAGCACGTCGACCAGGAGATAGGAGATGATCGAGAATTGCGGATCGTAGATCCACCAGAACGCCAGCGCCGAGAGCACCGTCGGCACGATCCAGGGCAGGAGAATGATCGCCCGCAGCAGGCTCTTGAACGGAAAATGGTTGTTGAGCAGGAGCGCCAGCCAGAAGCCGAGCGCGAACTTCCCGAACGTCGCTATGCCCGTGTAGACCACGCTGTAGAACACCGCGTTCCACCACAGGGGATCGGTGAGCAGATACTGGAAGTTTTCCAGGCCGACATAGTCGCCCTTGCGGCCGATCGTGGTGTCGGTGAAGGCGAGCCAGATGCCGAGGCCGAGCGGATAGGTCAGGAACACCGCCAGCAGCCCGATCGCGGGCGCAAGGCACATCACGATCAGGAACGGCTTGTAGTCGAACAGGCGCACCAGCCAGGACGGCTGCCGCTGGGCCAGGGCGAGAGGGGGAAGTGTGGTCACGGACATCGTGTCGTTGTCCTGTTCAGGGCTATCACCACACCGTCATTGCGAGCGAAGCGACTTGTCCGCCGAGGCCTTGGCGAAGGCGGAAGCAATCCAGTGTGTTTCCGCGGATGCAGTCTGGATTGCTTCGTCGCTTTGCTCCTCGCAATAACGGTTGCTTTGTCGGCGGCCGTTACTTCTGCCGCCGGAAGTATCGCTTGCAGCGCTGTTCGGCTTCCGCGGCTGCGGCTTCCGGCGTGGCAGCGCCGGTCGCGACCGACGCGCACATCTGAATCAGAACGTAGTCGGCGCTGACGGCACCGGTCGCCGTCGAGATCGGGCCCCTGTAGCCGTCATAATAGGTGCTGTTCATGGTGTCCTTGAACAGCTTCACCTTGGGGTCCTGCGACCACACGGCGGCATCGGCATAGGCGGCCAGCGGCTGGGCCCAGTAGCCGGAGTTGGCATTGAGCCACGGCTCGTACTGGTCCTTTTCCAGCATGTATTGCAGGAAGGCCTTTGCGGCGTTGGGATACTGGCTGTGCTTGAACACCATGGCGTTCAACGTCAGGCCGGCCATCGGCGAGATCTTGGCGACGCCCTTCGGCAGCAACTGATGCTCGCTGTCGTCGGCGATCGCCTTGGTCGCCGGATCGTTCTTCAGCGAGAAGTACAGCGAGACGCCGTTGGCGGTCAGCGCGATCTCCTGCGAGGAGTAGGCGCGGTTGTTGCTGACGTCGTTCCACGAGGTCGTGCCGGCGATGAAGGTCGGGTAGAGCTGCTTGACCCAGTTCAGCGCGGCAATCGTCTCCTTGCTGTTGATGGTGACGTTACCCTCTTCGTCGAGCAGGGCGGCGTTGTGTGACCACAGTGCCCAGTTCGCAAAACCGTTGCCGTCGCCCTTGGCGTTGCCGAGCGCGAAGCCGGCCGGCTTGCCGGCCTTCTGCAGCTTCTGGCAGAGGTCGACGATGCCGGCGTGGTCCTCCGGCACCTTGTCGAAGCCGACCGATTGCAGGATCGACTTGCGGTAGATCAGCGGACCCGCGGTGGCGCCGAACGGCAGTCCGATCCAGGCGTCGCTCTTGTTCCTCTTGCCGTAGCGCTGCGCCAGCGGCAGCCAGCCGCCGTAACGCTTGCCAACATAGTCGGCGACGTCGGTCAGCTCGATCAGCTTGTCGATGTAGATGTGCGGAGCATCGGAGAAGCCGATGATGATGTCGGGGCCGGCACCGGAATTGGCCGTCACCGCGGTCTGCTGGTTGATGTCCTCCCAGCCGACGAAATCGACCTTGACCTCGACCCCGGTCTCCTTGGTGAATTTGGCCGCGTTGGCGCGAAACACGTCCTCGTCGGCCTGCACGAACCGCACCGGCCGCAGCATGCGCAGGCTCGCGCCCTTCTCGATCGCGAGCTTGGGGGCCGGCACATCGGCGGCCTTGATCTGTGATGGCGGTGTTTGCGCCGCAGCACCGGTTGCCGCGAACGTCGCAGCGGACAGGCCCAGCGCCAAGGCGTCACGACGTGTCAGGTCGTTCCTCATCAGTTCCTCCCTGTTGTCTCCCTTCCCGGCGTTGATCGCCGGTGAAGGGTCTTCCTGTTTCCGGCGCGTCGTGCGGCCGGCCGCCTAGCTGTTCGGTCCGCGATCCATGCTGACGGGCTGCCAACGGCGGAGCGCGGTGCTTTGCAGCACCGACGGATTGACGCAGCTTACCGGCCACATGCCCTGAAGCACCAGTGACAATTCGTAGCCCACGCGGCGCTTGCGTGCCTCGTCGAACCGTGCCGAGGCCGAGGCGACATGGGCGGTCAGGGTCACGTTCTCCATGCTGAGGATGGGATTGTTGTGCGAGGGCGGCTCCTTCTCCAGCACGTCGAGGGCGGCGTGCGCGATCCAGCCCTCCTGCAGCGCCTTGATCAGGCTCTCCTCGTCCACCGTGGCGCCGCGACCGGTGTTGATGAAGATCGAGCCCTTCTTCATCTGCCGGAAGTGCTTCTCGGTCAGCATGTGGTGCACTTCGGGCCGCGCGGGCGCGTGCATCGAGACGAAGTCGGATTGCGACAGCACCTCGTTCAGCGTCGCGGGGATGACGCCGTGGTCGTACATCAGCGTTTCCTGGATGAAGGGGTCGTAGGCCATCATGCGCAGGCCGAACGGCGCGGCGCGCTTCGCAACCGCGCGCGCGACGCGTCCGAACGAGATGAAGCCGAGCGTCTGGCCCATCAGCCGCGGGATCTTCAGCAGCGCCGGCCGGCCCTCGGCCCAGCGGCCGCTGCGCACCATCCTGTCCTGCTCGACCAGGCGGCGGAAGCCGGCGAGCAGCAGCATCATGGCGTGGTCCGCGACCTCCTCGATGAAGGTGTCGGGGATGTTGGTGACGGGAATGCCGCGCGCGGTGGCGGCCTTCACGTCGACGCTGTCCACGCCGACCGAGCCGAGCGTGATGACCTTGCAGTTCTCCAGTGCGTCGATGATCGACTTGGTGATCGGGATGCCCTTGGCATAGATGGCGTCGGCGTTTTTCGCGGCGGCAATGAACTCGGCCTCGTTGGCCGGAGCTTCGATGATCTCGGCGTCGATCGGATCAAGCGCCTCGCGCTCGTAGGAATAATCGCTGCCCGCGACCGTGAAGCTCGCGCCCTTCGGCGTCACCACCCTGTATTTCGGCATTTCCTGCTCCCGATTTGGTTTGTCGGTTCTTGTTGCGGCCCGGCCTTCTCGGCGGGCCTTTGCGTCTTTTACGCGAAATCGGGGTGCGTGCGTACAATCGCCGGTTGCCGGCTTGACCATTATTTGCCGGTTTTCGCGGCATCGTCAGGGCTTCTACGGAGGCACGTAAGTAACTTGCTAAGGGGTCACACACTAAAAGTTGATTCAAATAAAAAGGTCTGCGCGAGCCCGCGTCACCCGAGGAGCCCATCGTGAAGTTAGAGCTGGCTCCGGAAATCTGGACAGGGCGGTAAGTGGAGTTTCTGCCTGACGGCGGGCAAGATTGTCCCGCGAATCAGGAGAGACGATGAGCAGACGAGCCCGCCGGCAACACGCACCGGCATTCAAGGCCAAGGTGGCGTTAGCGGCGATCAAGGGCGAGATGACGCTGGCCCAGCTGGCTGAGCATTTCGACGTGCACCCGAACCAGATCACGCAGTGGAAGTCCCAGCTTCAGGAGGCGGCGGCCGAGGTGTTTGGTCCTGGCGGTGGCAACAGAGCGAGCGAGTCCGCGGTAGACGTGAAAACGCTGCACGCCAAGATCGGGGAGCTGACGCTTGAGAACGATTTTTTAGAAGGCGCGCTCAGCAAAGCCGGCCTGCTGAGCGCAAAGCGATGATCGACCGTGAGCACGACCTGCCGATCACCAAACAGGCGGAAGTTTTGAAGATCAGCCGTGGCAGTATCTATTATCTACCACGTCCGGTGTCGCCCGCCGACCTCGCGATCATGCAGCGGCTTGACCGGCTGCACCTGGAGTTTCCTTTCGCCGGTTCGCGAATGTTGCGAGACCTGCTGGCTGCCGAGGGGTGCAAGATCGGCCGCCGGCATGTCAAAACGCTGATGCGGCGGATGGGGATAGAGGCGCTCTATCGCCGGCCGCGTACCACCAAGCCCGAACCCGGGCACAAGATCTATCCGTATCTGCTGCGCGGGATGGAGATCACAGGCCCGAACCAGGTCTGGGCGATGGACATCACCTACATCCCGATGGCGCGCGGCTTCGTCTATCTCGCGGTGGTGCTGGACTGGTTCAGCCGCCGGGTGCTGTCGTGGCGCGTCTCGATCACTATGGAAGCCGCATTCTGCGTCGAGACGCTGGAGGACGCTCTCGCTCGCCATGGCAAGCCGGACATCTTCAATACCGACCAAGGCTCGCAGTTCACGGGCGCCGCGTTCACCGGCATGCTCGCCAGTCATGGCATCGCCATCAGCATGGACGGTCGGGGCGCCTGGCGCGACAACGTGTTCGTCGAGCGTCTGTGGCGCAGCATCAAATACGAAGAGGTCTATCTGCGCGCCTACGACACCGTGTCCGACGCCCGCGCCTCGATCGGCCGATACCTCGCCTTTTACAATGGCCGGCGTCCCCACTCGAGCCTTGACGGCGGCACCCCCGATCAAGCTTACTTCAGCCCGCTGCCGTTCCGCGCGGCAGCCTAACTCTGGCAGAAACTCCACTTATCGACGCGGAATTGCTGTTCAGATAACCGGGGCCAGCTCTGTTGAGCAATCTGAAGATCGCCCCCAAGCTTGGCATCCTTGTCGGTGTTACCCTGTTCGGCCTTTGCATCTCCGGAGTTCTCGCCGGCTACCTGATGAAGCAGGAGATGGTGAATGCGCGCATCGACCAGGCCAAGGCGATCGTCGAGTTGGGGCGCAACTACGCCGCTGCGCTGAAGAAGCGCGTCGATGCCGGCGAGATGACGAAGGACGCGGCCATGGCCGAGCTTCGCCGCTACGGCAATGCGATGACCTACGACAACGGTGCGGGCTACCTGTTCGGCACGTCCTATGACGGCATCACGCAGCTTGCCCCCGATCCGAAGCAGATCGGCGCCAACCGCATGGATGTGGTGACCAACGGCCGCAGGCTGTCGGTCGAGCTGATGGATGGCGTCAAGGCCAATGGTTCGATCCTGCTGTATTATGAATACATGAAGCCCGGCCAGGAGAAGCCGATCCGTAAGCTCGGCTACGCGGTCGCCGTTCCCGGCTTCGACATGTATCTCGGCACCGGCGCCTATCTCGAGGATATCGACGCCAAGATGGGGCCGGTCTACTGGCTGCTCGGCCTCGCCATGCTCGGCATCGTCATCGTCGCCGGCAGCGTCGCCTGGATGATCGGACGCAGCATCAGCCGTCCGCTGGCGCTGCTCGGCGCCCGCATGAAGGATCTCGCCGACGGCAAGCTCGAGGGTGACATTCCCGGCGTCGGCCGCGGCGACGAGGTCGGCGCAATGGCCTCGACCGTTCAGATCTTCAAGGACAATGCGGTCCGTATTCGTGACCTCGAGAAGACCGAGGCGGACGCCAAGGAACGCGCCGCGGCGGATCGTCGCAGCGCGATGGAAGAGATCGCCAACGACTTCGAACGCAGCGTCAACGGCATCGTTCGCTCGGTCTCCTCGGCCGCGGCCGGCATGCAGAGCACGGCGCAGTCGATGACGGCGACCGCGAGCGACGCCTCCTCGCGCGCGGCGACAGTCGGCGCGGCTTCGCAGAAGGCCTCCGGCAATGTCGGCACGGTTGCCGCCGCCGCCGAAGAGCTGTCGAGCTCGGTTGCGGAAATCTCCCGCCAGGTGACGCGTTCGACCGAAGTGGCGAGCCGGGCGGTCAACGACGCCGAGCGCACCAACGCCACGGTGCAGGAGCTCTCCACCGGCGCGGAGAAGATCGGCGAGGTGGTCAAGCTCATTCATTCGATCGCGGCGCAGACCAACCTGCTCGCGCTCAACGCCACCATCGAGGCGGCGCGCGCCGGCGAGTCCGGCCGCGGCTTCGCCGTCGTCGCCTCCGAGGTCAAGGCGCTCGCCAACCAGACCGCGAAGGCCACCGAGGAAATCTCCGCCCAGGTCGCGGCGATGCAGACCTCGACCAGCGATGCGGTCGCGGCGATCGGCGGCATCACCCAGACGATTGCCGAGATGAGCGAGATCACGGCGGGCATTTCCGCCTCGATCGAGCAGCAGGGCGAGGCGACGCGCGAGATCGCCCGCAACATCCAGTCGGTCGCCGCCGGATCGAACGAGATCAATGCCAATATTGGCAGCGTCACCTCGGCCGCGGAAGCGACCGGCACCGCCGCCACCGACGTGCTCACCAACGCCCGCGAGCTGGACAGCCAGTCCGGCGCGCTACGCAGCGCGGTGGACGGCTTCCTCGCCAAGGTGCGCGCGGCGTAAGCTCAAGCGCACGGAATTCGTAGGGTGGGCAAAGACGCGTAAGCGTCGTGCCCACCTTTCTTTTTGAGTTCGCTGTGACGTCTCGGTGGGCACGTTACACTTTGCCCACCCTACGAGACCGTCTTACTGCTTCTCGATCTTCGCGTTGGTGATCAGCCTCTCCCACAGCACCAGCTGCTCGTTCACGAAGGTGCCGAGCTGTTCCGGCGTGCCCGAGAAGGCATCCATGCCGAGGGTGGCGAGTTGCGCCTTGATCTCCGGCTTCTCGACGATCTTCCTGATCTCGGCGTTGAGCCGCGTCACGATCTCCTTCGGCATGCCGGCCGGACCGAAATAGCCCTGCCACGAGGAGATGTCGAAGTCCGGCACGCCGGCCTCCTGCATCGAGGGCAGGTTCGGCACCAGCGGAGAGCGGTCCTTGGTGGTGACGGCGAGCGCGCGCAGCGCGTTGCCGTTGACGTGCGGCAGGCCGGTCAGGATGTCCACGAACATCATCGAGACGCGGCCGCCCATGACGTCGTTGAGCGCCGGCGGCGAGCTCTTGTAGGGCACGTGCAGCAGGTCGAGCCCGGCATTGTGCGCGAAGGTCGCCCCCGACACGATCGCCGACGACGAGCCCGAGGCGTAGCTCAGCTTGCCCGGATTGGCCTTGCCGTAGGCGACCAGCTCGCCGACGGTCTTGGCCGGCACCTCGGGGTGAATGACCAGCATGAAGGGCAAATCGCCGGTGCGCGCGATCGGGGTGAAATCCTTGACCGGATCGTAAGTGAGGCTCTTGAGCAGGTAGGGATTGGCCGAATGCGTCGTGTTGGTCGTCACCAGCAGCGTGTAGCCGTCGGGGGCGGCGCGCGCGACAAAAGTTGCCGCGATCATGCCGTTGGCGCCCGCCTTGTTCTCGATCACGATGCCGACGCCGAGCGCCTGCGACAGATGCTGCGAGATCAGCCGGGTCGTGGTGTCGGTGCCGCTGCCGGCCGCGAAGGGCAGCACCAGCGTGATGTTGCGGCTGGGGTAATTGTCGGCCTGTGCGGCGGTCGAGGCGGCGAGGCAGAGCGCGGCCGTGCCGATGGTGCGCAGGTTTCGAATCAACGCTGAAAGCATGTCTGGTCGTTCCCTCTTTTTCGTTGGCGGGGAACCTAGCTTCTCTTTGTTGGAATCGGAAGGCTCGAGTTTGTTGCCTTGTCTCCGCGTCGCGGAATTATTTCACCGCCGCGCCCTGGCGCGAGGCGATCACGACGCCGGCGAGCACCAGCGCGTAGCCGATCAGGTGAAACGGCTGGAGCTTTTCGCCGAGCAGCAGGATCGCCATCGCCGAGCCGAACACCGGCACGAGATGGAAGAACGGCGCGGCCCGGTTCGGCCCGATCAGCGCCACGCCGCGGTTGAAGAAGAGATAGGCGAGCGTCGAGGGGAAGATCAGGATGTAGCCGAACGTTGCCAGCGTCACCCCATCGAATTGCATGACGTTGCCGCTCCAGGCCTCCCAGACGGCGGTGGGCAGCAGCATGATCGCGCCACAGCAGGTCGTGAAGGACAGGAAGGAGAGCTGATGGACCTTCGGCCGGCGCGGGATGAAGGCGGAGTAGAGTCCGAATGCCACCAGCGAGGACGCGAACATGATGTCGCCCCTGTTGAAGCTGATGCTGGCAAGGGCGGAGAGATCGCCGCGCAGGATGATGGTCAGCACGCCGAGAAGCGAGATCGCGATGCCGGCCAGCTGCGCAGCCGTCAGCCGCACGCCGAACAGCGCCAGCGACCACAGCGCGACAAACAGCGGTCCGGCCGACTGGATCAGCAGCGCGTTCAGCGCTTCGGTGTATTGCAGCGCCCAGTACGAGATCGCGTTGTTGAAGGCAAAACCCACCAGCGACAGGAACAGCATCAGGGGCAGGCTCTTGCGCAGAGCCGGCCAGTCGCGCTTCAGATGCGGCCAGGCGAACGGCAGCAGGATGAGGAACACGCCGAACCAGCGGATCGTGGTCACCGTCAGCGGCGGCACATGCGCGCCGACATGGCGCGCGAGCACGATGTTGCCGGCCCAGAACAACGAGCTCAGGCTGAGCAGCAGATAGGGCTGGTTGTTGAGCCAACTGGCCGGATTCGAGGCTGGTGGCGCGGGCGAAGCGGTCGTCATTGGGGTCGGATACAACCTTGCGCCGGATTGCCGTCGCGACACAAGTCACGCCGCCGCAATGCTACAATGCACGCATGACCTGAGGAGGTGCCGTTGGCGGTCAATATGTTGAACATCAAGGGCCTGGAAGGGCTCGACCGGCATGCGCCGGTGGTGATGCTGAACCTGATGCGCTTCCACGCGCGCTCGCGCGACGGTGACGGTTCGGGCTGGGACGCCTATTTGCGCTACAGCGCGATCACCGTTCCCATGATCAAGGCACGCGGTGGCACGCTGCTCTGGACCGGCGAGGCCAAGGCGGTCGCGCTCGGCCCGCAACCGGGCAATGACTGGGATTTCGTCGCGCTGGTCCACTACCCCACCGTCGCAGCCTTTCTCGACATGATGACGTCGGAGGCCTACGAGCGTGAAGCCGACCCCCACCGCGTCAACGGCTGCGCCGAGCACGTCATCATCGCGACGAGCGAGGCGTACAGCAAGTTCAAGATGAAGTAGCGCGCGCTCTTGCGTGTGAGCCTTTCGTGAAGGCAGAGCCGCCGGCCTATTTCTTCCGCTCCGCGCGCGCATCCGGCATCGACGCATCCACAGCGGCGTGGCACGCCGTCTGCAACAGGCGGCAGACCTCCTCCGTCGACCGCTGCGGGCTCAGCGCTGCGAAGGTCGGATAGCTCGTCAGTACGAAGATCAGGTCGACGGCATCCTGCATGGCCCGCTTTGCGGCACGGCTCTCGGTGATGCGTGTCACCAGTCCCGTAACAAGCTCACGCCGCCGTTCGTTGCGCGCGACCAGCGCATTGCCGAATTCGGGATCGGTTGCGATCGCCTGGTTGAGGCCGCCGATCGCGGGGTCGTGCGCCCAGAAGGTGCAGAAGATCGCGACGACGCGATCGAGCGCGGCGCGTGGATCCGGCAACGCCATCACGTCGGCCAGTTCGAACAGCCCGCCCTGCCGTGCGATGTCGTCGAACACGGCCTCCAGCAGTCCGCGCCGGGATCCGAACTGGTTGTAGACGGTCAGCCGCGTGACGCCGGCCGCCTTCGCCACCACGTCGAGCGAGAAGTTCGCGATGCTCGCATCCTTGCGCAGCAGGCGCGCGCCGGCCGCGATGATGCGTTCGCGCGTCTCCGCGGCCGCGGAGGCGCGGACCGAGCTCACATAGCTGCGCTTCGGCATCGCCCTGCCATTGTCTTGACGTATTGATTATACATAATGTATATCCAATTTAGAAGCCGGTTTGGAGCTTGCCATGCAGACTGCCCTCGTAATCGCACTGTCGCTTCATGTGTTGTCGTCCGTGTTCTGGGCCGGATCAAGCTTTGCGCTGGCGCGAACCGGAGCAGCCGGGGGCGAGCAGCTCGTCGGTCCGCAACTCGGCGCGGCTATGATTGCGATCCTTACCGGCGGCTATCTCGGGCATCTCGTTCATTCCGGCAGCTTTGGCGCGGCCGAGCAAGTGCTCGCGCTTGGTGCGGTTTGCGCGCTGATCGCAGCCGGCGTTCAGGCCGCAACCGGTCCTCGTGCGCTGCTGAGCTTGCGTCGTGGCACGAGCGAGGCGACCGATGTGCGTTCGCGCATCGCGACCGCCCAGCGCGTGGCCGCCGCTCTGCTCGCCATCACCGCCCTCTGCATGGGCGCGGCGCGCTACATCTAGGGGCTCGTTCATCCAAGGTAACAGCCGACGGCGAGGCGCCACAACGGCCCCGAGGCCGGCAGGCACTCTCGCAAGCAGAACTTTGCAATAGCGCGGCATCCCGCCGCTGAAGAAGGAAAAGCAATGTCCAGGATGATTCTGCTGAACCTGCCCGTGCGCGATCTCGCCGCATCGACGGAGTTCTATGTGGCGCTCGGCGGTACGGTGAACCCTCAGTTCTCGGGCGAGAGTTCGACCTCGCTCATGATCACGGACGCGATTGGCGTGATGCTGCTGACCCACGACCACTATCGCCAATTCACCAAACGCCCGATTGGTGACCCGCGCCGCGACAGTCAGGTCTTGATCGCCCTCACGGTCGATGACCGCGACGCCGTCGATGCAACGCTGACTCGCGCGGTGGCGGCGGGTGGTCGCGCCGATCCCAACCCGGCACAGGATCTCGGCTTCATGTATAACCGCCACATTGAAGATCCGGACGGCTATGTTTGGGAAATCGTATGGATGAACCCATCAGCGAGCACCTGACCGCAGAACGCTGCGCGGCGAGCTGACAAGGCGGGCTAGCTCGCCTGCTTCCTTGACGCCGCGAACACGCCCGACAGCACCAGCGCGAAACCGATGAAGTGGAACGCCTGCGGGCGTTCGCCCAGGAAGACCATCGCCATGATCGAACCGAACACCGGCACGACGTGGAAGAACGGCGCGGCGCGGTTGGCGCCGATCAGGCGCACCCCGCGATTGAAGCAGAGATAGGCGAGGGTGGAGGGGAAAACCGCGACATAGAACAGGGTCAGCAGGTTCGGCGCGTCGAACTTCATCACGGGCCGCGCGGACAGTTCCCAGATCTCCAGCGGAATGAGGCAGGCGGCGCCGGCGCCGAAGGTGAAGGCGAGGAACGACAGGCCGTGCATCGCCGGCCGCTTCAGGCTCAGCACCGAATAGAGCGCGAAGATCAGCAGCGCGAGGAGGAAGATGAGGTCGCCCTTGTTGAACTCGATGTTCGACAGCGTGGTGAAATCGCCATGCAGCAGGATGGTCAGCACGCCGCACATCGACAGCAGTACGCCGAAGGCCTGCGCCGCGGTGAGCCTGATGCCGAGGATCGCCAGCGACCACAGCGCCACGAGCAGCGGCGCGGCCGACTGGAGCAGCAGCGTGTTGAGCGCCTGGGTGTGCTCCAGCGCCCAGTATTGCAGGGTGTTGAAGGCGCCGATGCCGGTGATCGAGAGCGTCACCATCAGGCCGAGCTTGCCGCGGATCGCCGGCCAGTCCTGTGCGAGATGTTTCCAGGCGAACGGCAGCACCAGGAGGAACGCGAAGGACCAGCGCAGGAACGACAGCGTCACCGGCGGGATGTGGCCGGCGGCAAGCCGCCCGACGATGGCGTTGCCGGCCCAGCACAACGCGGTGATGCTGAGCAGCAGGTAAGGCTGGTTCGCGACCCAGTTGTGACCGGATGTTTCGGTGCTCGTGGTCTGGTCCGTGGCGGACATCGTGATTGTTATGGCCCCGCGTCATGCGCCGAAGCCCCGGCCCGGCGATGTCCGGGCCGGCTCATAGCCCGGCACCGTCCAAAGACACGGAAATATGCCTGATATCAATGGCGCAGATGCATCGCCATCATGCGCCGCGCGGAACGGCGAAACTTCAGGAAGCCGCCTGTGCGCCGCTTGGCCCCGCATTCGGGTGCATCGCTGCCCGTGCGGCCCAACCTCCGCCGAGAATCGCGCCGGTAAAGCCGCCGCCGCCCGTGAACGCCGAGGCGAGATAAAGGCCGTTGATGGCGGTCGCCGGCATTGGCTTGGATCCGCGCGTTTGCGGTGCGAAGCCGTAGATCGCGCCGCCGGGCGTGTTGAGGTAATGCGCGAAGGTTTCGGACGTCGACATCTCGCGCTGCGTGATCGCGCCGGCGATTCCGGGATAATTCCGGTCGAGATCGGCAATGACGAGATCCATCCAGCGCTCCTTGCGGGAGCGCTTTGCTTCGGCGGACAGACCGGTCCAGTTCGCGAGCCGGTCGACGCCGACGAGCGCGCCGAGATAAGGCGGCCTCTCGTTCAGGCCCGTATCGATCTGATCGTAGGCGACGAAGCCGTAGGGGGGGAGACGTGCCGGTGGATCCTCGCCCAGCAGTGCGCCGGCCTCGCGGAAACCGGAGAGTTTCGTCAACCACCCCGGCAGCACGCTGGTCGAATAGTGCCTGACGCCGAAATCGCCGGACGGCCGGCTGAGACCGATCGCTATGCTCCAAAGTGAGATCGATGGTTGCCGGTCTTCGTAGCGCGACAGGAACGCGGCGCGCTTGTCCTGCGGCAGCATCGAGGCCAGCACGGAGGGCGCCGCGTTGCCGAGCAGAATCGGCGCCAGCTCCTCGCGCACATCATCGGCCCTCGTCGCGCGATGACGCACGCCGCGGGCGCGGGCGCCGTCGACCAGAATGGTCTCGACCTCGCGTCCCGCCTCTACCGCACCGCCCGCGTCGCGAATGATCGCGATCAGGCGATCGCTGAGCGCCTGCGACCCGCCGCGGACATAGTGTCCGCCGCCGACGAGATAGGAGGCCTGCGGAATCGCAAACTGGATGAAAGGCATCGTGTCGGGATCGTCGGTGTAGTAGCTGAGGTTGGAGGCAAGCGCGAGCTTGATCGCCTCGCTGTCACCGAACAGGCGGGTGAGCACTTCGCTCAAGGTCGCGTGCCGGTCGCGGATCAGCGGCCACAGGCGCCACGGCAATGTCGGCGCGTTCCAGAGCCACCAGTCGCGGTCGTCCTGATGCTCGCTCATCAGCGCCACCGCCTGCCGGACGGCGTCGATGCGCTCGAAATATTGGGCGATGCCCTTGGCGTGCGCCGGAAACTGCGCCTTCGCCGCGGCCGAGGCGGCTTCGAGGCCGTGCGGCATCACGAAGGGGCGCTCGAACAGAGGGCTCCGCACCTCGTGCAGCGCGCCGACATCCACGAAGGGCAGATCGCGATCGATGCCGAGCGCGCGCAGGATCGGAAGCTTGGGATCGGAGGCGTCCAGGCCGTCGATCTCGTGCAGCGAGGCCTCGATCGCGAGCTGGCCGTGACGATAGACCGTGGCCGCTCCCCCGAAATTCTGGTTGCGCTCGAGTACCAGAACCTCGTGGCCTGCGCGGGCGAGCAGGGCCGCCGCGGTCAGGCCGCCGAGCCCCGATCCGATGGTGATGGCGTCAAAGCTGCGTGACATCTCGGGTGACCTCGCTGCAACATTGAGGCAGACGCCTGGTCCGCCTCCATGGCTCCCGGTTCCATACTAGGAGCGCGCAGCAGGGGGCGCGATTGACCTGCGTCAATCGCTGTCGGTGGAAATTTGTGCGGGTCCGAAATGATCTGAAATATCGCGGTCACAAATCTCTATCGCTTGCGTTTGCTGCGGATCGCGAAGGGCTTCAGCAGCTCGGCGCAGGCGAGATAGACGACGACGAGCAGCGCGATGCCGGCCATCATCAACGGCGGCGGCGCGACAAAGCCGAACCAGGTGCCGACCGGGGTGAACGGCACGACCATCGCGACCAGCAAGGCGATCAGCGACGAGGCCGACAGCACTGGATCGGGCCAATTGCGCCACGGTCGGCCGTTGGTGCGGATGACGAAGATCACCAGGATCTGCGTCGCCATGGATTCGATGAACCAGGCGGTGCGGAACTCGCCGGGCGATGCGTGAAACAGCATGATGAGGGCGCCGAAGGTCAGGAAGTCGAACACCGACGACAGCGGTCCCATGATCGCGGCGAAGCGCGCCAGGTTCGACATGCTCCACACCTGCGGCTGCGCCGTTGCCTGCGCCGAGACCCGGTCGAAGGGAATGCCGAGCTCCGAGAGATCGTACAGCAGGTTGTTGAGCAGGATCTGCGTCGGCAGCATCGGCAGGAACGGCAGCACCATCGAGGCGATCGCCATCGACAGCATGTTGCCGAAATTCGAGCTTGCGCCCATGCGGACATATTTGAGGATGTTGGCGAAGGTGCGCCGTCCTTCCGCGACGCCGTCGGCGACGACCTCGAGATCCGAAGCGAGGAGGATCATGTCGGCGGCGGCCTGCGCCACGCCGGTCGCGCCGTCGACCGACAATCCGACGTCGGCGACCTTCAGGGCCGGTGCGTCGTTGATGCCGTCGCCGAGGAAGCCGACCACTTCGCCGCCCGCCTGAAGCGCCCTCACGATGCGCGACTTCTGGTCCGGCGCGAGGCGGCCGAACGCGTCCGTGGAGCGCACCTGCACGGCGAGCGCCGCGTCGCTGAGCGCCGCAACGTCGGTCCCCGACAGTACGCGCTCGGGGTTCAGTCCGACCAGGCTCGCGAGCCGCTTCACCACCACGGGGTCGTCGCCCGAGAGGATCTTCAGGCCCACGCCGCGCGCCGCGAGCTGCGCGATTGCGGCCGCGGCCGTCGGCTTCGGCGGATCGGCGAAGGCGCAAAAGCCCTCGAAGGCGAGATCGGTCTCGTCCTCCGTCTCGACCTCGCGCAGCACGCCGCTCCACGCCCGCGAGGCGATCGCCACGGTGCGCAGGCCCTCGCTCGCGAGCTCACGCACGCGCGCCAGCGCAGCAATGCGCGCGCTCTCGTCCATCGTGCACAATGTGAGCACGGCTTCCGGCGCGCCCTTGACGATGAGTAGCGTGCCTTCGGGGCCGGTCGCGAGCACCGATCCCAGCCGGCGCGAGAAGTCGAAGGCCTGCCGCCCGGCCAGCGTCCAGCCCTGCGCGGCGTCGGGCCGGCCGGCGACGAGCGCGGCATCGAGCGAGCCGCGATCGCCGCCGAGCGATGCTGCGATGGCGCCGAGCTGCGCAGCACGGGCGTTGTCCTTGCCCTCGCCGTCGAGACTTCCGGCGAGCGTGATCTCGGCCGAGGTCAGCGTGCCCGTCTTGTCGGTACACAGGACGGTCATGGCGCCGAGATCGTGGATCGCGGCCAGCCGCTTCACGATCACCTTGCGGCCGGCCATGCGCAGCGCGCCGCGCGACAGCGTCACCGTGGTGATCATCGGCAGCAGCTCCGGCGTCAGCCCGACCGCGAGCGCGACCGCGAACAGCAGCGAATCGAGCACAGGCCGGCCGAACACGACGCGGACGGTGAGCACGACCAGCACCAGCGCGAGCGTGGCCCGCGCGATCACGAGGCCGAACTCGCGCAAATCGCGCTCGAACGGGGAGGGAGCCTGCGCCTCGGCGAGCGCGGATGCGGCCGCGCCGAACACGGTGTCGCGGCCGGTCCTGACGACGAGCGCGATCGCCTCGCCCGTTTGCGCCACGGCGCCGCGGAACAGTGCGTTCGACGTGTCGTCGGGATCGGTGGCAGCGCCTGGGCGCTTCTGCACTGGATAGGGCTCGCCGGTGAGCGCGGCCTCCCCGGCCGTGAAGGCGGTGCTCTCCAGGATCAGCGCATCCGCCGGGATGATGTCGCCGGCGCGGACGCGCAGGAGGTCGCCCGGAACGACGTGGTCGACGTCGATCTCGCGGAAGGCGCCGTCGCGCCTGACCTCGGCCTTGAGCGCCACCGAACGGCGGAGGATCTCGGCGGCGCGGACTGCGTGGCCCTCCTGGATGGTGTCGAGCCCGATGGAGCCGGCGAGAATCAGCACGATGATGAGCCCGCCGATGTCGTCACCGGTCAGCATCGAGACGATGCCGGCGACCAGCAGGATCAGCGACAGCGGCTCCAGCAGCCGGCGCAGGATCGCGCGCATCGCGCCCTCGATGCGCGGCGGTGCATCGCTGTTCGGCCCGAACCGGCCGAGGCGCTTGGCGGCCTCGGTCGCGGTCAGGCCCTGCAAGGAGCAGCCGAGCTGGGTGCAGAGCGCATCCGTCGGGAGGCGCCAGAACTGGCTCGCCTGGCTGTTCGGTGGCTTGGTCACGGCATATCCGGCATGGAGGCTTCTAGGCCCGGGAAGGGTAAGCGGTGGAGGTGACAGCCATCCCTTGGCGCAATCGCGGGCCGGAACGGTTGATGCGTGTCAATTCCGATGTCGCGGGGCCGCGAATCTTTCAGGATTTTAAGGTTATATCAAAGGCTTGGGGTGCCTTTCCGACCTCGAAAAAGCCCCGTTCTTGCTTGCCTAGAGGGGCCGCTTCCTTTATCCGGTTGGCTGCCTTGCGTGCGAGCGGCCTTGGGCCGCGGAGAGGGCTTGGCGCAGGCATGATCCCGGAAAAGTGGGCACCGGTTTTCCGCGAGGATCATGCCTCCTAGAGACAGATTGAATAGGGATTACCCGCGAATGGCCAATGTTGTCGTCGTCGGCGCCCAGTGGGGCGACGAAGGGAAGGGCAAGATCGTCGACTGGTTGTCGGAGCAGGCGGACATCGTCGTCCGTTTCCAGGGCGGCCATAACGCCGGCCACACGCTGGTGATCAACGGCAAGACCTACAAGCTCGCGCTGCTGCCCTCGGGCGTGCTGCGCGAACACAAGCTGTCGGTGATCGGCAACGGCGTGGTGTTCGACCCCACCGCGTTCCTCGACGAGGTCACCAAGCTGCGCTCGCAGGGCGTCGCCGTCTCTCCGGAAAATCTGCGCGTGGCCGAGAACGTCACCCTGATCCTGCCGCTGCACCGCGAGCTCGACGCGCACCGCGAATCCGCCAATGCGGCGACCGCGATCGGCACCACGCGCCGCGGCATTGGACCGGCCTATGAAGACAAGGTCGGCCGCCGCGCCATCCGCCTGATGGACCTCGCCGACCTCGACACGCTGCCGCACAAGATCGACCGGCTGCTGGCTCACCACAACGCCTTGCGCCGCGGCCTCAATCTGCCGGAGTTCGACGGCAAGGATATCCTGAAGGAATTGACCGCGCTGGCGCCGCAGCTGCTGCCATATGCCGAGACGGTGTGGCGGCTGCTCGACATCAAGCGCCGCGAAGGCAAGCGCATGCTGTTCGAGGGTGCGCAAGGCGCGCTGCTCGACGTCGACCACGGCACCTACCCCTACGTCACCTCGTCCAACACGGTGGCGGCGCAGGCTGCGACCGGCTCGGGCCTCGGCCCCGGCGCGGTCGGCTACGTGCTCGGCCTGTGCAAGGCCTATACGACCCGCGTCGGCCAGGGCCCGTTCCCGACCGAGCAGGACAACGAGATCGGCCGCAAGATCGGCGAGCGCGGCCGCGAGTTCGGAACCAATACCGGGCGGCCCCGCCGCTGCGGCTGGTTCGACGCCGTGCTGGTCCGCCAGGCGGTCCGCACCTGCGGCATCAATGGCCTCGCGCTGACCAAGCTCGACATCCTCGACGGCTTCGACTCGATCGAGGTCTGCACCGGCTACAAGCTTGACGGCAAGGAGATCGACCACTTCCCGGCCGGCGAGGGCGCCCAGGCCCGGGTCGAGCCGATCTACGAGACCATCGAGGGCTGGAAGGAGCCGACCGCCAGTGCACGGTCCTGGGCCGATCTGCCGGCCCAGGCCATCAAATATGTCCGCCGGATCGAGGAATTGGTGGGGTGCCCGGTCGCGCTGCTTTCCACCAGCCCCGAACGCGAAGATACTATCCTGGTGCAAAATCCGTTTGAGGCTTAACGATCTCTTACCGGGACGCGCGTATAGTTGAGTAGAAATGGCTGATTACTATCCGCTGATCGCCCGCGCTATTGCCGCCCTGGATCCCAACGCTCCCGGCGAAAGCCGTCGCGCGCTCTATGAGCGGGCGCGCACGGCGCTGATCGCACAGCTGCGCAGCGTGCAGCCGCCGCTCTCCGAATCCGAGATCACCCGCGAACGGCTGTCGCTGGAAGAGGCTGTCCGCAAGGTCGAATCGGAGGCCGCCCAGCGTGCCCGCGAGGCCTCGCGCCCCGGTGGTGGCGGCACCCGCAGCAGCGGCAGCGGCGATGCCTTCCGCCGCGCCAGCACCCGTGCCACCGAAGGCAATCCGGCCGCAGCCCCACCGGCTGCTCCGCCGCGCGCCCGTCCGGCACCGCCGCCGCCGCGCGCCGACCGCCCGTCCTTCAACGTCGATGACCAGGGCGAGGCCCAGCGTCCGCCGCGCGCGCCCCGTTTCGATGCGCCGCGCCAGCCCGGTCCGCCGGCGCCGCCGCCGCCCGAGCCGCCGGTCCCGCCGCCTGCCGGACGCGAGCGCGCGGGTGGGCGCCGTCCGCCGGACATCGGACCTCCGCCGCCGCTGCCGCCCGCACCTGGCGTGCGCGGCTTCCGCGACATCACCGCCGACGTCAACGATCTCGGCGGCGCCGCCGCGCAGGCCAATCGCGCCGCGCGCCGCACCTACGCCAACGTGCCCTCGCCCTCGCCGGAATTCGACCGGCTGGAGCCGAGCCTGGAGAACCGCGCCGGCGAGGGCGATGCGCCCTATTCCTATGACGAGTCGGTCGAGGAGGCCGAGCGCTATGCGCCGCGGCAGCCGTCGGGGCGCCCGCACATCCCCGTCCTCGACCGCGACGCCAAGAAGCCCAAGCGCGCCCGCTCCGTCTTCCCGTTCAAGAGCGCGATCGCCCTTGGCATCGTGCTGATCCTGGTCGGCGTCGCAATCGTCGCGCGCGAGTCGCTGGTCAAGACCGCGACCAATCTGTTCAAGTCCTCGCCGACCCAGGTGGTGGAGGCGCCGAAGGATGCGTCCCAGCCGCAGAGCAAGCCGAAGATCCCCGATCGCGTCGGCCAGCCCTCGGCCAGCGACCAGCCGGTCGCGCCGGTGGCGCAGAAGGTCGTGCTCTATGACGAGGATCCGTCCGATCCGAAGGGCAAGCAATATGTCGGCTCGGTGGTGTGGCGGCTCGAGCCGATCAAGGCGTCGGGCAACCAGAAGGCCGACGTCGCCGTGCGCGCCGACATCGAGATTCCCGACCGCAAGTTCAAGATGACGATGTCGTTCCGCCGCAACACCGACTCCTCGCTGCCGGCGAGCCACACCGCGGAATTGACCTTCATCCTGCCGCAGGATTTCCCGGGCGGCAGCGTCTCCAACGTGCCGGGCATTCTGATGAAGTCGAACGAGCAGGCGCGCGGCACGCCGCTCGCAGGGCTCGCGGTCAAGGTCACCGACGGCTTCTTCCTGGTCGGCCTGTCCAACGTCGACGCCGACCGCGCCCGCAACGTCCAGCTCCTGAAGGAGCGTTCCTGGTTCGACGTGCCCCTGGTCTACGCCAACCAGCGCCGCGCCATCATCGCGATCGAGAAGGGCGCCCCCGGCGAGCGCGCCTTCAACGACGCGTTCGCGCAGTGGGGCGATTAGACCACTGGTGCTGCGCACCGAACCGGAATGACATCCTGGATGGATGACTACTGCGCGGCCGCTTCCCGCTTGCGCGATGCCGCGGCGGCGGCGTGCTCGCGGTCCATCACGGCGCGGCAGCCGGGACTGACCTGCGCCTTGTTCCGCACCATGCACGCGGTGATCCGCGGGATGTCGGGAATTTCACTGGAGCACAGCCGCATCGCATCGCCCGAGCACATCTGCTGCGCTTCGGACGAGAAGGCGAAGCCGGGCGATGTCTGGAATGCGACGGCGGTGGTGGCGAGGGCGAAGAGAGTTGCGATGGTCCGGTTGCGTGTCATGCTGAATGTGTCCCCGAGTTCCGTGGGCTTGAGCCGCTTGGTTTTGGGGCGCCTCACGCGGCTTGACCTGCCGCATGTCTCAGCCATCACGCCGGGAACCTCATCCCGCATGTGGTTGCTCGATCTCTCGTGATGTTCGAATCGAAAAGTGCTGCGCCGCCCGAGCCAAGTATGCGCCATTGTCGTATGGCTGCAATGGTCCGCGCGAACGAATTCGCAATTGTTGCGCGCACGTCACGCAGAAAGCGACGCGTTGCGTCAGATGAGGCGATAGGATGGCGTGCTTGTGGCGTCGCTCTCGCCAAGTGCGGCGGCGTGTTCCTCGACTGCGGTGACGCCCTTCGCCGTGAGCTCGAACAGATCGCCGTCCTTCATCACGTAGCCGTCGGCGATCAACTGTCCCATCTTGCCTTGCCGGTCGTCGGCAAAGGCAATGGATTGACTGATGTCCCTGAGGATCGAGAGCTGTTCGTCGCGCAGCATGGCTTCACCTCTCCGTTCGCAGGGACTGTTTCCGATCTTCACATGCCGTGACTGGCGAACACCTTGCTGCACGACTTCGACAGCTTGGCCCGGTTGGCCTGCAGGCAGCTCTGCACCGCGCCGTCATTGCCGAGGTCCTTGCGGCACAGCCGCGAGGCATCGCGCGAGCAGGCGTTCTGCTCCTGCGGTGTGCCCATGTGGCCTTGCGCGAGAGCCGGCGCGCTCGACAGGCCACCGAGGGTTGCAAGCGTGATCGTCGCCAGAAGAAATTTGCGGGACATCGGCGGCTCCGGTCCGAGAGGGGTCATTCAGGTCCTGTCTGAACTCGTCGCCTTGCCACTTGTTCCCCCGGGGAGGAGTCGGCGCCCGCTATTCAAGGTTCCCGAGGCGCTGCTATAACAGGGCCAAAGTGTGAGGGTCTTTGATGAAACGCTATCTGGTGTTTGCGCTGGTCGGGCCGTTTGTCGGCGGGTTCCTGCTGCTGCTGACGACGACCTACCAGTCCGGTTACTGGACCCAGACCAATCTTGGCGAGGTCGGCAAGCTGTTCGCAGTGTTCTTCAAGACCCTGCAATACAGCTATCTGTTCGGCTTCCTGCCGTCGCTGATGATCGGCGCGGTCGATGACATCCTGCTCCACATCCGCCGGGTCGGCCCGGTGCTGCGGATGCTGCTGGTCGGCCTGTTCGCTTTCGTCCTGGCCTCGCTGACCTACAGCTCGCGCGGGCCGGATTCGGGTGCGGTTCAGTTCATCCTGTACGGCCTGGTCGGCTTCGTGCCGTCGGTGCTTTCCTCCTGGCTCGTGCATAGATATGTCGAGGAGCCGCAAGCGGCGGCGGCGCCGACCTGACCCGCGCGACGTTCGGGCGCGGTGCAGCAACCTCGGCCGCGCTCGCGAGTTTCCCCTGGGCCATGACCATGTCCGACGACGATATTCTTGCTCCGCGCAAATCCCGTTCCGGGAGCCGTTCGCGGGCCACCTTCTCAGGCACGGAACCACGCGGGCCGATCATCGACCAGGACGGCCGCGAGATCCGGCCCGAGACGCTGGAGCAGGGATTTCGCGAGTTTCGTTTCGAGTTCGGCCAAAACAATCCCTTGGGAGGCAATCCGTTCGGCAACCTGACGCGCGAGCAGCGCATCGCGCGGCTCGAGGCGATCGCCAGGCTGCTCGACGTCGCCTTCATCCTGCCCGGCACCAACATCCGCTACGGCATCGACGGCCTGATCGGACTGATCCCCGTCGTCGGCGACATCATCACCACCGCGATCTCGCTGTGGCTGGTGCGCGAGGCGCGCGCGCTGGGCGCGCCCTGGTACCTCACGGCGCGCATGCTCGGCAATGTCGCGGTCGACGGCGTGGTCGGCATGGTGCCGCTTGCGGGCGACGCCTTCGACGTCATGTTCCGCGCCAACATGCGCAACATGCGCCTGCTCCGCCGCTGGCTCGACAAGCAGCCGCGGATTTAGGAGCTGGAAGTATCTCGATTGAGGTGAGCGAGCGGCAGGCTCGGTGCACCTCTCCCGCTTGCGGGAGAGGTCGGCGCGTAGCGCCGGGTGAGGGCTTTCGCCTCTTGGGGGTCCTCGATTGTGTAGACACCCTCACCCCAGCCCTCTCCCGCAAGCGGGAGAGGGAGAACTAAAAAAACGCAAAAAGCGCGATAGCCTTTCGGCCATCGCGCCTTCTGCGCACATCGGGCTTGGCGAAAAAACTTACGCCGCGTCGGCGTCGGCCTCGGCAGCCGGTTCGGGCTTGCGGCGACGGGGCAGCGGGAAGGCTTCGCTCTCATAGAGCGAGCGGATGCCGTTCTGGTCGAAGCGCGCTTCCTCGACCTGGAGATAGGCGCCGTTCAGCGAATCCGTCGGCAACTGCTCCATCGCGAACTGCACGGCTTCGGCCGCGGTGCCGAACCGGCGATAGGTGAAGCCGGCACGCTTCTTCTTGCGGATCGCGGCGGGGAAGAGCTCGGCGGAGGTGTTGAAGTTGAACGGACGCAGTGGACGCATGGTCAAAGACCTCGTGATCTTCTCTGGGGCTTTAAGCGCGTGGGGTTTGGGAGGGCGGAGGCCAATCGCGTGGGCCCGCCGCACATGTCATTTTCGCCCTCTAATATAGGCCGTTTTGACAAAATTGCGACCCCTGCGATGGGAGATGATGAATCCGCGCATGGCAGCCCCGCAAGGGCTATAAATCAAGTAATTTCAATTAGTTGAATGGTTTATAGTTTGCCAAGAAGCAACAGCACGACCAGTACCACGAGCACGACGCCACCGATCCCCATGCCGGAATGGCCCATGCCGTAGCCGTAACCGCCGACGCGGCCGGACAGGCCGCCGAGCAGGTAGATGATCACCAGGATGATCAGGATGGTCCCGAGCGACATGGCATCCTCCCTGGCGGCCGCCAAATCGCGATGATCGGCCGCACCGCCAGAGAAGAAAAGCACATCGCGCCGCCGGGTTCCATGGCGGAACCCAACGGCCCGCAACGTTTATTTCGGCTCGAGCTTCAGCGCCGCCGAGTTGATGCAGTAGCGCAGGCCCGTCGGCCCGGGGCCGTCGGGGAAGACGTGGCCGAGATGGCCGCTGCACTTGGCGCAGAGCACTTCGGTGCGGATCATGCCGTGGCTCACGTCCCTTTCCTCGTCGACATGGCTCTCGACGGCAGGCTGGGTGAAGCTCGGCCAGCCGCAGCCGGAATCGAACTTGGCGTCGGACTCGAACAGCACGTTGCCGCAGCCGGCGCAGACATAGGTGCCGGCACGGTGGTCGTGCTCATACTCGCCGGAGAAGGGACGCTCGGTCGCCTTCTCGCGCAGCACCGCGTACTGCATCGGCGACAGCTCGCGCCGCCACTGCTCTTCGCTCTTGATGACTTTGTCGTCCGTGGTCTTCGTCTTGGCGTCGGGCATGGGTCTCCCGTTTCTTGGTGGTCTCGCGATCAGTTGGTGGCCTTGCTGGCATTCACCAGCGTCGGCTTCTCAATGTAGTTATCCGCGAACAGCTTTTTCAGGTTCTCGACCTTGGGCAGGTCGTTATAGGCGATGTAGGGCTGGTTCGGATGCAGCGTCAGATAGTCCTGATGATAGGCTTCCGCCGGATAGAACGCCTCCAGCGCGCCGACCTTGGTCACGATCGGCTTGCTGAACACCTTGGCGCCGTTGAGCTGGGCGATATAGGCCTCGGCCACCTTCTTCTGCTCGTCGGAGGTGGTGAAGATCGCCGAGCGATATTGCGTGCCGGTGTCGGGGCCCTGGCGGTTGAGCTGGGTCGGGTCGTGCGCCACCGAGAAGTAGATCTGGAGGATCTTTCCGTAACTGATCTTCTTCGGGTCGTACTTGATCTCGACCGATTCCGCGTGGCCGGTCCGGCCGCTCGAGACGGTCAGGTAGTCGGCGGTCGCCCTGGTGCCGCCGGCATAGCCGGAGACCGCGTTGACGACGCCCGCAGTGTGCTGGAACACGCCCTGCACGCCCCAGAAGCAGCCGCCGGCGATCACGGCGGTCTGGATGCCGCTCGCCGGCGCCGCGTCCATGGTCGGGGCGGGGATCACGACCGCATCCTCGGCGGCCCGGGACGGCACGGCAAAGGCCAGCGTCAGGGCGGTCGTAGCAGCCAGCAGGGACAGGAGGGCGGGACGGCGCATGGCGGATCCTCTTTCCGGAAGGTGGATATTCTAGGTCGGTTGGCGCCGGGCGAACAGCCTGCCCGGCGGCATTTCAGTCACCTGAGATACGGGGACAGGTGCCGATTGTTACGCCGCGGCGGACACGACTCTGTGAGAAAACGCGGCCCGCGACCGCCCGGCTTGGCGAGGTGAGGAACTCCGCGCTAGATGAACCCGCGCGATCGACGATCGACTTAGAAAAGTGGTGGCTGGAGCTGGCCTGACAACATGCTGCGCGTCGTTTCCCTGACCCTCGTCACCCTGATCTCCGCGGCCGCCGCGGCCGAGCCGCAGGCCGGCGACGATCTCGCCATCTGCCGTGACCGCCAGGCGGAGCTCCAGGCCAGGGCGCAGGCCTGCGACAATCTGCTCAACGCCGACCGCCTCGCCGGCAAGGACAAGGCGATCGCGCTGTCCGTGCGCGGCAACACCCTGATCAACAAGCGCGACTACGCCCGCGCGATCGAGACCCTGTCCATGGCCGTCGATCTCGATCCGGACAACGTCATCGTTCTCAACCTGCGCGGCCTTGCCTATGAACGCTCGGGCAAGGACGACCTCGCGATGGCGGACTACAACCTCGCGCTCCAGAAGCGCCCGACCTACGGCGTCCCCTACAACAACCGCGGCGTCATCCATCTGCGCAGGGGCGCGCTGCAAAGCGCGCTCGACGATTTCAACCTGTCGATCAAGTACACGCCAAAATTCCTGCTCGGCTGGACCAATCGCGCCCGCGTGCGCACGCTGATGAAGGATTTCGACGGCGCGATCGCCGATTTCGCGGAGGCCGAGAAGATCGATCCGGCCGCGCCGCAGATCGCAGGCAACCGCTGCATCACCTGGGGCATGATGGGCAAGTACGACCAGGCCTTTGCCGATTGCAACGGCCTGATCGAGAAGCAGCCGAAGAACGTCTACGCAATCAACAACCGCGCCGATGTCAGCATGATGAAGGGCGACCTCGACGCCGCGCTGAAGGACTACAACTCGGCCATCCAGATCAACCCGAACAATGTCCGGGCACATTCAGGCCGCGGCCAGATCTACGAGCGCAGGAAAGATCTCGCCCAGGCCCGCGCCGACTACCGCGCGGCGGCCTATTCGCTGACGAAATTCGACGAACTCGACGTCGCGCGCGCCCGCGCCGTCGCGCAGGAGCGGCTCGCCGCGCTGACGCCGCAGGCGCCGGCCGGGGCGACCGGGCGCCGCGTCGCGCTGGTGATCGGCAACGGCGCCTACAAGAACGTGCACGCCCTGCCCAACCCGCCGCGCGACTCGAAGTTGATCGCAAACGCGCTGCGCGACGTCGGCTTCCAGACCGTGATATCGGTCAGCGACCTGACCCGCGACAAGTTCTTCGAAGCGCTGCAGACGTTCGCCGCCGAAGCGGAGAAGGCCGACTGGGCGGTGGTCTATTACGCCGGCCACGGATTCGAGATCGGCGGGGTGAACTACCTCGTTCCCGTCGACGCCAAGCTGGCCGCCGACAGGGATGCCGAGGCCCAGGCCGTCGCCCTCGAGCAGGTGATCGCCGCCGTCGGCGCCGCGCGAAAGGTGCGTCTGGTGATGCTGGATGCATGCCGCGACAATCCGTTCGCGCCGACCATGCAGCGGACGCTGTCGCTCAAGCTGGTCGACAAGGGCTTTTCCAACATCGAGCCCGGCGCGGGCTTCATGGTGGTCTACGCCGCCAAGCACGGTGAGACCGCGATGGACGGCGATGGCGGCACCGACAGCCCGTTCGCCACCGCGCTCGCCCGCGAGATCAAGGAGCCGCGCGTCGAGATCAGAAAGCTGTTCGACATCGTCCGCGACGACGTCTGGTCCGCCACCAGGCACGAGCAGCAGCCGTTCACCTACGGCTCGCCTCCGGGGCGCGAGGATTTCTATTTCGCCGCGGGGAAGTGACGAATTGAGTTGCAGAGCAACTCAATTCGTCATTCCGGAGCGACGCGAAGCATCGAACTATGGTGCGCAATTGCGCACCTGAGAATCTCGAGATTCCGGGTTCGGCTCTTCGAGCCGCCCCGGAATGACGGGGTAGGCAGGTGTCGTAGGGTGGGCAAAGCGAAGCGTGCCCACCATTTTTATTTCGTGTGTGGAGAGACGGTGGGCATGGCGCTTTGCGCCTTTGCCCACCCTATGGCATCGGAGTTTTAAACAACGATGCTCAACCTTTTCGCCGCGCGCGTGATCCCCGTGTACAGCCACCTGGCCCTCGAGTCCTGAAACGCAAAACTCTCGTCGAACAGCACGACGTCGTCCCATTGCGAGCCCTGCGACTTGTGCACGGTCAGCACGTAGCCGTAGTCGAACTCGTCATAGGGCTTGCGCTGTTCCCAGGCGATCTGCTCGACGCCGCCCTCGAAGCAGTCGGCGCGCACCGAGACCTTCGTCACCTTGTGGCCGAGATCCTCGTCCGGCGACAGCCGCATGGACAGGATGCGCGATTTTGAGCGCGAGGTGTTGCGCGACTTCACGCGCCACAGGCCGCCGTTGAACAGGCCCTTCTTACGGTTGTTGCGCAGGCACACCAGCTTGTCGCCGGCGACCGGAAAGGCGTCCTCGATGTTCTGGCGCTGGCGCACCCGCATGTTGTAGGCGCGGCGGGTGTTGTTGCGGCCGACCAGGACCTGGTCGGCGCCCATGACGCGATCGGGATCGAGCTCCTTGCGCGACACCACCTCGCTCTCGCCGTAGCGGCCGATGTCGAGCTCGCGGCCTTCGCGGACGTCCATCGACATCCGCACGATCGGATCGTCCTGCGCCTGGCGGTGCACCTCGGTCAGCATCGCGTCGGGCTCGGTGTTGGTGAAGAAGCCGCCGCCCTGGATCGGCGGCAGCTGCGCGGGATCCCCTAGCACCAGCAGCGGACAGTCGAACGACATCAGGTCGCGGCCCAGTTCGGCATCGACCATCGAGCATTCGTCGATCACGATCAGCTTGGCCTTGGACGCGGGCGCGTCGTCCCACAATTCGAAGCTCGGCTGCTCCTCGCCGGATTCGCGGGCGCGGTAGATCAGCGAGTGGATGGTGGAGGCCTCGTCGCAACCCTTGTTGCGCATCACCAGCGCGGCCTTGCCGGTGAAGGCGGCGAACTTCACCTCGCCGTCGACGCCCTCGGCGATGTGCCGCGCCAGCGTGGTCTTGCCGGTGCCGGCAAAGCCGAACAGGCGGAACACCGGCGGCGTGCCGCCCCGGCCGGGCTTGGCCTTGAGCCAGTCGCCGACGGCCTTGAGAGCGGCATCCTGATGCGGGGTGAAAGTGGCCATGTCTGTCTTGAGGAGGGGCGAGCCGAAGCGATTCGCCATCCCCCAAAACTAACCATTCGCCCCGCCGGTTCAAGCGGGGCGGGCTATCCTATTGCCAGCCGGGAACGCCGCGCATGTCGGGCAGATGGTGGGCGATGCCCTTGTGGCAGTCGATGCAGGTCTTTTCCCCCGTGAACAGGAAGCGCTGGTGCGCCACCGAGGCCCGCGGCGACTGCTTGGTGATGTCCATGGAATCGGCGCTGTGGCAGTTGCGGCACTCGAGCGAATCGTTGGCCTTGAAGCGCGCCCATTCATGCGCCGCCAGCTCGAGCCGGTGGTCCAGGAATTTCTCGCGGGTGTCGATCGTGCCGAAGATCTTGCCCCAGACCTCCTTGGAGGCCTGCATCTTGCGCGCGATCTTGTCGGTCCAGTTGTGCGGCACGTGGCAGTCCGGGCAGGTCGCGCGCACGCCGGAGCGGTTGCTGAAGTGGATGGTCGACTTCAGCTCGGCAAAGACGTTGTCCTTCATCTCGTGGCAGCCGGTGCAGAACTTCTCGGTGTTGGTCAATTCCAGCGCGGTGTTGAAGCCGCCCCAGAAGATCACGCCGGCCGCAAAGCCTGCCAGCACCAGCACGCCGAGTCCGAACACCGAGCTCGGACGGATCAGCACCTGCCAGAGCTCGCGCGCGAAATCCCAGCTTCGCGCGACGAAGCCGCGCTTGGCTTTTGCCTCGTCAGCGGTCGTCGTCATCGGCGGCCACCTGGGCTTGCGCGCGACAGCAGCGTGTCGATGTCGGTGAAATCGTTGCTGACGGGCGGGGTCGCGGTGTTCTGCGGCACGTGGCATTCCGTGCAGAAGAAGCGCCGCGGCGAGATCGAGGCCAGGAACTGGCCGTCGCGGTCCATGAAATGCGTGATCGAGACCATCGGCGCCTGCGATTCCGCGGTGCGCGCCCGCGCGTGGCACGACAGGCATTTGTTGCCGTTGAGGTCGACCTGGTAGCCGTCGATCGTGTGCGGGATCACCGGCGGCTGCTCCGGATAATTGCGCACCTCCCGCTCGGAGGTGTTGCGGTTCGGCAGCATCGGCGGCGCCGGCCCCTCGTCATTGAGCGGGGCCGGGCCGCGCAGGCCCGACGTCACCGTCTGCGCGGTCAGCGAGCTCGCGCCCGCGGCGATCGCGACCGCAAGCAATGCGATTCCAACTCGTTTCATCATGACACGTTCACCCGCTCGATGCGCACGGCGCATTTCTTGAAGTCGGTTTGCAGCGAGATCGGATCGGTGGCGTCCAGCGTCACCTTGTTGATCAGCTTGGATTCGTCGAACCACGGCACGAAGACGAGGCCACGCGGCGGCCGGTCGCGGCCGCGCGTCTCGACGCGGACGCGGATGAAGCCGCGGCGGGACACCACCTTCACCTCGTCGCCGCGCCGGATCTTCGCCTCCTGCGCATCGTCCGGATGCATGAAGCAGACGGCCTCGGGGAAGGCCTTGTAGAGCTCCGGCACGCGGCGCGTCATGGTGCCGGAATGCCAGTGCTCCAGCACGCGGCCGGTCGAGAGCCAGAACGGATATTCGCCGTCGGGCGATTCCGCCGCCGGCTCGTAAGGCAGCGCGAAGATGCGCGCCTTGCCGTCCGGATAGCCGTAGAACTGCACGTCGGTGCCCTGCTTGACGTAGGGATCGCTGCCCTCGCGGAAACGCCATCTCGTTTCCTGGCCGTTGACGACAGGCCAGCGTAGGCCGCGCTCTTTGTGATAGGCGTCGAACGGCGCGAGGTCATGGCCGTGGCCGCGGCCGAACGAGGCATATTCCTCGAACAGGCCCTTGTGCACGTAGAAGCCGAACGCCTTGGACTCGTCGTTGAGATAGCCCTGCTCGATGTCGGAGACCGGGAACTTGTCGACCTGGCCGTTCTTGTAGAGCACGTCGAACAGCGTCTTGCCGCGCACCTCCGGCTTCTTGGCGATCAACTCCTCGGGCCAGACCTCCTCGATCTTGAAGCGCTTGGAGAATTCCATGAGCTGCCAGAGATCGGACTTCGACTCGCCCGGGGCAGGGACGAGCTGATGCCAGAACTGCGTCCGCCGCTCGGCATTGCCATAGGCGCCTTCCTTCTCGACCCACATCGCGGTGGGCAGGATCAGGTCGGCCGCGAGTGCGGTGACTGACGGATAGGCATCCGAGACCACGATGAAATTGTCGGGATTGCGGAAGCCCGGATAGGTCTCCTCGTTGGCGTTGGGGCCGGCCTGGAGGTTGTTGTTGACCTGCACCCAATAGGCGTTGATCAGGCCGTCCTTCAGCATCCGGCTTTGCAGCACGGCATGTGCGCCGGGCTTGTCGGGAATGGTGCCCTCGGGCAGCTGCCAGATGTGCTCGGCCTTGGTGCGGTGTTCCTTGTTGGTGACGACCATGTCCGCGGGCAGGCGGTGCGAGAAGGTGCCGACCTCGCGCGCGGTGCCGCAGGCCGAGGGCTGGCCGGTCAGCGAGAACGGGCTGTTGCCGGGCGAGGAGATCTTTCCGGTCAGAAGATGGATGTTGTAGACGAGGTTGTTGCACCAGACGCCGCGGGTGTGCTGGTTGAAGCCCATGGTCCAGAACGAGACCACCTTGGTCTTGGGATCGGCATAGAGCTCGGCCAGCGCCTCCAGCCGGTTGAGCGGCACGCCGGACATCTCGGCCGCCTTCTCCAGCGTGTACTCCGACACGAACTTGACGTACTCGTCGTAGCTCATGTCCGTGGAGTCGTTGGCCTTCGCCGCGCCCGTCGCCTTCTTCTGCAGCGGATGCTCGGGCCGCAGGCCGTAGCCGATATCGGTCTGGCCGCGCCTGAACACGGTGTGGGCCGCGACGAAGTCCTTGTTGACGCGGCCGGTCTTGATGATGTGGTTGGCGATGGCGTTCAGCAAATAGAGATCGGTCTGCGGCTTGAACACCATGCCGATGTCGGCGAGGTCGAACGAGCGGTGCTCGAAGGTCGAGAGCACGGCGACGCGGACATGCGGCGCGGACAGCCGGCGGTCGGTCAGTCGCGTCCACAGGATGGGGTGCATCTCCGCCATGTTGGAGCCCCACAGCACGAAGGCGTCGGTGGCCTCGATGTCGTCATAGCAGCCGGGCGGCTCGTCGATGCCGAAGGTACGCATCATGCCGGCGACGGCCGAGGCCATGCAGTGCCGCGCGTTGGGGTCGATGTTGTTGGTGCGGAAGCCGGCCTTGAACAGCTTCGAGGCGGCATAGCCTTCCCAGATCGTCCACTGGCCGGAGCCGAACATAGCGACGCCGTTGGGGCCGCGCTTCTTCATCGCCTCCTTCCACTTCACCTCCATGATGTCGAAAGCTTCGGTCCAGGACACGGGCGTGAAGTCGCCATTCTTGTCATATTTGCCGTTCGCCTTGCGCAGCATCGGCTGTGTCAGGCGGTCGTGGCCGTACATGATCTTGGAGAGGAAGTAGCCCTTGACGCAATTGAGGCCGCGATTGACCTCGGCCTTGATGTCGCCGTGCGTCGCGACGACGCGGTTCTCCTTGGTCGCGACCATCACGGAGCAGCCGGTGCCGCAGAAGCGGCAGGCGGCCTTGTCCCATTTCAGTTCGCTCACCTCGCGCTCGGTGGCGAGGTTGGCGGCGAGCGCCGGCACCGGGAGGCCAGCGGCAGCGGCCGCGATCGCGGCGGCCTCGAGCTTCAGCATCTGGCGGCGGTCGAGCTTCGGCGATGTCATGATGGCTCTTCCTGACTCAGGCGGTTTCGATGGCGTGGAAGACGAGCGCCGCGGAATAGACGTGCGGCAGCGACTGGATGGTGTTGAGCATGGTGCCGAGGCTGCCGGCATCCGGCGCTTCGGTCACGACGATGAGCTTGCCGCGCGGATCGCGGCCATGGATCTCGCAGCCGGCAAGCGCAATGATCTCGGCCTCGACCTCGGCGAGGCGCTCGGGCCGCGCCTGCACGATGATGCTGGCGATCTCGGCGCCCGGCGGCGGCACGATGCGGTCGGCGCTGAGCACCCGGCCGGTGATCAAGGCGCGGCGGTTGAGCGTGGCTTTATTGAGTGAGGGTTGGGCCATGATGCCTGTCTTTCGCTCTTGGGGATCCTTGGGGATCAATGCGGGGAGGCTGGTGGGCCGGGAGGACCGGCAAACATCTGGTAGATCCAGACGCCAAGCCCGTAGGAGCCGACCGTTCCGACGGCGAGGACGGGCATCACGACCGCGGTCAGGAACAGGAAGGCGAAAATCTCCATGCGCCTACGGCGCACGCGCGAGGTCGTGTCGTCAGGGGCCGACATATTCGGTCTCTCTGAAATTTTGGGAATTGGGACGGCATCCGGGCCGTTACCTTGCTTTGCTTGTGCTGCAACCGCGGCGTCAACGCGTTGATCTGGATCAATCCGTCGATTTGCGAGGATGGTTGGGCCGTGACCACAACCGCAAGTTTGGGTTGTGCCCGGGCCGGCGCGATGCGAAACTTAGCTCTCGAACGGGGCAATGCGAGTTGTGAACCAGATGGGGCTCACGGCCATCGATCTCGGGTTTCGCGGCGCGGCGAGCGGCGTGTTCCTGTTGATCGTCCTCGTGGCGCTCCAGCGCCGCATTCCAAATCAGAACGCTTTGCTGGGCATGGCCATGTCCGCCGGGGGCGTGTTCTATGCGATCGTCACCGCGCCGTTCTTTCCCAAGGCGTCATGGTGGTGGACGTTGCCGATCCTGTCCGCGATGCCTGCCGTGTTCTGGTTGTGGGCCCGCGCGGCGTTTGACGACGATTTCGTGCTCAGGCGGTGGCATGGCGCCTTGTGGCTGGCCATCGTCGCCTTTGGATTTGCGCTGTCGCTCGGTTGGCCGCGATGGCCGACTCTGGCCAAGGGCGGCGGCAAGGTCCTTGCGATCGTGGCCCTGGTGCTGGCGCTCGCGGCCGCGGCCCAGACGGTCAAGACCTGGCGCGTGGATCTGGTGATGCGGCGGCGCCGGCTGCGGCTGGCAATGCTCGCCATCAATGTCGCGATGATCGGGCTCGTCGCCGTCGCGGGCTTCGCCGATATTCCGGTTGCCGCGCCCGGCGCGTCCGGCAGTCTTCCGACCGCGCTCAGCCTGTTCGTGGTGGCCATGCTTGCCGGCCTGGGCCTGTTCAGCGCACCGGCGGCGGTGGCCGTCGACGACGCCACGGCTGCGATCGCATCCGGCGAGGCGGGGAGACAGGCCCGGGTCGCCGATCGCGCCGCCGCGGGGCGGGTCATCGTCGACCCCCGGGTCGCCGTCGATCCCATCCTGCTCCGGCGCCTCGACCATCTGATGACCGTGGAACGAACCTACCGGCAGGAAGGTCTTGCGATCGGGACGCTCGCGGCGCGGCTCGACGTTCCCGAGCATCGGCTGCGCCAGGCGATCAACGAAGGGCTGGGCTATCGCAACTTCAATGCGTTCCTGAATCGCTATCGCATCGAGGATGCCAAGCTGGCGCTGTCCGACGTGACGCAGCGGGAAGTCCCGGTGCTGACCATCGCCATGGACGCGGGCTTCCAGTCGATCGGACCTTTCAATCGCGCTTTCAAGGCCGAAACCGGCGTGACCCCGACCGAATTCCGGCGCGAGGCGCTGAGCCGGCCGGGTAGGGCCGACATCAGCGAACTGCGTCGAGAAATCGGCTAGCCGATTTTTGGATTGGGCAAGAGGGCCGCGCCCCGATTGGGCAGACTGTCCGGCAGAAGCTTCTCGCCAGCCGGAATGAGCCCACCCATGTCTCCTTCGACCGCCGCCACCCCCACATCGGAACGGCTCCACGCTCTCGATGCGCTCAGGGGCGGCGCCTTGCTGCTCGGCATCGTCCTGCACGCGGCAATGTCGTTCGTGCCCGCCACGCCCCGTTTCTGGTTCATCCAGGACACCCATCCAAGCCTCCTCCTGGGCCTGCTGACCTTCACCATCCACGTCTTCCGGATGACGGCCTTCTTCCTGATGGCCGGTTTCTTTGCCCGCATGAGTTTCCATCGCCGGGCGAGCTGGGGCTTTGTTAGGGACAGGTTGCAGCGGATCGGGCTGCCGCTCGTGATCGGCTGGCCGATCGTGTTTACGCCGATGGCTCTGGTGGTCATCTGGGCCTCCGGCTTTCCCAATGGCGGTCCGACTCCCGGCGCGCGTGGCTGGCCGCCGGTGCTGCCGAATTTCCCCCTGGCCCATCTCTGGTTTCTCTACGTGCTGCTGGAGCTGTATGTCGCCATGCTGCTGCTGCGTGGCGCAATTGTCCGGCTTGATGCCTCCGGCACGCTGCGAACGGTCATCGACCGCCTCTTTGCGAGGATCATGCGAAATCCACTGGCTCCGCTGGTTCTGGCGATCCCGATCGGCATCGCGTTCTGCCTCGACCAACGATGGATCAATGTGATGGGGGTGAGGACGCCGGATCAATCGCTCGTCACCAACGCGCAGGCCTGGATCGGCTTCGGCACCGCATTTGGCGTCGGCTGGCTGCTGCATCGGCAGGTCGATCTGCTGCGGCTTCTCGAGCGGCGCTGGCTCCCGCACCTCCTGCTCGCGGTCGGCCTGATCCTGATCAGCTTCGTGCTCTCAGGTGTGATGCTGTCCGCGCCGGGTGCGCCGAAACTGCCGGTCAGCTTCGCCACGCTCAGGCTTGTCTCCGCCACCCTGTATGCCCCGGCGATATGGATATCGACCTTCGCGGTCCTCGGTCTCGCGCTCCGCTTCATGTCCGGCTTCAGCCCGACTTGGCGTTACCTCGCCGATGCGTCCTACTGGCTCTATCTGATCCACATGCCGATCGTGATGGCGCTACAAGTTGCGGTGTCGCAGCTCGACTGGTCCGGGCCGATCAAGTTCGCCATCATTCTCGCCGTCGCGCTTCCTCCGATGCTGGCGAGCTATCATCTGCTGGTGCGCTTCACCTTCATCGGTGTGGTCCTGAACGGCCGCCGCGCACCACGCGAAGCGGCGGCTGTCGTTGCGGTGGAAGGCTCCGCCGCGCAATAACGCCGGATGCGTTGAGGGGACCGTTCTCCCGCACGGCGGAATTGCTGCTCCGTAGACAGCGCCGCCCCGCTCACTAAGATGAGCGCAACAAAGAATAATGCGGGAGAGCGGCGCCATGAAGTTCGGCATCTTCTACGAGCTGCAACTGCCGCGGCCATGGGTCGCCGGGGACGAGCTGAAGCTCTATCAGAACGCGCTCTCGCAGATGGAACTCGCCGACAAGCTCGGCTACGACCATGCCTGGGTCGTCGAGCATCACTTCCTCGAGGAATATTCGCACTCGCCGTCACCGGAATCGTTCCTGGCGGCGGCGAGCCAGCGCACGCAAAAGATCCGGCTCGGCCACGGCATCCTCCAGCTCACCACCAATCACCCGGCGCGCGTCGCCGAGCGTGTCGCGGTGCTCGACCTGCTCTCCAACGGCCGCTGCGAATTCGGCATGGGCGAGAGCGCCTCGATCACCGAGCTGGAGCCATTCGGCCGCGACATGGAGACCAAGAAGGAGGTGTTCGAGGAGGCCGTAGCCGCGATCTTCCCGATGTTCAGGGACGCGGGAAGCGAGCATCACGGCAAATATTTCGACATCCCCTTGCGCAACGTGGTGCCGAAGCCGGTGCAGAAGCCGCATCCGCCGCTGTGGATGGCCTGCTCGCAGCTTCCGACCATCGAGCGCGCCGGCCGTCACGGCTTCGGCGCGCTCGGCTTCCAGTTCGTCAGCGCCGACGCCGCCCATGCCTGGGTGCACGCCTATTACAACGCCATGACCAAGCGGCTGCACAAGCTTGCGGACTACGAGATCAACCCGAACATGGCGCTGGTGTCGTTCTTCATGTGCGCGAAGACCGACGAGGAGGCGCGCGCCCGCGCCGACGGCGCCACCTTCTTCCAGTTCGCGCTGCGCTTCTATGGCGCCGCGCAGAACCGCCAGCGGCCCGCGCCCTACACCGTCAATATGTGGGACGAGTACAACAAGTGGAAGCGCGACAATCCAGAGGCCCAGGAGGCGGCGCTGCGCGGCGGCCTGATCGGCTCGCCGGAGACGATCCGCAAGAAGCTCAGGCGCTTCCAGAGCTCGCATATCGACCAGGTCATCCTGCTCAACCAGGCCGGCAAGAACAGCCACGAGCACATCTGCGAATCGCTCGAATTGTTCGGCCGGGAGGTGATGCCGGAGTTCCAGAACGATCCCGCCCAGGCCGCCTGGAAGAGGAGCGTCATGAGCGGCGAAATCAAGCTGGAAGAGATCGACACCCAGGCCTTCACCGACCGCTACGGCAAGCTCGCCGTCAACGTCGCCCCGGCGAGAGCGGCGGCCGCGGGATAGGGGGCACGTTTGACGTCGGCCATGCCCTTATTGGCGGGGCGGGGCCTCCGCATGGGGCCAAGCGCCCACTCCTGCGCTGTCGCAACCTTTGCTGGTCGATCATCTCATCGAAACCCTTAGGATGCAGACGATCGTTAACCGTATGATGGGTTCAAGATCCTGTTTGCGCGGGAGGATATGCCGGTCGGGACCGCAATAGTCCGTGCTTGATCTCGCTCAAGGGCTCTGTTTGGATATTTTCGTTCGCCAATTCGAATTTCGGGTCATCGTAGTGAAGCTGAGAAATGGATACCGTTGCTCATGACGGCTCGTTCACCGGAAAGCATCGCGACCGTCCACCGCGCTGGCGTCGGCAATCGGTTGCTGGCGGCGTTGCCGCCGGCGGATCTCGGCTTGCTCACGCCCCACTTCCAGAAGGTCTCGTTCGAACCCGATACCGTCCTGGTGCGGTCGGGCGATGAGCTCGACCCGGTTTTCTTTCCCCATAGCGGTGCAATCGCCTTCATGCTCGACATGCCGGACGGGCAAACGGTTGCAACCACGTTGATCGGACGGGAAGGCGCCCTGGCCTCGTTCTCCGCGCTCGGCCCGTCGCTGTCATCGGTGACCGCGGTTGCTCGTGTGGCCGGCACGGCATCGCAGATCTCCGCCGCCAGGTTTCGGGCCGCCTATGCGCGAAGCGAGGCCATCAGGAATGTCGTGCAGGTCCACGTCCGCGCGTTGCTGTTGCAGCTTCAGCACGTCGCGGCCTGCAACGCGCTGCACCTGGTGGATGGCCGCATGGCGCGGTGGCTCCTGCAGCTCCACGATCGCGTTCCCAGTGACCTCCTCCCGGTGACGCAGGAGGCGCTCGCGCAGTTGCTCGGGGTGCGGCGGACGACGGCGACGCTGACGATGAGCAAGCTGCGCGCGGCCGGCGCCGTCCCGTCCGACCGGCGCGGGTTTGTAGAGATCGACCGGGCGCGGCTCGAGCGCGTTGCATGCGATTGTTATGCGCTGATGCAGGACAAGATCGATCGGATGTATTGCCAGGAATTGGCGGCGCCGCAGCCTGCCCTTGCGCCATTCCCGGAAACAACCGCGGCAGTCAAGGCGCAGATGAGGTCCGCTGCGCCCCGTCAATGAGGACACGCTCTGGACGGTTCGGCGTCTACCACGCCGGAGCGAGCTTGCGCCGTCGCGCCGCGATCTCATGCGGGCTCCCCGCCCTGCTCGATCATGAACGGTGGGCTGCAACTGGGCCAGACCCCGTGCCGATTTACACGCAATCTGCGCCTTTCTGCGGTTTCTTGTGACCGGATGGAATCAGCCCTTCGCGCCAGAGCCCCTCAGGGTGTCCCACGCGGCCCGACTTGCTTGATCGAACGACTTGCGGGACTCTGCCAACGCCGCGCTTAGCACGGACCAGGACTCGCTGCCCGCCTGCTTCAGCTTCTGGAGACGTGCTTCCGCTTGGGACGCGTCAGACTTCAGCTGCTTGAGCGCGGCATCGAGATCGGTGATCCGCGCTCCGGCCACTTTGCCGGCCGCCTCACGGAATCGATTCGCGGCCTCGTGCCACGCCTTGCCCTGCGCCGCTGCGATGTCTTTGAACGTGGCCTGCTGCTGCTCGATCTGCTTGCCGGCGCTCTCAAAATAGGTCTTCATCTGCGCTTCGAAGCCGATCCAGTGCTCTTCGAGATCGGGTTTGGTGCGCGCCCAGGCTGCTTCGCCGGCTTCCGCTTGCGTCTTGAGGTGCGCCTGAAATTCATCCCGCCTCTTTTTAAGATCGGCGATGAGCTGCTCTGCCTTCACCTTGGACTCCGCCTTGGCCTCCGTCGCCTTCACCTCAAACGAAGCCAATGCAGCATCCATCTCGTCGATTCGCTCCTTGGCCGAATTGAGGTAAAAATGCATGCTGCTGTGCTCTGACATGACCTATCTCCATTGATTAGCGCATGCGCTGGCGATCATCACATGGCTTCATCGTTCTCGACTTTGAACCTGCGTCAAGCGACTCGTTGCGTCTGCGTCCGAAGCGACGTCATCTCAAGCAGCGACATGAGGAAGGAGCATTGACGTTCCAGATGAAGCTGATTTCTTGCCTATCGCGTCCTTGAGACTGCGGGACGGGTTATCCAACTTGGACGCCGCGTAGAACTCGAGTGGCTCTGCCACCTTGGCATGAGGCGGCAATACGTCCTCGTTGAACGCGTGCTCGCACTTGCGCAGAGCGACGGACATTTTCCGGTCTCCGCCAAGATCAAGTGGCCTGCCATTTCTCATACCATGCTGTAGAGTGCGTCCGCGCACGCCGATATGCTGGACGGCCAGGCCGCTGGATTCGTCGATGTCACCGTCGATTGCGTCTGATGCCATGTCGTGCACTTTCCGTGTTGCGCGCGCGGATCGCCTCACTGTGGGGACAGCCATGAGGCGACCGCCGCGGGCCTACGCCGCCGTCCAGCCGCCATCGATCGCGAGATTGGCGCCGGTGATCTGCGCGGCCTCGTTACTGCACAGAAAAAGTGCGAGCGAAGCCACCTGTTCGACAGTGACAAATTCCTTGGTGGGTTGGGCCGCGAGCAGCACGTCGCTGATGACCTCATCTCTTCTCATCTTGCGTGCATTCATCGAGTTCGGGATCTGCTTTTCCACCAGCGGGGTCCAAACATACCCGGGGCTGATGCAGTTGCAGGTGATCTTCGAACGCGCAAGCTCCAGCGCGACGGTCTTGGTCAGGCCGGCGATCCCGTGCTTGGCTGCGACGTAGGCTGACTTGAACGGCGAAGCTACACGCGAATGCGCCGAAGCCGTCGTGATGATCCGGCCCCAGCCACGCTTCTTCATGCCCGGCACCGCCGCACGGATTGCATGGAATGCGGCGGATAGATTGATGGCGATGACCGCATCCCATTTCTCGAGCGGAAACTCTTCGATTGGAGAGACGTGCTGGACGCCGGCATTGTTGACGAGGATATCCACGGCCCCGAACGTCGCTTCACCCAGCGCGATCAGCCCGGCGATTTCGCTTGGCTTCGCCATGTCCGCGGGCGAATAGATCGCCTTGACGGCGAACTCGCTTTCGATTGCCAAGCGCTCCTTCTCGACATCGGCCGCCTCGCCCTTTCCGTTTAGCACGATGTTTGCGCCGGCACCTGCGAAGGCACGCGCACATGCGAGGCCGATGCCGCTCGTCGAGCCGGTCACGATCGCAGTTTTGCCCTTAATAACCATCTCAGTCACTTTGCTCCGTGTGTTGCGCCAGCTGGCGAAGCCTCGCGGTTCAGGCGCGAGTTGGTTTGTGGATTTCCGATCAGGTGACCAGACTTCGTTTTGAAGCCCGGAACGGACGCCGCGCTGGCTCTTGCAGATAGTCATGGGCCACTCTGCCCAGTCCCAGCGTGAGGTCTGCACGGATGTGAAGCGCCGAGACGATCTCCAGAACGGGCAGATCAGCGACCGGCGCCAAGGCGTGCGGTGTCAGGGAGAGAGCCGCGGGTCCGGTCCAGGCGCCCTTCAACGCGATCTGCTCGAGGCGATATTCAACGAGCTCGCAGATGCGCGGGCTGCCATCGACATGCGGGATGATCTTGAGCAGAAAATTCGGCTCCTCGAGCGCGGCCTTGACCTGGCCAAGATCGGCTTCGCGGTGCTTGTAGCCCATCGTGCCCGTCGCCACCCGCAAGGGCCCGTAGTCGAGCGTACCGATCAGCGTGTCGATCTCGGTCCGCAATGTCGGCTGGCCGAGCTTTTTCGGAAAGCCCCAGAGCTCGCGTCCCCCGGCAATCGGTCCTTCGTCGTTGAGGAACATGCAGTGGTTGTAGCCGCCCGTGTGGCCACGGAACGAGACCGGAATGACCTGGCCGCTTTCCGTGTAGTCGCCGAAGCCATTCGAATCTGGCATGCGGATGAATTCATACTTGACGAGCGGGTTGCGGTCATCGAGTTCCAGCGGTTCGGGCACCACAGCGCGCAGCCTTGCCGGGTCGGTGCGATAGGTGATGATCAGGTACTCGCGATCCACAAACCGGTAAGGGCCCGGCGGATAGGCCGGGCTGGTGAGCGGCATCGCAAAGGCGCGCTTGCGCACATCGTTCTCACGCATGGGGTTCTCCGTGCATCAAATCAGCGCTCTATTCACGGCCATCGTGCTCTAGATCGAATGTGAAAACTCCGTCCGGGGTGACCGGGCGTGCGAGCACCTCGGGATGACGCAAGGTGCGAAGCGCATCGTGGTAGCCGGCGCGCCAATGGTCTTGCATCGAAAGGCGGGAGAACTCGTAGTCCTTGGAGTGGCCTTCGTGGTTGCGCGCCCGATAGATCAGGTGAACGATGTTGTAGACGTTGGGAGACACCGCGGTGTTCAGGAGCTTCACATCCTCGTGCTCCCTGAGTTCTTCGGGAATCCGGTCCAGGAGCGTCGTGAGCGCACGTCGCAGGCGCTGCACGTGCTTGAACTGGTCGGTGCTCGCGCGCGTGCGACTGGAATATTGAATTTCCTTCTGACGCGTGACGACCTCGGGCAGATTGCCCGGAAGCTGCCCCTTCGCGCTCCAGAGATCGACCTGAAACGCCAACATGTCCTGCGGCACACCCCCATCGATCACCCATTGCAGCGGCGTATTGGAGACAAGGCCGCCGTCCCAGTAATGCTCGCCCTCGATCTCCACGGCGGGAAAGCCCGGTGGCAGCGCGCCGCTTGCCATGATGTGCTCTGGGCGAATCGTGTGGGTGCTGTTGTCGAAATAGACGAAATTGCCCGTTCTCACGTTGACTGCTCCTGCACTGAACCGCGTCATCCCCGCGTTGATGCGATCGAAGTCAATCAGGCGCTCCAGCGTGCTCTTCAACGCGCCGGTGTCGTAGAAGCTGGTTGCTTCGGTCGTGCCGCCGGCGTGGAGCCATGGCAGGAGGGGGCGCGCGGAGAAGAACCCGTTTGCGCCGCATGCCGCGGCAAGGCCCGCGCTCATCTGGTTGAGGATATTGCGCGCATTCTCGTTGCGCGCATCGAGAAACGGGTTTCCGGTCCAGTCCCAAGGTGCAGTCGAAGTTACCTGCGTCCAGAAATCGCGCAGCCGATCAACACGTGACTCGGCCGGGTTGCCCGCGATGATCGCGGCATTGATCGCGCCGATGGAAATGCCGGCAACCCAATCGGGGTGGATGCCAGCTTCCGCCAGCGCCTCGTACACCCCTGCCTGGTAGGCGCCGAGAGCGCCGCCGCCTTGCAACAGCAGGGCTATGCAATCGAATGGCAGCCGCCGTTGGGTGGCCGGCAGGTGTGATCGGGGCTGGAAATTCATGACTGGTCTTGCTCTCGGGTGTGGGATGATCGAGCCGGCGTTGCGGAAGCCGCGATGACCGTTCGCTAAAACAAACTATACGGTATAGTGTATATATTGCGCGTTAATGTGCAACTCACGAGATCGTGCTTCAGTGGCGCGCTGTCACGTTCGTGGCTAGCGCTGAGTTGACCGCTGTCCGACCTTGGGTGGCTCGAGCATCACTTCCTTCAGGTGATCGCTGGTCGCGATGACGACCACGAAGTTGAGCTTGCCATCCTGTTTCATCAACCCGCCAGCGAGCGCCTGTCCGTCCGCCGCGCTTTCCGCGACCCGCACCGCGTCCGACAACTCCTGCTTGATCCACTTCAGGGCTATGATGTTGGCGAGATCCGCGCGATCGAGCTCCTTGAGCGATGACGCGATCTCCCTTTGCGATACCCTTCCGGTGTTCGCATCTATGACATTCTCAAAGACCCGCTCGTTCTTGATCGTGCGCACGCGGTAGACCGGCGGACCGGATATCTCGAAGCTGATGTCTGCGGTCCTCGACCCATCGTGCAGACCCTCCGCAATCGCCATGGCCTGTCCGATCGGGACCTTCGTGGTGTGGAACTGCTCCAACACGCGGCGAATGGCCGCCTCCTCGACGTTGCCCTGCGCGGTCGCGCTTTGCTGTTCGGCGTCGGTAGGGACCTGCGTGACGCCGGCCAGAGCACCGGTGCCGGCGAGGGCCGCGGAACAAACGATGAGGGCAAACAGCTGCTTCTTTGGCATCGCGCATAATCCTGTGGTGTTCTTCATGATCGGTGGTCTAGTTCGGCACGAAGGCGTACCGGCTGATCTGGAAGCCCGGATGCCGAGCCGATCGCCACAACTTTCGAGGCCGCGCCGGAGCGAGCTTGTGCCGTCGCGCCGCGATCCGATGCGGGCTCCCCCGCCCTGCTTGGTCATGAAGGGCGGGCTGTAACTGGGCCAGGCTCTCGCGAACGCGTAGATCGGCCGCCGCCGCGTTACCGTCATCGTCGCGCACAACGGCGCCGCCGACTTCAGTTTCGGGCAACTGCGGTGGAGCCTGGGCGATATCGTGCTCGGCGGGCGCGGGACGCAGTCCGAACCCGTTGGTGTCGATGACGGCCGCTTCGGGTCCCCTCCGCTCCGAGTGGATCCGGATCGGCGGCAACGCAGAATGCTGCTCCGTGAGCCGGCTCGGCGAAGGTGCGGGCAACACCCAGTCGGCCGCCAGAAGCAGCAGGAGCAGCGCCCCTCCAGCGGAGAGAAAATACGCCCGCAGGGGCATCTCGGGCTCGACGACGGCGCTCGCACGTCGCGACAGGACAGACTTCCTGCTCACGGCCTGTTCCCAGACATGAAATGATTCCGTCTCGTTTTCAGAAGCTCGTGGGCCGCGGGTGCCGGCACGCGCGTTCGGCGTCGAGATAGCCGCGCTCGTCGAGCCATTCGATCGGGCAATAGGCCATCGCCTTCGGGTCGATCACGTGCCCGTCGCGCTTGAGGGCCGCTCGCGTGCCGGTGCGTCCGCTCCAGACCGAAGAGCCGGTGGCCGGCTCTACGTCCATGACGTCGAACACTTCGATGAAGTTGAGCATGTCGAACGTCCAGGATGCTCACGCGGCGGGCGGGGAAGGGGGCTCGACGCCTTCAAGCGCGACGCCTCTGCGGACGAGTTCGGATTCGATCGCGTCGAAGATGGACTCGACCGGCGCGAGCCACACCGTGACCCAGCAGATGATGCAATCGCGAGCAAGCAACAGCCCTGACGTCATGCGCGGCCCCTCCGGCTGGCCGCATGCCGCACCGGCGCGGGTTCGCCGACGGCGAGCGCGTGCACCCAGGCGAGCACCGAAATGGTGAGACCCAGCAGCAGGCTCACGCCCACGAGCGACACGGCCACCATCAGATTGAGCGAGGCGACGGCAATCCCGGGCCAGGGATTTTCCCGCACGAGCGCCAGGAACAGGCTTGACATCTTCGGTCTCCTAAATAAACTACACCGTATATTTCATATACAGCGCGGATCGCGGGATGTGTCAAGAGCCGAGACTCACAAGCCCGTGTTCGTCCTGGTCGGGCGAGGGGACTTCGGAGTGAGGCCAAGGTTCCCTTTGAAAGCAGATGCCTCAACTTGAGAAAGGATTCGATATGTTCAAGAACCGGTTGGTGCTCGCACTCCTGGTGCTCGTTGCGTCGGGCGCCGCTGCGTTCGCGCAGGAGGACCGCGGCACGGCTGAGCAGAGAGCGGCGTGCACGTCTGACGCGTTTCGCCTGTGCGCCGGCTACATCCCCGATCCCACCAATGTGGAAGCTTGTCTCAGGCAAAGAAAGTCGGACCTGAGCGAAGCCTGCAGAGCCGTGTTCGACCATGCAGCCGCTGCGGCTTCGGTCAGGACCGTCGGGTCGCACCGATAGCGCGGCGCAAGGAATGAGGAACGATCGTATGAATACGATATATGCGCCTGCTTTCGCCGCGTTCGGAGGCTCGGCCTTCGGAGCGATTTCCACGATCGTGACGGGATGGATGTCCCGGCGCCGCAGACTCCGCGAGCGCCATCAGGCGCACGCGGTGTCGAAGCGCGAGAAGCTCTATCGCAGCTTCATTGAGGAGGCGTCCCGACTTTACGCGGACGCGCTCACCAGCGACAAATCCGAGATCCCGGCATTGGTGAACTTGTATGCGCTTATCGGGCGCATGCGGATTCTGTCCGAGGATGAGGTGGTCCATGCCGCAGAGCGGGCTGGCCGGCTGATCATCGAGACCTACCTTGCCCCGAACACCCCGTTCGTCGACCTGCCGGGCTTCCTGGAGGAGATGGATCCGTTGCGTGAATTCGGCGAAGCCTGCCGGCGTGAGATGCACGCGATTCCGTTGCGTTGAGGCCGAGCATGCTGAAGGCGCAGACGACCCGCCAGACTGGATTGTCCTGCACGCGTGAACGAATCGTGCAGGCTGCAATCCGCTTGTACCGGGAGATCGGGTACCGGAAAACCACGGTTGCCGACGTCGCTCGCGACGCTTCAATGTCCCCCGCAAATCTCTACCGGTTCTATCCCTCCCGCCGGGCGCTCGAGGAGGCCGTCGTGACGGAGCTGCTCGACGAGGTGTTGGCGGCGGCCGCAAGTGCAGCGCGAAGCGGCCGCTCGGGCCTGGAGCGCCTGAATGCAACGTTTGGCGCGATCTCCCGGCTGCATGAAGACCGGCTGGCAAACGATGTCCGCTTGCACGAACTGGTGGTGGCCGCAGGACAGGCGAACTGGCTGGCCAGCCTGTCTCATGCGGATCGGCTTCGTGGTGTCGTGCGGTCGATCATCGCGGCGGGGCAGGTGAGCGGGGAGTTCCGCGGCGGGAGCCCGATGGCGCTCGCCTGCTGCCTGCTGGACGCGATGGATGCTTACCTCAACCCCTCCCGTGTCAAGGCGACCGCCCTTCGGCCAACGTTCGACGAGATGATGCGCTTTTGCGCGGGGGCGCTTTGCAGCGCCGCGTTCGCTGGCCCGGCGCCCCATCAACTCATCAACGTTCAGGCCAGTATGCGCTACAAACCCGCCTGTTAAACCCGACGCTCGATTGGCTCACGGCGTCCAGTCTGCCTCACAGGCCGCAAGGAAGAAGCCGACGCGTTCGCGCATGAAGGACGGCAGCTCCCGTCTCAGCTCCTTCGGTGTTTCCCCGACCAGCGAGCGAAATAGCATCGGCAGCAGGATCAGATCCAGGAAGATCTGAGCGGTGGCAAGGCTTCGCTTGCCGCCGAAGGGCCCCTTTGGAGCGCGCGCCAGCTTCTGCGTCGCTTCATTCAAGAGTTGGGAAACGGCGTTGACGGAGCGATCGCGCGCGGCGTCGTGGACGTTGCGGCTCAACTCGGGAAAACGCTGCGCTTCAGCGATCGTGGCGCGAACCATGCCCAACGATTCCTCGATGAGCTTTTCCACGATGGTGGTGCCGAGGTTCGAGAGCTTGTCATGAAGGGTGCGGCCCTCGGCCTCGACGCCTTCGAAATCCGTCAGCCTGCTGATGGTGCGGGCCACCACCGCCGCGAACAGTGCCTCCTTGCCGGGGAAGTGCGCGTAGATGGTCGGCTTGCTCGCCGGCGCCAGCTCGGAGATGTCGTCGATGCTGGCGCTACGATAGCCCTTCTCGAGAAAAAGCTGCTGGGCTGCGTCAAGGATCCGGACCTGGACGTCGCCGGCAAGGTCTTTGGTCGGTCTGCCCCGTTTCGGGGTGCTCTTCTTGGTCATCCGTCGATCCTCCAGTCACGAGTCTGTGCGCGCGCAGATCGCACTTGACATGGCGGGCCGGAAAAGGCAACAAAAAGAAAATATACGGTATAGTTTATTTAGTCGCCGCGATGTCCATCAGGACCCGCGGCGGCACCTCCCGGACAGTCGAAGCCGCAAACCTGTGTGCATTGGCCTTGCGATCGTCCGGTCGACCTCAGGAGAGAGCGAATATGTCGTGCCCCGACCCGGACCGCCCACAACACGGCATCCTGCTGCGCGAGTTGCATCACAGGGTCGATAAAGGAATCGCCTCGGCGATCGATCTGGTCTCGGCGGCGGTCATCCGCGCCGACGGAGCGGAAGCAAAGGCCGCCCTGAGCGACGTCGTGGAGCTGCTGCACGGACATGCGGAGCTGCATCGGGCGCTGGCCATGCCGGACGGCGATGTCCTCAACGATGCCGCGACTTACATTCGCCGACTGGGCTGCGCCATGCGCCAATCCTTTCTGGATCGAATGGGGATCCGGCTGACGCTCACCACCGAGTCTCTCCCGCTTCAGCCCGAGCGGTGCGGACGGCTTGGCCTGATCGTCCACGACCTCATCGTCAACGCAGCGAAGCATGCGTACTTCGACGCGCGCTCCGGCGAGATCAAGGTCAAGCTGTCGCGCATCGGCTCGGTCGCGAACTGCGTGGTGCTGGACAACGGCTCGCGGCCGGCGCGGGCCTTGGGCCGGGAGTTCGAGATCAGCAATGACCTTGCGAAAGGGCTCGGCGGACGGATCGAGCACGGCTTCGCTGCCGAGTTCACATCCGTCGTGGTCGCGTTTCACCTGAGCGAGCGGGAGCGGCAGGCAAGCTGGTCGATGGCGGCGCGCCGCATGAGGCGGCCGCGCCGGCTGAAGACCAACGCGTCCGTGACGCCCGGCTCGGGCGCCGGCCTCCCGGATCAGATCGAGCGTCCGGCCGCGATGCGCGCGGATCCAGATTCACTGCGAGCGCGCCCGAACGAACGGGCCACGCTGACCACGGGCCCGGACGTCCTGGGCAATCTACTGTCACCCTCTCACCGTACGGACGCGCTATGAACCCGCGTTATTCGAACCTCTCCAAAATCGGCCGAACCGAGCGCTTGCTGAGGCCTCTCGGTGGCCTGGCCCTCGCACTTGTTGCTGCCGCGCTTGGCGGCTGCGACGATCACGCTGCCAGTCCTTCCGCGCGCGCCGCTGTCGTGCGCACGGAAATCGTGCAGCCGAGAGATCGGCAATCCTCGCTTACCCTGACCGGTGAGGTGCAGGCCCGCTTTCGGGCGGATCTGTCGTTCCGCGTCAGCGGGCGCGTCCTCGCGCGCTATGTCGATGTCGGGACCCACGTGAAGGCCGGCGAAGTGCTGGCCATTCTCGACCCGGCCGAGCAGGAGGCCGATGTCGATGCCGCCACCGCCGCCGTTCTCGCCGCAGAATCCCAGCTGCGTGTGGCAAAGGCGACTTTCGATCGGCAGACGGCGCTGATCGCGAGCGGCTTCACCACGCGCACGGCCTACGACCAGGCGCAGGAAGGGTTGCGAACCACGGAAGGTGCGCTTGAAGCGGCAAGAGCGCAGCTCGGAACCGCGAAGGACGTGCTCGGCTATACCGCGCTGCGAGCCGAAGCCGACGGCGTCGTCACCGCACGCAGTGTGGAGACCGGTCAGGTCGTACAGGCTGCCCAACCGGTATTTTCACTGGCGCAGGACGGGGACCGGGACGTCGTCTTTGACGTCTATGAGTCCATTTTCCTCGGTGCTGCCGACCGAAGCAGCGTTTCGTTGGTGCTGATCTCCGATGCGACCGTGACCGCAGGCGGTCAGGTTCGGGAGGTCTCGCCGGCGGTCGACGCGAGGAGCGCGACCATTCGGGTCAAGGTGGCGATCAACGACCCGCCTGCCGCAATGACGCTTGGAAGCGCCGTCGCGGGAACTGTGAGAGTGAAGACCGAGCCGCAGATCGCATTGCCCTGGCGCGCATTGATGGCGGCGGGCACCAGCCCTGCGGTCTGGACCGTCGATCCGGCAACGCGGACCGCCTCGCTGAAGCCGGTGACGGTCGGTGGCTACGAGGCCGGAGAAGTATTGATCAAGGCAGGTCTGGATCCGGGCGAGCGCGTCGTCGTCGATGGCGGCAAGCTTTTGAGCGTGGGCCAGCCCGTGACCTATGAAGGAGACCGCTCATGACGGGCCGCACAACGATCGTGGCGGGCACGCTTGCATGCGCGCTCGCGCTTGCCGGATGCCAGCAGGAGACGAAGGCGCCCGAGGCCGTGCGGCCCGTCCAGTCGCTGCTTCTCGCAGCGGACCACGCGGACGATGCCGTTGCGGTGGGCGTTATCGAGCCGCGCTACAAAACCAATGTCGGCTTCCGCGTGCTGGGACGTCTGATCACGCGTCCCGTCTACGTCGGTGACCTCGTGACTGAGGGACAGACGGTTGGCACGATCGACTCGACCGCCCTTGAGCTCGCCGTTCGCGCGGCCAAAGGCCAGCTTGCCAAGGCCGAGGCGCAGTTCGCGACCGCTCGCGCGACGGAGGAACGGCAGCGAACGCTCATCACCACCGATGCAACCACGAAGCAGATGCTCGATAACGCCGAGCAGGCGCGTGCCGGCGCCGAAGCGACGGTTGCGCGCGAACAGGCCAATCTGACCAAGGCGGTCGAGCAGCTCGGCTATTCGCAGATCAAGGCCGACTTCGCCGGTGTGGTCACCGCAGTCGGTGCGGACGTCGGCCAGGTGGTGTCCCCCGGCCAAAGCGTGGTGACGATCGCAAGGCCCGATATCCGCGAAGCGGTCGTCGATATCGGACCGGACTATCCGCTGCCGCTGGAGGTCGGTCTGCCGTTCACGGTCGGCCTGCAGCTCTTGCCGGCGGTTCAAGTGGAAGGCACCGTTCGCGAGATTGCGCCGCAGGCCGATCCGGCAACGCGCCTGCGGCGGGTCCGCATCGCACTCAGCAATCCGCCCGACAGCTTCCGGCTCGGCGCGACCGTCACGGCAAAGCTCGGCAGGCAGCAAGGCCCGGTTCTCCGGCTGCCTGCGTCGGCGCTGCTCGCCAAGGATGGCGCCAATTTCGTCTGGATCGTCAATCAGCCCGCCAGCACGGTGTCGCTGCAAAAGATCGATGTGGCGGCTGGCCAAACCGGGGCGCGCGTCACCGGTGGACTTGCTCCTGGCGCACGCGTCGTCACCGCCGGGGTCCACAGTCTCAAGCAAGGACAGCACGTCCGTATCGAACAGGATCAGCAGCCATGAAGGCGTTCAACCTCTCCGACTGGGCGCTCGGTCACCGCTCGCTCGTCTGGTATTTCATGATCGCCTTCATGGCGGCGGGACTTTTTGCCTATCTTCAGCTGGGACGGCAGGAAGACCCCGACTTCACCATCAAGACCATGGTCGTCCAGGCGCAGTGGCCGGGTGCGTCACCCGAGGAGATGACGCGCCAGATCACCGACCGGATCGAGAAGAAGCTCGAGGAGCTGGAATCGCTCGATTACACCAAGAGTGTGACGGTTGCGGGTCAGACCACCGTCTTCGTCTATCTGCGCGACAGCACCAAGGCTGCCGACGTGAAGCCGACCTGGATTCGTGTTCGCAACATGATCGCGGATATCAAGGGCGACTTCCCGCAAGGGGTGATCGGGCCCGGCTTCAACGATCGCTTCGGCGACGTGTTCGGCAACATCTATGCCTTCACCAGCGACGGCCTGAGCCAACGTCAGCTGCGCGATCATGTGGAGGGCATCCGTGCCAAGGTCCTGACCGTGCCCGATGTCGGCAAGGTGGACATCCTGGGCGCGCAGGACGAGGTGATCTATCTCGAATTCTCCACCCGCAAGATCGCGGCCCTTGGCCTCGACGTTCACGCGATCATGAGCTCCTTGCAGGGCCAGAATGCGGTTGCCCCATCCGGCGTATTCCAGGAGGGGCCCGAGCGGATCAGCGTACGCGTGAACGGCCAGTTCACGTCGGAGGCAAGTCTGAAGGCGGTCAATCTGCGCATCAACGATCGCTTCTTTCCCCTGACCGACGTCGCAACCATCACGCGCGGTTATGCCGATCCGGCCAGGACCTTGTTCCGGTACAACGGCGAGCCGGCGATCGCGCTTGCCATCGGCATGAAGTCCGGCGCGAATCTGCTGCATTTCGGCGAGGCGCTGCAGGAGGAGATGTCGAGAATTACTGCCGACTTGCCGGTCGGCGTCGGCGTTCACCTCGTCGCCGATCAGCCCGTCGTTGTCGAGCATGCCGTGTCCGGCTTCACCGAGGCGCTGTTCGAGGCCGTGATCATCGTTCTCGGCATCAGCTTTCTCAGCCTGGGCATGCGCGCCGGCCTTGTCGTCGCGATCGCGATTCCGCTGGTTCTCGCCATCACCTTCGTCGTGATGGCCTATGCCGGCATTTCGTTGCAGCGAATTTCGCTTGGCGCCCTGATCATCGCGCTCGGCCTGCTGGTCGATGACGCCATGATTGCCGTCGAGATGATGGTCGCGCGGCTCGAGGTCGGCGATCCCCTGGAAAAGGCGGCAACGCATGTCTACACCTCGACCGCCTTTCCCATGCTGACCGGAACGCTGGTGACCGTGGCCGGCTTCATTCCGATCGGGCTCAATAGCAGCAATGCGGGCGAGTTCACCTTCACGCTGTTCGTGGTCATCGCCGTCTCCCTGATCGTCTCGTGGATCGTGGCGGTGCTGTTCACGCCGTTGCTCGGCGTCACCATCCTGCCCGCCAGGATGAAGGGCCATCACGAGCAGAAGGGGCGCGTAGCGCAGTTGTTCACGCGTCTCCTGCTCGTCTGCATGCATCGCCGCTGGACGACGATCGGTGTTACGGTTGCGGCCTTTCTGCTGGCGCTGTTCGGCATGAATTTCGTGCAGCAGCAGTTCTTCCCGTCTTCGGATCGCGCCGAGCTCGTGATCGACTGGAATCTGCCGCAGAACGCGTCCATTGCCGATACCAACTCGCAGATGGCCCGCTTCGAGCGCGAACAGCTCCAGGGCAGCAATTCGGTCGACCACTGGTCGTCCTATGTCGGCACCGGCTCGCCGCGCTTCGTCCTGTCCTTCGACGTGCAGACCGCCAACACCTGGTTCGGCCAGATGGTGGTCGTGACCAGGGGCGGCATCAAGGCGCGCGACCAAGTCAAGGCGCAGTTCGAGGATTACCTGAAGAAGACGTTCCCCGGCACCGATACCTACGTCAAGCTGCTCGAGGTCGGCCCCCCGGTGGGGCGTCCCGTGCAGTTTCGCTTGAGCGGGCCCGACATCGCGAAGGTGCGAGACCTCGCGCAGAAGCTCGCCGGCATCGTGCGGAGCAGCCCCGATCTCGGCAATGTCGTGTTCGACTGGATGGAGCCGGCCCGCGTCGTCAAGGTGGACGTTCTCCAGGACAAGGCGCGGCAGCTCGGCGTCACCTCGGAGGACATTGCCTCCACCTTGAACTCCGTGCTCGAGGGCACGCCGATTACCCAGGTGCGCGACAGCATCTATCTCGTCAGTGTCACGGGACGTGCGACGGCGGCTGAACGTGCCTCCATCGACACCCTGCGCGACCTGCAATTGACCGCGCTCGGCGGCCAGGCCGTGCCGCTCGGTGCGGTGGCCAATTTGCGTTACGAGCTCGAGCAGCCGACGATCTGGCGGCGCGCGCGGATCCCGACCATCACGTTGAAGGCCGGCATCGTGGGCAACGCGCAGCCAAAGACCGTCGTGGATCAGCTCGCGCCGAAAGTCGCGGAGTTCACCAAGACGCTGCCGGCCGGCTATTCGGTGCACATCGGCGGGTCCGTCGAGGAGAGCGCCAAGAGCCAGGCGCCGATCGTTGCCGTCGTTCCGCTCATGCTGTTCGTCATGGCCACGGTGCTGATGATCCAGCTGCAGAGCTTCCATCGCCTGTTTCTGGTGTTCGCGGTCGCGCCGCTGGCCGTCATCGGTGTCGTCATGGCGCTGCTGCCGAGCGGTGCTCCGCTCGGCTTCGTCGCCATCCTCGGCGTGCTCGCCCTGATCGGCATCCTCGTCCGAAATTCGGTGATCCTGATCGTGCAGATCGAGGATCTCAGGAAGGAGGGGCGGCCGGCCTGGGACGCGGTGGTGGAAGCGACCGAGCATCGTATGCGGCCAATTCTGCTGACGGCGGCCGCGGCAAGCCTCGCGCTGATTCCGATCGCGCGCGAGATTTTCTGGGGGCCGATGGCCTACGCGATGATGGGCGGCATCATCGTCGGCACGCTGCTGACGCTGCTGTTCCTGCCGGCGCTGTATGTGGCCTGGTTCCGCATTCACCCCGATCACAACGATAACTCATCCATGCACGAGCCCGCAGCGCCTGCGCACGACATTTCGCCGGAGCCGGTCCCCGCGGCCACGCCGGTGCCGGTTCTCGAACCACAGATTTAACAAGGGAAAGTACAATGCTTCGCAACACAGGTCTGATGCTGTCCATCGGTGCGGCACTTGTAACGGTGACGTTGACGTCAAATCCGGCGTCCGCGCAATTCCCGCCGCCGCCGCCCATGGCGGGGCCTCCGCCGATAGCAGCCGGAGGTCCTCCGGCCTTCGCGGCTCGTCCGCCGATCGGACCTGGCGGTGTGCCGCATGCCGGCCTCGGCGGCCCGGCGCCCCGCCTCGGTGCTGGAGCTGCACCGCGCGGGGCTCTCGCTGGAAGCGGGCGCGGCAGCCCGGCGGTGGCGAACGCCGCTCGCGCCACATCCGTCACCTACAACCGCTTCGGAGGCTACGGCCGCTACGGTGGAGCCCGGTACGGCTATCGCGCCGCGTATGCGGCCAGCGCTTACGCCGGAGCCGCTGCCGGCTACGCCTATGGCGGCTCGCGCTATTCCTCTGACAGTGACTGCTACTACGTTTACAGACGTTACCGGCGCGTGATGGTGTGCGAATAGACCGCACACCGACCGCTACGGCGAGCTCGCCATCAACGCCGCCCCGGCGAAGGCGGCGGCGGGGCAGGGCGTGTACTCCCCTAGATCAATCCCTTGTTGCACGCGTTTTTTGCCGCCGAGTTTCCGCCAGCGTAATGGCGCCGCTAGCCACCAGGACAATGACGATGACCGTGGCAAGCGCCTCCACCGAGGCTAGGGTGTCGTACCAGCTGTTCCAAAGCTCAAGCATGAGCTGGCCTCTATCTGAGCGGGCGTCCACCAGCGATAAAATGCGCTCTGTCGAAAGGACGTGCCTTCGCGCACAGGGACAATGCTACGTTTCGCCGCGCGCGCTTTGATCGCGCGGCAACATGACCTATGCCCGGCGCCCGAATATCGAGCGAACGTAGGTTCCGGTCGCCGTACACAGAGATCGCCCGCGGCTATGTCGAAGATGTTGGCCGACTGTGAAGTAGCTTACATACCGTGTTCTTGGCCCGGGCTAACGTGGCGGAAGCTTCTTGCTTTGAAGGAGGCATCCAATGCTCGCAGCAATCAAATGGAACTCCCGATACAACGCGCGCGAATGGGGGATGATGGTTGGGGCGCTCGCCGTCCAACTCCATGCACTGAATGCAAATCGACGGAAGGGCGAAAGCAAGCCGAGGCGGCCGCCCTGGAAATACTTCGACGATACCCATCATTGGGACACAGCCGCGGAGGAATGGGTCCCCAACAATGATCGGTGATCAGGCTTCAAGATCCCTTTCGCTGATGGACCTGGTCGAGCGGTGCGGTCACGTACAAGCAGCTGGATCGGGATGTGCGTCGGGACTTCCCGAAGAGTGACGCAGCAGCGCGTCGCCGACGGGGCGTAGCGCTACGGCGCCGGGCCGGGACCCGGAGGCGGCATGGTAACGGCCAGCTTCCGGCACGCCGCCCTTGCTGATATTCTCCGCCAGAAGACGTTTGGCGGAGGATAACGATGCGGCCCCACGGGATGGCCTCGAATATAGCGGCTGGCGATGTCACGCCCGCGGTGCTCGCCATCGGACGGCCGGATTTTCCGATCGTGCTGATCGATACGCTGCGCCGGCAGGCCGATGTCGGCCATTGCATGGTGTTTGCGCTGAGCCGGGCCGGCGCTGCCCGCTGCCTGCTCGATGCCGGCAACATCCCGATCGGCGGCGATCTCGGCGCGGCCTATGCCGGGCAGTTCCACGAGTCCGATCCCAATCGCGATGCGCTGTTCGAAGGCGAGGGCGGCGCGTCGATCGTGCTTCCGACTTTCGCCCCGCGCATGTACGGCGCGCGCTACCGGAAAATCTTCTTCAACGATTCCGGCATCGTCGACAAATGCGCGACCGCGATCTGGGTCGAGGACACCTGCTTCTACGTCAATTTCTATCGCATCGCCACGCAGGGCCGCTTCAGCGACGCCCAGCGCGAACGCCTCCAGGCGATCGCACCTGCGATCGGGGCGAGCGTCGCGCGCCATTTTCAGCGGAGCGCAACGCCCGATCAGTCTCTCGCCGCGCTGTTCGCCACGCACGCGCCGCTCGCCGATCTCACGCCGCGCGAGCGGGAGGTTTGCCGGCGCATCCTCGAAGGCTTCAGCTCCGAGGCGATCTCGCAGGCGCTCGGCATCAGCCTGCATTCGACGCTGACCTACCGCAAGCGCGCCTATGAGCGGCTGGGTATCTCCTCGCAGAATGAATTGTTTTCGATCGTGCTGCGCCTGCTCGCGGGGCCGAGCGGCCTGAACTAAGGGGTACTCTCAGGTCCGCTAACTCGAAATGGGTAGTTTCCTCAATGAACCCGATTTGCGATGATGCAGGGCAATTGCGGTGGCCGCCGCGGTTGTAGGGGGGCGGCCTTGGTTTCTATCAGGGTCAGCGACGGGCCGCTTAGCTCCGATAGGTTTGTGCGACTTTAGATCCTCGAGCTGTAGCTCCAATTCGCAGTTCTAGGAGGCCGCAATGGCAAATGTCTATTCAGTTCTGTCAATGTCCTTAGTTGCTACCGTTCTCATGGCTGGCAATGTCCAGGCCCAAAGCATTCTTCCGGAAGGCTCCGTCTTCGTTATATTCACCGCCACGCCCATTCCAGCCCCCAGGCCGATGCCGATCGGCATCGGCAGAGAGTTTGCCCTCGTGAACCAAACGCGCGCCATCTCTTCGTCCGTCGGCACTGCAGTGATCAATCCGGTCTGAGCGCATCTGCATTGTCGCACCGATCGGACGTAGGGGTGTCGATCAACCGCTTGGTGAACGGGAAAGTAGCGATCTTCGATCTTTATCAGGGAGATCAAAAGGTCAGCCATGATGGACAATCCAACTGCCTGGTCCAGGCGTCGACGATGTCCGATCCACGATCGCTAACGCCGGAGATGAATTTCCGCCAAGGCACCAGATATGCCGGCGTCCTGGTCGCGATTGGAGTGATCTATTTCGTCCTGGCAAAAGGCGGCCTCGCTCTCGCCTCTGTTCATCCCAGTGCAACGCCAATTTGGCCACCGACGGGTCTCGCGCTGGCGGCGGTGCTGTTGTGGGGATATCGGACCTGGCCGGCAATTTTCATTGCAGCAGTGATCGCCAATGCGACCACCGCCGGTTCCGTTGCCACCGCAATTGCGATTGCTTCCGGCAACACTCTTGAGGCCGTCGTTGGCGCTTATCTGGTCAATCGATGGTCGCGCGGCCGTCATACGTTTTCGAGACCAAACTCCGTCGCGAAGTTTGCTCTGATCTGCATCGTGATCGCGACGCCGATCAGCGCCAGCATTGGACTGACCAGCCTGGCGACCGCCGGGTACATCGATCGGACCAATTTCGCGAACGCCTGGGTTACATGGTGGCTGGGAGATGTGACCGGCGCGCTGGTCATTGCCCCCGTTGTCGTGCTTTGGGCATCAAGCTACGACCATGCTTTCAACCGCAATGATTGTCTGGAGACGGTCGGCGTCCTCGCAACAGCGGCGGCTGTTGGACTCCTTGCTTTCAGTCCCCTGATCGAGCAAACGCCGAGCAGAGATCCACTGGGTTTTCTCGCGATCCTGCCAATGTTGTGGGCGGCACTGCGCCGCGGTCCACGTGACACCGCAACGGTTGCGCTGGTGCTTGCCGGCATCACGGTTTGGGGGACGCTCACGGGCGGCGGCCCCTTCACGACCACGGACCTCAACGTTTCATTCCTGCTGGTGTTGATGTTCCTGATCAGCATTACGGTTCCGAGCTTGTTACTGAGCGCCGACGTCGAGGTCCGCAAGAGGGGGGAGAAACGTCTGCGCCGTGCGCAGGTCGAACTCGAACGGAAGGTCGCAGAGCGTACGCAGGAGCTTGAGCTCGCCAATGCAGCAAAATCGCGCTTCCTGGCCATGGCAAGCCACGATTTGCGGCAGCCATTGCATGCACTGGGCTTGTTCATTGCCCAGCTGCGCATGCCGCTCAGATCGGGGGAACGGACAAGGACGATCGAGCTGATCGATGCAACGCGCAAGGAAATGGATGAAATGCTCAATTCGCTGCTGGATATGTCCAAGCTGGATGCCGGAATCCTTATACCCACAATTACTGAATTCCCGATCGCGCGCCTGTTGCAAAAAATTGAGACGACGTTTGATCAGGCAACGCGAGAAACAGGCTTGCGTCTACGCGTCAGGCGAAGTGACGCCTGGGTGCGGAGCGATGCCATGCTCCTCGAACGCATACTGCTCAATTTGGTATCCAACGCTGTGCGCTATACGTTGCGGGGTGGGATCATTGTCGGCTGTCGCCGGCGCGGTCAAATGTTGCGCATCGAAGTATGGGATAGTGGTCCCGGCATTCCCGAGGATCAGAAGCAGAATATCTTTGGCGAGTTCTTTCAACTGGCCGCCCGAGACCGGAACCGGTACGGCAGCATGGGGCTTGGCTTGGCTATTGTCGACAGGCTTCGCCTGCTTCTCAACCATCCAATCGACTTAGCTTCGACCGTGGGCCGAGGTTCGCGATTCGCGATCCTGGTTCCGATGGCCGATGAATGCGATACATCCGCCGAGCCCGTCGACTCTCCCCCCCCCGCGGCCTTTGCAGTCGAAGGCAAGCTCGTTCTTGTTATTGCCGATGCTCCGATTGTCCAGCAGGGAACGGGCGGATTGCTTGGCAGATGGGGATACACCGTCCTTACCACCGGATCCGACGAAGCGGCACTTATCCGACTTGCGGAGCGCCAACAACGCCCCGATCTCATCATCTCGGATTATCATCTTGCGAATGGAAAGACCGGGATCCGAGCCATTGAAAAAATCAATGCGGCGTTCGGTTCATCCATTCCAGCTATTCTCATCAGCGGCGATACGGCACCCGAACCGGCACGTGAGGTCAAGGATAGAGGATACATTTTGCTGCACAAGCCTGTCGACCCGATGCGGCTCCGCGCTGTCATGCACGAGCTCTTGATGGATCACGGCGATGGGAGGGATACCCGGGCGGCTTCATGACTCGGATTTCGGCGACGATTCCCAGCCCATTTTTCCCACTTTGATGACTGCCTCGGTGCGGCTCGTTACGCTGAGCGCCTTGAGAACGACCGTGATGTGATTTTTCACTGTCGGCACTGCCATGTTGAGCGTCTTGGCAATGATCTTGTTGCTTTTTCCCTTCATCAGAAGCGCAAGCACTTCGATCTGCCGATCGGTCAATCCGAGGCCCCTGAGAAAGTCGGGCGTCGTCGGTTTATTTGCAAGCCGCCGAGACGGTGCTTCCTCCAGAATTTCAGAGGGAATGTAAATACCGCCAGAGAACACCAACTCAATTGCGTTGAGCATGACCTCTCGTTCGGTCGTCTTAGGGATGAAACCCAGCGCGCCAAGTTTGAAAGCGCGCTTGACTGTGTCTTGATCATTCGAGGACGAAAGAATGATGATAGCAATGGTCGGATAGCTGTCTCGCAGTTCGCGGAGGACAGAGAAGCCATCTCTGTCAGGCAAATTGATATCAAGCAGGATGAGGCTGATGTCGGGATGTTCCTCGACTATGTCCATTGCCTGACGGCTGCTCGAAGCTTCAAATATGACGGCCTCTCGCTTCAGCTGTCTCAGGACCGCGCACAACGCCTCGCGTATCAATGCATGATCGTCAACAATAAGGACTTTCATGAAAAGCTCTCCGTCATCCCATGGCACGGAGATCCAATTTGAGAAATCATACACCCGCCCTTGGGTCTTTGGCGAGGAAGAGGCTGGCGGGAAGACCGGCCCCGAAACCGTCCACTCTTCATCGCTGGTCCAGCCAGCGGGTCACGGTTAGGCACTCAAGATAGAAGTTGAATGCCGTTGTATGCTGTAATTGTAATCAGCTCACGGGACGCCCAAAAAAGCGAGTGCGGATCGCCAGAGTCGCGGATTCAGACTGCGGATATCTGTAAGTACCTTGATCATAGGACCTAGGAACCCCTCCGTGAGGACCTCCGGCTGATTTACGCGCGGTGCCGTTGAACGATAATCGTTACCCGACAGCTCCCACGCCAGGAGGTTCTACCAGGCGTCGCCGTAGTTCGCGGCCGGGTTCGGCGCGGCTGATGCTTTTCGTCAGTTTCGGTCCCTCTTGAAACGTGTTCGGACGCCGGACGGGGAACCAGATGCTTGATCGAACTGCCACCCCGAAGCCATTCGCAGGCGCGGTGCCGGAGCTGAACGGCTACGGCCGCGATCTGCGCATTGATGCCTGCCGCGGCATCGCGCTCTGGTGGATCTTTCTTGACCATGTCCCCAACAACATCGGGAGTTGGCTGACGCTGCGCAACTACGGCTTCAGCGATGCGGCGGAAGTATTCATGTTTCTTTCGGGTTTGACCTGCGCGCTGTCCTACGGCAAGGCACGGCAGAGCGGGGGCTGGACCGGCGTGATCGGCCGGACGCTGTGGCGAAGCTGGGATATTTATGTCGCATTTCTACTGCTTACCCTCGCCTGCGCCATCGTGGTTCACCTCGCAGGCGGCGGCCCTCTTGCCGATAAGAGCAATACGCGCATTCTGTTGGATCAGCCGGGCGTGACGCTCGCGCACGCGGCGATCCTGCAATACCGCCCGGTGAATACCGACATCTTGCCGCTCTTCGTGCTCTATCACCTTTTGTTTGCGCCGCTGCTGTGGCTGCTGCTGCGAGCGCCGAACGCAACGCTGGGCGCGTCGCTGCTGCTTTACGCACTGGTGCACGTCTTCGGCTGGACCATCCCGGCATGGCCGAACGGCCACTGGTTCTTCAATCCGCTGGCCTGGCAGCTGCCGCTTGTGCTTGGCGCGTGGTGGATCATCGAGGGCAAGAGAGTTCGACCGTGGGTGACCTCACGCACCGTGCTTGTTCCTGCGGTTCTTTATCTGCTGATCAGCCTCATCATCGCATTGAGCTGGAGCGTCAAACCGCTGGAAGCGTTGGTCCCTCGGGCACTCCTGACGCTGTTTTACCCGATGGACAAATCGAATCTCGCTCCATTGCGACTGCTGCATTTTCTGGCCCTTGCAGTTTTGGCCGTATGGCTCATGCCTCGCGATTGGCGAGGGCTGACGACGCCGGTGATGCGTGGCGCCATTCTCTGTGGCCGGAATTCGCTGCCAATCTACTGCCTTGGCGTTCTGCTGACGCTGGCCAGCCACCTGGCGCTGCTCGACATCTCGGAGGGGCTGACGATGCAGATCGCGCTCAGTGTTGGCGGCGTCCTGGTGATGATCGTGGTGGCGGCGCTGCTGCATTTGGTCATGATCAAACCCAGGCAACAGCCGCATGCGAAGGCCGTCGAGGAGCTGGTCATCAATCCCATGACAGCCAGGGCACTCGGCGTTGACATTCCGCCCGCGGTACTCGCCTGTGCCGACAAGGTTGATCGACTAAAGATGCTGTTTGCTCCGGTGCGCGAGTCCGGCTGCGACGCGGATCCAGTGCCAGCAATCGCGCACGCCTTCGGGCCACCAGCGAAAAGTGCGGGTCAGGATGTGGATTAGATCACAAGGACCGACAAGGGACTGCGGAGCCTGCCCCTTGATCGTCCGGCCATCGTACAGGAGCCAAGGCCATGATTTCTCAACCAAGGACCCACAAGAGAGCGATGTTGATCGCGGCGTACGTGATGTTGGCCTGCGTAGCGGCATTTCTGTCGGTCAACCTGACATCACCCACCAGCGCCGCGCTTGGCGCGGACTGGCAGTGCAGCCGGTTTGCCCTCGTATTTACGACTTGCACCCCGGTGGGTTCACACGAGACCCTTTCCACTGGCATGCGCAGGCTGACCTAGGGTTAAGACCCAATTATCCATGTTGAGATTCAACGGGTTGGTCAACCGAATCGGGGGCCAACAGATGCGGGCGAACTTGGTTTGGTTTAGCGACGGGCAGTACGCGGGGAATTTGGCAGAGTATCTTCGAGGTGGCGGGCCGAACCTGCTGAACCGCCGGAACGAATGGCTCTCGACGGCACGCATGTCAAAGCGCATCGCTGCGCTGGCGGCGGAAAAGGGGGGCGTCGGAACAGGCGATTGGCATCACCAGGGGCGGGCGCAACAGCAAGATTCACGGCCTTGTCGATAAGCTGTGCCGCCCGTGGGTCTTGATCCTCACGCCTGGCAATACCGCCGACTGCACAGTCGGGCCGGCATGTGTCAGTCTGCTCGACGGCATCGCCGAGTTGCTCGGTGACAAGGCTTATGACAGCAACTCGTTCCGCGAGTCTCTGCGCAAGGACGGCATCAAACCGATAATCCCAGGCCGGTCAAATCGGAAGAAACGCATACGTCACGACAAGCAAGCCTATAAGGATCGCAACGTCATCGAGCGCTGCTACTGCAGGCTCAAGGACTTCAGGCGCATCGCAACGCGCTACGACAAACTCGCTCGGAACTACTTCTCAGCCCTGTGCCTCGTTGCCGCCGTGGCATTCTGGCTTTAGTCGTGCGCGGTTTCCGCTTTTGGGATAACATGGCGAGCGTGTCGGCACCCGGATGACGATGGGAAACCATGACGGGGAGCTTGGAATGAGCTCGCAGCGAGTGTCGGGAACCGCCGTGCAACGAACCATTGCCGTCCTGGGCTCGGCGGTTTTCTTCGTGGTCGCCCCATGTACGCTGGTGGGGCTCGTTCCATGGTCGATCACGGGTTGGCAATTCCGGCCGCCGTTCCTTGGTCTGGAGCTGACGCGCGGCATCGGCGCGATAATGATTCTCGCAGGCGTGCCTGGGCTCGTTGACGCATTTGCGCGTTTCGCGCTGCAAGGGCTCGGCACCCCCGCGCCCATCGCGCCGACCCGGAATCTCGTGGTGACCGGTCTCTACCGTTATGTGCGTAATCCAATATACGTCGCGGTCGTTGCCATCATCCTGGGTCAAGCGGTGCTGATGGGCGATTGGCGCCTCATCGTCTACGGCGCGCTGCTCTGGCTCTTCTTCCACGTCTTCGTCGTGGCGTACGAAGAACCTACGCTCGAGCGGACGTTTGGGAGTGAGTACGAGGCGTTCCGCGCCGCCGTCCCGCGCTGGATACCGCGGATGACCCCATGGCGATCGAAATGATCGGTGGCCCGCGGTTGTGCGAGCCGCTGCTCGCGACCGGTCTCGGACGCTTCACCGGCGCGGCGACCAGGCACGCTGTCTGGCGCTCGGTTGGAATGTCGCCTCTGTCGCTTCATGGCCCTTGACGAACGTTGTCCCAACCGCTGGGGACAGACGGCGGCTCCTGAACGCGCTAGTCTGGCGGGACACAGCAGGGAGACCGCCTTGAGCACCGCGCCGCGCATCGACATCGACCCGGCCGCGTTCTGGGCCGACCCCTATCCGATGCTCGCGAACATGCGCAAGGAGGCGCCGATCGCCTTCGTGCCGCAGCTCGGCTCGACGCTGCTGACGAGCCGCGACGACATCTCGATCTCCGAGAAGCAGATCGACGTGTTCTCCTCGCACCAGCCCGCCGGCCTGATGAACCGGCTGATGGGCCACAACATGATGCGCAAGGACGGCGAGGCGCACCAGGTCGAGCGCCGTGCGATGTTTCCGACGGTGTCACCGAAGACGGTCAAGGCGCATTGGACCGCGCTGTTCCAGGCCCATGCCGACCGCATCATCGATGCGATCGAGCCGGGGCGGATCGACTTCATGCGCGATTTCGCGCTGCCGTTCTCCGGCGAATGCCTGAAGTCGATCACCGGCCTCACCAATATCGGCTTTGCCGAGATGGACGCCTGGTCGCAAGGCATGATCGAGGGCATCGCCAACTATGTCGGCGATCCCGCCGTCGAGGCGCGCTGCCATGCCGCGACGTCGGGCATCGATGCGGCGATCGACGACATGCTGCCGGTCATGCGCAAAAATCCCGATCAAAGCATCCTCGGTGTGCTCCTCGCGTCGGGCATGCCGATGGAAAGCGTGCGCGCAAATGTAAAGCTCGCGATATCGGGCGGCCAGAACGAGCCGCGCAAGGCGATCGCCGGCACGGTGTGGGCGCTGCTGACCCATCCCGAGCAGCTCGACCTCGTCCGGCGTGGTGAAGTCACCTGGCTCCAGGCCTTCGAGGAATATGCCCGCTGGATCTCGCCGATCGGCATGTCGCCGCGGCGCATCGCAAAGCCATGGTCGATCCGCGACGTCGCGTTCGAGCTCGATGAGCGCGTGTTCCTGATGTTCGGTTCCGCCAACCGCGACGAGAAGCATTTCGAGCGCGCCGACCAGTTCGACGTGCGGCGCGACACCAGCAAGAGCGTGGCGTTCGGCGCCGGCCCGCACTTCTGCGCCGGTGCCTGGGCCTCGCGCGCCATGATCGCCGACGTCGCGCTGCCGACATTGTTCGCGCGTGCCGGCCGGATCGAGATTGCCGATGACGAGCCGGTGCGGATCGGCGGCTGGGCGTTCCGCGGCTTGCAGAATTTGCCGGTGAGATGGCTACACTAGGCCGGCTGGAAGGGAGCTTCGCGCCACAACAGCTCCCATTCGCCGATCATGCCATCATGCTCCTGTCTTGCCCGACGGGTCAAACGACTCGGCCTGCCGCGTAAGCTATTGATCCGACTATGGTCGGCTACTGTGCATGGGGTTGTTTTCGACGTTTTATGTTCCGGCCCTGCATCGTCGCACCAAATCCCCGCGGCTCTCACATTCGCGTGCGGAAAAATTCTCCCTGCATCATCGCGGCCGCTTGAAAGATTAATCATGCGCCCTGCCACGCGCGCAGTGCTCGCATCGCTATTTTTCCGCGTGTCTCGACACCTCCGGCAAGCCGCACCATCATTCCCTGGCGTGAATGAATGACGGCCGCATGCGGCCGGGAGTGTGGAATGCAGCGTCGTGACTTTCTGAGACTTTCCGTTGGAACGGCAGCCGCGGCTGCGGTCGCCTCGCGCGTCCGCGCGCAAGGCGCGGTGAAGGAAATTCGTATCGGCTATCAGAAGAACGGCGTGCTGGTCATCACGCGCCAGCAGGCCGCCCTGGAAAAACATTTCGCAGCCTTAGGCATCGAGGTGAAATGGGTTGAGTTCTCCTCCGGCCCGCCGATGATGGAGGCCATGAATGTCGGCAGTGTCGATTACGGCGCGGTCGGCGATTCCCCGCCGGTGTTCGCCCAGGCCGCGGGCGCCGCGATCGTCTATGCCGCCGGCCAGCCCATCACCAACGGCCAGGGCATTCTGGTGCCGAAGGATTCGCCGATCCGCGCCATCGCCGAGCTGAAGGGCAAGCGCGTCGGTTTCACCAAGGGCTCCAGCGCCCACAACATCGTGGTGCAGACGCTGGAGAAGGCGGGCCTCACCTATGCCGACATCACCCCGGTCTATCTGACGCCGCCTGACGCCGGCCCCGCCTTCGCCAACGGCAGCATCGAGGCCTGGGCGATCTGGGATCCGTACTTTGCGATCGGCGAGACCAGGCAGAACGGCCGCATCCTGATCAACGCGCGCGAGGTTACCAAGACCAATTCCTTCTACATCGCCAACCGCGACTTCGCGAAGAACCACGGCGCCATCCTGCAACAGATCGTCGACGTGACGACCGCGACGGCCAAATGGGCCGAGCAGCACCGCGACGAGGTCGCCAAATCGCTGGCGGCGGTGACAGGCATTCCCCTGGAGATCCAGACCATCGCGGCGAACCGCTCGGCCTTCGTGGTCGGTCCCGTCACCGACGACATCGTCGCGACCCAGCAGGGCGTCGCCGACCGCTTCCATAAGCTCGGCCTGATTCCCAAGCCGATCGTGATCCGCGACATCGTCTGGCGCAACCCGGCAGCCTGATCGTGCCGACCAATCTCCCCGTTTCAAAAGGTCTAGACATGAGGCGCATCGTTCAACGCGTGATCGCAGCCATCGTCATGTCGGTCGGCATCGTCGCGGCCGCCGTCGGCACGACCTACGGCTAGTCATCGGAGCCCATCCATGAGCCAATCCAAAAGCAACATCCTCTGGTTCCTGCCGACCCATGGTGACGGCCGCTATTTGGGCACCGCGACCGGCGGCCGCGAGGTCAACTTCAACTATCTGCGCCAGATCGCGCAGGCGGCCGACCAGCTCGGCTATTTCGGCGTGCTGCTGCCGACCGGGCGGTCTTGCGAGGATTCCTGGATCGTCGCCTCCTCGGTCGCGCCGTTCACCGAGCGGCTGCGCTATCTCGTGGCTGTCCGGCCCGGCCTGCAATCGCCGAGCGTGGCCGCGCGCATGACCGCGACGCTCGATCGCATCACCAACGGCAGGCTCCTGATCAACGTCGTCACCGGCGGCGATCCCGTCGAGAACAAGGGCGACGGCATCTTCCTTGGCCATGACGAGCGCTACGAGGTCACGCGCGAGTTCCTCAACGTCTATAGCGACCTGCTGGGCGGCAAGGCCGTCAATGTCGAGGGCAAGCACATCCGCATCGAGGACGGCAAGCTGCTGTTCCCCCCGGTGCAGTCGCCGCGGCCGCCGCTCTATTTTGGCGGTTCGTCGGACGCCGGCATCGATGTCGCGGTCGATACCGTCGACAAATACCTCACCTGGGGTGAGCCGCCGGCCCAGGTTGCCGAGAAGATCGCGAGGGTGAGGGAGGTCGCGAGCGCGCGGGGCCGAAAGCTGTCCTTCGGCATTCGCCTGCACGTGATCGTTCGTGAGACCAATGAAGAGGCCTGGAGTGCGGCCAACGAGCTGATCAAGCATGTCAGCGACGACACCATCGCGCGGGCGCAGAGGAACTTTGCCCGGATGGACTCCGTCGGCCAGCAGCGCATGGCGCAGCTCCATGGCGGCAAGCGCGACAAGCTCGAGATTAGCCCGAACCTGTGGGCCGGCGTCGGCCTGGTGCGCGGCGGCGCCGGCACGGCGCTGGTCGGCGACGCCCAGACCGTCGCGGCGCGCATCAAGGAGTATCAGGATATCGGCATCGATACGTTCATCATGTCGGGCTATCCGCATCTGGAGGAAGCCTATCGCTTTGCCGAGCTGGTGTTCCCGCTGCTCTCGCTCGATCACGGCAGCAACGTGACGCGGCTGCACCACAACAGCGGTCCGTTCGGCGAGACCGTCGGCAACGACTACCGTCCCTCCAGGCTGGCATCGCAATCATGAGCCTCATCGACAGTATTTCTCTTCCGCGCCGGGTCCGCCTGCCGCGCGCGGGCGGCCTGGTGCAGTGGATCGTGCCGCTCGCCATCGTCGCGATCTGGCAGCTCGCCTGCGTCACCGGCTTCGTGCCGACGCGCGTGCTGCCGGCGCCGAGCAACGTCGCGTTCGCCGGCTGGAAGCTGCTGCTCTCCGGCGAGCTCGCGCGCAACATCTGGGTCTCGTTCTGGCGCGCCTCGATCGGCTTCCTGATCGGCGGCAGCATCGGCTTCGCCTTCGGGCTTGCCAACGGCCTGTCGCAGCTCTCGGCAAAGCTCACCGACACCACGCTCCAGATGGTCCGCAACGTGCCGCACCTGGCGCTGATCCCGCTGGTCATCCTGTGGTTCGGCATCGACGAGAGCGCAAAGCTGTTCCTGGTGGCGCTCGGGGTGTTCTTTCCGATCTACCTCAACACGCTGCACGGCATCCGCACCGTCGATCCCCAGCTGATCGAGATGGGCCGTATCTACGGCATGAGCGACGGCGAATTGTTCCGCCGCGTGATCTTTCCGGGCGCGCTGCCCTCGATCTTCGTCGGCATCCGCTTTGCGCTCGGCATCATGTGGCTGACCCTGATCGTGGCCGAGACCATCGCGGCATCCTCGGGCCTCGGCTACATGGCGATGCAGGCGCGCGAGTTCATGCTGATCGACGTCGTCGTGCTCTCGATCCTGATCTACGCCCTGCTCGGCAAGCTCGCCGACAGCGCCTCCCGCGTGCTGGAGCGGGCGACGCTCTCCTGGCACCCCGCCTTCCAGAAACGTTGAGCAGCAATACTGGGAATCACATGCAGACAGCCCTTCGGACCTCCCTTCCCGAAACCGAGTTCGCCAGCCGCGCCAATTTCGCGCCTCACGCCCGCGTGGTGCGCGAGGAGCGGGTGGTGCAGGCCAGCGGCCTGCCGCTCAGCATCCGGGGGCTGCGAAAGTCCTTCGGCGACAATGAGGTGCTGCGCGGCATCGACCTGCACATCCCGGCCGGCCAGTTCGTCGCCATCGTCGGAAAGAGCGGCTGCGGCAAGAGCACGCTGCTGCGCCTGATCGCCGGCCTGGACAAGATCGATGCCGGCACCATCAGCCTTGGCAGTGACGTCCAGCCCGAGGATATCCGCGTGATGTTCCAGGAGCCGCGGCTATTACCCTGGGCGCGCGTGCTCGCCAATGTCGAGGTCGGTCTCGGCCGCGATCGCGCATCGAAGGATGCGCATGCTCGCGCCGAGAAGGCGCTGACCGAGGTCGGCCTCGCCGACAAGCGAGACCAGTGGCCCTCGGTGTTGTCGGGCGGCCAGAAGCAGCGCGTCGCGCTCGGCCGCGCGCTGGTCTCCCGTCCGCGCGTGCTGGCCTTCGACGAGCCGCTCGGTGCGCTGGATGCGCTGACCCGCATCTCGATGCAGCGGCTTCTGGAGCGGGTCTGGCGCGACCAGGGCTTTACCGCGATCCTGGTGACCCACGACGTTTCCGAGGCGGTCGCGCTGGCGGACCGGGTGCTGGTGATCGAGGAGGGCCGGATCGCCCATGACGTCGTGGTTAACGCAGCCCGGCCGCGGGAGCGCGGCTCGGCCGAGCTTGCGGGCCTCGAAGGCTCGATCCTGAGCCACCTTTTGTCGGCGGACGATCGTACCTAAATAGAGGGAACCCCGCTTCGGGGACCACGCCATGAATGTAGTGCCTCGCGATCTCATGACTGAAATCCCCGTCTCGCCCGCCGATTTCCGCGGCGCCATGCGCCACCTCACCGGCGGCGTCAGCGTCATCACCGCCGGGCGGGGCAAGGACATCAGCGGCATGACGGTGACCTCGGTCACCTCGCTGTCGGTCGAGCCGCCGACGCTGCTGGTCAGCATCAATCGCGATGCCTCGTCCTTCCCGCTGATCCGGCGTCACGGCGCCTTCGGCGTGAACATCCTCAACGCCGACCAGCTCGACGTCGCCGAACGCTTCGCCGGCAAGGGCGGGCTCAAGGGCGCAGACCGCTTCGCCGGCGCCCGGTGGGTGACGGCGGTCTCGGGAGTCCCGCTGCTGGTCGGCGCATTGTCGGCCTTCGATTGCGAGGTCGAGGAGATCGTCGAGCGGCACTCGCACGGCATCGTCATCGGCCGTGTCAGGGACGTCAGGAGTTCGACGCGGACCGCGGCGCTCGCCTATTGGCACGGCCAGTACGTCGCGGTCGACCAGGATGAAGACGCGGCAAGGCTCGCCGAGGTCAGCCTTCCCGCGCGCACCCGGCGCGGCGTTTGATCGCCGCAAAGAGGCAGCACGCAGGCTGGCCTTTTCCCTGTCATCGCTCTAGAAGCGCCCTGAGCCTCCCGTCCGGGACGGCAACGGAGCGGAACGATGAAACGCGTCGCGACCTGGGCCTTCTACGCCATCGGCGCGCTGGCGATCGCTTATCTCGCGCTCTACGCCTATGCCATGTTCAGCGGCCAGCCGATCATTCCCGGCGACCCCATCCACATTTTCCGCAAGCCCGACGCACCGAGTTATTCGTGACGCCCGAGATCTCGTAGGGTGGGCAAAGGCGCACTTGCGCCGTGCCCACCATCTTCGCTGCGAACGAAATGGTGGGCACGCTTCGCTTTGCCCGCCCTACGGAAGTTACGAATTCACCCTCTCAGAATCGCCAGCGCCAGCGCCTGTGCGCGCGGCACGATGCTGTCGATCTCGAGATATTCCTCCGGCGTGTGCGCGAGCCCGCCGACCGGGCCGAGGCCGCAGATGGTCGGCGTGCCGACCGCGGCGGTGAAACCGGAATCGGCGCAGCCGCCGGAGAACTCGCCCTGGAGCGTGGTGAGGCCGACCTGCCTTGCCGCAGCTTGATAACCTTCGAACAGCGTCTTCGAGGCCTCGCTCTGCACCACCGGCACGAACTCGCCCTTGATCGTCAGCGTTGCGCTCGTGCCCGGCACATAGGAGGTCGCGACGATTGTCTCGATCGCGGCCATCACCGTGGCGCGGTCTGCGGGATCGACATAGCGCAGATCGATCTGGCCCTCGGCATAGGGCGCCGTCGTATTGACGGACTGGCCGCCGGAGACGAGGCCGACATTGAGCGTGATGCCCTTGTCGAGATTGGTCAACGCGTGGACCTGGACGATCTTGTGCGCGAGCTCGCCGATCGCGCTGACGCCGGCGGCGAAATTGGCGCCGGAATGCGCGGCTTTGCCGGTGATGGCCAGATGCATGAAGATGCCGCCCTTGCGGCCGGTGACGACGTTGCCTGTGGGGCGGCCCGGCTCGGAGTTGAACACGGCACGCGCGGCGCGACCTTCGCGCTCGATCACGGGTCGCGACGAGGGCGATCCGATCTCCTCGTCGGAGGTGATCAGCACCTTGATCGGGTGCGGGCTGCCGCCGAACTTGTGGAAGGCGGTCGCCACGAAGATGTTCATCACGACGCCGGATTTCATGTCGGCGACGCCGGGGCCATAGGCGCGGTTGTCGCGGATCGTGAAGGGACGCCGTCCGGCCTCGCCCTTGCCGAACACGGTGTCGCGATGGCCCATCAACAGCACCGGCTTCTCGTTGCTGCCGGGCTTTGCCACCTCGGCATGGATCGCATCGCCGAAGGTGGAGTTGCTCTCGCGCCGGAACGGGATGCCGTGCTCGGCGAAGTGCCGCTCGAACCGCGCCCCGACCGCATCGACGCCCTCCTTGTCATAGGACCCGGAATCGATGTTCACGACGTCGCGCAACAGATCGATCATCGCCTGCCGCTGCGACGCCAGCCAGTCCGTGATTTGAGCTTCAGACATGTTTACCCTCGTGTGGTTCTCACGCGGGGGTTATACGGCCTTGCGCAGGCGCGACCTAGTCGGAGAACGCGGTGCGGCCATGCCGCCGTCTGCGGGTTTGGACGCACACTGTCTCCTCATCGTCGTCCTGGCGAAAGCCAGGACCCATACCGCGGAATCTACCGATGGAGGGCGGTAGGAGTACCGGACGACGAATCTTCGCCAGGACGACACTGCGGATGTGGGCACCAGCCTTAACGCTTCGGCTCCGCCATCGCTTCCACACCGCGAAGCTGGGTCGCGACGGTCAGTGCGCCGATCTTCCGACCCATGTCCTTGCCGACCTCGGTCGAGAACCGGTAGTGAAAGCCGGCCCAGATGCGGGCGTTGGAGACTTCGTCGCTGTAGTCCTGGAGCCGCGACCATTTGCGCGTGACACCTGGTGCCGTGGAGCTGGTCAGCGAGAACTCGCCGAAATCTCCAACGACGCTCTGGAGCACGGTCGAAATCGCCGCCGACGTGATGCAGTGAGCACAGGGATATTCCGGATGCATCGGCGTTTCGCCGAGTGGCAGCCAGGACGGGTCGCGTGGCGTCGCCGGATTCGACGTCAGGTCGGCGTTGCGTATGGCGGTGATCGGTCGCCAGAGATTGTAATGGTATTTTGCATCGAACACCGCAACGAGGGCGTCGTTGCCGGCAATTGACGTCAGCGCGAACAGCCGGGCGCAGTCGACGAGATCCATGCCCTTGGCCATTGCAGCTTGCCTCACGATCGGATTGTAGGTGCGGGCACCGACAAAGAACCAGAATCGGCCGATCGTCGTTTGCTCCGGCGTCCGGGTTGTACTGCTTCGGCTGCCGACCTCGCGGATTTCGTTGACATCCCGGGTCCACACCTCTGAACCAAGCGCCGGCGGCGGGCCGGGGCGAAACTGCGATCCGGAAACCATGACCCAGGGCGTCGTCGCGCCCGTGGTTGAGAACAGCGGAACGGTGGTCGGAACGTACGCGCCCGGTGTCGTCAGGGGGCGGTAAGTCTCCGGAGCGGCGCTGCCATCGTTCGCACGAAGCTCGATGATCTGCATTGCGACCTCTTTCCCGAGGCTGATGCCAGCGATCTTGGACGCGCCGTCGGCAATCGGCGCCAGAGAATTCGTCAGCGTCGCATCCAGGTCCGGCTTGAGGTCCGGATAGACCGAAAGCAGCACGTCGTGAGCGGCAACTGCCGCCGCAGCTTCCCGCGACGTCGAACGATCCGCGGGCAAGGAGAGCTTGTAGGGCGCGTACCGGCGGTCGATCGCGTTGACCGCCTCGAACATCGCGACGTGCATCATGGACAAGACGCGGCTGTGGGGCGCTGGAAGAATTTGCTTCTCGGCAGCGATCGCGTCGGCCTTTGCATTCCAGTCCATGATCACGTCGGCGCGTGCCAGCGACGCCGAGGCCGCGATCAGCGCTACAATCAGCGATAAGCGGGAGATGGTCCACGAGGAGCATTTCATGGCGTGCCCTTTCGATCTGAAGGACGTTTCGCGAGGCGGCTCTGGCCGACGTCGCGTCGCGCTGCCCGCGGACTCTAGCGATCTTGATGTGGCTTGATTGTGAACTGCTTCACTTGCCGCACGCGGTTCAACCGAGAAGCAGATTTTTCTCGGCGGGCAGAACAGTTGCGTCCCGAATGGGTAGGCTTGGCTTACCGTTCGCGCCGCATTGTGCAGTCGGCTATAGTCGGCGCAAGCTGCCAGTTGGACGTGCCGAAGTCCGTAGCTCAATTTTCAAGGCAGCTCGCATGCCGTCGGCAGGCCGTGCCTTGCTCTCGTTTGAGGGCGTCTTTTCTAGGACGACATTGTCACGGTGTAACCTCAACGGAGAGAAACATGCCGTTGTTCATCTCGTACGTCTCATACTCAAATGCCGGTATCAAGGGAATGGTCGACAAGCCGGCCGATCGCACATCGGCCATCGGCGCGCTGGTCGAGAAGGCCGGTGGGAAGCTTCAGGGAGCTTTCATGACCACTGGTCAACACGATGCAGTGCTCGTCACGGAGTTTCCTGACGGCTCCGATGCCATTGCGATTGGAATGGTGGCCGCTGCGGCTGGCGCCGTCTCCAAGATCGAAACCGTACGCGCTTGGAAGATGAGCGAGTTCAAGAGCATCGCGGAGAAGGCTTCCAAACTCGTGAGCACCTACGTTCCGCCGGGCAAGTAGACTCGCGCGGGCGCGCTAGATCTCCTAACGTCGTCCCAGCCTAGTGCGCAATTCGCACTAGGCCGGGACGACACTTATTGTGTGGTGACTGGTTGCGTTCTCCTCAAAGAGAAAATGCCCGGGCCAAGCCCGGGCATTCGCATTCTCTCAACTCTCGAAAGAAGCTCTACGCCCCCACCATCGGCATCCGCGGATATTCACCCGGCGTCCCCGCCGGGGTGATCGGGATGCCGCCGTCGGCGTATTCGTTGAGCTTGTTGCGCAGCGTCCGGATCGAAATCCCCAGGATGTTGGCGGCGTGGGTGCGGTTGCCGAGGCAGTGCTTCAGCGTCTCCAGGATCAGGTCGCGTTCGACATCGGCCACGGTGCGGCCGACGAGCGCGCGCGTCACCTGCTCGGCGGCCATCGTGGCATGCGCCACGGCCGGTACCGTCTTGGCGAGGTCGAGGCGGTCGCCGTCCGGGGTGAGGATCGCGTCGGGTCCGATCTCGTCGCCCTGCGCCATCAGCACGGAGCGGTGCATGGTGTTTTCGAGCTCGCGGACGTTGCCCTGCCAGCGGTTGGTCGAGAGCACGCGGCGCGCTTCCGCCGAGATCGGGCGCATCGGCACGCCGTTGGCTTCGGCGTACTTCTTCACGAAGTGCTGGGCGAGCTCGAGGATGTCGAGGGGACGCTCGCGCAGCGGCGGGATCTTCAGGTTGACCACGTTGAGGCGGAACAGCAGGTCCTCGCGGAACGTGCCTTCGCGCACGGCCTCGGCCAAATTGCGGTTCGAGGTCGCGATGATGCGGATGTCCACCGGCACCGGCTTGGTGCCGCCGACGCGGTCGATCACGCGCTCCTGGATGGCGCGCAGCAGCTTCGATTGCAGGCGGACGTCCATCTCCGAGATTTCGTCGAGCAGCAGCGTGCCGCCGGTCGCTTCCTCGAACTTGCCGATGCGGCGGGCGATCGCGCCGGTGAAGGCGCCCTTCTCGTGGCCGAACAGCTCGGACTCCAAGAGATGCTCGGGGATCGCGGCGCAGTTGATCGAGATGAACGGGCGCTTGGCGCGCGACGAGCGGGTGTGGACGTAGCGGGCCAGCACTTCCTTGCCGGTGCCGGATTCGCCGGTGATCATCACCGAGGCATCCGAGCCTGCGATCTGCTGCGCGAGCTTGATCACCTTGGCCATCGCCTCGTCGCGATAGACCAGCTCGCGGGAATCGTTGGCGACGGCGGCCAGCACCGCCGCGATCAGCTCCGGATCCGGCGGCAGCGGGATGTATTCCTTGGCGCCGGCGCGGATCGCGGCGACCGCGGCGCGGGCGTCGTTGGTGATGCCGCAGGCGACGATCGGGGCGTGGATGTGCTCGGCCTCCAGCCGCATCACGAGGTCGCGGATGTCGAGGGCGACGTCGACCAGCAGGAGGTCGGCGCCCTTGCCGCCGCGCAGCACGCGCATCGCCTGCTCGTGATCCTCGGCGTGGGTCACGGTGGCGCCGTTCTCCATCGCGATCTTGGTGGCGGTGGTGAGCTGGCCCTTCAATGTGCCAACGATGAGAAGCCGCATGTCAGTCTCCTGTCCGTCTGGTCGCGCTGCCGCGCGTCATTCCCTGCGTTCGCGCAATAATTACGTGCGTTCGGTCTTGATGATTTCGGTCATGGTCACGCCGAGCTTGTCCTCGACCAGGACGACCTCGCCGCGGGCGACCAGCTTGTTGTTGACGTAGATGTCGATGGCCTCGCCGACGCGCCGGTCGAGCTCGAGCACGGTGCCGGGCCCGAGCTTCAGGAGCTCGCCAACGTCCATCTTGGAGCGGCCGAGCACGGCCGAGACCTGCACCGGCACGTCGAACACGGCCTCGAGGTCGGCGGCGGCGCGCGCCGCATATTCGTCCTCGCTGTAGCCGACATCGGTGCCGGTTGGCGGCATCGGGCCGTTGAGATCGGGCAGCGGGACCTGTCCGTCGGTGTCGCTCATGGCTTAGCTCCCCCTGCGGGACGCGATATAGCGTCCGACCATTTCGTCGATCTTGGCCGCGATGGCGCCGCGCTCCAGCACGACGCCGCCATCGGCCCATTCGATCCGGCAGTCGCCGGTCGCAATCTCCGGCTCGGCCAGGATCACCAGCCGGCCCTCGAAGCCGCTCTGCTTGGCGAGCCGCTCGATCTTCTCGCGGGCGCTGTCGTAGAGCGCGTCGTTGATGCGGACGACGAGATGCGGCGTCGCGACCAGATGCGAGAAGCAGTCCTTGACCAGCGCCACGATCTCGCCGAGCGGCTCGGCGGCGACCAGGTCGGCGCACAGCTTGCGCGCCACCGCGACCGCGACCTCGACCGCCTCGGTCTCCATCTTGATCTCGATGTTGCCCATGCCCGAGGCGACGCCCCGGATCGCAATGTTGATCTCTTCCATGGCGAGCGCGACGCGGCGGTCGCTCTCGGCCTTGGCCTCGCGCTGGCCGGCGGCAAAGCCGTCCTGATAGGCCCGCGCCTCCGCTTCCGCGACCTTCTGGGCGATCTCGGCCGCGGTCGCGGCCTTCTCGCGCGTCCGGTCCGGCGCGGCGAAGTCGGTGTCGAACAGGAATTTTGCCGGAGCGGCCATCAATACACCAGTTCGTCGTCGGCGCGGTTCTTGGTCAGCATGATCTCGCCCTTGGCGGCGAGATCCTTGGCGAGGTTGACCAGCAGCGCCTGCGCCTCGTCGACGTCGCGCAGGCGGACCGGGCCCATCGCCGCCATGTCGTCCTGGAGCATCTTGGCCGCGCGCGAGGACATGTTGCCGAAGAAGAAGTTGCGGACGTCCTCGTTGGCGCTCTTGAGCGCGACGCCGAGCTTGTCCTTGTCGACGTTGCGCATCAGGGTCTGGGCCGAGCCGGAATCCAGCTTCACGAGGTCGTCGAAGGTGAACATCAGCGCCTTGATGCGCTCGGCCGATTCCCGGTTGTCCTCTTCCAGCGAGGTGATGAAGCGGGTTTCGGTCTGGCGGTCGAAATTGTTGAAGATTTCGGCCATCACCTCGTGGGCGTCGCGGCGGCGGGTCTGCGACAGGTTGGACATGAATTCGGTGCGCAGCGTCTTCTCCACGCTCTCGATCACCTCCTTCTGCACCGCTTCCATCTTCAGCATGCGGTTGACGACGTCGAGCGCGAGGTCCTCGGGGAAGATGCCGAGCACGCGCGCGGCGTGCTCCGGCTTCAGCTTCGACAGCACCACCGCGATGGTCTGCGGATATTCGTTCTTGAGATAGTTGGCGAGAACCTCTTCCTGCACGTTGGAAAGCTTCTCCCACATGTTGCGCCCGGCGGGGCCGCGGATCTCGTCCATGATGCCGTTGACGCGCTCCGGCGGCAGGTATTGCTGGAGCAGCCGTTCGGTGGCGTCGAAATTGCCCATCAGCGCGCCCGAGGCCGACATGCGCGAGACGAACTCGAGCAGCATGTCCTCGACCGTGTCGACCTCGACGGTGCCGAGCGTCGACATTTCCAGCGAAAGCTGGCGCACCTCGTCGTCGTCGAGCATCGACCAGATCTTGCCGCCGTACTGCTCGCCCAGCGCCAGCATCAGGATCGCGGCGCGCTTGGGTCCCGCCACCGCCTCGGTCTTGGCGCCCGCACGGCTGCCCTGGCGGGCGCCGAGCGTCGAGATCACGCTGGTGATGTCGTTGGAGTTGGCGTTTTGCAGGTTGGCGGCCATGTCAGTTCACTTCTCGATCATTTCGCGGGTTCGGTCAGCCATTGGCGGATGATGGCGACGGTTTCGTTGGGGTTGCGTTCGGCGAGCTCGCCGACACGATGAACGGACTGGGCATGGACCTGGCCCTGGATGGTTGCGACGTCGATCGCGCTGGCGGCGCCGCCGGGCAGCAGCGCCTGGCCGGCGGCCGGCGCGGCCTCGTCCGAGGCGGCCGGGCCGGAGAGCACGCCACTGATGGCGGCGGCGACCTCGTCGGAAGCCAGGATGCGCTTGACCAGCGGGCGGATCACCATGAACAGCACGACCAGGCCGAGCAGCATCATCACGCCGAGCTCGACGAAGTACATGACGTCGTCCTTGGTGAACTGGAGCATGCCGAGGAAGCCCGACGGCTCGGCGATCGGGGCGGTGGAGGGGGCATCGGCAAAGCGCAGATTGACGACCTCGACCTGGTCGCCGCGCTTCTGGTCGAAGCCGATGGCCGAGCGCACCAGGGTCGCGATGCGGTCGAGCTGCTCCTTGGTGCGGTCCTGATAGGCCAGCTCGCCCTTGTCGTTCTTGCTGTAGATGCCGTCGACCAGCACCGCGACGGAGATGCGGTTGACCCGGCCGGCTTCGGTCACCTCGGTCTTGGTGGTGCGGGAGATCTCGTAATTGTTGGTCTCCTCGGTCTTCTTGCTCTGGTCCTTGGCCGCGACGCCGTTGTTCTGCTGATTGCCCGGCAGCTCGTTGTTGACGGTGACCTGGCCGTTGTTGTCGGCGGTCATGCTGCTTTCTTCGCGGGTCTGGGTAGAGCGCAGCACGCGGCCCTCGGGGTCGAACTTGTCCGAGGTCTGGGTGATCTTGTTGAAGTCGAAATCGGCGGAGAGCTGGACGCGGGCGCGGCCCGACCCGACCACCGAGGAGACGATGTCCTCGACCTGCTTGCGCATCCGCTTCTCGAAGGTGGTGCGGCGCTCGTCGCCGAGCGCCTGCTCCGGATCGGTCGCGGCGCCGTCGGCGAGCAGCTGGCCGGCCTCGTCGACGATCGAGACCCGCTGCGGCTTCAGTCCGTTGACGGCGGAGGCGACGAGATGGCGGATGGCCCTGATCTGCTGCGCCTCCAGCGCGCCGCGGACCCGCACCACGATCGAGGCGGACGGCTCCGGCGCCTCGCGCGAGAACAGCGGGCGCTCGGGCAGCACCAGATGGACGCGGGCGGCCTGGATGCGGTCGATGGCACGGATGGTGCGGGCGAGCTCGCCTTCCAGCGCGCGCAGATGATTGATGTTCTGGACGAAAGAGGTGGTGCCGAGCGCGTCCGACTTGTCGAACACCTCGTAGCCGACGCCGCCGCCCTTGGGCAGGCCGCCCTCGGCGAGCTTCATCCGCAGCCGCGTCACCTTGTCCTTGGGCACCATGATGATGGTGCCCTCATTGCGCAGCTCGAACTGGATGGCCTGGCGTTCCAGGTCCTTGATAATGCTGGAAGAATCTTCCACCGAGAGGTCGGTGAACAGCGTCGTCATCTGCGGCGTGGTGACCCGCATGATGACGAACGCGAAGAAGCCGACGAGCGCGGCGGTGACCGCGATCATCGCCCCGAAGCGGGCGGCGCCGATACCTTTTAAAAAGTCCGCAAGACCTTGCAAGCAACCGCCCCGAAGCTTCGATCCGCATTCCAGAGCGGTCGACTGGGCAATTATTGCCTAGGTGATGGTTTCGATATGGTTAACGAAGGTTAAGAGCTGGGACAAAAGTCGCGTCATGAAAAAAATCGGCCTCGCAGGGCGAGGCCGATTTTCGTCAAAAGCCGCAGATTTCCGGATCGCTTACTGGCGATATTGCTGGATGCGGGTGGTGCGAAGACCCGCCAGACCGTGCTGGTCGATGGAAAACTGCCAAGAGAGGAATTCGTCGACCGTCAGCGTATAACGGCTGCAGGCCTCCTCAAGGGAGAGAAGTCCGCCACGGACGGCGGCGACGACTTCAGCCTTGCGGCGGATGACCCAGCGTTTGGTGCCGGGTGCTGGCAGATCTGCGATCGTCAGCGGACTGCCGTCCGGCCCGATGACGTATTTTACCCTCGGGCGATGGGGTTCTGTCATGGCGTACTCACAAACTCTCAACCACTGAACTCACGCCGTAACCCTACGCGCGGCGGCTTAAAAATCCGCTAAGCCTAAGGCTTCAATACAATTCTCGTTGAAACTTGCGGGAACACGGCCGGCCCGGAGGGCTGAAAGCGCGTTTCAGCCGGCCGGGCGGGGCAGAAAGTAAATACTTTACTAACAAACCGGGGCCTGAGCGCGACGCTGCAAAGCTCTCAACCGTCGTCCCGGGGCGCGCGGAGCGCGAGGCCGGGACCCATAACCCCAGGGAGCAGTTTGACGACGACTCGGGGTTACGGTCTCACGCGAAAACGACGTTCTGTGGTTATGGATCCCCGCCTTCGCGGGGATGACATCTCGTGTGTGGCGGCCGCGCAGGCCTTTAATTGCTGCTGGTCGCGATGATGCTCTTCACCTGGCTCAGGGTGTAGCTGGCGCCGTCGATGGTGAGCAGCGGCGGCGACTGGGTCAGGTCGACCGACGACACCACGCCCTGCACCTGCGCGGCGATGCCGACATTGTTGTTCGCGACATCCTTGCCCGTGGCCGAGATCGTGTACTTGCCGTCGGGCCATTGCGTGCCGTCATTGCCCTGGCCGTTCCAGGTGAAGGGAATGTCGGTGCCGGCGGCGGCGGTGTATTTGCCGGTGAACACGGTCTGGCCGCTGGAATTGGCGACGGTGATATCCACGGTCGAGTCGCTGGGCACGTTGAGATGCCAGGTCGCCGACGAGTTCTTCATGGTCGCGGTCGAGCCGTCGACCAGCGCGGTCTTGCCGACGAAGCCCAGTGCCTGGGTCGCCTGCGTGGTCTGTTGCAGCGTGACGAGCTGGGACAGCGCATCGTTGGTCTTGAGCTGCTGCTCGACGCCGGCGAACTGCACCAGCTGCTGGGTGAACTGGTTGGTGTCGAGCGGATCGAGCGGGTTCTGGTTCTGCAGCTGCGTCGTCAGCAGCGTCAGGAAGGTCTGGAAGTTGCCGGCGAGCGTCGATCCCGTGCTCGAGCTCAGCGAGTTCGACGAGGACGATTTCGGGACGTCGGTCGTGCCGGAGACGACGGAAGGGGCGGTGGCGGCATTCGTGGTGGTCATTTGCGAATACTCCTCACACTCTGATGTCGACGCCGCTGCTCGATCCGAGCATGCGGCCGTAGCCGCGTCCCACGGGCGCTGCGGGAACGGTGTCGTCCTCGCTGATGATCAGCCGGCGGGCATTGCCGCCATTGTCGTTGTTCTGGCCGGAGTTCTGGCCCGACGAATTCTGGTCGCGCAGGCTGAACGAGAGTCCGTTGCTGCCGGTCTTGAAGCCGGCATCGTCGAGCGCGCGCTGCAATTGCGGCGCGTCCTGCCGCAGCATCTGCAGCGTCTCCGGCTTCTCGACGGTGAGATGCGAGGTGACCTGGCCGTTGCGGTCGACATTGATGCGGACGTCGATGCGGCCGAGATCGACCGGATCGAGGCTGATGTCGAAGCGCGTCTTGCCGGCGCGCGCGGCGGCCGCGATCTCGATCGGCACGGCGTTGATCGGCACGGCGGTCGAAGTTGCCGCCGTCGCGGTGAGCGTTGCGGTGGATGCCGTCGCGGCCGACGTCGTCGTGGTCAGGGGCGCCTGCACGGCGGAGGCCGCCTGCGCGCTGGTGTCGGTCGCGGCTACATTGGCCGGCGCATTCGCATGGGCGTGCGTGGCCGCTGCGCTAGGCGTTGCATCGGCGGCGCGGTCGGCGGGAGCAGCCTTCGCGTCGGTCGCGCCGGCATCGTCTTGCGGCTTGGCCGCTTGCGGATGCGCGGCGGCGCCCGTCGCGGTCGCCGGCGTTTGCGCGGTCGCGGCATTCGCCTTGCCCGCGTCCTGGCCGATATTGGAGACGTCGCTCGCGCCTGGCGCGGTGGCGGCGGCCTTGAACGAGGTCTTCGGCGTGCCCTGGTCAACGGCGGCGGCGATCAGTCCGCCATTGGTCTTGGCGTCGGTCGCGGTGCCGTCGGTGGTGCCGGTCGCGGCGTCCGCGAGCGTCGCCGAGGTCTCGGCATCGACCTTGGCGCCCGCGGCCTTGGCGCTCTTGTCGCCCGCCGTCGCGGTATCGGTCTTGGCGCCGGCGATCTGCGCCGCGGTGGAGGCGCTGGCGGCGAGGCCGGCGGCGGCGATCGTCAGCGGCGAGGCGGCGGCATCGCCGGCCTGGTTCGCCGCAGCGTTCGGATCGAGAGGCACGACCGGCGCGGCCACCACGATCGCGTTCGGATCGGGCACGGCGGCCTGGGTCGCGTCCACTTGCGCGGCCGCGGCGGCATCGATTGCGACGGCGGCGGCGAGCCCGTCGGTGCCGTCGGACTTGTCGCCCTTGGTCGCGTCGGACTTGTCCGCCGATTTGGCGTCGGACGCCTCCGGCTTGTCCTTGGTCTTGTCCTTGCTCTTGGCCGACGCCGTGTCCGTGGCTTTGGCCGGATCGTCCGTCGTCTCGCTCCCGGCGGGCGCGGAATTGTCGGTGTCGTCGCTCGCCTTGCTCTGCGAGGACTGGTCGGTCGAGGAGGTGTCGCGCGGGCTCTTGTCTGCGGCGGATGACGCCGAATCGGTCCGCCGCGGCGCGCTGTCCTGCGCCTGCGAGGCCGCGTTGTTGCTGATCGCCTGGGTATTACTGTCGACCAGCGAGCCGAAGGCGTCGTTCGTCGACGTGTCCTTCGGCCCTTGCGAGCGCGCAGTCTTTTGCTGCGCGCTAGGAACCGGCACGCTGGCAGCTACATCTGACGTCCGACCGACCACAGGCGACCTCGTGAAAACATCTTCGGCACAGGGGTAGCAAGGAGCGGGCCAGCGCTGAGCGTGGAAAATTTAGAAGTAAAATCAATATCTTGATGCGTCGAGCTTGCCGCCGCAGGGCCCTCCGCGACCCCGCCATTTCTGCCGCCCCGGCAAGAATTGCCCTAAGCCGGTCTCCCCTGTGATTGCTTCACCGGAATGCCCCCTATATTAAAGAGATCGCTCTCAGCCGCTTTCGACCGGGCCAGTCGCGCCCTGCGGGAACCGAAGTTCCCCGGGACCACCGATGTCCCGGCCAAAGGCATATCGCGGATCGCCGAACGCCGCCGTCACACCTTAAGAACCCATGCTCAACAGTCTGGATCTCGAAGGCCGTCCGCAGGACACCAGGGTCGTCGTCGCCATGTCGGGCGGCGTCGATTCCTCGACGACGGCTGCGCTGCTCAAGGCTGAGGGCTACGACGTCGTCGGCATCACGCTGCAGCTCTACGACCATGGCGCGGCGACCCATCGCAAGGGCGCCTGCTGCGCCGGCCAGGACATCCACGACGCCCGCGACGTCGCCGCCAAGCTCGGCATTCCCCATTACGTGCTCGACTACGAGGACCGTTTTCGCGAGTCCGTCATCGACAATTTCGCCGACTCTTATGCTCTTGGTGAAACGCCGGTGCCGTGCATCGAGTGCAACCGCTCGGTCAAGTTTCGCGACCTACTCAAGACCGCGCGCGAGTTAGGGGCCCAGGCGCTCGCCACCGGCCATTACGTCGCCTCGCGCCGTCTCGACGACGGCTCGCGCGCGCTGGTCTGCGCCGCCGATGCCGATCGCGACCAGAGCTACTTCCTGTTCGCGACCACGCAGGAACAGCTCGACTATCTGCGCTTTCCGCTCGGCGACATGACCAAGCCGGAGACGCGCGAGCTCGCGCGCCGCTTCGGTCTTGCGGTCGCTGACAAGCACGACAGCCAGGACATCTGCTTCGTGCCCACGGGGCGCTACACCGACATCATCACCCGCCTGCGGCCGAACGCGATGGACCCCGGCGACATCGTCGATCTCGACGGCCGCGTGCTCGGCCGGCACAACGGCATCGCCAATTTCACCGTCGGCCAGCGCCGCGGTCTCGGCATCGCCGCTCACGCGCCGCTGTTCGTGGTGCGGCTCGAGGCCGCCAATCGCCGCGTCGTCGTCGGCCCGCGCGAGGCGCTGAAGATGCACCGCATCAGCTTGCGCGACGTCAACTGGCTCGGCGGCGGTGATATCGATAGCGCCATCGGCAATGGCCTCGAGATGTTCGTGCGCGTGCGCTCGACGCGCAGCCCCCAGCCGGCGTGGCTGCGCGGCGCTGGCGGCCATTACGAGATCGAGCTCGTCGCCGGCGAGGAGGGCGTCTCGCCGGGCCAGGCCTGCGTGTTCTACGATGCGCCCTCGGGGCAGGCGCGCGTGCTCGGCGGCGGCTTCATCCAGAGCGCCGCGGCGAAGGTTGCGAGCAACGCTGCGAGGCCGCTGGTGGAAGCGGTGCGCGGCTAGAAAATTTCCGGGGCAGGGGGCATGGCAGCAGACATCTCGCGGGCCGGGGTCGAGAAGGCCTATGGCCGCTGGGCGCCGGTCTACGATCTCGTGTTCGGCAAGGTGTTCGACGCCGGAAGGCAGTCGACCATCGCGGAGGCCGACCGCATCGGCGGCCGCATCCTCGATGTCGGCGTCGGCACCGGGCTCTCACTCTCTGACTATTCGCGCACCACGAAGATCTGCGGCGTGGACATCTCCGAGCCGATGCTGCGCAAGGCGCAGGCGCGCGTGCGCGCGCTGCGGCTCAGCAATGTCGAGGTGCTCTCGGTGATGGACGCGAAAAACCTCGCCTTCCCCGAAAACTTCTTCGATGCGGTGGTCGCGCAATATGTCATCACCGCCGTGCCAGATCCCGAGGGCACGCTCGACGAATTCGTGCGCGTGCTGAAGCCCGGTGGCGAGCTGATCCTCGTCAACCACATCGGTGCCGAGAGCGGTCCGCGCAAGCTGTTCGAGCTCGCCTTCGCGCCCGTCGCCCGCCGCCTCGGCTGGCGCCCGGAATTCCCGTGGCAGCGCCTGGTCGACTGGGCCGCAAAGCACGGCGGCATCACGCTGGCCGAGCGCCGCCCGATGCCGCCGATGGGCCACTTTTCGCTGATCCGCTACCGCAAATCGTGATCATGGGCTCGGAACACGCGGGCTTGGCCGCGCGTTTCCCTCCCATGCGCACGACATCGAAACTCCTCGTTGCGGGCCTCGTCATCGCCGCTTCAGGCGCCGCGATGGCGCAGGCCCCGCCGCTTCCTGCGACGCCGCCGCAAGCGACCGCGCCGCCATCGGCGCAGCACGCCGCCAATTGCCTGCCCCAGGACCGCCCGAACCGCGCCGCCGTACCCGACGGCACCACCACCGGCCAGTCCCGGGAACCGCTCGGCGACAGGCTGGCCAAATCCGACGGCGTGCTCTGCCCGCCCTCGGGCGTAGACCCCGACATGCACGCCCCGGCCCCCGAAAGCGGCGGCAACACCCCCGTCATCCCGCCCCCCGGCAGCCCCGGCGGCGACCCGACGGTCCGGCCGAAATAGGCTCGCTCTTCCTTCGCCTCTCCCCGCCTGCGGGGAGAGGCCGGAGCGCATCGAAGATGCGATCCGGGTGAGGGGACTCTCCGCGAGTCTGGTGCCCGAAATCGCGACTCCAGCGCCTAAAGGGGCCGGTTTTCCCCTCTCAAGCGCCATATCCGTCAAAGCTTTCGCAAACCCGGATTGACAGCACGCCGCCCCCTTCCTTATATGCCGCGCGTTCGCGAGATCGGCGGTTTCGCCGTTCGCGACCCTGTGGCGGGGTAGCTCAGCTGGTTAGAGCACGGGAATCATAATCCTGGGGTCGGGGGTTCGAGTCCCTCTCCCGCTACCATCTTTCCCCACACCCCTTTGACTTGGTTTGGGAAAGCTTTTTCCCCCAACAGGGCGTTTAACCGGCCTGATATCTCCACCGTTACGCCACCGAGGCGTGATGGATCTCGGAAGACAGTGACCCTGTCGATCAGGTCTCTGATGGCTTCGGCCGCCTCTCCGTCGCCCGAACGGATACCCTTCGTTAGCGCCTCCTCGAGCCGACCTAGCTGTTCTTCATATCGCTTGAGAATAGCTGGATGCAGCGCGACCTCTTTTGCGGCCGGCGGTTCACTCCGCAACTCTTCAGATATCCGCTTTCGTTTGACATCCAGGGCAGTCGATTGCGGACCGAGAACGGATGGATCGCCGTGCCCTTTTGCAATCGCGTCCACCAGTCGTTCGATTTCCCGATTCAACTGCGCGAGCTGCTGTTCGAGACGCTGCCTCTTTGCATTCGATGTGATCGCGAGGCGTTTTCGCTCTTCGAGGTAAGTACGCACGTACTCCGCAATGACTTTCGGCGCACGCAACTCGGCCTGCAGCCCTGTGAGAACAGCGCTCTCAACCGTGTCAAGATAGAAGGTCTTTGCGTCCGGGCACGTGCCGTTCTCCGTCGCTGCTGAGCAGCGAATGCGAACACGCCCCGATTTGTCTCGCCCATTGGTTGACATGCCCGCACCGCACGAACCGCAACGGAGCAGACCAGACAGCATCCGTCGCGGCCGGCGTTGATGGCTAGGGTGGGTATGACCGCGCTCTTCTTTGCGCTTTTGAGCCGCCGCGAACAATTCGGGTTTGATAATTGCAAGATGCGGAACGTCAGCAACCTGCCGCTCACTCCGCGGGTTGGGGCGTGACAGTCGTTTTCCCGTGTCAGGATCTTTCACCATCCTGACCTTGTTCCAAACGAGACGTCCTACATAAAGCTCGTTCTGCAGGATGCCGGCTCCCCTCTCAAGGTTGCCGTTGATCGTTGAGGCATTCCATGCTCGACCTCGCGGAGGTGATACTCCGTCCTTGTTGAGATCGTGCGCGATTTCGCGAGGGGTTCGACCCTCGATGTATTCCTGGAAGATGCGCTGAATAATTTGTGCCTCGGCCTCGACGATAACGCGCTCACCCGTTCTTCCGGCGATCGCGGCATATCCGTATGTCAGGCCGCCTCCAGCCAAGCCTTGTTTGATCCGCCCGGCCAGACCGCGACGCACCTTATGTGCGTTATCTTCGCGATAGAGTTGTCCGACCAAGCCGCGAAGGCCGACCAGCACAGTGTTGACGACGCCTTCATGGACTGCCCGGATCTCGATCCCGAGAAAGGATAGCCGCTTATGGATGCCCGCAAGGTCTTCCATGTCGCGGGAGAGACGATCAAGGGCCTCAACGATGACAATATCAAAGGATTTCTCCCTGGCATCGTCCAACAGCTGCAGCAGGCCGTTGCGTCCCATCAATGAGCCACCGGAGCGAGCCCGATCATCATACGTGCGGACGATGCTCAATCCTTCGCGATCAGCATAGCTTTGACAAAGCGAAAGCTGATCCTCAATCGATCGTTCGTTCTGAAGGTCTGTCGAGAACCGCGCATAGATTGCCGCTCTCTTTTTTTGTTCGATTGGCTTGCTCTCTCTCATGATCTTCCCTTGCAGCCAGGCGAGCAAGTGCGCGCGCAAGGCGTAAGATCGCCTCGTCGGGACTCGTCTGCAAGGGTAATTTTCGATCAACAGGCCGCACGATCGATTCTCTAGATCATTGTGCGATGTCTCGAGGTGCAAGCACCCGTCACAAATTGGAAAAACGTGACAACTGACGATCGTCTTCGGGATATTGCTTCGAGGATGTTCAGGCGAAAAGCAGCCTTAGAGTTGTGCGGGGCAATTAGATGCCGTGCGCAGAAGACGGTATAAAGCCTTTGTCTGTCGAATATCCTGCTGCGATCGCAACTGGCATTCGGCGCAGCCAATAGTGGGCTGGAACGATGTCGGGTCATCGCTGGGACTCAATACAAGGCGCCGTGCTGCGGAAGTGGGGTGAAGGGCTGACTGCTTGCAGAAGCTCTATGTCGTGATGTAGTAACTGGCGTCCAGTTCGACTGCTGAGTTGTCGTCGTCATCAAGCACGGTCGGCGTCATTCCCTCAACTGCAAGCTAAACAAAGCTAACGCATCTTGCGCTTAGTTCGGGTTGCTTACGTCATCTGGGTATGACTGGCCGCTGATTGGTCTAGTCGATCATATTCATGTTATCGCGCTGCTCATGGGACTCACTCATATGGGCGCGTGCGGCTATCGCCGCACCGGGCTCTTGTGAACCGAGCCGCGTTGCGTCTCGGCCATCGGCTTCAATCCCTCGCACAAACAGATATAATGTGTCGCTCGCCGGAGGCACTCGCACGAAGGGCTGCTGCTTCGCGGCACCGCTATCACTGCCCGTCGCGCGGGTGCCTTGTTAACCGGTCTCGCGACTGCACTCGGTCCCGGGTCCCGCCGCTGCGCATCGGCGCTATGCTGACCCTCCTGCGGGTGCCTCTTTTGATTTTCTCACTCTTGCTCTTGTTTTCAATCCCTTGTTTTGGCCTGCTCTGACTTGCTCAACGTTCTAACGCGAGATCTAAGGGGCGCCGCCCCTCGCGCGCGCCAGGGTGAAGCGCCGGCTGTCGCCGGCGCCGACCCGAGCGGTCTCCCCGGTCTTCCGTGCTTTCGAATCGTCTTCACTTCCTCGAACAACTGACATGCGCCCGTGCAGACCCGCTCTCGCGAGCGGCCCTTATCGGGCGGGCGATCCCCCTCCGCTCGGGTCGCCCTGGCACTTGCTACCCCCGGTCTCGCCGGCGGGCAGGGGTGCAGGCGCGTGGTGCGCGCTGCACCCAAGGAAGCAAAAGGAAGAATGATCATGTCGGCCAAATCAGTTGAAATCATCCCCGTGAGCGGGACGGAGGTTCTCATTCCGCTCAACAAGCTCAAGAAGTCCTCGAACAATGCGCGCAAAACGCCGCATAGCGAGGCGGCGATCGAGGGCTATGCGGCGAGTATTGCCGCCAAGGGCATCTTGCAAAATCTGGTGGTTGAGCCCGAGTTGGACGGAGAGGGCACGGTTACGGGGTTCTATTTGGTGACCATCGGCGAGGGCAGGCGGCTTGCCCAGTTGCTGCGAGTGAAGCGGAAGGAGATCAAGAAGACTGAGCCGATCCGCTGCATCATCGACACCGCGAATGACCCCCACGAGATCAGCTTGGACGAGAATGTCACCCGGGAAAACATGCATCCCGCCGACCAGTTCGAGGCGTTCAGGAGGCTTGCAGAGGAGCGTGGTTTTGGTGCGGAGGAGATCGCTGCGCGCTTCGGGGTGACGCCGCAAGTGGTCCGGCAACGCCTCCGGTTGGGGGCGGTTTCTCCAAAACTGATGCAGCTCTATCGCGATGGCGACCTGACCCTTGAGCAGTTGATGGCCTTTGCCATCACCGACGATCAGGCGCGGCAGGAGAGCGTCTATGAGCGCCTGTCCTACGATGGCGATGCCAGCACCATCCGCCGTCTGCTCACCGAAACTCATGTCGCCGCGACGGATCGCCGCGCGCTTTTTGTCGGGCTGGAGGCCTACATCGAGGCGGGCGGTACGATCCTGCGCGACCTCTTCACCGGGGATCGCGGCGGCTATCTGGAAGACGTGGCACTGCTCGATCTCTTGGTGACGGCGCGGCTTGGCCGGGAGGCCGACGCCTTACGGTCGGCCGAGGGATGGAAGTGGACGGAACCCCATCTCGACTTCCCGCACGCCCACGGCATGCGTCGCGCCTACCCGCATCCGGTCGAGCTTTCGGCGGAAGATCAGACCGCCCTTCGGGTCTCTCAAACCGAGTTCGACCAACTGACCGAACAGCACCAAGCGGCCGAGGAACTGCCTGACGAGGTGGATGCGCGGTTCGGCGAATTGGAGAGCCAAATCGAGCAGTTTGAGGCGAAACGGCAGGCCTACGATCCCAGCGATGTCGCGCGCGGCGGCGCGTTCGTGATCCTCAATCACGACGGCAGCGTCAGGATCGAACGCGGTTTCATCCGTCCCGAGGACGACGAACCTCATGCCGAAGCTGGTCAGGAAGGCGACGGACAAACACCGGATGAGGCGAGTGGAGGGGGCGATCAAGCCACATGCGATGGCGAAGGAGGGGAGGAAGAAAACGAGGAGGAAGAGGAGGAACAGAGGCTGTCCGATACGCTCGTTCGCGACCTCACCGCGCATCGCACTTTAGGGCTGCGTCTCAATCTGAGTGAGCAGTCGGATGTTGCCATCATGGCCGTCACCCACGCGCTGGCCGCTCAAATCTTCTATATCGGGGCCAATGCCCATGTGGTCGGCATTCAACCCGTGAAGACGGATTTGGCCACGCATGCGGTCGGGATCGAAGACACCCCGGCTGGCAAAGCGTGGTCGGATCGCCATGCCAATTGGCGCTGCGGGCCTTGCGGCTGCGGGCCGATCGCTCCCCGGGCCAAGGATCGCCATCGAGGCTGCGATGGACGCGGCCCGAACAACAGACAGACGGAGATGACCATGGCGATCATCGGCACTTTCACCGCTTCGGACAACGGCTACACCGGCTCGATCAAGACGCTGACGCTGAACATCAAGGCCAAGTTCGTGACGTCCGAGAGGGACAACGACAAGGCTCCCGACTACCGCATTTTCGCAGGCGCGACCGAATTCGGCGCCGCCTGGAAGAAGACGGTTCGCGACAGCGACCGCGAATATCTCTCGGTCAAGCTCGACGATCCGAGCTTCCCCGCTCCGATCTACGCCTCGCTGGTCAAGGTCGAAGGCGACGAGGGTTTCACCCTGATCTGGTCGCGCCGCAGCGGGGACTGATCGCTTCGGATCATCAGCCCCGCGTCCTCGGAGGCGGGGCCTTTTTTCGTTTCCCGCGCCGCTTTGAAGGGAGGCAGGAGAGCATTTTCTCCCTCAAAGGGGAGGCGCACAGCCACAGATTCGTTGCGCACCTTAAAGCCGGTTCGAGGGGGGCGAGTGGCGAATTCATCGAGCTCAACAGTATTTCTTCGGCATTTGAAAAATTGGGAATTGAAGCGCAGCCGTTTGAAGTTCGTTCCCCGCCGGAATTTGAGGTCGCGTTTGCTTCAATCCTGCGCAAAAGGCAGGATACGATGATTGATGCGATGACTACTGTCACAGATCCGATGTTCGTCTTTGCTCGCAAGAGGATTGTCGACTTCGGAATAGAAAACAAAATTCCGAACGCCCATGAATATCGAGAATGGGTGCAGATCGGCGGACTGCTTGCCTATGGTCCGACAATTGATGGAATATGGCGCCGGGGCGCATATTTCGTCGAGAAGATCCTCAACGGGGCAAAGCCAAGTGATTTGCCCGCCGAAGTGCCGAGCGAATTCCATCTTGCCATCAACCTCGAAGCTGCCAAAGATATGGGCCTATCTGTTCCTCAGCATTTGGTCGCGAGGGCTGACGAGTTGATCAAAGCGGACGTACGCTAAGCGCTCAGCGATGTCCGCTAAGGACCACCCTGCAGACCTCCGGGTTGAAGACCGATGGTCTCGAAGGTCAAGGCGCTCGGCATCGATATCCCTGCGACGCTGCGCGGCCGCGCCAACGACGGTTTTGCCTATCAATTCGGATACGCCTTACCGTACTCATTCAAGATCGACGATGCACGAAGCTTCACCGGCGGCATCGTTCATCCATGTTCGGCCGAGCCGACCGCGGCTCAACCGCGCGACTTGTTCCAGTGCTCGGCCGCTTCGAATTCGCGGAGCCGATCAATTTGCGCTCTCAGGCTCGCCGGTACTTCCGGCTCTGGTTTCAGCGACGCACGTAGTCTCTCGCCGATCTCTCGAACGATGGCCCGACTGTGTACGTGGTCAATGTCAATTCGGTTGCGCATGGCGGCGCCTTCGTTCCGCCAGCACGCCGTGCACTCCCCCCGCAACCGACCGGGGCACTGCTGGCGATTTTGAATAGAACCGGAGACCGTCGCTTTTGGCTATCTGCGCGAGCGCTTGTATTGAGAGCAGCGGGTCGCTCGTTGCGACCATTGGCTATCCGCGACATGCGCCGTGTTACTACCGGCGAGCGACGGCCTCAGTTTTTCTAAAGCCTGGCGGACGCTTTTCGTTCCTTGATTTCTGATCGCGACCGCGATGTTCCCTTCCGAAGGAGGAACCTGCCCCAGCGGCTAGTCGCTGGCGCCATGGAAGCAACTTCCGATGCGGCCGAAAACATTGGGCCGCAGCAGTCGGGAACCATTTCTCAGAGTGCCCGGTTAGTTCATGGGGCGATAAAAGGGGACCATCGTCATGAGGACCAAATATCTCGCTGCGATTGCGATAGCTGTTCTTGCTTGTAGTGGGCTGGTCGTGAATTCCGTCGGCTCGCTTCATCGCGAAAAGCAGTCCACGCCGGCCGCCATACAAGTGGCGGACCGATTAGCTGGGTCCTTGGATCCGTATTTGATACGGTCTGGTGGCTAAAACGGCCGGTGTAACTCAGAAGTGCATTGGCGGCGCTGCCTTAAGTCATGGGGCATCGCGCCCGTTTTAGCAAGGCTGTAACGCCTTGCCTCCCATCCATCGCGCTCGCATCCATACGTCGCATTCCTCGTCTGTCGGATTGAACGCTGCCCTCTGCCTACGCCGCAACTTGTCCGTTACGGTATTGGCCCTTCTCGGGCGCGACGCAATGCCCGGCCCCGAGTCCGTGGTGCGTTGCAGAGCGGACACCGCGCACCTAAACGGAAGCAACGGGCTTTGAACCTCGCCGCCATTCCCGCAGACCTCCTTTTGGGCTGGGGAGCGGAGGTTCCCCCATGAAGCTATTATTTGCGTCTGTATTTTTCGCGACTGCTCTGTTTGCCGCTGCAACCACTGTACCGCATTCGCCCCCGCTGAACCGTGCTGCAGCAACCACCGGCATGGGTTCCTTGCACGATCTCCACCGCACCATCGACATCAACGAGCTTCCAATCGAGGAGTTTGAGGATATGTCGCTGGTCTATTCGACCAAGCACTAAACGTGAGGCGCGAGGAATAACTTCGCTTTGTACGAACGAGGCTGGAAAGGCGATGCCAGCGCCGGGACAGGGCTCCCGTCGCGGGGTCGGCGGCGGCCCTTGGTGAGGGCAGACTTGGCCGAGATCGCGCCGCGCGGGCTTCTCATGAATTTTGTAGCTCAGCTTGCAAATTGCCGGGATCGTGCCGTTGATCCACTTGCCGAAGCTTTCCGCTCCACCGCGTGGGGCTGGGGGGCCAGATAGCGCGGTGGAGCGGTAGCCAAGGGCGCGATTTGCATCGATATCCCGGGGCAGTAGTAGCTGCGATTGCGATTCGGGCGCGCTGGGGGCCAATCTGAGGCGCCCCCGGGTCGCTCGGTTGGGCGCACAGAATGGGCGCAGTTAGTGTGAGCGGGTTCACACGTCGCATCACCGACTTAGAGCTAAGGCCGGATTGGAATTCGTGGTGGGAATATCTCTAATCCAAGAGGGGTATCATCATGCGAAATCAGTTCTTGATCGCGACCGCCATCGCCGCCATCGGAGGCGCAACGATCAATCAAGCTGGCGCGTGCAATTTACACTTTCCGACTTTTGAACTGACGGGCTTCCCGATCTCCCGGCATCAAGTAGCAGTGCTGGGCTCGGCCCAAGTGGAGGAGAGTTCGGCTACGCCAAGGCTAATGTTGGCCGGTATGCCCGCTTCTCCCCATCAGATCGCGGTTCTGACACCGCGCGCGAAACCACAGAAAATAGCCGAGGCATCAGCGGACCCTAGCCAACTCACCGTTGGCCTAGCGAGGCCTAGCTTGCAGAGAAGCACTGAGATGTGTGCCTCTGACTGATGTTTGCGGCCATTGCGGTACCTTGCGCCTCCCGCCTTCGGGCGGGTTCCTTTTTTGCGCGAGTTCCAGCCTCAGCCATGCCCAATAATGCCAACCTTGAAGTTGAGATGCTTCGGCGCGGCATGTTTCGAAATCATCGACTGGACAGGAGATCAGGGGCAGCTGCCGCTTATGCGTCGCCCATCACAATGGCTTTCGCTCGGCAGGAGCATCCAAGCTCGTCAGCTGTCGTTCCGCTTGTTCGGCGAGACGGTCATATTCCTCGGCCATTTGGATCAGCCGGTCTCGGGTGACCGCGTCTCTGGTACGCTGGGCCTTGGCGCGGGTCTGCGCCGCGCGCTGGAACCAATGGCTTGGACTTATGACATCCCGCGACAGGATTTGAACAAATGCGAAAAACTTAGTCGGCCTCCAACACTTCGACGACTTCATAGAAATGTGGATCGATTTGATCGGTCAAGTCGTCAAACTTGCCCCACTCCTTGCGGAAGTCCGGCGACTGGTGGGCAGACTGCAGCAACTCGCGGTTTTGCCATTGGATGTAGTTGACGATGCGCCGGCCATCGAGACTTCGATGCAAGCTGATTGAGACAAAGCCGGGCTGCCGAGCCATGAAGCGTGCTCGATCGGTCATCAGCGAGAGAGCCTCGCCCTGCTTTTCCGGCTCTGCCTCGATTACGGTGATCTGCGTGACTATCGTACGACCTGCTTGTATGTGGGTCATGGAGCCGCTCCCATCGCAAATGGCTTGAGTTCCCTCATGAGCCCCCGCCGCCGACGAAGTTCATCCAATAAATTGAACTCCCGAGGATAGTAACGGTTCAAATCGCCCTCATTTCATTGTGATCATGCTTCGCGTCCAGCCACGGGTATTTGAAGGAGCAACAACATGAAGCAACGCATCTTCGAAAAGACTTCCTACCGGCTCGATCGAGTTGGGCGCAATGGTCACCATAGGCCGCATGATGCCGCCCCGAGATCCTGATGAAGATGAGGAAGATGACGAGGACAATCAGGACAAGGAGGAAGAAGAGCCGCCGGTCGTGCGCGAGCCGGACGAAGACTAGGCTAGCCAGCAATTGAGAGCCGGCGTTATAGTATCTCCATGAGTTGGGATGACAGAGACGTAGCCCTGCTGAAAGAACTCTGGGCCTTAGGACACAGCGCCACGCAGATCGCGCGCCGTCTCGGGTGTAGCCGTAACGCGGCTTGCGGGAGGCTCACTCGCTTGGACCTAAAGCGTGGTCACAAACCATCAACTGCAAAACCCAAGATAAGGTCGATACCAAAGCAAAGGCCGACGTTGTCCGCCGCTTGCACCCGCCCGGCAGGGAAAAAAGGTGTCGAAACCCTTAGAGAAGCAGCAGCCCAAAGAACCCAGCAAGGGCCAGCTTTACGCCATGTTAGCTGAGGCGGTCAGGAATACGGGCTAAGCGCTAACCCGCGACACCTCCAAACCTGGTTCTGTTCGAACGGGCTCGGTATTGCAGAAATACCCGAGCGGTTCGCGCGCGGGACTGCTCGGCCGGATCTCGGTGGCACTTCCGCGACACGCTGCAACTAGTTTGCAAATTATCCGGCCGGCTTTCCACCCTTCACCATTTCCTGGGCATAGGCGTACAGCGCGTCGTCGACGATCCACTCGGCGGCGTTAAGGGCATGATCGTCCTTGTAGCCGAGGTGGGAGCCACGGTGCAATTGGAGCAGGCACAGCAGAGCTTGAATTGAACAAGCTCCGACCAGACTTCACGATCCAGTGGTACCGTGATCTTGGTTACTCAATCTCAAGCAAGCCGCAGTTTCGTCGGGAGTTCGATGGCATTATGGATGGGCTGAGGAAGGGAGGTGCCCGGGAGCAATAAGGTGAAAGGCTATTCGCCCGCTGACGTTGGCGGCCTCTTCTCTCGAATGTCACCTAATGGCCCGAAGCAGCGGAGGCAGGACGGGCAGAGCACGTCCGCTCTGCCCGGGCACTTCAGACATCGACCTGTTCCGCTATGGCCAAGGCGTCATCCACCTCAATGCCGAGATACCGGACGGTGCTTTCTATCTTGGTATGACCGAGCAGGAGTTGGACGGCTCTCAAGTTGCCTGTCCGCCGATAGATCAGGGTTGCCTTGGTTCGACGGAGTAAATGCGTTCCGAACAGGTGAGGGTCCAATCCTATACCGGCCAGCCAGTCCGATAGCAGGCGTGCATACTGCCGTGTCGTCAGGTCCGGCCCTCTGCGGCCGGTGATTAGACGATCTCCTGGCTTCTTGCCGGTTGTCCTTAGATAGTCATCGATGGCCTCGCGGGTCGCCTCGCTAAGTTCGAATTTGACCGGCCGGCTGGCTGGTCTTCTTCTGGCGGACGCTCGCTCTATCGGCTGCATAGCCTCTTGGTGCAATGTCATCGACGTTGAGGGCGACTACATCGCATCCACGAAGTTTGCTGTCGATAGCGATGTTGAACAACGCTAGATCGCGAGTCCGGCCTTCGACCTGGAGCTTTGTCCGGATGGACCAGACGTGCTTAGGGCGGAGTGGCGGCTTCGCGCCAACAATCTTGCCCTTGTTCCACGGCACGCGCTTGGAGAAGTTCGCACAGGTGCTTGGGACATCGGTCATGATGACCTCCTCAGTTGATGAGGATGGTCATTCTCAGGCGGGAAACCTCCTAAACCTACACGTCGGCTTCCGGACAATTGGAGGCGAACTTAGCGCCGTTTCGATCGATGGGACGGGCGCAAGTGACCCTTAGCAGTCCTTGACACGCAGCCAATCGAAGGGTGACCAGACCGGGCCCGTAATAGAATGTTAGCGATGGATGATGTCCGGCGGATATGATCGAAGAGGACGTCCAGCACAAACGTTGTCGCGAGCCTGCACCGCTTGCCGATGATACCCATCCACCTCGTTCAGCAATCGATCAGAGATGTTGCATGACTGGCGGTTATTGTCCGCGTAGTTGAGCGTCGCCTCCGTGGCCACAGAAACTTGGGCCAAGGCTCCGCAGCGCTGCGATGCCGGTGCACTCATCGCATGCTTCCAAGCCTCACTAGCAGCGTTACGCAATCGCAACACTTCGGCGCACGGCGCCTGCGCTTTGGCCTGAACTCCAAGCCCGAGCAGCACGATTATCGTGACGGCCGGCACTCCTCTCAACGTCATCGGACTTCCTCCAAGCGTTCGCCCCAAGAGTTTCACTAACTCGGCGGGTTGCAGGCATCAGCGCTGACGATGGCGATCGGTCACAGTGTCTTCGTTCCATTAAATGGAACCATCGGCATTCTTCGAAGGTGCGCGAAACATTTTCGCATCCCTGAAACTTAAGTTAATCGTGGGGCCTAATCGAAAGGTCGCGATATGGAACCGACCAATCGAATATCGGACCACATCGATCATAAGACTGCCCGCTCGATCTGTGACGAGGTGGGTGACAGAATGCAACAGAACTTATCTCGCGAAGCCTCGCCTCTGCCGCCCTACCTTGAACGTCTAGTCGATGAATTGCGCAAACAGGAGCGTCATCCAATTGATGGCGTCGCAGCGCCCGCTAACCGTTTCCTTCATGCGATGCGGCGGGTAGTCGCGGCCGTCTGAGCGCGTAAAGAAGAAGCCGTCGCCGCTCTCAACCCGGCGGCGGCTTTTCCGCTAGTCTTGTCGCTGAGGCATTCCAGGCTTGGCCGCCGCCGGACGCCATGAGGACGTGCTTGTTCAGTGAACGGTCAAGCCGCGCTGTTTCCCCTGTTGGCCCGTCTCGACAAATGTAGGAGGTCTTGCTGAGGTCCCCTATCGAAGGCAGAGCCGACTTGATTTGCTCACCGCACGGCTCGTGACCCGCAACGGACATTAGGTGGGAGGTCCCGGTCAAGGCATGGGGCGGCGGCCTGATGGGCCCGAAGAATCCGCTATCCAGCCCCGTCTTCGCCGACTTCACCGGCCGCGCCGAAGCGGCTACATCGCCCGTTTCAATTACTGCGTCGGCAGAACCAAAACGCGAGATTGGGTTGCATTCATAGAGAAGATCCCCTCGATTTCGAGACGCATGGTGTCGCGGCATTCGCACGCCACCGCTGCGAGCCGCGAAGGGTCGATCTCGATTTCGCCTCGCCGTTCAGATATGATCGCTCCGGAAGCGCGCAGATTCCGCATCAGGAGCGTCACCGTCGTTCGTCGCACACCTAGTATTTGCGAAAGCGCCTCCTGGGTGAGCGGGAGGACGTCGTGGTCGACGCGGTCGCGAAGATGGAGCAGCCAGCGCGCCATGCGGGCTTGGACCGAATGCAGCGCATTGCAGGCCCCGCCGATTTGTAGCTGTATCAGCATCGCCTTGAAGTGAATCTGGACTGCGTGACGGATCGCGGGGCTCCGGCTGAAAGCGGCGTGGAATCGCGATGCGGGGATCCGCGAGGCGGTGCCCGCGGCACGAACGATGGCGGTAACGGCCGCAGGAGACGGCCCGAGCACGGAAAGAGTGCCTACTGCTCCCTCGCGCCCTATTGCGGCGCTGGCGACCGTCTGCCCGTTCGCCATGTCGATCATCACAGAAATGGCGCCACTATGGGGGAAGAGGACGTGCTCGGTCTGGTCACCCGCCCGCGAGACGACCGAGTCCCGATCGAGCGCGACCATCTCTAGGTCGGGTGCCAGCAGATCGAGATCCGCCGCCGGTAGTGCTGCCAAAAGTCGGTTACCGATCCCGCTGGAAAGCGTCACTGTAGCCCGCCGCGAACCATCCGCCGCATCGCATTTCGAGCGGCATAGGGCGGCAACCTCGAACTTTGTTTGAATCCGCCTACGCTTCGCCCCCCGAAATCCAATTCAGCTGCGGAAGCTCTCAATGTCAAAAATTGAACTCCAAACACACGCGATCGCGAGGCGAATTTTTGTCTCGCCGGATCATTGAGGACTTAGATTCCAGCGCTACGCGGCACAATTGCAAAATGCGTATGGGTAACATCATAGGGAGTTCCAATTTCCGGGGCGCGGCAAACGCCGCGGCGATGTCGGAAGAGTGTGCGCGAACTATGCCCCGGACCGCGATCGTCGCGTTCTGCACGATGATGCGCACAAGCTACTGGAAGCCGGCGTCTTGGAATTCCGCCAGCACGCCCCGCCGAGACAGACGATGCGCGGCATTCCCCCGCGCATGCCGACGAGGCGGTCGTTTGGTCCGAAAGTGGCACCGAATGCGAAGTGCCGAGCGCATCGAGCAACGTCTGAGTTTAGAGGCGAAGCAGAAAACATCTGCTCGCGTAGAGTATTTCGCATCTGTATGGTCCGGCCGTGCGTAGCAAGAGATTCGTCGATCAGGTGGTGAGTGGTCTTGCATCAATGTATCCGGCCTTTGATTGGAGCATTTGCTCCGGGCCATCATGGATATCAGCGCGCGTGCGTTCTCATTAGCGGACAGGCCTCGATTGGGCCATTTGGGTCACCAGTGTTCGCATGCGCCGGGAAGACCGAACCTCCATCTCGTCTCATCCTCTCGCAGACCTCGGCTGGAACCTGTTGATGGGGTTACGTCATCGCATGCTCCTCCTACCTCGCAGTTCCTGTGTTCGAGCCAGGGGCCGTTCCTTCGTCCCGGCCCGCAGGACGTGCGTCGCGTCGCGCGCACGGGCGGTCAAGGCCGGCCGTTGCGCTTGGCTTGCGGCTGGCTCCGGCGTTGCCAGGCCGCGCCTTGACCGCGCCGAGCACGGCGCGAGGATCAAGCGGGTCGGACGCCTGCATCGTTGGTCCTTGTCAGCTCGAAGGCGCGTCCTTTAGCCAGCACCGCCCAGGCGATGCGGGCAAGCTTGTTGGCGAGTGCGATCGCCAGCACGTTGTGGTGCAATCGCTTCTTGGCGGCTTCGATCCAGGATCTGAGTCCGTAACGTTCCCAGTTCTTGATCCTGACCAGCACAACCCATGCCGCCTGCACGAACAGAACGCGCAGGTAGCGATTGCCGCGCCGTGAGATTTTGCCGAGGATCGTGCGGTCTCCCGTCGAGATCTGCTTGGGCACCAGTCCGAGCCAGGCGCCGAAGTCACGGCCTTTGGAGAAGACGTCTCCAGTGCCGATCGCGGCCACCATGGCGCTCGAAATGATCGGCCCGATGCCAGGCACCGTCATCAGGCGCGAACATGCCTGATCTTGACGGGCCAGTGCTTCGATCTCGCCGGAGAGCCTATCGATGCGCTGATCCAGCCGACGCCAGTCGCCTGCCAACTCCTCGATGACACGCAACATGCGTGGCGACAGGGCATCGGTGCGCGTCGCAAGGATGGTGGGCAATTCTGTGCGCAGGAAGCCGATACCCTGGCGCACCGCGATCCCGCGTTCGAGCATGAAGGCGCGAATCTGGTTGATGATGCCGGTGCGTTGCGACACCAGGCGCTCGCGCACCCGATGCAGCGCCTGCAGATCCAGTTGCTCTACAGTCTTGGTCGCCACGAACTTCATCGTTGGGCGTTGCACGGCTTCGGCAATCGCTTCGGCATCATTGAAGTCGTTCTTCGGTCCCTTGCTATAGGGGCGGACATATTTGGCCGGCATCAGCCTGGCATCGTGACCAAGCGATGCGAGTTTGCGGCTCAAATGATGTGCGCCGACGCAGGCTTCCATGCCGATCAGGCAAGGCGGTATATTGGCGAGCCGCGCCTCGACCTGGCCACGCGACCACTTTTGCCGCAGCACGATGGCGCCGCGCGTATCGTGGCCCACGACGTGGAACGAGTTTTTTCCGATATCGATGCCGATCACGGCGATCGCAGTACTGGGTGTCTGGGACATGGCGTGCTCCTTGTCTTGGCGCCCCTGGCCAGCTTATCGCTGGCGGGGCAGGAGCACGGCCGGACCATCCCATTAGCGGACATTGGTAGCATTCAAACGCCAGTAACGTGCTAGTCTTCCCATGGCGGGGCTAACGGGCTCGAAGGGTAGATTTCGATGACTTCCGACGTCGGGCGGGAACAATTGCTTTCCGCAACACCGCCAAGTCGAGACGAACTTTCATATCGATTGGAGCAACAATCCTTACTTGGGGATTTCGGCCGCATAGCGATGCTGACCCGCGACTTCACGCTAATACTGCAACGCGCAACGGAATTATGCGCACAGGGTCTGAGAGTTCGCTTCGCTAAGGTCTTAGAATTTCTTCCAGATGAAAAACGCCTTATGGTTCGCGCCGGCGTCGGTTGGGCGCCCGGGACCATCAATATCGTTTCGCTTAGCACAGATACCGGGTCGCCAGCAGGGTATGCATACCAGACTGGAAAGAGCGTCATATCAAACCATCTAGAAGCGGAGACGCGTTTCCGTACGCCTCAGCTCCTAGCGGATCATGGTATCAGGCGGGCAATCAACGTGCTGATAGAACGGGGGGCAGAGGGCAATCAGTCCTTCGGCGTGCTGGAAGTCGATAGTACCGACCCTGGCGAGTTCGACGAGGCGGACGCACACTTCCTTGCGGGCTTCGCCAGCCTGCTTGGCATCGCCATCGAACGCCAGCAGGCCGACGCCAAGCTTCAGAAGGCCCTCGAGCATCAGGAATTGCTGACACGGGAAATGAGCCATCGTGTCAAGAACAGCCTGACTTCGGTTGTCGGCCTCCTTCGCGTGCAAGCACGGAGTGCACAATCCGAAGAAGTCAGGAATGCGTTAGACGATGCGAGTGCGCGCGTGGAAACCATCGCCCAAGTGCATGATCACCTATGGCGTGGTTCGCAAATCGGCTTTGTCGACCTGGAAGATTTTATGACCGAGCTTTGCAAAAAATTGAAGGGGGCAACCGAGGGGCTTTCCTTGCACTGCCATGCAGATTCAATGTTGCTTTCTGCGGATCACGCAATTCCGCTAGGATTGTTGGTCAACGAGCTCGTTACCAACGCGGTGAAGTATGCTTACCCGGAAGGCAAAGGCGCGATCGAAATCTCTGCCCGCGAGATAGAGGGACAACTTCGCCTCGAAGTTTCCGACCAAGGCATCGGCCTGCCGGATGGCTTTGACATCGATCAACCGCGCACCAGTTTGGGGTTTAAGGTCGTCAAAGGCCTGGTTGGCCAGCTTCAGGGACATATAGCCGTTGTTACTGGCGCGACGAAAGGAGCGCGGTTTTTGGTAAACTTACCTATTCTTCGCAAGAAGGCGATCTGAAGGGGGCCATAACGATTCCGCCGACCTTGCTCGCTCGTGCCGACGAGGTGATCGAATAACGCCAGTCATTGCTGCCGTGCGTGAGTCTCCTGTTGGCCCGAATGCGAAGTCTAAGCAGCGTCCCCGGCCGTCGGCTCATGGGGGTAAACCGGAAGCAACAGGCCGCCCCTCCGAAGGGCGCTCATGACCCGAAGGCGACATCCGATGATAGTGGCCGGCCGTCCGCAACAACAGGTCAGAAAATCTGTTCCTGCAGAGTAGCCTGATTTGATATGCTCTCATTCCCCCATTGTCCATTTGCAGGGAGTAGCAGCATGAAAAAGCAGCTCTTTGCCGCCGCCGCTTTGATCGCGTTTGCAAGCTCTGGGATGGCGCAAGACAAGCACATCCAGGTTACGCCTGACGCACTGATCTGGAAGGATAACCCAGCATTTCCGAAGGGCGTTCAACTCGCCGCTCTGGTAGGCGACCAGACAAAGGCCGGAGACACCGTCGTCTTACGCATCAAGTTTCCCGCCAACTTCCAAATGCCCCCGCACACTCATCCTTATTCCGAGGTCGTAACGATAATCAGTGGTACTATCGGAACGAGCCAAGGTGAAAAGTTCGAGAAGAAAGGCGAACTGTTGAAACCGGGCGCATTGTGGGTGTATCCGGCAAAACACGCGCATTACGCATGGACCGGCAACGAAGAGGCGGTTCTCCAAGTTCAGTTCACCGGCCCGGGAGGTATTGACTACGTCAACCCGGCTGACGATCCGCGCAAGAAATAGCTGTCGGCGCCCAGCCTAAAGCTGGCAGATTTGTTATAGCCCGACGAGGTGATCGCTACGAGTTGGTGCCGCGCACGAGGCCGTTGCTGGCCCATGAGCGAAGTGGCGACACGTTTCATTGAGGTCCGCTTGGTGGGGTAGAGCGGACTGACTTTGCTCACTCTGAGTTCTTCGCATTTTGACCCATCTCGGACTCGTGCTGTGACGAGAGCGGACGGAGCTGATATCCGACACACGGCGAGCGCGAGAATCAACGCGGCTCTTTGCTAGGCTCTCTCCAACCTCTCACTCCGGCAGACCCGCTTTGCGCAAACCATCGGCAATGCGCTGAAACTCGGCAAGGAAGACGGCGTTGTCGGACCATCCCTTGCCATCCTGCAACCACTCGGTGACGGTGTAGCTCGGCCTGAGCCGACGAAGCTCGGCAACTGCGGCGTAAGCTTCACGCTCATGTCCCGTTAGTGCGTGGGCGGCGGCGAGATCTGCGTAGGCAATCCAAAGAGGCTGCACCGCGATGGAGCGGCCGCACCAATCAATCGCCCCCTCATACTGCCCGAGATGGGAGTGTGCATGGCCGATGTAGAAGTACCACGTGCTTAGCAGCGGATCACGGGGGCTGAGCTGGATGGCCATTTGGAGCGGCGCAAATGCCTCCGCGGAACGGCCGACGCGGATCTTGGCGGCGCCGAGCGCGCCATGGGCCGGGGCCAGGCTGGGGTTGATCGCGATTGCCGCTTCGTACTCGCCGACCGCGGCCTCAACATTCCTACCGCTGGCCCGCTGGATCTCTCCCCTCACAAAATGTGCCATCGCATCACTGGGAAACTTTGACAGGACCTGGCCTACGGCGCTCTCAGCACGCCGTAGCTGATCTGCCGGCGCATCTGTCCAACGATAGTTGACCTCCATTGCCAGAGTCTCAGCCAGGCCCACCAACGCCTTCGGGAAGCCTGGATCGATTTGGAGCGCACGTTCGAAAAGGGCTCGCGACTGCGACAACTGCTCGCGCGAATAGGGTTGGTTGAGCACAGCCCACCCCCGCATCGTGAGATCGACCGCGTCAGGGTTGTTTGGCCGCATAACCTCCGCGTCGCGGCTTTCCTGGTTTGTCAGTTCAAGATCAAGCCGCCGCGCCAGTCGACCGGTGATGATATCCTGAAGCTGCATCGATTTGGACCAGTCACCGTCGACGCGCTCCGACCAGATCTCGGCGCCAGTCCGGGCATCAATCAGCCTGGCATTGATCCGGACCAGTGAGTCCGTTCTGCGCAGGCTGCCGTCAAGGATGTAGCGTACGCCGAGTTCGCGGCCAACGCGCTTCGGGTCAACATTCTTGTAGGCGCGGGCTGTGCTGGGCGCGATCACAAAGCTATCCTCGATCCGTGAAAGATCGGCACTCAGGTCGTCAGTAATACCTTCAGCAAAGTATTCCCCCTCGGATGCATTGCTTAGATTCGTGAATGGCAGCACGACAATCGACAGGCGATGGTTCAACGGCTGCGGCTCGCCTTGATGCATATACCAATAAGCTACGCCGCCGCTCAGAAGAAACAGCAAGGCAATCACTAGAGCCATCCGAGCGCGCCGCGCACGAAGCGCCGGCCACAGGCGGATCGGAAAGCCACCAAACATGTTTGGAAACCAACCAATCTGCGGCGTGTCACGGTGCAGCAACGAGGCCTGTGGGCGTGTTGCTGCATTGCATGGCCGCATTCGATAGACCCGGACCGGACGGGCAATGTTTTTGAGGTTCTGCTCGCCCAGATCGCCGAACTCAACCCCGACCTTGCCTTGGACTTGATCGTAGGCAGAAGACGAGATGCAGATGCCGCCGGGCTCTGCGACGCCCTCAAGCCGCGCCGCAATATTGACGCCGTCCCCAAAAATGTCATGAGGTTCAACAATTACGTCGCCGATATTGATGCCCACACGGAAAGCAATGCGCCTGTCTTCCACATCACCGATTGTAAGTTCATGAATGCTGGTCTGGAACTGCATCGCGGCTCGAACCGCCTCGACCGCGCTCGGAAACTCGGCCAAGAACCCGTCCCCGGTGTTCTTCACGATGTGGCCACCGTGTTCAGCGATTGCCGGCTGGACAACTTCCGTTAGCAGCGCGCTTAGCTTGGCGTGGGTAGCCTCTTCGTCATTGTGCATGAGCCGCGAATAGCCAGCCACGTCGGCGGCCAAAATCGCCGATAACCTGCGCTCGACCCGGACTGGTCGCTCTTGCACCATGGCCCGCAATCCAACCCGGCACATTTGTACGACGGATCATACGGCTGTGCCAAACGCGGGATGCCTACCTAGAAGTGGATATCGGTCATCGCCATCTAGTCGACACGTCAGCCGCGTTGACCGATGTCCGCTCCGGCTTATCCGAACATTCTCGAAGACGCGACGCTATGTCGTCGAATGGCCCGAACGCGAAGCCCGGGCTGGCTTTGAAATCGTCCGGTTGTCGCGCCAGACCGGACGTGACCGGCGGCGGTCAGGACGGCGCCTGTTGACCTGAATTGGACTTCCTCTGTTCATGGAAAATTGAGTATTTGCTGCGGCATGGGTTGACGCAATAATACGGCACTACCAAAACGTGTGATGTTGACGTCGCCGGTCAGAAACCGAATTTAGCATGATCCCTCGCTGCAAAGCCTTCTTGGCTCTACTTGCTGCTACCAGCTTATCTGTCGTGGCTTGTTCTCCCAAGGAGACCGAGTGTGGCCGCCGTTGATAAAGTCCATCGCGTCGTTCTTTTCTTCGCGGGTGCTGGGATCTTTTTTTTCGTGAACAGGCAGTCGTTGTTCCTGCTATTGTCGTGGGGCCTGAACTTAGCTTCGGCGGCATACCTGTCGTCGATTTTTATCTACGGCTGCCTATTTTTCCTTTGTGATTGGATGAGTTCGCGAGAGAGGCTTAGGAAGCCGGTCTATTTCTTCCTTCGCGGTGCAAGCCTCGCTGCTCTGTACTTGGCTCCCTAACTGGTTCCTGCCGCGGCTCCAATTGGCTCTTCCACGTATATTTCGCAGCTCATTATCGTGAGCGCGATCATCATTTTCGCCGGTCAGTTGCTAATGCGCATCATGTTCTCCGTGACCGAAGAGCGAAGCTTCTACGGCTAGCTGTCCTAGCATCCCCCACGTTGTCTGCTTAAGGGGGCAAACATGAAACGGCCGGCCCAATTGCCAAACGATGCTCGTGACCCTTTTCGGAAGTCATGTGGTCGATGCGCGCAACTCCCATTATTTTTCTGGCGCAAAATTCTGGTTGGTCAGTGGAGACGCGATTGGACGCTGAATGCGTATAAACGGCTTGCTGGCTCCCGCGTGGCAGCTATTGCAGCCGCTGGTAAGCTCGTCGAAGGCGGCCGTAAATTTGGTGCTGCTCTTTGCTCTAACGGCCTTTTCAAGCTTCTCTATCCGTGGATCGATGATGGTCTTGATCATCTCAGCGACAGGGATGCCTTCATATGTTGGAAAAAGCCTTGCGGCGTCCTCTAAGCCTTCCTTGATCTCGTCGATCTCATAAGCAGCGAGGTCCCAGTTATTTTGTTCGCCAGCAAACCATAGCTTGGCGTGGCGAAGCTGCGTAGCTGTCATGAATTCGCCAAGGCCCGGTTGGTAGGGCTCTTTTGCTGGCTGCGCGGCTGCGAACACTACCGAAGCAGTAAGCGCAATGGTGGCAGTGACTATCCACTTCATTCGTGGTCTCCCGAGAGATGGCAATTGGCCAATTTCCCAGGCATAGCTCAGGCTATCCAATTCGGGAAGAAAGCACATTCATCTTTGGCTGCCTGACACTGCGAGCCCTCACTTTGATTGATGTGCGATGATGACCGCTTCTGGCCCGAATGCGAAGTTTAGGCAGCGTCCCGGGTGGTCGGCTCATGGAGGTAGACCGGAAACAACCGGCCGCCCCTTCGAACGGCGCTCATGACCCAAACGCGACATTCCGGGCTTCAAAGGCATTTGATCGGCAATAGTCCGTAATTCCTGTCTCGACAGGAACGTCGGAACGTCACCAGGATGGCCGAAATTTTCCTGCCCGCCGATCTATCAGTCGCGCGAGTTTCCTGCCTCAGGCGGCTTAGCGAGCTGCGGCTCCAACCTCGCGGACATATATCGAAAGTCGGGAGTCTATGTTGGCCGCTCCGAATGGCGCGAGGCCGGCGGATATACCGGTGCTGCGACATACGGCGTTCGAACTCGTATTCAACCTGAACACAGCAAGGGTGCTTGGTCTTACGATGCCATACCTTTGCGGCCGCCGATGAAGTGATCGAACGGCATAGTCGACGGTAACGGCGCGCGAAGCCGTAAGCTTCTTCGCACGGTACCTGAGATGCGTCCCAGAAATCGGGCGCTTCAACGACCGCAATGCCGGGAGTGACGACACTGGACGCCACTCCCGATCAAGAGCTGTCAGGCTTATTCGGCCGCGATCGGGTGCGCGGTCCAACCCTGACCGTGGCTCGAGAACGCGAAGCCCTCGTAGTCCTTTTCGGCGACCTCGGCGCACTTCCTGCGATAGCCGCCGACGCCTTCCGGGCCGAGATACGGCAAGAAGCGGTGCGCCTTGCCGTCAATGTTGGCCCCCATGTACCAGGAATTGGCGCTAGTCATCAGAGTTGCGTTCACGACCTCTGCGACGTGAGCACCCCACGCGTCCTGCGCCTCCGGCGTCGCTTCGATCGTCGTAAGCTTGTTCCTACGCATGTGGGCGATGCATTCCGTAATCCACTCGACGTGCTGCTCAATTGACACCGGCATATTCGACAGCACCGAGGGGCTTTGCGGGCCGGTGATCGTGAACAGGTTCGGATAGCCCGCCATGGCCACGCCAAGATAAGTCTGCGGGCCAGCCTCCCATTCCTGCGCCAGCATCCTGCCGCCGCGGCCCTTGATGCCAAGTGCCTTCAGCGGGCCGGTCAACGCGTCGAAGCCGGTGGCGATGACGATGATATCGAGCGGATACTCCTTGCCGCCCGCGCGAACGCCATTCGGCGTGATTTCCTCGATCGAGCCATCGGTGGCCGCATCCACCAGCAGCACGTTCTTCTTGTTAAAGGTTTCGAAGTAATTGGTGTCCAGGGGCTGCCGTTTGGTGCCGTAGGGATAGGTCTTGGGCGTCAGCTTTTCAGCAGCCACCGGATCATTGACGATCGAGCGGATCTTGCGCTTGAGGTAGTCGGCGATGATATCGTTCGCTTCCTTGGAGAAGAACATATCCTGGTAGTTGGCCAGCCAGAATGCGAAGCCGCCGGCGTCCCACATCCTGTCGAACTCCTGCTCACGCTCCTCGGGAGTGGTATCGAGGACCCCCTTTGGCAGGAAGTTGAGTTCGAACCCAAAGAACGAACCTTTGATGCGCTGGCGGATCCCATCGTAATCGGCCTTGCGCGCCCTGGTGACCTCGGGGTCGACGCGGCCGTTGCGCGCTGGCACGCAGAAGGCGGGCGTACGTTGGAACACCGTGAGGTGCTTGGCCTGCTGCGCAATCTCCGGGATTGCCTGCACCGCGGTCGCGCCGGTGCCAATGACTCCGACCCGCTTGGCGGTGAAGTCGACGCCGTCATGCGGCCATTGGCTGGTGTGGTAGCATTTGCCCTTGAACGACCCCAAACCTTTGAACGGCGGCATATTGGCGGTCGACAAAGCGCCGACTGCGGTGATGACAAAGCGGGTTGTGACTGAGTCGCCCTTGTCGGTGCGCACTGTCCAAAGCTCGCTGTTGTCGTCAAAGATGACCTCGACAACGCGTTTGCCGAATTGGATGTCAGGCTTCAAGTCAAAGCGCTCGGCGCAATGCTCGAGATAGCGCAGAATCTCATCCTGCTCCGGATAGCGCTCGGACCAGTTCCACTCCTGCAGCAGGTTCTTGTCGAACGTGTAGCAATAGATGTAGCTGTCGGAATCGCAGCGCGCGCCGGGATAGCGATTCCAGTACCAGGTGCCGCCAACCCCGTCGCCGGCCTCAAACACGGTGACGTTGAGGTCGAGCTTGTCGCGCAGCGAATGCAGCATGTACATGCCGGAGAAGCCTGCACCAATGATGACGGCATCGAAGTGGGTCTTCGCGCTTGCTCCTGGCGAACTACCTTGCGCAGTCATGATGTTCCTCCCGTTGTGAGCGCTCGTTGTCGGCACAGAGCAGCCTCTCTGTGCGCCGTCGTTTCGGTTGGGTCGTTGCGACGCCGGTCCGGCAAAAGGTCAGACTGGCATCGTCCGTGATCGAAGGCTAGGTCGGCCGCCCTTACGCGGCCACGCGCACCTCGCCGCTCTGATAGGCCGCCGTCTCGAAGTTCATGTAGCCGACAAACGAAGTCGGATCTCCGAAGGGAAGGATCTGCGTCGCCCAATAGCCACCGAACCCGTTCTTGCGGTCGATCCAGTAGAAGGTGTTAGCGAGGCCGGCCCAACCGAGCGACCCGGCCGGCCTTCCTGTCGGCGCGTCCTCGTCGTTGAGCATGAAGGTGTAGCACCAGGACTTCTTCAGACCCGGGAAGAACTCGGCATTGTTCGACAGTGTCGCAATCACGCCAGGCAGCATGACCACGGTCTGGCCCTCCCTGAGGCCGTTGCGGACGGCGGCGGCGACCGTCTCCTGCTTGAGCACGCGGCCATTTGGCCCCGCCCCATCGTTCAGCCACATGCGGATGAACTTCATGTACTCGCCGATCGAGGCGTAGAGCCCGTGGCCACCCATGTGGACTTCCGGGTCAGGCGGCAGCTGCATATCGGGAAGCGGGGTCAGCGACCCGTCGGCTCCGCGCTGGTGGATGACGGCAAGGCGCGACCGCATCGAAGGGGTCAGTGAGAAGACGATGTCCTCCATCCCAAGCGGCGCAAAAATCCGCTCCTTCATGACTTCGCCGAGGCGCTTGCCGCGGATGCTCTCGACGATCTGGCCACACCAGTCAAGGTTGCTGCCGTATTCCCATTTGTCACCGGGATCGAACAGCAGTGGTGTCATCAGCGACGCCTTCGAGCAGGTGACGACGCTCGGCTGGCCCTGCTCCTGGGCCAGGCGGAAATAGCTGGCGTTAAAGAAGTCGTAGCCGAGGCCAGCCGTATGCAGCATCAGCATTCGGGTGGTGATGTCGCGTTTCGGCGTCCGCAGCTTCGGCTTTCCGCCGGCATCGAATCCTTCGAGCACTTCGAGCTTACCGATCTCGGGAACATAGCTCTTCGCCGGGGCATCCAGGTCGAGCTTGCCTTCCTCGACGCATATGTCGGCCACTTCAATGCCCGCGACTTCGACGCCATCCGCGAAATGATCGCCGATGACGTCAGGCTCGAGCTCGTCAACCGCACCAGGCTGAAAGGCAAGGCCGAGGTGTCGCGCTATTTCGGCAATTATTCGAAGATCAGCGACTGGCACCTGGTGACGGGGCAGGTCGACGGACGTCCCGCGATCCTGGTGTTCGATCCCAATGAGCCGAACGGGCGGCCGAAATACTTCATGCTGCTGAACTGGTCCGCCGACAAGCTCGCCGTCATCAGGGATTTTCGTCACGCGGCGTACGTCATCGATGCCGCCGAGTGCGTGGTGGATAGAGGGTGAGCGGATCAGCGTGCGCAGCGACCCTTCGCCGTACTTGAACGGAAAGAAAGTCGCATTCACCCTCGTCCGGAGGGCAATGATGCGGTTGAGACAGCGCGCGCGTGAAGCCAGCTTCTCACCTCAACTCCGATACCAACTCCCCAGATTCCACGTCGTGACGTCCCAGCCCGAGATGTCGGTCATGAGGCTGTTGACGGCGCCGCCGACGATGTTGCGCGACAGCAGCGGCACGAGCACGTTGGCTTCGCAGAAGATCTCGTTGACCTTGATCAGCAGCGCGGCGCGCTTGACCGGATCGAGCTCGCTTTGCGCGGCCTTGTAGGCCTTGTCGGCCTCGGGATCGGACCAGCGCGAGACGTTGCGGCCGAGCCATTTGTTCTCCTTGGTCGAAATCTCCCACGACACGCACTGGTTCAAGAACCGCTCCGGGTCGGGCTGCGGCTGCGTCGTGTTGTACATCTCCACGTCGCAATAGAGCTTCGAATAGGTGTCGGGGTTGCCGACATCGGACGAGAAGAATACCGATGCCGTGACCGACTTGATCTCGATGTCGATCCCGGCCTTCTGGCAGGCCTGCTTGATGATGGCCTGCGTCTTCTGCCGCGGGGCGTTGATCGAGGTCTGGAAGACGTATTTGAGCTTCTTGCCGTCCTTCTCGCGAATGCCGTCAGCGCCCATCTTCCAGCCGGCCTCGTCGAGGATCTTGTTCGCCTTGTCGACGTTGAACTCGTATTTCAGCTTGCTCGACTTGAACTGGCTGGGCTGGTTGACGAAGCTCGCCGTCGCGACGGCGGCGCGGCCGTAGATGAATTTCTGGATTGCCTCGCGATCGACCAGCAGGTTGAACGCCCGGCGAACGGCCGGATCGGACAGCGTTGGGTGCTTGGTCTTGGCGTTCGAACGCTCGCCGTCGACCTCGGTCCACGGGTCCGTCGTGTTGAGGACGATGAACTCGACGCCGCCGGAGAGCGTGAACTCCACCTTGCCTTTGCCGCTGGCCTCCATGCGCTTGAGGACTTCGTCCTCCACCAGCAGGTTCCAGGCATAGTCGTATTCGCCGGTCTGCAGCACGGCGCGCGCGGCAGAGACCGCATCGCCGCCGCCCTTGACCTCGAGCGTGTCGAAATGCGGCTGGTTCCTGACGTGATAATCGGGGTTGCGCTCGGCCAGGATCAAATCGCCCGGCTTGAACTCGACGAATTTGTACGGGCCGGTGCCGACCGGCTTCAGATTGCCCGGTGCGTCGCGCGACTTCGCGCCGGCATAGTCGCCGAAATGATGTTTCGGCAGGATCTGGCCGACCGCGCCGACGAAGGGGTCGGCCCAGAACGGGGTCGGAGCCTTGAAGATGACCTTGACGGTGTGGTCGTCGATCTTCTCGACCTTGATGTTCTGGTAGGACCCCGTGGTGTACGCCGCGGTCGCGAGGTCCGCTGCGTATTGCCAGGTGAAGACGACGTCGTCGGCGGTGAAGGGCTTGCCGTCATGCCACCGCACGCCCTGCTTCAGCTTCCAGGTCACGCTGGTGCCATCCGGCGAGAGGCCGCCGTTCGCCTTGGTCGGAACCTCCGCAGCGAGGCAGGGGATGAGGTTGCCCTCCCTGTCCCAGCCGGCGAGCGGCTCGAAGAAGATGCGCGAGGCGACCTGGTCCTTGGTGCCGAGCGCGAAATGCGGATTGAGCAAGGTGGGGGCCTGCCAGATCAGGATCTTCAGCGGGCCGCCGCCGCCGGCCTTGGTCGGCTTGTATGGCAAGGTGGCATCCGCCATCGCCACGTCGTTCCAGAGCAGAATCTGGCTTGCAACGGGCGCCGCGATCCCGACCGCGGCCATTGTCCGGATGAACGAGCGCCGCGACAGCGTGCCGTCCTTCACCTCCGCGATGGCCTTGCGGATTTCGTTCTCGTTCATCGGATGAGCTCCACCTTCGCGCAGAAAAGTCGTCACCGGCGACCCATCATGTTGCATCGCGGGCAAGGCGGCAATGCCGACAAGGCGGGGAACCCCTGCGGCGAAATGGCGAAGGTGTGTATGGCGCGGTCGTGCCGTCGCGACGATGCATCGCGCCCAGCCGGGCGGGGCATCGTCAATTCGCCTTCGCTAGTCGCTCCGCACATAGCGCCAGAGCAGGTCGGCGATTTCGAGCCGCCGCTGTGCCTTGGCCTTCTGCGAGGACATGTCGGTTGCGAATTGCGCCTCGAACGTATGCCGGTTCGCGACCGAGAAGAAGCAGAGCGCGTTCAGCGACATGTGCAGTTCGATCGGATCGATGCCGGGTCTGATCGCGCCGGCGCGAACGCCCCGGTCCAGCACCGCGGCGATCTGGCTGACAATCGGCCGCGTCATCTCCTTGAGCTTCTTGCTGCCCCGGATGTGCCGTCCGCGATGGATGTTCTCGATCGTGACCAGCCGGACATATTCCGGGTTGGCCTGGTCGAAATCGAAGGTGAACTCGGCCAGCCTGCGAATCGCGGCCTCCGGCGCGAGCGCTTCGAGGTGAAGATCCTGCTCGGCGACGCGCATCTTGGCGTAGGCCATCTCGAGCACGGCCGTGAACAGCTCTTCCTTGGATTTGAAGTAGTAGAAAATCAGCCGCTTGGTGATGTTGGCGCGCGCGGCGATGGCATCGGTATTGCCGCCGGCGAGGCCGTTCTCGGCGAATTCCGCGAACGCGATCTCCAGGATCTCGCGCTTGGTGCGCTCCCGGTCGCGCCGCCGCACCGGCGGCTGCTTCGCGTCCTCCGCGACGGGCTTTTCCTTGGGTCTCATCCGGCGGTTCGGTCCTCTGCATCCGGCCAGGCCTGCTTGCCCCACCCTCCATAGCGCAATCGGCGGTTCTTGACATCAATTATCCCGTGGGTTAATTGTAATTAACCTATGGGTTAATTAGCTATGACGGCTCTCGGCCTTGCTCATCTGACGGCCCTGGACCTTGCGCCTGCCGCGCTTGTGGCCGAGGCCGCGCGTGCCGGCTTCAGCTTCATCGGCCTGCGCGTGATCCCTGCGACTGCCGGCGGACCTGCCTATCCGACGCGGTTGGGAACGGACGCGCACCGCGAGCTCAAACGCTCTCTCGCCGGCGAGGGGGTGCGACTGAACGAGATCGAGTTCGTTCAACTCACGCCTCGCATCGACATTCCGGCGCTCGCGGGCCTGTTCGAAGCCGCAGCCGATCTCGGCGCTGTGGCGGTCACGGCATCGGGGGATGACGACGATCCGGTCCGCCTCACCGCGCATTTCGCCGATCTCTGCGACCTCGCGCAGCAATTCGGCCTGCGTGTCGATCTGGAGTTCATGCGCTGGCGCGCGATTGGCTCGCTGCCGCAGGCCGCGGCGATCGTGCGTGGCGCGGGCAAGGCCAACGGCACCATTCTCGTCGATGCGCTGCATCTCCATCGTTCCGGCGGCAAGCCGGGCGACTTGATATCGATTCCCGCGCACTATTTGCGCGCCGCGCAGATCTGCGACGTCGTCGCGGATATGCCTGCGAGCGATGCCGCCATCATCGCTGAAGCGCGCGAAGGCCGGTTGCCGCCGGGCGAAGGCGCCTTGCCGCTCGGCGAGCTCCTCGAAGCGCTTCCGGTGGACGCGAGCCTCAGCGTCGAGATGCCGTTGCCGGCCTTGGCGGTGCGGCCCCGGCTCGCCACCGCGCTCAACGCCACCAGGCGCCTGCTCGAGCATCGGGTACGGGGAGCGTCGCGGCCAGACCATCGCCGCGAAGCCGGCGGCCCAATCCAGATACGGACGACGTGAGATGAAGAACATCACCATAGGCGTCATCGGCGCGGGACTGATCGCGCGGAAGCACCTCGCCAAGCTGGCCGGGCGCGGGGACTATGACCTCGTCGGCATCGCGGACGTGAACTCCGACCGGGTCGCAGCCGATTATCCCGGGACCCCTGTCTTCGCCGACTACAGGAAACTGCTCGACGAGGCGCGGCCGGAGGCCGTGATCATCGCCTCGCCCAACCAGCTTCATGCCGAGCAGGGCATCGCATGCGCCAGGCGCGGCATTCACATCCTGATCGAGAAGCCGGTCACGGATACGGTGGAGACCGCGGCAAGCCTGATTGCCGAGGTGCGCAAGGCCGGCGTCCAGTCGCTGGTCGGGCATCACCGCCGCCACCATCAGCAGGTCAGGACGCTGAAGGCAGTGTTGGGGGAACGGCGGATCGGCGATGTCGTCGGGGTGTCGGCGATCTGGGCCACCCACAAGCCGGCCGCTTACTTCGAGATCGCGCCGTGGCGCTCACAGGCCGGCGGCGGACCGATCCTGATCAACCTCATCCACGAGATCGACTTCCTGCGCTTCACCGTGGGCGAGATCGTCGCCGTGGAAGCGATTGCGTCGAACCGCCAGCGCAGCTTTGCGGTCGAGGATACCGCCGCGGCGCTGATCGAATTCGACAGCGGCGCGCTCGGCACGTTTTTCATCAGCGACAGCGCCGTCTCGCCCTGGACCTCCGAGCAGGGGCTCGGCGAGGCCCCCGAATTCCCGTTCAGCGGCGAGAGCAGTTATCGCTTCCTTGGCCGAGCCGGGTCGATCGAATTTCCGGCGCTCGTGCAATGGTCGCAAGCCGGCGGTGCGCAGGACTGGAACAAGCCGATCCAGGCCCAACGCATCCATGCCTCCTCGATTGATCCCTACGTCGCCCAGCTCGACCATTTCCGCGACATCATTCGCGCCAACGTGCGGTCGTTGCAGCCGGTCGAGGACGGCGCGCGAAGCCTGATCGCGACCCTGGCAGTCGCCGAGGCGGCCGTCGGTGGACGACGCGTCGACCTGCGCCATCGCTACGAAACGCTGGCAAGTCCGTTTGTACCGGCAACGCCAGACCAGCAAAGGGTTTCCTGAGCGCAAACACATTCACCGCCGCTCGGCGGACCAGGATGGGCAGAGCCGCGGCGCGATCTCAACGACGCCGGCAAAAGGGCCGCCCGGAGGGAGGGAACGAGGTGAACTACACGTTCGATTTTGGCCCCGTGCTGGACGGACTTCCGGACCTGCTGTGGGGCTGTGCCGGCACGCTGGAGCTTGCGCTGTCCGGCATGGTGCTTGCGCTTGCGATCGGGATCGGCGGCGTCGTGCTGCGCGAATCCCGCGCCTTGGCGCTGCGCTGGCTCGTCATCGCCTTCGTGGAGGCGATCCGCAACACGCCGTTCCTCGGGCAGATCTATTTCATCTTCTTTGCGCTGCCGCTGGTCGGCGTTCGCCTCGATCCGACACTGACCGCGATCATCGCGCTCGGCGTCAACGGCGGGGCCTATGCGATCGAGATCATCCGCGGTGGCGTGCAGTCGATCAACAAGGGGCAGGTGGAAGCCGGTCTCGCGCTCAGCCTGAGCCGGGCGCAGGTATTCCGCCTGATCGTGCTGAAGCCGGCGCTGCGTGCGATCTATCCGTCGCTGACCAGCCAGTTCGTCATGCTGACGCTGACGACCAGCATCGCGTCTGCGATCTCGGCCTATGAACTGACCTCGGTCGGGCAGACGATCGAGACCAATACCTTCCGCAGTTTCGAGGTCTATGGCGTCGTCACGCTGCTCTATTTCGCCATGTCGTGGATGCTGATGCAGATGTTCGCGCTGATCAACGCGCGTTACTTCAGCTATCCCGTGAAGTGAGGGGCGATGGACCGGAATCAGTTCCTGTTTCTGCTCGGTGGCCTCAAATGGACACTTGCGTTGTCCGCGATCGGCTTCGTGGTCGGCTCGATCGCCGGCCTCGGCGTGGCGCTCGCGCGCACGTCGGGCCACCGCGCGCTGGAGCGCGTCGCGGCCGGCTACATCGCCTTGTTCCAGGGCACGCCGCTTCTGATGCAATTGTTCGTGGTCTATTACGGGCTGGCGCTGGCGGGCCTCAAGCTCGATGCCTGGGTTTCGGTCTCCATCGGCTTCACGCTGCATTCCGGCGCGTTCCTCGGCGAAATCTGGCGCGGCGCGATCGAGGCCGTGCCGAAAGGCCAGGTCGAGGCCGCCAAGGCGCTGAGCCTCAACTACGGCTCGCGGATGCAGGATGTCGTCCTGCCGCAGGCGATCCGCATTTCGCTGCCGGCGACGATCGGATTTCTGGTCCAGCTGATCAAGGGAACGTCGCTCGCAGCGATCATCGGCTTCACCGAATTGATGCGGGCCGGGACCATCGTGTCCAACCAGAACTTCAAGCCGCTGCTCGTCCTCGGCTTGGTGTGCGCCCTCTATTTCGCCATCTGCTGGACGCTGTCGCTCGTTGGCGCGCAGCTTGAACGCCGGATGGCCGTCGCCGCGCGATGACGAGGGCAACAACAGACAACAGGACGAGGACAGAGGAGGGAATGATGACCAACGCAAGGACCACAGGACTCAACCGGCGTCGTCTGCTGGCGCTCGGAGCGGCGACGATCGCCTCGCCATTCGTGCTGACGCGCGCCGCTTATGCGGTGACGCCGTCGGAGATCAAGGCGAGGGGCAAGGTTCTGATCGGCATCCAGGGCGATAATCCGCCCTGGGGATTTGTCGATGCGACGGGAAAGCAGGATGGGTACGATGCGGAGATTTCGGCGCTGTTCGCCAGGGAGCTCGGTGTGCCCGCCGAGTTCACGCAACTGGCGGTCGCCAATCGTATCCCGGCCCTGACCTCCGGTCGTGTCGATATCCTGTTCGCGACCATGGCCATGCTGCCGGAGCGGGCCAAGGCCGTGCAGTTCTCAAAACCCTATGGCGCGAACATCATCACCTTCATCGCGCCGAAGGAGTTCGAGATCAAATCTCCGGCAGACATGGGCAAATACGTCATCGGCGTCGCGCGCGGCAGCGTGCAGGACAGCGACGTGACCAAGGCCGCGCCGTCGGGCACGACCATTCGCCGCTTCGACGGCGACGCGCCGACCATGCAGGCCCTGCTGTCCGGTCAGGTCCAGGCGGTCGGTGGCAACATCTTCTACGTTCCGCGCCTCGATGAATCGAAGCCCGGCTATTACGAGAACAAGCTCGAATTCACGAAACTCTACAACGGCGCCTGCACCCGGCTCGGAGAGAAGGAGATCAACGCCTTCGCCAACGACTTCATTGAGAAGATCAGGGCCAATGGCGAGCTGGCGAAGATCTATCAGAAGTGGATGAATAATCGGCTGCCGGCTTTCCCCGACACCATTCCCGGTATTCCCTTCAACGTCAGCTAGGCAGGGAGAGAGCGCCATGCCGGGTGTAGCCGCGATGGAAACTGCTCCAGAGCCGATGATCGCCATGCGCGACGTCTGCAAATGGTACGGCACCTACCAGGTCCTGACCGAGATCAGCCTGACGGTCCGCCCGGGCGAAAAAATCGTTCTGTGCGGGCCGTCCGGTTCGGGCAAGTCCACCCTCATCCGCTGCATCAATGCGCTGGAAGCGTACCAGCGCGGCGAAGTCGTCGTCGCCGGCACGCGGCTGAACGACGCTGCCGGCTCGGTCGATGCCGTGCGTCGTGAGGTCGGGATGGTGTTCCAGCAATTCAACCTGTTTCCGCACATGACCGTGCTGGAGAACTGCATGCTGGCGCCGATGCGCTCCCGGGGTGTGCCGCGGGCGAAAGCCGAAGAGACCGCGCGCCGTCTGCTCGATCGGGTCAGAATAGGGAACCAGGCCGAGAAATATCCGGCTCAGTTGTCGGGCGGCCAGCAACAGCGCGTTGCGATTGCGCGCGCGCTCTGCATGGAGCCGAAGGTGATGCTGTTCGACGAGCCGACCTCCGCGCTCGACCCCGAAATGGTCAAGGAGGTCCTCGACACCATGATCGGGCTCGCGACGGATGGTATGACCATGATCTGCGTCACCCATGAAATGGGGTTTGCGCGGCAGGTCGCCGATCGCGTGATCTTCATGGCCGATGGCAGGATCGTGGAGGAGGCCGAGCCGGAAAGCTTCTTCAGGAATCCGCAGCACGATCGCACCAGGAAGTTTCTGGGAGAGATCCTGGCGGCGCATTGAGTCGGGGATGGGTCCGATGGTCGCCTGCACGCCACCCAGGCGCTCGACGCGAACTGCCGTCGCTATGTCGCGATCGCCGATCGTGGAGACGCGCGTTCCCGGGTGACCGGCTGTGTCCCCCGAACATGGCCCCGCTCTTGCCGGCGAGTATGATGGATTGGTATGAACATCATACTCGGAGGGGTGACGTGATTCAGTCAGGTGGTGTCGCGAGGCTGGCGTTCGAGCCCGGCGTGCTGTTTGGCGGGCTGATCGCCGCCAACATCGCCGCATGGGCCTTCGCCTTCGCGATGTTCGGCGACCGGCCCGCGGTGATGGCGACCGCACTGCTCGCCTGGGTGTTCGGCCTGCGTCATGCCGTCGATGCCGACCACATCGCCGCGATCGACAATGTCGTGCGCAAGCTGATGCAGGCGGGCGATGCGCCGCGCAGCGTCGGCCTGTATTTCGCGCTCGGCCATTCCACGGTCGTCCTGGCCGCGACCACGCTGCTCGCGCTCGGCGTCGTGAGCCTCGGCGGCGACAGCCTGCTGAAGGAGATCGGCGCCCTGATCGGCACCTCGGTATCGGCGCTGTTCCTGCTGGTGATCGCGGCGATCAATCTCGCCATCTTCGTCGGCCTGTGGCGGATCCTGCGCGAGGTGCGCGAGCAAGGCATTCATGACGCCGCGCAGCTCGAGGCGCTGCTCGCGGCCCGCGGATTCCTGGCGCGCTTGCTCGGCCCGATGTTCCGCCTCGTCACCAAACCCTGGCACATGTATCCGCTTGGCCTGCTGTTCGGGCTCGGCTTCGACACCGCGACCGAGATCGGCCTGCTCGGCATCTCCGCCACCGAAGCCGCGCGCGGCGCCTCGCTCGCGCATGTGCTGGTGTTCCCCGCCCTGTTCGCCGCCGGCATGGCGCTGGTCGACACCGCCGATTCCGCGCTGATGGTGAGCGCCTATCGCTGGGCCTTCGTCGATCCCTATCGCAAGCTCTGGTACAACCTCACGATCACCGGCGCCTCGATCGCGGTCGCGCTGTTCATCGGCGGCATCGAGGCGCTGGGGCTCGTCGGCGACCGGCTCGGCCTGTCCGGCGGGCTGTGGTCGCTGGTCGAGGCCATCAACGACTCCCTCGCCAATTTCGGCTTCGCCGTGATCGCGCTGTTCGCGCTCGCCTGGCTCGTCTCGGTCGTGCTCTATCGCCGTATCGCTCCGGGCGCCCGGCGGCGCATGGTCGATCCTGACGCGCTGAGCAGGGACGCCGCGGCGGGGTGATCGCACCTGAGTGTGTCGCAACGGCAACAATCGGCGATTTTCCGCGATCCGCGATCAGATCCAAATTCCTCGCGCTCTTGCGAACAACCAACTCGCTCCAACATAGCGTCCGGTAAAGTTCACACGCCAGGGGGCGGGTGAAAGAGACGGCTGTCGACAGCGAGTGAGCATCATGCGCGGGTTCTTCCGAATCGCATTCGTTCTAACTGCCCTGTGGCTTCCTGCTCATCCGCACGCGTCCCAGGCCCACGCCATCATCGTCTCGTCCTCGCCGGCGACCGGCGCGACAATATCCGGTGACACCGTCGCGATCCGCCTGCACTTCAACAGCCGGATCGATCACGCCCGCTCGAAATTGACGCTGCTGGCACCGGACGGTGCGTCGCGCGCGCTGAGGCCGGCTTCCGATGCGCCCGCCGACGAGCTCAATGCCGATGAGACGCTGCTGCCGGCGGGGACATGGCACCTGCGCTGGCAGGTTTTGAGCGTCGACGGGCACATCACCCGCGGCGACATTCCGTTCACCGTCCGCTGAAACCACGGCCGTGTACCTGCTCCTCGACATCTTCGGCTATCTGTCGGTGGTCCTGCGGGGCCTGATCCTGATCGCCCAGTCGTTCACCCTCGGCGGTCTCGCGTTTCAGCTGTTGCTGTGGGGGCCGCTGCAGCCGCAGCTCTCCGTCTTCGGCCTCTCGATCGAGGAGCGATGCCGCGCGTTCCTGCGGTTCAGCGCCGTCGCATGGGCGCTCCTCACCGTCGCCTCGCTGGCGCTCAACGCGGCCGCGCTCGTCGGAACGCTCCAGGTGCCCTGGAGCGAAGCGGTCACTGCCGATTTTGGCCGCGCTGACCTCGTGATCGCGGCTTGCGCAGCCGGCATCGCCGTCCTGACGAAAGGCCCCGCGCACCGGGTGCGGTCGGCCGCGCTTCTCGCCCTGTCGGTGCTGGCGCTCGCGATGCAGACCCGGCTCACGCATGCGGCCAGCCGGCCGGATGTGCGCTGGCCGCTGCTGCTGTCCGACGCAGGTCACATGGCGGGGGCGGCCGCCTGGATCGGCGGTCTGCCCTATTTCCTGATCGCGCTGAACGGCTGCAAGGACGCCGGTGACTGGCGCCTCATTGCGCGCCGCTATTCGTTGATGTCGATGGCGGCGGTCGCGGCGATCGTCTCCGGTGGTCTGGTCATGGCGGCGAACTATATCGGCTCCGTCGCGGCGGTCTACGGCACCGCCTATGGCGTCATGACACTGGCGAAGGTCGGGCTGCTCTTGATGCTGCTGATGCTTGGCGCGAGCAATTACTTCCTCGTCGAACGTCTGCGCCGCGACCCCACGACGCCGATCTTTCGCCTGAAGCGTTTCGCCGAGGTCGAGATCGGCATCGGCATCACCGTGCTGCTTGCTGCGGCGTCCCTGACGTCATTGCCGCCGGGCGCGGATCTCCCTCATGATCGCCTGGACTGGCAGGAGATCGTCGAGCGCGCCGCGCCGCAATGGCCGCCGCGCCTGACCAGCCCGGATTACGACAGACTGACCGTCGCGCAGCTCCAGGCGAAGATCACCCTGGCAGACGCCGGGCGCGCGAGCGCGCAATCGGCCTACGTTCCCGGTGAGGGCACGATCCTGCCGCGCAATGCCGAGGATATCGCCTGGTCGGAGTACAACCATCACTGGGCCGGCGTCTTCGTGGTGCTGATCGGGCTCCTGGCGCTGGTCGAGCATTTCCGCTGGGGGCGCTGGGCGCGGCACTGGCCGCTGCTCTTCCTCGCGATGGCGGCCTTCCTGTTCTTCCGCGCCGACGAGCAGGCCTGGCCGCTCGGCCCGGCGGGCTTCTTCGAGTCGCTGCGTGATCCGGAGGTGGCGCAGCATCGCATCTTCGTGCTGCTCATCGCCGTGTTCGGCCTGTTCGAATGGCGAGTGCGGCTGCGCGGCACCAAGGCCGGTCCGTCGGCCTTGGTGTTTCCCCTGACCACGGCGCTCGGCGGCGCCCTGCTGCTCACGCATTCTCATGCGATCGCTAACATCAAGGACCAGCTGCTCATCGAGATGAGCCACACCCCGCTTGCGCTCTGCGGCGTCGCCGCCGGCTGGGCCCGCTGGCTCGAACTGCGTCTCGACGGCCGGGTCAGGCGGGCGGCGGCCTGGATCTGGCCGGTCGCCTTCATCCTGGTCGGGCTGATCCTGCTGGATTACCGCGAAGCCTGAACGCGCTATCCGTCGTACTGATCCGGCCCCATCGCCCATGACGTCTGATCATGGCCGAACGCGTAGTTCCGGTTGGTGACGACAGGATTGCGATTGACCATCGGCCGCATGAACATCGGGTGGGTCGCGCTGCGCACCTCGTGCTCGACCGTGAACAGCCTCTTGCCGCCGTCGAGATCGACGATGTCGCAGAACCGGTACTGATATTGATTGTCCTCGCGCGAGATCAGGTTGCGCGCGAGCAGCCTGCGATAGGGGCCGGAGAAGTCGGTGATGTACATCTGCACGTGGTGCCCGTCATACTCGCCCTGCGGCCGATCGGTCTCGCGGAACAGCAGGTGCTGGTCGCGGCCCGTCTTCACCGCCGCAACCGTGCCGTCGCCATTCCGCATGCCTGAGGGCATGCCCATGATGTCAGGATAGAAGGCGCAGATCGCCGATGCCGTTCCGATCGGCACGTCGAATTCGACATAGGGAATGCCGAGCGTGATGCGCCCGAAGCGCGCCGCGTCCGGTTCATGGACACGCATGCGGTTGCCCCATGGGCAGACGGCCTCGACATAGTCGTTGTGCTCGGCGAACGTGAAGGCTGTCCCCTCGAGCTTCTTCGCGACCGACGCCAATCGCGCCAGCAGCGCCTCGCGGTCTTCGATGACGAGGCCGGTATGGCCGCGCAGCACCTGCGGCCTGCCGCTCGGCAGGTGAAACTGGCTCCGTCCGGCGTTGATCCACATGTTGGTGTCCGACACCATCAGATAGGGATCGCGGGTGAGCCCAAGTCCCGCGACGTAGAATAACGTCGCCAGGCGCTGATCCGGGACCTGGATGTTGACGTGCTCGAAATGGATCGCGTTGCCGAGGTCTTCAGCGGATCGATCGAACTGTTGCGGCATGGCTGCGGCTCTGGGTGTGGGACGGACGGGTCATATTAGAGCAGAATATCGGCCAGTCGAACCGTCGGCCGATCACATCTGCTGATCGGGGCATGCCGCCGGCCACCTTGCCGCGGCAACCATTCCCTGTAATCTGGGCGGAAGACATCAAGGAAAGGGTCAATGGGGGGAGTTCTGGAAGGCGTGCGCGTCCTCGATTTCGGGCGCTATATCGCGGGTCCCTATTGCGCGACCTTGCTGGCCGAATTCGGCGCCGAGGTCATTCGAGTTGAGAAGCGCGACGGCAGCGAGGATCGCTTCGTGGCGCCGGTCGGCGCGGGCGGCGAGGGCGCGCTGTTCCTCCAGGTCAACCGCAACAAGAAGTGCATCACGCTCGATCCGATGAAGCCGGAGGGGCAAGAGGTGATGCGCCGCCTGGTTGCGACCGCGGACGTGGTCGTCGCCAACCTGCCGCCGCAGACCCTGTGCGCGATGAAGCTCGATTACGACTCGCTTCGCGCGATCAAGCCCGACATCATCCTGACGACAGCAACCGCATTCGGCGGGCCGGGGCCCTGGTCCGACCGCGTCGGCTTCGACGGTGTCGGCCAGGTCATGTCGGGCTCGGTGTACATGACCGGCGCCGGCGATCCGCCGTACCGCGCCGCGGTGAACTGGGTCGATTTCGGAACCGCGCTGCACTGCGCGTTCGGCACGCTCGCGGCGCTGATGGAGCGTGCGAAATCCGGGCGCGGGCAGATCGTCGAGGGCGCGCTGCTGGCCACCGCGTTGTCCTTCACCAATGCCACGCTGATCGAACAGGCCGTCATCAACGTCAACCGCGTTCCGACAGGCAATCTCGGCCAGACCGCAGCGCCCGCCGACATCTACCGCACCAAAGACGGCTGGGTGCTGTGCCAGGTCACCGGTCATCCGCTGTTCAAGCGCTGGGCCAGGCTGATGGGCGAGGAGGAGCAGTGGCTGAACGATCCGCGCTTTGCCGACGACATCAGCCGCGGCAACAACGGCCCCGTCATCAGCGAGCGGATGGCGCGCTGGTGCGCCGAGCGCACCACGCAGGAGGCCGTCGACACGCTGGGCAAGGCCATGATTCCGACAGGGCCGGTGCTCAGCCCGCAACAGGCGCTGGATCATCCGCACATTCGTGCCGCCGGCTTCATGCAGGACGTCGATTATCCGGGCTTGCCGAACCCCGCGCCGGTGGCGCGGGCCGCCGTGCGGCTGTCGGAAACGCCGGGTGACATCGCGAGCCGCCCGCCGACGCTCGGCGAGCATACCGATCGTGTCCTCGCGGAGCTCGGCTATGACGCGGCCGCGATCGCCGCGCTCCGGCAAAGCGGCATCGTCTAGCTGGGTCGGAGAGCGGCCGCAGTTGGGTCGCCGAAGATTTCGAACGCGTCACCGCCCATTCGCAAGCGCCAACGCGGCCTTCACCGCGTTCTCCAGAATTTCCTCCGACAACTGCCTGTCGCTCACGGCCCGCGACAATTGCAGCGCGCCGACCATGGTCGCATAGACCGACATCGCGCGTCGCCGGCGCTCCGCAGCCGAGCCATCCGGCATCTGCGCCGCCATCAGCGCGATGATGTCGGACATCTTTGCGGTGAAGGCTTCACGCGTCGCGTTCGGATGCCGCGCGATCTCGGACGCCAGCGCCGCGGTCGGGCAGCCGGTCCCGGCGTGGTCGCGATGGCGCGGGGAGAGGTAGTCGCGGATCGTAGTCTCCAGCGCGATGCCGTTTTCGAGATTGTCCTTGTGCCGCTGCTCGCGCCGCTCAAGCGCATCCAGCAGCACCGCGCGCACCAGATCCTCCTTGGATTCGAAATGTGTGTAGAAGGCGCCGTTTGTCAGGCCGGCCTCGGACATGATGCCGGCGAGACCGACGGCGGCGATGCCGCTCTCGCGGAACTGCGCCGAGGCGACGTCGATGATGTGCCGCCGCGTCGCGTCCCGGTGTCCCTTGTCGTACCGCGCCAATCGCGCCTCCTTGGGAGCCGATGTCCACCCCGGCCAACGAAATCGTGAGGAGCGGGCTATTGAATTACGATCATAATATTACATTATGGCCGTAATGCAATGGGCGGCCGATTGGCGGCGGTCCGGCACGCACGCAAGGACCATGGCCATGTCAGTCGAGGATGCCGCCGCCCCAGCCTTGCCCGCCGCGCAAGTCGCGGCCCATGCCGCGGCTCCGCTTCGCCAGGCGGCCGCGCCAGGCGCCGCCGTCACCCCAAGCGCGGCGGAGCAGCGGCGAGCGGCACTGCTGATCGCGCCGATCCTCCCCACGCTGCTCAAGCTGGCTGCGCCGACCGTGACCGTGCTGGTGGCGCAGACCGCGGTGAATATTGCCGAGGCCTATTACGTCGGGTTCCTCGGTACCGACGCGCTGGCGGGCGCCGCGCTGGTATTCCCGATCTTCATGCTGATGACCATGATGTCGAACGGCGGGTTCGGCAGCGGCGTTGCGTCCTCGGTCGCGCGCGCGGTCGGGGCGGGGCGCCGTGATGACGCCGAGGCGGCGCTGTTTCATGCCGTCGTGCTCGCTATCCTCGCCGGCGGTGTGTTCACGCTCGGCGTGACTCTCGGCGGCCCGTGGCTCTACCGGACCCTCGGCGGCCAGGGCGATGCGCTCGCTGCGGCCACCACCTATTCCAACTATCTGTTCGCCGGCGCCATTCCGGTGTGGATCGTCAACCTCCAGGCGGCGGCGCTGCGTGGCTCGGGCAACGTCAAGGTGCCCGCGCTGGTGACGCTGGTCGGCGCAATCGTGACCATCCCGGTCTCGCCGGCGCTGATCTTCGGCCTCGGGCCGATCCCGCGGCTCGGCATCGGCGGCGCCGGCGTCGCCTTCGGCCTCTATTATGGCGCGGCCATGCTGTTCCTGCTGCGCTACATGGCCTCGGGTGCGACAGGCCTGACGCTGCACATCGTGCCGCTGCGCCCAAAAATCTTCGGCGACATGCTGAAGGTCGGCATTCCAACCGCCTTCAATGCGGTGCTGACCAACCTCACCGTCATCCTCGTCACTGGCGCGGTCGGCCTGTTCGGCACCTCCGCGCTCGCCGGCTACGGCATCGCCTCGCGGCTCGATTACATCATGATCCCGCTGCTGTTCGGCATCAGCACGGCGACCCTGACCATGGTCGGCGTCAACATGGGCGCGGGCCAGACCGCGCGGGCGCGCCGGATCGGCTGGATCAGCGGCATCGTGGGCATGGTCATGACCGGGACGATCGGCCTGCTGGTCGCGATCTTCCCGACCGCCTGGCTCAATCTCTTCAGCCGCGATGCCGAGGTGGTGAGCGAAGGCATGACCTATTTGCGCATCGTGGCGCCGGCCTATGCCGCGCTCGGTTTCGGCTTCGTCACGTCCTTCGCCGCCCAAGGCACCGGGCGCGCCATGGGGCCGCTCGCCTCCTCGATCGCGCGGATCCTGATCGCGGCCGGCGGCGGCTGGATCGCGGTGGCAAGCTTTGGCGCGGGCATGGCGGGGCTCGCCACCATGGTCGCGGTGGCGCTCGCAGCCTATGCCGCGATCTGCGCCCTGGTCATGCTGTCGCCGTCGACCTGGCGGTCCGAATAGGCGCGGCTCACCTGATGCTGGCAACGCCAACGGCCGGCACCGGCAGCAGTAGCGCGTTGGTCAGCAACTGTAGCGCCGTCGGGCGCCGTGAATTCGTTTTCTGTTTGGCGTCGAATGGAGAAGGTGTGGCCCGCCCAGGCCGCCAATATGGATTTCCATTTTATTGATTTCATCCTGCGGAGAAGCGAATACGGTTCCAATCATTGTCGCAGACCTACGGAGACCAAGATGTCGTTTCGCCTCCCTCTGATCCTCTCGACCGTGCTCGCCGCCTGGTCGGCCACAGCAACAGCCGAGACCATCAAGATCGGCGTGACGCCGGGGCCGCATGCGCAGATCCTCGAGGCGGTGAAGCCGATCGCCGCCAGGCAGGGGCTCGATATCCAGTTGCTCGAGTTCTCCGATTATGTGGTGCCGAACGCCGCGCTCGACGCCGGCGAGATCCAGGCCAATTCGTTCCAGAACCAGCCGTATCTGGACAACCAGAAAGCCGATCGCGGCTACAAGATCGAGGCCGTCGGCCTGACCGTGAACTTCCCGATCGGCGTCTATTCGAAGAAGCACAAGGCCTTCGCCGATATCCCGGAGGGCGGCAAGGTCTCGATCCCGAACGATCCGACCAATGGCGGCCGCGTGCTGCTGCTGCTGCGCGACAAGGGTGTGATCAAGCTGAAGGATGGCACGGGGTTCAAGCCCACGGTGCTCGACATCACCGAGAATCCCAAGAAGCTGAAGTTCATCGAGGTCGACGCCGCCCAGGCGCCGCGCGCGCTCGACGACGTCGACGCGGCCGCGATCAACACCAACTATGCAACCCAGGCGGGCCTCGATCCGGTCAAGGATCCGATCCTGCGCGAGGATCCGAAGGGACCCTATGTCAACCTGATCGCGGTTCGCACCGCCGACAAGGACAAGCCCTGGGTCAAGGTGCTCGTGGACAGCTACCACACGCCTGAGGTCAAGGAGTTCGTCCTGACCAAGTTCAAGGGGGCGGTGCTGCCCAGCTGGTAGGCAGCCAGCGTCGTATCTTCGGCAGGAATGGATGGCTCCGGGGTGGCAGCCCTGCGCGGCGGCTGCTTGCCTCGCGCTGCGGCAGCGGACATCATGCGGGCTGTTGCAACGTTGGGCGCGGTTGGCATGAAACGGTTCGCAAATCTGAAAAGACTGGGCTTCTTCACGCGGCTTCTCGACGAGGCGCCGCCGGCGGACCGCTATCGCTTTGCGGCCGAGCAGATCGTGCGCGCCGAGAAGGCCGGCCTCGATTCCGCGTGGATCGCGCAGCACCATTTTCACGAGCGCGAGGGCGGCCTGCCGTCGCCCTTCACCTTCCTGGGTTATGTCGCCGCGCAGACCTCGCGCATCCGCCTCGGCACCGGCATCGTCACGCTGCCGCTGGAGAATGCGGTGAGGGTGGCGGAGGACGCCGCGGTGCTCGACCTTCTCTGCGACGGCCGGTTCGAGCTCGGCGTCGGCACCGGCGGCAATCCGTCGGCCTTTGCCGCCTTCGGTCTCGACAGCGCCCAGCGCAACGAGATCTTCGCGCGCAATCTCGAGGTCGTCCGCACCGCGCTCGCCGGTAAGCCGCTCACCGGCGGCGACACGCTCTATCCGCAGCGGCCGCAACTGGACGGCCGGATCTGGCAGGCGACATTCTCGGTCGCCGGCGGCGCCCGCGCCGGCAAGGCGGGCGATGGCCTCCTGCTCTCGCGTACCCAGCCGCGGGCCAAGGAGGCGCCGCGCGCAACGCTGGCCGAGATCCAGAACCCGATCATCGACGCCTATCTCGAAGCGCTGCCGCCGGGACGCGAGCCGCGCATCATGGCCTCGCGCAGCGTCTTCGTCGCCGACGACCATCGTGAGGCGATGCGCCTTGCCGACATTGGATTGCGGCGCGCGCTGCCGCAATTCATGAAGGGCGGTCACCTTCCGCCGGGCGAGACGCTGGCGGAGATGATCACCGCGTTCGACACCCATGTCGGCGCCGCCGACGAGGTCATCGCCTCGCTGCGTGGCGACGCGACGCTGGAGCGGGTGACCGACCTGGTCTTCCAGGCGCATTCGGTCGATGCACCGCACCCCTATATCCTGCGCTCGATCGAGCTGGTCGCGGACAAGGTGGCGCCGGCGCTGGGCTGGACCCGGACGGCGGCGCAAGACGTGGCGCTGGCGGGCTAAAGCATGATCCGGAGCCGAAGGGCCGCGTTAGTGCAAAGTCCGCAGCGGTCTTCCGAAAAATCACGCTCAAACAATAGTCGGAATGAACATGATCGCGTTGCACGAGGCTGAATGATGGCGACGAAGGATATCATCGACACGCTCGCCGGGATCGAACCGGGGTCCGCCCTGGACGGCATCCGCGCGAAGCGCGTGCAGGCGCGCGAGAACGCGCAGAAGAGCTATCTGTCGCTGTTCGAGCCGATCGACGCCGGCGATTTTTCGCTTTCCGAGCGCGCCGCGGTCGCGTTCTTCGTGATCGGTCTTCACCGCGAGCCCGTTGTCGCCGCGTTCTACCGGGCAAAGCTCGCGGCGACCGCCGAAGGAGCGCGCCTGGTCGAAGCGATCGAGGTCGAAATCGCGCGCGGCGCGACCTCGGGCCCGTACGGCGCTTTCCCGGCTGGACCGCTGTCGGTCGAGAACACGGCCGGTTTGATCTATCGCGTCAGCGCAGAGCGCAAACCCGACCTCGGTCCTCGGCTCGTTGCGGCGCTTGAGCATGCGCATCTGCTGGTGTTCCGGCCGCGCGATGCCGCGTCCGCCGACATGAAGGCGCTGCTGGCCGCCGGCTGGTCGAATACCGGCATCGTCACCTTCTCCCAGCTCGTTGCGTTCCTGTCGTTCCAGGTGCGCGTCGTCACGGGCCTGCGCGTGCTCGGCGCCTCGCTTGGGCGCACTGCAAACGCCGCGGCTGGCGCGTAAGGAGACCGCAATCATGAGCGCTGCAAACACCGTCAATCCGCCCGTCGTCTTCACCCAGGACGAACTCGGCTGGGTGTCGTGGATCGACCCGCTGCCCGAGGCCGAGTTGACCGAGCGGCACTTCGCCGGTCTGGTCGATCGCGCCCGCGCCAAGTCGGAATATTTCCGCCTCTTGGTGCGCGATCCCGAGGTGCTGGAAGCCCGCACCAAGACCGACAAGGACATCTTCTACAACGTCGCCGATGGCCTGCCGCGCGCCGAGCGCGAGCTCGCAGCCGCCGCGACCTCGCGCTACAACGGCTGCATCTATTGCGCCTCCGTGCATGCGCGATTTGCCAGCACCTATTCCAAGCGCCGCGACGACGTGCAGCGGCTGCTCGACGAAGGCGTCGAGGCCGATCTCGGCGAGCGCTGGAATGCCGTGGTCAAGGCCTCGGTGGCGCTGGCCGCGACGCCGATCGCGTTCGGGCCCGACAATGTCGAGGAGCTGCGCCGCGCCGGTCTCGACGATGCCGAGATCGTCGACGTCATCAACGGCGCCTCGTTCTTCAACTGGGCGAACCGGCTGATGCTGTCGCTCGGTGAGCCCTCGAAATAGGCAATCTCACCGGCATGGAAATTGCTGCTTGTTTCAACATTGAGTGGATGGAGCCGTAGATGAGCAACATCGATCGCCGTACCCTGGTCAAGGGCTCGCTCGCCGCCATGATGGCGGGAGCGGCCTTCTCGCGCAGCGCGTTTGCGCAGTCGTCCGAGCCGATCCTGCTCGGCGTCAGCGGCCCCCTGACCGGGCCGAACGCGCAATATGGCACGCAGTGGAAGCAGGGCTTCGATCTCGCACTCGACGAGATCCAGGCCGCCGGCGGCATCAACGGCCGCAAGCTCGCCTACAGCTTCGAGGACAGCCAGAGCGACCCGCGCCAGTCGGTGGCGATCGCCCAGAAGTTCGTGTCCGATCCCCGGATCGTCATGGAGCTCGGCGATTTCTCCAGCCCGGCCTCGATGGCGGCATCCCCGATCTATCAGCGCGGCGGCCTCGTGCAGTTCGGTTTCACCAATTCGCACCCCGATTTCACCAAGGGTGGCGACTTCATGTGGAGCACGTCGGTGAGCCAGGCCGACGAGCAGCCGCTGCTGGCGGCCTATGCCGTCAAGCGCCTCGGTCTCAAGAAGCTCGCGATACTCCACCTCAACACCGATTGGGGCCGCACCAGCCGCGACTATTTCGTCAAGGCGGCGAAGGAATACGGCGCCGAGATCGCGGTGACCGAGGGCTACATCGCGGAGGAGCGCGACTTCCGCTCCACCCTGGTGCGCGTGCGCGACGCCAGTCCGGACGGGCTGATCCTGATCTCCTACTATTCCGACGGTGCGCTGATCGCGCGCCAGGCCCGCCAGGTCGGGCTGAAGCAGACCATCTGCGCGGCAAGCTCGGTATACTCGCCGAAATTTCTGGAGCTCGGCGGCGAGGCGGTCGAGGACGTCCATCTCGGCACGCGTTATTTCCCCGAGGATCCCAGGCCCGAGGTGAAGAAATTCATCACGGGCTTCAAGGCCAAGTACAACGGGCAGGAGCCCGACGCCTTCAACGCCTATGCCTACGACGCGATGAACATGGCGGCCGCGGTCGTGAGGATCGGCGGCACCGATCGCCGCGCCATCCGCGACGCCTTCGCCAAGGTGAAGGATGTGTCGAGCGTCATTTTCGGCTCGGCGACGTTCGACGTCGAGAGCCGCCGGGTCAAGGGCGCCATGAACGCAGAACTGGTCGTGCGCAAGGGCCAGTTCGCGCTCTGGGACGGCAAGCCGACCTGACCTGACGGCCGGAGCGCGCCGCTCCGGCTGCCTTCCTTCCTACGCGGGGACCAACGTTTGTCTTCCTGGCTCGACTACACGATCAACGGGCTGATCGTCGGCAATGTCTACGCCCTTGTTGCGGTCGGGCTCGCGCTGATCTTCGGCGTCAGCCGGCTGATCAACTTTGCGCAAGGCTCGATCTATCTGGTCGGTGCCTATATCGGCTGGGTCGCGGTGGTGCAGCTGCATACGCCGCTGCCGCTCACCATCATCGTGGTCGCGGTGGCCGCAGCGCTGGTCGGGCTGATCATCGAGCGGTTCGGCCTGCGGCCGCTCCAGAACTCGGTGCGCATCGCGCCGCTGCTCGCGACCATCGGCATCAGCTTCGTGCTCGACCAGCTGGTGATGCTGACGTTCTCGCCGAACCCGCGTGCGCTGCCGAGCCAGTTGCCGGACGTCCGCTTCCAGATCGGCGGCGGCACGATCGGCCCGCTCGATCTGCTCATCGCCGGCGTCGGCATCACCAGCGCGCTGCTGCTGTTCGTGTTCCTGCGCTACAGCAAGCTCGGCTGGGCGGTGCGCGCCACCGCGCAGGACCGCGATGCCGCGATGCAGATGGGCGTCGATGTCAACCGCGTCAATCAGGCGGTGTTCGGCATCGCCGCGGCGCTCGGCGGCGTCTCCGGCATGCTGGTCGGCATGTACTACAACCAGATCGACACCGCGATGAGCCTTCAGGCGACACTCAAGGGCGTCGTCGCCGAAGTCGTCGGCGGCGCCGGCAACGTGCCGGGCGCGGTGATCGGGAGCCTGTTGCTGGGACTGGTGGAGAGCTACGGCGTCGCCGTGTTCGGCACCAGCTACCGCAATCTGTTCGCGTTCCTGCTGCTGGTCGTCGTGCTGGTGTTGCGGCCGAACGGCCTGTTCGCCAGCGCGCGGCAAGCGCCGCCCGAGCCGCTCACCGGGACTTTCATCGCGCCGAGCCGGCCGGTGCGTATTCCGCGCTGGGCGCTGCTGGTGGCGGCCGCTGCCTTTGCGATCCTGCCGCTATTCCCGGTGTCGTTCTACGTGCTCCAGACCCTGATCAACGCCTGGCTGCTCGGCATGCTCGCGCTCAGCCTGACACTGGTCGCCGGCACGATCGGCCAGGTCTCGCTTGGACACGCGGCTCTGCTCGCGATCGGCGCCTACACGTCCGCGCTGCTGTCGCTGAGCTTCGCCGTTCCCGTCGGCCTCGCCATCATCGGCGGCGGCCTGATGAGCGCTGCGCTCGGCACCGCTCTGATCTCGCCGTCGTTCCGCCTGCGCGGGCACTACGTCTCGATCGCGACGCTCGCCATCGGCGAGATCGTGTCGCTGGTGATCCTGAACTGGGAGAGCGTCACGCGCGGGCCGATCGGCATCTCCGGCATTCCGCCGCTGTCGCTGTTCGGCTACGACCTCGTCAGCCCGTCGTCGGTCTACTGGTTCAGCCTTGCGGTCATGGTCGTTCTGGCGCTGCTCCAGGCGCGCCTGCTCGGCTCGCATCTCGGCCGCAGCTTTCGCGCTATCAGAGACGACGACATCGCCGCGCGCGCCTACGGCCTCAGCCTGAACCGCTACAAATCGCTGGCCTTCGTCTTCGGCGGGTTTGCGGCGGGTGTCAGCGGCGGCATCGCCGCGCATCTCTATTCCTACATCAACCACGAGACCTTCAACACGCAGCAGTCCATCCTGGCGCTGACGGTCGTGATCCTCGGCGGCCTCGGCAATGTCGTCGGCGCCATCGTCGGATCGGTGGCGCTGGTCGGTCTGCCAGAATTGTTCCGGATCGCGGCGGAGTACCGCATCCTGATCTACGGCATCGTGCTGCTGCTACTGGTGCGGTTCAGGCCGCAGGGCCTGTTGGGAACGATGTGATGGCAGAGCAGCACACATCCATGCTGTCGCTGCGCGGGCTGACGCGGCGCTTCGGCGGCCTCACCGCGGTCGACGAGATCGATCTCGACCTCGCCAGGGGCGAGCTCGTCAGCATCATCGGCCCGAACGGCGCCGGCAAGACGACGCTGTTCAACCTCGTGACCGGGCTCGACCGGCCCGACGCAGGTCAAGTCCACTTCGAAGGCCAGGACATCACCGGCCTCTCGCCGGAACGGCTGGCGGCCGAAGGCATCGCGCGCACCTTCCAGCTCGGCCGCGTCTTCGGCAATCTCAGCGTCATGGACAACGTCCTGATCGGCGCGCACACGCGGCTGCGCGCGGTGAAGCCGACGGTGCCGGTGATCGGCCCGCTGCTGGAATTGGGGCTGGCGCTGCTGCGTCCCGCCAGCGTCAGGGACGAGGAAGAGCGGCTGCGCGAGGAGGTGAAAGCCATCCTCGCCCGCTTCGGCGAGCGGCTGCTGCCGCGGATCGACCAGCCGGCCTACAGCCTCTCCTACGCCAACCGCCGCCGCGTCGAGATCGCCCGTGCGCTCGCTCTCAAGCCGCGCCTGCTGCTGCTCGACGAGCCGACCGCCGGCATGAATCCGACCGAGACTGCCGAAATGCAGGGCCTCGTCGCCGAGCTGAAGGCGGAGGGGCTGACCATCCTGTTGATCGAGCACAAGCTCGAGATGGTGATGCGCCTCTCCGACCGCGTCATCGTCATGGACGAGGGCAAGAAGATCGCGGAGGGACCGGGCGAACAGGTGCGTGGCGATCCCAAGGTGATCGAGGCCTATCTCGGTCACGGCCTGTCGGGGGCGGCGGAGCAGGAGAGCGCGGCATGACGAATTCCTCTTCCGGGCCGCTGCTCGCGCTGTCTGATGTCAACACCTTCTACGGCCAGGCCCAGGTGCATTTCGACCTGTCGATCACGGTCGCGCGCGGCCACATCGTCTGCCTGCTCGGCGGCAATGCCAGCGGCAAGTCTACGACGATGAAGATCATCCTCGGCCTCGTCAAGCCGCGGTCCGGCGACGTGACGTTCGACGGCGCCTCGCTGATTGGCCTCTCCACGCCGCAGATCGTCCGCCGCGGCATCGCCTCGGTGCCGGAGGCGCGGCGGCTGTTCGCGGACATGACCGTCCGCGAGAACATCCTGATGGGCGCCTTCGTGCGCAACGACCGCGATGCGGTGGCGCAGGATCTCGACAAGATGCTGACGCTGTTTCCGAAGCTCGGCCAGCGGCTGTCGCAGCGCGCAGGCTCCCTGTCCGGCGGCGAGCAGCAGATGGTGGCGATGGCGCGCGCGCTGATGAGCCGTCCCAGGATGATCGTGATGGACGAGCCGACCATGGGCCTGTCGCCGCTCTATGTCGACCGCGTGCTGGAGCTGATCCGCACCATCAACCAGGAGGGCGTGTCCGTGTTCATGGTCGAGCAGAACGCCAGCCTCGCGCTCGAGATCGCGCACGAGGCCTATGTGCTCCAGACCGGCAAGATCGTGCTCTCCGGCCCCGCGCGGGCGCTGAAGGACGATCCTCGCGTCCGCGACGCCTATCTCGGCGGGGCCGAGGCCGCGTAACGATCAGGCCGAAGCTGCGCTCTGTGCCGGCTCCGCCGGCAGATCGTCGCCATTGGGATCACCGGGCGCGGTCGCCCAGGCCAGCTCCACCAGCGTCACGATCCTGCGTCCGCCGCCGTCGAGCTGGCAGACGATGAGACCCTGCTCCTCCATGTAGCTGAGCAGGCGCTGCGCGCGGCGCAGCGAATGCGAGCCATAGGCGCGGGCGATCGCGGCATCGCCCGGGCAGGGCCAGCCTTCCTTCGCCGCGCGCGCGATCATCATGAAGACGCCCTGCATGTCGTCGGGCAGGATCGAGGCGCGCAGCGACACGTCCTGCCAGTCGTCGTCCTCGGCATGCTCGGCGCCAAGCCCGGCGCGCGCGCGCGTCAGCATGCGGCGGAATTCGTTGAGGTCAGGCACGGCCGCGCCGAGGCCCTCGATGCGGCAGCGGACCACGAACTCCTGATAGAGCACGCCGACGGCGCGGAAGCCGGCATCGGGCTCGGCGAGCACGGCACGCAGGGTCCGGTCGACGCGTTCGCGCCGCTCCGCGAGCTCCTCGGCGCTGACCTGAACCTCGACCACCTCAGGCCGGATCTCCGGCGTGGCGGCCGCTTTCGCGGCGCGCAGCTGTTCGAGCAGATCCGGCGCGGGCCGGCGCTGCGGCCGGCTGGCATCGGGCGGCGGTGCGGCCAGGATCACGGCGCGCATATCCTCGCGTGCGGAGTCCGGCATCGGCATCAGCCGCGGCGTGGAGTTGCGCGCGTGGGTATCGGTCGGGCCGATGTTCAGGCGTAGCGGACGCCGCGACAGCGCAGGTCCCAGCGCCATGAACTGGCCGCGCTCGAGATCGCGAAAGGCTTCCGCCTGGCGCCGCTCCATGCCGAGCAGGTCGGCGGCGCGCGCCATGTCGATGTCGAGGAAGGTCCGGCCCATCAGGAAGTTGGAGGCCTCGGCCGCGACGTTCTTGGCGAGCTTTGCCAGCCGCTGGGTCGCGATGATGCCGGCGAGCCCGCGCTTGCGGCCGCGGCACATCAGATTGGTCATGGCACCGAGCGACAGTTTTCGCGCCTCGTCCGACACCTCGCCGGCGACTGCCGGCGCGAACAGCTGCGCCTCGTCCACCACCACCAGCATCGGGTACCAATGGTCGCGATCGACGTCGAACAGGCCGCCGAGAAACGCGGCGGCACGGCGCATCTGGTTCTCGGCATCGAGGCCCTCGAGATTGAGCACGGTTGAGACGCGATGCAGCCGCGCGCGCTCGCCCGCGACCTGAAGGCCGCGCTCGGTGTGATCCTCGGCCTCGATCACGAGATGGCCGAAGCGCTCGGCCAGCGTGACGAAATCGCCCTCGGGGTCGATGATGGCCTGCTGCACCCAGGGTGCGCTCTGCTCCAGCAGCCGCCGCAACAGATGCGACTTGCCGGAGCCCGAATTGCCCTGCACCAGGAGGCGGGTCGCCAGCAGTTCCTCGAGGTCCATGGCCGCCGCGGCGCCCGCCGTGGTCTGCCCCATCTCGATCGCAACCGTCATGTCCCGACTCAAGTCCCCATCATTCGCGGACAGGGGCTTATCAACCCGGCCGGGGCGCGTCGAGCACCACAGCGCGAATCAGGCTCTGTTGCCCACGACGGCGTTCAGGCGTGATTCGACAACCGTAGAAGCGCGGGGCGATAGGGCGGGACGGGATCGTCGTCCTCGTTCGGGGGAATCGCGCAGGAGCCGAATTCCTGCCTGATCCGCTCGATCTCGGCGATGCGCTCGTGCAGCCGCTGCAGATGTTCCGGTGACGTTGCCCGCCAGAACCGGAACGTGTCGGGGGTGAGCGGCAGGAACGCGGTGCCTGATGGCGTCGGATCGGGAACGACGGTGCGTCCGAGCAGCAGGAATCGGTTCTCGCTGGAGACCACGAGGGTCGCGTAGCCGCGGTTTCCGATTCGCCTGATGCCGTTCATCGACCATTCGGCGAGCTTGCTGAAATACGGCTCCTCGCGCCAGCGATCGGGGCAGTCGTCGTCGACCGTGACGTTGACGGCGTCCTGGCTGAAATGCACCACGATGCCCGATTTCGCTGGAAACCATGCATCGTCGAGATGGCCTTGCAGCCAGGCGCAGGCGAACGACCGGCACATCTGCGGGCGGCTCGCGTAGATGGTGCATCCGGTGCCCGCCTGCCAATGCCTGCAGAGCTGGTTTACCGGCTTGTCGACCGCGGCGACTTCGAGGATATCGCAGCAGGCGTTGCACGATCCGCATTGACGCGGGTTGGGCGCTGTTCTCGGCAGACCCGTTGCCCTGAAGCCTTGGCCGTCGCGCACCAGGAGCTTTTGTTTCTCCAGCGCAGCCAACGCACGTTCGATCTTGAGACGGGATAATCCGGTCGCGTCGATGACGCCCTTCATGGTCGTCGCGCCTGCCTCGACCGCACGGACGACGCTCAGCATCGCCTGATCCATTGCTTCTTCTCGTGTTCTTGTCTGGATCCCAAACGCAGGCATCGCAAATCAATGCCGGGCAAGGTGACTTACAAAGCTATCTTGCTCACGCCTAAGCGCGAGGCAAGACGACGAGACGTGGGCAGCGACACGATCGCGTGATCAGGACGGCGCGATCGCTCTCATCGAGTTCGGGCAACACCGGGAACCGTTCCGTGCGAACGCGGCCAAAGTCGAGCATGGCGGTGCCGCCGCATGACGCAGATCAAGATTTGCCGGCGCGATGCTGTTAGCCTGGGCTATGAACTTCCTGACCTTCTTCACGGCGACCTGTTTTCTCCTCGCCATGCCGGGACCGACCAACACCTTGCTCGCGACATCGGGGGCAGGGATCGGGATATCGCGGTCGCTCCGTCTGCTCGCGGCGGAGCTGTTCGGCTATCTCGCGGCGATTGCGCTGCTGCGGCTGGCGCTCGGTCCCGTCGTGAGCGGCATTCCGCTCGCGGCCGTCGTGCTTCGCGTGGCGGTCAGTGTCTACATCCTGGGCCTTGCCGTCATGCTCTGGCGCGTCAACGCGCGCGAGCTGCGCGGCGGCGCCGTGGTGACGTTCCGTCAGGTGCTGATCACCACGCTGCTGAATCCGAAGGCGATGGTGTTCGCCTTCCTGCTCCTGCCGCTCCAGGCCGGACTGTTCGAGCTCCTGCCGTGGCTCGGAATGATCGCGCTTCAGATCGTCACCGCGGGCGCCGCGTGGATTGCGTTGGGCGCAACGCTTGGCGGCGGCGCCCGTCGTCTCGGCTACCCTGAGATCATCACGCGCACCGGCGCGGTCACGCTCGTCGCCGTGACCGGCCTGATCTGGCTTCAATCATTCCTGAGCGCGTGAGCGCCTGCGTCGCGCGATAGCGACAGACGTGGCGCGCGGCTACTGCGCGCCCGATCCGCCCTGCACGATCTTCTCGTTCAGCTTCTGGTCCACGGTCTCGACCGTGCGGTCGATCTCGGGGTTGGGCACGCCGAGCTGATGCGAGATCAGCTTCACCAGCAGGTCGACGCGCTCGATGAAGGGCGCGCCGCTGGCCACCGCGCGCGCGGCCGACGACGGCTTGAGCAGGCTTTCGGCCGCCTTGGCGTATTTCGCGAACGGCACCTGGTCTTGCGGATCGGCGCCGAGGCGGCGGGCGATCGCGTCGACATGATCGTAGATCGTCTGCGAGCGCTTGAGATCGCCGTGCACGGCGTCGCGGATCGACTGCGGCTCGTGCGGCGTGATGCAGCGGTAGTTGCCGGTCAGCAGCATCGACCACTTCGCCAGCGGCACGAACAGGGAATCGAACACTTTCAGCTTCACCGGCACGTCGTGGCCGTCGAGCGTCACCGCGTCGATGTCGGCTTCGAGCTCGCGCAGCACCTTGTTGTGCTTCTCGTCGGCGAAGACCGATGCCTTGAAGTTGGTGGGCAGGCCGACGTGAAGCACGTTCGCGGCTTCCTCCGGCGGACGGAAGGCCTGCGGGTCGGGCGAGCACAGCGTCACCAGGCCCGGCTCGAACCGCTCCCACACCTGCGCGTTGGTATAGGCCTCCTCGAGATCCATGCCTGCGAGCGCCGGAATCCGCTTCAGATAGGGCAGCGGCGGCATGTTCATGATCGACAGGCACGGCAGCTTCGCCGCGGCGATCTTGACCATGAGCACGCGCACCGTGTGGTTGGTGTATTGCGGCTCCTGCATCGCAAGGCCGACCATGTCGTAACGGGAGACGTCGACATCGGCCGGCGTCACCGCATCGAGCTTGCCGGGCAGGTCGCGCGAGAAGATCGCCCGGTGCACCGCCTCGTCGCGCAACTTGATGCGGACCTCGGTACCGTCACGGTTGATCAGCTCCGCGGTCTTGGCGCGGCAGACCAGGGTGACGTTGTGTCCTGCCATCAGCAGCTTCGTGCCCAGCAGGGAGCCGTAGGAAGCCCCGAGAATCAATATGTTGCGCGCCATGTTTCGTCCCTTGGAAATGTCATGTGATTTTTGTGCCCCGGCTGCAATCCGAGGGCAGGTTGCCGGCATGTAAAGCGAAGTGCCCGATAATGGCAACTGGGATAATGCATACAAGGCGCGGAAGGTTCGGCGGGCGGCCCGGCCGTGTTGCTCGACGCCGAAAGCGTGACTATCCGCACCCGGACACGAGGGCGTCAGCAGATACTTGAGTTGCTTAAATAAGTGGCTTATCTGAAGTTCGGAATGTCGGATGTCTCGACCATCCCGGTTCACCTGGAGGGCGATCATGCGTCGTCACGTTTCGCGCGCCGTGTGTGGATGCGCGACGTCGAGGATTCGTCTCGCAAGTTTTCCTGCGAGAACGACAGTCGGGAAGTCCCGCGGCGTAAGACATTCGGCATCGATGAAGCGGCAATCCGCCGCATCTTTTATCGCTATCGTGATGAGCTGCGCGCCGGATGGGTCATCAGGAATTCACGATGAAAGCCGACACAGGCCCTGCCTCTTCTGTCATCAAATGGCAGCCAATATTTAGCCGTCGATCGCAACAAAAAACTACAAACCTAGGACCGCAAAAATGGCAAAGTGGCGCGGGGCCATGACTGTACATCAGCAACGGAGCTGAGACGTGACGATTGAGTTGGAGCCGGCGTGCAACTTGTGTTGAGACCGGCCGATGGGGGCTACACACGGTTTGGCCAAGTGCCCTCGCCCGCGCGAAGCGAAGACGAAACGAACATCGGATGGGGTCTCGCTGCAACAACGCTCCGATCCTGCGCGGGGCACGATGTGCTGTCCCTGCGTGGAGTCGAGACGGCAGCGAGACAGATCGGCGAGGCGGACGGCATCAGCAGACGCAAGCGCGATGGACGCGACCAGGTACGCCTGGGATCGCATCGAGCAGGCGTGCACGGCTCTGCGCTGAATGCGCAGCCGGCAAGCCCGGCCAATCGCTGACGGCGCCGTTCGGAGAAGAAAATGGAAGGTGATCATTGGCCTCACGGCCGCTGTGACGGCGCCGGTGGAAGCCTCGTACGCTTGCGAAAGCGCGCGTCCGAATTTTTCGAAAGTCTGTCTGTCGCGGAGCTTGCGCGCGAGGCGCACAGGCATCTTTGGTTTTCAGACTGGTTGAGGGTTGCGGAAGACTACCGGAGCTCCGCCGAATCCGCGCGCGCGGACGGTGCCGGCCGGATCGTCGCGTGCGAAGCGTGGATATGCGCGCTGATGGCGTTCGAGGTCGCGCGAAGCCTGTCTTCTCCGGACGATCTCGCGAGTACCGACTTCGCCGATAGGGTCGGTCTCAGCCTGAGAAGCTTCGCGGACGATGCGGCTCACGCGATCGAGCACGTCGAGATCGACGGCTTCGAGCAGGGAGCGTTGACCGGCTTCTTCCTGCCGGCGCTCTGTCACGGGCCTTCCGCGCCCGCGGTCATCTGCATCGCCGACGAGGACGTCACCCTGGCCTCGATGATGAGCAGGCTCTTGCCCGCCTCGCTTCGCCGGAACATGTCACTTCTGCTCATCGATCCCGGCAGTTCGCCTGTTCGTCGTCCGCTCAAACAGGAGCATATCCTCCAATGCTGGCTGGACTATCTGGAGGCCCGCCCGGATGTCGACGCGCAGCGGATAGCGATCTACGGCGAAGGAGCGGGCGCCAGTCATGCCTCCCGCCTTGTCCTCTCGGATCGCAGGGTAGCCGCCGCCGTGTGCGACGGCGGTCTTTTGCGGTCGGTCGCGCACCGGGCATCGGTTCACTGGATGACAGGCGTCGAGCAGGTCGTCGAGGGCGGAGCCTCGATGCGTCCGTTGTCGTCGCCGCGCCGAATGGCCTGTCCGCTTCTCATGGTGGTCGGGAGCCGCTCGATGGTGCGCGAACAGGAGGCACTCGAGCTGCAAGCCGGCTATCGCCAGGCCGGAGCCGACTGCTCGATCGTCGTGCCGAACCGCATCCCGTATCCTCTGGGCGAGGTCGAGAATTTCATCACGGTGGACGACTTCATTTTTGAATGGCTCGACGCCAAGCTTGGAGCTGCCCGTCGCCTCGATCCCGTCACCTATCTTTAGCCCGTGATCCGCATGACTGAGCCGCGGTCTTCTCGCGACGAACGCGGCGCAGTCATCCGGAGACAACGACCCGAAGCGCGCCGAGGATTCTTTCCCATGCCGTCGCGCCTTGGCTGCGTCGTGAAGAACCGCGTATCACGACACGTCGATAGCCAGTAGCCGTGCAGCGAGCCGGGCATTCTTGGCAATGGTCGCGAGCGCGGCATTCAAATCGGCGAGGGTCTTCTCGTCGAGCTCGTTGAACATGGTCGAATTCAGGGCGAGCTTCCGCTTGGACAGTTTTTCGATTTCCGTCGTCGCCTTTTCCGTCAGCGACATCAGAACGAAGCGGGCGTCGTCGGCCGCTGGCCGTCGCGACAGGAACCCGTGCTTCTCGAGGCTCTTGGTCTGGTTGGTCACGAAGGCGGGGTGGACGCGCAGCTTGTTCGCGACGTCGATTCCGGCGACGCCTCGTCCCTCGTCCAGTTCGGTGATGGCCATCAGGATCAGCCATTGCGGCTCGGTAATGCCGAGCAGTCCAGCCCAGCTGCTGTGGATGTCCTCCAGCTGGGAATGGATTTCAACGATATTCCAGATGAAGTCTGTAATCGCCCGGTCGAGCTTCTTCTCGATCATATGGCTTCCCCCTTGATCATTTTTCTTTTTGTCTTTGATCAGCCTTTTAGCGGGATATTGCGAAGCCGTCTCGCATATCGTGCGCGGAACACTTCATTGGGGAAATCGTGCCGCCACTTAATGCTTGTGAAAAGCAATTGATTAAGTTATGTCTTACGCACTCAGAATTTGCTGCTCTTGACCGCTGTCAATGACCGGCGATGTGAGACCTCCAAGAAAGCCCTCGGGATGCCCCCTGAGGGCTTTTTCTTTTATTTTAATTGCTTGTGCGGCGTCCTGCATCTCCTGTTGCCCGCAGGCAACATCCCTTTCCGAACTTGCGCTTCATCAAATCAATGAATTGAGACGATTGTTTTTATAAACTATATGTGAAGCACGACGGAGGGGGGGCACCTCGCTGTCGTTTCAGTCCGGACCCTCAGTGCGGACCTGAATTGAAACGGAAATTGAGAGGGTCAAGCGGCCTCCACCGAGGAGCCGAGCCCCCTGAACCGACCTGGAGGTTTATCTAATGAAGTTGACGAAGACGCTCTTTCTCGGCTCGGCTGCCGGCCTGATGGCCGCCTCCGGGGCGTTCGCAGCCGATCTCCCCGTAAAGGCCAAAGCGGTCGAATACGTGAAGATCTGCTCGCTGTACGGCGCCGGATTCTACTACATCCCGGGCACCGACACCTGCATCAAGCTGGGCGGCTATTTGCGTGCCGACGCGAACCTCAATACCAACTCGGACTTCAATCCGAACCAGGGCGGCGTTGCCGGTGCTCGCAACCGCCTGATGAACTACTACACCTTCCGCGCTCGTGAAGACCTGAACATCGACACCCGCACCGCGACCGAGTACGGCGTCGTCCGTACCTTCTTCGACGGCGTCTTTACCTGGACGACCGGCAACTATACCCCCACCGGTTCGGCAACGGGCGGCACCCAGTACAGCGGTACGCTCGGTCTCAATGCTGCGGGCACCGGCCTCGTCGGTTCGAACGGCTCCGGCTCGGTGAACGGCACCGACGGCAACACCTCGGCCGGTGCGCTCGGCGTGTACTACGCCTTCATCCAGTTCGCCGGCTTCACGATGGGTAAGGCCGTGTCGCAGTTCGACGCGCCCTGGACCAACTATCCCGGCAACATCACCGACAACCTCGTCGGTGGCTCCGGCACCGTTACCGGTGTGACCCAGTTCACGTACACGGCCGACTTCGGCCAGGGCGTGACGGCGTCGTTCTCGGCTGAAGATGCGACCCAGTACTATCAGGCCGGCAACCTCAACATGACCGGCGCGACCGCGGCCGGCATCATCGGCGGTTCGTACGGCACCAACGCCATCGGCGGCTCGCGTTCGCCGAACCTCGTCGGTCAGGTGCGTGTCGACCAGGCCTGGGGCCTCTTCCAGGCGTCGGTGGCTGCGCATGACAACCACGTCGGCTACTACGGTGCGAACGAGACCACCGGCCACCCCGACGACAAGTGGGGCTGGGCGGTTCAGCTCGCTCTCTCGATCAAGAACATCCCGACCGGCGCGGGTGACACGATCAACATCCAGGCCGTCTACACCGACGGTGCGACCCGCTACAACTTCCAGAATCTGTCGGGCAGCTCCTACGCGCTGTACGGTAATTCGGGCGTTGCTGGCGCCTACGGCAGCATCGGCTTCGCCAACGCTCCCGACACGGTGTTCGTGACCGGCAGCTCGCAGGAAACCGTCAAGACCTGGGGCTTCCGTGGCGCTTACACCCACAACTGGGATGCGGCCTGGAACACCGCGATCTACGGCGCTTACGCTCAGGCGCAGTTCGGCACCTTGGCCAAGACCACCCTCTGCGGCGCCGGTGGTGCTGGCGGCGTGTTCGGTGGCCTGGCTGGTGTCACCTCGTGTAACCCGGACTTCGCGATTGGCCAGCTCGGTCTCGTCACCCGCTGGACCCCGGTCAAGAACCTGACGTTCTCGGCCGACCTCTCCTGGACCCATCTCGACCAGAAGTACTCCGGTACGGTTGGCGTCACCCCGAACGTCGTGACCGCCAAGCCGGCCGCGACCTACGAGCTGAAGGATCAGAACTCGATCGCCATGATCCTCCGCGCTCAGCGCAACTGGTAAGATCTATCGAACCACACGAACGAACACCCGGCGGGAAACCGCCGGGTGTTTTTTTTGCGCCTGGATTGCATCCGCCTTCGCTAGAGCTTCGGCGGACAAGTCGCTGCGCTCGCTATGACGGTGTGGAGACAGCCTCGTTTGCCCGACGGGCAAAACACCCGCGAAGCTGTCAATCCGCATCGACAAAAATATTCCACTTTACCGAAATTCGGATTTGTCGTATGTGTCGCCCATCCCGGCTTGACCTTGAGGGCGATCTTGTGTCGTCACGTTTCGCGAGCCGGGCTGCGGTGGACGCGGCAGCGTCGGCACGACATGGTGCGGGCAGGGCGGGTAGTCCCTGTGAGCCCGAAACCGCGTGCGGATGAGCGGCGCTGAAAGCTCGTCTCGCCAACATTTTTCCCGCGACGTCGACAGCGCGGGAGAACCCTGTGGCGGTCGGCGAATGCGCGTACGGCAAAACCGTGTGGTCCTGGCCGTCGTTGCTACGGTCAAGCCTTTCGCGGAGGTGCACGCGAGCCCGACCGGGCGGACGGCATCGTCAATTCGCGGGGTGAGGGAGGCCAGAAGGAACTCGGCTCCCGGGAGATCACGGCATAAGCCGTCAGACCACTGCGCAGGGAAGGCCGAGTGTTTTGGCTGCACCTGTATGCCGCTGTGCATCTTTTCATGCGCTACACGCGCACAGCGGACCGTGGGTGCCAGCCGGCACCCGGCCTTCCCTGCGCCCTCTTGGCTGAAAGAGGGTGGAGCGATGAAGCAAAGCTCGGGCGAAATGCGCCGCGGGGACGTGAAGGCGTGTCTGCGGGTCGAGAAGCGAGCCAGAAGATGACGACGATTCGTCTTGCTCCGTCCTTGCGAGCGCAGCGACTTGTCCGCCGAAGCCTTAGCGAAGGCGGAAGCAATCCAGAGTCTTTCCGCGGAGGGATTCTGGATTGCTTCGCTGCGCCCGCAATGACGATGTGGAAACTACGGGCGCTTATCCCTCGTCGTTGTGCGGGGATGACGGAGCTGATACTGCCGTCCTTGCGAGCGCCGCGAAATCTTACACAAGCTTTGGCCGCGCCATCGGTGCGGAAGTTGCGCTCAGGCTGCGGGCCTTCGCCTCATCCCTGGCTCGCCACGCGCGCACGGTCGAGATGCGCCTCGATCTTCGGGCGGTCGCGGGTGCGCTCGAAGCTGGTGCAGAGCAGCTCGGTCTCCTCGAGCGAGACGGGGGCGCGATACAGCCGGCACATGAATTCGGCGGTTGCGCGTCCCTTCGCTGCGGCCGGGCCGATGCCAGGGCTGCGTTCGGCGAGAAACATGCAGTCCCGGCAGATGCTGGCATCGAGTCGCTGGTGAGCTGCGTCGAGGTGATTGAGGATCTCCCGCAGCGAGTCGCGCAGCCTGATGCACTCCTCGGTTCCGAGCGCCGTGACCGCATTCACCACGTGGTTGATCGGGTCGTGCTGGCTCAGGCACTTCTCGCCCTGCGCGGTGACGTGAAGCACCACGGAACGCTTGTCCTCGTGCGAGGGCTTTCGCACCAGGAAGGACCTGCTCTCGAGCGTCTTCACGATCTGCGATGCAGTCGCCCTGGTGGAGCCGATGAAGCCGGCGAGCGCGGACGGTGTGCGCGAAAACCTGTTGGCGCGGCCGAGAAAGCGCAGCGCCATCCATTCCCGATCGCGCAATCCATGCTGGTTGCCTTCGAAATACCAAGCCCTCGCCGCCTGGACCAGCAGCTCGACGGCCTCTCGTGCCAATGGCATGGATTTACCTCGTCCCCGGAACTTCGTCTGCGGCGTCCCGAAGCCGCCTTGCGCCCTGGTTCGCGATTAATTCGAAAGAGGTCAGACCTCCGGAGATGCCCGATGAGTACGTCGTGCCCGATTCCTGCTCGAAGGCACGGACCGCAACGCGCCCGAGCCGAACCAGCGTGCGTCGCGTCGTCCGGAGCGAGAGGCCGCGTCGCCGATGACATGCCAATCGCGTCGTCGTCGCACGGGAGCCCAAGTTGCCGTCACGAACGGACGATGGACGGGAATTGTTCAACCGAAGCCCCTGAGTTCAAGTCACAAGCAGACGTTTCTTGATATTCCACCGAAACGATGAATGAGCTTCTCAACAAAATCAAGTAGAGACGCTCTCGGAGACTGGATGTCGTTGCAGGCGAATGTAACGTTCAAGACAATCTCGCTCTTAGGGACACATGGTAGTGAACGCAATACGTTGTCCTACGGGCAGCATGCCCGCAAGTATACGACGGTTTAATTGCAGGGCACGTCGTTGTCCGCCGTTGATGCAAGTTGATGGAAGCTTGTGCATGACAAAAGCTGATGCGCGTTGATGAGTCATCCACAACTTGTGCAATGCGTCCGGAGAATCGCCGAGAGAACTTGTAGGGATTACACGCGGCGGTTGTTCCGCTCGCGGAGCCGTCTCCGCTTCCGTCGCGGCCGCCCGATGAGTCATCCGAACGGTTGATGCGCTCACGACGGGTCGCGGTGGCGGTGACGGGAGGCATGCGCCGGCCGCGTGACTGGATGCGCGACCGACTGTAGAAACAATGAGCAGGGCGAGATCGCGGGCGCGTCGTGCGCCGTCTCACCTGCTACTCGCCCTTGAGCATGTCCCTCAGCTCGCGGAACGGATCTGCGCTCGGCTGAGCCGATGCGTCTTGCCGCATTGCGCTGTAGATTCTCGGAACCAGGTCGATCGCCTGGTCGAGGCCCGAATCACGTCCCGACTGGTATCCGCCCATCAGGCGAAGATCGCGCGTGTCCTCGTATTTGGCGATCATGGTGCGCAGCTTGCTCACCAATTCGCGCTCTTCGGGGTCCCAGACGTTATGGGCGAGGCGGGAGACCGAGGCCAGAACGTCCACGGCCGGATAGCGCGCCTGGTCGGCGATGTGCCTGGAGAGCACGATGTGCCCGTCGAGCGTGCTGCGAATGGTGTCGGCGATCGGCTCGTTGTGATCGTCGCCGTCGACCAGCACGGAGAAAATTCCGGTGATCGTTCCGGATCCCTCCTCGCCGGGGCCGGCGCGCTCCAGAAGGCGCGGCAGGTCCGTGAAGACCGTCGGCGCGTAGCCGCGCGCGACCGCGGGCTCGCCGGCGGCGAGCGCGACCTCGCGGGCGGCGTGGGCGAAACGGGTGATCGAATCGACCACAAGCAGAACCGATTCGCCCCGATCGCGGAAATATTCGGCTACCGCCATGGCCGTCTTCGGCGCCAGCCGCCGCATCATCGGGCTCTCGTCGCCCGTCGATACGATGGTGACCGCACGATTGCGATTGGCGCCCAGCACGTCCTCGATGAATTCGCGCACTTCGCGGCCGCGCTCGCCGACGAGCGCCAGCACGACGGTGTCGAAGCCCTGGCTGCGGGCAAGCATCGCGAGCAACGTCGATTTGCCGACGCCGGAGCCGGCAAAGATGCCGACGCGCTGGCCGGCGCAGATCGGGGCGAACAGGTCGATGACGCGCACGCCGGTGCGCAGCGGCTTGTGGACGCGCGCGCGCTTCATGGCCGAGGGCGCCTCGGCCTCCGCCGAGACGGCGCGCGATCCCGGCGTCAGCGGACCTTGTCCGTCCAGCGGGGCGCCGAGCGCGTTGATGACGCGGCCCTTCCAGCTCGGATCGGGCGCGAAAGACAATGGCGGCATGCGGTAGGCGACGGAACCGAGGCCGCCGGCAAATTGCCGGTCGAACGGCTTGGCGATGATGCCCTCGCTGTCGATCCGCACCACCTCGCCGATCTGGGGCTTGCCGCCGGAGTTGACGCCGATGAGTTCACCAAGCCTGACGAAGCGCGACAGGCCGGAGACACGGAAATGCGTCGGCGCGATCTCGGAGATCGCGCCGCTGACGCTTGCCAGGGGAGTGCTCTGCTGAAGCTCCAGCAGCGCCCACTCGAGTTGCCGAAGAGCGTTCAAAGAAACCGTCCACCCTCATTGCGCACGGGGCGCACTCTACTTGCCGGGCTCGCCCAGCGTCCGGATTGCGTTCTGGAGCGAGCTCTCGGTGCCCTCGATCATCGAATTGGTGCCGTCGAAGGCGCGCGAGGCCGCCATCAGCTTCGTCAATTCCATCATCGGATTGGCGCCGGAGCCCTCGACATAGCCTTGCTTGAAGCCGTCGCGGGAGAAATCGGCGATGGCGGTCGCAGGCCGGTCGGGCGTCACGCCCGAATTGCCGTAGCGCTCGAGATTGGCATCAGTGGGAATGTTGAACAGGCCGATGGTGCCGATCTCGTTGTTGTCCTGGGTGATCGCGCCGCTGCGTGCGATCGAGACCGGCCCGCCGTTCGGGTCGAGCGTGATCTGCGCGCCGCCGGCATCGATGACGGGGAAGCCGGCCACCGTCTGAAGGTCGCCGTTGGCGGCGATCTGGAGCCGGCCGTCACGCGTATAGACCGTGCCGTTCGGGCCGGCGAAGGCGAGCCAGCCCTGACCGACCACGGCGACGTCGAGCGGATTGCCGCTCTCGGTGATGTTGCCGGTCTCGCGCGAAATGATGTTGTCGCCGGGCGAGGAGAACGCGACCGGGTTCGCGCCGGCCTTGGACAGCACGGTCTCGAACTTCACCACGTCGGTGCGGAACGCCGCCGTGTTGACGTTGGCGACGTTGTTGGCGATCGTCTGGAGGCGCTTTTCGAGGGCGACCTGCGCCGACAATCCCACATAGAGAGCCGATTGCATGACTTACTTCCCGAACCGGATGGATTGAAGCTTCGTGAGCATGTCGGTATCCAGGCTGGCCGACGTCGCCGCGCCGCCGATCAGGACCAGCGCGGGGTTGGTCGAGTTGTCGCTCTGGGCCTGGGTCGCGTCCCACATCGCCGCGAAGCGCTGCACGAACTTGGTGACCTTGGTCGGGTCCTGGAAATCGGTGAGGTCGATCTTGTCCGTGATCATCTTGGCCTGGGCATCGATGTCGGACGAGCTGATCGTCGACGACCAGCCCATGGCGGTCTGGACGACCTGGGTCAGCGCCTTGTCGGCGAGGATCTGGTAGGCGTTCGTGATCGTGGACGCCTTGCGGGTGAAATAGAGCGCCAGCCGCAGGCCCTCGTTCTGGTCGCCGGCCTTCTGCTCCATCGTCTGCGTGACGTACTGGGTGGCCGTGCCGGTCGTGGCTGCGGTGGTCTGGGTCGCCTTGTCGCCGAGGGCGGCGAAATTGAAGGCGGTGGCGAATTCCCGGTAACGGGCGTCGGTGAGCTTGTTGGCGAAGGCGTCCTTGTTCGAGACCCCCTCGGTCAGCACCTTGCGCATGAACGCCTTGGCGTAGGTCATGTCGCTGAGGCCATAGGCCTTCATGGCATAGGTGTAGAGGCGGTAGTCCTTCAGGAAGTCGTCGATCGTCTTCACGTTGCCGATATGGCTGAGGAAGTAATCGGTCTCGCGGCTGACATCCGGCTGGGTCGCGACCTGCGTCATCGACTTGCCCAGGTCCTTGGTCAATCTGGTGTAGTCCGCGATCGTGGATAGCATGACCCGCGCCCCTCTGGTCGCCATTGCGACATCGTCCCAAGCTGCCGTGAATTGCTTGCGCGGGGCTGGCGAGCGGGAAGCCAGCTTCGCGCAAGCGTCGCCGACTAGATATTCCCGGTGGGATCGGCGATGGAGTGGCGCGTTGCTCAGTTTCGTGGGGATTTTCATCACGGTGGCGGCGCTGCTTGGCGGATTTGCCGCCATGGGCGGGCATCTGGCCGTGCTGATGCAGCCGTGGGAGTTCGTGATCATCATGGGCACCGCGGTCGGCACCTTCATCGTGGCCAACCCGTGGAAGACGGTCGTGGATACCGGGGTAGCCTGCATGCAGGCCATCACCGGCGCGGTGCCGGGCCAGCGCTACTATCTCGACCTGCTCGGGGCGCTGCATGCCCTGATGCGCGAGCTGCGGGGCAAGGGCCGCAACGAGGTCGAGGCGCATATCGACGACCCTGCGTCCTCCGAGATCTTCAAGGCGTTCCCGAGCGTGCTCGGTGACCCGTCGCTGCTCCAGTTCATCTGCGACTATGTCCGTCTCATCATCATGGGCAATGCGCGCACGCACGAGATCGAAGCGCTGATGGACGAGGAGATCCACACAATCGTGAAGGGCAAGCTGGCGCCCTACCATTCGCTGGTGACGGTCTCCGAGGCGTTGCCGGCGCTCGGCATCGTCGCCGCGGTGCTCGGCGTCATCAAGGCGATGGGCGCGCTCGACCAGTCGCCGAAGTTGCTGGGCGGCTTCATCGGCGCCGCCCTGGTCGGCACCTTCGCCGGCATCTTTCTGTCCTACGGCATCATTTCGCCCTTCGCGATCAAGATTAAGATGACGCGCGAGAAGAAGTGCCGGCCCTACATCATCGTCAAGCAGACGCTGCTGGCATTCATGAACGGCGCCATGCCGCAGATCGCGGTCGAGCACGGCCGCAAGATGATCTCGAGCAGCGAGCGTCCGTCGATCGATGTCGTCGAGAACGAGACGATCGCGGGTCCGAAGGCTGTCGTGGCTGACGCTGAACCGAAGGCGGCACGCGCATGACGATGGAAGACGTCGAGGTCGATCAGCGGAAGCAGTTGCCGAACTACCTGCTGGACGCGGCCGGCATATCGATCGAACGCATGCCGATGCTCAATGTGATCTTCGATCGCATGGCGGCATCCTGCACCGACAGCCTCCAGCCGATGGCGGGAACGCCCTGCTATTTCTCGGTCAACGGCATCACCAATGATCGGGTCGGCGACATCATCAAGGACTACGAGGCCAACGCGGTCGCCGCCGTGCTCTATGCCGAGCAGTGGGACTCCCGCATCATCATCATGCTCGACCGCGATTTCGTGTTCACGATGGTCGAGGCGATGTTCGGTTCCGATGGTGCCGAACCGCCGCTCGACGTCGAGCGCTCGTTCTCGAACATCGAGATCCGCCTGGTCCAGGCGCTGTTCGAGCGCTTCGCCAAGGCGCTGCAATCCGCCTTCGCCGGCACGTCCAACGTCACCTTCCGTGTCGAGCGGGTCGAGACCGCGATGGCCTCGCTGGCGATCGGGCGGAGCGGCAACATGTCGATCTGCGCGAACATCATGTTGCAGGCGCTCTACCGCGGCGGCCAGATGTTCCTCATCATTCCACACTCCGCGCTCAACCCGCTGCGCCAGAAGCTCGCCCATGTCGTCGTCAGCGACGGCCGCGCGTCCGATCCGCGCTGGCGCGAGCAGATGGAGAGCGAGGTCCACCGCACCGAAGTGACGTTGAGCGCGGTGCTCGATGAGAAGATGGTGACCCTCGGCGACGTCGTGAAGTTCCAGGTCGGGCAGGTGCTCGAGCTCGAAGCCACGCCGCGCACGCTGGCCCGTCTCGAAAGCAACAACCAGGTGCTGTTCTGGTGTCAGATCGGCCAGCTCGATGGCTATTACGCCATGCAGGTGGCAGATCCCGTGGATCAGAAACGGGAGTTCGTCGATGATATCCTATCTCGTTGATGCGGTGCTGCTGATTGCGCTTGCCTTCACCAGCATGCGGGTGACGCGGATGCACCGCGAGCTGGCGCGGCTGCGCAGTTACCAGGGCGAATTCTCGACCATCGTCCACGAGACGGCGGGCGCCTTCGACACGGTTATCACCGCGGCGCATGATTCGACCGCAAATCTCGGACGGCTCGCCAACGTGCTGAGCACGAAGATCGACCAGGCCCACGAGGCGATCGCGGCGCTCGACGCCAGGAGCGGGCTCGCGTCCGCAGCGACCGGGAGCGGCGCCGACGTGAACAAGCACTGAAGCCGGGGCCGGCGAACCAGATACGACCGGAACGCCGTGGCGCTCCGGGAGCGGAAATACCAAGAGGCGATACCAAATGGCGCAATCCTTCGACTATGAGTCTGCATCTGCATCGGAAGAGACCGAGACGTCTCCGCTGGAGCGGCTGGCCGAGATCGCCGCGCGCACGGCGGAGGAGAGCGGCAAGTTCGCCAATGTCGATGCCATCCTGCGCATTCCCGTCACCATGCAGGTGGTGCTGGGTTCGGCTACCATCCCGGTGGCGAACCTGATGAAGCTCGGGCGCGGCGCGGTGGTTCCGCTCGACCACCGGGTCGGTGAGCCCGTCGACGTCGTCGTCAACGGCCGTATCGTCGCCCGCGGCGAAGTGGTCGTCGTCGAAGAGGACAATTCCCGCTTCGGTGTCTCGCTCACGGAGATCGTTGGACCGCTGGGGCAGGGTGATACCTGACCATGGCGGCACAGGTCGGCATCGCTCCCATCAAGCAGCGAGGCGTTGCCACGCTGGGCGGAACGGAGAAGGTCGCGGCACTCCTGCTGGCCATGGGCCGGCAGGCGGCCGCGAGCGTGCTCGCGCAGTTCGAGCCGCAGGATATCCGCATCGTGACCAAGGCCGCGGCCGAGCTGCGGCCGATCACCGCGCAGGAGCTGGAGGGGATCGTCGAGGAGTTCGCCCAGCAGTTCTCGATGGGTGCCAACATTCTCGGCACGCTCGGCGGCCTCGAGGCCGTGCTTGGCGACGTGCTACCGGCCGACCAGGTCTCGGCGATCATGACGGACCTGCTCGGCAATTCGAGCCGGTCGGTGTGGGATCGTGTCTCGTCGGTGTCGGAAAATTCGCTGGCCACCTACCTGTCCAAGGAGCATCCGCAGACCGCGGCCCTCATCCTGTCCAAGGTCAAGCCGGCCTGTGCCGCCAAGGTGATGAGCCAGTTGCCGTCCAGCCTGCGCAACGAATTGATGCGGCGCGTGCTCAGCCTCAAGCCGATCGCCGACGACGCGATGAAGGTTCTCGAGAAGACGCTGCACGAGGACCTGACGCTGAACTTCGCCCGCAACCTCGGCGCGGACACCTATGCCCGCGTCGCCGACATCATCAACAAGATGGAGCGCGGCCACATCGAGGACATGCTGAAGAGCCTGTCGGAGAAGCGGCCGAAATCGGCCGAAGTGCTGAAGGAGCTGCTGTTCACCTTCGACGACGTGATCCACCTGACGCCGAAGGCGCGCACCATGATCTTCGATCAGGTGCCGACCGATCGCATCGTCATCGCGCTGAAGGGGACCGACAAGAACTTCCGCGAGCTGATCCTGTCGTCGGTCGCATCGCGCGTCCGCCGCGTCGTCGAGCACGAGCTCGCGATCGGCGAACCGTCGAACCAGCGCGACGTGCTGGAGGCCCGGCGCGTGATCACCGATCTCGCGCTCGACCTCGCGGAGAAGGGCGAAATCGAGCTCAACCCCGAGCAGGAGGATGAGCTGGTCTTCCGCTGACCGCTGAACGGGCATGGCAGAAACAACCGATCAGGAGAGCAAGACAGAAGAGCCGACCGAGAAGAAAGTCCGCGATTCGCTCGAACAGGGCAAAATTCCGGTCTCTCGGGAGGCTTCCATCTTCGCGTCGATGGCGGCGCTGATGGTCATCCAGATGTTCCTGATCGGCCAGGGCGTGCAGCAATTGACGCCGACCCTGAAGAGCCTCCTCGACGATCCCGAGGGCTTCCCCCTCGCCACCGGGGCGGACGCGCAGAACCTCCTCACCGTGGTGGGACTCGAGGCGCTGCGATTCTTGGTGCCGCTGCTGGTCGTTTTGCTCGTGTTCGGGCTGGCATCGTCGCTGCTGCAAAACGCGCCCAACCTGGTGCTTCAACGCATCATGCCGGACCTTTCGCGAATCTCCCCGGTGAGCGGCTGGAACCGGCTGTTCGGAACGCAGGGCCTCGTCGAGTTCGCCAAGTCGCTGTTCAAGCTCGCCTCGGTGACCGTCGTCGTCGCCTTCGTGCTGCGCTCGTCCGAAGCGAAGGCGTTCGAGGCGATGTACACCGACCCCGTCGCGCTGCCGGAGATGATCCTCAACATCGCGATGCGGATCGTCTCGGCGATCTGTATCGCGACCATCGTCCTGGTCGCGATCGACCTCGCCTGGGCGCGCTTCCACTGGCGGCGCGAGCTGCGCATGACCCGGCAGGAGATCAAGGACGAGCACAAGCAGGCCGAAGGCGACCCGCTGGTCAAGGCGCGCCTGCGCTCGCTGGCGCGCGACCGCTCGCGACAGCGGATGATCGCCTCCGCATCGCGCGCGACGCTGGTGATCGCGAACCCGACGCACTTTGCGATCGCACTGCGCTACAACCGCGAGGAAAACCCGGCGCCGCTCGTGGTGGCCAAGGGCATGGACGTGATCGCGCTGAAGATCCGCGAAGTCGCGGAGAAGAATAGAATCCCCGTGATCGAGAACAAAGTTCTGGCGCGCGCGCTCTACGAGGCCGTTCAGGTCGATCAGGTGATTCCGGCCGAATTCTTCCGGCCCGTCGCCGAGATCATCTACTTCCTGCAGTCGAAGCAGACGACCCGGCCCGAGAAGGTCCAGTAGATTTCCGAGGATGGTGCTTCGCCCAACAGCTTGACGAAAGCTTAACGCCCTAGGCTTCTCCTCGAATGGACCAGAATGGGACTGTCGTGGGACCGCTTTATCTCTTCGAACTCGCATCGTCGCAAGCGCGGTACCTCGAACTCCGCCAGTCGACCATCGCCACCAACGTCGCCAACGCGAATACGCCGGGCTTCAAGGCGCGCGACGTCGAGCCGTTCAACAAGGTGCTCGACGGAATGCCGGTCAGGCTCGCGACGACGTCACCGACGCACATGCAGCTTTCCGCGACCGAGACCGACACGCGCGCGACCTCCAAGAAGGACAGCTGGGACGTGGTTCACTCCGGAAATTCCGTCAGTCTCGAGCAGGAGATGATCAAGGGCAACGACGTCAATCGCGACTACTCGATGAACTCGGCGGTCGTGCGGTCGTTCCACCGCATGCTGCTGTCGAGCGTGAAGACCTGAGGTGAATTGACATGCTGGACTCACTGAGCGCCTCCCTGACGGTTGCGAGCTCCGGGCTCGAAGCGCAGTCGACGCGCATGCGCATCGTCTCGGAAAACCTCGCCAACGCGACGTCGACGGGACGGACCGCCGGCGCCGATCCGTATCAGCGCAAGACGATCACCTTCGATGCCGCGATGGACCGTGCCTCGGGCGCGCAGCTCGCGAAGGTCAAGGAGGTCGGCGTCGACACCACGCCGTACCGCGTGGAGTACGATCCTGGGCATCCCGCCGCCGACAAGTCCGGCTACGTCAAGCTGCCGAACGTCAACATGATGATCGAGATGGCCGACATGCGGGAAGTCAACCGGTCCTATGAAGCCAATCTCCAGGTCGTGAAACAGGTGAGGTCGATGCTGGGCATGACCATCGACCTTCTGAGGAGCTGACAATGCTTGAGGCAATTTCGTCCACGGCGATCTCCGCAGGCCAGGCGGCGAGCCGCGCAACCGAGACGCAGGCGATCGCGCCCGCGGCGCCGACCGCGATCCAGTCCGGCGGCGACGTCGGCTTCGATTCGGTGATGAAACAGGTGACGACGGACGCGATCGGCACGCTGAAGGCGGGCGAGGCGGCGTCGATCTCGGCGATGCAGGGCAAGGAATCGACGCGGCGCGTCGTCGAGGCGCTGATGTCGGCCGAGCAAGCCTTGCAGACGGCGGTCGCGGTTCGCGACAAGGTCGTGCAGGCCTACCAAGAAGTCGTTCGTATGTCGATTTGATCTGAAGGAGTCACATTGTGAAATCGCTTGCCATTGCGGCCACGGGCATGAATGCCCAGCAGACCAATATCGAAGTCATCGCCAACAACATCGCCAACATCAACTCGACGTCGTACAAGCGGGCGCGCGCGGAGTTCACCGATCTGTTCTACCAGATGGACCGGATGCAGGGCGTCGCGAACGTCAACGGCTCGTCGCCGATTCCGGAAGGCGCCAATCTCGGCCTCGGCGTCAAGTCGGCGGCGATCCGCAAGCTGCACATCCAGGGCGCGCTCACCCAGACCGGCAATCCCTACGATCTCGCGATCAACGGCCGCGGCTGGTTCCAGGTGCTGGGCCCGAACAACGAGGTGCAATACACCCGCGCGGGCTCGTTCAACACCAATGCCAACAGTCAACTCGTCACCACCGACGGCTACCTGCTGGATCCCGCGATCACGATCCCGCAGGGGACGGTCGAGGTCACGGTCAACCAGACCGGACAGGTGTTCGCCAAGCTGGACACGGAAGTGAACCCGCGGCAGATCGGCCAGCTCAACCTCGCCAACTTCGCCAACGAGGCGGGCCTCGAGCCGCTCGGCAGCAATCTCTATCGCGAGACCACGGCGTCCGGCACGCCGGTTGTCGGACTGCCGGGCGATGCCGGCTACGGCAAGATCAACCAGAAATATCTCGAGGCCTCGAACGTCGATCCGGTCAAGGAAATCACCGAGCTGATCTCGGCGCAGCGCGCCTACGAAATGAATGCCAAGGTCATCCAGGCCTCGGATGAAATGGCCTCGACCGTATCGAAGGGCCTTCGCTAGTTCCGGTGTGTCCATGTTGAACAGGGTGGGCCTGATCGTGCGCGGGTTGGCCGCCGTGCTGCTGGTTCTCGTCTCGGCGCGCGTCGCTGCAGCCGAGGAGAAGCGGCTTCCCGTGCCGGCCGTGTCGATCCGTGCCGGCGAGCTGATCCGGGACGACATGATCACGGAGCGCGCCTTCGCGCCGAACCTGCTCGGCGTCGCCCAGTTCATCGAAGGACGCCAGATCCTGGTCGGCCGCATGGCCCGGCGCGCGCTGCTGCCGGGCCAGCCCATCCCGACCAACTCGGTGGAAGATCCTTGGACCGTCGCCCGCGGCGCCATGGTCAAGGTCGTCGTCGAGGACAGCGGCCTGTCGATCGTCACCTACGGCTCGGCGATGCAATCGGGCGCCGCCGGCGCACTGATTCCAGTGCGAAACACCGACACCGGCGTGATCATCAGGGGAGTCGTCCAGCCGGACGGCACCGTCAAGGTCGTGGACGGATCATGACCAGGCTCCTGCTTGCGCTCATCCTTGTCGTTTCCGCGGCCAGCGCCCAGGCCGCCGTCCGCATCAAGGACATCGCGGACATCAAGGGATTGCGTGAAAACCAGATCGTCGGCTACGGCCTCGTCATCGGCCTGAACGGCACCGGCGACACGCTTCGCAATGCTCCGTTCACGGAGCAGTCCCTGCAATCGATGCTCGAGAACATGGGCATCAACGTCAGGAACGAGACCACGAGCACCACCAACCCCGCGCGCCCGACCACCCTGCGCACGCGCAACGTCGCCGCTGTGATGGTGACCGCGGACCTGCAACCTTCGATCGGGGCAGGCGAGCGGATGGACGTGACCGTGTCGTCGCTCGGCGATGCGACCTCGCTGCTCGGCGGCACGCTGGTGATGACGTCGCTGCGCGCGGCGGATGGCGCGGTCTATGCGGTGGCACAAGGCGCGGTCACGGTCGCCGGCTACAGCGTGGGAGGTCAGGCGCAGAACGTCAGCCAGGGCACCCCGACCGCGGGCCGCATTCCGAACGGCGCGCTGGTCGAGCGAGAGGTGCAGGGAAGCCTCCATGAGATGGAATTCCTGGTGCTTGAGCTCAAGAACCCGGACTTCGTCACCGCAACGCGCATCCTCGATGCAATCAACCGCTACGCCGGCGGCCGCTATCGCGCGCAGATCGCCTTCGAGCGCGACTACCGCACCATCGTCTTGTCGAAGCCGCGCCATATCGGCCCGGTCCGCTTCCTCGCCGAAATCGGCGAGCTGACGGTCGAGCCGGACACGCCGGCGCGGGTGGTGATCAACGAGCGCACCGGCACGGTGGTGATCGGACGGGACGTGCGGATATCGACGGTTGCGGTGACGCACGGCAATCTGACCGTCCGCGTCACGGAGATGCCCGTGGTGTCGCAGCCGGCGCCGTTCTCGCGCGGGCAGACGGTGGTGGTTCCCCAGACCGTGGTCGAGGCCAACGAGGCCGGATCGCAGGTGGCGATCCTGAGCGGCGTCGATCTCCAGCGCCTGGTGCGCGGATTGAACCAGATCGGCCTCAAGCCGTCAGGCATCATCGCGATCCTCCAGGCGATCAAGACGGCCGGCGCGCTCCAGGCCGATGTCATCGTCCAATGACGCATAAGCGTCGTGCAAGCTTGGTCGCTCAATGCTCAGGTCTCGACCGAGAATCGCACGCGGCCCGATGTTGAAGCTGGATCACAAAGCCAAACTCCTCCTCCTGGCCGCGGCCGCGGCGCTTGCGAGCGCTTCGCCCGTGCTGGCGCTGGATGAGGCCAGGTCGTCGAAGCCGCTCAACCTGCTTTCCTTCGCGCGCGCCCGCGCGCCCGGACCGCAGAAGCCGCGCACGCCGATCCCGGGCGACAATGCGTCCATCCGGGCGACGGCGTGGGCGGCCGAAGATACCGGACCGGCGATCACCGGCGCGGTGCCGGCTTCCGAGACGCCCGCGCCGGCGCCAGCGCCCGCACCCGCGCCGGTACGTCCGGCCAAGCCCGGCAGTGTCACGGCGCCGCCAAAGCCCGCACCGCCGCAGGCCGCTGCGACCGCGGACAACGAGGTAGCGCTGTTCTGCAGCAACGTGGCGGATCCCGCCGTCGATGCGAGATTGGCCTGGCAGCTCAAGGAGCTGGAGAAGGCCGAGACCCAGCTCCGCGAGCGGATCGCCGAGGTCGAGGCCAAGCGCGCCGAATACGAGAAGTGGATGGCGCTACGCGACGACTTCCTGAAGAAGGCCGAGGCCCAGGTCGTCGAGATCTACTCGCGCATGAAGCCGGACGCTGCGGCCACCCAGATCGCCGGCATGGCGGACGAGACCGCCGCCGCCGTGCTCGCCAAGCTCAGCCCGAGGAGCTCGAGCGCGATCTTCAACGAGATGGATACGGCACGCGCCGCGCACCTCGCCGATTTGCTCGGCGGAATGCGCCGCGTGGATGACGGAAAGACCAAATAGATGAAGAATCTGATCCTCATCCTGCCGCTCTTGATGCTTACCGGATGCGTCGGTGATCCGGCGGACGCCCTGACCGGCCCGCGCTTGTCGCCGGTCGGAAGCGGCCTGAGGACGCAGGCTGACCCGATCCCGGTGACGCCGCGCATGCGCACGCCGGTCAGCTATCGCTCGACCTGGGACGACGGCACCGATCTCTACCGCGATCCCCGCGCCCGGCGCACCGGCGACGTCGTGACGGTGATCATCTCGATGCAGGACAAGGCCAAGCTCGACAACAAGACCGGCCGCTCGCGCGATTCGCAGATCAAGTTCGGGCTCGACTGGCTGATGGACGTCGCAGGATGGGCCGACAAGGGGCAAACCACCGCCAACCTCAGCACCAACACCCAGATCAAGGGCAACGGCCAGATCGATCGCACGGAGGACATCAAGCTGTCCATCGCCGCCATCGTCACCGACGTGTTGCCGAACGGCAATATGATGATCAGCGGCTCGCAGGAGTTCCGCGTCAACACCGAGATGCGCGTGCTCAATGTCGGCGGCATCGTGCGTCCGCGCGATATCTCGCGAACCAACACGATTTCCTACGAAAAGATCGCGGAGGCGCGCGTGTCCTATGGTGGTCAGGGAAATCTGTCGGATGTGCAGCAGCCTGGATGGGGACATCGGATCTATGACGCCGTGGCACCGTTCTGAGGTTCGCAGCCCTCGGGCCGCGTCGCGAGGGCAGGGGACGTGATGCGCCTGATTGCCGCCATCGTGGCGCTGACCCTGGTCGCGATCGGTGCCGGCGCCCTTGCCGGCCTGCATCTGTTTGCAGCCGCCGAGCGCGTCGCCGACGCGAAGAAGAGCCCTACGCCGCCGCCGCTCGCGTCGAGCTACGCCGGCAGCGCGCGGCTTCGAAAACTGTCCCCGATCGTGACCAATCTCGCCGCGCCGGCCAACAACTGGGCCCGTGTCGAGGCCTCCATGGTGACCGACAGCATGAGCGACGAGGACGCCGGCATCCTGGCCGCCCATATCAGCGAAGACATCGTCACCTATCTGCGGTCGGCCTCGGCTGCGCAGTTCGAGGGATCGCGCGGGCTCCAGCATCTGCGCGATGACCTCGCCGAGCGCGCCAATGTCCGCTCGTCGGGCAAGGTCCGCGAATTGATCATTGAGACGTTGGTGATTCAGTGAAATTGAGAGTCCTGCTGCTCGCGTTGATTATGGCGGTGCTGCCCGAAATGGCGTTCGCCCAGATTCCGGACCTCAACTCCCTGCTGCCGCCCGGCAACGGCTCGACCAGCGGCCGCATCATCCAGCTGATGGCGCTGATCACGGTGCTGTCGGTGGCGCCGGGACTGCTCATCATGGTGACGAGCTTCACGCGGTTTGCGGTGGCGCTGTCGTTCCTGCGCTCCGGTCTCGGCCTCCAGACCACGCCGGCCAATCTGGTGCTGGTCAGCCTCGCGCTGTTCATGACGTTCTACGTGATGGCGCCGACCTTCGACCGCGCCTGGGAGACCGGCGTCCAGCCTCTCATGAAGAACGAGATCTCGGAGGAAGAGGCTTATCTGAAGATCACCGATCCGTTCCGCGAGTTCATGCTGGCGCACGTTCGCGACAAGGATCTCCAGACCTTCGAGGCGCTCGCCGCGGAGAGCTTTCGCAAGAAGTTCGACGACAAGCGCATCGATTTGCGCGTCATCATTCCGGCCTTCATGATCTCCGAGCTCAGGCGTTCGTTCGAGATCGGATTCCTCATCATGCTGCCGTTCCTCGTGATCGACATGATCGTGGCGACGCTGACCATGTCGATGGGCATGATGATGATGCCGCCGACGATCCTCGCGCTGCCGTTCAAGATGCTGTTCTTCGTGCTGATCGACGGCTGGAACCTGCTGGCCTCCGGACTGGTGCGGTCGTTCTCGTAGCGGCGGCGACCGCCGGCCGGCCGGGTCATGGTTAGCAAGAAGTACCGGCTTATGGTTACCGGAGGGTAATGGTAACCATATGATATTGCTGAGAAATTCAAGCCGATCTTAATCTCGGCGCAAGATTTCGCGTGCTAGCAATGCGTCACGGCGGGTTGGACCCCACCCACATCAGTCCAAAGGCATGATGCCGCCCCTCCGTACCGGTGAAAGCCCGGTATGTCCCCTCGTGAAAATGTAACGCGTACATAAAGGGACATTCGCAATGTCAAGCCTGCTTACGAACTCGACCGCCATGACCGCGCTCCAGACCCTGCGGTCTGTCAGCTCGCAGCTCTCCACCACGCAGACCCGCATCTCCACCGGCCAGCGCGTGTCGACCGCTTCGGACAACGCTGCCTACTGGTCGATCGCGACCTCGATGCGCTCGGACAACGCGGCGCTCTCCGCGGTCTCCGACTCGCTCGGTCTGTCGGCTGCGACCGTCGACACCGAATACACCGCTCTGAACACGGTCATCGGTGACAAGGACTCCGGCCTGACCAAGCTCCAGGCGCTGCTGGTCGAAGCCAAGACCGCCGGTATCGATCGCTCCAAGATCCAGGCCGACGTCACCCAGATCCAGAATCAGCTGAAGTCGACGGCCGACTCGGCGACGATCAACGGCATCAACTGGCTGAGCATCGACACCACGCCCTCCTCGTCCACGGCCACGCCGACGAGCTTCAACCTCGTGTCGTCGTACTCGCGTGTCGGCAATACGCCCACCATCGGCTCCATCACGGTGACGACCGCCACCTACGCGCTCTACACCACCGGCGGCTCATCCACCACCGGCATCCTGGATGCGGTGGTCGGCGGCTCCACCGGCGCGTCCGTCTCCTCGATCAACATCGGCGCGCTGACCGACTCGGCGACCGACCAGACCAAGCTCGATGGTTACATCGCGCAGGTCACCGCTGCGATCGGCTCTGTCGCCTCGGCCGCCGCCAATCTCGGTGCCGTCAAGAACCGCATCTCGACCAACACGGAATTCGTCAAGAACCTGATGGACTCCGTGGATCGCGGTGTCGGCCAGCTCGTCGACGCCGACATGAACCAGGAGTCCACCCGCCTTGCGGCCCTCCAGGTCCAGCAGCAGCTCGGCGTTCAGGCGCTCTCGATCGCCAACAACAGCAGCCAGAGCATCCTGTCGCTGTTCCGCTAAACCTCAACTCATCTGGGGGAGGGCCGCGCTTCTCGCGAAGCGCGGCCCTTTCTTTTGTCAGGCGTGACGCCGCGTCGACGCCATGGCTCGGTGTTGCAACCGAGTCACAGGGCCACAAGCCTCGCACAAGCTTCGGCGGGTAACCTCACCGCTACGACAGATTGGGTCCATCACACGCATTGCCGTGGCCCAAAGGCATGATGCCGCCCTGTCGTACCGGTGCAAGTCCGGTATGTCCCCAAACTCAATTCAATCGTCAAAGGGACATCAAAATGGGTTCTAGCCTCCTCACCAACTCGTCTGCAATGACCGCGCTGCAGACCCTCCGCAATGTCAGCACGCAGCTCGCGACCACGCAGAACCGGATCTCGACCGGTCAGCGCGTCTCGACCGCTTCGGACAATTCGGCCTATTGGTCGATCGCAACCTCGATGCGCTCCGACAACGCCGCGCTGTCCGCAGTCTCCGATTCGCTCGGTCTGTCGGCCGCGATGGTCGACACCGAATACACCGCTCTGAACACGGTCATCGGCGACAAGAACTCCGGCCTGACCAAGCTCCAGGCGCTGCTGGTCGAAGCCAAGACCGCCGGTATCGACCGGACCAAGATCCAGGCCGAGGTCACCCAGATCCAGCAGGATATGAAGCTCAAGTCCGACTCGGCAACGATCAACGGTATCAACTGGCTGAGCATCGACATCACGCCCTCGTCGTCCACGGCCACGCCGACGACCTTCAACCTCGTGTCGTCGTACTCGCGCGTCGGCGGTACGCCCACCATCGGCTCCATCACCGTGACGACCGCCACCTACGCGCTCTACACCACCGGCGGCTCATCCACCACCGGCATCCTGGATACGGTGGTCGGCGGCTCCACCGGCGCGTCGGTTGCCTCGATCAACATCGGCGCGCTGACCGACTCGGCGACTGACCAGACCAAGCTCGACGGCTACATCAACCAGGTCACCGCTGCGATCAACTCGGTCGCCTCGGCCGCCGCCAATCTCGGTGCCGTCAAGAACCGCATCGCGACCAACACGGAATTCGTCAAGAACCTGATGGACTCCGTGGATCGCGGTATCGGCCAGCTCGTCGACGCCGACATGAACGCGGAATCGACGCGCCTGCAGGCGCTTCAGACCCAGCAGCAGCTTGGCGTTCAGGCGCTCTCGATCGCCAACCAGAACAGCCAGAGCATCCTGTCGCTGTTCCGCTAAGCCGCGGCTTCGAAAACGACCGTGCTCCCTCGGGAGCACGGTCTCCGCCATGAACGGCGGATATGACGGCACAAGATGTGCCCGCAATCGATCCCCTGACGCCAGATTTCAAGTAACACGCCGCAGCCGATCGCACCGCGGTGCATCCGGCCGTGCACCTGTTGCCGATCCTCGCGATAGCGTCCCCCGACTTCTTGTAAAATTACAACGCCTCGCCCGCGAACCGACACATTCGTGTTCCTGCGCAACCTTCAGACAAGGTTGGCAGCGGAATGTCCCATATGTTCGCATTGGTACGAGGTCATATGCTGTTCAGTCGTGCGCAGATACAGCAACTGCTCAACAATCTGCTGGAGCTTGGGCCGCGACGCCTGATGGCCCTGGGATTGATCGGCTTTGCCGTTCTCGTCACCGTCGTCGGCGGCGCCTATTATCTGAGCCGGCCTGAATTCGAAACGCTCTATACCGGCCTCTCCCGCGAAGATGTGACGCGCATGGGCGCTGCTTTGCGCGAGCAAAATATTGCCTTCGACGTCAATACGGCCGGAGACGCGGTCTCGGTGCGTCCGAGCCAGACCATGCAGGCGCGGATGCTGCTCGCCGAGAAGGGGCTGCCGACCAGCGCCAATTCCGGTTACGAGCTGTTCGACAAGATCGGCTCGCTCGGCCTGACATCGTTCATGCAGGAAGTCACGAAACTGCGCGCGCTCGAAGGCGAGATCGCGCGCACGGTGCAGTTGATGAAGGGCGTGAAGGCGGCGCGGGTGCATATCGTGATGCCGGTGCGCGGCTCGTTCCGCGCGACGCAACAGCCGCCCTCGGCGTCGGTCGTGCTCCGCACCGACGGCGCGATCGAGGCGCGTACGGCGCAGTCGATCCGTCATCTCGTCGCGGCCGCCATCCCCGGCATGAGCCGCGACAAGGTGACGGTGCTGGATGCCGACGGTTCGATGCTGCTGGCCGAAGAGGACGAAGCCACCGCCGCCCCGACCAAGATGGCAAGCCTCCAGAAGACGGTCGGCGGGATGGTTCAGGAGAACATCCGCAAGGCGCTGACGCCGTATCTGGGTCTCGACAATTTCGAGGTGAGCGTCGCGCCGCAGCTCTCCACCGACAAGCGGCAGACCAACGAGACCGTCTACGATCCGGAGAGCCGCGCCGAGCGTTCCGTGCGGAACGTTCGCGAGAAGGAGTCGTCGCAGAACGCGGACCGCTCGACGCCGACCACGGTGCAACAGAACCTTCCCGACCAGCAGGTCAACGCCGGCGGCAGCAAGAACTCCAGCGAGGACAAGACCCGTCGCGAGGACGTCACCAATTTCGAGGTGTCGTCCAAGACCACGACGACGGTGAGCGACGGCTATCTGGTCAAGAAGCTCTTCATCGCCGTGCTGGTCAACCGCGCGCGCCTCGTTGCCGATCTCGGCGACAAGAGCAACCAGGCCATCGTCGACAGCAAGCTCGCCGAGATCAGCCAGCTCGCGGCGACGGCCGGCGGACTGGACAAGCAGCGCGGCGACCAGATCCAGGTCACGGCCGTCGACTTCATCGAGGGTTCGCGCGAACTGGCGCCGGTGCCGCCGATCAGCTTCGTCGAGATGATCAACAAGCAGCTCGGCAGCGTCATCAACGCGGTGACAATCCTGGCCGTGGCTTCGATGCTGGTCTGGTTCGGTCTTCGCCCCGCGGTCAACGGCATCCTGACCCACCGCGCGGCGCAGGAGCAGACCGAGGCGGCGGAGGCCGCTGAGCTTGAAGCTGCCACAGCCCTTGCATTGGCCGAGAGCCAGGACCCCGAGCTCAACCTCGTCGAGGACCTCGAAGGCAAGATGCAGCGCACGCCGCAGAAGCGACTGGAGCAGATCGTCCGGCTCGATCAGGCGCAGGCAGCAGCGATCCTTAAAGACTGGATGCGACGCGAGGAGGCGGCATGAACGCGGCAATCGGAAAACTCCTGACGCAGTTCGACGCGAACGGCCGGGTCAAGTCGTCGCCGCCGCCTCCGCCGCCCAAGATTCAGGACGTGCTGACCAGGCCGAAGGAAGTCCGGCGCGAGCCTCAATCTCAGCCGCAGCCTCAGGCCCAGTCGCAGCCTCAGTCGCCGCCTCCGGCGCCCGCGACGGAAGCCCCGCCGGTCAATCTCCTGGACGATGCCTATCGGCGCGGCCATGCCGCCGGCGTCGCGGAAGGCGATGCCAGGGTTGCCGAGGAACGGGTGCGCAGCGCGATCCGGCTCGGCGAGGAGCGGGCCAAATGGTCCGATCAGCAGGCGGTCGCGATCGTGAGCGGCTTCGAGGCGGCTTGCCGCGAGATCGAGACCAACATTGCGAGCTCCGTTGCCCGAATATTGCTGCCGTTCCTCGCCGATGCGGTCCGCGACAAGGCGATCGGGTCGCTGGTCGAGCAAATCGCGGCGCTGACCGGCAATTCGCCGGTGCCGGTGTTCAAGATCACCGGGCCGAGCGAACTGCTCGACCTGGTGAAGACGCAGCTTGAGACGGCCCGGCGAACGGGCATCGAGTACGAGGCCGCCGAGACTTTCGAGGTCCGTGTCGTGGCCGACCAGACCGTGATCGAGACGAAGATCGCGGCCTGGAGCGACCGCCTCAATGAGGCGCGCCGGTAGCCCGCCATGGAGGAGGTCAAGCAAGAGCTCGTGATCGTCCGCCGGCGCAGTGCCTTCGCCGAGGAGGCGCATCACGGTGGCGTATGGAAGATCGCCTATGCGGACTTCATGACCGCGATGATGGCGTTCTTCCTGGTCATGTGGCTGCTCAACGCGCTCAACCAGGACCAGAAGCAGGTGGTCGCGAGCTATTTCAACCCGATCAAGCTCGCGGAGAACGCACCCGCCCCGAAGGGCCTCAAGGATCTCTCCAAGAAGGAGCCGACGACGTTCGAGGGCCAGGACGGCAGGCGTCAGCCGGCTGGGCCGAGCGAGGAGCGGCGCGGTGACTCCCCGACGGCCGAGAAACCGCCCTTCTACGAAGAGAAGGTTCTGTTCCGCGATCCCTATGCGACGCTTGCCGAGATCGCCAATAGCGCGAACCAGGCCTCGGGCCAGCGCCGCGCCGGCGCCCTGACGTCCGCGGAAGAGGACGGCCTCAAGGGCGGCGACGCCTACCGCGATCCCTTCGATCCCGGCTATTGGAAGCTGGCGCCGCAGGCGTCCAAGGATTCGGATCGCATCATCGAGAGCGAGCCCAAGCCGAATGCACCCGTGCGCGACAACGCGACCGGGACCGGCCAGGGCGAGCCGCAGGCGCGCCGTGCCAAGACGGACGACGCCGGCGGAAGCGTGGCGCCGAACGCCGATGCCTCGTCCGCAAGCCTGTCGCCGCTGCTGCCGCCGGGGCCGGCGCCGTCGCAGTCTTCGCGCGAAGGCAGCGCGCAGGCGAACGCGCAATCGGGGGCTCAGGCCAGTGCCGCCGCGCAAGGGCGTCCCGGCGATATGCCGAAGGATTCCGAACCGCGCGACGCCGCGCAAACGCAGCAGCCGACCGTCAAGCAGCTCCAGTCCGCGATCGCGGAAGCGCTGTCGGACATCAAGGTGGGCGCCGGACCGGCGGCCGAGGTGCGTCAGGTCGAGGAAGGTCTGCTGGTCAGCCTGACCGACGATGCGAGCTTCGGCATGTTCGCGGTCGGCTCGGCCGAGCCGAGGCCCGAGCTCATCCGCGTGATCGACAAGATCGGGCCGCTGCTGATGAAACGACAGGGCATGATCATCGTCCGCGGCCACACCGACAATCGGCCGTACAAGTCGGAGACCTACGACAATTGGCGGCTGTCGACCGCCCGTGCGCAGATGGCCTATTACATGCTGGTCCGCTCCGGCGTCGACGCGCAGCGGATCGAGCATGTCGAGGGCTACGCCGACCGGCGGCCGAAACTTCAGAACGACCCGGCGGCCGCGCAGAATCGCCGGATCGAGATCTTGATCCGGGAGAAGCGCCCTTGATCAGGCCGCTCCTCCGTGCCGCCCTGCTGGTGCTGCTGCCGTTCGCGGCGGCACGCGCGTTGGCCGATCCGGCGCCGGCTCCGGCGTCGACATCGGGCGAGCCCTATGAGCTCGTGCGCGCATTGCAGGCCGTGCAGGACGGTATCGCCAACGGCGACACCGCGGCGCATGGCAGCCACATCGCGCTGATCCGGCAGATCGGCGAGAAATTTCTCGCCGCCGATGCGAGCGTGTGGAGCAACGCGCAGAACGGCCAGGCCGTCGTCATCTACCTGCTCAGCGGCGGCGCCCCGCAACTGGTCCGCAAGCTGCCGCGCGACAAGATGAATGTCGACGGACGGCTGTTCGATGGCGCGCTCGCCTATGTCGAGGGCCGACAGGACGAAGCGCGCGAGCTGCTCAAGGACGTCAAGCCCAGGACGATTCCGTCGGGCCTGGGCGGACAGGTCGCGCTGGTCCAGGGCGCGCTGTTCGCTCGCACCGAGGCCTCGCTCGCGATCGAGCGTCTGGACGATGCGCGCCTGCTCCTGCCCGGCACGCTGGTGGAGGAGGCGGCGCTGCGGCGCGAGATCCTGCTGGTCGGGCAGGCCGAGGATTTCGACAAGTTCGAGTTCCTGACGCTGGCCTATATCCGCCATTACCGCAACTCGATCTATGCCGGCGATTTCTGGCAGCGCTTCTCCACCGGCCTGACGCAATCGAGCCTCGCTCTCGACGAGCGCCGCTTTGCGCGGATCGTCACCATGCTGGAGCAGATCGATCGCGGAAGCCGCCTCAAGCTCTATCTCGTGATCGCGCGCTCCGCGATGGTGCGTGGACGGATGGCCGTGACCCGGCTTGCCGGCGAGCGGGCGCTGACGCTCAGCGCCGATGCCTCGGCAGAGCGCGAGCGTGCGCATTTTTTCCGTGGCGCCTCGCGGGTACTCACCGACGAATATGACGGCGGCCTCGCCGAGCTGAAGGCGCTCGACCGGTCGAAGCTGCCCGAGCGCGATCTTCCTCTCTTGAATGCAACGGTCCAGCTTGCGCTTGATGTGCGCAAACCGTTCGCGAGCGGATCTGCCGCCACCGCCGACAAGCCTCCGGCCACGCCGGCGCGTCTCGATCTCGCATCGTCGACCGCGACCCTCGCGCGTGCGCGGAAGGAGCTCGGCGAACTCGAACTTCTCACCAGGGATCGCCGCCCATGACCAAGCTCAGCGGAACCGCCGGACAGGCTTTTTCGGGGCTCGCCGAGAGTCTCAATATGCGCGGGACGTCGCGCTCGGCGAAGAGCGCCGGGACGAAATCGCAGGCTGATTCGTCGTTCAACGATCTGCTCCACACCGTCTCGAACCTGGCCAAACGGGCGCTCAAAGACGAGGGCAGCGATACGGCCGTGAAGGCGGGAACGCTGCGCACGCGCCTTTCGCATCCGGCCGAGAAGGACGAGACGGTGCATGATCGCACCGAGGCGGCCGACGAGACCAAGTCCAGTCACAAATCGTCTGACCAGTCGGAGACGCAAAATCCGCTCGACCAGGCCGCGAAGGCTGACGTTTCGAGCCGGCCGGGCATTGCCGCGATCGTCGGACAGGAGCTCGCCGCCGTGCCGGCCGTGAAGCTGCAATCGCCCGCAGGGGACAGGAAGGATGCGTCGGCGCGCGACGAGCGTTCCTCCACGAAGGGCGAGGTTCAGGCGACGGGCATGGCGAAGGTCGCCGCCGCCGATTCCGCGCCGCTCTCGGCAGGTCCGACAGGCGCGCGCTCACAGGCCGCGGCCTCGCAGGCGGCAGCCGCGCAGCAGGGCAACGAGAGTTCGTCAAAGGCAATGCCCGCGACGTCGGGCTTCGAGGCCGTCACGGCCAATGTCGAACGCGCCGTCAAGGCCTCGGCCCGGGACGCATTGCCGGAGGCGACCAAGGTCACCGTGGTCCAGCAGGAGACCCATCTGCCCCCGGCGCAGTTCAACGCTCCGCAACAGGTCGCCAATGCGGTGGTCGCCGAGCTGAAGGAATCCTCGGCGCCGACGGCGTCCGCAGCCCCCGATCTCGCCGGGTCCCAGACCAATGCGCCGGACCAGCCGCTCAAGATCCTGACCGTCAACCTCGAGCCGCCGTCGCTCGGCAATGTCACCGTGCGCCTCCGCCTCGTCGGCTCGGAGGTCTCCGTCCACCTCGCGGCCGAGCGCAAGGACACGAGCCAGATGCTGGACCAGCAGCGCGACTCGATCCGCGAGCTGATGCAGTCGGCCGGCTACGTCGCCGACGTCGCCCCCGTCCAGCATGGCTCGCTGGACGGATTCCAGAGCGGCTCAGGCCAGTCGCAGCCGCAGCTCTCGGGCCAGCAACAGCCCTCGTCACAGTCGCAAGGCACGTTCGACGGCGCCGGCACGTCGTCGGGACAATCGGACGGCGATGCGAGACAGGCCCGGCAGGAGCGCCAGTCCAACCAGGAGACGCGTCATGACCAGGACGTGGCGCCGCAGATTCGTCGCGGCCCTGTTTATTTGTAACGCCGGCGCCGCCGAGGCGGCCGCCGACAGCGCGCGCCCCTGCGAGCGCGAGATGGCGCGTGCGGCCCAGCAGCACGGGATTCCGCTCGGCATTCTCTACGCCGTCGGCCTCACCGAGACCGGACGGCGCGGGGCGCTCTATCCTTATGCGCTCGGCGCCGACGGTCAGACCGTGTTCGCCAAGGACATGGAGGACGCGATCGCGAATTTCGAGGCGATGCGAGCCAAGGGCATCAAGCTGATCGACCTCGGCTGCATGCAGATCAACCACTACTACCACGGCGACAAGTTCACTTCGGTGCGGGCGATGTTCGATCCCGCCCGGAATGTCGACTACGCCGCGCGCTTCCTGAAGGAGCTGAAACAGCGCGAGGGAAGCTGGACCATGGCGGTCGCCCGCTACAATGCGGGCCCCAACAACCAGCCGGCGCAGAAGCGCTATGTCTGTCACATCGTCGCTCATCTCGTCTCGAGCGGTTTCGGCGCGTGGACAGACAAGGCGCGCTCGTTCTGTCAGCCGAAAACGACCTGACAACATGAAGTTGTGCACGGTTCCCAATCATCAGCCCCGCGCAAGCAAGAACCCTCATTGTAGCTGCAACCTACCAAAGGAGCCCAATTCATGAGCCTGTATGGTGTTATGCGCACCGGCGTTTCCGGCATGTCTGCGCAGTCCAACAAGCTGTCGACGGTCTCGGACAACATCGCGAACGTCAACACGACCGGCTACAAACGGGCTTCCACCGAGTTCTCCTCGCTGATCCTGAAGAGCGGATCGGGCAATTACGATTCCGGCGCCGTCGAGACCACCGTGCGCTATGCCATCAGCGACGCCGGCCATACGCAGTTCACCACGTCGACCACGGACCTCGCCGTCCAGGGCAACGGTTTCTTCGTGGTGTCGAACGCCGCCAACACGCAGCAGTATCTGACGCGGGCCGGCTCGTTCGTGCCGGACGCTCAGGGCAATCTGGTCAACGCGGCCGGCTACTACCTTCTGGGACAGCCCGGCGTCGTGAGCAACTTCTCGCAGAACAGCCTCACTGGTATGCAGATCGTCAACGTCGCGCAGGTCTCGCAGGTGCCGGTGCCGTCGACGGCGGGGACACTCACGACCGGCAATCTGGATCCGAAGGCGGCTGTCATTGCTGGCCCGCCCGGTCCGGCGTCATATTCATCGAAGAGCTCGATCGTGGCCTACAACAATATCGGCCAGGCCGTTACGCTCGACGTGTATATGTCCCACACGGCGACGGCTGCCGGCTTGGACACCTGGCAGGTGCAGCTCTATAACTCCGCGACCGGTGCCTCACTCGCTCCCGCAACCACCTTCACCTTCGATACCACGGCGGTTGGAAAAGGTAAGCTGGCCGCGTTGAGCCCGACCGGTCTCACCGTGACCGTCCCCGGCGGCGCGTCGCTGGCCTTGGACCTGTCGAACATGACGCAGGTCGGAACCGACTTCAGCTTCAAGGCGAACGTCAACGGCAGCGTCCCCGCGCCCATCGACAAGGTTGACGTCGACACTGCGGGCCACGTGACGGCGATCCTCAAGAACGGGCAGCAGCTGACGCTCTACACGATCATGCTCGCGGACGTCGCGAGCCCCGACAATCTGACGCCCGAGCCGGGCAACGTCTATTCGACCAATATGAAATCCGGCAACGCGCAGGCCGGGAATGCCGGCACCGGCGGGCTCGGCACGGTCCAGTCCGGCGCGCTGGAAGACTCCAACGTCGACCTCGCGGACGAGCTCACCGGGATGATCGAGGCCCAGCGCGGCTTCACCGCGAACTCGAAATCGTTCCAGACCGGTTCCGACCTGCTCGACGTCGTCGTCAACCTGAAGCGCTGAATTCAGCGCCCATTCCGGGCAAGAGCAAATCATGTCGCTTACCGCCGCTCTCGACTCCGCCCGCGCTTCGCTCATGGCGTCGGGCATCCAGTCCTCGACCATCTCGCGCAACATCGCCGGTGCCAGCGCCGCCGGCTATTCGCGCAAGATCGCCGTGCTGGACAATCTCCCCGGGGCCGGCGTCTATGTCGCGGCGATCCAGCGCGCCGCCAGCTCAGGTCTCTACAACAACGTCCTGACCGCGACCTCGTCGTCGGCCAAGCAGGGCGCGATCTATGACGGTCTCCAGAAGATCGCATCTGCCACGGTGGACGATACGGAGCTCGACCAGTCGCCGACGGCGCAGCTCAATGCGCTGAAGAAGGCGCTGCAGCAATATGCCAACGCCCCCGACAACACCACGCTGGCGCAGGCGGCGATCACGTCCGCCAAGGACATGGCGACGGCGCTCAACCAGGCGACCAATACCGTGCAATCGGTCCGTGAGGGCGCGGACGCCGACATGGCGACCTCGGTCGCCAACATCAACCAGCTCCTTACGCAGTTCGACAAGGTCAACAACGCGGTCGTGAGGGGGACGATTGCCGGTGACGACGTCACCGACTACCTCGACCAGCGGGACAGCATCGTTTCGAAACTGTCGGAGGAGGTCGGCGTCTCGATGTCGATCCGCGCTAACGGCGACGCTGCGCTTTACACCGATAGCGGTGTCGTGCTGTTCGACAAGACGGCGCGAACGGTCAGCTTCGCGGCGACCAACATCTATACGCCGGGCACCACCGGCAATGCGGTCTATATCGACGGTGTGCCGGTGACCGGCGCCAATTCGGTGATGCCGCTGAAGTCGGGTAAGCTCGCCGGCCTCGCTCAGCTGCGTGACCAGGACTCCGTCACCTATCAGAGTCAGCTCGACGAAATCGCGCGCGGCCTGATCAACACATTCAGGGAGAGCGATCAGACCGCGGCGGCGCTGCCCGACGTTCCCGGTCTCTTCACCTATCCCGGCGCGCCGGCGATACCGGCGAGCGCCACCGTCTCGGTCGGCCTTGCCGGCCTGATCAGCGTCGCGGCGTCGGTCGATCCGGCGCAGGGCGGCAATCCAAATCTGCTGCGCGACGGAGCGATCAGCGGTAACGTTGCCTACCGATACAACACCGCCGGCAACGCCGGCTACTCGGCCCGGCTACAGCAGCTCATCGGGGGCATGGATGCGTCGCAGCCGTTCGATGTGACCACGCAAGGCAAGCCGAGTGGCAGCTTGATCGACTTCGCGTCGTCGTCGACGAGCTGGATCGAAAACCAGCGCAAGACCGCGGACTCCAACGTTACCTACCAGAAGACTCTGCTCGACCGCAGCACCGCGGCGCTGTCCAACGTCAGCGGCGTCAACATGGACGACGAGATGTCCTTGATGCTTCAGGTCGAACGCACCTATTCGGCCTCGTCGAAGATCATCTCGACCGTCGACCAAATGTTGCAGAGCCTGCTGGCCGCCGTGGGGAATTAAGCCATGATGAGCGCGAACTACATCTCGACCTTGATGCTGTCTTCGTCGTTGAGGACCTCGATCACGAACAACCAGGCTGCGCTGAGCAAGGCGTCGAAGGAGGCGACCACCGGCCGTTTCGCCGATGTTGGCCTCGAGCTTGGTGCCACGACGGGAGGCGACCTCACCCTGCGGGCGGACTGGAGCTTCGCCGATCAGCTCGTCGATACCAACGAGCTCGTCTCGGGACGCCTCGACGTGACGCAAACCCGGATCACCCAGCTCGGCACGACCGCAACGTCCTTTCTCAAGGACCTGATCGCGGCCCGCAGTACCGACAATGGCGGGCGGATCGTCCTGCCGCCTGCGTCCGCCAACCTCCAGGATCTGATCGGCGCGCTCAACGTCTCGTATAACGGCTCGTATCTCTTCTCGGGCATCAACACGCAGAACATGCCGATCACCGCCTACGCCACGGGCTCCGCCAGCAAGAACCAGGTCGACGCGGATTTCGCCGCAGCGCCGCCCGCGGGCTTCGGATTTCCGCAATCCTCGGCGAGCGTGAGCAGCATCACCCCGGCCCAGATGCAGACCTTTCTCAACACCACCTTTGATGCCGAGTTCGCGAGCCCGGCCTGGAATACCAACTGGTCATCGGCCACTGACCAGGTCATGCAAAGCCGTATCTCCACGACCGAGGTCGCCGATACGTCCGTCAGCGCCAACCAGACCGGCTTCCGCAAGCTCGCCGAGGCCTACACCATGATGGCGGATCTCGGGAATGCAAAACTCAGCCAGGAGACGTTCCAGGTCGTCGTGGACAAGGCCATCGGCCTCATTGGCGGTGCGATCACGGACCTCGCCACGCTCGGCGGCGGCGTCGGCACGGTCCAGCAGCGGATCACCTCAGCAACGAACAAGCTCAAGACGCAGCAGGACATTCTGAACAATCAGATCGTCGGTATGGAGAAGGTCGACCCAACCGAGGCATCGGTCCGGGTCAACACCTTGCAGACCCAGATCCAGACGGCGCTGGCGCTGACCTCGCAGCTCCAGAAGATCAGCCTCATCAACTATCTCTGAGCCAAGGCTCATTGCAAGGTTCGCTCCTTTTGTCTTGCTATTCGGTTTCCCCGCAGAGTGGTCCTGATGACGTTTGAAGCCTATGAAGCTGTCGTTGAAGAGAGCGGCTATCAGGAGAGAGGCCGCGAGCGACAGGCGCTCAGCCTCGGCATCGACCGGCTCGAGCGGATCGAGAAGGGGCCCTTTAGTTTCGAGGATCTGGTCCAGAGCCTGCTCTATGTGCGCCGGCTGTGGACGATCTTCATCGAGGATCTCTCGCACCCGGAGAACGGCCTCCCGGACAAGCTACGCGCCGACATCATCTCGATCGGCTTGTGGGTCATCAAGGAGGCGGATCGCCTTCGCGAAGAGAAGTCGGGCGACGTGATGCAGCTCATCGAAATCAACCGCCTGATCCGAGACGCACTTTAATGAAGATCTCCTTGCGGGCGGGCGAACGGATCTACATCAACGGTGCGGTGCTGCGCGTGGACCGCAAGGTCTCCGTCGAGCTCGTCAACGACGTGATGTTTCTGCTCGAGGGGCAGATCATGCAGGCCTCCGACGCCACCACGGCGATGCGGCAGCTGTATTTCATCGTCCAGCTCATGCTGATGAACCCCACCGATGTCCGCGATGCCTCGGCGCTCTACGGCCAGCATCACGCGGCCTTGGTTGCGGTGTGCGAAAGCCGCGAGATGCTGGACGGGCTTGTCGCGATCGACGAGCTGGTCGGGGCAACCCGTTACTTCGAGGCGCTGAAGCGGATCCGGGCGCTGTTCCCGGTGGAGCAGGCCATCCTGGCCGGCGTCGCCACCGACATCCCATTCGAGGCTGCCTGACAGCGGAGAGGCTACATGAACGTCACCAGCGCGACCGACAGCACCAGCAAGTCGTCCAGTTCGACGGGCTCCACGACGTCCACGTCGAGCAACAGCGTCGACTACAATACCTTTCTTCAACTTCTCGTCGCCGAGATGAAGAACCAGGATCCGACCAATCCGATGGATACCTCGCAATATATGAGCCAGTTCGCCCAACTCTCGACGGTCGAGCAGGCCATGCAGACCAACACCAAGCTGGATGCGCTGCTGTCTTCGCAGTCGTTGTCGCAGGCCGACGGGCTGATCGGAAAAACCGTCAGCTTCACCGACGCGACCGGAGCGACCTTCTCCGGCAAGGTCAAGTCGATCTCCATCAACAGCGACGGCTCCGTCGCGACCCTCGAGAACGGCACGAAAGTCGCGGTCGGGCCTGGCCTCACGATCAGCCAGTCATGAACGAGAGAGACGCCCTCGACATCGTCCAGGCGGCGATCTGGACCATCATCGTCGCCTCGGGGCCTGCCGTCGGCGCGGCGATGCTGGTCGGCACCATCATTGCACTGATCCAGGCCCTGACCCAGATCCAGGAGGTCACGCTGACCTTCGTTCCGAAGATCATCGTCATTCTCGTGGTCGTCGCCATCTCCGGCTCCTTCATCGGCGCGCATCTCTCCACCTTTACCGAGATGGTCTATTCGCATATCGAGCGCGGCTTCTGATCCCGCGGGCCGACCGGCCACCACCCTCGCGTAAGCTTTGCACGGCAGATTACCGGGCGGACCCTCTGCCGGTGACCCATGGCCGATACGTTAGCTGCTAGCCTGCCAAACCCGCGACGACTCGGGGCGGATGCCTTTTTTGCGGGCGGCATCGTGGCCATGCTCACGATCCTGTTCCTGCCGATACCGCCGATCCTGATCGATCTCGGCCTGGCGTTCTCGATCGCGCTGTCGGCGCTGATCCTGATGGTCGCGCTGTGGATCCAGCGGCCGCTCGACTTCTCCGCGTTCCCGACCGTGCTGCTGATCGCAACGATCCTGCGGCTGGCGCTCAACGTCGCGACCACGCGCCTGATCCTGTCGCGCGGCGGGGAGGGCGAACAGGCCGCGGGCCATGTCGTCGCCGGCTTCTCGAAATTCGTCATGGGCGGCGACTTCGTCATCGGCCTGATCATCTTCGCGATCCTGGTCACGGTGAATTTCGTCGTGATCACCAAGGGTGCTACGCGTATCGCGGAAGTCGGCGCCCGTTTCACCCTGGACGCCATCCCCGGTAAGCAGATGGCGATCGACGCGGACCTGTCCGCGGGCCTGATCGACGACAAGGAGGCCCAGCGCCGGCGCCGCGAGCTCGAAGAGGAGAGCGCGTTCTTCGGCGCCATGGACGGTGCTTCGAAATTCGTCCGCGGCGATGCCATCGCCGGCCTGATCATCACCGCGATCAACATCTTCGGCGGCATCATCATCGGCGTCACCCATCACGGCCTGACGCTGTCGCGCGCCGCCGACGTCTATACGAAGCTCTCTGTCGGCGATGGCCTGGTGTCGCAGATGCCGGCGCTGATCGTGTCGCTGTCGGCGGGCCTGCTTGTTTCCAAGGGCGGCACCAGGGGCTCGGCGGAGCAGGCCGTGCTGCGGCAGCTCAGCGGCTATCCGCGCGCGGTGTCGGCCGCCGCATTGATGATGTTCGTGCTCGCCATCATGCCGGGGCTGCCGATGGCGCCGTTCGTGCTGCTCGGTGGCGTCATGGCCTTCGTCGGCTACACGCTGCCCAGGCGTCAGGCGGCGCGGGATCGGAAAGAGGATGCGCGCAAGGCCGACGAGCGCGCCCAGACCGCGGCCAAGGAATCGGTCAAGGAATCGCTCAAGACCGCCGAGATCGAGCTGGCGCTCGGCGGTCATCTTTCGGTTCATCTGCTCGGATCGCGCACCGAGCTCAGCCATCGCGTGGCCAAGATCCGCAAGAAGTTCGCCAAGCAATACGGCTTCGTCATTCCCGAGATCAAGCTCACCGACAATCTGTCGATCGATCCCAAGGGATACCAGATACGGATCCACGACACCCGCGTCGCGCATGGCGAGCTCAGGCTCGGCGAGGTGCTGGTGCTGGTCGACAAGGACGGCAAGCCCGACGTGCCCGGCGAAGAGGTGATCGAACCCGCCTTCGGCATGAAGGCGCTGTGGGTGACGGAAGCCTTCACCGACGAAGTCAAGCGGCAGGGCTGCAAGCCGGTCGACAATCTGTCGGTGCTGCTCACGCATCTGAGCGAGGTGATCAGGGCGAACCTCGCCCAGCTCCTGTCCTACAAGGACATGCGCGCGCTGCTCGACCGCCTCGATCCCGAATACAAGCGCCTGATCGAGGATCTCTGCCCGTCACAGATCTCCTATTCGGGCCTGCTGGCGATCCTGAAGATCCTGCTGGCCGAGCGCGTCTCGATCCGCAATCTCCACCTGATCCTCGAGGCGATCGCCGAGATCGCGCCCCATGTGCGGCGCTCCGAACAGGTGGCGGAGCATGTCCGCACGCGGCTTGCCCAGCAGATCTGCGGCGACCTCTCCGAAAGCGGCGTGCTCAACGTGGTCCGCCTCGGCAATCGCTGGGATCTCGCCTTCCACCAGAGCCTGAAGCGCGACGCCAAGGGGGACGTCGTCGAATTCGACGCCGATCCGCGCCTGATCGAGCAGTTCGCGACGGAAGCCAGCGCCGCGATCCGCAAGTTCACCGAGAACGGCACCAGCGTGGTGCTGGCGGTGACCCCGGAGGCCCGTCCCTATGTCCGGATGATCCTGGAACGGGTGTTCCCGACACTGCCGGTCCTGTCGCATGTGGAGGTCGCGCGCAGCGCCGAGATCAGAGCGCTCGGAGCCATATCGTGATCAGCAGCCTCGCCGACAGCGTGCTGGTGACCTTCATCGTGTTCTGCAGGATCGGCGCCTGCCTGATGTTCGTGCCCGGCTATTCCAGCGTCAACGTTCCGGCCCAGGTCCGCCTGTTCATCGCGCTCGTCACGACGTTTGCACTGACGCCGATCCTGATCGCGGTCCTGAAACCTCTGACGGACCAAGCGGCGCCGCTGACGCTGGCACTCCTGATCGGCTCCGAGGTCCTGGTCGGAAGCGTCATCGGCCTTGGCGGGCGCGTGTTCTTCCTGGCGCTTCAGACCATGGCGACCGTGATGGCAAGCGCGATCGGGCTCAGCAACATCCCGGGCACGCCGATCGGCGACACCGATCCGGCGCCGGCCCTGGTGCCGCTGATCATGGCGTCCGTCACCACGCTGTTCTTCATGACCGACCAGCACTGGCAGGTGCTGCGCGGGCTGATGAACTCCTACGACGTCTGGCATCCCGGTGCGAGGCTCGGCGGCAGCATGGCGCTCGACCAGCTGGTCAGCCGCCTGTCGGAGGCGTTCGTGCTGACGCTGCGGATCGCCAGCCCGTTCATCGTCTATTCGGTCATCGTCAACCTCGCGGTCGGCCTGATCAACAAGCTGACGCCGGCGATTCCCGTCTACTTCATCTCCGTGCCGTTCGTGCTGTTTGGCGGCTTCCTGCTGCTCTATCTGACCAGCGACGAGCTCCTGACGCAATTCATGCTGGGCGTCTCGTCCTGGCTGTCGGAATGACCGTCATGAGGTCGCGCGCAGACAAGCTCGGTCGGATGGTCTCGCTCGTGAAGCTCCAGCTCCGGCTGTCCGAATGGCAGCTCGCGCACTTGCGGCAGCAGGAGCGCAGCCTGCAGGACGAACAGGAATGGCTGGTCGGGGCGCTGAACGAGGGCAAGCCGCCGGCGGGGTCGTCGAGCGCGTCGATCGCGCGGCGCCTCAACAGGACGAGCGTCGGCGCGCGCGCCGTGAATGAGCAGGCTTCGCGGCAGCTCGACCAGGTTCGTGCGGAGAGCCGGCGCGTGAAACAGCTCGAGGAAGTCGCCAAGGCGGCGCTCGCGGACAAGCTTCGCGAGGCGGAGAAGCGCTCGCTCGAGGAGATGACGGGAACAAGCCTCACCGTGCGCGAGTGGACGCCACGGCCAGCCAGCCGGAACAAGACATGATCATGACAGCGACACCCGACCTCGTTCTCGACGTTATCGAGGCCGCCGATCCCGTGACGCAACGCGCGGCGACCGCGAAGCTCGATGCGCTGAAATCATCCGCCGCCGATTTCGCCGCGACGATGGACGCGGAGGCCGGCAAGGCCGCGGCGGCTGGTGCCGATCAATCCGCGGCGAAGGTTTCCGAAGCGCAGTCGGGTGCGGTGAACGGGGCGCCGGTGCAGGTGATCAAGGCGCCAGCGTCCGGCGAGGTCTATCGGAAGTTCGAGGCGTTCATCCTCCAGACCTTCGTCGAGACGATGCTGCCGAAGGAATCCGAGGAACTCTTCGGCAAGGGGACCGCCGGCAGCGTCTGGAAGTCGATGCTGGCGGAGCAACTCGGCAACCAGCTCGCGAAGGGTAAGGGCATCGGCATTGCGAGGCAGCTTGCCGGCGCGCATCCGGCGGGGCCGGACGTGACGGGGAAGGCCGGATGATGATCCGAGGAATGGGTGACAGAAGTTGAGGGGTGAATTTCCAATGCAGGCACAAGAAGGCGCGGCGGTCCTGGTGATGGAGCAGCCGGTCGTGGACGCCGAGGCGATGACGGCTGAAGCGGCATCGAGCAATGCGCTGTTGCCCGTGCTGCTGCCGAATGTCGGCGGCGAGGCGGTGGTCGACAGGGCCGAGGCGGCGAGAGCGGACGAAGTGCGCGGCCTGCTGGCGGCGATCCGCAGGCTCGAGAGCATCGTCGAGGAGGAGACGGTTGCGCTCGCGACGGGCAAGAAGATCGATTTCGACGATTTCAGCGCCCGCAAGAGCCGGAGCATGCTCGAGTTCGTCCGCCTGATGCGGGCGCGGATGCATCTCGGCAGCGAGGTCGAGATCACCGAGGAGGTCCAGCGGCTGCGCGAGAAGCTGGAGCGGAATCGTTCCATCCTCGAAATGCATTACGACGCGGTGCGCGAGGTCGCGACCATCATCGTCAAGGCAATCAAGGATGCCGATTCGGACGGCACCTATACCGGTCGCGCAACGCAGGACGGAAAATGATCAGACTCGTGCTTGCCGGGCTCTGGGTCTGCATCCTCACGGCAGGCACGAGCTACGCCGTGGCCTATTGGAAGGAAAACGGCAGCCTGCTGCCGGCAAAGGACGCATATCTCGACGGGCTCCAATACCAGAAGACGCGGGCGCTGAGCGTGCCCATGGTCGAGAACGGCAATGTGCAGGGCTACATCGTCGCGCGCTTCGTCTACACCGTGGAGGCGCGGACCATGCACCAGCTCAACGTTCCGCCAGAGCCGTTCGTCGTCGACGAGGCCTTCCGCAGGATCTATGCCGACGACCGCCTCGATTTCAGGAAGCTCGCGCGCTACGACCTCTCCATCCTCACGACGGGCATCAAGCAGCGCGTCAACGAGCGGATGCAGGCCGACGTCGTCCAGGACGTCCTGGTCGAGGACTTCAACTACGTCTCGAAGGAAGAATTCCAGCAGAAACCCTAGCGCACGGTCCGGACAGGCGCGAAGCGGCTTTCCGGAAGGATCGTGCTCGACCTGGAAACCAAAGCGCGCCCCCGATCTCGCAGCGCTTTGGTATGGCGGCGCCTCGCGCCTCGGGGCCTTGCGTTCTGCCGTCTCAGCCGCTGAAGGTACAACGGCCTCTGCGAAGGTGCTCCGCAGAGGCCGTTGTCGTTTTTCGCGGCAGCGCTCAGCCGCGTCAGTTACCGGCCGGATAGGCCGCCGGGGCGATGTGCGCCCGGTTGAGGAGGATGCCGACCTCGTCGAGCTCCTGCATCGGCACGTCGACGGTCTCGCCGGCGGGGATGTTGAGGCGGTATCCGACATAACGCCGGGCCACGATCGCGTCGAAGCCGAGGCGGTCGCGGAGCTTCTTGCGCAGTTTGCTGACGTGGCTCTCGATCACACTCTCGTCGAAGGTCGACTCGAAGATGCCGTAGACCGCGTTGAAGATCTGCGTCTTGGTGATCCACTTGCCGTGGTTGCTGACCATATATTCGAGAATACGCAATTCACGGCGGGGCAGGGTGAGGGCGTGGCCCGCGATCTCGGGGTCGCGCCCGTTGAAGAAGACCTGGATCCTGGTCTCGCAGGGTCTCGGCAACTCGCCCACCCGGCGGCGCGCGATCGCGGCCGTTCGGGCGAGTATCTCGCGCAGGTGAATCGGCACGTACACGACGTCGTCAACGCCCGATTCGAACAGCTCCAGCGTGTTCTTGAGCATCTTCTGGCCGCTCATGGCGATGATGGGAGCCGAGGAGCGCTTGCGCATCGCCCGCGGCAGGCTTCCGCGGGCGTCGCAATCCCCGAGGAGGAAGGCGTCGACCGCTGCCAGGTCCGATTCACTCGCAGATTGCAGCCAGTCCCAGAATTCTCCGGAGGAGAAGCCGATCGACGATACGCCTTCGCGAACGAGCCCTCCAACGTAGCTGTTCGTGACGCTCTCACGATCATCAACGATAATATACATCAGTCTTTCGCCCCTGTTTCGCACTTATCGCGGCCGGTTGGTTGTTGTGATGCCCGGCTCGGCGACCATGCTGTTTGACGATATTTCCATCCCGCGAACCGTTGTTATGGTTTCGATATTCGCGGGCAGCCCTACGCATTCAGTGCCTGCGTTTTCCGCGGGCCTGTTACTTCGACTCGATACTGAACGCTTACTGCGTGAGGCTCGGCGGGTGTCTTACGGATCACCTCGCGGAGCGGATTGAGACAGCGACCTAGAACAGTTGCGCCAAGTTGCTTATCGCGTCCGAACGCTACTGAACCTTGCCGATCTCCTCGCCAACTGGCGAGAATCACTTGGATAGGACCGTAACAATTGCCGATTTCCGATCAAGCGCGCGCATCAAAGCGATTGCTATGTGTGTTTGATGCTGTTGGTTTGTTTCGAGTTGTTTCTTGATATATTCAATCGCATCAGTTGATTTGGATCTTGAACTAGTTTTGCACCGTGACGGATCTATAGTTCCGCATCCCCGTATAATCACAGCTATTTCGGGTGGTGCTGCGGGGTAGGCGTATGGAGGGGTTTTCAACCCCGGATTGACTCTCTCCACCGGTTTTCCACATGCGACAATTCGACTCATGTGTGGCGAGGCGACTCCAGCTTGGCGAAATCTTGGCGAGGGTGTGTCTTTCGAGTCGCACTCTCGCCACGTGCGTGACGCGTTTGACTCATGCGACGTCGCATCGTGCGTGATGAAAAGTTTTCGATGCGCACGTTTCGGGCAAGCTTCGACAAATAAATTCGTCGTTCGATAGATCTAACCGAACGGAGCATTCTCGCATGTTGTCCGATGGAAAAGCTCGTCCCAACGAGACCGCTGACGTTTCCTCGGCGGCGAAGCCGGCTCCGGAGCCACGCAATACAAGGGACAGCGCGACGCAAACGGCCAAGCCTGCCGCGAGCGCAAAGCGTGCGTCGGCTGCGGCGAGCGACGAAGCGCTGGCGAAAGAGGCGCTCGAGGGGCTGAAGCGCATTCGCGCCAAGGCGCGCCTCGACAAGATGGCGATACCCAAGCCCGCGCCGGTCGTGATGAAGCCGGCCGTGATCGTGGCCAAGCCGCCGCCGCCCCGTCCGACCTGGGTCGCGCCGCTCGCAACGTTGGCGGTCGCCGCCATCCTGGTGGTCTGCGCCTGCACCGGTGTGATCGCCTATCTCACCACGCAGCCCGCCCAGAACAATGTCGCGGCCAATACGGAGATCAGGAATCTGCGCGAGACGGTCGCCCAGCTGCGCAAGCAGGTGTCGGGCGTGTCCGAAAATCTCGACGGCCTGCGCACCGCGGTCGATCAATCGAGCAAGGCGACCAACGATCGCTTCGGCAGGTTTGCCGAGAATCTGGACCGCATCGAGCGGGTGAGCTCGTCCTCGACGGTCAAGCTCGACAAGCTCGCCCAGGCGCAAGCCCAGGCTCCGGCGCCGACAGTGGCGCAATCGCAGCCGTCGTCGCAGGCCGCGCCGATGATGGCTTCGCTCGCAGCGCCCGAGGTCACGGGCTCGGTGTCTCCCTCCGAGCGCGCATCAGTGCCGCGGAAGGTGGTCAAGGGCTGGTCGGTGCGCCAGGCCTATGAGGGGATTGCGATCCTGCAAAGTCCGAACGGCGTCATCGAGGCCGTGCTGGGGCAGCAGGTGCCCGGCCTTGGCCGCATCGAGGAGATCCGGAACGAGAACGGGCGCCTTGTGGTCGAATCCAGCGGGGGCGTGATCTACTCGTCGCGCAAGGCAACGCCGTGATCGAGCGCCGCCTCTATTGGCGGTGATGCTCGAAGCTGGTGCATAGCAGATCGACCTCCGGCTCCGCGATTGGCGCGCGAAACAGGCGGCAGCTGAACTCGACCGTCGTCTTGCCGTCCGCCGCGGTGCGATCTTCCCGGAGGAAGATGCAGCGCTTGCAGACGTCGGTATGGTGCCGCTGCTCGGCCGCGTCCGACTGGTCCAGCACGTGGCGGAGCGCGTCGCGGAAGCGGATCTTGGCCTCGTCGTCGAGCACAGCAATCGCCTCGACGAGGACGTTGACGGGATCGCGCGCCAGGAACTTCTTGCCCGGCTGCGTAACGCTCAGCATCACCGACCGCTTGTCCTTGGCCGAGCGCTTTCGCTCGAGATAGCCGAGCCGTTCCAGCTCGCCGATGATGAACGAGGCGGTGCCGCGCGTGGTGCCGACGTAACTCGCGAGCGCCGACGGCGTGCGGGAAAACCGGTTGGCGCGGGAGAGGAAGCGCAGCGCCATCCACTCGCGATCGCGCAAGCCGTGCTTGGTGCCTTCGAACCAGAGGATTCGTGCGACCTGCTCCAACAGTTCAATCGATTCGCGAGCCAAATTCATTTCACTTCCAAGTCGGATAAAGCTTTATTCAACTGAGCCTTCGGGGGAGCGCAATCGGGGTGGACGAGAATGAAACCCGCGGGCGATCCTTGGTCGGACGGCGCGCCCACTGGGATGACGTCCTCCGTTTCCGGAGATGGAACTTCCGGCCGTGGAACTAGAGCGTCACAAAGAAAGTTCGAGTAAACCGCGCGGCTCAACTCTTCTGAAAATTTCAGTCAAATGACGGCGGCTCGCGTGCGGGATTCCGATAGCGCGCAACATCCCGGCAACATGATGTGTCGTTGCGGCCACCATGCAGCCCATTTGTTGCGGCGAAGCGTTTCGAATTGCGCGAGGGGGCGGAGTGTCTGCAGCTTCTGACCGCGTGAGGCGCGGCGGAAGAACCCCTATTTTCGGTTAATGGATGTTGCGCCGCAGCGCAGCCACGCGGTTAAATCGGGCACACGATCAAATCCGGAAAGCTTGCGCGTGGCCTTGCGCGGACGATCGCCGGCCAGCGGCATCATCTCGATTCAGCTCATGCAGGACATGGGGGAGCGGCGTCAGGGACATGCCTGAAGACCGCATGCTCGCAGGCTGGTGATTTGCGTTTGCTCGGCAACTATTGGCGAATGCGTCGCCCCCGGGGGTACCAGGCAGCAGGAAGGAATAGACTGATGAGTTTCGAAACGATCATGACGTCCGACGTCGTCGGGCTGACGAAAGTTGCCCCGGTCTCGCGCCGCGGATTCATGAGCGCGACCGCGGCCGTCGCCGCTGGCTACACGCTTGCGGCAGGTCCCGTCCGTGCCGAGGTGATCGCGACGGATACCAAGGGCCTCCAGGCCGGCGACGCCAGGATCAAGGTCGGCTCCGAGGAGATGCCTGCCTATTTCGCCCGCCCCGCCGGCAACACCAAGGCGCCGGTGATCATCGTGGCGATGGAGATTTTCGGCCTGCACGAATACATCAAGGACGTGACGCGGCGCCTGGCCAAGCTCGGCGCATTCGCAATCGCGCCCGACTATTACTTCCGCAAGGGCGTCGACCTGACGAAGGTGACCGACATCAAGGACCTGTTGGCGGTCGTGAATGCCAAGCCGGACGCCGAGCTGCTGTCCGATCTCGACGCGACGGTGGCGTGGGCGGGATCGCAGGGCGGCGATACCGCCAAGCTCGGCATCATCGGCTTCTGCCGCGGCGGGCGCACCGTCTGGGAATATGCCGCTCACGGCGGTACTCTCAAGGCGGGTGTCGCCTTCTATGGGACGGTGGTCGACCCCGCCAATCCACTGTGGCCGAAGAGCCCGCTCCAGCTCGCACCCGAGATGAAGACGCCGGTGCTCGGCCTCTATGGCGGCGCCGATACCGGCATTCCCGTTGCGCAGGTCGAGCAGCTCAAGGCGGCGCTCGAGCAGAACAAGAAGACGGCCGAATTCAAGATCTACCCCGAAGCGCCGCACGGCTTCCATGCCGACTACCGCGGCAGCTACCGCAAGGACGCCGCGGAAGATGCCTGGAAGCAGGCCGAGGACTGGTTCAAGAAATATGGCGTCCTGAGCTGACGCCGGAGCATGATCCGGAAAAGTGTGCAGCGGTTTTCCGACAAGATCATGCTCAAGCAATTCAAGAGGGCGGCCCGCACGGCCGCCCTTTCTGTTTCAGCGTGCCGATCTCACTTCACCATCGCGCCATAGACGATGTCCTGGACCTGCTCGCGATAGTATTTCCTGAGCTCACCGGGCGCCGCCGTTCCCACCACGACAACGAGACGCTCCCTGGGATCGCAGAAGAACTGCGTTCCGAACGCGCCGTTCCAGGTGAACTCGCCGGGGTTGCCGGGGACCGACGACACCCCTTCTCCGGTGCGGACCGCAACCGCGAGGCCAAAGCCGAAACCGGCGCGATGCGGCTCGATGACCGCCACGTTGTTCTTGATCTCGGGGCCGAGATGGTTGGTCGTCATGTGATGCACGGTCTTCGGGCCGAGGATGCGCTGGCCGTCGAGCTCGCCGCCGTTGAGCAGCATCTGCCCGAGGCGGATGTAGTCGCCGACCGTCGCGAACGAACAGGTGCCGCCGCAGTCGAACCTGGTCGGCGTGTCCAGCAGCTTGATGGCTTGCGGCTTCCCCGTCAGCGGATCGTTGGCGAACGGGCGGGCGAGGCGAGGGCGCTGCGCGTCGGTCGGGTGGAAGGTCGCGTCCTTCATGCCGAGCGGCTGCCACACATTGGCGGCGAGATAGTCGCCGAGCCGCTGTTCGCTCACCTTCTCGACGACGGCGCCGAGCACATCGATCGAAAAGCCGTATTCGAACTCGGTCGAGGGCTGATGCGCCAGCGGCAGCTTTGTGATGCGGTCGATGAAGGCCTGCGTGTCGCCTTCGATCGCCGGCGCGACGCCATCAGGGTATTGCCGCGCCACCGGGCTCGAACTGTCCGGGCGACCGCCATACATCAATCCGGACGTATGCCGGTAGAGATCGTGGATGAAGATCGGCGAGGCCTGCGGCTCGAGCTTGAGCGAGCCGTCGGCCTGCTGAACGCCGACCTTCATGTCGGCAAAGCCGGGATAGTAGTCGGACAGCCGGGCCTGGAGCGGCAACTGGCCCTTCTCCATCAGCGTCAGGCCTGCGACTGCGGCCATCGGCTTGGTCATCGAGGCCAGCGCGAAGATCGCGTCGACCGACATCGGCGTGCCCTTGTCCGGATCGAGCAGGCCATAGGCCTTGTAGTGCACGAGCTTGCCGTCACGCGCCACTGCGACGACGGCGCCGGGCACGCGCTTTGCGGCGATTTCGCGGGCGAAGAAACTGTCGAGCCGTGCAAGACCCTGCTTCGAGAAACCGGCGTCGTCAGGATTGGCTTCGGGCAGCGGTGCGGCGCGCGCTGCACCGAATGCGATGACGGCTGCCGCCGCCGCGATCATGGCGATCGTCTTCTTCATTGTATCCTCCAAGGCGAGCTCGTTTCGTTGTGGCTCGCGCGGCACCTAGATCACGATCGCACTGGGGCGAAGTCAAGCGCAGGCAGGGCATGTCTGGGAGGCGTCGGAGGTGGACCCTATCGTCCTTCGCCCGCGCGCCACAGTGCATCCAGGGCGTGGCGGTAGGTCGGATAGGCCAGCGTGACGCCGAGCTCGCGCTTCAATTTCGCGTTGGAGACGCGGGCGCTGCTGGCATAGAAGCTGCGCGCCATCGCCGACATCTTGGCGGTCTCGAACGCCTCTTCGGGCGGCGGCGCGACGCCCATGAGCTGGGCGGCATAGGCGATCACGTCCTGCGGCGACGCGGGCTCGTCGTCGCAGACGTTCCAGGTGCCGCTGCCCTGGTGACGAACCGCGGCCATGATCGCGCTTGCGATGTCGTCGGTGTGGATGCGGTTGAAGACCTGTCCGGGCTTGATGATGCGCCGGGCCGTTCCGGTGCGCAGCGTCACCAGCGCGTTGCGGCCGGGACCGTAGATGCCTGCAAGCCGCAGGATCGCGACATCGCCGCGCCCGATATCCGTCCAGGCCTGCTCCGCTGCGAGCCGCATGCGTGTGCGGTCGAGCGCGGCCTGCGGCGGCGTGCTTTCGTCCACCCAGCTGCCTGCGTGATCGCCATATACGCCGATCGTGGACAGGTAGATGATCTTGCGCTGACGGCCCGCCGCCAGCACGTCCGCGAAGGCCGCGATTGCGGGATCGCCGGCGCTGCCGGGCGGGATCGAGATGAGAAGGACATCGGCGTCGCTGATACGTTCGGCCGTCTCGCGAGCCGGGCGGCTGCCGGAAAACGGGTGCACCTCGATGCCTGCAAGGTCATCCCGTTTCGCGGGATCGCGCACCGTGCCGGCGATGTGCGAGAACGTTCCGCCGAATCTGCGGACGAAATGCCTGGCGCTGTAGCCGAAGCCTAGAATGAAGAGCCGCATGCCTCTCCCGTGCAGGTCGGAGTTCCCGTCGCGCCAGCTGCGCGCTTCCGCTCATAAGGGATTTTTGGGTCCGGCAAAAGATATTGCAATTTTACGCGCCCGCCAGTGCGGGCGATGATCGCTCGTCACGGAGACGTCATGAGGAAGCGTCGATCATGCAGGCAGAAGCGACCGCCATAGCGCCATTGGACGCCGCGGAGCTGATCCGGCGCGCGGCCGCGCTGATCTTCGATGTCGACGGCACCCTGGCCGAGACGGAGGAACTGCATCGGCAGGCCTTCAACCATGCCTTTGTCCGCCACGGTCTCGACTGGCATTGGGACCGCGCCGTCTACAAGGACCTGCTGCGGGTGACAGGCGGCAAGGAGCGAATTCGCGCTCACCTCGCCCGGCTGCGGATTGCCCGGCCATTGTCAGACGAAGACATCGCCGAACTCCACCGCGTCAAGACCGCGCATTACGCCGAGCTGATCGAGACCGGCTGTTGCCCGCTGCGGCCGGGCGTGACGGACCTTCTCGCCGCGGCGAAGGCGCGCGGCCAGCGGCTTGCGATCGCGACCACCACCTCGCACGGCAACATCGATGCGCTGCTGTCGCGGGCGCTGGGGATGCGCTGGGCCGCGGACTTCGATGCGATCGTTGCCGGTGACGACGTCCGCTACAAGAAGCCTGCGCCGGATGTCTATCTCGAAGTCCTGGCGCGGCTGACGCTGGAGGCCTCCGACTGCGTCGCAATCGAGGATTCCGCCAACGGCCTGATTGCGGCATCGCGGGCGAACATCCCGGTTCTGATAACCCGCAGCATGTTCTTCCGGGACGATGATTTCGGCGCGGCGCGGTTCGTGCTGGACGATCTGTCGGGGCTTCGATGAGGTCGCCAACTAAAAAACTGAAAAACAACCCCATGCACAGTAGAACGGGCCGGCGGGCCTGCCGCCTTCAGTGGACGCGGTGACTCGTTCTATCGTCTTCAGCCTGCTCGACAATCTGCGCAATCGGGCTCGACTGATGGTGAACCAGGCGCCAGTCGTCGCCGACGCGGCGAAAATGGTTGGCAGCGGCCAAGGCGGTGCCGTCGACGATCTCGATGCAGAGCACGCGCGCGCAGTCGCCGTCGACGATGGCCTGCGGCTCGGCGCAGACGATCTGCGGCCGCTCCGGATTTTGCAGGATGTCGCGCCAGCTCCCGATCACGGTCGCCCGCCCGATGATCGCAGGCCAGCCGGGATGGATGCAGGAGATGGCGTCGTCATCCGCCCACATCTGTTCCATTCCGGCGAAGTCGCCCGTTGAAAAGGCGGCGTAGAAGGCCGCGTTCGCGGCGATGACCTTGCTGTCCTTTGCCATGGCTCTCGGGTGAGGCAATGACAGGCAAAAATCAAGCGCGACTTCCGTCGACTTTGCGTTCGATTTGGACCGCAGTGCAGCATTACTGCCCAGTTTGTGGTCACGCAGAAACGTGCGTCTCCACCGCCCGCCGCGCGCCGTCCGTATAGAGACGGCCGAGCGCCGCGATCACGGCCTCGCGCAGGCGCGGCTCGGCACCCAGCGGCCCGAACACTTGTCCGACCCCGAGCAGTGCGGGCGCGAGCCGTTCGGCGACAGGGCCCGCCTCGCGCGCCAAGCCTGCGAACTCGCCGGCGAGGGGATCGCGCACGTCGATGGCGCGGCCGTGCTCGTCGCGCGCGGTGACGTAGCGCATCCAGCCGGCCACCGCGAGCGCATGCGTCGCGATCGGCAGGTTCTTGGCGAGGCGATCCCGCATCGCGCCGAGCAGGCGTTGCGGCAGCTTTTGCGAGCCGTCCATCGCGATCTGCCAGGTGCGATGATGCAGCGCCGGATTGGCGAAGCGCTTGAGCAGCGAGGCGCGATAGGCGGCAAGGTCGGTGCTCGCCGGCATCGTCAGCGTCACCGCGGCCTCTTCCATCACCTGCGCGGCGAGACGCGCGAAGTGCGGATCCTGCATGGTGTCGGCGATGGTCTCGTAGCCGGCGAGATAGCCGAGATAGGCGAGCGCGGAATGGCTGGCGTTGAGCAGCCGAAGCTTCATCAGCTCGAACGGCTTGACATCGGTGACGAGCTCGACGCCCGCGGCGGCAAGATCGGGCCGGCCCGCCGCGAAGCGTTCCTCGACCACCCATTGCGTGAAGGGCTCGGTCATCACCGGCCAGGCGTCGCGGAAGCCCAGCGCGGATGACACCGCATCGCGGTCGGCATCCGTCGTCTCCGGCACGATGCGGTCGACCATGGTCGAGGGAAAGGCTGCGGTATCCGCGATCCACTTGCCGAGATCCTTCGAGCGCAGCGCCGCGAACTGCGTCACGATCCGTTGCACGGTGTGGCCGTTGGCGGCGAGGTTGTCGCAGCACAGCACGGTGAAGGGCGCAAGCCCCTGCGCCCGGCGGCGCGCCAGCGCGGCCACGATGAAGCCGGGGGCCGAGCGCGGCGCGTCAAAATTGTTGAGATCGTGCACGACGTCCGGATGCCGCTCGTCGAGATCGCCGGTCTGCGGCATATGACAATAGCCTTTCTCGGTGACGGTGAGCGAGACGATGCGAATGGCGGGATCGGCCATCCGCTCGATCAACCGCACCGGGTTCTCGCGTGCGACGACGCTGTCGAGCAAAGCGCCGATGACGCGGTGCTCGGTGCCCTCAGTGGCACGAACGGCAACGGTGTAGAGATGATCCTGCGGGGCGAGGGCGTCGCGCGTATCCGGGCTGCGCAGGCTCGCGCCGACGATGCCCCAGGATGCGCTGCCTGTGGCAAGGCAATCGTCGATGACGACGGCCTGATGCGCGCGATGAAAGGCCCCGAGGCCCAGATGCACGATGCCGGGCGTGACGCGCGATCGGTCATAGGCCGGGCGGCGGATGGCCGGCGGCAGCCGGTCGAGATTGGCGCGGCCAAGACGCGTTGAATTATGGCGCATGGTCGTCTCTCCCTGTCTTTGGCCGCTGCTTGACATGGCGCCCGTCCTCGGTCAATGCTCCGGTCAATTGGTAAGGCCAATTATCCAAAATTGGCGGGCGGCGGGTTTGGACGACCCCGCGCGACCCTTTCGGGGAGGACCAGCGTGCCGCTGGAAGCTGTGGAGGCGAGACGGCTCTATCGCCAGGTCGCCGATCAATTGCGAAGCCTGATCGACAGCGGCGAGTACGCGGTCGGCAGCCGCTTGCCGACCGAGCGCGAGCTCGCCGAGCAGCTCAAGGTGTCGCGGCCGACGGTGCGCGAAGCCCTGATCGCGCTCGAGGTCGAAGGCCGCCTGCGCATCCGCGTCGGGTCCGGCATCTATGTGATCGAGCCCGCGGCCGTTGCGGCGCCTGCGACCGCTTCCGTCATCGAGGGGCCGTTCGAGCTGTTGCGCGCCCGCGAATTCCTGGAGAGTGCCATCGCCGAGCAGGCCGCGCGCGTCGCGACCAAGGACGACGTCGCGCGCATCGACGCGTCGCTTCTCGCGATGGAGAATGTCGAGCACCCCGGCGAAGCCTCGATGGTCCACGACCGCGCCTTCCATGTCGCGATCGCCGGAAGTCTCGGCAATGCCGTCCTGGTGCGCGTGGTCGGCGAGCTGTTCGACCAGCGCCTCAATCCCTATTTCGCGCAGCTTGCGCATTATTTCGAGAACCCGGGCACCTGGCGCACCGCGCTCGACGAGCATCGCGCCGTGCGCGACGCGATCGCCGCGCATGATCCGGACGCCGCGCGCGAGGCGATGCGCAAACACCTGGCGCGCTCGCAGGAGCGCTTTGCGCAGAATTTCGGCGCCGTGGCCGCGTCAGGATCGTCCTCGGCACGATCTCCAGAAACGCCGGCAAAACCAGAGCGGGCGCCGAAGAAGCAGGCCGAAAAACAGGCCAAGAAGCAAGCCAAGAGCGGCAGCGCGCGGCGGCGATGAGATTGGGCGGCCCGCATTCCTTGGAGGCGGGCGAACAAGAAGCAGACTTGAACGATGGAGGAAAAGTCAGTGTTGAAGAAGATGACGATGATGCTCGCGGTCTCGGCCGCGGCGATGTTTGCAACGACCCAGGCCGGCATGGCGCAGACCAAGCTCAAATGGGCCCATGTCTACGAGACCTCTGAGCCGTTCCATACCGCTTCGGTCTGGGCCGCGCAGGAGATCGGCAAGCGCACCAACGGGCGCTATACGGTCGATGTCTATCCGGCGTCCCAGCTCGGCAAGGAAGCCGACATCAACCAGGGCCTTTCGCTCGGCTCGGTCGACATCATCATCTCCGGCTCGAGCTTCGCGGCCAAGAGCTTCCCGCCGATCGGCGTGACCTACTATCCCTACACCTTCCGCGACGCCGATCATCTCCTGGCCTACACCAAGAGCGACATCTTCAAGGAGCTCGCCAAGGGCTATGAGGACAAGAGCGGCCACCACATCGTCGCCGTGACCTATTACGGCGTGCGCCAGACCTCGTCGAACAAGCCGATCAAGAGCTGCGCCGACCTCAAGGGCCTGAAGATGCGCGTGCCCGACGTTCCGGCCTATCTCGCAATGCCGCGCGCCTGCGGCGCCAACACCGCGCCGATCGCGTTCGCCGAAGTCTATCTCGCGCTCCAGAACGGCACCGTCGAGGCTCAGGAGAACCCGCTGACCACGATCGAGGCCAAGAAGTTCTACGAGGTGCAGAAGCACATCGTCCTGACCGGCCATATCGTCGACCACCTCAATACGGTGGTGGCGGGCGCGCTCTGGAAGAAGCTCTCCGACGAGGACAAGAAGATCTTCACCGACGTGGCGCAGGAGGCCGCGGCCAAGGCGACCGCGGAGATCAAGCAGAACGAAGCCAAGCTGGTCGCCTTCTTCAAGGAGAAGGGCCTGACCGTGACCGAGGTCGACAAGAACGAGTTCCGCGACACCGTGCTGAAGAACGTCGCGTTCGAGACTTTCGGTTACCGCAAGGCGGATTGGGAACGGATTCAGGAAGTCAAATAGCAGTGGCTGTCATTCCGGGGCTCGCGAAGCGAGAACCCGGAATCTCGAGGTTCCGGGTTCGACGCTGACGCGTCGCCCCGGAACGACGATTTGGAGAGAGGTAACCCCATGTCGACCGCCGAAATACACCGGCAGATCACCGCGGACGAGATCGCCCACACCTTCGAGGAGGAGGCGACGCCGAAGGTCGATCTCGGCATCTACGCTTTCGAGGACTGGGTGGCGCTGGCGATCTTCTGGGTGATGGCGCTCGCCGTCTTCCTCCAGTTTTTCACCCGCTACGTCCTCAACGACAGCTATGCCTGGACCGAGGAGATCGCGACCTACTGCCTGATCGGCGTGGTCTTCATCGGCGCCTCGATGTGCGTGCGGCTGTCGCGGCACATCCAGGTCGATCTGATCTACCGTTATCTGCCGCATCTCGTCGCGCGCACGCTGTCGACGGTCATCGACCTGATCCGGATCGCCTTCTTCGGCTACGCCATCAAGCTGGTCTGGGTCTACATCCAGATCATCGGCGACGAGTCCATGACCACGATCAATCTTCCCAAGGACTACGTCTATTACGCCGTGCTGGCCGGCTTCGTGCTGATGTTCGTGCGCTCGGTGCAGGTGGCGCTGCAACATCTGCGACAGGGCTATTCGATCCTCGAACGTCCCGGCGCCTACGACGGTTTTGAAGGGTAAGGTCATGCTGCTGTTGCTTGGTGGTTTTCTCCTCCTGATGCTGCTCGGCGTTCCCGTGGCGATCGCCATGGCCGCGTCGTCGCTGCTCTACATCCTGGTCAGCGGCGTGACGCCCGACGTCACGCTGGCGCAGCGCATGATCGCCGGTGTCGAGAGCTTCCCGCTGCTCGCCGTGCCGTTCTTCATCCTGGCCGGCAATCTCATGAACATCGCCGGCGTGACCGGCCGCATCTACAAGTTCGCCGTCGCGCTGGTCGGCTGGATGCGCGGCGGCCTCGGCCACGTCAACATCATCGGCTCGGTGATCTTCTCCGGCATGTCCGGCACCGCGATCGCGGATGCCGCCGGTCTCGGCACCATCGAGATCAAGGCGATGAAGGACCACGGCTATTCGACCGAGTTCTCGGTCGGCGTCACTGCGGCGTCCGCGACGCTCGGCCCGATCATCCCGCCGTCGCTGCCCTTCGTGATCTACGGCATGATGGCGAACGTCTCGATCGGCGCACTGTTCCTGGGCGGCGTCATTCCCGGCATCGTCATGACGCTTCTGATGATGGCCACCGTCACCTACTTCGCGCACAAGAACAAATGGGGCAGCGACACGCCGTTCTCCTGGCCGCAGCTCGGCTCGGCCGGCCTCGAGATCGCCATCGTGCTCGCTTTCCCGCTCGCGATCTGGCTGATGGTGGTTGCCGGCATGTCGACCAACATGGCGGTCGTCATCGGGCTCGGCGTGCTGCTCGCGATCGACTGGTACTTCGACTTCTCCGCGGTGATGGCGCTGATGGCGCCGGTGATCCTGATCGGCGGCATGACGCTGGGCTGGTTCACGCCGACCGAGGCCGCGGTCGCCGCCGTGATCTGGTCGCTGTTCCTCGGGCTCGTGCGCTACCGCACCATGACGCTGAAGACGGTGGCGAAGGCGACTTTCGACACCATCGAGACCACGGCCTCGGTGCTGTTCATCGTGACAGCTGCGTCGATCTTCGCCTGGCTGCTGACGGTGTCGCAGGCCGCCCAGATGCTCTCGGACTGGATGCTCAGCATCACCCACAACAAATGGGTGTTCCTGGCGCTCGCCAACGTGCTGATCCTGTTCGTCGGCTGCTTCATCGACACCACGGCGGCGATCACCATTCTGGTGCCGATCCTGCTGCCAATTGTGCTCAAGCTCGGCATCGATCCGATCCATTTCGGCCTGATCATGACGCTGAACCTGATGATCGGCCTGCTGCATCCACCGCTCGGCATGGTGCTGTTCGTGCTCGCCCGCGTGGCAAAGCTCTCGGTCGAGCGCACGACGGTGGCGATCCTGCCCTGGCTGGTGCCGCTGATGCTCGCGCTGATCGCGATCACCTACATCCCCGAACTGACCCTCTGGCTGCCTAAATACATGGGACTCTCCAAATGACCTCCACTGCTCTCGCCGCAACCCTGTTCGGCCCCGAAGACCTGCGCATGATCGAGCATCCGCTCGACAAGCTCGCATCAGGCATGGTGCGCATCCGCTTCGGCGCCGGCGGCATCTGCGGCTCGGACATGCATTACTTCCGCCACGCGCGGACCGGCGATTTCGTGGTGAAGTCGCCATTGGTGTTGGGGCATGAGATCTCCGGCGAAGTCGTGGAGATCTCCGGCGCCGCCGCCAACCTGAAGGTCGGTGACCGCGTCGCCGTCAATCCGTCGCGCTGGTGCGGCCATTGCGTCGCCTGCCGCGAGGGGCGGCCGAACCTCTGCGAAAACATCTATTTCATGGGCTCGGCGTCGAAGACCCCGCACATGCAGGGCGGCTTTGCCAATTACTTCGACGCGATCCCGGCGCAATGCGTCAAGATTCCCGATCACGTCTCCTATCAGGCGGCAGCACTCGCCGAGCCGCTCGCGGTCTGCCTGCACGCGGTGGCGCGCGCCGGCAATATCGAGGGCAAGCGCGGCATCATCTTCGGCGCCGGCCCGATCGGGCTTCTGACCATGCTCGCCGCGCACCGTGCCGGCATGGCCGACGTCACGGTGGCCGACATCGCGCCGGCACCGCTCGCGTTTGCGAGCCGGCTTGGCGCCTCTCATGTCGAGAACATATCGGGTGGGGAAGAGGGCCTGAAGGCGCAGGCCGCGGCACGTCCCTACGACGTCGCGTTCGAAGTCTCGGGCACGGCCGCGGGCCTTGCCAGTGCGATCGGCATCGTCCGGCGGGGCGGCGTCGTGGTGCAGATCGGCAATCTGCCCGGTGGCCAGATCCCGACGCCATCGAACGCCGTGATGGCGAAGGAGATCGACCTGCGCGGCTCGTTCCGCTTCGGCTTCGAGTTCATGACTGCGGTGGAACTGATCGGCGCCGGCAGCGTCGACGTGCTGTCGCTGGTCACGGCCGAGCGGCCGCTCTCGACCGCACCCGATGCGCTGCGGCTGGCGCTCGACCGCTCGCAGAGCGTCAAGGTCGTGCTGACTGCGAACTGATCGGAGGGACCCATGATGCTAGAGGGATGGCGCTGGTACGGACCGGACGATCCGGTCTCGCTCGATGACGTCAGGCAGGCCGGGGCGACGGATATCGTCTCGGCGCTGCATCAGGTGCCGATCGGGGAGGCCTGGACGCGCAAGGCGGTCGAGGAGCGCAAGAACTTCATCGAGCGCGGCCAGCCCGGCCGCTCGCAACTGACGTGGTCGGTGGTGGAGTCGATTCCGATCCCTGACGACGTCAAGCGGCTCGGCGGTAAGGCGACGAAGTCGATTGAGGCGTGGATCGCGAGCCTTGAGGCCGTGGCCGCTTCCGGCATCAATATCATCTGCTACAATTTCATGCCCGTGGTCGACTGGTGCCGTACCGATCTGGAATGGGAGCTGCCGAACGGCGCCCGCGCCATGCGGTTCGACCAGGATCGCTTTGCCGCGTTCGAGCTGCACATCCTTAAGCGTCCGGCCGCCGCGCAGGAGTATTCACCGGAGCAGCAAGCGCGCGCGAAAACGCTGTTCGACCAGATGAGCCAGGCCGACATCGACTATCTCGTCATGGTCATCGCCAGCGCGCTGCCCGGCTCGACAACCGAGCCGATGACGATCCCGCAATTCCGCGACCGGCTCGAAACGTACCGCGATATCACGCCAAAAATCCTGCGACAGCATCTCGCCGAGTTTTTGGAGCGCGTCATCCCCGTTGCGGAACAGCTCGGCGTCTCGCTGACCCTGCATCCCGACGATCCGCCGCGTCCGCTGTTTGGACTACCGCGCATTGCCTCCTCGGCCGACGACTATCAGGCGCTGTTCGACGCCGTGCCGTCGAAGGCCAACGGCATCTGCCTGTGCACGGGCTCGCTCGGCGTGCGGCCCGAGAACAATCTGCCTGAAATGGCCGAGCGCTTCAGCCCGCGCATCGCGTTTGCGCATCTGCGGGCGACCAAGCGCGAGGCGGACGGCCTGTCGTTCTACGAATCCGATCATCTCGACGGCGACGTCGACATGGTCGCGGTGCTGAAGGCGCTGCTGAAGGAGAACGCCCGCCGTTCGCCCGACAAGAGAATCGTGTTCCGCCCCGATCACGGCCACCGCATGCTGGACGATCTCGCCGCCACCAAGCGCACCAATCCCGGCTACACCGCGATCGGCCGCCTGCGCGGCCTCGCCGAGCTCCGCGGCGCCATCAGGGCGATCGAGCATCGGTGACGGCGTGGTGCGCTTCGCCTCTCCCCGATTGCGGGGAGAGGGGGCAACTAATAGCACGCGGCCATCGCGCCGAGTTTCGGATAGAGCTTGTCGATCGCGGCGATCTCGCTTTTCATCTGCGCGATGATCCAGTCGCGGATTTCAGTGGCGATGGGGCGCATCGGCCGGTTGCGCGGCGGCAGGAATTCGCAGATGCGGCGCGTGGTGGTGAGCGTGTCGGACGCCGGCACCAGCGCGCCGGTCAGGAGCCAGTGCGAAGCGACCGTCAGCCAGCCGAGCGCAATGCCCTGGCCGAGCAGGGCAGCCTGCATCACGACGGCATAGTCGGTGAAGCTCAGCGCCTTGGCCGCGCCGCGGCGCCCGGTGAGAAGCGAGGCGTAATCCGCGGCCCAGTCGCCCGGCGTCTCGGCGAGGCGGATGATGGTGTTGCCCTCGGCAGGATCGGTCTCGTCGAGATAGCTGGGGCTGCACATCGGCAGCATCACTTCCTTCATCACCAGCGTGCCGCCGGACGACGGCTCGTCGCGGTCGCGAAAGCGCATGCCGAGATCGACATTCTCCACCGGCCCGCGCAGCGCGCCGGAGATCAGCTGGAAGCGCAAATCGACCTCGGGAAACTGCCGCTGCAACTTGTCGATGCGCGGCATCAGCCAATGCGTGGTGAAGGCGGAGGAGACCGACAGCGTCACCGTCTCGGTGCCCTTGCGCCGCCGTTCGATCTCGACGAGGCCGCTCTCGATGCTGCGAAAGCCTTCGAGCACACGGCGATAGAGCAACTCGCCTTCCTCGGTGAGCACCGCGCGGCCGGCCTTGCGGTCGAACAGGCGGACGCCGAGATGCTGCTCGAACTGACCGAGCATCCGGCTCACCGCGGGCTGCGTGACGTTCAATTCGGCGGCTGCCGCGGTGAAACTGCCATTGCGCGCTGCTGCGTCGAAGACGAACAGGGCGTTACTGGACGGCAGCATCCGGCGCAGCTCGGGCATAAGGTCATGTTATGAGCCGGGTGAGAATTTGGCAATTGCCGAGTTTTGCCAAGTCTGGTGTCATTCGCATGACAGCCTAAAGACAGGGGCTTCGAGCAAAGGATTGGTTGCAGTGCACGCTGCAACCAGGAGTGCTCCAAATCCCTGTCTATAAAGCAGGCTTATGGCGCGCAGTGAGGCACGCCGGCTCAGGACATGGCGAGGTCGATCGTTGGACAAACGAGCGGAAAGCGTCGAGATCAGGTCCGCAAGCAAGGCTTACGGCGCGGTTCGCGCCCTCGACGACGTGTCCCTCAATGTCGGCGCCGGTGAGTTCGTCTCCCTGCTCGGCCCGTCCGGTTCCGGCAAGACCACGCTGCTCGGCATCCTGGGCGGCTTCATCCTGCCATCCAGCGGCACCATCCTGTTTGGCGGCCGCGACGTCACTTACATGCCGCCGCACAAGCGCGACATCGGCGTCGTATTCCAGAACTACGCGCTGTTCCCGCATATGAGCGTCGGCGAGAACGTCGCCTTCCCCTTGCGCGCGCGCCACCTGCCGAAAGCGAGCTGGCCGAACAAGGTGCGCGCGGCGCTCGCGATGGTCGGCCTTGCCGGCTACGAGGAACGCGGCATCGCGCAGCTCTCCGGCGGCCAGCGCCAGCGCGTGGCGCTGGCACGCGCCATGATCTTCGAGCCGCGTCTGATCCTGATGGACGAGCCGCTATCCGCGCTCGACAAGCAGCTGCGCGAATCCATGCAGATCGAGCTGCGCGCGCTGCACCGGCGCATCGGCGCCACCATCATCTACGTCACCCATGATCAGCGCGAGGCGCTGACCATGAGCGACCGCGTCGCCGTGATGAAGGACGGCCGGCTGATCCAGATCGACGAGCCGGCACGTCTGCACGACCATCCCGCCGATTCCTTCGTCGCAAGCTTCATCGGCGAGGCGACGATGTTGCCCGTCCGCCGCGTCGATGCCTCCAGCGTGGCGCTCGGCAGCGCCCTGTTGCGCAGTGCCCGCGCCATTCCCGACGGCGACGCCCTGATGCTGGCCGTGCACAGCGAGAAGCTGCTGATCGACGACGGCGCGCAGGATGCCGCCTGCAACCGGCTCAGCGGCACCGTCACCGACATCGTCTACCAGGGCGAGAGCCTGCGCATCTTCCTGGCGCTCGAAGGCGGCGTCGCGCTCAGCCTGCGCCAGCCGAGCTACCACCAGGCCTACAGCCGCATCCCGCCGCTCGGCGGCAGCCTCACCGTCACCCTCCACCCCGAGGACACCATCGTCGTGCCCAGGGTAGGGGACTGAATCCAGCCTAGTCCAACCCGAGAGAAGAGACCAACATGTCGTTCCAAGCCGCGTTCAGCAGTTTCAAGGTCCTCACCTTCGACGTCGTCGGCACCTTGATCGATTTCGAGGCCGGCGTGCTCTCCGCCGTGCGCAAGATCTCGGGCAAGTCGCCGGCCGAGCTCAGCGACGAGCAGATCTTCGAGCCCTACAAGCGCGGCCGCGACAAACACTACGAGCGCTCCAGCGAGGCGATGTTCCACGTCTATCGCCATCTCGCCAAGGAGCTCGGATTGCCTTCCGACGATGCGTCCTGCGACGTCTTCCAGCTGTCGGTGCTGCGCTGGGGGCCGTTCGCGGACTCGGTCGAGGCCCTGAAGCGCCTGCGCACGAAATTCCGCCTTGTGGCGATGACCAATGCAGATCGCGTCGCGCTGTCTTGTTACGCGCACGCGCTCGGCAATCCCTTCGACGACACCGTTTGCGCCGACGACACCGGCGTCGCCAAGCCGAACCCGGAATTCTTCGCCTACAACAAGGGTCGCCAATCGGCCTTCGGCTACAAGCAGTCCGACATCCTCCACGTCGCGCAGAGCCAGTACCACGACATCGGGATCGCGCGGAAGCTCGGCTACAAGGTGTGCTGGATCGAGCGCCGCCAGGGCATCGCGGGTTTTGGCGGAACGCCGGCGGTGGAGACGCTGACCAAGCCGGACTTCCATTTCCCGACGCTGAAGGCGCTCGCCGACGCCGCGATCGGCCCGGCGGCGTAGACGGGTGAGCACGGGCATGACACGGGACTGGAGCGCGCTGCCATCGGCCAATTCGCTGTGGGAAGCCACGGCGGAACCGGCGCGCGCGTTTCCGGTGCTGTCGGGCGAGAGCCAGGCGGACGTGGTGATCATCGGTGCGGGCTATACCGGCCTCTCCGCCGCGCACCACATCGCCAAGAGCGGCCTGTCGCCGATCGTGCTCGAGGCTAACCGCCCCGGCTGGGGCGCGAGCGGGCGCAATGGCGGGGTGATCACCGCAAAGTTCCGCCTCTCGTTTCGCGAGATCGACGCCGTGCACGGACGCGCCATGGCGCGGCGCATGTACGAGATCGCGCATGAATCCACCGACATCGTCGAGGAGCTGGTGTCCGAGTTCGGCATCAGCAGCGCCGCGTTGACGCGCGCCGGCCAGGTCAAGGCCGCGCACAACGAGACGACCTTGAGGGCGGCGATCGACGAAGCCAACTGGATGACGCGCGAGATGGGCGATGTGGAGGTCCGCATCCTCGACAAGCGCGGGGTGCGCGAGGAGACCGGTTCCGACATCTTCGTCGGCGGCGTGCTCAATCCCGGCTCCGGCGGCATTCATCCGCTGAACTATCTGCGCGGCCTCGCCGACGGCGTGGCACGCCGCGGTGTCCCGATTTTCCAGGAATCGCCGGTTTTCAGGCTGAGGCGAGAGCAGGGCGGCATCGTCGCGGAGACGCCGCGGGGCGCGGTGCGGGCGAAGCAGGCCATCATCGCCACCAACAGCTACTCGGACCTCACCGGCGCCACCGCGCAGATGCAGCGCACGCTGATCCCGTTCCGCAGCGCCATCATTGCGACCGACAAGCTGCCGCGCAATCTCGCCGGAAAATTGATGCCGACGGGGCGCACCTACACCGAGACCAAGCGCATGATGCGCTGGTTCCGCATGGTCGACAACCGGGTGATCTTCGGCGGCCGCGGCGCGTTCGGCAAGCAGGACTCCGAAGCCGCGTTCGACGCCTTGCGCAAGGCGATGGTCGGCATCTTCCCCGATCTCACTGAGGTGCCGCTCGCCTACAAATGGTCGGGCCTCGTCGCCATGACGCTGGACTCGGTGCCGCATATCGGCCGGCTCGACGACCGCACGCTGTTCTCGATGGGCTACAACGGCGCGGGCGTTGCGATGTCGAGCCTGATGGGGCGCTATCTCGCCGCCCTCGTGCGCGGCGAGGCGCCCGATGTCGGCCTGCTCGACGCGCGGCGCATGAAGGCGATTCCATTCTATCCGCTGCGCGAGCCCGCCGTGCGCATGGTCGCCGGCTGGTACCAGTTTCTCGATGCGATCGGTCAGTGAGATCACTTTGGCGATGGAGGAGGCGAGGATGACGACGAAACAGAACTCTGCATTGGGCTACGCCCTGTTGGGCGCGATCGCGTTTGGCGGCACGGCGGCGAACGCGGCCGAGCAGATCACCTTCGTCTCGCAGGGCGGCGCCTATCAGGCGGCGCAGACGGTGGCGATCCTCGATCCCTCCGCCAAGAAGCTCGGCATCACCATCAACCAGGATTCCATTCCCGATGCCTGGCCCGCGATCAAGACCCAGGTCGGCAGCGGCAAGCCGATCTGGGATGTCGTGGACACGCCCACCGGCTATTGCCTGCGCGGCGGCGAGCAGGGGCTGATCGAGAAGCTCGACTTCTCGAAGATCCCGAACGCCGCGGCGATGCCGGAGGCCTATCGCAGCCCTTATTCGGTGTCCTACGAGTTCTATTCCAGCGTGCTGGCCTACAGCCAGAAGACCTTCCCGAAGGACGCGCCGAACAGCTGGGTCGATTTCTGGGACGTCAAGAAATTCCCCGGCCGCCGCGCGCTGCGCAATCACCCCATCGCCACGCTCGAGGCGGCGCTGATGGCCGACGGTGTCGCGCCCGACAAGCTCTACCCGCTCGACGTCGATCGCGCCTTCAAGAAGCTGGAGGAGATCAAGCCGCACATCACGGTGTGGTGGACCTCGGGCGCGCAGTCGGCACAGCTCCTCAACGATGGCGAGGTCGACATGGAGATGGCCTGGAACGGCCGCGTCAGCGCGGTGGCCAAGGAGGGCGCCAAGGTGTCCTTCACCTACAACCAGGGCATCCTTCAGAGCACCTCGCTCTGTATCCTCAAGGGCGCGCCGAATCTCGAGACCGCGGTGAAATTTCTCAACGAGGCCGTCGATCCCGTGCACCAGGCCAATCTGCCGCTGCATATCGACTACGGTCCGGGTAATCCCAAGGCGTTCGAAACCAATGTGATCAAGCCCGAGCGCGCGGCGCAATTGCCGAGCGAGCCGGCCAACGCGGCCAAGCAGGCGCTGATGTCCTACGCCTGGTGGTCCTCGCCGGCCGGCGAGGCGGCCGAGAAACGCTGGGCCTCGTTCATGCAGAAGTAGACGAAGAGCCAGGCGAAGCGAGGCAGCGTTGACGATATCAGTGCCAGATCCCTCCCAAAAGCATCAGCGCCGCGAGCACGGCCTGATGCTGGCATTGGTGTCGCCGGCGCTGCTGGTGATCCTGGCTCTGATCGTGCTGCCGGTCGGCTGGCTCGTCTTGCAGTCGGTCTACCATGACGGCTTCACGCTGGAGAACTATCGCCGCGTCTTCACCGAGGACATTTACTGGCGCAGCTTCGCGCTGACCTTCGAGATCAGCCTCGCGGTCACGGGCATCGCGCTGCTGCTCGGCTATCCCGTGGCCTATCTTGCCAACTCTGTCCCGAAAGGGTGGAGCATCCTCATCCTCTCGCTGGTCGTGCTGCCGTTCTGGACCAGCGTGCTGGTGCGTGCCTATGCGTGGCTCGCGCTGCTCCAGCGCACCGGCGTGATCAACCAGTTCCTGCGCTATCTCGATGTGATCTCCGAGCCGCTCGCGCTGGTGCACAACACCTTCGGCACGGTGGTGGCGACCGTGCACATCCTGCTGCCGTTCATGGTGCTGCCGCTCTATGCCACCATGCAGAAGATCCCCGGCGACCTGATGCAGGCCGGCGCCAGCCTGGGGGCGAGCCCGTCGCTCACTTTCGTCCGCGTCTTCCTGCCGCTGTCGCTGCCGGGCGTGCTCGCCGGCTGCACAATGGTGTTCGTGCTCTGCCTCGGCTTCTACATCACGCCGGAGTTGCTCGGCGGCGGCCGCACCGTGATGGTGTCGATGCTGGTGAGCCGCAATGTCGAGCTCTACAATCAGTTCGGGGCTGCGAGCGCGGTCGCGGTGGTGCTGCTGGTCAGCGTGCTCCTGATCTTCCTCGTCGTCAGCCGCTTCATTTCGCTCGATCGCATATTGGGGCAGAAATGACCCGATTGTCCCCCGCACGGATTGCCCTCTACGTGATCAGCGCGCTGGTGCTGGTCTATCTGATCCTGCCCGTGCTCATCATCGCGCCGATCTCTTTCTCCAGCGCGCGCTTCTTGACCTTCCCACCGCCGTCGTTCTCGCTGCGCTGGTACCAGCAATATTTCGCCAATCCCGCCTGGATGCAGGCGACGCGGGTGACGCTGACGGTCGCGCTGCTGACCGTTCTGATCGCGACGCCGCTCGGCGTTGCCGCCGCCTACGCCATCAGCCAGTCGAAGCTGCGCATTATGCGCCTCATCCACATGATGCTGCTGCTGCCGCTGGTGGTGCCGATCATCATCACCGCGGTCGGCATCTTCTTCGTCTATGCCAAGGTCGGCCTGGTCGCGACCCTGCCGGGCCTCGTGCTCGCCAATGTGATGCTGGGCCTGCCATACGTCATCATTTCGGTGCTCGCGGGCTTGCAGAGCTTCGATCCGGCGCAGGAGATGGTGGCGCGCAGCCTCGGCATGAACCGGCTGCGCAGCTTCTTCGCGGTGACGCTGCCGCAGATCAAGTCCAGCGTGGTGGCCGGCGGCATCTTCGCCTTCATCTCGGCGATGGACGAGACCATCGTCGCGCTGTTCATCTCCGGCGGGCAGTACCAGCCGCTGACCAAGCGCATGTTCACCGCGCTCCGCGACGAGATCGACCCGACCATTGCCGCGATCTCGACGTTGATGACGGCGGCCTCCTTCATGCTGGTGCTGCTGGCGAGCACGCGGGGGAAGCGGAGCGGGTGATTCTTGTTCGTCGTCCTGGCGAAAGCCAGGACCCATTATCCCAGGGAGATGTTGCCGCACGAGCTGGTAACCCCGAGTTTTCGCCAAACTGCGTTCGGTGGTTATGGGTCCTGGCCTTCGCCAGGACGACACGGAATATTTGGCGCTATTCTCGCCGCTTTACCCCTTCGCCCCCAGCCACGCCAAAATCATCTCCACGATCTGCGTCCGACTCCTCGCCAGCATCCTGGGTTCGCTCAGGTCGCGGTCGAACAGGGCGCCGAAGGTGTGGCGGTTGGCGACGCGGAAGAAGCAGTAGGAACTGATGGCCAGGTGCAGGTCGATGGCGTCGACGTCGTCGCGGAAGACGCCCTCAGTGCGGCCGCGCTCGAGGATGCCGTCGAGCGTCGCGATCACGCTGGCGTTGAGCTGGCGCAGTTGCAGGTTCTGCTTCAGGTGCTTGCCGTGATGGATGTTCTCGATTGAGACGAGGCGGATGAAGTTCGGGTTGCGCTCGTCGTGGTCGAAGGTCGCCTCGATCAGCCGGCGCAATCCCTCGCGCGCATCGCAGCTTTCGATGTCGAGCTGATCCTCCAGCGCGCGGATGCTGCGATAGGCCTCCTCCAGCACCGCGAGGTAGAGCTGCTCCTTGCCGCCGAAATAATAGTAGATCATCCGCTTCGACGTGCGCGTGCGGGCCGCGATCGCATCGACGCGGGCGCCGGAATAGCCCTCCGAGGCGAATTCGGCCATCGCCACTTCGAGGATGTCGCGCTTGGTGCGCTCGGGGTCGTTGGTGCGCTTCGATGGGGGCGGCATGCGCTCGAGCATCACTGTTTCTCCCGCCAGTTTCCACGGATCACCTTGAAGGTGAAGGCAAATTTCACCCGTCCGTGCCTTGATCCAACGCGTATTGCATAAACGTACTAGTTCGTACATTATCCCTCCAAACCACGGTTGCGGCAACCAGAACCACAAAACGCGCGCGCGGCGGACCGCCTGACGCGAGCCGCACCGGACACATGGGGAGGACTTGCAATGACGTTGACGTCAACCGCATCGCTGCACGCGTCATCCGCAGCGGAGGCAACACCGGGCAAGCTGCCGAAGCGCGCCGCGCTGGTCAGCTTCGTCGGCAGCATGCTCGAATACTACGACTTCTTCATCTACGGCACCGCGGCCGCGCTGATCTTTCCAAAAGTGTTCTTCGCCAATGTCGATCCCTCGACCGGGACACTGCTCGCGCTCCTCAGCTTCGGCATCGGCTACATCGCGCGGCCGGTCGGCGCCGTCATCCTTGGCCATTTCGGCGACCGCATTGGTCGCAAGACGGTGCTGCTGTTCACACTGGTACTGATGGGTGGCTCGACGCTTGCGATCGGCCTGTTGCCGGATGCCAACGCGATCGGCAATGCCGCGCCCGTCATCCTGACGCTGCTTCGCCTGTTACAGGGCCTCTCGGCCGCCGGCGAGCAGAGCGGGGCGAACTCGCTGACGCTGGAGCATTCGGCCAACTCCAACCGCGCCTTCTTCACGAGCTGGACCCTGAGCGGCACCCAGGCCGGTGCGATCCTGGCGACGCTGGTATTCATTCCGGTATCGAGCCTGCCGGAGGACCAGCTTCTGAACTGGGGCTGGCGCGTTCCGTTCCTGCTTTCCGCTCTGGTGCTGCTGGTCGCCTACCTGGTGCGGCGGACCATGCCGGAAACGCCCGTGTTCGAAGACATCAAGGACAAGGCGCAGGTTGCGCGCTTCCCCGTCGTCGCCCTACTGCGCGACTACTGGCCCGACGTGCTGCGCGTCATCGTCTGCGCGCTGATCGCGACCGTGAGCACGATGACCGCCGTGTTCGCGCTCGGCTATGCCACCAGCAAGTTCGGCGTGGCGCGCCCGACCATGCTGTGGGCCGGCGTGCTCGGCAACGTCACGGCGCTGCTCACCCAGCCGCTCTGGGCCCTGCTCGCCGACAAGATCGGCCGCAAGCCGGTGTTCATCGGCGGCGTGCTCGGCTGCGCGGTGCTGCTGTTCCCGTACTTCATGCTGGTGACGTCAGGCAACACGATCGCGATCTTCGCCGCCGCGATGATCCTGTCCGGCATCGTCTACGCCGCGCCGAACGCGATCTGGCCGTCGTTCTACGCCGAGATGTTCGAGGCGCGCGTGCGCTATTCCGGCACCGCGATCGGCACGCAGCTCGGCTTTCTCGTCGCCGGCTTCACGCCGCTGGTGAGCGCGAGCCTGGTCGGGGAGGGGCCGAACGGCTGGGTCCCCGTCGCGATCTTCGTCGCCTGCTGCTGCGTGATCTCGGCAGCCGCTGCGGCGACGGCGCGCGAAACCCACACCGTCGACATCGCCGATCTCGGCAAGCGGCGCGCTTGAGTGAAGACGAGGCACGCATGCTGACCAGCGCAGTTCAGACCACGAGTGGCCCCGTCGTCGGCACCACGCAGGCCGGTATGCGTGCCTTCAAGGGCGTGCCGTTCGCAACCGCGCCGCGCTTTGCCAAGGCAATGCCGCCGAAAGCGTGGACGGAGCCGCTCCGCTGCACGGGCTACGGCGCTTACGCGCCGCAGCCGGGCCATCTCGATCATGCGGACGAGGCTGCCTGTCTCAGCCTGAACATCTGGACGCCGGCAGAGGCCGATCGGCCGCTGCCGGTGCTGGTCTTCATCCATGGCGGCGCCTTCGTCACCGGCGGCGGCGCCGACTATGACGGCGCATTCCTCGCCGCGCACGGTCCGGCGGTGATCGTCACCATCAACTACCGGCTCGGCCCGCTCGGATTCCTGCAATTGCATCGCCTTGGGCTCGGCGAGGCCAACAACCTCGCGATCTCGGATTCGCTCGCCGCCCTCGACTGGGTGCGCGCCAATATCGCGGATTTCGGCGGCGATCCTGACGCGATCACGCTGTCCGGCCAGTCGGCCGGCGCCTCGATGGTGATCGCGCTCGCAACCCTGCCGCAGGCCAGAGGCAAGTTCATTCGCGCCCTCGCGCTCAGCGCGCCCGGGCGGAACATCATGAGCGCCGATCATGCCGACGACGTTGCACGCCGCGTGCTTGCCGAGCTCGAATTAGCGTACGACCCAACCGCGATTGCCTCTTTGCCACTGCCAAAGCTCTTCGCGGCGGTGGAGCGCGTCAGTCGCGGGCTTGCGGACGAGACCGAACAAGGCACCGTGTTCGGCCCGGTGCTCGACGGAATCGTGATTCCGCGCGAGCCGCGGGACGTCTTCGCCGAAGGAACCTTGCGCGACATTCCGCTCTGGCTCGGCTCCTGCCGCGACGAGATGGTGATGTTCCTGAAGAGCACGCCGCCGGCCGCGATGATCCGCACCACCGAACGACAAGTGCGCGCCGCAGTCGGCGATGCCGGCTGGCAACGTCTGCTGGCGTATTACCGCGCCACAGCGCGCGTCGACGAGGATCCGTACGAGGCGCTGCTGTCCGACGCGTTCTGGCATCGCCCCATGGCAGATCTTGCGCGGCTTCATGCCGCGGCTGGCGGCGCGGTGTGGCTGAGCCGGTTCGACCATCGCCCGGCGCTGGAGCCGTTCCTGTCGCAGGGGCCGACCCACGGTGCCGACAATGCCTGCCTCTGGGCGCACCCGCCGGATTTCATCGACCGCCCGATCCTGAAGCGCAAGGGCGGGCCGATGACGCCCGAGGATATCGAGGTCGCCGCGCGGTTTCAGGCAAGCGTGCTGCGCTTCGTCACATCCGGCGCGCCCGACATCGCGGAAGCCTGGCCGCGGTTCGAGCCGGCCAAGGAGCCGCTCGCAATCTTCGGCCAGCCGTTCCACATTGTGCCTCTCAATGAAGGCGTGCGCTCCCGCCTGTGGGCGGAGCTGTCGGCCCAACGCGGCGCGCCGCAGGCTCCGGCCGCGCGAGCGAAGATCGGTTGATCGCAGCACCTTGGTCATGTAAGCGTTCGTCCAGCGCCGATTTGATCCTCAGCTTGCGGGCGCTTCTAAAAATGCAGCTAAAGAGACCCGCTATCCCTGCATCGTCCCGCATTGGGTGAATCGTCGGCCATCTCGAATGGAGAGGCCAAGTGAAATTTGCTGCCATCGCGGATGTGCACGGAAATCGTCCGGCGCTCGAAGCCGTCCTTGCGGACATTGCTGCGCTCGGCATCAACGAGGTCGTGAACCTGGGCGACCATGTTAGCGGTCCGCTCGAAGCGGCCCGAACGGCTGACCTGCTGATGGAGCGAGGCTTTCCGTCCATCAAGGGCGATCAGGACCGCATTCTCGTGGAGCTGTGGCAGGCCGGCACATCGGCGCGCAGCGATTTCCGAGAGCTCGAACGCAAGCATTTCGAGTGGATGGCAAGCATGCCGTCCACGCTCATGTATAGGGGGCGGGCGTTCCTGTGCCATGGATCGCCAGGGAATGATGCTGCGTTCTGGCTCGACCACATCGCGGGCGACGGCTGCCCGCGTCCGAGCCGGATTGATTCTATTGAGGCCGGCGCCGAGGGGATCGACGCCGAGATCATCCTGTGCGCACACACGCACATTCCGCGCGTGGTGCGTCTGAAGGATGGCCGGCTGGTCGTCAATCCCGGCAGCGTTGGATTGCCCGGTTACGACGGGAAGATGCCCGTTCCCTACGTGGTCGAGGTCGGCACCCCTCATGCGTGTTACGCAATTCTCGAGCATGCCAACAGAGGCTGGTCCGCGACGCTCCGCTACGTGGCCTACGACACCACGGCCATGGCAGCATTGGCGCGGGCCAGGGGAATGCTCACCTGGGCGAGCGCGATTGCAACGGGCTGGGTGCAGCGGGATCACCTGTAATCTGCTTCACACGCGAATGCGCCGAGTAACGCTAGATGAAGTGAGGCCTCGCTTCCGCGCGGCCCGCTTCGGAGCTGGCGATGATTGCTGCACTGGCAAGAGCAATATCCCGCGCGACGGGAACCAATGTCGATGTCGAGACTCTGAAAGTCGTCGTCATATTCTCGGGAGCGGGCCTGCTGCTCTCACTCGTTGCTGCAATGATCTACGGACAGGCTGTCAACGCCGCCTTATTTTAGGCTCGTGCGCGTTCATCGCGCGCCTCGCCGCCTGTCCCGGCTGGTTCAGCGCAGGAACGGCACGGGATGGGCCGCGCGATGGAAGAAGTTGATCAGGGTGTTGATGTCGAACACCGGCAGACCCGACACCTCGGCGACGTCCCGCGAGAATGGGCACATGTTGGTGCACTCGAACAGGATCGCGCCGGGATTTTTGCAGGACGCCATGAAGGCTTCCGTCATCTCGATCATCTCGGCGCGCAGCACGTCAGTGTCCAGCTCTTCGCGGCCGAGAATGTAGGTTGCGGGAAACTGCGCATCGGGCTTCATGCCCTGGATTTGAACGAGAATGTCGTCCGGCGACCAGCCGACGCCGCGGAAGTGCCCTTCGTTCATGTGGTGGCCGCGTTCGGTGAAGATGCCGATGACCTTGCCGGGCGGCAGCATGGCGTGGATCAGCGGCGCCTGGATCAGGCTCGAGGTGAAGACCGGGATGTTCACGGCAGCCGCGAGCTGCTTCTGGAACGGCGCGAGGAAGCCGCAACTCGTCGTTATCGCTTTGACGCCGTCGGCTTCCAATTCGCGGGCCGCGGCGATGAACGGCTCGAGCAGGGTCGGATCGGGCTGGTCGCCCATGATCCTTGTGGCGTGCGCGCCGCGCACGATCTTGTAGCGCACCGGGAAGTCGTAGGAGAGCGCGTTGCCGATGTCGCCGCGCGGGCGCGGGAAGCGGGTATCGAGCATCAGAATGCCGATCGTCTCGCCGTAATTCGTGAAGCCGCCGCGGAGTTTCATGGTTCGTCCCACCGATTCGGGATGGTCGTGGCCGGCAGTCTAATGCGTTTCGTGAAACCGGCTGAGGAGGGACTTCCGCCGTTCGCTGCGCGGCTGGCGGATCATCTCCTCTGGCGTACCGATCCCGGCCATGACGCCATCATTCATGAAGCCGACGCGGGCTCCGGTACGGCTTGAGCACCGCGAATCCCCAGACATACATCGCGGATTGGCGCTCAGAACTGCACTTCGCCGGGAATGTCGTCCGCGCCGAGACCTACGGCTTCAAAACCCTTCAACATCCATTCGCGGGTCTGGCCCAGCGAGCGGTTGTAGTCGGCCCAGGCGCTGAGGAAGTCCTTGTAGCGCCGGTCGCTTTCGGCGCGGATGCCCATGTTGGTCGGCAGCGTGAGCAGCGGACGTGGCACCGCGAGCTCACCGAGCGTCGGGTTCTTCTTCAAGGTCGCGACCGAAAGCACCGCCAGCGAAATGTTGCAGTCCGCGCGACCGGTTGCGACGGCGAGGATCGCCTCGTTGCGCTCCTTGAAGCCGAGGATCGTCGCCTTCGGGCAATAGCGGCGCGCGATCGTCTCGTGGGTCGAGCCGATGTCGACGGCGATCTTGACCTCGGGCTTGTTCAGCTCGGCCCAGGTTTGCGGCTTGGCAAAACCCTTTTTGGTGATGGCGGTGAAGGAGTGCACCAGGATGGGCGTGGAAAAGTCGATGACCAGCGAGCGCTCCGGTGTCGGGTTCACGGCGAAGGCAAGGTCGATCTTCTCGGCCTGGAGATCCAGGATCTGGTTGCCCCAGGTCGATTCCAGCGTCTCGACCTTGGCACCGAGCTTGCCGGCGATGTCGTTCGCCATGTCGATGCAGGCGCCCGACCATTGATTGGTGGTGAGGTCCTTGTGGAAGTAAGGATCCTGGCCGGCGATGACGGCGATCCGCAGCACGCCGCTCTTCTTGATCCGTTCGAGCGTCGAGCCCGGCGCGGTGTCGGCCTTGGCCGAACCGGTTGCGGCGATCGCGGCTCCGGCGAGGGCGACAGTGGTGAGTGCATCCCTGCGATTCATGGCAGTCTCCTGGGCAGTCGCTTCTGGACATTCGAACCCGGCGTCTGGACTATTTCTGTATTCAGATTAAAATGCAATACGGTATTTTAAACTGGACAGGAAAGACAGGCCCGTGCGCGCTCTCTTCGTCGATGCCAATGACACCCTTGCCGCGGTGACCGAGAAACTGCTGCGCGGGGACAGCCTTCCGGTCGGCGTCAACCGCAACCCCGCGATCACTCCCGACGACCTGCCACGCCTTCTTGACGGTGTTGAGATCATGATCGTCGACCATACCGCGGTGCCGACGGCGATTGCCGCGAAATGTCCTGCCCTGAAGCACGTCGTCTTCCTCGGCACCGGCGCGCGCAGCTACATGAATCCGGAGGAGCTGGGCCAGCGCGGCATCTCGGTTCACACCATCAAGGGCTATGGCGACACCGCCGTCGCCGAATGCGCGATCGCCCTGATGTGGGCCTCTGCAAAGAGCTTCGGAGAGATGGATCGCGGCATGCGCGAGGGCAATTGGCTGCGTCGCGATGCGCTGCAGCTCACCGGCAAGACGCTCGGCCTGATCGGCTTCGGCGGCATCGCGGCGGAAGCCGCGCGCATGGCGCTTGGCTGCGGCATGAAGGTGATCGCCTGGAACAGATCGCCGAAGACGCATCCCGGCGTCGAATTCGTCCCGCTGGAGAAGCTCCTCGCGGACAGCCACGTCGTCTCGCTGCATCTGCTCCTCAACGACGAGACCAAGGGTTTCCTGTCGCGCGAGCGCATCGGGATGATGCGCCCCGGCGCCATCCTGATCAACACCGCGCGCGGCGCCGTGGTCGACGAGGAGGCGATGTGCGATGCGCTGCGCTCGGGCCACATCGCCCATGCCGGCCTCGACGTCTTCACCGTCGAGCCGCTGCCCCCGGGCCATCCGCTGACCAAACTGCCGAACGTGACGCTATCGGCGCATTCGGCGTTCCGCACGCCGGAGGCGAGCGACAACCTGATCGGCGCGGCGCTCGATCATTGCCGCCGCATCATCGCGAATGGGCGGTAGTGCAAACAGCAGGGGCGGGCATGACGCCTGCGCAGGGAGCGGGAAGCCTTTCGATCTTGCACCTCCTGTTGGCCTGTCCTACGCCACCTGCGAACGACATTTTCGCGAGGCGCCCGAGCGCGTCGCCAAAGCCTGCAGGGAGCTGTCATGACCATTCGTAACACCCGCACCGGGGGCCAGATCCTGATCGATCAGCTCGTCGCCCAAGGCGTCGAGCGCGTCACCTGCGTGCCGGGCGAGAGCTATCTTGCGGCGCTGGACGCGCTGCACGACAGCCCGATCGACGTGATGATCTGCCGCGCGGAGGGCGGCGCTGCGATGATGGCGGAGGCCTATGGCAAGCTCACGGGGCGTCCGGGAGTCTGCTTCGTCACCCGCGGCCCCGGCGCGACCAATGCCAGCCACGGCGTCCACATCGCGATGCAGGATTCGACACCGATGATCCTGTTCGTCGGCCAAGTCGATACCGGCATGCGCGAACGCGAGGCGTTCCAGGAGCTCGACTACAAGGCCGTGTTCGGCACCATGGCGAAATGGGCGGTCGAGATCGATCGCCCCGACCGCATTCCGGAACTGGTCGCGCGCGCCTTCCGCGTCGCGATGCAGGGCCGTCCGGGCCCCGTGGTGATCTCGCTGCCGGAGAACATGCTGACCGAGACCGCCGCCGTCGCCGATGCCATGCGCATCGAGCCGGCGGTGAGCTGGCCCGCGCCCGCGGACATTGAGCGTGTCGGCGCCATGCTCGCGAGCGCCAAGGCGCCGCTCGTCATTCTCGGCGGCTCGCGCTGGACGGATGAGGCGACCAAGAGCATCGCGCGTTTTGCCGAGCGGTTCGACCTGCCGGTGGCGACCTCGTTCCGCCGGGCCTCGCTGATCGACGCCGACCATTCGCATTATGCCGGCGATCTCGGCATCGGGCCGAGCGCGGGCCTGAAGGCGCGCATCGACGGCGCCGATGTCGTTCTGCTCATCGGCGGCCGCATGTCGGAGATGCCGTCCTCGTCCTACACGCTGCTCGACATTCCGACCCCGCAGCAGAAGCTGATTCACGTGCATCCGGGCTCGGAAGAGCTCGGCCGCGTCTATCAGCCGGCGCTCGCGATCCAGGCGACGCCCGCCGCGTTCGCCGCGGCGGTCGAGACGCTGAAGCCCTCCGGGGCGGTTGCCTGGAAGGGCGAGGCCGCCAAGGCACATGCCGATTACCTCGCCTGGACCGAGAAGGCGCGCGAGCTGCCGGGCACGTTCCAGTACGGCCAGGTCATGACCTGGCTGCGCGACCGGCTGCCGAAGGACGCGATCGTCTGCAACGGCGCCGGCAATTATGCCGGCTGGATCCATCGCCATCACCGCTTCCACAGTTTTGCCTCCCAGCTCGCCCCGACCTCGGGCTCGATGGGGTACGGCGTGCCGGCGGCGGTGCTGGCAAAGCGCCAATATCCGGATCGCACCGTCGTTGCCTTTGCCGGCGACGGCTGCTTCCTGATGAACGGCCAGGAGTTTGCGACCGCCGTGCAGTACGACGCGCCGCTGGTCGTCATCGTCGTCGACAATTCGCAATACGGCACCATCCGCATGCACCAGGAGCGCGACTATCCCGGCCGCGTCGTCGGCACCCAGCTCAAGAACCCGGACTTTGCGATGTACGCCAAGGCGTTCGGCGGCCACGGCGAGCGCGTCGAGCGCACCGAGGAGTTCGCGCCGGCGTTCGAGCGCGCGCTGGCTTCGGGCAAGCCGTCGATCCTCCACTGCATCATCGATCCGCGCGCGATCTCGGTCGGCAAGGACTTTGTGCCATCGGTGAAGGCGTAAACGATGCCCGAAGGCCGCCATGTCGCCATCATCGGAGCCGGCGCGGTCGGCGTGATCAGCGCCATCGAGGCGCTGCGCGAGGGCCATCGCGTCACGCTGATCGATCCCGGCGAGCCCGGTGGCGAACAGGCGGCGAGCTACGGCAACGCCGGCTGGCTCTCCTCGCATTCGGTGATTCCGCCGGCCGAACCCGGCATCTGGAAGAAGGTGCCGTTCTATCTGATGGACCCGCTCGGCCCGCTCGCGATCCGCTGGTCGTATTTGCCGAAGGCGCTGCCTTGGCTGATCAAGTACCTGCTCTCGGGCTGGACCGAGGCGCGCGTGGAAAAGACCGCCTTCGCGCTCCGCGATCTACTGAAGGACGCGCCGCTGCTGCACCGGAAGCTCGCGGAAGAAGCCGGTGTCTCCGAATTGGTCGAGCGCAACGGCGTGATGCATGTCTTCCCGTCGCGCGGCAACTTTGACCACGATCTCGGCTGGCGGCTGCGCAAGCGTGTCGGGGTCGAGTGGCTGGAGCTCAATGCCGACGAGATGCGTCAGCGCGAGCCGGACCTGCATCCGCGCTACAGCTTTGGCGTGGTGGTGGAAGAAGCCGGCCGCTGCCGCGATCCCGGCGCTTACGTTGCGGCACTGGCCAATCACGCGTTGGCCAGCGGCGCGAAGCTCGTGCGCGCCAAGGCGACGGGGCTGAAGCTTTCCGGCAACAAGCTCGTCGCTGTCGTCACCGAGACTGGTGAGATTGCTTGCGATGCTGCGGTGGTCGCCGCCGGCGCCAGATCGAAGCAGCTCACCGCGTCCGTGGGCGATTCACTGCCGCTCGAGACCGAGCGCGGCTATCACGTCATGATCGAAAATCCCGAGTCCGGTCCGCGCAGCTCGATGATGGCGTCCGACGCGAAAATGGTCGTGAACTGGACCAACAAGGGCCTGCGCGCCGCCGGCACCGTCGAGATCGCCGGCCTCGAGGCCGCGCCGAACTGGAAGCGCGCCGAGATCTTGCGCGACCATCTCTTCAGCATGTTCCCGAAACTTCCGAGGGACATTCCGGCCGCGCGCATCAAGACCTGGTTCGGTCATCGTCCCAGCATGCCGGACGGACTGCCCTGCATCGGCCACGCGCGCGCCTCGCGCGACATCGTCTATGCCTTCGGCCATGGCCATGTCGGCCTGGTCGGCTCGGCCCGCACCGGGCGTCTCGTCGCCCAGCTTCTGAGCGGCAAGCAGCCCGAGATTCCGCTCGCGCCGTTTTCGCCCACTCGCTTCCTCTGAGGTCGCACCATGACCACTCCTGCCAACTCATCCTCCCGCATCGCCCGTGGCGGCAAGGCCATCTATGGCGCGCCGCTCGGTATCCTGATGCTGGAAGCGCGCTTTCCGCGCATTCCCGGCGACATGGGCAACGGCACGACCTGGCCGTTCCCCGTGCTCTATCGCGTGGTGAACGGCGCCTCGCCGGAGAAGGTGGTGCTGAAGGGTGCGGCCGGCCTGCTGCCTGATTTCATCGACGCGGCCAAGGACCTGGTGCGGCTTGGTGCGGAGGCCATCACCACCAATTGCGGCTTCCTCTCGCTGTTCCAGAAGGAGATCGCGGCGGCCGTCGGCGTGCCGGTTGCGACCTCGTCGCTGATGCAGGTGCCGTGGGTGCAGGCGACCTTGCCGCCCGGCAAGCGCGTCGGCCTCGTCACGGTGTCGGGCTCGACGTTGACGCCGGCGCATCTCGAAGGTGCCGGCGTGCCGCTCGACACGCCGCTGGTCGGCACCGAGAACGGCAAGGAATTTTTCCGCGTCCTGATCAAGGCCGAGAAGGACGACATGGACGTCGGCTTGGCCGAGCGCGACGTGGTCGAGGCGGGCAAGCTGCTGGTCGCAAAGAACCCCGACGTCGGCGCCATCGTGCTCGAATGCACCAACATGCCGCCTTATGCGGCGGCGTTGCAGGCCGAGGTCGGGCTGCCGGTCTATGATATCTATTCCATGATCACCTGGTTTCATGCTGGACTGCGCCCGCGCGTCTTCGCCTGATTCCGGGTGTCGTAAAGCTCTGAACAAGCGCTGCTAAGCTGTCCTTTGCATTGCAATCGTCTTCACAGCCCCGGTATATTGGGCTGTGTTCGGGCATGAATGCAGCTTAAGAAGAGCAACGTGGAACTGGCTTCCGATAGCATCGTCGATCGCGTCTATGAGCAGCTCAAGGCGATGGCCGTGAGCTACGAGTTCAAGCCGGGCGAACGGCTCAACGAAGGCGAGCTGGCAAAACGTCTCGGCGTCAGCCGTACGCCGCTGCGCGAGGCGCTCAACCGTCTCAACACCGAAGGCTTCCTGCGCTTCACGCCGGGCAAGGGCTTCTTCTGCCGCGAGCTCGACGCACACGAGATCTTCGATCTCTACGAGCTGCGCAAGTCGATCGAGGTCGCCTCGGTCCGTCTCGCCATCAAGCGCGCCGAGGACGAGGATATCGACGCGCTCCTGAAATTCCTCGAGGCGACCGGTCCCGATCCCGGCGAGCGCTCCTCGGTGGAGCTGGTCGAGCTGGATGAGACCTTTCACGAACGGCTGATGGCGATGTCGAACAACGCCGAGATGCTGCGCGTGCTGCGCAACGTCAACGCCCGCATCCGCTTCGTGCGCTGGATCGACATGGACCGCGTCAACCGCTCCAACACGCAAGCCGAGCACCGCGCCGTCGTCGAAGGATTGAAGGCGCGCAATGAGGAGGCTTGCGTCTCCGTGCTGGAGAAGCACATCGACCGCCGCCTCGACCGCATCACGTCCGCGATCAAGGAAGGCTACGCGCAGATTTATATGCCGGCCGCGAGGTCGGCGGCGAATTGACGTCACCTCGCCCCGCTTGCGGGGAGAGGTCGGATTGCATCGAAGATGCAATCCGGGTGAGGGGGACTCTCCGCGAGTCCAGCTGTCACCGTCCCCGTGGAGACTCCCCCTCACCCCAACCCTCTCCCCGCAAGCGGGGAGAGGGAGCAGAGGCACTACCGCCAACCGCAGCTATACAATCCGTCGATACCAGATCGTACCAGACGGTCAGAGCTTTCGCGCGCGAACATCGCTAGCGTTCATCCGAGACTCACGGAGACAAGCGGTGCACAGCCCTCAACCTCATCTCGAAACGCGGACCAGTGACGATTGGCCGTCCGAGCTCTATCGCGTCCTGAAGGCCGCCGACGTCAGGCAGATGTCATACGTCCCCGATGCCGGCCACAGCCAGCTCATTCGCCTGTTCTCGGCCGACCGCGACGTCACCACCAACGTGCTGACGACGGAAGAGGAGGGCGTCGCGATCGCGGCCGGCGCCTGGCTCGGCGGCCAGCGCAGCGTGCTGCTGATGCAGTCGAGCGGGGTCGGCAATTGCATCAACATGCTCTCGCTCTCGGCGATCGGCCGCTTTCCGCTGCTGATGCTGGTGACGATGCGCGGCGAGTGGGCCGAGTTCAATCCCTGGCAGGTGCCGATGAGCCGGGCCACGCAGCCCTCGCTCGAGGCGATCGGGCTGAAGGTGATGCGCGCGGAGACGCCGGGGGATCTGGTCGAGACGGTCGAATCGGCGGCATCGCTCGCCTACGATGCCGATCAGCAAATCGCAGTGCTGATCGGGCAGCGCCTGATCGGCAAGAAGAAGTGGTGATGTCAATGCACGCTCAACTCGATCGCCGTGCCGCCGTCGCTGCGCTTCTCAGGAATCGCAAGGACACGCTGGTCGTCTCCGGCCTCGGCTCCCCGACCTATGATCTTCATTCCGTCGGCGACCACGATGGCAATTTTTATCTCTGGGGGGCGATGGGCGGCGCCGCGCTGATCGGGCTTGGACTGGCGCAGGCGCAGCCCGGAAAGCGCGTTCTCGCTTTGACCGGCGACGGCGAGCAATTGATGGGCCTCGGCGGCCTCGCCACCATTGGCGTCGCGCGCCCGCGCAATCTCGACATCGTCGTGATCGACAACCAGCATTTCGGCGAGACCGGGATGCAGGCGAGCCACACCGGGCGCGGCGTCGATCTCACGTCCATCGCCATGGCCTGCGGCTTTGCCGCGACCGGAACCGCGCGGACGATCGCCGAGGTGGAACGTCTCGTGGCGCAGATCGCCTCCCCGGGCGAGGGGCCGCGACTCTTCGTCATCAAGGTTCTGGCGGAAAATCCGCCGCGCTCGCTGCCCTCGCGCGATGCCGTCTTTATCAAGAACCGGTTCCGTGCTCATCTCGGATTTGCGGCGGCCTGAGCCGGGTATCTCACCCGGCGATAGCCTGCTGCCTAAGCAGCTACTCTGGAGTGAGACCATGAAATTATCCGGCAAGGTCGCCGCCGTCACCGGCGCGGCACGCGGCATCGGCAAGGCCTGCGCGAAGAGATTCCTGGACGACGGCGTCAAGGTCGTGATCTCGGACGTCGATGCTGAGGGCCTCGCCGCGACGGCCGCCGAGCTGGGGCGGCCGGATGCCTTGCGCACCGTCGTCGGCAACGTCGCCAAGCGCGCCGACGTCGACCAGCTCGTTGCGACCGCCGTGAAGGAGTTCGGCCGGCTCGACATCATGGTCAACAATGCCGGCGTCGCCCGCAACCGGGACATCCTCGAGATCTCCGAAGAGGAATTCGACGAAATCATCGGCATCAATCTGAAAGGCGCGTTCTTCGGCGTGCAGGCGGCTGCAAGGCAGATGATCGCGCAGGGCGGCGGCGGGGTCATCATCAACATGTCCTCGGTGAACGCGCTGCTGGCGATCCCTGCGCTTGCGACCTACGCGATGTCGAAGGGCGGCATGAAGCAGCTGACCTCGGTCGCGGCCGTCGCGCTCGCCCCGCACAACATTCGTGTCGTCGCGGTCGGGCCGGGCACGATCCTGACCGACATGGTGGCATCCGCGATCTACACGTCCGACGATGCGCGCAAGACCGTGCTGTCGCGTACACCGATCGGCCGCGGCGGCGAGCCGAGCGAGGTGGCCTCCGTCGTCGCGTTCCTGGCGAGCGACGATGCGTCCTACATCACGGGGCAGACGATCTATCCCGATGGCGGCCGGTTGATCCTGAACTACACGGTGCCGGTGAAGGAGAAGTAGGGGGGCGCGCGGCATCGCGAGCGGAGGACGAAGCAGTCGGCGATGTCTTCGATGTCGTCCTGGCGAAAGCCAGGACCCATTACCCCGGAAAGATATTTGGCGAAGACTCGACGTTCGGTACGACGACCAACCGCGCTCGATAGATCACGCGGTATGGGTCCTGGCTTTCGCCAGGACGACTCGGAGAACTATCGCTCACTCCGCAGCGATCGTCATCCCGTAGCCAAGCCGCTTCGAAATCCCGCCGGCGCAGTCGCGCAAGGCATGCGCGATCGGGCTGTCCCAGCGGGCATCGAACGTGCCTTCCGGCCCCATCGCGGTGATGACCAGCGCGACATGGCCGGCGTGATCGAACACTGGTGCCGAGAACGCATTGACGCCGGGCAGGGGATCGCCCAGCGCGCGGGCGAGGCCGTGCTTGCGGACCTCGGTGAGCATCTCGGCGACCTTCGCGCCTTTCACCGCCCGCTTCGGATTGTAACCGACGCCGTGACGGTCGAGGCCGCTTTCGAGCGCGGCATTGACGGTCTTCTCCGGCAGGAAGGCCGCAAAGGCGCGGCCGGTTGCGGTCTCCAGCAGCGCCATCACCGAGCCGGCCCGCATCACGATGTGCACGGGCTGACCCGGCTCTTCGAGCTGCACCACGGTCGGACCATGCGTGCCCCAGACGGCCAGCGAGACCGCATGGCCGATCTGGCTCGCAAGCGCCGCGATCTTTGGTCCGGCGATCCGCACGCCGGAGAGGCGGCGCAGGCTGATGAGGCCGAGCTCCAGCGCCAGCGCGCCGATCTCGTAGCGGCCGGTGGTCTCGTCCTGCTCGATCAGCCCGATGCGCGAGAAACTGGCGAGATAGGGATGCGCCTTGGCCGGCGTCATGCCGGCCTCGCGTGCGAGATCGCGCAGCATCATCGGCTCGCCGCTGCGGGCGAGGGCGCGGAGCAGTTCTCCGCCGACCTCGATCGACTGGATGCCGCGGCTTTCTCTCTTCATGCGCCTCCTGGCGTTCCGCTTACGCCGCGTTGCGCTTGGCGGCGCTGTCGGCAAGATGACGGCCGGCAATGTAACCGAAGGTCAGCGCCGGCCCAAGCGTGATGCCGGCGCCGGGATAATTGCCCCCCATGATGCTCGCCATGTCGTTGCCGGCGGCATAGAGGCCGGGGATGACCCGGCCTTCGGCGTCCAGCGCCCGCGCGTTCTCATCGGTGACGATGCCGGCATAGGTGCCGAGGTCGCCGATCACCATCTTGATGGCGTAGAACGGACCGTTCTCGATCGGCGCGACGCAGGGGTTCGGGCCGTGCAGCGCATCGCCCTGGTAGCGGTTATAGGCCTTCGAGCCCTTGCCGAAGGCGGCATCGTGTCCCAGCGGCGCGGTCGCATTGAACTGCTTGATTGTCTCGGCGAAGGCCGTGGCGTCGATGCCGGCTTTCGCCGCAAGCGCCTCCAGCGTGTCGCCACGCATGAGATAGCCGGTACTGAGGTGATGACCCAACGGCATCGGGAAGGGCGGCACGCAGCCGAGTCCGTATTTCCGCAGCGTCTTGTGATCGCAGACGAGGTACGCCGCGATCTCCTCGCCGGGCTTGGCCGCCTTGACCATGGCCTGGACGAAGTCGTGGTAGGAATTGCCTTCATTGGCAAACCGCCTGCCGTCGCGCATCACCGCGATCACGCCGGGCTTGGCGCGGTCGATGAAATGCGGCATCACGCCCTTCGAGCCGTCCTTGCGCGTGGTGAGCGACACCGGCACCCAGGCCGCGGCATTCGGCAGACGGTCCTCGACATGTCCGCCGGCGCTTTCCGCAAGGCGCAAGCCGTCGCCGGTGTTGCCGGTGGGACCCGGCGAAAAATGCTCGTTGCCGGTCGGCGCATGCGGAAACATCTTCTTGCGGCGTTCGACATCGTGAGGGAAGCCGCCGCAGGCGAGCACGACGCCCTGCCTTGCGCGAACACGCACCTTGCGTCCCTCGCGCGACACGATCGCGCCGGTGACAGCTCCGTTCTCGACCGTCAGCTCGCGCACCGGAGAAGACAGCCACATCGGAATCTTGAGATCGAGCGCGGATTTCGCCAACCGTCCCGCCAGCGCATTGCCGTTGGTCAGCATCATGCCGCGGCCGTAGCGCAGCACGTCCATCAGATGCCGCGACAGTCGCTTTGCGACATACACCGCCGAGGTCAGCGATTTCGTCACCCGCATGAAATGGATGATCCCCTTGCCGGAGCCGAGCATCATGCCGAATACGGTCAGCTCCGGCAGCGGCATGCCGAGCGTCCTGATCTGCTCGCCGAGTTCGCGGCCGTCGAACGGGCGCGTCACCATGGAGCGGCCGCCCTGCGCGCCGCCCGGTGCTTCGGCGTGATAGTCCGGGAACACCAGCGGCATGTCGAAGCGCAGGGCTGTTTTGGTGGTGAAGAAATCCACCGCCTCGGGGCCGGCGCTCAGGAATGCATCGATGCGCGCGCCATCGAAATTGTTGCCGGCCTCGTGTCGCAGGTATGTGCGGGCCTGCTCCGGCGTCTCCTCGATGCCGTAGGCCTTCGCCAGCGAGGTGCCGGGGATCCAGAGCCAGCCTCCGGAGCGGGCAGTGGTGCCACCGAAACGCGGCTCCTTCTCGACGATCAGCACGTCGAGGCCGCGATAGCGCGCGGTGATCGCGGCCGACATGCCGGAGGCGCCCGATCCGGCCACGAGCACATCGCACTCGTAAGTCTCAGTTGCGCTATGCTCGTTGCCGGTCATGCGTGCCTCATTTCTTCAGCAGCGGACATTTGGACTCGGAGACCGGACGGAAGGCGTCCTCGCCCTTCACCGTCTTGATGATCTCGAGGTAATCCCAGGGCTCCTTGGACTGCTCGGGCGACTTCACCTTGGCCAGATACATGTCGCGGATGACGCGGCCGTCCTCGCGCAACTTGCCGCCATGGACGAAGATATCCTCGATCGGCAGCTCGCGCATCTTGGCCATCACCTTGGCGGGGTCGTCGGTGCCGGCCGCCTTGATGCCTTTCAGGTAATGCAACACCGAGCCGTAGACGCCGGTGTGGATCATGGTCGGCATGACCTTGGTGCGCTCGTAGAACTTCTTCGACCAGGCGCGGGTTGCCTCGTCCATGTTCCAGTACGCGGCCGTGGTCATGTAGGTGCCCTGCGCGGCCTTGAGGCCGATCGCATGCACGTCGGTGTCGAACATCAGGAGGCCGACGAGCTTCTGGCCGCCCTGGACCAGGCCGAACTCGCCGGACTGCTTGATGGCGTTGTCGGTGTCCTGGCCGGCGTTGGCGAAGGCGACGACGTCGGATTTCGAGCTCTGTGCCTGGAGGGCGAAGGACGAGAAGTCCGCGGTGTTGGTCGGGTGCTTCACGCCACCAAGCACCTTGCCGCCCATCTCGTTGATGAAGCGCGTGGCGTCCTTCTCGAGCTGCTGGCCGAAGGCATAGTCCGCGGTGATGAAGTACCAGGATTTTCCGCCCTCCTTGATCACGGCGGAGGCGGTCACCTTCGACAGGGCGTAGGTGTCGTAGGTGAAATGCACGGTGTTCGGGCTGCACAGCTCGTCGGTCAGCGAGCTCGCGCCGGGGCCGGAGAGCAGGGCGATCTTGTTGCGCTCGCGCACCATGTTGTGCACGGCGATCGCGATGCCGGAATTGGGGATGTCGACGACGGCGTCGACCTTGCCGTTGTCGAACCAGCCGCGCACGATCTGGACGCCGACGTCGGTCTTCATCTGATGGTCGGCGCTGATGATCTCGATCGGCTTGCCGAGCACGGTGGGGCCGAATTCCTCGACCGCCATTTTCGCGGCTTCGACCGACCCCGGCCCGCTGTTGTCGCGGCCCCAGCTTGACAGGTCCGTCAGCACGCCGATCCGCACGGCGTCGTCGGAGACCTGCGCGGTCGCGGTTGACGTCATGGCAGCCGAAGTTATGGCCGCGAGCATGGCGCAGGCCAAAAACCCTCTCATCGTCGTTCCCTCTCTTTTTGTGGGCCGCTTGGCGCGGCCGATTATCATGGCGACAAGTTAGATATTAGCGAATGAATTTGTCAATGGCGAATTAAAGCCCGGAAGGTTCCTCCGTGCTGGCGGACGACCGGAAGCGCAACTGCTTCAACACCCGTCATTGCGAGCGCAGCGAAGCAATCCAGACTCTTTCCGTGGAGGCAGTCTGGATTGCTTCGTCGCATCAGCGCAAAATTGCCACGCAATTTTGTCGCGAGCTCCTCGCAATGACGGTGTTGATGCAGTTGAGCGCCACCATTCCCGCTGTGGTCATCGCCAGCAGCAACACCCCCGCAGGTTGCAACCGCCACCGCGATTGGCCATGATGCCGTCGGGAATCTTTGGGGCATGGAATGACGGCAGCAACGGGGGTCTCCGGCGCGGCGGAGCGATCGACGACGGCGCATGTGGTGTGGGCGAGCGCGCTCGGCACCGCGATCGAGTGGTACGACTTCCTGATCTACGGCACGGCGGCGGCGCTGGTGCTGAACAAGCTGTTCTTTCCGAGCTTCGATCCCTTTGTCGGCACGCTGGTGGCATTCTCGACCTATGCGGTCGGCTTCGTGGCGCGGCCGATCGGCGGCGCGATCATCGGGCATTATGGCGATCGGCTCGGCCGCAAGACAATGCTGGTCGCGACCATGATCGCGATGGGGCTCGGCACCTTCCTGATCGGCTGCCTGCCGACCTACAGCCAGATCGGCGTGTGGGCGCCGATCCTGCTCATCATCCTTCGCTTCGTCCAGGGCATCGGGCTCGGCGGCGAATGGAGCGGCGCGGTCGTCATGGTGATCGAGCATGCCGGCAATCGCCGCGGCTTCTACGGCAGCCTGGTGCAGATCGGCTTTCCTGTCGGCGTTGCCGCATCCACCGGCATCTTCGCCCTGATGACGAAGCTGCCTGAGGCCGACTTCCTGAGCTGGGGCTGGCGCGTGCCGTTCCTGATCAGCATTGTGCTCGTCGGTGTCGGTTTCGTCGTGCGGCTGAAGCTTGCGGAGACACCGCACTTCAAGGAGGTGGTCGAGCGCAAGGAGGTGCTGGCGCAGCCGGTCTGGGAAGTGCTGCGCCGCGACTGGCGCAGCTTCCTGCTGGCGATCGGCATCACGGTCTCGGAAGTCGGGCTCGCCTACCTCCTCACCGTCTTCACTGTGGTCTACGCCACGACAAAGCTCGGCCTGCCGCGCCAGGTGATCCTGGATGCGGTGGTCTATGCGGCGATCGTCGAATTCGCCACATTGCCGCTTGCAGGCTGGTTGTCCGATATCTTCGGCCGCAAGGCGCTGTATCTCGCCGGCGGCGTGTTCTCGGTGGCGCTGGCGTTTCCGCTGTTCTGGTTCCTCGACACCAGGGACCCGGCGTTGATCACGCTCGCGCTCGTCGTCACGATGACGCTGACGCATGCGCTGCTGTTCGGGCCGAAGGCCGCGTTCATGCCGGAACTGTTCCGCACCCAGGTGCGCTACAGCGGCGCATCGCTTGGTGCCAACGTCGCGGCCGCGCTCAGCGGCGGCTTCTCGCCGTTGATCGCAACCGCGCTGCTGGCGTGGGCCGGCTCTTATTGGGCGGTGTCGGTCTACATCATCGCGCTGTCGATCATCACGATCGTCGCGACGCTGATGGCGCCGGAGACGGCGCGCGACGCGCTCAAATAGTGAGCGCCGTCATCGGCAAGCGGAGTTCGCGGCGCCCGGAATGGCGAGGAAGGTGATGGTCTCGGGTGCAAGGTGCACTGCGCCGGCCTCGATCGCGCGCCCGGCGAGGTGCGGCAGCCCATCTTCGTCGGTCAGCGCCAGCGTCTTGCCGTTCAGTTGCACGGTTGCGCCTTGCAGCCTTGCGGCCTGCAAGGTGTAGCGCTCGGCGGGTAGCGGCAACACGATCGTGCGCGCTGTGCTGCGCGAGATATTGATCGCGAGCACGGTCACGGCGCCGCGCTTCGACGGATGACAGTGCGCGTAGACATGGAGGCTGGGTGCCAACGCGGCGCCTGCGTCGAGCACCGTCGTACCCATCAACCGACGCCAGAGCAGCGCGCCCCAATAATTCGGCCGCGGGCGGAACGTCTTCTCGTCCAGCAATCCGTAGTCGCTCGCGGCCAGCGTGTTGTGCATCACCACTTGAACGCCAGCCCTGGCCAGGCGTCCGAGTTGGTCGAGATAGCGGAACGTATCGAGGAAAGTCTTGTCCCAGCGGTTGCCGCCGCAGGCGGCGTCCGCGGTTTCCGTCAGCCAGATCGCCTTGTCTGGCGCGAATTCGTCGCGCAGCGACTTGTAGGTCGCCAGCGCGGCATCGGTGCGGGCGAGCCACGCTTCGGACAGCGCGTGTGCCGGCTCGTCGCGGCCGCCGCAGCGCGGCGAGATCGTGTTGTAGTGATGATAGGAGAAGCGATCGACACCGACGCCCGAGGCGGCGAGCAGGTCGCGCGTGCGGAGGCCGGACGCGCCGGTGGAAGCTGAGTCGCCGACCGAGCCTGGTCCGACGATCAGCGTCTGCGGCGCGGCGCGCAGCATCCACTCGTGAAAGATCCCGACATCGCGAACATAAGCCTTCGCATCGTACCCAGGCGGCGCACCGTTGGTCGCCGCGAGCGTCGGCTCGTTCATGAATTCGGCGGCGGCGATGTGGCCGCCCAGCGAGCGCGTATAGTCGATCAGGCGTTGCGCCTGATCCGGCCTCCAAAGGCCATCCGCATCGCGGCTGCCTGGGCTGATGGCAAAGGAGGTGACGATCTCTGCATCGACCGCGCGCGCAAAGTCGACGACGCCGCGCCACTGCGCGCGGCTTAGCACCGCGTTGAACCCCGGTGGCGGCGCGGCTGGCGCACTCTCGGTGTCGGCGAAGAACGTCGCATTGGCCCAGGTGCCGCTCACGCGCAGATAAGCCGGCGACAACGCCGCCGCGAGCTTGCGCAGACGCGTGTTGCCGAGATCGATTGGAGGCCTGTAGCTGTAGCGATCCTTGTCAGCCCACGCGCGCATCGCTTGCGGATAAGGCTTCCAGAACCGCCCGCCGGTCACCTCCACCATCTCGATGTTGTAGGACTGAAAGCGGGGATCGATCGTACCGATCGCTCGCAGCCCCGCAGGCGCGATCGACACCGTGCCGGCGTGCGCGGCGCACGATGTCCCGGCCGCGAGCAGCGCAAGCCCTGTCACCCGTGCTGCGTCAAGAAGCCCGCCGCGTGGCATTCGCCGTCTTGTATGCACGTCCTGACGCCTTCTTATGCGTGCTGCCAAAAGCAAATGCAGCCGCCCGAACCATTAGCCCCGCCGCGTTCGAAGCGGCGCAGCCCTGGGCAAAGTTCTGGCCATAGCTGGCGTTGCGCGAGCAGAGCCTGGCGCATGTCAAGGCGTGAGTAGCCATGCGAGCATCTACGCGGCAGATTCTATATTCACCAGGACTTCTCCGGCGATGATTTCGGGATCCCCGAGATCAAGGTCATGCATGCTTGCTTGAACGAACTCCATCACCTTATCGTTCGCCGCATTGGCGCATTCGCGGTCCTCAAATATCATCACGGCGACACCAACGCCTTCGCCCCCATCCAGCACATAGTAAGACTTGAAGCCGCGCGACTCCCTCAGGATCTGACCGACGCCGCTTTTGGCGCGGCGGGCAGCATCCGCGACCGAACGAACCTTGGTGTATTTTCGAATGAGTATGTACATCAGGCCACCCTTGCGTCTCGGTTCCTCCCCCACGCATCAAAGCATACCGGGCCGCTGCCGGACTAGGGCCTACTTATGGAATGGCCCAAAAGTGGAGGTCAACGCAGGCGCTGACAATGTCCGTCCTGCCGCATGACGGGTTGGATGCGGTTGAAGTTGGCTCATCAATAAGACGATGTCTCGTCGCGCCCGTCCAGCGTTGCTGGCATATTGAATATCGTCTAAGCAGACGGATCGGCGCGCATGAACGCCGACCTGCGAAGCAAAAAGGGAGCACAAAAGATGAAAAAGACCACGCGCCGGGATCTGCTCGCAACAGCCGCCGCAGCCACCGCAGCTTCCATCGCGGAGGTTGCGCCCGCCGCAGCGCAGGCCGGACCGAAGCCGATCTTCCCGGTGCCGATGGTCGCGATCCCGATCGTCGGCGAGACCCAGGTGTTCCAGGTCCGCCGCATCTATTGCATCGGGCGCAACTATGCGGCGCATGCGATCGAGCGCGGCTCGGATCCGAACCGCGAGCCGCCGTTCTTTTTCCAGAAGCCGACGGACGCGATCCAGAACGTCGCGGTCGGCGAGGTCGCCGACCATCCCTATCCGTCGCTGACCAAGAATTATCATCACGAGGTCGAACTGGTTGCCGCGCTGAAATCCGGCGGCACCAATATCCCGGCCGAGAAGGCGCTCGACCACGTCTATGGGTACGCGCTCGGTCTCGACATGACCCGGCGCGATCTCCAGAACGGCATGGCCGCGGAGAAGAAGCCGTGGGAAATCGGCAAGAGCTTTGACCACGCCGCGGTGCTCGGTCCGATCCACCCCGCGAGCAAGACCGGCCATTTCGAGAAGGGCGCGATCTCGCTCGCAATCAACGGCACCGTGAAGCAGAGCTCGGATCTCAGCAAGATGATCTGGAGCGTCGCCGAGCAGATCGCAAAGCTCTCGGAAGCGTTCGAGCTGAAGGCCGGCGACATCATCTATTCCGGCACGCCGGAGAATGTCGGCCCGGTGGTGAAGGGCGACGTGCTGCTGTGCAAGCTCGAGGGACTGCCGGACATGTCGATCAAGATCGTCTGATTGTCTTCGCCTCTCCCCGCGTGCGGGGAGAGGCCGGATTGCACCGTCAGATGCAATCCGCGTCGCGCGCTCGACGCTAACGGGTTTACCAGCGACAAGGTCGCGCCGTAGTTGCGCCGCGCGACCTCCGTGGAACCGCGGTTTGAAGGCGAGGCCTCTGAATTGCCGGAGTTCCATCGGCGATTGCCCCGTGTTTGGCAACGAACAAACGTTCTGCAGCCATATTTCAGTAAGAAGTGATCTCCCGTGAGGGAGGCGCTCCGATGAACAAAGCTTTGATCACTGCCGTCGTGCTGCTGGCTGGCGTGCCTGCAAGCGCCGCCGCGCAAGAGCGCGCCGGTGCTGCAGCAATCGGAGCCGTATCAGGCGCTGTGGTGCTGGGGCCGATCGGTGCCGTCGCGGGCGCGGTGGTGGGCTATACCGCCGGACCTGCAATCGCCCGGTCCTGGGGCGCGAGAGATTCACGTTCGGCGAGACATCGGCAGCCGCCGCGCCGCGAGACGTATCGCGCAGCCGCAACCGTCGCTCCGCCGCGCGCACGCGAGGCGATGAATGCCAACGGCCAAATCAGGGCTGCCGGCAATCCGCCGGCCCAAGCCGCGCCTGCGGAGCAGCCTGTTGAAGCTGCACCGGCGCAGGCTGCGCCGGCGGAGACTTCGACGCCGCCGATTCAGGGATTCGAATGAAACTTCGGCGCTAGGCCGCGGTGGTCTTCGGCCGCAGCCGGTCGACCGTGCGCGCGATCAGCGCCGCCACCTCGGCCACCTTCGGTCCAATCCGGAACTCCGGCCCCGCGACGACGACGGAGAGCCTGCGGTCGCCGATCGGCAGTGGAATCGCAGCGCCCGCGAGGTCGCGGCTGTAGTCGCCAAAGCTCTGGCAATAGCCGCGCTCGATCGAGTTGCGCAGTTCGGCTTCCACCGCCTCGATGCTGATCGGCGTCGACGGACCGTACTGCTTGAACTCGATCTTGCGATAGACGGAGTCGCGCTCCTCCTGCGAATATTGCAGCAGCAGCGCGCGGCCGCTCGCGGTCGCGTGGATCGGCACGCGGTGGCCGATGGTCGCGAAATAGCGGATCGCCGCCTTGGACTCGACGACGTCGATGAACACGGCCATCACGCCCGCGGGCGCCACGATCGACGCAGTCTCGCCGGTCTCGGCCGAGAGATCGGCAACCAGCGTATGCGTCCACGGTGGCAGTGGCTCGACCTCCGAGATCATCCGCGCCATGGCGAGCCAGCGCGGTGTCGGATAGAAGCCGGCGCGCGGCCGCGGCTCGTAGAGATAGCCCTTCTCCGAGAGCGTCGCGAGCAGGTTGAAGGTCGACGAGCGCGGCCAGCCGAAATGATCGGCGATCTCCGCAAGCGTCGCCGGCTTCCTCGTCTGGGCGAAGAATTCCATGATCTCCAGGACGTTTGCGGCTTGGCGAACGATCATGATCCGGTCCCGTCTGTCGCAGCGCGATGCCCTTGATCTAGGACTGGCCGAGGATCTTCTTCGCGGCGCGAAGATGCGGCTTGTCGATCATCTGGCCGTCGAGCCGCAGCGTGCCGGAATTGGGATTGCTCGCGAACGCCGCGATCACCTTCTCCGCCCAGCTGCGCTCGGCTTCCGTCGGCTCGAATGCCGCGTTGACGACATCGACATGCTTGGGATGGATCAGCGCCTTCGCCGAAAACCCGTCGCGCCGCGCCGCCCGGGTTTCCTGCTCGAGGCCGGCCAGATTGTCTATGTCGGTATAGACAGTGTCGATCGGCGCGACCTCGGCCGCGGCGGCTGCCATCAGGCAGAGATCGCGCGCGAGGCGATAGGGACTGTGGAACACGCCGCCCGAGGACTTCTCTGTGGCACCCAAAGAGGCGGAGAGATCCTCCGCGCCCCACATCAGGCCGGCGAGGCGAGGGGAGCAGCCCTTGTAGCTGCCGAGCCCGAAGATCGAGCCGGCGGTCTCCGTCGCGACGCAGACGATGCGGGTTGCGCCGACCGCGATACCGGCCGCCGCCTCGAGTGCTTCGAGCCAGGTCGCGACCTGCCGCACATCGTCGCCGCCTTGCGATTTCGGCAGCACGATGCCGTCGGGCCTGCCCGGCATCACCGCGGCGAGATCGGCCAGCGTCATGCCGGTGTCGAGCGCGTTGACGCGGACATAGAGCTGGTGTGGGCCGGGACGGCTCTTCAGCATCGCCAGCGTCAACCCGCGTGCCTCCGCCTTCTTCTCGGTGACGACGGAATCCTCGAGATCGATGATCAGCGCGTCGGCCTTGCCTTCGCTCGCCTTCTCGAATTTGCGCGGGGAATCCCCCGGCACGAACAGCATCGAACGCATCAGACCGGCCTCTTGTGCATCATCGCCATGCGGCGGCATTTTCCGACGATCTCGTCGTTCTGGTTCAGGGCGTGGTGCTCGAACTCGACGATGCCCGCTTTGGGGCGCGATTTGGATTCCCGCAACGAAAGCACCTTCGTCGTTGCCCGCAAGGTGTCGCCATGGAAGACCGGTTTCGGAAAGGTGACGTCGGTCATGCCGAGATTGGCGACGGTGGTGCCCATGGTCGTATCATAGACCGTCATGCCGATCATGATGCCGAGAGTGTAAAGGCTGTTGAAAATGCGCTGGCCGAACTCGGTCTTTTCGGCGAAATGCGCGTCGATATGCAGCGGCTGCGGGTTGAGCGTCAGCAGGCTGAACATGGTGTTGTCCATCTCCGTGACGGTCCGGGTCAGCGGATGCCTGAACTCCTGGCCCACGGAAAAGTCCTCGAAATAAAGTCCGGCCATCGCGATTTCCTCCCTGTATCGTGCGGTCTGGCTGGCGCTGCCGTTAAGGCGGCGCCGCCAGATGAACTGCTTCCTGCTGCGCGAGCGCCTCGATCTCGTCTGCCGAGAAGCCGGCCTCGTGCAGAATGTCGCGGCTATGCTGGCCGAGCGTCGGCGCCGGGCCGGCCGGTTCCGGCTGGGTCACGCTCCAGGTCGAAGGCACCCGCATCTGGCGGATGCGGCCTTCCACGGGGTGATCGACCGTCCTGAAGAAGCCGACCGCGTTGAGATGCGGATCGTCCAAAATCGTCTCCAGGGTGTGCATCGGCATCACCGGAATGTCGGCGTGCTCCAGCAGCTCGCGCCACTCCGCGGTGGTGCGGGTGAGGAAGATGTGGCCGATCTCCTCATAGATCTCGTCGATATGTTTCGTGCGTGACGCGTGGTTGGCGAAGCGCGGCTGCTGCAGGAATTCCGGCCGGCCGATCGCCTCGAAGAAGCTGCGCCAGTGCTTGTCGTTGTAGATCAGGACGCAAAGATAGCCGTCGCTGGTCTTGTAGGGCTTTCGGTAGCGCGAGAGCAGGCGGACATAGCCGCCATGGTCGAGCGGCGGATCGTAGGTGAGGCCGCCGAGATGATCGACCAGCACGAACTCGGTCATCGATTCGAACATCGGCACGTCGATGCGCTGGCCCTGGCCGGTGCGCTGCTGGTGCATCAGCCCGCCCATGATGGCGTTGACCATCATCAGACCGACGACGCGGTCGGCGATGGTCACAGGGACGTAGCGCGGCGTGCCGTCACCGGCGGCTGCGAGCAGCGTCGGAATGGTCGCTGCGCCCTGGATCAGATCGTCGTAGGCGGGCTTTGCGGCGTAGGGGCCGGATTGGCCGTAGCCGAAGGCGCCGACATAGACGAGGGCGGGATTGACCGCGGCCAGCGTCTCGTAGTCGAGGCCGAGCCGCGCCATCGCCTGCGGGCGCACATTATAGACGAGCGCGTTGGCGCGCCTGGCCAGCCGCAGCAGCGTGTCGCGGCCTTCCGTCTTCTTGAGGTCGAGGACGATGCTGCGCTTGCCGCGATTGGCGTTGTGAAACATCCCGCCCATGCCGGGCGTGCGGCCGGGACCGATCTGGCGGACAATGTCGCCCTCGGGGCTTTCGACCTTGATGACGTCGGCGCCCATGTCCGCCAGCACCTGGGTGCCGTACGGGCCCATCAGGACGGAGGTCAGGTCGAGAACGGTGAAGCCGGCGAGCGGTCCCATGGGGCCTCGTTGGGTGCATTCATATTCGTGGAGTTAGAATTCATAAATCTGAGGTGTCAATTCGACCGTCCCGATGTTCCGTGCATGGGCCCATGCATAGTTCATATACTTGACTTATAAATTCACGTATATGTACATTTTCCTCAAGCAAGAAGTGGAGTGAGGGCCGGACGGATGGCAGCCGAAGGCTGCCGCCTTCGGCATGGGACGCGTCAGGGAGAACGAAATGAAGAAGAACAAGGTCTGGGCCGCAGCAGTGTTCGCGCTCGCGCTGCCGGTCTCGACGTTTCAGGCGCAGGCGCTGGAGCTGAAGGTCGCCGATAGCTTCCCCGCCGGCCACTATCTGGTTCGCCTGCTGCTCAAGCCCTGGATGGACGACGTCACCAAGCGCACCAATGGCGCGGTAACCTTCACCTATTATCCGAACCAGCAGATCGGCAAGGCCGCCGACATGTTGCGGTTGACGCAGTCCGGTGTGGTCGACATCGGCTACATCGGGCCGTCCTATGTCTCCGACAAGATGCCGCTGTCGGAAGTTGCGCAGTTGCCGGGGGCCTTTGAGACGAGCTGCCAGGGCACGCTCGCCTATTGGAAGACCGCGCGCGAAGGCGTTTTGGCCAAGCAGGAATACGCGCCGAACAAGATCAAGCTGCTGTTCGAGGTGGTGCTGCCGCCCTATCAGGTGTGGACCGCAAAAACCAAGGTCGACACGACCAAGGACATGCAGGGCCTGAAGCTGCGCACCACCGGCGGCGCGCAGGATCTGACATTGCGTGCGCTCGGCGCGGTGCCGGTGCGCATGGCGGCACCCGATGCCTATGAATCGCTGTCGCGCGGCACCATGGACGGCCTGCTGTTCCCGATGGAAAGTGTCGTGGCCTATGGGCTGGACAAGCTGGTCAAGCACGCCACCGAAGGCGTCAGCTTCGGCAGCTTCATCGTCGCTTATTCCATCAACCAGTCGGTTTGGGACAAGCTGCCCGACGACGTGAAGAAGGCGATGAACGAGGCGTCCGAGGCGATCGAGCCGACCGCCTGTGCGCAGGTCGACAAGGAGACGGAGACCACCAGGAAGCACCTTCAGGACCAGGGCGTCAGCTTCGAGCCGCTGCCGCAGGCGACGCGTGCCGAGATGAAGGACAAGCTGAAGGGCGTCGGCAAGGAGTGGGCGAGCGGGCTCGACAGCCGCGGCAAGCAGGCGTCCGCCGCGCTGAAGGAGTTTGAAGATCTGCTCGCCTCCGGTGGCGCCAAGTAACCGTCCATGAAATACGGCAAAGGGAGGCGCTGGAGGTGATCAAGCGGGCGGGAGATGTGCTCGGCGCGCTGGAGCGCGCGCTGACGGTGATCGCGGTGGTGTTCCTGTTCGTGATCATGCTGCTTGTCGTGACCGACGTGTTCATGCGCTACGCGCTGAACCGTCCGTTTGCCTTCACCTATGATCTGATCGGCCTCTATCTTCTGGCCGGCGTGTTCTTCTTCACGCTGTCGGACGGCTTGCGCGAGCATGCGCATGTCGGCGTCGATATCCTCCTGTCGCGCTTCTCGCCGGCGGGACGGCGACTGTCCGAGATCATCACCGCGCTCGCCGGCCTGTTCGTGTTCGTCCTGATCTGCAAGGTCGGGTTCGAGCGTGCGCTCGAGAATTACGAGCAGCACGACGTGCTGGCCGGTGCGATCGCCTGGCCGACCTGGATATCGGCGGCGCTGGTGCCGTTCGGCTGCGGGGTGCTGGTGCTGCGGCTGGCGCTCCAGCTCGTCGGCAATGTGCTGAGCCTCGTCAGCGGGCGCGACCTCTATCCGCTGCCGCCGGTGACCGGCGTCGGCGAAACGCGAAGCTTTGAGTAACGGCAGGCATCCATGACACCTTTCATCGTTCTCGCCCTGCTGTTCGGCCTGCTGGCACTCGGCACGCCCGTCGGCTTCGCAATGGCCTTCTCCGGTTCGGTCGGCCTCGTGATGGTCGGCGGATGGGGCACATTGTTCGGCATCCTGCAAACCGCGCCGCTGTCGACTGTCTCGTCCTACGAGCTGATCACCATCCCGATGTTCCTGCTGATGGCGGACCTCGTGCTGCTGTCGGGTGTCGCGGACGACCTGTTCAAGACGGCGTCGGCCTGGGTCGGGCGCATTCCCGGCGGGCTCGGCATGGCGACGGCACTTGCCGGCGCAGGTTTTGGCGCGATCTGCGGCACCTCGACGGCGTCCGCCGCGACGCTGTCCTCGACCAGCCTTCCCGCGATGATCCGCCAGGGCTATGAGCCCAAGATGGCCGCCGGCGTGGTCGCGATATCAGGCACGCTGTCGATGCTGCTGCCGACCAGCGTCGCGCTCGTCATCTTCGGCCTGCTCGCCGAGGTGAACATCGGCAAGCTCCTGATCAGCGGCATCATCCCCGCGATCCTCGTCACCATCACCATCATGGCCACGATCTACTTCCTGGTCTGGCAGGATCCTTCGCGCGCCCCCGCTGCGAAATCGGTGCCGTGGCGCGAAAAATTCGCGCTGTTGTGGCAAGTCTCGCCGATGGTGGTGCTGTTCTCGATCGTGACGGGCACGATCTATCTCGGCGTCGCCACGCCGACGGAGGCTTCCGCCTTCGGCGCGTTCGGCGCCTTCCTGCTCGCGATCGTCAAGGGCAAGATCACGCCGTCATCGCTTTACCGGACGCTGCTGCGGGCCTGCCACGGCACCTGCATGATCATCATGATCCTCGTCGGCGCCTCGATCTTCGGCTACTTCTTTACGCTCACCCACGTCACGCAGGACCTCGTCGCCTGGATCGGCGGTCTGCCGACTTCGCGCTGGGTGATCATCACGCTGATCCTGTGCGGCTACATCGTGCTCGGCTCCTTCATGGACCAGATCGCCATTCTGGTGCTGACCGTGCCGATCGTGCTGCCGCTGATCAAGACGCTCGGCTTCGATCCGATCTGGTTCGGCGTCATCAAGATCGTCACCGCCGAGGTCGGCATGATCACGCCGCCGGTTGGGCTGAACTGCTTCATCGTCGCCCGCTATGCCAAGCGGCCGGTGGCGGAAGTGTTCCACGGCACTTTCCCGCATTTCATCGCCCATCTGATCGCGATCGCGATCCTGGTGGCGTTTCCGAGCATCATTCTCTGGCTGCCCTCGCAGATGGGGCGCTAGGATCGGAGCCTCTGCTGCTCCCAATCAGGAGATCAAGAACATGGATTTCGCGCTCACCGATCAGCAGGAAGCCATTCGCGATGCCATCGCCAAGATCTGTGAAGGCTTTCCCGATGCCTACTGGTTGAAGAAGGACCATGACGGCGGCTTTCCGCACGATTTCCACAAGGCACTGGCCGACGCCGGCTGGCTCGGCATCTGCGTGCCGGAGGCCTATGGCGGCTCGGGGCTCGGCATCACCGAAGCCGCGATCATGATGCGCACCATCGCCGAATCCGGCGCCGGCATGTCCGGCGCCTCGGCCGTGCACATCAACGTGTTCGGGCTCAATCCTGTCGTCGTGTTCGGCACCGAGGAGCAGCGCAAGCGCATGCTGCCGCCGATGGTCGAGGGCCGCGAGAAGGCGTGCTTCGCCGTCACCGAGCCCAATACCGGCCTCAACACCACCCAGCTCAAGACCCGTGCGGTCGCCAAGAACGACCGCTACATCGTCAACGGCCAGAAGGTGTGGATCTCGACCGCGCAGGTCGCGCACAAGATCCTGCTGCTGGCGCGCACCACGCCGCTGGAAGAGGTGCGCTCGCCCACCCACGGCCTCAGCCTGTTCTACACCGACTTCGACCGCAAGAAGATCAAGGTCCACGAGATCGAGAAGATGGGCCGCAAGGTCGTCGATTCCAACGAGCTGTTCTTCGAGGATTTCGAGATCCCGATGGAGGACCGCATCGGCGAAGAGGGCAAGGGCTTCCAGTACATCCTCGAAGGCATGAACCCCGAGCGCATCCTGATCGCGGCGGAAGCCGTCGGCCTCGGCAAGCTCGCGCTGGCGCGCGCGACCGAATACGCCAAGACCCGCGTCGTCTTCAATCGCCCGATCGGCAAGAACCAGGGCATCCAGCATCCGCTCGCGGTGAACTGGGTCGAGCTCGAGGCGGCCTGGCTGATGGTGATGCAGGCGGCCTGGCAATACGACAAGGGCTTGCCCTGCGGGGCCGGCGCGAATGCCGCGAAATATTTCGCAGGCGAAGCCGGCTACCATGCCTGCGAGCAGGCCGTGATGACCCATGGCGGCTTCGGCTATGCCAAGGAGTTCCACGTCGAGCGTTATCTGCGTGAAGTGCTGATCCCGCGCATCGCGCCGGTCAGCCCGCAGCTCGCGCTCAGCTTCATCGCGGAAAAGGTGCTGGGGCTGGCGAAGTCGTACTAGGTTGCCCGCGGATCGGTCGGGAGGATTGCCGATGCCCGAGGACAGCTCGCCGATCGATTTTGCCGGCCTGGTCCGGAAGGATGATCTCGTCGTGTGCGGGCAGGCGACGGCGGAGCCTGTCACGCTGACGGAAGCGCTGATGGCGCAGGCAGTACAGCTTCCGCCCTTCCGCATGATGATCGGGCCAGTGTTCTCGGAGACGTTTTCGGCGTCGTGCGCGGGAAATGTCTCGTTCCAGAGCTATGGCGTGATCGGCAATTCGCGGCGGCTCGCGAAAGCGGGGCGGCTCGACGTGATCCCGAGCAATTACAGCGCCTTCTGTGCCGACTTCGCGGCGCGCCGCTACAAGGCCGATGTCGTTCTGGTGCAGCTTGCGGAGCTCGAAGGGCGGCTCAGCGCCAACCTCTCCAACGACTACGTCATCGATGCCGCGCGCGGCGCACGCCTCGTCATCGCCGAGATCAATCCGGATGCGCCCTTTACGTTCGGCGCCGAATGGCCGGAGGACGTGCCGATCCATGTTCGCGTGGCAGCCCGCAGGCCGCCGGTTGAATTGGCCTCGACGCCGCTCGATGACGTTTCGCGCCGCATCGCCGCGCATGCGGCAGGCCTGATCGCCGACGGCAGCACGCTCCAGTTCGGCGTCGGCCGAATTCCGGATGCGATCCTGTCCTCGCTGTCGCATGCGCGCCGTCTCGGCATCCATTCCGGCCTGATCAACGATGCCGTCGTCGACCTGATCGAGCGCGGCGCGGTGACGAATGCGGAGAAGGGCATCGATGCCGGCATCACCGTCACCAACCAGGTGATCGGGACCCGGCGGCTCTATCGCTTCGTGCACGAGAACAAGGCGGTCGCGGTGCGGCCGACGTCCTATACGCACGGCCAGAACGTGCTGGCGCGGATCAACCGGCTGGTCGCGATCAATTCGGCGCTTCAGGTCGGCCTCGACGGCAGTGTCAATTCCGAGACGCTGAATGGCGTCGCGGTCGGCGCCATCGGCGGGCAGCTCGATTTCGTGCGCGGCGCCAACGCCTCTTGCGGCGGAAGGGCGATCATCGCGCTGCCGGCGACGGCCTCCGACGGGACCAGCCGGATCGTCGCTGACGTCGAGACGGTGACGACACCGCGCGCCGATGTCGATGCCATCGTCACCGAATGGGGCGTTGCGGAGCTGCTTGGCTGCGGCCTTGCCGAGCGCGCGCGCCGCATGATCGCGATCGCGGCGCCTGAGCATCGCGACGCGCTTTCGGCGCGGCTTCGCGGGCCCGCGCGCTAGCTCAGTTCATCATCGCGAGCGTCCATGACGAGATCGTCGAGGAGGTGGCCGGCCTATTCGGCGGTAATCCGCTCCATCGCCATGGCACGAAGCCGGGCGCGCTGGATTTTCACACCGTTGGCGCTGTCGGTGACGGGGAAAGCATCGACGATATAGATTCGTGCCGGCACCTTGTACCCGGCGAGCCGCTCGCGCAGGTGCGCGACCAGCATCTCCTGTTGAGGCGGCTCCGCTGCTGGAATCACAAAAGCGACGCAGCGTGCGTTTCCCTTCAGGTCGACCGCGACGACCTGGGCGTCGGCAACACCTGCGCAGGACTTGAGCTCGTCCTCGATCTCGCCGGGCGCGACAAGGAAGCCGCCGAGCCGCATCGCATCGCCCGCGCGGGTCTCGTAGACGAAGGAGCCGTCGCCGCGCAGCCGGCCGATGTCGCCGGTGCGGAAGAAGCCGTCCGCGGTAATCGCGTCGCGCGTGGCGTCGGGATTGTTGAAGTAACCGAGAAACCGGGACGGTGCGCTGATCTCGATCTCGCCGGAGACGCCGGGAGCTGCGAGTTCGCCGGTCTCGGTGTCGCGGACGCGGACCCCGGCCTCCGGCGACATCGGCCAGCCGCCGCCCTCGATCCGGTCGGCGAACGCGTCGCTGGCGCGGCCGATCGAGAACAGGGCCTGCACCTCGCTCGAACCGTAGAGGCCGTAAAGCGGCATGCCGCGCGCCTCGGCCTCCGCGGCAAGCTCACGCCAGCCGGGCTGGAACGCGGCGAAGCCGAACACCTCGGCACGGGGGAAGGGACGGGCCACGTCGGTGAGGGCGAGGATGCGGCGAAACATCTCGTCGGAGCCGAAGGCGTGGGTGATCTCATGCTCGCCGAGGATCTTCAGCGCCGGCGCCGCTTCGAAGGCGTCGAGCACATGGATGGTCGCGCCCGCCGCGATGAAGCTGAGCAGGCTCGTCATGCCGAAGGTGCCGCAGAACGGCAGCATGGCGAGGAGCGAATGGTTTTGCGGCGCGAGGCTTAGCGCCCTGGCGACGGCGGCGGCGTGCGCGGCCAGCGTCCGCTGCGAATGCGCGACGAGCTTCGGTCCCTTGGTCGTGCCCGACGTGGTGTAGAGCAGCACGGGGAGGTCGACGTCATCCTGGGCGGGCGGGGCCGGCGGATAGGGTTGGTCGAACGCATCGAACCGTACACACGGCCAGTGCGCCGGGATCGTATCTGCGCCGACCACTGCAAGCTGTCGCAGCGCGGGCACCTCGTCCTTGGCGATATCGGCGAGGATGGCGGCAAAGTCGATCGAGCGGAACGCGGCCTCGACCACCATCAGCCTGGCGCCGGACAAGCGAAGCAGATGGGCGACTTCCGCGCTGCGGTAGCGGGTATTGACGGCGGAGACGATCGCACCGAGGCGGGCGGCGGCGAACAGCAGCGCGACCCATTCGATCCGGTTGACCAGCCAGACCGCGACGACGTCGCCCTTGCCGACACCCTGCGCAGCAAGCCAGGCCGCGGTCTTTTCGATATTTGCCGAGAATTCCGCGCGCGAGACCGGCGTGCCGTCGAACACGAAGGCGGGATTCGCGAAGGCCTCGGTGCAGATCAGCGATTGCAGCGAAAATTCGTTGGAGCTCATGGCGCCCGGAGTAACCCGATCGCGCAAAACTGTCTACTTGGTGCCGAACATCCGGTCGCCGGCATCGCCCAGGCCCGGCACGATGTAGCCGTGGTCGTTGAGCCGCTCGTCGATTGCGGCGGTCCAGATCGGCACGTCGGGATGTTCGCTCTGGAACTGCGCGATGCCTTCCGGCGCGGCCAGAAGGCACACGAAGCGGATGTCGCGGGCGCCGCGGTTCTTGAGCAGGGACGCGCCGGCGCAGGCCGAGTTGCCGGTCGCCAGCATCGGGTCCATCAGGATCACGGTGCGGTCGGACAGGTCCTGCGGCGCCTTGAAGTAATATTCCACGGCCTGCAATGTTTCGGGGTCGCGGTAGAGCCCGATATGGGCAATGCGCGCCGAGGGCATCAGCGCCAGCATGCCGTCGAGGAAGCCGACGCCGGCGCGCAGGATCGGCGCCAGCGTGAGCTTCTTGCCGGCGATCTTCGGCGCCCGCATCGATGCGATCGGCGTCTCGATCTCGACCAGCTCCAGCGGCAGGTCGCGCGTCACCTCGTAGCCGAGCAGCATCCCGATCTCGTTCAGGATCTCGCGAAAGCTCTTGGTCGAGCGGTCCTTCTCCCGCATCAGCGAGAGCTTGTGCTGGACCAGAGGGTGGGCGACGACGTTGACGCTGCTTGTGCTCATGAAACCGCTCTACACGGTTCCGTGAAATTGCGCCAGATCGGCCGGGTATTTTCCGCGGGATACGTGGCCTCAAGCCGGCATCGCGACCTCCTTGCGGGCACGGCTGCTCGCCTCGTAGGCAGCCATGGTCAATTCACGCTCGATCGCCGTCCGCATGGCGTCCATGGCCGGCTGGCGCAGGCGCTTGCCGGCTCTGCACGTCGGCGCTCCAGGGCGCACTGATCCAGGCGCGCGTCGAACGCAGCGGCCGGCCGATCGAGGTCACGGCGGCGGAACTGGCGCGTGAAGAGGTAAAGGCTAGACCCCGAGCCCCCGCGCGACGAGCGTGATCACGATCGTCAGGACCGAGCCCCAGACCAGGCTCAGCGTCATGGTCAGGATCGTCGTGGTGACTGCGTGCTCGAGATTTCCCTTGAGGAGCTGCACGCTACTTGTCCGGGGCGGGCGCCGCGCCGATGCGCATGCCGAGCAGCAATGCTCCCATCAACACAACCAGGATCGCGATCTTGAGCTCGATCATGTCCGCCGTCTCACGGTCACGCGTGCAAGAAGCTGCCTCGCTCCCTCCGCGAGCACAATCAGCGGATTGCCGCGGTTCTCGATGTCGAGCTCGAAGGTCTCGGCGGGAAACACCAGCGCGCACCGCGCCGGCGCGCTCTGACGGTTGGCGAAATCCACCGCCGAGCTCTTGAACAGGAACAGGCCGCCGACACGTCCGTTCGCTTCGCGCGCGACCCAGAGGCCGGCGCTGTTGCGTCCAATGAAGAACGCGGGAATGGCGGCGCTGACGACATCCGGATCGAGTGGCTTGAGCGCCGCCGCCTGCCTGGTGTCGGGGCGGCGACGGGAAGCCTGAAGCGCAATTGCGGCCATGGCGGCTTCCTCACACATCTGCAAGGTCATAGGGGCCTCCCTGCGGGTCAGCCGTGCATGTGCCAGACATAGATTGCGGTCCTCAGCGCGATCAGCGCGGTGAGCACGCTACCCATCGAGAGCAGCGTCAGTGTGCCGAGAGCGAAACCTTTGAGCTGCGCCTTGCGTGCCTCGGAGATGCGCGCCGAACGCCCATGCACGAAGGGGCGGTCAAGGCCATGTGTCAGGATCGACATTTTTTCAGTCCTAATCCGGAGTGGCGAGACGGCCGCTCCGATCTGTCCCGTATGATGGCCACCGCTGCGTATGATTGCGAGGTGACCGCCGCAGTTGCCGTATAGGAAAGTCATAAAGGCGCCGGCGGTCGCGCCAGCAGTCCTCTGAAGAGGTTTTGGTCGCGTTTCGGTTGCGGTTTGGATCGCGCAGGCTTCGAACGCGCCAGCCCGACGGCGGCGGCGAAGGCGAGCCGCAGCCGCGGCTCCTCGATCTGCTTGCAGAAGCAGTCCAGGGTCGCCTCCGCGTCTTGCTGCCGGCCGTCGATGGCCGCGCAGAGACGGGAGCTGGTGCGCCGGAAGAAGTGCAGCGAGTCCTTGCCGCTGCGCCGGCCGCCGAGACGATCGAGTTCAACCGCGAGTGCGGCGACATTGTGCCTGTCAGAGTCGCTCAGCGTCACGGCAAAGCGCAGGATCGCCAGCTGCCAGGCGCCGAGCAGCCTCCGATGATCTTCAACTGATGGCGGCATGCGAGATCCGAACGACTGCGCGAGGCGTCAGGCGCCGACGCGGTCGATCAACTCCTCGTCGGCGATCGCGGCGAAGGCGCGTACCACCTCCCGCTGCGCGGCCGCGTCCAGCGGCACGATCGGCAGCCTCGTCGCCGGTGACATCAGGCCGAGCACGCTCAGCGCGCTCTTGAGCGCCGCCGGGCCGTCCTTGGAGAGGCATGTGATGAGCGGGATGAGGCGCCTGTGCAGGTACCGTGCCGATTGCAAGCGGCCTTGCCTGACCTGCGAGAAGATCATGCGGCACAGATCGGGGGCGATGTTGGAGACTTCCGAGATCGCGCCGTCGCCGCCGCTTGCGATGGTGCCGAACGCGGTGACGTCGTCGCCGGAGAGCAGGCGAAAGCCGGCCGGGAGCAACCGGGCGAGGCGCATCGGGCGGGTGATGTCGCAGCTTCCATCGCGCAGGCCGACGAACTGGCGGGATTCGACGAGACGCACCAGCGTCTCGTCGGCGAGCGGGCGCAGCGTGCGGGAGGGAATATCGTGCAGGATCACGGGCAAGCCGGTCGCACCGGCGATGGCCCGGAAATGCGCGAGCATCCCCTCCTGCATCGGCTTGTTGTAGGCCGGCACCACCGCCATCACGGCATCGGCGCCGGCGGCCTCCGCGCGCCGCGCGAGCGCGATGGCCTGGCTGGTCGCGTTCGACATCGCGCCGGCGATGATCCGCACCCGGCCGCGGGCGACGTCCACCGCGGCGCGAATGACGAGCTCCTGCTCGGCCGGGGAGAGCGTCGGCGCCTCGCCGGCCGTCTCGCAGACCACGATCGCGGGGACGCCAGCCGCGATCTGGCGCTCGCAGAGCGCGGTGAACGCCTTGAGATCGATTGTGTCAGCCGCGTCGAACGGCGTCGGCAGGTCCGGAATGAAGCCTGTGAACCAGGCAGCAGGAGGAGTGAACATGGCTTTTCTGCCGGATGGCGTCGGCTCAGGCGGCGCGCTGCGAGACGATGGCGTTGGGGCTCTTGCCCATGTCGAGCTCGATCTCGCGCGGCAGCTCGACGATGGTCTCCGGATGCTGTCCGTTCTCGAACAGCGCATATTTGACGGCCTGGGCGCGGCTGACGAACAAGCCGCCATAGAGGCCGTTCTGCTCCTGCGAGACCCATTGTCCCCGGTGGTTGCGGCCGATAAGGACGATGGTTGAGGTGGAGGTGCACGAGGGAGGGTCGACGAGTTTCACGGATGTATTCCTTCTGAACGACGCCGGCGCGGGATGCATGTCCCTGCCTGCGCGCTCAATATCCCGTCTCGCGAATATGATTTCGAGGGCGGGTGCGCGGTGATCTCATAGGAAGGTCATAAAGCCGACCGCTCAAGTCACATCATTGGCAATGTGGACCAGCGCGAAGAGTGCACCGAATGCAGCAGCTTCGTCCCAATGATTGAGGGCAGGGCCGAACAGCGCTTCGCGCCTGACGAGGCCGGCGAGCGCGCACAGGATGATCGACATCCAGAGCAGAACGGCAAGGCTTCGGCCGAAACCGACGCTACCGAATGCGGCAAAGGCGGCGAGCAGCGCGATACGGACGGCGAAGCGTGCGATCACGCGCGCCGGGCTCAGCTTGTGCGGCATGTCCGGAGCTTGCGACAAGGTGTGAACCCGTCAGGCTGCTCTAGCCGAAATTGTCGCAGGCGACCGGCTCGTAGAGCGGATCCCGCACAGGACGAACGGAGGGAACGCTCGGCCGCGATACGTCCACGGCCAATGCCCGGACCTCGACGAAGGCCGACAGCAAGGCCAGTGCGAGGTCGGCGTGGCGTGCCTCGACCGCAGCGTCGAGCCAGTCCGGCAGCTCACGCTCGCGCGAGAGCGCGCAGTGCCACTCGCCCTCGTCATAGGCGATGCGGCGGACCTGCCATAGCGGCAGCTCGAGCTCGATCAGCGCCAGCGCCGCATCGGCCCAGGCCTCGGCGTCGATCAGGCGCATGACGCGCGTGGTGCGTTCGTTCTGGCCGAGCGAGGGGATGCGCCGGCAAGCATAATCGATGACGTCGTGCATCAGCGGTCGCGTCATCGCCGGCGCCGCGTGAAGCCGCTGGCTGAGGGATGGTGGGTCGAGACGTCGGAGAGCGGCGGTCATGTCAGGCCTCCTGGAGTTGGCGTCGGTCAGTCGGCCGGCATTGCCAAGATGGCCGGGAGGGCATTTGAAAACGAGATGGGGATCGGGCGAGAGATATAGGGATTTCATAAGTGCCCGGATTCTTCCGTGTAAGACCGACAGATCCTCGCCTGCCGTCTCGGTCGTAGGTGGAGGCTTATAGAAGCAGGGCTTTTTGAAAAGACCTTGGCCTCGGCCCGCCGTAACAACGGGAGGCGAAAGCGTTGGTGGATTGCGTCGCTGCGCGGCCTGCCTGGAACGATCGCCTGGAATGCGTCGTCCGTGTCGTACGGCCGGCGGCTACGACGGGCCGGCCTTTATGAGATTCCTATAACGTCGCCATAGGCCTCATCTCGAAAACCTATGTGCGCGGTGGCACTTCGGCGCGGTGACGTTTCCCGGCCGGGAGAGACACGTGTTGCATTCGCTCGCAGCAAGCGGCCCGCCGGCGGGCAATGCCGGAGATCGTCTCGCATTGAGGAGTATCGCCATGATGGACATTCTGATGCTGGCGCTGGGCTTCGTCTTCTTTGCCCTCGCGATCGGCTACACCTACGCCTGCGAACGGCTGTGATGGAGCACACCATGATCTTCGATTATGCGCTCGCCGGTGCCGTCTCCTTCGGCCTCCTGTTCTACCTCACTTATGCACTGCTGCGGCCCGAGCGGTTCTGAACCGTGCTGCTGCTTGCCGAATTGCTGCTGGCGGACGTCGCACTCGTCGCGGGCCTGCTTGCGCTGCTCCTGCCGCTCTTGCGCCAGACACAAAGCCTGAAGGGTTAATGCCATGACCATGATCGGTTGGCTCCAGATCATTCTTTTCTGCGTCATTATCGTCGCGCTGACCAAGCCGCTCGGCTGGTACATGACGCGCGTGTTCAACGGCGAGCGGACCTTCCTGTCGCCGGTGCTGCGTCCGATCGAAGTCGGGATCTACTGGATCTCCGGCGTCGATGAGAGGCGCGAGCAGCATTGGCTGACCTACACGGTCGCCATGCTGCTGTTCCATGTCGGCGGCTTCCTGATCATCTACGGCGTGATGCGGCTCCAGGCCGTGCTGCCCTTCAATCCGGCCGGGCAGTCGGCGGTTGCGCAGGATCTCTCCTTCAATACCGCGATCTCCTTCATCACCAACACCAACTGGCAGAACTACGGCGGCGAGAGCACGCTGTCCTATCTCGTGCAGATGCTCGGCCTGACGCACCAGAACTTCCTGTCGGCGGCCACCGGCATCGCGCTCGCGGTCGCGCTGATCCGCGGCTTCTCGCGCGCCTCGGTGCGCACGGTCGGCAATTTCTGGGTCGACGTGACGCGCTGTACCCTCTACGTGTTGCTGCCGATCTGCGTCGTCTACACGCTGATCCTGGTCTGGCAGGGCATCCCGCAGACGCTCGGCGACTATGTCGAGGCCACCACGCTCGAAGGCGCCAAGCAGACCATCGCGGTCGGCCCGGTCGCCTCGCAGGTCGCGATCAAGATGCTCGGCACCAATGGCGGCGGCTTCTTCAACGCCAACGCCGCGCATCCCTTCGAGAACCCGACCGCGCTGTCGAACTTCGTGCAGATGCTGTCGATCTTCGCGCTCGGGGCTGCGCTCACCAACGTGTTTGGCCGCATGGTCGGCAACCAGCGCCAGGGCTGGGCGATCCTCGCCGTGATGGGCGTGCTGTTCGTCGCCGGTGTCGCGGTCACCTACTGGGCGGAAGCCAACGGCACCTCTACCATGCATGCGCTGGGCCTGACCGGCGGCAACATGGAAGGCAAGGAGGTTCGCTTCGGCCTCGTCGCGTCCTCGCTGTTCGCCGTGATCACGACGGCCGCCTCGTGCGGCGCCGTCAACGCCATGCATGACAGCTTTACCGCGCTCGGCGGCATGATTCCGCTGATCAACATGCAGCTCGGCGAGATCATCGTCGGCGGCGTCGGCGCAGGCCTCTACGGCATGCTGCTGTTCGTCGTGCTCGCGATCTTCGTGGCCGGCCTGATGGTCGGCCGCACGCCGGAATATGTCGGCAAGAAGATCGAGGCGCGCGAGGTCAAGATGGCGATGCTCGCGATCCTGGTGCTGCCGCTGATGTATCTCGGCTGGACCGCGGTCGGTGTGGTCTATCCGGCGGCGGTTGCCTCCATGGCGAATGCCGGCCCGCACGGTTTCACCGAGGTGCTCTATGCCTTCACGTCGGCGACCGGCAACAACGGCTCGGCCTTCGCGGGCCTGACCGGTAACACCCTCTTCTACAACCTCACGCTGGCAAGCGCGATGTTCGTCGGCCGCTTCTTCATGATCGTTCCGGCGATGGCGATCGCGGGCTCGCTCGCCGCCAAGAAATCGATCCCTCCGTCGGCGGGCACCTTCCCGACCACGGGCGGGCTGTTCGTCGGCCTTGTCGTCGGCGTCATCCTGATCATCGGCGGCTTGACGTTCTTCCCGGCCCTCGCACTCGGCCCCATCGTCGAGCACCTCGCGATGAACGCCGGCCAAGTCTTCTGATCGCACGTCTTCTGATCGACAATCTTCCGATTGGTTTGGAGTGACCTCCATGGATACGATGAAACTGCAAAAACGTGCTGCCGTATCGGCGATGCTCGATCCCAGGATCGTAGTGCCCGCGATCCGCGCCTCCTTCACCAAGCTCGACCCGCGACTGATGGTGAAGAATCCCGTGATGTTCGTGGTCGAGATCGTGGCCGCGCTCACCACCGTGATCTTCCTGCGCGACCTCGTCACCGGCGGCGCGAATCTCGGCTTCACGTTCCAGATCATCCTCTGGCTCTGGTTCACCGTGCTGTTTGCGAACTTCGCCGAGGCGGTCGCCGAAGGCCGCGGCAAGGCGCAGGCTGAATCGCTGCGCAAGACCCGCACCGAGAGCCAGGCCAAGCTGCTCACCGGCACCGGCCAGGCCTTCAAGCTGGTTCCGGGCACGAGCCTGAAGGTCGGCGACATCGTGCTGGTCGAAGCGGGGGACACCATTCCCTCCGACGGCGAGGTGATCGAGGGCGTCGCCTCCGTCAACGAGGCCGCCATCACCGGCGAATCCGCGCCCGTCATTCGCGAGTCCGGCGGCGACCGCTCGGCGGTGACCGGCGGCACGCAGGTGCTGTCGGACTGGATCCGCGTTCGCATCACCGCCGCGCAGGGCTCGACCTTCATCGATCGCATGATCAAGCTGGTCGAGGGCGCCGAGCGGCAGAAGACGCCGAACGAGATCGCGCTCAACATCCTGCTCGCCGGCCTCACCATCATCTTCGTGTTCGCCACCGTCACCATCCCGAGCTATGCGGCCTATGCCGGCGGCTCGATCTCGGTGGTCGTGCTGGTCGCGCTGTTCGTGACGCTGATCCCGACTACGATCGGTGCGCTGCTGTCGGCGATCGGCATTGCCGGCATGGACCGCCTGGTGCGCTTCAACGTGCTGGCGATGTCGGGCCGCGCCGTCGAGGCGGCCGGCGACGTCGACACGCTGCTGCTCGACAAGACCGGAACGATCACGCTCGGCAATCGTCAGGCGACCGCGTTCCGCCCCGTTCGCGGCGTGGCCGAGCAGGAGCTGGCGGACGCGGCTCAGCTCGCCTCGCTCGCCGACGAGACGCCGGAAGGCCGCTCCATCGTCGTGCTGGCGAAGGAGAAGTATGGCATCCGCGGCCGCGACATGGCCGAGCTCGGGGCAACCTTCATCCCGTTCACGGCGCAGACCCGCATGAGCGGCGTCGATGCCGGCGGCTCGTCGGTGCGCAAGGGCGCGGTCGATGCCATGCTGAACTATGTCGGAGGCGGCGCGCCGCTGGCGGTGGCTTCCGGCAACACCGCACGGGCGATCCAGCCTGCGGAGCTCTCGGAGGTCGGCCGCGAGATCCAGATCGTCGCCGACGAGATCTCGAAAGCCGGCGGCACGCCGCTGGCCGTCGCGAAGGACGGCAAGCTGCTCGGCGTCATCCAGCTCAAGGATATCGTCAAGGGCGGCATCCGCGAGCGCTTTGCCGAGCTGCGCCGCATGGGCATCCGCACCATCATGATCACCGGCGACAACCCGATGACGGCCGCCGCGATCGCGGCGGAAGCCGGCGTCGACGATTTCCTGGCGCAGGCAACGCCCGAGGACAAGCTCAAGTTGATCCGCGACGAGCAGGCCAAGGGCAAGCTGGTGGCGATGTGCGGCGACGGCACCAATGACGCGCCGGCGCTGGCGCAGGCCGATGTCGGTGTCGCCATGAACACCGGCACGCAGGCGGCCCGCGAGGCCGGCAACATGGTCGATCTCGATTCCAACCCGACCAAGCTGATCGAGGTGGTCGAGATCGGCAAGCAACTGCTGATGACGCGCGGCGCGCTGACGACCTTCTCGATCGCTAACGACGTCGCAAAATACTTTGCGATCATCCCGGCGATGTTCTTGGCGTTCTACCCGCAGCTCAACGTGCTCAACGTCATGAACCTGTCGAGCCCGCAGAGCGCCATCCTGTCGGCGATCATCTTCAACGCGCTTGTCATCATCGCGCTGATTCCGCTCGCGCTGAAGGGCGTCGCCTACCGCGCCGTCGGGGCCGGCGCACTGTTGCGACGTAACCTGCTGATCTACGGGCTTGGCGGCATCGTCATTCCCTTCATCGGAATCAAGGCGATCGACCTCGTCGTCGTCGCCTTGCACCTGGCCTGATCGTTGTCATGCGAGGAGCAAATTCTCTCTGTCATTCCGGGGCGCCTCGAAGAGGCGAACTATGGAGCACAATTGCGCACCTGAGAATCTCGAGGTTCCGGGTTCGATGCCTTGCATCGCCCCGGAACGACGACAGAGATGCTTCGCCCGCAATGACGAAATAACCGGAGACCTAACATGCTCAGAGAAATTCGCCCCGCCATCGTCCTCCTGCTGGTGCTCACCGCCATCACGGGCCTGGCCTATCCGCTCGCCATGACCGGCATCGCGGGCATGCTCTTTCCCGCCCAGGCGCAAGGCAGCCTGATCGAGAAGGATGGCAAGGTGATCGGCTCCGCCCTGATCGGGCAGGAGTTCAAGGACGACAAATATTTCCACGGCCGCCCCTCGGCGACCCTGGCGCCGGACCCGAATGATTCGACCAAGACCGTCTCGGCGCCCTACAACGCCGCCAACTCGGGCGGCTCCAATCTCGGCCCGACCAGCAAGGCGCTGGCCGACCGGCTGAAGGAAGACGTGGACAAGCTGAAGGCGGAGAATCCGAACGCCGCCGTGCCGGTCGACCTAGTGACGACGTCCGCCAGCGGCCTCGACCCGGATATCTCGCCGGAAGCCGCGCAATTCCAGGTGCCGCGCGTTGCCAAGGCCCGGAATATGCCGGAAGAGGCGGTGAAGCAGCTTGTGGCTTCCAACGTCCAGGGCCGTCTGCTCGGCCTGCTTGGCGAACCGCGCGTTAACGTATTGGCGTTGAATCTCGCGCTCGATCGCGCCGCCGCCAAGTAGCGGTCTAGGCTCCCGGTGCGCAGATGATTATATTGGCAAAATGGTCCGAGAGCGCCGCGATTCCGAACAACGTCCGTCTCCCGAGGCACTGCTGGAAGCCGCGCGCCGGGAGGAAAGCGCGAGCGGCAAGCTGAAGATTTTCGTCGGCGCGGCTCCCGGCGTCGGCAAGACCTACGAGATGCTGCAAAGTGCCCATGCCAAGCGCAAGGCCGGCATCGACGTCGTGGTCGGCTTCGTCGAGACCCATGGCCGCGCCGAGACCGAGGCGCTGGTGCGGGGGCTCGAAGTCGTCCCGCGCAAGAGGCTCGACTACCGCGGCCAGACGATCGAGGAGATGGACCTCGACGCGGTGATCGCGCGCCGGCCGCAAATCGCGCTGGTCGACGAGCTCGCCCACACCAACGCGGCCGGCAGCCGCCATCCCAAGCGCTATCTCGACGTCGAGGAGCTGCTCTCCCACGGCATCGACGTCTACACCGCCGTCAACATCCAGCACATCGAGAGCCTGAACGACGTCGTCGCCCAGATCACCCATGTCCGGGTGCGTGAGACGGTGCCGGACTCGGTGTTCGACCGCGCGGATGCGATCGAGCTGATCGACCTCACGCCCGACGACCTGATCCAGCGGCTCAGAGAAGGCAAGGTTTACGTCCCCAGGCAGGCCGAGCGGGCGCTGGAGCATTATTTCTCGCCGGGCAATCTGACCGCGCTGCGCGAGCTCGCGTTGCGCCGCACGGCCGAACGGGTCGACGAGCAGCTCCTCACCCACATGCAGGCGAACGCCATCGCCGGCCCCTGGGCCGCGGGCGAGCGTATTCTCGTCTGCGTCAGCGAGGATCCGCGCGCCGCCGGCCTCGTGCGCTACACCAAGCGGCTGGCCGACCGGCTGCATGCGCCGTTCACCGCGATTTCGATCGAGACGCGGCGCTCCCTCCAGCTTTCCGATGAGGAGCGCGACCGGCTCGCCGACACGCTGCGGCTCGCCGAAGCGCTGGGCGGCGAGGCACTGACGATTCCCGCGGTCGGCCGCCGCATCGCCGACGACGTCGTCAATTTCGCACAGGGCAACAACGTCACCCAGATCGTGATCGGCAAGTCGACGCGTTCGCGCTGGTTCGAGATCACGCGGGGCTCCGTCGTGCATGACCTGGTGCGCCGTGCCGGCAATATCACGGTTCATGTCATCGCCGGCGACGATGTGCCGGGCGAGGCGGCGCCCAAGACCGCGGTGCAGACCGCGGCGCGGACGGAGCCGTTCGATCCGCTGCCCTATCTGAAGGCGCTCGGCATCGTGCTGATCGGCCTCGGCGCCGCCGAGCTGATTCAGCCCCGGTTCGGCATCGAGAACGTGGACCTCGTGCTGCTCACGGCCGTGGTGGCGGTCGCGGTCCGCTACGGCCTGTGGCCGTCGCTGCTCGCCACCGTCGCGGCCTCGCTGTCCTATAATTTCTTCTTCCTGCCGCCGATCTACACCTTCACGATCACTGATCCGACCAACGTCGCCGCCTTTGTCCTGTTCATGGTGGTGGCGATGATCGTCTCCAATGTCGCCGCGCGCGTGCGCACGCAGGCCGACACCGCGATTGGCCGCATCAGGACCACCGAGCAGCTCTATGCTTTCAGCCGCAAGCTCGCCGGCACCGCCACGCTCGACGACGTCTTGTGGGCGACCGCCTATCAGATCGCGCTGATGCTGAAGGTTCGCGTGGTGCTGCTGCTGCCGGAGGATGGGCTGCTCACGGTGAAGTCCGGCTATCCGCCGGAGGACCAGCTCGACCAGGCGGACCTTGCCGCCGCCAACTGGGCCTGGAGCAATGATCGCCCGGCCGGTCGCGGCTCGGACACGCTGCCGGGTGCGAAACGGCTGTTCCTGCCGATGCGCACCGGCCGCGGCCCGATCGGGGTGATCGGCATCGACAACGACCGTACCGGCCTGTTGCTGACGCCGGACCAGCGCCGGCTGCTGGACGCGCTGGTCGACCAGGGCGCGCTCGCGATCGAGCGCGTGCTGCTGGTCGAGGACATGGACCGCGTCAAGCGCACCGTCGAATCCGAGCGGCTGCGCTCGGCACTGCTGACGTCGATTTCGCATGACCTCAAGACGCCGCTCGCCTCCGTGTTGGGGGCGGCCTCCACGATGCGCGATCTGGCAGGTGCCTTGTCCGACACCGAGAAGCGCGACCTGCTGGCCACCGTGATCGACGAATCCGAGCGGCTCAACCGTTTCATCGCCAATCTGCTCGACATGACGAAACTCGAATCCGGCGCCATCGTGCCCAACACGGCGCTGCATGATCTCAGCGAGATCGTCGGCAGCGCACTCCGGCGGGCAGCCAAGATCCTCACGGCGCACAAGGTGGAGCTGGTGCTGGCCGCCGATCTGCCGATGCTCCAGCTGGATGCCGTGTTGTTCGAGCAGGTGCTGTTCAACCTGCTCGACAACGCCGCGAAGTATTCGCCGGCAGAGACGACGATCTCGATCAAGAGCCAGCGCGAGCGAGATCAAGTGGTGCTCCAGATCGCCGACGAGGGGAGCGGTATTCCGCCGGACGAGGTCGAGAGCGTGTTCGACAAGTTCTATCGCGTGCAGAAGGGCGATCACGTTCGTCCCGGCACCGGGCTCGGGCTCGCCATTTCCCGAGGCTTCGTCGAGGCGATGCATGGCACGATCTCGGCCGCCAACCGCAGCGACCGGAGCGGCGCGGTCCTCACCATCCGTTTGCCCGTTCCGGCACAGACCCACGCATTGGATACCGCCGCATGAGTGCCGCCCCGATCAAGGTTCTGGTCATCGACGACGAGCCACCGATCCGCAAATTGCTGCGGATGGGGCTGACGACGCAGGGCTATGAGATCCTGGAAGCGTCAAACGGCAAGATTGCGCTGGAGAGGCTCACCGAGGAGCCTGCGCTGATCATCCTCGATCTCGGCCTGCCCGACATCCAGGGCCACGAGCTGCTCCGCACCATCCGGGCCCGCAACGAAGCGGTGCCGATCGTGGTGCTGTCGAGCCGGGGCGACGAGGCCGGCAAGGTGCAGGCGCTCGATCTCGGCGCCGACGACTATTTGACCAAGCCGTTCGGCATGGACGAGCTGCTGGCGCGCCTGCGCGCCGCGCTGCGGCACCAGCTCCAGGTCCAGGGCGAGCGACCGATATTCCGCACCGGCGATCTCTCGGTCGATCTCGTCCGCCGCATCGTCAAGGTCGGCGAGCGCGAGGTCAAGCTGTCGCCGAAGGAGTACGACCTCCTGCGCGTGCTGGTGCAGCATGCCGGCAAGGTGCTGACCCACCGCTTCCTGCTCAAGGAGCTCTGGGACGAACTGACCGACGCGCAATATCTCCGCGTCTACGTCCGCCAGCTCCGCCAGAAAATCGAAGCCGATCCGGAACGGCCGCAATATGTGCTGACGGAGACGGGGATCGGGTACCGGCTGAAGGCGGGGGATTGACTAAGCCGTCGTTCCGGGGCGATGCGAAGCATCGAACCCGGAACCTCGAGATTCTCAGGTGCGCAATTGCGCACCATAGTTCGCCTCTTCGAGGCGCCCCGGAATGACAAGCTAACCCGCCTTCCTCTGTCGCGCCGTCGACCGGTGCACCTTCTTCGCGGCTCGTCCCCGTCCAGGCGTCCGCCGCCCATGCGACTTGGCCGACGGCCGTCCCCCGCCGCGCCCCCTCAGGCTCTGCTTCAGCGCATCCATCAGGCTGACGACATTGCTCGGCCGCTCCTCCGGTTCCGGCAGCTTGATCGTCTTGCCGCTCGCCTTCCGCTTCACCAGCGCCTTCAGCGCGGTCTCGTACTGGTCCTTGAACTTGCTCGGATCGAAATGCGCAGCCTTGGTGTGCAGGATGTGACCGGCGAGCTCGACCATGTCCTTGGTGATCTTCGGGCTCTTGATGTCGTCGAAGAACTGGTCCTCGTCGCGCAGCTCATAAGGATAGCGCAGCGTGGTGCCGAGCAGGCCCTTGCCGAGCGGCTCGATCGCCATGACATGCTCGCGGTTGGTAAGCACGATTTTTGCAAGCGCGACGCGCTCCTGGTCCTTCATGGCGTCGCGGATCACGGCAAAGGCGTCGATTGCGGCCTTGCCGTCTGGTGCGATGTAATAGGGATGGTCCAGGTAGCGCTGGTCGATCTCGTCGCTCGGCACGAAGCTCTCAATGTCGATGGTGTGGTTGCTCTCGATCTGGACCGCCTCGAGCTCCTCCGGTTCGATCTCGACATATTTGCCCTTGCGCAGCTCGTAGCCGCGTCCCTTCTGGTCGCTCTCGACGACGTCGCCGGTTTCCGAATCGACCATTTGCTGCTTGAGGCGATTGCCGGTTTCGCGGTTGATCATGTGAAACCGGGTCTTCTCCGCGGCGGTCGTTGCGGGATAGAGCACGACCGGACAGCTGACCAGCGACAGCTTCAACGTTCCCTTCCAATAGGCGCGGGGGGCCATTCCATTCTCCAGCGTTTTCAAGGCGTTTTGGAACTCCAACCGGCGCGTCGGGTTTTGGTTCCGGATGGGACTTTTGCCGTGATAGGCTTGAAGCCGAAAGAGATGCGGGACCGGTCGTGCTGCGAAAACTCTCCACCTATCGACAGAAGCGGGACTTCGAGAAGACCCCTGAGCCCTCCGGCGAGGCCGCGGTAGCCTCTTCGAAACAGCGACGCTTCGTGATCCAGAAGCATGACGCCAGCCGGCTGCACTACGATTTCCGCCTCGAGTTCGACGGCGTGTTCAAGTCCTGGGCGGTGACGAAGGGCCCCTCGCTCGATCCGCACGACAAGCGGCTGGCGGTCGAGGTCGAGGACCATCCGCTCGACTATGGCGATTTCGAAGGAACGATTCCGGAAGGGCAGTATGGCGGCGGCACGGTCATGCTGTGGGACCGCGGCACCTGGGAGGCCGATGATCCCGAGCGTGGTTTCAAGAAGGGCGACCTGAAGTTCACGCTGCACGGCGAAAAGCTGCACGGAAGCTGGGTGCTGGTCCGCATGCGCAACGATCGCGATGGCGGCAAGCGGACCAACTGGCTGCTGATCAAGCATCGCGACGAATATGCCCGCGAGGGCGAGGACATCCTTGCCGAGGACAAGTCAGTCGCCTCCGGCCGCGCGATGGCGCAGATCGCCGAAGGCAAGGGCCGCGCGCCAAAGCCGTTCATGCTGGCGAAGGGTGCCAAGGGCAAGGCCGATGCAGTGTGGCAATCCAACCGCGTCGAGGAGACGAAGGGGCGGACCGTCGCGCCGGCGCCACGCGCCGCGTTGAAGGCCGGCAAGACCGTAAACAAGGCCGCAAAGAAGAGTGCCACGGCGGCTACGAACGCCAAGACGGTCGCGGACATGCCGGATTTCGTCGCGCCGCAGCTCTGCACGCCGGTCGAGCGTCCGCCGGCCGGCGACGGCTGGTGCCACGAGATCAAGTTCGACGGCTATCGCGTGCAGCTTCGCATCGAGGATGGCAAGGCGACGCTGAAGACCCGCAAGGGTCTCGACTGGACCGACAAGTTCGCCTCCATCGCGAAGGAGGCGAATTCGCTGCCGGAGGCCATGATCGACGGCGAGATTGTCGCGCTCGACCACAACGGCGCGCCGAACTTCTCCTCGCTCCAGGCCGCGCTGTCGGATGGCAAGACCGAGGACCTCATCTTCTTTGCCTTCGATCTCCTGTTCGCCGAAGGCCGCGACTATCGCCGCCTTCCGCTCAGGGAGCGTAAGTCGCGGCTCAAGGAGCTGCTGGAGGCACAAAAGCGGAAATCGAACCAGATCCGCTATGTCGAGCATTTCGAGAGCGGCGGCGACGCCGTGCTGCAATCGGCCTGCAAGCTCGAGCTTGAAGGCGTGGTGTCGAAGAAGCTGGACGCACCGTACCGGTCGGGACGGACGGAGAGCTGGACCAAGGCCAAATGCCGCGCCGGCCATGAGGTCGTGATCGGCGGCTGGAAGACCACCAACGGCAAATTCCGCTCGCTGATGGCCGGTGTGCATCGCGGCGATCACCTCGTCTTCGTCGGCATGGTCGGTACCGGCTTCGGCGCCGACACGGTCAAGCGCATCATGCCGTCCCTTAAAGCCATGGAGGCCAAGGACAGCCCGTTCGGCGGCAAGAACGCGCCGAAGAAGACGCGGGACGTGCACTGGCTGAAGCCGGAGCTCGTCGCCGAAATCGAGTTCGCCGGCTTCACCGCCGACGGCAACATTCGCCAGGCCGCCTTCAAGGGGCTGCGGCAGGACAAGCCGGCCGAGGAGGTCGAGGCGGAGACGCCCGCCGATACCGAGCTCGCCAGGCCGTCTGCTGGAAAGCGCGTTCCTGCGAAGTCCGGAAAGAAGAAAGATGCCGGCGCTGCCGAGGTCATGGGCGTCGTGATCTCGAAGCCGGACAAGGAGCTGTGGCCGGATGGCGGCGACGGCGAGGGCGTTACCAAGCTCGATCTCGCGCGCTATTTCGAGGCGGTCGGCGGCTGGATGATCGAGCACCTGAAGGGGCGACCTTGCTCGATCCTGCGCGCGCCCGACGGCATCGGCGGCGAGACATTCTTCCAGCGCCATGCCATGCAGGGCACCTCGAACCTGCTCGAGCTCGCCAAGGTGTCCGGCGATCGCAAGCCGTATTTGCAGATCGATCGCGTCGAGGGCCTCGCCGCGGTCGCGCAGATCGGCGGCCTCGAGCTGCATCCCTGGAATTGCGCGCCTGATGCGTATGATACGCCGGGCCGGCTGGTGTTCGATCTCGACCCCGCGCCTGATGTCGGTTTCGCCGATGTCGTCGAGGCGGCCAAGCAGATGCGGCAGCGGCTCGCTGACGTTGGCATGGAGAGCTACTGCAAGACCACCGGCGGCAAGGGCCTGCATGTGGTGGTGCCGCTGCTCCACGGCGCGCGCGACCAGGTGAGCTGGAAGGAGGCCAAGGCGTTCGCGCAAGGAATCTGCCAATGGATGGCGGATGACGAGCCCGAGCGCTATCTGCTCAACATGTCGAAGAAGCTGCGCAACGGAAAGATCTTTCTGGACTATCTGCGCAACGATCGCCTGGCGACGGCGGTGGCGCCGCTATCGCCCCGCGCCCGCGACGGCGCGACCGTGTCGATGCCTGTCACCTGGGCGCAGGTGAAGGGCGATCTCGATCCGAAGCGATATACGGTGCGGACGGTGCCGGGCCTGCTGGCGCGTTCCAAGGCGTGGGAGGGCTATGACGATGCGGCCGCGTCGATCAAGCCCGCGATGAAGAAGCTTGCGGGGAAGATGAGGTAGTCGCTCTTTTAAACGTCATTCCGGGCTGCGCGAAGCGCAGACCCGGAATCCAGAGGTTTGCGGCGCGAGATTCCGGGTTCGCGCTTGCGCGCGCCCCGGAATGACCGACTTGGCTAGATCCGTCCGAGCAGCAGCAGGATCAGCAGGATGACGATGACGAGTCCGAGGCCGCCGCCGCCGTAATAGCCGGTGCCGTAGAACGGCCCGCCGCCGATGCCGCTGAAGCCGCCGAGCAGGGCGATGACCAAAATGATCAGAATGATCGTACCGATAGACATGCTAGTCTCCTCCAGCCCTCTGTTGAAAGGGTCGTTTGCACCTGTCCCTTTGGTGCGGGGGCAACTTGCCGCAGGTTTTAAAGTTCCGGTTTTGAAACGGGGCGACAGGTGCAAGTTGCATGGAACCTTTGCCGCTCGGGCCGGCATGATGAATGAGATTCAATCAGCGTAGGGCACGGCCATGTCAGCACCGCTTGTCGTTTCAATTCCCCATCGTCTCGGCCGCGAGGAAGCGGTGCGCCGGCTGAAGTCCGGGCTTGGCCGCGCGGCGGCGAGCATTCCCGTGATGCAGGTGGAGGAGGAGCGCTGGAGCGGCGACAGCATGACCTTTCGCATCCGCGCACTCGGGCAGATTGCCACCGGCCAGGTCGACGTCGCCGACGACCACGTCAAGGTGCAAGTCGTGCTGCCCTGGCTGTTGCAGCGCTTTGCCGAGATGGCGCAGGCGACGATCCGCAAGCGCGGGCAGTTGCTGCTGACCAAGGACGGGGGAAAGTGAGTTTCAGGCGCGCACGCGCTGCCGCGCAGGCCTGATGGCGCCCGCTGTACGGGCCTCGATGACGGCCGCGGGAAAATCACGAAGAGCCTGCGCGACCGGCAGCTCGTTACCCGCAAGTCCCGGCGCGGCGTAGCCGGTGATGTCGATGGTGGCGTCAAAACCTTCGAGCGCGGGCCATTCCCGGCCGCCTTGCGAAAATGGCGCGAACAATCGCCCGACCACGACAATCGCCGCAGCGCGGTCGTGGCGACGGGCGAAAGCGATGACATGATCGGCGTGCGCGCCATGGACGTCCAGCGACTGGTAGTCGCCTTGCGTAAAAACGCCGGCGAGCTCGTTGCGCAGCTTGAGGAGGTGCCGCGTCCAGGCCAGCTTGAGCTGGCCATCCGGCCAGGTCTTGATAAGGCTGCTCCAATCCGGACCGGACAGCGAACCAAGCGCCGTATCCCGCGCGGAAAAATCCACCGGACGGCGGTTGTCGGGATCGACCAGCGTCAGATCCCAGAATTCGGTGCCCTGGTAGAAATCCGGGACGCCCGGCAGCGTTGCCTTGAGGGTGAGCTGGCTCAGCGAGTTCAACGCGCCGAGCAGCGCGACGCGGCGCGCCAGGGTTTGCAGCGCCTCCAGGAATTCGCGCGACTGCGCAGGATCGAGGATCTTCGCGACGAAGTCTCGTAGTCCGGTCTCGTAGGTCTCGTGCGGGTTGAGCCAGCTCGTCTCTTCCTTGCCCTCGCGGGCGGCCTTCAGCGCATAGGCCTGGATACGCTCGACGAAGCCGGCGTCCGCGGGTGTCTGAAGCGGCCAGGCGCCGAGCAGGGTCTGGTAGAGCATGTATTCGAACGTCGCCGACGGCGCGCGCAGATGGCCATGGAGCGCGAGATGCGGCGCGTTCAGCACCTTCCAGCGCGAAACTGCACTGGTCCATTCGCCGGGAATTTCGCTGAGCGCTGCGATCCGGGCGCGGGCGTCCTCGCCGCGCTTGGTGTCGTGGGTGGCGGTTGCCGTCATCCCTTGCGGCCATTCCTTGGCGCGCGCGCGCATGGCCTCGTGGAAGGCGGGAATGGCAAGGCCGGTGCTCGCGGGATCGCCGCCGACCTCGTTCAGCGCAAGCAGCCGGTGGAATTGGTAGAACGCGGTATCCTCCAGCGACTTCGCCATCACCGGCCCGGTGAACTGCTGCACCTTTAGCGCGAAGCGGCGCACGCGTGGGGCACTGTGCGGGGGCCGGCCGGGCTTGAGCAGGTCCATGGTGAGGGCATCGCGCAGGAAATCGAAGATGCCCTCGTCCGCGGCGAACCACTCTGCCCGGGCACGCGCGATGGTATCGTCGATCAGCTTGCGATCGTGCGCGGCAGGCGCGCCGGACGTGAGATAGGTGCGATAGACCGGGAAATGCAGCACGTAGAGCTCGAGCGCCTGCCGCAGGCTGTCGGCCGAGAAGTCGCGGGTCGAGTAATGCCCGTTGGCAATGCGTGCGAGCAGGCGCGTCAGCACGATGAATTCGCTGGTGAGCAGCGTCTCCAGCACCCGCCGCTTGGCCTCCTTGACGTAAGGCGCAAGCCGCGGTGGGCGATTGCTGACTTGCCGCCAGGTCTCGTCCAGCGCCTCCAGCCCCTTGGCGTCGACCAGCACTTGCGTGATGACGTTCATCCACTCATAGCCGGTGGTGCCCTGGATGCCGGCGAAATGCGGCAGGTGCTCGTGCTCGCACAGGATCTTTTCGATCACGGTGTAGAACGGCTTGGTGTTGCCTTGCGCGTCGCGCACCAGCCGGCGCAGCCGCTGGCAGTACTGGGCGGGATCGCGCAGGCCGTCGATGTGATCGAGCCGGATGCCGTGCAGCCTGCCGTCGGCCACGAGCTGCTTCACCAGCCGGTGCGTGGCAGCGAATGTGCCGGGGTCCTCGACGCGCAGGCCGGCGAGCCCGTTGACGTCGAAGAAGCGGCGGTAGTTGATGTCGCTGGAGGCGAGCCGCCAATGACCGAGCTTGTAGTGCTGGCGCTCCAGCAGATGATGCAGCGCCAGCGTCTGCGCCGGACGATCCTTGGCCGCACGATAGGCGGAAAGGCCGCTCGCGATGATGTCGGCCGCGCCCGCGATCTCCTTCAGCTCCGTCTTGAAGCCAGGGGCTTCCTTGCGGTTGGGACGGCGAAGGCCGGTGTAGCGGGCCGCGAGCGCGAGCAGGCGCTTGCCGGCCTCCGTCTCGGCGGCATCGGCTTCCTTCACGAACATCCGCAGCATTTCGCCATAGCGCTCCGGGGCGATCGGCAGGCGATGCTCGAAATACCAGGCAGAAAGGCTGCCTTCGCCGGCATCGTAGCGCAGCTCGATGTCGCCGCGCTCCAGCGCCTCGCCATAGGACGAACCGAGGATCGGCAGCAGCACGCCGCCGCGGGCGCGGTGGGGCAGCAGATCCCAGTCGATATCGAAGGCGGCCGCGTGCGGCGAAGTCGGTCCCCATTCCAGCACGTCAAGCCACCAGGGATTGTCAGCAAAGTGCACGCCGACATGGTTCGGCACGAAGTCGATGATGAGGCCGAGGTCGTTCCTGCCGAGTGCCTCGCTCAGCCGCGCAAAGCCGGCCTCGCCGCCGAGCTCCGGATTGAACTGGCTGTGATCGACGGTGTCGTAGCCGTGCGTCGAGCCCTTGCGCGCCTTCATCACCGGCGAGGCATACAGATGCGTGATTCCGAGCGATTTGAGATAAGGCACCACTGCGGCAGCCTTGTCGAAGTCGAAATCCGCGGTGAGCTGAAGCCGGTAGGTCGCGAGAGGAATGGCCGGAGGCATGTCAACCTCCGAGGCGCCAGACCACCGACCAGGGCGGAAGCCGATCGCCGGCCGCGCCGCCCCAGATCGGCGTGCCCGCATTGTCGGTGGAAATGATCTCGTGATCCGAGAGATTGGCGACGAGGCGCAGCGTCGTGCCGTCGCCCATGCGCCAATGCGCGCGGAGCAAGCCGCTATCGGTCGCCTCGGCGTCGCCGAAGCGCGCGCCTTTCAGCCGCGGCATGATCTCCTTGCGGCGGAGCGCGAGCAGGTCACGCACCAGAGCCAGCCGCGCATCCTGCTCCGGCGTGCGGCCGCCCCAATCGAGCACGGCCGATTGCAGTGTTGCCGGATCGAGCGGGTCGGGCACATCGTCGCCGTATTTCTCATAGGCCCAGGCATATTCCTGCCTGCGTCCCTTGCGCACGGCGTCGGCCAGCCCGCCCTGGAAGTCGCAGAAGAACGGGAAGGGGACCTTCGAGCCCCATTCCTCGCCCTGAAACAGCATCGGCACCATCGGCACCAGCAGCGTGACCGCGAGCGCGGCTTCGATCTGCCGCGGCGATGCCAGACTTTCGAGCCGGTCGCCGAGCGGACGGTTGCCGATCTGGTCGTGGTTTTGCAGGAAGTTGACGAAGGTCGCCGGCGGCAGCTCGCGGCTCGGCTCGCCGCGCGGCTTCTTGCCCCAGAACTCCGAGATCTCGCCCTGGTAGACGAAACCCGAGGCGAGCGCGCGTGCGAGATCCATGCGCGGTGTCTGGTAGTCGGCATAGTAGCCGGCGAGCTCGCCGGTGAGCATCACATGCCAGACGTGGTGATAGTCGTCGTTCCACTGCGCGCGATATTTGCCGTTCGGCGGCTCCTGCGCGGCGTCGAGCAAGCTGGCGCGATTGTCGCCGTTCTCCAGCACCAGATGGATGTGCCGCCCCGTGGCCTTGGCAAGCTCGCCGGCGGCGACGCTGAGGTCTTGCAGCATCGACTGCTCGCCGGGCAGCGCCATGATGTGGTTGGCGGCATCGAGTCGCAGTCCGTCGAAGCGATAATCGCTGAGCCAGGACAGTGCGTTCTCGACCGCAAAAGCTCGCACCTGCGGCACGCGATAGTCGATGGCGCTGCCCCAGGGCGTGTGCGCGTCGGTGAAGAAGCTCGGCGCATAGCGTCCGAGGTAGTTCCCTTCGGGGCCGAAATGATTGTAGACGACGTCGAGAAACACCATCAACCCGCGCAGATGCGCCTCGTCGATCAGCGTCTTCAGGTCCTCGGGCCGACCGTAAGCGCTGTCGGGCGCGTACCACAGCACGCCGTCATAGCCCCAGCCGCGGTAGCCGGCGAAATCGGCCAGCGGCATCAGTTCAAGCGCGGTGATGCCGGTCGCCGTGAGATGATCGAGCCTGTCGATCATGGCGCGGTAAGTACCTTCCGCTGTGAAGGTGCCGACATGGCTCTCGATCAGCACCGTCTCTTCCCAGGGACGGCCGCGCCAGTCGCGCGCGCGCCAGGCGAAGGCGTCATGATCGATCACCTCACTCGGGCCGAACACGTCCTCGGGCTGGAAGGCGGAAGCCGGATCGGGCACGTCGATCTCGTCATCGATCCTGAACTTGTAGGGACTGCCGGTGGTCAGGCCGGCGATCTCTGCCACATACCAGCCGTCCTGCCGGCGCTGCATCGCGTGCCTTCGGTCGAGCAGGAGATCGACCCGTCGCGCGCCGGGCGCCCACAGGCGGAACGACACGCCCTCCTTCGTCGGCCTCGCGCCGAAGGACGGCCTCATAGCGCCCCCGCGAAGGCGAGCACGGAGCGCGGCGGCGCCTTGCTGTCGCTTCCGGGCTGGAAGTCGATCGTGTTCAGCTTGGCATCGGTCGTGTTGAGGATCTGCTGCCAGCTCTTGTATTCGGTCATCTTGGGCAATTTGAATGCGATCTCTTCGGGAGCGGCGTTCAGGACGATAAAGATCGCGGCCCCGCCCGGTTCCATCGGCCCCATCACATAGGAGAGGAACCGCCCTTCCGGGAATTTCCAGTCGTTCTCCGTCATCTCCTCTCCGGCAGGCGTCAGCCACAGCGCGCCGTAGGAGAGGCCGTCTTTGGGGCGCCCGTCGAGCCAGCGATGGCTGCGAAGCTGCGAGAAGCGGCGGCGGATGTCGGCGAGACCGGCGACGAAATCGACCATGTCGTCGCCGTCCTTGCCGAGATTGCCCCAGCCGACCCAGCCGACCTCGTTGTCCTGGCAATAGGCGTTGTTGTTGCCGGATTGCGAATTGCCGACCTCGTCGCCGGCGAGAAGCAGTGGAACGCCCTGTGCCAGCATCAGGCAGGCCAGCACGTTCTTGCGAAGCTGGCGGCGCAGACCGAGAATCCCGGGATCGTCGGTCGGCCCTTCGACACCGCAATTGTTGCTGTGGTTGTCGTTGGAGCCGTCGCGATTGTCCTCGCCATTGGCCTCGTTGTGCTTCTCGTTGTAGCTGAACAGGTCGGCCAGCGTGAAGCCATCATGCACGGTGATGTGGTTGATGCTGGCGCGCGGCCGACGTCCGTCGTGGTTGAACAGGTCGGACGATGCCGTCATGCGGCTGGAGATGTCGCCGATCAGGCTGCCTTCGCCGCTCCAGTAGCGGCGCATGGCGCTGCGATAGCGGTCGTTCCACTCCGACCATTGCGAGGGGAACGCCCCGACCTGGTAGCCGCCAAGCCCGAGGTCCCACGGCTCGGCGACGAGCTTGACGGCGGCCAGCACCGGATCCTGCCGGATCGCGGTCAGGAGCGAGCTGCCGCGATCAAAACCGTTGGGCCCGCGCGCGAGGGTCGTGGCGAGGTCGAAGCGGAAGCCGTCGACATGGCAGACCTCGACCCAGTAGCGCAGGGAATCCATCACCATCTGCAGCACGCGCGGATGGGTGAGGTTCACCGACGAGCCGCAGCCGGTGAAATCGTCGTAATAGCGCGGGTTCTCGCGGTTCAGCCAGTAATAGGAGGCGTTGTCGATGCCGCGGTAGCACAGCGTCGGGCCGAGGTGGTTGCCTTCGGCGGTGTGGTTGTAGACGACGTCGAGCATCACCTCGATGCCGGCATCGTGCAGGCGCGCGACCGTGGTGCGGAAGGAATCGAGCGCGTTGTCCTGGGCGTAGCGCGGCTCGGGCGCGAAGAAGGACAGCGTGTTGTAGCCCCAGTAATTGGCGAGCTTCTTCTCGACCAATATGCGGTCGTCGACGAAACTGTGGATCGGCAGCAGCTCGATCGTGGTGACGCCAAGCTTCTTCAGATGCTCGATCATCGCCGGCGACGACAGGCCGCCATAGGTGCCGCGCAAGTTCGGCGGGACGTCGTCGCGCTTCTGCGTCAGGCCCTTGACGTGAGCCTCGTAGATGATCGTGTCTTCCCAGGCGATGTTGGGACGGATCTCGCGCCGGCCCCAGTTGAAGGTCTCGTCGACCACGACGGCCTTGGGCATGCCGCGCGCATTGTCGCGCCGGTCGAAGGACAGGTCCTCGCGCGGTGAGCCGGTGCGGTAGGCGAAATGCGCATCGCTCCAGACCAGTCGTCCGGAGAGCCGCTTGGCATAGGGATCGAGCAGCAGCTTGTTGGCGTTGAAGCGGTGGCCGTGCTCGGGCTCGTAGGGGCCGTGCACGCGATAGCCATAGAGCTGGCCCGGCGAGACGTCGTTGAGATAGCCGTGCCAGACGTCCTCGGTCCGTTCCGGCAATTCGACGCGCTCGAGCTCGCGGCGGCCTTGCGTGTCGAACAGGCAGAGCTCGACCTTCTGCGCGTTGGCCGAGAACAGCGCGAAGTTGGTGCCGCGTCCGTCCCAGCTTGCGCCGAGGCGTGCGGGCGATCCGGCAGTCAGGCGCATCGGTCAGCTTTCCGGAACGAGGAAGATCGCGGCGAGCGGCGGAATGGTGAGGCGGAGCTCGGGCGTCTTGCCGTCGACGGCATGAACCTCGCCGATGTTCCCGACATTGCTGCCGCCATAATGGGCGGAGTCCGAGTTGAGCACCTCTTTCCACTTGCCGGCAAAGGGCACGCGAACGCGATAGTTGCGATAGACGTTGGGGGAGAAGTTGACGATCACGAGGCAGCGCGCGTGCTCGTCGAGCCCCTTGCGCAGCCAGGCGAACACGTTGCGATTGGCGTCGTCGGTAATGAGCCATTCGAAACCGGCCTGGTCGCAGTCCATCTGGTGCAGCGCCGGCACCGCGCGATAGAGCCGGTTGAGGTCGCGGATCAGCGCCTGGATGCCCGAGTGATATTTGTATTCGAGCAGGTGCCAGTCGAGCGACTGGTCGTGATTCCATTCGCGGCTTTGCGCGATCTCGGCGCCCATGAACAAGAGCTTCTTGCCGGGATGGCCGAACATGAAGCTGTAATAGGCACGCAGGTTCGCGAAGCGCTGCCATTCGTCGCCGGGCATGCGGCCCAGGATCGAGCGCTTGCCGTGCACGACCTCGTCATGCGACAGCGGCAGGATGAAATTTTCCGAGAAGGCATAGTGCAGGCCGAACAGGATCTCGCCGTGATGATGCTTGCGGTGAATCGGATCCTTGCTGATGTAGTTCAGCGTGTCGTGCATCCAGCCCATGTTCCACTTGTAGCCGAAGCCGAGCCCGCCGAATTCGACCGGGCGCGAGACTTGCGGCCACGCCGTGGATTCTTCCGCCGCCGTGGTTGCCTGCGGAAAGCGGGCGAACAGTTCGGTGTTGAAGCGGCGCAGGAACGCGATCGCCTCGATGTTCTCCCGTCCGCCATACTGGTTGGGAATCCAGGCGCCGGGCGGGCGGCTGTAGTCGAGATAGAGCATCGATGCGACGGCATCGACGCGCAGGCCGTCGATCGCGTAGCGCTCCAGCCAGAACAGCGCGTTCGACACCAGGAAGTTCGTCACTTCGGTGCGGCCGTAATTGTAGATCAGCGTGCCCCAGTCGAGGTGCCGGCCCTGCAGCGGGTTGGCGTGCTCGTACAGCGAGGTGCCGTCGAAGCTGCCGAGCCCGTGCGGATCGTCCGGGAAGTGACCGGGCACCCAGTCGAGCAGCACGCCGACGCCTTCGCGGTGGCAGGCGTCGACCAGCGCGGCAAAATCCTCCGGCGTGCCGAACCGGCTGGTCGGTGCATAGAGGCCGGTCGGCTGATAGCCCCATGAGCCGTCGAACGGGTGCTCGCTGACGGGGAGGAATTCGAGATGCGTAAACCCCATGTCGCGGGCATAGGCCGGCAGCTGCTCGGCCAGCTCGCGGTAGGTGAGCCATTCATTGTCGCCCTTGCGCCGCCACGAGCCGAGATGGACCTCGTAGATCGACATCGGCGCCGACAGCGCATTGATGCCGTCAGGCGCCGGGCGCGGCCGCGGCAGGTGCGCCTCGTCGAACACGATGGAGGCCGTCTTCGGACGCACCTCGCTCGCGAACGCCATCGGATCGGATTTCAGCGGCAGCTGATGGCCGTGCGGCCCGACGATGTCGAACTTGTAGTGATCGCCCCGCTTGGCGTGTGGGATGAACAATTCCCAATAGCCGCTGCCGCGCACCCGCATCGGATGGCGCCGCGAATCCCAGAAATTGAAATCGCCGACGACAGACACGCGCCGCGCATTCGGCGCCAGCACCACGAAGCCGATGCCGTCGACGCCGTCGAGCGTCATCGGGTGCGCGCCGAGCTTGTCATAGAGGCGCTGATGGGTGCCTTCGCCGAGCAGATAGAGGTCGAAATCGGTCAGGATCGGCGGAAAGCGGTAGGCGTCCTCGAACTCGACGATGCTGTCGCCGAATTTGGCGCGTAGCTGGTAATGCTTCGAGCCGTTCGGCAAGGCGCCGACGAACAGGCCTGCGTCGTGGACGCGGTCGAGCCGGGCGACCTCGCCGTGCTCGCCGACCGCCTCGACATTGGAAGCCTCGGGCAGAAAGGCGCGCACCACGCTCTTGCCGCCCTCGGGATGCAGCCCGAGATAGTGGAAGGGGTCGGCGTGGCGGCCCTCGATGATCGCGTAGGCCTCGGCAGGTAGTTTAGGCATGGGCTTCGCTCTCGGCATTGGACAGAATGCGAAGCAGTCCGGTCAGCGGCGCATGGAGCCCCTCAGGCCGGTGGGACAGCTCGTACTCTACTTCGTCGAACGCTTGATCAAGCAGGAAAAACCTTAACAGGCCTTCCGCGGATTGCGGATCTTCCGGCCACAGCCGCCGATCGGTCATGGCCTCGCGATAGGCGGACAGGAAGGTCGTGGTGGCGCGCTCGCGCCATTCACTGAGCGCGGCTACAAGCCGGCTCTGCTCGTCAGTGCCTCCTGACAGGGCCCGGCCAAGCGCCACGTTCACCGAAAGATCGATCGAGCGGATCAGACCGGCGACGTCGCGCGCGGCAGGCAGCTTGCGCCGCTTGTCGGCCAGCGGCAGACGCGGATCGCCGTCGAAGTCGATGATGCAGATATCGTCCTTCACGATCAGAATTTGCCCGAGGCGGAAGTCGCCATGATGACGGATGTTCAACCCGTCGATGTCGGATGGCAAGAGCGCATTCAGGCGGTCGGGCAGGCTCGTGCGCAGCGCCGTGAGCTGGTCGATCAGCGGCCGGTCCGCTTCCCGCAGGCCGTCGCGGCTGTCGGCCAGTCGCTCGAAAACCCGCCCGGCGCGTGCCTTGAGGTCGGAGACCCAGTGCCTGATGTGGGCGGAGCCGATCGGCTCCGGAGCGAGATCGTCAGGCCTTGCCGCGGCCAGAGCGACATGCAGCTCGGCGAGGCGCCGGCCGATCTGCATGACGAAGTGCAGGTAGGGCGACTGCTCCTGGGTCTCGCGCGGCGCTTCGCCCGCCGACAAGACGCGCTGCTCGTCGATATAGCGGTCGAGATAGCCCGTGGTCACCGCCCAGCCGTCGCCCTGGTTCTCGACATAGGCATGCAGCACGCCGAGTGTGCTGCGCTGATCGCCCTCGACCAGCTCGACGCTGCCGAGCAGCGCCGGCGTATTGGCAAAGCGGGCGACTTCCGTGAGGTAGTGGCCGATCTCGATCTCGGGATTGGTGCCTCCTTCGAGCTGGCGATAGATCTTGGCGACGTACTGGTTGTCGACCAGCGCGGTGCTGTTCGACTGCTCGATCGCGCGGATGCGTCCGGGCTCCTTGATGGTGTAGTCGGCAAACCGGCTGGTCGCCTTGAACTCCAGCCGCAGATTGTTCTCTTCCACCACCAGGTTCTGCGACAGGTTGCGCAGGAACAAGCCGATGAAGATCTGGTCGGTCGCGACGTCGAGCAGCGTACCTTCGCGCGCGCCCTGGCGCACGGCGGCGAGCGCCTTCGGGTTGAAGCGCTCGCGGTCGAAGCGCACCCATTCGATCTGCATCGGCAGCACGTAGCGGGTCGCAACGGCGTCCTGTTGCGCCGCCTCGAAGAACGCGATCCAGGGCCGGTTGTCGCCGATGTCGCAGAACGGCACCGCCGAGGTCAGCGTCGGTTTGATGTGCTTGGGATCGTGCTCGGGATACCAGCGTGTCCGCGACAGGAATCCCGGCAGCACATCGTGCTCGAACACGCCGCGCTCGCGCGCCAGCGACACCCAGGTCGAGTTGACCGGCACCACCAGCGTTTCGAATTCCGGCACCGCGCGCGGCGTCACCGGCTCGGACTTGTCGCGCTCCATGAGATGGAACCAGTAGAAGCCGTACGGCCCCAGCGTGATCATGTAGGGCAGCTCGCCGATCGGCGGGAAGCGGGTGCGGCCGAGCATCTCCTGCGGGATGCGGTCCTTCCACGGCGACAGGTCGAGCTCGGTCGCCTGCGCCGCCCGCGAGAGGTTGGCAACGCAGAGGATCACCTCGTCGTGGTACTGCCGGACATAGGCCAGCACGGCGCGGTTGGCCGGGCGGATGAAGGTCATGGTGCCGCGGCCGAAGGCGAGCGTCGACTTGCGCACCGAGATCAGCCGCTTGGTGGCGCTGAGCAGCGAGGACAGGCTGCGCGATTGCGCCTCCACGTTCACCGATTCATAGCCGTAGACCGGATCCATGATCAGCGGCGCGTAGAGACGGGCCGGGTCGCAGCGCGAGAAGCCGCCGTTGCGGTCCGGGCTCCACTGCATCGGCGTGCGCACGCCGTTGCGGTCGCCGAGATAGATGTTGTCGCCCATCCCGATCTCGTCGCCGTAATAGATGATCGGCGTACCGGGGAACGACAGCAAGAGCGAGTTCATCAGCTCGATCTTGCGGCGGTCGTTGTCCATCAGCGGCGCGAGACGCCGGCGGATGCCGACGTTGATGCGGGCGCGCGGGTCGTTGGCGTAGGTGGTCCAGAGATAGTCGCGCTCGACGTCGGTGACCATTTCCAGCGTCAGCTCGTCGTGGTTGCGCAGGAACAGCGCCCATTGGCAGCTTGCCGGAATGTCCGGCGTCTGGCGCAGGATGTCGGTGATCGGGAAGCGGTCCTCCTGCGCGATCGCCATGTAGATGCGCGGCATCAGCGGGAAGTGGTAGGCCATGTGGCACTCGTCGCCACGGCCGAAATATTCCTGCACGTCCTCCGGCCATTGATTGGCCTCGGCCAGCAGCAGCTTGCCCTTGGAGTAGGAATCCAGCTCCTGGCGCAGACGCTTGATGATCGCATGCGTCTCGGGGAGGTTCTCGTTCGAAGTGCCCTCGCGCTCGCAGAGATAGGGAATGGCATCCAGCCGGAAGCCGTCGACGCCGGCGTCCAGCCAGCGCTTCATCACCTGGATGAGCGCGCTGACCACGCGCGGATTGTCGAAATTGAGGTCCGGCTGGTGCGAGAAGAAGCGGTGCCAGTAGAAGGCGCCGGCCTCGTGATCCCAGGTCCAGTTCGACTTTTCCGTGTCGGTGAAGATGATGCGCGTGCCCTGGTATTTCTGGTCGGTGTCACTCCAGACGTACCAGTTGCGGGCGCTCGAGCCCGGATGGCTGCGGCGCGCACGCTTGAACCATTTGTGCTGGTCCGAGGTGTGGTTGACGACAAGCTCGGTGATGACGCGCAAGCCGCGCTTCTGCGCCTCCTGGATGAAGCGCTTGAAGTCCTTCATCGTCCCGAAATCGGGATTGACCGAGCCGTAGTCCGCGATGTCGTAGCCGTCGTCGCGCCCGGGCGAGGGATAGAACGGCAGCAGCCACAGCGCGGTGACGCCGAGCTCCTGGAGATAGGGCAGCTTCTCGGTCAGGCCGGCGAAGTCCCCGATGCCGTCATTGTTGCTGTCCGCAAACGCCTTGACGTGCAGCTGGTAGATGATGGCGTCCTTGTACCAGAGCTCATCCACGACCTCGGCAGCCTCAATCTTCTTGGTATCGACGGAAGACAGAACATTCATGGCGTTAAGCCTTTACGCCAGGCAGCGGAACAGCAGCGCTGGATCGCGGTCGGGATCGATACGCAACCTGATCCCGCCCCATTCGATGCGGGACTGTTCGCCGGTGAGGAGATTTTCGAGTGCGGTGACGTGGCGGCGCTCGCCGCCGGCGTCGATGGTGAGGTCGCCGAGCGGCAACCAGAATTCGCGCGCATCGCGCGAGAGGGCGATGGCGGCGACGACGGTGTTGGCCGGATCGGTCGCCTCTTTCACGAAGCTGATCGTCTCGCCGTCCTCGATGCCGAGAAACCGCAAATTCGCCGTCTGCTGGAGTGCCGCATTGTCGTTGCGGATGCGGTTGAGAGCGGCGATGTAGGGCTTGATGTTGCCCGGCTTGTCCCAGTCGCGCTGCTTGATCTGGTACTTCTCGGAATCGAGATATTCCTCGCGGCCGGGGATGGCTTCGTGTTCGAGCAATTCGAAGCCGCTATAGATCCCGTAATTGCCCGACAGCGTCGCGGCCAGCGCGAGCCGCGACTTGAAGGCCCAGGCTTCGCCACTCTGGAGATGAAAGGGCAGCAGGTCCGGCGTGTTCACGAACAGGTTCGGGCGATAGAAGTCGCGCTCGGGATAACGCGTCAGCTCGCCGAGATATTGCTCCACCTCCCACTTCGACGTGCGCCAGGGAAAATAGGTGAAGGACTGCGCGAAGCCGAGCTTGGCGAGGCCATTCATCAGCTTCGGCCGTGCAAACGTCTTCGAGAACAGGATCACCTCGGGATGCCGGCGGCGGATGTCGCGGATCAGCCACTCCCAGAACGGAAGCGGCGCGGTATCGTGATTGTCGATGGCGAAGATGGTGACACCATGGTCGATCCAGAACAACATCGCGTCGCGGAACGCATTCCACAGCCCGGCCCGGTCGACGGAGGCGAAATCGGGGATGACGATGTCCGAATAGGGGCCATCAGCCGTCCGCACCGAGCGGTCCGGCCGCCATTTGAACCATTCCGGATGCTGCGTCAGCCAGGGATGGTCCGGCGAGCATTGCACGGCGAAATCGAGCGCGAGCTCGAGGCCGTATTCCAGGCAGGTCGCAACCAGCGCGCGGAAATCCTCGATGGTGCCGAGCTCGGGATGCAGCGCGTCGTGTCCGCCCTCGGCAGTGCCGATCGCATAGGGCGAGCCGGGTTCGCCTGCGGTCGCCACCGGCGCATTGTTGCGGCCCTTGCGCCTGTTATGCCCGATCGGGTGGACCGGCGTGAAGTAGAGCACGTCGAAGCCCATCGCGGCGATATCGGGCACGCGCGCGATGCAGTCGCGCAGCGTGCCGTGCCGGCCGGGGATCCGGCCCTGGCTGCGCGGCATCATCTGATACCAGGCGCCAAAGCGCGCCTTGTCGCGGTCGGCGATCAGCGGGAAGAGCGGCGAGCGCGTGAGGTCGGGCCGCGACTGGCTCTCGGCCATGGCGCTGCCGAGCTCGGTTGAGAGCAGCGGGGTGACATCGCCGGTCTGAAGATAGTCCTCGCATTGTCTGACGATCACCGCCGCGGCGTCCTGCCGCGCGCCATGCGCCTTGGTCAGGAGCCCGGCGCCCTCGATGGCGTCGAGGCTGACATCGGCGCCGGACAGCCGCTTGCGCGCGACCGCGTGAGACCAGGTCGCGAACTCGTCGGTCCAGGCCTCGATCGCGTAGAGATATTGGCCGGGCTCGACGGGCGTGAACGCGCCGGACCAACGGTCATTGCCGTGATGGATCATCGGCTCGCTCCGCCATTCCCGGTCCTGCTCGCGTCGCCAGATCAGCGCGGCGCCGACCACGGCCTCGCCGTCGCGGTAGATGTCGGCCCACACCTCGACGCACTCGCCCGCGATCCGCTTCACGGCGAAACGGCCGCCGTCGATCAAGGGATAGACGTCTTCGATGAGGAAAGCGCTGCCGGCTGCGGCACTTTCGACAGTTTGAATTGTCTTGTTCACGGTGATGCCATTGACAAGAAAGCAGGGCCCGTTTCCCTTGTCGGGAACCTACGCTTGATACCTATATAGAAAGCCGCTTGTGTGTCATTAGTTCCGCCTGGGAACGGCAGGCCCGTTTTTGAGTTACCCCTGACTAACGTCTTCCGCCACCTCGTTAAAATCCCTGCCCCCGGCCACACAATGGCCTGCAAGCTGCGTGCCGAATGGATCTTTTAGCTCAAGCCCAGATCAAGGGTGTTCAGTCCGAATTCGTGGACGCCCTCGGAAAGCTGCGGGTCACCGATCCCGTGGCCCTCAAATCCATCCTCGACGCCCTGCCGGAGAAGCGGGTTTATCGCTTCGTCAGCGGGCCCGTGGTGGTTCGCGCCCTGGGACATCCGCGGACGGAATTGGCGGCCACCGGCGCGCCGCCGCTGCAATGGAAAATCGCCGGCAACGGCAACGTGATCGCGCAAGGCGAGACGCGCGAGCCCGTCATCGCCTGGCCCGCCGGCCTGCCGCTCGGCTACCACCGCTTGACGCTGACCGATGCCGAAGGCGTGACCGAAGAGGTGCCGATGATCGTGGCGCCCGAGCGCGCCTTCGGCGGCGATTTCGACCGCGGCTGGCTGCTCGCCGTGCAGCTCTACGGCGTCCGCTCGGAGCGCAACTGGGGCATCGGCGATTTCACCGACCTTGCCGATCTCGTCCGGCTCGCAAAACAGCTCGGGGCCGACGGCGTCGGCCTCAATCCGCTGCACGTGTTGTTCGACGACCACCCGGCCGATTGCAGCCCCTATTCGCCGAACAGCCGGCTGTTTCTCAATCCGCTCTACATCGACGTCGAGGCGATCCCGGAATTTTCCGCGGACCTCGTCCCCGATGCGGCCGCGACCGCCGCGCGGCTGCGCGAAGGCGACCGCGTCCCCTATGCCGACATGGCGGCGCTGAAATGGCTGGCCTTGCGCGCTGCCTTTAACAGCTTCGTGCGGAGCGCGAGCGGCGTCCGACGCAATCAGTTCGACGCCTTCCGCGCGGATCGCGCGCCGCTGCTGTCCCGCTTTGCCTGCTTCGAGGTGCTGCGGCATCGCTTCGCCGGGCCGTGGTGGGAATGGCCGCCCGAGTGGCGGCAGCCCGACGAGACAAAATGCGCCCGGCTGCGCAACGGTCCTGACAAGCGCGAGGTCGAGTTCGTCGAATTCGTGCAATGGACCGCCGATAGCCAGTTGCACGCGGCCAAGGAGCTGGCCGGCCAGCTCGGCATGCGGGTCGGGCTTTATCTCGACGTTGCCGTCGGCGTGCAGTCCAACGGCTTCGATGCCTGGAACGAGCAGACGGCGATCTCGCGTCATCTCGCTGTCGGCGCGCCGCCCGACGTGCTCAACACGGTCGGCCAGGACTGGGGTCTTGCCGGCTTCAACGCCGGCGGCCTGGAGGCGCAATCCTTCGTGCCGTTCGCCGACATGCTGGCCGCCTCGATGCGCCATGCCGGCGCCATCCGGATCGATCACGTGCTCGGGCTGAAGCGGCTCTATCTCGTGCCGCGCGGCTTCAAGCCCGACAACGGCGCCTATGTGCAGATGCCGTTCGAGGCGCTGCTGGGCGCCGTGGCGCGCGAGAGCGCGGCCCATAAGTGCATCGTGATCGGCGAAGACCTCGGCACGGTGCCGGAAGGTTTCCGCGAGACCATGCAGGATTTCGGCATCTGGTCCTACCTCGTCATGATGTTCGAGCGCGACGATGCCGGCCACTTCCGCAACATCGACTATTACCGGCCGAACGCGCTGGTGACGCTGAACACGCACGATCTCTGCACCTATGCGGGTTGGCGCTCCTTCAGCGATCTCAAGATGAAGCTGTCGCTCGGGCTCGATCCCGGCGAGGACGACAAGGCCCGCTGGCATGCGCTCGGCATGCTCGATGAGATCCTGCGCCAGAACGGCATCAACGCCAACGATCTCTATTCGGTGCTCGCCTTCCTGTCGCGCACGCCCTCGCGGCTGCTCGCGGTGTCGCTGGAGGATCTGCTCGGCGTGATCGACCAGCCCAACATTCCCGGCACGATCGACGAGCATCCGAACTGGCGGCAGCGCCTGCCTGTCACGCTCGACAAGATCGCCTCGAAGGTCGATCTCACGGCCTTGAGAGCGGCGACGCGGGAACGTTCGTTGCTCGGCGGGAGTTAATCCGCCGGGGTTTTTAGGCTCGCACGACATTGTCTCAGAGGATCGAGGATTATGCGCTGATCGGCGACTGCGAGACCGCGGCGCTGGTCGGGCGCAACGGCTCGATCGACTGGTTGTGCTGGCCCGCCTTCGATTCCGACGCCTGCTTTGCCGCAATCCTCGGCACGCGCAAAAACGGCCGCTGGCAGATCGCGCCGGCCGGGGACGTCACCACGACGTCACGCCGCTATCTCGGCGATACCCTCATCCTCGAAACGCAGTTTGAGACGAGGAGCGGCATTGTCGCCTTGATCGACTTCATGCCGCCGCGCGGCAAGGCGTCCGACGTCGTGCGGCTGGTGCGCGGCGTCAGCGGCACGGTGAAGCTGCGGATGGAGCTCGTGATCCGCTTCGGTTTCGGCGTCGATATTCCCTGGGTACGCCGCTGCAGGGACGGTTCGCTGCTGGCGGTCGCCGGCCAGGACATGACCGTGCTGCGCACGCCGGTCGGGACCCGCGGCGAGGACCTGACGACGGTTGCCGAATTCGAGGTGAAGGCCGGCGAGACCGTGCCGTTCGTGCTGACCTATGGCCCCTCGCACCTCGATCCGCCCGAGCCGATCGACCCGGAGATCGCGCTCCGGGAGACCGAAAGATTCTGGAAGGACTGGTGCAGCCGCTGCACGCGGGACGGCGAGTATCACGATCTCATCATGCGCTCGCTGATCACGCTGAAGGCGCTGACCTTCGGCCCGACCGGCGGCATCGTCGCGGCGCCCACGACCTCGCTGCCCGAGAAGCTCGGCGGCAGCAGGAACTGGGACTACCGCTTCTGCTGGCTGCGCGATGCCACCTTCACGCTGCTGGCGCTGATGAACTCGGGTTATACCGAGGAGGCCTTGGCCTGGCACAATTGGCTCTTGCGCGCCGCCGCCGGCTCGCCGGCGAACATGCAGATCATGTACGGCATCTGGGGCCAGCGGCGCCTGCTGGAATGGGAGGCGGGCTGGCTCGACGGCTATGAGGGCGCCCAGCCGGTCCGCGTCGGCAATGCCGCGCACGCACAGCTGCAGCTCGACGTCTATGGCGAGCTGACCGACGCCTTCCACCAGTCGCGCATGGCCAGGCTCAAGCTCAATGACGAAGCGACCTGGGCGCTGGAATGCGCGGTGCTCAATCATCTCGCCGAGGTCTGGGACCAGCCCGACCACGGCATCTGGGAGCGGCGCGGCGAGCCGAAGCACTACGTCTTCTCCAAGGTGATGACCTGGGTCGCCTTCGACCGCGGCATCAAGAGCGCCGAGACCTTTGGCTTCAGGGCGCCGCTGCTGCACTGGCGCGCGCTGCGCGAGGCCATTCACCGCGACGTCTGCAACAATGGCTTCGACGCGGAGGAAAATGCCTTCGTCGAGTCCTACGGCTCAAAGCTGCTCGACGCCAGCGTGCTGCTGGTGCCGGCGGTCGGCTTCCTGCCGGCGGAGGACCCGCGCATCCGCGGCACCATCGCAGCCGTCGAAAAGCACCTGATGTGCGACGGCTTCGTGCTGCGGCACGATCCGCGCGAAGTGTCCGAGGAAAAGCAGCCGACCGAGGGCGCGTTCCTGGCCTGCACCCTCTGGCTCGCCGATGCCTATGTGCTGTCGGGCGATCTCGACACGGCGCAGGTGCTGTTCGACCGCGTGGCCGCCCTTGCCAACGACGTCGGGCTATTGGCCGAGGAATACGATTCCGTGGCGGGCCGCCAGACCGGCAACTTCCCGCAGGCGCTGACCCACATCGCGCTGGTCAACACCGCGCATAATCTATCGGCGGCAAGGCAGGAGAGCGAGAAGCCCGCGATGCAGCGGTCGAAGTAGATCGGCGCGGCAGGTTCTTCACCTCTCCCCGCTGGGGAGAGGTGGGTACCCAGCGGCAGGCGATAGTTGAGGCCATCAAGCCCTAGCCGACCCCGTTCCGCTTCAAGATCATCTCCATCGCCTCGGCAAAGCCGTCCTGCTCGTTGGTGGCGGTGACGTGGGTGGCCTGGTCCTTGACGTCGTCGGTGGCGTTGCCCATGGCGATCGAGGTGCCGCTGACGCGGAACATCGCGAGGTCGTTCTGCATGTCGCCGATGGTCGCGACCGCGTCGGTCGAGATGTCGAGGCGCTTGGCCATCGCCTCGACGAAGGTGCCCTTGTCGAAGCCGGGCGGGGTGATGTCGAGATAATAGGTCTGCGAGCGCACCGCGGTCGCCTCGCTGCCGAGCGCCTCCTGCATCGCCTTCTCGCAAGCGGCGAGTCCGGCGGCGTCGGCGCTGGCGCCGACGATCTTGCAGGCGCTCGCAAGGTACGGCGAGAAATCCGTCACGATGGTCGGATCGGAGCGGATGGTGTGCTGCTCATGGGCAACGTATTTACCGCCAGGGTTGTCGATCAGCCATTTGTCGGTGGTGAACAGCCAGATGTCGGCGCGGAACTCCCGGAGGATCTGCAAGGACCGCTCGACCGCGCCTGCGGGGATGAGGTGCTGTTCGACCGGCTTCATCTCGGGATCGACGATCGAGGAGCCGTTGAACGGGCCGACCGGCAGCCACAGCGCCAGCGGCTCGATCAGGAAGCGCATGCCGATGGCGGGGCGGCTGGAGGTGATGGTGAAGCCGATGCCGGCCTGGTGCAGCCGCTGCACCGCGGACCTCGCACGTTCCGTCAGCGTCTTGTCCTTGGTCAGCAGCGTGCCGTCGACGTCGGAGACCACGAGTGAGATTGGCGTCATGGCAGAACCTTGGGTATTGCGCCGCCCAGTTTCAATTGCCGCACGACGCCGTCCACGATCGCCTCGACGGTTTCGTCGATCGAGACGGTGACGACGTGCTCGCTCGCCTCCGGGGCTTCCAGCGTGTTGAACTGGCTCGTCAGCAGCCCTGGCGGCATGAAGTGGCCCTTGCGGTGCGCGAGGCGTTCGGCGATCAGCTCCTTCGTGCCCTTCAGGAAGACGAAGCGGACGTCGTCGCGCCCCCGCAGCAGTACGTCACGATAGGTGTGCTTCAGCGCCGAGCAGGCGATGATGACGTGCTTGCCGCTCTTGCAGACCCGTTCGATCTCGTCGGCGATGGCGTTGAGCCAGGGCCAGCGGTCCTCGTCGGTGAGGGGATGGCCGGCCTTCATCTTCTCGACATTGCTGGCGGGATGAAAGCTGTCGCCGTCCTCGAAGCGCCAGCCGAGCCGCTCGCCCAGCGCCTCCGCAACCGTGCTCTTGCCCGAACCCGACACGCCCATCACGATCAACGCACAAGGTGCTTCAACGCGGCCCACGAATTTCCTCCGGAAGCGCGGCCTGGTCGACCAGCCAGACGGTCTCACCATTCGAGCGCGCGCGTACAGCCGGCAGAGTCTCGCCATTGAGGAGGCGCGTCAAGATCGGCTGCTTGTCATGTCCCGCAATCTCGAACAGCATTTCGCGGCAGGACGCAAGGACGGGCAGGGTGAGGGAGACCCGCGGCACGAAGGGGGCCACATTGGCCTTGGGCACCCCGACGACCCAACGCTTGCTCTCCTCGATCTCGGGGTAGCCGGGAAACAGCGAGGCGGTGTGGCCGTCCGGGCCGGCACCCATCAAGACCAGGTCGAACAGCGGCCGGGCCGGATCGAGGCTTTCCGAACCATAGAAGGCCTGCAGCTCGCGCGCATAGGCGGCGGCGCCTTGATCCGGGTTCTCAGTCGCGGTCGGGATCGGGTGGACATGGCCGGAGGGCGCATCGCGGTCGAGAAAGGCCGCGCGCGCGACCGCCATGTTGTTGAGGGGATCGCTCTCAGCCACGAAGCGCTCGTCGCCGATGAACCAGTGCACGCGATCCCACGGGATTTTTCCACGCCAGGAATCGCCGCCGAGCAGTTGATAGAGCTTTTTCGGGCTCGAGCCGCCGGTCAGGCAGATCGCGATACGCCCCGGATTGGCGCCAATCCGCGCCATCACCCGTTCCGCCGCGGCCTGCGCAAGGGCCTCGGCGTCGGCCGCGACAATCAGCTTCGGCTGGCCGGCCGCCGCCATCACGAAAACTTCCGCCAGCTTCGTCCGTCGCGCCGGAGCAGCTCGTCCGCGCAGGCGGGGCCGTCGCTGCCGGCTTCATAGGTCTCGATGCCGTTGGTGCCCTCGCTCTTCCAGGCGTCCAGGAACGGCTGCACCGCCTGCCATCCGGCCTCGATGCCGTCGGCGCGCTGGAACAGTATGTTGTCGCCGATCATGCAGTCGTAGATCAGCGTCTCGTAGCCGGTCGAGGGATCGACGCGGAAATAGTCGCCATAGCGGAACTTCATCTCGACGCCGTCGATGGTGATGCTCGGGCCCGGAATCTTGGCGTTGAACTGAAGCTCGATGGTCTCGGTCGGCGCGATGCCGATGGTAAGGAAGTTCTGCGACAGGCGGTCGACGTCCGTGCCCGAAAACATCGACAGCGGCGCCTGCTTGAACTTGATCGCGACTTCGGTGCGCTTGTGACCCAGCGCCTTGCCGGTGCGCAAGTAGAAGGGGACGCCGGCCCAGCGCCAATTGTCGATCATCAGCTTGAGCGCGACAAAGGTCTCGGTGGTGCTGCCGGGCTTGACGTCCTCGGTCTTGCGATAGTCCGTGATCTCCTCGTCGCCGATGCGGCCGGCGAGATATTGCGCGCGCACTGAATTCTTCAGCGCCTCTTCCCGGCTGGGCTGCTGGATCGAGGTGAGCACGTCGGCCTTCTCGGAGCGCACGGAATGCGCGTCGAAGCGGGCGGGGGGCTCCATCGCGACCAGCGACATCAGCTGGAACAGATGGTTCGGTACCATGTCGCGCAGCGCGCCGGTGGCGTCGTAGAAGCCGCCGCGATGGCCGACGCCGAGCTTCTCTTCCACCGTGATCTGGATGTGGTCGATGTGGTTGCGATTCCAGATCGGCTCGAACATGCCGTTGGCAAAGCGCAGCACCAAAATGTTCTGCACCGTCTCCTTGCCGAGATAGTGATCGATCCGGTAGATCTGGTGCTCGTCCATGATCTTCAGGAGCTCGGCGTTCAGCGCGCGTGCCGAGGCGAGATCGGTGCCGAACGGCTTTTCGATCACGAGGCGTCGCCAGGCGCCGTTCTCCTCCATCATGCCGGTGCGGCCGAGCTCGCGCGCGGTCGGCGCGAACGCGGCGGGCGGCGTTGCCAGATAGAACAGCCGGTTGCCGCCGGTGTCCTGCGCGCATTCCAGCGAATCCAGATGCTCGCGCAAGCGGTCGAAGGACGGCGAGTCCTTCGGGTCGGCCTCGACGAAGGTCAGGCATTGCAGCAGCTTCTGGGCGATATCGTCGTCCACGGGTCGCGTCGCGAACTGGCGCAGGCCCTTCAACAGGCTGCTGCGCAGCTCGTCATCCGATTGGCCCTTGCGGGCCACGCCGACGACACAGAACTTTTCCGGTAACAGGTGCTCGGCCGCGAGATTGTAGAGCGAGGGCATCACAAGGCGATGAGTAAGGTCTCCGGTCACGCCAAAGATGACGAAGGCGCAATTTTCCGGCTTGCGCTTGGCTTGCGGGTCTTTTGTCACGAATGATCGGCCTTCGCTCTGTTACTTGATACTTCGCCTTTTATTTGGGCTTCGAAGCGCCCGGCTGCTTCGGCTCCTTGTGGCCGCCGAAACCCGCGCGCATCGCGGAGAGAATTTTTTCGGCGAAGGTGTGTTCCTTGCGGGAACGGAAACGTGTGTAGAGCGCCGCGGTCAGAACTTCGGCCGGCACCGCTTCGTCGATCGCCGCATTCACGGTCCAGCGGCCTTCGCCGGAATCTTCGACGAAGCCGGAATATTCCGCCAATGCCGGGCTGTCGGCGAGCGCCGTCGAGGTGAGATCGAGCAGCCAAGACGGGATCACGCTGCCGCGCCGCCAGACTTCTGCGATGTCGGCGAGATCGAAATCGTAGCGATGGTCCGCCGGCAAGGCATCGATGTTGGCGTTCTTGAGGATGTCGAACCCTTCGGCATAGGCCTGCATCAGGCCGTATTCGATGCCGTTGTGGATCATCTTGACGAAGTGGCCGGCGCCGACGGGGCCGGCGTGGATATAGCCCTGCTCGATGCGGGGATCGCGCCTCTCACGTCCTTCCGTGCGCGGAATGTCGCCGGCGCCGGGCGCGAGCGCGGCGAAGATCGGATCGAGCCGGTCGACCACCTGTTTCTCGCCGCCGATCATCATGCAATAGCCGCGGTCGAGACCCCAGACGCCGCCGGAGGTGCCAACGTCGACATAGTGGATGCCGCGTGCCTTCAGCGCCTTGCCGCGGCGGACGTCGTCCTGCCAGAAGGTGTTGCCGCCGTCGATGATGACGTCGCCTTCCTGCATCACGCCCGCGATCGTGTCGATCGTCGTCTCGGTGATGCGTCCCGCAGGCAGCATCACCCAGGCCGTGCGCGGCCGCTCCAGCTTTGCGACGAACTCCTCCAGCGTCGCCGAGCCTACCGCGCCGTCTGCGGCAAGGCCGGCGACGGCTTTGGCGTCCTTGTCATAGACCACGGTCGAATGGCCGTGGCGCATCAGCCGGCGAACGATGTTGCCGCCCATCCGGCCGAGGCCGATCATGCCGAGTTGCATCTGAGAGATTCCCTTAATTCAGCGCGTCGTTAAGCGCCGCGTTGAGCGCCGCGAGACCCTTCTTGAGTCCGCCCTTCAGGTGGACGCGCAATGCGCGCCGCCCGCGCTCGGTGAGCACATCGAAATCGCCGCGCGCCTGCGCCGCCTTGATCACGCCGAAGCTGGCCTTCTGGCCCGGCACGGCCAGGTCCTTGGCGTCGTCAGCGGTGATCTGGAGGAACACGCCGCTGTCGGGCCCGCCCTTGTAGGCCTGTCCCGTCGAGTGCAGGAAGCGCGGTCCGAACTCGGCGCAGGTCGCGACATGGCGCTTCTCGCGCACCTCGAGCCGCATCGCCTGAAGCGCGTCGATGGTGGCCTTGTCGCGCGCGATGTAGCCAAGCAGGGCGACATAATCGCCATGGCCCGAGCGCGAGAGATGCGCCTTCAGCCAGGAAGTGAGGTCGCCGTTGGCGCCGGCGGCGCGCAGTGCCGTGGCGTTGGCCTCGTCGGTGTAGAGATCGGCCTCGTCGGTGCTGACCACCGGCTGCTCCGCCGGCAGCGCGCCGGTCTTCTCGAACGACGCGGTGAGCTCGCGGGTCTTGATCTTGGCCGCTTCCACGTCCGGCTGGTCGAACGGGTTGATGCCGAGGATGCTGCCTGCCACCGCCGTGGCCATCTCGAAGCGGAAGAACTCCTGACCGAGATGGTCGATCGACTTCATGACGATGCGCACGACGGGATGGCCGGCCGCTTCGATCGCGGCAAGCTTCGAATCATGGGCGGCGTCCGCCTCGCCCTCGGTGCGGATGTCGATGAAGAAGCGGTCGTTGCCGTAAGCCGCGGCTTCGCCCAGCGGCTCGCCGTCGATCGGGATCAGGCCCTTGCCCTCCTTGCCGGTCGATTCCGCGATCAGCTGCTCGGCCCAGGCGCCGAAATCGGTGATCTTCTTCGACGACAGGATCGTCACCTTGTCGCGGCCTTCGAGGCCGGCGAGGCCCATGGCAAGGCCGAGCTGCACGCCGGGATTCTCGCTTGGCGGCACGTCCGGTCCGCAGGAGCGGGCCATCGCGAGCGCATGCTTGACGAAGGTCTTGACGTCGATGCCCGCGGTCGCCGCCGGCACGAGGCCGAACGGCGAGAGCACCGAATAGCGGCCGCCGATCGAGGGCTCGCCGTGGAAGATACGGGCGTAGTTCAGCGTCTTGGCCGACTTCTCCAGCGACGAGCCGGGATCGGTCACCGCGATGAAGCGGTGGCCGGTCTTCACCTTGGGGCCGACCGCCTGCGCGACGCGGTCGTGGAAATAGTCCTTCATCGCGTTCGGCTCGGTGGTGCCGCCCGACTTGCTGGATACGATGAACACGGTGTTGGCGATGTCGATCTTCGCTTCCATCGCCCGCACCTGGGCGGGATCGGTGGAATCGAGCACATGCAGCTTCGGAAAGCCTGACTTTCGCGCAAAGGTCTCGGCCAGCACCTCGGGCCCGAGGCTCGATCCGCCCATGCCGAGCACGACCGCATCGGAGAATTTCTGGCCCTTCACGCGGCTCGCATAGTCCTCGTAGTCGGCGACGTCGGCCTTGGCGGCGCTGTCGAGCCAGCCGAGCCATTTGTCCTCGTCGGCCCCGGTCCAGACCGATTTGTCACGCTGCCACAGCCTGCGGATCTTGGCCGACGCGCGCCATTCCTCGGTGCTCTTCGCCACCGCCTTACCGAGCCCGTCGCCGAGCGACAACTGCTGGCGGTCGAGCGCGGGCCCGAGCACGATGGCGCGCTTGTGCGCAACGGCGCCGTAGAGCTTGTCGGCGGCGTCGGCGAACAGCTTGACGCCATCCTTGACCAGCTCTTCGGTGATCGCGTCGAGCGAGACGCCGGAGCGCTCCAGCTCCTCCAGCACGCGCCTTGCGTCGTCGATGTTCTCTTCCAGGCTGTCGCGCGGCTGGCCGTGGTCGCGGAACGCATCCAGCGTTGCCGGCGGCACGGTGTTGATGGTGTCGGGGCCGATCAGCTCCTCGACATAGAGGACGTCGCTGTAATCCTTGTTCTTGGTGCCGGTCGAGGCCCACAGCATGCGCTGCGGCCTGGCGCCCCTGGCGGCGAGCCTCTCCCAGCGGGAACCGGAGAACAGGCGCTTGTAATCCTGGTAGGCGACCTTGGCGTTGGCGATGGCGACCTTGCCCTTCAGCGCGGCCAGCCGTTCCTTCTCGCTGGGGTCGTTGGCGCGCGCGATCTTCTCGTCGAGCTGCTTGTCGACCACCGAGTCGATGCGGCTGACGAAGAAGCTCGCGACGCTCGCGACATGCGACGGATCGCCGCCGCCTGCGACGTATTTCTCGAGGCCGGCGAGATAGGCCTCCGCGACCTGGAGGTAGACGTCCCTGGAGAACAGCAGCGTGATGTTGATGCTGATGCCCTCGCCGATGAGCGTCTCGATCGCTGGCAGGCCTTCCGGCGTCGCCGGCACCTTAACCATCAGGTTCTCGCGGTTGACGTCCTTCCAGAGCCGCCGTGCCTCGGCGACCGTCCCGGTGGTGTCCATCGCAAGATAGGGCGAGACCTCCAGGCTGACATAGCCGTCGCCCCCCTTGAGGCGGTCATAGACCGGGCGGAGCACGTCGGCGGCGTTCTGGATGTCCTCGACCGCGACGGCTTCGAACAGGTCGGCCACGCTCCGGTCGCCGCGCTTCAGCGCCTTGCCGATCGGGGCGTCGTACTCGTCCGAACTGCCGATCGCCTTCTCGAAGATCGACGGATTGGAGGTGACGCCCTTGACGCCGTCGGTGTCGATCAGCCGCTTGAGGTCGCCCTTGGCGATGAAGCCACGGGCCAGGAAGTCCAGCCAGACGGCTTGTCCGTGCTTTTCCAGTTCTTTGACGGGATTCATGATACTTATTTATCTCCAAGCCTGCGGGCGAGGGGTTTCCGCGCCGGTCCTGACGCGCTATCCTCTAGCTTACATGCTCCCGGGAGGGAACCAATCAAGGGAATAGGCGTCATACCCTCCAGTGTAACTCCGTCGCGATCATGGCGATCCAGGCGGTTGTGGCCGTGTTGCGTAAAAAGTCGCTGGCCGGGGAGGTTCGGTCGAGGTCTCGTTGCGTAACGTCTGCCGGCCGCTGCACAGAGTGCATCGGCGGATTCCGATCCGCCTGATGCTTCATCGCCCGGTCGCGAATGGCCATGCTGGGGGAAGGCATGCACGCACATCCTGACGGCCCACCGCTCGCCGTCACCGACGGATCGCAATCAGTCGTGCCGGCCGTAGGTATCGACGCGGCCCACGATCTCGAAATCAACCCATGCACGACGTATCTGCGGCTGCTGGTCGCGGCGGGCTTTGCGATGACCCTGCTCAGCGCCGGCCTTGCCGTCGACTGGTGGGACGGCCTCGGCGACTACGACACGACGGTCGGCTATGCCGGCGTCGCGGTGTTCGGCCTGGTCACCAGCCGGCTGATCTGGATGCTCCCCGCCGAACGCGGGCCGGTGGTGATCGTCACCCCCTATGGCATCCGCGATCTCCGCATCGGCAATGAATTTCTGCTGTGGGAGTCGATTGCGGAGGTTTCGACCGAGGAGCGGCGCGGCCGCAAGGCGATCGTGCTGACGCCGACGCCGGGCTTGCAGCGGCAGCTCTCCTGTATCCGCGCCAACATCCGGTCGACGTCGCGCGGCGTGCAGGACGATCGCATCATCATACGCCCCGACGGACTGGCGACCGATTTTGACACATTGCTGCGCGCCTGCCGCGACTGTCACGCCGCCAGCGATTCACGCACCGCATTGCGGCGGGACCGCGATCAAGGCGCGGAAGGCTCGGGTCCGGTCTCACAAGGCTTGGCCGCACAAGCGTCATAAAGCTGCCGCCGGCTGACGGCTATGCTGCACCGCCGGATAGGCTGATCCCCGGTAACGCCCGGATGTTGCGGCCGAGTGACATTTGCTGGAAATGAGCGAAGATATACATAGATTCGCATAAATAACAGGCAGGTGCCTGTTCGTAACTCACCTGGTTGCCTACGTTGTGCGTTGCGTCGAGTCGGCCCCCGGGTGTCCAATGATCGTCATGTGCTCACGCTGATTCGAAACGGCCTGAGGAACGGTCCGGTAACTGCTTTCGTTTCAGCTTGTAGCGGAACTCACGCGGAGAGGGATCATGTACAACGATTCTCTATTCAACGCTTTCGCTCGGTCGTTCGAGGCGAGAAGCCAGCACGACATGTCGATGGCGGAATATCTGGAATCGTGTCGAAGCGATCCCATGAAATACGCGAACGCGGCCGAACGACTGCTAGCAGCGATCGGTGAACCCCAGACGATTGACACGGCCAAGGACCCACGCCTTGGCCGTATTTTTTTGAACCGCACCATCCGTACCTATCCGGCCTTCGCCGGCTTCTACGGCATGGAAGAAACCATCGAGCGCATCGTTGGTTTCTTCCGGCACGCGGCGCAGGGTCTGGAGGAGCGCAAGCAGATCCTCTATCTGCTCGGCCCCGTCGGCGGCGGCAAATCCTCGCTCGCCGAGCGGCTGAAGTCGCTGATGGAAGTGCATCCGATCTACGTGCTCAAGGCCGGCGACGAACTCTCGCCCGTGTTCGAGAGCCCGCTCAGCCTGTTCGATCCCGATCAGCTCGGGCCGATGCTGGAGGAGAAATACGGCATTCCGCGCCGGCGCCTCACCGGATTGATGAGCCCGTGGTGCTACAAGCGGCTTGAGGCCTTCGGCGGCGACATTTCCCAGTTCCGGGTCGCAAAAATCCAGCCGTCGCGGCTGCGCCAGATCGCGATTGCCAAGACCGAGCCCGGTGACGAGAACAACCAGGACATCTCCTCGCTGGTCGGCAAGGTCGACATCCGCAAGCTCGAGACCTACGCGCAGAACGACCCCGACGCCTACAGCTATTCCGGCGGTCTCAACCGCGCCAATCAGGGTATCCTCGAATTTGTCGAGATGTTCAAGGCGCCGATCAAGATGCTGCACCCGCTGCTCACGGCGACGCAGGAAGGCAACTACATCGGCACCGAGAACATCGGTGCGATCCCGTTCACCGGCATCATCCTCGCGCACTCCAACGAGGCGGAGTGGGCGAGCTTCAAGGCCAACAAGAACAACGAAGCCTTCATCGACCGCATCTGCGTGATCAAGGTGCCCTATGTCCTGCGGGTCACGGAAGAGCAGAAGATCTACGAGAAGCTGATCCAGGGCTCCGAGCTGGCGTCGGCGCCGTGTGCGCCGTCGACGCTGGAGACGATGGCGCGTTTCTCGGTGATGTCGCGCCTGCGCAAGCACGAGAATTCCACCGTGTTTGGCAAGATGCGGGTCTACGACGGCGAGAGCCTGAAGGAATCCGATCCGAAGGCGCGCAGCGTCCAGGAATATCGCGATGCCGCCGGCGTCGACGAGGGCATGGACGGCGTCTCCACGCGCTTTGCCTTCAAGATCCTGGCTGCGACGTTCAACCACGATCCGCAGGAGGTCGCCGCCGACGCCGTGCATCTGATGTACGCGCTGGAGCAGTCGATCAAGCGCGAGCAGCTGCCCGAGGAAGTCGAGAAACGGTACCTCGAATTCATCAAGGCGGACCTCGCGCCGCGCTATGCCGAGTTCATCGGAAACGAGATCCAGAAAGCCTATCTCGAATCCTACTCGGATTACGGCCAGAACCTGTTCGATCGCTACGTCGACTATGCCGATGCCTGGATCGAGGACCAGGACTTCAAGGATCCCGATACGGGACAGCTCCTGGATCGCGAATTGTTGAACCAGGAACTGACCAAAATCGAGAAGCCGGCGGGCATCGCCAACCCCAAGGATTTCCGCAACGAGGTGGTCAAATTCTCGTTACGGTCGCGGGCCCAGAACGGCGGCAAGAATCCGACCTGGACCTCCTACGAGAAGATTCGCGACGTGATCGAAAAGCGGATATTCTCCCAGGTCGAGGACCTGCTTCCGGTCATCTCCTTCGGGTCGAAGAAGGACGGCGAGACGGAGAAGAAGCACGGCGAGTTCGTCGCACGCATGGTGGAGCGCGGCTACACCGAGCGTCAGGTTCGCCGGCTCGTCGAATGGTATATGCGTGTGAAGCAGGCCGGTTGAGGCGGATGGAAAAGTGCCCATTCACATTATTGACAGGCGCCTGAATCCAGGCGGCAAGAGTCTTGAGAACCGCCAGCGGTTCTTGCGTCGGGCCAAATCCCTGGTGCAGGGCGCCGTCAAGAAGACCTCGCAGGAACGCGACATCAAGGACGTCCTGGAGGGTGGTGAGGTCACGATCCCGCTCGACGGGATGCATGAGCCGCGTTTCCGCCGCGAAGGCGGAACGCGCGACATGGTGTTGCCCGGAAACAAGAAGTTCGTCGAGGGCGACTATCTGCAGCGTTCCGGCCAGGGCAGCGCCAAGGATTCCGGTCCCGGCGAAGGCGACAGCGAGGACGCCTTCCGCTTCGTGCTGAGCCGCGACGAATTCGTCGATCTCTTCCTCGACGACCTCGAGCTGCCGGATCTTGCCAAGCGCAAGATCGCGCAGACCGAGAGCGAGGGCATCCAGCGCGCCGGCTACACCACGTCGGGCTCGCCCGCCAACATCTCGGTGAGCCGGACGGTGAAGCTCGCGCTCGCCCGCCGCATCGCGCTCAAGCGTCCCCGCAAGGACGAGATCGAAGAGCTCGAAGCCGCAATCGCGGCATGCACGGACGAGGACGAGCGTGTGGTGCTTCTCGCCGAGCTGGAAAAGCTGATGGCGAAGACGAAGCGGATTCCGTTCATCGATCCGCTCGACATCCGCTACCGCCGCTTCGAGACGGTGCCGAAGCCGGTCGCGCAGGCCGTGATGTTCTGCCTGATGGACGTCTCCGGCTCGATGTCCGAGCACATGAAGGATCTCGCCAAACGCTTCTACATGCTGCTCTACGTGTTCCTGAAGCGCCGCTACAAGCACGTCGAGATCGTCTTCATCCGCCACACCGACCGCGCCGAGGAGGTGGACGAGCAGACCTTCTTCTACGGCCCGGCCTCCGGCGGCACGCTGGTCTCCAGCGCGCTCCAGGCGATGCACGACATCGTGCGCGAGCGCTTCAATCCGTCGGACTGGAACATCTACGCAGCGCAGGCCTCCGACGGCGACAATTCCTATTCCGACGGCGAGCTCACTGGGCTTCTGCTGACCGACAAGATCCTGCCGGTCTGCCAGTTCTTTGCCTATCTCGAGGTCGGCGAGTCCGGCGGCAGCGCCTTCGATCTCTCCGACTCCTCGCTCTGGACCCTCTATGAGCGCCTGCGCAACAGCGGCGCACCGCTCTCGATGCGCAAGGTCAGCGAGCGCAGCGAGATCTTCCCGGTGTTCCACGACCTGTTCCAGCGCCGCGAAACCTCTCAGGAGAAAGCCGCTCCATGACGGAAAGATTGTTCGAAGGCGCGGATTGGGACTTCCACACCTTGCAGCGCATCACCGATGCCTGCGAGGAGGTGGCGAAGAACGATCTCGGGCTCGACGTCTATCCGAACCAGATCGAGGTCATCACCGCCGAGCAGATGCTGGATGCCTACTCGTCGGTCGGCATGCCGCTGTTCTACAAGCACTGGTCCTTCGGCAAGCACTTCGCCTACCACGAGGCCTCCTACCGCAAGGGCCTGATGGGCCTCGCCTATGAGATCGTGATCAACTCCTCGCCCTGCATCTCCTATCTGATGGAGGAGAATACGGCGACGATGCAGACGCTGGTGATCGCGCACGCCGCCTTCGGCCACAATCACTTCTTCAAGAACAACTATCTGTTCAAGCAGTGGACCGACGCCGACGGCATTCTGGACTATCTCGATTTCGCCAAGAACTACGTCATGCAGTGCGAGGAGCGCTACGGCCGCGCCGAGGTCGAGCGTACGCTCGATGCCGCGCACGCGCTGATGTCGCACGGCATCGACCGCTACCCGGGCAAGAAGAAGCTCGACCTGCGCGCCGAGGAGAAGCGGGCAGGGCGTCGCCGCCAGCACGAGGAGGAGGTCTTCAACGACCTCTGGCGCACCGTGCCGGCGGGCAAGAGCAAGAGCCGTTCCGCGCTCAGCGTCGAGCGGCGCCGCAAGCTGCTCGGCCTGCCGCAGGAAAACCTGCTCTACTTCCTGGAAAAGAGCGCGCCGCGGCTGGCGCCCTGGCAGCGCGAATTGCTGCGCATCGTCCGCCACATCGCGCAATATTTCTATCCGCAGAGCCAGACCAAGGTGATGAACGAGGGGACGGCGACCTACGTCCACTATCGCATCATGACCAAGCTGCACCAGCAGGGCCGCATCACCGACGGCAACTTCCTCGAATTCCTGGGATCGCACACCAATGTGGTGTTCCAGCCCGAATTCGACGATCCGCGCTTCTCCGGCTTCAATCCCTACGCGCTCGGCTTCGCCATGATGCAGGACATCGAGCGCATCGTCACCAGCCCGTCGGACGAGGACCGCGAATGGTTCCCTGACATCGCCGGCAAGAACGACGTGATGGGCGTGCTGCGCGACGTCTGGGCCAACTACCGCGACGAGAGCTTCATCGGCCAGTTCCTGAGCCCGAAGCTGATGCGGCAGCTCCGCATGTTCCATCTGCACGACGACCCCGAGGAGCGTGCCGGCATCCGCGTCGATGCCATTCACGACGAGCGCGGCTTCCGCCGCGTCCGGCGCGAGCTGGCGCGGCAGCACGATGTCGGCTACATCGACGCCAATATCGAAGTGGTCGACGTCGATCTCTCCGGCGACCGCCGGCTGATCCTGCATCACCACGTCATCAAGGGCGCACAGCTCAACGAGACCGACGCCAAGCGGGTGCTCCAGCATCTGGCGGACCTCTGGACCTACGACGTCGCGCTGATCGAGGTCGATGCCAACGACAAGGTCCTGCGTGAATATGTCGTGAGCCCGCGCCCGATCCCGGCGGCGGTGGCCTGAGGCGCCGGCAACTTCTGGCGCTTGACGATGAGTCCCTACTAGTGCGCCGACGAAGGTGCGTTCCCTCCCCCACAAGGGGGGAGGGAACGGAGAGAGCGTTGCCTTGCCCTGGCCAGACTCGATTTGACCTCAGCTCATCACGCTTTCGTCTTCGCTGGCTTCTTCTTCACCTTGGACGCGTTCAGGGCCACGGCTGCGCGGATCAGCGCCTTCAGCGCTTTCTCGTTGATTTTCTCGCCTTCGCGAATATCGATCGCGCGCCGCACATTGCCGTCGAGGCTGGAATTGAACAGGCCGGCCGGGTCATCGAGCGCCGCACCCTTTGCAAAGGTCAGCTTCACGACGGCCTTGTAGGTTTCGCCGGTGCAGATGATGCCGTCGTGCTCCCACACGGGAACGCCGCGCCACTTCCATTCCTCGACCACGTCAGGGTCGGCGTCCTTGATCAGGGCGCGAATCCGCCCGAGCATCTCGCCGCGCCAGTCGCCGAGCTCCTTGATCCTGCCGTCGATCAACTTGGACGCCGACGCTCCGTCCGCGTCCTTCGGGCTGCTTGTCTTCATCGCGGCGGCCTTCTTCATGACCTCGCCTCGCGCTGCATGCCGCTGCGCCGGTCAAGATAGGGCAGCGCAAACAGATACAGCCCGGTCGCGAGCAGCGGGATCAGCGGGACGAGCGCCAGGAAACCGATCCACATGGCCTGGATCTGCATGGTCATCGCGACGATGTTCGCGATGACGGCGATCGTGAAGGCGATGGACAGCCAGCGATGGATTTGTCGAATGTTCAACGAGACCTCCTTTGCAATGGTCGGAATGGATGTACGCCGCCGGCTCAATCCGGTCGCGCCAGCAGCTCGTCCAGCTTGGTGAGAAACTGCTTCCAGCCGGCATGCGCGCCGCCATAGGCCTGCTTCTGCGTCGGGCTGAAGCCCGCCTGCTCGACGCGCAGATGCGTGCCCGCATTCGTCGGTGTCAGCGTGAAGGTGACGACGCTTCGCAAGTCGAACGCCGCGTCCTCATGCGCGAAATTCCAGGTGTAGGCGAGCGTCTTCTGCGGCTCGATGGTGAGCACCTCGCAGTCCAGCACGCCGCCCCATTCGCCGCGAAGATTGAAGCGATGGCCGACTGACGGCTTGAAGTCGTTCTTCATCAGCCATTCCTCGATCAGGTGCGGCTGTGTCAGCGCGCGCCAGATCCGCTCGGCCGGAAAGGCAAATTCGCGCTCGATGACGACGGCGCGGGTCTCGCTTGAGGTTTCGGTCATTGGTCCATCCTCTTCAGGAGATCGTCGAGTGCGTCGAGCCGGTTCTGCCAGAACCCGGCCATCTGGCTGGTCCAGTCGAGCAGCGGATTGAGCGCACCGGGCTGGGCGCTGTAATGGGTCTGGCGTCCTTCATGGCGGTCGCGCACGAGGCCGGCCTGCTTCAGCGCGCCGAGATGTTTCGAGACCGCCGGCTGGGAAACGCCCGACCGTGCGGTCAGTGCCCCGACCGTCTGCTCGCCCTCGCGGCACAACCGCTCGAAGATCGCCCGCCGGGTCGGATCGGCGAGCGTCCTGAACAGGAGGTCGGGGGCGGTGGACATGCAAATTCCATAACCATTCAGTTATGGATCAATTCATAACCGCAGGGTTATGGGTAAGTCAAGCGTGTTTGGGGCTATTGGATTTCGATACCGGCCGCAGGCTCCGCTGCACCTCTCCCGCTTGCGGGAGAGGTCGGCGCAAAGCGCCGGGTGAGGGGTTCTCTCCTCTTGGGGGTTCTCGATCGCGGAGACACCCTCTCCCGAGCCCTCCCCCGCGAGCGGGGGAGGGAGCGCACCTTTTTCGTGGCAACAGCAGTGCTCTAAGGCCGCAGATAGAGATATCCCTGCGACTGGAGCTCGGCCAAGCGGACCACGCCGCCTTTCTCCGCGCTGACGAAGCCCGGCAGCAGATCCGTCAGCGTGACGTTCTGCGCCTTCATCGTGTTGCCGCAGGCCGCGAGCTCGACGCCGTCCTTGGAGAACTCGCCGACGCGCTTGCTGACATCGGGGTTGGCCTGCGCCGAGTGAAACGCCTTCAGCGCCGGCCCGTGGATCACCAGCGCGATCGTGACGTGCTCGGGGCCGCCGACGCCGTCGATGTGGTTCTGGATGTTGCCGAGCACGAAATTGACCTTCTCGGCGTCGCTGAGGTGATAGACGACCTTGAGCCTGTTCGACGGCGGAGCCTCGGTCGCGGCCTGTGCGCGGGAGGCGCCGAGCGCCGCACCTAGCGCTGAAACGGCGCTCCACAGGATGTTCCGGCGGTTCATGGCGATCTCCCTCGGCTACGCCCGAATTTGCCGGACACATATCACTTGTGGCGGAGCGCGGCGAGTTCCTTGCGGTCGGTCACCAGCGAGGCGCACTCGCCATTGTCGGTGCGGTCGAGGCGGAAAATCTTGTCGTCGGCGCCGGCGACCAGCGATTGCTCGGCCTCGTCATCCGGCTTGTTGTTCTGCCAGACCCTGACCTGTTCGAGCCGGATGATGGCGGACCTGTTGTCCTTGGACAGCGCCACTTCGATGCCACCGCCTTCGCAGTCGACCCCGCAGCCCATGCGGACTTCGTCGCCCTCCGTGAGAAGCACCGCGTGGCTGCCGCATGACCCGCTGGAGTCGAAATCGCCGCTGCGATGGCGATAGCGGAAGCCCAGGCGGAAGGAATTGTGGAGTTGCTTGTCCTCCTTGTCGGTTTCCGCGGAGATCAGCAGCTTCATCGACGCGACCTTCTGCTTGGGATGCCGCGCCAGATGCTCGGCATCGTAGCGGCGGACGAAGCAGGCATAGGCCTTGTCACCCGGCGCTCCCGCATAGATTCGGGCCGTGAAGGCGTCGGCTTCGGCCTTTGTGGTTTCCCGGACTTTATCGGCCTCATCGGCGTGGGCGAGGCCGGTGAATGCGGCAAGGACAAGCGGCAGGAGGAGGGCAAGCTTCATGGTCGCACCGAACGCGTGAGCCGTTGACGGCCCGCGGCGGGACGGTCAGGGCCGATTGGCCGTTAGTCGCGGGCGGAAAGCGTTGCGTTCAAGCGTTCCTGGCCGCACGCCTCGCGGGCAGCCTCGCGCAAGGTTCCCGCTGTAACAATTTGGAAGGAGGGGGGTTGGTAAGCCCCTGGTTGTTGCAGATGACTGGTGGCGGTCAAAATGTCCATAAGTCAGAACTTGCCCAACCTTGCGATCGGCTATTCCCTTGCGCGGCTGTTCAAGTTGCTGGGAGCCAGCCTGCTGGCGACGCTGCTGTGCGGCGCGCTCGCATTCAGCTGGCACTATGGCAAGGACATCGCCACGATCCAGATCGCGCTCAGCTATTTCGGCATCGTGTTTTTCGGCCTGACCACCTGCAAGACGCTCTCGACATTGATCTCCGCCAGGGAGCCGGTCCTCTTCATCACCCGTATCGGCATTCGCGACACCAGGATCGCCGATGACACCATCTCGTGGAGATCGGTGAGGGACATATCGATCTTTCGGTATCGCAGCCAGAAGATCGTCGTTCTTCAGGTCGATCCTCTTCTTGCCGGGCGGTTCGAAGGCGGCTTTCTGAAGCGCGTCTTGTCGCTGCTGAACAAGCCCATTGGCGCGGACGGCGTGCTCGTCACGGGCGGCCTGACCATGGACGGCGAAACGCTGTTCGAGACCTGCAAGCAATACTGGACGGCCGGCCGGTTGGCATATTCGGGTCGCGCCGCAGCTGAGCCCGAGCCTGTCCATTGAAGCCCGATGTGTCTTGGCTGAACCAGTGGCGGACTCCGTCGCCCTGAGTGAGAAGCACCGCGTGGCTGCCGCACGACCCGCTGGAGTCGAAATCGTCGCTGCGATGGCGATAGCGGAAGCCCAGGCGGGCCGTTAGTCGCAGGGTAAGCGCGGCGCGTTCACGTTCGCTCCTCCCAGACATCGTCATCACTGGACCGACATGAGATGGATGTTCCGAGCGGTGCTTTAGTCGCTGGTTGGACCGGAAGGGTTCAAGGTCGTCGCTCCCTGGAACTCGATGTCGCGAGTCCTTCGACATTGTCCCAGTTTGTCAATGTGATAGCCTTCACAGACGATTGCTTCTCGAAATCGTAGGGTGGGGCGGCCTTTGTAAGTTTGTGGAGTCCCCGCGCAATGGGCGAAATTCGCAACTTCAGATCCGGGAATCAGAACGAGCCGCCTTCGCACGGCGCCATGCCTCGTCGTCTCGCAGCAATCATTGTCGGTGACATCGCTTCCTACAGCCGCTTGATGCAGGCCGACGAGGAAGGCACGCATGTCCGCGTCAAGCGGATTGAGCGGGACCTCATCGAGCCCAGTATCGTCGAGCACCATGGAAGCCTGGTGAAGACGACGGGCGACGGCTTCATCGCTATCTTCGATAGCCCTGTTGAGGCCGTTCGCTGCAGCATCGTCATCCAGCAGAATCTCATCGGCCGCAATGCCTCGCTTCCGAAGCACTCCCGGATCGAGTACCGAATTGGCGTCAATCTCGGCGATGTCATCATCGAGCCGGACGACGTTTACGGCGATGGCGTCAACATCGCCACGCGTATCGAGGGCATTGCCGAGCCCGGTCAGGTCTACATCTCGGGCGCGATCTACGAGCAGATCAAGCACAAGGTGGTGTGCGGCTACGAGGCCCTTGGCGACCGCAAGGTGAAGAACATCACCGACCCCGTACGCATCTATCGCGTCCTGCCCGACGCAGATGCCGTCGGCGGGACGCGAGGCCGGCGCGAGAATACCTTGATCTTTCTCCTCAGCTTGACGTTGCTGGTCAGCGCAGCCGGCGTGCTCTGGTATCTTCTGGCGCAGCCGCCCGGCAAGGGAAGCGAGCAGGCCGCCACGCCGACTGCCTCTCCGGTCGCATCTCCTGTCCAGCAGCCTCCGGCGCGCGAATCGGCCGTGCCGACGCCGCAACCGTCGCCCTCGTTGGCTTCACCTGCGCCGCCGGCACCGACGCCGACGCCCAGCCAATCGCCGACGCCCGCCAGCGAGCCGGACATGACCGCCATTCGCGGCGGTAGCTTCACGATGGGAAGCAACGACGATCCGACCGAACGCCCTGTTCACCAGGTCGCGATCAAGCCATTCTCGATCAGCAAATACCCTGTGACGGTGCGGGAGTGGAATGAATGCGCCGCCGCAAAGGCGTGTGGCTTTACGGCGATCGGGAAGGACGACGCCCCCGTCACGAATGTAAGCTGGACCGATGCCCAGCAATATGCGGCCTGGCTGGCGCAGGCGACGAAGAAGCCGTACCGGCTTCCGAGCGAAGCGGAATGGGAATATGCGGCGCGCGGCGGAACGCAGAGCAAATATTGGTGGGGCGACAAGCTCCAGCCGGGCATGGCCGGGTGCAAGGATTGCGGTGACGCAGCCGCCGAGCAGCCGTCGAAGGTCGGCAGCTTCAAACCCAATCCATTTGGACTCTACGATATGGGCGGCGGCGTCGATCAGTGGGTCGCCGATTGCTGGCACAGGACTTATCAAGGCGCGCCCAATGACGGTTCGGCATGGAGCGGTGGGGACTGCAGTTCGCACGTCCTGCGCTCGGGCTCCTGGAAGAACGATTCGAGATACGTGCGGCCGTCCAACCGCGACGGTTACGATACCAATGTTCGTTACCCGACGCATGGATTCCGCGTCGCGCTCGGTCCTTGAGTGCAGGAGTAGATCCGATGCAAATCCTTCGCTGCGTTGCGCTGTCGGCGGTGCTCACATTGCTCCCGGGCGTGGCCTTCTCGCAGGGTAAGGCTGCTCCAAAGGACGCAAAGGTTTATTTCATCACCCCGTATGACGGGCAAAGGGTGCGCGCCGGTTTCCTGGTCCGGTTCGGCTTGCGCAACATGGGCGTGACGCATGCCGGCGACGACTACCAGAACGCCGGCCATCATCATTTGCTGGTCGACGTCAGCGACCCCATCGATCCGAAGGAGCCGATCCCGCAGGACAAGTCGCATCTGCATTTCGGGGCAGGGCAGACCGAAACATTTCTCGAGCTTCCGCCCGGGACCCATACCCTTCAACTGGTGCTGGGCGACGCGAAGCACTATCCGTTCGAGCCGCCTGTCGTGTCGGACAAGATCACCGTGCGCGTCAGGCCGCTGCCTCAGCGCGGCAGATGATCACCGCAGGCTGGCGTTGAACTTGTCCAGGGCCGCCGAGCCCGGGCACAGCGTGTCCGCTTCCAGCGTATTGAGCGGCGTCTCGACCGTGTTGAGATGCGCGTGCAGGTCTTCCGCGTCGGGATCGACATAGAGCAGGCCGGTGACGATCTGGCCCTTGGCGGCGTGCTTCGCGAGGAAGGTCTGGGCGCCGAGCCGGTCATGCGGATCGTAGTCCGCGTCGATCTTGCGCAGCGCGATCTTGCTGCCGTCATGCTGCTCGACCAATTGCACCGTGCCCGGCGCGTAGTCCACGGCGATCGGATCGCGACCGACCAGCACGTCGAGCCGGTTCACGGCGTCGTTGTGCTCGCGGACATAGTCAAAGCTCTTGGTCGAGCCGGCATGGTTGTTGAAGGCGATGCAGGGGCTGATGACGTCGATGAAGGACGCGCCCTTGTGGCGGATCGCGGCCGCGATCAGCGGCACGAGCTGGGTCTTGTCGCCGGAGAACGAGCGCGCCACGAAGGTTGCGCCCAGTTGCAGCGCGATCGCCACGAGGTCGATGGCGTTGTCGGTGTTGGTCACGCCCTTCTTGGACTTCGAGCCGCGGTCGGCGGTCGCCGAGAACTGGCCCTTGGTGAGGCCGTAGACGCCGTTGTTCTCGACGATATAGGTCATGTTGACGGCGCGCCGGATCGAATGCGCGAACTGGCCGAAGCCGATCGAGGCGGAATCGCCGTCGCCGGACACGCCGAGATAGATCAGGTCGCGATTGGCGAGGTTGGCGCCGGTCAGCACGCTGGGCATGCGGCCGTGCACGGAGTTGAAGCCGTGCGAATTGCCGAGGAAATAGTCCGGCGTCTTCGACGAGCAGCCGATGCCGGAGATCTTCGCCACCCGGTGCGGCTCGATCGACAGCTCATAGCAGGCCTCGATGATCGAGGCCGTGATCGAATCGTGGCCGCAGCCGGCGCACAGCGTCGAGATCTTGCCCTCGTAGTCGCGATGGGTGTAGCCGAGCTCGTTCTTCTTGAGGCCCGGATGATGGAATTTCGGCTTGGCAATATAGGTCATGATACGGCCTTGCGGAGCGGGGTCACCTTGAGTTGATCCTGGTGATCGCCAATGGCTTTTGCGATGAAACGGGCGGTGATTGGTGAGCCGTCGTAATGCACGATCGGCACGAGGCGGACGGGATCGATGCCGTTCTCGTTGACGATGAGCTGGCGGAGCTGGCTGTCGCGGTTCTGCTCGACCACGTAGACGAAATCGTGCTCGGCGAGGAAGCTCGCCACGCTCGAGTGGAACGGGAAGGCACGGATGCGCAGGCGATCAAGCTGATGCCCGCGTGCCTCGAGCAATCCGATCGCCTCGTCCATCGCGGGGGAGGTGGACCCGAAAAAGATCACGCCATATTTGGTCGGCCGTTCCGCATTGGCCTGCAGCGGCCGCGGCACGAGGTCCTGCGCGGTCTCGAACTTGCGCACCAGGCGCTGCATGTTGTCGGCGTAGACCGGGCCTTCCTCGGAGTAGCGCGCATAGCGATCCCGGGACGTACCGCGGGTAAAATAGGAGCCCTTGGTCGGATGCGTGCCGGGATAGGTGCGGTAGGGGATGCCGTCGCCGTCGACGTCGAGATAGCGGCCGAAGTCGCGGCCTTCCTCCAGCATCTCCGCGGTCATGATCTTGCCGCGGTCATACTGCCGCGCATCGTCCCACTTCAGCGGGCGGCAGAGGCGGTGGTTCATGCCGATGTCGAGGTCGAGCATCAGGAAGATCGTGGTCTGCAGCCGCTCGGCGAGATCGAAGGCGGCGGCTGCGAACTCGAACGCCTCCGCCGGATCTTCCGGGAACAGCAGCACATGCTTGGTGTCGCCGTGCGAAGCATAGGCGCAGGCGATGATGTCGCATTGCTGGGTGCGGGTCGGCATGCCCGTCGAAGGCCCGGCGCGCTGGATGTTCATGATCACGGCCGGGATCTCGGCAAAATATGAAAGGCCGATGAACTCGGTCATCAGCGAGATGCCGGGGCCGGAGGTCGCGGTGAAGGCGCGGGCGCCGTTCCAGGAGGCGCCGATCACGATGCCGATCGAGGCAAGCTCGTCCTCGCCCTGCACGATGGCGTATTTCGCCTTGCCGGTCTCAGGGTCGTGCCGGTACTTCTTGCAATGAGCGGTGAAGGCTTCCGCCACCGACGAGGACGGCGTGATCGGATACCACGCGCACACCGTGGCGCCGCCATAGACGGCGCCGAGCGCGGCGGCGCTGTTGCCCTCGATGAAGATGCGGTCGCCCACCTTGTCGGACTTCTTCACCCGCAGCCCGATCGGGCATTTCAGGTTCTGCAAGGCCCAGTCGCGGCCGAGATGCAGCGCGTGGACGTTGGAGGAGAGCAGCTTCTCCTTGCCCTTGTACTGCTCGCCGATCAGCTGCTCGATCAGCTTGGCGTCCATGTCGAGCAGCGCCGAGAGCGCGCCGAGATAGATGATGTTCTTGAACAGCTGGCGCTGGCGCGGATCGGTGTAGGTCGAGTTGGTGATCGCGGTGAGCGGCACGCCGATCACGGTGATGTCGTCGCGGAATCTCGTCGACGGCATCGGCTTGGTGGAATCGTAGAACAGATAGCCGCCGGGCTCGATACCGGCGACGTCCTTGTCCCAGGTCTGCGGGTTCATCGCCACCATCATGTCGACACCGCCGCGGGCGCCGAGATGGCCGTCCTCCGTCACCCGCACCTCGTACCAGGTCGGCAGGCCCTGGATGTTGGAGGGGAAGATGTTGCGCGGGGAGACCGGCACGCCATGGCGCAGGATCGCGCGCGCGAACATCTCGTTGGCGCTGGCCGAGCCCGAGCCGTTGACGTTGGCGAAGCGGACGACGAAGTCGTTTACGCTGCTGATCGGCTTTTTGTCGGACATGCTGAACCTGCGTGAGTCATTTCGATCAAATATTTCTGCATGTCCCAGGCTCCGGTGGGACAACGCTCGGCGCACAGCCCGCAATGCAGGCAGACATCCTCGTCCTTCACCATCACGCGTCCGGTCTTGAGATCGGAGGACACGTAAAGATCCTGGTCGGGGTGCGGCGAGGGCGCCTTCAGGCGCTGGCGCAGATCGGCTTCCTCGCCATTCTCCGTGAAGGTGATGCAGTCCATCGGGCAGATATCGACGCAGGCATCGCACTCGATGCAGAGCGAGGTCGAGAACACCGTCTGTACGTCGCAGTTCAGGCAGCGATGGGCTTCGCCGAGCGCGAGCTTGACGTCGTAGCCGAGCTCGACCTCGGTGCGGATGTCCTTCAGCGCGATCACCTTGTCGCGGTGCGGCACCTTGAAGCGCTTGTCGACGGAGATGTCGTTGTCATAGCTCCATTCGTGGATGCCCATCTTCTGCGAGGAGACGTGCACCTCCGGCAGCGGCCGCTCGGTGATGTCCTCGCCCGACAGCAGTCTGTGGATCGACAGCGCGGCGTCATGGCCCTGCGCCACCGCCCAGATGATGTTCTTCGGGCCGAAAGCGGCGTCGCCGCCGAAGAAGACCTTGGGGTTGGTCGAGACGAAGGTCTTGGGGTCGACCTGCGGCATATTCCACTTGTCGAACGCGATGCCGCAGTCGCGCTCGATCCAGGGGAAGGCGTTCTCCTGGCCGACCGCGACCAGCACGTCGTCGCAGGGAATGGTCTGCTCGGGGTCGCCCGAAGGCACCAGGTTGCGGCGGCCTTTGGCGTCGTATTCGGCTTTGACGTGCTGGAAGGTGACGCCGATGAGCTTGCCGGCGACATGCTTGAATGCCACCGGCACCATGTAGTTGAGGATCGGAATATCCTCGTGGATCGCGTCCTCCTTCTCCCACGGCGAGGCCTTCATCTCCTCAAAGCCGGAGCGCACGATCACCGTGACTTTCTCGCCGCCGAGGCGGCGCGCGGTGCGGCAGCAATCCATCGCGGTGTTGCCGCCGCCGAGCACGATCACGCGCTTGCCGATCTTGTCGGTGTGACCGAACGAAACGGAGGACAGCCAGTCGATGCCGATATGGATATTGGCGGCGGCCTCCTTGCGGCCGGGAATGTCGAGCTCGCGGCCGCGCGGCGCGCCGGAGCCGACGAAGATCGCGTCGTACTTCTCCGTGAGCAGCGCCTTCATGCTCTCGATGCGGTGACCGCCTTTGAACTCGACGCCGAGATTGAGGATGTAGCCGGTCTCCTCGTCGATGACGGAATTGGGCAGCCGGAACTTCGGGATCTGCGAGCGCATCATGCCACCGGCTTCCGGATCGGCATCGAACACGGTGCAGTGATAGCCGAGCGGCGCCAGATCGCGCGCCACCGTCAGCGAGGCCGGACCGCCGCCGACCAGCGCGACGCGCTTGCCGTTCTTCGGCGAAGGGCGCGGCAGGCGCTGCGAGATGTCGTCCTTGAAGTCGGCTGCGACGCGCTTGAGGCGGCAGATCGCGACCGGTGTTTCCTCGACGCGTCCGCGGCGGCACGCCGGCTCGCACGGACGATCGCAGGTGCGTCCCAGGATTCCGGGAAACACGTTCGATTTCCAATTGATCATGTAGGCGTCGCTGTAACGGCCTTGGGCGATCAGTCGGATGTATTCGGGAACCGGGGTGTGTGCAGGACAGGCCCACTGACAGTCGACCACTTTGTGAAAGTAGTCGGGGGCCGCGATATCGGTCGGTTTCATTCCTACCCTGTCCGCGCAGGCCCAAAGACCCGGCGGCCTCTTCTGAGCTTGGCGAACGCTTAACGCGCGTCGATCTGGTTTCTGAATGACGTCATTGGGTTAGCTTATTAGAACTCTTCCGAAGTACAACGGCAAATTTGGGGGATCACCCGCTTTCATGGGAGCTGCGCGTGCACAGCATTAACGGCTGCGCGCAGCAATGCGGCGGTGCAATATGTTGCGGTGCATGGAGGCGCGTCAGCGGTGCGCGATGTCGCTCTTCGCGAGGTCCCACATCAGCGCGTAGGTGCCGACGGAGACGGGAAGCGGGAAGGGCGATGCGGCGGGGCCGGTGAAGCGTTCGGCAATGACAGCCGAGACCGTGCCGACATGCGTGCCGTCGATCAGCACGAACCAGTCGCGTGCACCTTCGTTGCGCACTGCCGGAATCCCGGGCGCTGCGCCCGACAATTCCGGCTCGCTCTCGAGCAGATGCATCGAGATGATGCCGTCGCGCTTTTCCGGCGCCAGCCTTTCTTGCAGCGCATCACGCCATGGCGCGGCGTTGTCGGGCGTCGGCCGCAGCCGCACCACGCCGAGCGCAGCTCCGCGTCCGCTGCCGTTGCTGATGGTGACGCGCGCGACGACGCGCAGCATGTCCTTGAAACGCGCCATGGTCTGCCGCGACCAGTCGGTCGGGCTCGCGAGCCTTGCCCGGTAGGCGGGGCTGTCGAGCACGTCGAGCGTCGCGGTCGAATAGAGGCAGAGATATTTGGGATTGGCGGCGTGCGCGACATAGCGCCGCGCTTCCAGGAATCCCTCGATCGCGACACGCTCTTCCAGATGCTCGCGATCGTACCAGCGGTTGAAATCGGCCTCATCGGCCGCGTCGATATTCATCGACGTCAGCAGCATGCCTTTCCCGGCGAGCGGCATTTTTCTTGTCCTCTCATCGCGCGGACTTCGAGGCAAGGTCCGCGATCGACTTCATGACCGCGTCCCTCACGCCGGTATCATAGAGCGAATGCCCGGCTTCTTCCACGATGCGAAGCTCGGAACCCGGCCAGACTTTCGCGAGCGCATGCGCTGTCTCGGGCGGGCACAGCAGGTCGTAGCGGCCCTGGATGATGATGCCGGGAATGCCGGCGAGCCTCCCTGCATTCTGCAGAAGCTGGTTTGCGGTCATGAAGCTGTCGTTGACGAAGTAGTGCGCTTCCATGAACGGGGTCGCCGGCAATGTGCGCCAGACGTTCAGCGAGGCGAGGTCGAGCCGCGTCCGTGCGGGCTTGTGCTCGGACAAGATGCGCTCGGTATCGTGCCAGGCCCGCGCCGCCGGTCCATGCACGGCCGGATCGGCATCGAGGATGCGGCGCCAGTAGGCGTCCACCGGCCGGTCCCGCTCCTCGGGCGGCAGCACGCTGAGAAAATCCTCGTGCAGCCCGGGATAGAAATGCGGCAGGCGCACGGTGAAGCCGGTGACGACTTCCGCCCGCGTGCCCAGGAAGGTCGCGCGCAGCGCGATGCCGGAGACGCGCTCGGGATGCGCCTGCGCATACGCCAGCGCCAGCGTCGCGCCCCAGGAGCCGCCGACCACGATCCAGCGTTCGAAGCCGAATTTCTCGCGGATCTTCTCCATGTCCGCGATCAGATGCGCCGTGGTGTTGTGCTCGCGCGAGCCCTTCGGCCGGCTGCGGCCGCAGCCGCGCTGGTCGAACAGCACGGCATGGAGGCGCTCAGGATCAAAAAGCCGGCGATGATCGGGCTGGCAGCCGCTGCCGGGCCCGCCATGCAGGTAGATCGCAGGGATTCCGCCGGCGCGGCCGACGCTCTCGACATAGAGCTCAAAGCCGTCGCCGACGTCGAGCATGTCGGAGGTCAGCGGCGCAAAGGGATCGGCACGCCTGAGTGAGCTGGCCGCGTCGGCGTCAGGCGTCATTCTCGGGTTCCAGGGTACCGCCGGCGAAGTTGCGGTAGAGGAAGCGGTTGGTCTCGCCCTCGGCCTCGCGCTCGGCCTGCTTGAAGATGGTCTCGTGCAGCGGCGACAGCGCACAGGCCGGATCGGTGTTGGCGGCATCGCCCGTCAGCGCGAAGGCCTGGCAGCGGCAGCCGCCGAAATCGATCTCGCGGAATTCGCAGGATTTGCACGGCTCCTTCATCCAGCCGGTGCCGCGATAGCGGTTGAAGGCCTCGGAGTTCTGCCAGATCCAGGCGATCGAGTGGTTGGAGCGCACGGATTCGAAGTCGAGCCCGGTGATGCTCTCGGCGGCATGGCAGGGCAGCACCTTGCCGGCCGGCGAGATGTTGAAGAACTGCCGGCCCCAGCCGCCCATGCACTTCTTCGGCCGCAGCGCGTAATAGTCCGGCACGACGTAGTCGATCGAAAGCCGGCCCTTCAGCCGTTCCCGCGCTTCCTCGACGAGGCGGGTACATTCGTCGAGCTGCGCCACCGTCGGCATCAAGGCGGCGCGGTTCTTCAGCGCCCAGCCGTAATATTGCACGTTGGCGACCTCGAGCCGGTCGGCGTCGAGATCGATCGACATCTGGATGATGTCGGGGAGCTGGTGCAGGTTCTGCCGGTGCATCACCGCATTCACGGTGAGCGGCAGATCGAGCTCGCGCGTCCACTTCGCGACTTCGAGCTTCTTGCGGTGCGCGTTCCGGTAGCCGGCGACGCGATCGGCAAGGCCCTCCTCGACGCCCTGGAAGCTGATCTGCACATGGCAGAGCCCGGCGTCCGCCAGCTCGCTCAGCCGCTCGCGCGTCAGCAGCACGGCCGAGGTGATGAGGTTGGTGTAGAGGCCGACGTCGCTGGCATGCTTCACCAGCTCGACGAGATCCTTCCGCGCCGTCGGCTCGCCGCCGGAGAAATGCACCTGGAGCACGCCGATCTCGGCGAGCTCGCTCAACACCTTCTTCCACTCCTCGGTCGTCAGTTCCTTGCCCGAGCGATCGAGCTCGACCGGGTTGGAGCAATAGGGACATTGCAGCGGACAGCGATGGGTGATCTCGAGCAGCACGGCGAGCGGAATGCCGAAGGTCTCCGCCGTCGAGCGTTGCTTCTCCAGCACCGCGAGGCTGTCACTTGTCCCGGGCGGGATTTTGGGATTACCGAGCACATCGCTCATGACGTCTTCTCCCGGGCCTCGGTGAGGAAGCCCTTGTCGGCGAGATCCTGGAGCATGGCGACGACATCGGTGAGGATCGCCTCGCGCGGCGCGGCGTATTTCGCCGCCAGCTGGTCGGAAACGTCGCCGACGCTGCGCTCCCCGTTGCAGAGCTGCAGGACCTCGACCGCGATCTCGTCCGGTGCCAGCACGCGTTCCGGCGCCAGGATCACCCACACTTTGCGCGTCTCGTCGTATTTCAGCTTGGCATGCCGCGGCAGCACGGGGCGGCTCGCCTCGCTGACGCTGATATGACGCGGCCCGGCCATGACAGTTCCTCTTCAGCTCGCCTTTTTAGTTTTCTTTGGGCACGAACGCGCCCGGCGGAATGTGGCCCTCGACATAGGCGTGCTGGAGCGCATCGAGCTGCACCCACAGCACGTTGGTCTTGAAGATCAGCGCATTGCACACGGAGGCACGCTCCTCCGGCGTCCTCGCATGCGTCCTGACATATTCGAGCGCGAAATTGGCATCGCGCGGCGCCTGCGTGAGGCGGCGCTTGAAGTAGCTCATGATATCAGGATTGACGAAATCATAATGCTGCAACATGCCGGCGATGCGCTCTTCGTGGATGCTTGGCGCGAACAGTTCCGTGAGCGAGGAGGCGATCGCCTCCAGCGGGCTCTTCTCGCGGCAGTAGTGGACATAGGCCTCGACCGCGAAGCGCGTAGCGGGGAGAATGCCTTCGGTGGATTCCACATAGGCGGTGTCGAGGCCGAGGCCTTCGGTCAGCTTCAGCCAGCGCTCGATGCCGCCTTCGGAGCCGACATCGCCGTCATGATCCTCGATGCGGTGGCGCCATTCCAGGCGCGTGGCGCGGTCGCGGAAGCGCGAGATCACCACCGCGTCCTTGATCGGGATCGTGCTCTGGTAATAGTAGCGGTTCAGCGCCCAGGCCTGCACCTGGCCCTTGTTCAGCTTGCCGCCGTGCAGCAGCTTATGGAACGGATGCAGGCTGTGATAGCGGGTCGCGCCGATATGGCGCAGCGCCGCTTCCAGCTCCTCGGCCGAGTTGAGCTTGATGTCCTTGCCGATCGAGAGCGCAGTTATTCCAGTCAGTGATGCGGCATTCACAGCACGATCTCCGTTCCATCCGCGGGTATCTGCCAGCCCGCCTGCTCGGCCGCTTTCCGCTCGGGTGAAGCGGGCAGCAGCGCCGGGTTCGAGTTATTGATATGCAGAAACAGCTTCCTGTCGATATCGAGATCGGCGAGCCGCGCGATCGCGCCGTCCTCGCCGGACATGGCGACATGCCCCATGCTCTTGCCGGTCTTGTGGCCGAGCCCGGCTTTGATCATCTCGTCGTCCTGCCAGACCGTGCCGTCGAAGAACACCAGCGCGGCGCCGTCGATCTCGGCCTTGAGCGCGTCGGTCACTTCGGCGCAGGCGGCGATGAAGTAGAAGCACTTGCCGGTCGTCTTGTCGGTGATCTTGAGCCCCAGCGTATCGCCGTCGCCGGTCTCGCCGCCCGGATGCGCCTTGCCTTCCAGGTACCAGGCCGATTTGCCGGGGACCGCGAACGGCAACACCTCGATTCCAGACCTCGCACCGTCAACCAGCCGCGGCTCGAACGGCTCGCTGATGGCGATCGGCTGGCGCCGCACGTTCTTCTCGTTCAGCACGTTGAAGATGCTGTTGGCGCTGAGGATCGCCAGCACCTTCTCATGCGCATAGACCGTGAAGGGCGAGCCCTCGCGCATCGACAGCAGGCCTGCCACGGCATCGACCTCGCCATTGGTCAGGATCACGCCCGCGACCGGCGTATGACGCAGCGCGCCCGGCTTGGGGTGCAGTTGCGGCGTGGCATTCAATTGCTGGCGCAGATCGGGGGAGGCGTTGATCAGGAACCAATGCTCACCGTCGCCGCTGAAGGCGACCGAGGCCTGGGTTCGCAAGAGCTCATCGCCGATGGCACGGGCCGTGCGGCAACCTTCGCAGCCACAATTCCATTGCGGCACTCCGCCGCCGGCCCCGGCGCCCAGGACGACGACGCGAAGCATGATCCGTCTCCTGGAGGCAACGTCGCGAGGTGGATCTCAGGCCGACACGAAATCTATCTTCCGGAAATGCATCGTGACCGGAAGACATCGTAGCCGAGAGTGCCCGACCGAAAGAACCACCTGCGCAAACGCAAACTCACCAACCGCTTACTTGCGGGTGGCGCTCACATACATGTTGATTTCCATGCCGCAGGGCACTTCGACGATCTTCGGGGCTTTCCAGGCCATTTGGCTCTCCATTTTCGTGAATTCGGACGCATCCGCCCACGGGTTAAATTACTGCGGGTGGAAAAGTTCGCCAGTGAAATTTTCCCGACCTAAGTAGTAGGCTGGCCGAATTGTTGCACTGCAAAGAGAGCGTATTGCGGCCGTAAAGTTGAGCGAATGACATAAGAAAAATTGCCGATAGGTCGTGATCCCTGTCGGGATAAACCAGTTGTGAGTATGGAACGGCTTCCAATCGGCTACAGGCGACCCAATCTGGACCTCGGTGATGCCCAAATATTTCTTCAACACCCGCATCGGCGATGAATTGATCGTGGATCCCGAGGGCGAGGATCTGCGCAATCCCGATCGCGCCTGGGAGGTCGCCCGCCAGATGATCCTGGAGGTCCTGAGATCGGAAGGGACCCAGCCGGCGCTGCTGGAGGCGGTGATCGAGGTCACCGATGTCGACGGCGAAGTCGTGCTGGAGTTTCCCTTCACCGAAGCGCTGCTGGACATGCCGGATCAGTCCGCGACGAGGCATTAGAGAGGTCCGCCGCTCTCTCCACGTCATTGCGAGGAGCGCGCGACAAAATTGCGAAGCAATTTTGCGCTGATGCGACGAAGCAATCCAGACCGGTTCCGCGGAGACAGTCTGGATTGCTTCGCTGCGCAATGCCGAAAGATGCCGCAATCCGAGCCCTTCGCCCTGCGAAATCCGCATGGCTTTACCGCGTTCCCGGCGCTAAAAGACGCCGGTTACACGGAGCAAGCCATGCAAGATCTCTGGCGCCTGTCGGCTGCCGACCTCGCCACCCTCGTCAAGACCAAAAAGGTGTCCGCCAGGGAGGCGGCCAAGGCGGGCCTCGCCCGTCTGGACGCCGTCAATCCCCAGCTCAACGCCGTGATCGACCACCGGCCGGAGGACGTGCTCAAGCAGGCTGACGCCGTCGATGCCGCAATTAGCCGGGGCGAGGACCCCGGCGTGCTGGCCGGCGTGCCCGTCACCATCAAGGCCAATGTCGACCAGGAGGGCTTTGCCACCACCAACGGCTTAAAACTCCAGCGCGACCTGATCGCGCGCGAGGACAATCCGGTGGTCGCCAACTTTCGGAAGGCGGGCGCCATCCTGCTCGGCCGCACCAATTGCCCGGCCTTCTCCTATCGCTGGTTCACCACCAACCTGGTCCATGGCGACACCAAGAACCCCCGCGATGCCTCGCTGACGCCGGGCGGCTCGTCTGGCGGCGCCGGCTCGGCGGTCGCGGCCGGCATCGGCCATATCGCCCATGGCACCGACATCGCCGGCTCGATCCGCTATCCCGCCTATGCCTGCGGCGTGCATGGCCTGCGGCCGACCCTGGGCCGCATCCCCGCCTTCAATCCGGCGCTGCCGGAACGCCCGATCGGCCCGCAGATCATGGCGGTGTCGGGACCCCTGGCGCGCACCGTCAACGACATCAGGATTTCGCTCGCGGCCATGTCGGCGCGCGACATCCGCGACCCCTGGTATGTGCCGGCGCCGCTGGAAGGTCCCGCGCGGCCGAAGCGCGCCGCGCTCTGCCTCAACCCGGACGGCCTTGCGACCACGCCGGAGGTGAAGGCGGCGGTGACCGATGCCGGCAAGCGCCTCGAGCGTGCCGGGTGGACCGTTGACGTGATCGAGAACACGCCGCCGATGCGCGAGGCGGTCGAGTGGCAGATCAAGCTTTGGCTCGGCGACGGCTATGAGGCGCAGCTCGAGATGGCAGAGCGCGAAGGCGATCCCGGTGCGCTGGCGTGCCTGCGCGGCAACCGCAGCAGGGTGACGCCGATGGACCAGGCGAATTACGCGAAGGCATTGACCCGCCGCGCCACGCTGACCCGCGACTGGATGCTGTTCTTCGAAAAATATGCGGTGCTGCTGACGCCGGTCTCCGGCGAATTGCCGTTCCCGGATCATCTCGACCGCAAAGACGACGAATCCTTCAAGCGGGTCTGGGAGGCGCAGCTGCCCCAGATCGCGATTCCCTTCATGGGTCTGCCGGGCCTCGTGGTCTCCACCGGCCTCGTCGGCAAGGCGCCGGTCGGCGTGCATATCGTGTCCGGCCGCTACCGCGAGGATCTGTGCCTGCTTGCCGGCGAAGCGATCGAGGCGGGCGGCGTGCCGCCGTCGCCGATCGATCCCGTGGGTTAGCGATGTCGGCGATTTACGACTTCAAGGCCAACTCGCTGCTCGGCGAGGAAGTGCCCATGCGCCGGTTCGAAGGGCAGGTGCTCCTGATCGTCAACACCGCGAGCAAATGCGGCTTCACGCCGCAATATCGCGGCCTTGAGGATCTCTACCGCGATCTCTCGCCGCGCGGCTTCGCGGTGCTCGGCTTTCCCTGCAACCAGTTCGGCGCGCAGGAGCCGGGGCAGGCGAGCGAGATCCAGGAATTCTGCTCGACCAATTACGACGTCACCTTTCCCCTGTTCGAGAAGATCGACGTCAACGGCGCCAACGCGCATCCCTTGTATGAGTATCTGAAACGCCAGCAATCCGGGCTCCTCGGCGCCTCCATCAAATGGAATTTCACCAAATTCCTGGTGGACCGTGCCGGCCGGGTGATCGCGCGCTACGCGCCGACCGCGCGGCCCGAAGGATTGCGGCAGCAAATCGAGACCCTGTTATGAGCGAGACAATCATGAGCGACGAATTTCCGGACCGCCTGTCGGTCGATCCGAACAGCCCCTATTACAACGCGGACATCCTGGCGCGCGACGTCGGCATCCGCTTCAAGGGCATCGAGAAGACCAATGTCGAGGAGTACTGCATCAGCGAAGGCTGGGTCCGCGTCACCGCCGGCAACGCCAAGGACCGCCACGGCAACCCGCTGACCATCAAGGTGCACGGGCCGGTCGAGCCGTATTTCAGGGATAAGAAGTAACATGCTGTCATTCCGGGGCTCGCGAAGCGAGAACCCGGAATCTCGAGATTCCGGGTTCGATGCTGCGCATCGCCCCGGAATGACGATAAGAGAAAGCCAACCCCATGTCCGTCCGCATCGTCGACGTCCGCGAGATCACCAAGCCGATCTCATCGCCGATCCGCAACGCCTATATCGATTTCACCAAGATGACGACGAGCCTCGTCGCGGTCGTCACTGACGTTGTGCGCGACGGCAAGCGCGTCGTCGGCTACGGCTTCAATTCCAACGGCCGCTACGGGCAGGGCGGCCTGATCCGCGAGCGCTTCGCCTCGCGCATCCTGGAGGCCGATCCGAAGAAGCTTCTGAACGAGGCCGGCGACAATCTCGATCCCGACAAGGTCTGGGCCGCGATGATGATCAACGAGAAGCCGGGCGGCCATGGCGAGCGCTCGGTCGCGGTCGGCACCATCGACATGGCGGTGTGGGACGCGGTGGCGAAGATCGCGGGCAAGCCGCTGTTTCGCCTGCTCGCCGAACGTCACGGCGTCAAAGCCAACCCGCGCGTGTTCGTCTATGCCGCCGGCGGCTACTATTATCCCGGCAAGGGGCTCTCGATGCTGCGCGGCGAGATGCGTGGCTATCTCGACCGCGGCTACAACGTCGTGAAGATGAAGATCGGCGGCGCGCCGATCGAGGAGGATCGCATGCGCATCGAGGCGGTGCTGGAGGAGATCGGCAAGGACGCGCAGCTCGCCGTCGACGCCAACGGCCGCTTCAACCTCGAGACCGGCATCGCCTATGCCAAGATGCTGCGCGATTATCCGCTGTTCTGGTACGAGGAGGTCGGCGATCCCCTCGACTACGCGCTGCAGGCCGCGCTCGCCGAATTCTATCCCGGTCCGATGGCGACAGGCGAAAACCTGTTCAGCCACCAGGACGCGCGCAACCTGCTCCGCTATGGCGGCATGCGTCCGGACCGCGATTGGCTGCAATTCGACTGCGCGCTGTCCTATGGCCTCTGCGAATACCAGCGCACGCTCGAAGTGCTGAAGACCCATGGCTGGTCGCCAAGCCGCTGCATCCCGCATGGCGGCCACCAGATGTCGCTCAACATCGCCGCCGGCCTTGGCCTCGGCGGCAACGAAAGCTACCCGGACCTGTTCCAGCCCTACGGCGGCTTCCCCGATGGCGTGCGCGTCGAGAACGGCCACATCACCATGCCGGACCTTCCGGGCATCGGCTTCGAGGGAAAGTCGGATCTCTACAAGGAGATGAAGGCGCTGGCGGAGTAGTTCACTCCACGCCGCGCATGTATCGTTGCGATAGTCGCGAGAACTTTCCCCAACGTCGTCCTGGCGAAAGCCAGGACGACAGAACCTTACGACAGCCGCATGTCCAGCAGCCGCCGTCCTTCGCCCTTCAGCAGCTTCTTCACCGCGCTTGAGGCAACGATCTCGCCGTCATTGGCGTAGGCTTCGTGGTTCTTCTCGATGTCGTCGAGGCGGTAGAGGTAGTTGACCATCACGCCGGCCGACTCGCGCACGCCCTTGGGCGAGAGGTCGCCGAGCCAGTTGATGCGCTCGAGCCGCGCGCCGTTGCCGAGATGGAAGCGGGCGACGGAGTCGATCAGCCGGCCCTTCGCCGTGCGGGCCTTCAGGAAGTAGTGCGCCGCGAGCGGCTCCAGTATGCCGCGCAGCAGTGCCGTCGTCTCGGGGTTCTCGAACCATTTGGGATCGTCGAGGCGCTTCAGCACCTCGCGATCCTCGTCCGACAGCGGCAGCTCCTTGTCCTGCTTGACCCATTGCATGAAGCCCGGCACCGGCGACAGCGTCACGAAGCTGTCGAGCTTCGGCAATTCGCGGCGCAGCTCTTCCACCACCTGCTTGATCAGGAAGCTGCCGAACGAGATGCCGCCGAGGCCACGCTGGGTGTTGGAGATCGAATAGAACACGGCGGTGCGCGCGCGCTCGATCGGCAGATGCTGGCGGTCGACCGCCAGCAGCGGCGCGATCGCGCCGGGAATCGTCTCGGTCAGCGCCACCTCGACGAAGATCAGGGGCTCGTCCACCATCGCCGGATGGAAGAAGGCGTAGCAGCGGCGGTCGACCGGATCGATGCGACGGCGCAAATCGTCCCAGTCGCTGATCTCGTGGACGGCTTCATAGCGAATGATCTTTTCGAGGATGTTGGCCGGGGTTGACCAGTCAATCCTGCGCAGCACGAGAAACCCCCTGTTGAACCACGAAGAAAGCAGATGCGAGACGTCGCGATCGAGCGCGGCGAGATCGGTGTGTCCGTTCATCATGCCGAGCAGGTCGGCACGCATGTTGACGAGGTCGCCGGTGCCGCCGGGCGCGCGGTTGAGGCGGCGGATCAGCTCCTGCCGGCGCGGCTCGGAGGCGAAATGCAGCGAGCTCGCGTCCTCGTCGCTGGGCTTGGCGCGCCATTTCTCTATCGCCTTGGACAGGCGTTCCCGGTCGGGGCCGAAATCGCGCACCAGCGCCTCGAAGAAGGCGCGGCGTCCTGCCGCATCCAGGTCCTGGTAGAGATCGAGCACCTCGCGCGCCATGGCTGTGCCGGAGGCTTCGCCCCGGCCCGACAGCAGCGCACCGCAGAGCGCGATCAGCCCGTCGGCGTCCTGTTTGGTATCCGCGGAATCGCGACGAAGCAGCGTACGGCCGCGCTCGGAGATGGTGGCGAGGAGATCGGAGAAGAAGGCGTTAGCCATCTGGGCCTTTCGAAACCGGTTTGTGCGGTGCGGAAGCTTACACGGGATTTAGGCAGAAGCCGATCACAATCAAGCAGGCGAATTTGGCAACTTTAGTCAGGGCAGGCGACTCAGGAACGTTGTCATGCCCCGCGAAGACCGTCGCGCTTCACAACCGCTGTCATGCCCCGCGCAGGCGGGGCATCCAGTACGCCGCGGCGTCTCGGTTCTAGCCGCGCCGTCTCGGAGTACTGGATTGCCCGCCTTCGCGGGCAATGACACCGGGAGTGGAGCGGCGAGCAACGACACCGAGGTTGCCGCTACCCCTTCCCCGCAAACGCCGTCGGCGTCCGCCCTGTCACCTGGCGGAACGCGGCCGAGAACGCCGGCACGCTGGCATAGCCGAGCTGGGTCGCGAGCTGCTTCACCGAGACGTTCGCATCCGTGGACAGCCGCTGGATTGCCGCGGCGATCCGGGCGCGCTGGCACCAGCTCTTGAAGCTCAGCTGCGTCTCCGTGGAGAACAGCCGCGACAGCGTGCGCGCGGAGGTTCCGACCTCGCGCGCCAGCGTATCGATGTCGTGCAGGCCGGTTGGGTCGTCGAGCACGATCATCGCGGCGCGCCGGCAGCGCGGCTCGCGCGGCAGCGGCACGAAGGTCGCGGAATCCTCGGCCTGGTGCAATTCCAGCATGACGAGGCGGACCAGCAGCTCGGTGCGCTCTTCCGTGTTGCGCGCGTCGAACAGCGCGAGGATCGCCTGGTTGAGCAGCGGCGAGACCCGCACCACGAATTCCTTGGTCAGGCCTTCATAGCGTTGCTCGCGCTTCAGCCAGGGCAGGTCGAAATACAGCGTGCGCAACTCGATGTCGGCAAGCAGGTCGATGGCATGCTCGAGCCCGGCCGGGACCCAGACGGCGCGGTCCGGCGGCACCAGCCAGCGGCCCTTCGGTGTCGTCACCTGCATCGTGCCCTTGGCGGCATAGACGAGCTGCGCCTCGCGGTGCATGTGCGGATCGAGCCGCAGGCCCCTGGGGTAGTCACGCGCGACCAGGTGCACGCCCGCAGGCGAGCGATGGTTGCTCCGGACCTCCCGGAGGATTGGCGTTTCCAAGACAGTCATTGGCTGCATCCCGTCATTTGCCCGAAATATAACTCATTTCGGAGCAGGAGAGGATTCGTATGAACAGCCCCAGCCGGGTCATCAGTTTCGTCAACGCAGGCCATTTCATCGACCATTATTCGATGCTGATCTTCGCCGCCGCCGTGATCATCATGGGGCCGGCGCTCGGCATGGCCTATTCGGAACTCTTGCCTTACGCGACGCCGGGCTTCATCGCGTTCGGCGCGGGCTCGCTGCTGACAGGCTGGCTCGGGGACCGCTGGAGCCGCCGCCACATGATGCTGATCTTCTTCGTCGGCATTGGCCTCTCCATGATCTCGGTCGGCTTCGTGCAGACCCCGGTTCAGCTCGGCGCGGCGCTGCTGGCGATCGGCATCTTCGCCTCGATCTACCATCCCGTCGGCACCGCCATGATCGTGTCCTATGCCGACCGGCTCGGCCGCGAGATGGGCATCAACGGCGTCTGGGGCAATCTCGGCGTGGCCTCCTCCGCGCTGGTGACCGGCGTGATCGGCCAGTATCTCGGCTGGCGTTTTGCCTTCATCGTCCCCGGCGTCGTCACCATCCTGATCGGCATCGCCTTTGCGATGATGGTCGTGCACGAGGACCGCAAGGGCTCGAAGCAGGCGGCGGCGCAGGCGCGCGTCGCCAAGCAGGATATGTGGCGCGTGATCCTGGCGCTGCTGATCGTGGTGATCGCGATCTCCACCACCTTCAACGCCGTCACCGTCGCGCTGCCAAAACTGTTCGCGGAGCGGCTCGCCGATCTCACCAGGAGCCCGGCGCTGCTCGGCGTCATCGCCGCCTGTGTCTACGTGTTCGGCGCGATGACCCAGTACACGATCGGCCGGCTGCTCGACCGCTATTCGTTGAAGACGGTGGCGCTGCCGCTGTCCTTCATGCTGGCGCCGTTCCTGTATCTGGCTGCGAGCCTGTCCAATCTGCCGCTGATCCTGGTCTCGATCGGCATCGTCATGGGCGCGTTCGGGCAGGTCACGGTCAACGATGCCATGGTCGGCAAATACACCACGGAGGAGTGGCGCTCGCGCGCCTATGCGGTGCGCTATTTCGTCGGCTTCACCGCGGCCGGCGCCTCCGTCGGCCTGGTCGCCTGGCTCTACGAGCAGGGCGGGTTCGTCACCATGCTGCACGCCTTCGCCGCGCTCTGCCTGCTCGCGATCGCCGCCGCGTTGATCCTGCCGCGCGAGATCCGGACGCCGCAGGCGGCGTAAGTGATTGTCGCGAAGCAGGCAACTGTCTCCACCTCGTCATTGCGAGCGCAGCGAAGCAATCCAGTCTGCCTCCGCGGAGGGACTCTGGATTGCTTCGCTGCGCTCGCAATGACGGGGAAGATGGCAATGACGGTGGATGCGGCGGCGGCTCGCGCCATGCCTGCCGATGATGCCATTCTGCCAGTGTCTTGCCCGACGGGTCAAACGCTGGCGTCGCTGAAAAAACCTCAACGCCATCAACGCCGTTCTACTGTGCATGGGGTTGTTTTCGACTTTTTTTATCGGAGCGGGCCTCCGCAGAAAAAGCCTACGGCTTCACCTCCACGGCCGGCTGCGTTTTCGGCGCCTTCTTCGACGCCCGCCAGTTCTCGAACCGCTGCACCACCACGAAGAACGCAGGCACGAACAGCACCGCGAGGCAGGTCGAGGCCAGCATGCCCGAGAACACGGTGATGCCGATCGACTTGCGGGCGCTGGCGCCGGCGCCGGTCGCGATCACCAGCGGCACCACGCCGAGGATGAAGGCGAACGAGGTCATCAGGATCGGGCGGAAGCGGGCGCGGGCCGCCTCGATCGCCGACACCAGGATCGGCTTGCCGTCGCGGCCGTGCAGCTCCAGCCCGACCTCGACGATCAGGATGGCGTTCTTGGCCGACAGCGCGATCAAGAGGATCAGGCCGATCTGGCAATAGAGATTGTTGTCGATCTTGAGGGCGTTGAGGATCAGCATCGGCCCGATCAGCGACAGCGGCACCGCCAGGATCACCGAGATCGGCGCGTACCAGCTCTCGTACTGGCCGGCGAGCACGAGATAGACCAGCAGCATGGCGAGGCCGAACACCCAGTAGATCTGGTTCGAGACCGCCTTCTCCTGGTAGGACATCGCGGTCCATTCATAACCCGTGCCCTGCGGCAGCGTCTTGTCGGCAATCTCCTCCATCAGCTTCAGCGACTGGCCGGACGAGTAGCCCTGTGCCGGCAGGCCGATGATTGTCGAGGAGGGATAGAGATTGTAGAGGCTGATCAGCGACGGGCCGGTGGCCGGCGTGATCGTGGCCACCGTGCCGATCGGGATCATGTCGCCGTTCGAGTTGCGCACCTGCATGTTGGCGATGTCGCGCTCGGTGACGCGGAAGGCCGGATCGGCTTGCGTATAGACCTGGAACACGCGGCCGAACTTGTTGAACTGGTTGACGAAAGACGAGCCGAGATAGGTCGACAGCGCGGAGAACACCTGATCGGTGGTGACATGCAAAGTCTGGGTCTTGATGCGGTCGATCTCGACGTTGAATTGCGGCACCGACGAGCGGAACGAGGACTGGACGCGCTGGAGCGCGCTCTGGCTCTGGCCGTTGGAGACCATCGCACCGGTGATCGCCTGCAGCTTGGCGAAATCGCTGTTGCCGTCGCGCAGCTCGACCTGCATCGAGAAGCCGGCGGCGTTGCCGATGCCCTGGATCGGCGGCGGCGGCAGCACGATGGTGCGCGCCTCCATGATCACAGCGAGCTTGTCGTTGAGACCGTAGACCAGCGAACGCAGATCCTCGCCGGGACCTTTGCGCGCGTCCCAATCCTTCAGGATGATGTAGGCGACGCCGGCATTGGCAAGGCTCGCACTGCTGTCGAGCGCGGAGATGCCGGCGATGGTGATGACCTGCTGGACGCCAGGCGTCTCCTTGATGATCTCGCTGGCCCGGTCGAGCACCTTCTGGGTCCGCTCCAGCGAGGCGCCGTCGGGCAGTTGGATGGCGGCGATCAGATAGCCCTGGTCCTCGATCGGCAGGAAGCCGGTCGGCACCCGCGACAGGCCGTAGCCGCCGATCCCGATCAGCACCAGCGCCACCGCGACCGACACCGTGGCGTGCCTGACCAGGAAGGTGATCAGCCGCGTGTAGCCGCGCTCGACCCGGTCATAGACGTTGTTGAAGCCGCGATAGAAGAAGTTGCGCTGCTCCGGCGGCACCACCGGCCGCAGCCACAGTGCGCATTGCGTCGGCTTCAGGGTCGCCGCGTTGATGGCGGACAAGAGCGCGGTCGCCGCGATCACCAGCGCGAATTGCGAGTAGATGCGGCCCGTGAGGCCCGCCAGGAACGAGGCCGGCAGGAACACCGAGATCAGCACCAGCGTGATGCCGACGATCGGCGCGAACAGCTGGTCCATCGCCTTGATCGCGGCGTCGTGGCCGTTCATGCCCTGCTCGATATTGTGGGCGGCGCCTTCGACCACCACGATGGCGTCGTCGACGACGATGCCGATTGCCAGCACGATCGCGAACAGCGTGGACATGTTGATGGTGAAGCCGAGCGCCGCCATCGCGGCGAAGGCGCCGATGATGGTCACCGGCACGGTCGTTGCCGGCACCAGCATGGCGCGCCAGTCCTGCAGGAACACCAGGATCACGACCAGCACGAGCAGGCCGGCCTCGATCAGCGTCATGTAGACCTCGTGCACCGAGGCCTCGACGAATTTGGTTGTGTCGAACGGCGTGTCGTATTTGATGCCTTCCGGGAAGCGCTTGGCGAGCTCCGCCATCTTCTTCTCGACGGCCTGCTCGACCTGGAGCGCGTTGGCGCCCGGCGACTGGAACACGCCGATGCCGACGGCGGGCTGCTTGTTCAGCGAGAAGATCTGGCTGTAGGTCTGCGCGCCGAGTTCGACCCAGCCGACGTCGCGCACCCGCGTGACGTCGCCGCTGGTGCCTGACTTGACGATGATGTTCTCGAACTGGCTGGTGTCGTCGAGCCGGCCGTTGACGTTGAGCGTGTATTGGAACGCCTGGCCCGGCGGCGTCGGCGGCGCGCCGACCTGGCCGGCGGAGACCTGCTGGCTCTGCTGCTGGATCGCCTGGATCACGTCCTGCGGCACGAGGCCACGGACTTGCAGCTTGTTCGGGTCGAGCCACACCCGCATCGAATACTGGCCTGCGCCGAACACCGTGACGTTGCCGACGCCGGGCAGGCGCGAGAGCTCGTCGCGGATGTTGATGGTGGCGTAGTTGCTCAAATAGAGACTGTCGAACCGGGAGTCCGGCGAGGTCAGCGTCACGAACAGCAGGATCGAGGTCGATTTCTTCTGGACGGTGACGCCCTGGTTCTGCACGGACGTCGGCAGTTGCGACAGCGCGCTGGAGACGCGGTTCTGCACCAGCACCTGCGCGAAGTTGAGGTCGGTGCCGATCTTGAAGGTCACGGTCAGCGTATAGGTGCCGTCGGAGCCGCTGTAGGACTGCATGTAAAGCATGTCCTCGACGCCGTTGACCTGTTGTTCGATCGGCAAGGCAACCGTGTCGATCACGGTCTTGGCGCTGGCGCCGGGATAGCGCGTGGTGACCTGCACCGTCGGCGGCACCACGTCGGGGTATTGCGCGATCGCGAGGTTGAACAGCGCGACGCCGCCGATCAGGATCATCAGCAGTGCGATGACGTTCGAGAGGACCGGCCGCTCGATGAAGAATTTTGAGATCATGGCAGGCAGCTCCTACTTGGCAGACGCCTGCGGCTGCTCGATCTTCGTCACTTGCGGGTCGATCTTCTGGCCCGGGATCACCCGCAGCAGCCCCGCGATCACGACGCGGTCGTCCGGCTTCAGCCCGCTCTCGATCACGCGCAGGCCGTTATCGGTGGGGCCGATCTGCACCTTGCGCTGCTCGACGACGTTGTCGCCATTGACCACCAGCAGATAGCGGCCGCCCTGGTCGCTGCCGAGCGCGGTGTCGGGAACGAGGAGCGCGCCCTTCTCCTGGTCGAAGGGCACGCGGACGCGGACGAAATAGCCGGGCAGCAGCACCCGCTTGTCGTTGGGGACGAGGCCGCGCACGGCAAGCGTACCGGTCGACTGGTTGAGAGTCGGCGAGACGTAGTCGAGCTTGCCTTCATGCGGATAGCCGGTCTCGTTTTGGAGGCCGACTTGAATCGGAAATTGCTTGAGGTCGGTGGGCGTCAGTCCCCGGCGGGCCGCTTCGGCGCGGATGCGTAGCACGTCCTGCTCGTTGACGGTGAAGTTCACCCAGATCGGGTCCATCGCGACGATGGTCGCGAGCTGGGTCGGGGAGGAGACGCCGACGAGCTCGCCGATCGAGACCATGTGGGCGCTGACGACGCCGTCGAACGGCGCGGTGACCTTGGTGTAGCCGTAGTTGACCTCGGCGATCCTGGTGTTGGCCTGCGCCTGCAGGAGATTCGCCTGCGCGTTTTCGCGCGTTGACGTCGAGGTGTCGAGGGTGGCCTGCGAGACCGCCTGCCGCTGCACCAGATCGCTTTGCCGCTTGAAGTCGGCCTCCGCCTGCCGGAGCGAGGCCTGGGCGCCGGCCTCGGCCGCCTGGGCCTGCTCGAGCTTCAGCTTGTAGGTCTCGGGCTCGATGGTAAAGAGCTGGGTGCCCTGCTTGACGAAGGTGCCGTCCTGGTAGTCGATCGACTGCAGGAAACCCTGCACGCGCGCCACCAAGTCGACATTCTTGATCGGCGCGGTGTTGCCGGTGGCCTCGACATAGCGCGTCACCGGCCGCTGCACGGGCGTCGCCACGTCCACCTTGGGCGGGGGCGGAGCCACGTAGGCGTTCTTGTCCTCGCAGCCGGCGAGCGCGATCACGGCGGCCGTGGCGGCTAGCGCCCGTCCAACATGTCTCCACGCTCCATTGCGATGTGCGGGAGATGCGGGATTCGCGCGCGTCATTCGGTGGCCCCCGATTGCTGTCTGTCGGTGCGGCAGGCTACCAACAAATGTCCGGCCGTGGAACACCATAGCCATGGCGGTCGTCGGCCTTGCACGGCGAACGGCGGTGTGGCCTTTGACAGGTTTGTCATGACAAACCGCTTTTCACCGCGCGCACGATCGACCAGAATTGTGTCAAAGGTCGTGTGGCGGAAGCGAAGCGGTCGGGACGACGAGAACAAGAAAACGCGAGGAGAACATGACATGTCCGCGTCCGTCCAATCGGCCCTCTCCGGTCTCGTTCTCGCGGCGGCGGTTGCCATGCCCGCGCTAGCCGATGGGCTGAAGGACGAGATCGCGCCGACCGGCAAGCTGCGGGTCGCGATCGCAATCAGCCCCGCAGGCGGCGCATTCTGGTCGACCAGGACGGAAACCGGCTATGCCGGCGTGCCGGTGGACCTCGGCAAGGAGATGGCGGCCCAGCTCGGCGTTGGTGTCGAATATGTCGTGCACCAAAATTCCGGACAGATCACCGACGCGGCCAGCAGAGGCACCTGGGATGTCACCTGGCTGCCAAAGGACCCCGAGCGCGAGAGCAAGATGATGTTCGGCCCGATCTACGAGGTCGCGGACGCCACCTACATCGTCAAGGCCGGTTCGAACGTGACCAATTTTGCCTCGCTCGACCAGCCCGGCATCAAGGTCGCGGCCGTCAACGCCACCACCACCATGCGTGGCGCTGTCGCGCATCTCAAGAACGCTGAGGTCACCGGCTATCAGACCTATGACGAGATCTTCGGCCTCCTGAAGAGCGGCGAGATCGACGCCTTCGCGCTGTCGCGCGACCAGCTCAACAAGATGGCGCAGAAGATTCCCGGTACAAAGGTGCTGGACGAGACGTTCAAGAAGACGGTGACGGCCGTCGCCGTGCCGCTCGGCCACAGCCGGGCGCTGACCTTCGTCACCAAATTCATGAACGAGGCGACGATCAACGGCACCTTGCGCAAGGCCTATGACAACAATGGCCTGAAGGATTCTCCGATCCGCACCGAGTAGACGCCCGCTGTGGCGGGCTCCTCACCATGAGGGTCAAGGAAGGCAGCTTCGGGCAAATCGCCCGTGTAGAAAATCTTGTCTGAACAACTGCGCAAAGTGTCTCTTGCGTCAAACTGACACAGCTCTGTCATCGCGCGCCATTAACGTTCCCGGGGTCGGCGTCAATCCTTCGGGGCAACACAACAATGAAATCCAGATTTCTGACGACGGCCGCGATTTTTGCGGCCGCGACGGCACTAGCATGCGCCATGCCTGTTCTCGCGGACGATTTCGGTCGGGACCGCGATCATGATCACGATCATCACCGTCATCCGCATGACATCCACACCGAGACGCCGATCAAGCATCTCGTGATCATCTTCAACGAGAACCGCTCGTTCGATCATTATTTCGCGACCTATCCGAACGCGGCCAATCCGTCGGGCTCCATACCCTTCGTGCCGAAGCCGCACACGCCGAAGGTCAACAACCTCGTCACGGCGAACCTGCTGGTCAACAACCCGAACAACAGCCCGGCCAACGGCACCGGCGCGACGGATCCGTTCCGTCTCGACCGCACCCAGGCCAACACGCGCTCGCAGAACCATGCCTACACGCCCGAGCAGCAGGCGGTGGACAACGGCAAGGAAGACCTGTTCCCGAAATTCACCGGCCGCGGCACGGCCGGCGGCGCCGGCGCGTTCGGCACCAACGGCCAGGTGATGGGCTATTTCGACGGCAACACTGTCACGGCCTTCTGGAACTACGCCCAGCACTTCGCCATGAGCGACAATCACTGGACCGACACGTTCGGTCCGTCCACGCCCGGCATGCTGGAAGTGGTCTCCGGCCAGACCAACGGCGCGCAGAACGTCGTCGGCACCTCGTCCTCGATCGCCGACGGCCAGGGCGGCCTGACGCTGATCGGCGACACCGATCCTGCCTACGATTCCTGCTCGAGCACGACCAGCACCGTGCTGATGACCAGCAGGAACATCGGCGATCTGCTCAACGACGAGCGCATCAGCTGGGGCAGCTTCATGGGCGGCTTCGACCTGACGCTCAAGAACGCCAACGGCACCACCGGTTGCGGCCGCAGCACCTTTTCGAGCAACGTCAACGGCACCATTGTGGACTACAGTCCGCACCACGCCTTCTTCCAGTACTACAAGTCGACCGCCAACCCGACCCATGCGCGGCCGAGCTCGGTCCAGGCGATTGGCCATACCCACGACTTCAACGGCAAGGTTGATCCGGCCAACCACAACTACGATCTCGAGGACTTCTACGCCGCGGTGAAGGCCGGCAACTTCCCGGCCGTCTCCTACATCAAGATGCCGGCCTTCCAGGACGGTCATGCCGGCAATTCCGATCCGCTCGACGAGCAGGTGGGCAATGTCGAGCTGATCAACTTCCTCCAGAAGCAGCCGGAGTGGCGCGAGACCGCGGTCATCATCACCTATGACGACTCCGACGGCTGGTACGATCACCAATACGTCGCGCCGAAGAGCGCCTCCTACGATCCGACCGCCGACCAGGTCAACGGTCCGGGCCTGTGCGGTCTCGGCCCGCAGAAGCAGCCGGCGCCGAAGGGGCTTAGCGGCAAGCCGGTGAACGGCCGCTGCGGTCCGGGCACCCGCGTTCCCTTCATCGTGGTTTCGCCCTATGCGAGGACGAACTTCGTCAGCCACACCTACATCTCGCAGGCCTCGGTGGTGCGGTTCATCGAGGACAATTGGCTGCGCGGCCAGCGTCTCGGCGGCGGCTCGTTCGACGCCGGCGCCGGGTCGATCATGGACCTGTTCGACTTCGATCATGATCATCGCCACGATCTCCGGGTGGACGCGCTGTTCCTTGACCCGACCTCCGGCACTGTCATGACCAGCCCGCCGGACGAGCATCACCATCACTAAGACGCAAGGTCATATGAACAGCCGCACCATGTGGCTTTTCGGCGCCGGCCTGCTTTGTCTGGCCGGCGCCGTCCTTGCCGTCGCGACGCAGGGATTTGCGGAAGCAAATCCCGCGGGTGCGAATCCGAACCCGGTTCGTCTCATGCGTCCGCCGGCCGCTCCGCTCTCGGCGATGGCGCAGCTCGGCAGGGAGATTTTTTACGACGCCTCGCTGTCGTCCTCGGGCGCGCTGTCATGCGCGTCCTGTCACAGCCCGGATCACGCCTACGGTCCGCCCAATGACGGGCCGGTCATGCTCGGCGGCGCGACCTTGTCGCGCCCGGGCGCACGCGCGGTGCCGTCGCTGACCTATCTTGAGCGCCATCCGAATTTCAGCATCGGCCCCGACAAGGGTGACGACGACAACGTCGTCGACCTCGCGCAGATGGCGGCGCTCGGCCAGCACGCCGCGCGCACGACCAAGACCGCGGGCGGTAGCGGCGCGTCGGCGAACATCGTGCCGCAGGGCGGCCTGTTCTGGGACGGCCGCGCCGACACGTTGCTGGACCAGGCGCTGTTTCCGCTGCTCGATCCCAACGAGATGGACGGCGGCAGCGCCGAGATCGTCGCAAGCAAGCTGCGCCGCGCCTCTTACGCCAGCCGCTTCGTCGAGCTGTTCGGCGCCCGCGTGCTCGACAATCAGCGGCTGCTGATCGCGGAAGCGATGTTCGCGGTGGCGCGCTATCAGGTCGAGGAGCCGAGCTTCCATCCCTACACCAGCAAGTACGACTACTGGCTCGAGGGCAAGGCGCGGCTGTCCGAGAGCGAGCTGCGCGGCCTGCAAGCGTTCAACGATCCCGACAAGGCCAATTGCGCCGGCTGCCACACCTCGGCGCCGACCCGCGACGGGCTGCCGCCGCTGTTCACCGATCACCAATACGAGGCGCTCGGCGCCCCGCGCAACGCCGAGCTTGCCAACAATCGCGACCCCAATTATTTCGACCTCGGCGTTTGCGGCCCGCACCGCACCGACATGCCCGAGCAGACCCAATATTGCGGCATGTTCCTGACGCCGACGCTGCGCAACACCGCGGTGCGTCACGCCTTCTTCCACAACGGCGTCTTCCGCAACCTCGAGCAGGTGCTCGACTTCTACAATTTCCGCGACACCAATCCGGAGAGGGTCTTTCCGCGCGCCGCCGACGGCACCGTGCTGAAGTACGATGACCTGCCGCAAAAATATCACGCCAATGTCGACGTCACCGATCCGCCGTTCGATCGTCGCCCCGGCGACAGGCCGGCGATGACCGAGCAGGACGAGGCCGACATCATCGCGTTCCTGAAGACGCTGACGGACGGCTACAAACCGGAAAATTAGGGCGAAAGCGGTCTGGGCGTGCGGGGGGCGCCGGCGCCACCAAGGCCTCGGCCGTGGTCGCCGCGGTTGAGCCGAAAGAGTCGGTTGTCGCCTGCATGAACACGCTGGCCGTTGCCACGGCGTGTCGCGGCTATATTCAAAAGAACTCGAGCGAAGGAAAGTGATTGACCAGTCTGTCCCAGAGCGAGAACGGTGGCCGTGGCTGCCTTTTGGCATCCCTTAGGGATAGACACCGCGGTGCCAGTCTCATCCCGTAATAAAGGTTCGCTCCGGAGACGCTCTGACCGCCCTGTATGCTGACAGTCGGATCGAAATTATTCTTTATCAGGTCTGTCGTTTGTTCCACGGAGCCCGCCGCTGAATTGTCGTAGGCCGCCACGTATTTCGTCGACGCCTTGAGGACCCGCTGTCCCTGGCAAACGTACTCGCCGTTTTCCAGATACCGTTTCACTTCCCGATCACAGGACTCGCGACGGAACAGCTCCTCAGCGATGATTGATAGGTCTTCAAGTGAGATCTCCAGCACTTGAACGTCATCGAGCTCCAGCTTTACAGCTTCCGCCAATTTTGCGTCGGTATGTGACTGAATCGAACGCACGACTTTTGAGTCGAGCGAATATTGCGTCTTTCGTAGTTCGGAGGTGACTTGGGTTGCAGAAGATGACGTGCGGGTGACGCCAACCAGTCGCTCAGGCGAGACTTCGCACAGCATGTCGTAATCCTGGCCGTTCGGAGAGACATGATAGATGGAGCCTGGAGCGCGCAGGAGCACCGGCGGCGTTATCGGGTGAAAGCCGATAGCGGTGATTGCTTCGTTGAGTTTATTTGGGGGCGTGTGGTGACGTATCGCAGCCACGGATGCCAGTGGTGCGATGCTCACGATCGTCACTAATGCCCCCCACTTGATCAATGGGCGCATTGGAATTCTCCGCCGATTATCCGCAACAATAGTTTCCGCAGGGGCGCGCGCATGCGTTGGCCGAATCTGCCGGAATAGCCGTCGCGAATGCGGCGAGAGCAAAGATCAAAAGCAGTGCTGCGAACTTCATGACCTGTCCTCCTATGGGTTGACAGATGTTCGCTCGACTTGACGTCCGGAAACCCATGACGCCTTGGCGCCGGGAAGCGAGACATCTTCTCGCCAAGCTACGCGCGGCATGGGGCCGCCGATATGAAACAGCTCACACTCTATCTAGAATTGTGGCGGGTGATCTCGCCCTTCTGCATGTCGTCGTTACCAAGGAACGACCGCTGTCGGTCACAAGACGATATCAAGATTATGAGTCTGCCCTAGCTCGTCATGCCCGCGTGCCACGCGGCGAGCACGTCCTTCTCTTCATCACTGGTGAGGCCGATGACCGGCCCGTTGCTGGCACGGAGCCAGTCGAACGTATCGCGCGCGGTGGCGGCCACCGGGCGCGAGGTCAATCCGGCCTCGCGTGCCGGCGAGGTGTCGCGCGTCATGAAGCCCGCGAAGTCGGGCAGGGGCAGCCACATCGGCAGTGATCGCGGACCTGCCCAGCGCCGCACGTCATGCGCTTCCAAGAAGGCGCGCTCGACCCAGGTGAAGGTGCACGCGGAGTTCAGCGCGGATGCACATTCGGTCAGGAGTTCGCCGCGCGTGCGCACCGGTCCAATCCCGTCATAGATGCCGGTCAGGCGAACCTCGGCCGCATGCACGATCCATTGTGCGAGATCGCGCACGTCGATGAACTGGATGGCATCATCAGGTGCTCCCGGCGCCAGCACCTCGCCGCCGCGCGCAAGCCGGGCCGGCCAGTAGGCGAAGCGTCCCGTCGGATCCTCCGGCCCGGCGATGAGGCCGGCCCGGCAGATGAAGGCATCATTGCCGACGGCCTGCTCGCACGCGACCTTGGCGGCGCCATAAATGGCGTCGGCGCTGTGCTCGACGTCTTCGGTCATGGGCTCGCGCAGCGGCGCCGTGTCGGCGCGTTGTCCCGGTATGCGGTTGTCTGCGTAGACGCTGATCGTGGAGACGAAGGTCCAGTGCATGCCCGGCCGCTTCAGCGCCGCGACGGCGCGGCGAACCTGGCCGGGATGACGCGAGACGTCGACGACGGCATCGAATGTCTCACCCGCGAGCGGCGCGAGACCGTCCGCGACGTCGCGATCGATCCGGATCAGTCGGCTGCCTGCCGCGATCGGCCCGGCGAGACCGCGGGCGGCGCAGGTCACGTCGTGACCGTTGGCGCAGGCATGGGCCGCAATCGCGCGTCCGAGAAACTGGCTGCCGCCAAGGATGAGGATGCGCATGATACTGCCCGTGCTGCTGATGAGATCACGAGCCTACTACGTCCGGTAGCGGTTACAACCGATGCCTCAGTGCGCTCTGATCTCCGCGTATTTCGCCATCGCCTTCTCGAACTTCCGGTTGAACAGCCACATCGCAGCGAGAATCTCGCGGAAGCTTGCCGAGCTGCGCGATCTGTCGGCCTGTCCAAAGGCGAAGATGCTGTTGTTGCGCAAGTGCCTCATGATCGTGGGGCTCGACACCCGGTAGTTCAGGAGATCGCCCGATTTGAGCGCGGACCGCGTCGGGGTGGGAACGATCTGGATCAGCTCGAACAGCTTCATCTGGTCGATCGGGTCGGGCAGCGTCTTCACGATTCCCGGGATCTCTCGGAACAGATCGGCATGCGCGTTCATCAGGCCGTCGCGCACATTGGTCCAGTGATTGAAACGGTGATCGGTGCCGCGGGCGCGTGCCTCTTCCCTGTCGTCACGCGCGGCCAGCGCGGGATTGGCCGCCGCGATCTCGCTCTTGATAGACTCCCATTTCCTGCGGCCGTTGCGGTCCTCGGACGGGCCGGTCTGGAAGCTGCCCATATAGGTGTTCGAGCGCGCATTGCGGACGTTCTGCTTGCCGTTGGTCTCGGCAAAGAACAGCCCGAGGCTGATACGTCCCGCAGCTTCGGCGTGGCCAGGCGCAAGTCCCTTGGCGCGTGCGATAGCGACTGCGAGATCGACGACGTCCTTGAACGGCGTCGGCGAATTCTGCGCGCCGGCGGGCGGCGCCTCCATGATCTCGAAGAGTCCAGCATATTCGTCGACCAGCGGCTCGATGTCGGCGTCGAAATAGGCCGGCGGAATCTCGAACTTGTTGGGCTTGCCGATCCGCGACGGCATGGCGTCGGTGAGATCCTTGTAAGCACTGATGACCGCGACGCGTGCCAGATAGAGCGCCTGTCCCGGCAGGTTCGGCAGCGGCTCCTTCGCCGCGATCTGTCGGCGCCGCTCGGCAAGGATGGATTTGAAATCGCCGAGCGCGCGATCGTAGGTGGCGAGCGCCTCCGATTGCCTCGCCGTGAGCGTTTGTGCCTGGCTCGCCGTGAACGTCGTGAGGATCAGCCCAAGCACCGCCAGGGCTGCGGCGGCGTGACATCGTCGTCCCATGGCGGGTTCCCGTGTGCCGGAGATTCGTCGATCATGGGATCGTAAACATCAAACGCGCGGACTGGCGAGTTGCAAATCCCGCTCAGCCCGGGTTCTCCGACCTTACGCTGTGGCCCGGTAGTCCGGCGCCGTCGCCAGGAACTTCGCATAGGCATCCGCATCCGGCGGCTGGAAGTGTCCTTTGAGCCCGCCGCGCTTCTGGTTCTTGGCGCCGATATCGGCCATCAGCTCGTCGAAATGGCGATAGTGATAGGGCGCGACGCACAAGCCGCCATAGACGCCGGCGGCCGGCCGCTCGACGCGCTTGAAGTGCAGCATCATCTCGATGTTGTCGCGCATCGCCTGCGCCGTCGGCTGGTTGGCGAGCTGGCCGTCGGCGTAGCGCACCAGCCAGTTGGCGGCGAGATCGGCGCAGAGCACGGTGCAGAACGAGGAGTTGAAGCCGACGAAGCCGAGCTCCGGCAGATCGGGGTTGGCGATCAGCCGGTAGAGCCGGTACTGACCGTCCGCGTCGACCAGTTTCTGCTGATAGGCTGCGGGCAGGAACGGCACGCCGAGCTTGTAGCCGATCGCGAGCACCGCGACGTCGGCGCCGACGCGCTCGCCGCCGCTCATCACGATGCTGTCGCCCTCGTAATGATCGAACGTGCCGAACACCGCCTTGATGCGACCGTCCGCGACCATCGGATAGAAGCCGGGCGTTGCGATCGGCACCGAGCAGTTGACGCCGTCCTCGATCCGCTCTTTCGGTACCATCTTGCACGGGCCAAGCTTGAGCTGCGCCTTCAACAGGCTCTCCAGCCCGCGCCAGTTCGCCCAGATCAGGGGCGCTGCGATGCGGTGTGCGAGCCGCGCCATCGCGCTGGCGCCCCAGCCCGGAAACATCTCCTCCTGCGCACGGATGTAGAGGATGCGCTTGAAGTTCACGAGGCCGCCGATGAAATAGGGGATCCGCCAGACCGGCTCGCGCATCACGATGGTGACTTCGCGTGCGCCTGATTTCACCGCGTTCACCGCGATGTCGGTCGCCGATTTCGAGCCGCCGAGCACGACGACGCGGCGTCCTTTCGCCAGCGCGGGATCGCTGTATTTCGACGAATGCAGGATCTGGCCGCCCTGCGCCAGAAATCCGTCCTCGCCCGGGCAATGCAGCTCACGCGGCTCGTTGAACTGCCCGATGCAGACCGCGACGAAATCGAAATCCTCGTTCGTCGCCTTGCCGTCCTTGGTGGTCAGCGCGAGCGTCCAGCCCGGCTTCCCGTCGGCGCGGCGCGCCATGCCGGCGACCTCGGTGTTGAGGCGCAGCATGCGGTCGAGGCCGAAGCTTTTGGCGTAGTCGGCGAGATAGGCGTGGACCTGCGGCCCGGTCGGCCATTCCGGATAAGCGTCCGGCATGGCGCGATCGGTGTAGCGGTAGAGATCCTTCGGGCTCTGGGTCTGCACGTCAGGATAGGAGCGCGCAGGCTCCCAGACACCGCCGAGATCGCCGCTGCGCTCGAGAATGGTGACGCGGTGGCCGCGGCTGGAGAATGCCTTTGCGGCGGCGAGACCGGAGACTCCGGCACCGATCACGCAAACATGCTTGGGACTGACCATGGGATTGCTCGCAATCAGGGTGTTTCGCGCGCAAGCGGCCACGTTCGGCCGCAAGGTGCGGCCGGCGGGGCTGCAAGCTGATGAAAGGCGACGGGGAGGCGGCTGCCTCGAGCATGATCCGGAAAAGTGTGAAGCGGTGTTCCGAAAAGATCATGCTCAAACAACAACTAAAGCGCGACGATCGCGCTTTAGTCGTTGGCCTCGGGCGGCAGGAAGTCGACCTCGTGCAGTGCCGAGATGCGCACGACTTCGGCTGGGTCGGTCAGATTGTGGAGCTGGTTGAACAGCGCCTCCAGCTTCTGCATCGGCGAGACCCAGAACAGCGCGCGGCACGGCTTGTCGGATTTGTTGAAATAGCCGTGCGGGATGCCGCGCGGCATGCGCACGAGGTCGCCGGCATGGGCTTTGACCCAGACGCCGTCGAGCTTGAGGTCGAGCGTGCCCTCCTGCACCAGGATGAACTCGTCCTGGGTCGGATGGATGTGCACCGGCACGAACTGGCCGGGATCGCTGTTGGTCTCGAACGCGAAGGTGGAGTCGGTGACGGCCTTGGGGAAATAGACCTGACCAAGGATGTTCCAGCTCTTGCCGCCATAGCCCGTGCCAACAGCGGTTATGCCCTTTTCGAGTGCAGTCATGGCTCGCTCCTCATGGATTCCGGCGAGGATGGAGCTTCGGCCGGCGACCGGCTGCCTGTCTATCCGCTAAACGAATCCGGATGGAGCTTTTGCCATGCAGCACGACGATTTTGCGACGCGGCCCTTTCCGCGTCCAGGGAACTATTATAGGCTTAAAGCAATTCCGTGACGCGAAGCGTGGTCGACGATGTCCGCAGCCGTGCTGGAAATGAGCGCAAGTGCGTCCGCAGCAGAACGGCTTGCGGACTTTGCCCGCGTCGCCACCGATGATGTCGATGAGGCGGCCGAGCAGATTGGACGCATCTTCTGTCCGCACGATCTCAAGCCGGCGCAGGCGCGGGCGGCCGGCTTCTCCGCCCGGCACAATTGCGCGGCGTTCGACGGCTTTTCCATCAACTACGTTACCTATGGCGGATCGGTCAGCATCGATCCCGGCTGCCTCGAGCGCTTCTTCCTGCTGCAGGTTCCGCTCACGGGCACCGCCCGCATTCGTGCCGGCGCCGGCGATTTCGATGCCGTACCGGACCGGACGGCGTCGCTGCTGTCGCCGACGATCCCGACCCGGATGATGTGGAGCGACTGTGCCCAAGTGATCCTGCTGCTTGACCGCCGCATGGTCGAGCAGCGCGCCGCGGCCTTGTCGGGGAGGGTCGCGGGCACGGTCGAGTTCGATCCTGTGATCGACCTGGACGCGCCGTCGGGGCGGGCCTTGCGGACCAGCCTTGGCGGGCTGATGACGCTCGCCGAACGTCTTGGCCCCTCCGGCAGGCTTTCACCGGTCGCGACCGCAGATTGGCGGGAGGCGCTGCTCGATCACCTGCTCAATGGCCAGCGTCACGGCCTGTCGGATGCGATCAGGACGTTCTCGGGGCAAGCCGAGCGTCTGCCGCGTGCGCTTCGCGTGGCGCGGGACCGTCTTGCGGACAATGCCGGCGAGCCGCTCAACCTTGCGCAGCTTGCCTGCGCCGCCGGGATCGGCATCCGCGCGCTCCAGCTCGGCTTCCGCCGTCATTTCGGGGTTTCGATCTCGGAGATGCTGCTCGACATGCGCCTCGCTGGTCTGCACGCCCGGCTCGCGCAGGCCCGGCCCGATGCCTCCATCACCGAGATCGCCTTCGATCTCGGCTTCACTCATCTCGGCCGCATGGCCGGCGCCTATCGTGAAAAATTTGGCGAGACGCCGTCGGCAACGCTGCGGCGAAGGATGAGCTAGCGCAGAGAGCTACTTTCGCGACCGCGTCGTGCCGCTGTCTTCAGCTGCTTGCCTGCGCAAAAAGCCCTCGACATCGGCCTGCACCGAGTAGGGCGTCGGGATCGGGTCGCCCACGGAATCGACGGCGGTGTCGAGAGAGCGGCGCAGCATGCGCGCGAGCTCGGCCTTACGATAGGGTTTTGTCAGAAGCGGGGCGCCCTTCGTGGCGCGGCCCTGCGCGTGCATCGAGTCGTAGGCGTATCCGGAGGTGAACAGCACCCGCAGGGACGGCCGCGCGGCCACCATCTGCTCGGCGAGTTCGCGTCCGTTGATGCCGCCGGCCATCACGATGTCGGTGAACAGCAGGTCGAACGCCTTGCCCTCAGCGGCGATGGCGAGCGCTTCCGTCGCGTTGGCGGCGGGGATGACCTTGTAGCCGAGGCTCTCGAGCTGGACCGTGACGTATTGGCGGACGTCGCGATCGTCCTCGACGCAGAGGATAGTCTCCTGTCCGCCCACGACCTTGCGATCGTCATAGCCGGCGGGGCGCAGCGTGCTGGTCTCGGCCTTCGGCAGATAGATCGTGAATGTCGTGCCGCGGCCTTCCTCGGACGCGACCTTGATGCCGCCGCCGGATTGCTTGACGAAGCCGAACACCATGCTGAGCCCGAGCCCCGTGCCCTTGCCGACCTCCTTGGTCGAGAAGAACGGATCGAAGATCCGCTCCAGGATGGCCCGCCGGATGCCCGTGCCGGTGTCGGCGATCTCGATCTCGACATAGTCGCCGGCATAGCCGGCGCCGACCGCCACGGCCTCGCGCACGCCGAACACGACGTTGCGCGTCGTCAGGGTCAGCCTGCCGCCGTCCAGCATGGCATCGCGGGCGTTGATCGCGAGGTTGAGCAGCGCCGAGCTCAACTGGCCGCGGTCGACGAGGGCGAGCCAGACCTTGCTGTCGAGCTTCGTCACGATCTCGATCTTCTTGTCGAAGGTCGCCAGCAGCAGTTTTGCCAGCTCCTCGAGCAGCTCGTTGACGTCGATCTCCGTCGGCTGCAGCGCCTGCTTCCTTGCGAAGGACAGCAGGCTCGAGGTCAGCGCGGCGCCGCGATCGGCGGCCTCGCTGATCAGCTTGGTGATGGTTGCTAGCGGCGGATTGTCCTTCACGGCGTCGGCAAGGATCTCGATCGTGCCGGTGATCACGGTGAGCATGTTGTTGAATTCGTGCGCAATGCCGCCGGTGAGTTGCCCGACCGCCTCCATCTTCTGGGCCTGTATCAGCTGCTCCTCGGCGGCGCGCTTCTGGGTGATGTCCTTGACGAAACTGTTGATGATGGTGCGCCCGCCGAGCCGGAGTGCCGTGCCCGACGCCTCGACCAGGATCGCATCGCCGTTCCTGTGGAGCAGGCTTACCTCGAAGCGAATGCCGATCGGCGTATCCGACAGTTCCGGCAGCAGCCGCATCATGCGCTGCCTGAAGCCGGCGCGGAGCGGCTCGGCGACGAGGAGGTCGACGACGTCGGCGCCGATGGCCTCCTGCCGCGACCATCCGGTCAGGGCTTCGGCCTGAAAGCTCCATTCCACGACGATGCCGCGTTCGTCGGTCTGAATGAAGGCGTCGAGCGCGGTCTTGATGACGGCTTGCGTCATCTGTGCGCTCTCGGCGACGGCCTTCGCCCGATCGGCCAGTTGCGCGGCAGCCCGCTCGGCCTGCGACGTCTCGATCGCGCGCGTGCAGAGACGCGCGAGCAGCACCGCAACGACACCGCTCGCCATCAGGGCGATGAGCTGGGCCATGCCGAACCCGCGCGGGCCGGCGGTGCCGGTCATGGCATAGGAAGCGAGAAGGAGTGCGGCGGTCACGACGACCTGGGCGGCCATCGCAAATGTCACAACCCCCCTGAGTTTCATGGCCTCACACCCAAGACGCCAGCCGCGGACCGTACCGGCCCCGTCCTGTCGAGGAGTCCGGCATTATGTGAGCTACAGATTCCGTGCGTTTCCGTCGAGGGGCAATTTCAGGTGGCGCGGGACGGCCGGCCGTCCCGGAAACGAGGCCCGGCCTGCCTCGGGCTTCAACCCGCCGGCGAATCGGTCTGGCGCAATGTCGTCACCCAGATCACGCGCGCCGTCTGCTGGGTCGGGTTGTCGAACATGTGCGGCACGATGCTCGGGAAACGAAAACTGTCGCCGGCCTCGAGCACGTGGGCCTGGTTGTCGAGCCACAGCCGCAGGCTGCCGGACAGGATGTAGCCGGCCTTCTCGCCGGTGTGCTGCAGGAAGTCGGTGCCGGACGAGGCGCCGGGATTGAGCGTGAGCTCGTAGAGTTCGAGTTGGCCCTTGCCATCGGGGGTGAGCGCTTCCTTGACGACGCCGCTCGCGGTGAGGCGCAGCAGCCGACGGCTGTTCTTGCGCACGATGTAGCGCTGCACGTCGCCGGGATCGGTGGTCTCGAAGAAATAGGAGATCGGCACGTCGAGCGCGATGCTGAGCAGGCGCAGCGTGCGGATCGACGGCATGGCGCGCGCGCGTTCGAGCTGGCTGATCATGCCGTTCGACAGGCCGGTCTTGTTGGCGACGTCCTGGATCGAGAGGCCGGCGCGCTGACGCAGCAGCCGTACGGTTTCGCCGAGGCGCTGGTCGACCGCATCGTCGGCCTCGATCGTCGGAGCGTCCTTCGGACCGTTGGTATCGCCGCGACCATCCATGTCGCTCTCCCATGCATCATCTCAGCCTTGGACCGCATCGGTCCGAGGCTTCAGTCGGAGTGAAAAGGTCGCGCATACTAGCAATGCGATTGACAGCTGTATTTAGTCATGATGAACTTTTGATCGAAAAATTTAGAAGCACTAAAGCCCACTCCTGTCCCCTGCCGGGGTCTCGGGGCGCGGGGGACGGTGCCGTGTGCGACAACGGAGAGTGGGTCATGGCAAACGACACCGGCAGGTTCGGCGTTGGGGCAGTGCATCTCGGTAGTCCGAATCGCCGTCAATTCTTCCAGCTCGGGGCCGGCGCCGCGGCGGGATGGAGCCTCGCAGGCAATGCCTTCGCCCAGACCGAGCGCCCGACCAATCCGCCGGACAAGCCGCGCGGGCAGGTGATTGCGGCGCTGTCGCAGGAGCCGACCGTCTTCCATCCGCTGATGCCCGGCATCGAGGTCGATCAGGGCGTCTGGTGGCAGGTGTTCTCGCTGCTCTGGTTCATCGATCCCGAGGGCAATTTCGTTCCCGATCTGGCGCGCGAGGTCCCGACCATCGAGAATGGCGGCCTGTCGGCCGACGGCCTGACCTGGAAGATCAAGCTGCGCAGCGACGTGAAGTGGCATGACGGCACGCCGTTCACGGCGGACGACGTGAAGTTCTCGCTCGAGCTGATCAACAATCCCGATTTCCGCGCGCGCAGCCGCGTCGGCCACAGCCTCGTGAAGGACATCAAGGTCGTCGCGGCGGACGAGATCCACTGGCGAATGGAAGCTCCCTATTCGCCCTATATGTCGATCCTGGGATCGCTGACCTTCATCGTGCCCAAGCACATCCTGGAGAAGGTGTCAGATCCGAACGCCTCGCCGTTCCACAATGCGCCTGTCGGCACCGGACCGTTCCGCTGGGGTGAGCGCGTGCCCGGCGACCACATCCTCCTGAATGCCCATACCGGCTATCACGGCAAGGGGCCGTACGTCGAACGCGTGGTGTTCAAGTACATCCCCGACCTCACCGTGCTCTACACCCAGTTCCGCACCGGCCAGGTCGACTACTCCGGCCTGCAAGGCATCCTGCCGAACTTCGTGCAGGAGGCGAAGACGCTGAAGGGCCGCAAGATCTTCGTCTCGGCGACGTCCTCGGTGGAGCATATCGCGCCCAACCTGGATTTCGGTCCCTTCGCCGACCGCGCGGTGCGCGAGGCGCTCTATCTCGCCATCAACAAGCAGGCGATCATCGACGCGCTCTATTACGGCCTGCCGACGCAGACCGAGAGCTTCGTGCCGCAGCAGGCGTGGTCGTTCCAGAAGGGCCTGCCGCAGCACAAATACGATCCCGCCAAGGCCAATGCGCTGCTCGATGCGGCGGGATGGGTTCGCAGCTCCAGCGGCGTTCGCGAGAAGGGCGGCGTCAAGCTCGAATTCACCAACTCGACGACGTCAGGCAATGCGGTGCGCGAGCAGACCCAGCAGCTCCTGGTCCAGGACTGGCGCGCGATTGGTGCTGCGATGCGCGTCAACAACATGCCGGCGGCGGTGATCTGGGGCGACTTCTGGCAGCAGTCGAAGTTCAACTCGGTGCTGGTGTCGGTGAACTTCATGCTGGGCAGCGACCCCGACGTGACGCCGCGCTTCGGCTCCGGCGCCATTCCCGCCAAGGGCGGCCGCGGCTACAACACCTATCAGTACCAGAGCCCGGAGGCCGATCGTCTTCTCGCCGAAGGCGCCAAGCAGTTCGATCTGTCGCAGCGCAAGACCACCTATGGCGATCTGCAAAAGCTGATCCGCAACGACCTCGCGATCCTGCCCATGTTCCAGGGCTTCATCGCCGAAGGCGTGAAGGAAGGGCTGCAGGGTTTCCGTCCCAACATCAACACCTCGATCAATTGCTGGAACATCCGCGAATGGTACTGGGCCTGATGGATCCGGCTCGCTGGATCGCCTGAGATGGCCCGCTATGTCGTCAATCGCCTGGCGCAGGCGATCATGCTGCTTGTGATCGTCTCGGCGATCGGCTTCGCCCTGCTGCATCTGGCGCCGGGCGGTCCGCTCTCGCAATTTGCCGCCTCCGCGCAGATGACGCAGGAGGATCTCGACCGCGTCACCAGGCAGCTCGGCCTCGATCGGCCGCTGCCGATCCAGTATCTCGACTGGTTCGGCCGCATGCTTAAGGGCGATTGGGGCAAGTCCTACCGCGACGGCGAGGCGGTGCTGTCGGTGATCTCGTCGCATCTCGGCGCAACGCTGGAGCTGATGGCGACGGCGACGATCATTGCGGTGCTGCTCGGCTGCTGGATCGGTATCCTTGGCGCGCTGCGCCGCTACTCGCTGTTCGACACGCTCGCGACCGTCGGCGCCATGATCGCGCTGTCGATCCCGACCTTCTGGTTCGGCCTCGTCACCATCTACGTGTTCTCGGTGAAGCTCGGCTGGCTGCCGGCCGGTAACCGCGAGACCGTCGGCGACGGCTCCTTCCTCGACCTGCTGCATCATCTGATCGCGCCGGCCCTGGTGCTGGCGCTGGTCGAGACCGCGATGTGGGGCCGCTTCATGCGCTCCTCGATGCTCGAGGTCATCAACCAGGATTACATCCGTACCGCGCGCGCCAAGGGCATGCCGGAATGGCGGATCCTCACCGTGCACGGGCTTCGCAATGCGCTGCTGCCGATGATCACGGTCGCGGGCCTGCAGTTTCCGACGCTGCTCGGCGGCGCGCTGGTCGCCGAGACCGTGTTCACCTGGCCCGGCATGGGACGGCTGTTTCTCGATTCCATCGGCTATCGCGACTATCCCGTGGTGATGGGCATCCTGATGTTTTCGGCGACCATGGTGCTGATCGGCTCGCTGCTCGCCGACATCTTCTATGCCGTCGTCGATCCGCGCATCCGGGTGGGTTAGCGATGACGAGCGCGGTTCTCTCCACCGACCAGCTCGCGCCCGGCCAGGCCGCATGGCGGCGCTTCCGCCGTCACCGGCTCGCGCTTGTGGGCGCCGTGATCATCCTCGTCCTCGTCCTCGGCTCGGCGCTGGGTCCATATCTTTTGCCGTTCGACGACACCTATATCGACATCATGAAGCGGTTCGCGCCGCCGCTCTCGGGCGCGCACATCCTCGGCACCGACGAGCTCGGCCGCGACGTGCTGGCGCGGCTGATGATGGGCGGACGGGTGTCGCTCTCGATCGGCATCGTCGCGATGGTGATCGCGATGGCGGTCGGCATCGCCGTCGGCGCCTTCGCCGGCTTCTATGGTGGTGTGGTCGGTGCGGTCCTGATGCGGCTCGTCGACGCCGTGCTGTGCTTTCCGACCATCTTCCTGCTGCTTGCGCTCGCCGCGCTGACCGAGCCCGGCCTCGTCACCACCACCGTGCTGATCGCGGCGACCGCCTGGATGAGCGTTGCCCGCGTCGTCGAGGCCCAGGTTCGTTCGCTCAGGGAGCGCGAGTTCGCGGTCGCCGCCGTCGCGTTCGGCTCGTCGAACCTGCGGATCATGTTCCGCGAGCTCGTGCCCAACGCGATCGCGCCGATCGTGGTCGCGGCGACGCTGAACGTCGCCAAGGCGATCCTGCTCGAATCCTATGTCAGCTATCTCGGCTACGGCATCCAGCCGCCGGCCGCGAGCTGGGGCAACATGCTCAACAACGCGCAGATCTATCTCACCAGCGCGCCGTGGCTCGCCATTGCGCCGGGCCTCGCCATCACGCTCGCGGTGACGAGCTTCAACTTCCTCGGCGACGGCCTGCGTGACGCGCTCGATCCGCGAATGAACATCCCATGACGAGCAAGAGCTCGATCGAACTGAAGTCCAGGAGTGCCCGATGTCCCCGCCGCTCAACCGTATAAATAGCGACGAACGCCTGCCGGCGCAGGCCGACGTCGTCGTCATCGGCGGCGGCGTCATCGGCGTCTCGGCTGCCTATCATCTGGCGAAGAAGGGGCTTTCCGTCGCGCTCGTCGAGAAGGGGCATGTCGGCGGCGAACAGTCGAGCCGCAATTGGGGCTGGTGCCGCCAGCAGGGCCGCGCGCGTGAGGAGATTCCGCTGGCGCGCGAGGCGCTGCGGCTGTGGGAGGACATGCAGAACGACGCCGGCGTCGATGCCGGCTTCCGCCGCACCGGCGTCTTGTTCCTGACCAAGAGCAAGGACGAGCTCGCCGGCTGGGAACGCTGGGCCGCGATCGCGCGCGAGCAGCAGGTGCATTCCACCGTCCTGACCCCGGCGGAGGTTGCCGAGCGCATGCCAGGCAATGCCGACAAATGGGTCGGCGGCCTGCACACGCCGAGCGACGGCCGCGCCGAGCCGTCGATGGCCGTGCCCGCGCTTGCGACTGCCGCGCGAAAGCACGGCGTTACGATCCACCAGGGCTGCGCCGCGCGCGGGCTGGAGACGACCGGCGGGCGGGTCAGCGCCGTCGTCACCGAGAAGGGCACCATCCGCGCGCAATCCGTGCTGCTGTCGGGCGGGGCATGGTCGTCGCTGTTCTGCCGCCGTCACGGCATCGAGCTGCCGATCGGTCTCGTCAACGCCACTGCATGCCGGACCACACCCGCGCCGGAGATTACCTCAGGGGCGCTCGGCACCGACTTCTACTGCATCCGCCGCCGCCTCGACGGCGGCTTTACGCTGGCGCTGCGCAACCGCGGCACGGTCGAGCTGTCGCCCGATCTGTTCCGCTACGCGCGCACCTTCTGGCCGACCTATCTGCATCGCCGCAACGGACTGAAGATGTCGTTCGGCAAGTCGTTCTTCGACCAGCTCATGCGCGGCACCAGCTGGAGCCTCGACAAGCCGTCGCCGTTCGAGACCGAACGGGTGCGCGATCCCGCGCCCGACATGTCGCTGGTCAATGCGGCGCTATCAGCGCTGATCAAGTCGAACCCCGAATTGAAGGACATCGAGATCGCGGAAGCCTGGGGCGGCACGATCGACTGCACGCCCGATACGATCCCGGTGATCTCGCCGGTCGATGCGCTGCCGGGCTTCTTCCTCGCCACCGGCTTCTCCGGCCACGGCTTCGGCATTGGCCCCGCGGCCGGCAAGCTCGCCGCCGACATCGTGACCGGCTCGACGCCGCTGGTCGATCCTGAGCCCTACAGCCACAAGCGCATGATCGACGGCCGCCGGCTCGCGCCGGTCAGCCCGTTCTGAGGGCCTTGGCCGCATGACGGTTCTCTACAAGGCCAACATGGTGCGCGGCGCGGAGTGGGCGCGCTTCTTCGCGGAGCGCGCGCCGCATCTGCCGTTCCGGCTCTGGCCCGACATCGGCGATCCCGCCGAGGTGCGCTATCTCGTGGCGTGGGTGCCGCCTGATAACATCGCGGCGACCTTTCCAAACCTCGAGCTGGTCTTCTCGGTCGGCGCCGGCGTCGACCAGTTCGACGCCAGCAAACTTCCACCGCACATCCCGCTGGTGCGCATGCTGGAGCCCGGCATTGCCGAGACCATGGTGGAATACGTCACCATGGCCGTGCTCGCCCTGCATCGCGATCTCCTGCACTTCATCGCCCAGCAGAAGGAACAGGTCTGGCGCGAGATCCGGATCACGCCGGCGAAGCGGCGGCGTGTCGGCGTGATGGGGCTCGGCCAGCTCGGCCAGGCCGTGCTCGAACGCCTCAAGGCGTTCGGCTTCCCGCGTCTCGGCTGGAATCGCTCGCCGCGCGAGATCGAGGGCGTTATCTGCCATGCGGGCATGGACGCCTTGCCCGACTTCCTTGCGCAGACCGACATTCTCGTCTGCCTGCTGCCTCTGACCGATGAGACAAGCGGGATCCTGAACGCGGACCTGTTCGCGCGCCTGCCGCGCGGCGCCTCCCTGGTCAATGTCGGGCGCGGCCCGCATCTCGTCGAGCCCGATATCCTCGCGGCTCTCGACAGCGGCGCACTCTCGGGGGCTATCCTCGACGTCACCGATCCCGAGCCGCTGCCGGCGGGCCATCCATTCTGGAGCCATCCGCGCATCCTGCTGACGCCGCACAACGCCAGCATGACCACGCCGGATACGGCCGTCGACTATGTGCTCGACGTCATCGCACGTCACCGTCGCGGCGAGGATCTGCCGGGGCGTGTCGATCGTACGCGCGGCTACTAGGACACTCGCATGAGCATCGGCGCCGGCAGATCTGACCAAGTCATTGCCGAAGCGCAGGGGCCGGTGCTGTCGGTCGCGGGCCTGACCACGTCCTTCATGCGCGAGCGGCAATGGATCCCTGTCGTCCGCAACGTGTCGTTCGACGTCGCGCCGCGCGAAACCGTGGCGATCGTCGGCGAGTCCGGTTCGGGCAAGAGTGTCACTGCGCTATCGATCATGCGACTCATTCCGAAGGAGAGCGGGCGGATCGAAGGGCGCGTCACGCTCGCCGGCCGCGATCTCCTCGCGCTGCCCGAAGCGAGCATGAAGGACATCCGTGGCAACGACGTTGCCATGATCTTCCAGGAGCCGATGACGAGCCTCAATCCGGTGCTCACCATCGGCTTCCAGATTGCGGAAGCGCTGATCCAGCATCGCGGCATGTCGCGGGCGGCGGCCGAGGCCGAGACGGTCCGGCTGCTCGATCGCGTCCGCATCCCCGCCGCGAAATCTCGCTTCCACGAGCATCCGCACCGCTTCTCCGGCGGTATGCGCCAGCGCGTGATGATCGCGATGGCGCTGGCCTGCAAGCCGAAACTCCTGATCGCCGACGAGCCGAGCACCGCGCTCGACGTCACGATCCAGGCCCAGATCCTGGAGCTCCTGAAGGAGCTCCAGCAGGAAGAGGGGATGTCGATCCTCTTCATCACCCACGACATGGGCGTGGTCGCCGAGATCGCGGACCGCACGGTCGTGATGTATGGCGGGCAGGCGGTGGAGACCGATGCGACTTCGCGCATCTTCGCCGCGCCCTCGCATCCCTACACCCGCGCGCTGCTCGCGGCGGTGCCTCGCCTCGGCTCGATGGACGGGCGTCCGCGGCCGATGCGCTTTCCGATTGTCGACAAGGTCACCGGCACCTCGGATGAGCCGACCGAGACACCGGATACGGTCTCGACTGCCGAGCGCCCGCTGCTCGAGGTCTCGAACCTCACCACGCGCTTTCCGATCCGCTCGGGCCTGTTCGGCAAGGTCTCCGGCCGCGTCCACGCGGTCGAGAACGTCTCCTTCACCTTGCACGCCGGCGAGACGCTGGCGCTGGTAGGTGAATCCGGCTGCGGCAAGTCGACGACCGGCCGCTCGATCCTCAAGCTGCTCGAGCCGGACAGCGGGACGGTCCTGCTCGACGGCCGGGATGTGCTGGCGATGAACGGCCGCACCTTGCGCGACTTCCGCAAGCAGATGCAGATCGTGTTTCAGGATCCGTTCGCGAGCCTCAATCCGCGCATGTCGGTGGGCACGGCGATCGCAGCGCCGCTGCTGGCCAACGGCCTCGCCACCGCTGCGCAGGGGCGCGACAAGGTCGCCGACCTGCTCGTGCGCGTCGGCCTGACCGCCGACATGGCCGCGCGCTTCCCGCATGAATTCTCCGGCGGCCAGCGCCAGCGCATCTGCATTGCGCGCGCGCTCGCGCTCGGGCCGAAGCTGATCGTCGCGGACGAGGCGGTCTCGGCGCTCGACGTCTCGGTGAAGGCGCAGGTCGTCAACCTGATGCTCGACCTTCAGGCCAGCATGGGCCTTGCCTACCTCTTCATTTCCCACGACATCGCGGTGGTCGAGCGCATGAGCCACCGGGTCGCGGTGATGTATCTCGGCGAGATCGTCGAGATCGGCCCGCGCGCAGCCCTGTTCGGCAATCCGCAACATCCCTATACGAAGAAGCTGATGGCCGCCGTGCCGGTCCCCGATCCCGCGCGCCGCGGCACCAGGCGCGAGGCCTCCAACGACGAGATCAGGAGCCCGGTGCGCGCGCCGGACTACCAGCCGCCGGTGCGGCAATATCGCGAGGTCTCGCCTGGTCACGTCGTCCAGGTGTGGGGCGAGGAGTGGTCGGCCTGAGGCGCGCAGGATGCGGTACGTTTCCGATGACGTGACCGAACGCATGAGTTGACGTGTACGAAGCAGGCAAGTGTAGATAGGTTTGATGTCGGCGAAAGCGCCGGGCAGATGCAGACTCGTCCTCCGGAAATCGTGACCGGATCGAACGACAGGGAGCTGCGGAATGTGAACGATCTCATATTCCATCACACTCTTCTCGAGCTACCAATTCCGCAAGAAATTGCCGCACCCGAAGCTAACTGACAGACACGGGTGAGATGCAATGCCTGCGAAGCCGCGTGCTCGCAGCTTTGGATTGGCTCTCGTCTTGCTCGCGAGCAAGCCAGCCCCATCACTCAGCACAGATTTTTCAGAAATTGGAATCAGGGGAATCGCAAGACGCGTCCACGAGGCTGCCTCTATTCGGGGTCGGCCGGTAGGCTGCTACTTACCCAAGAAGGAGCTCACCAATGAAGCTAGGCGATGCAGTTTCCAGTGCAGTGTCCGAAACGAGGCAAGCCGGCAATCTTCGGATCGCTCGTTCCAGCCTGATCAAATCGGCCCATCTTCTTGAAAGAATTGGGCTCGCAGCCGTTGGGGCCTCTTGCGGCCTCTATGTGGGCGCGACCCTGTTGCGTCAGAGAGACGGACTGTTTGAAAGCGGCTGGATTGTGCTGATGACCACGCTCTACGGAGCTCTCAGCTATTATGTCGGAATTGATTTGTCTCGCAGTGTCGCTCGGAAGTCGATCTCGAGCCTCTCGGAAGAATACACCGGTTCCGAGGCGGTTGAGATCATGAGCGCGGCCGGAACGTTCGTCGCCGCCATTGCCGCAACCCTGTCAGTCAGCATCCTTGTCCTTGATCAAAATCTCCCCAACGGCCTGATAGGCTTTGTTGCCGGCTGTTGGGTGGTTGGCTCTTCGCTTCAAGTTGCGGCGGGCACGATGGCTCGCAGCTACGAAGCGTCGATGGACAAGGAATGAAGGACTGCGCTCACGGAAAGCGTCTTCCAGGCGTGGTGACGCGGGCACGAGCCGCAGTGTTGGAGGGGGCCTCAGGTACGGGGGGAGTAGCCACGAATCATCGCAACCTCCGTCGTTCAACGCTGCGTGCTGACGATTTTTGGTGGCGCTGCCGTTCGCATCGGGCAATGCCGCTGCTTGGAAGCCGTATCGGTGCTGAGCAACCTGAGTTTATCGCGCAACAAACAAGACGTGCCATCATGATGATGTTGGGATATCGTCCCCGCGCCGTGGTCCAAAATTCTGCTAACCGCCAACCACAGGATCGGTGGAGCCAATGCAGATTGCGGAGTGGCTCGAGAAGCTGGGACTTGGGCAGTACGCAGAGCGTTTTGTCCAAAATGGCGTCGACATGGGCGTCCTTCCCGAGCTGATGGACGAGGACTTCGATAAGCTCGGAGTCCTGCTCGGCCATCGCCGCAAAATGCTGCGTGCTATTGCCGACCTCGACCCCGCCGCGTTGATCGCATCGCCGGCTCCTCCTCATGACGCCGAGCGGCGCCACCTCACCGTCATGTTTTGCGATCTGGTCGGCTCGACTGCACTCTCGGCGCGTCTCGATCCCGAGGATATGTGGGAAGTGATCCGGGCCTATCGCGCTGCCTGCGCGAGGGTCATTTCCGCCTATGACGGCAGCATAGCGAGGTTCGTCGGCGACGGAATACTCGTCTATTTCGGCTATCCGCGCGCCCACGAGGATGACGCGGAGCGCGCAGTGCGCGCGGGCCTCGACGCCATCTCTGCGATGCGACAGCTCAAGACGAGCGGCGACGAACGGGTTGAGTTGCGGATCGCAATCGCGACCGGGCTTGTGGTGGTCGGCGACCTCATCAGCGGAGATGCGTCAGAGGAGAGCGCAACGGTCGGCGATACACCAAACCTCGCTGCCCGGCTCCAGAGCCTGGCGGAGCCGGGAGCGGTCGTCGTTGCCTCGTCGACGCGCCGGCTGCTCGGTGATCTCTTCACTTTTCGCAACCTCGGCCGCCGCGAGGTCAAGGGGATATCCGAACCCATCGCGGTCTGGGCGGTCGAGGGTGCGCCCGCATCGGAAAGTCGCTTCGAGGCGGTCCACGCGGCGCGCTCGATCGGCTTTGTCGGCCGCAAGGAGGAGATCGAACTCACGCTCTCGCGCCAGCGGTTGGCATGGCAGGGGCAAGGGCAGATGGTGCTGATTTCCGGCGAAGCCGGCATCGGCAAGTCGCGCATGGTCGCAATGCTGTCCGAAAGCCCCGTGCTGGGGGCGCACCGCCGCGTGCGATATCAGTGCTCGCCGTACCACACCAACAGTGCGCTTCATCCCTTTGTCGCGCAACTCGAGCGCGCTGCCGGCATTTGCTCGCACGACACGCCCGGGCAAAAGCTCGACAAGCTCGAGGCGATGCTGGCGCTTGGAACGCAGCAGGTTGCCCGGGCGACAGCGCTCATTGCGGCACTGCTTTCGATCCCAACCGGCGACCGCTATCCGCCGCTCGGTCTGAGCCCGGCGCAGCTGCGGCGACAGACCTTTGCCACCCTTCTCGATCAGCTTGAGGGATTGGCGCGAGAGCAGCCCCTGCTGATCATCTGCGAGGATATGCATTGGGCCGATGCCACGACACTTGAACTGTTCGATCTCACGGTCGACCGGATCAGGCGACTGCCGATACTCGTGCTCATGACGTCGCGGCCGGAGTTCGAGCCCTCCTGGTCGGGCCTTGCCAACGTCACTCTGTTGCGGCTCGACCGGCTCGATCGGCAGGACACGCGGGCGCTGGTCGAGCAGGTGACTGTCGGTCGCCAGCTGCCACGCGAGATGATGAAGCAGATCATCGACAGGACGGATGGCGTCCCGCTATTCGTCGAGGAATTGACCAAGATGGTGCTGGAGTCCGGATGGCTCGTCGAAGGTGCCGGGCGCTATCGCCTCGAAAGTCCGCTCCCGCCGCTGGCTATTCCCGCGACGCTGCAGGATTCGCTGATGGCGCGGCTCGACCGGCTGGCTCCGGTCAAGGAGGTGGCGCAGATAGGCGCCGCCATCGGCCGCGACTTCTCGTACGCGCTGCTGAGGTATGTGGCGGGACGCGATGATCTGACGCTGAGCGCTGCGCTGGGGCAACTCGAGGAGGCCGAACTGCTGGTGTGTCGCGGGGCTCCGCCCGAGGCAAACTACAGTTTCAAGCACGCTCTCGTTCAGGAGGCGGCCTACGAGAGCCTGCTCAAGAGCAAACGGCAGGTGCTTCACACGCGCATCGGCGATGTCCTGCGCGAAAAGTTTCCAGTCGTCGCCGAGACCGAGCCGGAAGTTCTGGCACACCACTTCACCGAGGCTGGGCTGAACGAGGTCGCCCTCGAGTGGTGGCGCAAGGCGGGCCAGCAGGCGCTGAAACGCTCGGCCTATTCCGAGGCAATTGCGCATCTCGGCAAGGCGATTGCCATCGCCGATGAGTTGCCTGACGAGCCTCGCCGGATGATGAGCAGGCTGCATCTTCAAATCGCATATGGCCGCGCGTTAAGGGGCGGCCTCGGGCACAGCGCCCCCGAAACGGTAGCCGCATGGACGCGCGCCCGGCAGTTCGCTGCCGACATCAATGATCCGGTGGAACTTGCGCCGATACATTCGGGCCTCTTCAATGCCTGTCTGACACACGGCGAACTTGCTCCAATGCGGGAACTGGCCGACGCCATCATGAGTGCCGCGGAGCGACGACCGGACGCGCCGGTGGCCGCCGTCGTTGCGCATTGGACAGGCGGCGTCACCTGCTGGTTCGGGGGCGACTATTTGAACGCGAGAACGCATCTCGAGCGGGCACTGGCGATCTATGGTGCCGAGCCGGATCCCGCGACGTTCAGGCCCTCGGCGCTGGATCTGCCGTTCGTGATCATGAGGTTTCTTGCTCTGGTGCTTTGGCCGCTTGGCAGCATCGCTCGCGCGCGCCGGCTCGCAGCCGAAGCGGTGAGCGCTTCAGGAGAACAACGGGCGCTGTCCCGGGCCAATGCGCTTGTTCATCGGGCCGTGTTCGACGGACTGTGCGGGGGCATGTTGCAGCAGACGGATACCATCCTGGCGCTCGGTCTCGCGCGCGACCACACGATGCCGCTGTATGTGGCCGCCGGTACCTATCTGAATGGCCTCGCCAAGTGGCGTGCCGGCGACCGGATGGCCGGACTGACGGAAATGCGTCGCGGATGGACCATGCTGCGCGAGAATGACTGCTACCTCTGTGAACCGTTTTGGGGGATGCAGGTCGCGATGGCCGATGCAGAGGTGGGCCAACTCGAAACCGGGCTGGAGATCTTGAGCGAATTGATCGCATGGGCGGGACAATCCGGTCAGCATTGGCTTGATGCCGAGCTGCATCGCGTCCAGGGCGAGCTTTTGTCGCGACATGACCCTCCGGACGATTCCGGGGCCGAAAATGCCTTCAACCGGGCACTGGAAATCGCACGCCACCAACAGGCGAAGACTTTCGAGCTGCGCAGCGCCATTGGACTTGCGCGCCTGCACAAGACAAATGGCCGAGCGGGCGCGGTTTTCGAACTGCTCGCTCCCGTCCTCGCCGAATTCGAGGCGGAACGAAATCTTCCCGAAGTCGAAGAAGCGAAAGAGCTGCTTAGGAATGGGCGTTAGCCGCGCCGCCATTCGATCGGCGCAACCGGCGCGCCGACTTCAAGCCGGAATAGGTCGGCATCCTGGTCTTCGATTCGGGGAGCCGTAGTCTTCCGGTTTTGACACAGCTTAACCTAATGTGGTGAAAGCTAAATACGCTTCTCTTGGTTGTGAACGCGAGTCTGCTGCGGCGGCGAATCCCGATCTCGGCTAGCACCAATGTTGTCGGATTGCTCAGTGCCTCAAGGCGCAGACTCCATCCCAGGGCCGGGCCATGCGGCGATTGGCTTGCCTTCGCCGGGGCAGGCGCAGCGACCAAAGCCCATTGGAGATCCAGTCGTGGTTCGCTTGCATGTCGAACGTTTCATTCGCAGCCGGATTGTTCGCCGATCCTTGGCGCTCGGGATCATCGCTCTGAGCGGATGGACCCTGTTGCCGTATGTGACCTACCGAATCGCTCCCTCCGCCTATGTCAATGCCGAGCTCATGCGGGTGACTGCACCGATGGCGGGTCAGCTCTCGTCAGATCTTCCACGCAAGGGTGAATATTTCCAGCGCACCCGGGTGGTGCCGCTGGTCGAGGCGCGTTCGCCGGATCGCCGGCACCTCATGGACCTTGATCAGCAGCTTGCCATGTCCACCAAACGCGCCGAGCTCGCACGTCGGCAACTGGAGGAAATCGCCGAGCTCGATCGCAAGCTCGGCGAGCGCAGCGAGGACTATCGTTTGGGGATGGTGGCGCGCCTGAGCCACGAGATCGGCGAAACGGAAGCTGAAAAAGGCGGCTGTCTCGCCGAGGCGCGGCAGCGGAACGATGTCGCGGGCCGGATGGAGAGGCTCGTGAAGCTCGGCATCAGTTCGCAGATCCGCTCCGGTGAGGCCCAGGCCTCGCAGGAGGCAACCGCAACGCGGTGCCAGATGGCCGATGAACGCCTGCAGCGCCTCAAGACCGAGATGGGGGCGGTCGAGAAGGGCATCTATCTTCGTGGCGATGCCAATGACGTGCCCTATTCTCAGCAGCAGCGCGAGCGGCTTGTCCTCCGCCGCCAGGAGCTCGAGACGGACCTGTTGCAGAACAGCTCACGTGCCGCGCAGCTGGCCGCGGAGATCGCAGAGGAACGCACTCGACTTGATCGTCTCGATCACTACGATCTGTCCTTGCCCGCAGCCCATGTGGTCTGGTCGGTCGCGGCCAGCCCGGGCTCGATGGTCACGGAAGGGCAATCGGTCTTCGATTTTGCAGATTGCGAGCGCCGGTTCATCGTTGTTGAACTCCCCGAGCGTGATTTCGAGAAGATCAAGGCCGGAGATGCGGCTACCGTCCGCCTGATTGGGAGCCGCGAATGGAAGACCGGCCAGATCCGGCAAGTCCGCGGATCGGCAGCCTACGGCGATGATCGGCTGCTTGCGGCTCGGGTGCCGCGGCCTGATCCGGGCAACATCACCGTAGAGATATCGCTTCCGCCCAATGAGACGTCGGCCGACCGCAACGGCTCCTGCGATATCGGACGGTTGGCTGAGGTGCGCTTCGAGCGCAGCGCCGACGGCCTGCTACGATTGGTCAGCTCGAAGTTGAAATGGCTGACCGCTCGCCTGGAGCTCGACCAGTCGTCCCTGTAAGCGAGATGTTCCATGCAGGCCATGACTCTGCCTCTCTCTCAGCTGTTCGCGCCGATGCTGGGCATCTTTGCGGCGATGTACCTGTTGGCGCCGACCTTTCCAGTCGCGCGCCCTTGGGCGCGAGTCGCGGTCTTTGTCGTGGTTTGGCTCGTGGTCGCCCGCTATCTCGAATGGCGTATTTGCACCACCGTGCTGCCGGCAAGCGGGAGCTGGTATCAGGTCGGCTGGATCTGGCTCTGTCTGTTCGTCGAGCTTCTGACCTTCACAGATCAGTTCATTCTCTATCTGACTTTCCTTCGCAGGACCGATCGCCGCAGCGAAGCAGATCAGCACGAGCGTCGGCTTCGCAGCCTGCCGGATGACGAGTTGCCCTCGGTCGACGTCTTTATTCCGACCTATGACGAGCCATTCGAGGTGCTGGAAAAGACGATCACGGGCGCGCTGTGCCTGGGCTATCCAAATTTCCAGGTCTGGGTCTTGGATGATGGTCGCAGGCCCTGGCTCAGGGAACTCTGCAAGCAAAAGGGCGCCGGCTATCTCACGCGCGCCGACAACTTGAATGCCAAGGCCGGCAATATCAATCATGCCCTGACGAAGACGAGCGGCGAATTCTTCGCGATCTTTGATGCGGACTTCGTGCCGCAGCGCAATTTCCTGATGCGCACGATGGGCTTCTTCGCCGATCCAAAGATCGGAATCGTTCAGATCCCGCACACCTTCTACAATGAGGACCCGATGCAGGCGAATCTCGGCCTGCACAGGGGACTGCCGGACGAGCAACGGTTCTTCTTCGATTCCATCATGCCGGCGCGCGACGGCTGGGATGGTGCCTTTTGTTGTGGTTCCAACTCCGTCACGCGTCGCGCGGCACTCCGCGCGGTGGGCGATGCCTTGCCGACCCAGTCCATTACGGAAGACATGCTGTTGACGCTGGTCCTGCTGCGCAAGGGGTACGTTACTCGCTATCTACGCGAGCCGCTGGCGATTGGACTGGCGCCGGAAAGCCTTGACGCCTTTTTCGTGCAGCGGCAACGCTGGGCGCGTGGCGCGATCCAGACGCTGTATCTCGCCGACGGCCCGCTCGGCCCCGGACTGGGCTTGATGCATCGGCTCCTCTTCTTTCCGACGCATTGGCTCTCAATGGGCCTGCGGGCGCTCGCGGTCGTGTTGGTTCCGATCGTGTTCATGTGGACTGGGCTAGCGCCTGTCGTCGACGTCACTCCTGAGTCGGTCTTCTATTACTTGTTCCCCGCGATCCTGGCGCTTAACGGCGGCATCTCCTGGTTCGCGCCGCACGAGCACTTTCCGCTCGCCGCTCAGGTATCGGCGACTATCCAGAGCTTCAAGATCTTGCCAACGGTGCTCGGGACTCTCGTCAAGCCGACGGGGCATGCGTTCAGGGTAACGCCCAAGGGCGCAGCCGCGCGACGCGCAAGCTACGCCGCGGAGATATTCTGGCCATCGGCGGGTCTGATGGCGTTGACGGTCGTCGGCGTGGTTCTCAACACCATCCCGGAATGGCGGATCATCGATCATCCGGGCGCTTTACCGATGGTCGCCTTCTGGTCGGTCGTGAACATCGTCGTGCTCTTCTTCGTCTGCATGACCTCGCTGCAGGCGCGGATGGGACGTGCCGAGGAGCGTTTCGATGTCGATGAATCAGTCTTGATCCTGACTGGGACCGGCGAGGTGCTTTCTGGGCGCGTGAGCAACGTCTCCCTCTCTGGCGCCGGCGTTCTGCTCGGCGCCGGCATTGACTGTCCTCGCGCTGGAGAACCGCTGCGCGTGCACATCGCGCAGGTGGGGTGGATCGACGCGATGGTCATGCAGCAAAGAGGCCATCTCGTCGGGCTGCAGTTCCATTTGCCGCAGTCGCTTGAACGAGACCTGCTGATCCGCAAGCTCTTTACCGTCGCCCGCCTGAGGGGCAACGGCGTCATCGCGTGCTCGGTGAACAGGGCGATGCTCAAGAACATCTGGTCAATGGCCGCGCCGTTGCCCCACATTGTTGCAGGCGGCGCCAAGCCCGCGCCGCTTTCGCCGACCGAACGTCTGCCGGCAGAGAGCCTGGTCATTCGGCCTCAACCGCGGATCGACGACTTGGCACATCTTGCCGGAGTTCGAAGCCGTCATCCGGCGAGTTTTACTGAACCTCACTTTGGTCGAGTGGCCGGCACAGTGCTCGAGGCCGTCAAGCTGAGCTGATTGCTGTGTTATCCTTCTCGTCCGACCAGTCCATGGGCTATCGATCGACGGTCAGGCCGCTCATCGATGCCGTCAGTCTCCTTCCGGTGCTCTGCCAAAAACCTCAACCGGAACGAGCAACCATTCCTTAGCCCAAGGCGTTTACGGGGTTGAGGGTGGAGGGAGCGTCTCTTGATCGATCACCGTAGTGATGTTCGCCAGGGGCGTCTGACGCTCTGGGTCTCCGCATTTGTGGCGGTCGCTTGCTTGGCGATGGTCGCGCTCAGCGGCTGGCGGGAGTGGTCCTCGCGACAGACGCTGCTGAAGGGCTCCGAAACGGACATGGCCAATCTGGCCCGGTCGGTGACGCAACACGCGGACGATACGTTCGAACTCGCGGACACCGTTCTCAATGTGTTAGTTGGCCAACTCGAACTCGAGGGAACCAGCCCGGCGGCAATCGCCAAGATTCAGACCTTTCTTTCCCGGCGCAAAGCCGCGAACCGGATCCGCGCCGTGTTCGTCTATGACGAGACCGGCCGCTGGCTCGCGACCAGCGAGCCTGTGGATTTCGCCAGTCTCAACAACAGCGACCGAGAGTATTTCCAGCATCATCGCGCCATGGCTGACCGGGGAACCTTCATCGGGCCTCCAGTGAGGAGCAGGTCGGGCGGGCAATGGATCATCACCGCGTCAAGGCGCTTCAATCATCCTGACGGCAGTTTTGCCGGAGTGGCTCTTACCACGATCGATGTCGACTACTTTCTGCAATTCTATCGCGGGTTCGACGTTGGCCAGAACGGCTCAATCTCACTGGCGACAGCGAAAGGCATTGTCCTCGCGCGTAGCCCGGACAACGGATATACGGGCCGCGATCTGTCGAATGCACCGCTCTTTAGGAATTTCCGCGAACGGCCGGCTGCGGGCGTCTACTACTTCACGTCGCCTCTCGACGGCGTTCGGCGACTGAGCTTTTATCAACTGAGCAGTCGCTACCCCGTTCTCGTGGTTGCGACGGAATCGGAAGACGACGTCTTGGCTCCATGGCGCAGGGCCGCGCTGATGCGCATGGCTGCGGTGCTGGGACTGATAGGAGGGCTCGCTGTTGCGGGGCTTTTGCTGGTGCGCCAGTTGCACCTGCGGCAAAAGATGGCCGCCGCCCTGATCGCCAAGGAGGCGGATTTTCGCCTCCTTGCGGAGCAGTCGGGAGACATGGTCATGCGCATCGCGCTCGATGGACGCATCCTCTATACGTCGCCGTCCAGCGCGCGGGTTCTCGGCTGGGCTCCGAACGAATTGGTGGATACGTCGGCCCTTGCCGGCATAAATCCCGCGGACCTGGCCCGGGTTGAGCAAACGATCTCCGCGCTGATGAACGGCGAAGCCGAGGAGGCTAGAATCACTTATCGCACTCGGCATCGCGAGAAAGGCGAGGTCTGGATCGAAACCGCGCTGCGCGTCGCAAGGAGCGCGCAGAGTGGAGACATCAACGGCGTGGTGGCGATCTCGCGCGACATGACCGAACGTAAGGACCTGGAGGATAAGCTGTCGGCTCTCGCCAGTTCGGATGGCCTGACGGCCCTGGCAAACCGCAGACACTTCGACGAGCGGCTAGAGGCGGAATGGGACCGGGCGAGGCGCGAAGGAACGCCTCTGTCACTGTTGCTGATGGACGTCGATCATTTCAAGCGTTTCAACGATCAGTACGGGCATCAGGCGGGCGATGCATGTCTTCGCTCGGTCGCCGGGGTCCTGGCAGAGCAGGCCAGACGGCCTGCAGACGTAGCCGCTCGGTATGGTGGTGAGGAATTCGCGTTGCTGCTGCCAAACACCGACATGGGAGGGTGCGAGCAGGTCGGCGAACGAATCCGGCAAGCGATTCAGGACCTCGGCATCCTCCACGCGCTCAACCCGCCATCCAAGCAGGTCACCCTCAGTATTGGTGGCGCCACACATATGTCGTTCGCCGACAAGGCGGATTGCACGTCGTTGATTGTGGCTGCGGATAAAGCGCTCTACGCCGCCAAGGAGAGCGGACGCAACCGCCTTGTGATGTCAGGGCAAGTCGTCGCGTGGCCCGGCTCGATACGGGCTTGAAGAGCAGCCCTAGCGCGGCGTGCGCCTCACGAATTCACGTGCACGAAATCCCGCAGCAGCGGATAGATCTCGTTGTTCCAGCGCTTGCCGGAGAACACGCCGTAATGGCCGACGCCGGCCTGCATGTGGTGCACGCGGCGATAGGCGCGCACGCCGGTGCAGAGGTCTTGCGCGGCGAGCGTCTGGCCGATAGAGCAGATGTCGTCCTTCTCGCCCTCGACCGTCATCAGCCCCATGCGGCTGACGGCCTTGGTGTTCACCGGCCGTCCCCGATGCATCAGCTTGCCCTGCGGCAGCAGATGCTCCTGGAATACGTCGCGCACGGTCTCGATGTAGAATTCCGCGGGCAGATCCATCACCGCGAAATATTCGTCGTAGAAGGTCTTGATGGTCGCCGCCTTTTCCTTCTCGCCCTTGGCGATGTGGTTGGCGAGGTCCATGTGCTGCTTGATGTGCCGCTCGAGATTCATCGAGACGAAGGCCGTGAGCTGCACGAAGCCCGGATAGACCTTGCGCAGCGCGCCGCGGCACTGCACCGGCACGTAGTTGATCAGGTTCTGCTCGAACCAGTCGATCGGCCTGCTCTTGGCGAATTCGTTCACCCTGGTCGGCTGGATCCGCGTGTCGATCGGCCCTGCCATCAGCGTCAGCGTGGCGGGACGCGAGGGATGGTTGTCCTCGCACATGACGGCGGCGGCCGCGAGCGCCGAGACCGACGGCTGGCAGATCGCCACCATATGCGGGCGCGGGCCGAGCTGGCCGAGGAAGTCGATGAGGTGGTCGGTGTAGTCGTCGAGCCCGAAGCGGCCCTCGCTGCGCGGAATGTCGCGCGGATTGTGCCAGTCGGTGATGTAGACGTCGTGGTCCTGGAGCAGCGTCTTCACGGTGCCGCGCAGCAGCGTCGCGAAATGGCCGGACATCGGCGCGACCAGCAGCATGCGCGGCTGCTCGGGCACGCCCTGCTTCTTGAAGTGCAGCAGCGAGCCGAACGGGGTCGCGTAGGCGATCTCCTCGGTGACGGCGACCTCACGGTTGCCTACCATGACGCTGTCGATGCCGTAGGCCGGGCGATGGTAGGTGAGGGTGGAGCGCGAGATCAGCTCCAGCGCCGCCGACAGCCGGCCGACGACCTGGTGCGATACGCCCTGCGGCACCAGATTGAGGAACTTGAGCGCAGACGAGGCGCCCGCGCGCCACGGCGCCGTCAGGTCCATCTGGTTCTGAAAGGCTTGATAATACATCGACATCATACTGAAGCGCCCACCTGTCCCATGGTGCCATGCAATATCGAAGCCAAAACTGAGTCAAATCGCCCGCAAAACTGGCACATCGCTTGCTCTTCAAGCGGGGTGTACACATTGGAAGCACAGGTAGTGGGCATGCCCGCGGGCCGGGCGGGGTGCCCATCTCAGGCGTGAGGGAAGAGGCCATATGGCGAAGGCGACACTGACCATCAGCAGCAAGAACTACTCGTCCTGGTCGCTGCGTGGCTGGCTGCTGACGAAGTTTTCCGGGCTCGATTTCGAGGAGATCGTGACCGCGCCCGACGACGCCTCCGCGCGCGCCGAAATCCTGTTGCTGTCGTCGTCGATCCTGGTGCCATGCCTGCGGCACGAGGGCGCGACTGTCTGGGATACGCTGGCGATTGCCGAATACCTCAACGAGGTGATGCCGGACGCCGGCCTGTTGCCGGATGACCGCGTCCAGCGCGCTCATTGCCGCTCGATCTGCGGCGAAATCCATTCCGGCTTCACCACGCTGCGCGCCTCGCTGCCTGTCAATCTGAAGGGGCACTTCCCCGGCTTCAAGATCTGGTCGCGCGCGCAGGCCGACATCGACCGCGTCTGGTCCATCTGGCGCGATTGCCTGGAGAAATCGGGCGGCCCGTTCCTGTTCGGTGAGAGGCGCACCATGGCGGATGCGATGTACGCGCCCGTGGTGACGCGCTTCGTGACCTATGACGTCAAGCTCGAGCCGCTTCTGAAGGCCTACGCCGATACCATCATGGCCATGCCCGAGATGAAGGAATGGATCGCGGCGGCCAAGGAAGAGCCGGCCGAGATCGAGGAGCTCGAGGTCGAATATTAGGCAGGCGTTGCGCTGGCCTGCCTGTTTAGGGGGCGGGGACCGGCTGGGGCGGCGGTGCGAGCCATGCCTTGTCCACCGTTAACCTTTGGCGCCGGCTCCAGGCTTGAGCCCGCCCGGCCGTCGCGCAGATATTGTGCGCGAAGACAGACCCGCATCGACATCTAGCCGTGAACAGGCGTGGACGAGGCGATTCGGCTGATTCGGACGCGATTCGTTCGAACCGCGTTCCGAAGGTTAAGGCGGAGCGCGGCCCCGTTGCATTTTGGAACAGAAGCCGCTGTCAGGCGACGCCGGAGTGCTTCACACGCGGCAAGCGCCAGCCGATCACGGTCGCTTCGACCGCGATGCCGGCCTCGTGGTTCTGCCAGCGTCCCTCGACATAGCGGCAGGCGAACGGCAGTTGATACGTTCCGCTGTGATCCTCGCACAGCACTTCGACCGGCAAGCCAGGTGGCGGCTCTCCAGCGCCGTCGAATTCCGCCAGACGTCTATCGCGCGTTGCCATTCCAAAAATCTCCCCTAATCAAAGCCGCGGAAAGAGCGCCCATTTCTTCCGCGCGCGGTTCACTGCTCCCTGTCCCAAGGGAACAAGCCAAGCTCAACGCGAGAATGCGGTACGAGTGTGGTAGCGTCCGGCGGCTGTGCGCAAACAGCGCACATTGCCGTGATCAATTTGACGAGGAACCTGCATGCCGTTTCGAAGCGCCGGCGTCTGTGTCGTGATGTTGCTGCTCGCCACGCTGGCGATCGCGCCGCTCCGCGCGCAGGACGTGCCCGGCATCGAGATCTGCACCGTCGAGAAGACCATGGAGCGGCGCACGAGCTGCCTCCAGAGCAACGTCGATTTCCTCCAGAAGACGATCACCAGGCTCAACCTCGATCACCAGCAGAAGCTGGATGCCGCCAATCGCCAGATCGACGCGTTGAAGACGAGCCTTGCCGGCTTGCAGAAGACGCTCGGCGATCTCCAGGCCGCGCAAACGAAGATCGCGGAGGACGTGAAGAAGAAGCAGGACGCGCCGCCGGCCAAGGACGCGGCGAAATAGGCGCCGCGCTCACGCGACGCGATATCGCTCCATCACGCCGCGGTCGGGCTCATAGCCGAGCCCAAGCCCAGTCGGCACCGCGACATGGCCGGTGGCATCGACGTCGGCGCGGCCGCCCCAGAGGCAGGCCTCGCGCTTCAGGTAGAACATCTCGACGAACCCGTCGTCGCGCCCCGCCAGCAGATGCAAGGTCGCAAGCAGGCCGGGGCCGAAATACGGGGAGTGCGGGACGATCTTGACGCCGAGCCGATCGGCGAGCGCCGCGACCTTCAGAAACTCCGTGATGCCGCCGACCTTGATCACCGACGGCTGGGCGTGGCTCACCGCGCCCGCATTCATCATCTGGCGGAATTGATATTCCGTGCAGGCGTTCTCGCCGGCGGCGACGCCGAGCCCGCCCTTGCTGCGGACCTCGGCGAGCGCGGCAAAATCCTCCGGTGGCCAGACCGGCTCCTCCAGGAACATCGGCTGCGCGTCCCGGCATGTCCCGGCGAACGCGATCGCCTGCTCGCCTGACAGCGGGCAGTTCATGTCCACCATCAGCGGTATGCCCGGCCCGATCGCCTCGCGCGCGGCATAGACCGCCGGCGCCGTGGTCTCGTGCAGCTTGATGGCGCCATAGCCGAGCGCGAGCGCCTTCTTGCATTCGCTGGCGATGTTGTCGGGCGTGCCGATCCGCAACAGGCTCGCATAGGCCGGAATGGCCGGGCGCCTGGTCTCGCCGAGCAGGCGGTGCACCGGCACGCCCTTGATCTTCGCGGCGAGGTCCCAAAGCGCGATGTCGAGCCCGGAGATCGCGAACATGGTGATGCCGTAGCGGCCGAACAGATGCAGATTGCGCTGGATCTGCTCCATCACCGCGGGAATGCCGGCGGCATCGGGAACCTCAAGCCCACGTGCCTGCGGTGCGATCATCTCCTCGACGGCGCTGCGCGTGGTGCGGGGGCAGACATAGGCGAAGGCATCGCCCCAGCCGGTCAACCCTGCATCGGTCGTGACCTCGACGATCACCATGTCGAGCGCGGTGATGGCGGAGGCGCCCTGCCGGAAGCTCGCGACACCGGCGTCATAGGGGATGCGGATCTGGTGCGCCCGCACATCGGTGATCTTCATGACGCGGTTCCTCCTGCTTTCTTGTGAGCGGTTTCAAGGACGTCCCGAGTGTAGCCATGAACGGCGGGACGTTGCCAGTGGCTGTGCCGGCGTTATTCTCTTGCGGGACCGCAACGCCGATCAAGCGAAGCCCGCGGCGTTCCGTGCATCATGGTCGCGCTTCGAACGAGGGCCCGAACCAGCATGAATCCAGCCCAGCGCGCGCTCTGGTATATCGAGAGCCATCTGGCCGAGCCGATGACGCTCCACGAGATCGCTGCGATATCCGGCGTGTCGCGGTTCCACATCGTGCGCGCGTTTGCCGCAGCCACCGGCCTGCCGGTGATGCGTTACGTGCGCGCGCGGCGGCTGACCGAGGCGGCGCGCAGTCTTGCGAACGGCGCGCCGGACATCCTGTCGCTGGCGCTGGAGGCGGATTACGGCTCGCACGAAGCATTCACCCGCGCGTTCCGCGACCAGTTCGGCACCACACCCGAAGCGGTGCGGGTCGCGACGTGCACCGGCCATCTCAAGCTTCAGGAGCCGATCCTCATGGACTCCACCATCTCAGACACTCTCGCCCCGCCGCGTTTCGAGACCGCAACCGCCTTCCTTGTCGCCGGCATCAGTGAGCGCATCTCCTGCGACAACGGCGCGATCATCCCGGGGATGTGGCAGCGCTTCCACCAGGAGGTTGGCGACATTCCGGCGCGTGTCGGCAACGTCGCCTATGGCGTCTGCTGCAACGGCGACGATGCCGGCAATTTCGACTACATCGCCGGTGTCGAGGTCAGCGATTATTCCGACCTGCCGCGCCGCTTCGGCCGCATCCGCATCCCCGAGCAGCGCTATGCGGTGTTCGCCCACACCGACCACGTCGCCTCGATCAGGCGCACCGTCAACACGATCTGGAATCAGTGGCTGCCCGCCTCCGGCCTGAAGGCCGCAGACGCGCCGAACTTCGAGCGCTACGACGAAAAATTCGATCCCGCGACCGGCAATGGCGGCTTCGAGATCTGGGTGCCGGTGCGCGGGTAGCACGATCCGCGATGACCCTTAATCGCGCCTTGCGGCGCAACGCTGGCATACCGTCCCGCTTGCTTGGCAAGCCCCGGTGACTTTGTCATAACCGCAGGCAAAGCTTGCGTGTGGGGCCCGTGCCGGACATCCCGTGCAAGCCATAACAAGCAGCCGGGAGGGTCTCAATGTCTGACGTCCGCGTTCTCGCCACCGACCTCGAATTTCCCGAAGGGCCGGTCGTGATGCCGGACGGTTCGGTGGTGCTGGTGGAAATCCGCGGCCAGCGCCTGACCCGCGTCTATCCCGACGGCCGCAAGGAGATCGTGGCGAAGGTGCCGGGCGGACCGAATGGCGCCGCCCTCGGCCCCGACGGCAAGATCTACATCTGCAACAATGGCGGCTTCTCCTGGATTCCGACCGGCCAGATGATCATGCCGGGCCCGCAGCCGGACAACTATCTCGGCGGCTCGATCCAGCGAGTCGACCTGCAATCCGGCAAGGTCGAGACCGTCGTGACCAAATGCGGCGAGCACGATCTGCGCGGGCCGAACGATCTGGTGTTCGACAGGCACGGCGGCCTCTGGTTCTCCGATCTCGGCAAGCGCCGCGCGCGCGAGATGGACGTCGGCGGCATATATTATCTCAAGCCCGGCATGAAAGAGGTCGTGGAGGTCGTGCACGGCGTGCTGCCGGCCAACGGCATCGGGCTCTCGCCGGACGAGAACACCGTCTACATCGCGGAGACGCCGACGGCGCGGCTCTGGGCCTATGAGCTCTCCGCGCCCGGCACGCTGAGGCCGCGCGAGGTGATCTATCGCGGCGAGCGGGGCAAGCCGATCTGCGGCCTCGGCGGCTACCAGATGTTCGACTCGCTTGCGGTGGAGGCGAACGGCAATGTCTGCGTCGCCACCCTCGTCTCCGGCTGCATCTCGGTGATCGCGCCTGACGGCACCCTGGTCGAGCAGGTGCCGACCGGCGACCGCGTCACCACCAACATCGCCTTCGGCGGCCCCGGGCTGAAGACCGCCTACATCACGCTGTCAGGCAAGGGCGAGCTGATCGCCATGGACTGGCCGCGCGGCGGTTTGCCGTTGAACTTCTTGAACAAGTGACAATCGCGTAAAACGCGATTGTCATCCCGGGGCTATGCGGAGCATAGAACCCGGGATCTCGAGATTCTCAGGTGCGCAATTGCGCACCATAGTCTGGTCCTTCGGACCATCCCGGAATGACATTCATGAGGAACGATTCAATGCCCTGGCCTGATCCCATCACCCTGCGTGGACAGCACGCCCGTCTCGAGCCGCTGTCGCGTCAGCATATCGAGGGGCTGACCGAGGCCGTGAAGGACGGCGAGCTCTCGAAACTCTGGTACACTGCGATTCCCCTGCCTGAGAACATGGGCAAGGAGATCGACCGCCGCCTGGCCTTGCAAGCCGCAGGCTCGATGCTGCCGTTCACCGTGTTCGACGCCGGCGGCAACATCGTCGGCATGACGACCTACATGAATATCGATGCCGCCAACCGCCGCGTCGAGATCGGCTCGACCTGGTATGGCAAGAGCGCGCAGCGCGGCCCGCTCAATACGCAGTGCAAGCTGCTGCTGCTCCGGCACGCCTTCGAGACGCTGAACTGCATCGCGGTCGAATTCCGTACGCACTACTTCAACCACCAGAGCCGCCGCGCCATCGAGCGCCTGGGCGCCAAGCAGGACGGCATTCTGCGCAGCCACCAGGTCGCGCCGAACGGCACGCTGCGCGACACCGTGGTCTACAGCATTACCGCCGCCGAATGGCCGACAGTGCAGGCGCATCTCGAATTTCAACTCAACGACAAGCCGCGCTGAGCGGCCGAGGCACCATGGACAGATTTGATTATGTGATCGTCGGCGCGGGCTCCGCCGGCTGCGTGCTTGCCAACCGGCTCAGCGAAGATCCGAACGTTAGCGTCTGCGTGCTGGAGGCGGGCCCGAGCGACTGGCACCCGTACATCCATCTGCCGGCGGGCTTCATCAAGACCTTCCACATGAAGAGCATCAACTGGGCCTACCAGCAGGAGCCGGGGCCCTACACCGGCGGGCGCAGCATCTACGCGCCGCGCGGCAAGACGCTCGGTGGCTCGTCCTCGATCAACGGCCACATCTACAATCGCGGCCAGCGCATGGATTTCGACACCTGGGCGCAGATGGGCAATCGCGGCTGGGGCTATGCCGACGTGCTGCCTTACTTCAAGCGGCTGGAGAAGCGGGTCGGCGAGGGTGAGGACACCTATCGCGGACGCGACGGCAACCTCATCGTCACCACCATGGACTGGCGCGATCCGCTCTGCGAGGCCTTCATGGAGGGCGCGGTCTCGCTCGGCATCCCGCGTAACCCCGACTACAACGGCGCGAAGCAGGAAGGCGTCTCCTACTGCCAGCGCACCATCGACAAGGGCCTGCGCGTCTCCGGCTCGACCGCGTTCCTGAAGCCCGCGATGAAGCGCCCCAATTTGCATGTGCACACCCACGCGCACGCGACCGAGATCATCTTCGAGGGTAAGCGCGCGGTGGGCGTGCGCTACACCAAGGGCGGCCGCGGCGGCACGCCGGTCGAGGTGCGCGCCAACAAGGAAGTGATCCTGTCCGGCGGCACCTATAATTCGCCGCAACTGCTCCAGCTCTCCGGCGTCGGCTCGCCGGACCTGCTGGCCGCCCATGGCATCGCGGTGCGCCATGCGTTGCCGGTCGGCGAAGGCCTCCAGGATCATTACGCGCCGCGCACGGTGGCGCGCGTAAAAGACATCAAGACCATCAACGAACTCCGCCGCGGCTTCTCGCTGTGGATCGAGGCGCTGAAATGGGCAACCGCGCGCCGCGGCCTGCTCTCGCTGTCGCCGACCATGGTCTATTGCTTCTGGCACTCCGGCGAGAGCGCCGAGTCTTCCGACCTGCAGCTCACCTTCACACCGGCAAGCTACAAGGAAGGCGTGCAGGGCCAGCTCGAGGACGAGCCCGGCATGACGGTGGCCTCCTGGCAGCAGCGCCCCGAGAGCCGCGGCTATGTCCGCATTCGCTCGGCCGATCCGTTCGCGCCGCCGATCATCCAGACCAATTACCTCGACGCCGAGCTCGACCGCCGCGTCATCGTCGGCGGCATGAAGCTCGCACGGCGCCTTTTGAAGAGTGCGCCGCTGTCGCCCTATTACGCCTACGAGGATTTCCCCGGCCCCAACATCAACACCGACGACGAATTCCTCGCCGCCGCCACCGAACGCGGCACCACCACCTTCCACCCCGGCTGCACCTGCCGCATGGGTCCGGCGGACAGCACGTGGGCAGTGGTCGACGACCAACTTCGCGTCCACGGGTTGGAGGGCCTCCGCGTGATCGATGCCTCCGTGATGCCGCGCATGATCTCGGCGAATTTGAACGCATCCACGATGATGATCGCCGACCGTGCCTCGGACCTGATCCGCGGCAAGGTGCCGATGGAAGCCGCGCGGATTCCGGATGCGGCGGTGGCGTGAGATCTTCGTAGGGTGGGTTAGCTAGCGGCTGCGCGAAGAGCAGTCCGCGCGGCGTAACCCACCACCTCTCTGGACGCGGAGACAAAAGAGGTGGGTTACGCTGTTGCTAACCCACCCTACTAGATTTGCTGTGTCGCTCACCCGTCAATCCCTCCCCGCAAAAATATTCCACTTTACCGAAATTCGGAATTGCGGCATACATCGAGCCAGCCCGGCCCGACGAAGAGGGGCGGTTCGCGAGTCGTTCGAAACGCGGGCCGGGTTGCGGTGGACGCGGCAGCGTCGTGTGCGAGAGGCTGAGGGCAGGGCGGATTGCTCTCCGTGAGCCCAAAACTTCGTGCGGACGAACGGCGCTGCGTGCGTACGGCAAAACCGTGTGGTCCTGGCCGTCGTTGCTACGGTCAAGCTCTTGCTGATGCGACAGTCGCGTCAACCGGCGCGGTGTCGGTGAATTCCGCGAGGACGAGGGAGGCCAGAACGAACTCGGCTCCCGGGAGAGCACGGCATAAGCCGTCCGACCACTGCGCAGGGAAGGCCGTGTGTTGGGCTTCACCTGTATGCCGCTGTGCAGTTTTTCTGCGTGTGCCTTCGCACGGCGGACCGTGGGTGCCAGCCGGCACCCGGCCTTCCCTGCGCCCTCTTTCCTGGACGGTGTGATGGAGAGAGCAAAGCTCGGGCGAGATGAGCCGCGAGGATGCGAAGTCGTGTCTGTGACCACACACTCGCTGTCATCGCCCGCGAAGGCGGGCGATCCAGTATTCCAGAGGCGGTTGTGATGGAGCCGAGAGGCTGCGGCGTACTGGATTCCCCGCCTTCGCGGGGAATGACAGCGTCATCTGGAGAACCAGCCCATACCTCATCCTCCGTCATTGCGCGAGCGCAGCGAAGCAATCCAGACTGTTTCCGCGGAGGGCTTCTGGATTGCTTCGCTGCGCTCGCAATGACGAGGTTGGGGCAGCGCGCAAATGCCTCCCCAACGTCGTCCTGGCGAACGCCAGGACCCATTACCCCAGGGAGTGGTTTGGTGGGCGGTACTGGCCCCGGAGTCTTATCGATAAATCACGCGGTATGGGTCCCGGCCCCCGTGCGCAATTGCGCACTAGGTGTGGTCTTTCAGGAGGTTGTCCATCTGGTCTGAACCGAGGAAGCTGAGGTTGCGAAGCTTCAGTGTTCCAAGGAGAGACCAGATGAACGTCCACAAGAATGCGCCTTTGACGCCCAAAGGTCGAGAGGCGATGGTGCGAAGCGTGGTCGAGGGCGGGCTGAGCCAGGCCGACGCGGCTTTCCAGTTCAACACGACGCCGAAGACCGTTGCCAAATGGGTCAAGCGGTTCCGCGAGGAAGGCGTAGAAGGGTTGCGCGACCGCTCCTCCAGACCCCACTCATCGCCGAGCCAAACCCCGCCAGCCACTTGCACGGTTGTCGAGGTCTTGCGCCGCCAACGTCATACCGGCAAGCAGATCGCAGCTAAGGCCGCTGTATCACCGGCCACTGTCAGCCGCATTCTGCGCCGCTTGGGACTAAACCGGATCCGTGATCTCGAACCGGTCGAGCCGGAACGCCGCTATGAACGCGAGACCCCAGGCGAGATCATTCACATCGACATCAAGAAGCTCGGGCGTTTCAAGCGTGTTGGCCACCGCATCACTGGCGATCCGAGTGGTCCGAACAAGAGCCGCGGCGCCGGCTGGGATTTCGTCCACGTCTGCATCGACGACCATTCCCGCGTCGCCTTCTCCGAGATCAAGCCCGATGAGACGGCGGACAGCGCTGTTCCCTTTCTCAAGGCCGCTGTGGCTTATTACAAAAGGCTCGGCGTCACCGTCACGCGTGTCATGACCGACAATGGGAGTTGCTACCAGTCCTTCGCCTTCCGCGACGCTTGCCGGGACCTCGGCATCAAGCATATCCGCACCAAGCCTTACACGCCGAGAACAAACGGCAAAGCCGAGCGCTTCATTCAGACAGCGCTTCGCGAATGGGCTTATGCCAAAGCCTATCCCACATCAGATCGGCGCGCCCGGGAGCTGCCCATCTGGCTGCACCAATACAACTGGCACCGGCCCCACGGTGGTATAAACTCTCAAACGCCGATCAGCCGGCTCGGTTTGACCGAGGACAACCTCTTGAGGCTCCACAACTAGGCCGGGACGACACCGGGCGTGTGGTTGGCGGCGCGCCGACCTACACTTCCCTTCGGCTCAAGAACGCCAGCCGCTCGAACAGATGCACGTCCTGCTCGTTCTTCAGCAGCGCACCGTGCAGCGGCGGGATCAGCTTGCGCGGATCGCGCTCGCGCAGTTGCTCCACGCTCATGTCCTCGTTGAGCAGCAGCTTGAGCCAGTCCAAAAGCTCCGAGGTGGACGGCTTCTTCTTCAGGCCGGGCACCTCGCGCACTTCGAAGAAGATGCGCAGCGCCTCTTCCACCAGGCGCTTCTTGATGCCGGGGAAGTGGACGTCGACGATGCGGCCCATGGTGTCGGCGTCGGGGAACTTGATGTAGTGGAAGAAGCAGCGGCGCAGGAACGCGTCCGGCAGCTCCTTCTCGTTGTTGGAGGTGATCATCATGATCGGGCGCTGCTTCGCCTTGATCGTCTCGCTGGTCTCGTAGACATGGAATTCCATGCGGTCGAGCTCGAGCAGCAAATCGTTCGGGAACTCGATGTCGGCCTTGTCGATTTCGTCGATCAGCAGCACCGGGCGCTGTTCGGCGGTGAACGCCTCCCACAGCTTGCCGCGCTTGATGTAGTTCCTGATGTCGGAGACGCGGGCATCGCCGAGCTGGCTGTCGCGCAGGCGCGACACCGCGTCGTATTCGTAGAGGCCCTGCTGTGCCTTGGTGGTGGACTTGATATGCCAGGTCAGAAGCGGCGCGTTCAGCGCCTTGGCCACTTCCTCCGCCAGCACCGTCTTGCCGGTGCCGGGCTCGCCCTTGATGAGGAGCGGGCGCTCCAGCACGATCGAGGCATTGACGGCGACCTTGAGATCGTCGGTCGCAACATAGTCCTTGGTGCCGGTAAATTTCATCGCGCGTCCTTGTTGGTCGTCGTCCCAGATCTTGCCCTGCAGGCATCGCCCTGGTCCAACAAACGGAACGGCCGCTCATGGCGGCCGTTCCTGGTTCGGTCAGGCTTTCAGACCCGTTTTATCAGCGAAAGGATGACGAGCACAATCACCGCGCCGATGGTGGCATCCACGATGGCGCCGACCGTGCCGGTGGCGAGCTGGATGTGCAGCTGAGGCAGCACCCAGCCCGCCACCAGCGCGCCGATGATGCCGACGACCATGTTGCCGATCAGCCCAAATCCCGCCCCGTGGACAATCTTGCCGGCGAGCCAGCCGGCGATCGCGCCGATGATGAGTGCTGCGAGAATTCCCATTGCAAACGTCCCCAAAACAACCCCGTGAGGTGGCCAATTCTAGAGCAAAAAGCCTCCCGGTCCAGCAGCGTTCGCGATCTCGCTTCACCTCTCCCAATGGGAGAGATGAAGCGCCCCTTGACGTCCGCCCCCCGACGGGCAATCTGTCACCCATGTTCCTGCAATTCTTCACTTCTCTGCGCGATGCGCAGGTCCCCGTGACGCTGCGCGAATACCTCACGCTGATGGAGGCGCTCGACGCTGACCTCGCGGACTACACCGTCGAGAATTTCTACTATCTGTCGCGCGCCTCGCTGGTGAAGGACGAGCGCAATCTCGACAAGTTCGACCGCGTCTTCGGCACCGTGTTCAAGGGGCTGGAGAGCCTGCTCGAGGCCATGGACAAGGCCGAGATCCCCGAGGAGTGGCTGAAGAAGCTCGCGGAGAAGTATCTCACCGAGGAAGAGAAGAAGCAGATCGAGGCCATGGGCTGGGACAAGCTCATGGAGACCCTGAAGAAACGCCTCGAGGAGCAAAAGGGGCGGCATCAGGGCGGCTCGAAGTGGATCGGCACCGCCGGCACCTCGCCGTTCGGGGCCCACGGCTATAATCCCGAGGGCGTCCGCATCGGTCAGGAGAAGAACCGCAACAACCGCGCCGTGAAGGTGTGGGACAAGCGCGAGTTCAAGGATCTCGACGGCAATGTCGAGCTCGGCATCCGCAACATCAAGGTGGCGCTGCGGCGCCTGCGCAAGTTCGCGCGCACCGGCGCGCCTGATGAGCTCGATCTCGACACCACCATCCGCGAGACCGCCAATCACGGTTATCTCGACGTGCACATGCGGCCCGAGCGGCGCAACGCGGTGAAGCTCCTGGTGTTCTTCGACATCGGCGGCTCGATGGATTCGCATATCGAGCAGGTCGAGGAGCTGTTCTCGGCGGCGAAGAGCGAGTTCAAGCACATGGAGTATTTCTACTTCCACAACTGCCTCTATGAAGGCGTGTGGAAGCAGAATAAGCGCCGTTTCACCGACCGCACGCCGACCTGGGACGTGCTGCACAAATACCCGCACGACTACAAGGTCGTGTTCGTCGGCGACGCCTCGATGTCGCCTTACGAGATCATGGTGCCGGGCGGCTCGGTCGAGCATGTCAACGAGGAGCCGGGTTCGGTCTGGCTCGACCGCATCATCCGCACCTATCCGCATACGGTGTGGCTCAATCCGGTCGCGCAGAAGCACTGGGACTATTCGGAATCGACCACCATCATCAAGCGCATCTTCACCAATCGCATGTTCCCGATCACGATCGAGGGGCTGGAGGGTGCGATGAAGGAATTGACGCACTAGCGCCCTCCACCGTCATTCCGGACGGCCGCAAAGCGGCCGATCCGGAATCTCGAGATGGAGTGTGACGATCGAGGTTCCGGGTTCGATGCTTCGCATCGCCCCGGAACGACGGAAGAGAAGAAGGGAAGACCCATGCCCCAGACCATCACCCGCGGCATCAAGGCGCTGATCGACGAGGCCAATGCCGAGATCGAGACGCTCACCGCCAAGGACGCCATCGAGATCTCCAAGAACGGCGACGTCGTCATCGTCGACATCCGCGATCCCCGCGAGATCGAGCGCGACGGCCGCATCCCCGGCGCGTTCGCTTGCACCCGCGGCATGCTGGAATTCTGGATCGATCCGCAGAGCCCCTATGCCAAGCCGATCTTCCAGGAAGACAAGAAGTTCGTCTTCCACTGCGCCGGCGGCCTGCGCTCCGCGCTCGCTGCCAAGACCGCGCAGGACATGGGCCTCAAGCCCGTCGCCCACATCGCCGGCGGCTACGCCGCCTGGCGCGACGCCGGCGGCCCGACGGAGCAGTGGGAGCCGAAGAAGAAGGGTTAGATCTCTCCCTTCGTCATTCCGGGGCGCGCGTAGCGCGAACCCGGAATCCATTCATCCACCATCTCTGCCGCGCGATAGATTCCGGGCTCGCGCTACGCGCGCCCCGGAATGACAAGGAAAGACCGATGACCCCCGACCCCCTCGTGTCCACCGAATGGCTCGCCGCCCATATCAACGACGCCAACCTTAAAGTGCTCGACGCCAGCTTCAAGCTGCCGGGCGTGCTGCCGCTGCCGAAGGACGACTATCTCGCCGCGCATCTGCCCGGCGCGGTGTTCTTCGACGTCGACGCGGTGTCGGATCATTCCAACCCGCTGCCGCATATGTATCCGAGCGCCGAGCAGTTCGGCCGCGACGTCGGCAATCTCGGCATCGGTAATGCCGACACGGTCGTGATCTACGATGCCGGCGGCTGGGTCGCCGCGCCGCGCGCGTGGTGGATGTTCCTGGCTTTCGGCCACGGCAATGTACGCATCCTCAATGGCGGCCTGAAGAAGTGGCGCGCCGAGGGGCGTCCCGTCGAGAGCGGCGAGGTGAAGCCAAAGCCTGCGACGTTCAAGGCGAGCTATGATTCAAAACGCGTGCGCAGCATGCAGCAGCTCATCGCCAACGTCGAAAGCAACAAAGAGCAGGTGATCGACGCACGCGCCGCCGACCGTTTCGAGGGCCGCGCGCCCGAGCCGCGCGCGGGCATCCGCTCCGGCCACATCCCCGGCGCCCGCAACGTGCCCTACAATCTCCTGTTCGATGCCGCGACCGGAACGATGAAGCCGCTCGACGATCTGCGTGCCGCTTTCACCGGTGCCGGCGTCAAGCTCGATGCGCCGATCGTGACGAGCTGCGGCTCGGGTGTGTCGGCCGGCGTGCTGACGCTCGCGCTCTATCGCCTCGGTATCACCGATACCGCGCTCTATGACGGCTCATGGTCGGAATGGGGCCAGGCCGGCGGCCCGCCGGTCGCGACCGGGCCGGCGTAAGCTTACTGGCGCGCGCGCGTGGTCGTCGTAGCGAAGGTCTGCTGCGGCTGTCCAAACGGGTCAAGCGACTGCTGCAGCTGTTGAGGCGGCGGGCGCCGCACCACGCGGTGCCGCTTCTTCGCCTTCGCCCGCGGCTTCGTCGCCTTGCTGTCCGGTGCGCTGCTGTCCGCCTTGGCCTTGGCCGGCGGATCCTTCCAGGCCGTGGTCGCGGGATCGTTCAGTGCAGCCATCCTGGCTGAGGCGGCATCGAGCGCCGAGGATTCCAGGGCGAGGCTAGGGTCAGCCGGGGCCGGCGCGCCGGCGGTCGGGACAGGGGGGGCCTCGGGGATCGATGCCGTGGTGTCGGCAGGGGTGAGCGTGTCGGTGGGAGCTGGTGCCGTGGCTTCCGTCGTCGTCTCGGCCTTGGCCGGTTCGGCGGCCGAGGTGTCAGCCGAAGGTGTAGCGACCTGGGGCTGAGCGTCAGCCTCACTCGTCACCGCCGCGACCTGATCGGGCTCGCTCACCGGCAGGGCGATGGTCGGCACCTGGTCGCGCAGCGACGGCGCGGTGGGCTCGGCCGGCTCCGGCTCCGCCCGCAAGGCCGCGAGCACCGGCTGGGCCGGCTCGGACGCCTGGGCAAACATCCGCTCCTGCGGGCCGTTCCGCCAGGAGGGGTTGCTGACATACTGCTCGTGGCTCGCCCGCAGCAGCGCGGCGGCGCCCAAGCCGAACACCAGGATGGAGGTTGACAGCAGGATCGCGGCAAGCAGGAAGCGAAAGCCGGGAAGCATCGAGGGATTGCGAATTTCCGCCCCGGCGGCGAGCTGGCCAGGGCCAATGAGCCATCTGAACGCGGTGACGGTACTGGTTGCCGCGTTCGCCACGCGGAATCGGAGCTCAAAGCGGCGGCGAATCAGGCTGATTCGAACATATCGCAACCCCTCCGCGCCGTTCCCTTAAAATCGGGGTCGATGACTCCGGCAATCCACGGCGGAATGCGATTTCCGCCCCCGTGATGCAACGGAGCAACGGTAGTCTTGCGGATCACAAATCGGCAAATCCGGCGCAAATCGGCCTGTAATGTCTTGAATGTGCCGCTATCTTCGGTCATCTGGCCGTTAGCGGTCCGATAGGGCCTGGGGACTATACAAGAGCGATGATGATCAAACATTTTCTGACGATATGCGCTGCCGCAACAGTCGCTGCGGCGGGAACCTCGCTCGCACAGGCCCAGAGCTATCCGGTCCAGCAGGCGCCGAGCTACGGCGCTCCGGCTGAATACCGCCCCGGCGACCGCACGCCGAGTTTCGACGCGCTGGAAGATGACGACGACGCGCTGCCGCAGGCATCGCTGCCGCCGCCCGGCCCGGGCGGTCCGATCTCGCCCAACGATCCCCGCTACGGCCGCCCCGCTGGTCCTCCGGTCTATTCGGCTGCGCCGCCGCAGGGGCCGGTGATGTCGCCGGATGATCCCCGTTATGGCCGTCCCGCCGGCGCTCCCGTCTACTCGGCTGCGCCGCCGCAGGGGCCGGTGATGTCGCCCGACGATCCCCGCTACGGCCGCCCCGCCGGCCCGCCCGCTGTGATCTATGCCGACCGTCCCGCTCAGCAGGCCCCCGGCAGCGACGGCCTGCGTCCGCCGGAAGCCGTCGGTGGTCCCGCCGCGACCGGAGCGGTCCAGGCAGGGCAGCCGCCGGTTGGCGCCGATGGCCGGCCGATGGCGATCGCCTCGCTCCCGCCCGAGGAGCAGCCCGACGCCGCGCCGGCACAGTTGCCGCCGAACCTGCGCCGCCAGGAGGTCTCGCTCGCGACCAAGGAGCCGGCCGGAACGATCATCGTCGATACCCCGAACACCTATCTGTACTACGTCCTCGGCAATGGCCGCGCGGTTCGTTACGGCGTCCGCGTCGGCCGCGACGGCTTCACCTGGACCGGGGTGCAGAAGATCACCCGCAAGGCCGAGTGGCCGGATTGGCATCCGCCGACCGAGATGATCGAGCGCCAGCCCTATCTGCCGCGCTTCATGGCCGGCGGCCCCGGCAATCCGCTCGGCGCCCGCGCGATGTATCTCGGCTCGACCGTCTACCGCATCCACGGCACCAACCAGCCCTCGACGATCGGCAAGTTCGTCTCCTCCGGCTGCATCGGCATGCTGAACGAGGACGTCTCGGACCTGTTCGACCGGGTCAAGGTCGGCACGCGCGTGGTGGTGATGCCGGGTGGTCCGGCGCCGGGAACGGCGACTGCGTCCGCCGCACCCACCCCCGGTGCGCCGGCCCCGATGGCGGCCCAGGCCGGCCCCGTCCCGGGTACGCAGCCGACCGTGGTGCCGCCGCTGCCCGCACCGGTCACCGTGCGCTAAGGCGCTTCGAGACAATTCAGATCAAAAAAGGGCGTGCCGTCGGCGCGCCCTTTTCGTTTCAGGCCAGCTTGCGCGGCAGCTCGCCGCCTTTGGTCCAGGCGTCGATCGCCTCGACCATCTGGCCGTAATGGATGCGCAAGCCGTCCTCGGTGGCGTAGCCGAGATGCGGCGTCAGCACGAGATTGTCGAGCTTGCGGAAGGGATGGTCGACCGGCAGCGGCTCGACCGAGAACACATCCAAGCCGGCGCCCGCGATCTTCCGCTGCTGCAAGGCCTCCAGCAGGGCCTGCTCGTCCACGATCGGCCCGCGCGCGGTGTTGACGAGGAAGGCCGTCGGCTTCATCCGCGCGAGGTCCGCAGCGCCGACCAGTCCCCGCGAACGCTCGCTCAGCACCACATGGATGGTGACGATGTCGGCCTTGGCGAACAGCTCCTCCTTGGTGGCGTAGCCGACGCCGGCCGCCTTGCACTTCTCCGGCGTGAGGTTCGGGCTCCAGGCGATCACGTTCATGCCGAATGCTTTCGCAATGCCCGCCATCTTGCTGCCGAGCTTGCCGAGCCCGACGATGCCGAGCGTCAGCCCCTCGATCTCGACGCCGGCAAAGGTCTGCCAGGGCTCGCCGGCATGCATGCGCGCATTCTCCCGGCCGATGCCGCGGGTCAGCTCCAGGATCAGGCCCATGGTCAGCGGTGCCGTGGGATCGCGGGAATATTGCGTGCCGCCGATCGCAACGCCCTTCGCCTTCGCGGCCTCCATGTCGATCGAGGCGTTGCGCATGCCTGACGTCAGCAGCAGCTTCAGCTTCGGCAAGCCATCGAACAGGCTCTTGGGGAACGCCGTGCGCTCGCGCATCGCGCAGACGATCTCGAAATCGGCGAGCGCGCTGGCCGCGGCCTGCTCCGAGGTGAAGGGATGGCTGAACACGGTGACGTCGATGCGGTCGGACAGTTTCGGCCAGTCGGCGACGTCGAGGGCGATGTTGAAATAGTCGTCGAGAATTGCACAGCGCAGCCGCGTCATCAGCGTTCATCCATGGCGAGAGGTGATGGCGCCAGGCGGGGGCCATCGTCGGAACCGGGCCATGGTTGCGCGCAATCACACCTGCGCGCAAGCAGCTCGCGTCTTCAAAAATCCGATAGCGGGGAAAGGGCTCAGAGGTCGCGGGGCTTCAACCGGACCGGCGCATCCATGCCGTGCTTGGCGCGCCAGGCGGGGCCGGGGCCGCGCATGTAGTGCAGCTCGGGCCGGTAGGGGTTGAAGGCGGTGGCGAAGAAGCCCTTCCAGAAGCCCTTGATCTCCGCGACGAGCGCGGAGGTGCTGCCGGCTTCTGCCGGAACGGGAAAGGAATTGGTCTCGGTCAGAGCCATGGTGCGGCCTCGCTGTTCTCCCCGCCGCTTCTGCCGCGGGTGGCGTCTTTTTCGGCGCCGTGACGAGCTTTGGCCTGCTTTATTAAAAAATGGTTTCAATTGTCCGGATTGGCGTCAGCATGGTGTCCGTCCCGTATTCATCCGTGGTGAACGGAGGGAAAACGTTGCCCTTTGGGGGCGGGATCGCTACATCGGCGGCAAGCAAATTTCCTCAAATCGAAGGTTTCACGGGACCGATGGCGCGCCAGTTCATCTATTTCATGCAGGGCCTGACCAAGAGCTACCCGACCCGGAAGGTGCTCGATAACATCCATCTGAGCTTCTACCCGGACGCCAAGATCGGCGTGCTCGGCGTCAACGGCTCGGGCAAGTCGACGCTGCTCAAGATCATGGCCGGCCTCGACAAGGAGTATAATGGCGAGGCCTGGGTCGCCCAGGGCGCCCGCGTCGGCTATCTCGAGCAGGAACCGCAGCTCGATGCCAAGCTTTCCGTGCGCGAGAACGTCATGCTGGGCGTCGCCAAGCAGAAGGCCATCCTCGATCGCTACAATGAGCTGGCGATGAACTACTCCGAGGAGACCGCCGACGAGATGACCAAGCTGCAGGACGAGATCGAGGCCCAGGGCCTCTGGGATCTCGACAGCAAGGTCGACCAGGCCATGGACGCGCTGCGCTGCCCGCCCGACGATGCCGACGTCACAAAACTCTCCGGCGGTGAGCGCCGCCGCGTCGCGCTGTGCCGGCTGCTGCTCGACCAGCCCGAGCTTCTGCTGCTGGACGAGCCGACCAACCATCTCGACGCCGAGTCGGTGTCGTGGCTGGAAGGCCATCTGCGCAACTATCCCGGCGCGATCCTGATCGTCACCCACGATCGCTACTTCCTCGACAATGTCACCAGCTGGATCCTCGAGCTCGATCGCGGCAAGGGCATTCCCTACGAGGGCAACTACTCGTCCTGGCTGGTGCAGAAGCAGAAGCGGCTGGAGCAGGAAGGCCGCGAGGACGCCGCGCACCAGAAGACGATTGCGCGCGAGCAGGAATGGGTCGCGTCCTCGCCGAAGGCACGCCAGGCCAAGTCCAAGGCGCGCTACCAGCGCTACGAGGAACTGCTGAAGCAGGCGAGCGAGAAGCAGACCCAGACCGCGCAGATCATCATCCCCGTCGCCGAGCGGCTCGGCGCCAACGTGGTCGATTTCGAAGGCCTCAGCAAAGGTTACGGCGATCGCCTGCTGATCGACGATCTCACCTTCAAGCTGCCGCCTGGTGGCATCGTCGGCGTGATCGGCGCCAACGGCGCCGGCAAGACCACGCTGTTCAAGATGATCACCAAGCAGGAAACGCCGGACAAGGGCACTATCACGGTCGGCGAGACCGTGCATCTCGGCTATGTCGACCAGTCGCGCGACGCGCTCGACGGCAACAAGAACGTGTGGGAGGAGATCTCCGGCGGCAACGAGCTGATCCTGCTCGGCAAGAAGGAAGTCAATTCGCGCGGCTATTGCTCGTCGTTCAACTTCAAGGGCGCCGACCAGCAGAAGAAGGTCGGCGCGCTCTCCGGCGGTGAGCGCAACCGCGTGCATCTCGCCAAGATGCTCAAGTCCGGTGCCAACGTCCTGCTGCTCGACGAACCGACCAACGACCTCGACGTCGACACGCTGCGCGCGCTCGAAGAGGCGCTGGAGGATTTCGCCGGCTGCGCCGTCATCATCAGCCATGATCGCTGGTTCCTCGACCGCATCGCGACCCATATCCTGGCCTTCGAGGGCGACAGCCATGTCGAATGGTTCGAAGGCAACTTCCAGGACTACGAGAAGGACAAGATGCGCCGGCTCGGCCAGGACAGCATCATTCCTCACCGCGTGAAGTACAAGAAGCTGACGCGGTGATGGCGGCATGATGCGGCGGGCGCTCATCGCTGCGGTGATCGTTGTCACCTGCGGCTGGTCGTCCGCCCGCGCCGCCGACGCCGCCTTCACGCAGTTCATCGCCTCGCTCTGGCCGGAGGCGCAGGCGGCCGGCGTGTCGCGCGCGACGTTCGAGCAAGAGACGCGCGGGCTCGAGCCGGACTACAAGCTGCCGGATCTGATCCTGCCGGGCCGGCCGGCGACCGGTGCGCCGTCGCAGGCCGAGTTCGTGCAGGTGCCGGCCGACTACGTCAGGGACGCCTCGATCGCGCGCCTTGCGGGCGAGGGGCAGCGGCTCCTGCAGAAATATCGTCCCGCGCTGACCGAGATCGAGAAGACCTCCGGCGTGCCGGCGACCGTCATGCTCGCGATCTGGGGCCGCGAGACCGACTACGGCCGCTACACGCTGCCGTATGATTTGGTGCGCGTGCTGGCGACGCAGGCCTATGTCGGCCGCCGCAAGGACACCTATCGCAACGAGTTCATCCTCTCGCTGAAGATCCTCGGCGAGGGCGTGGTGACGCGCAAGGACATGCGCTCGTCCTGGGCCGGCGCCACCGGGCTCACGCAATTCCTGCCGTCCGAATATTACAAGCACGGCGTCGACTTCGACCGCGACGGCCGCATCGACATCTGGCACTCGGTGCCGGATGCGCTCGCCTCCGCCGCCCAGCAACTCGTCAACAAGGGTTGGCAGAGCGGCGTGCGCTGGGCCTACGAGGTGCAGGCGCCGGCGAAGGTCGATTGCACCACCGGGGTGCCAGAGGTGACGAAGCCGATCAGCCAATGGCTGCGCGAAGGCTTCGTGCCGGTGCGTGGACAAAAGCTCAGCGCCGCGGAGCAGGCGCAGCCGGCCTCGTTGCTGCAGCCGGAAGGGATCTACGGCCCGTCGTTCCTGACCACGAAGAACTACTTCGTCATCAAGGAATACAATTTCTCCGACCTCTACGTGCTGTTCGTCGGTCATCTCAGCGACCGCATGACGAGCCCGTTGCCCTTCGCAACGCCGTGGTCGGCCTCGAAGCAATTGCGCACCAGGGATGTCGAGACCATGCAGCGCGGGCTCACGCGCGCCGGGCTCTACAAGGACAAGATCGACGGCAAGGCCGGCATGCAGACGCGCGCAGCGCTCGGTGCTTATCAAAAGTCGGCGGGCCTGAAGGTCGATTGCTGGCCGAGCGAAGAGGTGCTGCGCTCGATCGAGGCGGCGCGATAGCGCGCGGGACCAAAAGAAAAAGCCCGGCCGATGGTCTCGGCCGGGCTTCGATCGCGGCGCTCACGAGCGCCATGGCGATCAGATCAGTAGCAGACGCGAACCGGGCGGATGACCCAGCCGTAACCGTCCCAGTAACGCTGGCGCTGCCAGTAGCAGGGCGCGGGCGGCGGGGGCTCGGCGACGTAGACGGGGCCGCCATAGGCCGGACGGCTCGAGGCGATCGCGCCGCCGACGATGGCGCCGCCGATCAGGCCGGCCGCGATGCCCGCGCCGACGCCGTCATGGGCCTTTGCGGACGGAGCAGCGGTCACCAGCGAACCGGCGACCGTCGCAACCGTGAGGGCGGCAACTAAAGTCTTCTTCATGCTCTTGGCTCTCCTGGGAGATGGGTCCCCTTGTTAGAGGCGCCCGGGGTTCAAAGATTCACGCACACTCTGATGGAATTAGCCTTGCAGCTAGGAAGCGCGCAAATGGTCAATCCACGGTAAACGCACACAGAGCTGTGACGAGAAAAAGCGGTCTTTTTCGGGCTCCGAGATGAACGGCGCATCCGTCGTGAACCGGCTTTTGGCGCCTCAGCCACAGACCCTGACGCGGCGGACGCGCCAGCCATAGCCGTCCCAGAAGCGCTGCCTCTGCCAGACGCAACCGCCGTAATAGTCGTCGGCGACATAACCCGGGCCCGGCGCGTAGTAGCGGGGCGGGTAGTAACCAGGGCCATAACCCGGACCATACGCGTAGCCCGGCCCGGGTCCGTAATAATACGGGGAAGCGAGCGCGCCGCCGACAATGGCGCCGCCGATGATCCCAGCCGCCACGCCGGCAGCGACGCCGCGCTGCGCATGGGCCGGCGTCCCGGCCGTCAGGGCCACAGCGGTGAGGGCAGCGACTGCCAGGAGCGACTTCTTCATTGGCTTGACCTTTCGCACAAACACGCGGGAACTCTTTGGGGGGTAAAGTTCCATACTTCGTTTGAATGATCAATGAACGGCACCTTGGCCGGGTGCGACGAATTGGTGTGGACCGCAGCTCCGCCAGGGAGGCGATGATGGGCAACGCGATGATCAATGCATTGATTGCTGCCGGGATCGTCTTCGCCATCGGCTACGGCTGGATCACCCACCTCCAGAATCGCGGCCAGCGCCGCTCCCGCGCAGGGGCCGGGAGCGATGGCGGTGGCGACAGCTATTCGGGGACCAGCGACGGCTTCTCGCTGGGAAGCTGGTTTTCCAGCGACAGCTCGGGGAACTCGACCGACACCGGCAGCTGTTCCAGCAGCGATAGCGGCAGCAGCGGCGCGGATTGCGGAGGCGGCGGCGACGGTGGGGGAGGCGGTGGCGGCGACTAGATCCGGCCGCCATCTTGATCCAGCGCAACACCCTATTTTAGAGCCGTTCTAGGCTGTTTCCGGGTCAGTTTGGAATAGCTTCAAATACCGGTTTTTCCCTTTGCATCCGGCTGGCCCGTTAAATATCGATGATGGCGCATCACCGAAGGGCCTGCCGCTTCCATGATCGTTTGTTCCTGTAACGTGCTGAGCGATGACGACATCCGCGCCGCTGTGGCCGAGTCCGACGACGCCGTGCGCCATGCCAAGCAGGTCTATGGCTGCCTCGGCTGTAGCGCCGAATGCGGCCGCTGCGCGCGGACGATCAAGACCATCATCGATGAAGCGCTTGGCCCGTGCGCCAAGTCCTGCTGCTCCGGCTGCCCGCACAGCCACACCGTGGCCGCCAATGACGAGACGGCCGAGTCCGCCCAGTTCGCGCTCGCGGCCTGCTGAAATCTTCCGCGCTGTCGGCTGAGCTTTTCCCCCGCTGCGTCCCCGTAGCCGGTTGCCCCCTTCCGTAAACTCATTTAGAAGCGTTCTAAATTCGGTTTAGGATCGAGTTGGACTGCAAGAGCTGGAGTGAACCATGCAGGGCGACGCAAAAGTCATCGACTACCTCAACAAGGCACTGCGTCACGAGCTGACTGCGATCAACCAGTACTGGCTGCACTACCGCTTCCTCGACAATTGGGGCCTGCTGGACATGGCCAAGGTCTGGCGCAAGGAATCCATCGAGGAGATGGAGCACGCCGACAAGCTCACCGCGCGCATCCTGTTCTTCGACGGCTTCCCGAACATGCAGGTGCTCGATCCCCTGCGCATCGGCCAGAACGTCAAGGAGATCATCGAGTGCGATCTCGCCGCCGAGATGAGCGCGCGGGCGCTCTACCAGGAAGCGGCGACTTACTGCCACGGCGTCAAGGACTACGTCACGCGCGACCTGTTCGAGAAGCTGATGAGCGACGAGGAGCACCACATCGACTTCCTCGAAACCCAGCTCGACCTGATCGGCCGCATCGGCCTCGAGCTCTACACCCAGAAGCACGTCGGCGGGCTCGAGGGCGAGGGGCATTAAGCTCCGGCGTTGGCCGTATACTCCGCCTTAGCTGCATACTCCGGTGTCGTCCCGGCGAAAGCCGGGACCCATAACCCCAGGGAGCAGTTTGGCGAAGACTCGTGGCTATCAGCGCGCCAAGTAACCACGCCCTGTGGTTATGGGTCCCGGATCTGCGCTCCGCTTCCGACAACGCTGCGCGTTGTCGGAATCTGCGCTTGTCCGGGACGACACTGTGGTTGGCGCCAGAGCTACAGCTGCTGCTTGTAGCGCTCTTCCACGATCTCCTGGCTCTCCGGTTCGCCCAGGCCCGTCTGGTCGTGAATGACTTCCACGATGCTCGGCATCACCGAGCGCTGCACCTTCTCCGGCGACCACAGCTTCGAGCGCATCAGCGCCTTGCCGCAGTGGAAATAGACTTCGCTGACCGCGACGTTCAGCACCGCGCGCGGTGGCTTGCCGAATTCCACCATCGAGGCAAGCAGATCCGGATCGGCGGACAGCGTGCCGCGCCCGCCGACGCGCAGCGTCTCGTCGATGCCGGGGACGAAGAACAGCAGATGCACGAAGCCCGAGCCTTCGACGACGTTGCGAAAACTGTCGATCCGGTTGTTGCCGGAGCGGTCGGGCATCAGCAGCTGGTTGGGGCCGGCGACGTGGACGAAGCCGATGCCGCCGCCGCGCGGCGAGGCGTCGACGCTGCCGTCCGCGCCTGACGTCGCGAGCACGCAGAACGGCGACATCTCGATGAACTTCTTTGCATGCGCATCGATCGCGGGACGTGCCTTTGCTATCACGCGCGGGCTCGGCTTGGCATAGATGGTGGCGAGGTCTTCGGCGCAAAGATCGGTCAACGGCGTGTCTCCGCATCAGCTTGGGGGCAAGCTACCCGATCGGGCCGCCCCAGCCAATGAAATCCATCACGACGCGCTACACTGCATCGGCGGGCACGAAGCAGCTGATGATGATGGTGCCGCGATGGTGGACGTACCACACCACGGCCTGGCCGACCGGGTTGCCGCGGTCGCGGATGATGGCGCGTTCGGGCACTGCCATCCACTGTCCCTCGATCGGTACCCAATAGGCGCCGTTGCGCACGTCATAGTCCGTGCGATGACCGTCGGAGATGTCGCAGCAGGGCACGCCGTTCGGCGCGATCACGCTCTTGAACCAAGCGCGGATGTCGGGCGGGACGTGATCATATTGCCCGTTGTCGAACGCAAGCGCCGCGCTCGTCAGCGCCGTCATCGCAGCCAGCCAAACGCACAGTGCGAGCCTGCGCATGCGATCCTCCTCATCGCGTGTCGTGCCAATGGCGCGCGATCGCTCCGCGCCTCGATTCGTGTCGCTGACGCGATTAAGCCCGAGCTGTCAGCGCATTGCATGCTCAAATAATATGCGGCGCGAGAGGCGCCGCACATGATGCATTGCGATATGAGGACGTGCAGCCCGCCGATTCTACATCGTCCGTTGCGGCGCGGTTTGCAGCAATTGCCTGACCTGTTCGCTGTAGAACTTTGCATTGCCGGTGGTGCCGTGACCGCGCGTTTCGGTGCTGGCGGGGATCAGATACAGGCGGCCGTTCTTGACCTGCTTCATCGCCGCGTCCGTGAGGCCGGTCTCCGGCGGGTTACGCTCGTCGTCGGCGGAGTTGATCAGCAGCAACGAGGCTTCGATCTGCTCCAGCTTCTCCCCGGCATTGTAGTCGTGCGAGGACTCCCACTGGTAGACGAAGTCGTTGGCATCGGCCGTGATCGGCGTCGCGAGCCGCTCGTCGACGATCTTGTCGGCCTTGGCCGCCGTCGGCGCCTGCGATTGATAGGCCAGCGTTCCGCCGATGCTCGCGATGCCGTAGGCGGTGACGGCGTATTTCATCATGCGCGGCTGGCTGGAGTAGTTGCCGCCATTGTAGTCGGGGTCGTTGCGGATGGTGTCGAGCATGATCCGCCGCAGCATCCAGTTGCGCGATGCCATCTCGGTCGGTTGCGAGGCCATCGGGATCAGCGCGTCCATCGCCTTCGGATATTTCTCGCCCCACAGCCAGGTGTGCATGCCGCCCATCGAATTGCCGATGACGAGCCGCAGATGCTTGACGCCGAGTCCTTCCGTCACGAGGCGGTACTGCGCCTCGACCATGTCGTCGTAGTCGTATTTCGGAAAGCCGGTCTTCATGCCGTCGGACGGTTTTGACGATTTGCCATGGCCGATGCCGTCGGGAATGATGATGTAGTATTTGGCGGCGTCGAGCGGCTGGCCCGCGCCGAACAGCTCGTCGGCAAAGCTTGGCGTCAGCATGCTTGCGCCCGAGCCGCCGGTGCCATGCAGCACCAGCACCGGTTGCCCGCTCGGCTCGCCGACGGTGGTGTAATGCAGCCGCAACTCCGGCATGACCTCGCCGGTGTGGAACTTGAAATCCCTGGCGGTCCAGTCGCCCTGTTTCGGTGCAGGATAATCGGCAGCCATCGCCGACGCCGAGATGGACAGCAGGATGGCCGACAGCGCCGCGCAAGAAGTCTTCATGTTTCTCTCCCCATGCGGCTCGTATCCGGCGGCCGCGTTGCGGCGGATCTTAGCAAAACTCTCCAGAAGGATGTAGGATTTTGGCTCCGCCGATCGTCCTCGAGGTAAACATCGGGAGTGACTGCATGTGCCGCAACATCAAGACGCTGTTCAACTTCGAACCGCCGGCGACGGAGGACGAGATCCATGCCTCGGCCTTGCAGTTCGTGCGCAAATTGTCGGGCTTCAACAGGCCGTCGCAGGCCAACGAGGCGGCGTTCGACCGCGCCGTGGCCGAGGTCTCGGAGGCGGCGCGAAAGCTCCTCACCTCGCTGCACACCCATGCGCCGGCGCGCGACCGCGAGGTCGAGGCGGAAAGGGCCAAGGAGCGCTCGCGGCTGCGCTTTGGCTAGCGGATCCACTGTCCCGTTCCGTGATCTGGCTCACGGTATGGGGCGCCTCGACTTGCGATGATGTCTGCCGGGGTTTTGCCAACCCGGAGCACGACCATGACCCGCCCCCTTCTTCCGCTCAAAGCAGGTGCCATCATCTTCACGCTGCTGTGGACCGCGTGGATGATGTGGTGGGGCGGTTCGTTCTCGAGCGCGAGCGTCGTCATCCTGGCGCTGTGCGGCGCGGCGGTCGGCTATCTCTGGTATCGCGCCATGCGCTGGCAGTTCGAGCGCATGGGCATGCTGCCACGTAAGGATGATTCCTCAAGGGCTTCCTGATCCGGGCTCGTGTCCCGGACGCGGCGCTTCTTCAGCGGTGCGCCGCAGAGCCGGGACCCGGAATCGTGAGCGGATCTCTTGCTGAGCCGGGGCTGCTAATCCCTGTTGCCGTGCTTCTTCTTTTTCTTCTTTTTCTTGTGGTCGTCGTCTTCGCCGTCGTCGCTCTCGTCACCGGCGATCGGCTCGTCGGTTTCCTGCACGGCGGCCTCCAGCGCCTCGCGCTCGGCGGCTTCACGCTCGCGCTGGCGGCGGCGCTCGTCCCAGGCGTCGAAGAGCTGTTCGAGCCAGGGCAATACCTGCTCGATCGACGGCAACTGGCCGGGCGGGCCGGCCTCGCCGCGCGGGCCCTGCGGACCCACTGGGCCTTGCGGTCCGACAGGTCCCTGCGCCCCGGCAGCGCCACGCGGACCGGCCTCGCCCTGCTTGCCTTGCGGGCCGGGCTTGCCTGCGGGGCCAGCCTTTCCGATCGGTCCCGGCTTGCCTTGCGGTCCCGGCTTGCCGCGCGCGCCGTCCGGGCCGCGCCGGCCCGGATGACCCTGCGGTCCCGGCCGTCCCGGCTCGCCTTGCCGCCCGCGCGGACCCTGGGGTCCCTGCCGTTTCTGTTCGTCTGCCACGCCACTGCTCCCTTGACCGGAAGCAAGCTACTTAGCGTCGTTTGACGACAGCAGCAATTCTGTCCGCGCATCGCACCACGCTTGATCAACATCAACCGGCGGCACGCGATGGCGTGTCACTGAAGGGCGCGCGGCCACAACCTCACGAGGAGCGACCGATGCGCGAAGCGTGGAAAATGTTCTGCTTGTCTGCAGTCACTTTTGCCGCTGCGCTCGGCCTTGCCCAGCTGTTGGTGCCCGATATCGTGCCGGTTGCTTTCGCCGAAGAGCCGCAGGGGTCATGGGCTGTCATGACGGCCTTCGTTCTCCGCGCGATCGAGCTGATCGCGGCCGCGGTCGCGATCATCGCGCTCGCGGTTCTCGCCGGCGCGTACCTGCAGCAGGAGCTGCGCCGGCTGTTTCGCAGCACATCGTCGCGCCGCGCGCCGCCGCCGGCGGACTGATCGACCTCCGCGCGGCCACGCGCTGGTTAGTCCTGATAGGCCGGCACGACGATGCCGGAGGCGGCATAGAGCCTGATCTTGTTGCGCAGCGTGCGTACCGACAGGCCGAGCACGCGCGCGGCGCGTGTGCGATTGCCGTCACAGCGGGCGAGCGTCTGGAGCACGAGCTCGCGCTCGACCTCGTCGACGGTCGCACCGATCAGCAGCGGAACGATCTGGTTTGGAGCAAGGAATTCTGCGCCCTGCGGCGCGGCGACATGAACAGTGGTCATCAATATACCTCCCGACCAACGCCCGCTTCCATCGTTGGAAGCGGATCGAGAACAAACGACCCCCAAGCCGTAAATCCACGGTGGGCGGGTTTGGTTAATGAAAGGTTAACCGCGGGCGATCGCACCAATTGACCTTGGGATTGCCGCGAAGCCGCCGCGATTGGCGCGAGATGCATGGTGATGCGGACGTATCTTGCGCCGCACTCGGCGTCATCGTCCGTCTTGTGCGCAATGGCGCACTGGGGGTGGACAATCCAGTACGCCGCGGCACCTCGTGGGACCTCTGGCGTCTCTGGAATACTGGATGCCCCGCCTGCGCGGGGCATGACACCGTGTGTGTCGATAGATCGTCGCGTCCCCCTCACACCGTCCGATATCCGCCGTCCACCATCACGATCGTTCCCGTGACGTAGGCCGACATATCCGACGCAAGGAAGATCGCGGGACCCACGATGTCCTCGGGCTTGCCGGTGCGCGCCAGCGGGGTGTGATCGACGAAGGCCTGCACCAGCGCCGGATTGGTGGCGCGCACATTGGCGTTGATGTTGGTCTCGATGAAGCCCGGCCCGATCGCGTTGACGCGCACGCCTTCCTTGCCGAGCTCGGCCGCGAGCGCCTTGGTGAAGCCGAGCACGCCGTGCTTGGAGGTGGTGTAGGCCGCCGAGCTCGGCGTGCGCAGATGCACGAAGGACTGGATCGAGCCGATATTGACGATGCGGCCCTTGGCTGCGCGCAAGGGAGCGAGGAAGGCCTGCGTCATGTTGAAGACGCCGTTGAGGTTGAGCGAGATGATGTCGTTCCAGTCCTTCGCCACCGTCTCCGTCTCCGCGGTGAAGGCGTTGCGGCGGGTGATGCCGGCATTGTTGACGAGGATCGAGACCTGCCCGACCTTGTCGGCGACCTGCTTGGCCAGCGCAAAGCAGTCGTCGCGCCGGGTCACGTCGAGCGCGAAGCTCTCGGCCCTGCCGCCGGCCTTGCGGATCTCCTGCGCCCCTTCCGCGACGGTGCCGGCGTTGACGTCGAGCAGCACCACTTGTGCGCCCTCGCGCGCGTAGCCGGCCGCGATCGCCCGGCCGATGCCGGAACCGGCGCCGGTGACGACGGCGATGTGATTTGCAAGCAATGCCATGACATTTTCCTCCCGGATTCGTTTCGAAATTTCATGAAAGGCTAACTCGAAATTAAGGGGTCGGAAACGGCGGCCTTGGCATACTGATTCTCATTGCTAAACGTTGCGCGCATGATGGAACGGCTTGAATCCTGGAAATTGGCGCTCGAGCGCCTGCGGTCGGCGGAGCCGGTCGATTGGGCCGAGGCGGGCCGGCTCATAGCCGAGATCGCGCGGATGAGCACCGATGTCACGCTGCGACAGGCCGCCGAGCAGGCGCTTCCGGTGCTGCGCCAGGCTGTGGACAATGACGATCGCAGCGTCATGCTGGCAGCCCAGCGCCGCCTCGGCGTGGTCCTCGATGTCGTTCATGGTCTGACCGCGCCGCGCTTCGGCCGCCGCAACGCGACGCCGAAGAAACTCTCGAGCGAGGATCGCGCCCGCAAGGTGCTCGGCCTGCCGCTCGCGGTGCAGCTCACCTGCGAGGACATCAACCAGGCCTACCGTCGCGCCGCCAAGGGCATGCATCCCGACCGCGGCGGCAGCGCGGAAGCCTTCATCGACCTCGCCGCCGCGCGCGACCTCCTGATCCATCCCGGCGCGCACAAGGACGCGTGAGAGCGCTCAGACGAGATCTCGTAGGGTGGGCAAAGACGCATTTGCGCCGTGACCACCATCTTCGCGATGGATGGAATGGTGGGCACGCTTCGCTTTGCCCACCCTACGGCGTCTGCGCTGTTTCTAATCTCAGCTCTTGCTCACGCAACTCGGATAGGGCGCAGCTTCCCCCGGTACGATCGGGCAGAGCTCGATCGGGCTGAGCTCGCGCAGGCGGGTTTGCCAGCGTTCGTCATTGACCGGCGGCTCGTCGCTCTCGGGGCCGCGCTCGGCCCATTGGATGGTGTAGTAGTCGGTCGTGCCCTTCAGCGTGACCAGCAGCGCGGTCTCGCTGTGGCGGGTCGGGCCGCTGTCGACGCGACCGCAGCCGATCACCGCGACAAAACCCTCGAAGCGGCCGAAATTCGTGGCGCCGAGCGGCTGTGCCGCAAAGCTGTCGGGGCAGGCCGATTTGAAGCCGCCGGCGATGGAGCCTGCGAGTGCCTCGGGCGAGGCACCTTGAGTCAGCGTCATGCCCTTCTCGCCGGTGACCGTGATCATCTGCGTCCAGCGTTCCGGCGTCTCGCCCTTCAGCACGGCTTCGCGGATGTAGTGGCCGCCCTTGGTGTTCTCGAACACCGCGACGAAGTTCGACGGCATCGCGAAGCTGACGAGCTGGCCGAAGATCGGCGAGATCACGCGGAAGGATTGCGGCGCTTGCGCCGGCGATGTGGAGACGAGTGCGAGCGATGCAGCGAGGACCGCTGCCGTCATGGTGAGCGTGCGCATCGATTGATCCCGCGGAAGCTGAATAGAAACGCGATCGAGCAAGGATGCTGGCATCGCATCCTTGCCCGACCCTTGTCGTCCGCCGATCGAATCCTACCAGGTGCAGTGGCCGTTCCTCAGCGCGTGGTCCTTCAGCGCCAGTGCGTCGACGAAGGTCGGCACGGTGGCGCTGACGCGGGCGTAGTCGGAGGGCCACGGCGCGGTCGGGATGCTCTCGTCCCAGATCTGGCAGAAGCCGGTGTCCTGCCAGCGGATCAGGTGATAGCTGGCCTCCGCAGGGCCCGCGGCGACGAAGGCGGTGACGGCAAGACCGGCGGCAGCGCACAGCACGGAAATACGACGCATGATCAGCTCCTCAAATGAAAGATGTGATGCGCCTCCCGACAATGACGGGAGGGGTGGTGCGGGGCGCTTTGGGGGAGCACGCCCCGGACAAGATGTGAGTAGTTCCGCCTGCTGATCAGGTTCAAGGCGCGTGCGCCGGAAATGCGGGATTTCGGCCGGAAAATGAGCGGCCGCGCGCCAAAAGAAAAGGGCGGATCGCTCGCGCGATCCGCCCTTTCAAATCCCGTCTGTCGCGTCAGGCTCAGAGCGTGCAGCGGCGCTCCCCGCGCAGCTTGATCTGGAGGTCGGAGGCGGCCGTGAAGGTCGGGAGCGGCTTGCTGACAACCTTGTAGGTCGAGGCGCCCCACTGGAACGGCTTGTACTTCAGGTCCTCGTTCCAGACCTGGCAGATGCCGGTGTTGTCCCAGCGGATCAAGTAATAGCCGGCGGCTGCCGAGGCCGGCACGGCAAAGACGGAGGTGGCGATGCCGGCAACGGCACAGAGGGCGAGAACGCGACGCATGAAATATCTCCTTGTGGGGAAGTGTGACCCGAAAATTCGTGCGGTAAAAGCCGGTCCTTTGCAAGCCGGGGAGCCGCCGTTCACGGACATGTCAGGCGATGCAGGGCACTTGGTTTGGCCGCGTGCCCGGCAAGTCACACTGCTCACTTCGAAAGCGACGCCACCGCCTCGATCTCGATCAGCATCCGCGGATCGGGCAGCGCGTGCACCACGCAGGTGGTGCGTGCCGGATAGGGCGGCGGACCGAAGGCGCCGGCATAGAGCGCGTTCATGGCGGCAACGTCGGAGGCGCGGGTCAGAAGCACGTTGACCTTGACGAGATCGCGCACGGTTGCGCCGGCCTCGGCCAGCACGCGCTTGATGTTGATGGCGACGTTGGCGAACTGCGCCTCGAAGCCGTCGGGCAGCGCGCCATTGCCGTCGAAGCCGGGAATGCCGGAGACGAACAGGAGATCGCCGACGCGCGTCGCAAAGGACAGCGGCGGTGCCTTCACATGCGGCGGGGGCGCGAAATGCTGGATCGGCATGGGATCACCTCGGGGGTCGTGCAGGGCCCATCAGCGTAGCGACATGCGGGGGAGTTGCAATCGCCATGAGGGAGGCGGCGCAAGGGGGCAAGACAAAAACCGCGAAAACAACCCCATGCACAGTAGGGATCACGCCGAAATCATTGGGCTTTTTTGAATTCGGTAACGCCGAAGCAATCGCTTGCTCCGTCGGGCAAAACAGGGGCAGAATGGCATCATGAAGTTGCCCGTCCTGCGGCACCAAACTCCGCCGTCATGCCACGGCTTGACCGGGGCATCCAGTACGCCGCGGCTTCCCGGTTCAGCCCCCGCCGTCTCTGGAATACTGGATCGCCCGCCTGCGCGGGCGATGACAGCTGAATGCGCTGCTGCACCTCACGCCCCCCATCATGTTGCCGCCGCGATCGATCGGATAGATTCGTCCGGTCTGATTCGATCCCTCCCTTGAAAAATATCCCCCGGAGACGCCCCATGAAGATCGCATCCACCCTTCGCGCCGCGCTGGTCGCCATCGCGGCGCTTGCCGGGCTCTCGACCTCGGCGCTGGCCGACGGCGGCACCGTGGTGCTGACGATCTACAAGGCGGGCTGGATCATCGGCGGCTCCGGCGGCTCGGGCGTCCTGAACTTCCGCGGCCGCTCCTATGCGCTCTCCACCGGCGGGCTCGATTACGGCCTCGTGTTCGGCGGCTCCAAGACCGTGCTGCGCGGCCGCGTCTCCAACATCAACCGTCCCTCTGACGTCGCCGGCGTCTACGGCGCCGCCGGCGCCGGCCTTGCCGTCGGCCGCGGCGCCCGCGCCATCGTGCTCACCAACCAGAAGGGCGCGGTGCTGGAGCTGTCGGGCTACCAGACCGGCCTGATGGCGAACGCGGATCTCAGCGGGCTTGCGATCACGATGCGGTAGGTGCGTAGGGTGGGCAAAGGCGCGTAAGCGCCGTGCCCACCATCGGTGTCAGCTCGGACGCAAGAGTTGGTGGGCACGCTTCGCTTTGCCCACCCTACGATTTTCCGACCGCCGCATGAATCCGCTCGCAATGCGCGACGAGATTGGTGTGCGCATCGACGAACGCCTTCAGCGGCGTCGGGATCGGAAAGTAGTAAATGTTGGCGATGAAGCCGTAGATGCCCGCATCACAGCTGGTCGGCGCTTTGCCGTGCACGAAGCCCGTGGCGGGCACGATCTCGGCCAGCACCTCGAGGTCCGCAAGGCCTCGCGCATAGGCCTGCTCCGGCGTGTAGCGGCCGATGCCCTGGTAATGATAGCGCTGCGCATTGTACGCCTTCGCCTTCTCGAATCCTTCCGCATCGATCTGCGGATGCTGCGCGATGAAGGCGTCACGGAACGCCGGATAGTAGCGCTCGTCCTTCCAGCGCGAGTACGACATCACCCAGTAGAGATCGTCCAGCATGCGGGTGACGAAGTGATTGGTCCTCCGTGCGTCCTGCGAAAGCCCGGCATCGATGCTCAGGCGATATTTCGCGATCGCATGCGCGATGATCGTCTCGCTGTCGCCGATGGTCTCGCCGTCGTCGACGATGTAGGGCAGCTGCCCGCGCGGCGCGGCGGAGGCATCGAAGACATGCTCGTGCGCGAACGGCACGCCGGCGAGCTTCAGGAAGGCGTAGACCTTGAGGCCGTAGCCGTTGTTGTCGGCGACGCCGAACAGTTCGGGGTAGGAGTAGAGCGTCAGCATGAGCGGGCTCCTCCGTGTTGGCGGAGGCAGCATGCAGGGGCGGGGAGACGGACGCAATGGGCCGGCGGAATTCGTCAAACCCACGCTGTCGTCCCGGCGCAGGCCGGGACCCATACCGCGTGATCTATGTGTTGTGGGCGGGCGTAGTACCGAACAATGAGTCTTCGCCAAACCTCTCCCTGGGGGTATGGGTCCCGGCCTGCGCCGGGACGACGACTGAGTGTGCGGCACCGCTCCGAACCTTGCTCCTACGAACGCGATGCGGCGTTGAACACCGCCAACTGCGCCTCGAACGCACGCCTGAACGCCGGCCGGGCTTCGCCGCGGGCGACGTACGCGGCGATGTCAGGGTATTCGTCCAGCAGGCCGGAGGTGTTGAGCCGGCGCAGCACCGTCACCATCATGAGATCGCCGGCGCTGAACGCGCCGTCGAGCCAGTCGGCATCGCCGAGGCGACGGGACAACTCGCCGAGCCTGATACGGACGCGATCCTGCAACATAGGCAGGCGCGCCTCGTACCAGCTCTTGTCACGCTCGAACAGCAGCGCCATTCCGAGCTCGACGATCGGCGGCTCCAGCGTATTGAGCGCGGCAAACATCCACGCAATCGCGCGGCCCCTCGCATCCGCCTCAACCGGCAACAGCCCGGCATGGCGCTCGGCGAGATGCAGCACGATCGCGCCGGATTCAAACAGGGCGAGATCGCCGTCCTCGAAGGTCGGGATCTGCCCGAACGGATGCAGCGCAAGATGCGCCGGTTGCTTCATCGCCGCGAACGAAACGAGGCGGACGTCGTAGGGCTGGCCCACTTCCTCCAGCGCCCACCGGACACGCATGTCGCGGGCCTGTCCCCTGCCGCGGTCGGGCGAGCTTTCGAAGGCGGTGATGGTGGGCATCGGGGGGCTCCGGGGTGGTGGCGTATTGTCCAGAGGACGAACGGGCGGGGTGGGTTCCGACAACCTATCGCGTTTTCTGGCGCGTAGGATGGGTAGAACAAAGCGAAACCCATTGCCTACGCGCGTTGACCGTTTTGCGACGTGATCCACTTCGCCAGGTCGCTTTGGATCGCTATACTGCCAATCTCAGCAGGATGGTGCCCCCATGGCGAGAGAATTGGAAGGCAAGGTTGCCGCCGTGACCGGAGCCGCGTCCGGCATCGGATTGGCGAGTGCCGAGGCGATGCTGGCTGCGGGCGCGCGCGTGGTGATGGTCGATCGCGACGAGGCTGCGCTGAAGGCGCTCTGCAACAAGCACGGCGACACCGTGATCCCGCTGGTCGTCGACCTGCTCGATCCAGAAGACTGCGCAACGCTGTTGCCGCGCGTCTTGGAGAAGGCCGGCCAGCTCGACATCCTGCATGCAAACGCAGGCACGTATGTCGGCGGCGATCTGGTCGATGCCGACACCATGGCGATCGACCGGATGCTGAACCTGAATGTCAACGTCGTGATGAAAAACGTGCACGACGTGCTACCGCACATGATCGAACGCCGGACCGGCGACATCATCGTCACGAGTTCGCTGGCGGCGCATTTTCCGACGCCGTGGGAGCCGGTCTATGCGTCGTCCAAATGGGCGATCAACTGCTTCGTCCAGACGGTGCGGCGCCAGGTCTTCAAGCATGGCATTCGCGTGGGCTCGATCTCGCCCGGCCCGGTCGTCAGCGCGCTGCTCGCGGACTGGCCGCCCGAGAAGCTGAAGGAAGCCAGGGACTCGGGAAGCCTGCTGGAAGCCAGCGACGTGGCCGAGGTCGTGATGTTCATGCTGACGCGGCCGCGCGGCATGACCATTCGAGACGTGGTGATGCTGCCGACCAATTTCGATCTTTAGGGCGCATGCGCGGGTGACGGTGTCCATTCCTCATGGTGAGGAGGCGCGAAGCGCCGTCTCGAACCATGCAGGCCCCACCATCTCGCCCGCGGCCATCCTTCGAGACGACTGCGGAGCCTGTCATCGGGCCGCGCATTGCGCGGACCCGGTGGCGGTCTCCTCAGGATGAGGTCTGTGGGTGTTGAACGTCCAGCGCAGCAATCCACGCCGCCAGTTCTCGCCACGGCTCCAGCGTCCAATGCCCGGACGCAGCACCGGACGGCGAGGGCAGCACGAACACCTCGGGCCAGCTTCCATCGCGCGCCTGTCGCCCCAGCGAAATCCCGCTCGACGGCCTGCCGTAAAACAAGCTCGCCGCTTTCTTGCTCGTGAACGCAATCGTCCTCGGCCGATACTTCTCGATCTTGGCCCTGAAGCCGGGCACGTCGATCGTGTCAGTCGCGATCTGGTGATCCATCCCGGCGCCGGTCTTGGAGAGATCGGTGAAGCCGATCCCGAGATCGAGCAGCGACGCGAACTCGCCCGGCTGATAACGCCGCGGCGTGATGCCGGCCTCATGGATCGCGCGCCAGAAGCGGTTGCCGGGATGGGCGTAGTAGTGCCCGAGTTCGGCCGAGCGCCTAGAGGCGGCGGTGCCGACGAAGACGAGGCGGAGGTGGGGGCGGAGCTGGTCGGGGAGGCGGTCCAAGGCAAGGTCTCGAACGTCCGTACAGTCACAAGATGTAGTCTTTGGTCTAATAGCGCAATTCAATCTTGAATTGTGATGGCCGAATCAACGTATGAAGTTGCAGCAGTTTTAGACCGGGAAAATTTAATGGACTGGAAGCAGTTTCTTGCAAGCGTGATTGGATCGTTGGCGTGGCCAGCGGCGCTTGTTGCGATTGTATTTGTTTTCAAAAATCAGCTCCGACTTTTGATTGTTCACATAAGAAAGATTGGTGCCGCAGGTGTCAATGTCGAGCTTTCTGAAAAAGTCGAGGAAGCCGTTGATGCGGGCGAAGTTGTCCAAGCTGAGAAGGGCGTAGTAGCGCCCGATGTCATTGGCTTGGATCCAACCCTTTTACAGTTGGCTAAGTCATTTCCCGAAGCTGCGCTGATCCAGTCATTCAAGGAGCTGGAGGCTCTAATTCTCAAGCTTCGCGCAAGAATGCCGGACGATCGTCCGGCCCGGAATTTGTATGAAGTTCTGAAGGCTTTGGAGAAGCAGCAATTTATTCCTCAGAGTGCGATTACTCTTTTTCAGAGCTTGCGCGAAGCGCGAAACGCGGCGGCGCATGGAAAAGGTGAGGAAGCTTTGTCTTCTAGCGAGGCGCTCGATCTTATTCGACAGATCAAGCTCCTGCAGGAAGTTCTGCATCCAGTCCTCGATCAATTGCCGCCGAAGTCAGCTCGAATCTAGGCTGTCAGCCGAGTTGGCGGTTGTCGATGGCTGTAGGGACGTGAGTTAAGAAAGGTCAGACGCCAGCTTTATTCAGGTCGCCATTCCTCGCGGTTTGGAGTCTGCCAGAACGGCTATCAAGGATCTTCTTGACAGGTATCTCTTAGAGGCGATGGAGTTGCATGAGACGAAATGAGCGCAGCGCGCGCGACTCGCTGCTGCGCTCACAATTCGTAGGATGAGTCTCACAACACCCGATTACTCTCCTTCACCTTCTCCGCATCCAGGTACACGCTCGACCCCATCTCCTTGAACTTCGCGCTCATCTGCTTCATGCCGTCCTCGGCCGTCCCGCTCATCGACATGCCGATCGAGTTCGGGTCGTTCAGCGTCGCCGCGTAGTCGCGCACGTCCTGCGTGATCTTCATCGAGCAGAATTTCGGGCCGCACATCGAGCAGAAATGAGCGACCTTGTGGGCTTCCTTCGGCAGGGTCTCGTCGTGGAAGTTTTTCGCGGTGTCGGGGTCGAGGCCGAGGTTGAACTGGTCGCTCCAGCGGAAGTCGAAACGGGCGCGGGAGAGCGCGTCGTCGCGGAGCTGGGCGGCGGGGTGGCCCTTGGCGAGATCGGAGGCGTGGGCCGCGATCTTGTAGGTGATGACGCCGGTCTTGACGTCGTTGCGATCGGGCAGGCCGAGATGCTCCTTCGGGGTGACGTAGCAGAGCATCGCGCAGCCGAACCAGCCGATCATGGCCGCGCCAATGCCTGAGGTGATGTGGTCGTAGCCCGGCGCGATGTCAGTGGTCAGCGGTCCAAGCGTGTAGAACGGCGCCTCGCCGCATTCCTTGAGCTGCTTGTCCATGTTGATCTTGATCTTGTGCATCGGCACGTGGCCGGGGCCTTCGATCATGACCTGGCAGCCCTTGTCCCACGCGATTTTTGTCAGTTCGCCGAGCGTTTCGAGCTCGGCAAACTGCGCGCGGTCGTTCGCGTCGGCGATCGAGCCCGGACGCAGGCCGTCGCCGAGCGAGAACGAGACGTCATACTTGCGCATGAGGTCGCAGATCTCGTCGAAATGGGTGTAGAGGAAGCTCTCCTTGTGATGCGCCAGGCACCACTTCGCCATGATCGAGCCGCCGCGGCTGACGATACCGGTGACGCGGTTGGCGGTGAGGTGGATGTAGGACAGGCGCACGCCGGCGTGGATGGTGAAATAGTCGACGCCCTGCTCGCACTGCTCGATCAGCGTGTCCTTGTAGAGCTCCCAGGTCAGCTTGACCGGATCGCCGTTGCACTTCTCCAGCGCCTGATAAATGGGAACGGTGCCGATCGGCACCGGCGCGTTGCGCAAGATCCATTCGCGGGTGGTGTGGATGTTGCGCCCCGTGGAGAGGTCCATCACGGTGTCGGCGCCCCAGCGGATCGCCCACACCATCTTCTCGACCTCTTCCTCGACCGACGAGGTCACCGCCGAGTTGCCGATATTGGCGTTGATCTTGGTCAGGAAGTTGCGGCCGATGATCATCGGCTCGAGTTCACTGTGGTTGATGTTGCAGGGGATGATGGCGCGGCCGCGCGCGATCTCGGAGCGCACGAACTCCGGGGTGATGAAGGCGGGGACTTCCGCGCCAAAGCTCTCGCCGTCGGCGAGCGCGGCTTCAGCGCGTTCGAGCTGCTCCTTGCGGCCGAGGTTTTCGCGCGCGGCGACGTAGATCATCTCCTTGGTGATGATGCCGGCGCGGGCGAATTCGAGCTGCGTGATCTTGTGGCCGTCGAGGCCGCGCAGCGGCTTGTGATAGGCGCTGAACGCGCGCGCGGCCTTGTCGGTCGAGAGGTTGCCGTTGTCCTCCGGCTTGACCTGGCGGCCCTCATATTCCTCGACGCCGCCGCGCTCCAGCACCCATTGCTTGCGGTTGCGGGCAAGGCCGGCGTTGACGTCGATGGTCACGGACGGATCGGTGTAGGGGCCGGAGGTGTCGTACACCGGCAGGTTCGGCTCGCCGGCGCCTTCGGACAGGATGATCTCGCGCAAGGGCACGCGCAGGTCGGGCGCGGCGTCCGGGGATGCGAAGATTTTGCGCGAGGACGGCAGCGGGCCGGTGGTGACGGCGGGAACGGTCTTGTCGGGATTGGAGCGGATGTTCATGGGATCCTCCTTAATTCAGTTCGTTGGCATCGCTGCACGAGAGACAATTACCGCTGTCATCCCCGCCTAGTGCGCAATTGCGCACGGGAGCGGGGATCCAGTATTCCAGAGGCCGTAGTGGGATACGGAGAGGGCGCGGCGTACTGGATCGCCCGGTCAAGCCGGGCGATGACGGCGGAGTGTGTAGAGAGAGCGAGGCGCATCACGCCGCCTCCGCAGGTAGGCCGAGCCATTGCCGCACCCGCGCGTCGGGGTCGGCATTTTGCGTGACGTCGCTGACGACGGCGATGGAATCGGCGCCCGCGGCAAAAATCTCCGCGGCGTGCTCGAACTTGATGCCGCCGATCGCGACCAGCGGGATGGTGCCGATGCGCTTTTTCCATTCCGTGATCTTCGGAATGCCCTGCGGCTCGAAGCGCATCGACTTCAAGGTGGTGAAGAAGATCGGGCCCAGCGCGACATAGTCGGGTTTGGCGGCCAGCGCGGTCGCAAGCTCGGCGTCGTCATGGGTGGAGATACCCAGTGACAAGCCGGCCTCGCGGATGGCCTTGAGATCGGCGTCGGCGAGGTCTTCCTGGCCGAGATGCAGATACTTTGCGCCGGCGACGATCGCCGCGCGCCAGTAATCGTTCACCACAAGCTTCGCCTGCGTGCCCTCGGTGATGGCGAGCGCGTCGGTGACGATCTGGAGCGCTTCGGCGTCGTTCAGGTCTTTCGCGCGCAGTTGAATGGTGCCGACGCCGAGCTTGGTCAGGCGCTCGACCCAGTTGAGGCTGTCGACGACGGGATAGAAGCGATCAGGATACGCGTTGCGATCAGGATACGGCATGCCAGAACGGGGTCCCAACGACAGGGGTGGAAGGGGAGGCGAAGTCGCGGGCGTTCATCAGCCCGGCCTCAAAGGCGGTGCGGCCGGCCTCGACACCGAGGCGGAAGGCGTTGGCCATGGTGACGGGATCGGCGGCTTTGGCGATCGCGGTGTTGAGCAGCACGGCGTCATAGCCGAGCTCGAGCGCCTGCGCCGCGTGGCTCGGCGCGCCCAGGCCGGCGTCGACCACCAGCGTGATGTCGGGCAGGCGGTCGCGCAAGAGCTTCAGCGCATCGCGGTTGGTGATGCCCCGGGCCGAGCCGATTGGCGCTGCCCACGGCATCACCACCTTGCAGCCGGCATCGACCAGGCGGTTTGCAACCGAGAGATCCTCGGTGCAATAGGGGAACACCTCAAAACCGTCCTTGATCAGGAGGCTTGCTGCTTCGACGAGGCCAACGACGTCGGGCTGGAGCGTGTCGTTGTCGGCGATCACTTCCAGCTTGATCCAGCTTGTGCCGAACAGTTCGCGCGCGAGCTTTGCGGTCGTCACCGCCTCGCGCACGCTGCGGCAGCCGGCGGTGTTCGGCAGCACGGCGACGTCGAGCTCGCGGATCAGATTCCAGAACGCATCGCCGGTCTTGCCGCCGGCGGATTCGCGACGCAGCGACACCGTGACGATGTTCGAGCCGGAGGCGCGGATCGCCGCCTGCATGATCGCCGGCGAAGGATAGAGCGCGCTGCCGATGAGGAGGCGCGAGGCGAAGGTTTTGCCGTAGAAGGTCACCATGTCGAATTCCCCGTCATTCCGGACGGGCCGCGGAACGCGGACCGATCCGGAATCTCGAAGTTGTGTCGCGAGATTCCGGGTTCACGCTTCGCGTGCCCCGGAATGACGGGCCAATGCAGCCGTCCTCGCGAAGTGAGTGTGCTATCATCCCCTCACCCTCCCTGCCGCGGCGTGATGATCTCGATCTCGTCGCCGGCCTTCAAGCTCGTCTCGGCCCAGCGGCTTTTCGGCACGACGTCGTAGTTCAGCGCGATCGCGAAATGGGTGCCTTCGTAGTCGAGCTCGGAGAGCAGCGCGTCCACGCTGACTGAAGCCACCTCGCGCTGCTCACCGTTGATGATCACAAGCATTGCACGATCACCCGCATTGCATCACCTCGTTGTCGATCTGGCCGCGCTGGACGTATTGCAGCGTCAGCTCGGCGAGCGCCGGCGCGATCAGGAAGCCGTGGCGGTAGAGACCGTTGACGGTGATCCTGCCGCCGCGAATGCCGATGCGCGGCAGATTGTCGGGGAAAGCGGGGCGAAGGCCCGAGCCGAATTCGACGATGCGCGCCTCGCCGAACGCCGGGTGCACCGTATAGGCCGCACCCAAGAGCTCCAGCGCCGAGCGGACGCTGACGCCGGTGTCCTCGGCCTCGATCGAGGTCGCCCCCAGCATGAACAGATTGTCCTCGCGCGGGATCACGTAGAGCGGCCAGCGCGGATGGATCAGCCGCACCGGGCGCGCCAGCTGCACCTCGCTCGTCTCGATCAGGATCATCTCGCCCTTGACGCCGCGCAGGTCAGGCTGCTCGTCGCGTGCGGACAGGCCGCGGCAGTCGATCACGATGCCGTCGAGATCGGCGGCGCTGACGTCGCTGGAGAACTTGATGGTGCCGCCGGCGGCGCGGATGCGCTCGTGCAGCTTCGGCAGCACGCGGCGCGGCTCGACATGGCCCTCGGTCGGGAAGAACAGGGCGTCGCGGAAGCGGCCCTCCAGCGACGGCTCGAGCTCGGCAAGGCCGGCGGCATCGAGCCGGCGGTGCTCTTCGGTCATCCGGGCAAAGCGCTCGAAATCGTTGCGCTCGCGCGGATGGGCGACGACCAGGGAACCGTTGAAGGGTGTGTCGGGCAGCTCGCGCCGCCAGATGTCGAGGGAGCGCTGGCCCAGCCGGCTGATGATGGGTTCGGCGACCTCGGCCTCGCACCAGGGCGCCAGCATGCCGCCGGCCCAGTGGCTGGTGGAGTCCGTCATCGCAGCGTCGCCGCGCTCGTGCAAGGTCACGGCGTGGCCGGCCTGCGCGAACAGCAGTGCCTGCCAGGCGCCCGCAATGCCTGCGCCGATGATGGATACCGCGGAATCCGCTCGCTTGATCGTCTGTAACATCCCTGTCCCTTCGCCGGCATGACCCGGATCAGGTTCAAAGGGTCACCGCGGTCCTGGGCGGATTTGCCCATTTAGCGGTATCTCAGCTCCTCCTCGGAGCACCCCTCGGAACGGTGCCAATGTATGCCAGCGGGGCGGGGTGGTCAACGCGTTAGCCACAGGGCAGTCATTCCGGGGCGATGCGAAGCATCGAGCCCGGAATCTCGAGATTCCGGGTTCAGTCCTGCGGACTGCCCCGGAATGACAGCGGTTAGTGTGGAACCTGGGCCCGCGCGTTACGGACGCGCTGGGCGAGCTTTTTGTGCGGCGTGGTGCCGAACATCGGCTGCGGGTTGCCGTTCGGCTCCAGCCAGGCCTGGCCTCTCGCACCATCTGCTGCGCCGTTTCCTGGCGCTGCCGCTTTGCAACGTAGTAATAGCCGCCAGCGAAATAACGCACGGCTCGGGCATGGTCGCCATTGGCGGCGCGATAGGCGCCGGCGAGGTATTTGACCGCGTAAGTGAGATTGGTGTTGGGATCGCGCAGGCCGGCGGCATCGCCGGTGTAGCCGAGCCCGCGGGCGGTCGCGAGCTTGATCTGCATCAGGCCGATGGTGCCGCCATGGCCGACGAGGCCGGGCTGATAGCGGCTTTCGCGCATGATGACGCGATGCACCAGCGCTTCAGGCACGCCGTTGGCGCGGGCATGGGCCGCGACCATCTCGGCGTACTCGGCTTCACCCGCGAATGCGGCCTGCGGCGACACCAGTCCGGCCGCGATGAGCGCGGCGACACGTAAAATTTTCATCAGATATCCCTGACGTCCCTGAGCGACCTGCGCCCGGCTGTCGTTATTGTTTGAGCATGATCTGTTCGGAAAACCGCGGTGCACTTTTCCGGATCATGCTTTAGGACTCCGGAACACGGCGATGATGTGACCAAACGCCGCCGCTGACGATGTTGCGGCGCCGAGCCGCTGTTACGACGCAATGCTGGCGTAGCTGAGCTTCGGGGCGGACGACCCCCGCTCGCGACAGCACGTCTGTCTATTCGCGCGCAGACGCGAAAGCGAGGATGAAAACGCTGCAAATCGGGAGAGGTGCCATGACAAAAACCAACATGGCCAACGCGGACTTTGTCAACGCGGACTTTGTCAGCGCGGACTTTGTCAGCGCGGACTTGGCCAAGGCACATTTCGGCGACATCCCCCGGCAAAATCCCTGTGCTCAATGCGGCGCGCCGATTCCGAAGCCCGACTGGATCGAGCCGGGCGAGGGGCGCATCTCCTATCTCTGGACGTGCCGCGCCTGCAATTATCAGTTCGAGGCGGTGGCGATCTTCGACGAGGTCGCCGTCACGCACACCCCGCTCGCGGCTTAAGCGGCGCTCTACGCGGCGAGCCGCGGCTCCTGCCAGACCGGCAGCTCCATCCGCACGATCAGCCCGTGCGGCTCGCGGTCGTGCAGCGACAGCGTCCCGCCATGGGCGATCGCGATCGCGTGCGCGATCGACAGGCCGAGGCCGAAGCCGGTGGACTCGTCCATGGTGCGCGCATCGTCGCCGCGCGCGAACGGCTCCAGCATCTCCTGCTTGCGTGCATCCGAAATGCCGGGGCCGTCGTCCTCGACGTCGATGACGAGCCTGGTGCCGGATATGTCGAGGCGGATCGTGACCTCGGCGCCGTAGCGCACGGCGTTCTCGACGAGGTTGGTGACGCCGCGATGCAGGTCGTCGGGACGCGCCGCCGCGGTGGCCGAAGCGGGGCCGTCATAGTGCACGACATGGCCCATGTCGCCGAATTGGTCGGCAATGAGCTGGAGCGTGCTGGCGATGTCGACCAGCGTCACCGCCTCGACGTTGCGGTCGTTGCGCAGGAGCGACAGCACGGATTCCAGCATCGAGCGCATCTGGTCGAGATCGATCAGCATGCGCTTGCGGTTGACCTCGTCCTCGATGAACTCGGCGCGCAGGCGCAGCCGCGTGATCGGCGTGCGCAGATCGTGGCTGATCGCCGCCAGCATTCTGGTGCGATCCGACATCAGCCGCGCGATCCGCTCATGCATGCGGTTGAGCGCGCGCGCCACCGAGCGGATCTCCTCCGGGCCGCGCTCGGGCAGCGGATCGGCTTCGCCGTCCAGGCTGAAATTCTCGGCGGCTTCGGCGAAGGAGGACAGCGGCGCGGCCAGCGCGCGCGCCGCCCACAGGCCGAGCACGGTGACGCAGATGAAGGTGGTCATCAGCGCCGTCAGCCACGGTGCGCCCCAGAACCACGGCCGCGGGCCGCCATCGACACGGCCGGCGATCACGCTGCCGTCTGGCAATTCGACGCCGACGCGGTGCGCGGTGTCGTCGGCGGCGAGCTGCACCACCTTGTAGCCGCGCCCGAGATGACGGCGCATCCCGCGCAGGTGCTGACTGTCGCTCGTCTCGACAATGGCCGCCGTGCCGGGCGCGTGCATCTCGATGCCGAGCTTGGGGAAGGCGCGCGAAAGGTCGGCGACGAGGCGCGGCCGCTCGCCGGCCTCGGTCGAGCCGAGCAGCAGCGCGGCATCGGTCAATTGATGGGCGCCGTCCGGCGGCGTGTCCGGGCGGTCCGGCCGGCTGATCAGGAAGGCGGCGGTGACGACGAGATGGAGCGCGACGGTGGAAGCCAGCACCAGCGCGGCGATCTGCCCGCCGATACCCTTGAGATGGAAGAACCCGAACGGCTTCATCGTCGGCGCCCCCTCAGTTGCCCAGGGGGGCCGCGACCGCTTCGGTGCTTGCTGCTTCAGTTCTCGCTGCTTCAGTTCTTGGCGTGAACAGATAGCCGCCGGAGCGCACCGTCTTGATGATGGTCGGATCGTGCGGATTGGGCTCGATCTTGCGGCGGATGCGGCTGACCAGCACGTCGATGGAGCGCTCGAACGAGCCGGTGTTGCGGCCCTGCGTGAGGTCGAGCAGGCTGTCGCGCGACAGCACGCGGCCCGGCCGTTCGCAGAACGTCCTGAGCAGATCGAACTCGGCGCTGGTCACCGCGACGCGCGCGCCTTCCGGATTGCGCAGCTCGCGCAGCCGCAGGTCGATGCGCCAGCCCTCGAAGGCGAGCGTGCTCGCGCCTTCGATCGAGCTCGCCGCCTGGGCTGCGGCCTGGCGGCGCAACACCGCGTTGATGCGGGCGAGCAGCTCGCGCGGGTTGAAGGGCTTTGCCAGATAGTCGTCCGCGCCCATCTCGAGGCCGACGATGCGGTCGACGTCCTCGCCGCGCGCGGTCAGCATGATGATCGGCGTCTGCGCCTCCGAGCGCACCTTGCGGCAGAGGCTCAGGCCGTCCTCGCCCGGCAGCATGACGTCGAGGATGATGAGGTCCACGCGATGATCGGCCATGGCGCGCGACATCTCGCGGCCATCGCTCACGGCGGTGACGTTACAGGCGTTGTTGCGCAGGTACTTCGCAATCAACGTCCGCGTTTCGCGATCGTCCTCGACGACCAGGATGTTGGGATTGGGAATGGCCATGCGCTTTGTTTGTCCAAGATTCGGGCCAAAAGGCGAAGATTTTTGTTTCGGATTGTTTCTGCAGGCCCCGTCGCAATGCCGGGACACACCCGCGCACTGGCGCGGCAAGGTCTCGTTAAGGCCGTTAACCATACCGTGGCGCGGCTATCCAAGAAACCCCGCAAGATCCACGGAGCCATCATGACCTCGATTTCGGCGGCCTCCGCCGGTACCCATCAGTCGCCGCTCCAGCGGCTGCAGCAGGAATTGCAATCGGAAGTTTCCGCCGGCACGATCTCGTCCTCGGACCAGTCCGCGCTCTCGACCGCGCTGACCGACATCGACACGGCGCTCCAGCAGAGCCGCTCGAGCGACCAGTCGAGCGGCGCGCGTCCCTCCAGGGACGACATGAAGTCGAAGATCGACGACCTCATCTCCAACGAGGTGTCGAACGGGACGCTGACCTCGGACCAGGCCGAACAGCTCAAGGGCGTGTTTCAGTCCGCCTTCGCGAGCGGTCCCGGTGGTGCGGGCGGAGCCGGTGGCGCAGGCGGACCGCCGCCCGGCCCGCCGCCGGACGACGGTTCTTCGGATCCGTCGTCGACGGACTCCACCAGCAGCATGTCGAGCTATTCGACGACGGCGGAGATTCTCCAGCAATTCCTCCAGGCGCTTCAGCAGTCGCAATCGTCGGCGTCGTCGTATGGTGCCAACGGCAACTCGTCCAGCAACTCGGATTTCTCCGCACTCCTGATCGACTACAAGAGCTGACCTGAGCGACGCAGGTCGGCGCGTTCCCCGCCGCGCTCGTGCTTCACCCAGGGCGCATGATCGTCGGCGGGGAACTGTGCATTGGAACGTTCCTGCGTGACGTGAGGAACTTTCACTGCAACGCAGCGCCACCGTTGTGCGACGAAATCGCCGCAGCTTAGGAACTGCGCGTGATCGGCGCTGTTCTCTCCATACGAGTTTTTGCTGAAGGAGAGGACAACAATGCTGATGAAATCAATCGCCGCCGGCCTTGCCGGCACCGCGCTGCTTGCGACCGCTGCGTTTGCGCAATCGCCGACCGCCACCACCGACAAGGCGCCGACCGCCGCCACCACCACGACGACCACGTCGGCCTCGGGTGAATGGCGCACGTCGAAGATGCCGGGCCTGAAGATCTACAACGACGCCAACGAGAACATCGGCTCGATCAACGATCTGCTGATGGACAAGAGCGGCGCCATCAAGATCGCCGTGATCGGCGTCGGCGGCTTCCTCGGCATGGGCGAGCATCTGGTTGCCGTGCCCTATGACAAGCTGAAGTTCGTCAATGAGGCCGTCGCCTATACCGGCGCGGCCGGCACAAATCCGAACGCCAAGCCGGCGACGACCACAACCACGGGTGCCGCGACCGGCACCGACAAGACCGCGACGACCGTGACGGCTTCGTCGAAGTGGTATCCGGACCACGCCGTGTTCAACGCGAGCAAGGACGAGCTGAAGAACATGCCCGAGTTCAAGTACTCGGAGTAATGCGGTTCGCGTGACGATTTGAACGACGCGCGCCCGGTTTTCGCCGGGCGCGCTGTCGTGCTCTTCCCCACCTCTCCCCGCTTGCGGGGAGAGGTCACTTCGCATCGAAGATGCGAAGTGGGTGAGGGGGACTCTCCGCGAGTCTAACTGTCACCGTCGTTGTGGAGACTCCCTCACCCCAACCCTCTCCCCGCAAGCGGGGAGAGGGAGAGCACTTTTAGTGCGTCACCAGCGGGCAGCCGCCCTTGTCGAGCGGACGGAATGCCTCGTCGCCGGGCACGGTGGCGATCAGCTTGTAGAGATCCCACTCGCCCTTGGACTCCTCGGGCTTCTTGACCTCGAACAGATACATGTCGTGGACCATGCGGCCGTCGATGCGGATCTTTCCGTTCTTTGCAAAGAAGTCGTTGACCGGCGTCGAGCGCATCTGCTCCATCACCTTCGGCGCCTCGTCGGTCTTGATGGCCTCGATCGCCTTCAGATAGTGCATGGTTGCCGAATAGAGGCCGGCCTGGATCATGGTCGGCATGTGCCCGACCTTCTCGTTGAAGCGTTTCGAGAAGGCGCGCGTCTCCTCGTTCATGTCCCAGTAGAACGCGTCGGTGACGATCAGGCCCTGCGTCGCCTTGATGCCGAGCGAATGCGTGTCGGTGATCTCCTGCAGGAGCGCGATCATCTTCTGGCCGCCCTGAGTGAGGCCGAACTCGGCGGCCTGCTTCAGCGCATTGGTGGTGTCGCCGCCAGCATTGGCCAGCGCGACCACCTTGGCCTTGGAGGCCTGGGCCTGGAGCAGGAAGGAGGAGAAGTCCGACGAGTTGAGCGGATGGCGGACTTCGCCGAGCACCTTGCCGCCGCTCTCCTTGACCACGTTGGCGGCATCGCGCTGCAGCGCCATGCCGAAGGCGTAGTCGGCGGTGACGAAGTACCAGGTGTCCTCGCCGCGCTTCACCATCGCCTTGCCGGCGACGTTCGACAGCGCATAGGTGTCGTAGGTCCAGTGCACCGTGTTGGGCGAGCAGGCGACGCCGGTGATATCGGAGGAGCCGCCGCCGGAATTGATGTTGATCTTGTTCTTTTCCCGCGTCAGCGCCGAGATCGGCAGGGCGACCGATGAGGTCGGCACGTCGAAGATCGCGTCGACCTTGTCGTTGTCGTACCAGTTGCGGGCGATGTTGACGCCGACATCGGGCTTGTTCTGGTGATCGGCGGCAACCACCTGGACCGGCTTGCCCGCGACCTTGGCGCCGTAATCGGCGACCGCCATCTCGACGGCGGCGAGCGAGCCCTTGCCGGTCGCGTCCGCATAGAGGCTCGACATGTCCGTGAGCACGCCGATCTTGACGACATCGTCGGAAATCTGCGCCCGCGCCGTGCCGCATGTAGCGGCGAGCGCGAGACCGACTGCTGTGGCGGCGATGAGTTTTTGCATGTTGTTTCTCCCTGTGTGTTGTTGTTTGGGCGTTGTTGCGGGGACTGTTCTAGCGACAAACGGTCGCGGCAGCTAAGCCAAAGATGCGTGAGGGGGATGAGAAATAAGCAGGGGGATCTGTCGTCATTCCGGGGCGCGCCCCCTTGGGCGCGAGCTTTGATGCGCAGTTGCGCATCAGAGAATCCATTCATCCACCGTCGCTGCGGCCCGATGGATTCCGGGCTCGCGCTGCGCGCGTCCCGGAATGACAGCGGGGGCCTTTCAGGCGCTGCTGCCCTTCAGCCGTTCGTTGCGTCGGCGCAGGCCTTCCAGGGTGGCGAGGAGGATGACCGATACCGTGGTCAGAATCACCGCCGCTGCCGTGATGGTCGGGCTGATGTTCTCGCGGATGCCGCTGAACATCTCGCGCGGCAGGGTGCGCTGCTCCGGCCCTGCCATGAACAGCACGATCACCACCTCATCGAAGCTGGTCGCGAAGGCGAACAGCGCACCTGAGGCGAGGCCAGGCAGGATCAGCGGCAGGATCACGCGGCGGAACGCATAGAGCGGCGAGGCGCCGAGCGAGGCGGCGGCGCGCGCCAAATTGGTGTCGAAGCTTTGCAGCGTCGCGCCGACCGTGATCACCACAAAGGGCGTTGCCAGCGCGGTGTGGGCCAGGATCAAGCCGAGGTAACTGCCGGTCAGCCCGATCGGCGCGAAGAAGAAATACAGGCCGACCGCGGTGATGACGCCGGGCACGACGACCGGCGACAGCACGAAAGCCAGCACGAGCGGCTTGAACCGGCTCTTCCACTGCGCCAGCCCCAGCGCGGCCAAAGTACCAAGCACCATCGACAGCAGAGTCGAGGCAACGCCGATGATCATGCTGTTCTTCAGCGAATTCATCCAGCGCGGCGAATTGATGAAATCGTCGTACCAGCGCAAGGAGAGGCCCGGCAGCGGATAGGTGAGGTACGAGCCCGAGCTGAACGACAGCGGCATGATCGCCAGGATCGGCGCGATCAGGAAGATGAACACCAGCGTGGAGATGATGATCGTCGCGGTCCACGCGATGCGCTGGCTGGGCGTGCGGAGGGTGGAATTGTCGCTCAATTCTTCATTCCTCCCGTGACCTGCTGGCCCTGCACCAGCTTGCCGTAGACGAGAGCGAGCAGGACAGTGGCGAGCAGCAGCACCGCACCCAGCGCCGAAGCAAGGCCCCAATTGGCCGTCTCGGTTGTGTAGAGCGCGATGAAGTAGCTGATCATCTGGTCGGCGGCGCCCCCGACGAGTGCCGGTGTGATGTAGTAGCCGAGCGCCAGGATGAAGACGAGCAGGCTTCCCGCGCCGATGCCGGGCAGCGTCTGGGGCAGGTAGATCCGCAGGAAGGCGGTAAGTGGTGGCGCACCGAGCGAGGCGGCGGCGCGCATGTAAGCAGGCGAGATCGCCTTCATGCTGCTGTACAGCGGCAGGATCATGAAGGGCAGGAGAACGTGGGTCATGGCCACGCAGACGCCGAAGCGATTGTAGATCAGGCGCAACGGCTGGTCGATGATGCCAAGCCACTGCAGGCTGTCGTTCACGACGCCCTTGCTCTGCAACAGCACGATCCAGGCGCAGGTGCGGACCAGAAGCGATGTCCAGAACGGCAGCAGGACGAAGATCATCAGCAGGTTCGACCGGCCCGGCGGCAGCGTCGCCAGCAGGTACGCGACGGGGAAGCCGAGGATCAGGCAGAGTGCCGTGACGCTGAGGCTGATGAGGAAGGTGCGGGCGAACACGTCGCGGTAGATCGCCTGATCCGGCGGAGCTGCGACGATCGCGCCGTCCGCGTTCCGCGTCAGGTCGAGCGCCGCCAGAAGGTAGAAGCCTGTCGTTGGGCCGCTGGCGTCCTTGATCGTCGTCCAGGTGGCGCGTTCGCGCCAGGCCGGATTGATCTTGCCCAGGGTCTCCTTGGCCGCCCCTTGCTCCGGCGCCGCCTTCAGATTGCGTGCCGTGCTGGTCAGGATCGTGCGGAAGCCGTTCAGCGCGTAGTTGAGCCGCTTGGCCGCGACGGCCATGGTGCCGGACGCGCGCGCCGCCTGGATGTCGCTTGCCAGCGCTGCAAAGGCCTTTTCGTCCGGCAGGTCCTTGCCGTCCCAGTCGGCGAGAGCAGCTATGGTCTGCGGCAGAACCTGGCGCACCTCCCGGTCATCGACGGCGCGCCACAGCATGCCGGCGATCGGGCCTGCGAAGGTGAAGAGCAGGAAGACGAGAAGCGGCGCTACCAGCGCCAATGCCTTGACCTGGCGTGTCCGCTCGGCACGCCTCAATCGGCGCTTGAGCGGCACTTCGGTCTGCGCATCGGCGCCGGTTAAAAGCGCATTCGTCATTGGTCGAGCCTTGCAGGGCGCGCTATTTCGCGGCCCATTTGTTGAAGCGCTCGGTCAGACGGTCGATGTTCTCGAGCCAGAAGGCAACGTTGATCTCGACCGCGTTCTTGATGTTGTCAGGCGCTGTCGGCAGGTCCTTCAGAACGGCGGGCGCGAGCAGAGCGGCTGCGTCCTTGTTTGAGGTGCCATAGGCAATGTTCTCCGACAGTTTTGATTGGTTCTCCGCCTTGCCTGCGAAGTCCAGGAACTTGTAGGCCGCGTCCTTGTTCGGGCTACCCTTCAGGATGACCCAGCTGTCGAGCGTGAAGAGCGCGCCGTCCCACACCATGCCGAAATTCTTCTTCTCGTTCTTGTTCGCGGTGTCGATGCGGCCATTGTAGACCGAGGTCATGGCCACCTCGCCGGAGGCGAGCAGTTGCGGCGGCTGCGCGCCGGCCTTCCACCAGACGATGTCGCCCTTGATGGTGTCCAGCTTCTTGAACGCGCGCTCGACGCCTTCGTCGGTCGCCAGCACCTTGTAGACGTCCTTCGGCGCGACGCCGTCGGCCATGAGGGCGATCTCCAGCGTGGTCTTCGGGCCCTGACGCAAGGCGCGCTTGCCCGGAATCTTCTTGGTGTCGAAGAAGTCGGCCCAGCCGCTCGGGGCCTGCTTCAGCTTGTCCTTGTCGTAGCCGAGAACGAAATCGTAGAGGATGGCGCCGACGCCGCAAGCGTTGACCGACGGCGGGATATAGGCGGCCTCGCCGCCGATCCTGGAATAGTCCAGCTTCTCGAACAGGCCTTCCTCGCAGCCGACCGCCAGTTCATCGCTCTCGACCTGCACGACGTCCCAGGTGGCGGCACCACCCTGCACCTTGGCGCGCAGCACGCCGACACCGCCGTCCCAGGACTCGTCGTTCATCGGAGCCCCGGCCGCCTTCTTGAACGGCTCGAAATAGACCTTCTTCTGCGCATCCTGATACGCGCCGCCCCACGACACGACGGTGAGGTCACGCGCCTGTGCGACCGTGGCCAGCGCAGCGCTGGCGCTGAATGCCGCGACGAAACCCAGAGCAATCCTGCCAGTTTTGCGCTTCAGCATGGTCCTTGTTCCTTCTTCATGTGCGTTACGTTGACGTTGATCGTTGCAGGTTCGGATCAAACGGGATCGAGGGCGAGGCAATCTTCGGGCCGGAAGGTGATGAACACGCTTTCGCCAGGAATGAGACTGTGATGCGCCCCCGGCTGAAGCTTGACCATGAACTCCCCGTTGCCGGCGACATCGAGCACGGCCAGCGCGTGGTCGCCGAGATAGATGGTGTTCTGCACCCTGGCCGGCAGCCGGTTCGGTCCTTCGCCGGAGGTGCCATCCGGGACAATGGCGACGCGCTCCGGCCGCACCGACAGGGAGGTCGATGCGCCCGCGCCTGATACATTGACCGCCCGTGCGGTGACGGCGCCGCCACCCGCCAGCGCGACCCGGCAATAGTCCTTGTCGACCGTCTCGACGGTGCCGGCCAGCACGTTGTTTTCGCCGATGAAGTGAGCGACGAAGCTGTTCACCGGATGCTCATACAGCGCGTCGGGCCTGTCGATTTGCTGCACGATGCCGTCGTTGAACACGGCAATGCGGTCCGACATGGTAAGCGCTTCACTCTGATCGTGGGTGACGTAGACGACGGTGATGCCCATCGTCTCGTGCAGTTGCTTGATCTCCAGCTGCATCTGCTCCCGCAGGCGCTTGTCGAGGGCGCCAAGGGGCTCGTCCATCAGCACGAGTTGCGGATTGAAAACCAGCGCGCGGGCCAGCGCCACGCGCTGCTGCTGACCGCCGGACAGCTGCCCGGGCCGCCGGTGCGCAAGGGTTTCCATCTTGATCATGCGGAGCGCCGCCCTGACGCGCTCCTGCGCTTCCGCCTTGTTGATTTTGCGGACGGAGAGCGGGAAGGCGATATTCTCCGCGATCGTCAGGTGCGGAAACAAGGCATAGTTCTGGAACACCATGCCGATGTCGCGCTTGTGCGGCGGCATGTTCTTGATCGGCCGGTCTGCGAGATAGATCTCGCCATGGGTCGGAACCTCGAAGCCAGCCAGCATCATCAGCGTGGTCGTCTTGCCCGAGCCCGACGGGCCGAGCAGGGTGATGAACTCGCCCTTCCTGATGTCGAGGTCGAGGTTCTTCACCACGAGGTGCTCGCCATCATAGGTCTTCTGTATGCCGGAAAATCGCACCAGTGCCGGCGCAAGCGTGACCATGCCGGCTTCCATGTTGTCCTCGCGTCATCGGCTACAGTGCTGTCAGGACCTCGTTCGAGGTTGCGAAGAACAGCTTAGCATCCTCCGATGAGAATGCTAGCGGCGCAAGCGACGAAGACACGCGCGGGCTTGGTGAGTGAAGACGCGCTACATCCCCGACAGCTTCGTCACGTACACGTTGAGCGAGCCGCCGGCTTCCGCGACCACGCGCAGCGTCTTGGAATCGAAGGCGATGTCGGCGAGCGTCAGGCTGTCGATCTTCGCGTCGACCTTGAGGCCGTCCTCGCTCTTCTGGTAGTCGGCGATCGCGGCCGCGATCTTCTCGCGGGCGTTGGCGGCGATCGGCTTCAGATCGAGCGTCGCCTTCTGCACCAGCGCCTGCTGCATCTGCGGCACCACCGCGCGCGCCGCCGCGCCGAGCAACCCGAAGGCCGCCTCGGATTCCACCGCGAGCTGGATGTCGGCGAGCCGCAGCGTCTGCTGCGCCTGGTCGAGCATCGGCCGGCCCCAGATATGCACGGTCGCCTCGGCGCCGAGGCCGAGCCAGCTCTTCTTTTCTTTCGCGCGCACCAGAAGCGAGATCAGCAACCGGTCGCCGGACGGAACCACGTTGGCGCTCTTCACGGTGACGTCGACCGGGCCCGAGCCGTCCTCGGGATAGGTGTGGCCGACCATCTGCGCCGCAATGAGCTTGTTGATCTCGGTGAAGGGCACGTCGATCGGCACGCCGATGCTCACGCCGGTGCCGGTCGGCGGCACGATCGAGATCTTGTCGGGGAACGGGCAGTCCGGCTTGGACGGCGCCGAGGTCACGCGCGTCTCCAGCTCGAGGCCAAGCAGCAGCGTCACGTTCTGTGCGTCGACGCGCGGCTGTGCCGCGATTGCGCGGGTCGGCTTCATCTCGAGCCAGAGCGGCGGCAGCGCGGCCGACGAGCCCGAGCCTTGCAGCGGGATCGTACGGCAGGCCCTGGCCCATTGCAGCTTGGCATTCTCCCGCAGCGACGGATCGTTGCGGATGCGTTCGGAGACGATGTTGATCTGCTCGCCGACGTTCTTGTCGATCAGCGGCTTGACCTGCGCCGGCACGTTGACCTTGGCGCCGGAGACGTTGAGGTTGGTGTCGCCGAGGTTGACCTGCGCCCCGAGATTGGGCTCGAGATGCCAGTTGGCCGCGAGCTTCGGACGCGAGGTGACGACCACGTTGCCCTTGATCTCGGCGCTGGCGTTCAAGTTCTTGATGTTGACCGCGCCGATCCGTTTCGCCGCGTCACCGCCGAGCACGCTGCCGAGCGCGTCGCCGAGTGCGCCCGTGGCTTTGGCGGACAGCGAGCCCGTCACGTTCAGCTTGCCGCTGAGCGGCGTCGAGATGGTCAGCACGTCCTTGTCGCCGGCAGCCGCCGTCGGTCCGCGCACGGCCGACCAGCCGATGTCGGCGTTCTCAAGGATCTGCGAGATCGGATTGTCGGCCTTGCCGGCGAAATTGCGCGGCGCGGCCTTCTCGGCCTGCTCGCGGATCGCCGAGATCGCGATGGCGACCGGCGCGACCACGATCGAGCTCTTCGAGGCCGGCGGCAGCGGCGGCAGCTGCGCGACCGGGGGCGCGGAATTGGTCGCGCGCGGCGACAGCCAGTCCATCGCCTTCAGGCTGATGAAGAACGACGCCGCGAGCACCGCCACGGCAATCAGGATAGTCTTGAAATTCAACGACAGACGCATCTCACCCCCAGGCCGCCCGCGAGGGATTTTACAGGGCGGGAGAGGAGGGCGCTAGAGCGCATCGATGGGGTGGAATTGGGGCGAATGTGTTAACGGCCGCGTGCGCGCCGTTGCCGCACATTCAGGCCGTCATCGCGGGGCTAGCCGCGCCGCGGACGGCGGACCGCTCTCACATTGCCGCGATCTCCGCCACCGCAGTAGAAGCGGTCACCGCCATCGGACTCAAGGCCCGAGACCATTGTGCCCGCCGGCAGGTCGAGCTGCTCCAGCACCTTGCCGCTCTCCGGGTCGATCCGCCTGATGTCACTGTCATCGCCCTCCCAAGTGCCGTGCCAGAGCTCGCCGTCGACCCACGTCACCCCGGTCACGAAGCGCTTGCTCTCGATGGTGCGGAGCACCGCCCCGGTCTCCGGATCGATTTGATGGATCTTGCGCTCCCGATATTGGCCGACCCACAGCGAACCCTCCGCCCAGGCGAGTCCGGAATCGCCACCGCCGCCGGGCGCCGGGATGGTGTTCACCACCTTGCCGGTCGCGGCGTCGATCTTCTGGATGCGGTCCTCGGCGATCTGGAACAGGTGCCGGCCGTCGAACGCCGTCCCGGCGTGCGCGGCGACATCGATCGAGCGTGTAAGCTTGCCGCTGGCCGGATCGACCGCGTTCAGCTTGTCGCCGGATGCGAACCAGACATGCGTGCCGTCATAGGTCACGCCGTGCACGGCCTCGACGCCCGGAAAGGGCCCGTACTCCCTGACGATCTCGGCGGCTGAACGTTTCATGTGCTTGATCCCTGTGAACTGATCCACCTTACGTCTTCAGCAGCGGCGTGGGGAGTAACAAGCCTGTCGGGAAGCCCGGGACGGGCGGGGTCATCCAGCGGCGCGCCCGTCCGTGTCCGAACGACTGCACCTTGTTCGATCGCGCGAGCTCCTCGAGCGCGCGCTGCACGGTGCGCGCGCTCGTTCGGAGCGCCAGCGCGAGCGCCGAGCTCGACCACGGCTCGCCGTCGGAGAGAAAGGCCAGGACGGCGGCGTGTTTCTCCTCGACCGGCCGGGCCAGCACCAGGACGTCGCGCGTCTTGCGCGGCGCCAGCACGAAACCCTGCTTTGTCGCGCTGATTTCGGCCAGCGGCTTGAGCTGGGTGCGCAGCCGCCCGATCTCGACGCGCAATCGCGCGCGATGCGATTCATCGGCGTGCTTCGCCTGGAACGCACCTGATATCAGCACCTCTCGCGAGACATCCGCGGGCCAGGCCTGCGCCAGAAGACGGGCGAGCGCGAACAGCACCGGGCGCGTTCCGAGCGACACGGCAACGCCTTGCCTGCGCACCACATGATGGAAGGTGTCGACGACGAGCGCCGTCGAGGTCGCCAGTCTTTCGACCTCCCCGAGCAACAGCGGGTGTTCGCTGCCGCGAGCGATCAGGCGCGCGGCCGGCGTGTCGAGGATGCGGTTCGCGCTGTCGACCTCGGCCGAGAGTGCCGGGATCCCTGACAGCCGCGCTGCCTTCGCCGCGAGGCTGAGCGCGGTGCGCGCGGCTTCCGTCCTGAGCCGTCGGATCGCGATGCCCGCGACCACCAGCTCGCGCGCCACCTGGGACGCAGGCGGGAGCGATGCGCTGCCGACCTCGGCCAGCGTGCGCTCGGCCTCGTCGATGCGCCCGAGGAGGAGGAGACGGCGCGCCTCGATGTGGCCGGCATGGGCGGCATTGGCGAGATCGCCATGCTTTTCGAGCGTCGCCCGCGCGGCCGCGAGCGTCTTCGCGGGCCAGCTCAGGTCGCGCGAGACGAGCGCGATCTCGGCTTCCGCCACGACGCATCTTGCGCGTGCCACCGCCTCTCTCGGACCGAAGGCACGCGCGGCGCTGCGCAGCAGCGTCTTCGCCTTTGCGAGATCGCCGAGCTGCGCCATCGCGATGCCGCGCAGCGCCAGCGACGGTGCATCGTTGCGCAAGGCGACACGATTCAGTGCGCCGAGCGGATCGCCGGCTTCGAGCGCACGCGCCGCGGCGGTGATCAGCGACTCCATTTCAATCCCGCCACACTTGTTACTCCCACCACGCAACCGCTTGGTGCCAGAAATCGTTGACGGCCGACAATGTGCGGTGAGGGGCCAGCGGTTCCACGTCTGTCAGGCGCGGAATGAGCGCCCAGGAGAAAGGTTTGGAGAGCCATGACGACATCGGCAGAAAAAGCAGGAAGTAACGGACAGGCCGCCATGCAAACACCGCCGGTGGTGTCGCCGCAGGACTGGGAGGCAGCCCGTCAGCAACTGCTCGTGAAGGAAAAGGCGCATACCCGCGCCCGCGACGCGCTGGCCGCCGAGCGCCGGCGCATGCCCTGGATGGTCGTCGACAAAACCTATGCGTTCGAGGGGCCCGGCGGCAAGGTCAGTTTGCTCGACCTGTTCCAGGGCCGGCGGCAGCTGATCGTCTACCGGGCCTTCTTCGAGCCCGGCGTGTTCGGCTGGCCGGATCATGCCTGCCGCGGCTGCTCGATGGTCGCCGACCAGGTCGCCCATGTCTCGCACCTGAACGCCCGCGACACCACGCTGGTGTTCGCCTCGCGCGCGCCGCAGGCCGATATCGCCAGGCTGAAGAAGCGGATGGGCTGGACCATGCCGTGGGTCACCATCACCGACAGCTTCGATGCCGATTTCGGCGTGGACGAGTGGCACGGCACCAACGTGTTCTACCGCGATGAGACGCGCATCTTTCGCACCTATTTCGTCAAGAGCCGCGGCGACGAGCAGATGGGCGGCACCTGGAACTATCTCGACATCACGCCGCTCGGCCGGCAGGAGGTCTGGGAGGATTCACCCAAGGGCTATCCGCAGACGCCGACCTACAAATGGTGGAACTGGCACGACAGCTATGTCGAGGGCGCTGCGCCCGACAAGCGATGGGTCGAGGTCACGGACGCCGGCGAGAAGGCGTTTCGCGAGGAGGCCGCGGAGGGTCGTGACTAGTCCCGTCAGCGCAACTGCGCCCGCCAGCTGCGATGGCGTGACTGCCGCGCGCCGCCTCGCCAGATGGCTGGCCTTGGCGGCGACGCCGACCTTCGCGGTCATGGCCATGCTGACCGCCGCGCTCGGCGGCGGCCCGGCGGACATGCTGTGCGGCGCCGGGCAGGGCTCTCTGCTCGGCGGCATGGTGCCGATGTATCTCTTGATGAGCGCGTTTCATGCGGCGGCGTGGCTGAGGCTGATCGCGGAGTGGCGAGGGGCGGGCGGCGGGTGAGAGGCGGGTGAGAGGCTATCCCGTGCACGCCTCGGCCTTCGAGACGCCGCTGACGCGGCTCCTCAGGATGAGGATCAACTGGCATCCGTGCTTCAGCAAAGTGTCGCCGCACACTCAGCCCTCATCCTGAAGGCCCGCCGCAGGCGGGCGTCTCGAAGGATGATGTGATCCGCGCTTCGCCAATTCATGCAGCTCGGCAAAATCGCCGCGCATGAAGGCTTCCTTCTTGGCGCGGCTCCATTTCTTGAGTTTGCGTTCGCATTCGATCGCGTCCGTGACCCTGTCGAACCATTGCGAGAATACGAGCGTCACTGGCCTGCGTGACTTTGTATAGCCCGCGAACGCGCCGGTGTTGTGCTGCGCGATCCTGATTTCGAGTTCGGTTCGTGTTGTACCGATGTAGTAGCTGCCATCGGTGCATCTGAGAATGTAGAGCCACACGCCTTCAGTCATCGTGCACGCCTCGTCCTTCGAGACGACCGCTTCGCGGTCTCCTCAGGATGAGGCTAACTGGCATCTGCGGCTTGGTGCAAGAGATGAGTCGTGGTTGTTCGAGCTAACGGACGCCTCGGGAATGATTTGAAGCCACACACTCAGTCCTCATCCCGAGGGCCCGCCGAAGGTGGGCGTCTCGAAGGATGCGCTGCGATTTCCGATCCGGGCCTCAACACGTGGCACCGGCGCCGCTATTGTGCGCCCGACGCCGCCTGCAGATACGCAACCACCTTGGCTGCTTCGTCCGCGGAGACGCCGCCGTAGGGCTGCATCTTGTTGCCGGAGACAACTTCATCCGGCTTGACCATGAAGCGGGTGAGCTTGTCGTGGTCCCAGACGAAGCCGGCTTCCTTCATCGACGGAGAGTAGTTGTAGTCGGGCAGCGAGCCTGCCTTCCGTCCCACGATCTTGCTGAGATTGGGGCCCAGACGATTGTCGCCCTCCTTCACCGAGTGGCAGGTGCGGCAGGAATTGTTGAACGCCTGCTGAGCTGCCTCGTCGTTCGCCGGCTGCTGGGCGCGCGAAGACGGCGCGGACAGGAGCAGCGTCAATGCCCCGGCGCGGGCGATCGGGCGCAGCCATCTGCTTGGCGACGTTTGCAGGCGGGATTGCATCTGCGCCTCCATCGAGGATCGCGCCGCAACAGGCGCGCATCGGGATGTCGAGGGCCAACGAAAACGGCCCCGGTGGGTTCCGGGGCCGTTTGCGTCACAATGTCCTGTCGCTTTAGCGGGTCGCTGCGCCGAGCTCCGCGCGGCGCTCGGTCATCGGCAGCACGATCACCTTGGTGCCGACGCTGACGCGGGAGTAGAGGTCGGTGACGTCGTCGTTGGTCAGGCGGATGCAGCCTGAGGAGACGTGCTTGCCGATCGTGTCCGGCGCGTTGGTGCCGTGGATGCGGTAGATGGTGCCGCCGAGATACATGGCGCGGGCGCCGAGCGGGTTGCCGGGGCCGCCGGCCATGTGGCGCGGCAGATAGGGCTGGCGGGCGATCATCTCCGGCGGCGGGGTCCAATCTGGCCACTCGGCCTTCTTGGTCACCGACTGGACGCCGGACCAGGTGAAGCCGTCGCGGCCGACGCCGATGCCGTAACGAACGGCCTGGCCGTTGCCCAGCACGTAATAGAGATAGGTGTTGGGCGTATCGATGATGATGGTGCCCGGCGCTTCGCGCGTCGCGTAGGAGACGGTCTGGCGGCGGAAGCGGGCCGGCATCTCGACCGCGTCCTGGTCCTCGGAGGGCGCGCTCTGATAGGTCGGCGCCTGGTAGGGCTGATAGGGCTGATAGGGCTGCGGCGCGGCCATCGGCGGCAGCGGCTGGAAGAAGGGGAAGAGCTGCACCGGCGCGGCCTTGGCCGGACCTGCGAATGCGATTGCGGAGATCGCCACTGCACTGAAAGCAACGGCGCGCGAGTACGTCTTGAACGTGTCCAGATTGAACATGTGGTCGCCCCTGTTTGCGCGGGTGTTCGTGGTCACCCCGGCACCGTTGCGGTGCTCTGTTGCCTGGATCACTAACGGAAAGAAGTTTCGGGACGTTTGCGCGGAAAACCGAAAACGGTTTCATCGCGGCAAGGATTGTTTCATGACAGTTTCGTGGCCGCGTGGGTCCGTTAACGAACAAAACACCGGGCCGACACTTCTGTGACGTCACACGCCTGAAATATCCGTGGTTGATGGTCCAAAGCCGAGAATCATCAAACTCTCGGGATTTCCCCATGCGGGTATTAATCGCGACTGACGCCTGGCATCCGCAGGTTAACGGGGTGGTCCGGACGCTCACCTCGCTGGCGGGCGCCGCCAAGGCGCTCGACGTCGAGATCGACTTCCTCACGCCGGAAGGCTTTCCGTCGTGGCCGCTGCCGACCTATCCGGGCCTGCGTATTGCGCTGCCGAGCGCTAAGGAGATCGCGCGGCGGATCGAGAAGGCCGCACCGGAAGCGCTGCACATCGCGACCGAAGGGCCGATCGGCTGGGCCGCGCGGGCGTATTGCCGCCGCAACCGGCTCGCCTTCACCACCTCCTACACCACGCGCTTTCCGGAATATGTCTCGGTGCGGACCGGCATCCCCGCGAGCGTTGGCTATGCCGTGCTGCGCCACTTCCACGATGCCGCCGCCATGACCATGGTGGCGACGCCCTCGCTGCGGCAGGAGCTGTCCGAGCGCGGCTTCAAGCGGCTCGGCTTCTGGACGCGCGGCGTCAACACCGAGCTGTTCCACCCGGACTCTCCGGCCAAGCTCGATCTGCCGCGCCCGATCTTCATGACCATGGGCCGGGTGGCGGTGGAGAAGAATCTCGAAGCGTTCCTCGCGCTCGATCTGCCCGGCACCAAGGTCGTGGTCGGCGACGGCCCGCAGAAGGCGGCGCTCGAAAAGAAATATCCGGACGCGGTCTTCCTCGGTGAGAAGAAGGGCGCGGATCTCACGGCGCACCTCGCGGCTGCCGACGTCTTCGTGTTTCCGAGCCTGACCGACACGTTCGGCGTGGTGCAGTTGGAGGCGCTCGCCTGCGGCACGCCGGTTGCGGCGTTCCCGGTGACGGGCCCGAAGGACGTCATCGCCGATCATCCGATCGGTGCGATCGACCACGATCTGCGCACCGCGTGCCTCCGCGCGCTCACCATGTCGCGCGAGACCTGCCGCAATTTTGCGCTGGAGCGCTCCTGGGAGAACAGCGCGCGCCAGTTCGTCGGAAACCTCACCTCACTTCAGCCCAGCCGCATCCTGCGCGCCTCGCCAGTCATGGCGCGGCGGCCGGTGCGCGGCTGATCGACCTTTTGACCCACAGCGAGAACCTCACCGATGGCTAAGATCATGAACCTTGACGGCACCCAGCAGCTCGACCTCACCCGCGGCACGGTCGAGCAGGCCTACGATCGCTGGGCGCCCGTCTACGATCTCGTGTTCGGCGGCGTGTTCGCCAAGGGCCGGCAGGCCGCGATCGCAGCCACCAACAAGATCGGCGGCCGCGTGCTCGAGGTCGGCGTCGGCACCGGCATCTCGCTGCCGCTCTATGCCCCGAACCTGCGCATCTTCGGCACCGACATTTCGGAAGCGATGCTCGACAAGGCGCGCCAGCGCGTCGCCGACGGCAAGCTGAAGAATGTCGAAGGCCTTGCGGTGATGGATGCCGAGAAGCTCGAATTCCCCGACAATTCCTTCGACGTCGTAATGGCGCAATATGTCGTCACCGCCGTGCCGAACCCGGAGAAGGCGCTGGACGAATTCGCCCGCGTGCTGCGTCCGGGCGGCGAGCTGATCATCCTGACCCGCGTCAGCGCCGATGCCGGCATGCGCCGTTTCATCGAGCAGAAGCTGCAGCCGGTGGTGCGTCCGCTCGGCTTCCGCACCGCCGAGTTCGCCTGGTCGCGCTATGCCAAGTGGCTGGCCGGCGCCCCCGGCATCGAGCTCGCCGAGCGCCGGCTGATTCCGCCGCTCGGCCATTTCTCGCTGGTGCGCTTCCGCAAGGTCGACGTCGCCAAGGCTGCGTGACTGCTGCTCCTCATGGTGAGGAGGCGCGTGGCGCCGTCTCCCGGACGATGCTTCGCATCGCTCGGAGAACCTTCGAGACGCGCGTTCCGCGCTCCTCAGGATGAGGGGGGAGAGTAACACGTGCGTCATCGCGCCGCTGCACATCGTCACATGACAAAATGATGATGTCACACGGCGTACATCGAATCCCTGTAATCCCGTACCCGAAAGCATTTTGGGGGAGAGCATGATCAAGAATTATCTCGAGCAGCTGCGGATCCAGCGCTGGGACGACCATCGCTACTATCACCACAGCCGCATCAATCAGAGCCTGCACTTCATCAGCGCACTGAGCTTCCTCTTCGCCTATGTCTGGCTGTTCGTCGATCCCGTGATCTCGGCGCTGGTCGGCTGGCTGGTCTCGATGACCTCGCGCCAGGCCGGTCACTTCTTCTTCGAGCCGCACACTTACGACCACATCAACCAGGCGACGCACGAGTACAAGGAAGAGATCAAGGTCGGCTACAACCTTCAGCGCAAGGTGGTGCTGATGGCGATCTGGGCGGCCTCGCCGCTGGTGTTGCTTGCCGATCCGACGCTGTTCGGCCTGTTCACGCCTTGGGCGAGCGCGACCGACTTCATGCGGCAGGTCGCCAAGATCTGGCTCGTGGTCGGCGGCGGCGGTCTTCTGTTCCGTACCGTGCACCTGTTCTTCATCCGCGACGTCGAGACCGGCCTTGTCTGGATGACCAAAATCCTGACCGACCCCTTCCACGATCTGATGCTCTATCGCAGCGCGCCGCTCGCCCTGATGCGCGGCGAGCTGATGGACCCCGGCCTGCACCTCAACCCCGAGCACACGCTGGGCCTGATCTCCGAGCCCACGCTCGAAGAGCAGCACGCCTGAGCGCGCTGCGTACACACAACACTCCGATGTCTGATGGTTGCGTCATGCCCGGGCTCGTCCCGGGCATCCACGTCTTGGGGGCCTTTTCGCCTCTCCCCGCGCGCGGGGAGAGGCCGACGCGCGTAGCGCGGCGGGTGAGGGGGGCTCTCCGCGGGGGCGTGGCTAGCCGATCGCTCGCCAACTCTCACCGCGCTCGCGGTGAGTCCCCCTCACCCCAACCCTCTCCCCGCAAGCGGGGAGAGGGGGAGGATAGGGCGGTGTTCGGGGCGCAGCGAAAAGCCTCAGCGCCCAAAACGCTTGGCCAGCATCTCTTTCAAAATCTGCCGCTTGATGTTCTTGTTGGTGAGCGCGCCGTCGTGCCACCAGAAGCCGTCGGCCTTCATCTTCCCGGCCGCACGGACGAAGCGTTCGGCGACCTCGGTGAAGTCGGCGTCGGTGTAGTTCAGGCTGAAGATCAGCCGGCCGGTGCCGACCCAGCTCAGCGCCAGGCCTTCGGCGCGCAAATAGTATTGCAGCATCCAGTTGTAGCGGGACGGCGTGGTGTATTTCACCGTCCAGATCGACGAGAAGTTTGCGAACCGCACCGGCAGGCCGGCGCTCTCCATCATCTGGTTGAGCTTTTCCGCGCGGCCGTTCCAGGTCGCGTCCAGCCCGTCGTAGATGGCGCGGAAGTTCGGGCTGGCGAGCCGGCTCAAAAACTCGTCCATCGCCGTCATGACGTAGGGATGCGAGTTGAAGGTGCCGCGCGCGAAGCAGATGTCGGCGGGACGATCGTCGCGGAAGCGGCGCATCAGCTCGCGTTTGCCGCAGACGACGCCGACCGGCAGGCCGCCGGCGAGGCTCTTGCCGTAGGTCACCATGTCGGCGCGCACGCCAAAGTATTCCTGGGCGCCGCCCGCGGCGAGGCGGAAGCCGACGAAGACCTCGTCGAAGATCAGCACGATGCCGCGCTCGGTGCAGACCTCGCGCAGCTTCTTGAGCCACGCGGTGTAGGCCGCGCGATCGAAATTGCCGCCGCGGGAGCTGTCGACCAGCGAGGAGTCGCCGGGCGCGTTGGCGTTGGGATGCAGGCCCTGCAGCGGATTGACCAGCACGCAGGCGATGTCCTTGCGCGTGCGCAGGACATGCAGCGTCTTCTCCGACATCTCGGCGAGGGTATAAGTCTCGTGCGCGGGAATCGGATTGCCGACGCCGGGCTGCACATCGCCCCACCAACCGTGATAGGCCCCCGCAAAGCGGACGAGATGGGTGCGCCTGGTGTGGTAGCGCGCGAGCCGCACCGCCTGCATCACGGCTTCGGTGCCGGACATGTGGAACGAGACCTCGTCGAGGCCGGAGATCTGGCACAGTCGGGTCACGTTCTCGAGGATAACGGGGTGATAGGGGCCGAGCACGGGTCCGAGCGCATGCGCCCGCTTCTCGGAGCCCTCGATGCACTCCTTGTAGAAGTCGTTGCCGAAGATGTTGACGCCGTAGGACCCCGTGAGGTCGTAGGACGTGTTGCCGTCGACATCGGTGACCGTGACGCCGCGCGAAGACTCCATGAAGGTCGAGGTGCCCAGGTGCTCGCGGACGAGGCGCGAGAACTGGAACGGCACGCGGTAGCTCTCGGTGAAGTTCAGGTCGGAGATCTTTTCCGCGGCCTCCTTCGTCATCGCGCGCCCCTTGGGGTAGCGCTGGGCGTAGAGGCTTGCGAGGCGGAAGAAGCCGTCCTTGCGCTGCGCCGCGATGTTCGCGGGCGCGCCGTCGCAAGAGAAGTAGTCGTTCTCTCCGAACTCGTAGAACGGGAGCAGCCGGGCCACCCGGCGCGACATCTTGGAGTGCCCGGCGAGCGAGCGGTGCTTGGCGCGGGAGAGTTCGATCCGCGCCTTGAGCTTCGGGAAGGCGGCGGCAGCGGACGCTGCGGCGGCCACGGACATCGAGAGAATCGGGAGTGTCGTTTCCATGACAACAAGCGCTAATACTGCGAGCTGACAGATTCATGACAGTCAAAGCCCTCATCGCCTCTTTCACCCAGCAGGAAGACCTCAACTTCCTGTTGACCAACCGCATCCCCCGCGCCGCGTTGACCCGCTTCATAGGCTGGTTCTCCAAGATCGAGAATCCGTTGGTGCGGGATTTCTCGATCGCGCTGTGGAAGCTGTTCTCCGATCTCGACCTGTCGGAGGCGCGGAAAACGCATTTCAAGAGCCTGCACGACTGCTTCACCCGGGAGCTGAAGCCGGGCCTGCGTCCGTTTGATCCCGACCCATCCATTGTCGCCAGCCCCTCCGACGGCATCGTCGGCGCGCATGGCCGGATCGCGGATACCGAGCTGTTGCAGGTCAAGGGCGCGCCCTATTCGTTGCTCGATCTGCTGGGCGATTCCGCGCTGGTCGACCAGCACCGCAACGGATCCTTCGTCACACTGCGGCTGACCTCGAGCATGTATCATCGCTTCCATGCGCCCTATGACGCGCATATCGAGCGGGTCACGCTGATCCATGGCGATGTCTGGAACGTCAACCCGATCGCGCTGAAGCGGGTCGAGCGCCTGTTCTGCAAGAACGAGCGCGCGGTGATCCGCACGCATCTGTCCACCGGCGAGGCGGTGACGCTGGTGCCGGTCGCAGCGATTCTCGTCGCGAGCATCCGCCTGCACTTCCTCGACATGGTGCTGAACGCGCAGACGAAGGGCCCGGTCAACTTCCCCTGCGACGTCAACGTGAGCAAGGGCGAGGAGCTCGGCTGGTTCGAGCACGGCTCGACCATCATCATCCTCGCGCCCGGCGATTTTGCGTTTTGCGACGGCATCGCCGAGGGCACTCGCATTCGCGCCGGTCAAGCGCTGCTGAGGAGAAAGTAGCCTTCAATCCGCCGTCCCCGCCGCCTATATGGTCGGCGGGGACGAATAGATCGATACGGATTGGGCGATGGCGCGGGCGCCGGTGATGGCGGCGGGGGGGATTGTGCTACGGCGTGGTGCGCCGCCGCTGGTCGCGGTCGTGCGCCAGCGCAAGCGCAACGAATGGGTCTTGCCGAAGGGCAAGCTCGACGACGGCGAGACGCCGAAACAGGCCGCGCACCGCGAGGTGCTGGAAGAGACCGGTCACGAGGTCGCCATCCACGAATTCCTGGGCACGCTCGTCTATCAGTCGGGCGGCCGCTCCAAGGTCGTGCATTTCTGGCGCATGGAGGCCGAGGGCGGTCCGGTCCGCAAGCTGATGAACGACATCAAGGCGGTCGACTGGCTGACGCTGGACGATGCGATCGTGCGCCTGTCGCGCGAATACGAGCGCGCCTTCCTGATCCAGATCGGCCCGATCGCGATCGCCGCCGCCGGCCTTGCATCTTCGGCCGCACCCGAGCCGCGGCCGGCGAGCGACGACGTCGACGCAGCCTTGCAGACGCTGACGCCCGCCGAGGCTGCGTCGGTCGAAGAGCTGCGCCACGGCCTGTTGCAAAAGGTGAAGGCCTGGCTGCGCGGCGAGGCGTGAGTTGTCGTTTCTTACCTCTCCCCGCGCTTCAGCGGGGAGAGATCGGATCGCGCAAGCGATCCGGGTGAGGGGCAGGGCACACCGTTGCAAAAATGGAAGTCCATCCGACACGCACGACAATTATCGAGCTGGGTGCTCCGCCGACAATTGAAATCGAGCTCGCGGAAGCAGCCCCTCACCTCAACCCTCTCAGCGCGAGCGAAGCTCGTCGCGCCCCCGTAAGAACGGGGCGAGGGAGCGCACCGGCGATGTGGCGCACTCGATGCCTACCGCCGCTCTTTCTTCTCCTTCGGAGCGGGCGCCGGCTTGCGCGGCGCTGCGGGGCGTTGTGCGGCGGGCGGGCGCTGCTGGAATCCGCCCTGGCGCTGGATGCCGCCGGGCTGCTGGACTGCGGGCGGCTGGCCCGGCTGCAATCCGGTGCGCGGCGCTTGCGGCTGCGGTGTCGTGCCCGGCTGCGGCGGCACGGCTCCTCCCGGCTGTGCGGGAGTCTGGCCGGCGCGCGGCGGCTGGGTTTGCGGCGTGCCGCCGGGTTGGACGCTGGGTCCGGTGCGAGGTGCGCCGGCGGGCCGGCCCGCACCTTGCCGCTGACCCTGCTGCTGACCCTGCTGCTGCTGGCCCGCGCGCGGCGTACCCGGCTGCACCGCGCCGCCTTGTCCTTGTTGTCCCTGGCCCTGCCGCTGCGGCGGCTGAGCGCCTTGCCGGTTTGGCGTGCCCGGCTGCTGCTGACCCGGACGGTTGTTCTGGCCAGGCTGACCGTTCGGCCGCTGCGGCTGTTGGCCCGGCGCCGTCGTCGGCCGCAATTGTTGCTGCTGCGGCGGCTGCGCCGGTCGCGGAATACGGCTGATCGCGCTCGGATTGGCGCGGCGGAAGTCGCGCTGCTCGGTGACGATCTGGCGGCCCGTGGTCTGCGCCAGATGCACCTGGCTGACGAAGCTGCGGTCGCGCGCGATCTGCTGCGGGGCAATGGTGATCGGCACGGCCGCAAAGCGCATGCCACTTGTGCCGCCGGTGCCCGGCCGGATCGCAAAGCCGCTTGCGGCTTGCGTCAGCGCGCCGAGCCGCGTGCCGCTGGTGCGGTCGTTGACCTCGATGTGTCCGACCCGGCCGTCGGCGTCGGGATAGAGCTTGATGTTGACGTTGCTGGCGCTGCTCGCGGCCGCACCCTCGGGCACGTCGACGACGCCGGTGGTGCCGCGGATGCCGAGCGTCGCGGTCGGCGTCGCGATCTTCATGTCGCCGGTCTTTGCCACCGCCGCCGCAACGAAGGCAACCGTGCCCTTGCCGATGTCGAAGATCGCCGAATTCTGCTTGCCGCCGTCCTCATAGACGTAATTGTCGATGGTGATCCTGGCGCTGGCGGAAAGGTTGAACGTGGTCGCATCGTTGAAGGTGATGCCGAGCGAGGAGTTCGACGAGGTCTGCACGACGTCGTTGAGATAGATGTCGTCGCGCACGCGCAGCGGATAGGAATTCTTGTCGCGGATCACGGTCGCGATCCCCGTGACGGTCGCAACGTTGCCGATCGGCTCGACGGCGGCGGATTGAGCGTCCGCGGCCGGTGTCGGCGAAGCTGCGGGCGTCGGGGAGGGGGCGGGCACCGGCTGTGCCTGCGGCTGCGCCTGCGCGAGCTCGATTGCATCGGATGCACAAGCCACGCTCGCGCCGGCCAGCGGCAAGGCCAGCAGCGGAAGCGCGAACACGAAGCGGCGCCAGGCCACCATTGAAATCACGAGGGAGTCCCGGTGAGAAACGCGAGGCGAGATCGGCCGATTTCAGCCTGATTGAGCTGAATGGCGGATGAACATCTGTCGCATGGACGGGGCGAACGTTCAAACGCCACGTCCCCGTGTTAGGGACGTGGCGCTCTATTCTTGCTCGTCATTCCGGGGCGCGACAACGTCGCGAACCCGGAATCTAGAAGTTGTGGTGCGCGTTTGTGGTGCGAGATCCTCAGGTGCGCAATTGCGCACCATAGTTCGATGCTTCGCATCGCCCCGGGATGACGCGCTCCGCGCGTCAGCTCACGCGCTTCCAGGTCTGGCCGCCGCAGAACATGCCGCCGAAGGCACAGCCCTGCACGCGCATCGCGTTCGGGCCCTTCATCGCGATCGTCGAGTCGTAGTTGCGGCCTGAGTCGGGGTCGTGGATGCGGCCGCTCCACTTCGCGCCTTCGGGCTTCATGTTGATCAGGATGCGCTCGTTGGTCTTCTCGGCGTAGCCGCACAGATTGGCGCCGCACTGCTCGACGCGGACATTGCCCTTGTTCTCTTCGGTCGCCCAGACGCCGATCGGCGTGTTGGCGGCCGGCGCCGGCGCAGCGACCACCGGAGCCGGAGCGGGCGCGGGAGCAACGGCGACCGGCGCGGGCGCAGCAACGGGAGCCGCGGCGGGTGCGGGCTGCACCGTGTTGTCGAAGCCGACGGACGGAGCGGCGGCAACCGTCGTGGCGGGAGCTGCGGGGGCGGCAACCGCAGGCGCGGCCGGCGCGCTCGCCTGGACCGGCGCCTGCTGCACGGGCTGCGGCTGCACCGGAGCCGGCGTGGTGTCGACGTCATCGTCCTTGGAGCCAAGGCCCTTGAGGTTGATGTTGTTCAGCTTGATCGGCTTGTCCGACAGGCCCGGCGCGACGATGGTCACGCAGTTGAGCGAGGCGCAGTTGCGCGGCGTCTCGATGCGGATGTGCTGACCCTCGATCTGGAACGAGATCGAATTGCCGGCATGCGCGGCCGCGGTCGACGCGAGGAGGAGTGCGGTGGCGGCGACGGTGAGCTTGTTCATGACAACCTCCGGAAAATGCGTGGTCCCGATCTGGACTGAAGTCGCTGGTGGATGAAGCGTGGTTCGACCCTACGCCCGGCCCGTCCCGTCCTCCGTGATGGACATCACAAGGACCCGTGGCGCCTGGGTGAGCCAGCGCACACTCAGCCGCATTTCATCCCGCGTAACCTCGTCGCGACAGAGAGAGGGAGGCGCCGATGACGCGGCTTGCGATTTCGCTTGGCATATTGATCGCGCTGCTGGCGGTTGCGCCTTCAGCCCGGGCCGGTTCCTACTCCTTCTCGATCGGCGGCCACCGGTTCCATGTCGAGGCGCCCAGGAATTGCCGGTCCGCGTCCTGCGTCTCGATTTCCTCCAATCGCAGCTTTCGGCCGGCGGAGGACGTCGCCACGACGCCTGCTGCGCCTGTCCCACCGCCGGTCGTCCAGGCGCCGCTGCCGGTCTATCCGGCAACCCCGGCCCGGCCGCCACAGGCGATTGCGGTCGCGCCGCTACCTGCGCCGCCGCCCGTGCTCGCCGCGACGACGTCGCAGCCCGTTGTGCTGCCGCCGCCGCCAAGATCCGAGGTACCACGGATCGATGCACTCGGCCCCAATCCGCCACGGGTTGAGCTCTCGCGCACAGGTCCGCCGAAGCCGATCGCGCTCGATCCGCCGCGCATGGAGCCGCCGGTCGTCGCGCCGAAGCTCGAGATCAAGCCGACTACCACGATCGCACAGCGCAGTGACGACGAGTCGCCCGGCATGCCACTCGGGCAGTGGGAAAGCGACGGCGCCAAGGGCACGGTCCGCATCGAACGCTGCGGCTCTGCGCTATGCGGCTATGCGTTGACCGAGGCGTCGAGCAGGGGCGAGAGCGTGCTCGTCAACATGAAGCAGAAATCACACGACGTCTGGACCGGCAGCATCTACAGCCGCTCCACCGGCAACACTTATTATGCGAGAATGACGCTGAAGAGCGCCGGCAAGCTCTACGTCGAGGCCTGCGCGCTCGGCCGCTTCTGGTGCTCCGGCAACGACTGGATGCGCATTGAGGAGCCGCAGGAGCAGTTGGCCACGACATCGCGGCAGTGGGGTGTGCGGTCGTAGCAATGCACTCGGCTTACGCTCGCCCTCCCGGGGAAGGTAAGCGGTCTCCGGTGTGGTTGATCGATGGCCGCTAGATCATGCCGAGCACGATGGCGCCGACGAAGGCCATGGCGAGGTACGCGGTGATCACGCTCAGTCTCCCGGCGAACGTCATGCCGTTGCTCCCAAGAATACTGGCTCCCAAGAATCCTGGCTCCCAAGAATCCTGCGCTGGAGGATGCTCCGCTGGAGCAGGCTCCCGCCGCTCGCGCGCCCAACCAACATGGTTAACAGAAAGTCACGTTGTGAAAAAGTCAGCCTTGCTGTCGCTCATCCCCAGGAGCTGGCGCACGGCCGGGGCCGGCATGGTTAAGGAAGGCTGAAATCAACACGTTGAAGAGTCTTTAAGTAAATTCACCGAACGTGCGTGCATGACGCGCGGAGTTCGTTTGTATCTCGTCGGCTCCATCGTCCTTGTTTCGCTAGCGGGTTGCGGACGCGGCTTCTTCCAGGCCGAACGTGAACCGTGGCGGGCCGAGGCGGAAGCCGCATGCCTGAAATCCGGCGCGGTGAAAGAGAGTGCGGACATCGTCCGCATCGACCCGATCTCCGGGCCCGGCAGCTGTGGAGCGGAGTTTCCGCTCAAGGTCGCCGCCATCGGCGAAGCCTCGAGCAGCTACGGCTTTGCCGACGAAGAGCTGCGCCCGCCGGGCAATATCGGCAGCCAGCCGCGCTGGCCGGTGACGCAGCCGCGATCGAATCATCCGCAGAGCCAGAATAGTCCGGCATCCTCCTATCCGCAGCGGTCGAACTATCCCGAGAGCGCCGTGCGCCAGCCGTCCGGCTATGGCGCCTCGGCCGGGCCGATGTCGCTGAACGCGCCCGGCGTGGCGCCGCAGGAAGACGAGATCGACCTGCCGCCCGAGGGCACCGATGCCGCGGGCGCGGCGCGCTACATGAATGCGCCGAGCTATCCGGCGCGGCAGCCCGGTCCCGCACCTTATTCGCAGGCGCCAGCGCAGCAGCCGCTGCCGCGGCTCGGTCCCGCGCAGGGCAATCCCGTCACCGCCGTCGGCCCCGTCGCGGTAAAGCCGACCGCGACGCTGGCCTGTCCGATCGTGTCCGAGCTCGACCGCTGGCTCGCCGACACCGTGCAGCCGTCGGCGATGCGCTGGTTCGGCGCCCGCGTCGTCGAGCTCAAGCAGATCTCGGCCTATTCCTGCCGCGGCATGAACGGCAATCCGCACGCCCACATTTCCGAGCATGCCTTCGGCAACGCGCTCGACATCGCCGCCTTCGTGCTCGCCGACGGCCGCCGCGTCACGGTGAAGGACGGCTGGCGCGGCATGCCGGAAGAGCAGGGCTTTCTGCGCGACGTGCAGTCAGGGGCGTGCGCGCATTTCACCACGGTGCTCGCGCCGGGCTCGAACGTCTATCACTACGATCACATCCACGTCGATCTGATGCGCCGGGCCAGCCGCCGGCTGATCTGCCAGCCGGCCGCCGTCTCCGGCGAAGAGGTCGCCGGGCGCGCGCAGCAGCGCAACCCTTACGCCGGCAGGCGCGATCCCTATGTCACCGGCTCGCTCGGAGCGCGCAAGGCAACGACGCGCAAGCAGGAAGAAGACGAGTACGCCGACGATTAGGCGCGTTCGCGAGTAGCCCTACGCAGTCAGAAAGTTATTTCGAGGCCGGCTTCGACGGTGCGGGGACCACCCCCATGCACAGCTGCACCTCGCCGGGGACGTTGTAGGTGCGCATGATATGGCGGCTGTCGCGCAAGCCGGACGCCTCACGTTGCACCACGAACATCCAGAGCGCCTGGCCGGCTTCCATCACCAGCTTGCGCCTCGCCGCCTGCATCGAGGCCGGCGTCCCCGAGGCTGCGTGGGCGGCGTCGAACTCGCGCAAGCGCGCAAGGCTCTGCTCGAGTGTGCGGCCCATCCGTCCAAGCGCCGAGGCCTGTTCCTGGACGATCTCATAATGGAGGATATCGACAGGCGGGCGAAGATCACGGGACATGGCCGCAAATATAATGCCGCGAGACCGGCATGCGCAACGCGTGGCGTGCTCGCCGTTACTTCGCCCGGTACGCCGCCAGGAACATCCGCGTCGCGCTGTTGACCACCTCGGTCATGCGCTCTTCCGACGGTGCGGGCGCGGCCTGGAAGACGAAGGGCAGGAAGAGCGAGGCCTTGCACAGTTCCATGAACTGCGAGGCGGCAAGGTCGCAATCGTCGATCGTGAGATCGCCGGCGGCGGCGTGGGCTTTGAGATAATCGGAGAGGCGGTTGATGGTCTTGTCCAGCACCCGCGCGTAGTAGCGGCGGCCGACATCGGGCATGCGCTCGGCGATCGCCATCACGGTGCGGATCGCCGATCCGCCGCCCGGCCGGCAGAGCAGATGGATGTAGGCCCGGCCGAACTCATTCAGCGTGGTCTCGGCATCGCGGGCGGGATCGAAATTGAACACGACCTGACCGTGCTGTAGCGCCTCCTGCTCGAGGATGGCTTCGAACAGCGCGCATTTGTCGGCGAAGTAGACATAGAGCGTGCCCTTGGAGACCTGCGCCGCGCGCGCGATCTCGCCCATGCTGGCACCGTCGAAGCCGAGATCCATGAACACCTTGCGGGCCCCGTCCAGGATCTGGCGGCGCTTGGAGCTGTCCTCCTCCTGGATGACGTGCAGATGTTCGCTGGCAGCTACAACCATTGGTTCAGGGTCTCGGAAGGTTTCTGGACGAGGTGCCGAACTATGAAACGCAAATAAAGGATTCGGGCCAGTAGGGTCCGACGCTTGATATTATGTATATTGACCGAACGGTTCGGTCAATGATATTTGGGTTAAGCGAGGGGAACACGCCGCAGGCGGCCGTCCTTCATCGCGCTTTTTTTTGAGGAGGCCTTTATGGCCGTATCGAGAGACCAGGCTGCGCGCGTCCTTCGCCAGGATACGGTGGAGACGAATTCGGCGAACGTTGAACCTGTGACCGAGACGTCCGCCGTTCTCGCCGAGCAGTTGCGCTCCCATGTGGCCGAGGAAGCGAAGCGCCGCAGCGAGGCGCCGGGGAAGCCCGTGACCGACAAGCCGGCCACACCCGGGTCAGACGCGCCCGCTGCTAGCGGCACGCCGAAATCCGGCAAGCGCAAATTCGTCCTGGTGGGCGTCGGTCTCGTGCTGGCGCTCGCGGCAGCCGGCTATGCCGGCTATTACACGCTGGTCGGCCGCTTCTACATCGCCACCGACGACGCCTATGTCCGCGCCAACAACACCATGCTCGGCGCGCGCGTTGCCGGCCACATTTCCTCGATCCTTGCTGGCGACAACACGACGGTGCGCGCCGGCGACGTCATCTTCCGCATCGACGACGGCGACTACAAGATCGCGGTCGATGCCGCCGCGACCAGGATCGCGACCCAGCAGGCCACCATCGATCGCATCGGTCGCCAGATCGCGGCGCTCGAGAGCCAGGTTGCCCAGGCCAAGGCGCAGCTCGTCTCGGCTGAAGCGGGCCTCAAGCGCGCCGACCTCGATTATGAGCGCCAGCAGGCGCTGAGCAGCAAGGGCTTTGCCTCGCGCGCCACCTTCGAGAGCTCGGAAGCCGGACGCGACCAGGGCGCCGCCGCGGTCAAGGCCGCGCAGGCCGCCTATGACGTCGCCGTCAGCAACGTCGACGTCACCAAGGCGCAGCAGGCCGAAGCCCAGGCCCAGCTTGCCGAGCTCAAGACCTCGCTCGCCAAGGCCGAGCGCGATGTCGCCTTCACCGCGGTGCGCGCGCCGGTCAACGGCACGTTCTCGAATCGCCTCGTCAGCGCCGGCGACTTCGTCGCGGTCGGCCAGCGGCTCGGCAACGTCGTGCCGCTCGACGACGTCTATATCGACGCCAACTTCAAGGAAACGCAGCTCAAGCGCATCCGCCCCGGCCAGCCGGTGACGATCAAGGTCGATGCCTATGGCATGCGCAAGTTCTCCGGCGTCGTCGACAGCATCGCGGCGGGCGCGGGCTCGGTGTTCACGCTGCTTCCGCCTGACAACGCCACCGGCAACTTCACCAAGATCGTGCAACGCGTGCCGGTCCGCATCCGCGTGCCGAAGTCGGTGGCGAAGCAGAACCTGCTCCGCGCCGGCATGTCGGTCTACGCGACCGTCGACACCAACAAGGGCGCGGCCGACGCCGACAGCGAGGTCGATCTCGACGATCCCACCATGATCCATCCGCAGTAAGAGCACCTTAAACGCTGCGAGGTCGGACCATGGCCAACGCCACCACTGCTTCACCTGCCATGATGGCGGCCCCCGCTTCGGAGCGCATCGCGCCGAAGCGGCTGTTCGCCTTCATCATCATGGTGTTCGGGATGTTCATGTCGATCCTGGACATCCAGATCGTCTCGGCGTCCCTCAGTGAAATCCAGGCCGGCCTGTCGGCGAGCTCGAGCGAAGTCTCCTGGGTCCAGACCGCCTATCTGATCGCCGAAGTCATCGCGATCCCGCTGTCGGGTTTCCTGTCGCGCGCCTTCGGCACGCGGCTCTTGTTCGCGATCTCGGCCGCGGGCTTCACCGCCTCGAGCCTGCTCTGCGGCTTCGCCACCACCATCGAGGAGATGATCCTCTGGCGCGCGCTCCAGGGCTTCCTCGGCGCCGGCATGATCCCGACCGTGTTCGCCTCGGCCTACACCGTGTTCCCGCGCTCGAAATTCCACATCGTCGGTCCCATCATCGGGCTGGTCGCGACCCTGGCTCCCACGATCGGGCCGACCGTCGGCGGCTACATCACCGACCTGATGTCGTGGAACTGGCTGTTCTTCATCAACGTCGTGCCCGGCATCGCCATTACCTTGGGCGTGCTGGCGCTGGTCGATTTCGACGAGCCGCATTTCGAATTGCTCGACCGCTTCGACTGGTGGGGCCTGCTGTTCATGGCCGGCTTCCTCGGCACGCTGGAATACGTGCTGGAGGAAGGCCCGCAATATGAATGGCTGCAGGACACGACAGTGGCGATCTGCGCCTGGATCTGCGCCATCTCGGCGATCGCCTTCTTCTGGCGCGTCTTCACGGCGGCCGAGCCGATCGTCAATCTGCGCACCTTCTCCAACCGCAACTTTGCGGTCGGCTGCGTGCTCCAATTCTGCATCGGCATCGGCCTCTACGGCCTGACCTACATCTATCCGCGCTATCTCGCCGAGGTGCGCGGCTACAGCGCGCTGATGATCGGCGAGACCATGTTCGTGTCGGGCATCACCATGTTCCTGGTCGCGCCGCTGGTCGGTCGTCTCATGGTGAAGATCGACATGCGATACATGATCGCCTTCGGCCTCGTCGTGTTCGCGATCGGCTCCTACCAGATGACCTGGATCACCCGCGACTACGATTTCTACGAGTTGCTGGTGCCGCAGATCCTGCGCGGCGTCGGCATGATGTTCGCAATGGTGCCGACCAACAACATCGCGCTCGGCACGCTGGCCCCTGACAGGGTGAAGAACGCCTCGGGCCTGTTCAACCTGATGCGCAATCTCGGCGGCGCGGTCGGGCTTGCCGTCATCAACACCGTGCTCAACAACCGTACCGACCTGCACATCACGCGCCTCCAGGAGCGCGTGACCTGGGGCAACGCGACCGCGACCGAAACCCTGACCATGTTCATGCAGAAGTTCCAGGGGCTCGGCGATTCCGCGCTGATGGCGATGAGGCAGCTCTCGCAGCTGGTGCACCGCCAGGCCGTGGTGATGAGCTTCGGCGATGCCTTCTTCATGCTGACGCTGTTCTATCTCGGCCTCAGCCTGCTGGTCACGCTGCTGAACAAGCCGGCCTCGATGACCGGCGGCGGCGACGCGCACTGACGCCACGCACGCTGTCGTCGCTCGGCTTGACCGGGCGACCCAGTACTCCGGGACGGTAGTGGTTGAGCCGAGAGGCCGCGGCGTACTGGATGCCCCGCCTTCGCGGGGCATGACAGTGGAAGATGAGATCGACGGCAGCTGCGAACCAAATTGCAACACTCGTTCGTGATCTCGCGCGAGCCCCGTTGCAAACCGCGAACGGCACATCTATAAAGCGCACCTCATTCAATCGAACCGGGAGGGATTTGCATGATTTCGTCGCATTCGCAGATCGTTCGCCCGCGTTCGTTGTTCTGGTTCGGTATGTCGGCGGCCTGTTAGAGGCCTCTTCCGCCAGATTCGATCGGGTCACGAGTCCCGATCGCCCCACTTCCCCAAGTCAAAATCACCTGTGAGTGACGCCGTCTGCCCTTCGTGGCCGACTTGCGTCCGTTGATGGAGCCGGCCCGCGCCAAAAGCGGCTGGATGATGTCATGACCTCTCTCTCAAAAAGGCCCGCGGCGATACGCGTGGTGTTGCCCTTCGTGTTCCGGCACTGGCTGAACCAGCCCGGTCGCGGCCTGATCGTGGCCGGTGGCCTGCTGGGCGCGACCGTCGCCGACCTGTTCATGCCGGTCTTCTCCGGACATCTGGTCGATGCGCTGACACGCGGTTCGTCCGATCCTGACGCGCGCCACGGGGCGCTGGTTGCGTTCGGCGCCATCGTGGCGCTCGGTGCGGCCTCCGTGGTGCTGAGGTTGATCGGTCTCCAGGCGATCGTCCCGTTCACGCTCAAGATCATGTCGGATGTCGCCCAGGGCGCCTTCATGCGTGTGCAGCGCTTCTCGACCGACTGGCACGCCAACTCCTTTGCCGGCTCCACGGTGCGCAAGATCACCCGCGGCATGTGGGCGCTCGACCTGCTCAACGACACCATCCTGATGGCGTTGGCGCCGTCTCTGCTGGTGTTGATCGGCTCCATGGTCCTGATCGGCCTGCACTGGGCCTCGCTCGGCGCGGTGATCGCGGTGGGAGCGCTGTTCTACGTCGCCATCACCGTGCTGTTCTCGACGCGCTACATCGCGCCGGCCGCGCGAATCTCCAACGCCTGGGACACCAAGGTCGGCGGCACGCTGGCGGACGCGCTGACCTGCAACGCCGTGGTGAAATCCTTCGGCGCCGAGCTGCGCGAGGATACGCGGCTCGCCCGCGTCATCAACCGCTGGCGCGTTCGGGTGCGGCGGACCTGGTTTCGCTACAACTACACGGCCATGGCGCAGCTCTCGCTGCTGCTGGCCTTGCGTGCGTCCGTGATCGGCGGCTCGGTGCTGCTGTGGATGAGCGGGCATGCCTCGCCCGGCGACGTCACCTATGTGCTGACGAGCTACTACGTCATCCACGCATATCTGCGCGACGTCGGCATGCACATCAACAACCTGCAGCGCTCGGTCAACGACATGGACGAGCTGGTGGCGATCCATGACGAGCCGATCGGGATTGTCGATGCGCCGGACGCGCGGCCGATCGCGATCGAGGGCGGCGAGATCGCGTTCGACGACGTCACGTTCCACTATGGCGGCCACCGCGCGCCGCTGTACGACGGCCTGTCGGTCACGATCCGCGCCGGCGAACGGGTCGGCCTGGTCGGCCGCTCCGGCTCCGGCAAGACCACCTTCGTCAAGCTGGTGCAGCGGCTCTACGACGTCTCCGGTGGTCGCGTGCTGATCGACGGGCAGGACATCGCGCTGGCTACGCAGCAATCGCTGCGCAGCCAGATCGCGATCGTGCAGCAGGAGCCGATCCTGTTCCACCGCTCGCTCGCCGAGAACATCGCCTATGGCCGGCCCGGCGCAAGCCTGGAGGCGATCGAGCAGGCGGCGCGGCTGGCCAATGCGCACGACTTCATCCTGCGTCTGCCCAAGGGCTACGGCACGCTCGTCGGCGAGCGCGGCGTGAAGCTGTCGGGCGGCGAGCGGCAGCGCGTGGCGCTGGCGCGCGCCTTCCTGGCGGACGCGCCGGTGCTGATCCTGGACGAGGCGACCTCGAGCCTCGATTCGGAATCCGAAGCGCTGATCCAGCAGGCGATGGAGCGGCTGATGAAGGGGCGCACCTCGATCGTGATCGCGCACCGGCTGTCGACGGTGCGCAGCCTCGATCGGATCCTGGTGTTCGACCGCGGCGAGATCGTCGAGCAGGGCACCCACGCCGTGCTCGCAGGCAAGCCCGGCGGCATCTATCGCGGCCTGTTCGAGCGCCAGGTGCTCGGGCACCTCGCAGCAGCGGAATGAGAGGCGCGCGGCGGCGGGACGAAAGTCCCGCCGTCACGCCGCCCACGGAATGCGCCAAGGATGGAATGAGATGAAAGACCTGACGAACGGCTCCATCGTGCGACACATCCTGGCCATGGCGCCCCCGATCATGGTCGGCATGGTCACGATCATGATCTGCCAGCTGGTCGATTTGTACTTCGTGTCGGGACTGGGCGATGCCGCCGTTGCGGGCGTCGCCGCGGCCGGCAATGCCGGCTTTCTCATCAACGCCCTGATGCAGGTGCTCGGCGTCGGCACGGTGGCGCTGATCGCGCATGCCGTGGGCCGCAAGGATCGGCCGGATGCCAATCTGATCTTCAACCAGGCGATCGCGCTGTCGGTGCTGTTCGGCCTGTTGACCCTGGCGATGGGCGCGGCGCTGTCGCGCCCCTACATGCGTGCGATCGCCGCGGACCAAGCCACGATCGAGGCGGGGACCACCTATCTGTTGTGGTTCATGCCGGCGCTCGCGCTGGAATTCGCGATGCAAGTGCTGGCATCTGCGCTGCGGGCGACCGGCATCGTGCGCCCCGCGATGCTGGTGCGGGTGCTCGCTGTCGCCGTCAATATCGCACTCGCGCCGGTGCTGATCTCGGGCTGGGGCACCGGCCATGCGCTTGGTGTCGCCGGAGCGGGGCTGGCGAGCTCGATCGCGGTGGCCATCGGCGTCCTGATTCTGCTGGCGCATTTCCGCAAGGCCGAGCGCTACGTCGCCTTCAACCCGGCGCAGTGGCGTCCTCAGCCGCATCACTTGAAGCGCATCCTCAATGTCGGCCTGCCGGCCGGCGGCGAGTTCGCGATGATGTTCATCTTCATGGCGGTGGTTTACTACGTGCTGGGCGATTTCGGCGCGGCGGCGCAGGCTGGGTTCGGCATCGGCCAGCGCGTGCTGGCCCTGATCCAGATGCCGGCGCTTGCCGTTGCGCTGGCCGCCGGGCCAATCGCCGGCCAGAACGTCGGCGCTGCCAACGGGGCGCGCGTGCGGGAGACCTTCGTCAAGTCGGCGTTGATCACTTCCGCCGTGATGATCGGCTTCATGATCCTGGCGCAAACGAAGCCGGAGCTGCTGCTCGCCGGATTCTCGAACGACCGGGAGACGATGGCGATCGCCTATCTGTTCCTGCGGATCATCTCGCTCAACATGGTGGCGCAGGGCCTGATCTTCACCTGCTCGAGCATGTTCCAGGGTCTCGGCAATACCAAGCCGGTGCTGCTGAGCTCGGCGACGCGCGTGTTCACCTATTCGCTGCCGGCGATCTGGCTCTCGACGCGTCCGGGCTTCCGCATCGAGTACGTCTGGTACCTGTCGATCGCGGCGACCACGCTCCAGGCGGGCTTAAGCCTGTGGCTGCTGCGCCGCGAGTTCGACAAACGCCTGGCGCCGCTCCGGCAGGACGAGGCTTCGAAGCAGGTCGAGCCCGAGCCCGTCGCGCCTCCTGCGCGCGTCCCTGCGTAGCGACGGCTTGTGACCTGCCGACGCAAGGAAGGCTAATGCGCACCAAGGCTGTTCCAGACGAGGCCGAGCCCCGACAGGAACAGCAGACCGAGCACGACATCGCCAAAGTGCTTGTCGCTCAGCGCGTGATAGACGCGTGCGCCGGCCCATGCGCCGATCAACGTGCCGGGAAACGCGACCAGCGCGAGCCAGACCACCTTGAAGGCGACGAGGCCCGATGCCGTCTGCAACACCAGCGCGGTGGCGAGCACGGTGAAATTGAAGAGCTGGAAGATGCCGCGCCGCTCGTGCTTGTTCCAGCCGCGGATGTTGGCCCACAGGATCGGCAGCGGCCCCGACAATCCGGCAAGGCCGCCCAGAATGCCGCCGGCAAAGCCGATCGCACCGTCGGCGATCCGGCCGCCGAACGTGATGGCGAGCGGCCTCTTGTTCAGATACAGCGCGCTCGAGAAGATCAGCAGCAGCACGCCGATGCTCAGCTTGAACACCTTGGGATCGGCGGAGGCGACCATCATGGTCCCCAGCGGCACCCCGATCAGCCCGCCGATCAGGAACGGCCAGACCAGCGAGAGGTTAAAACTCTTCCACATCGACGGCAGCGTCGAGGTCTGGGCGATCACCGAGCAGATCAGCACCAGGGGCACCGCGAGCGAGGGCGGCAGCACGTAGAGCCAGATGCCGAGCGCCATCAGCGCCGTGCCGAACCCGGCCAGGCCCGAGACGAAGCCGCCGGCCAATGCGCCGAGCGGCAGCAGCGCGTAACCGTAGGTTTCCAACGGATTGTCCTTGTCGCCACCGGCGATCCCGAACTGTTGATCGCCACCGCCCGCATAGCACGGGTGCGGCCGTGCAGGTCAATCCATGCTGCACGCAGGCGTGATCTGCGGCGTCGGGCTTTTGGGAAAGACATGCCTACATGATGGTCGTACTTCAATCTAAAGGCCCGCCCGACGCCATCGTGCGCTCCGATCGGACAGCCCCGAATAAGAAGGTGGAGAATGACCATGACCCGCACCAACATTGCCGTTGCGGCCGCGCTGCTGTCGGCGGCGGCGTTGATGCCGACATTGGCACAGGCGCAGTTTTCGGAGCCCGCGGCCTATCAGGCCGCCCATCCCGACCGCGACGTGCTCAATGGCGGCCAGCTCACACCCGCGGCACGCGCAGCCCGTGGCGAGACGGTGGCACCGAGCGAGGCCTATGCGGCCTATCCGTCAGGCATGACGCCGGTCGTCCGCCCGCGCCATCGCCGCCAGCATCAATAGGTTTCTGCTAGACGATCTGCCTGGTGTCGGCGGGCTTGTGCAGCGCGCCGACCAGGATGCGCAACGCCTCCGTCAATTCCGCCCTGTTGCGCGCTGCGCCCAGCGAGATGCGTGCCGCATGCGGCGGTGTCCCGTCGACGGTGAAGGCATCGCCGGCCACGACCGCGAGTCCATTCCGTAGCAGATGCGCCGCGACATCGGGGCGGCCCTCCGGCAGCCGCAGCCACAGATGATGGGCCGCGGGCTTGGCCAGAAACTGAAGGCCTTTCAGTGCGCGCTGCGCGAGTTGCTGGCGGCCTACTGCCTCGTTGCGAATGGCGGTGATGATGCGATCGGCGATGCCGGTTTCGAGCCAATGCGTCACCAGCGCGACCATCAGCGGCGCCGGCATCTGCACGGTGGCCTGCAAATAAGAACGCATCTCCTGCTGCGCGGCGTTGTCGGGCGTCACGAGGTAAGCAACGCGCAGCGCCGGCGCGATGCATTTTGACAGCGTGGTTGCGAGATACGTCCGCTCCGGAATGAGATTGGCGATCGGCGCCGCCGAGCGGTCGAGCAGCCCGTAGGCGTCGTCCTCGATCAGGATCGTATCGGCATCGCGGATGATCCTGGCGATCGCGCTGCGCCGCTCGGGAAGAAGCGTCGCGGTGGTCGGATTGTGCAGCGTCGGAATGAGATAGACGGCCTTCGGCTTGTGGACACGGCAGGCCTTCGCCAGTGCATCGGGCAGGATGCCGCCGTCATCCATGGCGACGCCGACGAGCTTGACGCCGAGCCGCGCCGCGGCGGCCTTGATGCCGGGGAAGGTGAGGGCTTCCGTGAGCACGATGTCACCGGGCCGCGCGAGATGGGCGAGCAGATTGAACAGGACGGTCTGCGTGCCGGGAAAGATCACGAGCCTGTCGGCATGCGCGTGCGGGACGCGTGCGCGCATCCAGCGCGCTGCGACCTCCCGCTCATGCACGCTGCCGCCGGGTGGCTGGTAGTTCAGGAACGCGGTCAGGCCCGATTGGGCGCGGAGAGCTTCCAGCCCTGCGACGATGCGCTCGTCGAGCTGTGCCTCGAGCGGATGCGGCGGCACGTTCATCGAGAGGTCGATCGCGACGGGATGCGGCAGATCGACCGCGCGGCGCGCGCTGGTCTCCGATACGAACGAGCCCTGGCCGACCCGGGCCTCCAGGATGCCGCGGCGCCGCGCCTCGGTGTAGGCGCGCGTCACCGTGGTGAGGTCGATGTCGAGCGCTTTTGCGAGCGCGCGCTGCGTCGGCAACTGCTGGCCGCGCACCAGCCGGCCGGCTGCGATGTCGGCCTCCATGGCATCGACGATGCGCTGGTAGCGCGGCCCGCTCAGCTCCGAGATTGTAGGGGTCCAATCCATGCAATTTAGGCCCATATCCTTTGAATGTATGGATGCAGGATATTATTGTATGGATCATCAGAACGGAAGAGGTGTCGTCATGACGACCGGTTCGGTTTCCCTGGCAAAGGCGATGTGGCGCGGTTTTCGCGGCAAGTGTCCGAACTGCGGCGAAGGGCACATGTTCGGACGCTTCCTGAAAGTGGCAGACAGCTGCGATCATTGCGGCGAAGAGCTGTTCCATCAGCGCGCCGATGACTTTCCGGCCTATCTCGTAATGGTCGTGGTCGGCCATCTCGTGGTCCCGGCGATCCTCGCGGTCGAGACCGCCTATGCCCCGCCGGTCTGGCTGCAATTGGCCGTGTGGCTGCCGGTGACGCTGTTCGCTTCGCTTGCGTTGCTGCAACCGACCAAAGGCGCCATCGTCGGCCTGCAATGGCAGATCGGCATGCATGGCTTTGAGGCTGGCAAGTTGCGGCGCGAGGCCGGTGCGCTCGTCCTCGCAAAAGTGAATACGCGCGCGGTCTGAGCGGGTAGCGTTTACATCGCGCGTGCGGCCACTACACTCCATCGTACAAACAAGAACGATGGAAACGCCGATGGCCGCACGCGCGAAGACCTTCCTGCTCTGTCACGGCGCGTGGTCCGGCGGATGGGCCTGGAAGAAGATGCATCCGCTGATGGCGCAGGCGGGCCACCGCCTGGTCGCGCCGACCTACACCGGGCTCGGCGAGCGCGCGCATCTGGCCAATCCCGCGATCGATCTCGAGACGCACATCCGGGACATCCTCAACGTCATCAAATTCGAGGACCTCAGCGATCTCGTGCTGCTCGGCCACAGCTATGGCGGCATGGTCGCGACCGGCGTTGCCGACCGCGCACGCGAGCGCGTGACGCAACTGATCTATCTCGATGCCTTCGTGCCGCGCGACGGCCAGTCGCTGTTCGATCTCAACGAGAGCGGGCGCGAGCCGATGCGCAAGGCGGCGGCCGCCGGCGATGGCTACCGCATCCCGCCGAACCCGCCGCCGCCGGATACGCCGCAGGCCGATCTCGACTGGCTCAACGCGCGCCGCATCAACATGCCGATCAAATGCTTCGAGACGAAGTTGAAGCTGGAGCATGGCGAGCCGGCCATGCCGCGCAGCTACATCTATTGCACGCGCTTTCCGCCGGGCGACGTGTTCGGGCAGTTCGCGAAGCGCACGAAGAACGAGGATGGCTGGCGCTATTTCGAGCTCGACGCGAGTCATGCGCCGAACGTGACGGCGCCGGCGGCGTTGATGGCGGTGTTGAACGAGATCGCCGCCTGACCCACAGCCGTCATTCCGGGGCGTGCGCAGCACGAACCCGGAATCCATCTCTCCTCCGTCTCTGCCGCCTGATGGATTCCGGGTTCTCGCTTCGCGAGCCCCGGAATGACACCATTTGAATGGCTGCGCGCTCGGACAAAATGGTGAGGGGTCCGATGCGGTCAGCATCGAACCCCTCGTCACTTCTTAGTAAGACGCGTTTTCTTCACGCGAGCCGGAAAAACCACTTCGCTCGAAAACGCTTTAGAACATCAGCCGGCCTGTAAGCCGGGTTCTGTAGGGCACCGTTCGCTTGCGCGCACGATACGTGACGGCCATTCCTCTGGGGCCATGTTTGCACATGGCCTCGAGCAACCTACCCGGACGGCGGGCCTGACATCGCCCCGCGGCGTTATCGCTTGCGCGAACAGCCCGCTACGCCGTCCCTATTCGGTTTTGCTCCCGGTGGGGTTTACCATGCCGGCTCCGTTGCCGCAGCCGCGGTGCGCTCTTACCGCACCTTTTCACCCTTACCCTGCGAAGCCCGAAGGCGAAGCAGGGCGGTTCGTTCTCTGTGGCACTTTCCCTGGGGTTGCCCCCGCCGGACGTTATCCGGCACCGTATGTCAAGGGAGCCCGGACTTTCCTCCCCGGCGGCCTTTCGACCGTTGCCGGAGCGGCCGTCCGGCCGACTGACGGGGTTAGGCATGGGCATTTGTGACGGTTTCGTCAAGCCGAGATCGTCGCGCACGCGATCTGCAAATAATTTATCCTGAAGATGTCGTTCGATGTGCGCCCCGTTCGACTGGATGTCGGTGATCCCCCGAACAACAGGAGTTAAGCGATGCAGTATCTGCTGCTGATCTACCGGAGCGAAGCGGAATTGAGCAAGATGACCCCCGCAGACCGTCAGGCGATGTCGGCGGAGTACGGCACTTATACGCAGTCCATCGTCCAGAGCGGCCATTTCAAGGCCGGCGACGGGCTTCAGCCGACCACGACCGCGACCACCGTGCGCGTTCGCGATGGCAAGACCCTGACCACCGACGGTCCGTTCGCCGAGACCCGCGAGCAACTCGGCGGCTACTATCTGGTCGAGGCCAAGGATCTCGACACCGCCATTGGGCTGGCCGCGCGGATTCCCGGGGCCAAGGAGGGATCCATCGAGGTTAGGCCGGTCATGATCTACAAGTGATCTCTCCTGCCGACATCGCTCGGATCTTTCGCGACGAGGCGGGGCGGGTGCTTGCCACGCTGATCCGCCTCGTCGGCGATTTCGATCTCGCCGAGGACGCACTCCAGGATGCCTTCGCGGTCGCGCTCGAACGCTGGTCGGCGGGCGAGGTGCCCGATAATCCGCGCGCCTGGCTCGTCAATGTCGGCCGCAACAAGGCGATTGATCGCATCCGGCGGCAGGCCGTGTTCCGCGGCAAGCAGCAGGCGTTCGTGCATGAGCTCGAGCTCAACGCGCAGGCGCCCGACGAGCCTCCGGCGACGCTCGACGACGACATGCTGCGGCTGATCTTCACCTGCTGCCATCCCGCGTTCGCGCCGGAGGTCCAGGTCGCGCTGACGCTGCGCACCGTTTGCGGCCTCTCGACCGCGCAGGTCGCGCGCGCGTTCCTCGTCGGAGAGGAGGCGATGGCGCAGCGCCTCGTCCGCGCCAAGCAGAAGATCAGGCTCGCCGGCATTCCCTATGAGGTGCCCGAACGCGACGCGCTGGCGCAGCGGCTCGACGGCGTGCTCGCCGTCATCTATCTCGTCTTCACCGAAGGCTATGTCGCAACCTCGGGCGCAGACCTGATGCGGCCGGATCTCGCGGTCGAAGCCATCAGGCTCGGCCGTTTGCTCGACCGGCTGATGCCTGACCGGGCCGGGATCAAGGGCCTGCTGGCCTTGATGCTGCTGCACGACGCGCGCCGCGCCGGGCGCGCGACGTCGGCCGGCGACATCGTGCTGCTGGAAGAGCAGGACCGCACGCTCTGGGATCGCGCGCAGATCGAGGCGGGTCTGCGTCTCGTGGACGACGCACTGCGCATACCCGGCCGGCCGCAACCCTATGCGGTGCAGGCCGCGATCGCCGCGCTGCATGCGCGCGCGCCGAGCTTTGAGGCGACCGACTGGCCGCAGATCGCCGGGCTCTACGAGGTGCTGCTGCGGATCAATCCTTCGCCGGTGATCGAGCTCAACCACGCCGCCGCAATCTCGATGGTCGACGGCCCGGCGCGCGCGCTCGATCTCGTCGACGCGATCACCGCACGCGGCGGGCTTGGCGGCTACGAGCTGCTGCCCGCGGTGCGCGCGGATCTGTTGCGACGGCTCGGCCGCAAGGACGAGGCGCGCGAGGCGTATGTCGCGGCGACGGCAGCGACGCAGCTCGAGCCGCTGCGGCGGCTCTATGCGCGAAGGATGAGGGAGATGGGCAACTAGCACCGTCATTCCGGGGCGATGCGAAGCATCGAACCCGGAATCTCGAGATTCTCAGGTGCGCAATTGCGCACCATAGTTCGCACTTCATGCGCCCCGGAATGACGGCTACGCCGTCACTTCGACGCGACCGCCGTCCCGTCCGGCAGGCTCGCCAGCAACGCTTGCAAGGTCGACAGTGTCGAATGATCCGCAACACCGTCCAGCCGTGCCGGGCGGAAGTGGCGCTGGAAGGCGGTGACGACCTCCATGGTCGCGGCGTCGTATTTGCCGGTCAGCGGCACGCCATAACCGTATCGCGCGAGCGCCTGCTGCAGGCTCAGCACCTCGTCGCTGATGGTGCCGAGCATCAGGCTCTCGCCGCGCACGACGGGCGTGGGCGTGACCCAGTGCCCGACGCCGGAATTGGCCAGCGAATGCCACGGAAATTTCTCGCCAGGATCCTTCTTGCGCGCGGGCGCAACGTCGGAATGGCCGAGCACGCGGTGCGCCGGCACTTTTCGGCGCAGCATGATGCCGCGGCACAGCGCGATCACGGCGGCGATCTGGCGCAGCGGAAACTCCGGATAGCCCCAGTCGTGGCCGCGATTGACGATCTCGATGCCGATCGAGCAGGAGTTGACATCGTCCTCGCCGGCCCAGGACGAGACGCCGGCGTGCCAGGCGCGCCTCGCCTCGGGCACGCATTGCACGATGCGGCCGTCCTCGAGCACGACGTAATGCGCCGACACTTCCGTCCCCGCCGTGCACAGCCGCGCCAGCGCGCCCTCGACGTCGGGCATGCCGGTGTAATGCAGCACGATCATGTCCGGCTGGCGTCCCTTGCTGCGCTCGCCATGGTTCGGCGAAGGAATGATGTCGGAGACGATCGACGAATCCGGCTCGAACGTCCGCATGTTCGCCGCGGCCTTGGGAACCGGGAGAACGCGTTGACGCTTCGAATCAGAACCAGATGGCGTGGACGAACCGGACGACATAAACAGCTCAAGTCGGAATAGGAGAGGGCCAAGCCCTTCTCTTTACTATTCCTTTACCCTCCGCCGTGCGCAATCGCGCGTCGCGGTTAACGGATGCATTTTGGGCGGGTGTGTGGATGAGGCATCACTGCCGCTTCACCTTTTCGACTTGTAACGGGCCGATCAACGCTTTCTTAACGCTAAGGGCCGTTACTGAGGGATGAAGAGCCGACCCGCGTCCGGAGGCGGCCAAAGCGTATTTTGGCTCGAAATCCCATGGCTGCCCGACAAATTCCACTGGGAACACTGGGTTGGCGGCCGGGGACGACCGGGCTCGGTAACCATGCTGGACAAGGGTTGGGTCGTGGAACCGCCGCGACGCGGAATCATTCGAGGCGTTATGGGCTGGCTCGCCCCGGATCTGGCTTGGTTGTTCGGCAGGCGTGGCGCATGAGCTCCGCTCCTCACATTCCCGTGCTCGGTCGCGAGGCCATCGCTCATCTCGCGCCGCGCGAGGGCGGGATCTATGTCGATGCCACCTTCGGCGCCGGCGGCTACAGCCGCGCCATCCTCGACGTGCCTGGAACCCGACTGATCGCCATCGACCGCGACCGCACCGCAATCGCAGGCGGCGCCGAGCTGGTCGAACGCTCCGCCGGTAGGCTGACACTTGTCGAGGACCGTTTCTCCCATCTCGCCGAAGTCTGCGCGGCACAAGGCGTCGATGCCGTGGACGGCGTCGTGATGGACGTCGGGGTGTCCTCGATGCAGCTCGACCAGGCCGGGCGCGGCTTCTCGTTCCGCCTCGACGGTCCGCTCGACATGCGGATGGGGCAGGCGGGCCCGACCGCGGCCGACGTCGTCGCGCGCGCCTCGGAAGCCGATCTCGCCGACATCATCTATCTCCTCGGCGAGGAGCGGCATTCGCGCCGCGTCGCCCGCGCCATCGTCGCGGACCGGCAGGAGACGCCGTTCACGACCACGCGCGCGCTCGCCGACCTCGTCGGCAGGGTGGTTCGCTCCAAGCCCGGCGACATTCACCCCGCGACGCGGACGTTCCAGGCCCTGCGCATCTTCGTCAACGAGGAGCTCGAGGAACTCCAGGCCGCGCTCACCGCGGCCGAGCGCGTGCTCAAGCCCGGCGGACGCCTCGTGGTGGTCTCGTTCCATTCGCTGGAAGACCGCATCGTCAAGAATTTCCTCGCCGAGCGGTCGAAGACCGGCGGCGGCTCGCGGCACCTGCCGGAAGTCGCGCAAACCGCGCCGAGCTTCCAGCTCCTGACGCGGCGGCCCGTCGTCGCCGGCGAGGACGAAGTTGCGCATAACCCGCGCGCGCGTTCGGCAAAACTGCGCGCCGCGGAGCGCACCTCGGCGCCGGCGCACAAGGACGATCAGTCTTCGTCCTGGCCAAGACTCTCCGACGTGATGAGGGGAGGCTAGCGCATGCGCTTCATCCACCTCCTCGTCATCGGCGCGCTGATCTTCGCGGCGGCCTATGTCTACCGGATCAAGATGGACTCCACCGCGCGCACGGAGAAGGTGTTGCGGCTGCATGCGGAAATCCGCGAGCAGCGCGATGCGATCGCCTCGCTCCGCTCCGAATGGGCCAAGCTCGATGCGCCCTTGCGCCTGCAAGGCCTGTCCGAGCGGCACCTGCCGCTCAAGCCGGTCAACGGCACGCAATATGACTCGCTGAAGAACCTGCCCGAGCGCCCGCCGCGGATGTTCAGGCCCGGCGAGCCCGACCCGATCGGGGCCATGCTCAACACCATCGAAGCCGCGAGCGATCCCGATACCGTGACGGGCTCCGTGCCTCAGCCCGAGGACAAGCAATGAGCCCGGCGACGCCTGCAAAACCCACCGAGCCCTGGCGGCAGCGGCTGATCCGCAGCCTGCTCTACGGGCGCAACGTCGACCGCGCCGCGAAGGCGCGCGCGCGCGTCGGACTTGCGATGCTCGCCTTCGCCTCGGTCTACGCCCTGATCGGTGGCCGGCTCGTGATGTTCGCGATCGGTGCCGACGCCCACAGTGCGCGCCGAGCGGCGGCGCAGGAGGTGGTTGCGACGGCGCGGCCCGACATCGTCGACCGCAACGGCGCCATCCTTGCGACCGACGTCAAGGCGGCGAGCCTGTTCGGCGAGCCGCGCCGCATCATCGACAAGGACGAGGCGATCGAGCTCCTGACCGCCACCGTGCCCGACCTCGACGAGGCCGAGGTGCGCGAGCGCCTGAAGACACGCAAGGGCTTCGTCTGGCTCAAGCGCGAGATCACGCCGAAGCAGCAGCAGGACATCCACAAGCTCGGCATTCCCGGCATCGGCTTCCTGCGCGAGAACAAGCGCGTCTATCCGACCGGCAACGAGGTCGCCCACCTCATCGGTCTCGTCAATATCGACAACCAGGGCATCGCCGGCATGGAGAAGTGGCTCGACAATCAAGGGCTCGCCGATCTCCATCGCGCAGGCTTTGCCACCGACCGCCTGCAAAAGCCGATCGAGCTCTCGGTCGACCTCCGCGTCGAGCACGCGCTGCGCGACGAATTGCTGAAGGCCAAGGAGAAGTTCCACGCCAAGGCGGCCTCCGGCATCATCTCCAACGTCAAGACCGGAGAGATCGTGGCAATGGTCTCGCTGCCGGACTTCGATCCCAACAATCCGAAGGAAGCGCACGATCCCGATCGCATCAACCGCCTGACCACAGGCGTCTACGAAATGGGATCGACGTTCAAGGCGTTCACGCTGGCGATGGCTCTCGATTCCGGAAAGATCAATCTGAACTCGTCGTGGGATGCGCGTGGAAACCTGCACTACGGCAAGTTCACCATCCACGACAGCCACTCGCTCGGACGGTTCATCAACACCAAGGAAGTGTTCACCTACTCGTCCAACATCGGTGCCGCGCGGATCGCGCTCAACCAGGGTGTCGAGGCGCACAAGGCGTTCCTGGCCAAGATGGGACAATTGACGCGGCTGCGCACCGAGTTGCCGGAGAGCGCGGCTCCGCTGGTGCCGCGCCGCTGGGGTGAGCTGAACACGGTCACCATCGCGTTCGGTCAGGGCCTGTCGGTCGCGCCGCTCCAGGCGGTGATGGGCATCAACGCCCTGATGAACGGCGGCTATCTGATTCCGCCGACATTCATGAAACGCAGCGAAGACGAGGCGCGGGCGATGGCCAAGCGCGTGATCAAGCAGGAGACCAGCGACAAGATGCGGTATCTGATGCGGCTCAATGCCGAAATCGGTACTGCCAAATCCGCCGACGTGAAGGGCTACTATGTCGGCGGCAAGACCGGCACGTCCGAGAAGGTCATCAACGGCCGCTATGCCAAGAAGCGGGTGCTCAACTCCTTCACCGCGATCATGCCGTCCGACGATCCGAAATATCAGATTCTCGTCATGCTGGACGAGCCGCAGGCGCTGCCTGAGACGCATGGCTTCATCACCTCGGGCTTCAACGCGGTGCCCACGGGCGGCAAGGTGATCGAGCGGATCGCGCCGCTTTTGGGCATCGAGCCGCGATTCGACCTGCCGCCGTCCGACCGCCTTATTCTTGCAGCATCCAGGACAACCCAGTAATCAACCGGGTAGGCCATCGCCGGTGCTGAGTCGGAGGTTTTCGGCTTTCCGGCATGTCGACTGGACGACCATGAAACTGCGCGATCTCATAGGCAATGACGCCGCAATCGAGCCCGCTATCGCGGCGCTCGAGGTGACGGGGCTTGCGCTCGACAGCCGCGTGGTCAGGCCGGGCGATCTCTTCTTCGCGCTCGCGGGCAGCAAGACCGACGGCGCACGCTTCATCGATGCGGCGGTCGCCGCAGGTGCGGTTGCGATCGTCGGCGATCATGCGCCCGGTGGCGGCAAGGTGCCGTTCATCGCCGTCCCCAATCCGCGTCGCGCCCTGGCGCTGGCCGCCGCCAGATTTTTTCCCGCGCAGCCCGCGACCATCGTCGCGGTGACCGGCACCAGCGGCAAGACATCGGTCGCGGCGTTCACGCGCCAGATCTGGGAGCGGCTGGGCCATGCCTCCGCCAGCATCGGCACCATCGGTCTCGTGTCGCCGAAGCGCACCGTCTACGGCTCGCTGACGACGCCGGATCCGGTCGCGCTGCACCGGCAGATCGATGAGATCGCGCGCGAGGGCGTCACCCATCTTGCGTTCGAGGCGTCCTCGCACGGTCTCGATCAATATCGCCTCGACGGCGTGCGCGTCTCCGCCGGCGGCTTCACCAATCTGTCGCGCGACCACATGGATTACCACCCGACCGTCGCGCATTATCTAGCGGCGAAGCTCCGGCTGTTCCGCGAACTGGTCCCGCTTGGCGGCGCCGCCGTGATTTCGGCCGATCATGATTGCTCGGCCGAAGCGATCAGTGCCGCGAAGGCGCGTGGCCTGCGCGTGATGGCGGTCGGCCGCAACGGCGACGGGGCAGGCGAGGGCATCCGTCTCGCCGGTGTCGAGGTCGAGGGTTTCTCGCAAAAGCTCGCACTTGAACATTGCGGCAAGCGTTATGTGGTCCGGCTGCCGCTCGCCGGCGAATTCCAGATCGAGAATGCGCTGGTGTCGGCCGGCCTCGCGATCGGCACCGGCAGCGATGCCGCCAACGTGTTCGCGAGCCTCGAACATCTCGAAGGTGCCAAGGGCCGGCTCGAGCGCGTCGGCGAGCGCAACGGCGCGCCGATCTTCGTCGACTATGCGCACAAGCCCGACGCGCTGGCGAAGGCGTTGCAGGCGCTGCGGCCTTACGCCAAGCGCAGGCTGGTCGTCGTGTTCGGCGCCGGCGGCGACCGCGATGCCGGCAAGCGTCCGATCATGGGCGAGATCGCCGCGGAGAATGCCGACGGCGTCATCATCACCGACGACAATCCGCGCAGTGAGCAGCCCGAAGCGATCCGCGCGGCGATCCTCGCCACCGCAAAAGGCGCCCGCGAGATCGGCGACCGCGCCGCGGCGATCCGCGCCGCGATCGAGGAACTGGAACAGGGCGATGCGCTGCTCATCGCCGGCAAGGGCCACGAGACCGGGCAGATCGTCGGCAGCGAGGTGTTGCCCTTCAGTGATCACGAGGCGGTTGCCGCCGCCCTAGCGTCGAGGGTTGCATGAGCGCGCCAATATGGACGGTTGCGGAGGTCGCGCGCGCGCTGGGCGCTGCCGGATCATTCCCGGACACGCCGATCGACTTCGTGACGCAGGACAGCCGCCTGGTGAAGCCCGGCAGCCTGTTCGTCGCGCTCAGCGGCACGCCGAGCGGCGGCTTCATCTCGGCCTTCGCCAGCGCGCGCGACGGCTGGGAATTCGCCGACAAGGCGGAAGCCGCGGGCGCGGCCGCGATGATCGTGCCGCACGAGATCGCGGGCATCCGCGTCCCGCAGATCGTCGTGAAGGACACGCTGATCGACGGCCTCTGGGGCCTCGCGCGCGCCGCACGCGCGCGCTTCAACGGGCCGGTGATCGGGCTCACCGGCAGCGCGGGCAAGACCAGCACCAAGGAATTTCTGGCGGCCTATCCGAACGCCTATGCCAGCCCGTCGAGCTTCAACAATTTCTGGGGCGTGCCGCTGACACTGTGCAATGCGCGGCCCGATGCCAGCCTCTGGGTCGTCGAGATGGGCATGAACCAGACGGGCGAGATCGCGCGGCTCAGCGAGCTGACGCGGCCGACGGTCGCGCTCGTCGTCAACGTCCAGCCCGTGCATCTGGAAAAGCTCGGCTCGCTGGAGGCGATCCGGCGCGAGAAGGTGTCGATCGCGCTCGGCCTGCCCGAGGACGGCGTGCTGGTGCTGCCCGCCGGGCTCAAGGCGTCCGAATGGAAGGGCAAGGTGGTACGCTTCGGCGAGCATGCCGAGGTGCACGAGGTCACGCACGCGCCGCATGGCGAGAGCTGGCAGGTCGTGGCGATGATCGGCAAGAAGCAGATCGCCTTCAGCCTGACGCCGGGCGCGCCGCACCGCGTGCAGAATGCGCTCGCCGCGCTCGCTTCGATCCGCGCGGCGAACCTCGATGCCGCGACGCTCGCGATCAAGCTCGATCGGGTCGGCATCATGACCGGCCGCGGCGTCGAGCAGGCGGTCGGCGGTGTCACCGTGATCGACGACAGCTTCAACGGCAACCCGGCCAGCGTGGCTGCTGCGCTGCAAAGCCTGCAGGCGCGCAACGTAACCGGCGGCCGCCGCATTGCCGTGCTCGGCGATATGCTGGAACTGGGCGATGACGCACCAAGCTACCACACCGGCCTCACCAAGCATTTGGACGGCATCGACGGTGTGTACTGTGTCGGCCCCCTCATGCGTCACCTCTTCGAGGTGCTTCCATCGGGCAAGGCGCTTGGCTGGCACGACGATCCCGCCACGCTGAAGCCGGGCGAGGTCGCAAGCCTGCTGAAGGCAGGCGATGTGGTGGTTGTCAAGGGCAGCAAGAAGATGTTCTGGGTCAACAAGTTTGTGCCGGGCCTAGTGGCCGCCTTGCAGGCAAAGGCGTAAACTGCTTGGAAGGCGCTGTTTCCGAATCCTCCCTTTTCGGCGCGAAGCCGTCCGTTTTCCCACAGGTCGCCCGACCCATGATGAAGACCAGCGAATGCGCGTGAGGCACGTCGATAAGGCCAAGGCCGATAACAAGGCCGCGTGCGAAAGGCGCCATAGGACCGTCTGAATGTTTTACTGGCTGATCGAGCTCTCCAACACATTTCCGGGCTTCGGTGCCTTTCGCACCTTCCTGAACGTCTTCCGCTACATCACCTTCCGCACCGGCGGCGCGGTGGTCACCGGCGCGCTGTTCGTGTTCCTGTTCGGGCCCTGGATCATCGATCATTTGCGCATCCGCCAGGGCAAGGGCCAGCCGATCCGGACCGATGGTCCGCAATCGCATCTCGCCAAGAAGGGCACGCCCACCATGGGCGGGCTGATGATCCTGTCCGGCCTCACGGTCGGCACGGTGCTGTGGGCCAATCCGCTCAACCCGTATGTCTGGATCGTGCTGGCGGTGACGCTCGGTTTCGGCTTCGTCGGCTTCTATGACGACTACCTCAAGGTGACCAAGCAGACCACGACCGGATTCGGCAGCAAACTTCGCCTGCTGATCGAGGCGGCGATCGCGCTGGTGGCCTGCTACGCGCTGGTACGCTTGAACCGCGATCCCGCGTCCACCGCGCTGACGATTCCCTTCCTGAAGGACACCGTGCTGCATTTCGGCTGGTTCTTCGTCGTGTTCGGCGCCTTCGTCATCGTCGGCGCCGGCAATGCGGTGAATCTCACCGACGGTCTCGACGGCCTCGCCATCGTGCCCGTGATGATCGCGACCGCGAGCTTTGCGATGATCGCCTATCTCGCCGGCAACGCGGTGTTCGCCGACTACCTCCAGATCAAATATGTCGCCGGCACCGGCGAGCTCGCCGTGCTCTGCGGCGCGCTGCTGGGCGCCGGCCTCGGCTTCCTCTGGTTCAACGCGCCGCCGGCTTCGATCTTCATGGGCGACACCGGCTCGCTGGCGCTCGGCGGCATGCTGGGCGCGATCGCGGTCGCGGTGAAGCACGAGATCGTGCTCGCGGTGATCGGCGGCCTGTTCGTGCTGGAGGCGGTCTCCGTCATCGTGCAGGTGGTGTCGTTCAAGCTCACCGGAAAACGCATCTTCCGCATGGCGCCGATCCACCACCATTTCGAGCAGCTCGGCTGGACCGAGCCGCAGATCGTGATCCGCTTCTGGATCATCTCGGTGATGCTGGCGCTGGCCGGCCTGTCGACGCTGAAGCTGCGGTGACTTCTATGGTGGTTGATTTTCGCTGTCATTCCGGACGACGCGAAGCGGCGATCCGGAATCTCGAGATTCCGGGTTCTCGCTTCGCGAGCCCCGGAATGACGAGGGCGAGGTCATGATCCCGGTTACGTCCTTCGCCGGCAAGACAGTCGCGGTGTTCGGCCTCGGCGGTTCGGGGCTCGCGTCCTGTCACGCGTTGAAAGCGGGCGGCGCCGAGGTGATCGCCGCCGACGACAATGCCGAGAACGTCGCCAAGGCCGCGCAGGCCGGCTTCATCACCGCGGACTTGCGCGACGTCTCGTGGGCCGGTTTCGCAACGCTGGTGCTCGCACCCGGCGTGCCGCTGACCCATCCCGTGCCGCACTGGAGCGTGCTGAAGGCGCGCGAGGCCGGTGTCGAAGTCATCGGCGACATCGAGCTGTTCTGCCGCGAGCGGCGGCGGCACGCGCCGGATGCACCGTTCGTCGCCATCACCGGCACCAACGGCAAGTCGACCACGACGGCGCTGATCGCGCACCTGACCAAGGTCGCCGGCTACGATACCCAGATGGGCGGCAATATCGGCACCGCGATCCTGTCGCTGGAGCCGCCGCGCACGGGCCGCGTCCACGTCATCGAGATGTCGTCCTACCAGATCGACCTCACGCCCTCGCTCGATCCCTCCGTCGGCATCCTGCTCAATGTCAGCGAAGACCACATCGACCGCCACGGCACCATCGCGCACTACGCCGCGGTGAAGGAGCGCCTTGTTGCGGGCGTGCAGGCAGGCGGCACCTCGATCGTCGGCGTCGACGACGGTTATTGCCGCGACATCGCCGACCGGCTCGACCGCGCCGGTAAGAACGTGGTGCGCATTTCCGTCAAGAACCCGCTGGCGAGCGGAATCCATGTCGAGCACGGCACCATCGTGCGCACCGCGGGCGGCGCCCGCAGCGAAGTCGCCAAGCTCGGCGGCATCGGTTCGCTGCGCGGCCTGCACAACGCGCAGAACGCGGCCTGCGCCGCCGCCGCGGCGCTCGCGATGGGCATCAGCTTTGAGGTGCTCCAGGACGGCCTGCGCAGCTTTCCGGGCCTCGCGCATCGCATGGAGCAGGTCGGCCGCCGCGGCAACGTGCTGTTCGTCAACGACTCCAAGGGCACCAATGCGGATGCCACCGCGCATGCGCTGTCGTCCTTTTCGGAAATCTTCTGGATCGCCGGCGGCAAGCCGAAGGCGGGCGGTATCACCAGCCTGACCGGCTACTTCCCGCGCATCCGCAAGGCCTATCTGATCGGCGAAGCCGCGCAGGAGTTTTCCGGCACGCTGGGGACACAGGTCGCCCACGAGATCAGCCAGACGCTCGACGTTGCCGTCGAGCACGCTGCGCGCGATGCGGAAGCCTCGGGTCTCACCGACGCGGTCGTGCTGCTGTCGCCGGCCTGCGCGTCCTTCGACCAGTACCGCAACTTCGAGATCCGCGGCACCAAGTTCCGCGAGCTGGTGCAGGCGCTGCCGGGTGTGAAGCCGGTGGTGTGAGGGTGCACTGGCTCCACATCTCCGCTGTCGTCGTCCGGCTTGACCGGGCGACCCAGTATCCCAGAGACGGTGCTTGAGCCGAGCGGCCGCGGCGTACTGGATGCCCCGCCTGCGCGGGGCATGACGAGCATGTGAGGTGAGCGCTCCCCCTATCTCGAAACATCCGCTTTTCCTTAACCCCCCGGTAACCAACCTCGGCGACCAATGGACCGACCTCTGTCCGAAAGCGGCCGCCCATGCTCTCCCGTGAAGAACGCACCCCCTTTTCCGAGTGGTGGTGGACCGTCGACAAGCCGCTGATGGGCGCCATCCTGGCGCTGATGCTGACCGGCGTGATCCTGTCGCTGGCGGCGAGCCCGCCGGTTGCGACCCGCATCGGGCTCGACCCGTTCCACTTCTTCAGCCGGCACGTGATGTTCCTGGCGCCGTCCTGCCTGGTGCTGCTCGGCGTCTCCTTCCTGTCGCCGCGCGCGATCCGGCGAAGCGCGCTACTCATCTTCGCGGTCAGCATCATCCTGATCGCGGTGACGCTCGCGATCGGCCCCGAAGTGAAGGGCTCGCGGCGCTGGATCACGCTGCTCGGCGTCAACATCCAGGCCTCCGAAATCGCAAAGCCATCGTTCGTCGTCATTGCTGCCTGGCTGTTCGCGGAATCGACCAGGCGGCCTGAGATGCCGGCGACCTCGATGGCGCTGGTGCTGCTCCTGATGCTGGTCTCGCTGCTGGTGATGGAGCCCGACTTCGGCCAGACCATGCTGATCCTGATGGTGTGGGGTTCGCTGTTCTTCATCGCGGGCATGCGCATGATCTGGGTGTTCGGGCTCGCCGGTCTCGGCGCCGCCGGGCTGTTCAGCGCCTATTTGTTCGTCCCGCACGTCGCCGGCCGCATCAAGCGCTTCATGAATCCGGCCTCGGGCGATACCTTCCAGGTCGATACCGCCATGGAGGCCTTCTACAACGGCGGCTGGTTCGGGCTCGGACCGGGCGAGGGCATCGCCAAGCGCAGCCTGCCGGACAGTCATACCGACTTCGTGTTCGCGGTTGCCGCCGAAGAGTTCGGCATCATCCTGTGCCTTGCCATGCTGGCGCTGTTCGCCTTCGTCGTCATCCGCACGCTGTCGCGGGCCTACGCCAATGAGGACATGTTCTCGCGCTTTGCGGCCTCCGGCCTTGCGATCCTGTTCGGCGTGCAGGCGGCGATCAACATGTCGGTCAACCTTCAGCTCATCCCCGCCAAGGGCATGACGCTGCCCTTCATCTCCTATGGTGGCTCCTCGATCGTGTCGCTCGCCTATGGCGTCGGCATGATGCTGGCGCTGACGCGGCTGCGCCCGCGCACCGAGGTCGAGGCAAGCGGCCACGCCGAAGCGATGCGCAGCTACGCGTGACCGCTCTCGTGTCCCGGACGCGGTGCGGCACGAAGTGACGCTCCGCTGAGCCGGGACCCAGAATGCCGCACCAGTAGGCCCCGGTTCAGCAGCGCACCACGCCGCGAGGGGCGGCGCGCTGCGCTGCGCCCGGGGCACGAGCACCTTCGTTGCCCGGCTCGCAATGACGGCGGAGGCCTTGTAAAAGGGCGTTCATGGATACCTCCCCTTTGATTCTTCTCGCCGCGGGCGGCACCGGCGGCCATCTGTTTCCGGCCGAGGCGCTCGGCGTAGAGCTGATCCGGCGCGGCTTTCGCGTCCGCCTCGTCACGGATGAGCGGGCGCTGCGCTATAGCGGGCTGTTCAGCAAGGATATGATCGACGTCGTCTCGAGCGAGACCGCGCGCGGCCGCAATCCGTTCCAAGTCGCCTATGCCGGCCTCACGCTCGCCGCCGGCACGCTATCGGCCTACAGCCTGATCAAGCGATTGAAGCCCGTCGCCGTCGTCGGCTTCGGCGGCTATCCGACGCTGCCGCCGCTGGTCGCGGCAAAGTTCGCCGGCGTGCCCGGCATCATCCATGACGCCAATGCGGTGCTCGGCCGCGCCAACCGGTTTCTGTCGAGCCGCGTCCGCGCCATCGCGACGTCCTTGCCGGGCGTGCTCGACCGCGACCCCGCGCTATCGGGCAAGACCACGACCGTCGGCACGCCGATGCGGCCGGCGGTCCTTGCCGCTGCCGCCGTGCCCTATGCCGCGCCCGAGGCGAACGGTCCGCTGCGCCTGCTCGTCGTCGGTGGCAGCCAGGGCGCGCGCATCATGGCCGACATCGTGCCGGGCGCGATCGAGCGGCTCGAGCCAGCGCTGTGGGGCCGGCTCATCCTCACCCAGCAGGTGCGCGACGAGGACATGAATCGGGTGCGCGCCGTCTACGACAAGCTCAAGATCAACGCCGAGCTCGCGCCGTTCTTCACCGATCTGCCGGCGCGGCTCGCTTCCAACCATCTGGTGGTGTCGCGCTCCGGCGCCGGCACGGTCGCCGAGCTCGCCGCCATCGGCCGGCCCTCGATCCTGGTGCCGCTGCCGGGCTCGATCGACCAGGACCAGTTCGCCAATGCCGGCGTGCTGGCCAAGGTCGATGGCGCGATCCGCATCCCGCAGACCGAGTTCACCTCGGATCGGTTGGCTTCCGAAATCTCCGCCCTGGCCGCCGAGCCGGCGCGCCTTACCGCCATGGCCGCGGCCGCGAAGGGGGCGGGGCGGCTCGATGCCGCCGAGCGGCTGGCCAATCTGGTGGTCAAGGTCGCGGGCCTTTAGCACTCGTCATTCCGGACGGGCCGCAAGGCGGACCGATCCGGAATCTCGAGATTCCGGGTTCGCGCGCGTTGCGAGCGCCCCGGAATGACGAAAAAGGGCCGACTTTTGAATGTTACTCGTCATGGCCGGGCTTGTCCGACCAAGTCGGATTTATCCGACTTGGTTCTTTTAAAAATGACGGCACTCGGTATACCGAGTGCCTATGCATCCACGTCTTGCAAGAAAGACGCTGGGATTCGTGGATGCCCGGGACAAGCCCGGGCATGACGACCGAACGACGGGATAGAGCATGAGACTGCCGCGCGAGATCGGACCCATCCACTTCGTCGGGATCGGCGGGATCGGCATGAGCGGGATCGCCGAGGTGCTGGTCAATCTCGGCTATGCCGTGCAGGGCTCGGACGCCTCCGACAACTACAATCTCGACCGTCTGCGCAAGAAGGGCGCCAAGGTCTCGGTCGGCCACAAGGCCGAGAATGTCGACGGCGCCGAGGTCGTCGTGGTCTCCACCGCGATCAAGCGCGACAATCCGGAATTGATGGCGGCGCGCGAACGTCGCATTCCCGTGGTGCGCCGCGCCGAGATGCTGGCCGAGCTGATGCGGCTGAAGAGCTGCGTCGCGATTGCCGGCACGCACGGCAAGACCACCACGACGACGATGGTTGCAACGCTGCTCGATGCCGGCGGTCTCGATCCCACCGTCATCAACGGCGGCATCATCAACGCCTACGGCTCCAACGCGCGCCTCGGCGCCGGCGACTGGATGGTGGTGGAAGCGGACGAGAGTGACGGCACGTTCCTGAAGCTGCCGACCGATGTCGCGATCGTCACCAATGTCGACCCCGAGCATCTCGATCACTTCAAGACCTTCGAGGCGGTGCAGGACGCCTTCCGCCATTTCGTCGAGAACCTGCCGTTCTACGGCTTTGCGGTGATGTGCATCGACCATCCCGTGGTGCAGAGTCTCGTCGGCAAGATCGAGGATCGCCGCATCATCACCTATGGCGAGAATCCGCAGGCCGATGTGCGGCTGGTCGACCTCACCCCGATGGGTGGTGGATCGAAGTTCAAGGTCGCGTTCCGCGATCGCAAGACCGGTGCCGTGCACGAGATTCCCGATCTGATGCTGCCGATGCCGGGTCGGCACAACGCCTCCAACGCCACGGCCGCGATCGCGGTCGCGCGCGAGCTCGGCGTGTCGGACGAAGCGATCCGCAGCGCGATCGCCGGCTTCGGCGGCGTCAAGCGGCGCTTCACCAAGACCGGCGAATGGAACGGCGTCACCGTGATCGACGATTACGGCCACCACCCCGTCGAGATCGCGGCGGTGCTGAAGGCGGCGCGGGAATCCACCAACGGCAAGATCGTCGCCGTGGTGCAGCCGCATCGCTACACCCGCCTGCAGTCGCTGTTCGAAGAATTCTGCACCTGCTTCAACGACGCCGATGCGGTGATCGTCGCCGACGTCTATGCCGCCGGCGAAGCGCCGATCGAGGGCATCGATCGCGATCATTTCGTCGCGGGCCTGCGCGCCCACGGGCATCGCGAGGTGGTCCCGCTGCCGGCGGCGCCGGAGCTCGCGGGCATCGTCCAGGGGCTGGCGAAGTCCGGCGATCTCGTCGTGTGCCTTGGCGCCGGCAACATCACGCAATGGGCTTATGCACTGCCCGGCGAATTGAAGGCGCTGGGGTAGGGCGGCGATGCTGCACTCGTTGCTTGCCACACGGAATGGTGCGCTCCCTCCCCCCTTGTGGGGGAGGGTGGGGGAGAGGGGTAGCCACGAACTCCGATCTCGCTTGGGGCTACCCCCCTCCCTTACCCTCCCCCACAAGGGGGGAGGGTACGGAAGCAGTCTGCGTCCCTCACTTTTGGGGAGCGTTCGCGCATGAGCTTCCCCGACATCACACCCTCACTCAAAGCGACGATGCCTGATCTGCGCGGCCGGCTGCTGGCCAACCAGTCGCTGGCCGAGCTGACCTGGTTTCGCGTCGGCGGCCCCGCGCAGGTGCTGTTCACGCCGGCGGACGAGGACGATCTCGCTTATTTCCTCGCGCATCTCGCGTCCGACATTCCGGTCTACGTCGTCGGCGTCGGCTCCAACCTGATCGTGCGCGACGGCGGCATCGCGGGCGTGGTGATACGCCTCGCGCCGCGCGCCTTTGGCGAAGCGAGCGCGAGCGGTGACATCGTCACCGCAGGCGCTGCCGCGCTCGACAAGCGCGTGGCGGAGGTGGCGGCATCCGCCAACATCGGCGGCCTCGAATTCTATTTCGGCATTCCCGGCACGATCGGGGGCGCGCTGCGCATGAACGCGGGCGCCAATGGCGGTGAGACCAAGGACGTGCTGATCGAGGCGCGAGGCGTCGGGCGCGACGGCAAGAAGCACGTCTTCTCCAATGCCGACATGAAGTTCGTCTATCGCAACAGCGGCGTCGATCCCTCCATCATCTTCACGTCTGCGCGCTTTCGTGGAGAGGTCAAGGATGCGGACGCGATCCGCGCGCGCATGGCGGAGGTGCAGAGCCATCGCGAGACCGCGCAGCCGATCCGCGAAAAGACCGGCGGCTCGACGTTCAAGAATCCGCCCGGCCATTCCGCCTGGAAGCTGGTCGACGCTGCCGGCTGTCGCGGTTTGCGCGTCGGCGGCGCGCAGGTCTCCGAGATGCACTGCAATTTCCTGATCAACACGGGCGATGCCACCGCGCACGACATCGAGACGCTGGGCGAGACCGTGCGCGCGCGCGTGAAGGCGAATTCCGGAATTGAGCTACATTGGGAAATCAAGCGGATCGGGGTTTCATGATCACCGTCATTCCGTGGCTCGCGAAGCGAGAGCCCGGAATCCATCGGGCGGCAGAGACGGTGGAGAGATGGATTCTCAGATGCGCAATTGCGCATCGTAGTTCGCGACTTCGTCGCGCCCCGGAATGACGAACTAGAGAGATTGCGGACTATGAACATGCGCATCACCATCCTCTTCGGCGGCTCCAACCGGGAGCGTCTGGTTTCGGTTGCCTCGGCCCAGGCGCTGCATCAGGCGCTGCCCGAGGCCGATCTGTGGTGGTGGGACGTCGAGGACAGGGTGCATGTCGTCCAGTCGAAGCAGTTGCTCGAACATGCCCGTCCGTTCGAGGACGAGTTCAAGCCCGGCACATCAGGCATTCCGCTGGTGCAGGCGCTCGACCAGGCCAAGGCGGAAGATCGCGTGCTGGTGCTCGGCCTGCATGGCGGATGTGCCGAGAACGGCGAATTGCAGGTGATGTGCGAGGCGCGCGGCGTGCCGTTCACCGGTTCGGGCTCGGCCTCCTCGCATCTCGCCTTCGACAAGATCGCGGCCAAGCATTTCGCCGCGCTCGGCGGCGTGACGCCGCCCGCAAACATCGCGCTGGACGATATCGACGAGGCCTTCGCCGAATACGGCCGGCTGATCGCAAAGCCGGCGCGGGACGGGTCGAGCTATGGCCTGATCTTCGTCAACGCCAGGCAGGACCTCGTCGCCGTCCGCAATGCCGCGAAGCACGAGGAGTATGTGATCGAGCCCTATATCGCCGGCGTCGAGGCGACCTGCGGCGTGCTGGAGCGCACCGACGGCTCGATCGTCTCGCTGCCGCCGATCGAGATCATTCCGGGCGAGGGCAATTTCGACTACGCCGCAAAGTACCTTCTGTCGACGACGCAGGAGATCTGCCCCGGCCGTTTCACGCCCGAGATCACCGCCGCGCTGAAGCAGCAGGCGATGCTGGCGCACCGGGCGATGTCCTGCACCGGCTATTCCCGCTCGGACTTCATCGTCTCGGCCAAGGGGCTCGTCTATCTCGAAACCAACACGCTCCCCGGGTTGACCAAGTCCTCGCTCTACCCCAAGGCGCTGAAGGCCGAGGGCATCGCGTTCGTCGACTTCCTGCGCGGCCTGGTCGAGCTCGCCGGGCGGGGTGTACGGAAATAATTAGGACTGGTTAACGGCCAAACGGGCGAAACGGCCCGTTTTGGGCCCCAAATCCGGTAAAATGCCGGAGATCGCGGCATAAATGCCTCACATGGCTGGGCAAAAAGCGTCCCGCGTTAACGAACTTTACCTTTTGTTTACCAGGACATCCGAAGGTTAACGCTGGCGGCGCATATGGCGCTTTGGCTGCCGGCGCGTGAGCTGTTGCGGGTGATGTCACCTCCAGCGAACGCTTTGATGGGAGAGGCTTCGTCTGCTGATCCGACCCGGCAAGTCCGAGACGTCATGTTCGCCAGGACCCGCGCGATGTCGCGGGCAAACTGTTGACGAGCTCGTGCAATGGATGGTGCAGGAAGCCTCACCCGGTCGTTTTTCAGATCGCTGAGGCCCCAAGCTGATCTGAAGGCGGCCGCTATCGGAGCGGTCGTGCTTCTGCGCGAGTGGGTGCAGGACAAGCGCCAGGAAAGACTTCACGCCGCACGCGCTGCCGCCAAGGACAAGATCAAAGCGAAGGCCGTGGTCGAGCGCGAGCCGCCGCCGCGCGTGGTCGCGCTGGTCGAGCGCTATCTGCCGCGCCGGGTCGGGATCAGCATGACCGTGCTGCTGCTGATCGGCAGCTGCGGCTTCGGCATCGTCAAAGGCGGCCATCTCCAGGATTTCGTCACGGCGGTCAGCGACGCCCGCAACGCGATGGCCAATTCCGCCGGCTTCCGCATCACCTCCGTCGTGATCAACGGCCGCAAGCAGCTCACCCAGGACGAGATCCTCGCAATCGGCGGCGTCAGCGGCCGTTCCTCGCTGCTGTTCCTCGACGCCGACGCCGTGCGCGACAAGCTCAAGGCCAATCCCTGGATCGCGGATGCGACCGTGCTCAAGCTCTATCCGGGCCAGCTCATGATCGAGCTCACCGAGCGCAAGGCGTTCGCGCTGTGGCAGGAGGCCGGCCGCCTCTCCGTCATCGCCGATGACGGCGCCGTGCTCGAGCCCTATGTCTCGCGCCGGTTCCTGTCGCTGCCGCTCGTGGTCGGCAAGGGCGCCGACACGCAGGCCCGCGATTTCCTCGCGCTGCTGGCGCGCTATCCGCAGGTCAACTCGATCACCAAGGCCGCGATCTTCGTCGGCGAGCGGCGCTGGAACCTGAGGCTCAAGGACGGCCTCGACATCCGCCTGCCCGAGCAGGACGTCGGCAACGCGCTTGCGATGCTGTCCAGGCTCGACAAGGAAGACAAGCTGTTCTCCCGCGACATCGTCGCCGTCGACATGCGCCTGCCCGATCGCCTGGTGGTGCAGCTGTCCGAGGACGCCGCCAAGGCGCGCGAAGAGCAGTTCAAGGACAAGAAGAAAAAGAAGGCCGGGGACGCTGCATGACCGGTCTTGATCGCACCCAGACGCCGAAGACGCGCCAGATGCCGCACAAGCGCGGCGGGCTCGTCGCCTGTCTCGACATCGGCACCAGCAAGATCGCCTGCATGATCGCGCGGCTGAAGCCGTCGGCGCCGAGCGAGGCGTTGCGCGGCCGCACCCACGCGGTGGAGCTCATCGGTTACAGCCAGATCCAGTCGCGCGGCATGAAGGCCGGCGCGGTGGTCGATCTCGGCGAATGCGAGCAGGCGGTGCGCCAGGCCGTCGGGCTTGCGGAGAAGATGGCCAAGGTGCGGGTCGAGTCCGTGCTGCTCTCGGTCTCCGGCGGCCGGCTCTCCGGCCAGCTGGTCGAAGCCGCCGCCGACATCCGCGGCGGCGCCGTGACGCCGGCCGACGTCAGCCGCGTCACCTCCACCGGCATGCGCCACGCCACCGGCGAGGGCCGCACCGTGCTGCACGCGCTGCCGGTCGGCTACACGCTCGACGGCGTCAAGGGCATCCGCGATCCCCGCGGCATGGTCGCGCATCAGTTCGGTGTCGACATGAACGTCGTCACCTGTGACGCCACCGTGGCGCGGAACCTGATGCTCGCGGTGGAGCGCTGCCACATCAATGTCGAAGCCATGGCGGCGAGCCCCTATGTCGCCGGCCTGTCGGTGCTGACCGACGACGAGGCCGATCTCGGCGCGGCCGTCGTCGAGATGGGCGCGGGCACCACCACGATGGCGGTCTATGCCGGCGGCCGCTTCGTGCACGCGGCCGGTTTTGCGGTCGGCGGGCAACACATCACGATGGATCTCGCGCGCGGACTGTCCGCGACCATTGCCGATGCCGAGCGAATCAAGACGTTATACGGGACCGTCATCACCGGCGGATCGGACTCGCGTGAGCTGATGTCTGTGCCGACAGCCGGTGACGAGCAGGATCTGCCACAGATCGTCTCCCGCGCTACCATCGCCAACATCGTCAAGCACCGTGCCGAGGAAATCTTCGAAATGGTCCGGGACCGGTTGAAGGATTCGCCCTTCGCATCAGAGCCCAACGGCCGCGTCGTGCTCTCGGGCGGCGCCTCGCAACTGACCGGTCTCGTCGAACTCGGAACACAGATTCTCGGCCGGCCCGTGCGGGTCGGACGTCCGCTCGGCTTCGGCCGGCTGCCCAACGAGGCGAAGAACGCCGCGTTCGCGGTGCCCGCCGGACTCCTCGTCTACCCGCAATATGTTCACCAGGAACATGTCGAACCGCGGCATACGCGGCAGCAGGTCAGGACAGGGACCGGCGGTTATTTCGGAAAGGTTGGACGATGGCTACGCGAGGGCTTCTGATGACTCCTTTCCGCAATTGTAATTGTCGATTTTCACCAACTCCCGCGGCCGCCGGCCGGGGCGAACCCACGCGCGCGTGATCGAGAGGCAAACATGACCATCAGCATCAATGTTCCTGACATTCACGAACTGAAGCCCCGGATCACCGTGTTCGGCGTCGGCGGCGCCGGCGGCAACGCCGTCAACAATATGATCACGGCGGGTCTGCAGGGCGTCGACTTCGTCGTCGCCAACACCGACGCGCAGGCGCTGACGATGTCGAAGGCGCAGCGCATCGTGCAGATGGGCACGGCGGTCACGCAAGGTCTCGGCGCCGGCTCGCAGCCGAACGTCGGCGCCGCGGCGGCGGAAGAGGTGATCGACGAGCTGCGCGACCATCTCTCGGGCGCCAACATGGTGTTCGTCACCGCCGGCATGGGCGGCGGCACCGGCACCGGCGCTGCTCCCGTCATCGCCAAGACTGCGCGCGACATGGGCATCCTCACCGTCGGCGTCGTCACCAAGCCGTTCCACTTCGAAGGCGGCCGCCGCATGCGCACCGCCGAAGCCGGCATCAACGAGCTGCACAAGGTTGTCGACACGCTCCTGATCATCCCGAACCAGAACCTGTTCCGGGTTGCCAACGAGAAGACCACCTTCGCCGACGCCTTCGCGATGGCCGACCAGGTGCTCTATTCGGGCGTCGCCTGCATCACCGACCTGATGGTCAAGGAAGGCCTGATCAACCTCGACTTCGCCGACGTGAGAGCGGTGATGAGGGAGATGGGCAAGGCGATGATGGGCACCGGCGAGGCCTCCGGCGACAAGCGCGCGCTGACCGCCGCGGAAGCCGCGATCGCCAACCCGCTGATCGACGATAGCTCGATGAAGGGCGCCAAGGGCCTCCTCATCTCCATCACCGGCGGCAAGGACCTCACGCTGTTCGAGGTCGACGAGGCCGCAACCCGCATCCGCGAGGAAGTCGACCAGGACGCCAACATCATCGTCGGCGCCACCTTCGACGAAGCGCTCGATGGCCTGATCCGCGTCTCGGTCGTCGCCACCGGCATCGAGCAGGCCGCGATCGCCCGCAACAGCCAGGCTACCTCCGCTCCGGTCGCGAACGCAGCGCCGCAGGTGCAGCAGGCTCCCGCAGCTCCGGCGGCCGCGGCCGAGAGCCGTCTCGCCGACCTGACCGCGCGTCTGCGTGCCGACAACCAGCGCCTGGCCGAACGTGCCCAGAAGCTGGATGCGCAGGCCCCGGTGTCTGGATTCGCGCCGGCCGCTGCCGCGTCGGTGGCGCCGCGTCCGAACGTCGAGCGTGCTGCGCTCGCCGCAATCGCGGCTGCCGTTGCCGACGTTCCGCAGGCGCCCGCGCCGATGCAGACCTATGGCGACGTCACCGTGCGCCCGATCGCGCAGAAGCCGACCCTGTTCCCGGAGCCTGAGCAGGCCTCGGTCGCGATGCAGGAGCCGATGACGCCGGAAACCTTCATCCCGCCGCAGGCCGAGCGTGCGCCGATGCGTGCGCCGCGGATGCCGCGCCTCGAGGAGCTGCCGATGCCGGCCCAGGCCGAGATTCGTCAGGCCCGCGGCGAAGTCGAAGAAGAGACCCCGCAGAAGACCCGCCTGTCGCTGCTCCAGCGCCTCGCCAATGTCGGCCTTGGCCGCCGCGACGAGGAGAGTGAGCCGCCGGTCGCCGCCCGCACCGCTGGTCCGGCGATACCGCCGCTGCCGGAGCGTCGTCCGCAGAAGAGCGTGGCACAGCAGATCGCGGCCACCGAACCGGTATCGGAGTATGCGCGGCGTCCCGCGCCGCAGGGCCTCGACGTGCATGGCCGTTCCGCGCCTGTTGCGCCGGCGCCACAGGGTGACGACCATCTTGATATCCCGGCCTTCCTGCGGCGTCAGGCGACCTGAGGATTGTTACAATAAGGCAGACGCAAAGAGGCCCCGGCAGCAAGCTTGCCGGGGCCTTTCCATTTTCACCGGGCATGCCCGGATTGCATGGCCAAGCAACTGATTTTAAATCATTAATTATGCATTGGGTGGTTCAGTAAAACCGCCGGCAGCAGCCCAAAACCTCGGTGCAATTTGGTTAAGCCTTGGCGCGAATACGGCAGGTTTGGGGTAACAATCGGTAAAAAAGCGTGAGTTGGCGCTGTTTGAGGCAGTGACTATGGTTTGCCGTGACTTGGGGATACGGATTCGGACGGCGGCCTTGGCCAGTCTGTCAGGTTTGTATAAGTCGCAGTGGTCGTAGTGGGGCGGTTCCTGATGAAATTTAGCCGGCAAACAACGCTTCGTGCGCAAGCCACCGTGGTTGGCGTCGGCGTTCATTCCGGTCTTCCCGTCACCCTCACGCTTGGACCTGCGCCTGTTGACGCAGGTTTTGTTTTCGTCCGTACCGGCCTTGAGGGAAGTGACCGCGAAGTTCAGGCGACCGCCGAGCAGGTGATCGCGACCGATCTCGCCACCGTCCTCGGCGATCGCGACGGTCCGCTGGTCTCCACCGCCGAGCACGTGCTTGCTGCGCTGCGGGGGATGGGCGTTGACAACGCAGCTATCGAGATCGACGGGCCGGAAGTGCCGATCATGGACGGCAGCGCCGCGGCCTTCATTGCGGCGATCGAGCAGGCCGACATCGTCACCCAGCCGGCGCAGCGCCGCTTCATTCAGGTTTTGAAGCCGATCTCGGTCAAGATCGGCGACTCCTTCGGCGAGATCCGGCCCCACGCCAACGGGTTCCGCGCCGAGGTCGAGATCGATTTCACCAACCCCGTCATCGGCCGGCAGAGCTACGCCTTCGACCTCAACCCGGAACGTTTCCGCCGCGAAGTCGGCCGCGCCCGGACGTTCGGCCTGATGTGCGACGTCGCCCGGCTCTGGAGCGCGGGCTACGCGCTCGGCGCCTCCTTCGACAACACCGTCGTGTTCGACGATGAGCGGCTGCTCAACACCGAGGGCCTGCGCTACGCCGACGAATGCGTCCGCCACAAGGTGCTGGATGTGATCGGCGACCTCGCGCTGGCCGGGCTGCCGCTGCTTGGCGCCTACCGCTCGGTGCGCGGCGGCCACAAGCTCAACCACGCCGTTCTGACCGCGCTGCTTGCCGATCGTACCGCCTGGCGGGTGGTCGAGGGCGAGGCGGTCCGCCGCACCACGCGTCCCGTGGCCGAAACCGGTCGCGGTATTGTCGGCGGCCGGATTGCCGCGGCCTACGGACCGGACGTGTCCTGAAGACACCTGTGGCCGCGGGCGTCTGGCGGCGGCTGTCCCCGGGAAACTCCTGGTAACCATGATCGACTAGCATTGCGGCACGTTCGCCTTAATCCGGGCGAAATGCCTGCCCATACGGTTGGTTAACGATCGTTTTTCGGATACATCGGCGTGGTCGCATGGCAGGCACCACGGCACCATTTCGCGCCCATGACGGGGTTCGTGGGCTGGCGGGCACCGCATCACAGGGCGTCAGGGCTTAAAACTCATGTCGGCACAGCGTATGACGCGCGGATATCTCTCGATCTCGCCTCGCGCGCGCGGGGCGCTTCAGGCCGTCACCTTCATCATGCTCGCGCTGCCGCTGGCCGGCTGCGGCACCGGCGCGCTCTGGGACAAGTTCACCGCCAAGGACGACACCTTCGTCGAGGAGCCCGCCGACAAGATCTACAATGAGGGCCTGTACCTCATGAACGAAAAGAAGGACATGAAGGCGGCGAACAAGAAGTTCGAAGAGGTCGACCGCCAGCATCCTTATTCCGACTGGGCCCGCAAATCGCTGCTGATGTCCGCCTATGCGTCCTACCAGGGCGGCGACTATGACGGCTGCATCGGCGCCGCCACTCGCTATGTCACGCTGCATCCCGGCAGCCCGGACGCGGCCTATGCGCAATACCTGATCGCCGCCTCGCATTACGACCAGATCCCGGACATCAGCCGCGACCAGAGCCGCACCGAGAAGGCGATCGCCTCGCTGGAAGAGGTGATCCGCAAATATCCGACGTCCGAATACGCGACCTCGGCCAAGGCCAAGATCGAGGGCGCGCGCGACCAGCTCGCCGGCAAGGAAATGAACGTCGGCCGCTATTACATGCAGAAGCGCGACTACACGGCGGCTATCAACCGCTACAAGGCCGTGGTCACGCAGTACCAGACCACGCGCCATGTCGAGGAGGCGCTCTACCGGCTGACCGAAGCCTATATGGCGATCGGCATCGTCGGCGAGGCGCAGACCGCGGCCGCTGTGCTTGGCCACAATTTTCCTGACAGCCGTTGGTACAAGGACGCCTATAATCTTGTAAAATCGGGTGGTCTCGAGCCGAGCGAGAATCAGGGGTCCTGGATCAGCAAGACCTTCAAGAAAATGGGCCTCGGCTAGGAAATTTGGTTCCATGCTAGCGCGTCTGTCGATCCGTGACATCGTCCTGATCGAACGGCTCGATATCGAATTCGCGACGGGCCTCGCGGTTTTGACCGGCGAGACCGGTGCGGGCAAATCCATCCTCCTCGATGCCTTTGCGCTGGCGCTCGGCGGCCGCGGCGACGCTGGCCTCGTGCGCCACGGCGCGGAGCAGGGGCAGGTCACGGCCGTCTTCGATATCCCCAAAAATCACCCCGCGGCGACGATCCTCGCCGAGAACGGTCTCGACGACACCGGCGAGATGATTCTCCGCCGCGTCCAGCTCGCCGACGGCCGCACCCGCGCCTTCATCAACGACCAGTCGATCAGCGTGCAGACGCTGAAGGCGGTCGGCGCCGCTCTGGTCGAGATTCACGGCCAGCATGACGAGCGCGCGCTGGTCGATGCCGCCACGCACCGCCGCCTGCTCGATGCCTTTTCCGGCCTCGAGAAGGACGTTGCAGTCGTTGAGTCGCTTTGGGATGCGCGCCGCACCGCCAACACCGAGCTGGAGGAGCATCGCGCCGGCATGGAGCGGGCCGCGCGCGAGGCCGACTATCTGCGCCACGCCTCCGACGAGCTGAAGCAGCTCGCCCCCAAGGACGGCGAGGAGACCTCGCTGGCGTCCCGCCGGACCACGATGATGCAGGGCGAGAAGATCGCCTCCGACCTGCGCGAGGCGCAGGAGGCGGTGGGCGGCAACCACTCTCCGGTCGCGGCGCTGTCGGCCGCGGTGCGCCGGCTGGAGCGCCGCGGCGTCAATTCGCCGGCGCTGGTCGAGCCCGCAGTCAAGGCGATCGACGCCGCGATCAACGCGCTGGAGGAAGCCGACCAGCATCTTCAGGCCGCGCTCGCCGCAACCGATTTCGATCCGGCCGAGCTCGAACGCATCGAGGAGCGGCTGTTCGCCCTGCGCGCCGCCTCGCGCAAATATTCTACGCCGGTCGACGGGCTCGCCGCGCTCGCCGCCAAATACGCCGCCGACGTCGTGCTGATCGATGCCGGTGCCTCGCGCCTGAAGAAGCTGGAGCAGGCTGCGATCGAGGCAGATAGCCGCTATGCCGCTGCCGCCAAGAAACTGTCGATGGCGCGGCAGAAATCGGCCGAGAAGCTCAACAAGGCCGTCAATGCCGAGCTCGCCCCGCTCAAGCTCGAGCGCGCGAAATTCATGACCCAGGTCGAGACCGACGAGGCCGCGCCGGGGCCGCAAGGTTTTGATCGCGTCGAGTTCTGGGTGCAGACCAATCCGGGCACCAAGCCGGGCCCGCTGATGAAGGTCGCCTCCGGCGGCGAGCTGTCGCGCTTTCTCCTGGCGCTCAAGGTCGTGCTGTCCGACCGCGGCTCGGCGCCGACGCTCGTGTTCGACGAAATCGACACCGGCGTCGGCGGCGCGGTGGCCGACGCCATCGGCGGGCGCCTGGCGCGGCTTGCCGGCAAGGTCCAGGTGATGGCCGTGACCCACGCCCCGCAGGTCGCCGCGCGGGCCGACCAGCATCTGCTCATCTCCAAGGACGCCCTCGACAAGGGCAAGCGCGTCGCCACCCGCGTCAACGCGCTGGCCGCCGACCACCGCCGCGAGGAGATCGCCCGCATGCTCGCCGGCGCCGAGATCACCGCCGAGGCACGGGCGGCCGCGGACCGGCTGCTCAAGGCGGCGACGGCTTAGTTGCACACTGTCATTCCGGGGCGATGCGAAGCATCGAACCCGGAATCTCGAGATTCCGGGTTCGGCTCTTCGCCGCCCCGGAATGACGGGCTTAGCTGCAAATCGATTCGTACAGATCATCCCAAGTCGGGTTCGTTTTCTCGATCAACTGAACCTTCCAGGCTCGCTTCCACTTCTTCAACTCCTTCTCACGCGATATCGCTGTCGGATTATCATAAATCTCGAACCAGACCAGCCGAGTAATATTGTATTTCGTTGTGAATCCGGGAACAGCCTTGATTCGATGCTCGTAGGTGCGGCGTACGAGGTCGTTGGTGATGCCGACATAGATTGCTCCATCGCGGCGGCTTGCTAGGATATAGACGTAATACGCCATGAGCCCCTCCCCACCGTCATTCCGGGGTGCACGAAGTGCGAACCCGGAATCTCGAGGTTCCGGGTCTGGTCCTTCGGACCATCCCGGAACGACGAGCTAGAACCTTAAGTATGATGGCAAGAGCAGCAAAATCCAAACCGCTCCGTGACGTCGCCGAGCTCACCAAGGCGCAGGCCAAGGTCGAGCTCATGCGGCTCGCGCTGGAGCTCGAAGGGCATGACAAGCGCTACTATCAGGATGACGCGCCCACCGTCACCGACGCCGAATACGACGCGTTGCGCCAGCGCTTCAATGCGATCGAAAAACGCTTTCCGGAATTCGTCAGCGCGGAATCGCCCTCGCAGAAGGTCGGCGCGGCGCCGTCAGGCCGCTTCAGGAAGGTCCGGCATGCCGTCCCCATGCTGTCGCTCGACAACGCCTTTGCCGAAGAGGACGTGCGCGACTTCGTCGGCCGCATCGTGCGCTTCCTGAAGCTCGACGACGACAAGATCGACTTCTCCGCCGAGCCGAAGATCGACGGTCTCTCGATGTCGCTGCGCTATGAGGGCGGCGAGCTCGTCACTGCCGCGACGCGCGGTGACGGTGCGGAGGGCGAGGACGTCACCGCCAATATCCGCATGCTCGAAGACGTGCCGCAGAAGCTGAAGGGCCGCAATGTCCCCGACATCTGCGAGGTGCGCGGCGAGGTCTACATGACCAAGAAGGCGTTCCTCGCGCTCAACGAGCGGCAGAAGGCCGCCGGCGATACGATCTTCGCCAATCCGCGCAACTCGGCGGCCGGCTCGCTCCGCCAGAAGGATCCGACCATCACCGCCTCGCGCCCCCTCGGCTTCTTCGCCTATGCCTGGGGCGAGATGAGCGCGATGCCGGAGGAGACGCAGACCGGCATGATCCACTGGTTCGAGCGCTGCGGCTTCAAGACCAATCCGCTGACCAGGCTGTGCCACTCGGTCGAGGAGCTGATCGCGTTCCACCAGAGGATCGAGGAAGAGCGCGCCGAGCTCGACTACGACATCGACGGCGTCGTCTACAAGGTCGACCGCATCGACTGGCAGGAACGGCTCGGCTTCGTCTCGCGCACGCCGCGCTGGGGCATCGCGCACAAATTCCCCGCCGAGCAGGCCATGACGGTCCTGCGCGACATCGAGATACAGGTCGGCCGCACCGGCTCGTTCACGCCGGTCGGCAAGCTCGAGCCGGTCGGCGTCGGCGGCGTGATCGTGCAGAACGTCACGTTGCACAATGAGGACTACATCAAGGGCATCGGCAACAAGGGCGAGGTGCTGCGCGAGGGGCGCGACATCAGGATCGGCGACACCGTCGTGATCCAGCGCGCCGGCGACGTCATCCCGCAGGTGGTCGACGTCGTCCTCGACAAGCGGCCGAAGACTGCCAGGGAATTTCACTTCCCCAAGACGTGCCCGTGCCCGCTGCACACCGACGTCACGCGCGAGGAGACGGCCGCGGGCGAAGAGGGCTCGCGCGCCCGCTGCACCGGTGAGTTCGCCTGCCCCTATCAGAAGATCGAGCACCTCAAGCTGTTCGTGTCGCGGCGCGCCTTCGACATCGACGGCCTCGGCGAGAAGCAGCTCCAGTATTTCTTCGACGAAGGTTTTGTGAAAGAGCCCGCCGACATCTTCACGCTGGAGAAGCGCAACGCGAAACTCAAGCTCGAGGAGATCGAGGGTTACGGCGCCACCTCCGTGCGCAACCTCTTCGCCGCCATCGAGAGCCGGCGCAGAATCGCGCTCGAGCGCTTCGTCTATGCGCTCGGCATGCGCCATGTCGGCGAGACCACCGCGCTGGCGCTGGCGCGCGGCTACGGCTCCTGGGAGGCGTTCCACGACGCCTGCCTCAAGGTCGCCAAGGGCGACGAGGAGGCGATGGCGGACATGGATGCGCTCGACCAGATCGGCGACACCGTGATCAAGAGCATCGCCGATTATTTCGGCGAGAGCCACAACCGCGGCATCGTCGAGCGCCTGACCAAGGAGGTCGAGATCGTCGACGCCGAGAAGCCGAAGAGCAACTCGGCCGTCGCCGGCAAGACCGTGGTGTTCACGGGCTCGCTGGAGAAGATGACGCGGGATGAAGCCAAGGCCACCGCTGAGCGGCTCGGCGCCAAGGTGTCGGGCTCGGTGTCGAAGAAGACCGATCTCGTCGTCGCCGGCCCGGGCGCCGGCTCGAAGCTCGCCGAGGCCAACAAGCACGGCGTCAAGGTGCTGACCGAAGACGAGTGGCTGAAGCTGATCGGGGAGTGATCTTGATTCCGTCATTCCGGGGCGATGCGAAGCATCGAACCCGGAATCTCGAGATTCCGGGTTCGCCTCTTTGAGGCGCCCCGGAATGACGGAGAAAACCCCTCACATCATCCCGCTCTCTTCCTCTTCCGCCTGTTCGATCAATTCCTCGCTCACCACGACCTCGCGGCGGGGGACGACGAAGATCATCATGCAGGCGCAGAGCAGCGAGATCGCGAGCACGGCGGAGGTCAGCGGCAGTGTCGTTGAGGAGTGGCCGCCGAGATAGGCGCCGAATTGCGACATCAGCGCGCCGATGCCCTGCTGGAGGAAGCCCATCGCGCCCGACGCGGTGCCGGCCGCTTCGGGGCGGATGCTGATCGCGCCGGCGGCGGAATTCGCCATCACGAAGGCATTGCCGGCCATCACGATCATCTGCGTGCCGAACAGCCAGGCGGGCGCTTCATTCCAGCCGGCGAAACTCCAGAACAGGTTCAAAAGGCTGCCGCCGAGCTGAAGACCGAGCCCGAACCAGATCAGCTTTTCCAGCGAATGGCGCGGCGCAAAGCGCACGCAGAGCAGATTGCCGACGAGATACGCAAAGCCTGACGTAGCAAACCACGCGCCGTATTCGGCGCTGCTGCGGCCCATCTGCGTCACCACGATGTAGGGGCCGCCGCCGGCGAAGGTGAAGATGATCTGCGAGGCCAGCACCTGGCACATCACGTAGCCGACGAAGGCGCGGTTCCTGATCAGGGTGCCGATGTCGGCGCGAAAGCCGCTGCCGGCGGCGCGGCTGCGACGCGTTTCCGGCAGCGCCACGGCGATGCCGACGGCGACCGCAACTGCGCCGATGGTGATGGCGTAGAAGATCGCGCGCCAGCCGAACGCGGTCTCGATCAGGCCGCCGGTGAGCGGCGAGAGCATCTGTCCGATCATCAGGGCCGCGACGACGAGGCTGATCATGGAGGCGACGCGCTGGCGCTCGTAGATGTCGCGGATGATGGCGCGGCTCACCACCATGCCGGTGGCGCCGCCCAACGCCTGGAAGAAGCGTGCGGCGATCAGTTGCGGCAGGTTCTGCGCAAAGATGCAGGCAACGCTCGCCGCCACCATCAGCGCGAGCCCTGCGAGCAGCACCGGGCGCCGCCCGAACTTGTCCGACAGCGGCCCCATGATCAGCTGCGAGCAGGCGATGCCGACCATGAAGAGCGACACCGTCATCTGCGCGATCGAGATGTCGCTGCCGAAGTTCGTCGCCAGCACCGGTAGCGCCGGAACCAGCATGTAGAGCGAGATCGGCGCAATGCCGGTCATGACGACGAGCAGCAGCAACACCACGCGCGAGGTCGCGATGGTCTTCATTGCCGCTTCCGGCGGCCTGCTGATCATGCCGTGCATGCGTGTCCGTCTCTGACAGTTCGAATCGGACTGTAGCGTGCTCGCGCAAGACGGATATCGGCGTTTCGGAATGCGGCTATTCGGATTTTGGGACGGTTATAATAACAGCGCGATGGAGACCGACTGGGCGCACGTCTCGTTCCACAAATGCGGTGTCTTTCCCCGCGAAGGCGGGGAATCCAGCATTCCAGGGACGGAAGTGGGATACGGAGACGCTGCGGCGTACTGGATGCCCCGCCGGAGCCTGTCATCGGGCTCGCCGAAGGCGAGACCCGGTGGCGGGGCATGACGGCTGTGGGTGAGGGAACAGCCTTGCACAAATCGCGTAGTGCTATGCGCTGCACTCTGAATGACGACCTTACGCCTTCAGCTCCGCCGTCGCCTGATCGAGCCACGCCTTCGTTGCCTCGTCCAGCGCCGGCCCTACCTCGGCCCGCACACGCGCGTGGTAGGCATTGAGCCAGTCGAGCTCGTCTTTGCTCAGCATGGCGACATCGATCAGCCGGCGGTCGATCGGTGCCAGGGTCAGCGTCTCGAACGCGTTCATCGGCTTCTCGGCGCCCTTGATGTCGGCGGCGACGACCAGCTCGAGGTTCTCGATGCGGATGCCGAAACCGTCGGTCTTATAGTAGCCGGGCTCGTTGGAGAGGATCATGCCGCGCTTCAGCGGCGTGGTGCCGAGCTTCGAGATCCGCGCCGGTCCTTCGTGAACACTGAGATAGCTGCCGACGCCATGGCCGGTGCCGTGCTCGAAATCGACGCCGGCGGCCCAGAGATATTGCCGCGCCAGCGTGTCGAGCTGCGCGCCATTGGTGCCGTCGGGGAAGATCGCGCGCGCGATCGCGATGTGGCCGCGCAGCACGCGGGTGAAGCGGTCGCGCATCTCGCCCGTGGGCTCGCCGACCGCCATGGTGCGCGTCACGTCGGTGGTGCCGTCTTCATATTGCGCGCCGGAATCGATCAGCAGCAGGTCGCCGGGCGCGATGCGCCGGTTGCTCTTGCGGGTGACGCGGTAGTGCACGATGGCGCCGTTCGGGCCGGTGCCCGATATTGTCGGGAACGACACGTCCTTCAGCGCGCCGGTGTCGCGGCGGAATGTCTCCAGCGCCTCCACCGCGTCGATCTCGGTGAGCTTGCCGCTGGGCGCCTCGCGATCGATGAAGGCGAGGAAGCGCGCCAGCGCCACGGCATCGCGGCGATGCGCCGTCTGCGTGCCCTTGATCTCGGTCGTGTTCTTGACCGCCTTGAGCAGCGCAATCGGATCGCTGCCGCGCACCGGCTTGCCGCCGGCGCCGGCGATCAGCCGGCTCAGCGCGTCGGCCGCGGTGGCATTGTCGAGCGCGATCGCGGCGCCGCTCTTGGCCAGCGCCATCAGCGTCGGCGCCATCGCATCGGGCTCGCGCACGTCGGCCGATTGCTCGAGATGGTCGCGCGTCAGGTTGGAGAGCTTGCGGTGGTCGATGAAGATGGTCGGCCGGCCGTCCTTCGGCACCAGCGCGTAGGACAGCGGCAGCGGGGTATGCGCGACGTCGGCGCCGCGGATGTTGAAAGTCCAGGCTACCGCATGACTGTCCGACAGCACCAGCGCATCGGCGCCGAGCTTGGTGATCTCGCTTTTGATCTGAGCCAGCTTCTCGGCCTCGCCGATGCCGGCATGTTGCACTCCGTGCACGGCGACGGGAGCAAGCGGCGGCTGCGGCCGGTCGTGCCAGACCGCGTCCACCGGGTTGCTGTCGACCGCCACCAGCTCGGCGCCGGCCTTGGTGCAGGCGGCGGCGAGGCGCTCGGCTGCCGCAAAAGTGTGCAGCCATGGATCAAATCCGAGGCGGTCGCCGGCTTTCAGATGCGCCGACACCCAGCTCTCCGGCGGCGGGTCGATCAGCGACTCCACCGCCCAGGCCTTTGCATCGACCTGCTTGGCCGCCTGGATCGTGTAGCGGCCGTCCACGAACAATGCGGCTTCGCGGATCAGCACCACCGCCAGTCCCGCCGATCCGGTGAAGCCGGTCAGCCAGGCGAGCCGCTCTTCCGAGGGCGCCACATATTCATTCTGCTGCTGGTCGGCGCGCGGAATGACGAAGCCGGTCAGCTTGCGGCGGGCGAGTTCTTCGCGGAGCGCCGCAAGGCGCGCCGTCAATGCGACGCCGGCCTCGGGCTCTTCGAATGTCTGGAAGTGTGCTTCGAACATGGTGGACCACTTTAGGATTATGGGGATCGCTCCGCAATGTGGACGCATTCGCGGCGCATCTGGCATGGACTGTGCTTGAAAAAGTTCCGCTTGAGTCGAGTGGAGTAAAGGGATGCGGCCTTTGAGCTCCGTCCGGATAACAGGGAAATTCGAGCAAGTGTTTCTACTCAACGGCGAGGGGACACACGATGCCAGCGTTCACGTTTGAGAAGATTTCGCCGCCGGCCCGCCGGGCCCCGGCCACAACCACACCGAAGAAGCCGCGCGGTCTCATCAGCCAGATGATCGACCGTTTCGCCGAGCGCCGCGCCCGGCGCGCCTTGCAGGGCGAGCGCGCGATGCGCCGGGACGAGAAGCCGGCGGAGTAGGCGGTGTTTGTTCACCTCGCCCCGCTTGCGGGGAGAGGTCGGATTGCGAAGCAATCCGGGTGAGGGGGACTCTCCGCGAGTCCAGTTCTCACCGCCCCCGTGGAGACTCCCCCTCACCCCAACCCTCTCAGCGCGAGCGAAGCTCGTCGCGGCCCCGCATCCGCCTTCGCCACAGCTTCGGCGGACAAGAGCGGGGCGAGGGAGCACACCGCCGTCGCGGATGCTTGATCAGCTTACCCTACCTTCCGCAGCAGCAGGCTGCTCCACCCCTCGATCCGCAAATGCCGCAGCGGCACGAGGCCGCGTGCGCGATAGGCGGCGATCACGGCGGGGGCCTGGTGCGTCAGCAGGCCGGAGAGGATGACGCGCGCGCCGGGCGCCAGGTGCCGCGCCATCGGGCTCGCCAGGTGCCGCAGCGGATTGGCAAGGATGTTGGCCAGCACCAGGTCGAACGGGCCCGCCCGGGCAAAATCCGGCGCGGCGAAGCCGGTGGCGCGGATCACCCGCACATGGTGACCGACTTCGTTCAGGCGGCCGTTCTCGGCCGCCACCCGCACCGAGGGCGGGTCGATGTCGGAGGCAAGCACGGCGCGATGCAGTGCCTTCGCCGCCGCGATGGCCAGCACGCCGGTTCCGGTGCCGAGGTCGAGCACGTTGCTCGGGCGGGAACTCTTCAGGACATGGTCAAGCAGGAGTAAACAGCCGCGCGTGGTGCCGTGATGGCCGGTGCCGAAGGCGAGCGCCGCCTCGATCTCGATCTTGAGCTTGTTCGGCGCGACGCGGTCGCGGTCATGGCTGCCGTGCACGACGAAGCGTCCGGCCGGCACCGGGACGAGGTCTTCCAGGCTGGCCTTGACCCAGTCCTTGGCTTCGACTGTGTCGAAGGCAAGCGTGTCGGCGATCTCATTTCCTGCTGAATTTACAACGAGTTCGCGCAGCCAAGCCTGGTCCGGCGCATCCGCAAAATGCAGCGTGACGTCCCATTGTCCGTCCGGCCGTTCGAAGGCGGCGACCGCGGCATCGCCTTCGAAAAACACCTCGGTGAGCACGTCGACGACGCGCCGGGCGGCGGCCTCGCTGCCGATCGAAAAGCTGGCGCGATGGGTGGGGGAAGGCTGCATGCTAGGGTTCCGTCAGGTTCAATTTTTGGAACTTTTGTTCCCAATTTTCCGCATAACTTGCGGTTCCGGGATTAACCCGTCCGAAGGTTGCGCTCCGTAGATTTTCGGATGTTGGGGCGAACCAACGCAGCTTGAAATAGAAATGGAGGCGAGTCTTGACGCGCATGATTTTGAAGTTCTGGTCCAATGAATCCGGTGCGACCGCAATCGAGTACGGCCTTATCGCGGCCGGTATCGCGCTGGCGATCATCACCGTGGTGAACGGCCTGGGCACCACGATGAACGAAAAGTTCACTTCGATTAGCACCTCCTTGAAGTAATTTCCGCCTCCCATTTCCCAGCGGGGGCACCTTTCTTCGTAGGCAATGTCTGACTAGCGCCCGCTCGGGAATTGCTCCTGGCGGGCGAAGTCATTTTCCCGCGTGCGATTCCCGGCCGGTGTCCACGGGTTGTCCGCCATTTGCCAGAGCGTTATCCACCGGCTCGTCCCGTCGTTGGCCAGCGGTTTTCCACCGCCTTTCCCCAGACTTGTCCCGATGGTCCGGTGCCGCCATCCTCTTCCCGGGCACACACCTCTCGACAGCCTGTCCACAGCCTATCCACAGACCTATCCACGGCTTCCGAACAGCGACCGGTGATCCCGCAGGATCGCTTGTGCTGCGTTGTGGCCGGGGGCGCCGGTGACGCCGCCGCCGGGATGGGCGCCGGAGCCGCAGTGATAGAGGCCTTTCAGGGGGCCGCGATAATCGGCATGGCCCAGCATCGGCCGTGCCGAGAACAGCTGGTTCAGCGTCAGCGCGCCGTGGAAGATGTCGCCGCCGAGGAGGCCGAACTGCCGTTCGAGATCCAGCGGCGAGAGAATCTGGCGGCCGAGCACGCTTGACGCAAAACCCGGCGCGTAGCTGTCCACCGTCGCGATCATGAGATCGGCGACCTCGCCGCGATGGTCGTCCCAGGATCTGCCGTCGGGAAGCTCCGGCGCGACGTGCTGGCAGAACAGGCTCGCGACATGCTTGCCTTCGGGCGCCAGCGTGTCGTCGAGCGTGGAGGGGATCAGCATCTCGACCACGGGTTCGCGGCTCCAGCCGTGCGCGCGCGCATCGAGAAAGGCCCGGTCCATGTAGCCGAGGCTCGGCGCCAGGATGATGCCCGAGGTGAGGTGATCGCCGTCATCCGGCAGCGCCGTGAAGGAGGGCAGGCGGTCCAGCGCCACGTTCATGCGGAAGGTGCCGGAGCCGTTCTTCCAGTGCCGGATGCGGGCGAGGAAGTCCTTCGGCAGGGCGTCGGCCGCGATCAGCCGCGTATAGAGCAGCTTTGGATTGACGTTGGCCGCGACGTATTTCGCCCGGATCGTCGCGCCGTTGTCCAGCACGACGCCGACGGCGCGGTCGCGTTCGACGATCACCTCGCGCACGCCGGCGTCCGTGTCGATCGCCACGCCCCGGCCCTGCGCGGCGCGCGCCATCGCCTGGGTGATCGCGCCCATGCCGCCGATGGCGTGGCCCCAGACGCCCTTCTTGCCGTTCACCTCGCCGAAGGCGTGATGCAGCATCACATAGGCCGAGCCGGCGGCGTAGGGGCTCGCATAATTGCCGACGATGGCATCGAAGCCGAACAGCGCCTTGACCAGATCGTGCTCGAAGCGCTCGTCAAGCATCTCGCCGGCCGAGCGGGTGAAGAGATCGAGCAGGCTGCGGCTTTGCTCCAGCGTGAGGCCGCGCAGGATGTTGGCGCTCTGCAATGCGTTCACGGCCTCGCGGATCGCGTTGGTGCCAAAACCGTCGAGCAGGTTCGGCGGCGCGCGCAGCACGAACTGCCGCAGCACGTCGGCGATGTCTTCCAGCTCGCGCGAGAAGCCGTCGAGTGCCTCCGCATCATGCGCGCTCAGCCGCGCGACTGACGCTTTTGTCCGTCCCTCGCCGGTGAGCAGATAGCTGCCGTCCGGCGCTGGCAGAAAATTCTGCGCCCGCCGTTCGACGATACGCAGGCCCTGCTCGGCAAGCCCGAGGTCGCGGATCACCTGCGGATTGAGCAGGCTCACGGTGTAGGCTGCGACAGAATTGCGGAAACCCGGATGAAACTCCTCCGTGACCGCCGCCCCGCCGACCACCTTGCGACGCTCGACCACGCGCACGCGCAGCCCCGCCATCGCGAGATAGGCCGCGCAGGTGAGGCCGTTATGGCCAGCGCCGATGATGACGACGTCGGTTTCGGTCATGGGAGTTTCTGAATGTTCCACAGTCATTCCGGGGCGATGCGACGGGACCGCGTAGCGCGGCCCGGAGCATCGAACCCGGAATCTCGAGATTCCCCGGTGCGCAACTGCGCACCCGTGGTCTGGTCCTTCGGACCATCCCGGAATGACATCTCTATATCAAGCATTCCTCGCTGCAACATCACGAGCCCCTTTATTGCCCGTTCAGGCGCCTTGTGCTCCATTGCGCCCCGTCCGGCGCCCGCCGGAGGAACTATCCGACGCGTCTTCTCGCGCGAACCGGTGCCCACTTCGCCGGAAAACGCTTTTGCCGGAGCTTTCATGGATTCGATCGTGCAACCCGCCGCCACGGAGCAGCCGTCGTCGTCGCGCAACCGGCTGCTGCTGGCGGTCTACACCGCGGCGATCTTCGTCAGCGCGCTGCTGCTGTTCTCGGTGCAGCCGCTGTTCACGAAGATGGTGCTGCCGCGTCTGGGCGGCTCGCCGGCGGTGTGGTCGGTCGCCATGGTGTTCTTCCAGTCGCTGCTGCTGGCGGGCTACGCCTATGCGCATCTATTGATGCAGGTCCGGAACCGGATCGTTCCGGTGGTGGTGCATCTGGTGTTGCTGGCCCTGGCCTTCGCCACGCTGCCGCTCGGCATCGCCACCGCCTATGGCGAGCCGCCCGCGTCGGGCTATGCGGTCTGGCTGCTCGGCCTGTTCGTGGTCTCGATCGGGCTGCCGTTCTTCGCGCTCGCCGCCAACAATCCGCTGCTGCAAGCCTGGTTCGTCCGCACCGGCCATCCCGCCGGACACGATCCCTATTTCCTCTATGCGTCCTCCAACATCGGCAGCTTCCTGGCGCTGTTGTCCTATCCGTTCCTGCTGGAGCCGATGTTCACGCTGCACACGCAGAACCGGTTCTGGACCGGCGGCTATGGCCTCCTGATTCTCCTGATCGCCGCCTGCGGCGTGCTGCTGCTGCGCTCGCCAAAACTGGCGGTGGTCGATGCGCGGACCGAGGAGATCAATGCGCCGGCCCCCGGCCTCGTGACGCGGCTGCGCTGGATCTTCCTCGCCGCGGTGCCGTCGGGCCTGCTCATCGCGGTCACCGCGCATATATCGACCGACGTCGCGGCGGCGCCGCTGCTGTGGGTGCTGCCGCTGTCGCTGTACTTGCTCACCTGGGTGGTGGTGTTCCAGTCGCGGCCGCTGCTGCCGCACAAATGGATGCTGATGCTCCAGCCGGTCGCGATCGCGGGCGTGGTCTTCCTGCTGGCCTTCGGGGGCGAACAGAATCTGCTGCTGACGCTCGGCGGTCATCAATTGTGCTTCTTCGTCATCGCCATGGCCTGTCACGGCGAATTGGCGCGGACCCGGCCGGCCGCCAAATATCTCACCGGCTTCTATGTCGCGCTGTCGTTCGGCGGCATGGTCGGCGGCCTCTTTGCAGGCCTCGTTGCTCCATTCACCTTCTCATGGATCGCCGAATATCCGATCCTGATCGCGCTCGCGGCGCTGTGCCGCCCGTCCGCCAACGAGCGCCTTGCCGGCATCGTCAAATGGTACTGGCTGGCGCTCGCCGCGCTCGCGGTGGCGCTCGTTGCGCCGTCCTACACCACAGGCAGCCTTTCGACCTGGTTCGAGGATCACCGCGTCTGGATCGCCGGCTCCGTCGGCGTGCTCGCCGCGCTGCTGGCATTGGCGCTCAATGCCGGCCGCTGGAAGATCTTTGCCACGGTTGCGCTCGCGCTGGCGTTGATCCGTGTCTATCCGGCGGATGAGGGCCGCGTCACCACCGTGCGCAGCTTCTTCGGCGTCCACAAGATCGTGGAGACGCCCGGCGGCTATTTCCACGTGCTGATGCACGGCACCACGATCCACGGCGCCGAGCGCTTCCGCAACAATGACGGCACGCCGGTCACCGGGCGGCCCGAGGCGATCACCTATTATCACAAGGACGGCGGCATCGGTCAGGCCATCACCGCGCTCCGCGAGCGCAAGGGCGCGCCGCTGAAGGTCGCCGCGATCGGCGTCGGATCGGGCACGCTCGCCTGCGCCGCCGAGCCCGGGGAGAGCTGGAAATTCTTCGAGATCGACCAGTCGATGGTGGATGCTGCGCGCGACCCGAAGAATTTCCGCTACATCTCGAGCTGCCTGCCGGACCTGAAGCCGGTGATCGGGGACGCACGCCTGACCTTCGCGAAGGAGCCGGACGGCGCCTATGACTTGATCATCGTCGATGCCTATTCGTCGGATGCGATCCCGATCCATCTTGCGACCGAGGAGGCGATGAAGATCTACAAGGACAAGCTCGCTCCGCACGGCGCCGTGGTGATGCACGTGTCCAACCGGCATCTCGATCTCGAAACCGTCGTGGTCGGCATCGCCGACGCCAACGATCTCAAGAGCTGGGTCTTCAACGAGGATTCCGGGCGGGATGCCGACTACATCTTCTCGACCGACGTCGTCATCTCCGCGCGCGAGGAGGCCGACGTCGGCAAGATCGCCTCGTCCAAGGTCTGGGAGCAGACCGAAGCCGACGACAGGGTGCGGGTCTGGACCGACGATTATTCCAACATTTTGGGCGCGCTGTATCGGCGCTTGAGGGATGGGGAGTAGGTTTTTGCGATGTCTCGTGCCCCGGACGCAGCGCAGCGCTTCTTCAGCGGTGCGCTGCAGAGCCGGGGCCCATCATTCCGGGTCCCGGCTCTGCAGAGCAGCGTTGCACGCTGCGCTGCGTCCGGGACACGAGACCGCTCAAGGCGCCACCGGCGTTCCCGCCGGCAGCGCAAGTCCCTTCTCGCCCGCAACCTGCCGCAACAGGTCGGGCCGGTCCGAGATGATTCCGTCGACGCCGATCTCGATCATGCGCGTCATGTCCTCGGGCTTGTTGACCGTCCAGACCACGACGCGCAGCCCGAGCCCGTGAGCCTCCGAGACGAGGGCCGCAGTCACATCGCCGAAATAGGGCGACCAGATCGCGCCGCCCGCAGCCTTGATGGTTCGCGGCAGCGAGCCGCCGTGATCGGCGGGGCTGAAACCCGCGGTCCAGTTGGTGGCCTTGTCCAGCACCACGGTCTGTCCTGAACCGCGCTGGAGCGTCAGGTACACGGTCGGAATGGTCGGTGCCTGCTGCTGGACGAGCTGCAGGGTCCTCCAGTCGAACGACTGGATCATGACGCGCTCGGAAAACTTCTCGGCCTCGATCAGCCCGAGCAGTTTGGTGACAAAACCTTGCGGGTCGAGGGATTCGTCCGGATGGTTCGGATCGATCTTGGTCTCGATGTTGAAGCGCACGCGATCGTTGCCGGATTTGCGCACCAGCGCGAACAACTGCCTCAAGGTGGGAATGCGTGTCCCCGGCACGGCGCGCTGCTCGGGGAATTGCTTGGCGTAGGCACTGTCCGGACGGAGCTGGCCGACGTCATAGCTCCCGACCTCTTCGAGCCGCAGTCGTACGAAGGGCGTGCCGGGCGGAGCGACATAGGCGCCGTTCGCATCCCGTGCCAGATCGGGATTGAGCCCGCGTTCATGCGAGATGATGACCGCGCCATCGGCGGTGACGCCGACGTCGAGCTCCAGCGTGTCCACGCCCATCGACAGCGCGTTGGCGAAGGCCGGCAGGGTGTTTTCCGGCAGCAGCGCCCGCCCGCCGCGATGCGCCTCGAGATCCAAGGCCATGGCTTCTCCTGCTGTGAGAACCGAGAGCACGGTCAGGATCGTCGCGGCACGTGACGGCATCACAGTTCGCAGCCCAAGTGAAAGGACCAAGGGAAAGGAAAGCATATGAAATCTTCGCTTGTTTCGTCCAGTCCCGTGGTCGACAGGCGGTTGACGGAGGCCGTGGAAGGCCGAAACTGGCCCTCCAAAAAAAGGATCGGTCCGGGGACGATTCATATGCGGCTTATCTTCATCGCAACGATGGCGGTTCTCATGGTCGGGCAGGCGGCAGCCAAGGATGTGCTTTCGGGCGCGAGCCTCTATGCGGACGTCGCGCGCTACGCCTCCTTCGGCCTGCACCGCTTCGGCTCGCCCGGCGACCGCGCGACGGCGGACTGGATTGCCGGCGAGATGAAGCAGGCCGGGTTCGAGGTCAGCATCCAGCCTGTCGTGCTCGGCCGGCAATATGTCGTCGAGCAGGCCAGCGCCGAGGCGAGCGGCACGAGCATCGAGGCGACGCCATTCTGGTGGCCGCCGGAAGACAAGGCCAGCTTCCATCTGTCCGCGCTGCTTGCGCGCGACGGTGACGTTGCCGGCAAGATCCTCTGGCTGGAGCTGCCATTCGATCGCGGCGCCTATCTCGGCCCCGCCCATCGCGCCGCGATCGCGGAAGCGGCGGCGAGGAAGCCGGCGGCCATCCTGCTGACGATCGGCAATCCCGCGGACGATCGTTTCGCCTACAACGTCACGCAGGAGGATGCGCCCTGGCCGGTGCCGGTGATGGTGGTCGGTGCCAGGTCGCGCGCGACATTCGAGCGCGCAATCGCCTCGGGCGAACCCGTCACCTTCGACGTCAAAGGGCATTATGAGCGCGATGTCGCCGGCCGCAACGTGATCGCCGAGACCGGCGCCGGCCGCGGGCCGACCATCGTCGTCTCGACGCCGATGACCGGCTGGTACTCTTGCGTCTGCGAGCGTGGCCCCGGCATCGCCAACTTCCTCGCGCTGGCGCGCACCGTCGCTGCCGAAAAATGGCCGGCGCATCTCGTCTTCATCGCCACCGCAGGCCATGAAATCGGTCACGGCGGCATGGAGCTGTTCCTGAAGCACGGCGCGCCGGCGCCGAAGGACACGCTGGCGTGGATCCATTTCGGTTCGTCGAACGCGTGCTATGGCTTTGCGGAAGGCGCCCGCACCGAGCGGCCGGAGGAAGAGCGCTATCTCGTGCTGAGCAAATCCGCCGTTGCGCTGACGGACGAGGCCTTCGCCGGGGTCGCGGCAAAACGTCTGGTGACGGAGAAGCAGGCGGTCGGCGAGCTGCGCGACGTGCACGCGGCGGGCTATCCCAATTTCCTCGGCATGGCCGGCCGCCATCGCACGTTCCACACGCCGTCGGACGATCTCGGCGCGACCGGCCCCGAGATCCTCGAGCCGGTCGCCCGCGCTTTCGTCGATGCTGCGCGAAAGATCGTCGAACGCGGCGACGCCGCGTTCAGATAGCGTCAGTTCAGGTAGCGTCAGTTCTGATAGTAGTAGCCGCGCGGCTGGTAGTACTGGCGGGGCTGTGGCTGATAGTAGCCCTGCTGGCCGTAGCCCTGATTGTAATATTGCTGCGGCTGCTGCTGATAGACCTGCGCGTCATAGAGCGGGCGGCTGGCCGGACGCGGCGCCGGATAGCGCACACCGGTGTCGCTGCCGTCGGCAGGGTAGATGTAATTGTCGTCCTGCGGCATGTAGCGGCGGGCGGGCTGCGCCGGCGGCGTCAGATTCACGGGATCGCCTGATGTGGCGTACTGCTCTTCCGCAGGCTGCGGTGCGCGCGCCACCGCATTGTTGGTGCGGCCGCGGGGATTGCGCGCCAGCGCCACCTGCGCCGAGCCGGTCAGCGTCACCGTGGTGTTGAGCACGCCCTGCTGCTGCACCAGCGCATAGAGCGTCGATGCGTTCTGGCGCGACAGCCGCACGCAGCCATGGGATGCCGGCGTGCCGAGCCGGCCGACCGAGTCGGTGCCGTGGATGGCGTGCCCGACCTTGGTGAAGAAGATCGCGTGCGGCATCGGCGCGTCGTCGAATTCCTTGGAGTAGTGGTCCTCTTCCATGCGGAAGGTGCGGAACGCTCCGTTCGGCGTCTCGCGCGAGGGAATGCCCGTCGACACCGGCCAGTGATAGCGCGCGACGCCGTCGACGGCGACGGTCATCTGCTGATTGTCCTTGTCGATGGTGATTTCGACCTTGGCCTGCGCGGTGCCCGCGCTCAAAAGCAGCAGGGAGGTGAAAGTAATGAAAAACGAACGCATCTGAAAACGCATTTGAGTTCTGGCCTCCGGCCTGTTCACGCTAAGCGCCGCGGCTCTCCGTCCCCCGGCGTGCACTATGCCTGCAATCCGGCTTTCGTTCCAGCAGCCGGCCCGGCCATCGTTAACGTGATGCCTGATGTAAGCAAGGCCGCTTTGTGCCGCGCCGCCCGCGGCGATGCTGACATTTTCGCGAGCGGAGATGCGTTCACGACGCCGACAATTCGTCACAAAGGCGCAACCATTTGGCCGCTCCGGGCGTTGAACATGGCCTACCTGACAGGCGGTTTTCGCCGCCGTTGACCTCTTGTATTTCCCCTGGGATCGAAGATGAACAAAGTCCGTATCGCCGCTGCGCAATTGTCGGCCAGTTTACCTGTCCGCCTGCTTTTCGCAGCCGCCGCCATCCTGCTCGCGCTGTTATCGCTGCCGCAAGCCGGCCATGCCCAGGGCATCGTGCGCGGTGCCCAGGAAGGCGCCCATGAAGGCAACCGCATTGCCGGCCCGGTGGGCGGTGTGGTCGGAGGCGCGGTCGGCGCCGGTGTCGGCGGCGCCGTGGGCGCGGTCGAGGGCGTGCTGGGCATTCCCCACCGTCACTACCCTCACTGCCGCGGGTATTATGACGGCTATCACCGCTTCCATTGCTATCGGTGATTGTCATTCCGGGGCGCGACGAAGTCGCGAGCCCGGAATCCATTCATCCACCAGCTCTGTCGCACAATGGATTCCGGGCTCGTGCTTCGCACGCCCCGGAATGACGACAGGGGTCAATTCTTCAGCCGGTACCCGGTGCGGAAAATCCACCAGATCGCGACCAGGCAGATCACCAGGAACGCCGTCGTCATGCAGATGCTGACGGCCACACTCACATCGGCGATCTCGTAGAAGCTCCAGCGGAAGCCGGAGATCAGATAGACGACCGGGTTGAGCAGCGCCACCGTGCGCCAGGTGGGTGGCAGCATGTCGATGGAATAGAAGCTGCCGCCGAGGAAGGTCAGCGGCGTCACCACCAGCATCGGGATCATCTGCAGCTTCTCGAACCCGTCGGCCCAGATGCCGATGATGAAGCCGAACAGGCTGAACGTCACCGCCGTCAGCACCAGGAAGGCCAGCATCCAGACCGGATGGTGGATATGCAATGGAACGAAGAGCCCGGCGGTGGCCAGGATGATCAGGCCGAGGATGATCGACTTGGTCGCGGCGGCGCCGACATAGCCGAGTACGATCTCGAAATAGGAGATCGGCGCCGACAGGATCTCGTAGATCGTGCCGGTGAATTTCGGGAAGTAGATGCCGAACGAGGCGTTGGCGATGCTCTGCGTCAGCACCGATAGCATGATCAGGCCCGGCACGATGAAGGTGCCGTAGCTGACGCCCTCGACCTGGCTGATGCGCGAGCCGATCGCGGCGCCGAACACCACGAAATAGAGCGAGGTGGAGACCACCGGCGAGACGATGCTTTGCAGCAGCGTGCGCCAGGTGCGCGCCATTTCGAACAGATAGATGGCGCGGATGGCGCGGTGATTCATGACGTCCTCACGAGGTCGACGAAGATGTCCTCGAGCGACGATTGCGTCGTGTCGAGATCGTTGAAGCGGATGCCGGCGGTGCGGAGGTCGCTGAGCAGGCTGGTGATGCCGGTGCGCTCGCCCTTGGTGTCGTAGTCGTAGACCAGCGTCGCGCCGGAATCGCAGAGGTCGAGCTCGTAATGGCCAAGGCTCTCCGGCAGCGAGGAGATCTTGTTCTGCAAATGCAGCGTCAGCCGCTTCTTGCCGAGCTTCTGCATCAAGGTCGCCTTGTCCTCGACCAGCACGATCTCGCCCTTGTTGATGACGCCGATGCGATCGGCCATCTCCTCGGCTTCCTCGATGTAGTGCGTGGTGAGGATGATGGTGACGCCGGACTGCTGGAGCGTGCGCACCACCTCCCACATGCCCTTGCGCAGCTCGACGTCGACGCCGGCGGTGGGCTCGTCCAGGAACAGGATCTGCGGCTCGTGCGACAGTGCCTTGGCGATCATCACGCGGCGCTTCATGCCGCCGGAGAGTGTGATGATCTTGCTGTCCTTCTTGTCCCACAGCGAGAGGTCCTTGAGCACCTTCTCGATATGGGCTGGGTTCTTCGGCTTGCCGAACAGGCCGCGGGAGAAGCTCACGGTCGCCCAGACGCTCTCGAAAGCGTCGGTGTGGAGTTCCTGCGGCACCAGGCCGATCAGCGAGCGCGCCTTGCGGTAGGAGGTCTGGATGTCCTCGCCGCCGACGAGAACGCGGCCCTCGCTCGGATTGGCGATGCCGCAGATGATCGAGATCAGCGTGGTCTTGCCGGCGCCGTTCGGCCCGAGCAGGGCGAAGATCTCGCCGCGCTTGATATCCAGATTGACGTTCTTGAGCGCCTTGAAGCCGGACCCATAGGTCTTCGACAAATTGGCGACGGAAATGATGGAAGACATGATGGCCGCAAGTCTGAGGGGAAAGGCTGGGGAATGGAGCTGGAACCCGCCCAGGCGGGCCGGTCAGCGGTGCCCTGAGATAGGAATGCCATTGCCCGGTCGCAATTGGCCGGAGAAAAATGGTCTCAAAACAGGCCCTTCGGTGGCAGGTTTCGGGCAAGTGTTGCGCGATGGTCACGGCTTGCTGCTAAGATTGTCGCTCACGCGGCTCTTTGTTGCGTCTGCGAGCAGGCCGTGGCTACGATTCCGGCCAATCGCAAAGCGTATTGTCCCCAGGGAAACCATCGATGAGACCGAACGGCCGTCACACCGCCGGCGCCAGCCAATTGCCCGCCATCCGTGTGTGGGCGATGTGCCTGCTCCTGCTGTCAGCTGTCGCCATGAGCCCGACCACCGCAAGGGCGGCGCCGAGCCAGGCCGCGGCCGCGACCACGCATGTCTACCTGCTCCGTGGCGTGCTCAACATCTTCTCGCTCGGGCTCGACACCATCGGCGCCCGGCTCGAGGCGCAGGGCATCCCGGTGACGGTCGCGAACTTCGTCTCCTGGTCCTCACTCGCCAATGAAGCTGCGACCGCCTACAGGGCCGGCCGCATCAAGACAATCATCCTGGTCGGCCATTCCTCGGGCGCGACCGCGCTGCCGGACATGATCGCCAAGCTCAACCAGCTCGGCGTGCCCGTGAAGCTCGCGATCGGCCTCGATTCCGTGTTCAAGACCAGGCTCTCGACCGGCGCCGAACGCTACATCAACATCTATATCGGCGATGGTCCCGGCGAGCCGGTGCGGCCGGCGGCCGGCCTGCGCGGCAAGCTCGACAATGTCGACGTGCGCGGCACCGGCGTCGGCCACATCTCGATCGACAAGAACGAGGCGATCCAGCGCCGCGTGATCGCCGAGATCGACGCCGCGATCATGCGCTCGCGCGCGCCCGCGGCACCGGTTGCGGTCGAACCCGGTGCCCCCCGGCAGGCGCGCTCGGCGGCGGCGGCGGCGCCGCGGAACTGAGGAGCTTTGCGCGGCGAGCCGTGTTGTTCGACCGCGCAGCTGTCTCTCTGCATTGACCGGCAAGCTCAGAGATCGCGAAGAGCGGAAGTGAGCGGACGCGCGTTATTGCGCGCTCACATCGTCATCCCAAGAACGCGCGAATGCTCTCCGCGATTTCCCTCGCGTGCGTTTCCAGCGCGAAATGTCCGGTGTCGAAGAACTGAACCACTGCGTTGGGATTGTCGCGCTCGAACGCCTCGGCGCCGGGCGGGATGAAGAACGGATCGTTCTTGCCCCAGACGGCCAGGAACGGTGGTTTGTAGGTGCGGAAATAATCCTGGAATGACGGATAGAGCGCGACGTTGCTCCTGTAGTCGCCGAACAGGTCGAGTTGCACGTCGTCCGAGCCCGGTCGAGCCAGGTAGAAATTGTCGAGGTTCTGCCCGTCCGGCGACACCAGGGACGGATTGGGGACACCGTGCGTGTACTGCCAACGCGTCGCGTCCGGCGTGAGCAAGCCGCGCAGCGCCTCACGGTTGGCGGGCGAAGGATCCTGCCAATAGGCCTTTATCGGAGCCCAGCCGTCGCTGAGACCGTCCTCATAGGCATTGCCGTTCTGCGAGATGATCGCCGTGATCCGTTCGGGGTGATTTAGCGCGAGCCGGAAGCCGGTCGGCGCGCCATAGTCGAAGACGTAGACCGCGAAACGATCGAAGCCGATCACCTCGGTGAAGCGTTCGATCACCTTAGCGATGTTGTCGAACGTGTAGCGGAAGGTTTCGCGCGAGGGCATGTCAGTTTGGCCGAAGCCGGGCAGGTCCGGTGCCACGATGTGAAACCTGTCCGCGAGCAGCGGGATCAGATCGCGGAACATGTGGCCGGCGCTCGGGAAGCCGTGCAGCAGCAGGAGCTTTGGCGCGCCAGCAGTGCCGGCCTCCCGATAGAACACCTTGAAGCCATCAACGTCTGCGGTGCGATAGGTGGTCGGGGCCATGCCAGTCTCTGTCCGTTCAAGTAACCTGTTTAATGTCTTTAATATGGTTACTTCGTTGGCGAGTAACTTGTCAATTGGTGTTTATCAGGTTACTTCTGCCCTGCCTCTTCAGACCGGCCAAGGACCGCTCATGGACCGCCCACCCGCCATGTTCATCGCCGACTCGCTTGGCCTTGATTTCCTGAATTCGGTGGCGACGCCGGTCGATACGCCCGTCGATTGGATCGACGATGGCGATGGCCTGATCGACTGGCTGGAGCGGGCGAAGCTGGTGCCGGCGGATGAACTGCACGCACTGAAGGCGCGCGTGGCGCCGGGTGAGCTGGATGACGTCGCGGATCAGGCGCGTGCCCTGCGCGAATGGTTTCGTGGTTTCGTTCTGGAGCATGCCGGCCGGCCGCTCACGGCGGATGCATTGCGCGAACTCGGTCCGTTGAACGGCCTGCTGGAGCGCGAGGAGTCATTCCGCCAGATCGAGCCGGGACACGGTGATGTTGGCGGCGTTCTGAAGCTGCAAACGAAGCGGCGCTGGCGCTCGGCCGAATCCCTGCTGCTGCCGGTCGGCGAGGCCTTGGCCACGTTCGTCTGCGACGAGGACTTTTCCGACGTGAAGGCCTGCGAGGGCCACAACTGCACGATGCTGTTCGCCGACCACACCCGCAGGCGCGCGCGGCGATGGTGCATCATGGCGGTCTGCGGCAACCGCGCCAAGCAGGCCGCACACCGCAATCGGCTCAAGAGCAGGCAGTGACGAGGCGGGCGGGTGGGTGGTGGCTTCGTGCTGCCTGTTGGGCGCGTCCGGCAGATCACGGGCTCCTGATGGGGGGACCGCGTGTCGCGACCGCGTTCGGTGCCCCAAATTCCACCCAATCGGTGGTCACTAAGCAACCGGGGGACGGCGTTTGCCTTCCGTGGTGGGACTGCTGGACTGATGCTTGATCCAAGGCGAATCCTCGTGCTGGCAGCGGTTGCGCTGCTCGCCTTGAGCACCGGTGCGGCCGTTGCCTCACCCGCCAAGTCAAAGCCTGCCGCGGCCGCGCCCGCTGCGCCGCCGCCGCCTCCGCCGGCCGAGCCGCTGCCGCCGCCGAAGATCTACCTGTTCCGCGGCGCCATGGGGCCGATCTTCTCGACCGGCATGGACCGGCTCGGCGAGAAGCTGACGAAGGCCGGCTTTTCCGCCGATGTCTACGAATTCACCATCTGCCGATGGATCGGCGATCGTGCCATCTCCAGCTACAAGGAGTCGCCGGCGCCGATCGTGCTAATCGGTCACTCCATGGGCGGGCTGTGCTCGGTCGTCATCTCAGAGATGGCGGCCAAGGAGAACATCCCGATCAGCCTCGTCATCGCCATCGATCCCGCCCATGCGACCGGCGACGTGCCGCTCAATGTCGAGCGCTTCATCAACATCTTCCTGTCTGACAGCGTGCTCGGCGGCGGCGATGTCGTGGCCGTGCCCGGCTATCGCGGCCATTACGCGAGCTACGATCTCAAGGAGAACAGCCGCGTCTCGCACATCAACATCGAGAAGTCCGACGACATCCATCGCCAGATCGTCGAGATGGTGACGCAGTTGCCGCGCATTCCCGCGCAGGCCCAGGGCGATGCCGTGCCGCTGCGCTATCTCGTGCCGGCGAATACGCTGGTGGAATTGTGGGACTCCGGCGTGCGGGTGCCGGTACGCCGCGGCGACACCATGGAGAGCATCGCCGCAGCCAATCGCGTGCCGCTGTGGTCGATCGCGCAGAGCAACTCGCTTGCGGAGACCGCGACCCTCACGCCCGGCCAGTCCATCGTCGTCCCGCGCCATCTGACGCCGCCCGAGCCGACGGCAGCGCTGGCGACGCCGCCGCCTCCGGCGCGGCGGTAAGCGGTTAGCAGCGGAGATCGCCGGGACGGACGTGGCCTGACGCCGAGCGCCATTCCGTGTGTTGCCTTGTCATTCACGCAACCGCTGCCGCGGCAGCCATCTTGGTGCTGGTGTCGCCAAGGACGAGCGAGCCATGGCGGAAGCTTGGCTCGCCGGTCGATAGGGCGCGGCGAGAAGCATCAGAAACAATGCCCTTTCCGCCGCATATTTCGCCGCAGGCCGGCCATTTTCGGACCCGTGCATGACGAGATGTCCTTCGGTCGTGCAGACACGCCAGCGCCATGTCCTTCGGCCGTATCTCCTCAAGAACATTTCGAAGGTCGGGAGGTTATCGGACATTTCAATTCGCCGTGTCAGCTTGCGTCATGAGCATGGTTGCCTTCCCGATCGCCCTCTTTGGAGCTCGAAGGGTGAGGGGAAACGCAGAGGCCGCAAGCTTTTCGATCGCGGAACGCTCCTCGGACAGGCGCCTTTCAATGAACCGCCGCTCGACCTCCGTCAGTTCGGTCTTGAGCAATCGTTGGTAACGGCCGATGTTGTTGCGGTGTGCGCGCAACAAGGCCAGCTCTTCATCAATCATCATCATCGCAATCCCCCGTTGAGCGGCCGCTGCCTAGGCTGCGAGACCGGTTCGCAAGATGGACCGCGTGCGGACCGGCTTGCCGCCCGGAGGACCCTTTGGATGGTGGTCCAGCATCGCGAGCGCGTCCAGAATCTCGTCGATGGTGACGGGCTTGTCCGAGCCCGGCAGTTCTCTCAGCGCCGGGTTTGAGGCAACGCTGGCGGCGTCTGAAGCCCAGGACGCGAGGATCGCTCGCTTCTCGCCGATCGACAGAGCGGGATCCTCGACGACGTCGCGGGGATGAGCATAGACAGAGCCGGGGTGCAGTATTGCGTTCAGGTCGATGATGTTGTCAGCATGATCGATCATGAGAGGCCCTCCTTCTCCTTTCGCTAAAACCTCTGTTTGCATTGGGGTACGCGGCCGAAGGCCGCGGTCGATCCCGCCCGACGATCAGGCGGGATCACCAGGCCCTCGACAAACGAAAATCAGGCGGCTTTGCCCTCGATCTGATGCACGGTGCCGGACGGCGCGCCATTGATGGCAATTCGCCGCGGCTTCATGGCTTCAGGAATCTCCCGGATCAGTTCGATCTTGAGCAGACCGTTCTCGAACGCGGCGCTCTGCACCTGAACATAGTCGGCCAGGTTGAACTGCCGCTTGAAGGGCCGCGCGGAAATGCCTCGGTAGAGATACTCGCGTTCGGCCTTGTCCGCCTTGTTTCCCTCGACGATCACCGCATTCTGCTCGGCAGTCACGGAGACCTCGTCGGGCGAAAAGCCCGCGATCGCGAGCGAAATCTGGTAGCGATCCTCGCTGACGCGTTCGATGTTGTAGGGGGGATAATTATCCTCGCCGGCACGCTGTGCCGTTTCAACGAGGTCGAAAAGGCGGTCGAAGCCAATGGTCGAACGCCACAGGGGAGAGAAGTCGTAAGTGCGCATAGCCAAATCCTCCAAGGAGCAAAATGGATACGAGCGACACCGGACACGACCGGTGCCCGTCTCAGTCGTTCCCGACCCATGAGGCGTCGGGGACGCCACCTCTCGGCGGCAACGAAAAAATAAAAAAACACAGTTTTGGTTTCAAGAGGGAGGCTAAAAATTTTGGACCCTCCCGCGCCTCGCGGAGGGAGGGGGTCGTGCCTGCGACCAAGGTCAGGCGCCGGGCGCCGCCGGCATCGCCGTCGGAGCCCACCATGGTCGGCGCGCCGGCGTTGCTGAACCCACTACACGTTCGAACCGTGGATCGCGTCGATGACGGCGTCGGTCACCTCCTTCGTCGTCGCCTTGCCGCCGACATCGGGCGTCAGCACGCCGGCCGCGCAGACGCGCTCGACGGCCGTCATCAGCCGTGACGCGGCGTCCTTCTCGCCGAGATGCTCGAGCATCTGCGCGCCGGTCCAGAAGGTCGCGACGGGGTTGGCGATGCCCTTGCCGGTGATATCGAAGGCCGAGCCGTGGATCGGCTCGAACATCGAGGGGAAGCGGCGCTGCGGATCGATGTTGCCGGTCGGCGCGACACCGAGGCTTCCCGCCAGCGCGCCGGCAAGGTCGGAGAGGATGTCGGCGTGCAGGTTGGTCGCCACGATGGTGTCGAGGCTCTTCGGATGCAGCGTCATGCGCACCGTCATGGCGTCGACCAGCATCTTGTCCCAGGTCACATCGGGGAATTCGCCGGCGACCTCGGCCGCGATCTCGTCCCACATCACCATGCCATGGCGCTGCGCGTTCGACTTGGTCACGACGGTCAGGAACTTGCGCGGACGCGACTGCGCGAGCTGGAATGCGTAGCGCATGATCCGCGTCACGCCGACGCGGGTGAAGACGGCGACTTCCGTGCCGACCTCTTCCGGCAGGCCCCTGTGCGCGCGGCCGCCCATGCCGGCATATTCGCCTTCGGAGTTCTCGCGCACGATCACCCAGTCGAGATCGCCGACGCCGACATTGCGCAGCGGCGAGGCGACGCCCGGCAGGATTTTTGTCGGCCGCACATTGGCGTATTGGTCAAAGCCCTGACAGATCGGCAGGCGCAGGCCCCACAGCGTGATGTGATCGGGCACGTCGGGGGCGCCGACCGCGCCGAAATAGATCGCGTCGAACTTCTTCAGCTCCGCGAGGCCGTCGGCCGGCATCATCACGCCGTGCTTCTTGTAATAGTCCGAGCCCCAGTCGAAGGTCTTGACGTTGAAGGCGAGGTCGCCGCTGCGCCTGGCCAGCGCCTCCAGCACGCGGACACCGGCCGAGATGACCTCGGGGCCGATGCCGTCGGCGGGGATGGCTGCGATCGAATGGGTGCGCATGAAAATGCTCCGTTTGGGATGTCAGTGGGATTGCGGGACGGGTTCGGCGGGCGCGGTCTGCGCGCGCGACAATAGCAGGGTGAGGACCGCGGAGAGAACGAGCAGGCCGGCGACGAAGTAGAGCCCGCCGACGAAGCTGCCTGTCTGGTCCTTGATCCAGCCGATCATGGCGGGCCCGACGAAGCCGCCGAGATTGCCGATCGAATTGATGGTGGCGATGCCGGCTGCGGCCGCGGGACCGGACAGGAACAGCGTCGGCATGCTCCACAGCGGCGGCTTTGCCGAGGAGATGCCGATGTTGACGAACGCGAGCGCAACCAAAACGGCGACGACGCCGGCCGCAAGCCCGGCATAGGCGAGCCCGGCCGCGGCGAGCAGGCAGGCCCACACCACGTGCCAGGTCCGCTCGCCGGTGCGGTCCGAATGCCGCGCCCACAGGATCATGGCGACGACCGCGGCGGTTGCCGGCAGCGCGTTGAGGAAGCCGACCTGGAGCGAGGACAGGCCGAACTGCTTGATGATCTGCGGCGCCCAGACGCCGAGCGTGTAGAGGCCGGCCGAGGTGCCGAAATAGATCAGCGCCAGCGCCAGCACGCGCGGATCGGCAAGCCCGCGCCAGATGCTGTGGCTCGCGGTCGCGGCCTTGCTGGTGGTCTCCGCGTTCATGGTCTCGACCAGCCAGCGGCGCTCGTCATCAGTGAGCCATTTCGCCTTCTCGGGGCGGTCGGTCAGGAAGCCGAGCACGACGAAGCCGAGCAGCACGGCCGGCAGCGCCTCCAGCACGAACAGCCATTGCCAGCCCTTGAAGCCGAGCAGGCCGTCCATCTCCAGCAGTGCACCTGATATCGGCGAGCCCAGCACGGTGGAGAGCGGCGCTGCCGCCATGAACAGCGCGGTCACCGCGGCGCGCTGGCGCGCCGGGAACCAGTAGGAGAGGTAGAGGATGATGCCGGGAAAGAAGCCGGCTTCGGCGACGCCGAGCAGGAAGCGCAGGATGTAGAAGCCGGTCGGCCCCTGCACGAACGCCATCGCCGCCGACACGATGCCCCAGGTGATCATCACCCGCGCGATCCAGATCCGCGCACCGATCTTGTGCAGGATGATGTTGGAGGGCACCTCGAACAGGAAATAACCCCAGAAGAAGATGCCGGCGCCGAAGCCGTAGACCGCGGGCGACAGGCCGATGTCCTTGTTCATCGTCAGCGAGGCGAAGCCGATATTGACGCGGTCGATGAAGGCCACGAAGTAGAGCAGCATGATGAAGGGAACGATGCGCCAGGTGATCTTGCGCAGCACGCGCGTCTGAATCTCGCTCGTCACCCTGGCCTCCTCAAGTTCCGGCTTGTTGTTGTGTCGGCGGACCCGGAGGTCCATGCCGGCAACGAGCGTAGTCGGGAGGAGAAGGGGGACTCAATTGGCGCTGGTTTATACAAAAAAATGATATAATCCTCGCGAGGAGAGGCGAGAGGACCCTGGATGGAATTGCATCAGCTTCGATGCTTCGTGGCGGCGGCCGAGCAGTTGCATTTCGGCCATGCGGCGCAGCAGCTTCAGATGCTGCCGTCTGCGCTCGGGCGCCAGATCAGGCTGCTGGAAGAGGACCTGGGCGCGCGGCTGTTCGCGCGGACCACGCGCGCGGTGTCGCTCACCGAAGACGGTGCGACGCTTTTGCGCGATGCCCGCGCCATCCTCGCCCGCGTCGAGGCGGTCGAGAATAATCTGCGCAACCGTTCGCGTGCCGGGGCCGCCCGGCGGTTGCGGGTCGGCGCCATCGACAGCGCGGCGGCGGGATTGCTGCCGCCGCTGCTGCGCGATTTTCGCGACAAGCATCCCGACATCGCGGTGCAGCTTCTGGAGGACAAGACGGTCCGGCTGCTGCCGAAGATTTTGACCGGCGCGCTCGATCTCGCTTTCGTCCGCCCGCCCGACAGCGCGGACAAGCGGCTCGAATTCCGCGATCTGCTCCAGGAGACCGCCATCGTGGCGTTCCCGCAGCGCCACGCGCTCGCGGAGCGCAAGTCGATCACGCTGGCGCAGATCGCCGACGAGGCCATGCTGGTGCCGGACCGCCGCTCGCGGCCGCACAGCCACGATCTCACGATCAAGCTGTTCGAGCAGGCCGGCCTGACGCCGCGCATCGTGCAGGTCGCCGACGAGAAGCAGACCATCATCCATCTGGTGGCAACGAAGCTTGGGGTGGCGATCGTGCCGCGCTGGACCACGCGCATGGCGGTATCAGGCGTGCGCTTCGTGCCGCTCCGGCCGAAGCAGAGCGGCCCGGTCGGCCGGCTGCCGCTCGCCGCCGCCTGGCTGCGCGGCTCGCGCGATCCGGCCCGCGATGCGATGCTGGCGGTGCTCGAGGCCCGCCTGCGCAGCTATGCGCGCGAGGCCTGAGGGGCTATGACATTGGCGTGGATAGAAGGTGGAAGGTGATGACGGATCGGAAAGCTTCGAGCGAATTGCGGGTGGCCATCGCGGGCCTGGGCTCGATCGGCACCAAGATCGCCGCCGCGCTCGATCAGGGCATCGAGGGGCTGACACTGTCCGCCGTCGCCGTGCGCGATCCCGCCAAGCATCAGGCATTCCTCAACGGCCTGCGTCGCCCGCCGCAGGTTCTGCCGATCGACCAGCTCGGCGAGGCCGCCGACATCGTGGTCGAGTGCGCACCGAGCAGCCAGCTGCGCGCGATCGTCGAGCCGGCAGTGAAGCGCGGCAAGGCCGCGGTCGTCGTCAGCGTCGGCGGGCTGCTCGACAATTTCGATCTCGTCGATCTCGCCCGGGCCAATGGCGGCCGCATCATCGTGCCGACCGGCGCGCTGATCGGGCTCGATGCCGTCAACGCCGCTGCCATCGGCACCATACATTCGGTGAAGATGGTGACGCGCAAGCCGATCGACGGGCTGAAGGGCGCGCCCTTCATCCTCCAGAACAACATCGACATCGACAAGCTGCGGGAGCCGCTCAAGCTGTTCGAGGGCACGGCGCGCGAGGCCGCAAAAGGCTTCCCGGCCAATCTCAACGTCGCGGTCGCGCTGTCGCTCGCGGGTGTCGGGCCTGATCGCACCTCCGTGCAGATCTGGGCCGATCCGACCGTCACGCGCAACGTTCACCGCATCGAGGTCGAGGCGGATTCGGCGCGCTTCTCGATGTCGATCGAGAACATCCCGTCCGAAAATCCCAAGACCGGGATCATCACCGCGCTGTCGGTAATCGCGCTGCTGCGCAAGCAGCGCGCCACACTGTGCGTCGGGACGTAAACCTTTACGCGCCGGTGACGCGCCAGATCACGTTGCCGACGTCGTCGGCCATCAGCAGCGATTTCTTGTCGGGGCCGATCACGACGCCAACCGGGCGGCCGTAGGATTCCTTCTCGTCCGGGGACAGGAAGCCCGACAGGATGTCGCGACCGGGGCCGGACGGGCGGCCGTTCTCGAACGGGATGAACACCAGCTTGTAGCCGGAGAGCTTGCTGCGATTCCACGAGCCGTGCTGGCCGATCACCATGCCGTCGGGGAAACCCGGCAGCGTGCCTGCGGGCATCCAGCACAGGCCGAGCGAAGCGGTGTGGCCGCCGAGCGCATAGTCCGGCGTGAGCGCCTTGGCGACCATTGCCGGATCCTGCGGCACGCGGTCGTCCACCGTCTTGCCCCAGTAGCAATAGGGCCAGCCATAGAAGCCGCCATCGCGCACCGAGGTCAGATAGTCCGGCGGCGTCTCGTCGCCGAGCCCGTCGCGCTCGTTGACGACGGTCCAGAGCACGCCGGTCGTCGGCTCCCAGGCAAGGCCCACTGGGTTGCGCAGGCCGGCACCAAAAATGCGATGCGTGCCGGCGGCGAGGTCGAGCTCATAGACCGCGGCGCGGCCTTCCTCGACCTCCATGCCCATCTCGGCGATGTTGCTGAGCGAGCCGACGCCGGCATAGAGCTTCCTGCCGTCGGGACTGGCGAGCAGGCTACGCGTCCAGTGGCCGCTCGGCTTGAACGTGGTGAGCCGCTTGCCAAGCGCAGTGATGCGGTCGGCATTTGCGACATAGGGGAAGGCCATCACGCCGTCGGTGTTGCCGACATAGAAGGTGTCGCCGACCAGCGCCATGCCGAACGGCTGGCTGAGGTTCTCCATGAAGGCGCCGCGAACTTCGGCGACGCCGTCGCCGTCCTTGTCGCGCAGCAGCGTGATGCGGTTGGCGGAAACGCCGAGCGCGGCGGCGCGCCGCATCGTCGCCTGCATCGCGTAGTGAAACACGGATCGCGGCGGCCCCGCGATCTGGGTCGCTTCCGCGATCAGCACGTCGCCATTGGGCAGCACCTCGATCCAGCGCGGATGGTCGAGGCCGGTTGCGAACGCATTGACCTTGAGCCCGGGCGCGACGGTCGGCTTCTGGCCCTCGCTCCAGCCGCGGGCGGTCGGCATCTTCAGCGTCGGGATCGCGCCTTGCGGCTTTGCCTCGGGAATGGCGGGCGTCTGGCCCCATGCGGGCGCGGGCTCTGTGCCGGACAGCTTCCGCCATTGCAGAGCGATGCCGCCGAGAAGCGCAACGAACTGCGCAAAAATGCTGGAAAAGGTCATGAGAAGCCCCTGTCGAACCTGCGGCACAGTCCAACGCCGGATTGCTCCAGGCCCCGCGCGGGCCCAGGCCTGATCGTCGACCTCTCCAGGTCAACCATGGATGTCGTCGTGCCTCATTGCGCGCGCATCCAACTGGGTGGCGGTAAAAAGGTCAACCTGTGCGGGCCCGGATCGGGACGTTTATGGCGCGGATGGCAGCACGCCGAATTTGCATGGCAAGGATGCAGGCGCCGATGCAGTGGCGCACGCTGCCTCCTCAACGTCGTCCTAGCTTTCGCCAGGACGACATCGGAGGATATGGCGGGCTTGTTACGTCACCGCGGCGACAGGAACGGGATGATCATCGGCACGCGGCGGCAATAGGCGCCGTAGGCGTCCTCGCCAAGCTCCTTCGACAGGAACACCTCTTCCATCCGCCCCTTCTGCCACATGCCGAGCGAGATCAGGATCGCGCCGAGGATCGCGGTCACCGCCCCGACCGCGATGCCGGTCGCCAGCATGCCGGCGATCAGGCCGGTGTAGATCGGATGACGCACGATGCCGTACGGGCCGGTGTCGATGACGCGGTGGTCTTCCTTGTGGGTGATGGTGTTGGACCAGAATTTTCCGAGATGCAGCCGTCCCCACCAGGTGAAGGAGATGCCGGCGAGCACGATCAGCGCGACGATGTAGACGCCGGTGTTGCTGAACACCCAGAGCGGCTTCTCACCGAGCACTTCGGCGGTCCACGGCGTGAACAGGATGCCGCCGACCAGAATCGGGATGCGATAGCGGCCGGACTCCAGGGTCATCACCTGCTTTTGCGTGCGGCCCTGCCAGAACGAGGCGCCGACCCAGCTGGCGAGCCAGGCGAGCCAGATCAGGGCGAGCAGTTGCGTCGGCCAGGTCGTGGTCCAGCCACCCCAGGCGACAGAGAGAAGCTTGCTGAAATCGAAGGACATGAAGGTTCTTTGCGTTAGGCGGCGGCTTTAGCCAGCGCGCGAGGAGAGCGCGTGTTGCTTGATGGCGCCGGAGGGCTGCACGCCGCCGCGGGCGAGCAGATGGGTGATGGTTTCGCGCAGGACCGGCTCGATCGGGCGCGGCGAGTAGCCGAGCTCGGTTCGCGCCTTCCCGATCGAGAGATCGCTCGCGGCGAGCGCAATGCGCACGCCCTCGGCGGTGCCGTTGGGCGGCCGGCGCGTGAAGTTGTCGGATAGATATTCGAGCATGATGCCGGAGAGCTCAGCGATCTTGCCAGGCACGACGATCGGGAACTGGCGGCGGCCGCTCATCGCCGACATCATCCGCAGGATGCGGCCGAGCGGGACGCAGTCGCCGCCGAGGATGTAGCGCTGGCCGATGCGGCCGCGCTCCATGGTCAGCACGAGGCCCATGGCGACGTCGCGGACATCGACGAGATTGACCAGGAAGTTGAGGTGCGGCTGCACCTTCTTCTGGAGGAAGTACCAGAGCATCGCCGTCGGCGGCGTCAGGTTGTGGTCGGCAGCTCCGATCGGCATGGTCGGCGTGCCGATCACGAGCGGAAAGCCACTGGCCGCGGCCTTCGCGGCGTGATGCTCGGCGAGCGACTTCGACCGCGTATAGGCGCCGGGCATCGCGTCGGCCGGCTGGAGCGCCTCTTCGGCGGGAACGCCGTTGAGGTCGGCATAGGGGAACAGGATCGATTCCGTCGAGCAATGCAGGAAGCGCGACACGCCGCGCTTCATCGCAGCCGCCAGCACGACCTCGGTGCCGCGGAAATTGACGTCGTGAAAGTCCTGCTTGTTGGCAACCCACATGCCGGGCAGGCCGGCGAGGTGATAAACCTGATCGACGCCGGCCAGCGCGGCATCGACCGCGGCGCCGTCCAGCACCGAGCCGTGAACATAGTCGACGTCGGTATTGGCGGCGGCCGGCGGCCGGACATCGAGAACACGCACCCGCTGCCCACGGGCGCGGAGCGATTCTACGAGATGATGTCCGATGAAGCCGCTGCCACCGGTAACCAGTACGAGAGCCATGAAGAAGGTTTGCTGTTTCGCTTCTAGAGCTATCGGGTTGAAAGGGAATTGGTCGGAAGAGGCGCCAGAATCGCGGCAAGGTCGCGACGGAAGCCCAGTGCAATGAATAATTTTGCCATGACAAACATCGGTCCCAGCAAAAGATGCGACGGAAACGTGAATAACGAGGCTTCGCGCCCCTCAAAAACCTTGTGGCCGATGGTCTGCGCGGCGAGGCCGAGCACGACCAGCGTGGCGAAAATCGCCCACATCGTCATGGTGCTGACTTGCGTCGAAATGGTCGTCGCGATCGAAAACAGCACGACGGAGACGGCCAGAATGCCGACCCCGAGCGCCATGTCGAGCATCAGCCAATAGATCAGAACCGGCAATGCCAGGATGACCGCCAGGCTGAGTTCCGTTCCGAACAGCGGCACCTTCACCAACGTCAGCGGTAGCACGGCGCCCGTGAACAGCAAGAGGATGCCGACCACGTGCATCGCCGTATTCCGGGGATCGCGATGGTACTCGACGTAAACGGCAAGTTGGCGTTGGAACAAGCCACCCATCTTGGTCTCATGCAGCACAGGGTTGGGGAAGGACGAACCAGAGCCTATAGCACCTGATAGGGCAGTGCACAAACCGGCACTATTGTCGCGCAAAACCGTGCTGTCGCACTGTGAAACAGGTCACAAAACGGTCAGGACTTCAATGGGTTCCGTCAGGCGTCGAGGCGCGCCTCGTCAGCGCTTCTTGGCGGGCTTTTTCGCCGCAGGCGCAGGTGCCGCAGCCGGATGCGCGGGTGCCTCCTCCGGTACCTTGGCAAAGGTCAGGATTTGCAGCTGGCCGTTGGCGGCCGAGGTCGGCTTGGCGCGGTCGAGAAACTGCTCCTCGCCGAGGCCGATCGGATGCAGCCGCTTGGTCGAGATCTTGAACGTGTTCACCAGCACGTCGCGGATCGCGTCCGCCCGGCGCTGGCTCAGGATCGCGTTGGCCTCGCGCGTCTTCGCGTTGGATTCGACATGGCCGACGATCAGGAAGGTGTAGGGCAGCAGCGAGGCATGAACCAGCGCATCCGCGATGCGGCCGACGGTCTGGTAGGACGCCGGCTGGATGATCGGCGTGTCGGCGTCGAACTGGATCTGCGCGTTGAAGGCGGGCAGCTTGGCGAGATCCGGCGCGATCGGCGGCCGGTTCACCGGACCCGGATCGTTCTTGATCCTCGCCTTGGCGCGCTCCATCACCTGCTGCTTCAGCGCGGGAAGGTCGATTTCGGCGGCCTCTTCGAAATGGTTCAGCTTGCCGACGATGTCGTCACGGGTCGGCGGCGTCGTCTGGGCGCTGGCTGCGCCCGCGAGCAAAGCCATGCCGAGCGCGATGCCTAGTCCGGCGGTGGTGAGCCCCTTCGCGCGCATCATCGATACCCCGCGTCGTCCACGGCCTTCAGGCAGTTGTTGCTGATGCCCTTGGGCGTCGAGACCAGGCAGGGGATCGACTTGCTGGTCTCCTTGGTCGAGCCGCCGCAGACCTTGACGATCTCGCGCTGGCAGGCGTTCGCCACCGTGACGCGTGCGGCGACGCGCTTCTGGATGGCGTCGAAGGCGCCGAGATAGTCGCTCTGGCATTGCTGGGAGAGCACATCCCGGTTGCGGGACAGGCACTCCTTCAGCCGGGTCGAGTCCGGATTGACGCCGCGGCAATTGGCGACGATTTCCGCGCCGCAGCTCTTGGCCAGCAGCCCGATCGAATCGCCAAAGCTCATGGTCTCCGCCGCCGCAAGCGACGGCATAACCAATGCCAGCACGATCAATGTGATGGAGCCCCGGACCATGGGCGCATCTGATACGGGGAAGTTCGCGGTGGTCAAGGGGCGTGGTGGGAAGAAACGCGGCGGCGTAACGCCGCCGCAACACCGCAAGGCCTGCTCACGCCCGCTGCACGAAACTGTCCACGACCTTCTTCTCGCCGGCCTTGTCGAAGGCGATGGTGAGCTTGTTGCCGTCGATCTTGGTGACGCGGCCGTAGCCGAATTTCTGGTGGAAGACGCGGTCGGAGAGCGAGAATTCCGAGGTCGTGCCGGTGGATTTGGCGACCAGCTCGCCCTCGATCGTCATCGGCCCGCGCCGGCGCGAGGAGAAGCTGCCGAAATCGGGGCCGGAGGACGAGGAAGAAGAGAACGTCGCGGCCTCTTCCTCGAAGCTGCCGTGGCCGCCGGCGCCGGTGCGGCCGCCGCCCCGGTTGCGGTTGGCCTGCGCCCGTTGCCAGCCCGGCGTCGTATAGCTGGAGCCGAACGCCTCCATGTCGTCGAAGCGGGAGGCGCCGTAGCCGCCGGTTCCGCCCCAGGCCGAGCCGCCCTTGGATTCCGTGATCTCGACATTGGCCGCCGGCAATTCGTCGAGGAAGCGCGACGGGATCGTGGTCGTCCAGGTGCCATGGATGCGCCGGTTGGTCGCAAAATAGATCATGGCTCGGCGGCGGGCGCGGGTGATGCCGACATGGCCGAGCCGGCGTTCTTCCTCGAGGCCGGCGCGGCCCTGTTCGTCCAGCGTGCGCTGGCTCGGGAACAGGCCTTCCTCCCAGCCCGGCAGGAACACGTTGTCGAATTCGAGCCCCTTGGCCGAATGCAGCGTCATCAGCGACACCGCGTCCTCCTCGGCGCCGCCGTCGCGGTCCATCACCAGCGAGATGTGCTCGAGGAACCCTTGCAGGTTCTCGAACTCCTCCATGGAGCGCACCAGCTCCTTGAGGTTCTCGAGCCGGCCCGCGGCGTCCGCCGAACGGTCCTTCTGCCACATCTCGGTGTAGCCGCTCTCGTCGAGCACGATCTGGGCGAGGTCGGTATGCGCGGTGACTTCGCGCTGGGCGCGCCAGCGGTCGAACTGGGCGACGAGGTCGCGCAAGGAGCCGCGCGCCTTCGGCTTCAGCTCGTCGGTCTCGACCACCGCACGCGCCGCCTCGAACAGCGGAATGCGGCGCTTGCGGGCGTGGTCGTGCAGCATCTGCACGGTGGCATCGCCAAGGCCGCGCTTGGGCGTATTGACGATGCGCTCGAAGGCGAGATCGTCGGCCGGCGAGTTGATGACGCGAAGATAGGCCAGCGCGTCGCGGATTTCGGCGCGCTCGTAGAAGCGCGGGCCGCCGATCACGCGATAGGGCAGGCCGAGCGTGACGAAACGGTCTTCGAACTCGCGCATCTGATAGGACGCGCGCACCAGGATCGCGATCTCGTTCAGCTTCTCGCCCTGGCGCTGGATCTGCTCGATCTCCTCGCCGATGCCGCGCGCTTCCTCCTCCGAATCCCACGAGCCTGTCACCGTGACCTTCTCGCCGTCCTGGTCCTCGGTGCGCAGCGTCTTGCCGAGCCGGCCTTCGTTGTGCGCGATCAGGTGCGAGGCGGCGGCGAGGATGTGGCCGGTCGAGCGGTAATTGCGTTCGAGGCGAATGACCTTGGCGCCGGGGAAATCGTGGTCGAAGCGCAGGATGTTGTCGACCTCGGCGCCGCGCCAGCCATAGATCGACTGGTCGTCGTCGCCGACGCAGCAGATGTTTTTGACGTGAGGCGTGGCTGTCGGCGTGCCGGCCGTTTGCTCCGTCATTCCGGGGCGATGCGGAGCATCGAACCCGGAATCTCGAGATTCCGGGTTCGCGTCTTCGACGCGCCCCGGAATGACGGCCTTGGTCGACGCCGGCGCCTGCGACAGCAGCCGCAGCCACAGATATTGCGCGACGTTGGTGTCCTGATATTCGTCCACCAGGATGTATTTGAAGCGCTGCTGGTACTGCCTGAGGATATCCGGGTGCTCGCGGAAGATGCGGATGTTCTCCAGCAAGAGATCGCCGAAATCGGCCGCGTTGAGGATCTTCAGCCGCTCCTGATAGCTCGTATAGAGCTTGCCGCCCTTGCCGTTGGCGAAGACAGCGGCTTCGCCCGAGGGCACCTGCGACGGCATCAGGCCGCGGTTCTTCCAGCCGTCGATCAGGCCGGCCAGCATGCGCGCGGGCCAGCGCTTGTCGTCGATGTTCTCGGCCTGCAGAAGCTGCTTCAAGAGCCGCACCTGGTCGTCGACGTCGAGCACGGTGAAGTTAGACTTGAGCTGCGCCAGCTCGGCATGGAAACGCAGGATGCGTCCGCCGATGGAGTGGAAGGTGCCGAGCCACGGCATGCCTTCGACGGCGTGGCCGAGCATCTGGCCGAGCCGGTGCTTCATCTCGCGCGCGGCCTTGTTGGTGAAGGTCACCGACAGGATCTCGGCGGGGCGGGCGCGGCCCTGGCTCAGGATATGGGCGATGCGCGTGGTCAGCACGCGCGTCTTGCCGGTGCCGGCGCCGGCCAGCACCAGGACCGGGCCGTCCAGCGTCTCCACCGCATCGCGCTGCTCCGGATTGAGCCCGGACAGATATTTCGGGCCTACCGAGGCGCGCGCACGCGCGGCGATGCCGCCGGCTGCGGGCTGGTGGTCGGGGACGCTTGTGATCTTGCTCGGCTCGGTCATGCGAATCATTTGGCCCCACGATGGCACCGCGGGGTGACGGGAGGGAGCCTTCATAACAGGGATTGGTCCCTATATGGGGCGGCGGTGCAGGGTTTTCCACGTACGCGGGGGGCCGATTTGTTCCTCCGACCCTGCGAATTTCCGCCTAGCGTGGGCAGGAACCATCGTTCCCGCGTCGAGATTGTCTGGACAGGTGGCGCGGCCAGCCGCGCCGACACAGACAAACATCAAGACGAGGATTTGACCATGCTTGGCTGGGTTGTGACGTTTCTGGTTATCGCACTGATCGCCGGTATCCTGGGCTTTGGCGGCATCGCCGGCGCTTCGATCGAAATCGCCAAGGTCATCTTCTTCATCGCGGTCGTGCTGTTCCTGGTTTCGGCCGTGGTCGGCCTCGCCCGCGGCCGCACCAGGATATAGGCGCCTAACGCTTCGAGGGCATCGCCACGCTCCGGCCGATGCCCTCGGGCCGGGCCAAGGTGCTGTGGGCCCTGGCGATGCCCGCGATGCGCTGCTGGATATCGGGCGGAAACGCCGCAACGCGCCGCGCATTCATGTCCATGTGCAGCGACATGTTCTCCGAGGTGGCCGATAGCCAGCCTTCGGTGGCGTGCCTCATCTCCTCGAACGTATGCAGCCGCTTGTCGTCGGCCTCCAGCAGCCACACCAGGATCCGCACGGGATCGCCGAGATGGATCTCGCGCAGGTAGCGCACATGGCATTCGGCGGTGAAGGTCGAGCCGTGACGCTCTTTCTTGTAAGTAGGACCGATGCCGAGCTCGAGCCAGAACTCGTCGATCGCCCGGTCGAACATCACGTTGTAATAGGCCATGTTGAGATGGCCGTTATAGTCGATCCATTGCGGCTCGATCTGCATGATCGAGGCGCTGAACGGCTCGGCCTTGGGCGCAGCAGTGGCACTCTCCGGCATGTGTCCTTCCCCAGCTATGCGTCCGGTCGCTTGACTTGACCGGTTAGATGTCCTTTGCCACGGTTCTTCTGTCGGAGGAATTTCCGTGGGTACGACCATCACCAATAATCCGCCGCGGCCGGAGCCGAAAGCCCTCGCGAGCGCACTGGAGCAGCTTGCCGCACGCTTCGGCAACCGCTTCATCACCTCGCAGGCCGTCCGCGAGCAGCACGGCCATACCACCACATGGATTCCCAACCAGCCGCCCGACGGCGTGGTGATGGCGCAGGAGACCGCCGACATCCAGGACGTGGTGCGCATCTGCGCCAGGAACCGCGTGCCAGTGATCGCCTTCGGCACCGGCACCTCGCTGGAGGGCCAGGTCAATGCGCCCGCCGGCGGCATCTCGATCGACCTGCGCGACATGAACAAGGTGCTCGCGGTGCACGCCGAGGATCTCGACTGTGTGATCCAGCCCGGCGTCACCCGCAAGGCGCTCAACGAGCATCTGCGCGACCAGGGCCTGTTCTTCCCGATCGATCCCGGCGCGGACGCCTCGCTCGGCGGCATGGCCTCGACGCGCGCCTCCGGCACCAATGCGGTGCGCTACGGCACCATGCGCGACAGCGTGCTGGCGCTGAAGGTGGTGCGCGGCGACGGCGAGATCATCACGACAGGCACGCGCGCCAAGAAATCATCCGCCGGCTACGACCTGACGCATCTGTTCGTCGGCGCCGAGGGCACGCTCGGCATCATCTCGGAACTGACCATCCGCCTGCGCGGCATCCCCGAGACCATCGCGGCCGGCGCGGTGTCGTTCGAGACGGTGCATGGGGCGTGTCAGGCCGTGATCCTGGCGATCCAGACCGGCATTCCCGTGGCGCGCATCGAGCTGCTCAACGCCGCGCAGGTGAAGGCCTGCAACGCCTATTCCAAGCTGACGCTGCCGGAGACGCCGCTGCTGCTGATGGAATTCCACGGCAGCGAGATCGAGGTCGCCGAGCAGTCCAAGGCCTTCGGCGAGATCGCAAAGGAATGCGGCGGCGGCGACTTCTCCTGGACCACCAAGCCGGAGGATCGCACCAAGCTGTGGCAGGCCCGGCACGATGCCTATTGGTCCGTCAAGGCGCTGCGGCCCGGCGACAGCATCGGCGTGGTCGCAACCGACGTCTGCGTGCCGATCTCGCGGCTCGCCGAATGCGTCGGCGAAACCGAGGAAGATCTCAAGCGGCTCAATTTGCTGTCGCCGATCGTCGGGCATGTCGGCGACGGCAATTTCCACTGCTCGCTGGTCTGCGACACCAACGATGCCGACGAGATGGCGCGCGGCGAGGAGTTCATGCATCGTCTGGTCGAGCGCGCGCAGGCGATGGACGGCACCTGCACCGGCGAGCACGGCATCGGCCAGGGCAAGCAGAAATATCTCAAGGCCGAGCTTGGCCCCGAGGCGCTCGACGCGATGCGGGCGCTGAAACAGGCGCTCGACCCGCTGAATATCTTCAATCCCGGCAAGATCGTGCCGGAGGCGTAGCGCGCGCCTGCTGCGTCGCGGTCGCGGAACTTTCGGCCGCCAGGCTGGTTCCAATTCCCGTCAACTTCCGATGCCTCAATGGCGCGGCTCTGCGGGGAGGATGCGATGTTGCGACCGGTCATTGGAATTGCCGTGATGGCGCTTGCCTGCATGCTGGCGGGCACGGCTCTGGGGAAGGGCGGTGGCGGCCATGGCGGTGGCGGTCATGGCGGTGGGCACGGAGGCGGTCATGGCGGCGGGCATGGCGGTGGCCACCATGGTGGCGGCGGCCATTTTGGCGGTCATGGCTTCGGGCATGCGCATGGCGGCGGACATCATGGCGGACCGCGCTTCGCAACGGGAGCCCGGCATGGTGGTCCGAACTTCGGTCAGATCCGCAATGCGGCCGTGCGCCCGTCGAATTTCCGCAACGCCCTCAACGCGCATTCCAGCGCCTTCCGCAACGGCCGTCTGATCGGTAATCCGGCGGCGCGAGCCCAGATCGCAGCGGCGGCCGCGCTCGCCGGCTGGCATGGCGCCAGCAGCGGATGGTGGCAACATCCGGGCGGCGGTTATGGCTGGGTCGGACCGCTGTTCTGGCCGTTCGCCTATAACGATCTCTACGACTACACGATCTGGGGCGACGGTCTCGGCTTCTGGGGCTACGGCTACCCGGACATCTATGCCGGCATCTTCGGGCCCTATGGCTATGACGGTCTTTCGGCCTATCTGCCGCAGCGGCCGCCGGGACGGCGGCAAGCGCGCGGCGTTGCGCTGGATCAGCTTTGCGGCAGCGACCGCCGCGAGATCGTCGGTCTGCCGATCGACCAGATCGCCGCCGCGGTGCAGCCGAGCGAGGCGCAAGGCGCAAGCCTCGACGAGCTCGGCAACGCCTCGATCCTGGCGGCGGGCATGATCCGCGCGTCCTGCCCGGCGCAGGTCGCAGCGACGGCGCCCGGTCGGCTGGCGGCGATGCAGCAGCGCATCGAGGCGATGGCGAAAGCCGTCGATCTCGTTCAGCCCGCCCTGGATAAATTCTACGGCTCGCTCACGGACGAGCAGAAGGCGCGCTTCAATGCGCTGGCTGACGACCAGCGTCGTGCGACAGCTTCCAGCAACACCGAGGGATCGCTGGTCCAGAATTGCGGTGCGTCTGCTGCGCTCGATTGGCCCGGCGCCGACATCGAGGCGCGGCTGCACCCCAACGACACCCAGCGCGCTGCTCTACAGGTGCTTCAGGATACCAGCGCCAGGGTCAGCGCATCGCTCAAGGCGGCCTGCCAGCCCAACGAGGTGATGACGCCGCCGGCGCGAATGGTCGCGGTACGCAAGCGGCTCGACCTGATGCTCGACGGCGTCAAGTCGGTTCGCGCAGCGCTGGAGGATTTCTACGGCACGCTGAATGACGAACAGAAGGCACAGTTCGAGGCCATCGGGCCACGTCGGACGTCGTGAATGCGTATCGAGCCAGGGAGCGTAGCGGAAAAATTGCCTCGCCGATTTCGATAGGCCTCTCTATGCTCAAGCGAGCCTGAAGAACGGTGATACAGCGGCTGGAAGACCGTGGGTGGTGGGGCGATGAAGTGGTTCGCGAGGCAGAACGCGGCGGACATCTGGGACGAGACGATCGAAGGGCCGCTCGGCGACATCGAGGCCGCCGCGCGTATCCGCGCCATCTGTGAGGCCGCGGCGTTGAGCGCGGCAGGTTCCGCGCGCAACGACAAGCGCGAGAGCGGGCGTTACGAGCGCGCGGCCAAGGTTGCGATGGAAATCGCGATGAAGATCTCGGACGGATTGATGCGCGATGATGCGGTCCATCGCATCGTCGATCTCTGCATGATGGCGAACGATCTCAAGACGGCGCAGATCCTGTTCCGTGCGATCCATGCCAGCTGGATCCGCGAAACGATCCAGCGGGATCACCCCACGCTGCTGCAGTGATGGCTGACTGTTGACGCATTGAAGGTGCGCTCCCTCCCCCGCTTGCGGGGGAGGGTTGGGGAGAGGGTGTTTTGGGACTCCCCAAGAGGATAGAGCCCTCACCCGCCACGCTCTTGCGAGCGTGGCGACCTCTCCCGCAAGCGGGAGAGGTGCATCGAGCCCGCTGCTCGATCTCGCCTATTGCACTTTCGCCAGCTTGCGCACCGCCTCGTCCACGCTGTGGAAGACGTGCTCGCGGGGCAGGGCGTCGAACAATCTGAAGCGTTCGAACGCGTTCTGGGCGCGGACCGATTCCAGCCGCGCCAGCGCGACCGTGACGCCCTGTTCGCTGCACGCCTTGAACACGTCGAGCAAAATCTGTGCGGCGGTGAAGTCGATCTCGACCATGCCGCTCGCTTCCAGCACCAGCAGTTGCGGCGTCGCCGCGCCGAGCACCTTGGTCACGTCGCTGCGGAAACCCGGGGCGTTGAGGAAGGACAGCGGCGCCTGCAGCCCGATCACGGCAACGCCTTCGATGCGCTCGCCGGCGATGTGCGGATGCGCGGGCCACCAGATCGTGGTGCCCGGCACGCGCTCGAACTCGACCAGCCTGGCGCGCGTGGTGCTCCAGATGCCGTGCAGCAGCGACAGCATGATGCCGAGGAACGCGCCCTGCTGGATCGGCAGCACGATGATCAGCGCGGCGGTGGCGGCGATCAGCAGGAACTCACTGAAGGACTGGCGGTAGATCGTGACGATCTGCTTCACGCGGATGATGCGCAGCGCGACGAACAGCAGGATGCCGCCGAGCGCGGCGTCAGGAACGTGCTGCAACAGTCCCGTGCCGAACGCGAGCAGCGCCAGCACGATTGCCGCGGCCGCTAGTCCGGCGAGCTGCGATTGCCCGCCGGTCTCGGCGACGATGCCCGTCCGCGGCGGGCTGGCATTGACGGGAAAGGCGCCGAACAGGCCGGACAGCACGCTGCCGGCGCCGGCGCCGAGGAAATCGCGGTCGACATCGGCGGGCTTGTCGGGATCGGACGGGAACGAGCGCGTGGTCGCGGCGGTCTGCACCATCACCACGACCGTGATCACGAAGGCGAGCGATACCAGATGCACCCAATGCTCCGGCGCAAGTTCGGGCAGGGTGAGCCGCGGCAGCGTCCCCGGCACGCTGCCGACGACGCTGACGCCCTCGCTTTCGAGGCCGAGACCGATCGTGGCCAGCGTCGCGGCGACGAGCCCGATCAGCGCCCCCGGAATCTTTGCGCTGATCTTCTCCGAGACGAAGACCGTTGCGAGCACACCGAGGCCGATGCACAGCGTGAAGGGATTGCTGCGACTGAGCTCGCCGGCGAGCACGCCGATGCGATCGAGCGTCGGCCCGCTCGGTGACTTCAGTCCCAGCACGCCGGGCAATTGCGACACGATGATATGGACGGAGATGCCGGCGAGGAAGCCGACCATGACCGGCACGGACAGGAGGTTGGCGATGCCGCCGAGGCGGAAGGCGCCGCCGGCGAGCATCATCACGCCGACCATCAGCGCCAGCGCGACCGCATACCCCTGATATTGCGGCGAGCCGACTGCGGCGAGCGCCGCGAGCCCGCCGGCGAAGATCGGCGTGATCGTGGAGTCCGCGCCGCAGGACAGGAAGCGGTTGCCGCCGAGCAGCGCAAAGCCGAGCGAGCCCGCCATGAAGGCGAAGAAGCCGATTTGCGGCGCGAAGCCGCCGAGCCGCGCGGTGGCCATCTGCTCGGGGATCGCGATCGCCGCCAAGGTCAGCCCCGCCATGAGGTCGCCGGGCAGAGAGTAAGAGGCGAGCGAGCGGAAGAGCGGCCATGCGTGCTTGGCGTGAGAATCGTGCGGCATCGAGGTCCCCGGAAAGCCTGTGTCGATCGATTAGACTACAGCATTTCCGGATTGGAAGGCGGCAGACGCAATTTCTCTACATCCGTTGTCATTGCGAGCGAAGCGAAGCAATCCGGAATCCCACCACGGCGGTGGTCTGGATTGCTTCGCTTCGCTCGCAATGACGGAGGACATATATGTCCTCCGTATCGCGCGAGTCCCCTTCAGTACCGGCCGCGGTCGTTGTGATAATCGCCGCCGCGGCCGCCACCACCCATGCCCATGCCGATGCCAATTCCGATGCCGATACCTTGCATCACGGCGCCGGGCGGCGGGCCACGATCCGGCGGCGGCGCGCGCTCGTAGACCACTTCGTCAGGCGGCGGCCGGCGTGGCTTCGGCGGCGTCTCGACCACCTTGCGCTTCGGCGGGGTGTCGTCGACGCGCTTCTTGATAATGGGCGCCACTGCCGGGTTGACCGGCGTTGCCGGTGTCGATGGCGCCGTGCACGGGCAGGTCGGCGCCATTGCAACGGCGACCGGAGCGGGCGTGGCTGCGACCGTCGCGGGCAGGACGTAGTTGCGGTTCTGCACACGGAGCAGCAGCCTGCGCGCGGTTGCGGCGAGATCGCTGTTGTCCCAGTTCGCGAGGTAAGCCTCGAACGAGGCGCGGGTGTTGATCGCCACCGCGCGGTCCCAGGCCAGCATCTGGCGCCGGCGCTCCAGCACCGTGCGCAGGCGCGGCGTGCGGGCGTCCTGCGTGTACATCTCGATATAGGCCTGATACGCCTCGGCGGTGTCGTCGGCGATCACGAGCTCATAGGCGACCTTCGGCTCCTTGCCCTGCAAATCCTTGCGCCAGTCCGCGACGCTGCGCGTGCCGCCGGCGAGCGCCATCGCGGAAGCGCCCGGAATGGCAGGCTGCTGGCTGCTGCTCTCGCCGCCGAAGAACTTGAAGTCGGTCGTCAGCGAGGAGCTTTCCCACGGGATCTGCCGCCCGTCGGTCGATTGCGCCACGGCGATGCGGATGCGTTTGAACACTTCCTCGATCGGCAGGTTCGGTTGCTTTGCGACCGAGAGCGCCGCGGCGGTGTAGGGGCTGTCGATGCCGGAGCCGTCCTCGGCTTCCGCGCCGGGCGAGGTCGAATAGGAAATGAACGAGCCGGGTGCGCCCGCCTTGGTGTCGACGATCGCAAGCCCGTGGCCCGCGCCGCTCAGCGCCGGGAACGGGTTGTTGCGGCAGGCGTCGAGCATGAAGATGCGCGCCCGCGTCGGCAGCGCGCCGAGCGTGTTGAGCAGGTCGTTCAGCCGCACGCCCTGGAGCGGAATGTCGGCTTCGCGCTTGGGATCGAGATCGACCGGCACCAGATAGTTCTCGCCGTCGATCTGAAGCCCGTGGCCGGCGTAGAACACCAGCGCGACGGTGTCGGCGCCGCTGGCGCTGACCTTGCCGGCGAAATCCGAGATCGCCGTGCGCATCTCGTTCTGCGCGAGGTTGGCCGCTGTGGTGACGGTGAAGCCGGCATTGCCGAGCAGCTCGGTCATGCCCTTGGCGTCGTTGGCGGCGTTGGGCAGCTCCGGTACCGTGCGATAGGCGGATTGGCCGATCACGAGGGCGAGCCGCGCTTCGGCCGCGGCCTCCGTCGGCGTCATCAGTTGCGTGAGCGCAAGCAGGCTGCTGGCAAGGAACAAATTACAAAGCACTGGACGGCGCATGGTGTCACCTCCATCGGCAATGGGCGCGACGATGTCACCTTTTCTAGTCGTCCGCCATGACCCTGTCTGTGCACTGGATCACGCTGCGAGCTGCGGCAAAATGGGCAGCGGAGCTGTCGGAGCTGGCGCGCCAGGCCGTGCGTCGTCAGAACAGGCCGCGATCCCAGGGCGGGTCAGGCGCAAAACGCGCGGCGAGAAAGTCGATGAAGGCGCGCACCTTGGCCGGCGGACGGCGGTCGGGCAGGTAGACCGCGTGCACGGCCGAGGTCTGGATCTCCGGCTGGTCGAGCGGAAGCGCCAGAAGCGTCCCGGCGCGCAGGTCGTCGGCGATGATGAAGGTCGGCTGTCGGGCGAGGCCGAGGCCCGCCAATGTTGCCGCGCGCAGCGCATCGCCGTTGTTGGCGCGCAAGGTGCCGCTGACCTGGACACGGATCTCGCCGTCGACGCCGAACAGCCATTCCGCCGCGCTCGCCTGCTGCGAAAGCGTGTAGCCGAGGCAGTTATGCGCGGCGAGGTCGGCGACCCGGCGCGGCGTGCCGTGTTTCGCCAGATAGGACGGCGCGGCGCAGACCACGAGGCGGTTCGGCGCGAGCTTTCGCGCCACCATGCTGGAGTCGCGCAGCTTGCCGATGCGGATCGCGAGGTCCCAGCCTTCCTCGGCGAGATCGACGAGGCGGTCGTTGAGGCCGAGCTCGACGGTGACCTCGGGATGGCGTTCCGAAAACTCGGCGATCGCCGGCGCGATCTGCCGCGTGCCGAACACGACGGGCACGTTGACCCGCAGCAGCCCGCGCGGCTCGACGCGCTCGCGCGCGACCGCGGCGTCGGCGGCCTCCATGTCGGCGAGGATGCGCTCGGAGGATTCCAGATAGCTTCGTCCGGCCTCGGTGATGGACAGCCGCCTCGTGGTCCGGTGGAACAGTTTTGTGCCGAGCCGGGCCTCGAGCGCGGCAACATGCTTGGTCACCATGGTCTGCGACAGGCCCATCGTCCGGGCCGCGCCCGACAGGCTGCCGATCGCTGCCACCTTGGCGAAGACTTCCAGGCTGGTCAGCCGGTCGAGCATTTATCTCACTCTATTGGTGTGAGGTATAATTCCAATATAGCGGATTATCATTCAATTGAGAATAGATCATAGCTGTCTCGAACAAGGAGACCGCCATGATCGATTCCCGTACCGCTCCCTATGCCGCGCTCGTGCTGCGCGTGACGCTGGGCGCGCTGTTCCTCGCCCACGCCGGCCTGAAGCTGTTCGTCTTCACCCCGGCCGGGACTGCAAAGTTCTTCGGCAGCCTCGGCTTCCCGCCCGAACTCGCCTACGTCATCATGACGGTGGAAGTTCTCAGCGGCGTCGCGCTGATCCTCGGTGTCTGGACCCGCTACGCGGCGCTGGCCGGCATCCCGATCCTGCTCGGCGCGATCTTCACCGTGCACGGCGCCGCCGGCTTCTTCTTCACCAATCCGAAGGGCGGCTGGGAATATCCCGCCTTCTGGGCGATCGCGCTCGCGGCGCAGGCCCTGCTCGGCGACGGCGCCTACGCGCTGCGTCCGTCCCGCGATGTCGCGGCGGCGACCGGCCAGCTCAGCGGCGCGCATTCGCGCTGAGGTCACGGTATCTGCTCAAACGCGAAGCCGCGGGATCAATATCCCGCGGCTTTCGTTTTGTCCGCTTCACATGCGGCCAATCAATCTGCGTTCGGCATTGATCCATACCTGAATTGGATCGATCCGCGTCAATCTTGCATGGCAGGTCATGTCGCTGCCGTGCGGCATGATCGAAAACGCCTATAAATACAGGCATTCCGCCGCGGTTTCTGCCGACGCGCCTGCCGCTCGTGTCATTGCGGCAGCCCCGGCCGCATCCCTTGCCTGTGCCGTCGCTTTGGCCATACAGTTCAAGCAAAGGCCGCACGCAACGATCGCGGCCGCGAACAAAAAATACCGGGAGAGACCGCACCATGACCATCGTGCCCGTGAACCGTCGCGCGTTCATCAAGTCATCGGCGGCGGTCACCGCCGGCCTCGTGCTCTCTCCCGCCATCATCGGCCGCGCCGAAGCCGCGACGCTGAAGCTGAAATGCTCCTCCTCGCTGCCGAACGATCCCAAATATGCCAACGGCCGCGTCTACTATGACAATCTCGTCAAGAACCTGAAGGGCAACGGGCTCGGCGAGCAGGTCGAGGTCGCGTTCTTCCCTGACAACCAGCTCGGCCAGGAGATCGACGTCATCAATTCGGTGAAGCTCGGCGTCATCGACCTCATGGTGTCGGGCTCGTCGATCTCGGCCAATCTGACGCCGCTGGTCGGCACCTTCGACCTCGGCTTTCTGTTCTCGAGCTTCCCGCAGCAGACCAAGGCGTTCGACGCCGGCGCCGCCAAACCGATCGAGGACGCGCTGCTCAAGGGCAGCAACATCCGCATCATCGCCTGGGCCTATAATTTCGGCTCGCGCAGCGTACTGGCGAAGAAGCCGGTGAAGACGCCGGAGGATCTCGCCGGCCTCAAGATCCGCACCCTGCCAAATCCCGTCATCACCGAATGCCTGCGCCTGATGGGCGCCGCCGCGACGCCGCTGGCGTTCGGCGAAATCTACACCGCGCTCCAGGCCGGCGTGCTGGACGGGCTGGAGCACGATCCGCCGACGATCCTCGCCAGCAAGTTCTTCGAGACCGCAAAGTTCTACGCGCTGACGCAGCACAATTTCTCGCCGCTCGCGATCTATTTCAGCGACATGACCTACAACCGCATGGATCCGAAGCTGCGCGACGGCTTTCTCGATGCCGCGAAGAAGGCCGCAATCGACACCCGTGCCCATGGGCTTGCGGTCGAGAAGGAGGCGCTGGCGGCCCTGACCGAGAAGGGCGTGACGGTGGCCGAATGCGACCGCGAGGCGTTCAAGAAGCGCGTCGCGCCGCAGCACGAGAACTTCATCAAGGCGCGGCCGGAATCCAAGGCCGTCATCGACATCATTCGCGCGACGCAAGCCTGAGATGACGATGACAGCCGCCGTGCCCGTCTCGGGCGGCCGCCACGGGAGCATTACGCTGCTGCTTCGCCTCAGCGACGCGATCGCGGCCATCCTCCTGGCCGCCGATCTCGTGGTCGTCTGCGCGTCCGTGCTGCTGCGCTTCTGCTTCAATGCGCCGGTCGAATGGTCCGACGATGTCGCGCGCGGATTGATGGTCGGCTCGGCCTTCTTCGGCGCGGCGAGCGCGCTTGCGCGCGGCGAGAACGTCGGCGTGTCCTTCTTCCGCGATCTGCTGCCCCTGCGCCTGCGTACGCTGGTCGACGCCGCGAGCGCCGTGCTCGTCGTGCTGATCTCCTTCTATGTCGCCTACAACGCCATCAAGCTGGGCTCGCTGACGGCAGGCCAGACCACCGGCTCCGGCCTGCCGCTGGAGCTTACCTTCTATCCGATGGGCATCGGCGCGCTGTTCATGACGGTGTTCGCGATCGATCAGCTCTGCGCAAGGCCGCTGCCGGATATCGTCAGGGGTCTCGTTGCCGTCGCCGTCGTCGCCGGCCTCTATCTCGCCTGGGATTATCTGTCGCCGTCCTCGGTGCCGTCGGCGGGCACGTTGATGTTGATCGGCTTCTTCGCAACGCTGTTCGGCGGCCTGCCGATCGGCTTTGCGCTGGCGCTGGCCGCGCTGATCTTCATCTGGGTCGAGGGCGCGCTGCCGGGTGTGATCTTCGCCCAGCAGATGGCGCGCGGCATCGACAATTTCGTGCTGCTCGCGATCCCCTTCTTCATCCTCGTCGGCTACCTCATGGAAGCCAACGGCATGTCGGTGCGCCTGATCGAGCTGTTGCAGCGCGGGGTCGGCCGCATGCGCGGTGGGCTGAACGTCGTGATGGTGGCCTCGATGGTGCTGTTCTCCGGCATCTCAGGCTCTAAGATGGCCGACGTCGCCGCGGTCGGCTCGGTGCTGATTCCGGCGGCGCGCCGCTCGAAGCAGAATCCGGGCGGCGCGGTGGCGCTGCTGGCGGCGTCCGCGGTGATGGCGGAAACCATTCCGCCTTGCATCAACCTGATCATCCTCGGCTTTGTGGCGAACCTGTCGATCGGCGGCCTGTTCGTCGCAGGGCTCCTGCCGGCGGCGCTGATGGCGCTGGTCCTGATCGCGGTGTCCATCATCTTCGGCAAGCGGCCGGCGGAGGCCGAGGACGTTGCGCCGCAGATGCCGGTGTCGGGCCTGTGGAGCGGCGCGATCGCCTCGTTCGGCCTGATCTTCATGATCTTCTTCGGCTTCAAGAGCGGCTTTGCCACGGCCACCGAAATCTCCGCGTTCGCCGTGGCCTATGCGCTGGTCGTCGGCAGCCTGGTGTTCCGCGAGCTCAGCTTCAAATCGGCCGCGCACAGTTTCGTGCAGGCCGCAACGCGCGCAGGGCTCGTGCTGTTCATCGTCGCCGCCGCGCAGTCGCTGGCCTTCACGCTGACCTTGCAGCAGGTGCCGCACGCGGTCGGCGACTTCATGCTCGGATTATCGAAGACCAGCGGCGTCTGGCTGTTCATCCTGCTCGCGATCGCCGTGCTGATCGTGATGGGCTCGGTGCTGGAAGGTGCGGCCGCGCTGATCATCTTCGGGCCGCTGCTCTTGCCGGTGGCCGTGCAGCTCGGCATCGATCCCCTGCATTTCGGCGTGGTGCTGGTCATCGCGATGGGCATCGGCCTGTTCGCTCCGCCGCTCGGGCTCGGACTCTATGGCGCCTGCCTGATCGGCAACGTGCCGATCGAGCAGACGGTGAAGCCGATCATGGGTTATCTTGGCCTCTTGTTCCTCTGCCTGCTCGTCATTGCCTTCGTGCCATGGCTCTCGACCGCGCTGCCGCGGGCATTCGGCTACTGAAGGAGTCTTGCCGTGAAAGTCCTGCTCGCCCACACGCCGGAGATGCGGCGGAATTACTACGGCGATCGCAGCCTGAACGGCCTGCGCGCGGCCGCCGAGGTGATCCTGCACGAGGGCGATCAGCCGCTCGATGCGGCCGGCCTCGTCCGCGCGGCCAGGGACGTTGATATCGTCGTCGCCGATCGCATGACCGAGGGACGCGGCGAGATCTTTCCGCAGCTGCCGCATTTGCGCGCCTTCGTCCGCTGCGCCGTCGACATCCGCAACGTCGACGTCGATGCGGCCTCGAAGGCGGGCGTGCTGGTGACCCGCGCCGGCCCCGGCTTCGTTCAGGCGGTGGCCGAGCTCGCGCTCGGCTTCATGGTCGATCTCTCCCGCGGCGTGTCGCGGACGACGGCGGAATACCAGGCCGGACGTAAACCCGAGGCGCGGATGGGCCGCCAGCTCGCCGGTAGCAGGATCGGTATCATCGGCTATGGCAGCATCGGGCGCTATCTCGCCGAGATCGCCAAGGTGATGCGCATGGAGGTGCTGGTCGCCGACCCCTTCGCTGATGTCAGCGACAGCGCCATCAGGCAGGTCGGCCTCGACGAGCTCCTCGCCGCATCCGACTATGTCGTCTGCCTTGCGATCGCCAATGCAGAGACCGAGAACTTGATCGGCGAGGCGGCGCTGGCGCGCATGCAGAAGCATGCGGTCTTCATCAATCTCTCGCGCGGCAATCTCGTCGACGAGGCGGCGCTGGCACGCGCGTTGCGCGAGAGGCGCATCGCCGGCGCGGCAATGGATGTCGGCCGCGCGCCCGACCAGATGCCGACGCCGGAGCTGGCCAGGCTGCCCAACGTCATCGCCACCCCGCATGTCGGCGGGCTGACGCCGCAGGCGATCGAATACCAGTCGCTGGAAACCGTGCGGCAGGTGGAAGCGATCGTCAAAGGCGAGGCCCCGCCGGGCGCCGTCAATGCCGATCGCTGGACGCGGCGACCCTAAAACCGGTCCACTGCCCTGAACGTCCCGTCCTTCTGGATCACCGTCAGGAACACCTTCGGCGGGGCGTCGATCATGCGCATGCCGACGGTGACGATGCTGCCGCTGATGTCGAAGCGGCCGACGTCGTTGATGGCGCGCAGGAGGCTCGCGCGCGTCGGTTGCGGTCCGGCCTTTTCCAGCGCCGCGGCTGCGAGGCGGCCGGAGAGGTAGCCTTCGAGCGACACGAAGTCCGGCGTCAGCGTTGGGTCGAACGCCGTCTGCGCCGCCTGGTAGTCGGCGACGAGCTTGAGCGAGCGATCCCAGGGAAACGGCACGACCTGCGAGACGATGACGCCTTCGCCCTCGGGGCCGAGCTCCCTGGCGAGTGCATTGGCGCCGACGAAGGAGATGTTGACGAAGGTCGGATACGAGCCGCTGCGGTGTGCGAGCTTGATGAACTCGGCGCAGGGACCGTAGGTCCCGACCATGACGATGGCCTCGGGTTCGGCGCGCTTGATCATCCGCCAGGCCGCGGCGACGGCGCGGGTGTTGCGCTCGAAGGTGCCTTCGGCGGCGAGCTCGAGGCCGCGCCTGGCAAGCGCGTGCTTCACGCCGGCAAGTCCATCGCGGCCGAAGGAATCATCCTGATAGAAGATGCCGATGCGGGTGAACCGGCGGTCCTCGGTGAGGTGCTTGATCCATGCCTCGGCCTCCGCGCCGTAGCTCGCGCGGATGTTGACGACGTTTGGAAGCTCGAGGTCGCGCAGGAACTCGGCGCCGGTGAACGGACCGATGAAGGGGACTTTCCTGGCGCTGGTGATCGGTATCGTCGCCATCGCGGTCGGCGTGCCGACCGCGCCGATCAGCGCGAACACCTTGTCGTCCTCGAGCAGCTGCAGCGTCTGCGCCACGGAACGATCGGGGTCGTAGCCGTCGTCGCGGCTGATGAGCTGGAGCTTGCGGCCATGGACGCCGCCCTTGCCGTTGATCTCGGTGAACGCCGCGACGATGCCTTGCCGCATGCGCTGCCCGAGCGCCGAGGAGGGGCCTTCGAGTGCGGCCACCTGGCCGAACAGGATCGCATCGTCGCTGACGCCGACCTCATCGCCTTTCGCAGGCAGCATGGCCGCGGTCAGCAATGCGACGGTCAAGGCGAGGTATGTCGCGGAGCGCGATCGTGTCATGTGGATGCTTGTCGGATGCTGGACGCGTTGGGGAAACGATAGTTCTGCTGGGCTGAACAGGTCGCTAACCCGAGCCGCGACGACGATCCGTAAGACTCCGGGTAAAACCGGCAACTTACTACCACTCTGCCGCAACTTGCTGGGGCAATCGTTAACTAAGCCGCGCAATGCCGGACGACCAGGTTCCGAAATTTCGCAGTTCTTAACCCCGATCCCTGTCCGATAGTGGTTCCGGCGGCTCAACCAGAGGTTCGAGCGCGCCGCGCCGATGGGGACTTGCGGATCAAGATGGGCGGTCGCGATCAGAACGATCAGGATCGGAAACGGATGACCGGATGGTGGCGGGCCGCGCCGCTGCTCGGACTGTATCGCCCTGCGCTGGTCGCGGTTGCCGTCGGCCTGCTGTTCTCGATCGTGGGCGCGGCCGCCGTCGCGCGGTGGGAAAACCGCGTCACCAGGATCGAGTTCGAGAACGCGGCCGAAACCGAAGCGATCGTCATGCAGAACGGCATGAGCGAGTATATCAGCAGGCTCGTCGCGCTGCGCACGCTGTTCGAATCGACCAACGAGGAAATCACCCGCAGCGAATTCGAGACCTTCAGCACCCGCCTGTTCGAGCGCCATCCGGGCATGCTGCGCATCGCCTGGCTGCCGCGCGTCAACCGCAAGGAGCGCGCCGAATACGAGGCTGCCGCGATCACGGACGGCGTGTCCGGCTATCGCATCAAGTCGCTTCAGGGCGACGGCTTTGCGACGGCGCCGCAGAGCGACGAATATTTCCCGGTGTTCTACTCGACCCAGCCGAAGACGTCACAGGTCTACGGCATGGATTACGCGACCGTCCCGGAACGTCGTGCGGCCCTGGAGCGGGCGCGCGACAACGATCGGATCGCGGCCATCCGCACCCACCTGTTCGAACCCAAGGAGGGCGGCCGGCTGCCCGACGTCCTCGTGGCCATTCCCGTCTACGCCAAAGGGACGTCGCGCGAGACGGTCGCGGACCGGCGCCGCAATCTGGCCGGCTTCGTCGTCGGCATCTTCGACCTGCCGATGCTGATCCAGTCCATTCGCGTGACCACCGGCGCAAGCCCCGCGGTCAGCGTGAACGTCTATCCGCCCTTCACGGGGCAGATCGTCAGCCTGGAAGAAATGTTGCCGGACTATGCGTCGGCCGCCGCGGCGCCGCAGTCGATGCGGGACGTGGCACGGGCCCTGCACTGGTCGGGCAGTCTCAAGATCGGCGACACCGACTGGCAGGTGCGCGCCATGCCGACGGCCGGCGGCGCGCTGGAGACGTCATACGACCGCGCGGCCGCGGTCCTCGTCGTCGGCATGCTGCTCACGCTGTCGCTGTCGGCCTATCTGATGCTGGCAAGCCGCAATTCGCGGCGGCTGTCGCTGGCGAACCGTCGGGTGCTCGAGCTCGCCCAGACCGACATCCTGACCGGCCTGCCGAACCGCGCCTTCTTCCTCGCCCGGCTCGACGATCTCAACGGCCAGCTCAACGACGGCGGTTCGACCTTCTCGATCCTGATGCTCGATCTCGACCGCTTCAAGAACGTCAACGACTCCCTCGGTCACGGTGCCGGCGATGCGCTGCTGCGCCAGGTGGCGCAGCGGCTGAAATCGGCGCTGCGCGCCACCGACGTGCTGGCGCGGCTCGGCGGCGACGAATTCGCCATCATCCAGGAGGGGGGCGAGGATCAACGCACCTGCTCCACCGAGCTGGCGGCGCGGATCGCGAAACTCGTGGCCGAACCGTTCCTCCTGCCCGGACATCGCGTGGAGATCGGCACCAGCATCGGCATCGCGATCGCACCGGATCACGGCACCGACCAGGAACAGCTGCTCAAGAAAGCCGACCTTGCGCTCTATCGCTCGAAATCGGCGGGCCGCAACTGCTTCACCATCTACGACGAGGCGATGTCGGCCGAGCTCGAGGCGCGCAACACGCTGGAAGGTGACTTGCGCGACGCCATCGCGCTCTGCCAGCTCGAGGTGCACTACCAACCGTTCGTCGATGCCCACAGCAGTGAGCGGCGCGGCTTCGAGGCGCTGGTGCGCTGGCGGCATCCGAGTCGCGGCCTGATCCCGCCGGACCAGTTCATTCCGCTGGCCGAGGAGACCGGGCTGATCGTGCCGCTCGGCGAATTCGTGCTGCGGCGCGCCTGCGAGGATGCGGCCGGCTGGCCCTCCGGGCTTGCGGTCGCGGTGAACCTGTCGCCGATCCAGTTCAAGGAGGCCGAGCTGTTCGAGATGATCTGCGCGGCGCTCGCCGATTCCGGCCTGCCGCCCGAGCGGCTGGAGATCGAGATCACGGAATCCGTGCTGCTGGAACGCGGCGTCGAGAACCTCGCTTTCATGGAGCGGCTGAAGCAGCTCGGCATCGAGCTCGCACTCGACGATTTCGGCACCGGCTATTCGTCGCTCAGCTATCTGACCACGTTCCCGTTCGACAAGATCAAGATCGACAAGTCGTTCATCCGCAACCTCACGCATCAGCCGCGCAGCTCCGCCATCATCGCCTCGATCGTGACGCTGGCGCGCGGGCTGGACATGTCGGTCACCGCCGAGGGCGTCGAGACATGTGAAGAGTTCGAGCGGCTGAAGGCGCTCGGCGTCAATTTCGCGCAAGGCTATCTGTTCGGGCGTCCGCAGCCGGTCGGCCAGATCGCATTCGACGAGTCCGTCCGGCCTTCGCAGCGCGACGCCGCCTGAGCGTTCGCCTCGAAGGATGTGCCGCAAGAAGCCGCGTTCTCTCGAATGCGATTGCTCCGGACGGGTATCCGCGAAAAGCGCTTGACCCAGGCATCGCCGGATGGTCGGTAGGATCGTCTAGGGATGAAATAAACACAACATGCGGCTTCCGTTCTTCTACGGCTGGGTCGTGGTCGCGGTGACGTTTGTCACCATGGCCATCGGCGTCAACGCGCGCACCGCGTTCTCGCTGTTCTTTCCGCCGATCATCTCCGAATTCGGCTGGGAGCGCGGCGTCACCGCCGGCGCCTTCTCGTTCGGCTTCGTGGTGTCGGGCGTGGTCAGCCCGCTGATCGGTCGCCTGATGGACCGCGCCGGTCCCCGCGCGGTGATGGAGCTCGGCGTCGCGCTGATGGGCGGCGGGCTGCTGCTCGCTCCGCTCACCAGCGAGCCCTGGCATCTCTACGTGACCATCGGCGTCATGGTCGGCGCCGGCAGCGTCTGTCTCGGCTATTCCGGCCAGTCGCTGTTCCTGCCGAACTGGTTCATCCGCAAGCGCGGTTTCGCCATCGGCATCGCCTTTGCCGGCGTCGGCATCGGCTCGGTGACGCTGCTGCCATGGGTGCAGCACATGATCGAAGAGACCGGCTGGCGCACGGCCTGCACCGCGATGGGCCTGCTCATCCTGATCGTGCTGGCGCCGATCAATCTGTTCCTGCGCAAACGACCCGAGGATATCGGCCTTCGGCCGGATGGCGATGCCGCGCCGGTCGCAGGCGCTGCAAAGCCGGTCTCCAACATCGTCGATCCCGTCTGGGTCGGCACCGAGTGGACGCTCAAACGCGCGGTCGGGACGGCGCGGTTCTGGTGGATCGCGGTCGGCTATTTCTCCGGCCTGTACATCTGGTACGCGGTGCAGGTGCACCAGACCAAGTTCCTGCTCGATATCGGCTTCAGCCCCGGTGTCGCGGTGTGGGCGCTCGGCATCGTCAGCCTGCTCGGCATTCCCGGCCAGATCGTGCTGGGCCATGTTTCCGATCGCATTGGACGGGAATGGGTCTGGGCCATCAGCTGCGCAGGCTTTGCGATCTGTTTCGCGGCACTGATGGCGCTGAAGTTCCAGCCTTCGCTCTGGCTCGTCTATCTCATGGTGTTCGCGCAAGGCGCGCTCGGCTACGGCCTCACCTCGATCATGGGCGCGGTGGTGTTCGAGATCTTCCAGGGCAAACACCAGGGCAGCATCTTCGGTACGATCATGCTGGCGGCCCTGGCCGGCGGCGCGGCCGGTCCCTGGCTCACGGGTTTTCTCCATGATCGCACGGGCGATTACACGCTCGCCTTCGCGATCGCCATGGTCGTGAGCGGCTTGTCGGCGCTGTCGGTATGGCGGGCATCGCCGGGCAAGGTGCGGGCCGTGGCCGGACGGCTGCATAAGCTCCAGGGCGGACGCGCACAGTAGGTTCCGCACACATCGGATTGCCTTCGTCTCTTTGGCGGACCGTTAAGCATGTCGCGCCTTGGCGGGGCGCGGCGGGACCGCAAAAACGTCTTGGACACCATCGAAGCGCTAGCCTCGACCGATTTCCGCCGGGTCCAACGATGTCTGCCTCCGATTGTCTCGTGACAGAAACTCCGCAACTGCTGCTGGCTGCGCTCGAACGTGCCGACGATGGCGTCGTCATCGTGGATGACACGCAGCGCATCATCCACTTCAACACCGCCGCGGAGCGGATCTGGAAGCTTTCGCGCACCGAGGTGCTCGGTCGCGATGCCGCCGTTCTCACCCTCAAATGCCTCCAGGCCGACGCGGTCACGGATTTCCGCGACGAGATCAGCCTCATGCGGCGCGACGGCAGCCGCATCAAGGTAGCCATCACGCTGTCCTCCGCGACCATCGATGGCGCGGTCCATCGCATCGTGTTCGCACGCGACGTCACCGCGGAGGCCGAGCGCCGTGCGCGGATCGCGCTTCTCCACGCCGTCTCCGACCAGACCAACCGCGTGGTGATCATCACCGACACCGAGCAGAACATTGTCTACGTCAATTCGGCGTTCACTTCGCTGTTCGGCTATACCAGCGAGGAGGCCGAAGGTCGCCGCGCGGGCGAGCTCATCGCCGGTCGCCACACCGATCGCAAGGCCGTCGCCAAACTCGTCAAGCGTCTGATGCATGGCGACCGCCGCGGCGAGGCCGAGGTGCTCGCCTACGACAAGGACGGCGAGGAGATCTGGGTCTGCGCCCGGATCGATGCCTTCCGCGACAAGAAGGGCCGGGTCAAGCACATCTTCGCGCTGCTCGAAGACATCACCGAGACCAAGCAGCTCCGCTCGCTCCAGCAGCTCATCATGAGTGCGCTGGCCGACGAGGTCCCGATCGCCGAGATCGCCGATCGGCTGTGTCGCCGCGTCGAGGAGATTGCGCCCGACGTCGTCTGCTCGCTGCTTCACGTCGATGCCGCGGGCCTGATCCACCCGCTCGGCGGTCCCAGCTTGCCCGAGGACTATTGTCGCGCATTGGACGGCGTTGCGATCGGCCCCAATGTCGGCTCCTGCGGAACGGCTGCCTACTATGGCGAGCCGGTTCTGGCTGAAGATCTCGACACCGATCCGCGCTGGCAGCCCTACAAGGCGATGCCGCTCGGGATTGGCCTGCGCGCCTGCTGGTCGACCCCCGTCAAGGCCAAGGACGGCCGGGTCATCGCCACCTTCGCCTTCTACTATCGGGAGCCGCGCGCGCCGAGCAACTGGCACCGGCGCATCGTCGATGCCTGCGTCAACCTCGGTGCGTTTGCGATCGAGCGCAAGGAGGCACGCGCGGAGATCGCGCGGCTCGCCTATCACGACATTCTCACCGGCCTGCCCAACCGCGCGCAGCTGCGGCACCTGATCTCGGCCGCGATCGACGCCTGTCCGACCGGCAGCCACGTCGCGCTGGCCTTCCTCGACGTCGACCATTTCAAGGACGTCAACGATACGCTCGGCCACGCCGCCGGCGACGAGCTCCTGATCCAGCTCGCGCAGCGCCTGCGCGAGCAGATCGGGCCGGAAGACATCCTGGGCCGGCTCGGCGGCGATGAATTCGTCGTGCTGCTGCCCCATCGCGACGCCGAGGGTGCGGAGCGTGTCGCGACCGGGATCACCGAGGCGCTGGCTGCGCCGTTGCGGCTCGGCTCCCGGCAGATGCAGATGTCGGCCAGCATCGGCATCAGCCTCTATCCCGATCATGCGACCGACATCGACACCTTGATGCAGCAGGCGGACGCCGCCATGTACATGGCCAAGCAGGCGGGACGTTCGACCCATCGGCTGTTCAGTGCCGAGATGAACGGGTTGACCGAGCAGCGGCTGGCGCTGATCGCGGCGCTGCGCCGCGCCATTGCGGAGGGCGAGCTCACGCTCAGCTACCAGCCGCAGATCCGCAGCTGCGACGGCGCGATCCACGGCCTCGAGGCGCTGGCGCGCTGGCACGATGCCGAACTCGGCGACGTCTCGCCGGCAAAGTTCATCCCGCTCGCCGAGGAATGCGGCCTGATCGAGCAGATCGGCCTGTGGTCGGTGCGCGAGGCATGCCGGCAGATGGCGAGCTGGCGCCGCGCCGGGCTCAGCATTCCCTGCGTGTCGGTGAACCTGTCGCCGATCAATTTCCGCAACGTCACGCTGGCGGCGCGGCTGGCCGACATTCTCGCCGAATACGGGCTGCCGCCGGACGCGCTGATGCTGGAGATCACCGAGGGCGCGTTCATGCAGGACAGCGTCGCCGCGCTCGAGACGATGAACGCGATCCGCGAGCTCGGCGTCGGGCTCTCGGTGGACGATTTCGGCACCGGCTATTCGAGCCTCAGCCGTCTCGCGCACCTGCCGATCCGCGAGCTCAAGATCGACCGCAGTTTCATGCGCGACATCGAGACGGACGCCGGCGCGCTCGCGATCGCCACCGCCGTGGTGCGCGTGGGGCAGGGTCTCGGCATGACCGTCGTCGCCGAGGGCGTCGAGACCGAGGCGCAGCGCAAATTGCTGGCCGATCTCGGTTGCGACGTCGTGCAAGGCTTCCTCTACGCGCCCGCGCTTCCCCCGGTCGCGTTCGAGCGCTGGCTGATCGAGCACTGCGCCGAGCAGGCGAGGGCGATGCTGGGGTGGCTCGATGTTGCGCCGGCAGATCGCGACGTGGTGAAGCGCTCGGCGTAGAGCGTGGACTCCTCACTAATCGGCCCGCGAAGGCGTGCCATGTCCAAATGTGCGGTGCATCGTTCGCGTGGCACCAATCGACATCCGCCGAAGACGGGCCGCCGGCGTCGGCGCACAGCGCCGGGCGGCGATCGTGTTCACGCCACCGCGGTGATCAAAACAATCCGGGGCTCAAATCCAGGCCATCAGTGAGCGAGAGCACGAACACGAAAGCGCACGCTCCGGCCAGCAGCAGGGCGTGTTTCGCCACGTCGGCGCGGGTGACCGAGACGACCGTCCGGGAAATCGCGTTGATGATTGCTGTCACGTCGGCCTCTCGATCTTTCACATCCAATGAAGCAGCTTCCGCCGCCGGCACCGTCAGTCGGCCCAGGCTGCGACGACCAAGGGAGGATCACCTTGCGCGGGTGCCGCGCGCGCGATGAGGACGCCGCCAATCACGTGAACGACGCCGAATCCCAGAAGAACGAGGACCATCAGCTGTGTTTCGCTCAATCGTCCCGCGTTCTTGCCCCTTCGCTTGTTCAGCATGTGGCGAACGAGCGTTTTCGTGTCCGGCGATGGCGTCGGGTCACAAAGGTTGATTTCGACCCGATCGAAACCAAGGTGCCGGTAGCGATGAACGACGTTGATTGCCTCTCGGCGGCGAGATTCGTGAAGTGCAGCAAGGATCGTTGGTGCCACCGAGGTCCGGGGTGGCGCGGGGTCGTCGATCTTCATGGCTAGTCTCCTGATGCTGCGCGGCATGGCGCAGGCGGGTGCGTGCGCCGGGCCCGCCTGAAACGATCGAAACCTGCATCGAAATCCGCCGACGAAACGGCTCTGGCTCTCGCAGCGGCAAAGGCCGTCAGCGCGACGCCGATTCCGGCGCGGGCGACAAAGAGAATGGCGGCGATTGCTGATCGCATCCGGCTGGGCTGCGCCTGAGCAGGACCGGCTCCCAGAAGAATCGGGTGGTTTCGGACGTCGCCTCGTGCGGGCAAATCCCGATGTCTCTGAGGTATTCGGGCTTGTGCCTGAGGTCGGCAAGCAGCTCCGCCCTGAAGCGGGCGCGCTGGTACCAGGTGACGAACAGCGTGAGGGGCGCCAGACCGCGCAGATGAAAATCCTTTGCGGGGGGAATAGGGTCGGAGATGCGCACCTGGGACTTTGTCCGGGGCGCAGTCGCGGCTTCATGAAATGACGCGCGACGACCTCTGGGCTTTGTTGCTTTACCCCAATCGTGAATTTGATCGTCCAGATGGGTCAATGCGATCTCCTGTTTGATGGCGGTTGGGAAGCCGGAGTCCATCAGTCGCCTCCGAAAAGGAGCGGTGCGACCGGAGGTGCCGAGTCCGAAGCCGCCCCGGCACTCGGAGCGGCAAGGGCCGTCAGCGCGACGTCGATCCCCGCAAGGACCGCGAAAAGAACTGCGACCGCCGCTAGGAGGTGACGCGCGCGCATGACCGCTTTCCGGATGAAATTGCCGAGCGTCGGTTCACCATTCGGCATCCCGTCGCAATGCGATCAAAACCTGCGGGGGTCTTCGCCGGCGTTATTCAATCGTCATCGGCGCGTTAATAATGTTCGCAAGGGTGGCAATTGCTGTAGAGTGTATACCAAATGGGTGCGTCTGATTGAATCGGAGGCGGAGTGGCCACAACTACATCTGCGGCGTGCCCAATCTTTAGTCTCTCGCTTCTGGGACGTTTCGTACTGACAGGGCCGGATGGCGCCGTCAGCCTGCCGAACAAGAAGCTCGCGGGGTTGCTGGCCTTTCTGGCCTGCATGGCTCCTGACCCGCAGTCACGCGAAAAACTGTCGACCTTGCTGTGGGGATCTCACCTCGATGCGCAAGCGAAGCAAAATCTGCGACAAGCGCTCTTCAAGCTACGTCAAATCCTGGGTCAGGATGCGCTGAGGAGCGATGGCGAACTCGTGTCGCTGAATGCCATGGTGATCGCATGCGATGTGAGCCAATTTGAGGAGCTTGTCCAGGACGGCAGCCGTGATGCATTGAGTGCGGCGGCGGACCTCTATCGTGGGCGCCTGGCTGACGACATCAGCGTCGGCGAAGAATGCTGGAGCGAATGGGTAGCCGGCGAACGCGAGCGGTTATCGGAGCTGGCTCTGGGCGCTATGGTGACGCTCGGCGGGCATGAGCTGTCCGAGGGGCGTGCGGAGCAAGCCCTGCGAACCGGCCAGCGCGCCAATGCACTCAATAACCTGCGCGAAGATTCGCATCGCTTGATCATGCGCGCTTTGTCCGCAACGGGACGTAACGCCGAGGCGCTCAAATACTATCGGGACGTCGTTGCCTTGCTGAAGCGCGAGCTGAGCACCGAGCCCGATCTGGCAACCAGGTCGCTGGCCGCGGAACTGCGCAGCAATCACCCGCAGAACGCCGCGCCGGCTGCCGGTGAGGTCGCGCCGGAGGCCTCACCCCCGCCGGCGCTCGTCATGCACGGCGAGAGGCCGTCCTTGGTGGTTCTGCCGTTCAGCAACATGAGCGGTGACCCCGAGCAGGACTATTTCGCCGACGGCGTCACTGCGGACATCATCACGGCCTTGTCGCGCTTTCGCGCCCTTGTGGTGATTGCACGCGGGACGAGCTTTGCCCTCCGGGACAAGGGAATGACCAGCCAGCAGATTGCGCAACAACTCGGTGTCCAATACGTCTTGAGCGGCCAAATTCGCAAGGCCGGCAACCGCATTCGCGTGTCGGCCGAGCTGACCCATAGCGGCAGCGAGGCTCAGGTCTGGTCCGATCGCTATGACCGCCCGCTGACCGACATCTTCGATCTGCAGGATGACGTCAGCAGCAGCGTCGCTGCGGTCGTCGATCCCGCCGTTCGCAGCGCCGAAATCGAACGCGCACGTCGCAAGCCGCCAACCAATCTTTCTGCTTACGATCTCTACTTGCGTGCCCTTCACCACCTCTGGGGCGGCACCCGTGAGGATATCACCAAGGCGATCGACCTGCTTCGACAGTCTCTCAGCCTTGATGAGGCGCGCTCGCCGACGCTCGCGGCGCTCGCCTGGGGACTCGTCATGGCTTCGCCGCTTGGCGCACACACGTCGCCGGACGCCACGACCGAGGCGCTCAGTCTCGCGCGTCGCGCGGTCGAGCAGGACGGTACGGACGCCTTTGCCCATGCGGTGTATGGCTTCACACTGTTTGGGCCGGCCGGCGACAACGATCAGGGGCGTATTCATGCCGTCGAGGCCGTGAGGCTCAATCCCAGTTCGGCTTTCGCGTGGGGTACGCTCGGAATGATCGATAGCATGGCAGGCGATTACGAGAACGCAGTCACATGCCTTCATCGTTCTCTCGTCCTCAGTCCCTACGACAGCATGCTGCATTTGTGGATGACAGGATTGACGGCGTCTTGCTTTGCGCTCGGGCGCCACGAGGATGGCATCGCCTGGGCACGCAAGTCGGTTCGGCACAATCCGGGCAATGGCACCGGCCATCGTATGTTGGCGGCCAATCTGGTCGCCGTCGGCCGCCTGGAAGAAGCCCGCGAGATCACGCGGCGTCGCGATGCAACACAAAAAACAACGATCCGCGATCTGCGCGCCATGCGCTTTTTCAAGCAAAACGATGCTCTCGAACGCTACCTTTCGGCCCAGCAGGTTGCCGGTGTGGCCGATTGAGCGTCAAGCGCCGAGTGCAACGAGAAGCGTGCGACCGGTCATGAAGACGAGGATGAGCGAACCGACCGTCCACAGTGTCGCGCGAACTTCGTGGATTTGTCCCGTGAGATAGGCCAGAAAATGCAGCAGGCGTGAGGCAACGTAGCCGTAGAGCAGCCACTGCGCGAGCCGCAGCGACGGCTGCGTGAGGATATAGAGCAGACCCGCGACCAGGAAATACGGCAAGCTCTCGAGATCGTTCATCTGGATCCGGCGGATCCGCTCGACACGTTCGTTGGGAAGAAGCTGCGCTGGATCTGGCGCAGGATTCATCGGGGTCTTCTTGATATCCTCCGGCGAACGGTAGCCCCCCTTGGCTTGCACCATACGGATCACGGTCAGCCATGACATCGCCACGGCCTTCAAGATCATCAGGGTGGCGGCAACGACATACGTGGCGAAAAGGGGATCGTGAAGACTCATTCGGTCCAATTTGGCCCCCTTGTGACGTTTCCACGTGAGATGCGCGACCGCGCCGCGCCACCAGGCAAAGGACGTCACCCGTCCGCGTATAGCCCGGCGCGCTCGCGAACGCCACCGCCGTGGTGTGCGCGGGGCAGGGCGACATCGGCCGGGCAGCAAGAGACCGCCCGAAGGCGGTCTCGCACTCGGGAGAGAAGGCGTTCCGTCAGATATCAACCTGGATGGCCATGTTGGAGCGTACCCAATCGGATTGCCCAGCCTTTAGCCGCTTAGCCTGGAATTCTGCGAAAGCTGGATCGGCACCTAGTGCCGCCAAGGTGCGCCCATAAGCTTCTACGCTATCGAAGCGAGCGACGAAGGCGTAGTTCCCGACCTCGCCACCGATCACCGACCAATAGCTGACATCGGCCCCGTGTTTTTTCCAAAGTGTCGCGCCGTCCTTTGCAAGCTGTAAGATAGTCGCGAGATCGCTACCGGGCCTTGGATGCGAAACGAACTGCATAACAACTGCAGGCATTTTCCCCTCCAATGAAAAATGATGGCGCCAAACGACCCGGCTGGTCATTTGGTCCGAGGAGAATTCCAAACAGCGCGGCTCTCGCGCTTGATCTGGATCAACTCAATTTCTCCAGCCTGACGGCAGGCTGCCCGCTCTTGCGCTGAATTGCGGCATTGCATGGAGATCGCCCATGATCGAGCAGCGCAATCGAGTTGTTCAGGTCAGCCGCTTCGGTGATCCCGAGACACTGGAAGTTGTCGATACCCGCCTGCCGACCGCCGGCCGGGGCGAGGTGCGCGTTCGCGTACTCGCGTCGAGCCTCAGCTACACCGAGGTATTGATCAGGCGGCATCTGTACCCGCAAACGATGCGCCTCCGGCCGCCATTCGTCATGGGCTACGACGTGGTGGGGGCAATCGATCAGCTCGGCGAAGGCGTGCACGACTTTCAGATTGGCGACCGCGTGGCCGACATGACGGTGGTCGGGTCGAACGTCGAGTATCGCACGCTTCGGGCGGACGACCTGGCCCGCGTGCCGGTTGGCGTGGACGCCGCTGAAGCGGCCGCGCTGATCTTGAGCTGGACGACCGCGTACCAGCTTCTGCACCGCGCGGCCAAGGTTCAGCGAGGCCAACGTGTGCTCGTGCACGGCGCCGCCGGCGCGGTCGGCCAGGCGCTGCTCGTGCTCGGGAGACTGGCGGGCGTCGAGCTGTGGGGCACGGTGCGCGGCGAGCACATGGCGCTCGTCCGGGAGCTCGGGGCAACGCCGATCGACTACCAGCATGAGGACTTCACGCGGGTTCTGCCGGGCGGGTTCGACGTCATCGTCGACGGCGTCGGCGAAGACGGCTATCGCCGCTCATACGCCGCGCTCAAGCCAGGCGGCCTGCTCTGCGCCATCGGCTTCTCGGCGAGCGTGCAGGCACGGCGTCGGATGCTCCCCATCGTGATGGAGATCGCGCGCCTCTATCTGTGGAGATTATTGCCCGGCGGCAAGCGAGCCCGCTTTTACTCGGTAAATGCCATGCGGGCGCGACATCCCACCTGGTTCAAGGAGGACCTGGAGGAATTGTTCGAGCTTCTGGCAGAAGGTGCCATCCGGCCGCGCATCGCCGAGCGGATCTCCTTCGACGAGGTCGCCGAAGCTCACCGTCGCCTCGAGGCTGGCGGTCTCGAGGGCAAGCTCGTGCTGTGCCCGGATCTCTCCTCGCGACGCAGCCAGCGCTCCGCCTGACGCGGTGCGACGCTGCCCGGGCGTTTCCGCTACGGTCAGGATCGCCGCTCGGCCCAAGACGCCGAGCCGGCTGTGAGCATGACGATCGGCAGGAACGGGCCAAAAGCAGCCCTTACGGTCCGGCTCGCCCTGAGCGAAGCCGGATCGCTCGCCGACCAGGGAGTGGCTCACTTCCGGGGCTCAACGACTGTCTTTGTTGATCCGTCCGGCGCTGCCTGCATCCCCGGTGGGCTTTGACCTTGCGGACTTTCCGGCTGCGCACCACCCGACTTTGTTTCAATCGGTCCGGTCCAACCTTGCGGCTGCAATTGACCTTTTTCTTCCGGCGCCGAGCGCCCGGTCGGCGTGTTCAAGTCTTTCTTCGGATCGGCTTGCGCTGTCGCAAATCCGCACGACACGGCCCAGCAAATCGTCGTTATCAGAATAATCCTCACGGCGACCTCCGCTTGGCTGAATGTAACAAACAGGCTGGACCACCCTTCAGTTCCGTATTGCAATGCGAGCGAACGACCGATCGAAAAAGAATGTCCGCTTCGGGTCCAGTCGCGTCGGTTCGACAGGACACCGAGGACTTCCGGTCAAGCCTGGTGAACTGACATGATCAGCGCTGGTCAGCTTGTCTCAAACGGGCCAATAGGTGACATTCGAGTAGGAAGGTCGCCAATGTCGGCAAGCGAATAGCCTTCACGTTATTGCTCCCGCACGCCTCCCTTCCTTAGCCCATCGAGAATTTCATCAAATTCCCGACGAAACTGCGGGTTGCTTGAGTATCCGTAGCCAAACTCACGGAACCACTGGATCGTGAAATCTGGTCGGATCTTGTTCAATTCAGTCAAGCTCTGCCGCGCCGGCTCCAACTGCCCGCTGGCTCCGTAAGCCGAGACCAGATCTACATAGGCGTACCAGAATGCGTTGTTTATGTTGATCACTCGCCTGCAGTCCTTGGTGGCTTCTTCATATTCCTGAAGGTGCAGGTGTGCATGGCAAAGGTTGTAATACCAAGAGACGGCAATCGGATCTTTCGGGCTGAGGCGGAGTGCCAGCTGAAGCGGCGAGAAGGCTTCGCGGGCCCGCCCGGAGAGGATGAGTGCAAGTCCTTTCTGAGCGTAGGCGATCGGGAAATTTGGATTGATTTCAAGCGCAGCGTCGTATTCAGGCAACGCCTCCTCAGGGCGCCCAAACACTCGAAGAGTGTCTCCCTTTACCACGTAAGCCAACGCGTTTGACGGGCTTTTCGCAAGAGCCCTGTCGATGAGATCAGTCGCTATTTCTTTATCTTCGGCCATGGACGTCGACCACCTGAAGCCCGCAGCAATGGCTAAGCACCATGCTTTCGCGATCATTGCATCGACGTTATCCGGATCGAGACGCAACGCACTGTCGAACAGGTCCTTTGCCTGCGCGATTTCCGTCTTCGACCGGGGCTCATAGAACTTTGCCCAGCCGCGCATCGTGAAGTCCATGGCGTCTGGATTTCTGGATTGGTCCTTTTCGCTGCGGCGGCTTTCGGCTTGCATGAGTTCAATGTTTAGCGAGCGTGCGAGCCGTCCCGTGATCTGGTCCTGCAAGGCGGCGAGGTTCGTGCGATCGCCGTCGAAGCGATCGGACCAGATGTCGCGACCGCTTGCGGCATCCGTAAGCGACACGTTGACCCGGATCTGATCTCCGTTGCGCCGCACGGCGCCCTGTACCGCCCATCGGATGCCGAGCTCCTTGCCGAGCGTCTTAAAGTCGATCTGCTTGTTCTTGAATGTAAAGGCCGTTCCCCGTCCGATGACGAAAGCGCCGGGCATTTGCGCGAGATCGGTTGTCAGATCGGTCGTAATACTATCGGCGAAGTAGTCCTGCTCCGGATCGTTGTTGAGGTTTGCAAATGGCAGGACGACGAGAGACAATCGGGGAGCAACGTCAGGCCTGGCCGTAGCCTCTCTTTGCGTCTGTTGCTTGTCCGGAAACACATCGGTGCGGAGCGTCTTCCACACAGTCCAGTAGCCGACGAGACCACCCGCGATCGCGCCGATAGCGGCGATCGAGGCGAGCGCTCCGCCGATCAACTGCAATCGCGCCCGGAGGCGACTCTTTAGATTGCGAAGATCGCGATCGGATGGTGGTTTCCCCAATTGCTCCTTATCGGATGTCGCTTTGTCCGGTTGCTCGTTATCGGATGTCGGCTTGTCCGGTAGATCGGTGGAGACTTCCGAGTTCGTCATCGTTGCCTCCGCGCAGGAGCCAAACGTCCGGATTCCAAAAACTAGCAGATTTTCGCGGCTTTGGGTTGGTCAAGGTTGCTGACAAGTTCAAGCCTCTCTCAAGTTGTCGCTTGGACAATCGCCCCAGCCGCTGTCACTCCGCCGCCAACCCCGTCCTCCGCCGCAAATCCGTAATCGCGCGCAGAAAACTGTCGGCCGGCGTCGTCTCCGGATCGATCAGCCGGTGCAGGCGAAAGCCGTCTTCCAGCGCCAGCACGACGGAGGCCATCCACGGCGGGTTGAGCGTGTTGTTCTTGCCGTTGCTCTTCAACGTCGCCTCGACGATGTCGGCGATCAGCTTGCGCCGCGCGCGCAGGCGTTTGGCAAGCTCCGGCCGGCGCTTCTCGGCGCGCGCGACGTAGAGGATCATCTCCATGTGCAAGAGCGGCGAGCGGCCGAGCGGATCCTGCCGGCTGCGGTCCATCGTTCGCAGCGCCGCGATGAAATCGTCGAGATTGTCGTGCTGCGCGAGGATGTCCATATTGCGCCGGATCGACTGCTCCACATGGTCCTCGAGCATGGCGATGATCAATTCGTCCTTGCTGTTGAAGTTGGAATAGAACGCGCCGCGGGTGAAGCCGGCCGCGGCCGCGATCGCCTCGATGCTGGCGCCGCCGATGCCGTCTTCCTCGAACACCCGCGCGGCCGCCTCGAACAGTCTGTCGCGCGTGTCGTCCCTGGTCGGCCTGGTTCTCACCCTTGACATCGGACCAGGTTAGGGCAGAATGCAACTCGATACAACAATGTATCGAGTTGATAATTTCAGGGGATGGTTACGCCGGGCAGTGGGGCTGCGATCGGCGTATTCGTGTCATGCGGCAACCGATTTGAGGTCACCATGAACGAGCAAGCGCAACCTGCCGGCGGCGAACCGCTGTTCAATCCGCTGTCGCCGGACTTCATCCGCAACCCCTATCCGCATTACGACCGGCTGCGCGCGATCGATCCGATCCATGTGACGCCGTTCGGCCAGTTCGTCGCCAGTCGCCACGCCGATGTCAGCCTCGTGATGCGCGACAAGCGCTTCGGCAAGGATTTCGTCGAGCGGTCCAAGCGCCGCTACAGCGAAAAGATCATGGACGAGCCGGTGTTCCGCAGCATGAGCCACTGGATGCTGCAGGCCGATCCGCCCGACCACACCCGCCTGCGCGGCCTCGTGGTGAAGGCCTTCACCGCGCGGCGCGTCGAGGACATGCGGCCGCGGATACAGGAGATCGTCGACCAGGCCATCGACGCCGTGATCGACCGCGGCCACATGGACCTGATCGAGGATTTCGCCTTCCGCCTGCCCGTCACCATCATCTGCGACATGCTGGGAATCCCCGAGGACCATCGCGAGGTCTTCTACAAGAGCTCGCGCGACGGCGGGCGGCTGCTCGACCCCGTGCCGCTCACGCCGGAGGAGATCGCGAAGGGCAACGCCGGCAACATGATGGCGCAGATGTATTTCCAGCAGCTGTTCGAGCTGCGCCGCCGCAATCCCGCCGACGACCTCACCACCCAGCTGGTGCAGGCCGAGGAAGACGGCAACAAGCTCACCAACGAGGAGCTGACCGCCAACATCATCCTGTTGTTCGGCGCCGGCCACGAGACCACCGTCAATCTGATCGGCAACGGCCTGCTCGCGCTGCATCGCAACCCGGACCAGCTCGCGCTGCTCAAGGCCCGGCCGGAGCTGATGGTCAATGCGATCGAGGAATTCCTGCGCTACGATTCCTCGGTGCAGATGACCGGGCGCGTCACGCTCGAGGACATCGACGATCTCGGCGGCAGGAAAATCCCCAAGGGCGAGACCGTGCTGTGCCTGCTCGGCTCGGCCAACCGCGATCCGGCGGTCTATCCCGATCGCCCCGACCGGCTCGACGTCACCCGTCCCAACGTCAAGCCGCTGTCGTTCGGCGGCGGCATCCATTTCTGCCTGGGGGCCCAATTGGCGCGGATCGAGGCCGAGATCGCCATCGCCACGCTGTTGCGCCGGCTGCCGGATCTGCGCATCGACGACGTCGAGAACCCGGAATGGCGGCCGACTTTCGTGCTGCGCGGCCTGAAGAGCTTGCCGGCGAGCTGGTGAGGCGGCGGCGCGCGTTAACCTCCGCGCACAACAGTCGCTGTGACTTCGCCACACTTCCCCCTATATAAGGGGCTGTTCCGGCGCGCCTGAAGCCTTCCATGGGGCAAGGTTTGGCCCGGGTGCCGGTTTGGCCGAGGGGAGACCCGTGCAGACGACGCTGCTCGGATTGGCGATTGCCTTCATCATTGCGCTTCTGGCCGCGCTGATCGGGCCCTACTTCATCGACTGGAACCAGTTCAGGCCCCAGTTCGAGGCGGAGGCGGGCCGGATCATCGGCGTGCCGGTGCGGGTGGCGGGCGAGCTCGACGCGCGGCTGCTGCCGGCGCCGACGTTGCGGCTGCGCTCGGTCACCTTCGGCGGCAACAACGATCTCGGCCGCCTGCGCGCCGACAAGCTCGACGTCGAGTTCAGCCTGAGCGCGCTGATGCGCGGTGAATGGCGCGCCACCGAGCTGACGGTCAATGGCATGGCGGTCGATCTCGGCCTCGACGCGCGCGGGCGGGTCGATCTGCCGTCCACCGCGAGCGGCACCTTCAATCTGGCTTCGCTGGCGATCGAGCGCTTCAATCTCACCGGCCGCATAGCCCTGCACGATGCCGCCAGCCGCTCGACGCTGGAGCTGAGCGACATCGCCTTCTCCGGCGACGTCCGCTCGCTGGCCGGTTCGGTGCGGGGCGACGGCCGCTTCACCGCGAGCGGCACGCACTACCCGTTCCGCATCTCCTCCGGCCCGAGCGCCGACGGCAGCGCCACGCGTCTCCACCTCAACATCGACCCCGGCGAGCGCGCCATCCTCGCCGATCTCGAAGGCGTGCTCGCCTTCGACAACCGCCTGCCGAAATTCGACGGCGCGCTGACGCTGGCCGTGCCGGCGGCGAAGAAGGCCGGCGAGGCCGGGCCGACGCCCTGGAAACTCACCGCAAAACTCAAGGCCGATCCCGCCGGCGCCAAGTTCGACCAGATCGACGCAAGCTTTGGCGCCGAGGACAATGCGTTGAAAGTCGGCGGCGTCGGCGATCTCAGGTTCGGCGCCTCGCCGCTGCTGCGCGCGGTGCTGTCGGCGCGCCAGATCGATGCCGACAAGCTGGCCGGCAAGGACGACGCCGAGCCGCTGCGCATCCTGCCGGCACTGCGCGCCGGCCTTGCCGCGATCCCGCAGGCGCCGATCCCGGCGCAGATCGAGTTCAACTCCGACCAGATCATGCTCGGTGGCCGGCCGCTCCAGAACATCGCGGCCGAGCTCACGACCGACGGCCGGTCCTGGACCTTCCAGCGGCTCGAGCTGCGCGCGCCCGGCATGACGCAGCTCTCGCTCAACGGCGCGGCGCCCGGCGCCGACAGCTTCAGCGGCCGGCTCAGCGTCGAATCCTCCGATCCCGATACGCTGGTGGCCTGGCTCCAAGGCCGCAGCGAGGTCAACCGCCGCAGCACCCGGCCGCTGCGGCTTGCCGGCGACGTGACGATCGCCGCCAACCATCTCGCCATCGACAAGCTGAAGGCCGACATCGAAGGCGGCGCCATCGAGGGACGAATTGCTTTCGTCCAGACCGGCGCGAGCAAGGGCTCGCGGATCGATGCCGAGCTCAAGGCCGACCGTCTCGATCTCGACGCCGCTGCGAGCTTTGTGCGCGCGCTCGGCGGGCCGCAAGGCGAATGGCCGGAGGAGGCAAGGCTCTCGCTCGATGTCGGCCGTGCGATCTCCGCCGGCCAGGAGCTGCGGCCGTTCGCGGCGAAGCTCGGCTATGGACCGGCGTCGCTGTCGCTGGAGCAGTTGCGGTTCGGCCAGACCAGCGGGATGACCACCGAGGCGAGCGGCAGCTTCGACCGTACCAAAGCCACCGGCAAGCTCGCGCTGAAATCCTCAGCCAATTCGCTGCGCGAGCTTACCGCGCTGATCGAGCCGTTTGCGCCTTCGGTGCGTACGCGCTTCGATGCGATCGCGCCGCTGCCCGGTGCGACCCGCCTGAAGCTCGACCTCAGCCTCGACAGGAACGCCGAGCATGCCGATCGCAGCGACGCCCGCGCCGTGTTCGATCTCGACGCGCCGCAGCTCAAGGCCACCGCGACGCTGGCCGCACAGACGCCGGTAGCGGCCGTCAACGGCATCGACATCGACCGCCTGCGCAACAGCGACTTCACGCTGGACTCGAAAGTCTCGACCCCGCAGGCCGGCGCATTGCTGGCCTTGCTCGGCCTCGATCGCGTGGTGGCCGCGGGCGAGGGCGCTTCGCAGTTCGAAGGCCGGTTAAGCGGTGCCTGGCGCCGGCCGCTGCAATTGAACGCAAAACTGAGCGGCGGCGGGCTGGACGCAGACGCGCAAGGCAGCGTCGAATTGTCCGCGCCGGAGCCGAAGGCGTCCGTGAATCTGCGCGTGCGCAATGTCAACCTCGCGCCGCTCTTCGGAACCGGCCCGGCCGGCAAATCGGCGCAGACCGTCAGCCTGTCCTCCCGGCTCTCTCTGTCCGGCAATCGCCTGACCTTCGACGATCTCGACGGCAGCGCGGCCGGCTCGCATCTGCGCGGTCGTCTGGCGGTCACGCTCGACCAGGAGAAGAGCATCGACGGCGAGGTAGGCCTCGACACGCTCGATCTTGCGCCGGCGCTCGCGCTTGCCGTCGGCGCGGCCGGACGCGATGCCGGCGAGCCGCTGAGCGCGGGGCTCCTCGGTGGCTGGCGCGGCCGCATCGCCTTCCAGGCGTTGCGCGGCACGTTGCCAGGCGGCGTCGAGCTGCGTCCCATCGGCGGGACGATCCGGAGCGACGGCCAGTCGCTCGCGCTCGATGCGCTCAAGGGCGGCGTCGGCGGCGGCGAGCTGTCGGCGAGCTTTGACGCGCGCAACGGCGCGAGTGGCGTTGCGCTGAACGCACGTATCGAGCTCAGCAATGTCGATGCGACCACGCTGCGCTACCGTGATCTTGCTTTGCCCAAGGGACGCGCCTCGGTGCAGATGGCGCTGACCAGCCAGGGCCGCAGCGTCGCGGCGTTGACCGGCGCGCTCGCCGGCAACGGCACGGTGACGCTGGACTCTGCGGAAATCAGCGGCCTCAACCCGCGTGCGTTCGAGATCGCCATCCGCGCCAGCGACGGCGGTCAGGTCGCCGACGACAACAGGCTGCGGCAGCTGGTCGAACCCGCGCTGGCGGCGGGTCCCATTGCGGTCGCCTCGGCGCAGATCCCGTTCACGATCCGCGACGGACGGCTGCGCGTTGGTGCCACGCCGCTTGAAGCGAAGAACGCCCGCGCCATTGTCTCCGGCGGTTACGACATTCCCGCCGACCAGGCCGACATCCGCGCCAGCCTGACGCCGATCATGACCGGGCTCTCCGGCGCCCCGCCGGAGATCCAGTTGTTCGCGGCGGGCCCCCCCGACAAGCTCAACCGCACCGTCGATCTTGCGCCGCTGTCTTCGTGGCTCGCGGTGCGCACGATCGATCGCGAGACGCGCCGGCTCGATGCCATCGAGCGCGGCGAGCCGCCGCCGGCGACCGCGGCGCTACCGACGTTGGTGTCTCCGGATGCGGCGCCCGAGCAGGTGCCGGCCAACGTGCCGCTGCCGGGCCAGGATCCACGCCGCGCGCCGCCAAGGCCGAAAGCCGCGCCGACGCCGAAAGCGCCGCTGGCCGCGCCCGCAGCTCCAAGCCCGCCGCTCGCAAGTCAGCAGGTCGCGCCATTGCCGCCGCCGATCGAGGTGAGACCGGCGCCGGGCCCCGCGCCCGCAAAGCCCAAGCCGAAGCCGCCGCTGGTGCTGACGCCGTCGAACCCGTAAGCGCGAGTTTGTTTGGAGAGATCGGGCCGCGGGCCCTCTTAACCTCTCCCGCTTGCGGGATAGGTCGGCGCGAAGCGCCGGGTGAGGGTTCTTTCCATTAAGGGAGTCGCTCTGCGGAGACACCCTCTCCCCAGCCCTCTCCCGCAAGCGGGAGAGGGAGCGCACCTTCTCCCTTGCCCGCCGGTAAACCCATTCCATCGCATTTAAATGAATTCTCGTCGGCAAAACTGATCTGCCGACTTTACCGGATTCTCGCGTTTGTTCCCTAGTGTCGGGTGTCAGAGGAATTCGGCGTCGCGCCAGCACAGGCGGGATGGCTCGCCAAAGAACGACCAAGAACTGGGGTGATCGACATGAACGGGGCGAAAACGCTTCTACAGGATCTGGACGACGCGATCGCGCGCGGCACCGACGAAAGCCGGGCACGCGCGCTGTGGCATGCGACCGACATCCTGATCACCGGCCGCTACAGCGACGACGAGATCAGCATGTTCGGCGAGGTCATCGGCCGGCTTGCCGACGAGATCGAGGTTGCCGCGCGGACGCAGCTCTCCGAATTGATGGCGGCCTGCGATCACGCTCCGCTCAATGTCATCGAAAAGCTCGCTCTCGACGACGAGATCGCGGTCGCCGGTCCCGTGCTGCGCGACTCCACCCGTCTCGACGAGAAGATGCTGGTCAAGAGCGCCCTGACCAAGAGCCAGTCGCATCTGCTCGCGATTGCCCAGCGTAAATCCATCGGCGAGGCCGTGACCGACGTGCTGGTCAAGCGCGGCGACCAGGAGGTCGTGACGTCGGTCGCCAGGAACGAGGGCGCGCGCTTCTCCGGCTCGGGCCTGCTGCACATGGTCCGCCGCGCCGAGGGCGATTCGATTCTTGCCGAGCAGCTTGGCCTGCGCAAGGACGTGCCGCGCCACATCTTCCAGCAGCTCATCTCGAAAGCGTCGGAAGACGTCCGCCGCCGGCTCGAGAGCGAGCGCCCTGAGATGATGGCGCAGATCCAGAGCTCGGTGACAGAGGTCACCGGCGATCTGCAATCCAAGTTCGGCCCGTCCTCGCGCAGCTACTTCGTCGCCAAGCGCGTGGTGACGACGCAGTACCGCCAGGGCAACCTCAACCAGGACTCGATCTCGAACTATGCGCGCCAGCACCGCTTCGACGAGGTGCAGATCGGCCTGTCGCTGCTATCGGCGCTGCCGGTCGACGTGATCGAGCGCGCGCTGATGGACCGCAACCGCGAGATGATCCTGGTGCTGTGCAAGGCGCTCAACTTCTCCTGGGACACGACGATGTCGCTGCTGTTCCTCGGCGCCAAGGATCATCTAATCACCGCGCGCGAGCTCCAGGACAACGAGCGCGAGTTCAGCCGGCTCAAGATCGAGACCTCGCGCAGCATCCTGAAGTTCTACCAGTCGCGCAAGACCGGCGCGGGTGCCGATGCGGGCCGTCAGCCCGAACTCCAGGTCCACTGAGCAAGTCCACTAAGCAGGTCCATTGAGCATCACCCGGGAATTGGCAGGGGAGTATTTGCAAATGTTGCCTCAATTCGGCACCGCCGTTCGCAAGAAGAACCTCAACAATGCCTTCGGCGCCGATGTCGGCGGCGGAGCTCCGGACAAGGCCTCGGTCGACGCCGCCTGGCTCGTGCTGGAAGCCGCCAACGATCTCGGCGATCACGCCGCGATCGAAGCCTGCCGCCGCGTCATCGACGCCGAGCTGAACGGCTCGGTCGCCGGCAGCTCGGATATCGATCTCGTGCTTGGGTATTTCAGGTAAGATACAACAGGTCTCGTAGGGTGGGCAAAGGCGCACTTGCGCCGTGCCCACCATCTCCTCATGGTCGTAAAAAGTTCGTGGGCACGCTGCGCTTTGCCCACCCTGCAAGCTGTGCAAGAAGCCCCGGATTACGCTGCGCTCCATCCGGGCTATGCACTCGAGCGCGGCGGTGGTGATCGGTTTCACCGTCATTTCCGCAACGCAGCTCCACGATCCCGAACGGGCACTCGCCGAACGGGCGCGGTGGAGAGCATGCTATCATACCACCTGGGATAGCGCTCGCTGTCCCTGGATTCGGGAGAGATAGCCATGAAGACCTTCGCTTTCCTCGTCGTCGGGCTCGCTGTCACAACCCTTTCGATGCCGACAGCCAACGCTCAGTACAAATGCTCTTTCAGTAGCGGCATTCAGTAGCGGCACCATTTCGTCCGTCCCGTGCGCCAAGCGTTATGCCGTCAATTACGAAGCGTGCCGAAAATACGTCATCGAGCACGGTTCGAGCTCGGCTGACGCCATGTGGTGGTGTACGAGCCAAGGTTACACGAAATAGGGCTACACGAAGTAAAGCTACACCGAATGATTTGACGTCGACCGCGAGCAGGAGGCCGCCTCGGTGGCGGCCTCCTGCAACGGGGTGGAACGCTCAAGCGTTGGCGCCGCCGTCGACCGTCAATGTCGTGCCGGTGATGTACCTGGCCTTCGGGCTCGCCAGGAACGCCACGGCGCTCGCGATGTCATCCGTGGCGCCGTAGCGGCCGAGCGCCATGAACTGTTTCAGCGTCTCCGCGGTCGGGCCGTGCGCTGGATTCATGTCGGTGTCGATCGAGCCCGGTGCCACCAGGTTGACCGTGACGTCCCTGGGGCCGACTTCCCGCGCCAGCGCTTTCGTGAACGCTGATAGCGCCGACTTCGACGCCGCATAGACGCCGAGCGCTGGCGAAGGCACGCGGTCGGCGAAATAGCTGCCGATGGTGATGATGCGGCCGCCCTTGCCAAGGTGGCGCAGCGCGGCTTTGCTCGCGACGATCGGCGAACGGACGTTGACGTTCAGCAGCGCATCGATATCCCCAAGCGAAATGTCGTTGAGGCCGCCCAGGCGAAGAATTCCGGCGTTGTTGACCAGAATATCGAGTCCGCCCAGCGCAGCGACGGTCTTTTCGACCGAGGCCTGGACGGCGGCGACATCCGCGCTGTCGGCCTGGATCGCCACGGCTTTGCGTCCGCCGGCCTTGATGGCGTCAACCACCTTGGCGGCGCTGTCTGCGGACTTCTCATAGGTGATTGCGACGTCGGCGCCTTCCGCGGCTAGCGCCTTTGCAATGGCCGCACCGATACCCCTGCTTGCGCCCGTCACCAGGGCCCGTTTTCCTGCCAGCGTCATCTGTCTTCTCCAATTATGTAACGATCGACACAGAATATTGGAGGCTTGATCGGCCGCGTCAAGCCAATTATGTGTTGATCATTACAGAAAGAGCTGCGATGGCGGGACGACCACGAGAATTTGACCGCGAGGCGGCACTCGAAGCCGCCATGTTGCTGTTCTGGCGCAAGGGGTTCGAGGCCGCCTCGATGCACGACCTCTGCGAAGCCATGGGCGTCCGCTCGCCGAGCCTCTATGCGGCCTTCGAGAGCAAGGAGGCGCTCTATCTTGCGGCGATCGAGCATTACGTCCTGACCTATGGGCCTCCGGTCTGGGACAGGCTTGGCGAAGGAGCAACCGCGCGCGCCGGCGTCGAGAACCTGCTGATCGGGGCGGCCGAGATCCTGCCGAAATCCCGCTCGGCACCGGCCGGCTGCATGGCCGTGCTGGGCGCCGTCAGCGACGAATGGCCGGCCTCGATCGCCCGCGCGATCAGAAGAGTCCGGCTCGACATGCTCGGCAATTTGCGCGCGCGGCTGGAGGCTGGCCTCGCCAATGGCGAGCTACCTGCCGCAACCGACATAGAGGCGTTGAGCCGGTTCTATCTCAGCGTCTTCCAGGGCATGGCCATCCAGGCCAAGGACGGCGCCACGCCGGCGGAGCTGAGAGGCGCAGCCAAGGCGGCGATGGTTGCGTGGCCGGGCGAGGGCTACAAGTAGCTACAATTCAATGCTGGCCGAGAAGGGTGCAGCCCGAAACCCACAGGAGCGCGTCGTTGACGAGGCAAAACATCTCATCGGGATATGCGTTTGAAGACACCTATGGCTACTCCCGCGCCGTCCGCGTCGGAAACCAGGTCTTCATTTCCGGCACGACGGCTCGCCCGCCGCACCTCGACGGCGACGCCTACCTGCAAGCCAGGGCGATACTCGCATTGATCGCCGACGCATTGGCCGAGGCTGGCGCCGATATGCGGCATGTCGTCCGTACCGTGGTGTACGTGATCGATATGGCGGACACCGAGCATGTGGCGCGCGCCCACTCTGAAGCCTTCGATGCGGTGCGCCCGGCCAGCACGCTCGTCCAGGTCAGCGCCCTGACGCCGACATCGGCCCGCGTCGAGATTGAAGTGGTGGCAATCATCTCGGCCTGACGGGCCTCGAGCCGCTTGGGCGCTGCGATCCGTCGCGGAGCGCTGCTGGTAGCTTCTCGGAATTGCCTTCGATCATGGCGCCGACACACGCCGTTGCACGCACCTGTGATCAGTGGAACTCCGGATGCAGGTAACGGCGGAAAGGTCTCTTCGTACAGCTTTCAGCGAACGTATCTTCTTCGCACGCTGATGGATGCGCATTCCGGGGAGAGATCGTCACATGAAGGAATTCAACGTTGCCGAGAATGGTGGAGGTTCGTATCGTCCGCTCGCCATTCTCCGCTGGGTCATGGTGGTCATATTCGTGTCCTTCGGAATGCAGAAATTCACATTGCAATCCGCGCAGGGCATCGCGCAGTTCATCACCAACAGTCCGTTCATCTCCTGGCTGTCGATCTTCGGCCTGAGGGGAGAGGCTTATGTTCTCGGTGTTGCCGAATTCGTGATTGCCGCGCTGCTGGCGGCAGGTAGCTTCAGCCCGGTCTTGTCCGCCGTCGGTTCATTCATGGGCGTGGTGACCTTCGCGATCACATGGTCGTTCTTCTTCACGACGCCGGGCGTCGTCACATGGAGCCTGTCATCCGATCCCATGGCGTGGAATCTGACCGGCGAGTTCCTGTTCAAGGACATCGTCTTGCTGTGCGTCTGCGCCGTTCTGTTTCTGGCCTCATTGCCGCGATCGGCCATTCGGCTGCGCACCGGCTGAGCGTTGGGGCGTCGCTCACCGCCGGATCCGGTAGATCACGACGTCCTCGCCGTGATGCGTCGTGCTCTTCTCCAGAATGTAATTGGATTTCTCTAGGACGCGGCGCGACGCGCCATGTTCGACGAAGACCAGGCCGATGAGCGACGGCAGCGCGAGTTGCGACAGCCCGATATGCGTCAGCGCCGCGGCGGTCTCGCTCGCAAATCCTTGGCCCCAGAGGTCGCGTTTGAATGTATAGGCAATCTCGATCTCGTCGATACCATCAACGAGGATGTGCCTGATCCCCGCCCGTCCGGCGAATGCTCCGTCTCTCGTTCGCAGCACCCAGAGCCCGAAACCGTGCCGGTCCCAATGGGCCATGTTGACGGCGAGATAAGTCTTCGTCGCCTCCGCCGAACGGACACCGCCGAGATAGCGGGACACGTCGGGATCGAGATGGAGTGTGACGAGGTCGGCGAGATCATCGTCGCGCAGTTTCTCGGCGGTCAGTCTGTTGGTGCGGAAGTGATCCAATGAGGTTAGCGGCGTTCGAAGTGAGCATCGATTGTTGCGCCGACGATGCCGTCCTGCCGACGTCTTACTCAACCTCCCGATCGCCGGTGTGACGCGCGGGGTTTGATCTGCATCAAATACGCGGATGACGATCGCGCCACAACCCGACTTCGAGGCTCACAGGTTGACAGGTGCGATGATCCCGACTTGGTACGTCAGCTTTGAAATTCGACAACGTGGCGTTTTGCCGAGGCAGCGCAGTCCGCGCGAGACGCGGACGTTCGCGACCGAGGACGAAGCCAAGTTGTTCGCGCGCGCAAAGCTCGATGAAGGCCTTTCTGTTTTTGCAGGTACGATCAATCCTCACGTTCCGAGGCGGCTCATTCCGGCGCCAGATATCCATGCGTGGCTCAACGATGACGGCGGCTCTCTACCGTCAGAAGCGTCGGGCATCGATTAAGCACGCTACGGTGCATAGAGATGGCGCTTGGGTGTTGCCATTTTGATACGGGCTTCAGGACTCCTGCCCGCGTAAAGTTCCTCACATTCGCGAACCTTATGCACCTGGTCAGCATGGGTGCTCATTTCTGGACGAGACAGCGAATTTGAACGAAAGAGCAAAAAAGGGGACGAGACCATGAGGAAGTTTTCGACTGCTGCGATCGGCTTCGTGGCACTGAGTATGGCGGCTCCGGCCATGGCGGCCGACATGGCCGTCAAGGCGCCGCCGCCGGCACCAGTGGTGGCGGTCTACAACTGGAGCGGATTCTACATCGGGGCCAACGGTGGCTGGGGGCAAAGCCATGGTTGCGTCGACTTCGTAACGCCCGCTGGGACGGTAGCAGGTGGCTGCGCCGATCGCTCCGGTGGTCTTGCGGGTGGACAGATCGGGTACCGCTGGCAAACCAATCAGTTTGTGCTTGGTCTGGAAGCTCAGGGCGATTGGGCCGAGATCAAGAACACGCGCGTCAGCCTGATCGATCCGTTGATCTCGACCACAGGCAAGACCGACGCCATTGGGCTGTTCACAGCCCAGCTCGGTTGGGCATGGAACGCTTCGCTGTTCTACGTGAAGGGCGGCGCTGCCGTGACCCGCAATCGATTCGATATATTCAACAACGTCACCGGCGTCGGACTGGCTTCGGCAGGTCACACGCGCTGGGGCGGCGCCCTGGGTGTCGGCTGGGAATATGGTTTTGCGCCGAACTGGTCGGCCGGTATCGAGTACGACCATCTCTGGATGGGACGCGACAATTTCGGCTTCGCAGGCGTGGTCACGCCCGGCGGGTTGACGCTCACCGGCAGCGGGATCAGCCAGGATGTGGACATGGTTACGCTTCGGTTGAACTACCGCTTCGGTGGTTTCGGTGCTCCGGTCGCTGCTCGCTATTGAGTGTGTGTGTCTTCCCGGTGAACTCAGGCCCCGGCATCGACCGGGGCCTTTTCATGGGAAGCCGAAGAAAACGATGGAGGTCCGGCATCAATTCCTGCGATGTCGCAAGGCCAGGCGCGGGTGAATTGTGCGGACTCGTCGAGGATGCGGGCCGCGATCAATCGTTGGCGGACGCTTCCCGATGATGCCATCATGCCGGTGTCTTGCCCGACGGGTCAAGCGAATTCGGATAATTCGTAAGCCATTGATTTCACGACCCCCGTCTACTGTGCATGGGGTTGTTTTCGCAGTTTTTAGTTTCGAGAGGGGACTCTATCCCGCCCCCAACGCCACCGCGACGTTGTACGTCACGAGGCTCGCGGCATAGGCCAGCACCAGCATGTAGCTGAAGGTCACCGCCATCCATCGCCAGCTTCCGGTCTCGCGCCGGATCACGGCCAGCGTCGAGGCGCATTGCGGGGCGAAGATGTACCAGGCCAGCATCGACAGCGCGGTGGCGAGCGACCATTTCGTCGCCAGCACCTGGCCGATCTGCTCGGCCGCTTCCTTGCCGCCTTCGATCGCATAGACCGTGCCGAGCGCTGCGACCGCGACCTCGCGCGCCGCCATGCCCGGGATCAGGGCGACCGCGATCTGCCAGTTGAAGCCGACGGGGGCGAGCAGCGGCTCGAGCGCCTTGCCGATGATGGCGGCGAGGCTGAAGTCGATGCCGGGCTCGGTCGCGCCCGCCGGCGGCTGCGGGAACGAGGCCAGGAACCAGATCAGCACCATCATCGAGAAGATCGTGGTGCCGGCGCGGTGGAGGAACATCTTGGCCCGCGTGTAGACGCCGATCGCGATCGATTTCAGCCGCGGCATCTTGTAGTCCGGCAGCTCCAGCATGAACGGTGCCGGCGCGTAGTCGCGCAGCATGAAGAACTTGATCAGGAACGAGACGGCAAGCGCGCTGACGATGCCGGCGGCGTAAAGGCCGAACATCACGAGGCCCTGGAGGTTGATGAAGCCCCAGACGTCCTTCGCCGGAATGAAGGCCGAGATGATCAGCGTGTAGACCGGGATGCGCGCCGAGCAGGTCATCAGCGGCGCGATCAGGATCGTGGTCAGCCGGTCGCGCTTGTTGTCGATCACGCGCGTCGCCATGATGCCGGGAATGGCGCAGGCAAAGCTCGACAGCAGCGGGATGAAGGCGCGGCCGTGCAGGCCGGCGCCGCCCATGATGCGGTCCATCAGGAACGCGGCGCGCGCCATGTAGCCGAAATCTTCCAGCAGCAGGATGAACAGGAAGATGATGATGATCTGCGGCAGGAACACGATCACGCTGCCGACGCCCGAGATCACGCCGTTCTGGAGGAAGCTCTGGAGCAGGCCGGCGGGCAGGGTGGTGTGCACGAACTCGCCGAGCGCGTCGAAGCCGGAATTGAGCAGCTCCATCAGCGGCTGCGCCCAGGCGAACACCGCCTGGAACATCACGAACAGGATCAGCGCCAGCACGATGAGGCCGCCGACGGGATGCAGCACCACCGCGTCGATCCGCGCGGTCCAGGTGTCAGGCCGGCTCGGCAGGCTGACGCAGTCGGCGATGATGCGGTCGGCCTCGCGCTGGGTGGAGCGCAATTCGCCGACGCTGAGCGCGCGCCAGGTGTTCTCCGCAGGCTCGGTGGCGAGCCTGGCCGAGATCTCGTCGGTCAGCGTCAACAGATCGGCCGTGCCGCCCTTGCGCACCGCGATCGAGGTGACCACGGGCACGCCGAGCTCCTTGGCGAGCCGCTCGACGTCGACCGTGATGCCGCGGCGCGCGGCGATGTCGAACATGTTGAGCACGAGGATCATCGGCCGGCCGGTGCGCTTGAGCTCCAGCAGCAGGCGGATGGTCAAGCGCAGATTGGTGGAATCGGCCACGCACAGCACGAGGTCGGGCACGGTCTCGCCAGAGGCCTTGCCGAGCACGAAGTCGCGGGTGATCTCCTCGTCCGGGCTGCGGCCGCGCAGCGAATAGGTGCCGGGCAGGTCGACCACCGAGACCTGGCGTCCCTGGGGCGTGACGAAGAAGCCTTCCTTGCGCTCGACGGTGACGCCCGGATAGTTCGCGACCTTCTGCCGGCTGCCGGTCAGGGCATTGAACAGCGAGGTCTTGCCGCTGTTTGGCGTGCCGACCAGGGCGAGATGCAGGAGGGGTGCTTCCATGATTTTCAACGATCTGGGATCAAAGGCCTGAGGTCAGGGGGCGGCCGCCTCAGGCGACGATGATGGCCATGGCTTCGCGCCGACGGACCGCGATCGTGATGCTGTCGACCCGCACGGCGATGGGATCGCGCCCGACCAGCCCCTCATGCAGGACCTCGACCCGGGCCCCCTCGACGAAGCCGAGTTCGATCAGCCGGCTCTCGAGCTCGATGTCCGAGAGCGCCGAACCGGTGTCCCTGGCGGACAGGTGCTGGATGACGCCGGTGTAGCCGCGCAGGGCCAGACCCAGCGGCATGTGAGGGCGCGTATCATTGGTGTCGGTCATGCCCTGTATTTTCAACGCAGGGCATTGAGGTCAAGCGCGCTTGCTCGCCGGAAGCTGCACCTTAGAGTGATTTTAAAGTGCGAACGCCCGGACGCGCCGAAAAGACGCCTTGCCGGCTATTGGGCCGGGACCTTGTCCGGCTGGACGGCCATGGCGCGGCTCTTGAAGTAGTCCAGCACGAACAGGCGGATCGCCGAGGACAGATTGCCCTGCTGGCGGTTGCCGTCGATCTCGCCGACGAGCTCGGACAGCGTCATGTTGCGCAGGCCCGAAATCTCCTTCATGCCGTTCCAGAACGCCTCTTCCAGGCTGACGCTGGTCTTGTGACCGGCGACGACGATCGATCGTTTCACGACGGGCGACTTCATGGCTGCTCCTCGCGATCGATCTGATGCTTGTCCAGGTGCTCCTTCGCCCTGTCCGCGCGCGTCTCCTCCGCCGACCGCTCCGCCTTCGTGCGGCCGAACTTCGCTCGATTGGCGTCCGCCTGCTTCGCCGAGGCTTCCCGCTCGGCGCGCTTCCGGAAACGATTCAGGTTGATGACGTTCCCCATGCCGCGTCTCCATCATCCGATCCTCTTCAGGCAGGATGAAACATTCAGAAACAGGGGGCCGCGTCGCGCCCCACAAGACTTGATTGTCATTTGCTCGTCCTCGTCAATCGGCCCCTTGGGCCATCAAACGATGAATTTCGCCCCGCCAAGGGCAGAATAGCTGCGTAGCACGCCGTCTTTCCGGAACATTGACGGTAATCAAATCCTGTCCTTTAAGCCTTACAATTATGAGCTTTTTGGCTCCGTATCATTACGGATGACTATCGGAATTAGGAATTACCCCGGTTTCGTCATCTTCTCCGGCTGCACCAAACGGTCGAACTCGTCCGCTGTGACGAAGCCGAGCCGCAGCGCCTCCTCCTTCAGCGTGGTGCCGTTGACATGCGCCGTCTTGGCCACCTTGGCGGCGTTGTCGTAGCCGATCTTCGGCGCGAGCGCGGTTACCAGCATCAGCGAACGCTGCATCAGTTCACTTATGCGCTTTTCGTCGGCGCGGATGCCGCTGACGCAATGTTCGGTGAAGGAGCGCGCGGCATCGGCCATCAGGCGGATCGAGTGCAGCATGTTGTAGGCTAGCACGGGCTTGTAGACGTTGAGCTCGAAATGGCCCTGGCTGCCGGCGACCGTGATCGCGGTGTGATTGCCGAACACCTGGCAGCACACCATGGTCATCGCCTCGCACTGCGTCGGATTGACCTTGCCCGGCATGATCGACGAGCCCGGTTCGTTCTCCGGCAGGATCAGCTCGCCGAGCCCTGAGCGCGGACCCGATCCGAGCAGGCGGATGTCGTTGGCGATCTTGAACAGGCCTGTCGCGACCGAATTGATGGCGCCGTGCGCCAGCACATAGGCATCGTTCGAGGCCAGCGCCTCGAATTTGTTGGCGGCGCTGGTGAAGGGCAGTTTGGTGATTCCGGCAACGTGCTTTGCGAACAGTCTTGCAAAGCGCGGCTTCGCGTTGAGGCCGGTGCCGACGGCGGTGCCGCCCTGCGCCAGCGGATAGAGCTCCTTCACCGCGACCTTCAGTCGCGCGATCCCGCTTTCGACCTGCGCGGCATAGCCGGAGAATTCCTGGCCGAGCGTCAGCGGCGTCGCGTCCTGGGTGTGGGTGCGGCCGATCTTGACGATCTTGGCGAACTCCTTCTCCTTCTTGCGCAGCGCGCGGAGCAGTTCGCCAAGGGCAGGAACGAGATCGGCGGTGATGCGGCTCGCCGCCGCGATATGCATTGCGGTGGGAAAAGAGTCGTTCGACGACTGGCTCATGTTGACGTGATCGTTCGGATGCACCGGCTTCTTGGCGCCGAGCTCGCCGCCGAGCAGCTCATTGGCGCGGTTGGCGATCACCTCGTTGAGGTTCATGTTGGTCTGCGTGCCCGAGCCGGTCTGCCACACGACGAGCGGGAAATGATCGTCGAGGCTGCCGTCGATCACCTCGCGCGCGGCGCGGATGATGGCACTGGCGCGGCGCTGGTCGAGCAGGCCGAGCTCGCGGTTGGACTGCGCCGCGGCGAGCTTGACGATGCCGAGCGCATGCACGAGCGAGATCGGCATGCGATCCGTGCCGATGCGGAAATTCTGCCGCGAACGTTCGGTCTGCGCGCCCCAATAGCGATCGGAGGGGACCTCGATGGGACCGAAACTGTCGGTCTCGGTGCGGGTCGCGGGGCGAGCGGTCTTCGTGCGTGCAGATTTGGCCATGAGCACATCCATTCCGCCGCGCGAAATGCCGCGCGGCCTCTTCATGTGCTCCTCTATATAGGCAGTTTGGCCGGACGCGACGGTCTCGCGCGGTAGCCTAGATCATTTCTTGCGGAAACGATCGAGCCGCACGACTTCGGCGCCGCCCTGGCTCGGCGGGGTCGGCTCTTCCGCGGTCTCCGCCTTGTCCGTGGCGGGCGTGGGCACCGACAGGGCCGAAGGGGCAGGGGCCGCGGGCAAAGTCTCGGGCGCGACCTCGGCGACATCGGACGTGTCGAACTGGAGGCCGAACTTCACGGACGGATCGAGGAAGCTCTTGATGGCGCTGAACGGCACCACCAGCCGCTCCGGAATGCCGCCGAACGACAGGCCGACCTCGAAGCGGTCCTCGAGCACGGTCAGATCCCAGAACTGATGCTGCAGGATGATCGTCATCTCTTCCGGATATTGCGCCAGGAGCCGCGACGACAGCTTCACGCCCTCGGCCTTCGACACGAAGGTGATGAAGAAATGATGCTCGCCCGGCAGTCCATGCGACGCGGCGTCGGTCAGCACCTTCCGCAGCACGCCGCGCAGCGCGTCGCGGGCCAGCACATCGTATCGGATATGATCGGTCGCCATGGTGGTCCTGTTGCATTCCAGGAGTTGGGCCCTGCCGGCCCGACTCGCCAAGCCGCAATAGTACCGCGCCTGACGGGTCAGCAGGAGTCCCCGTGGGGGAGGAAATCGAAGGTAAGTGGAGGCTTCTGTTGCCAGGTGCCTCCGAACCCCGCCTAACGGAGCTTAACCCGTTAGGACTTTAAGATGGTCTTTCAAACTGCGTTACGCAGCCTGAGCAACCGGAGCAAAGTTGTCGTTGGCAACTATTGCAGTAGCCCGATAACGGCGGAACAATACCGGGAAAAAGCACGCCCTTTACGCCCTCGTCGATCCTATTTCGCCCCCGCCAAAACCCGCTTCTAGGGCCTGCCCGCTGGTGGGCTTTGGTGGAGGCGCCGGGTACCGCCCCCGGGTCCGAATGGTTTATTACGACGACCGTTTATTTCCATAGCCGGCGAACCGGCACCCCCAATATAGGGGGCAAAGGTTTAGAAAGACAGGGGTTTGGCGCGGCATGGCGCGGTTCCCTTTGGATAGGTTCCGGATAGCCTTGGCCTCGCGGCGGCCCTCGTTCTAAGCTCCTGACATGTCCCCGGATTCAGCACCGGCCGCCCAAGAGCCGGATCGTGCCGCGACCAGCGGCCCTCCGCCCAGCCTGGCCGCGCTGTTCGTCGCCTTCGCCCGGATGTCCCTGGCCGGTTTCGGCGGAGTTCTGGTGTTCGCCCGGCGGGCGATCGTCGAGCAGCACCGCTGGATGACGGCGGACGAGTTCAACGAAACCTTCGCGCTCTGCCATTTCCTGCCCGGGCCCAACATCGTCAATCTGTCGATGGTCTTTGGCGCGCGGCTGCGCGGGATCGCGGGCGGCGTTGCCGCCTTTACCGGGCTGCTGCTGCCGCCGACGCTGATCATGACCGTGCTTGCGATCATCTACGCCCGGTTCGGCGATGTGGAGGTGCTGCGCCGCATCCTCGCAGGCATCTCCTGCGCGGCGGTCGGCCTCCTGATCGCGGTCGTCTTTCGCATGATGACGCCGCTGTTCAAGCGGATGGACGCCGTTGCGCTCATCCTGATGCTCGCCGTGTTCCTTGCCATCGGCGTGCTTCGCCTGCCGCTCCAGGCGGTGCTGCTGGTCGCGATCCCCGTGAGTGTCGGCGCCACCTTCCTCCTGCGGCGGAAGGTAGCAGCGTGAACGCCGAGAACCCGATCTGGGCGTTGATCTCCACCTTTGCGCTGATGTCGCTGTTCGCGGTCGGCGGCGCCGCGGCCGCGGTGCCCGAGATGCACCGTATCGCGGTCGATGTGCATCACTGGATGACCGACAAGCAGTTCACTGATGCCTATGCGATCGCGCAGCTCTCGCCAGGTCCGAACGTGCTTATCGTGACGTTAATCGGCTATGCCGTCGCCGGCATCCCCGGCGCGCTGGCAGCGACGCTGGCCATGTGCCTGCCGACCGCGCTGGTTGCCTACTATGTCAGCCGGCTCTTGAACCGGCCGAGCCAATCGCGCTGGCCCGGCCTGATCCAGGCTGCATTGGTTCCGCTCTCGATCGGATTGATGGCGGCGAGTGCCCTGATCCTGGCCAACGCGACCGATCGCACGATTGCTGCGGTGCTTCTGACCGCGATGGTTGCGGTGCTCGCAGCGGTCTCGCGCATCAATCCACTATGGCTCCTGCTCGCCGGGGGCTTGTTGGGTTTTGCTGGCATTGTGTAATGAAAATCGCTAGGCAGTGATCCGGGCGAGGGATCCATTTCCAGCCGATTAGAACAACACTGCGCGTGACTTACGGGTCGCGGAGGAGACATGCATGGCCGATACGATGGGCCACTCAGCGACAGCCACCCGAAACACCTCGGTGGCGATCGGTTTTTGTCTGCTGGCCGTTGCGCCGCAGATATTCGAGCTCATCTGGTCGATCGGGACGATTTTTGGCTGGGGCACGGGACGCGGCCCCGCCACTGTCCTGATCAACCACGCCACCGCGCTGGTCGCGGGCGCTCCCGCGGCACTGATCGGATCGGTCGGCGGTGAGACCAAGAAGGCGTCATCCGACGTGCTGCTGGCGCTGATCTATTCCTATCCGGTCTTAGCGGTGGCGATCGTCACGCTGTTCATGACCATCCGGTCGGCCCAGGATTATGTCGGCGGCGTCATCCTGATGGCACTCGCGCTGTTCGCGCTGTGGGCCTCGAGCGATTTGCAGGGCATGCGCGGCTTCTCCTTCGGTGCGGGCACCGCGCCGCGCATGTTCGGCGGGCTGCTGGTCGCCTTGTCCGCCGGCATTGCCTTGACCGGCCTTCTGACCGACGGGCCGGCGATGGCCCATTATTCCTGGCGCGGGCCGCTGTTCGTGATGGTCTCGATCGTGTTCTTCGCGCTCGCGATCCGGCCGCTGGGCCTCGTGGTCTCCGCCTTCGCGAGCTTCATGATCGCGGCGATGGGCTCGCATGAGACGCGCTGGCTGGAGGCTGCCATCGTCGGCGCCTGCCTGACGCTCGGCTGCGCGCTGCTCTTCCCTTACGTGCTCGGGCTACCGATGCCGATGTTTCCGCGTTTCCTGATCCAGTGAGGGCGTGATGGATATTTTTGCCAACCTCGCCCACGGCTTCGCCGTCGCGCTCTCTCCGATCAACCTCCTGATGTGCCTGATCGGCGCCCTCGTCGGCACGCTGGTCGGCGTTCTCCCGGGCATCGGCACCATCGCGACCGTGGCGATGCTGCTGCCGATCACCTTCGGACTGCCGCCGGTCGGCGCGCTGATCATGCTCGCCGGCATCTATTACGGCGCGCAATATGGCGGCTCGACCACGTCGATCCTGGTCAACATACCCGGCGAGGCGACATCGGTCGTCACCGCCATCGACGGTCACCAGATGGCCAAGCAGGGCCGTGCCGGCCCGGCGCTGGCGATCGCGGCGATCGGCTCGTTCTTCGCCGGCTGCGTCGCGACCGTGCTCATCGCCGTGCTCGGCGCGCCGCTGACCAAGCTCGCGCTGGCGTTCGGTCCGGCCGAGTATTTCTCGCTGATGGTGCTCGGTCTGATCTTCGCGGTCGTGCTGGCCAAGGGCTCGGTGCTGAAGGCGATCGCGATGATCGTGCTCGGCCTGCTCATGTCAATGGTCGGCTCGGACATCGAGACCGGCGCCTCGCGCATGGCCTTCAACATTCCGGAGCTCGCCGACGGTCTCGGCTTTGCGACGGTAGCGATGGGCGTGTTCGGCTTTGCCGAGATCATCCGCAACCTCGACGCCGGCGCCGAGATGAACCGCGACCTCGTGCAGCAGAAGATCACCGGCCTGATGCCGACCAGGAAGGATCTGCGCGACTCCGCGCCTGCCATCCTGCGCGGCACCGTGCTCGGCTCGATCCTCGGCATCCTGCCGGGCGGCGGTGCCGTGATCGCGTCCTTTGCGGCCTATACGCTCGAGAAGAAGATCGCCAAGAACCCGTCGCGGTTCGGCCGCGGTGCGATCGAGGGCGTGGCGGCGCCGGAAAGCGCCAACAACGCGGCGGCGCAGACCTCCTTCATCCCGCTGCTCACCCTCGGCATCCCGCCGAACGCGGTGATGGCGCTGATGGTGGGCGCGATGACCATCCATGGCATCGTGCCGGGCCCGCAGGTGATGCAGAAGCAGCCGGATCTCGTCTGGGGCATGATCGCCTCGATGTGGATCGGCAACCTGATGCTGATCATCATCAACCTGCCGCTGGTCGGAATCTGGGTCCGCCTGCTGCGCGTGCCTTACCGGCTGATGTTCCCCTCGATCGTGATCTTCTGCGCGATCGGCATCTACTCGGTGAACAACGCACCGGTCGACGTCATCCTCGCCGGCGTGTTCGGTCTCGTCGGCTACTGGCTGATCAAGCACGATTTCGAGCCGGCACCGCTGCTGCTCGGCATGGTGCTCGGACCGCTGATGGAAGAGAACCTGCGCCGCGCGCTGCTGATCTCACGCGGCGACTGGAGCGTGTTCCTGACGCGTCCGTTGTCGGCGGTGCTGCTGGCGATCGCGGCGAGCCTGTTGATCCTCACGGTGCTGCCCGCGCTGCGCGCCAAGCGCGACGAGGTGTTCACCGAATCCGAGAACTGACCGCGCCGGCGCGGCGCCCTGCGTCCGCGCGCCGCATTCGGAAGTCGAATCGACTTGTGTGATGTCTTCGTGAAATGAAAATGCCGGCCCTTGTGGCCGGCATTTTTGTTTGTGTCCCAAGGAACCGACAAGGGGATCGGCATGACCTTTATTCGCGCGCTCGCGGGCGCATGTGCCGCGGCTGCCGCATCGCTGTGCGCGTTTGTCGCACCGTCTCAGGCGCAGACCTATCCGACGCGCGGCATCACCATGATCGTGCCGTTCGCGGCCGGCGGCCCGACCGACGTGATCTCCCGCATCGTCACCGCGCACATGGCGCAGACGCTGGGGCAGAGCATCGTCATCGAGAACGTGGTCGGCGCCGGCGGCACCACCGCGACCGCGCGGGCCGCACGCGCGGCCAATGACGGCTATACGCTGATCACGGGGCATATGGGCACGCATGCCGCATCCGTGCCGCTCTACCCGAAGCTCGCCTATCATCCGGAGAAAGACTTCGAGCCGATCGCGCTGCTGGCGGGCACGCCGATCCTGATCCTGGCGCGCAAGGATTTTCCGCCGAAGGACCTGAAGGAGTTCGTCGCCTACGTGAAGGGCAATGCCGAGAAGGTGAACGCGGCGCATGCCGGCGTCGGCTCGGTCTCGCACGTGTCCTGCGAGCTCTTGCACTCCATCCTCGACATCAAGCCGGTCGGCGTGCCCTTCAACGGCACCGGCCCCGCGATGAACGCGCTGGTGGCGGGGCAGGTCGACTACATGTGCGACCAGATCGTCAACGCCGTGCCACAGATCAACGCCGGCACCATCAAGGCCTATGCGATCGCAACGGCCGAGCGCAATCCGTCGCTGCCGAACGTGCCGACGACGACGGAGGCCGGCCTGCCTGCGTTCCAGGCCCAGGCCTGGAACGCGATGTTCGCAGCAAAGGGAACTTCGCCGGCCATCGTGGCGAGCCTGAACGCCGCCGCGGTCAAAGCGCTCGACGACGAGACGGTGAGGAAGCGCCTGCTCGAGCTCGGCAGCGTCATCCCGGGCCCAAAGGACCGGACGCCGGAGGCGCTCGCGACCCTCGTGAAGAACGAGATCGCGAAGTGGACCCCGGTGCTCAAGCCGGCCAGTTAACCAGCACAATCAAGCCGATAGGCGAGGGGCGGGACGCGGGTTCCGCCCCTTGTCGTTTGCACCGGAAACGCTCACTTTTTCCGGGTATAATCGGCGCAGGCAGCGAATCGCCGCTGTCGCAGCTCGGAGGTGGCCGCTAAGTTCGCGGCCTCCCCAAAGGCACACGACACATGCACCAGTATCAGGACCTGCTCGAGCGGATTCTCTCAGACGGCGCCGAGAAGACCGATCGGACCGGCACCGGCACGCTCTCGGTGTTCGGCCATCAGATGCGCTTCAATCTGTCGGCCGGCTTCCCGATGCTGACCACCAAGCGGCTGCCGCTGAAGGCGATCGTGCACGAGCTGTTGTGGTTCCTGAAGGGCGACACCAACATCAAATATCTGCGCGACAACGGCGTCACCATCTGGGACGAGTGGGCGGACGCCAATGGCGATCTCGGCCCGGTCTATGGTCATCAATGGCGTTCCTGGCCCGCGCCGGACGGACGCAGCATCGACCAGATCGCCAACGTCGTCGACATGATCAAGCGCAATCCGGACTCGCGCCGCCTGATCGTCTCGGCCTGGAATCCGGCCGAGGTCGACAAGATGGCGTTGCCGCCGTGCCATTGCCTGTTCCAGTTCTATGTCGCCAACGGCAAGCTGTCGTGCCAGCTCTATCAGCGCTCGGCCGACGTGTTCCTCGGCGTGCCCTTCAACATCGCCTCCTATGCGCTGCTCACCATGATGGTGGCGCAGGTCACGGGCCTGAAGCCCGGCGACTTCGTGCATTCGTTCGGCGACACCCATCTCTATTCCAACCATCTGGAGCAGGCGAAGCTCCAGCTCACGCGCGCACCGCGTGCGTTGCCGGTGATGCGGATCAATCCCGACGTGAAGGACATCTTCTCCTTCCGCTTCGAGGATTTCGAGCTCGTCGGCTACGATCCGCACCCGCACATCAAGGCGGAAGTCGCGGTCTGACGCAGATGTCGCTCAACATCCGCCGCGTGCGTCCCGGCGAAGCCGGGCTGGTTCTTGCCTTCATCCGTGAGCTCGCCGAATACGAAAAGCTCTCGCACGAGGTCGAGGCGACCGAGGCTGACATCGCGGACGCGCTGTTCGGCGAGCGACAACAGCTCTACTGCGCGATCGCCGAGTGGAACGGCGAGGCGGTCGGCTTTGCGGTCTGGTTCGCCAATTTCTCCACCTTCAGCGGCCGTCACGGCATCTATCTCGAGGATCTGTATGTGCGGCCGTCGCATCGGGGCAAAAGCCTCGGCAAGGCGCTGCTGGTCTATCTCGCAAAGGAATGCGTCGAGAACGGCTGGTCGCGCCTGCAATGGGCGGTGCTTGACTGGAACGCGCCGTCGATCGCGTTCTACAAGTCGCTCGGTGCCGTCATGATGGACGACTGGACGCTGTGCCGCGTCACCGGTCCTGCGCTGACGCGGCTTGCGGGGAGCTCTGTCTGATGGAGATCGTCTTCGTCGTGGCGGTCGCGGAGAATGGCGTCATCGGCGCAGGTAACGCGATTCCATGGCGGCAGAAATCCGACATGGCGCGCTTCAAGGCACTCACGATCGGCAAGCCCGTGATCATGGGCCGCAAGACCTTCGAATCCCTGCCCAGGCCGCTTCCGGGCCGCACCAACATCGTGATCACGCGCGATCCGGCTTATCGCGCCGCCGGTGCCGTCGTCACGACATCAGCCGTGGATGCGGAGGCGATTGCGCGCGGCGATGCCCTGCGGCGTTCGGTCACCGAGATCGCGGTGATCGGCGGCGCCGATATCTATCGGCAATGGTTCGGTCGTGCCGATCGGCTCGAAATCACCGAAGTGCATGCGCGCCCCGACGGCGACACGCATTTCGGCATCGACAAGGCAGAATGGGAGGAGACGGCGCGCATCCGTCATCCTGCCGGACCGAACGACAGCGCCGATTACTCCTATGTGACATATCGTCGGCGGCCGCGCCATTAACCGCATTCGCCAATGTTAACATTGACTTTTCTGCCCCCGGGCTTAGCTGCAAAGACAGCCCGGGCTGCGTTGTAAGGGACCTGCCTGTCCCCTATAAAGCCGGACCGGACAAAGCGGGCAGGGGCAATTCCACCCTGCCGAGGAGAGCGTCGAATGCCGTGGAAGAATCAGGGCGGTGGCCCATGGGGCTCGGGTCCAAAGGGACCATGGGGCTCAGGCCCGCAACCGGTCGGGCCGAGGCCTCCGGATCTGGAAGACCTTCTGCGGCGCGGCCAGGACCGCCTTCAGCAGATCATGCCGGGTGGCTATTTCTCCGGCGTCGGCATCACGCTGATCATCCTGATCATCATCGCGTTCTGGCTGCTGTCGGGCTTCTTCCGCGTGCAGTCCGAAGAGCGCGGCGTCGTGCTGCGCTTCGGCAAGCATGTCCGCACCGTGGATCCGGGCCTGAACTATCATCTGCCCTATCCGATCGAGACAGTGCTGCTGCCCAAGGCGCTGCGCGTCAACACCATCTCCATCGGCATGACGCTGATCGACGATCCGGCACGGCGCGGCCGCTCCATTCGCGACGTGCCCGAAGAGAGCCTGATGCTCACCGGTGACGAGAACATCGTCGACGTCGACTTCACCGTGCTGTGGCGCATCAAGCCCGACACCGGCGGCGTCGGCGACTTCCTCTTCAACATCCAGAACCCCGAAGGCACCGTGAAGGCGGTCGCCGAGAGCGCGATGCGCGAGGTGATTGGCCGCTCGCAGATCCAGCCGATCCTCACCGGCGCGCGCAACGTCACTGAACAGGGCGTGCAGGAACTGATCCAGAAGACTCTGGACAGCTACGGCGCCGGCATTCAGATCAGCCAGGTGCAGATGCAGAAGGTCGATCCGCCGGCGCAGGTGATCGACGCCTTCCGCGACGTGCAGGCGGCGCGCGCCAATCTCGAGCAGCTGCAGAACGAAGCACAGACCTACGCCAACCAAGTGGTGCCGCAGGCGCGCGGACGTGCGGCGCAGATCATGCAGGCCGCCGAAGGCTACAAGGAGCAGGCGGTTGCCGAGGCCAAGGGCCAGAGCTCGCGCTTCCTGAAGGTTTACGAGGAATACAAGAAGGCGCCCGAAGTGACGCGTGAACGGATCTATCTGGAGACGATGGAGCGCGTGCTCGGCGGCGCGGACAAGCTCGTCTATGACGGCGGCCCCTCGGGCCAGGGCGTTGTGCCCTATCTGCCGCTGGGCGAATTGACGACGAAGCGACCGCCCGCCGCCGGTCAGCAATCGAGCGGAGGCAGCCGATGAGGTCTCCGGTCACAGGTATCGTCACCCTCCTCGGGCTCCTGCTCGTCGTGATCGTCGGCTACATGTCGCTATTCACGGTGCAGCAGACCGAGCAGACCATCGTGCTTCAGTTCGGCAAGCCCGTCGACGTCGTCACCGATCCCGGTCTGCACTTCAAGGCGCCGTGGAATTCGGTGATCAACATCGACAAGCGGATCCTCGATCTGGAGAACCCGTCGCAGGAAGCGATCGCATCCGACCAGAAGCGGCTCGTGGTCGACGCCTTCGCGCGCTACCGCATCAAGGACGCGCTGCGCTTCTATCAGAGTGTCGGCTCGATCCAGGCTGCCAACATCCAGCTCACCACGCTCCTGAACGCGGCGCTGCGCCGCGTGCTCGGCGAGGTCACCTTCATCAACGTGGTGCGCGACGACCGCGAGAAGCTGATGCTGCGTATCCGCGACCAGCTCGATCGCGAGGCCGACGGTTACGGCATCCAGGTCGTCGACGTCCGGATTCGCCGCGCCGACCTGCCGGAGCAGAACAGCCAGGCGGTCTACCAGCGCATGAAGACGGAACGCGAGCGGGAAGCCGCCGAGTTCCGGGCGCAGGGCGGCCAGAAGGCGCAGGAGATCCGCTCCAAGGCCGACCGCGAGGCGACCGTGATCGAGGCGGAAGCCAGATCGCTGGCTGAGCAGACCCGCGGCGTCGGCGACGCCGAGCGCAACCGCCTGTTTGCGGAAGCCTACGGCAAGGATGCCGACTTCTTCGCCTTCTACCGGTCGATGACGGCCTATGAGAACGGGCTGAAGTCGAACGACACCCGCTTCCTGCTGCGGCCGGACTCGGATTTCTTCCGGTTCTTTGGTAACCCGTCCGGCAAGGCGGCGACCGCGACGCCGGCAAAGCCGTAAGCTAGACAAGGGCGGCGGCAGGTCTGGCCGCCCTTCGTCCAGACAAGAACAGCACCACGGGAGGTTCCAATCCGATGAGGTCCATTGCGTTCGCCGACTTCCTCATCGGCTTAGGCATCCTGTTCGTGCTGGAAGGCTTGATGTTCGCGGCGAGTCCGAACTGGATGCGCAAGGCCATGAAGAGCGCCATCGCCACGCCGGACAACGTCCTGCGGGCGGTCGGGATCGGTTCGGCTGTGGTCGGCCTGATCCTGATCTGGGTGATGCGGCGCCCGATTTAGGCCTCGCGCCAACGCCAAAGTGAAGGCAAGGGACCGGTTTTCGCCGTATTATCCGGGTCTTGAGGCCCGTGAAGCTCCGCGCTTGCGCCGTCCCCCCGTTCGAGCGCAGTCTTGACGCCGAATCCCTTTTTCTGGAGATCACAATGACCGCTGCCATCATTGCCCCGTCCCGCTTGCGCCATCGTGCGCGACTTGGCGTGAGAATTGGGCTGGCCGCGCTCGCCGTCAGTGCTTTCGGCGCGTTCGGCACGCCAGCTCAGGCGCGCGGACCGGAGGGCATCGCCGACGTCGCCGAGAAGGTGATCGACGCGGTCGTCAACATTTCGACCTCGCAGACCGTCGAAGCCAAGGGCGGCGGCAGCAACACCATGCCGCAACTGCCGCCCGGCTCGCCCTTCGAGGAGTTCTTCGACGACTTCTTCAAGAACCGCAGGGGTCCCGGCGGCCCCGGTGGCGGCAAGGGCGGCGACAACGGCCCGCCCCGCAAGACCAACTCGCTCGGCTCCGGCTTCATCATCGACACATCAGGCGTCGTCGTCACCAACAACCACGTCATTGCGGACGCCGACGAGATCAACGTCATCCTCAACGATGGCACCAAGATCAAGGCCGAGCTGGTCGGCGTCGACAAGAAGACCGACCTGGCCGTGTTGAAGTTCAAGCCGACGAAGCCGCTGGTCGCGGTGAAGTTCGGCGATTCCGACAAGCTGCGTCTCGGCGACTGGGTGGTCGCGATCGGCAACCCGTTCAGCCTGGGCGGCACGGTGACGGCCGGCATCGTCTCGGCCAAGAACCGCGACATCTCCTCGGGTCCCTATGACAGCTACATCCAGACCGACGCCGCCATCAACCGCGGCAATTCCGGCGGTCCGCTGTTCAATCTCGATGGCGACGTCATCGGCGTCAACACGCTGATCATCTCGCCATCCGGCGGCTCGATCGGCATCGGCTTCGCCGTGCCGTCGAAGACGGTCATGGGCGTCGTCGACCAGCTCCGCCAGTTCGGCGAATTGCGCCGCGGCTGGCTGGGGGTGCGCATCCAGAGCGTCACCGATGAGATTGCCGAGAGCCTCAACATCAAGCCGCCGCGCGGCGCGCTGGTTGCCGGCGTCGACGACAAGGGCCCGGCCAAGCCGGCCGGCATCGAGCCCGGCGACGTCGTCGTCAAGTTCGACGGCAAGGACGTCAAGGACCCGAAGGATCTCTCCCGCGTCGTCGCCGACACAGCGGTCGGCAAGGAGGTCGACGTCATCATCATCCGCAAGGGCCAGGAGGAGACCAAGAAGGTCACGCTCGGCCGCCTCCAGGATCCCGACAAGGTGCAGGCCGCGGTGAAGACCGACGAGCCCGCGCCGGAGAAGCCGGTGACCCAGAAGGCGCTCGGCCTCGATCTCGCCGTGCTGAACAAGGACCTGCGTACGCGCTACAAGATCAAGGACAGCGTCAAGGGCGTGGTCGTCACCAATGTCGACGCCAATTCCGACGCCGCCGAGAAGCGCCTGTCCGCCGGCGACGTCATCGTCGAGGTGGCACAGGAGGTCGTCTCCAGCGGCGCCGACATCCAGAAGCGGGTCGACCAGCTCAAGAAGGACGGCAAGAAGTCGGTGCTGCTGCTGGTCTCCAACGCCGACGGCGAGCTGCGGTTCGTGGCGCTGAGCGTGCAGTAAGGGGCGATACGCCCCGCACTCAACTGTCATGCCCCCGCGAAGGCGGGGCATCCAGTACGCCGCGGCCTCTCGGTTCTAGCCGCACTGTCTCTGGAATACTGGATCGCCCGCCTTCGCGGGCGATGACAGCGGGGAGGAGGCTACCCCTCCACAAACTCCTCGCGCCGATACCCCTGCGCATAGAGCAGCGCGGTGAGATCGCCGTGGTCGATCTTTGCAGCAGCCGCAGCGGCCACCGCCGGCTTGGCATGATAGGCCACGCCCAGTCCCGCCGCCTGGATCATCGCCAGATCATTCGCGCCGTCGCCGACCACGACCGAGTCGACGTCGTCGAGATCGAACGACTCCATCAGATCCACCAGCGTCGCGAGCTTGGCGGCGCGGCCCAGGATCGGCTCCTTGACCTCGCCGGTGAACTTGCCGTCGCGCACGATCAGCTCGTTGGCGCGGTTCTCCTGGAAACCGATCCTGGCGGCGACCGCGCTCGTGAACAGCGTGAAGCCGCCGGAGACGAGGCAGGTATAGGCGCCGTGCGCCCGCATGGTCGCGACCAGTGTGCGGCCGCCCGGCGTCAGCGTGATGCGCTTTTCCAGCACCTCGTCGACGACACTGGCGGGAAGGTCCTTCAGAAGCGCAACGCGCTCGCGCAGCGCCGGCTCGAACTCGATCTCGCCGCGCATTGCGCGTTCGGTGATGGCGGCGACATGGGCCTTCATCCCGACGAGATCTGCGAGCTCGTCGATGCATTCCTGGCCGATCATGGTGGAATCCATGTCGGCGAGAAAAAGCTTCTTGCGCCGGACGCCGGCTGGCTGCACGACGATGTCGATCGGCAGGTCGCCGCGAAGCTCGCGCAACCGCTGTTCGATGGCGTGACGGTCGCCTTCGAGGTTACTGTCGGCGCCGAAGGGAATATCGACCGCAACCCCGTCGAACAGCCAGTGCGCGGGCGCCGCCTGAGGCAGCACGGCGCGGGCGCCGTCGACGATGGTAGAGTCGAGCGCGGGACTATCGGGATTGCAGATCAGCGTGGCGACCAGGGACATTTGAGGTTTTCGTGAGCGAGGGGCAAGTCGGCAGAAGGCCTATTGGCAAGGCCGTGCTTATCGCAGGCCCGACCGCCAGCGGCAAGTCGGCGCTGGCGCTCGAGCTGGCGCTCGCCGCCGGCGGCGTCGTCATTAATGCCGATTCCATGCAGGTCTACCGCGACCTGCGCATCATCACGGCGCGCCCCACACGGGCAGACGAGGCGCTCGTGCCGCATCACCTCTACGGCCATGTCGATGCCGCCGTGAATTTCTCGGCCGGTGCCTGGGTGAGCGATGCAGCCAAGGCGCTCGAAGGGGCGCGAGCCGAAGGCCGCCTGCCGATCTTCATCGGCGGCACCGGACTTTATTTCAAGGCGCTGACCGCGGGCCTCTCTGTGGTGCCGCCGATCCCTGCCGAGGTGCGCGAAGACGTGCGCGCGCGGCTGGAGCGGAACGGCGTCGAGGCGCTGCATGCGGAACTCGCGGCCCGCGATCCGCGTGCGGCCGGGCGATTGAACCTGCGTGACCGCACGCGGATCGCGCGCGCGCTCGAAGTGATCGAGGCGACCGGGCGCTCGCTGCTGGACTGGCACCAGGAGGGCCAGCCGCCGCTGTTGCCCAGGGACAGTTTTCACGCGGTATTTCTCGCCCCCGGACGCGACGAGCTCTATGCCCGCATCGATGCCCGCTTTGACGCCATGCTCGGCGCCGGCGCCTTGAGGGAGGTCGAGCGCCTCGCCGCCCGGCAGCTCGATCCGCTGCTGCCGGCGATGAAGGCCCATGGCGTGCCGGCCCTGATCCGGCATTTGCGCGGTGAGCTCAGCCTGGACGAGGCGGCCACGATCGGCCGCGCCGACACCCGCCATTACGCCAAACGGCAATTCACCTGGTTCCGGCACCAATTGCCGGAGTTCGAATGGGTGAAGCCGGAGGAGGCGAGGGGCTGGCTCGCGGCGATCGCGAATGCGGCGCAGGACGAGGGTTGAGGCCTCCTATGCGCTGTCATTCCGGGGCTCGCAAAGCGAGAACCCGGAATCTCGGGATTCCGGGTCTGGTCCTGCGGACCATCCCGGAATGACGGCGTAGGCGACGTGCTTTTGCGCCGGGTTCCCCGAATTTACCTCTCGCCGAACCCCGGGAACACCGCTACACTGCCAAAATCGCGCGGGGACGGCCGCATCGCCTTGACATCCGAGCTTTGGCCGCTATGTTTCGCGCAACCTTTGGGAAGCCGGGCGCCTGCCATGCGTAACATTATTACCAAACTCCTTATCGCCGTCGTACCCAGGCACACCGCCGGGGATGGCTAGCTGCCATCCACATGACAGGCGGTGTGCATGGGCCCTCTTCGGGGCCTTTTTTATTTCCCGAACCCGACACGAATGAAGCCGCTGGCAACAGCGCATCCGGAGCAAGCCAATGAGCGACAAGAGCCACGATCCGAACCAGATGACCGGCGCCGCGATGATCGTTCGCGCGCTCATCGATCACGGCGTGACCGACATCTTCGGCTATCCCGGCGGCGCGGTGCTTCCGATCTATGACGAGATCTTCCAGCAGAGCGAGGTCCAGCACATCCTGGTCCGCCACGAGCAGGGCGCGGGCCACGCCGCCGAGGGCTATGCGCGCTCGACCGGCAAGCCAGGCGTTGCGCTGGTGACCTCCGGTCCCGGCGCCACCAACATGGTGACGCCGCTGACCGACGCGCTGATGGACTCGATTCCGCTGGTCTGCATCTCCGGCCAGGTGCCGACGCATCTGATCGGCAACGATGCGTTCCAGGAATGCGACACGGTCGGCATCACGCGTCCCTGCACCAAGCACAACTGGCTGGTGCGCGACGTCAACGACCTTGCAAAGGTCCTGCACGAGGCGTTCTACGTTGCGACCACGGGCCGTCCGGGCCCGGTGCTGGTCGACGTGCCCAAGGACGTGCAGTTCGCGACCGGCACCTATCATCCGCCGCGCAAGTCCGACGTTCACCGCTCCTACGCGCCGCGCGTGAAGGGCGATGCGACGCAGATCCGCAAGGCCGTCTCGCTGCTCGCGAACGCCAAGCGTCCCGTGATCTACAGCGGCGGCGGCGTGATCAATTCCGGCCCGGAGGCGACCAAGCTGCTGCGCGAGCTGGTCGAGGTCACCGGTTTTCCGATCACCTCGACGCTGATGGGCTTGGGCGCGTATCCGGCGTCGGGCAAGAACTGGCTTGGCATGCTCGGCATGCACGGCACCTATGAGGCCAACATGACGATGCATGATTGCGACGTCATGCTGTGCGTCGGCGCGCGCTTCGACGACCGCATCACCGGCCGTGTCGACGCGTTCTCGCCGGGCTCGAAGAAGATCCACATCGACATCGACCCGTCCTCGATCAACAAGAACATCCGTGTCGACGTGCCGATCATCGGCGATTGCGGCAACATCCTCGGCGACATCCTCCAGGTGTTCAAGGCGGAGGCGAAGAAGCCGGACGTCAAGGCGTGGTGGCAGCAGATCGCGCAGTGGCGCGCCCGCAACTCGCTCTATTACAAGAAGAGCAACGACATCATCCTGCCGCAGCACGCGATCCAGAGCCTGTTCGAGGCGACGCGCGGCCGGGATACCTACATCACGACCGAGGTCGGCCAGCACCAGATGTGGGCGGCGCAGTTCTACGGCTTCGAGGAGCCGCATCGCTGGATGACGTCGGGTGGGCTCGGCACCATGGGCTACGGCCTGCCCGCCGCGGTCGGCGTGCAGGTGGCGCACCCGGACAGCCTCGTCATCGACATCGCAGGCGATGCCTCGGTGCAGATGACGATCCAGGAGATGTCGACGGCGGTCCAGTACGAGCTGCCGATCAAGATCTTCATCCTGAACAACCAGTACATGGGCATGGTGCGGCAGTGGCAGCAGCTGCTGCACGGCAACCGCCTGTCGCATTCCTACTCGGAGGCGCTGCCGGATTTCGTCAAGCTCGCGGAAGCCTATGGCGGCGTCGGCATCCAGGTCCACAAGCCTTCAGATCTCGACGGCGCCATCCAGGAGATGATCTCGGTCAAGCGCCCGGTGCTGTTCGACTGCCGCGTCGCTGCGCTCGAAAACTGCTTCCCGATGATCCCCTCCGGCAAGGCGCACAACGAGATGCTGTTGCCGGAGCAGGCGAACGACGAGGCCACGGCCAAGGCGTTCGCGGGCGGCAAGGCGCTGGTGTGAGCTGGTAGGGCGATGACGCAGCAGCGACGAGCGGTCTCCCTTCGCCTCTCCCCGCTTGCGGGGAGAGGCCGGATTGCGCGTGAGCGCAATCCGGGTGAGGGGGAGTCTCCGCGAGTCAAATTCTCACCGTCCGCGCAGAGACTCCCCCTCACCCCAACCCTCTCCCCGCAAGCGAGGCGAGGGAGCAGATCATTTGCGGGGCTACCATGTTCGACCTGAAGGAGCTCGAGCGCGCACATGCGATCGTGGGGCAGGCGGTGCCGGCGACGCCGGCGCATGCCTGGCCGCTGCTCGCCGAGCGGCTGGGCACGCGCGTCGTCGTCAAGCACGAGAACCACACGCCGATCGGGGCCTTCAAGGTGCGCGGCGGGCTGGTGTATCTCGAACGGCTGAAGCGCGAGCGGCCGAACATTCCGGGCATCATCTCGGCGACGCGCGGCAATCACGGCCAGAGCCTGGCGTTCGCGGCGAGCCGCCACGGCGTGCCTGCGGTGATCTATGTGCCGCGCGGCAACTCGGTCGAGAAGAACCGGGCGATGAAGGCCTTTGGCGCCGAACTCGTCGAGCATGGCGAGGATTTTCAAGCGGCCGCCGAGGAGGCGCAACGGCGCGCCCAATTTACCGGCCTGCACATGGTGCCGTCGTTCCATCCGGATCTCGTGCTCGGCGTCGCCACCTATGCGCTCGAACTGTTCCGGACGGCGCCAGATCTCGATGTTCTCTATGTGCCGATCGGGCAGGGCTCCGGCATCTCCGGCTGCATCATGGCACGCGACCTCCTGGGCCTGAAGACCGAGATCGTCGGCGTGCAGTCGACCGAAGCGCCGTCCTATGCGCTGTCGTTCGCGGCCGGCAAGATCGTGACGACGAAGACCAGCAACACGCTGGCCGACGGCATGGCAACGCGCATTCCCGACGCAGACGCGTTCGCGCTGATCCGGAAGGGCGCCTCGCGCATCGTGCAGGTCACCGACGACGAGGTCGCCGCCGCGATCCGCGCCTACTGGACTGATACGCACAATCTCGCCGAAGGCGCCGGTGCCGCCGCGCTCGCCGCGGCGCTTCAGGAAAAGACAAAACTGTCAGGCAAGCGCGTCGGTCTCGTGCTGTCCGGCGGCAATATCGATTTCGACCTGTTCCGCAGTTGGATCGGGGCAGAGGCGCCAGCGATGGCGTGACGGAGAGACAAGAGGGGACGACAATGAACCAGCCCGCATCCGCCTATTTCATCGAGGATCGCCACGATCCCAACGAGACGCATACGCTTTCGGTGCTCGTGCAGAACGAGCCCGGCGTGCTCGCGCGCGTCATCGGCCTGTTCTCCGGGCGCGGCTACAATATCGAGAGCCTCACGGTCTCGGAGACCGAGGCGCAGAAGCATCTGTCGCGCATCACCATCGTCACCACGGGCACGCCGATGGTGATCGAGCAGATCAAGCACCAGCTCGACCGCATGATCCCGGTCTACCGCGTTGTCGACATGACCCAGACCAAGCGCTCGATCGAGCGCGAACTGGCGATGGTGAAGGTGCGCGGGCAGGGCGAGCACAGGGTCGAGGCGCTGCGCCTGGCGGATGCGTTCCGCGCCCGCGTGATCGACGCCACCACCGAGAGCTTTGTGTTCGAGATCACAGGCAATACGGACAAGATCAATCAATATATCGACCTGATGCGCCCGCTCGGCCTTGTCGAGGTGTCGCGCACGGGCGTTGCCGCGATCGGCCGCGGGCCTGAAGGGATGTGAACCATGCTGGCGCGCGACTGGTACTACAACGAGCGGAACCGGATGGGCATCGAGCCCGCGGTGGCGTCGATCTACGACAGCCACGACGATGCCGATCTGCGGGCGCGCGCCGCCCTGAAAATGCTCGGTGTCCAGCGCGGCTGGCGCATCGCCGACATCGGCTGCGGCAACGGCGTGCTCGCCACCGAAGCTGCGCTGATGGGCGCCGAGGTCGATGCCATCGACATCTCGCCGGCGATGCTGGCGCTCGCCGAGATCTATGCCCGGGACCGCAAGGCGCCCGTGCGCACGCAGTCGGCCGGCCTGCTCAGCTTCGCCTACCGGCCGGAATCCTACGATCTGATCGTCAGCGAGTTCACGCTGCATCATCTGCCGGATTTCTGGAAGGTGGTGGCGATGTCGCGGATCTTCCGCGCGCTGAAGCCGGGGGCGAGCTTCTATCTGCGCGACATCGTCTATGCCTCGATGCCCGACGCGGTCGAGCGCGACGTCGAGCAGTGGGCAGAATTCCAGATCAAGAACCACGATTTCTCGCGCGAGGGCGTGGTCACGCATATGCGCGACGAATATTCCACCTTCGGCTGGGTGATGGAGCGGATGCTGACCGATGTCGGCTTCACGCTGGTCTCGGCCGACTATCACGCGCCGATGCACGGCACTTATCTGCTGCGGAAACCCAATCCTTCCACGTAAAGGCCGGCGAGCAAGGCTAGACCAGAACAAGAAACAGGGCTGCACGACAGGGCAGAACCGGAAACAACAATGAAGCCGGCCGACATCCTCATCGCCCTCCTGGTGGCGATCATCTGGGGGCTTGCCTTCGTGGCGAGCCGGATCGCGCTCGACGAGTTTTCGCCGGAACTGATGACGGCGATGCGCTTCACTATTGCTGCGGTGCCGTGCCTGTTCATTCCCAAGCCGAAGGTCGCATGGTCGCTGCTGATCGCGATCAGCTTCACGCTGTTTCTCGGCCAGTTCCTGAGCCAGGCCTATGGCATCGCCCATGGCGTGCCGGTGGGGCTGACCAGTGTCGTCGTGCAGAGCCAGGCGCTGTTCACGATCGGCTTCGCCGCGATCGCCTTCGGCGAGCGGCCGACACAAGTGCAGACGCTCGGCATCGTCATCGCCGCAGCGGGCCTGCTGATGATCTGCGGCACCGTCGGCTACGATTTCAGCGTTGCCGCCTTTGCGGTGCTGATGATCTCGCCGATCAGCTTTGCCATCGGCAATCTGCTGCTGCGCGGTGCTCGTGGCGTGCCGATGTTCGATCTCTTCGCCTGGCTGTGCGTCGCCTCGGCCGTGCCGCTGTTCGTGCTAGCGCTGATCGCCAACGGGCCGGCGTCGACCTGGACGTCGCTGATGCACATGTCCCTGACATCGGCGCTCTGCATGCTGATGCTCGGCGGCATTTCCACCAGCATCGCCTATTGGCTGTGGGGCCGCCTCTTGCGCGACTATCCCGCGGCCCAGGTGGTGCCATTCGCGCTGCTGGTGCCGTTCGTCGGCTCCGCCGCCTCCAGCATCGTGTTCGGCGAACGGTTCGGCCCGCTGCGCCTCGCCGGCATGCTGACCGTGATCGGCGGTATCGCCGTGATGGTGCTGGCGAGGCGTCCGCAAATCCTGCCGAAGACGGCGTGAGGTGAATATGGCCTACTCGCTCTTCTATGCCTTCCTCGCCTTCATGGTGGTGATGTACTTCACCCCCGGGCCGAATAACATCATGCTGCTGGCGTCGGGCCTGACCTATGGCTTCCGCCGCACCATCCCGCACATCGTCGGCATCGTCATCGGCTTTGCCTTCATGGTCGCCACCGTCGGCGTCGGGCTCGGCACCGTGTTCCTGGCCTATCCGATCCTCCAGACCATTCTGAAATATGCCGGGGCGGTCTACCTGATCTATCTTGCCGCCGTGATCGCCATGTCCGGCCCGACCAAGCCGGGCGAGGAAGATGGCCGCGGCCCGATGACCTTCTGGGGCGCGGCCATGTTCCAATGGATCAACGCCAAGGGCTGGGTGATCGTGATCGGCACCATCACCGCCTATGCGGCGATTGCCCGGTTTCCCATCAACATCGTGATCCAGACCCTGATCAGCCTGCTCGTCGGCACGGTCTCGACCGTGGTCTGGGCGCTGTTCGGCACTGCATTGCGGCCGATCCTGACCTCCGAGCGGCTGGTCCGCGCCTTCAATATCCTGATGGCGATCCTGCTGCTGGCCTCCCTCTACCCCGTTTTCATGGATGCATGATGTCGCGGATTTCCATGCAGAAACGGGTTTCCCTCAGGGCTGAAAATGCTCTAGACAGCCCCCGAAATCCGCAAATTTCACCCTTCGGACACTGACCATCGGCCGATTTCGGCCCTGAACGAGGAAACGACCTATGCGTGTTTATTACGATCGCGACGCCGACCTGAACCTGATCAAGGGCAAGAAGGTCGCCATCGTCGGCTACGGCAGCCAGGGCCACGCCCATGCGCTCAACCTGAAGGATTCCGGCGTCAAGGAAGTCGCCATTGCGCTGCGCAAGGACTCGAGCTCGGTTAAGAAGGCGGAAGCTGCCGGCTTCAAGGTGATGGATGTCGCCGAAGCCGCCAAATGGGCCGACCTCGTTATGATGCTGACCCCGGACGAACTCCAGGGCGATATCTATCGCGAGCACCTGCACGACAACATGAAGAAGGGCGCCGCCCTCGTGTTCGCCCACGGCCTCAACGTCCACTTCAACCTGCTCGACCCGCGCGCCGACCTCGACGTGCTGATGATCGCGCCGAAGGGCCCCGGCCACACCGTGCGCTCGGAGTATCAGCGCGGCGGCGGCGTGCCCTGCCTGATTGCGATCGCCAAGGATGTCTCGGGCAACGCCCACGACCTCGGCCTGTCCTACGCCTCTGCGGTCGGCGGTGGCCGCGCCGGCATCATCGAGACCACCTTCAAGGAAGAGTGCGAGACCGACCTGTTCGGCGAGCAGGTCGTGCTCTGCGGCGGCTTGGTCGAGCTGATCAAGGGCGGCTACGAGACCCTGGTCGAAGCCGGCTACGCCCCGGAGATGGCCTATTTCGAGTGCCTGCACGAAGTGAAGCTGATCGTCGACCTGATCTATGAAGGCGGCATCGCCAACATGAACTACTCGATCTCCAACACCGCCGAGTATGGCGAGTACGTCACGGGTCCGCGCATCGTCACCGCCGAGACCAAGGCCGAGATGAAGCGCGTTCTCGCCGACATCCAGGGCGGCAAGTTCGCCCGCGACTGGATGCTCGAGAACAAGGTCAACCAGACCTCGTTCAAGGCGACCCGCGCCAAGCTCGCCGCGCATCCGATCGAGGAAGTCGGTGCGAAACTCCGCGACATGATGCCCTGGATCAAGAAGGGCGCGCTGGTCGACAAGAGCAAGAACTAAGCACCGTCATTCCGGGGGCGTGACGAAGTCGCGCCCCCGGAACTCGATCCATATTCACCAGCTTCCTGGGTCTGCATGGAGCAGTCCCGGTCTGAAGCGGCCAGGTGATGTCCGCCTCGCGCCGGTGTGATCTCGCTGATCGTGCGCGCCGCTCCCCCCGCGCGGCGCGAAGCTCCGGCCGAAACCGACCTCGGTTTTGCAGCAGCATGGATGTTTTTCAGCGCTCCCCAAGTATTAGGGCACCGTTGCTGACCTGATTTCCGTACGACTACGGGATCGAATTGCGATAGGCAGATCAACCAAATCTTAGCGCGGCCGAGCGAGGGTGAGCCATTGCTCGTACTGCAGATGGACAATGCTGAACGCTTGGCGAAGGCTGGCCGGATCGCCGGGATCGTCCGTCACGATCCTGGGCTTGCTGTTTTCGCTCGTTGTCGTCGCTCTGTTTCTCGTTGATCTGGGCATCCGTTATCGAGAAGCGGTCGCATCAGCGAAAACCGACGCGCTCAATCTCTCGGCCATTCTTGCCGAGCATGCCGCGGTGACGTTCGAAGACATCGATCGAGTGCTGCTCGAGGCGCAGGCGATCCGCAAGGGCGCCTTGTCCGGAAAATACGCCGATCCCGGTGCGGCCAATGCCGCGTTGCGTCAACTGGTCAAGAGCTCGTCGATTCTCGTCGCGGTCGGCTGGACCGATGCGTCCGGCGCGGTCGTTGCGCATTCCTACGAGCACGCGCCGCCGCGCAGCAACATCTCCGACATGTCGCACTTCATCGCGCAGCGCGATGGCGCCGGCACCGGATTGTTCGTTGCGCCACCCTATCGTTCGGCCGGCGGCGACAAGTGGTTCAGCGCGGCGTCGCGCCGGTTGAACAACCCGGACGGGAGCTTTGCGGGCATCGTCACTGCACCGCTCGATCAATCTTTTCTCCTCAAGATCTACCGCAAGATAGATCTGGGGCAGGACGGCTCGGTCGTCCTGCTCCATCGCGTCGGGCGGATCCTGGCGCGCGTTCCGGAACAGAGCAACGTTTTGGGCATGTCGGTTGCGGGCGGCCCGCTCTTCACCCAGTATCTGCCGGTCTCCGAGTCGGGCTCATACGAGCTCACCAGCCCCGTCGACGGCGTCACGCGCATCGCAGGGTACAAGGCCGTGTCCGGCCTGCCGCTGGTTCTGGTGGTGACTTACTCGCGTAGTTACGTGTTGCAGCCGCTGTACCGGCATCTCTACACCTTCGGCCCGCTGGCTGCCGCGATCGTCACCATTATTCTGATCGGCACATTCCTGCTGCGGCGGCAAACGAATGCGCTTGCGGCTGCGAGTGCCCGGTTCGATGCTGCGTTGAGCAACATGCCGCATGGGCTCAGCATGTTTGACGCCGACGAGAGGCTATTGGTCGCCAACAGCCGTTACCGCGAGATGTATGATCTCACGGAGTCGCAGGTCGAACCTGGAACGCCGCTCAGCAGCATCGTCGGCCACTACAAGGCGACGGGAGCCGAACTGGACGCGGAGGAATTCCTCGAGGGCGCAAAGCACCGGGCGCCGCGGATCCTCACGCTTGCCGATGGCCGGATCATCTCGATCCTGCGAACGCCCATGGCCGATGGCGGCTGGGTCGCGACTCATCAGGACATCACCGAGAGGCGGCGAGACGAGATCCTGCTGGCCGAAAATGCCGCCGAGCTGAAGCTCATCAACACGCGGTTCGATGTCGCGATCAACAACATGAATCAGGGCCTGTGCCTGTTTGACGCCGATAAGAACCTGGTCGTCTCCAATAACCGTTACCAGCAGATGTACGATCTGCCGGACGAACTGGTACAGCCAGGCACGCCGCTGCAGCGGATATTGCAGCACTATGCGGATCGCGGTGAAACCAGCTCGCTTTCGGTCGACCAGCATGTCCAGATCATGCCGACCCAGCGACAGCAGGACTACGCGTTGAAAGACCACCGCCAGATCCTGATCCAGCGCAAGCCGCTGCCGGATGGCGGCTGGGTTGCGACGCACGAAGACGTCACCGAGCAGAAGCGCGGCGAGCAGATGCTGGCCCAGAAGGCAGCGGAGCTGGAGGCGATCAATATGCGCTTCGATGCTGCCCTCAACAACCTGTCCCAGGGGCTCTGCATGTTCGATGCTGACCAGAGGATCGTGGTCTCGAACGCGCGCTATGCCGAAATTTATCATCTGAGCGGCGATCAGATCGGGCCAGGCACTTCGCTGGCGCAGATTCTCGAATATCGGCGCGAAAAAGGGACGTATTTTGCCGACGTCGCGCCGGACGTCTATCTCAGCCAGAACGTGAAGCAGCTGAGCGAGATCCGGGAACTTGCCGACGGCAGGGTGGTCGCGATCGCGCGCCACATGATGCAGGATGGCGGCTGGCTCACGACCCACGAGGATATTACCGATCGGGCGAGAAACGAGAAGCGTATCGCCTATCTGGCGCAGCACGATCTGCTCACGGGTCTTGCGAACCGCGCCGTGTTCTCCGAAAAGCTCGACGATGCTGCAAAGCGGTCGCAGCGTCATGGCACGACGTTCAGCGTGCTGATGCTGGATCTCGACAGGTTCAAGGCCGTCAACGATACGCTCGGTCACGCCGCGGGCGACCAGTTGCTGGTCGAGGTTGCGCGGCGGCTGAGTTCGTCGTTGCGGGATACCGATGTGCTGGCGCGGCTCGGCGGTGACGAATTCGCGATCATCCAGGAGAACGAAAAAAATCAGAGCGAGGGCGCGATTGCTCTCGCTCTGAGGATCATCGGCCTGATCGAGCAACCCTTCGATCTTGACGGCCATCGCGTCAGCGTCGGCGCCAGCGTCGGCATCGCCTTCGCGCCGGAGCACGGCGCCGACGCCGAGACGTTGCTGCAGAAGGCGGATGTCGCGCTCTACGCGACGAAGTCTGCCGGCCGAAACGATTTCCGCATCTTCCAGCCCGAAATGACGGAAGCTGCGGACACACAGAAGTCGATGGAAGGCGAACTGCGGGAAGCGATGGCCCGCAACGAGTTCGAGCTGCACTACCTGCCGGTGATCGACGCCAGAACGCGCGCGATGACGGGCCTGGAATGTTTCGTGCGCTGGCATCACCCTTCGAAGGGCGTGCTGGCGCCTTTCCTGTTCCTCGGTGTCGCCGAGCAGGCCGGACTGATGGTGCCGCTCGGTGAATGGATATTGCGACAGGCCTGCCTGGACGCGGCTGCCTGGCCAGCGCACATCAGGGTCGCCGTCAACATGAGCGCCGCCCAGTTCCACAGGAGCAACGTGCTCGACGTCGTCCTGTGCGCGCTGGTCGAGTCGGGATTGTCGCCCGAGCGGCTCGAACTCGAAATACCGGACGCTGCGCTCCTGGACGGGAATCTTGCGGCCCACCTGCTGACGGTCCGGCAACTGAAAAACCTCGGTGTCGGCGTCGTCCTCGATAATTGCGGTGTAGGCTATTCCGCGGCGAGCTACCTCCAGAGCTTCCCATTCGACAAGTTCAAGATCGACCGCGCGATCGTGAAGGACTGCACGACGCGAAGGGATTGCGCCGCGGTCGTCGCCTCCGCGGTCGCATTGGCGCGCGGTCTCGATGTCGCCACGGTCGCCAAGGGCGTCGAGACCCGTGCGCAATTCGAGGCTCTTCAAGCAGCGGGCGTGGACTTCGTCGAGGGATACCTGTTCGGGCGACCTGTGCCGAACTCTGAAATCAGTTTCGATTTGCCGTTGCCGGCACAAAACGTCGCGTGATCTCATGACCTCCGTCGGAACACAGGCAACTCGACCCCAGGGTCACAAGAGATGAATTTGGCGAACGGCCTGATCGATCAACTCGAGATCGCGCTGGCGAGCCCGGAACTGTCGAAGCGCGCCGAGCTTCTGCGTCAAGTCGCCGATCTCTTCGTGTTGGGCTCGGGCAAGTTCAGCGACGTGCAGATCGATCTGTTCGACGGGGTGATGAGCACGCTTCTCAAGAATATCGAATGCACCGCCCGGGCGACCTTCGGGAGCCGGCTTTCCAGATTGCCTGACGCGCCACTGCGGACGATCCGCTTGCTGGCGTTTGACGATGCGCCCGAGGTGGCCGCGCCGGTGCTGGAGCACTCACCACGGCTCGACGAGGTGACGTTGGCGGAGAACGCGCGGACCAAGAGCCAGGATCACCTGCTGGCCATCGCCGGCCGCAGCCAGTTGACGGAACCCGTCACCGACGTCCTGGTCGAACGCGGCAACAGCGACGTCGCGGTGCGGACAGCCGGTAACGGTGGGGCCAGGTTCTCGGTCCAGGGAATGTCCCGGCTCACCGGCCGGGCCCGGGACCATGGCGCGCTCGCCATCTGCATCTGGGCTCGCCCCGATATCCCGCGCGCGAGCTTGCTGAAATTGTTCGTCCATGCGTCCGAGATGGTGAGGCGCAAGCTGGAGGCGGCCGATCCGCGCCAGGCGGCGCTGATCCGGAGTGCAATTGCGGAGAGCTCCGATGAGCTTCATACGATGGCCCGGGCAGGCTCGAGCGAACATGCCCGGGCGTTGGCCGAGGTGAGGTCGCTACATTCGGGTGGGCAACTCGACGAGGCACACGTGCTCGACTTCATCGGCGAGCGGAGCTTCGACAAGACCGCCGTCGCGCTGTCGCTCATGAGCGATCTGCCGATCGGAGCGATCGAGCGTGCGCTGGTCCGCTCCGAGCCCGAGCAGATTCTCATTCTTGCGAAGGCGATCGGTCTGTCCTGGGACACGACGAAGGCGATCTTGACGTTTCAGCCCGGTTCACCCCACGAGGCGAAAGAACGATTGGAGCAGTGCTTTGCAAGCTTCCTCCGGTTGAAGCCAAATACTGCGAAGGCCGCGCTCCAATTCTACCGGCTCCGCGAGCGGGCCGGCCAGGGTCCTGTCCACTAGCGGACGCGAACCCAAACCACATTCCTGGTCTCGCGCCGTTTTTCAGATTTTTTCAGAATTTCGCGATCGCCAAAAGCTCGGCGCCTTCAGAGACAAGGATTCGGCTCTTCATCCGCCTTTTCAAGGCGCAAACAATCTCATTTCCCGACGTTCGCGCGCCGCTTCATCCTAAGAACCGACATCTGCCGCGCCTGCTTGAGAGCTGGGCGGCATTGCGCACCGGTGCCTTCCTCCTGCATGATCGCGGGAACTTTTGGGGAATGACCATGCGATCTGTCGTCGTCACCGGCGCGTCCACCGGCATCGGCTGGGCCATTGCGAAATTCATGGTCGGGCGCGGCTATCGCGTGTTCGGCAGCGTCCGCAAGCAGGCCGACGCCGACCGGCTCACGGGTGAGTTCGGCGCCAACTTCACACCGCTCCTGTTCGACGTCACCGACGAGGCGGCAGTCCTCGCTGCTGCGCGAAACGTCCGCGAGGCGCTGGGCGGCGAGACGCTGGCCGGCCTCGTCAACAATGCCGGTGTCGCGGTGGCCGGTCCCGTGCTCGAATTGTCGGTCGATGATTTCCGCCGCCAGATGGACATCAACGTCATCGGCCCTGTGATCGCGACGCAGGCTTTCGGGCCGCTGCTCGGCGCGGACCCGTCGCTGAAGGGGCCGAAGGGGCGGATCGTGATGATCAGCTCGGTCGCAGGCAAGAACGGCAATCCGCTGTCGGCGCCCTACTGCACCTCCAAGCACGCGATCGAGGGACTGTCGGAAAGCCTGCGCCGCGAGCTGATGCTGTTCGGCATCGACGTCATCATCGTCGCCCCCGGCGCGGTGAAGACGCCGATCTGGAGCAAGGCTGAAGAGATCGATCTCTCCGTCTACCAGAACTCGCCCTATCTGCCGGCGCTCAACAAGGTCATGGCGTTCATGATGGCGCTCGGCGCGAAGGGCCTGCCCGCCGAGCGCATCGCCGAGATCGTGTTCGAGGCGCTGACCGCGGCAAGCCCCAAGGTGCGCTACCAGATCACGCCCAACCCGATGCGGCATCTGATCGGGGCCGTGCTGCCGAAACGGACGCTCGATCGGATCATCGCCAAGCAGCTTGGGCTGTTGCCGCAGGGGTGACGCCCCGCTTCAGCGCGCCGCGACGGTCCGTCCGCGCGGATGGGCGGCCATCGCGATCAGCCGCAGCGCAATCACGGCGAGCAGCGGAAGGAGGAAAGCGGCATAGAGCGGCATCGCCGGCACGCGCTTGCCGAACGACACCATGAACTGGAGCCAGAGGTAATAGCCCCCTGTGAGGTGCAGCGCGCGCCAGGCGCGCGGCCCGAGCAGCGCGGCGGTGCGGTCGAACGAGGTCGCGCTCATCGCGATGATGAAGGCATAGCCGATGCCGCCGAAGATGTAGGAGGCGGCCGAGGTCGCCTCCGCAAAGTCGGCCGGATCCATATTGGCGAACGCGACGATCGCAACCGCGTGGATCGCGTGGGAGGCGGCGAAGCTCAAGCCCAGATAGCGGCGGTTGCGGCGCTGCCAGCGCGTCCAGGTATTGGGCCAGAGCCGGGCGAGAGCCGCGGCGCCGAAGGCGAGACAGAATAGCATGAGCGAGCTGCGCGCCGTGAAGCGGATCACCATCCGCACGCCCTCGACCTCGAATTGCCGCATCGAGGCGATCCACAGGCTGAGGACGATCAGGCTGAGGGTGAGGGCGGCCAGCAGCCTCCAGCCTTCGAGCCAGCTTTGACGTTGTGACATGGTGGTCTCCTCCCTTATGTAATCATCGATTACATTTATGCCCGGCATATCCGTCAATGGTGTAATCGCTGCTTACATTCACGTTCGGGTGATGCTAGAAGGCCGGATGCCCGCCCATCAGACCTCCAGGCCGCGCGCGCGCCGCCAAACATCCCAGGCCCGGCCGTACCACCACGGCGACCTTCGCCGCGTGCTGATCGATGCTGCGCTGCAACTGGCGGCCGAAGGCGCCGAGGTCTCCGTGCGCGAGGCCGCGCGCCGGGCCGCGGTATCGCCGGGCGCGCCGTTCCGGCACTTCCCCAACCGCGACGCGCTGATGGCGGCGGTGGCCGGGGAGGCGCAGCGGCACTTTCGTGCGGAGATCGAGAAGGCGCTGGGCGAGGCTCCGGCCGCCGATCCGCTCGGCCGCTTCCGCGCCTTCGGCCTTGCCTATCTGCGCTGGGCGATGCGCAATCCCGCACATTTCGAGATCATCTCCACGGGGCGCTATTTCGCCCATGGCAGCTCCGCGGAGCTGACGCGCGACAATGCCGAGCTAATCGCCCTGACGGAGCAGATGCTGGCCGAGGCGGCGGAGCAGGGCCTGCTGCCGTCGGCCGACCTCAAGCGCATCCAGATCGCCGGTCGCGCCCTGGTCTACGGTTTTGCCCGGATGAATCTCGATGGCCACTTTCCGCGCTGGGGCGTGGAGGAGGGGGAGGTCGAGCGGATGGCGGAAGGGGTCATCGACCTGTTCATCGCCGGGATTGCCAGGCGCTAGCGTCGCCCGCCGCCAGGAATAAGCGAAGGTCGGATCGCGGCGCGCGTTGCCTGTCCTTGACTGTTCCGTTACAGTTTTATGACACGGTGCAGGCTTCCGGCTGCGCCGGACGCCCTAGTCGCCTTCGGGCCGGCCAGACGGCTAGGATCATCGTGCCGGACCAGCTGTTGCGTGTCGTCGATGGCGTCCGCGCCCAATCCAGGTCCTTCTGCCACGACTGCCGTGCTCGCGAGCGTTGCCGCGCTCGGCATCTGGCGGCTGCTCGCGGTCGCCGCGCCGCATCTGGCGGCGCTCGCGCTGATGTACGAGACCGAGACCGATTTCGGCTCGCGCCTCTCCTTCGTGCTCGCCTGGGGCATCCTCAATTTCTTCTGGATCACGCTGCTGCGCCGGCCGGCGCTGTCGGGCGCGCTGTCGCTGACCTTGGTCGTCGTGCTGGTGCTGCTGTCGCGGCTCAAGCACGACGTCGTGCAGATGACGGTCAACTTCATCGACCTGATGATGATCGACCGCGACACCGTCGCGTTCCTGTTCACTATCTTCCCGAATTTGCGCTGGTCGGTGATCCTGGCCGGTCTCGTCACGTTGCCGCTTATGTATGCGCTGTGGTGGCTCGATCCGTTCCGCATCCGCCGCCTGCCGGCGCTCGCCTGCAAGCTCGCCTGTCTTGCCGCGCTGGTCGGCTATTCGCTCTATCATCCGGACGAGGCCTGGCGGGGCTATTACGACGACGGCTATCTCTCGAAGTTCTTCCGCTCCGGCGTCAGCGCGGTGTCCGACTTCGCGCAGTACGGCTTCATGGAATCGGCCGCCTCGACCAACGAGCGGCTCAACATGCCGCTGGTGGACGCCTGCCATCCCACGGGCCGCCGGCCGAACATCATCATGATCCATGATGAATCGAGCTTCGACATCCGCGCCGCCCAGGGCATCAAGGTGCCGCAGGGCTATGGCAGCCACTTCAAGTCATGGGACGGCAAACAGCGCACTTTTCTGGCCGAGAGCAATGGCGGGCCGAGCTGGTTCACCGAATACAACGTGCTCGCCGGCCTCTCCTCGCGCTCGTTCGGCCGCTTCGCGTATTTCGTGACGCGTATCGCAACCGGCCGCGTCGAGCGCGGCCTGCCGCTGGCGCTGCGCCGCTGCGGCTACGACACCCTGTCGCTCTATCCCGCCTATGGCGGTTTCATGGGCGCACGCAGCTTCCAGATGACGACCGGCGTCGAACGCTTCCTCGATTCCAAGGACCTCGGCGCCAAGGACGTCGAGCCGGACTCGTTCTTCTACGACAAGGCGCTCCGGTTGATGGGTGAGCGGACGCCGAACAAGCCGCTGTTCACCTTCATCTATCTCGGCGCCAATCATTTCCCCTGGGAGACGCGCTTCCGTCCCGATTTGCTGCCGAACTGGCGCGCGCCGGGCAATGTGGCGTCCATCGACGAATATCTGCGCCGGCAGGCGATGAGCGCCGAGCAGTACAAGGCTTTCGTCGCCGGGCTGAAGAAGACGTTTCCCGGCGAGCCCTTCCTGATCGTGCGCTATGGCGACCATCAGCCCGAGTTTGCGCCGAACATCCTCGAGCCCGGGCTCGACGAAGGCGCCATCGGCAAGAAGCTCGACGCCTACGATCCGCGTCTCTACGCGACCTACTACGCAATCGACGCCGTCAATTTCGAGCCAGTGAAGAGCGAAGCCGTGATGGACACGATCGACGGGCCCTATCTGCCGCTGGTGATCCAGGAAGCGGCCGGCATCCCGCTCGACCCGTCCTTCGCCGTGCAAAAGGACATCATGCTCCGCTGCAAGGGCATCTTCTACGGCTGCAAGGACGGCGCCGAGGCGCGGCGGCTCAACCGGCTGCTGATCAATGCGGGGATGATCCGGGGGCTGTAGCGCTCTGACGCGTTTTGCGAGGGGGCGTTTCTTGGAGCGTCCATGTCTCTCCAATGTCGTCCTGGCGAAGGCCAGGACCCATACCGCGTGATCTATCAAATCGAGCGAGCTGCTAGTACCGTCCACATAACCAAGCCTTGGGGAATGGGTCCTGGCCTTCGCCAGGACGACACCGAATAAATAGCGCAGGCCTACCGCCCGCCCACCTTCCCCCACAGCCATTTCGCCACCGCATCCGGCGACGAATTCGCGTCGTTGCCGCTGGCGCGCAAATTGGCCTCGCGCATGGTGGCGATGTCGATCTTGCCGAGCAGCGGTCTGAGCGCGGCCTGCAATCGCTCGTCGCCGGCGCGCTTGGGTGCGAGCAGCAGGATCGCATCGTAGGGCGGGATCGCGTGCCTGGGATCGTCGAGCACAACGAGGTCGTACTTCGCGATCAGCCCGTCGCTGGTGTAGCCGGCGATGACGTCGACCTCGCCGCTGGCGACCGCCGCATACATGAAATCCGGCTGCATCTGGCGCTGGGCGCGGAATTGAAGGCCGTAGGCCTTTTGCAGCGCCGCCCATTCGGGGCGCGAGAAGAACTCGTAGTCGCCGGCGATCGACAGCGCCGATGCGTGCGCGGCGAGATCGGCGATGGTGCGGATGCCAAGCGCCCCGGCGCGCTTTTTCGGGATCACCAGCGCATAGGCATTCTCGAAGCCGAGCTCGCCGAGCAGGGTGATGTTCTCTTTCGTGAGGGCTGTCTTCAGCTCCGCGAGCAGTTCGGCGCGCGGCTTGATGTCGGTGCGATGCAGCTGGTTGGCCCAGAGCGTGCCGGAATAATCGACATAGAGGTCGATGTCGCCGGCCTTCAGCGCCTCGAAGATCACGCTGGAGCCAAGGCCGGACCGCGCGGTGGCCGGCAGGTCCGCCGCCTGGAGGCGGTCCCTCATCAACGCGGACAGCACATATTGCTCGGCAAACGTCTTGGCCCCGACGACATAGCCCTGCGACGAGCGGCCCATCGTCGGCACCAGCGTTGCGGCGACCAGTGCCGCGATCCCGACCGCGCCGAACCCGGTGCGCAGGCGGCTGCGGCGGCGCAGGCCGCTCTCGATCAGGCCGAGCAACTGATCGACGGCGAGCGCCAGCAGGGCGGAGGCAAGGCAGCCGAACAGCACGAATACCCAGTTCTGGGTCTGGAGCCCGGCAAAGATGTAGTTGCCGAGGCTGGTCTGCCCGATCGGGGTCGAGAGCGTCGCGGTGCCGATCACCCAGACCGCGGCGGTGCGGATGCCCGCCATCATCACCGGCAGCGCCAGCGGCAGCTCGACCAGGACGAGCGACTGCCGCGCGGTCATGCCGACGCCCTCAGCGGCTTCGATCAGCGCCGGGTCGATGCCGTTCAGCCCGGTGATGCCGTTGCGCAGCACCGGCAGCATCGAATACAGCGCCAGCGCCAGCATCGCCGGCAGGAAGCCGAACGCCGAGAAGGAGATTCCGAACCAGGCGAGCGTCAGGGACGCCGCCGCCAGCAACAACGGATAGAACAGCGCGAGCAGCGCCAGTCCCGGCACGGTCTGCACGATGCTGGCGAGCGCGAGCAGGATGCCGCGCGGCGCCGGGCGGTTGCGTGTCAGGATCGCCAGCGGCAGGCTGATGGCGAGGCCGAGCGCCAGCGCGGCCAGGCTCACCCGCACATGGTTGCCGAGATAGTCGGGCAGGTGCGACAGCGCCTCGCCCCAGCGTGGATCGGTGAAGAGGCTCATGCCGCACCGCTCTGCGGCAGCAGCGCGTTCAGCCGCTCGACCTGGCGCCGCGGCGTGCGCAGCAGCTCCAGCACATAGGCGTCGGTGCTCGTGGAGAGCTCCGCGGGTGTGCCCTGCGCGAGCAGCTTGCCGCCGCGCATCACCGCGATGCGGTCGGCGAGCAGGATCGCCTCAGTCATGTCATGCGTGATCATGACCGTGGTCAGGCCGAGCCTGCGATGCAGCGAGCGATAGTCGTCGCCGAGCGCGTCGCGGGTGAGGGGATCGAGCGCGCCGAACGGCTCGTCCATCAGCACGATGCGGGGCTTTGCCGCGAGCGCCCGCGCCACGCCGACGCGCTGGCGCTGGCCGCCCGAGAGCGCCTCGGGCAGCCGGTCACGATGCGCGGCACGGTCGAGCTGCACGAGCTCCAGCAATTCGTCGACCCGCGCTGCGATATCCGCTGCCGGTGCGCCCAGCAGTTTCGGCGTGATCCCGATATTGTCGGCGACGCTCAAGTGCGGGAACAGCCCGCCGCTCTGGAAGACGTAGCCGATCCGGCGCCGCAGCGCGACCGGATCGATGTTTTGCACGTCCTCGGCCTCGACCGTGATGGTGCCGAGATCCGCCTCGATCAGCCGGTTGGCAAGCCGCAGCAGCGTGGTCTTGCCCGAGCCCGAGCCGCCGACGATGGCCACGAACTCGCCCTCGGCGATGTCCAGCGACACGTTGTCCACGGCCTTGAGGGAGCCGAAGCTCTTGGTGACATGGGAATAGCTGATGGCGGGCTTGGAAAGCATCAGGACGGGGCTCACTCTTCCTTACCCTCCCCCTCCAGGGGAGGGTGAAGGAGGCGACGAAGCCCATGCGTAGCACGCTTGGCGGATTGATTGAACTTGGCCGCGCGAGCGGTTAAGGCATCGGACCAAATTCGGAGGGAGCACATGACAACGCCTACGGCGGTGGCGCTGGGAGATGCCAAGGTTGCGTTCCGGCTGGGGGACGGACGGGTCTATACGGCGGTGGAGAAGGCGCATCTTTCGGTCGCGCAGGGCGAGTTCGTCGCCATCGTCGGCCCGACCGGCTGCGGGAAATCGACGCTGCTCAACGTCGCGGCCGGGCTGCTGAAGCCGGCGGCCGGAAGCGTCAAGATCTTCGACCGGCCGCTCGCGGGGCTGAACCGGGATGCCGGCTATCTGTTCCAGGCCGATGCGCTGTTCCCCTGGAAGACCGCGCTCGACAACGTCGCTATCGGGCTCGAGATCAAGGGCACGCCGCGCGCCGAGGCGCTGCCGCGGGCGCAGAAATGGCTGACGTCCGTAGGCCTCGGCGCCTTCGCGGGCCGCTATCCCCACATGCTCTCGGGCGGCCAGCGCAAGCGCGTGGCGCTGGCGCAGGTTCTGATCCGCGATCCCAAGATCCTGCTGATGGACGAGCCGTTCGGGCCGCTCGATGCACAGACCCGCCAGGTGATGGGCAATCTGCTGCTCGATCTCTGGAACGCCGACCGCAAGGCGGTGCTGTTCGTGACCCATGATCTCGAAGAGGCGATCGCGCTCGCCGACCGCGTCGTGATCATGTCGGCGGGGCCGTCCTCGCGCATCATCGGCGACTGGCGCGTCGGCTTGCCGCGCCCGCGCGACATCTTCGAGGTGCGCCTGGACAAGGAATTCCATGCGCTCCACCGCGAGATCTGGAGCGTGCTCAAGGACGAGGTGATGAAGGGCTACGCGCAATCCACCCAAGCGGCGGAGGCGGTCTGATGTCGCGCCCGACGCTGCTTGCGCTGCAAGTCCTGGTCGCAGTCGTCTGCATTGTGCTGTGGCAGGTGCTGTCGACCGTCCCCGTGTTCGGCAAGATCGTGCTGCCGCCGTTCTTCTTCTCCAACCCGTTCGACGTGTTCAGTCAGATCGTGAAGTGGTTTGCCTCCGGCGTGATCTGGAAGCACCTCGGCATCACGCTCGCGGAATCGATCCTTGCCTTCGTGATCGGATCGCTCGGCGGTGTGCTGATCGGCTTCTGGTTCGCGCGCCAGCCGCTGGTCGCCGCGGTGTTCGACCCTTACGTGAAAATGGTCAACGCCCTGCCGCGCGTGGTGCTGGCGCCGATCTTCGCGCTGTGGCTCGGCCTCGGCATTTGGTCCAAGGTCGCGCTCGGCGTGACGCTGGTGTTCTTCATCGTGTTCTTCAACGTCTATCAGGGCGTCAAGGAGGTCAGTCGCACCGTGCTCGACAATGGCCGCATGCTCGGCATGAGCGAGCGGCAGCTGATGCAGCACGTCTATTGGCCGTCGGCGCTGTCCTGGATGTTCTCCTCGCTGCACACCTCGGTCGGCTTCGCCGTGGTCGGCGCCGTCGTCGGCGAGTATTTGGGATCGGCGGCCGGCCTCGGCTATCTAATCCAGCAGGCCGAAGGCGTGTTCGACGTCGCCGGCGTGTTCGCCGGCATGTTCGTGCTGTCGGCCTTCGTCATCCTGATCGACTTCGGGGTCACGCTGGTGGAGCGGCGCTTGCTGGTGTGGCGGCCAACAGCGTTGGATGGACGTGGCTAGCCGCCGCGTTGTCCTGCTGACATTTATGTGATTGACCGGCCGGAATAGAACGCGCGCCCACGCGTCATACCCCCATGCAACCACCTGCATGGGAGTTCAGGATGCACCGGTCACAGTTTCATCGCCTCGTTGCGGCGCTCGCAGGCAGATGCCGATGGCCAAGGCCCGGCCTTGGCATGGCACTCATCGGCGCACGCATTCTCGTCGCCTTCGCAATTCCTCCGCTCGTATTCGCGCATGAAGCCCATCCGGCCAACCCGCCGGCTGCGCTGAGCGCGGAGGAGCGTGCGTTCCTGGAAGAAAACGAATCCGCCATGGCCAAGATGATGAACGACATGGCTGCCAAGCCGACGGGCGACGTCGATCGCGACTTCGTCGCGATGATGAATCCGCATCATCAGGGTGCGATCGACATGGCGGTCATCGAATTGCGCTACGGCAAGAACGAGCAGTTGCGGCGCATTGCCCAGGAAATCATCGTCGACCAGATGCAGGAGATCGCGGCCATGAAGCTCGCGATCGGCGAACCGGCAACCGATACGACGCCCGCCCCGACCCAGCCGCCGTCTGGCCCCGTTGCAAGCGTCCATCATCACCCGGGCATGCAGATGGACATGTCCGCCGGAATGAAGAAGTAGGAGCGCCACATGAAGACGTCGAGAAGCAGCATCGGGAAGAGCATCTTCCTGGCGGCCACCATGCTTGCAACCGGTTCAGCCGCATGGGCAGGGCAGGCGCCTGGTGCGCTGTCCTCACCCGATATTCCGATCAGCCATCACGACCGCGTCTATGCCGCGGAGCAGTTCTCGAACACGGTCTCGGTGACCGACCCGGTCGACAACAAGCTGCTTGGGGTGATCCGGCTCGGCGACCCGCAGCCCGGCAATTTCAGCCCGCTCTACAAGGGCCAGGTTCTCGTGCATGGCATGGGCTTTTCGCCCGATCACAAGACGCTTGCCGTGGTGTCGATCGGCTCAAACTCGGTCACCTTCATCGACACCGCGACCAATGCGGTCAAGCACACGACCTATATCGGGCGGTCGCCGCACGAGGCGTTCTTCACGCCGGACGGCAAGGAGGTGTGGGTCACCGTTCGCGGCGAAAACTACATCTCCGTGATCGACCCGCAGAGCTTTGAGGAAAAACGCCGCATCACCACCCCCAGCGGGCCGGGCATGCAGATGTTTTCACCGGACGGCAAATACGCCTACATCTGCTCGTCCTTCAATCCCGAGACCGACGTCGTCGCGGTCGCCGAGCACAAGATCATCGCCAGGGTGAAGCAGGAGAGCCCGTTCTGCCCGAACATCGCGGTGACGCCGGATGGAAACCAGGTGTGGTTCACGCTGAAGGATACGGGCAGGACGCAGGTGTTCAACGCCAGGCCGCCGTTCAACCCGATCAGGACGATCGATACCGGTCCGATCACCAACCACGTCAATTTCGCGCACACTGCCAGGGGGACATTTGCCTACGTCACTATTGGTGGCCTGAACCAGGTGAAGGTGTTCCGCACCGACGACTTCTCGCAAGTCGCGACGATCCCGGTCGGCAATCTGCCGCACGGCGTCTGGCCGTCCGGTGACGGCACGCGCATCTATGTCGGGCTTGAGAACGCCGACGCGCTCGCGGCGATCGACACCGCAACCAACAGCGTGGTGGCGAATGTCCCGATCGGCCAGGCGCCGCAGGCCATTGCCTACGTTCCAGGTGCGGCTCCCAATCCTGATGACCGCCAGAACCTGCAGGCCCTCGGCGTTGCCGGCCAGGTCGCTCATCTCGCGCTTGCATCCAGGGACGGTTCGAAGGACGGAAAGGCGCCAACCAGCGTCTCGCTGTTCGATCAGGGCCTGATCCAGATCTTGCAGGCTTCGGTGACGGGACTTGAGCCCAGGCAGAAATATGTGCTGGCGCTGGCGGAGCATGGCGATGGAAGTGGTACGTTGCAGCCGTTGGCGGCGTTCATGACCAATCCGGCCGGATCAGCTATCGTCAACGCGGCCGGTCCGATCCGGCAGATTGTCGATCAGTCTGCGGCAGCTGCAAGACGGTATCTGGTGATTGCGTCCGGCGACGTGGCCATGCCCGGCGAGGCGGTCCAGATCGAGGCGCAATGACGTCCGGCCGAGCGGCAATGGAGAGCAGGCGGAGCGCCCCATGAAGGATATGCTGGTTCAGGTCGAGCCGCTGATCCCCGCGCTCCGCCGCTATGCGCGCGCGCTCATGCGCGATCGTGCGGCGGCCGACGACCTCGTTCAGGATTGCCTGGAGCGCGCCGTCAGCCGCTGGCACCAACGGCGTGACGGCAGCGTGCGTGCCTGGCTGTTCACCATCCTTCACAATCTGGCGGTCACGCGATTCCGTCAGGCCACAGCCCGAGGCAGGCATATGCCGATCGATGATGCAGGCGAGCAGGAGCTCGTCAGTGCGGCAGCGCAGGAGCACAGGCTGATCTATCAGGACGTCTTGAGCAAGCTGGCGAGACTGCCGGAAGAGCAGCGGGCCGTGTTGTTGCTGGTTGCGGTCGAGGATCTCTCCTACGCGGACGCCGCCGAAGTTCTCAAGGTTCCGGTTGGCACCGTGATGTCGCGACTGTCGCGTGCACGGGAAAGGTTACAACAGGAGATGGATGGCATTGCGCCAGGAAATGTCGTGGCATTGCGGAGCTCGAAATGAACCAGCGACCGATCACGGAGGATGATCTCCACGCCTATGTGGACCAGGTGCTCGAGCCCGAGCGTCGCGCGGAGGTCGCATCCTATCTGGACGATCATCCGGATGTCGCCAGACGCGTTGCGGCCTTCGCCACCCAGCGCGAGCAGTTGCGCGGCGCGCTTGCGTCAATCGCCGACGAGCCATTGCCGGCCGAGCTGAATTTGTCGCATATCATGGAGAACCGGAAGCGGCGTCCTCTGCCGGCATGGGGAGCAATCGCTGCGTTGCTGCTCCTCGGCGTCGGCGGTCTCGGCGGCTGGACCATGCGCAGCCTGCTGCAAGAAGGTTCGAACGGTCTGTCTGCGCTGGCCCAGGAGGCCGCCTACTCCTATGGCGTCTATGCGCCCGACCGCGTGCGGCCGGTCGAGATAAGAGCGTCCGACAGTGCCGAGCTCACGCAATGGGTCTCCAACCGGCTGAAGCAGCCGGTCAAGGTGCCGGATCTTTCCGTGTCCGGCTATCGGCTGATGGGAGGGCGTCTCGTTGCGACCTCGCACGGTCCGGCCGCGATGTTCATGTACGACGACGATCGCGGCGATCGCCTTGTCGTGCTGACGCGCCCGATGAGCCGCGGTGGACAGGATACGCCGATGCTGCCGCAATCGACCGGTGATGTCGCGGGTTTCGCCTGGGCGGACGGCGGCATGGGCTATACGCTCGTCGGCGAGCTTCCGACGGACACGCTCAAGCCGATCGCGAACGAGATCAGGAAGCAGGCGCGCCCGATCTAGCCGGGACATTCAGTGGACGGGCCCGCGCGTCGCGCGAGCCCCGGCAGCGCGAATGCTCAATCCAGCAGCTTGGTATCGTCGGGCGCCTGCGGCGGCGTCTTGATCGCGATTGCCTTAACCTGGCCGCTGATCGGCTTGGTGCCGCCATGCGGCGTGCCCTTGGGGATGATGACGAGGTCGCCCGGCTTCACCGTGACCTCCTTGTCGCCGAGCCAGATCGTCCCGGTCCCGTCCAGGATGTACTGGATTTCGTTGGTGTTGGGATGCAGGTGCTTGGGCACATTGCCGACCTGGATCGAGATGGTGGCGCCGTCGGCGCTTGCGAACATCTTGGAGCGATAGCCGACATTGTTGGCGGGCCCGAGCGCGTCGCCTTCCATCTCGCCGGTGTGGATGATCTGTGCGGTGACGTTCTCGGCGGCCAGCGCCGGCCGGAGCAACTGGTTTGCGCCGCATCCGGCGGCAAAGGCGGCGGCGATCGACAGTCCGGCGGCAAGGCGATTCATGGATGATTCTCCCCATCAGGAATTGTTCTTGTTTGGCCATGCTATTGCGCCCAAAGGCTGATGGCGAGTCGCACTTAGGCAGTGCTTCTCAAGCCGGTCCCGCTGCTCTATGGTGCCGCCGGCCGAACGGAGGAAACCAATGAAGAACACGATTGCCAGGCTCGCCGGCGCGCTGCTCGCGCTGACGCTCACCACCGGTCTTGCCGCGGCGCAAAGCAAGGTGACTATCGCGGTCGGCGGCGGTTCCTGCCTGTGCTATCTGCCCACGGTGCTGGCCAAGCAGCTCGGCGAATACGACAAGGCCGGCCTCAATGTCGAACTCGTGGACCTCAAGGGCGGTTCGGATGCGCTCAAGGCCGTGCTCGGCGGCAGCGCCGACGTGGTCTCCGGCTATTTCGACCATTGCGTCAACCTGGCGGCCAAGAAGCAGGAGCTCCAGGCCTTCGTCGTCTATGACCGCTATCCCGGCCTCGTGCTGGTGGTTTCGCCCGCGCACACGAACGAAATCAAGTCGATCAAGGATCTCGCCGGCAAGAAGGTCGGCGTCAGCGCCCCCGGATCCTCCACCGACTTCTTCCTCAAATACATGCTCAAGAGGAATGGCCTCGATCCCGCCGGCACCGCCGTGATCGGCGTCGGCCTCGGCGCCACCGCGGTGGCCGCGATGGAGCAGGGGCAGATCGACGCAGCCGTGATGCTGGATCCTTCCGTCACGGTGCTCCAGGGCAGCCACAAGGATCTGCGCATTCTCAGCGACACCCGCACCCAGAAGGACACGCTTGAGACGTTCGGCGGCGAATATCCGGGCGGCGCGCTGTATTCGACCGCGGCCTGGGTCAATGGCCACGAGAAGGAGACGCAGGCGCTCACCAATGCGATCCTCGCCACGCTGGCCTGGATTCACTCGCACTCGCCTGAGGAGATTATGGCGAAGATGCCGGAAGAGACCGTCGGCAAGAACAAGGACCTCTATCTCGCCGCGCTGAAGAACACGATCCCGATGTTCTCCGAGACCGGCAAGATGGACCCGAAGGGCGCGGACGCCGTGCTCGCCGTGTTCAGCGTCGGCTCGCCCGAGGTCGCCAACGCCAAGATCGACGTCAGCAAGACCTTTACCAACAGGTATGTCGAGCAGGCCAAGAAGACCACGGGGAGCGCCAAATAACTGACGCGAAGGCGTGGTAACCAGGCTTCATGACGTCCCCGGTCATTCATCGCGTCACGACGCTTGATCTCGCCGTGCGGCCGATCATCTGGCCGTTCGCCGAGGAACGGCGCGCCGAGATCGCGGCGCACTTTGCCGAGAAGCAGCGCGAGCGGCCGAAAATCTGGAACGGCCGCGTCCTGCTCGGGCGCGATGCCGTGTTCACGGACGGCCATCTCGCCGCGACCTATTTCGAGACCGATTTCGCGAGCTTCCTCGCCTGGCGCGACTGGGGCTTCCCTGACACCGCCGTGTTCAACGGTTTCGGCATGGGCGCGCTGCGCGCCTCCGACGGCGCCTTCGTGATGGGCGAGATGGCGCAGCACACCGCCAATGCCGGTCGCATCTATTTCCCCTCCGGCACGCCCGATCTCGACGACGTCAGGGACGGTGTGCTCGACATTCCCGGCAGCGTCGTCCGCGAGCTCGCCGAGGAGACCGGCCTGACCGCGGCCGACTACGCGGCGGAAACCGACTGGCACTGCGTCGTCAGCGGCCACGCGATTGCAATGATCAAGGTTATCAACCTGGACATGCCGGGCGAGGCGATCCGTGCCCGGATCGAAGCCAATCTCGCGCGCGAGACCGAACCTGAGTTGTCGGCCATTCATCTCGTGCGCGGGATGGATGATCTCACCCCGACCATGCCGCGATTTGTCACGGCCTTCGTCGCGCAGCAGTTCGCCTCGCGCTGACGCGCGAGGCTTGACATCGCTGCGCGCAGCCCATGTGATGGGCGAAAAAGCAAAAGCAAGAAGAATGCAATGCACAATCGTCCAGGGAGGTTTAGATGCGCCTGCGCATGGCTGCCCGCTTGGTACGGGGGCTGATGGTCGCGATATCAGCGACGGGCTTGGCGGTCTCCGTCCAGGCCCAGGAGAAGAAGATCAAGATCGGCGTGGTGTTCGACCTGACCGGCCCGCTCGCGGGCGGCGGCTCTGAGCTCGGCTATATCGGCGCAAAGATCATCCTCGACCATTTCGCCAGGACCGGCGTCGAGGGCTACAAGATCGAGGCGGTCTATGCCGATGCGCAGAGCAAGCCCGACGTCGCCATCAACGAGTCCGTCCGCCTGCTCGAGCAGGAGAAGGTCGACATGGTGCTCGGCTTCTTCTCCTCGGCACAATGCGTGCCCGTGGCCGCGCGTGTCGAGCAGCTCAAGAAGTTCATGTGGATGACGACCTGCATCTCGTCCGCCGTGTTCAACGAGAAGGGCTACAAATACGTCTTCCGTCCGCAGGCGAGCGGCGATCAGTTCGGCATGATGACGATGGATTTCATCGCCCAGAACGCCAAGGCGAAGTTCGACAAGGAGCCGAAGGATCTGCGCGTCGCCATCATCCATGAGGACGGCGCCTATGGCGTCGACGTCTCCAGGGGTAATGAGGCGGGCGCCAAGAAGGCCGGCTTCAACGTCGTGATGAAGGAAGGTTATTCGGCGACCGCGCCGGATCTCTCGGCGCTGGTGACCAAGCTGAAGCGCGCCAAGCCCGACGTGATCTTCCACACCGGCTACAACCCCGACATCACGCTGCTGCTGCGGCAGGCCCGCGAGCAGGGGCTGAAGTTCGGCGCGCTGATGGGGCATGGCGCCGGCTATGGCGTCTATGAGAAGCTGAAGGAGGGCATGGGCGCGGATGCCACCTACATCTTCAACACCGACCCGATCTCGATCTGGCTCGCCAACCAGAAGACCATGGATCCGAAGCTTCCCCCCGTGATCAAGATGGTCGGCGAGGAGTTCGACAAGATCAGGCCCGGCGTCGCCATCCGCTCCGCCCATGTCGGCATCGGTGCGTCCAATACCTATGTGTTCATGAGCGATGTGCTGCCGCGCGCGATCAAAAAATACGGCGGGGTCGATCCCGACGCGCTGCGCAAGGCGGCGCTCGACACCGACATTCCCGAGGGCGGCACCATGCTCGGCTTCGGCGTCAAGTTCTATGGCGAAGGCACGCCGATGGCAGGGCAGAACGAGCGCTCGTTCCCCGTCGTGATCCAGTATCTCGAGGACAAGTCCCATATGGTGTGGCCCAAGAGCCAGGCGCAGCGCGAGGCCGTGCTGCCACTGCCGAAGGGCACCACCTACAGCAACCAGTAGCGCAACACGCGAAGAAACGGAGAGCTTTGGTGTTGGAAGTCAGCGGGCTGGTGAAGCGGTTTGGCGGCTTCACCGCCGTGAACAACGTGTCGTTTCGGGTCGACCAGGGCGAGATCCTCGGCCTGATCGGTCCCAACGGTTCGGGCAAGAGCACGATCTTCAACATGCTCTCCGGCACGCTGGCGCCGACCTCCGGGTCGATCCTGTTCGCCGGGCACGAGATCGCGGGCCTCGCGCCGCACCGGATCATCAACCGCGGCATCGGCCGTACCTTCCAGATTCCGCGCCCCTTCCGCCGCCTGACCATCTTCGAGAACGTCGCGCTCGCCGGCTTCTACGGCCAGGGCCGCCATAGCCGCATCAAGGCCGAGGAAGCGGCCGAGCGGTCGCTGGCCATGGTCGGCCTGCCGACCGACCGCCATGCCAGCGTCGACGGCCTCGGCGCTGCCGGGCTGAAGAAGCTCGAGCTGGCGAAAGCGCTCGCCACCGCGCCAAAACTGCTGCTCGCCGACGAAAGCCTCGGCGGCCTTGACGAGACCGAGATGGACCAGGCCGCCGACATGCTGCGCAACATCCGCGACGAGCTCGGCATCACCATCATCTGGGTCGAGCACATCATGGGCGTGCTGATGCGGGTGGTCGATCGCGTCATGGTGCTCGATCACGGCGAGAAGATCTCGGAAGGGTTGCCGAGCCAGGTCGCGGGCGATCCCCGGGTCATCGAGGTCTATCTCGGCACCGATGCCGAGACCACGCAGGCCGCGGCTGCCGAAGCGCGCCGCCGCGCGGGAGGCTAGCCGATGCTGGAGCTGCGGTCCGTCAACGCCGGCTACGGTACGTTCCAGGCGCTGTTCGACGTCGATCTCGACGTGAGGGCCGGCGAGGCGGTCGGCGTCATCGGCCCGAACGGCGCCGGCAAGACCACCCTGATGCGCGTCATCTCCGGCCTGATCCGTCCCTCGCGCGGTTCGATCAGGATGGAAGGCGTCGATGTCGTCGCGACACCGCCGCACAAGATCGTCAGCCTTGGGATCGCACATGTGCCGGAGAACCGGCGGCTGTTTCCGCAGCTCACGGTCGACGACAATCTGAAGATGGGCGCATTCATGAAGGAGGCGCGCGGCCACCATGCCGAGCGGCTGGAGGTGGTGTTCGACCTGTTTCCGCGCCTGAAGGAGCGCCGCCACCAGATGGCCGGCACGATGTCCGGCGGCGAGCAGCAGATGTGCGCGATCGGGCGCGCGCTGATGTCCAATCCAAAACTGCTGCTGCTCGACGAGCCCTCCGCGGGACTTGCGCCGGTCGTGGTGCAGCAGGTGTTCGAGCTGGTGAAGCGGATCCGCGCCCGCGGGCTGACGGTGCTGATCGTCGAGCAGAACGTGCAGCAGGTGCTGCGGGTGGTCGACCGTGCCTATCTGATCGAGGCCGGCACGATCCGCAGCTCAGGCACCTCGGCCGAGATGCTCGCGAGCGACACGGTCAAGGAAGCGTATCTCGGGGTGTGAGGGGCGGGCAGGGGCATGCAGGCATTCCTGGACATTTTCGACATCTACCTGCTGGAGGCCGTGATCAACGGCATCCTGCTCGGCGGCGTGCTGGCGCTGCTTGCGCTTGGGCTCAATCTGATCTTCGGCGTCATCGACGTGACCTGGATCTGCTATGCCGAGCTCGTGATGATCGGCATGTACGCGATGTATTTCATGGTGCAGTACTACGGCGTCAGCTATTTCGTCGCGGCGCCGTTCACCATTCTTCTGGTCGCGCTGCTCGGCGCGGCGCTGCATTACCTCGTGATCGCGCCGCTGCTCACCGCGCCGCCGATCAACCAGTTGCTCGCAACCGGTGGCGTGCTGTTCGTGCTCCAGAGTTTTGCGACCGTCGCCTTCGGCATCGACTTCCGCAATCTCGGCATCCGCCTGCCGGTGCTCGCCTTCGGCGACATGAATTTCAGCTACGCACGACTCCTGTCGTTTCTGGCTGCGCTGGTCGGCATGGTCGCCGTCTACTTATTCATGACGCGCACCTTCACGGGAACCGCGATCCGCGCGATCTCGCAGGACCGGCAGATCATGGCGCTGATGGGCGTCGATACGAAGAAGCTCTACCTTATCACCTCGGCGCTCGGCGGCGCGCTCGCAGGCCTCGCCGCCTGCCTGCTGGTGCTGCAATACGACGTGCACCCCTTCGTCGGCCTGTCCTTCGGGCCGATCACCTTCCTGATCTGCGTGCTCGGGGGCCTCGGCAATTTCATCGGCGGCTTCATCGCCGCCTTCGTGTTCGCCGAGATCATCTCGCTCGGCGGCCTGTTCTCCGACCTTGAATGGGGCTATGTGCTCGCGTTCGCCTTCTTCATCGTCATGATGTTCATCCGGCCCGCGGGCCTGCTTGCGAGGCGCCGATGACGGGGCAGGGGCGGCTTGCGGCATGGGTGGTGGGACTGGCGGCGCTGGTCGCGCTGCCCTTCGTCTATCGCGATCCCTATCATCTGCACATCCTGGTGCTGATCCTGATCTGGTCGTTCGCCTACACGTCCTGGTCGATGATGGGCCGGTTCGGCTTGGTCTCGCTCGGCCATGGCGGCTTCATGGGCATCGGCGCCTATGTCACCGCGCTGCTGTGGAATCATCTGGGCTGGTCGCCCTGGATCGGCATTCCCATCAGCATGGTTGCGGCGGGTACGCTGGCGCTGATCGTCGGCTATCCCTGCTTCCGCTTCCGCATCACCGGTCACTATTTCGTGCTGGTGACGCTGGCGCTGTCGGGCATCGTGCTCCAGGTCATCACCGCCACACGTGACTATACCGGCGGCTCGCTCGGCTACACGCCGAACCGCGCCTCGGGCAACAAGCTGCTGGCGCTGCAATTCGACGACAAGACGACCTGGTATCTGATCGCGCTCGGGGTCTGGCTGTTCGGCATCGTGGTCTGGCACTGGGTCGACCGCAGCATGAGCCGCTACGCGCTGGAGGCGATCTCGGAGGACGAGGACGCCGCGGCCGCCGCCGGCGTCGACGTCACCGCGGAGAAGCTGAAGATCACGCTGCTCAGCGCGCTGATGACGGCGCTCGCCGGCGCCATCTACTGCCAGTACCAGATGTTCATTACGCCCGACACGGTCAGCGGCATCGCGGTGTCGCTCCAGATGGTGTTTGCCGCCATCGTCGGCGGCCTGTTCGTCTCGCTCGGTCCGACCTTCGGTGCCGTCATCACGATCCTGCTGGCGGAGAGCTTGCGCATCGGCTTCGGCACCAAGGCGGTCGGCTGGGACAATCTCGTCTACGGCGTGCTGCTGGTGCTTTTCATCATATTCCTTCCCAAGGGTATCCTTGGTAGCGTGCTCGACCGACTGAAGCCGCAACGCAAGGTGCCCCGCGCCCATGAACAAGAAGCCGTCCAGATCGCTCGCCCAGGAACTTGACCGTTACATCGCGCCGTTCCGCTACGACGGCTCGGGCAAGTTTCACCTCAAGGCGCACAAGACCAACGAGAAGGGCGATCTCGACAAGGAGAGGGCGCAGGAGATTCTCGACGCCAACAAGAAGCGGCTGATCGAGTTCCAGGAGAAACTCTACGCCCAGGACCGCTGGTCGGTGCTGATCGTGTTCCAGGCCATGGACGCGGCGGGGAAGGATTCCGCGATCAAGGCGATTTTCGAGGGCATCAACCCGCAGGGCTGCGATGTCCACGCCTTCAAGGCGCCAAGCAGCAAGGAGCTCGACCACGACTTCCTCTGGCGCCACGTCACCGCGCTGCCGGAGCGCGGCCATATCGGCATCTTCAACCGCTCGCATTACGAGGAGTGCCTGGTGACGCGCGTGCATCCGGAGATCCTCGCCAAGGAGAAGCTGCCGCAGAAGCTCGTGACCAAGAACATCTGGAAGGAGCGGTTCGAGGACATTTCCGCCTTCGAGCGTTACCTCACGCGCAACGGCACCGTGGTGTTGAAGTTTTTTCTCAACCTGTCCAAGGACGAGCAGCGTCAGCGCTTCCTCGACCGGCTGGAGGAGCCCGCCAAGCAGTGGAAATTCTCCATGGACGACATCAAGGAGCGCGCGCTGTGGCCGCGCTATCAGGCGGTCTATCAAGACATCGTTCGCCACACGGCAACGCCGCATGCGCCGTGGTATGTCGTGCCCGCCGATCACAAATGGTTCGCGCGCGTCGTGATTGGCTCGGTGATCAACGCTGCGCTCGAGAAGCTGGACCTGCGCTTTCCCCGCGCCGACAAGGCCTCGCTGGAGGAGTTCGAGGAGGTGCGCAAGGCGCTGGAGAAAGAAGCGACGGGAAGCAAGAAGCAAGCAAAGTGACAGCCAACAGGACCGCGGACCGCAAGACCGTCAACTTCGCGCTCCAGGGCGGCGGCGCGCACGGCGCCTTCGTCTGGGGCGTGCTCGACCAGGTGCTCGAAGACGGCAGGTTGGCGATCGAGGCGGTCAGCGCGACCAGTGCCGGCGCCATGAATGCGGTGGCGATGGCCTCCGGCATGGCGCACGGCGGCGCGGAGGCCGCGCGGGAGAGCCTGCACGCATTCTGGTACGAAGTGTCGCGTATGGACATGACGTACGATTTGATGTCGCCGCTGAACCAGTGGATACAGGCCCTGAGGCTGCCGCCGGAATATCATCCGGTCCACGCAATCATCCACACGCTGACGCACACGCTGCCGCCGGGCCTGCTCAATCCCTTTCATTTCAATCCGCTCCGCTCGCTGCTGCAGCGCGTGGTCGATTTCGACCGGCTCAATTCCTCGCCCGAGGCGCCGCAGCTGTTTCTCAACGCCACCAACGTTCGCACCGGCAAGATCAAGGTATTCCAGAGCCCGCTGCTCACGGCGGAAACCGTGCTCGCCTCGGCCTGCCTGCCGCCGTATTTCCAGGCCGTCGAGATCGACGGCGAGCATTATTGGGATGGCGGCTATCTCGGCAATCCCGCGATCTATCCGTTGATCTACCGCAAGGGCAGTCACGACGTCATCATCGTGCAAGTCACGGCGATCCGGCGCAACGAGCTGCCGACCAGTGCAGCCGATGTCCTCCACCGCATCAACGAGATCAGCTTCAATTCGTCCTTGATGCGCGAGATGCGCGCGATCGCCTTCGCCACGCGGCTGATCGACGACGGCGAGCTCGACAGCAGCAGGCATAGCCGCATGTACATACATTGGATTGGCAACGACCAGTTGATGTCGCAGCTCGGCACGGCCACGCAGTTCCACCCCGAATGGAGCCTGTTGTGTCGCCTGCGCGACGAGGGCCGCGAGGCGGCGCGAAGCTGGCTGGCGCGAAACTTCGACCAGATCGGAAAGTCCTCGACGGTCGACCTGGCAGACATGTTTCTCTAGGCCAGCCGAGCCGGTCATCGAAAAAGTACGAAAACAACCCCATGCACAGTAGCCGGTGCCAGTGGAATCAATGGCTTGGCGAACGGTCGCTGTTGTTCGGATTTAAAGATGTCCGTTTGACCCGTCGGGCAAGACAGGGGCATGATGTCATCATCGCCGCAGACCGGGCCGGGCGGGCAAAGCGACCTGTCTGCCGCAGGTCGTAGCTGCGATCTCTGATCTCGTAGGGTGGGCAAAGGCGCCCTTGCGCCGTGCCCACCGTCTCTCCACGATCGCGGCTGGCATGGTGGGCACGCAACGAGCCGCGCCTTGCGCGTCTCGTTGCTTTGCCCACCCTACGAGTTTCTCTGCAAGCGGCTTGCTAGTACCCGCGGCCCCACCAGTAGCAGAAGCGCTCGACATTGGCGGGCAGCGCGGTCTCGTAATTCGCCCACTTCTCGTATTTCGGCAGCTTCACTTCCTTCATCGCGGTATCGATGCATTTGCCGGCGTCCGCCGCCTTCTTCACCTCGGCGGAGAGATCCTCCATGTAGGCGATGTCGTCCTCGACGTCCTTCTTGGTGCCGAGCCGCCCGCCGGCATTGGGGTGGCCGGGGATCATCCGCTCCCAGTCGAGCGACGCCAGCTTCTTCAGCGAAGCGATATATTCCAGCGGCGAGACATTGTCGGGGATGTTGCGGAACTGGACGGACTCGATCGGCGCGAAATCGACGACGAAGACGATCTTCTCCTTCGGCAGCCGCATCACCAGCGAATTGTCGGAATGGTTGCGGCCGACATAGTTCAGCTCCAGCGTGGTGCCGCCGAGCGTGATGCTCTTCTTGTCGTCCACCACCTGATCCGGCATCACGACGTCGGCGAGCAGCGCATTCTGCTTCTTCAGCTCGAGCAGGCGCTCCTTGGTCCGCCGATGCGCGATGAAGGTGGCGCCGAGATCCTTGAATGGCTGGCCGCCGGCGATGTGGTCGTAGTGATGATGGCTGTAGACGACGTATTTGATCGGCTGGTCGGTGACCGCCTTGATCGCGTCGACATAGGGCTTCGCGGGTCGCAAGTAGGAGATCGGATCGGTCGCGATCACGCCCTTCGGCGTCACCACGAACATCGACTGATGGCCGCCATAGCGGAAGATGTAGACATTGTCGGTGCCGTCGACCTTTCTGGTGGAGGTCTGCGGCGGGGTTTGCGCGAATGCCGATCCGGTCACGAGGGCAGCGAGAACGGCCATGCAAGTCAATGCTTTCATCTCTGGCTTTCTGGAAATAATGAGGACGGACAATCTCTTCGATACAAACGCTGCTGGAAGGGATTTATTCCGTCGCCTCATGCGACCAATCTGTCGCGGGAACGGCCTGGAACACGCCCTCAAATGTGATTTCAAAGCCATTGATCCTGCTTGACAGTTCTATGTCACGGGAGGAGCATGACGCTGGTCGCGAATACGCGACGCGCAACGTCCACCACATGAGCAAGGGGAGGTCTATGACACCACCTCCGCAGATCCAGCCGCGTTAAGTGCGATGGAGCTCGTTCGGACTATCGCATAGCGGCAGAAACCGCGAACGGCACGCCGGGTCAAGGTTTAGAGGGCTCCATCAGTGAGGCAAGGCCCCTACCTGCCCGGCGCTGTGCTTCGCAGAGCGATTGGCATCACGCTTCATTTCTCCTCCTCCTCCTCACCGTCGTTCCGGAGCCATCCCGGAATGACGGGAGAGGATTTGGTGTGAGCATCGTGCTGTATCGACGCGCGCCCGCGAGCCGGTATTTCGCCGTGTCGGAAACGGGGTTCCTGCTTCTTGCATCGCGGCAAATGCCAAGAGAATGTCGCCTCCTTGGCCAACTTCCGACACAGCGGCGGGGCGAATAACGACCATCCGACATGACGCACGTGCTTCGGCGGTGACGGCCCCGTCGCCGCCTGCGCATTCATTTTTTCAAGGAATCCTCGTGTCGCATAAGCTTGCCTCGGCGCTCCTCGCAGCGCTCTTCCTCGCCATCTCATCTCTCTCCGGCGCCCAGGCCGAGGCGCGTGCGCCGGCGACCAAGGGTGCGGCCACGCTGTCGCCGGACGAGGCCAGGCGCGCGCTGGAGACGCTGCAGGACGACCAGAAACGCGCGCAGATGATCGACACGCTGCGCGCGATCGCGAATGTATCAGGTCAGCAGCAGCCTGCGCCGTCCGCGCCCGAGCAGAAATCGCCGATCCCGCTTTCGGCCGATGGCCTCGGTGCGCAGCTCCTGCTCACGGTATCGGAGCAGATCGGCGAGATCTCGGGCGAGATCGCCGGCGTGGCGCGGACGCTCACGCACTTCCCGGCCTTCTATTACTGGATCATGCGAACCGCGAACGATCCCGCGGCCTACAACCTCCTGATCGAGATCGCCTGGAAGCTCGCGCTGGTGCTCGGCTGCGCCCTCTCCGCCGAGTGGGTGATCTTTCGTCTGATCCGCCGCCCGGTCGTGTTCCTGGAAGGACGCGTGCCGCAGGCCGCGCATCTGCCGGCGCAGGCGCTGCCCATTGCAGATCCGCCGTCATCGGTGACCGATGTCACCCCGGAGCCCGAACTGCACAAGCGCCGCCACAGTCTCGTGCGGATCTGGCAGGTCGTGCTGCGGCTGCCCTTTGTGCTGGCGCGCCTGGTGTTCGAACTGCTTCCCGTGTTCGTCTTCGTGGGCATCGCCACCGCGCTGCTCGGAACGGAGATCGGCGAGCCCACGACCGTCCGCCTCGTGATCCTCGCGGTCGTCAACGCCTATGCGTTCTCGCGCGGGCTCATCTGCGTGGTCCGTGCGCTGGCGGGGCCGTCCGGCCTGTTTCCGGTTCGGGCCGAGACCGCGGCCTATATCGAGATCTGGGCGCGCCGCATCGTCGGCGTCGGCGTCTCCGGCATCGCCTTTGCCAATGTGGCGCTGCTGCTCGGTCTGCATCGCGCCGGCTACGCCGCGCTGCTGCGCATGGTGATGCTGGTCGTGCATCTCTTCGTCGTCGTCATCATCCTGCAATGCCGCCGCCAGGTCGCCGAAGCCATTCGCGCGCCCGCCGAGCGGCCGGGGATTGCGGCGCGCCTGCGCAACCGCATCGCCGGTGGCTGGCATTACCTTGCGATCGCGCTCGATCTTGCGCTGTGGGCGGTGTGGGCGCTGAACATCCGCAACGGCTATGCGCTGCTGCTGCAATATTTCGTAGGCACCATCGCGGTGGCGCTGATCACGCGCGTCGCCATCATGCTGACGCTGGGCCTGATCGACCGCGGCTTCCGCATCAAGCCGGAGATCCTGCAGCGCTTTCCGGGGCTGGAAATCCGGGCCAACCGCTATCTGCCGCTGCTGCGCAAGATCGTGTCCAGCGTGATCGCCTTCATCGGCTTCGTGGCCGTGCTCGAAGTCTGGGGCGTGGACGCCATCGTCTGGTTCTATGGCGGCCAGATCGGCGGACGGCTGATCTCGGCCGTGGTGACGATCGGCGTTGCCGTATTCGTCGCTGCGGCTATCTGGGAGATCAGCAACGCGCTGCTGGATCGCCAGATCAATGCGCTGTCCCGCGACGGGCACTACGCCCGCGCCGCGCGCCTCCGGACCTTCCAGCCGATGCTGCGCACCGCGCTGCTCTGCGTGATCGCCGCCGTCGTCGGCCTCACGGCGCTCAGTGAGATCGGCGTCAATGTCGCCCCGCTGCTCGCAGGCGCCGGCATCGTCGGCATCGCCATCGGTTTCGGTTCGCAAAAACTGGTGCAGGATCTCATCACCGGCCTGTTCCTGCTGTTGGAGAACACGGTGCAGGTCGGCGACAATGTCAGCGTGTCGGGGCTCTCAGGCGTCGTCGAGAACGTCTCGATCCGCACCATCCGCCTGCGCGCAGGCGACGGTGCCGTGCACATCGTGCCGTTCAGCGCGGTCACGACCATCACCAATGCCAGCCGCGGCGCGGGCAATGCGTCCGTCAGCGTAAACGTGGCCTACAAGGAGGACACCGACCGCGCCGGCCAAATCCTCAAGGACATCGTCGACGAGATGCGCCGCGAGAGTGAATTCCGCGCGCTGATCCGCGGCGACCTCGAGCTCTGGGGCGTCGACAAGGTCGATGGCGCGATGGTGTCGATCGTCGGCCAGATCCGCTGCACCGAGGCCGGGCGCTGGCCGGTCCAGCGCGAGTTCAACCGCCGCATGAAGCAGCGCTTCCAGCAGAACGGCATCGAGGTCGCATCGGCGACCCAGACCATTCTGATGCACGTCGCGCCGCCGGCTGACAGTGCCGCAAACCTCACGCCGCGGCGAGCCGCAGGATAACGGCTCGACAAACTTCCCCCTTGCCTCCACTCCTCCGGCAGCGTTCACTCCGGCTCCAGCGCGCTGACAACATGCGGGCGGCAAAAAGGGTGGGAGAGAACGATGCGGGGGCTGTGGGCCGGATTGCGCGGTCATCTGATCGTCATTGGCGTGTTGATCGGATGCGCGGCAGCGGCCGCGCCGGCAGGCGCCCAGCCCTTTCCATCGCGCCCCATTACGCTCGTGGTGCCGTTTGCAGCGGGCGGGCCGACCGACACGCTGGCGCGCATCCTGTCCGAGCGGATCGCTGCCGAGCTGCACACGACGGTGGTGGTCGAGAACGTCGCCGGCGCCTCCGGCAGCATCGCGGGCGCCCGCGTCGCGCGTGCAACCCCTGACGGCACGACGATCACCATCGGCCATTGGGGCACCCATGTGCTCAATGGTGCCATCTTCAAGCTGCCCTACGACGTCATCGCCGATTTCGAGCCGGTCGCGGCGATTGCGATGGGGACGCAGCTCATCGTCGGCCGGAAGTCGCTCGAGGCCAACAATCTGAAGGACATGATCGCGTGGCTGAAGGCCAACCCCGGCAAGGCCACTGCCGGGACGGCCGGCGCCGGCACCGGCGCCCATGTGGCCGGCGTCTTCTTCAAGGAAAGGACCGGCACCGACTTCCAGTTCGTGCCCTATCGCGGCGCGGGGCCCGCAATGATCGATCTCGTGGCAGGCCAGATCGACATCATGTTCGATCAGGCCTCGAACTCGCTGCCGCAATACAAGAACGGTGCGATCAAGGCGTTCGCCGTGACCTCGCCGACAAGGCTAGCATCCGCACCTGATGTTCCGACGGTCGACGAGGCGGGCCTGCCGGGCCTCTACATCTCCTACTGGCACGGCATCTGGGCACCAAAGAACACGCCGAAGGACATCATCACAAAGCTCAACGCGGCCATCGTCGCCGTGCTCGCTGACGCTTCCGTCAAGCAGCGCTTTGGCGAATTGGGGCAGGAAATTCCACCGCGGGACCAGCAATCGCCTGCGGCACTCGCCGCCTTCCAGAAGGCCGAGACCGAGAAATGGTGGCCGATTGTGAAGGCCGCCGACATCAAGCCGGAGTAGCGTGTCGCCTCGTAACACGCCCTCATCCTGAGGAGCCTGCGAAAGCGGGCGTCTCGAAGGATGGCCGCAGGCGAGATCGGGGCCTTCATGGTTCGCCAGGCGATGCAAGGCATCGTCCGGAGACACGCGTGCCGCGCTCCTCACCATGAGGGACAAGAGCCTTGCGGTGTTAACCTTTGCCTCGCGCTTGATCTGCGAGCTGCACTAAAATTCTCGCTGCGGTGCGAGATCATAATCGACACATGAACTTCCTATGTCCTTGATCTCCGGGGAGCGCTGGCCGACAATGCTTGCTGTTCAATAAGAAACTCCTTGGGGGAATTCGTGAATAGACCTGCCCGGGTCGCTGCCCAGTCGCCATCGTCCGATCAATCGCACGGCATGACGCTGCTGCGCGATCCCTTGCTCAACAAGGGCACCGCCTTCACTGAGGCGGAGCGCGCCGCGCTCGGCCTGCGCGGCCTCTTGCCGCCCTGCGTGCTGACGATGGAGACGCAGGTCGATCGTGTGCTCACCAATCTGCGTATGCTGCCGACTGATCTCGAAAAATATGTCGCGCTGAATGCGCTGCATGACCGCAACGAGGCGCTGTTCTTCCGCGTCGTCGTAGACAATATCGACGAGATCCAGCCGATCATCTACACGCCGACCGTCGGGCTCGCCTGCCAGAAGTACGGCCTGATCTTCCAGCGGCCGCGCGGCATGTTCATCTCCTCGCGCGATCGCGGCCAGATCGCGGAGATCCTGAAGAACTGGCCCTATCCGGCCAGGCTGATCGTGGTCACCGATGGCGAGCGCATCCTGGGCCTCGGCGATCTCGGCGCCAACGGCATGGGTATTCCGGTCGGAAAGCTCTCGCTCTATTCGGCCTGCGCCGGCGTGCATCCCGAGCATTGCCTGCCGATCGTGCTCGACGTCGGCACCAACAATGAAGAGCTGTTGAACGATCCCTATTATCTCGGCCTGCGCGAGCGGCGGCTCACCGGCGAGGCCTATGACAGCTTCGTCGACGAGTTCATGGTCGCCGCGCGAAAGACGTTCCCGGGTGTGCTGATCCAGTTCGAGGATTTTGCCAATCACTCGGCGTTCAAGCTGCTGCACAAATATCGCGATGAAGCCTGCGTCTTCAACGACGACATCCAGGGCACCGCGGCGGTGGCGCTTGCCGGCCTGTTCTCAGGCTTGCGCATCTCCGGCGGCAAGCTGAAAGATCAGAAGATCCTGTTCCTCGGTGCGGGCGAGGCGGCGACCGGCATCGCCGATCTCGTGGTCTCCGCCATGATGGCCGAGGGCGCCACTGAGGCCGAGGCGCTCCGCCGCAACTGGCTGGTGGATTCCCGCGGCCTCGTCGTCAGCGGCCGGGATGGTCTGTCCGGCCACAAGCTCCGCTATGCGCATGCCGGCCAGGCGCCGATCTCCGACTTCCTCACCGCGATCAAGACGCTGAAGCCGACGGCGATCATCGGCGTCGCCGCGGTCGGCGGCGCCTTCACGCCCGACGTGCTCAAGGCGATGGCCGGGCTCAACGAGCATCCGATCGTGTTCGCGCTGTCCAACCCGACCTCGAAGGCCGAATGCTCGGCGGAGGATGCCTATCGCTACACCGAGGGCCGCGCGCTGTTCGCTTGCGGCAGCCCCTACGACCCCGTGAAGCTCAATGGCCGCACCTTCGTGCCGCGCCAGGGCAATAACTCCTACATCTTCCCCGGCGTCGGCCTCGGCGTCATCGCCACCCGCTCGCGTCTCGTCACCGACGAGATGTTCATGGCCGCCGCCCATTCGCTCGCCGATTGCGTCGGTAAGGAAGACCTCGCGCAGGGCAGCCTCTATCCGGCACTCCCCCGCATCCGCGAAGTCTCGGCCCGCATTGCCGCCGCAGTGGCAGACGTTGCCTATCAGCGCGGGCTCGCCGACGGCCCCGCGCCCAACGACGTGAAGGCTCTGGTCCAGTCGCAGATGTACGAGCCGAAATACTGAGGCGAACGCGCGGAGGCGGCCCCTCGCTCCCTGTAAGAACGAAAGAGAGGATGGAGGGGCGGATCAGGCAACGCGCAGCATCGTCCGGCGGACAAGTGTGAGGCCGATCCGGACGGTACTCAACCGGGGGCGCGCCCGATCGCCAAGCGCGCCGTATCAAGCTGATTTCTCGCTGATTTGTCCCGATTCAGGACATGCCAGTGTGGTGGAATCGTCACAGCCGGTTGGGAAAAAGCCCTGGCCTCAGGCCCGCTTTTGTTCCGACAAGGTTCTGCCCTCATTGCCCACCGAACTTGAGGCCGTTCGGAGGGGCGTATCATGTCTCGCTTTGCACGTGCCGAAAGTGCCCGGATTTCCCCCGCGACCTCGTGCCGGTTGCTGCTCGCCATCATTGGCGCGGCCTCGCTCGCCGCCTGCGCGCAATCTCCGGTCGGCCGCCAGAAGGCCGATCTCGCCGGCACCGGCCGGCAGGCCGCAATCGAGCGGCCGCATCGCGTGGCGGCGTTGCATCCACGGCCGATCAGCCGGGCGCGTGTCCCCAACGGTGATGACAAGCGAACCGCCTCACATGGCGTTGCCAGCTTCTATTCGGATACGGAGACCGCGAGCGGCGAGAGGTTCGACAAGAACGAATTGACCGCGGCGCATCCCAGCCTGCCGTTCGGCACGAAGCTGCGCGTCACCGATGTTTCCTCCGGCCGCTTCGTGACCGTCAGGGTCAACGATCGCGGGCCCTATGTTCGCGGACGCGTGGTCGACATCTCGCCTTCTGCGGCCGAGGCGCTCGGCATGGTGGACAAGGGCATCGCCAATGTCAGGCTCGACGTCGTGCGGTGAGGGGCGATTCATCGATGCGAGCCGCCACTTAACCGTCTGTTAGCCGCTTCTCAAGCACCATGGGTGCCCAAACAATTCGGGGCTTTTGGGGAGGCGGGCGCTTGAACACGATCCAGTATCTCGAAGATCAGGCCGCGCGTGCCGAGCGGCTCGCCAAACGGATCACGGATACGCTGACGATCGAAAAGCTCCTGGCCTTCGCCGACGAACGCCGCCGCGAGATCGAGGTCATCGCCGGCAAGTATCGGCGCGCCCAACCCTCATAAACCATGCTCTGAGCGCATTCGCCCTCACTGCAGCGCTCGGAACTTCCTCTCATTTCCCGCGTCATGTCCGTGATGCAAGAGGAGGAGAGAGCCATGGGTTTTGGACGAGGTGCTTTGCTTTGGTTGCTTGGCGTGCCGCTGCCGATCATTCTGCTGCTGGCATTGTTCTGGCATCACTGAGGTTGCCACACGAAAAGCGCCGCGGAAGCGGCGCTTTTTTGTTGCCTGCGAATTGCGGCGTATCAACAACGATAACGCGCGGTCAGGTGTGGCTCTCGACGAAATCGCTGAGATAGTCGGGCAGCGTCACGCCATCGATGTCGCATCGCGCCCGAATCTCGCCGGCGACGTCGGTCGAGATGTCCTTCATCCAGTGTTCGAGCGTGTTGAACGAGATCACCTTGATCGGGTCGTTGAAGCAGCCGGCGACGAGCTCGCCGATCGTGGTCTCGAGATCGCTTCGCTCGACGCGGATTTCGGTCGCCTCGTCGCGGCGATCGATCACCACGAACAGGGTCTGGTCTGCGCCATAAGGCACGACCGTGGATGGCACGCCAGGTCTCGGCATCTTGGACACTCACGCCTTGGCTTCCGATCTCCGTTAACGGGAAAAACCGGAAGAAGGTTCCTATGTGTGGGAAAAGCTTGTCGTGCACGTGCAGCCTTGGCACGCGCAGCCCTGGCGTCTGCACGCAATCAGAGAAATTCTCTCAGGCGCGATAGCTCGATGACGTGCTCGGGCGAGAGGATATCCGTGACTAGCGGCGGCTGCGCCGCCGTGCGGATCTCATAGAGATGCCGGGTCGCCGCCGGCTTGTCCATGAACGCCGAGATGCATTCGTCGAGCGTGCCCTCGCTTACCTGGTAGGACTCGCGGTCCGGCCGGCGCTGGTTGGCAAGTGACGGCCATTTATACAGCGCTGCACGTGCTCCGAAATCGACCTTTGAATCCGCAACCACGTCCCCCATCGCCTCGCCTCACGCAAAAAGAACCCCAGCGCGCAGACTTGCGCTCCGGGGCCCATACCTATCGCTGCATCTCGATGCCACATCTCCCAACGCGGCGGCCGGGAAAAGGTTCCCGGCTGCCTTGTCGCGACTAGCTCGCGGCCGCTGCGATTTTGTGTCCCGGGCTGGTGTGACCGTGGCTGTGCTCGTCGCCGAGGCTGACCTCCGGCGGAAGCCCGGCAAAACGCCGCAGGGCCTCGGCCATCTGCACCCGGCCTGGCACTCCGGTGATCACCACGTCGACCATCGCGAAGGACGAGTGGAAATGGCCGCGCGCCGTGAACTGCTCGACCGGGACGCCGGCAGCGGCCATTGCTTCGGCATAGGCGATGCCTTCGTCGCGCAGCGGATCGAACTCGCAGGTGACGACGAAGGCCGGCGGCAGGCCCGAGACCTTGCCGCGGAGCGGCGAGACACGCGGATCAGTACGGTCGGCCGGCGAGCAGTAGAGGTCCCAGAACCAGTACATCAGCGAGCGCGTCAGGAAGTAGCCGGTCGCATTGTCGTTGTAGGAGGAACGATCGAAGTCGCAGTCGGTGACCGGGCACACCAGGAGCTGACCGGCGATATCGGGCCCGCCGCGATCGCGCGCGAGCTGGCAGGTGACGGCGGCGATGTTGCCGCCGGCGCTCCAGCCCGCGACCAGCACCGGGCCCGGCTTGCCGCCGAGCTCGGCGGCGTGCTCGGCGATCCAGCGCGTCGCCGCATAGCCGTCCTCAGCCGCGGTCGGGAAGCGATGCTCCGGCGCGTGGCGATAGCCGACGCTGACGAACATCATCCCGGTTCGTCGCACCATGTCGCGGCAGAACGGATCGTCCGACTGCTCGTCGCCGAGCACCCAGCCGCCGCCATGGAAATAGACTACGACCGGATGTGGCCCCGGGGTTGCCGGCTTGTAGACACGATAGGGAAGCGGGCCGTCGGTGCCCGGCAGCGTGCCGTCGACGACATCGCCGATCGGTCGTCCCGCCGGACGGCCCTTGTTGAACTCGTTGACGAAGGCGCGGGCGCCGAGCGCGCCCATCGACTCGATCGGTGGCAGGTTCAGCGTTGCCAGCAGGTTCAGCACCAGCCGCACATCCGGCTGCAGCCGCACCACCTCGCCGTCATTGCACTGCGCGGCGACATCGGGGCCGGTGAGCTTGAACCCGAGCATGCCGCGGCTGACGACCTCATCGCAGATGCTGCGATAGGGGCCGACTCCGCCGGTATAGGGCATCAGGCCCTGCACCTTGCCGGGTACGTTCGCGCCCGTGTACCAGGTGTTGGCGAGCCGGTGCAGCGTCAGCATCGCGCAGTCGGCCATGTGCTGGCCCCAGCCGGCCTGCGCCATCTCGGTCGGCTCGATGGTGGTGAAGCCGGCACCGCGCAAAGTCTTGAGCCGGTCCACGACCCAGTCGACATGCTGCTCGATCGACACCGCCATGTTCGACAAGACCGATGGGCTGCCCGGACCGGTGATCATGAAGAAGTTCGGGAAGCCCTCGACCGTGAGCCCGAGATAGGTCTGCGGCCCCTGCGCCCAGACATCCGATAGCGACTTGCCGCCGCGCCCGGTGATCGGATGCACCGCGCGGATCGCGCCGGTCATGGCGTCGAAGCCGGTCGCGAACACGATGACGTCGACGTCCACGCTGCGCCTGGCCGTGGTGATGCCGGTTGCGGTGATCGCCTTGATCGGCTCCTGGCGCAGATTGACCAGCGTGACGTTCGGCCGGTTGTAGGTCGCGTAATAGTTGGTGTCGAGGCAGGGGCGTTTTGCACCGAAGGGATGGTCGTGCGGCATCAGCGCCGCCGCCGTCTCGGGATCCTTCACGGTCGCCGAGATCTTTTCGCGGATGAGGTCGCAGATCAGCTTGTTGCCGTCGACATCGACCGCCTGGTCGGCCCAGAGCTGGGTGAGGATATAGACGAGATCGCCCTTGCCCCAGGCCTCCTCGAACCGTGCGCGGCGCTCGGCATCGCTGAGCTGCCAGCTGACGGCCGTCTGCTGCGGATAGGGCACGCCGGCCATCGACTGGCGCGCCTGCTCACGATAGGCCGCGCGGTCGCCTTGCAGCAGGCTCATGCGATCGGAGGGCGCGGGGCCGTTGTGCGCCGGCAGCGCGAAATTCGGCGTGCGCTGGAACACGGTCAGATGCGCGGCCTGTTCGGCGATCAGCGGGATCGACTGGATGCCTGACGAGCCTGTGCCGATCACGGCGACGCGCTTGCCCGCAAGATTGACGCCGTCATGCGGCCAGCGGCCGGTGAAATAGACTTCGCCTTTGAAGTCCTTGACCCCGTCGATCTCCGGCGGCTTTGGTGCGGAGAGGCAGCCCGTGGCCATGATGTAATGGCGACAGGAGACCGGTGCGCCATTGTCGGTGGTGAGCTGCCAGCGCTCAGCCGCCTCGTTCCATTTGGCTTCGGTGACCTTGGTCCCGAAGCGGATGTCGCGGCGCAGCTCGTAGCGGTCGGCGACGAAGCCGAGATAGCGCAGGATCTCGGGCTGGGTCGCGTATTTCTCCGACCAGGCCCAGGCCGCCTCGAGTTCCGGATCGAAGGTGTAGCTGTAGTCGATGGTCTGGATATCGCAGCGCGCGCCGGGGTAGCGGTTCCAGTACCAGGTGCCGCCGACATCGCCGGCCTCTTCAAGGGCGACGGTCGTGAAGCCGGCCTGGCGCAGGCGATGAAGCAAATAAAGGCCGGCAAATCCGGCGCCGACCACCGCAACGTCGACTTGCTGGGCTGTTCCACTGGCCGCTTTGGACTCGCGTGCGGCGACCATTGCGTCAGGCATGGCATTCCTCCCGTGTATTTTGTTTTGCCGGCAGGCTAACGCTGCAGGCTCGGCTTGTCATCAGGACAAGTGCAATCTTCGGTAGTCGATCGCGGCGTGATTTTGGCCGCGCGAAGGTTGCGGCGATACACGCACCGCGATGCACAATCGCCGGGATTGTCCGGTCTAATCAGACCACATCCTTCTGTGTATGCTTGCGATTACAAGCCACGCGTACCGACCGGGCGTCATGACAGAGTTGAGTGAGCGGACGAAAGCGAACATGGACGTCGTCCTGGAGGAGACGTGCCGCCAACTGCCGCATGGTGGCGATCACGACAGCCGCAAATTCATCGCCGAGCGCCTGATCGAGGCGGCGCAGGCCGGTCACTCCACGCTTGGTGAGCTTGGCATCGTCGCGCGGCGCGCGCTGGCGGAGATCATTGCCAAGGGCAGCTAGCCGGAGGCCGTAAATGAGTTGAGCTCTGGCCGCAGCGCAGGTGCGCTCCCTCGCCCCGCTCTCGCGGGGAGAGGTAAGACCGGAGCTTGCTTCTCCGTCAGCCGTAGACGTAACCTTCCGGGGAACTTCTCCGCGCATTGAGATCCCCAAGATGCGGTCCCTGCTTGCGCTCATCGTGGTTTCCGCATTCCTTTGCCTCGCCGGTTCGGCCATGGCCCAACCGGTCGGACAGTTTCCATTCGCGCTGACGCGCGAAGGCCAGATGCTCGGCGGCGTCGAAGGCGAGGTGGCGTTTTTCAAGGGACTCGCCTATGCAGCGCCGCCCGTCGGCCCGCTGCGCTGGCGCTCGCCGGAGGCAACGGCCGAGAGTTCTGAGATGCGCACCGCCTACGAGTACGGCGCGCCCTGCCTCCAGCCGTCGCTGCCAAAGGCGAGCGAAGATTGCCTCACGCTCAATGTGTTCCGCCCCTTCGGCGTCGACGGCCCGCTGCCGGTGATGATGTTCGTTCATGGCGGCGCCTTCGTCGGCGGCACCGCGAACGATCCGATGTTCGACGGCGCGAAACTCGCGCAGGCCGGCCTCATCGTGGTGACCGTGAATTATCGCGTCGGTGTGCTCGGCTGGCTCACTCATCCGGCGCTCTCGGAAGACGGCTCCGGAAACTACGGACTGATGGACCAGATCGCGGCGCTGCATTGGGTCCACGACAACATCGCGGCGTTCGGCGGCGATCCCGGGAACGTCACCTTGTTCGGCAATGGTGCGGGCGCGACGTCGATCGCGCTGTTGATGCTGTGCGACGAGGTGCGTGGTCTGTTTCAGAAAGCCATCCTGCAATCGGTGCCCGGCCGCGTGCGCCTGCGCTCGCGGCAGGAGGCGGAGGCCTGGGGCCTGCAATTCGTCGCGACGCTCGGACCGGATGCCAAGGAAACCAACGCGCGTGCGATCGGGCCTGCACGGCTGCTTGCCGCCGAAAAGAAGCTGCTCGCGAAAGTCCCGCTCGGCTTTGCGCCGACGATCGATGGAAGCCTCGTGAGGGAAGATATCGCCGCGGGTTTTGCGGCCGGGCATGAAGGGCGGATTCCCCTGATCATCGGCTCCAACGATGACGAGACGGATTTCGACAGCGAACCTGAAATCGCCGAGGCGCTTGCATCGTCTGGCACCGCCGTCGATGACCTGCGCAAGCTCTATCCCGACCTCGCCAAAGCTTCGGACCTCGCGGCAAGGTTTTATACCGACAAGGTCTTCTCCGAGCCGGTGAGGCTGCTGGCTCGTCTGCACGCCGCAAGCGGCGCGCCGACCTTCCGCTATCGCTTCGCCTACGTGCCGGAGGCCCGGCGCACCAACCCGGACGGCGGTCACGGGCGGGAATTGCAGTTCATCTTCGGCGTGGAAGGCGTGCCCGGTGCCGGCATCTTCTCACGGCGCGATCGCGAGCTCGCAAGCCGCATGCGCAGCTACTGGATCAACTTCGCCAGGAGCGGCGATCCCAACGGTCCCGACCTGCCACGCTGGGACGCGGCGGCGGGCGGCGATCGCCTGCTGCTGATCACGAATGATCGCACCGCGAGCGGAGACGATCCCTTCGCGGAGCGTCTCGACCGACTCGCAAGTGAGAGCAGAAAATGAGTTGGACTTAGGCCGCGAGCTCGACGCGCGGCGCCGGGCTCAGCCGGTCTTCCTCCAGATAGTCCATCGCGCCGTCCTTCTCGACGGCATAGAACTGCTGGCCTTCCCGCGACTTGTAGGCGGCGCGGACGACGCCGCGGCGGCCCTTGTCACTGTTGACGACGTCCCCCAGCGCAAACTTCCTCATCTCACGTCCTCGTCTTCTGGCCGACTCCTTCGACCATGGCGGGGATTTTGGAAGGCAAATCGTTAACGACTTGCTAACCATAGGGGTTTGCCTATGCTCGCCGCCGGTTGCGCGGGCGGCTCGCACGCGCATGTTGTCAACGAGACGAGCTTTCGCCCATGACGCGATTTCCCACCCTGTTCCTGTCCCACGGCGGCGGCCCCTGGCCGTTCATGGAGGACCGGCGGGTGCAATATGCCAGGACCGCCGAGGAGTTCGGGCGGCTGCCACAGCTTCTCCCCGAGAGACCAAAAGCCGTGCTCGTCATCACCGGACATTGGGAGGCGGACGCCTTCACCGTGTCGACCTCGGCGCATCCGCCGATGGTGTACGACTATTACGGTTTCCCGGAGCATACTTACCGCCTCAAATATCCGGCACCGGGTAAGCCCGAGCTCGCCGCGGAGGTGAAGGCGCTGCTCGCGCGCGCCGGCCTCGATTGCCGCGAAGATGCCAATCAGGGTTTTGATCACGGCACCTTCGTGCCGCTCGGCTTGATGTACCCGAACGCCGACATGCCGATCGTGCTGCTGTCGCTGAAATCGAGCTACGATGCGGCCGAGCACATCAAGGCCGGGCAGGCGATCGCCGCGCTGCGGGACGAAGGTATTCTGATCGTCGGCAGCGGGCTCACCTATCACAACATGCGCGGCTTCAACCGGCCGGAATCCAAGCCGGTCTCCTACGATTTCGAGGCCTATCTGAACGAGGCGATCAGCGCGCCGGATGCGGCGCGCCGCAACGCGATGCTGGTCGACTGGGAGAACGCGCCGAGCGCGCGCCTGGCGCATCCGCGCGAGGACCATCTGCTGCCGCTGATGGTCGCGGCCGGCGCTGCCGGCAACGACGTCGGCCATCGTGTCTTCGTGGACGAGGTCGCAAGCGTCGCGATGGCGTCGTACATGTTCGGTGGTCAGCCTTGAACCGCGCGGCTGCAAGCATCAAGGTTCACGCCGACGTCGCGTCGATCCTGCTGGCATGATCCGTTCCCAGAGCTGTTCGTAACGAGCCCTCACGGCGGGGTGACATTCGCACGCGCCCTCCCGTAGCCATCCGCCCGCCACAGTGCATATGCGGGGGCTTCTGACCGTATCGCTCGATTCACATTCGCGCTATGGTTGTGTCTATTGCTCTAAGATTTTTCCGAAGAAATTGATGGTGCCGGCGCTCCGACAGCATTTTGGGTACTTTTGGCGTATTGGGAGAACCCGTCGCACTGGTGCACGCTGTCGTATTGGTGCCCAGCGTGGCTTTGCAGATCGAAGCTGCTCGCCTTCGCGCGCTCGCACAGCAGAGTGTCGAGTTCCGGGATGGCCTGACGCGTCACAGCCAGGCCCTGTTCGTTCAGGCCCAGCAATCCGTGGGCTGCAATGCATCCCACACCGTCGAGGCGAGATTAGCGCGATGGCTCTTGCGCGTTCGGGATCTATCCGGCCGCGATCGCTTCAAGCTTACGCAGGAATTGATGGCCGAGATGATCGGGGTTCGCCGGAACAGCGTCTCGTTCGTCGCCCATGCTCTTCAGGAGGCGAACGTCATTCGATTCAGCCGTGGCCACATCGAGATCGTCAACGTCGCCGAGCTCAACAAGGCCACCTGCGAATGCTACCGTGCGGTGAAGTTGCAATACCAGCGGCTTCGTTTTTCCGACTGAACAAGAATCCGAGGCATCAGGAAGCTCAGCCGTATCTCAGCTTCATCACCAGAATGCCGCCGGCGAGCAGCATGGTGACCGCGTTCGAGGCGATCAGCGGGGCGTCGCCGCTGAGCAGGCCGTAGATCAGCCAGAGCGCCAGGCCCAGCACCATGACCAGGAACATGCCGAGCGAGATGTCGCGCGCCGAGCGGGTCTTCAAGACCTTGATGAACTGCGGCGCGTAGGCGACGGTGGTGCAGGTGGCGGCAGCAAAGCCGATCAGCTTGATCAAGAACGGGTCCATGCCGATCCTATAACATGGATTCGGCGTGGGCTCAGCCGGTACGTGCTAGGCGCGGCGCGATTCGATCAGGCTCCGATACAGCGCTGCATAGTCGCCGGCGCGGCTGCGCCAGGAGACGTCGGTCGCAAGGCCGTTTCGTTGCAGCTGCCGCCAGGCCAGCTTGTCGTGGAAAGCCGTGTTGGCCTTGCGCAGCGTGCTGGCGAGGGCATCCGCCGTCACCGGGCCGAACTTGAAGCCGGTGGCCTCGCGGCCGGAAGCGTCCGCCTCGCCGATATCGACGATGGTATCCTCGAGGCCGCCGACGCGCGAGACGATCGGCACGGCGCCATAGCGCAGCGCGCAGAGCTGGGTCAGGCCGCACGGCTCGAACCGCGACGGCACGATGAGCGCGTCCGAGCCGGCCTGGATCAGATGCGCCAGGATCTCGTCGTAGCCGATTACGACCCCGATCCGGCCGGGATGCGCGCGGGCGGCGGCCTGATAGCGATCCTGGAGATCGCGGTCGCCGCTGCCGAGCAGCGCGAGCTGCATGCCTTCGCCCAAAATGGTCGGAATGGCCTCGAGCAGGAGATCGAGCCCCTTCTGCCATGACAGCCGGCTGATGACGCCGAGCAGGGGGGCTTCGTCCGAGGAATCGAGATTGAATTGCTGCTGAAGCACCGCCTTGTTCGCAGCGCGGAATGTAAGGTCCTCCGCGCCGAACCGATAGGCGATGTGCGAATCGGTCTGCGGATTCCACACCGCGATGTCGATGCCGTTGAGGATCCCGCTCAATGCGCCCGCGCGCGCGCGCAGCAGGCCGCCGAGCCCCATGCCGCCTTCGTCGCTCTGGATCTCACGCGCGTAGGTCGGGGACACCGTCGTGATGCGATCGGCGAATTGCAGACCGGCCTTCAGGAAGCTGATGCCGCCGAAATATTCGAGGCCGTTGACGCCGAAGGAGCTCCACGGCAGGCCGATCGCACCGATCAGCTCAGGAGCGAACTTGCCCTGATAGGCCATGTTGTGGATCGTCATCACGGTGCCGGGCCGCGGACGATTGTCGTAGTGCAGATAAGCGGGCGCGAGCCCGGCCTGCCAGTCATGGGCGTGCACGATGTCGGGCACGAAGGCCGGAACGAGGCCGTGGCCGATGTCGGCCGCCACGCGCGACAGCGCCGCAAAGCGCACGCCGTTGTCCGGCCAGTCGACCCCCTCTGCCGTGACGTATGGGTTGCCCGGCCGCGCGTAGAGATGCGGCACGTCGAGCACGTACAGGTCGAGCCCGTCATGCGCGCCGGCGAGCAGCCGGCCCGGCCCGCCGAAATAATCCGGCCAACGCCGGATCTCCTCCGCGCCCGAGAGCAGCCGCATCACGTCGGGATAGCCCGGCATCAGGGTGCGCATCTCGACGCCGTGCGCCTTCAGCGCAATCGGCAGCGCGCCGGCGACATCCGCGAGGCCGCCGGTCTTGACGATGGGATAGACTTCGGAGGCGACCGCGAGGACGCGAGCAGGCGTCATGTATTCAGCCTGTCGATCATCGGTTGGGTGATGAGGGAGATGCCCTGCTCGGTGGTTCGGAAGCGTTTTGCATCGAGCTCGGGATCCTCGCCGATGACGAGCCCCTCGGGAATCTCGACGCCGCGGTCGATCACGACGTTCTTTAAGCGAGCCCCGCGCCCGACATTCACATAGGGCATAATCACGGCGTTCTCGACATTGGCATAGGAGTTGATGCGCACGCCGGTGAACAGCAGCGAACGGCGCAGCGAGGCGCCGGAGATGATGCAGCCGCCCGAGACCAGCGAGCTCACCGCCTGGCCGCGCCGGCTCTCCTCGTCATGGACGAACTTGGCGGGCGGCGTGATCTCCGAGTAGGACCAGATCGGCCATGCGCGGTCGAACAGGTCGAGCTCCGGCACCACGTCGGTGAGGTCGATGTTGGCCGCCCAATAGGCGTCGACCGTGCCGACGTCGCGCCAGTAGGCGCGGGGATCGCTGCCGGAACGGACGCAGGAGGTCGAGAACTGGTGCGCGATCGCGCGGCCGTTCTTGACGATGTAGGGAATGATGTCCTTGCCGAAATCGTGGTTCGAGCTCGGGTCCTCGGCGTCGCGCTTGAGCTGGTCGAACAGGAATTTCGCATCGAACACGTAGATGCCCATGCTGGCGAGCGAGACGTCCGGCTTGCCCGGCATCGGCGGCGGATCGGCCGGCTTTTCCAGGAACTCCTGGATCCAGCCGTTCTCGTCGATATGCATGATGCCGAAGCCGGAGGATTCCGCGCGCGGCATTTCGAGGCAGCCGACCGTGACGTCGGCGCCGCTATCGACGTGCTGGCGCAGCATCACCTCGTAATCCATCTTGTAGATGTGGTCGCCGGCGAGCACGACAATGAATCGGGCGTTGTGCGACTCGATGATGTCGATGTTCTGGTAGATCGCGTCCGCCGTGCCGACATACCACATGTTCTCGGAGACACGCTGGCTCGCGGGCAGGATGTCAAAGCTCTCGTTGCGCTCCGGGCGGAAGAAGTTCCAGCCCATCTGAAGATGCCGGATCAGGCTGTGCGCCTTGTACTGGGTGGCGACCGCGATGCGGCGGATGCCGGAGTTCACCGCGTTCGACAGCGCGAAATCGATGATGCGGGACTTGCCGCCGAAATAGACCGCCGGCTTGGCGCGCCGGTCGGTCAGCTCCAGAAGCCGGCTGCCGCGTCCGCCAGCCAGGACGAACGCCAGCGCCTGACGGGCGAGCGGCTCATTTCCGACGGCACTCATGTCATCCTCCCACTCTTCTGGCGCAAGTCGGAGCCCTCGCGAGATGCCTCTCGGCCGCGCACCATTGGAACCAATAGTAACGGTACGAATAGTAAATCGGGAAGGTGGTTGTTGGTTGCGAACGCGCGGGAAGCTTAATGCTTTGCCGTCGTGCGCGGCGCAGGCGCCGTCGCATCGGTGTCATCCCGGCGCGGCGAGCCTGACCACAATTGAGGCATGCATGGGCTCTCTTGTGCGCCGCACGCAGAATCGAGCGTTTGACTTGGCGCAAGGATGCCCGATCATACGCCTGCGATCCTTTTTCCAGGCGAAACGTCCGAGAGGGAGCAAGACGATGAGGATCTGGACAACGGCAATTGCCTGTTCGCTGGCAGGTGCGGTCATGGCTGGCCAAATCGGGCAGGCCGCAGCAGCCCCGATGCCGACCAATGTCGCGGCCATGAAGGCTGCGGCCGGCGACGACGTCACGCAGGTGCATTGGCGCGGCGGCGGCTGGGGATGGGGCCTCGGCGGCCTCGCGGTCGGCGCGATCATCGGCGGCGCCATCGCCAGCAGCGCGCCTTACGGCTACGGCTATTACGGCGGCGGCCCGTATTACGGTGGCTATGGTTATCCTGGATATGGCTATGGTTATGCGCCGGCCTATTACGGCTACGGGCCGGCCTATGCCTATCCGCGATACTATGGCTACCGCCGGGTCTATCGGCCCTATTACGGCTATTACCGGCCGTATGCGCGCCCGTACTACCGCGGATATTGGTGATCGCGGTTAAAGCGAGAGCCACACGATCAGGCTCATGCAGGCGAGATGCGCGAGCACGATCGCGGCGAGATGCAGCGGGCCGGCCTTGAGGCGAAGCCTGCGCATCCCGCCGCCTCCGCCTAGTTCGACCCGGCGGCCGCCGCGGTGAAGCTGCGGTCGACGGCTTGGTTGACGTCGAGCTTCTTCGGCAGGATGCCGTAGCGCGTCGAGCGGTCCGAAGCTGCCTGGATCTCCTTCACCACGTTCTCGTCGATCACGATCGGGCTGGTGCGTTGCGCGGTGTAGGCCGACTGCAGCACATCCTCCGGCAGCCTGGTCAGCTCGGCCGTGCTCCTGGCGTATTCGGCAACATGATCCAGTGACCACAGCCGTGCCTTGTTCAACCGCTGCACCAGGTCCTGCACCGCCGCGCGCTTGGTGGCGATGGCATTGTCGGAGGCGACGATGAAGGTGATCGTCGGCGTCAGGCCGTCGCCGTCGGCGATCACGCGGGCCTTGTCCTTCAGCGTGGCGAAGGAGACATAGGGCTCCCACACCGCCCAGGCGTCGATCGAGCCCGCCACCAGCGCGATCTTGGCATCCACGGGGCCGAGTGGAGCGAACGTCGCGTCCTCCAGCTTGATCTGCGCCTTCTCCAGCATCGCGTCGATCAAGAACTGACCCCAGCCGCCGCGCGTGCCCGCGAGGCGCTTGCCCCTGAGGTCGGCCGCCGACTTGATCGGCGAATCCTGCCGCACGAGGATCGCCTGCGTCTTCGCATCCGAGCGCGTGCCGCCGATCGCCTTGATCGGCGCACCCGCCGCATAAACCGACAGGAAGGAGAGGTCGCCGGTGTAGCCGACGTCGAGCGCGCCCGCATTGAGCGCTTCGAGGATCGGAGCTGCCGCCGGGAATTCCGACCATTCGATCTTGTAGGGCAGGTCCTTCGCGTAGCCGGAGATCTCCAGCAGCGAGCGATTGCCGCCCTTCTGGTCGCCGACGCGCAGCACGACGGTGTCGGCCGCGAGCGATGCGGCCGCCGTCGACAAGGTGATGGCGGCCGCCAGCAGCGACGCCGCAAGCCGGCGCGTCAGGGAATGATCGAGAGAGGAAGAGTTGATGCTCATGTGATCTGTCTTGTTGGTTTGCTCACGGCGCGTGAGCGAACGATGCAGCGGGACGATCAAGTCTGTGAGCGCGCGATGCGCAGTCAATGAAATGGCCAACCGTATTGCGCGCGCGATCGGCAAGGACGTTTCAGCGAACGATCGCTTTCGAGAAAGCGACGTGCGCCGGCTGCAAAGCAGCGCTGCAACGATGCGGATGCCGCAGTCGTGATGGAGATTACAAACGGACCCGGCCGCGAAAATCCTTTCACCGTTCCTGCACGCGACGATGGAGAGAATGACTTCGCTTCGCGCAACATTCGAAATTCCATTTCATTGACGATGCGGCGAGCGCGCCGCATGATTTGCGCATCGCATCAACGCGGCGCCGGAAGCGCCGACGGAAAAACATTCTCTCAACGCAGCTCCGTACGGAACATGCGCAACGACATTCGTTGCGCAAACGGCGGAGACGTGCCAGCGCAGGAGCCAGGGCCCGATGAACAACGAGAACAAGGGCGGCGGATCGAGTCTCGACCGTCGCCATCTGCTCCAGGCGGGATTGGCTGCGGCTTTCGCCGCACCGCTCGGTGCGCTCGGCGCACAGGCCTTCGCGCCGCAGCCGATCGGATCCGGCATCGATTTCTCCGAGTTCCCGCTGTGCCGGACGGCATCTGACGCGCCCGCGCTGACGGGTGCCCCGCGTAAGCTAAAGCTGTCGTGGAATGCCGGCGCGGTCTGCCTCGCGCCGCTGCCCGTCGCCATCGAGCACGGCTTCTTCCAGAAGCAGAATCTCGACGTCGAGCTCGTCAATTATTCCGGCTCGACCGACCAGCTCCTTGAAGCGATCGCGACCGGTAAGAGCGATGCCGGTCTCGGCATGGCGCTGCGCTGGCTGAAGCCGCTGGAGCAGGGCTTTGACGTCAAGATCGCCGCCGGCACCCATGGCGGCTGCATGCGCGTGCTGACGCGCACCGATTCCAGCGTGAGCAGGCTCGCCGACCTCAAGGGCAAGATCGTCGCGGTCGGCGATCTCGCCGGTCCCGACAAGAACTTCTTCTCGATCCAGTTGGCAAAGCTCGACATCGATCCGGTCAAGGACGTCGACTGGCGCGCCTATCCCGGCAATCTCCTCAACGTCGCGGTCGAGAAGGGCGAGGTTCAGGCCTTCCTGTCGTCCGATCCGCTCGCCTATCTCTGGCTGAAGGACAGCCAGTACAAGGAAGTCGCCTCCAATCTCGACGGCGAATACCGCGACAAGAGCTGCTGCATCGTCGGCCTGCGCGGCAGCCTGGTGCGCGAGGAGCCGCAGGTCGCCCGTGCCATCACGCAGGCGCTGCTCGATGCCGCGATGTTCACCTCGCAGAACCCGACGGTGGCCGCGAAATCGTTCCAGCCCTACGCACCGAAAGCGGCGACGCTCGCCGATATCGAGGGCATGGTGCGCTACCACACCCACCACCATCATCCCGTCGGCGAAGTGCTGAAGCGCGAGCTCAAGGCCTATGCCGACGACCTGAAGAGCGTGCAGGTCTTCAAGCAGAGCACCGATACTGCCAAATTCGCGGAGCGCATCTATGTCGACGTATTCGCTGTCTGACGGCCTTGCCTCCGGCGCACCACGCCTCGCCCGCGCGCCGCTGCTTGCGAGCTGGGTCCGTGAATCCGGTGTCGGTATTCTTGCCAGCGTCGCCTGGATCGCCTTCGGCCTGTCCTGCCTGTGGTGGGAAGATGTCGGCGACTGGTCGCGCACGCATTCGCTCGGCATCGCCGCCTTCGTCATCGCGGCCGTCGCGCTGTTCGGCACCTTCGGTGCCGACTATCTCGGCTCGGCGGGCAAGGCGTTGCATAAGCGCGCGCCCTGGCTCGTCGCGCTCGGTGCCTTCCTGACCTTGTGGGAAGTCGCCACCGCAAAATTCGCCTGGTTGCCGCTGCCGTTCTTTCCACCGCCGCAGTCGATCATCGAGGTCTATACCGACGATCTGCCCAAGCTGCTCGACAGCGTGTTCGCCTCGGTCAAGCTCCAGCTTGGCGGCTATCTGATCGGCGCCACGATAGGATTCCTGACCGGCGTCTCGATCGGCTGGTCGCGTGCGGTTGGCTATTGGGTGCATCCGGTGCTGCGCTTCATCGGCCCGCTGCCGGCGACCGCCTGGCTGCCGATTGCCTTCTTCACCTTCCCGTCGAGCTGGAGCGCCTCGACCTTCCTGATCGCGCTGGCGACCGGCTTTCCCGTCACCGTGCTGACCTGGTCGGGCGTCGCGAGCGTCAGCAACGCCTATTACGACGTCGCGCGCACGCTGGGCGCAAAGCCGTCCTTTCTGGTGCTGAAGGTGGCGATCCCCGCCGGGCTCCCGCACGTGTTCGTCGGCCTGTTCATGGGGCTCGGCTCGTCCTTCGCCGTGCTCGTCGTTGCCGAGATGATCGGCGTCAAGGCCGGCCTCGGCTGGTATCTGCAATGGGCGCAGGGCTGGGCGGCTTACGCCAACATGTACGCGGCGCTGATCGTGATGTCGCTGCTCTGCTCCGGCGCGATCACGCTGCTGTTTTCGATCCGCGATCGCCTGCTGGTCTGGCAGAAGGGGACCGTGAAATGGTAGCCGCAGGCGCACTGGCCGAAGTCGCCACGCATCCCGCCGCCGGCGCCGCGCTCGACATCGAGCAGGTCAGCCATGCCTTCGACATCGACGGTGCCGAGCTGCCGGTGTTGAGCGACGTCAGCATCTCGGTCGAGCCCGGCGAATTCGTCGCGCTGCTCGGCCCGTCCGGCTGCGGCAAGTCGACCTTGCTGCGGCTCGTTGCCGGCCTCGACAAGCCCAAGGCGGGGACGCTGCGTGAGGACGAGGCCCGCATCACCCGGCCGCATCCCTCGCGCGTGGTCGTGTTCCAGGATCCGACCCTGTTTCCCTGGCGGTCGGTCTGGGACAACGTCGCCCTGGGCCTCGAGGCCCAGGGCATCCTCAAGAGCCAGCGGCAGCGCGTGGATGACGCGCTCGATCTGGTCGGCCTTGCGTCATTCCGCAACGCCTATCCGCACCAGCTCTCCGGCGGCATGGCGCAGCGCGTCGCGCTGGCGCGTGCACTGGTCAACGATCCCAAAATCCTGATCCTCGACGAGCCACTCGGCAAGCTCGACTCGCTCACCCGCATCACCATGCAGGCCGAGATCGTCGCGCTCTGGCAGCGCAAGGGCTTTACCACGTTGCTGGTGACGCACGACGCCGAGGAGGCGCTGGTGCTCGCCAACCGCGTCATCGTCTTCAGCGACCGTCCCGCGCGGGTGAAGGCCGACATCCGCGTCGACCGGCCCTATCCACGCCATCGCGGCGATCCGTATCTGGCCGACCTGCGCCGCCAGATCCTCGGCCTTCTGGGACTGGATGCGACATGGTGACCTCCATAGCCAAAGGCCGCCTGGCTCATAGCGAACCCGACTACGTCGCCCGCGCCGAGGCGCTGGCCGAGGCCTTCGCCGCGCGCGCGGCCGAGCACGACCGCACCGGCAGTTTTCCGTTCGAGAACTTTCGCGAGCTCTCCGAGGCCGGCCTGCTGTCGCTGACGGTTCCCGCAGTCCATGGTGGGGCCGGCGCCGGTGCGCGCTACGCCGCGCGCGTCATCGGCATCATCGGCAAGGCCGATCCGTCGACCGCGCTGGTGCTGTCGATGCACTACATCAATCATCTCGTCATGGCGCGCAGTCCGACCTGGCCCGCCCGGTTGTCGCGCAAGCTTGCGCGTGAGACTGTCGAAGGCCTTGCACTCGTCAACGCGCTGCGCGTCGAGCCCGAGCTCGGCTCGCCTGCGCGCGGCGGCCTGCCGGCGACGATCGCGCGGCGCACCGAGACCGGCTGGCGCCTGACCGGCCACAAGATCTATTCGACGGGATCGCCGATCCTGAAATGGTATCTGGTCTGGGCCCGGACCGACGAGGCGGAGCCGCGGGTCGGACAGTTCCTGCTGCCGGCGGGCCTGCCGGGCACGCGCATCGTCGAGACATGGGACCATCACGGCCTGCGCGCGAGCGGCAGCCATGACGTCATCTTCGACGACGTCGTGATCCCGCTCGATTCCGAGGTCGATGTCCGCAAGCCCGCCGATTGGCGCGGACCTGACGTCACGCAGGCGACCGTGCACACCATCTTCGTTGCCGCGATCTATGACGGTGTCGCCCGCGCCGCGCACGACTGGCTGATCTCGTTCCTGAAGCAACGCGTCCCCGCCAGCCTTGGCGCGCCGCTCGCGACTCTGCCGCGTGCGCAGGAGATCCTCGGCGCCGTCGAGGCCCGGCTCGCGGTCAATGCGCGGCTGATCGCCTCTTTTGCCGGCGATTTCGACGACGGTGTCGAGCTCTCGGCGGCCGAGTCCAATGTGATCAAGCTCACCGTCACCAACAATGCCGTGGCCGCCGTCGAGGACGCGCTGTCGCTCACCGGCAATCACGGCCTCTCTCGCACCAATCCACTGGAGCGGCACTATCGCGACGTGCTGTGCGGCCGCGTGCACACGCCGCAGGACGATTCCACGCGCACCGGCCTCGGCCGCGCCGCACTGGGCCTCTAGCTTTTCCGCAAAACAATCAGGGAGAGGATCATGTCGATCGAGTTCATCGGCTTCATCAGCAACAACAATTCGTCCGAAACTGTCGTCCGAGAGGGACCGGTCCTCAACCCCACCCACATCGAGACGGTGGCCAAGGCGCATGAGAATGCCGGCTTCGATCGTGCGCTGCTGGCGTTTCATTCGACGACGCCGGACGCGCTCCAGGTCGCCCAGCACGTGCTCAACACGACCAGCCGCCTCAACGTGCTGATCGCGCAGCGGCCCGGCTTCACCGCGCCGACACTGCTGGCGCGGCAGTTCGCAGCGCTCGACCAGTTTTCCCGCGGCCGCGTCGCGCTTCACGTCATCACCGGCGGCAACGCCACCGAGCTCCGGCAGGACGGCAACACGCTCGACGACAAGGACGAGCGCTACGCCCGCACCTCCGAGTTCCTCGATGTCCTCAAGCTGGAATGGACCAGCGACAAGCCGTTCACCTACAAGGGCAGGTACTACCAGGTCGAGAATGCCTTCTCGCAGGTGAAGCCATATCGTCCCGAAGGCATCCGGATCTATTTCGGCGGCGCCTCGGACGCGGCGATCGATGTCGCCGGCAAGCATGCCGACACCTTCGCGCTGTGGGGCGAATCCTATGCGCAGGTGCGCGACGTCACGTCCCGCGTTCACAATGCCGCGGTCCGGCAGGGCCGGCCGACGCCGCGCTTCAGCCTGTCGGTACGGCCGATCATCGCGCCGACCGAAAAGCAGGCCTGGGAAAAGGCGGAGGAGATTCTGGCGCGCGCCACCGCGCTGCAGGACAAGACCGGCTACCGCAAGCCCGCCGACGGCCACGCCACCGCCGGTGCGCGGCGCCTGCTCGCGCTCGCCGACCAGGGCAGCCGCATCGACAAGCGGCTCTGGACCGAGATCGCAAAGCTCACCGGCGCCAACAGCAACACCACGGCGCTGGTCGGCACGCCCGAGCAGGTCGCCGAAGTCTTCGGCGACTATTACGACCTCGGCATCAGCCATTTCCTGATCCGCGGCTTCGATCCGCTGATCGACGCCATCGAATATGGCCGCGAGCTGATCCCGCTGACGCGCGAGCTGGTGGCCAAGCGCCGGGCCGTTCGCAGCGAGGCGGCAGAATGATCCGCCTCATGTTGGCCGGCGCGCTGCTGCTCGGTTCGTTGGAACTGGCGGCAGCGCAAACCACGCTCCGCGTCGGCGACCAGAAGGGCAATGCGCAGGCTGTGATGGAAGCGGCAGGCCAGCTCAAGGATGTCCCCTACAAGATCGAGTGGAAGGAGTTTCCGGCCGCCGCACCGCTGCTGGAGGCGCTCAGCGCCGGCGCGATCGAGACCGGCCTCGTTGGTGACGCGCCCTTCACCTTCGCTGCCGCCTCCGGCGCGCCGGTGAAGGCGATCGCCGCGATCCGGCAGACGCGCGAGGGGCTCGCCATCCTGGTGCCCGAGACTTCGCCGATCAGGAGTTTTGCCGACCTCCGCGGCAAGAAGATCGCAACCGGCCGCGGCTCGATCGGCCATCAGCTGATCCTGGCCGCGCTGGAGAAAAGCGGCTGGAGTGCGAGCGACGTGCAAATCGCGTTCCTCGCGCCCTCGGATGCCAAGATCGCCTACACGCAGGGCTCCGTGGATGCGTGGTCGACCTGGGAGCCTTATGTGAGCCAGGAAGAGGTACTGTTCAAATCGCGCCGCATCATCACCTCGGAGGGCCTGACGCCGGGCCTGAGTTTTCAGGTGGCGCGGCCCGACGCTATCAGGGACAAGCGCGCCGAACTGACCGACTTCATCCGCCGCCTCACCGCCGCGCGGGCGTGGTCGCTGAACAACGTTGATAGCTATGCCGCGACCTGGGGCAGGCTGATGAGCATCCCGACCGCCGTGCCGCTAAACTGGCTGTCGCGTGCAAAAATCCGCATCGCGCCAATCGACGACGGTGTGGTCGCGGACGAGCAGGGCACGATCGATTTGTACCTCCGCTGGGGCCTGATCAAGCAGAAGCTCGATGCGGCGGAGATCGTCGACCGCTCCTTTGCGGATGCGATCGCGAAGGCGGGGCTGTAGCTGCTAGGCACACTCGCGTGTCCCGGACGCGCTCTGGCGTGAAGTGCTGCACCGGCGTCATTCCGGGGCGCGACGAAGTCGCGAGCCCGGAATCCATTGATCTACAAAGATTGCGGCCCGATGGATTCCGGGCTCGCCCTGCGGGCGCCCCGGAATGACGGCGGCGGGGTACGAGGGTTGACGAAGCCCTCAAGCATCCGTGAAGCGAGAAGAACGTAGCCAGAGCGACCGCCGTTCTCGACAGATTCGTTCTGCGTTCCCTCCGCTTAACAACAGCAGCATTGCTATTTGCGTCACCTCCCTTGCGGCGCGCTCTACCTCGTCAAAAATCAATCCCACGACCACATCGGGAGACCGGCCATGGGCCTGCAAGAAACAAGAATCGAATCGCTTCCCTTCGTCACCGCCGAACTCAACTATCTCGCGCCGATTCGGGGCAAGCCGCGCACCTACGCGTTCGATCCGCCGCCGGGCGAGCCGAAGAGCACGTCGCTGCCGGAGCCGCATCAGGTGCCGATCTTCGACGCACGACTGATCGCGAACAATATCTCGCTCGATCGCGAAGGCTTTGCGCTGGTGCGCCATCCGACCCAGGTGAAGGATTTTTACAACGACGAGGAAATACGCGCGGTCTACTATCCCGCGGTCGAGGCGTTCCTGCGTGCCACGCTGAAGGCCGATCGCGTCTTGATCTTCGACCATACCGTGCGCAAGCGCGTCGAGGGCGCCCCGGATATTCGCGATGGTGGCCCGCGTCAGCCGGCGACGCGTGTCCATGTCGACCAGACCGCCGTCTCCGGCGCCAACCGCGTGCGCGAGCATCTGCCTGACGAGGCCGACGAGCTTCTGAAGGGGCGTGTGCAGGTGATCAATCTCTGGCGGCCGATCCGCGGCCCCTTGCGCGATTCACCGCTGGCGATGGCCGACGGCACCACGGTGGCGCCTGAGGATCTCATCGCCTCCGACCTGATCTATCCCAATAGCCGCGGCGAGACCTATTCGGTGAAATATAATCCGAACCACCGTTGGTTCTATTTCCCGGAGATGACGCCGGACGAGGCGCTTCTGCTCAAGTGCTACGATTCCGCAACGGACGGCCGCACCCGCTTCGGGCCGCATACCGCCTTTGTCGATCCGACCACGCCCGCCGATGCGCCGCCACGTGAGAGCATCGAGCTGCGCACGCTGGTGTTCCACAAACAGTAACAATGTGTGATGGCACTGCCGGGGTGACCCGGCAGTGTTCCCGGAACTTAGGGGAACAAGGCGACGTTTGCAGCGCGGGGCAGGGCCAACCGGGGAGGGGTGCCGTGCGAGCGCTGACCACTTTATTGTTTTGTCTTGCCACATTTTCTCTGGCGCATGCCGAAAGCGGACTTGCCTCATACTACGGGTACGGAAAAGGCAAAGGCGCCGACCTGACCTGCGCCCACCGCACGCGCCCGTTTGGCAGCGTGCTCAGGGTGTCCTACGGCGGCCGCTCGATCCAGTGTCGCGTCAATGATCGCGGCCCGTTCATCCGCGGCCGTATCGTCGATCTCTCGGTGCCCGCCGCCCGCGCGCTCGGCATGATGAGCGCGGGCGTGGTGCGCGTCTCGGTGGAATAGGCCTCCGGGCGCGCTATAGTGCCGCCCAAAGCAGGGGGCGCTATGGCCAGGATCAGGGTGGGACTCGTCGGCTGCGGCTTCGTGTCGGAGCTGCACATGTATGCGTTCCGGCGCGTCTATGGCGTGGACGTCGAGGTCGCGGCGGTGGCTGCGCGCGGCGACAAGGTCGTCGCGTTCGCCCAGCATCACAATATCCCGCGTGTTTATCGGAGCTTCGCCGAGCTGATCGCGGACGGCGAGCTCGATGTCATCGACATCTGCACGCCGCCGAACCTTCATGCGGAGATGATCGTCGCCAGCATGCAGGCCGGCAAGCACGTGATCTGCGAAAAGCCGTTCGCCGGCTATTTCGGCCGCGAGGGCGACACGCAGCCGATCGGCAAGCACGTGCCGAAGGCGCTGATGTATGAGCGCGTGATCGAAGAGATGGACAGGACGCGCGCCGCGATCGAGCGCACCGGGAAACTCTTCATGTACGCCGAGGACTGGATCTACGCGCCGGCCGTGACCAAGACCGCCGGGATCATCAAGGCGACCAAGGACAAGATCCTGTTCATGAAGGGCGAGGAGAGCCATTCCGGGTCGCACGCGGCCCACGCCGCGCAATGGGCGATGACCGGCGGCGGCTCGCTGATCCGCATGGGCTGCCATCCGCTCTCCGCCGTGCTCTATCTCAAGCAGGTCGAGGCCAGGGCGCGCGGTGAAATCATCCGCGTCGCCAGCGTCACCGGCGATGTCGGCAACGTCACCGCTGGCCTGAAGCCGGAGGAGCGCACCTACATCAGGGCCAACCCCGTCGATGTCGAGGATTGGGGCACGCTGACGGCGACGTTCTCCGACGGCACCAAGGCCACCGTGTTCTCCGGCGACATGATCATGGGCGGCGTGCGCAACCTGATCGAGACCTATACGAGCGGCGGCTCGCTGTTCGCCAACATCACCCCGAACACGCATCTGGTGAGCTACCAGACCTCCGAGGAGAAGCTCGCAAACGTCTACATCACCGAAAAGGTCGACCGCAAAACCGGCTGGCAATATGTCTGCCTCGAGGAGGAGTGGACGCGCGGCTATTTGCAGGAAATCCAGGACTTCATGGAATGCGCCGCGACCGGCCGGCAGCCGCTGTCGGACCTCGCGCTGGCGTATGAGACGATCAAGGTGAACTACGCGGGGTATTGGGCCGCGGAAGAGGGACGGCGGGTGGTGTTGTAGGGGAGATCGTTACCGCGGCGGGACCGAGCTCCCTCGCCCCGCGACGAGCTTCGCTCGCGCTGAGAGGGTTGGGGTGAGGGGGAGTCTCCGCGGGGACTGTGACAGCGGAGTTCGCGGAGACTCCCCCTCACCCGGAATCCGCGCGCATCGCGCGTATTCCGGCCTCTCCCCGCAAGCGGGGAGAGGCGAAGAACCCCCTCACGCCCCGTAAGTCGAGCCCTTCGGCAGGGGAAACACCGGGTCCTGCGTGCGGATGTTGGTCGGCCACACCACCGAGATGTGCTCGCCGGCGTTCTGCATCACGACCGGCGTCGAGCGTTCGTTCTGGCCGGAGAGCGGCGTGCCCGGCGGGAAGAACTTTACCCCATAGCCCTGGATGGTGCCGCCGGCGGGGATGTCGACGTCGAGCGCGGCCTTGCGGATCGCCTCGGGCTCGAAGCTGCCGTACTTTTCCTTGGCGACCGGCAGCACGTTGTTGAGCAGCACCCAGGTCTGGTTGAAGCCCATCGAGCAGTGCGGCGGCACGTCGGTGGCGCCGGTCTTGGCCTTGTAGCGCGTGACCATGGCGTTGGTCAGATCGCCGATACCCGGTGCGAGCTTTGCCGGATCGAGCAATTGCGCCGGCACGGGATCGATGTTGCAGAAATTGTCGATGTCGGGACCGAAGGTGGCGCGCAGCTTGTCGAGCTGGCTGTAGCCGGCGCCGGCGCCGAACAGCATCTTGAAGCGCAATCCGCTCTCGCGCGCCTGGCGCAGGAACAGGGTGATGTCGGGGTTGTAGCCGGCATGAGAGATCACGTCGGCCTTGGCGCGCTTGATCTTGGTCACCAGCACCGAGAGGTCGGGCGCGGAGGCCGAATAGCCCTCACGCAGCACCACCTGGATGCCGGCCTCCTTGGCGTAGGCCTCGTCGGCGGCGGCGACGCCAACACCGTAGGGGCCGTCCTCATGGATCAGTGCGACCTTGACCTCCTTGGGATCCATTCCGAGTTTTGCTTTCGCATGCTCGGCGAGGAAACCGGCAAAAGCCTGGCCATACTGGTCGGAATGGATCTGCGCGCGAAACACGTATTGCAGGTTCTTGTCCTTGAACACGGCGGTCGAGACCGCGGTCGTGATCCAGAGGATCTTCTTCTGCTGCTCGACCTTCGCCGCGAGTGGCACCGCATGCGAGCTCGCATAGACGCCGTTGATGATGTCGATCTTCTCCTGGCTGATCAGGCGTTCGGCCTCGTTGATCGCAACGTCGGGTTTGCTCTGGGAATCCGCAGCGACTGGAGCAATCTTGGTCTTGCCGCCGATGCCGCCTTTCTCGTTGACGAGATCGATCGCGATCTGCGCGCCGATTGACGAGGCGACCGAGCCGCCGGCGGCGAACGGGCCGGTGAGGTCGTAGATCAGGCCGATGCGCAATGTCTCGGCTTGCGCCTGGGCCCTTGTCCAATCGAGGCTGAGTGCGGCGGCGGCAGCCGCCGAGCTCTTCAGCAGCTGCCTGCGTGAAGTCGGCATCCTATCCTCCCTCAAGACCGTCTTATGATTGGTTGTTATCCTTTTGCGAAGTATGGGGAGGGGGACGGCGGAAAGTCAACATCGCCCAAGGTCGATACGCGGTGCTCCGCCGCACAACGCATCTGCGAAAGACAGCAAAAAGCCCACCGCTCCCCGCGGAGCGATGGGCCTGATGCCGCTGCGAGCCGGTTACTGCGACAGCTTCACGAAGTTCGGAAACTTCAGCTTGCCTTCCGCGATCTTCTCGGGCCAGACCACGACCTGCTTGGAGTCCTGCCACTGGAAGACGAGACCGGTCACGGCGCCGGGGCCGGACTTGATGCCGTGGGTGAACTCGTCGTCCTTGCCGTAGAACTGGATGCGGCCGATCGTGCCCTCGTAATCGGTCTTCTCGATCTCGGCGACCATCTTGTCGGGATCGGTCGAGCCCGCGCGCTTGATCGCCTCGGTGATGAAGTAGACCTCGTCATAGGCGGTGTAGCCGGTATAGGCCGGCGGCGAGCCGAACTTGGCCTTGAAGGCGGCCGCAAACGGCTTTGTCTTCGAGGTCACAGCGACATCCGGAGTGGCCACCGCCAGCGACGGGATGCCGTCGGCGGCGCCATTGGTGTCCTTCCAGAAGGTCGGGCTCAGCGCCTGCGCGCTGATGCCGAACATCGGGATCGGCACCTGCTGGTTCTTCCACTGCACCGTCGGCTGCACGCCGACATGCGAGATGCCGGTCACGATCACATCGGGCTTCTTGCCTTCGATGTTGTTGAAGATCGGCGTGAAGTCGGTGGTATCCGGCGAGAAGCGCACGTGCTCGACGACCTTCAGGCCGGCCTTGGGCAGGCACGCCTCGTAGCCGACGTCGAGCGGCTTGGTCCAGGCGGCGTCCTCGCTCATGATCGCGACCGTCTTGAACTTGAGCTTGTCGACGAGCAGGTCCTTGGCGGCGTCGCAGACGAGCTGGGCCTGCGCGGCCGAGGTCAGATAGCCGTGGAAGGTGTACTTGTTCTTCTCATAGTCGTTGTGGATTGCCTTGGTGATCTCGTTCGAGGCGGCGCCGGGGGTGATCAGCGGCATCTTCAGGCGCGCCGCCCAGGGCTCGAGCGCCAGCACGACCTCGCTGATATAGCTCGCGATCACGGCGGAGACCTTGTCCTCGCTCACCGCGCGCTGGAACGCGCGCACCGAGTCCGCCGATGAGCTCTTGTTGTCGTAGGTGACGATCTCGATCTTGCGGCCGAGGATGCCGCCCTTGGCGTTGATCTCGTCGGCGGCGATCTGCGCGCCGCCCGGCGTCGCCGCGCCTGCGATCGACTGCACTTCGGCGATGACGCCGATCTTGATCGGATCGTTCGACTGAGCGTAGGCGGGGGCGGCGAGGCACAGCGCCAGCGCGGAGGCGAGGAAGCTGCCGCCCAGGATGGTCGATGGTCGCATGGTCGTTTCCCTTCTATGTTTTTTGTTGATGTTGACGGACTTAAAGAAAATCAGCGCCGGCCTCGCTCGCGAAGCGGCCGGGATCGCCCTCCCAGACGATCCTGGCGTGTTCGAGCACATAGACGCGGTCGGCGTGCGGTAGCGCGAAAGTGACGTTCTGCTCGCCGAGCAGCACCGTGATCGACGTGGTCTGCCGCAGCTTGGTCAGTGCCTTGGACAATTGCTCGAGGATGACAGGGGCAAGGCCCAGCGTCGGCTCGTCCAGGATCAGGATCTGCGGCTGCATCATCAGGGCGCGGCCGATCGCCAGCATCTGCTGCTCGCCGCCGGACAGCGTCTGCGCCATCTGGCCCTGACGCTCCTTCAGGATCGGGAACAGCTCGAACAGCCAGGCGAGCTGCGCGGCGCGCTTGTCGTCGGACAGATGCTGGCCGCCGAGATCGAGATTTTCGCGCACGCTCATCTCGCCGAACAGCTCGCGCGATTCCGGGCACTGCACGAGACCGCTGCGCGCGATCCTGGCCGGGCTGGTGCCGCGCAGCTTGTCGCCGCCGCGCACGATCTCGCCGCTATAGGGCAGGAAGCCGGAGATGGTGTTGAACAGCGTGGTCTTGCCGGCGCCGTTGAGGCCGACGACCGAGACGAACTCGCCTTCGTGGACGTGGATCGAGACGTTGTCCAGCGCCTGCGCCTTGCCGTAGAACACGCTGACATTCTCGACCTGGAGCAGCGGCACCTTGTCCTTGAGGCTGGTCTCGGGCCGCGCATGGGTCTCGATGGCGCCGCCGAGATAGACCCGCCGCACCGTCTCGTTCTTCATGACGTCGTCGGCCTTGCCGGTGACGATCTCCTCGCCGAGATACATCGCGAGCACGCGGTCGACCAGCGCTGCGACGCTCTTGACGTTGTGGTCAACCAGCATCACCGCGCGGCCGTCATCGCGGAAGCTGCGGATCAGGTCGGAGAAGATATCGACCTCGGCCCGCGTCAGCCCGGCAAAGGGCTCGTCCACCAGCACGACTTTTGGATCGCGGGCGATAGCCTTGGCGAGCTCGAGCCGGCGCAGATCAGCGAACGGCAGCGTCGGCGGGCGGCGGTTCATGACGTTGCCTAAGCCCACGCGGTCGGCGATCCACTTGGCGCGCTCGACCAGCGCCTTGTCCGGAAACAGCATGAACAGGCTGTCCGGCAGCAGCGCCACCATGATGTTCTCCAGCACGGTCTGCCGGTTCAGCGGCCGCGAGTGCTGGAACACCATGCCAAAGCCCTTGCGCGCGATCTTGTGCGCGGGGAGGCCCGCGACGTCCTCGCCCTCGAAGACCACTTCGCCTGATGTCGGGCGCTCGATGCCCATCACGCTCTTCATCGCGGTCGACTTGCCGGAGCCGTTCGGCCCGATCAGGCCAAAGATCTCGCCGCTGTTGACCTCGAAGCCGAGATTCTTCACCGCGGTCAGGCCGCCGAAGCGCTTGGTCAGACCGCGGACTTCGAGCACGGCCCGGTTTGAAAGCCTCATATCCATCACGAGCGAGCCTCGCGCGAGAGGGCCGCTCCGAGGAAGCCGCCGGGGAAGAACAGCACGACGAGAAGCGCGACCGCCGAGACGATGAAGGTCGCAAGCTCGCCGGTGGGCCTCAGGAATTCCCCGGCGACGATCAGGAAGATCGCGCCCAGCGCCGCGCCGAGCACGGTGCGCCGGCCGCCGAGCACGGCCGAGACGATCACGTTCACGCCGACCGCGACGTCGACGACGGTGCCGACCGAGGCGGTGCCGAAATAGAACACCAGGAGCGCACCCGACAGCCCGGAGAAGAAGGCGCTGACGATGAAGGCGGCGAGCTTGTGCTTGACGATGTTGAAGCCGAGCGCGCCGGCCTGCACCGGATCCTGACCGCTCGCCTGCAGCACGAGGCCGATCGGCGATTGCGACAGGCCATAGAGGATCGCGGCCGAGATGGTCATGAAGCCGAGCGCGATCCAGTAATTCGTGCCGGCATTGATGCTGATGACGTCGGGGATGGTGAGCCCGATCTCGCCGCCGGTGAGGTCGGCGAACACCACGATGAAATTTTGCAGCATCAAGACTGCGACCAGCGTGGTCAGGCCGAAATAGGGCCCGCGCACCCGCAGTGCCGGCAGCGCCAGCACCAGGCCGGCGATGACCGAGGCAAGCGCGCCGAGCACGATGCAGAGATAGACCGACCAGCCGAACTGGGCGTTGAGGATGCCGGCGGTGTAGGCGCCGACGCCGATCAGGAAGGTCGGACCGAAATTGACCTCGCCGGCGAAGCCGAACAGCAGGTCCCAGGCCATCGCGAACACGCCGAAATAGAAGGCGACGGTCAGCAGGCCCAGCACGTAGCCGGAGACATAAAGCGGCAGCGTCGCCGCGATCACGACCAGCGCCAGCGAGACGAAGAACAGGCGCGAAGTGAAGAAGGTGGACATCTCAGCGCCTCCCCAGAAGGCCCTGGGGCCGGATGTACATCACGAACACGAGCAGCAAGAGCGCCGGAATGGTGCGATAGGCCGGCGAGACCAGATAGGCCGTCAGCGTTTCGAGATAGCCGACCACGAAGGCCGCGATCAGGGAGCCCGAGACACTGCCGAGCCCGCCGAGCACGACGATCGAGAACGCGCTCGCCGTCAGAGGGCCGACGCTGTAGGAGCTGACGCCGAGGAACATGCCGAGCAGCACGCCGGCGATGCCGGCGAGGATGCCGTAGATCGCCCACACCACGATGTAGATGTTGGTGAGCTCCAGCCCGAGCAGCGTGACGCCGCGCGGGTTCATCGAGGCCGCCAGCACCGCCTTGCCGGTGCGGGTGCGGTTCACGAGCAGCCACAGCAGCGCGATGACGAGGCAGCACACGATCGCGGTGAAGATCTCGTTCTTCGGCGTGCGCACGCCGAGGATCTCGACGACGCCTTCGACGATCGGCAGCACGGTCTTGGCGTTGTTGGTGAAGAAATAGGCGATCAGCTCCTGGATCATGATGCCCCAGAGCAGCGTGCCGGTGAGGACGAAGATTTCCTTCTCCTCATTTGGAATGCGCCGGGAATCCTGGATCGGCTTCACCACGGCGAAATAGGTGGCGAAGGCCGTAAGGAGGGCGACCGCGACCCCGATCAGCGCGCCGGCATAGGTGCCGACGTTCAGGATGCTGGCGGCGGCCCAGGCGGCGACGGCTGCCGCCACCATGATGGCACCGTGGGAGAGGTTGAGCACGCCCGAGACGCCGAAGATCAGCGTGAAGCCGGTGGCACCGAGAGCGTAGAGAGCGCTGATGGCAAAGCCATCGATCAGGATCTGGAAAGCTCGCATTGATGATTGGCCGGGCAGACGAGCTGCCTCCTTTAGGGAAGGTGCTGTATGGAGCGCATGTGAACGCTTCCGAGCTCACGCCCGGAGAGCAGTCCCGATCAGCCTGTGATGGGTTTGATGAGGCTGGGAAGCCAGACGTCGGCCTTTGCAACGTCCTTCGGCGCGCCGGCCGTGGCCGTGTCGCGCGCCAATTGCAATGCAACAGAGAGTCGTTTCTTCATGTTGTTCTCTCCCTTTGAACAGGCCTCTTGTGAGCCATTGTGTCGCGACTATACCGGCCGAGACTTCCCCGGCAAGTGAAACTGCGTTCAGGATTATGAGAGAGGACTAAAGTCTAGCGCTGCGTAAATTGCAGGCAAAAGAGGCGTGAGACACTGATCCTGCCGCAGGCATGCAGATTCCGTCGGCGGGCATGCGTGAGTATCAAAGGCTGAGAGCAATCGGCGGTTGAGGAGCCGCGATGTCGGCGAGCGCTTCAGCGTGCTTGCAGCAGGGATGGATCGAGCGGTGTCAGCCGGGCGGGGTCGAATGGCGACAAGTCAATCTCGCGCGTTGCGCCTTCAGCGATCAGTTCTGCCAGCGCTTCCCCCGTCGCCGGCGCATTGAGGATGCCCCAGACATTGTGCCCGGTCGCAACATAGAGGCCTTTGCTCCGCGGCACCTTGCCGATCAAGGGCAAGCCGTCCTGCGTCACCGGACGGAAACAGGCCTGCTGCGCGATGATCCTTTCGGGACGGAACAGCGGCGATAGCCGCTCGGACATGGTTTGCAGCCGCGCGATCGCATCGCGATCGGGCGTCACGGCGGCGGGATCGAGCGGCAGCGGTGCGATGTCGGAGAGAGCCGTGATGTGCGTGCTGCCGTCCGCGCGTGGGAAGACCTCGATCGACACCGCGCTGCCGTCTTCCTCGCTCTCCAGGAATAACGCCTCGGCCGGCGCGTCGGCGGCGGTGTCGTAGACGATGCTCGGGCTGCGCTGGCCGTAGACGGGGGGCAGGCTCATCCATTGCGCCGCGAGCAGTGACCACGGTCCCATCGCGATCACGACGGCATCCGCCTCGACGAGGTCACCATCGATCTCGACGCCCCCGGCTGTCATTCCGTCAGTGCCGCGCGTGATGCCGGTGACGCGGCCAGGATGAAGCTTCGCGCCTTGCGCCAGCGCTGCGTTCATCACGGCCGACGTGAACTTGCGGGGATGAACGATCGCAGTCGTCTCCGCCGTGCCGATGCGCTGTGCAATGACGACGCCGTCGCTGAGCCAGCCAAGCGCGGATGGTGCATCCCGGCGCGCGTCGCCGTCGGATGCGACGAAGCCGCTATAGGCGGTCATCGGCCGGTAGCCCCAATCGCCCGAGATGTCCTCCGGCAGTTGCGCGTGAAGCGCAAAGCTGCGCCGGGCCAGCGCATCGAGCGGCGTGCCGGTGCACCAGTCCCGTGCCAGGAAGCCGCCGGCCTTGCCCGACGCGGCGGCCGCGACCTCGGTCCGTTCCACGACGGTCACGTCGATGCCGCGGCGGCGCAGGAAATATGCCGCGCAGGCCCCGATCACGCCGCCGCCGCAGACCACAACGCGCATGTTCTCTCCCTTGTCGATCCCGCGGCTCGCGACTTCATCAGCTGTGCCGTGTTTCAAAATGTTTCACGCGGGCGTCATACCCGGTGGATACGTTCACTGCGGCAATTTGAAGCCGCAGGTGGGGGCTTCTTCTCATTTTCGTAGATCGGGTCTGGCGCAGGACAATTCAACGTTGCTGCCTGCGGCGAGCCTTGTTCTGTCCAAAGCTGTTCTGGGGAGCGACGATGACGAGACTTCGCGAAGGGAAGTTGGAAGACGTCTACGGCAGGCTGCGCAAGATGAGTTTTCTCGTGCTTGCAGCCTGCTTTGCGATTTGTTCGATCGTCAGCGCGCATGCTGACGATGACGACCGGGGCAGGGGAGGCGAGAGCCGGGCCTATGCCATCGGGCTGTGGGGCGATTTGCCATATTCCGACCTCCAGGCGCAGGTCGGCGTGCCGAATCTGATCGCCGACATGAACGACCAGAAGCTGGCCTTCACGGTGCATGATGGCGACCTGAAAGCCGGCAGCGGCACGCCGGGATCCGTGACTCCCACGACGTGCAGTGACGCTCTGTATCAGCAGGGGCTCGGATATTTCAATGCCTTGAAATCCGCTGCGATGGTGACCCCCGGCGACAATGACTGGACCGACTGCGACCGGCCGGCGAACGGCTCGTTCAACTCGCGCGACAGGCTCGACCACGAGCGGAAGGTTTTCTTCAGCACTGACTATTCCCTTGGCCAGCGGCCGATCAAGCAGCAGGTGCAGCATGACAAGCTGTGCCTCGATCACAACAACCAGCTGACCGGGTGCGTCGAAAACCGCCGCTGGATCATGAAGGGCGTCGTCTACGCCACGCTCAACATTCAGGGATCGTGCAACAATCGTTGCGATACGTTGCCGGACGACGCCGAATGGGCCGCGCGCAACAACGCCAACATCCTCTGGATGCAGCAGACCTTCGAGATGGCGAGAACATATCGCGCCGCGGCCATCATGTTCATCTCGCAGGCGGACCCGGGCTGGGATCAGTCGGACGGAACCCGCGCGCCGTTGCGTGACCCGAAGACGCTTGCGCAAACGGACGCCAATCCGGATGGTTTCCAGGCTTTCCTGGTCGCGCTGCGCGATGAGGTGGTCGCCTTCGGCAAGCCCGTCGCCTACGTTCATGGCGACTCCCATTACTTCCGTATCGACCGGCCATTCCTCGACAGCAAGGGCCGGCGGCTCGAAAACTTCGTCCGCGTCGAGACCTTCGGCGACAATCAGGCGAACGGCAACAACGACGTGCATTGGCTGAAGGTATTCGTGGACGACCGCAGCCGCGAGGTGTTCGCGTTCCAGCCGCAGATCGTACCCGCCAATCGGACCGCTGTGCCAGCGCCGCCGAAGCGTGGCGATGATTAGCGGGCCGTGCCGCCTCCGGTGCTGACCTCAGCTGAGGTCAGCCTGGGGTCGGTCAGATCGGGCGCCGGCGGATCGCGCCGGCGCCTATCTCGTGTAACCCCGTTCCAGCGATTGACGCTGCCGGTGCCGGTCCAGCGCCAGATCGACGAGGCGGCTCAGCAGCTCGCCATACGGCACGCCCGACGCTTCCATCATCTTCGGATACATGCTGATCGACGTGAAGCCGGGCAGGGTGTTGATCTCGTTGAAGCAGAACTCGCCGGTTTTCCGGTCGAGGAAGAAGTCGACGCGGGCGAAGCCGCTGCATTCGAGCGCCGCGAACACCCGGGTGGCGAGTGACCGGACGCGCTCCATCTGCGCCGCGTCGAGCCTGGCCGGAAGGTCGACCCGGGCGCCATCGGGATCGAGATATTTTGCCTCGTACGAATAGAACTCGTGATGGGCGTTGGGGTTCAGCTCGCTGGCGAGGCTGGCGAACAGCGTCTCGTCCTCGAGCACCGCGACCTCGATCTCGCGCGCGTCGATGCCCTGTTCGACCAGCACCTTGACGTCATAGCGAAACGCATCATCGAGCGCCGCTTCGAGCGCATCCTGCGTCTTGACCTTGTGGATGCCGACGCTGGAGCCCATGTTGCACGGCTTGACGAAGACCGGGAGGTTCAGGCCCTCGACCGCCTTCGCAAGCGATGAGATGCGGTCCTGGACGAAGGCCTTGCGGGTGAGCACGCGATAGGGCGCGACCGGAATGCCGGCGAATTCAGCGAGCCGCTTGGCGACATCCTTGTCCATGCTGACGGCGGAGGCGAGAACGCCCGACCCCACATAGGCGACGTCGGCCAATTCCAGCAGGCCCTGCACGGTGCCGTCCTCGCAAAGCGGCCCGTGGATGACAGGAAAGACAACGTCGATCTCGATCGGGGCGGCCGCGCCTTGCGTGATCGGCACAAGGACGCCGCGTCCGTCGGGTCCCCTCGCGAGCCGCATCTCCGGCGCATCGGGCAGGATCGGCAACGCCGCCGCGTGCGCCTGATCGAGCGAACGAAGATCGTTCCATTGCCACCGGCCCGTCTTGTCGATGGAGACCGGGATCACCTCGAAGCGGGTGCGGTCGAGATGCCTGAATACCGAAGCGGCCGATTTCAGCGAGACCTCATGCTCACCGGACCTGCCGCCATAGAGAACAACGACGTGAATTTTGTCTGCCATGGCTCAATTATCACGCGCTCGATCCGGAAGTCACCCTTTGTTGCCCGATTCAAGCATCGACGGAGCGATGGAAACAATTCGGCGCCGGCGAGGCACGCCGGCGCCGTGTCGCAATTAAAGGCTTGTGCCGTTCAGCCTGGCCCCGCGCCTTGCGTCGCCGTAAACACGGCGTAGAGCGACTGGCTCGCGGCCATGAACAGGCGGTTGCGCTTGGGGCCGCCGAAGCAGATGTTGCCGCACACCTCCGGCAGGCGGATGCGGCCGAGCAGCTTGCCCTCCGGCGACCACACCGTCACGCCGCTATAGCCGACGGCGCGCCCGGCATTGCTGGAGGCCCAGACATTGCCGTTGACGTCGCAGCGCACGCCGTCCGGGCCGCACTTCACGCCGTCGATCGTGCAGTCGGAGAAGCGCTTCTGGTTGGAGAGCTTGTTGTCCGTCCCGACGTCGAACACGAAAATCTCGCCCTTGCCGCCGGGGCCGCTGTCGCCCGGTCCCTTGCCGGTCGAGACGACGTAGAGCTTCTTGAAATCGGGTGAGAAGCACAGGCCGTTCGGATCCGGCACCTGCTCCTCGGTGACGACGAGGTCGACGCGGCCTGAGGGATCGATGCGGTAGCAGTTGGTCGGCAGCTCGCGCTTGCCCGGTGTGAAGCCGGCCGGCTGTCCGATCCGCGGATTGAGCTTGCCACCCGAATTGCTCGGGCCGCCCGCGGCGTCGGGCTCGCCTTCGTACAACTGGCCGCCATAGGGCGGATCGGTGAACCAGTAGCTGCCGTCGGGATGCGCAACGACATCGTTCGGCGAGTTCAGCTTCTTGCCGTTGTAGTTGTCGCAGAGCACGGTGGCGGTGCCGTCGTGCTCGTAGCGCGTCACGCGTCGTGTCAGGTGCTCGCAGGAGAGCTGGCGGCCCTGGAAGTCGAATGAATTGCCGTTGGAGTTGTTGGACGGGGAGCGGAACACGCTGATGCGGCCGTCGTCCTCGCTCCAGCGCATCTGCCGGTTGTTGGGAATGTCGCTCCACAACAGATAGCGGCCCTGCGCGCTCCAGGCCGGACCTTCGGCCCATAGCACGCCGGTGTAGAGGCGCTTGATCGCTGTGTTGGGCTGCGCGAGATCGTCGAAGGACGGATCGACCGCGATGATGTCGGGGTCCCAGAAATAGGTTGTCGGCGCGCCGTTGGGGCCGAAATCGCGGGGCGGGGTCGTGATCGTCGTCGGCGGTGCGGCAGGCCCGGTCTGGGCCAGCGCGGGGCCGGCCATTGTGGCCGCGGCGCCGAGCGCCAGTCCCCGGACAAGTGTTCGTCGTGAAAGCGCAGCATCCTGGTCACGCGGCTCGTGGTCACGAGCCTCCTGGCGTGTCATCGCGTCCTCCCGGTCATGTTCGGCTGGCCGGTTGATCCGGCCGAGCGCGGCGAAGGTTAGTCTGGTCCGCGTCAGGTTGCGAGAGGCAGGTTCGCAGCCTCCGCGCGATGCCGCGAGATCGCCGCAACATCGCCGCATTGCGGGGCTGTGCGAGGTGAAAGTCGACAATTCGCCTCGCCCGCGAGCTGTTAACCGGGACCGGTTTTGAGACCTGTCAAGCCTTGACCTCGCGCGCGATGCTGGCAGAACGGTGTGCGGGGCAAATACCGGAGTTCTCTGTGTTAGCCGTTGTTGCACTGGTCATTGCGCTCGCCGTCGCATTCGCCGCCGGCTATTTCACCCGCGATCTCGCCTCCCGCAAGCGTCGGGCGGAGGCGCGGCGCTGGCGGGAATACAGCGAGCCGGGCTGGCTGCGCGCCACGACGCCCGCCAACACCAACGAAGTTGCGAATTCCAACGCGGTTGCGAAGGTGGCCACCGGCGAACTCGGCCAGATGCTGGATCGCTGGGAGAGCAGGGCCCGTGCCCGCCGCGCGGGATAGCTTGACGTTGCTCCGTCGTTCGGATGGAGCAAAGCGCAATCTACTCGCCGTCAGCCAGAAGTGCGCGTCACGCGACGCGAGGCCGATCAGGTCAGTCTTCCTGACCATCTTTTGGCGTTGCAGTTGCGGCCATTTCTCGTCTAGAAACAGGCGCATCGGGCCTCCCGGCAACCAACCGTCAACGGTTTTGACCGAGGATTTGAGGGCTCAAAAGGGTCTGGCAATGCTGATTCGCGGCCAAATCGATGGGATTTCGGGGGAGGTGGCTCTGGCCGCCGCCACGATCCCGGCCGCGCTGCTGCCCACCCTCCTTCTTGGCGGCCTTCTTCTTACTTGCCCCTGAGGGCCGGCTGGGCGCCACGCGCCTGGGCGCTCAGGGGTTGGTCGAGATCACCGGACACCTCAAGCGCCCAGCACTGAACGGCGCAAAAGCTCAAAAGGAAATCTAGTAATGGCCCCCGTGAACAAGTCCGACAAGGACCGCGTCATCATTTTCGACACCACGCTGCGCGACGGCGAGCAGTGCCCCGGCGCCACCATGACCTTCGAGGAGAAGCTCGAGGTCGCCGAGCTCTTGGATGATATGGGCGTCGACGTCATCGAGGCCGGCTTCCCGATCACCTCCGAGGGCGACTTCCAGGCGGTCAGCGAGATCGCCCGCCGCTCCAAGAACGCCGTCATCGCCGGCCTGTCCCGCGCCCATCCCGCCGACATCGACCGCTGCGCGGAGGCTGTGAAATTCGCAAAGCGCGGCCGCGTCCACACCGTGATCGCGACCTCGCCGCTGCACATGCGGGTGAAGCTGAACAAGACTCCGGAGCAGGTGATCGAGACCTCGGTCGCGATGGTCGCGCGTGCCCGCAACCAGATCGACGATGTCGAATGGTCGGCCGAGGACGGCACCCGCAGCGAGATGGACTATCTGTGCCGCATCGTCGAGGCCGTCATCAAGGCCGGCGCGACCACGGTGAACATCCCCGACACCGTCGGCTACACGGTGCCGGAGGAATACACCCACTTCATGAAGACGCTGATCGAGCGCGTGCCGAACTCGGACAAGGCGGTGTTCTCGGTCCATTGCCATAACGATCTCGGCATGGCCGTTGCCAATTCGCTGGCCGGGGTCGTCGGCGGTGCGCGCCAGGTCGAGTGCACCATCAACGGCATCGGCGAGCGCGCCGGCAACGCCGCGCTCGAAGAGATCGTGATGGCGATCAACGTGCGCAACGACAAATTCCCCTACTGGAACAAGATCGACACCACGCAGCTCACCCGCGCCTCGAAGGTGGTGTCGGCGGCGACCTCGTTTCCGGTGCAGTACAACAAGGCCATCGTCGGCCGGAACGCCTTCGCGCATGAGAGCGGCATCCACCAGGACGGCGTGCTGAAGGACGCCTCCACCTACGAGATCATGCGGCCGGAAATGGTCGGCCTGAAGCAGTCCTCGCTGGTGCTCGGCAAGCACTCCGGCCGCCATGCCTTCGTGCACAAACTGGAGGAGATGGGCTACAAGCTCGGTCCGAACCAGCTGGAAGATGCGTTCACGCGGATGAAGGCGCTCGCCGACCGCAAGAAGGACATCTACGACGAGGACATCGAGGCGCTGGTCGACGAGGAGATGGCGGCCTCCCACGACCGCATCAAGCTGACCTCGCTGACCGTGATCGCCGGCACCCATGGCCCGCAGCGCGCGACCATGAAGCTCGACGTCGACGGCCAGATCAAGATCGAGGAGGCCGAGGGCAATGGTCCGGTGGACGCGGTGTTCAACTGCATCAAGCGCCTCGTTCCGCACGAGGCCAAGCTCGAGCTGTACCAGGTCCACGCGGTGACCGAAGGCACCGACGCCCAGGCGGAAGTCTCGGTGCGTTTGTCGCATGACGGCCGCTCGATGACGGCGCGCGCGGCCGATCCCGATACGCTGGTGGCCTCGGCCAAGGCCTATCTCGGCGCGCTCAACAAGATCGTCATGAAGCGCCAGCGCGATACGGTGACGACGGCGGCGGCGAGCTGACAAGCGAAGCTTGTCATTCCGGGGCGCCTCGAAGAGGCGAACCCGGAATCTCGAGATTCCGGGTCTGGTCCTTCGGACCATCCCGGAATGACGCCGGTTGTGGTGGCGAATAGCTGCCCTGCTAAGGGCCAATAGCGGCTCGGTCTCCCAGCCGCTATTGATGCTCGCGGCTATTGGATAAGGCGCCCCGCGTTGGGCAGCCCAAGAGAATAACAACAGGGAGAGATCATGCGCACCTTCGCGATCGCGGCGTCCGTCGCGGCACTGGCACTTGGCTTGGCCATGCCGGCATCGGCCCAATCGCCGATCATCATCAAGTTCAGCCACGTCGTCGCCACCGATACGCCGAAGGGCAAGGCGTCGGAGAAGTTCAAGGAGCTCGCCGAGAAGTACACCGGCGGCAAGGTCAAGGTCGAGGTCTACCCGAACTCGACGCTCTACAAGGACAAGGAAGAGCTCGAGGCGCTTCAGCTCGGCAGCGTGCAGATGCTGGCGCCGTCCAACTCCAAGTTCGGCCCGCTCGGCATCCGCGAGTTCGAGGTGTTCGATCTGCCCTACATCCTGCCCGACCTGAAGACGCTGCGGAAGGTGACGGAAGGCCCGCTCGGCGCGCGGCTGCTCAAGCTCCTGGACGCCAAGGGCATCACCGGCCTTGCCTATTGGGACAACGGCTTCAAGCAGATGAGCGCCAACAAGAAGCTGATCGCGCCGGCCGATTACCAGGGCGTCAAATTCCGCATCCAGTCCTCGCGCGTGCTGCAGGCCCAGTTCAAGGCGCTCGGCTCGCTGCCGCAGGTGATGGCGTTCTCGGAAGTCTACCAGGCGCTGCAGACCGGCGTGGTCGATGGCCAGGAGAACACCTGGTCGAACATCTATACCCAGAAGATGCACGAGGTGCAGAAGTACATCACCGAGACCAATCACGGCTACATCGGCTACGTCGTGATCGTGAACAAGAAGTTCTGGGACGACCTGCCGGCCGACATTCGCGACCAGCTGTCGAAGGCGATGAAGGAAGCCACCGACTTCAACAACGCGCAGTCGCAGAAGGAGAACGACGATGCGCTCGCCGAGATCAAGAAGGGCGGCAAGAGCGAGATCATCAAGCTCACGCCGGAGCAGGACGAGGCGATGCGCAAGGCGATGGAGCCGGTCTACAAGGACGCCGCGAGCCGCGTCGGCCAGCCGCTGATCGACGAATTCCTGAAGGAATCGAAGAGCACGACGAACTGATCCAAAGGATGCATGAATGAAGGGGCTTCCGTGCCAGGCGCGGAAGCCCTTTTTTGTTGCGAATGATTTCCGGTTGCGGCTGGAGGTAAAAATCAGGCGTTACATCTTCGTAAGGACGCCCTCCCTGTCCAAGTTGTAATTTGCGTGTCAGATGCCCCGGGCCCATCCTCAGCGCATCCTTCCAGAGGAGGTTCGTATGAGGAAATTCACCATCGCAGCCATCGCCGTGCTCAGTATCGCCGGCTCGGGCGCGGTCTATGCCCAATTTCATCGCCCGTGGATGGAGCATTTCCGCCACGTCCGGATGAACCCGGAAGACCGCGCCGCCTTCGTCGACGCGCGGATCGCCGCCGTCCATGCCGGGCTGAAGCTCAACGCCGACCAGGAGAAGCTGTGGCCGCCGGTCGAGGCCGCCGTGCGCGAATTCGCCAAGCTGCGCATCGACCGCGCCAATGCGCGCATGAGTGCCGCCCCCGGCGCCGCCGACAAGCCGGAGGATCCGGTCGCCGGCCTGCGCCAGCGCGCCGAGGACATGGCGGCTTCCTCCGCGGCCCTGAAGAAGATCGCCGATGCCGCCGATCCCCTCTACAAGACCCTGGACGAGGGCCAGAAGCGGCGCCTCGCCGTGCTGACCCGTCACCGCGGCCCGTTCGGCGGCGGCGAGGACGGCCCGCCCCGCCACTTCATGGAACGCGGCATGGACCGCATGATGGAGCGCGGCATGGACCACTTCCATGGCGACCGTTTCGACCGTGACGGCGGCCCGGACCGGGATCGCGAGGGCCGGCTCTGAGCCAACCTGGACTTTCCAGGGATTAACCTTGGCGAAGCCGCTGGAATCCAGCGGCTTTTCGCTTTTTTGGGCCTGTGGAAGAACCTTGGAAAACATGCGCCACATCGCTTGCCAGACCCGGATCGCTTTGCTAAACGACCGGCCTCGCAAGGCATTCACCGCCTTTCGGGCGCATAGCTCAGTTGGTAGAGCAGCTGACTCTTAATCAGCGGGTCCCAGGTTCGAGCCCTGGTGCGCCCACCAAATAAATCAAGTGCTTACAGCGACTGAGCACCAGAACGGGACTTTCGGTTGGACGTTTTCGACGTCCAACTATGATAAGCGCTGCTCACCTCCCCAAGCACTACCGAGAATCGGCACGGCGAGAGATCTCGGGTAGGATGGACTTGCGGCGATTAGTTGGATCGACGGAAGCTTTGAGAGTGTCACCGTCCATCCAGCGCGCGGCGCCATTCGCGGAAGAAGGCTTTGCGCTTGGATTGATCGAGGTTCGCCAGCAGGTCGGGTCCGACGCGGATGGGACGGAGCTTGTCCTCGCTTACTGTGGCGCGTATCCCAGTTGCGAGATCCAAGCGCACCGTTCCGAAGGAGCGAGCCGCCAGTTGCTCCTGACCACTCCGGGAAAGCAGGAAGTCCATGAAGAGAGCGGCTTCTGCCGGATGCGGTGCGCGCTTCGGGATAATCGCGATGCGCGTAATGAGCGCGGTATAATCCGTGAACAGGGTCACACCGATCGACGGATCCTCCTTGGCGCGTTCCAGCGCATATGAAGCGATCATATTGTAGGCCAGCAAATGTTCTCCGCTGGCGACCCGATCGAGGATCGTATGGCTGAACGTGTAAAGCCGAACGCCGGCCTGTCCGAGGCCTCGGATCAGGCTCCAGGTGTCAGGAGTGGTGTGCACGTCGTTACTGAAGAAGAGAAATCCGGTGCCACTCAGTTCGGCATCGTATGAGGCCACCTTGCCCTGATAGGTGCTACGCTTTGTGGTCAACAGCTTCAGCAGATCGGCGCGCGTGCGCGGAACATCCTCTGGCGGGACTAGCCGCTTGTTGTAGACGAGAGCGATTGGCTCGGCGGTAATTCCGAAGGCCTGCTTCCTCCAGATGGCCCAATCGGGGATGCGATCTGCGTCGGTTGGCGAGAACGGTTGCGCATAGCCGTCGTTCACCAGCTTGACTTGCAGGTCCATCGCCGAACTCCAGGCAATGTCGGCGCATTGACCTTGCTCACGGCATTTGACGACGTCCTCGTAGACTTCGAGGGAGCTCTGATGGATGTAATCGACGCGAATATCGGGGTGCAAGCGATGCCACTCGCCGAGCAGGCCTTTCACCTCGACGGTGTCCGACGTCGAGACGATGCGAACCGCGCCCTCCCTACCCGAGCCGACCGACAGCCGGTCCCGGTCGAGCGGGTCGCTGCGAACTTGGTCCTCCTGGCTGCTCGTCGGTGTGGCCGCGAGGGCGAACAGGACGGTTAAGGCTACGGAACGTAACCTACTCCTCAGCATCCGAACTGCCTCGATCCGCCGGACGCCGGCCGGCCGAGGCGCGTTTCGCAACGAGTCCGCCAGCCGACGTCTAAAGCAGGCAGTATAGAGGCGGCCATCGCCCGAAGAAAAGGCCGGGGCCTTTCGGTACCCTGGACATTTCTATCGGTTGGGAGCGATTGGCTCCATGCCGGATTTCACGAGTGCAGGGGCCGCGGCCGGTGAAGCAAGGAAGTCGATGAGTGCCTTGCCCTGCTCGCGTGCCTTGCCATCCTTGGTGAGCGCAGCCGAGAAGATCGTGATCTTCTGGAGTTCCGGTGGCAGCGGTCCAACCAGATCGGCGCCCGGGATCGGCAGCAGCTCGCTGATTTGCTGAAAGCCGAGCTCGGCATCACCGCGCGCGACGACGCCGGCGACCGGGTCCGCCGGGATCATCCTGGCCTTGCCTTCCATCTCCGAGGCGATGCCAAGCTTTTTGAACAGTTCTGTCCCCACATAGACACCGCTTGCACTGTCGGAATAGGCCACCGACTTCGCGGCGAGGAGGGTTGCCTTGAGGGCCTCCGGAGTCGAGATGTCGGGCTTCGCGGCGCCCGCGCGAACGACCATGCCGATCGGGGAGCGCACCAGGTCCAACCGGCTGCCAGCATCGGCATATCCCTTGGAGATCATGACACCGAGCGCATCACCCACCATGATCAGAACATCGGCAGGCTCGCCGCGGGCCAGGCGAACAGGGATCGCGTTCTCCGTCGTTCCCATCGAAGGCCCGTACGATGTGACGACGGTGTTGCCAGTCGTCTTTTCAAATTGGGGAACAAGCTCCTTGTAAGCAGCGCTGAGACCTCCTGAAATCATGACCCGGATTTCCGTCGCTTCAGCCCTAGGCGCGCAGAGTGTGGCAACCAGGACTGCTACTGCAAAAAGCCAGGCCGGGCGAATGGAAGGCATCAAGTCACGTTGGGGCTGTTCATTCATGAGAAGTCGCCTTCCTCAGGTTCCCACGGTGTTCAAGCTGGCGGAAACGTCGGATGCCGTCGCAACGGCGCGCGTTCTGTAGACCAACAAGGTCCCAATCAGGCCACATGCTGCGGCGGCGCTCATCCACCAGCCGGGGGCAGCATTATCGCCGGTCACTGCAATCAGCCAGGTGCAGATGGCCGCCGTAAAGCCCCCAAATGTCGTCGCTAGGCTGTAGGCAAGGGAGAAGCCGGACGTGCGCACGCCGACCGGCATGACCTCCGTCAGCGCAACGATCATCGCTCCATTGTAGCTCGCATAGATGAAGGACAACCACAGTTCGACGGCCAGCATCTTGCCGAAGGTCGGCTCAGCGGCGAGCCATGAGAGAGCGGGATAGGCCGAGACGAGGCCAAGCAGGGAGAAGCCCACGAGAATCGGCTTCCGCCCGATCTTGTCCGACCAAGCTCCCATCACCGGAAGCCAGAAGAAGTTCGAGATACCGACGCAGATCGTCACCAGCAGACTGTCAGTGGCAGAGAGCTTCAGGACCGACTTACCGAAGGTGGGCGTATAAACGGTAATCAGGTAGAAAGAGACCGTCGTCATGATCACCATCATCATGCCACACAGCACGATCGCCCAGTTTGCAAGGATCGATCGATAGATCTGACCGACGGTCGGATGATGCTTGCGCGCGAGAAACTCCTCTGTCTCCTGCAGCGAACGCCGGATGAAGAACACGAACGGCACGATCATGCAGCCGACGAAGAACGGGATCCGCCATCCCCAGTCGTCGACCTGCTGTGGAGAAAGCCAGGCATTGAGCGCGAAGCCGAATGCCGCCGACACGATGATTGCCACTTGCTGGCTCGCCGATTGCCAGCTGGCATAGAAACCCTTGTGGCCAGGCGTCGCCATCTCGGAGAGATAGACGGACACTCCGCCCAGCTCGACTCCCGCTGAAAAGCCCTGCAACAGCCTTCCGGTCAACACGAGAAGGGGAGCCGCGATGCCGATGGTCGCGTAGCTCGGGACGAAAGCGATCAAGACAGTTCCGCACGCCATGATCGAGAGTGTCACGATCAAGCCCTTGCGACGGCCGATCCGGTCGACGTAAGCCCCTAGGAAGATGGCCCCGAGCGGACGCATCAAGAAGCCGGCTCCGAAGGCGACGAACGTCAACAGGAGCGATGCGTACTGGCTTTCAAGCGGAAAGAATGCCTTGGCGATGTAGGAGGCAAAGACCCCGGAAAGGAAGAAATCGAACATCTCCAGGAAGTTGCCGCTGGTGACGCGCAGCACCATTCCGATTTTCGATTGCTCGGATGTCGTCATGTTGTCCTCCCGTGGTTCTCGTGTTGTTTGACCCGATTACGGGTTCTTGTGTTGCGCATCGATTGCGCTTGGCGCCGCGACCGTCTGATCCGGCGCGGTCGAAAGCGCAGTCGTCCACAGCTGCCGCAGCGAAAGCGATGAGACAGCGTAGACAGCTGAGCTGTCGTCAACCTGTCACGGCCAGGCGCCGCGGCGCGTCAGGACCGCGCAGGCAGGGCTTATGCGGGTTTACTGAACGCGGAAAAACGTTTGCAAAGATGGAGATGCCATCGCGACTGCTCTGTGATACAGGTCTGGCAAGGTGCAAATAAAACAAAAGGCGCCGGAGCCAGAAATCATTGGCGGGGGAGGCGCCGTGAGAATCCTGATCGTTGAAGACGATATGGCACTCGTCCGGGGCCTTTCGGCCTCGCTCAAGTCAATGGGCTTTGCGGTCGATCACGAGGCGGACGGGGCCGAAGCGGTTTCGATCGCCATCTCGGAACCTTACAGCCTTTTGGTGCTCGACTTAGGCTTGCCCAATAGTTCAGGTTTTGAGGTTCTGCGCCAGGTCCGAGCCAGCGGGTCAAAGGTGCCGATCATGATCTTGACGGCACGTGATGCTACGGCAGACAAGGTGAAAGGACTGGATCTCGGAGCGGATGATTACGTTCGCAAGCCGTTCGATTTGTCGGAGTTCGAAGCGCGTGTGCGCGCCCTCGTCAGGCGCGGTCAGGGTCGCACAGATCCACTGTTGACGTGTGGATCTCTCGTCATCGATCCAGCGATGGGGCGCGCGACCCTCCGTGATAAGCCGCTCGACTTGCGTCGCCGGGAGATGGCAGTTCTGAAGATATTGATGCTTCACCATGGCAAGCTGGTACCAAAGGACCGCATTATCGCCGAGGTGTTCGGCTTCGACGAGCCGGTTGGCCCAAATGTGCTGGAACTCTATATCGCCCGTCTTCGCCAGAAACTCGGTTCTGATGGACCGAGGATCCGCACCATGCGAGGGCTCGGATATCTCTTGGAAGCACGTTGATGGCGCGTCGTCAGCCGTCTCTCAAAACCAGGTTTCTCCTCGGCCTTCTGGTTCCTGTTTCATGTCTTGCGATTGCTGTGGCGGTAGGCGGCAGTGTCGTCATCTCTCATGTGGTGGAGGTCACCCACGATCGGTTGCTGAAAGGCTCGCTGCTGGCGATCGCCGAGCGTCTGGCCGTGGAGGACGGAGAGGTTACCGTCGATCTGCCGCGAGTGGCGCTGGGTATGCTCGAGACGCAGTCTGACGACAGCATTTTCTACAAGGTGAGCGTGGATGGCCAGACGGTCACGGGATACAACGACCTGCCTATGCCCAAGAGGGCGGCGCTTGAACCGGAACAGCCGATTTTCTGGGATGATAGCTATCGCGGCAATGCCGTCCGCATAGCTGCCGTATCACGACATGTCTATGGGATCGCTGAACCCGTCTTGGTTGCTGTGGCAGAGACTGAACACGCGCGCGACCAGCTCTGGCGCGAAATGATCCGCGAGCTTGCCCTGGCCGAGGTCGTGCTCCTTGCGGTCATCGCCCTGCTCACATGGATCGCGGTCGAACGTGGGCTGGGGCCGCTTGCCCAATTGAAGCGGCAGATCGATCGCCGCGGAATCAGTGGTTCAAAAGACTTCCAGGCGCTCGATCTCCACATGGTGCCCAAGGAGGCGCTTGCGCCCGCGCAGGCGATTAATGAACTGCTCGATCGCGTAAGCTTTGCGACGCAGATCTTGCGCCAATTTACCGCCGATGCGTCGCACCAGATGCGAACACCTCTCGCGGCGCTGAGAACGCATCTGGATCTCCTCAAGCGTCGCTTGGCCGGCTCGAGCGAAATGACCGAGATGGTCATGGAGGTGGACGCCCAGGTCGTCCGCCTGGATCGGATGATTTCGCAATTGCTGACGCTTGCGCGAGCCGACGAGGACGCATTGGTCAGATCTCCTGCGGAGAGGATTTCGCTCGTGGCGAAAGCGAAGCAAGTCCTCGCTCTGCGGGCGCAAGCTGCGGCGGCTCGCAACATCGAACTCCAGCTGGAGGTGGAGCAGGACGAAATGTTCGTCGAAGCCAACGAGCTTCTGGTTGATGAAATTTTGGGTAATGTGATCGACAATGCGATCCGGTACGGACCCGCCGGCGGGGTGGTGATCGCGAGACTGTCCAGGAACGGCGATACCGGCGTTATGGACATCGAAGACGACGGCCCCGGAATCCCGCCGGCCGAGCGGCAGAAGGTATTCGAGCGGTTCTACAGAATCGCCCGTCCGGATGCGCCCGACGGAAGTGGTTTGGGGCTAGCGATCGTTCGCGTGTTGCTCGACCGGATGGGCGGCTCGATCGAGCTTGGCGAGGGCAAGTGCCGTAGTGGCCTCCGTGTCACGATGAGATTCAGCCTCACATGACGTTGCGTTGGGCCAGACCCAATCTCGCTACCTTGGCAGCCGCGACAGGTTGTTGACAGGTAACCGCCTCTATCCTGCTCCCAACAGTGCAGGGTTGATGCTGGCCGTACGCGGACAGCGCAGCCATCGCGCACCAAAATACTGGGAGGACGTCATGGCTGTACCGTCTCGGAACGGTAAGCGCATTCACAGACACCCCTCCCTCCGTAGGTAGAGCCACCGGCCTCTTGGGCCCGGCGGCGTGCGGACGACGGGAGGTGATCATGACGGCATTAGACAGCTTTAGATGTCAGCGTACCCTCGACGTCCATGGACGCAGGTATACCTATCTTTCGTTGCCCGAAGCCGAGAAAAACGGTCTCGCGGGCATTTCGCGGCTGCCTTTTTCTCTCAAGATCCTGTTGGAGAACCTGCTGCGCTTCGAGGATGGCCAGTCCGTGACGCGCGCCAACATCGAGGCATTGGCGAAGTGGACTGACGACCGCGGATCGGCGGCAGCGGAGATCGGCTTCCGTCCGGCCCGCGTTCTGATGCAGGACTTCACCGGCGTGCCGGCCCTGGTCGATCTCGCGGCCATGCGGGACGGCATGCAGAAACTCGGCGGCGATCCGGCGAAAATCAATCCGCTGGTTCCGGTCGATCTCGTGATCGACCATTCCGTCGTGGTCGACCATTTCGGCAACCCGCAAGCTCTGCACGACAACGTTGCCAGAGAATATAAGCAGAATGGCGAGCGCTACAACTTCCTGAAATGGGGGCAGGGGGCCTTTGCCAATTTCCGTGTCGTGCCACCTGGCACCGGCATCTGCCACCAGGTCAATCTTGAATATCTGGCGCAGACGGTGTGGACCGCCGAGCGCGACGGCAAGACCTTTGCCTATCCAGATACGCTGGTCGGTACCGACAGCCACACCACCATGGCCAACGGTCTTGCTGTGCTTGGCTGGGGCGTCGGGGGTATCGAGGCGGAGGCTGCAATGCTCGGCCAGCCTCTGTCAATGCTAGTGCCGGAAGTGATCGGTTTCAAACTCTCCGGCAAGCTCCGCGAGGGTGTGCTGGCGACTGATCTGGTGCTTACCGTCACCCAGATGCTGCGCAAGAAGGGCGTAATCGGCAAGTTCGTCGAGTTCTACGGCCCCGGCCTTGACCACATGACACTTGCTGACCGTGCGACCATTTCCAACATGGCGCCCGAATACGGCGCGACCTGCGGCTTCTTCCCGGTTGATCAAGAGACGCTGAATTATCTCAATCTCTCTGGGCGCGCCAGCGATCGCATCGCGCTGGTTGAGGCCTATGCCAAGGCGCAGGGCCTTTTCCGGACACCCGGCATGCCCGATCCTGTCTTTACTGATACGCTGGAACTCGATCTCGATGAGGTCGTGCCGTCGCTCGCAGGGCCGAAACGACCCGAGGGGCGTCTCGGCCTTTCCCTTGCCAAGACCAACTTCCTCACCGCACTCGAAGCCGAATATGGCAAGCAAGCCCAGGCTGCCAATCAATTTGCGGTCGAGGGCAAGGAATTCAAGCTGGGTCACGGCCATGTCGTGATTGCCGCGATCACCTCCTGCACCAACACCTCGAACCCGTCGGTGCTGATCGGCGCCGGCCTGCTGGCACGGAACGCGGTGCGCAAGGGGCTCACCGCAAAGCCCTGGGTCAAGACCTCGCTTGCGCCGGGCTCGCAGGTCGTGGCGGAGTATCTCGAAAAATCAGGTCTGCAGAAGGACCTCGACGCGCTCGGCTTCTATCTGGTCGGCTTCGGCTGCACCACCTGCATAGGCAATTCCGGTCCGCTGCCGAAGGAAATCTCGAAATCGATCAACGACAATGGCGTGATCGGTGCGGCCGTCCTGTCCGGCAACCGCAATTTCGAAGGCCGCGTCTCGCCCGACGTACAGGCCAATTATCTGGCCTCGCCGCCCCTCGTTGTCGCCTATGCACTGGCCGGTTCGCTTCTGGTCGATCTGGTCAATGAGCCGCTGGGTATCGGGGCGGATGGCGTCCCGGTCTACCTGAAGGACATCTGGCCTTCGAACGCCGAGATCCAGCAGTTCATCCGAGAGAACGTCACGCGCCGGTTGTTCGAGACCAAATATGCCGAGGTCTTCGAGGGCGACGCGAACTGGAAGGCGGTCGAGGTCACGACGGATCTGACCTACCGCTGGAACATGTCTTCGACCTACGTGCAGAACCCGCCCTATTTCGAGGGCATCACGATGAAGCCGGCGCCGACCGGAGATATCGTGGGCGCGCGAATCCTCGGGCTGTTCGGCGACAAGATCACGACAGACCACATTTCGCCGGCCGGCTCGATCAAGGTCTCCTCGCCGGCCGGCGCATTCCTGCACGGCATGCAGGTCCGCCAGGAGGATTTCAACCAGTACGGCACACGGCGCGGCAATCACGAGGTGATGGTTCGCGGCACCTTCGCTAACATCCGCATCAAGAATTTTGCGGTGAAGAGCGAGGGCGGCGTCACGCCGGAAGGCGGCTGGGCGGTGCATCATCCGTCCGGCGAGCGGCTGTCAATATTTGACGCCGCGATGCGCTATCAACGCGATAATGTGCCCCTGGTCGTGTTCGCTGGCATCGAATACGGCAACGGCTCTTCGCGCGACTGGGCCGCTAAGGGCACCAAGCTGCTCGGCGTGCGCGCCGTTATCGCGCAGAGCTTCGAGCGCATTCACCGTTCTAATCTGGTCGGCATGGGCATCCTGCCCTTTGTCTTTGATGAGGGCACCTCCTGGAAGAGCCTCGGCCTGACCGGTGCCGAGCAGATCTCGATCAAAGGGATCGCCGATGTCACGCCCGGCCAGCGGGTAACTATCGACATCACGATGGCAGACGGCACGGTGCAGCACGTCCCGGTGACTTGCCGCATCGATACGCTCGACGAGCTCAACTACTACAAGCACGGCGGCATCCTGCCTTACGTGCTGCGCCAGCTTGCGGCGTGATCCTGGACCAGATCAACACGGGGGAACGAACATGTCAGGAAAAATTCCGGCAACCTTGATACCGGGTGACGGGATCGGTCCCGAGATCACGGCCGCGGTGACCCGCATCCTGGATGCGCTCGGCGCGCCGTTCGAGTGGGACCTTCAGCAGGGCGGCATGGCCGGAATCCAGAGCGCAGGCGATCCCTTGCCCGGCGCATTGATCGACAGCATCCGCCGCACCAAGCTTGCCCTGAAAGGGCCGCTGACGACGCCGGTTGGCGGCGGTTTCCGGTCGGTGAACGTACGCCTGCGGGAAGAGTTCGGTCTTTACGCCAATCTGCGTCCGGTGAAGACGATGGTGCCCGGCGGTCGTTACGAGGACATTGACCTCGTCCTCGTCCGCGAAAACATCGAGGGGTTGTACGTCGCATTCGAGCATTTCATCCAGGTGGGCGATGATCCGCATGCGGTCGCGATCTCCTCGGGTGTCAATACCCATGCGGAAGCACGCCGCATCGTCCGCTTCGCATTCGAGTATGCGCTCGCCCATGGCCGCAAGAAAGTTACCGTGGTTCACAAGGCCAACGTGCTGAAGGCTCTGACCGGCTTGTTCCTTCAGGCCGGCCGCGAGATCGCGAAGGAGTACGAAGGGCGGATCGCGATGGACGATCGCATCGTCGATGCCTGTGCCATGCAACTCGTGATGAACCCGTGGCAGTTCGACGTCATCGTCACGACCAATCTGTTCGGCGACATCCTGTCCGACCAGATGTCCGGTCTGGTCGGCGGTCTCGGCATGGCGCCGGGCGCCAATATCGGTGAGAAGGCTGCGATCTTCGAGGCGGTGCACGGCTCGGCACCTGATATCGCGGGAAAGGGCGTCGCCAATCCGCTCGCGCTGCTGCTCGCGGCCGGGCTCATGCTCAAGCATGTCGGGCGGGACGATCTCGCGACCAAGCTGCGAATCGCAATCGAGCAGACTTTGCAGATCGACAATGTGCGGACAGCCGATCTTGGCGGCAAGGTCTCTACGGCTGATTTTGCCGGCGCCGTAATCAAGCGTCTGGGCTGACGCCGACAGACATAAAGGAGAAAGACATGGTGAAGGGCTCTGACCTGCTGGTCGCCGCATTGGAACACGAGGGCGTCGACCGGGTCTTCGGTGTCCCCGGCGAGGAGAATCTCGACGTCGTCGAATCCCTCCGCAACTCGAAGATCGAGTTGGTCCTGACACGCCATGAGCAAGCAGCGGCGTTTATGGCGGCGACTCACGGACGGCTCACCGGCCGGCCCGGCGTATGCATCTCGACGCTCGGCCCTGGCGCCCTGAATTTCTCAACGGGCGCGGCCTACGCCCATCTCGGCGCGATGCCGATGGTGCTGCTGACGGGCCAAAAGGCGATCATGAGCAGCCGCCAGGCGCGCTTCCAGATCGTGGACGTCATTGCCTCGATGAAGCCGCTGACGAAACTGTCGCGGCAGATCGTCAGCGCGTCCAGCATCCCAACATTGGTGCGTGACGCTTTCCGCGTCGCTATGGAGGAGCGGCCGGGCCCGGTTCTGCTAGAGTTGCCCGAAGACATCGCTGGCGACGAGGTCGAGCCGGTGCCAATGGTGCCGATTCATCCGATCGAAATTCCCGTCGCGCACCGTGCTGCGCTCGACCGCGCGGCCGAGATGATCCTCGCGGCAAAGCGCCCTCTCATCATGCTCGCGGCCGCTGCCAGCCGGCCGCGTTCGACGTTCGGCATTGCGGGCTTCGTGCGTCGCACCGGCATCCCCTTCTTCACCACTCAGATGGGCAAGGGCACGGTTCCCGGCGGCACCAACCTTTACATGGGGACGGCCGCGCTGTCCGAGCGCGACTATGTGCACGAGGCGATCGACCAGGCCGATCTCATCATCGCTATCGGTCACGACACCGTGGAGAAGCCGCCCTTCATCATGGGCCCCAAGGGGCCGCAAGTCATCCACGTCAGCTACACGCCGGCGACCGTCGAGCAGGTCTACTTCCCGCATGCCGAGGTCGTCGGCGATGTCGGTCCGAGTCTCGAATTGCTGGCCGATCGGCTCGAAGGCAAGCTGCACAACGCCAAGGCACTGCTGCCGCTGCGCGACGGCATTCTCGGCCGCATCGCCGATCGTGCCACAGAAAGCCGCTGGCCGGTGACGCCGCAGCGACTGGTGCATGATGTCCGAAAAGTGATTCCGGAGAACGGCATCGTTGCGCTCGACAACGGCATGTACAAGATCTGGTTCGCTCGCAACTACCGCACCTATGTCGCCAACACGTTGCTGCTTGACAACGCCCTCGCCACGATGGGCGCAGGTCTGCCGTCGGCCATGATGGCAGCTATGCTTTATCCGGACCGCCGCGTCATGGCGATCTGCGGCGACGGCGGCTTCATGATGAACAGCCAGGAGCTGGAGACGGCAGTCCGCCTCAAGCTCAACCTGGTGGTTCTAATTCTCAATGATGGCGCCTATGGCATGATCCGCTGGAAGCAGGCCGTCGATGCCTTCCCGGATTTCGGTCTTACTTTCGGCAACCCCGACTTCGTCCGTTATGCCGAGTCCTACGGCGCGAAGGGCTCTCGCGTCACGTCGGTCGACGGGCTGCTGCCGACGCTGGAAGCCGCGTTCAAGGGCGGCGGCGTGCATCTCGTCGACGTCGCCATCGATTATTCAGAGAACACGAAGGTTCTGGTCGACGAGCTGCGCAATCGCAAGCTCGGTGGCGAACCGAGCTGATGCGGCGAGTCCCTGATGCGTGAGTGGTGTTGAGCTCGGCGTAGCCGATCCGGGCGCACACCGTCTGCGCGCGGGACAAAAAGGAGCATGAACATGATCGGGAAATTCACCTTTCAGGCGCCTTCGAACATCATGTTCGAACCCGGCGCTTCGCGGAAGATCAACGAGCTGGTGGCGAGCTACGGCGCGCGGCGCGTGATGCTGGTGACCGACAAGGGCGTGCGGGGCGCGGGGCTGACCAGGGACGCCGAGGCCTCGCTGGCGGCGACCGGCATCGAGCTCAGCATATTCGATGAAGTGGTCGCCGACCCGCCCTCCCATATCGTGGAAGCGGCCGCGGATGCGTGTCGGGCTGGCGATATCGAGCTGGTGCTCTCGATCGGCGGCGGCAGCGCACTCGACACCGCAAAGCTTGTGGCCTATCTCGCCCGGACGCCGGATCGTCTCGATGACATCTACGGCGTCGGTCTGGCGAAAGGAAAACGCCTGCCGCTGTTGCTGGTGCCGACGACGGCCGGCACAGGCTCTGAAGTGACCCCGATCGCGATCGTCACGACGCCGACCACGGAGAAGAAGGGGGTTGTCTCGCCGGTGCTGATCCCGGACTGGGCAATCCTCGATCCCGAGCTGACCCTTGGTCTGCCGGCGCCAGTGACCGCCGCGACCGGTATCGACGCCATGGTGCATGCGATTGAGGCCTATACCAGCAAGGTCAAGAAGAACCCGATGTCCGACCAGCTCGCGCGCCAGGCGCTGGCTTTGTTGTCGGCGAATGTGCGGCGTGTCTGCGAGAATGGCAAAGATCTCGAAGCCCGTTCAGAGATGCTGCTCGGCTCGATGCTCGCCGGCATGGCCTTTGCCAATGCGCCGGTCGCTGCCGTTCACGCGCTCGCTTATCCGATCGGGGCGATCTTCCATGTGCCGCACGGCCTGTCGAATGCGCTCGTGCTACGCCATGTGCTGGAGTTCAACCTGACCACGGCCGAGCCGCTCTATGCGGAGCTCGCCGAGATCGTGAAGCCGGGCCTGCGCGGCAGCATGACCGAGAAGGCGCGCGCCTTCATCGACGAAATGACGTCGATTGGTCGCGATTGCCAGGTGCCGGCCTCGCTCGCTGCGGTCGGGATCGGCCGCGACGATCTGAAGAAGCTAGCTGAGGACGCGATGAAGCAGACGCGGCTTCTGGTCAACAATCCCAGAGAGCTGACGCTGGACGATGCCTATGCCATCTACAGCGCGGCCTTCGGTGATGGCAGCAATCGCTATGTGCAGGCCTCCCATGGCTGAGGAGGGGGCAGGCGCAAACCCGTTCGGCCCGCTTGCCGCGCAGTGGATGGATTCCTGGCGCGCGATGGCAAGCGCCGCTGCCGGCGCCAGCGAGAACTGGTCGAGCTCGATGCTGCCCTTCATCATGAGGCGCGCGGCAGAGAGCGGGTTCGGCGTCGGGCCCGGCAACGACCTCGCCGAGGCGATCGAACGCATGGCCAAGGGACCGCGCCTCGCCGACGTCCTCGATTTCGATCGTAAGTTGGCGAACATGACGACGGCCTGGGGCGAGCTGCAAAGCAAGCTTGCCGCCTACCAGCTTGTCGCCTCAAAGCCCTGGATGCGCACGGCGCAGCAATACAAGATGAAAATGCCGCAAGTTGGCGAGGGTGCCGGTTGGCGCGAGCAGCTCGGTGCCTGGAACGATCTTGCCAATGAAGAGCTGATCGCCAATCAGCGTTCGGAGGAATTCCTGATCGCGCAGAAGCAGTTACTGCAGGCCGCGACCGAGTTCAGGGCCCGGCAATCGGAGATATCGGACGCGATCGCCGCCGTGCTGGGAATGCCCACGCAGCGCGATTTCGACGATCTGAGCCGCCAGATCACCGAGCTACGGCGCGAGGTCCGCGCTTTGGAGCGCCGGATCGCCGGAGGTGAGGCATGAGCCCGCAAGCACCGAAGGGCGACGGCTTCGCTGAGATGAGCGACAAGCTGCTCAAGGCCGGCAAGCTGCTGTCGTCGATCAAGGACGAAGCCGTCGATGTCGGCGCTACTCCGAAGACGCTCGTCATGCGGCGCGATAAGGTCGAGCTGTTTCGCTACACACCCCTGACCGAGCAGAAGGTGAAGACGCCGGTCCTGCTGGCTTATGGCCTGATCGGCCGCTACACCATGGCCGACCTTCAGGAGGACCGCTCGCTGGTGCGCAGTTTGTTGCGGCAGAGGCTGGACCTCTGGCTGGTCGATTGGGGCCAACCGAACCGTAGCGAGCGTTGGCTGACCATCGACGATTATGTCGACGACTACATCCATGCCGCCGTCGCGCGCGTCTGCCGCGAGACCGGACATGACAAGATCACGCTGCTCGGCATCTGCGAGGGCGGCGTTTTCACAACCTGCTATGCCGCGCTGCATCCGGACAAAGTCAAGGGCTTGGTGCTGACGATCACGCCGATCGACTTCCATGCCGATCGTGACGATCCCGATACCCATCACGGCTTCCTCAACGTCTGGACGCGCAGTCTCGATCGCGCCGACATCGACCGCTTGGTCGACGTCTATGGCGGGCTACCCGGCGAGTTCATGAGCTCGGTCTTTTCCCTGATGACGCCGATGCGCTCGCTGACCAAGTACAATATCGATCTGATCGACGTTATCGACGACGAAGCCAAGCTGATGAATTTCCTGCGTATGGAGAAATGGCTTGCCGACCGGCCCGCCCATCCGGGTGAAGCCGCCAAGCAGTGGCTGAAAGATCTTTACCAGGACAACAAGCTCGTGAAGGGCGAGTTCGAGCTGTCGGGACGGCGCGTCGATCTGTCGAAGCTCACCGCGCCAGTCCTCAACGTCTTCGCGCTGAACGACCATATCATTCCGCCGACCTGCTCGCGGGCGCTCGGCGCGCATGTCGGCACCAAGGACTACTCGGAAATCGAACTGCCCGGCGGCCATGTCGGCCTATTCGTATCGAGCAAGTCGCAGGGCTCGCTGAGCAAGGGTATCTCGGAGTGGCTCGCCGCCAGGGACTAGCGCGATGAATAAGGACAAAATCGTCTCCGCTGACGAGGCGGTCGCAATCATCAGGGATCGCGATACGGTCTGTACATCCGGCTTCGTCGGCATCGGCACGCCCGACGAGCTCCTGATTGCGCTGGAGAAGCGTTATCGCGAAACGCGCCACCCCGCGGACCTCACTCTGATGTTTGCGGCTGCGCCCGGCGATGCCGGCGACCGCGGCCTCAACCGGCTCGCTCATGACGGTCTGTTGAAGCGCGTGGTCGGCGGCCATTGGGCGCTGGTGCCCAAGCTCGGCGAGCTCGCGCTCGCCAACCGTATCGAGGCCTATAATTTGCCGCTCGGCTGCATCTCGCATCTCTATCGCAACATCGCCGCGCGTGGCCCCGGCGTGATCTCCAAGGTCGGCCTCAAGACCTTCGTCGATCCTCGCCTGCAAGGCGGCAAGCTCAACGAGAGCACCACCGAGGATCTCGTCGAGCTGATGCGGATCAACGACGAGGAGTGGCTGCGCTACAAATCGTTTCCCATCAACGTCGCGCTGCTGCGCGGCACGACGGCCGACCCCGCCGGCAACATCACCATGGAGCGCGAGGCGCTGACACTGGACAATCTGGCGATGGCGATGGCAGCAAAGAACTCGCGCGGTTTCGTCATCGTACAGGTCGAGCGCATCGCAGCCAGCAATTCCCTGAACCCCCGCGAGGTGCAGATCCCGGGTATCCTCGTCGATTGCGTCGTGGTCGCCGATTCCGCCAATCACGTCCAGACCTATGGCGCGACCTACAACCACGCCTTCTCCGGCCGGCAGCGGGTGCCGATGGACCGAGTCAAGCCGCTGGAACTCGACGAGCGCAAGATCATCGCGCGGCGCTGTGCCTTCGAGCTACCTCCGGGCGGCGTCGTCAATCTCGGCATCGGTATGCCCGAGGGCGTCGCCGCGGTTGCTGCCGAAGAGCACATGCTCAAGTTCCTGACGCTCACGGCCGAGCCCGGCATCATTGGGGGCATGCCGCAGGGTGGATTGAATTTCGGCACAGCGCTCAACCCTGATGCGGTCATTCACCAGAACCAGCAGTTCGATTTCTACGACGGCGGCGGACTTGATCTTGCCTGCCTCGGGATGGCGCAGGCGGATACTGTCGGAAACGTCAATGTCAGTCGTTTTGGTTCACGGCTGGCCGGCGCCGGCGGATTCATCAATATCTCGCAGAGCTCGAAGAAGCTGGTCTTTGCGGGCACCTTTACCAGCGGCGGATTGAAGATCGCGGTCGAGGACGGCGCGCTCCACATCCTGCGCGAAGGCACGACCAAGAAATTCGTCTCCGCGGTCGAGCAGATCACGTTCAGCGGCGACCATGCCGTCGCGACCGGACAGCCGGTGTTCTACGTCACGGAGCGGTGCGTGTTGCAGCGTACGCCCGCCGGCATGGAGCTGATCGAAGTAGCGCCAGGGGTCGACGTCGATCGCGACATCCTGGCGCACATGGAGTTCGAGCCGCTGATCCGCAACGTCAAGCCGATGGATCTCCGCATCTTCCGCGAGGGGCCGATGGGTCTGGATCATATGCTGCTCGGCCGAAGCATGGCCGACCGGATTGGTTACGATGCCGAGCGCAATACGTTGTTCGTCAATTTCGAGGGCTTTGACGTTAGGACGGTCGAGGACGTGGACCTGGTCCGCCGTGAGGTCGAACGCGCCTGTCGTGCGGTGGGAAAACCGGTGGCGCTCGTCGCCAACTATGACGGCTTCCATTTGGATCCGGCGGTCAGCGACACCTATTTTTCGATGATCGCCTATCTCGAGCAGCGCTATTACAGCTCGGCATCGCGTTACACAACCAGCGCATTCATGCGCCTCAAGCTGGGCGAGGGTCTCGCCGAGCGTCACGTTGCCCCGCACATCTTCGAAACCCGGGCCGAGGCGCAAGCCTTCGCGCGCGGGTTACGGAAGGAAGAAGCCAGCATCTAACCGAGGAAGCTGATCATGACCCAGGACATTGAAGCCGCGACGAAAGCCATGAAGGAGCAGTTTGCAAAGCTCACGGAAAACCTCAAGGTACCAGGCGTGAACATCGACGCATTGATCGAAAGCCAGCGCAAGAACATCGAGGCGATGTCGAAGGCCGCCCAGTTGACCGCAGAGGGAGCGGCCGCGATCTCTCACCGTCAGCTGGAAATTCTGCGCGTCACCAGCGAGCAGGTGCGCACCGCAATTCGCGACATGAAGCTGTCGAACGAGCAGCAGAGTGAGTTCGCGCGGAAGGCGTTCGAAACTGCGATCGCGAATGCACGCGAGCTTGCCGAAATGACGGTCAAGTCGAACACCGAGGTTTTCAACGTGGTGAAGCAGCGGATGACCGAGGATTTCGAAAAGATGAGAACGGCGTTCCTCCCGGGCGAAGGCAAGAAGTAGGCGGTGTGGGCACGGTCCGTGCCGTCTGGAGGGCACGGACCTGCTGATCAGGTTGCAGGAGCAACATGTTTGAAGCGGCTAGCAGGCTAATACGGGACATGGCGGGTGGATCGCCGAAATCCGGGCGACCGGACCGGGAGGGGGTGGTGCTCGGGCTCTCGCCCTCCGGCTTTCACCAATTGGCCTATACCGATTGGGGGCCTCTCGAGGACGAGAGGCCGGTCGTTTGCGTGCATGGACTGACGCGGCAGGGGCGGGATTTCGATCATCTGGCGGAGCAGTTGGTGGCTGCCGGACGACGGGTGATTTGCCCGGATCTGCCGGGCCGTGGACGCAGCGGCTGGATAGGCGATCCCGATCACTACGCGCTTCCCCAATATTGCGCCGACATGAACGCGCTGATCGCACGCCTTGGCGTTTCCGAGGTGGACTGGGTCGGAACTTCGCTCGGCGGGTTGATCGGCATGATCATGGCCGGCTTCTCGGGCAGTATCGTCCGCAAGCTCGTCATCAACGATATCGGCCCCTTCGTGTCGTCGACTGGGCTGCAGCGGATCGGCCAGTACATCGACAAGATGCCGCCGCCATTTGCGACGATTGAAGATGCTGAGGCCTACTTTCGAACCGTGCTGGCACCTTATGGCGAGCTGCTTGACGAGCATTGGCGCCATCTCACCGCGCACAGCGTTCGTTGGGACGACGTCCGACAAGGATACGTGCTGTTATGCGATCCCAAGATTGCGAAGGGCTTTCGGTTGCCATGGTTTCAGCCGCTCAATCTCTGGGCCTATTGGGAGGCGATCAAGGTGCCGGTGCTAGTGCTGCGCGGCGCTCATTCTGACTTGCTCTCATTCGACCTCGCGGCCGAGATGCGAAAGCGCAACCGATTAGCCAATGTTTTTCAGTTCGATGATTGCGGCCACGTGCCGCCGCTGATGGTCCGCGAGCAAATTGATGTGGTCACTCAGTTTTTGCAGGCGTGATCGAACGCAGGCGACTGCGTAGGGGAGGATACGATGGATAACCTGGTCGGAGATACGTCCGAGAAGATCTACGACGTCCCTGCGGAATGGGCCAAGCGCGCCTGGGTCGACCAGGCCAAGTACAAGGACATGTACGCCCGCTCGATCGCGGACCCGAACGCCTTCTGGGCCGAGCAGGCCAAGCGTATCGACTGGATGCACGCGCCGACCAGAATCGAAAACGTCTCCTTCGCCCCCGGCAACATCTCGATCAAATGGTTCGAGGACGGCATTCTCAACGTCGCCTATAATTGTATCGATCGCCATCTCGCCAAGCGCGGCAACCAGACCGCGATCATCTGGGAAGGCGACGATCCCTCGCAGTCGAAGCGCATTACCTACAAGGAGCTGCACGACGAGGTCTGCCGGATTGCCAACATCCTGCGCACCCGCAACGTCAAGAAGGGCGATCGCGTCACCATCTATCTGCCGATGATTCCGGAAGCCGCCTATGCGATGCTGGCCTGCGCGCGGATTGGCGCGATCCACTCGGTGGTGTTCGCCGGCTTCTCGCCGGATTCACTCGCGCAGCGCATCAATGACTGCCAGTCCAAGGTTATCATCACCGCGGATGAAGGCCTGCGCGGCGGCAGGAAGGTGCCGCTGAAGGCCAATGTCGACGCAGCGCTCGCCAAGGCCGACGGCGTCGACTGGGTCGTCGTGGTCAAGCGCACCGGCGGCAAGGTCGACATGAACCCGACGCGCGACCTCTGGTATCACGAGGCGGCGGCGATGGTGACGACCGAATGCCCGGTCGAGCACATGCACGCCGAGGACCCGCTGTTCATCCTCTACACGTCGGGCTCGACCGGCCAGCCCAAGGGCGTGCTGCACACCTCGGGCGGCTATCTCGTGTTCGCCTCGATGACGCATCAATACGTCTTCGACTATCACGACGGCGACATCTACTGGTGCACCGCCGACGTCGGCTGGGTCACGGGCCACAGCTACATTCTCTACGGGCCGCTCGCCAACGGCGCGACCACGCTGATGTTCGAGGGCGTGCCGAATTACCCGGATAATTCGCGATTCTGGAGCGTTATCGACAAGCACAAGGTCAATACCTTCTACACCGCGCCGACTGCGATCCGCGCGCTGATGCAGGGTGGCGACGAGCCGGTGAAGAAGACCTCGCGCGCGAGCCTGCGCCTGCTCGGCTCGGTCGGTGAGCCCATCAATCCGGAAGCCTGGGAGTGGTATCACCGCGTCGTCGGCGAGGACCGCTGCCCGATCGTCGATACCTGGTGGCAGACCGAGACCGGCGGCATCCTGATCACGCCGCTGCCGGGCGCCACTAAGCTCAAGCCGGGCTCGGCGACGCAGCCCTTCTTCGGCGTGGTGCCGGAGATCGTCGATGCCGACGGCAAGGTTCTGGAAGGCGAGACCACCGGCAATCTCTGTCTCACCCGGGCCTGGCCGGGCATGATGCGCACGGTCTATGGCGATCACGCGCGGTTCGAGCAGACCTATTTCTCGACCTACAAGGGCAAGTATTTTACGGGCGACGGCTGCCGGCGCGACGCCGACGGCTATTACTGGATCACCGGCCGCGTCGACGACGTCATCAACGTCTCCGGCCATCGCATGGGCACCGCAGAAGTCGAGAGCGCGCTGGTCGCGCATGAGAAGGTGTCGGAAGCGGCCGTGGTCGGTTACCCGCACGACATCAAGGGCCAGGGCATCTACGCCTATGTCACCCTGATGGCCGGCGTCCAGCCGACCGAGGATCTGCGCAAGGAGCTCGTCACCTGGGTCCGCAAGGAGATCGGCCCGATCGCCGCGCCCGACCAGATCCAGTTCTCGCCCGGCCTGCCCAAGACTCGCTCCGGCAAGATCATGCGCCGCATCCTGCGCAAGATCGCCGAGGACGAACCGGGCGCCCTGGGCGACACCTCGACACTGGCCGATCCCGCCGTGGTCGATGATCTCGTCAAGAACCGGCAGAACCGACGAACAGTGTAAACGCGAGGGTGGACGATGAATATCGATGCGATCGCGATTGGCTATGCGCCACCGGAGGACGTCAACGTCGTCGTGGAGGTGCCCCTTGGGGGAGAGCCGATCAAATACGAACTGGACAAGAACTCGGGCGCGCTCGTCGTCGATCGTTTTCTCTATACCCCGACCCGTTACCCCGGCAACTATGGCTTCGTGCCGCGTACGCGTTCAGAGGACGGCGACCCCATCGATGTGCTCGTTGCCAATACGCGACCAATCGTTCCCGGAGCCGTCATCAATGTGCGGCCAGTTGGTGTATTGAGGATGGAAGACGATGGCGGCGGCGATGAGAAGATTATCGCTGTTCCCTCATCCCGTCTCACCCAGCGTTACCAACATGTGCACACCTATACGGACCTGCCCGAGATCACCTGGAAGCAGATCGAGCACTTCTTCCTTCACTACAAGGATCTCGAACCCGGCAAGTGGGTGCGGCTTTCGGGGTGGGGAGATGCGGACGAAGCGCGCAAACTGATCGAGGCGGCGATATCGCGCGCCGCCATCCAAAAATCGTGCTGAGGGAGGATTAGAATGAGGCTTGTAATGCTGGGGCCACCTGGCGCCGGGAAGGGAACGCAGGCGTTCAAGCTTTCGCAGATCCTCGCGATTCCGCAGCTTTCGACCGGCGATATGCTGCGCACGGCAGTGTCTGCGGGAACAGCGATCGGACGACAGGCTAAGGAGATCATGGAGCGCGGCGGACTTGTACCGGATCCACTGGTGATCGGGCTCATCGGCGAACGCATTGCACAGCCGGATGCGGAGAGAGGCTTCATCCTTGACGGCTTTCCGCGCACTGTAGCCCAGGCGGAGAGCCTCGACGAGGTCCTCGATAACCACAAGCTGAACTGCGTGCTGGAGTTCAAGGTCGACGAGCGTCGACTGCTGAACCGAATACTCGGGCGCGCAAAGCAGGCAGTTGCCAATGGAGATACGGTTCGAGCCGACGACAATGCAGAGGCACTCAGCGCGCGACTGCTGGCATATGCTAACCAGACCAAGCCGCTGACTGATTACTATCGAGCGAGGGGGCTGCTGAGAACGGTCGATGCCTCGTTGCCTATCGACCGCGTCACTGCAGAGCTTGTGGAGGCAATTCGCGAAGAAAACATCGAAGTTGGCCGACATTGATGGCTGGAGCATCTTTTCGATCGCAAGGGAATGCCCGGATCCCGCGGCCGAAACTCAGATATGCCTTCGCAACGTCCGTGGCGGGGACGAATGTGCTTCAATCATAGAGTCCCCCGGGTCAGAGAGGACTTCCTTGCATCGCGCGGCAAAAGCCATGAGGTATCCACCGATTTCTTTGCCGAGCGCGGGAGTTGGTTCAACGTCTTGCAGGCTCATGTTGAGCGCGTAGACCGGCCCGTCGTTTAGCGCGATCGGCGTAGCGACTGCGAGCACGCCGGGCTGCCAGGAGACCGCACAATAGCCGTCGCGCCTGACGGAGCGGATTGATGTCTTCACCTCCGCGATCAGCGCTTTGGTCGCGGCGGCACTGCGGCGCCTGAATCGCGCGATCAGCCTGTTGCGGTCGAGCTCTGGAATGCCTGCGAGATAGGCGCGTCCGAGCGAGGTCAATTCCATCGGTACCTGTTGGCCGGCCACGATGCTGCGAAGCATCGGCCGCGGATTGTAACGAATGGATTCCAAGTAGACCATCATCGCAAGATCCGCCGTCGCGAGACCGACGTTCAGCCGCCGCCGCGTCGATTCCGCGCGCATCAGCGGACCGAGCGCCTTGAGCACCGGCGACCCCATGCGGACGGCGTGGGCAAGACTGAGAACCGCCGCCGCCAGCCGATAGCTTCGCTCGGTGCGCACGTCTTCGAGCATGCCAGACTCGACCAGCGTCCTGGTCAGGCGACTAACCGTGGCGCGGGGCAGGCCAGTGCGCTCGGCGATCTCGCCATTGCCGAGGGTATCGACCCCGGGCCGGAACGCGCGCAGGATCTCGATGCCGCGCTCCAGCGAGCGGTTTCCATTGGCGCCACCGGAATATTGCCGGACCGAAGCCATCCCGTCTCTCCTTGCGCAATTCCACTAAGTGGAAATGAGGGATACCTGCTTTTATGACGGTTCGGTATAGAGGCAAGCCATAAGATAAAACGCAGAGCAATCGGGAGCACGAAACGCCATGACCGGAATCCCTGTTGGGTAGCTTGCGGCTTGGTCCGCTGCGTCGATTGGGACGCGAGGGCCGCGGCTTGAAATCGATACATCGCTGTTCGCTCGGCGCAGGCGCGCCGGGATATCGCGCCGGCATCGGCCGGCGCGGCCGGAATGACGCGTCATCCGCAATCAGGATAGGCGCTTCGTGCCCCCCACAATCGAAGGCTTGCACATGACCTATCAGTTGATCGAATTCTCCGTCGACGTCGGCGTTGCCACCATCGCCCTGAACCGGCCGGAACGCTGCAACGCCATGACGGTCGCGGGCGACAAGGCGATCCGGGCGCTGGTCCTGACCGGGCGCGGCAGCGCGTTTTGCGCGGGCGGCGATATCGGCGGCATGAAGCGTCGCCTGGAAGCGCCACAAGGCGAGGTCGCGTTCAATGGCTGGAGCCGCCAGCAGGGCGTGCATCGCGTGCAATCGTTACTGCTCAACCTGCCCAAGCCGACGATTGCGGCGGTGAACGGCGCCGCCGCCGGGCTCGGGGCCGACACCGCGCTCGCTTGCGATTTCCTGATGGGTTCGGAACGCTCAAAATTCACTTGGTCGTACGTCAAGCGCGGATTGATCCCTGACGGTGGTGGCTCCTATTTTCTGCCGCGACGCGTCGGGCTCGCCAGGGCGAAGGAGCTGATCTTCACCGGACGGATGGTCGAGGCCGACGAGGCGCTCGCGCTTGGCATCCTCGATCGCAAGGTCGATTCCGGCGAGCTGTTGTCGGCCGCTCAGGCCTGGGCCGGCGAGCTCGCGCAGGGCTCGCCGACCGCGCTCGCGCTGAGCAAGAAGATTATCAGCCAGACGTTCGAGCGCTCAGCCCACGAGATCTTCGACCTCGGCAGCCAGGCGCAGGCCATCTGCTACACCAGCGCCGAGCACCGCGACGCGGTGATGGCATTCCTCGCAAAATCCTCCTCGAAGGAGTGACATCATGACTGCCATCGCACGTCTCGTTCGGCCGCGGAGCGTCGCCGTCATCGGCGCCTCCGCCGACCCAGCCAAGACCTCGGGACGCCCGGTGTCGTTCCTGCAAAAGCACGGCTTTGCCGGCGCGGTCTACCCCGTCAACCCGAAGGTCGAACGTATCGGTGAGCTGACCTGCTATCCCGATGTCGCCGCGCTGCCAGCGGTGCCCGACGTCGGCATCGTCCTGCTCGGTGCGGAGCGCGCGCATCTTGCCGTGCGCGAGCTCGCCGCAAGAGGCGTCGCCGCGGCGGTCGTCCTTGCCGCCGGTTACACCGAAACCGGCGCCGAAGGTGCCTTGCGCCAGAAGGAGCTACTGGAAGCCGCCGGCGCCATGCGCATTCTCGGCCCCAACACCATCGGCCTCGTCAACCTCACCGATAACATCGTGCTATCGGCTTCGGGCGCGCTCGCGATGGATCACTTCCCGGCCGGCCCAATCGGGCTCGTATCGCAGAGCGGCGGCATCCTCGGCGCGCTGCTCTCCCGCGCGGCGGCGCGCGGTATCGGGCTGTCGAAGCTCGTGTCCACCAGCAACGAAGCCGACCTCGAGCTTTCGGACTTCATCGAATTTCTTGCAGCGGACGAAGCCACCAAGGTGATCGCGTTATACGTTGAGGCGATCCGGCATCCGGCCCGTTTCCGCGAGGCGGTGCGAAAGGCGCGCGAAGCCGGCAAGCCAGTGGTGGCTTTCAAGATCGGCCGTTCGGAGGCCGGAGCCAAGGCAGCGGTGTCGCACACCGGTGCGCTGGCCGGTTCGGATCGCATGTACGATGCGCTGTTCAGGCAACTTGGTGTGATCCGGGCGAAGACATTCGAGGACCTGCTCGACATTCCGGCCGCTCTCGCTGCGGGGCGGAAGCTTTGCGGAAAGCGCGTGGCGATCCTCACTTCCACGGGTGGCGCTGGAACAATCGTTTCCGACAGTCTCGGCGTCGCCGGTTTCGAGACGCCGGCGCCAGATGCCGAGACCGCAGCTCGCCTTGCGTCGCTGCAATCCGGCTCCCATGCCAATCTCGACCGCAATCCGGTCGACTTGACGCTGGCCGGCCTGCATCCGGACATCCTGCGGGGAGCGATTCGCACGCTGCTCGCAAGCGCGTCCTACGATGCCCTCGTCATCATCGCGGGATCCTCGGCCGTCGGGTCTCCGGCGCTGCTTGCCGATGCCGTCCATGACTGCCTGCCGTTGTCCGACAAACCAGTCATCGCCTATGTCAGTCCTCACGCGCCAAATGTCGGCGCCGTCCTTACCGAGCGAGGCGTACCGGCCTATGCGTCGGCCGAAAGCTGCGCGTCTGCATTCTCTGCGTTGCTCCTGGCAGCCGAACCCCCACAACGTGATTTTGCCGCGCCGACGGAACGGCGGGTCGACATCAGCGACTTTTCCCCGGGCTCGCTCGACGAGGCTGAGGCCAAAGCGCTCTTCGCTCGGTTTGGCATTCCCGCGGTGAACGAGCGGATCGTCAAGACGCCGGTGGAGGCGGAAGCGGCCGCGCACGAGCTTGGCGGAAAAGTGGTGCTGAAGATCCTGTCCGGCGAGATCACGCACAAGAGCGACGTCGGCGGCGTGGCCATTAATCTGACGCCCGATGCGACAGGCGCCCGCCTGACCGTCATGGCGGCGGACGTGGAAGCGGCGACTGGCCAGCGGCCGCGACGCTTCCTGGTGCAGGAGATGGTCGCGGGTGGCACCGAGCTGATCTTGGGCATGCACCGCGATCCGCTTGGCACGGCGATCCTGCTCGGCATGGGCGGCGTCACCGCGGAGCTCTTCAAGGATACGACAATGCGCCTTTTGCCGCCGCAGGGTGGCCTCAGCCGCGATGACGCGCTCTCAATGCTGCATGACCTCATCACCTGGCCGTTGCTGGATGGATTTCGGGGGCGACCGAGGGCGGACGTCGAGGCGCTGGCGTCAACGATCGTGGCCTTTTCGCTGATGGCAGCACAGCTCGGTGAGCGCCTGGTCGAGGCCGAGATCAACCCCGTCTTCGTCTTGCCGGCAGGCCAGGGCGTGCGGGCCGCGGATGGCGTCGTCGTTTTGGGTACGGGTGGCGGTTAAGCCCGTCTCTGGTGTCAGTTGGTGAGCGGCTCCGAGGAAGGTCGGGCTGTAGCGAAAAAGCATCGGCATTCGCCGATGACCAAAAACCAAAAATGGAGGATACGCATGTCGACGTTGGTTCGTGCTGCGTCCGAATCAACCGGAGTGAGCACGAGAAAACTCCTGACCGTGTTGATCGGTCTGGCAATCATGATCGCGATCATCATGGCACCATCGCCGGCCGGCCTGTCGCCGGTGGGGCAGCGCGTCATCGCAGTGATGTTCTTTGTGGTGCTGATGTGGATCACAGAAGCAATCCCCTACGGGGTGAGCGCAGTCGCACTTGTCTTCCTCTTGATTCTCGCCCTCGGCTTTTCACCCGCGGGGACCGACCCGAGCACAATCCTTGGAACCGCGAAGGCCATTCCGCTCGCACTCAGCGGTTTCTCGAACAGCGGCTGGCTGTTTGTCGCGGCGGGTCTCGCGATGGCTGCGGCGATCACGAGCACGGGTCTCGAGAAGCGGGTGGCCTATCTGATCCTCAAGCTGGTCGGCGCCAACACCCATGCGATCATGTTCGGCATCATCCTGACCGCCTTTGCGCTCACATTCTTTATTCCCTCGGTCATCGCGCGTGCGGCGACGCTCGTTCCGATCGTGATCGGGTTGACGGAGGCATTCGGTCTTCCGCGCAACAGTCAGATCGGCAAGGCCATGCTTCTGCTGGCAGGCATCCTCCCTTCAGTGACTGGAGTGGGGGTGCTCACGGGCGCTGCGCCTAATCCGGTGATAGTCAATTTCCTGACTGGAGCGGGACAGGCCCAGATCGGCTATGTCGACTGGCTGCTCTATTTGCTTCCCTACACTGTGCTGTTTTCCATCGGCCTCTATTTCCTGGCGACCAGACTGTTCAGGTTTGAATTTGTCGAATTGCCTGGAGGCAACGACTACATCAAGGCCCGACTCGCGGAACTTGGGCAGATGTCCACGACCGAGAGGCGCGCGTCGTTCATCATGGCTCTGACGATCCTCCTCTGGGCGACGGACAAGATCCATCATGTTGAGGCATCCGCCATTTCGGTGCTTTGCGTGCTGCTGCTCGTGTTGCCGGGGGTCGGAGTTATCACCTGCAATGACCTCTACAAGCGAATCGACTGGAATTCGATCCTGCTGTTCGGCGCGGGTATTTCGATGGCGGAGATGCTGACCAAGACCGGTGGTGCGGCCTGGCTGTCCAAGGTGGCGTTCGTCCAATCCGGGATGGGAGGCCTATCGGTCACGGCACTCGCGATCACGATCTTCGTAGTCGTGTTCTTCGTCCGCTTCTGCTTCACCAGCATCACGTCGTGCCTGACGGCGATCACGCCGGCGATCATCGGGTTTCTGGTATCCTTGCAGAATCTGGACCTGCCGATCGTTGGAATCGTGCTGGGCGTCGCCCTGATTGCCCAATGTCTCTCGATCATCCCGGTGACGTCAGCACCGGCCATGATCGCTTACGGCGCCGGCGGTTTCACGACACGGGACATGATGCGGCTTGGCCTGCCGTTGGCGGTGATCATGTACGGCCTCATCGTACTGTTCATGTTCACTTACTGGCCGCTCGTGGGTCTCTGGAAGTAAGGAGCGGACGCGCCCGGGTGGGCTAAGAACGCGCCCTTTTGCGTTTCTGGCAAGCTCGGCCTAGTCGATTGCAAAGGCGGTGGAGGCTGCTTTGTCTCCCTGACCAACCGAGCCTTCGAGGGGCGGACATGACATCGACAGCCTTTTTGCGCAAACCGAAGGTTTAGCCTCCGCCCTCAATAAACGCCCCACTACGGCTGCAAACTGCGTGGCCTTCGTTGCTTTGGCCGACCGGAACGATGTAGACCCCGCACTTCCTGCTGTTGAAAAAGCTCCCCGCACACGTCACGCAACCATTGGCTTGCCGGGTCGTGATGGAAGCGGGCGTGCCAATATTGCTTCACCGTGAAGCCTGCGATCGCCAGCGGGCAGTCGAGCACGCGCAGTCCGTAATAGTGAGCCAACGTTTCGCCAATGTGCCTTGGCAGGGTAGCGATCAGGTCCGTGGTCCCGACGATTGCGGGTAGCCCCAAGAAGCCGGGGAGCTCAAGCGCAACATCAAGGACCATCTGCTGCTCCTTCAGCGCGTCCGCGAGCAACTGATGTCCGGTGCCGGAACGAATGAGGACGTGCGCCTCCCGCCGGAAATCCCTTGCGGTGATGCGGTCGCGGATCCGAGCATGTTTCGCGCTCGCCAAGCAGACCCAATCCTGCGGAAAGAGTGCCTGCTGGAAGTGTCCGGCGTCGAGATCCGAGATGTAGCCGAGCGCCAGATCGGCCTCGCCGGATTGCAGCATCCGCGGGGTGTCCGCGCCGATCTGTGTCGCCTCGATACGTACGCCAGGGGCAACGCGGCGGACGTGACCGAGAATGGATGGAAGTAGCGTGACATGGCTTCCATCTGTCATGCAGATGGTAAAACGGCGTTTTGCGGTTGTCGGATCGAAATCCGTGCGCAGCTCGGCCAGGCGACGCAGCATTTCCAGCGCCTGCCTCGCCGTGCCGATGAGAGCCTCGGCGCGGGGAGTCGGCAGCATCCCCTCCGCCGACCGAATGAAGAGCGGATCGTCAAGTTCTTTTCGCAGGCGCGCCAGCCAGATCGAAATGGTCGGCTGACTCTGGCCTAGCTTCTTGGCCGCCTTGGTGACGCTGCCCGTGGCGAACAAGGCGTCAAACAGCCGGAGCAGGCGCGGCTCCAGCAGAGCCGCCTCGGGGAGGTTTCGCTGCTTCATTGCGATCTTCAATAATGGTTATAAGGATCATAGCATATCCAAATACAGGGCAGCCTGCTAGCACGCTTCCGACGCCAAGATGGGCGAGGGAGAGCGTTCGGATGAGGATCTGCTTTATCGGAGCGGGAGCCTTGGGCTCGACCATCGGCGGCACACTGGCGCGCGGCGGAGCCGAGGTCTGGCTGATTGATCCGTTCCAGGCCCATGTTGACGCAATCAACGCCAACGGTCTCCGGATGCTCGAGGGTGACGCCGAGACCGTCGTGAAGATCTCTGCCCGTCGCTCCGCGGACCAGGTTGGCATCGCGGCTGACCTCGTCATCGTCCTCGTCAAATCCTACCACACGCGGGACGCGATCCGGGCGGCGGCGCCGGTCATCGGACCGCAGACGGTTGTGATGTCGCTGCAAAACGGCCTTGGCCACGAAGACATCCTTTCGGAGGAAGTCGGTCGTGATCGTGTCATGGCAGGCAAGACCTACGTTGGCGGCGTGCTGCTGGGCCCCGGTCATGTTCGCTCCGGGGTCGTCGGCAAGGAAACCATCATCGGCGAACTCGATGGACGTTTGACGGAACGCGCACGACGAATCTCCGAGACGTTCAATCGTGCCGGCATTCTCACGCTGCTCAGCGACAATATCCTGGGCACGATATGGGACAAGTTGTTCATCAACGTCGCGGGAGGAGGAATCACCGCCATTACCGGGCTGACCTATGGCGGCCTCTACTCGTTGCCGATCCTGCAAGATTGCGCGCTGGCCGCAATCTCAGAGGGCATCGCGGTCGCGCAGGCTGCCGGCGTAAAGATCTCGATTGCCGATCCGCGCCGAGCCTGGACGATGGCGTCTGCTGGACTGCCGCCCGAGTTCAAGACGTCGATGTTGCAGAGCTTGCAGTCCGGCAATCTGACTGAGGTTGATTACATTCACGGCTCGGTCGTGCGTTGGGGTGCCAAGCTCAACGTGCCGACCCCCGTCAACGCGACCCTCGTCGCGCTCGTCAAAGGGCTCGAGTACGCCCGCAGCGATTATCCGGGAAAGGCCTAAGACGATGTCGTTGCCCCGCGCTTACGTCGAGCACGTCGCGATCCGTGTGCCGGATGTCGATCATCACGTCGGCTTCTTTCGTGCGGTGCTTGGTCTTGCCATTCGCGACGAGCAACCCGCCGAAGGCGCGCGCCCGCGGCAGGTATGGGTGCTCGGAAGCGTGCAACTCATCGAGGATCCGCATTTTGTCGGGCCGGAGGGGCGTCTCGCCCATCTCGGTATCATGGTCGACGATTACGAAGGCGTGCTCGCCCGCGCCGCCGCCTGGGGCGCCAAGGCGTTGCCCGCCGGCCCGAACTGGCTCGAGCTGCCGGGCGGCCTGAACGTCGAAATCCTGCAAGCCAGCGCAGGCGCCGTGGAAGCCGCCCTGGCCATCAATCCCCGCGCCTAGAGTGAGAGGAAGACGCAACATGAGCGATGAGCGCTACTGGGACGATGCCAGGGTCGGTGACGAATGCGTCACCCCCGCAGTGACGGTCACCGAAGCAATGGTGAATGCCTATGCCGAACTGACGGGTGATTTTACGCCGGTCCACGTCGACGAGGAATACGCCAGGACCACACCATTCGGCACGCGCGTGGCGCACGGGCTGTTTGGTCTGTCGCTGGCTGACGGTTTGAAAACCCGTGCCGACTACCGCTTCCATCCGGGAATGTCGCTGGGTTGGACGTGGGATTTCAAGTTGCCGATCAAGCTCGGCGACACCGTGCACGTGAAGTTCCGCGTTGGTTCAATGCGCGCCACGAAACGGGAAGGGTGGGGCATCGTGGTGCTGCCCTCGGAGCTGATCAATCAGCGCGGCGAAGTGGTGCAGCTGGGGGAGCATCGGCTGATGATTCCGATGCGTCCGAAGACAAGCGTCGCAGGAGAGCAGGCATGACCGCACAAGATCTGCCGCTCCAGGATCTGCCGCTGAACGGCATCCGCGTCATCGACTACAGCCATTTCCTGGCGGGTCCGTTCATGGGCCGCTGCCTCGCCGCGATGGGCGCTGAAGTCATCAAGGTGGAGCGTCCGAAGCAAGGCGATGCGGGCCGCGCCCACGGCTATTTCAAGGACGGACAATCCGGCTACTTCTTGCAGCAGAACATGGGAAAGCAGGGCCTGTGCATCGACCTGCGCGATAAGCGCGGTCTCGACATGATGATGAGGCTGATCGATACGACCGACGTCTTCATCGAGAACTACCGCCCCGGCGCGCTGGAGCGTCTCGGGCTCGGCTACAAGGCGCTGTCGGCCCGGAATCCCAAACTGATCTACTGTTCTGTCTCCGCCTATGGCCACACCGGTCCCTATGCCGACCGTCCGGGCTTCGGCCTGATCGCAGAGGCGATGTCGGGCGCTTTGGCCCAACTGGGCAATCCTGGCGAAGCGCCGCCGCTGCTGCGGATGCCATTGGCCGACATGTACACCGGCATCCACGGCGTGGCTGCCATCAATGCCGCGCTGGTCGGCCGCGCGTCGTCCGGGCGCGGTCAACACATCGATCTGGCGCTGTACGACTGCATGGTCGCGATGCACGACTACGCGGTTCAGCGTTACTTCCTTTCCGGCGGCACTGACCTGCCGAAGCAGACCGGCAGCGGTCAGCCGGACTCGACCGTCTACGGCGTCTTTCCGGCAAAGGACGGCAATCTCGTCATCGCCGCGCAAGTCGATGATGCGTGGCGACGATTGGCGAGCCTGATCGGGGGAGACACGTTGGCATCCGACGAACGCTTCGCCACGCCTGCAGCGCGCAATGCTCACTATGCCGAAGCGATGGAGATCGTGCGCAACTGGACGCAGTCGCAACCATCTCGGGACGCCTGTCTTGCGGCTCTCGACGAAGCAGGTGTGCCGTCCGCTCCCGTGCAGACCATCGAAGAGGTCGTAAAGGATCCGCAGATCCATGCGCGTGGCATGCTGGTCGAGCAGGAGCATCCTGTGCTTGGCAAGGTGACGTTGCCGAACCTGCCCTTCCGCTTCTCCGACTGCGACACCACGGTGCGGACTCCGGCCCCGCTGCTCGGCCAGGACAATCGCCGTATTGCGGCTTCGCTGGGGCTGTCGGCCGAGCTCGTCGAAACGATGGTGCGCGACGGCGTCCTCTACAACGAGGCCGCAGTGCAGGAGTGAACCATGAGCGACCGTTACGCGGTGATCGGCAATCCGATCGGCTTCAGCAAATCACCCCTCATCCACAGCACTTTCGCCAAGATGACGGGACAGGACCTTGTCTATGAGGCGATCGAGGCCCCACTCGATGGCTTCAGCAAACGGGTTGATCAATTCCGGACCGAGGGCGCCAAGGGGCTGAACATCACGGCCCCGTTCAAGCTCGATGCCTTCGCTTACGCAAACGAGCTTTCAGAGAGCGCCGACCGAGCTGGCGCCGCAAACTGCCTGAAGTTCGAGGGCGATCGAATCATTGCCGAGAATTTCGACGGGATAGGCCTCGTGCGGGACATCACGGTCAATCTCAGCGTCAAGATGGCCGGCCGGCGCGTGCTGATGCTTGGCGCAGGAGGAGCGGCTCGTGGCGCTCTGCTGCCGTTTCTCCGCCAGGAGCCGTCCGAGTTGGTTCTCGTCAATCGTACCTTGTCGAAGGCTGTGGCATTGGCCGAAGAGTTTGCCGGTTGTGGTCCCCTGATCGTCAGCGGCTATGCTGAACTGGCCGATCTTGCCGAGGGCTATGACGTCGTGGTCAACGCGACATCGGCCAGCCTGCGCGGTGAGATGCCGCCACTTCCAGGCAATGTCTTCCGCGGTGCCGAGCTGGCGTACGAACTTGCCTACGGCAAGGGACTAACTCCCTTTCTGCAAGCGGCCCGCGCAGAGAGCGTAGTCAAGCTGGCTGACGGCGTCGGCATGCTGGTCGAGCAGGCGGCGGAAGCTTTTGCCTGGTGGCGCGGCGTTCGACCGAGCACCGCTCAGGTCATCGCCGACTTGACCATCCCCTTGAGCTGACGGGCGATGCCGGGCATGCATCCCCAGTCCAGCTTTCTCGTCGGCCTGATTGGTAGCGGCATCGCTGCGTCCCGCACGCCGCCCATGCACGAGGCGGCCGCCGACGCCGCGGGCATCCGCTATCTCTACAAGAAGATCGATCTGACTGAGTTGAAACTTGGTGCCGAAGCACTGCCGGAGTTGCTGACGGCGGCAAAACGGATGGGCTTTGACGGGCTGAACGTGACCCATCCCTGCAAGCAGGCGATTCTTCCGCTCCTGGATGAGCTTTCGCCTGACGCGGAGGCGCTTGGCGCCGTGAACACCGTGGTCATCAGGAACGGTCGAATGACCGGCCACAACACCGACTGGTTCGGCTTCGCCGAGAACTTTAGCCGCAACATGCAGGGTGCACCACTCGGTTGCGTCGTCCAATTTGGCGCGGGCGGTGCAGGCGCGGCGGTTGCTTTCGCGCTCATGAAGCTTGGCGTGCGTGAACTGACCATTATCGACGTCGACGTAGCCAAGGCGCAGAGTGTGGTCGATGGCTTGTCCCCCCGATTTGCAGAAGTGCGCGTGAAGGTCGGCCGGGATGTCGCGGCGGCCGTCGCTGCCGCTGACGGAATCGTCAACGCAACGCCGATCGGCATGGACAAATATCCAGGCACGCCGCTGCCGATGGCCTTGCTGCGTCCCGATCTGTGGGTCGCCGAGATCGTCTATTTCCCGCTGGAAACCGCGCTGCTGCGCGCGGCGCGTGCCTTGGGCTGCCGTACCGTCGATGGCGGCGGCATGGCGATCTTCCAGGGGACCGAGGCATTTCGCCTGTTCACGGGCATCTCACCTGATCCGGACGTCTTCTTCGCCACTTTTGCATCCCTGGGAGGGTGACGTCAGGCCGATGGGCGAGCGGCACGCACAACGCCCGAGAGGAAACGCAAGATGGGCTACACGCTCGATTTCTCGGTGGTTTGGCATGCGATGCCCGCGCTGCTGTGGGGGTGCGTGGGTACGTTGGGTCTGGCGCTTGCCGGCATGACACTTGCGATGGTGATCGGTGTCGCCGGCGTCGCGGCACGCGATGCGAAGGCGGCATGGCTACGTGCTCTCGTGATCAGTTTCGTCGAGATCGCGCGCAATACGCCTTTCCTGGTGCAGATTTTCTTTCTGTTCTTCGCCCTGCCGCTCGCCGGATTGAAGCTCAATCCAACCGCTACCGCCATTATCGCACTCGGTGTCAATGGCGGCGCATACGCCATCGAGATCATCCGCGGCGGGGTGCAGTCCATTCACAAAGGACAGGTGGAAGCCGGCTACGCGCTCGGCCTGCACAAAGGACAGGTATTCCGGTTCATCGTGCTCAAGCCCGCACTTCGCGCGATCTACCCCTCGCTCACGGGTCAGTTCATCATGCTGACGCTGACCTCATCGATCTGTTCGGCGGTATCGGCCTACGAATTGACGTCGGTTGCGCAGCGCATCGAAAGCGACACATTCCGTAGTTTCGAAGTCTATTTCTCCGTCACCTTCCTCTATCTCGCGATCTCCTGGCTGCTGACGCTGGGCTTTGCGGTCATCTCTCACCACTTCTTCTCATATCCGACGCGCTGAGGGGGGCGATCATGACACCGCATTTTGGCCTTCCCGAGTTCGGTTTCCTGCTGCGCGGGCTGCAATGGACCGTGCTGCTGACGCTGGTCGCGTTTGTCGGTGGCTGCTCGGCTGGGCTGGCGGTTGCATTGCTGCGCACCTGTGGCCACAGGAGCGTGGAATGGATCACCCGCATCTACATCGGGATATTCCAGGGCACGCCGCTGCTGCTGCAGCTCTTCGTCGTGTATTACGGATTGGCGCTCACCGGGTTGAAGCTCGACGCCTTCGTGGCGGTGGCGATCGGCTTCACCGTGAATGCCTCCGCCTTCCTTGGCGAGATTTGGCGCGGAGCGATACAGGCCGTGCCGCGTGGCCAGACCGAGGCCGCGATGGCGCTTGGACTGCACTATTCGTCTCGCATGCGCGACATCGTTCTGCCGCAGGCAATCCGCATCTCGCTGCCCGCGACCGTCGGGTATCTCGTGCAGCTCATCAAGGGCACGTCGCTCGCCGCCATCGTCGGCTTCATCGAACTCGCCCGCGCCGGTCAAATCGTATCGAACCAGACCTTCCAGCCGTTGCTCGTCTTCGGCGTGGTCGGCGCGATGTACTTCATCCTCTGCTGGCCACTGTCGTGGTGGGGCAGCCGGATGGAGGCCAGGCTCGCCCTGGCCAGTCAAAGGTAGGAACGGCGCACCTGCTCAATCATAAACAGCCATCACCAGGAGGAGATACTCATGTTGTTTTCACCCAACCGTCACCAGATCGGCATCGCGCTGCTGGCATTGGCGGCTATCGTCATCGCGGGCAGATCGCAGGCCGGTACTCTGGAAGACGTGAAGAAGAAGGGCGTCGTCGTCATCGGCATTCAGGGCGACAATCCTCCCTGGGGCTATGTCGATAGTTCGGGAAAGCAGGATGGCATCGATGCCGACATGGGCCGCGCCTTCGCCGAATATCTCGGCGTGAAGGCCGAGTTCGTTCCGCTGGCGGTGGCCAATCGTATTCCGGCGCTGACCACAGGCCGCGTCGACATTCTTTTCGCAACCATGGCCATGCTGCCCGAGCGCGCAAAAGCGGTGCAGTATTCGAAGCCGTATGTTGCCAACGAGATTACGCTCGTCGCTGCCCAGGCGACCCCGATCAACAGCAATGCCGATATGGGCAAGTACGTTATTGGTGTTCCGAGGTCCTCCACACAGGATACCCAGGTCACCAACAGCGCTCCGGCGGGCACAGAAATCCGCAGGTTTGATGATGACGCGGCCACGATCCAGGCGCTGCTCTCGGGGCAGGTCCAGGCTGTCGGCGCAAACAGCTTCTACCCGCAGCGTCTGAACGCCGCAAAGCCCGAACTTGGGTTCGAGCCCAAGCTCCACTTCACCGCTCTGTACAACGGCGCCTGCACGCGCCTCGGAGACAAGGAGTGGAACGAGACGGCCAACAAATTTATCGAGCAGATCAAGTCTAACGGCAAGTTGGCCAGCTTCTACGCCAAATGGATGAAGGCGCCCGTGCCGATCTTCCCGGAGGCGGTCCCCGGCGTTCCCTTCACAGTTCAGTAGCCATTGCGAGCGGCCGACGCACGATCCGCGTTGGCCGCCGTCCGATAGCGGAGCCGAATCCATGCGGGACAATATCCTGATCGAAATGAAGGGCGTGCAGAAGTGGTACGGCGGGTACCAAGCTCTCCGCGACGTCGATCTCACCGTGCGCAAGGGCGAGAAGATCGTGCTCTGCGGTCCGTCCGGGTCGGGCAAATCGACGCTGATCCGCTGTATCAACCGTCTCGAAGCGATCCAGCAGGGCAGCATCGTGGTGAACGGTCATCGGCTTGACGACAGCATCAAGGCGATCGATGTCGTACGTCAGGACGTCGGCATGGTCTTTCAGAGCTTCAATCTTTTTCCGCATATGACGGTCTTGCAGAACTGCATGCTGGCGCCCATCCGCGCGCGCCGCATCGCCAAGACCGAGGCGGTGACGACCGCGCGAAAATACCTCGAGCGCGTGCGCATCAGTGACCAGGCTGAAAAGTATCCGGCTCAGCTTTCGGGCGGTCAGCAACAGCGCGTCGCGATTGCGCGTGCGCTCTGCATGCAGCCCAAGGTCATGCTGTTTGACGAACCGACCTCGGCACTCGATCCCGAGATGGTCAAGGAGGTGCTCGATACGATGATCGGCCTCGCCAACGACGGCATGACCATGATTTGCGTCACCCACGAGATGGGCTTTGCTCGTCAGGTCGCCGATCGCGTGATCTTCATGGCTGAAGGGCGGATCATCGAAGAAGGCGCGCCCGAGGCTTTCTTCCGCAGTCCACAGCATGCCCGCACCAGGCAGTTCCTTGGCGAGATTCTTGCCCATCACTGAACGGAGTTCTTCATGAGTGGTCTTGTCTACGTCCTCAATGGACCAAATCTCAATTTGCTCGGCAAGCGCCAGCCCCACATCTATGGTCACGAGACGCTTGCGGATGTGGAGCGAGATTGTCGAGCGCTAGGCAAGGAACTTGGCCTGGAGATTCGCTTTCATCAATCCAACAGGGAATATGAGCTGATCGACTGGATCCACGAGGCGCGCGAGACGGCTGCCGGGATCGTGATGAATCCCGCGGCTTTCACCCATACGTCAGTCGCCATCCTGGATGCCTTGAACACGTTCGAGGGAACAGTGATCGAGGTGCACATTTCCAACGTGCACAAGCGCGAGGAATTCCGCCACCACTCGTTTGTGTCCAAACGGGCTGATGGGGTCATCGCAGGGTTCGGCACCCAAGGTTATCTGCTCGGCTTGCGTCGTGTGGCCAAGCTGCTCGATGAGAAGAAGGGGTAGCATCGGATGAGCGCACCCGTCCGCCTGTCGGTGATGGGAGCCGGTCTCATCGGCAAACGACATATCGAACACATTCTCGCGCGGCCGGAGGCGATGCTGTCATCGATCGTCGATCCGGCGCCTGCCGCACGAGAGTTGGCGGTTTCGCTGAAGGTGGACTGGTTTCCGTCCTTTCAGGACATGCTCTCGGAAAATCGGCCGGAGGGGGTGGTTGTCGCCACGCCCAACCAGATGCATGTGGCCAACGGCATGGATTGTATCGCGGCTCGCATCCCAGCGCTCATCGAGAAGCCGCTAGCGGATGACGTCCTCGCTGCACAGACCCTGGTCGAAGCCTCGGAGCGGGCGGACGTGCCGCTGCTCACCGGCCATCATCGCCGGCATAACCCGATGATCCAACGCGCCAAGGCGGAGATCGACAGCGGCCGGCTCGGCCAGATCGTGTCGGTGCATGGCGTGTTCTGGCTGATCAAGCCGGACGACTATTTCGATGTGGCCTGGCGTCGTGGAAAAGGGGCGGGACCTGTTTTCCTGAATCTCATCCACGATGTCGACCTGCTGCGGTACCTCTGTGGGGATATCGTGGCGGTGCAAGCTGCCCAATCCAATCGGCTGCGTGGGAATGCGGTTGAAGAGACCGCGGTGATCATCCTGCACTTCGCTTCCGGCGCGCTGGGGACGGTCAATGTGTCCGACGCCGTCCAGTCGCCCTGGAGTTGGGAATTCACGGCTGGTGAGAACCCGGCCTACAGTCATACGCAGGAGACGTGTTACCAGATCGGCGGCACCAGGGCCTCGCTGGCTATTCCGCAACTCGATCTATGGCATCACCCAAGCAAGGCGAGCTGGTGGGCGCCGATTGAGCGTGAGCGGCTTAGCTATGAGAAAGAAGACCCGCTCGGCCTGCAGATCGCAAATTTCTGCGGGGTTATCCGCGGTACGGCCGAGCCCGGGGTGAGCGGGCGTGAAGGGCTGAAAACCCTCAGAGTGATCGACGCGGTCAAGCGCGCTGCGGAAACCGGAGATTTCATATCGGTTTGATACCGGAAAGCATGGCGTCCACGCCGAGGTATCGGCCTTTGGAAATGTTGGCCGTCCGAAATTCGCAAGCTCGCTTTCATTTGGAAGCAACCGCCAAGCGATTGATATCACTAGCGCGGAATTCTGCGATTTTTTCCAAACGCGGATTGAAGTCATTGAATAATCAAACAGATTTTGATTCCGCCATTCGGAGGTTCGATCCCTCCCGCCCCAGCCAGCGCTTAAGCTGTTCGATTCTTTGTCCAGGCGGGTCTATTCCAGCCAAACCTTTGCGCGCATTTGGAAAAGATATTCTCATACCAATTCCAGATTCGCACGAACGGCTCCTTAGGCTGCCACATAGGCGTTCATCGCAACATATACCTGGAAGGCTACTTGGGAAGCTCTGCAATCCGCTCGTCGTAGAATAGGTCATCGGGGCGAACAATCGGGTAACCACTCGATGCACGATCGGGCCGGGGCGTGGGTAGCTGACACCGTAAACGGGATCAAGGCCTTCAATGCCGCAGGCATTCAGAACGGCAACCGTCTTCGGGCGCTGAATTTCGGCCCCTCGGTCACCTACAACGCAGGTCCCGTTCAAATCAACCTGAACTATCAGCACACGTTCTATGTGGAGAACGGCACCAAGGCCGACACCGTTTGGGCGAATGTGGCTTTCCCAATCTGGGTGCCCGCACCGCCGCCAGGTGCCGGACCGGGCAAGCACTGATCTGAGTGACTAGCCAGGGATCTGGTCCCAACGAGGCTTTGATAGAGAGCCGGCGCATTTGCGCCGGCTCTCTGCGTGTTGCCTTAGCGCAAGTCGAGAGCGGCTGCTCGCATGGTGTCGCGCAACCAGATCAGGCCGGCGTCATTCGAGCGATAGCGGTGCCATTGAGCGCATTGCTGCATGCTTGGCAACGATATCCGATCATGACCTATCCGGAGGTTCCGCCGATCGAGGTCGTATTACTCGATCGTCCGGAATTGCCGAGTCTCGGCGCCGGGGAAGGTTCGGTCGGTCCGGCATCCGCAGCGCTGGCGAACGCGCTCGCAAACGCCACTGGGCGGCGGCTGCGTGATTTGCCGCTGTCCCCTGATCGGGTGAAGGCGTCGTTTAGCTGATTATCTATCGGTCACTTTCGATCGCACGCGTTCGCGAAGACGACCTGCCATAGATGAATGAGCCGTTCCGCAAACGAGTGGACAAACAGATAGGGAACCACATGGATAAAAATGCTGACTGGGGCCTATTGCTGGGCCGCATTTGCCTGATTGCTCTATATGGAGTCAGCGCGGCGGGAAAATTTGGAACATTGAACGAGACCGCGGCCATACTTGCGAGCAAGGGTTTCCTGCTCGCAATGCCCCTGACGATCTTTGTGGCGACAGCTGAGCTGATGGGAGCTGTCGGCATTGCCCTGGGCTTCTACACACGACGCGTGGCAATCGGTCTGATCATCTATACAATTGCGGCCACCGTGACATTCCACAACTTCTGGATGCTCGAAGGGGCTGCAAGGCAAGGGCAGCTCATTCACTTCCTGAAGAATGTTGGTTTGCTCGGGGCGTTCGCAATACTCGCGAGCGTCGGCCCAGGAGCATTTTCGCTCGATGGGATGATGAGAAAGTCAGACCGGTCGAGTGCTAGCGCGCCGGCCTAGTTTCGAGAACGGCTACTCCACACGCAGGATCACAGAAGGACGGAAGGGTTCATGTCTCGGCAGGGTCGCCGCGCTCGGGCAAATGCGCCGATGCCAGGGGCTTGGATGGAGGTGGGTCGCCCCAGAGACACAATCCCTCCTTTCAGATAGGCCGATTGCGCCAACCGCGGCGCGCGCTCTCGTAGTTGGATTTCTCGTTGCAAGCCATTGATCTCAAATGATCGGATTTTGGCTCAGTTGGAAAAATTCTCTCGTAGAATCAATGATCGTGGGGTGTCTCTTAATCAGCGGGTCCCAGGTTCGAGCCCTGGTGCGCCCACCATTTAAAAATCCTTCCTCATCAATACGTTACAAGCGGCAATGCCGAGCAAATGGGTCTCGTGCGACGTTTTTTTGGTCGCACGTCGCACGCCATGCGCCAGTTGCCGATGCTCTGAATGTTCTCGGCCCGGAATCTGGCACGCGAGAACCGTCGATCGCAGGACGGATCGTAGGGGTATCGTGGCTTCCGCGCGAAACCAAAGGTCCGTGACGATCCGGACACGCCGTGGACGATCGATCTGTTGCCGGCAAGCAGTGGCGCGAAAGGGTGGACCATCCACCGCGCTTAGTTTTCCAGATCGATGCTTACGCGGCCGCTGTGGAGAGAGTCCCAGTTCGCGTCCAACCGTTCCCCAAGGAGGAGACGAGCCCAGTGCCGGTTATCCACGTCGATCTGCCGGAAGCTGCGACATTAGCGCGATCCACTGGTGAGATCGCGATTTCGCAATCTCCCGCGGCGGATCGCCCAGCGTTCATGGCTATGGCGCATCACGCGATCGAGCGCTGCCGGTGAACCCAAGGTCTTCTCGGGGACGCAGGCGATGACGGCATTGCGATCCTCGACGAATTGCTCATCGACGATCCATGTCCGCAATTCTTCACCGGCGAGTCTGGCTGCGATCCGGTCGGGTGTAGGATCGATGTCGTGCGCGACCGTTACGTTCATCACGATCCGGCCGCCCGGTGCCAGACGGGCGCGGATGGCGTCGCAGGTCTCCGCGTCAAACTCCTCCGCGTATCGGAATCCCGGTCCACCGACGTCGATCGCAATGCCGTCGTAATATGCGCGGTCATCGAATACGAATTTTCGAAAGTCGGAAACGATGCAGGGCAGATCGTCCGGTAGATCGAAATACCTGTGCGCGAGCACGAAACTGATCGGGTTGATGTCGACGATGGTCAATCTCTTGCCGAGACGCCACAGCCGTGTCGCGAGATTTCCGCCGCCACAACCCAGGATGAGGATCTGTTCGGACCGAGACAGAAGTTCGTCCATGAGCTTCACATAGGTGAAGACACTTTCTCCGTCGGGCGTGGCCTGACTTTGCCTTACGCCCTCCTCGAAGTACACGCGTGTTCCATCCCATGAACACTCGACGATGTCGATCTGTCCGTTCGTTCCTTGATAACGCCCCAGCAGTTTCACGGCAGGCAAAGACCTTAAGATATGAGCATTAGAACGCATGCTTTAAACATCTCTTATCATGTAATTTGCTAAGAACCAACCACTTCGGGTGCCGTTGATAGTATTTCCCGTATTCTTCGATAGAAATTCGACACAGGTTTCTGGTCGCAATCCGGTTCAAGCCAGTGAGAATTGGCGATGATATATTTTGTATCTAGATTGATGCTTGAAGCGGTAATTTGGATGGTGTAAATATATTCGATGAGAAATTTGCCGAAGGCCGCCATTTCATGATCACGGCCAATCAACTCAGGGCCGCTCGCGCGCTCCTGAATATAGACCAGCGGCAGACGGCCGAACTCGCAGGTCTCTCAGTCCCCACCATTCAGCGCATGGAAGCAAGTGACGGAGTTATCCGTGGGAATGTCGATTCTCTGATGAAATTGGTTTCTGCCCTGGAGAATGCCGGGATCGAATTGATCAATCCGGGGGTTACGAGTTCGGCCGGTGGTCGAGGCGTCCGTCTCAGGGAGCACGTCGCGAAGCCGAAAACGAAGAACATGAAGCAGTCCAAGCCCTCTACGCCGCGGAGTTTGGAACGGGTGCGATGACCCCTCGAGCCATTCGAATGACGGGTTTCTCGATCGAGGATGATGAAAACGCTGAAGACAAGCGTACTTGCAAGCGGTTTCTCACGCCTTGAGGCGCCTAGTGGCACTGCACATTGATTATGACCGGTTGGTCTTGGGGGCAGAGTAGCTCTGGCAGCAATTTTGGATCAACGAGGATCTCGATGCTGCGAGAGGTCCTTGGCTGCCTTCTGACGAGGCAAGCGCGCTGCAGCGTCAGCACCATCTGGTGAGCCGACGGCGGGCTGACGCGGAAATATTCCTGCATGTCGGTTTCGGCCGGGGGCCCGCGATGCAGCCGGGTCTAGAGGGATAAAAGCCAGATCCTGCCCCTGCTTGGGCGTGACGGTTTTTGCCGCAGGACTCACGCCGGCCATGCGATTCAGTTGTTCGTGTGTGCCTCGAACGAGGAGGCACGCCACGAATGTACGCTATCGGGTCGAACTCAGGCGAATCGAGCGTACCGAACTCAGGGCGCTGCTCGGCGGCGGCAAGCATGCGTCGCGCAAGCTCAAGCACGCACGGATTTTGCTGGCCGCCGATGGCGGAGCCAGCGATGAGGCCGACGGCGTTGGATCGCAACTAGACGCGGTGGAAACATCATCGTGCGAAAAGGATCGGCGTCATCGCAAGGACTATCCCGGTCTGAACGCACCCTGCGATCACGCCGGCTTGGAATAGCCGAAGGCGCCGCCACAGCCTCAAATGGAATTGGTGTTCTTGGCCGCCTGATCGAGTAGGGCGAGAAGTCCTCGCAAGATCGTGGTGGGCGGCGGAGGACAGCCGGGAATATGAAGATCGACGGGAACCACCTGCGAGACCCCTCCTACCACCGCATAGCTGCCGGCAAAGCAGCCGCCATCCCGGGCGCAATCTCCGACGGCGACGACCCATTTCGGATCGGGGGTCGCATGATAGGTGCGCTCCAACGCGTCGCGCATGTTCTTCGTCACCGGTCCGGTCACCATCAACACATCGGCGTGACGCGGCGACGCAACGAACCGGAGACCGAAGCGCTCGGCGTCGTAATAGGCATTGTTCAACGCGTGGATTTCAAGTTCGCATCCGTTGCAAGATCCTGCATCGACCTCGCGTATCGAGAGGCTTCGGCCGAGGCGCCGTCGTGCCGCGCGACCGACGGCAGTTGCGAGCTCGGTCACCGCGGCATCGTCCGGTGACGGTGCTTGCTCGGTGAACGGCCGGCGAAACAGGCTCTCAAAAAGCAGCTTGCGCATCTGGTGCCGTTCCTCAGAGATCGTGGCCCGAATAGGAGCAATTGAAGGATTTGTTGCAGAGCGGGAAGTCGGCGATGATGTTGCCCTCGATCGCGGCCTCTAGAAGCGGCCACTGAAACCACGACGGGTCGCGCAGATGGCATCGTTCGACCTTGCCATCCCGCAAGCGGAGCCAAACCAGAACGTCGCCGCGAAATCCCTCGACGATCGCCATGCCTTCCCGCGCCTCCCGCCGATGCCCCGCATGCGTTCCCAGCGGGCCATCGGGAAGCCGGTCCAATATCTGGTCGATCAGCAGAAGACTCTGTTCAACTTCGCGCACGCGGATCCAGACGCGAGCGTTGACATCACCCTCGTTCAGGACCGGTACATCGAAGCGCAGTGCGTCATACGGTGCATACCCAAGTGTCCTGCGTGCGTCGAATGAGCGGCCGGACGCGCGGCCTACGTAGCCTCCAACGGCATACTGCCTAGCCAGAGCGGCCTTGAGTACGCCCGTATCGACAGTACGATCCTGTAGCGATGCCGTATTGTCGTAGAGCTCGACCAAAGCAGGAAAGCGCAACCGGATGGTATGCAGCGTCGTCCGGATGATTTCTCTCCCTTCCTCAGTGAGGTCGCGGGTCACGCCACCGGGTACGATGATATCACGCATCAATCGATGGCCGAATGCGGTATCGGACGCGCGCAGGATGCTCTCTCGCAACACGCCGCAAAGGGCGTGCATCAGCGTAAAGGAGGCGTCGTTGCAGATTGCGCCGATGTCGCCGAGATGGTTGGCGAGCCGTTCGAGCTCTGCGAGCAAGGCACGCAGCCAAACCGCGCGATCGGGCACGACAAGCTGTAAGGCTGCTTCGGCCGCTCGCGAAAACGCAAACGCGTAGGCGACTGTGCTGTCGCCTGACACGCGTCCGGCGAGCTGGACAGCCCGTTCAAGATTGGCTCCAGTCATGAGCCCCTCGATACCCTTGTGGGTATATCCCAGCCGTTGCTCCAGCCGGGCCACAGTCTCACCGCTGGCCGTAAACCGAAAATGCCCCGGTTCGATAATTCCCGCGTGCACCGGACCGACCGCGACCTGATGCAGACCGTCGGCCTCCACCGGCAGGAAATGATAGGGGGATGCCTTCGACAACGCGTTGATGCGGTCTCCCAAGGGGAAGCGAACGGCCCAACAGTCGTGATCGAACCACGGGCGAGTGTCGGGCAAGCCTTCCGCTGACAAACCAAACAGATCGTTGATGGCGCGCTCCAGTCGAAGCGCCGGCGGGTGGTGTTTGCCGACCGAAGGATAAGTGCGGTCGGGGCAATCCAGGCTGACGGTGGCGACTTCTGCCGTATGTCCATCCATAATCGCCATGTGCACCGTTGAGGGTTCTCCCCAAAGGCCAAGCAGGCTCCAGCGTCCATGTGCCAGCTCGCTTGCCGCAAATGTCCAAACGGAAGCATCGACTGTAGCTCGCGGCCACGGGCTGTGTTGTTGGACCGGGCGGCCCTCCAGCATGAGATCGATCAGCGATGGCATATCCTGTTGATCTCCAAACTATCCAAGAAGGCGTGCCACGTGTTGGAACCATGTGACGAGCGGCGCCGGAAGATAGAGTCCCGCAATCAGAACCAGCGAGAGATGGGCAAACATCGGCACGTAGGAAGCCTCGGCTGACTTGGTGCTGCCTCGAGGTTCGCCAAATGCAACGCTCGTCAGGCGCAACGTCAAAGCACCGAACGCCAACAACAGCCCGAACACCAGCACGATCGCGAGCAGCGGCTGGCGTGCGAAGGTCGAGCTTACGATCAGGAATTCGCTCATGAAGATGCCGAGCGGCGGCAAGCCGGCGATCGCGACGACGCCCGTTACCAGACCCCAGCCGAGCGCCGGATGGGTCGCGGTCAAGCCCCGGATCCGGGAGATTCGCTGGGTGCCCTTGATCTGCGATATATGCCCGACGGCGTAGAAGATCGCGGACTTGGTCAGGCTGTGCATCACCATGTGCAATAGCCCTGCGAAATTGGCGAGCGGACCGCCCATGCCGAACGCGAACACGATGATGCCCATGTGCTCGATCGAGGAATAGGCGAACAGCCGTTTGATGTCGCGTCGGCGGTAGAGCATGAAAGCTGCGAAGAGGAGCGAAATCAGGCCCATCGTCACCATCAGGGGGCCGGGAGCGATTGCCGCCGGATTGGCGGCGAGCAATATCTTGAAGCGCAATAGCGCGTAGAGCGCGACATTCAGCAGCAGCCCCGACAGTACCGCCGATATGGGCGTCGGACCTTCGGCGTGGGCGTCGGGCAGCCATGCGTGCAGCGGCGCCAGACCGACCTTGGTGCCGTAGCCGAGCAGCAGGAATATGAAAGCGACGTTGAGAAGCGCAGGATCGAAATTCGCGGCATGTTGGATCAGAAGCGTCCAGACCATGCCGTCCTGCCCCTCGCCCATGACCGGACGCGCCGCCATATAGACCAGGATGGTACCAAACAGGGCGAATGCGATGCCGACACTCCCCAGAATGAAATATTTCCATGCCGCTTCCAGAGCGGCGTGGGTACGATATATGCCGACCATCAGTACCGTGGTGAGCGTCGCAATTTCCACCGCGACCCACATCAGCCCGATATTGTTCGACACGAAAGCTAGGTTCATGCCGAACATCATGGTCTGATACATGGCGTGGTAGAAACGCAGATAAACCGGTGTCAACCGCCCAGTCTCCAGTTCATGCGCGATGTAGCTGGCGCTGAAGATGCTGGTCGTGAATCCCACGAAGGTGTTGAGCACGATGAAGACGATGTTGAGATCGTCGACGAGCACGTACGGCCCCGGCGGCGGACGTTCGATGACGAACAACGAGAGGGCCGAAAGAAATGTCGCCAGGCTCGCCACGACGTTCAACCGGGCCGTCAGCCGGTAACCCGGCAGAACGGCGAGCAGCGCTGCCGAGCCGATCGGAATTACCAGGATGGCTGCGACCGAATCGAAGGAAGCTATGTTCATCGCCGTTCGCCCCGGTAGTCATCGAGCGCGGAGACGTCAACGGAATCGAAACGTTCGCGGATCCGGAACAGGAAGATGCCGATGACGATGAATGCGATCAGGATCGAGAAGGCGACGCTGATCTCAACCACCAGCGGCATGCCCTTGGCGCCGGTTGCCGCCAGCACCAGCCCATTCTCGAGCGACATGAAACCGACGACCTGGCTGACGGCGTTGCGACGGGTTACCATGACCAGAAGTCCGAGCAGCACGACCGACAAGGCAAAAGCGAGATCCTCGCGCGCCAATGGATCGGCCTCCGCGGTCACCCGCAGCATCAGCACCATTGAGAGGGCAACCAGTGCCATCCCGGCCAGCATGGTGGGGCCGATCCCCACGGCGGACTCGATGTCACGATGTATCCCAAGCTGCTTGACGATGCGATGCAGCGCCACCGGAATGACGATCGCCTTGAAGACGAGAGCGATTGCAGCCGTGATGTAAAGATGAGGCGCGTCCTGGACAAAGGCCTGCCAAGCGACGGACAGCGCGAGCACCAGGGCATGAAGCGCAAAAACGTTGAGCAGCGAATAGAGCCTGTCCTGGTACAGCATCATGAAGCTGATCAGGACGAGCCCGCCGGCCAGCGTGTGCGAGACGTCGAAGGAGAGGCTGTGCATCTGCATCAGAAGCTCTTTGACACGAACAGGAGGAGGGTGCCGAGCAGGCCCAGCATGAGGGCCGCACCGAGAAATTGCGGAACACGAAAGACCCGCATTTTCGCCGTGGCGGTCTCGAACAGCGCGAGGAAAAAGCCGGCAACCGCGAGCTTGACGAGGTAGGCGACGGCGCCGATGGCATAGGAAAACGGCCCGGTACCGAAGACTGCTATCTTCCAGGGAAGGAACACGCACGCGATCAGCGAGACATAGAGCAGCAGTTTGAGGAAGGCGCCGAATTCGATCATTGCGAGATGGCGACCGGAATATTCGAGAACCATCGCTTCGTGCACCATGGTGAGTTCCAGGTGCGTTGCGGGATTGTCCACCGGTATTCGCGCGTTCTCCGCGAGCGCCACCATGATGAGCGCGATCATCGCCATTCCCAGCGATACCCGTAAGCCGACATAGGACGAGGCCATGAAATTTGCGACCGTCGAAAGTTGGGTCGAGCCGGCAATCAGCGCCGTGCAAAATACAAATAGCAGCATCGCCGGCTCCGCAAGCGCCGCTATCATGACTTCGCGGCTGGAGCCGATGCCGCCAAAACTGGTGCCGACGTCCATCCCGGCGAGCGCAAGAAAGAAGCGTGCACTTCCCAGCAGCGCCACGATGGCAATCAAGTCCGCCGTCCAGTTGAAGAGGAGGCCGGTAGCGAACGTCGGCACCAGGGCGGCGGCAACCCAGATCGCGGCGAAGGTTACATAGGGTGTCACGCGGAACAGCCAGGAGGCGTTGTCCGCCAGCACCACTTCCTTGCGGAGCAATCGCAGGAGATCAAGATACGGTTGAAAGACCGACGCTCCCTGGCGACGCACCAGGCGGGCCTTCATCTTGCGCACAAAGCCGGTCAGCAGCGGCGCCAGCAGTAGCACCAGAAGCATCTGCATGCCTTGCACAAGAATGTCCGACATCACGACCATATCGCGAGAACCAGAAGGAGTGTGACGAGGGTCGCAAAGACCAGGCTGAGATAGCGCCGGATGGTCAGGAACTGTAGGCGATTGAGTTTATCGGCAGAGAAGCCAACGGCGCCTGCTATCGGCTCATACATTCGCTCCCAGATCAGATCGTGCAATTCGATTCGCAGGCGCGCTGCCCTGATATCCCCGGGGGGCGGCATCTCGACATGATCGCGGGCGTGGAACACGAGCGTACCGAAAACGCGGCGGATAGGCTGAGCGAAGCTTCCGCTCGAATATTGGGCCGCGGGTGTCGGATCGGAAAAGCCACAGCCCCAGGCCGGCCCCCGCCTTAAGGCACGAGAGGCAAAGCGATGAATAAAGACGACGGCCGCTGAAGCGGATATCGCGATGAACACCATAACAAGCAGCCCGTTGTATGAACTGCGACTCTCCGCAATCGGCGCGATCGAAAGCCAGGGTTCGTTGGCCTGGATCGGCATGCGGCCGCCGAGGATCTGCAGCGTGATCGGCGAAAGCGCGTCGATCACCAGCCCCGGCAGAATTCCGGCCAGCAAGCAAAGTGCGGCGAGGATGAACATTGCCGAAAGCGAGTAGCGGTCGACTTCCTCTGCGGTTTCCGCCGCCACGCCGCGCGGACGCCCGAGAAAGGTCACGCCGTAGGCCTTCACGAAACACGCCGCTGCCAACGCAGCCGCCAAGGCCAATAGAGCTCCGACCGCAGGCACGGTGATCTTCAGCGCCCATTGCGGCAACTCCGGGCTCTGCAATACAGCCTGGAACATGAGCCATTCCGAGACGAAACCGTTGAAGGGCGGAAGCGCCGAGATCGAGACACAGCCGACGAGAACGGCGAAGCTTGTGTACGGCATGCGATGAATGAGGCCACCCAGCTTGTCCATGTCCCGTTCGCCGGTCGCGGTCAGCACGGCGCCGGCGCCGAAGAAAAGCAGACTCTTGAAGAAGGAGTGATTGAGAACGTGAAACAGAGCCGCCGCAAACGCGAGCGCGGCCTGTAGTTTCAGGCCGTTGGCCTGGAAGGCCAATGCAAGGCCGAGGCTTGCGAAGATGACGCCGACATTTTCGATCGTACTGTAGGCGAGCAGGCGCTTGAGGTCCTTTTCCATCATCGCATACAAGATCCCCATTACGGCAGTGAGGCCGCCAAGAGAAAGCACGATCACACTTGCCCACCAACTCGGCTGTCCCAGGAGATCGAATACCACGCGAATGAAGCCGTAGATCGCGACCTTGGTCATGACGCCGCTCATCAGCGCCGAGACGTGGCTCGGCGCCGCGGGATGCGCGAGCGGCAGCCAGACGTGCAGCGGCACCAGGCCGGCCTTTGAACCGGCGCCGAGCAACATCAGGATCAACACCAACGTGGCCACGTAGGGCGTATGTTGAGCCGTGCGAATGGCGGCAAATTCGTAGTCTCCCGCCGGCCCCGCCAAGAGGCCGAAGGCTAGCAGCAGGGCGAGCGTGCCGAAGCTCGCCATGACGAGGTAGACGTAACCGGCTTTCGCGTTGCCCGGTTCACGATGGTGCGCCATGACGAGCGCCCAGGACGCGAGCGACATGAATTCCCAACAAAGCAGATAAGAAAACGCATCACCCGCCAGCACCACAAGATTCATTCCTGCCAGGAAGGCGGGGAAGAAGGGCAACACGCGCTGCGGCGCCTCCTCATGATGACCGTAGCCGAGACCATAGAGGCTTGCCGATGCCCCTCCGAGATTGACGACGACGAGAAAGAACGAAGCCAGTCCGTCGAGGCGGAAATGGGCGCCAAGCCACGGCAATCCGATTGGCAGAATCAGATCGGCGTTCGCGGTATCGCCCAGCAACCAGTGAATGGATCCTATCAACGCAATCGCAGACGCGGCTAATGTCGCGCCGTAGATGATGGTCGTGGCGATCGTTGAGCGGCTCAGAACAATCGCCAGAACTGCCGATCCAAGCATTCCGGCAACACACAGCATTTGCAAAACGACAGCCGACATTATCTGCGCGCCTTCATTCCGCTTGATGCTTTGTTCTCTATCTGATTGTTCAAATAGATCTTTGCCGATCCGGAATTGACTTTCAGCCGCACCCCACGCCCCTCGGCGCTACTGACAGCCCCTTCGTCGATCAACTCAATGCCGGCGGTGTCGAGAGCTGTAATCAGCTTCACCAGCGAATCGACATTGCCCCGAACCATGGCCTCACTCGCCTCCATGCGCTGGATCGTTGGCACTGAAAGCCCGGACAGTTCTGCGAGCCGTCGCTGATCGATGCCGAGGAGCACCCTGGCCGCCCGCAATTGAGCCGCTGTGATCATCGATCGCCCCACCACCCGATTCGAACGAACACCAAACGTCATTATTCTATCGTAACTAGTCATGTTATAATGTCAATATATGATAGTTAAAACATCTAATCTAAACGAAATGTCATCGCGGGCTGTCGGCATCCAATCCTGATGCGTCGGGAGCCAATATGAGTTCGGCACCCGCGCGCGAGCTCATCGACCATACGTTTGAGGTTGTCGTCGCGGGTGGTGCCGGTTTGCGCGCCACCCAGGGCGCCGTCGGGGCGGGCCTGACGACCGCCTGCATCACAAGGTGTTTGCGACCCGCAGCGATGCTGTCGTCGAACGGCTCGGGCCCACAATGGCCCGGACGATCGATGCAGGTCGCCGCGTATCGTCGCGATTGTTCCTGACCTCGACATTCGCGTTGCCGCGCCTCCACCACGCCGCCGGACCGATCGTATGGCCACCTCGACCTTCGTCGGGGGCGACGAACGAGGGCTTGGCTTGCCCATTGAACAACGTTAGATGTAAGCGATCGTGTTATCCGTGGTTAAGTTGTTGTCCCAATCTGTTGCGCGAGTCGCGGGACCAGGCAAATCCTGCATGGTTCCCGGTTGGGATTCAGGCTGTTCTGGCTGGGTGTGAAGTCTGGGTCATGACCATTGCGATTGCGAAAGCGCCTGACGAGACTGCAGACATAACGAGCGGCAATGATCCTGATCTTCCGGCGTCGCTGCTTTCCTTCATCCTGGTAGCCAAATTCCTTGGCGTCCCGGCCGACGCTGGTCAGATCGCTCACGACCATGGCTCGCCGGGCGAGCGATACCAGCTTGAGGACCTCGCCCGGATCGCCAAGCGGCTGAAGATCGTCGCCAAGGTGAAGCCTGCGGCCACTGAGGCGCTTCACAAGGTCCCATTGCCTGCGCTCGCCGAATTGGAGGGCGGCGAAGCCGTCGTTCTACTCAAGATCGACCAGCAGCCGGCTGGATCGCGCTTCCTGGTCCAGCGCGGCAATGGCGGGCGCCCCGAGGTGTGGTCGGCGGACGATTTTGGCGGCCGGTATGCCGGACGGCTGCTGCTCATGACGACGCGCGAGCTGATGGCGGGGGCGACGCGCCCCTTCGACATCAGCTGGTTCATTCCTGCGCTCGTGAAATACCGCGGGCCGCTGCGCGACGTGCTGATCGGGTCCTTCTTCCTGCAACTGATGGGACTGATTTCACCTATCTTCTTCCAGCTCGTCATCGACAAGGTGCTCGTCCACCAGTCGCTGACGACGCTCGACGTGCTGGCGGTGGGGCTCTCTGCAGTGCTGATCTTCGAGACCGGATTATCGGCGCTGCGCAACTGGCTGTTTGCTCACACCACCAATCGCGTCGACAGCGAGCTTTCGGCGCAGCTGTTCCGGCATCTTCTCAACCTGCCGCTGTCGTATTTCGAGGCACGCCGGGTCGGCGACAGCGTTGCCCGCGTGCGCGAGCTCGACCGCATTCGCGAGTTCCTGACCTCGAATGCCGTCACCGTGGTGATCGATCTCTTCTTCACCATCGTCTTCTTCGGCGTCATGTACGCCTATAGTCCGCTATTGACCCTGGTCGTCACGCTGTCGATCCCCCTCTATGTCGCGATCTCGGTGATCGTGACGCCGCCGCTGCGCGCCCGTCTCGACGAGAAATTCAAACGCTGCGCGGAGAACCAGTCCTTCCTCGTCGAAAGCGTCACGGGGATCGGCACGCTGAAGGCGATGGCGGCGGTCGACAATCTGACGGGCCGCGAGGGCCAGTCCACGCGCTTTGCTAGGCGCTGTACATGGCATCGCGGAGAGTCTCTACGAGCGGTTTGTCGGGGAGGGAATGTCGAAGGACAGCGCCTTCCTCAACACCGCGGAGTCGATCACCGGGCCTATCAGTAAGACGATCTCGCGCTCCCGTCTGAAGGCGGTGTACGAGCAGCTTGAGGACAAGGAGAAGGCGGCGTTCCGCGCCGCCTACAACGCCTCGTACCATCCGTGCCGTGAGATTCTCGAGGAGATCTACGACGACGTTGCCTCGGGCAACGAGGTGCGCAGCGTCATACAGGCAACCCGCCGCCACGGCATCTATCCGATGCGTAACATCGACACCGCCGAAATGTGGACCGTCGGCGATAAGGTGCGCGTTGATAAGGAGCGCAACTATGCGCCAGTCAATCCGGAAACCGCCGGCGTCTATCTAGCCTGCATGATGGCGCAGGTCGATGTGCTAAAGGATCACGGCCACCCGTATTCGGAGATCGCCAATGAATCAATCATCGAGGCGGTCGACTCGCTCAATCCCTATATGAGCCATAAGGGCGTGTCATACATGGTCGACAATTGCTCGACCACGGCGCGGCTCGGCGCCCGCAAGTGGGCGTCGCGTTTTGATTATATTCTGAAGCAACAGGCCTTCCCCATAATCGGGGGGGCCTCGGTAGGCGACAACACTCCGTTCGACAAGTTCCTCGCCAGCGATATCCACGAGGTGCTTGCGGTCTGCGCCGAACTGCGCCCGTCGGTTGATATCTCCTTAGTGCCGCGGTGAGATACTGGACCGGGCCTCGCGCATATGACGTTGCGCCGTGGGCGCGGCGTTGTGGTCGGCCGGAAGGTCGGCCAGCCGTTTTCCACCGACTCTGTCTCCCCTCATTGGCTCGACGGGAACGAATCCTTATGCGGCAAGACCGAAGCGCTCTGAGCAAGCTCGGTCAACATCACTTTGACGGCGATCCCGCGGACGTTCTTCGCTAGAGGCGCCTACGTGCTCTTCGTCTCGCGACGGCCTAGACGTGGATCGCGTGGCCGAGTGCCTTGAAGGCCGCTTCCTGAATTGCTTCGCCCAGCGTGGGATGCGCGTGGATCGTGCCGGCGATGTCCTGCAGGACCGCGCCCATCTCGATCGCCAGGCCGAATGCGGCAGAAAGCTCCGAGACGCCCTGTCCAACCGCCTGGATACCGAGAACGCGTTGATTGTCGGCCCTGGCGACGACGCGCACAAAGCCGGGCTCGCCATGGCGCGTCATCGCGCGGCCATTGGCTGCAAAGGGAAATTGTCCAACCTTGATGTTGATGCCGGCCCGGCGAGCCTCGTCCGGTGACAAGCCCGCGGAGACGATCTCAGGATCGGTGAAGCAGATCGCCGGGATGCAGCGCTTGTCCCACGCGCGTGGCATGCCGGCTGCGATTTCCGCCACCATCTCGCCCTGCGCCATGGCGCGATGGGCCAGCATCGGCTCTCCCGTGACATCGCCGATCGCGTAGATGCCGCGCATCGAGGTCTCGCAATGCTGGCCGATACGGATGAAGCAACCATCCATGTCGAGGACGAGTTGCTCCAGCCCCAATGCCTCGGTGACCGGCGTGCGCCCGACCGTGACGAGAATCTTGTCAGCCGCCAGGCTGCGCTCCTGGCCATCGGGCGTCTCGACGCGCAATCCGTCGCCCTGAGCGGTCAGGCCGAGCGCCCGGGCACCGGTCAGCACCTCGACGCCGAGCGCGGTCAAGCGTCTGGCGATCGGAGCCGTCAACTCGACGTCGTAGAGCGGCAGGATGTTGTCCTGCGCTTCCACCACGGCAACCTTGCTCCCCAGCTTGGCGAAGGCGGTCCCGAGCTCGAGCCCGATATAGCCGCCGCCGACGACAACGAGGGATTTTGGCACCTCTGCGAGCGACAGCGCACCGGTCGAGGAGATGACCCTGCCGCCGAACGGCAGGGTCGGCAGCTCGACAGGAGCCGAGCCGGTCGCGATCACCACCGTCTCGGCCTTGATCGTCTTCGGGCCGGTCTCGGTCTCGACGACGATCGTCTTGCCGTCGCGGAAGCGTGCATGGCCCTGGACGATCTTGACCTTGGCCTTGCGGAGCAGCGCAGCCACGCCGTTGTTCAGCCGATGAACGATACCGTCCTTCCAGGCGATCGCCTGCTTGAAGTCGAGAGCAGGTTGCGCCGCCGTCAGGCCAAAGGGGGTCTTGCCATCAGCTGCCTCCGCCAGCTTCTCGAATTCCTCGGCAACATGAATCATCGCCTTCGAAGGAATGCAGCCGACGTTCAGGCAGCTTCCGCCGAGCTTGCCGCGTTCGACGAGAACGGTGTCGAGGCCGAGCTGGCCGGCGCGGATCGCGCACACATAGCCGCCGGGCCCGCCACCGACTACGAGGAGCTGACAGGTGATTTCGGTCATTGCTTGCTCTGCCTTAGGGGTCGACGAAGATCGTCGCCGGGTTCTCCAGCAGCTCCTTGAGCCTCTGCACGAAGACGGCGGCGTCCCATCCGTCGATGACGCGGTGATCGAAGCTGCAGGAGAGGTTCATCATCTTGCATGGCACGAACTGCGTGCCGTCCCAGACTGGACGTATCGCGATCTTGTTGACGCCGACGATGGCGACCTCGGGATGATTGATCACCGGCGTGGTCGCAAGGCCGCCGAGCGCGCCGAGCGAGGTGATGGTGATTGTCGAGCCGGTCAGCTCCTCGCGCGTCGCGGTGCCCTCGCGGGCGCGCTGCGCGAGACGGTTCAGCTCGATGCTGCAGTCCCGGAGGTCGCGCGCCTCCGCATGCTTCACCACGGGCACGACGAGGCCTGACGGAGTCTGGGTTGCGATGCCGATATGGATGCCGGCATGCTCGTGGACGATGCCGGCCTCGTCGTCATAGAGAGCGTTGAGCGCGGGCTGCTCGGTAAGCGCCTTGACCATCGCGCGCATCAGGAACGGCAGCAGCGTTAGCTTCGGGTGCTCCGGCGCAGGCTTCCTGTTCAGCATCGCGCGCAGATCCTCCAGCGGCGAGACGTTGACCTCCTCGATGATGGTGATGTGCGGGATGCGAGACTTCGACAGCGCCATCTTCTCGGCAATGCGGCGGCGCAAGCCCACCACCTTGACGTCGGTGACGGCGGTCTTCGGAGCCATGCCGCGACCATGGGCCGGCGCCGGCCCGCGCGACAGGAAGGCGTCGATGTCCTCGTGGGTGATGCGTCCGGCGGGGCCTGTACCGTGGACCTGGCGCAGGTCGATGCCGGCTTCCCGCGCCTTGAGGCGTATGGCGGGCGAGGCCAGCGGCTTCTCGCCCGGCGTGCGGCGGACCGCAGATGTGGTCGCCGGCCGGGCCTCGATGGCCGCGGGGCGGATGCGGGCAGGGGGCGTTGGCACAGCATCCGGGGTTTCGGCGTTCGTCGCGGCCGATGGTGTGGCGACGTCTTCCGTCGGTGCCTCGTCTGCCGGCTCCGAGGCATCATCGCCTGCGACCTTGAGCTTCACGAGCGTCGAGCCGATCGCCACCGCATCGCCAATCCGGGCGCCGATCCAGCTGACCTCGCCCGCGAGCGGCGAGGGAATCTCGACCGAGGCCTTGTCGGTCATCACGGTGGCGAGCAGGTCGTCCTCGCGAACAAGATCGCCCTCCTTGACGTGCCACTCGACGAGTTCTGCTTCGGCGATGCCTTCCCCGATATCCGGAAGCTTGACGCTGCGCTCACCCATCAGCGTGTCTCCATGATGTCGCGCAGCGCTTGCCCGAGCCTGATAGGACCGGGGAAATAGTCCCATTCCTGGGCATGCGGGTAGGGCGTGTCCCAGCCGGTGACGCGCATCACCGGCGATTCGAGATGATAGAAGCAGTGCTCCTGCACCAGCGCCGTGAGCTCCGCGCCGAAGCCGGAGGTCAGGGTTGCTTCGTGCAATACGATGCAGCGTCCGGTCTTGGCGACGGAAGCCACGATCGTCTCGAGATCGAGCGGAAGCAGAGTGCGCAGGTCGATCACCTCGGCATCGACGCCCGTCTCCTCGACCGCCGCCAGCGCGACGTGAACCATGGTGCCGTACGTCAGGACGGTGACGGCCTCTCCGGCGCGCCGCGTCACCGCCTTGCCGAGCGGCGTGGTGTAGTGTCCCTCCGGCACTTCGGAGAGCTCATGTTTGGCCCATGCGGTGACCGGGCGATCGTGATGACCGTCGAACGGGCCGTTGTAGAGCCGCTTTGGCTCCAGAAAGATGACGGGATCCGGATCCTCGATGGCCGCGATCAGGAGGCCCTTCGCATCATGGGGATTGGACGGCACTACGGTCTTCAGTCCCGCGACATGGGTGAAGAGTGCCTCGGGGCTCTGGCTGTGGGTCTGTCCACCGAAAATGCCTCCGCCGGTCGGCATGCGGATGACGAGGGGGCAGGTGAAGTCGCCAGCCGAACGATAACGCAGGCGAGCTGCCTCCGAGACGATCTGGTCGTAGGCCGGATACATGTAATCGGCGAACTGAAGCTCGACGCAGGGGCGCAGTCCATAAGCGGCCATGCCGATCGCGGTGCCGACGATGCCGCATTCGCTGATCGGCGCATCGAAACAGCGCGAGACGCCGTACTTCTGCTGCAGGCCCTGCGTGCAGCGGAACACGCCGCCGAAAAAGCCGACGTCCTCGCCATAGACCACGACGTCGTCGTTGCGAGCCATCGAGACGTCGAGCCCCGAGCGGATTGCCTCGATCATCGTCATGCGCGGCATGGCTCAGACTCCGATCTGCTGGCGCTGCCGACGCAGATGCGGCGGTAGTTCGGCATAGACATCCTCGAAGATATCGCGCGCCGAGGGCTTACCGCCGGAATGCAGGGTGCCGAAGGCCTCGGCTTCCTTCTGCGCGGCGATGACGGTGGCAAGAATCTCGGCCTCGGTCTGCTTGTGGCGCTCATCCGACCAGGCGCCGGCTGCGATGAGATGCTGCTTGAGGCGGATCACGGGATCGCCCAGCGGCCACTCCTCGGATTCGTGCTTCGGCCGGTAGGCGGAAGGATCATCCGACGTCGAATGCGCGCCGGCGCGGTAAGTGACGTATTCGATCAGTGTTGGCCCGAGGTTGAGCCGCGCCCGCTCGATCGCCCATTTTGCGACGGCATAGGTCGCGAGATAGTCGTTGCCGTCAACCCTGAGCGCGGGGATGCCGAAGCCGAGGCCGCGCGCCGCGAAGGTGCCCGAGCCGCCACGCGCGATGCCCTGGAAGGTCGAGATGGCCCACTGGTTGTTGACCACGTTGAGGACGACCGGCGCCTTGTAGGTCGAGGCGAAGACTAGCGCCGCATGGAAATCCGATTCCGCCGTCGAGCCGTCGCCGATCCAGGCGGCGGCAATGCGGTTGTCGCGCTTGATCGCCGACGCCATGGCCCAGCCGACCGCCTGGACGAACTGCGTGGCGAGGTTGCCCGAAATCGAAAAGAAGCCGTGCTTTTTCGAGGAGTACATCACGGGCAATTGCCGGCCCTTTAGCGGATCATGCTCATTGGAATAGATCTGACACATCATGTCGACGAGCGGATAGTCATGCGCGATCAGCAGGCCGGCCTGACGGTAGGTCGGGAAGTTCATGTCGTCGGGGCCGAGCGCGATGCGGAACGCGCAGCTCACCGCTTCCTCGCCGGTGTGCTGCATGTAGAAAGACGTCTTGCCCTGACGTTGCGCCATCTGCATGCGCGCGTCGAACGTGCGCAGGGTCATCATGTGGCGCAGGCCGGCGACCAGTTCGTCCAGGGAGAGGTCCGGCACCCATGGCCCGATTGCCCGGCCCTCGTGATTGAGCACGCGGATGATCGAGTAGGCGAGGTCACGAATCTCCTCAGGGAGCACGTCGACCGGCGGGCGCCGGACTGAGCCTGCCTTCGGAATCGAGACGCCGGAGAAATCCGGCTTGCCCCCCGGACGGCTTGCAGGCTCCGGAACGTGAAAGCGAAGTGGCGTGGGGCTGTTCATGGAAGCATCCGCTCGTTTGCCGGTTCTGCAGAGACAACGCCTGGCCGACCGGATTCCTCGCGCGCGAGCCCCACGACGCGAAGGTCCGTGATCGCCGGATGGCGCGACAGCCGTTCCGCGATGTCAGCGCAATCGGCCGACGGCTGGACTTCAAGGACCATCCGTATCGTCCGGCCGCCACCGGGGCAGGTCGTCATCGCGACCTGGTCGAGGCCGAAGCCGAACCGCGCCGCGTCGAGGACGAGCCGAACGATCCCGTCAAAGGGGTCGGATGTGGTGGCGATCACGCTGACGGATCGGCGCTGTTGAGGTTGCATGTCACGTTCTCCCGCCGCACAATGATAATCTCCTGGTTCGAGAAAATTTCCCAAAATTCCGGTGTATTGGCCGGAATCGCGGAAAAGTTTCCCGCCGGAATGCAAAAAGACAGAAGGATTGACCCATGCCCTCCAAGCGCAGCCCCGTCGAGGATCTCGATCATCTGGATCGCCGGATTCTCTCTGCGCTTTGCGAGAACGGCCGCTTGACGACGAGTGCGCTGGCGGAGCAGGTCGGGCTCTCGAGTTCTCCATGCTGGACCAGAGTGAAGCGCCTGGAGGAAAACGGAGCGATCGAGAAATATGTCGCGGTGCTCAATCACGCCAATCTCGGATACAACAACATCGCCTTCGTCGAGATCACGCTGGACAAGCATGACGACAAGGTGCTCGATCGCTTCGGTACTGCCCTGTCGCGGATTCCGGAGGTGATGGAGGCCTACCTGGTGACCGGCGATTACGACTATCTCATCAAGGTCGCCGTGCGAGACACCGATCACTACGAGCGCTTCCTGCGACAGTCGTTGTACAGGATACCGGGTATTCGGCAGTCGCGAACGACATTCGGCCTGCGCACCCTGAAGCGCCAGATTTCGATCGATCCCTCCAAGGCCGGTCCGCCGTAAGCGCGGCTGTTTCGAACGGGCCCCTGAGGGGCGGGCTCCCGCGATCGGGAGCCCGACGAAAGATGCTCGTGGCGCCGCGCGCCTAAGCCAGGAGCATTCGGTTCGACGCCAGCTCCCGTGTTCGAGCGGAAGCCAGCGGAGCATCAGAACGCGGTCTTCTCGCCGATGATGCCGACATAGCTCGATCGCACCAGGGCGCCCCATCGCCCATCCTTCTTGACGATCACATAGAAGGAATCGGCCGACAATATCGGCTTGTCGTTGGCGTCATAGCGCGTGAACCGCGTGATGAAGTGCAGCTTGTCGTCGGATTTTTGCACGAGCTTGCGATACGTCCATGCCGAACGCGCCCAGGTCGAGGCCTGCGCCAACTGCTTCGCGTCGTTCGATTGCGCATATTCTTCCGGCGTGTTCCAGATCTGAACCTGGCCGGCGGCGATCCGGATGTGCGGATAATGGACCGTCTTGGCCCAGGCTTCCGCATCTCGCGAGTTGAACGCCTTCATGAACTCGTCGAGATAGGAGCATCCCTGCTTCAAGAGTTCGTCGTTTCCGGGATTCAGGCACTCATCGTCGGCCTGAGTTTGAGCGAGCGCAACGGTGCTCATGCCAAAGAACACACCCGCGAGCGCGAGCAGTCTGCGGAATTTCATACTTTACCTCCCTGTCAGGTGAAATCGGCTCTGTTTCGTTGTGATTGGTCGAGGCGCCGATCGCGTTTCGATCTTCAAGTAGGCGAAGCGCCGAGGCAATGCCGGCGAAGCGCAGTATTTCTGACGGGGGTGTCAGTTTTTCTCAACGGCCGAGATCTCGACGACACTGCCGGTGTGAGCGTCAAAATGCCGGAGGATCAGAAAAACGAAACAGGGGGTCAGAAAAAGCGCCTTGCATGAGGCAGGGAGACCTCGCTCATCTTGCCCACCAAGAAGAGCCTATTGCAGGCGGGGAAACAACGATGATCGCGAGCAGTCAATCCTGCGCGAGGGCTCGGCCCGGTCGCGCCTCCGAAGCCGGAAACGGTTGACCGGAACATGAGCCGCTCGGAGCATCTGGTGCGTGGAATTCCATCGTTCAGGCTGACGCAGGAGGAGGTCATCTTCTGCATCACGCTCGTCCTGATCGCGGCTTTCTCGATCTTCCTGCCCAGGTTTCTCACCGCCGGGAACATCCTCACGCTGCTGAACAACGTCGCGACGCTCGGCATCCTTGCGGTCGGCATGGCGCTGGTCGTCGTCGGGCGCGGCATCGACCTGACCATGATCGCGGTGATGGTGATCGGCGTTGCGTTCAGCATCTGGCTGTCGACCACCGGCCTGCCGTTTGGCTGGGCACTGGTGGTTGGCGGGCTGCTCGTCATCCTCGTCGGCGTCGGCACCGGAACGCTCGTCGCGGTGGCGGACGTGCCGCCGATCTTCGCGACTCTCGGCCTCGCATCGGTGGTCTACGGCGCGGGGCGAATCGTCTTCAAGTCGGACGTGGTCTATGCTCCGACGGGGCACGGCTGGTTCACATTCCTCGGAACAGGGACGATCGCCGGCGTTCCCGTCTCGGTCTGCGTGGCGGCGGTGCTGGCTGGACTCGTGGCCCTGTTCCTGCGGAAGACCCGCTTCGGGCGGTTCATCTACGCGACCGGCGACAATCCTTTCGCCGCGCGCACCATGGGATTGCCGGCCCGGCCGGTCATCATCTCGCAATATGCCGCCAGCGCCCTGATTGCGTTTCTGTCCGGCATCCTGATGTGCGCGGTGGTCTCCGGCATCAACACGCGCCTGTACAACTCGACGCTGATCTACGATGTGCTTCTCGTCGTTGTGCTTGGTGGCATTGGCCTTAGCGGTGGGCAGGGCGGTGTCCGCAATGTGATCGTGGGCACGATCCTTGTCGGCGTTCTCACCAACGGCATGACGATCCTCAACATCAGCTTCACGGCCCAGAACCTCATCAAGGGCGTGATCCTGCTTGGCGCTCTGGCGATCGATGCGCTGCTCAATCCGCGCGACGAACAGACCTCGCAGAGTGGCGATATCTAGGGCGAACGCCTCAAGCGATTACAAAACGGGAGGACATCATGGTTTCAGTTCTGCGAAGATTGTTGTTGACGGGCCTCGTGCTCGGGGGCCTTGCGTCCGCGACGCCGAGCATCGCCGCCGAGGTGCAGCAGGTCGGCAGAGAGGCATATCTGAAGGCCCTCAAGGGCAAGAAGGTGATCTTCGTTCCGATCTCCCAGGGCTTCGACCTCAACCAGGCCTGGGTGACGGTATGGCAGCGGCATGCTCAACGCTATGGCTTCACGCTCGAAGTGCGCGATCCCAACATGAATACAGAGGCGGGCATTCGCGCGCTGACCGGCGCGATCGCCGAGAAGCCCGATCTGCTGATCGTGCAGAATCCGGACGTGCAGACCTATGCGCGCCAATTGAAGCAGGCTCAGGAGGCCGGAATTCCGGTGCTTCAGGTCAACATGCAGTCGGCGACCCAGACGGATTCGTATGTGGGAAACGATTGGATCGAGATGGGCCGGCTCGAGATGGGCGAACTGGCCAAGGCCTGCGCCAAGGGCAAGGGCCCGTCCACCAAGGTCGTCTGGCTCGCCGGCGTGGAGACCGGCGCGGCCAACATCTACATGCGCCAGGGCATCAACGAGGTGCTGGCCGCCAATCCCGACCTTCAGCTCGTATCTGATCAGGCCGCCAATTACGACTCCGACAAGGCGCGCCAGATCACTGCGACGGTTCTCCAGCAGCATCCCGATCTCTGCGGCGTGATGGGCATCTGGGACAACGCCGAGGTAGGCGCCGGAGCAGCCGTGGCAGCCGCAGGCAAGACCGGGCAGGTCACGATCGTCACGAATGGCGCAGGAAGCCAGACCGGTTGCGACAGCATCAAGAAGGGGCTCCTGACCGTCGTCTACAACTTCCACGCCGACATCCAGGGCGAGATCGCGGCAGGCCAGATATCCGAGTTGCTGCAAGGCAACCGCAAGGCCGCCGCCGTCAAGGACGTGTTCTTCGGGCCGGTGACGCGGGTCGACAAGAACAATGCGACGGGCCGCAACTGCTGGACGCTCGACGAACTCAAGTAAGGGGCATGTGGCGCTACGGCCCCAGGCCGGCGCGCGCAGGGAATGGACGAGATGAGTTTATCGACCGATATCGTTCGCTGGCGGTACAAGCTCCTCCCCGATCACGTGATCGGGGAGGTCCTCACCAAGAAGTGGGTCGATAGCGCCATCCCGTTCCTGGCGCTGGCGCTGCTCGTGTTCGGCCTGGGACCGTTCGTTCCGCACTTCTTCGAATGGACCACGCTCGGAAACCTCGCGCGCCAGTTTGCGGAGTTTGGGCTGATCGTTCTCGGCCTCACGATCGTGATGATGTCGGGCGGAATCGATCTGTCCGTCGGCTCGGTTTTCGCACTATCCGTGCTGATGTCCCTGATCGGCATGAATGTCGAGGGATGGAGCGCTGGTACTGGTCTCATTGCCACACTGGTTGTCGGAGCCTCATGCGGTGCTCTGAACGGGCTGCTTGTCGGCTATGTCAGGATGCGGGCGTTCCTCACGACATTGGTCACCCTCATCATCTTCCGATCGTTGTTCGAGATCGTCTTTCCCGAGTTCTCGACGGCGATTGTGACCAACATGTCCGACTCCGCCGCGTTTGAATATCTCGGCACCGCGAATATCGGGCTGGCGCCGGTCTCCTTCCTGATCACGGCCGCCATCGCAATCGGCGTTCACGTGGTGCTCTCGCGCACACGGTATGGCTGGCATGTACTCGCCGTCGGTGGGGCGCGCCGTTCGGCGTACAATGCCGGCATCAATGTTCGCTGGACGATCTTCAGCGCCTATGTTTGCTGCAGCACCCTCGTTGCCCTGTCCGGATTCCTGTTCGCGAGCCGAATCGGGAGCGCTGCGTCGGACGTCGGGGCGGGACTCGAGCTGCAGGCGCTCACGGCCACTGTGCTGGGCGGCATCTCGCTTGGTGGTGGGCGGGGCACGGTCTCGAAGGCGATCATGGGGGCCGTTTTCGTGCTGCTCCTGTCGAACAGCTTCCTCGCGCTCGCGATCTCCGGCCCCGGGGCCGACCTCGTGCTGGGTCTGATCCTTGTCGCCGCCGTCTTCCTTGACGTGCGCTGGGTCAAGAACCGCCACAAGCTGCTGCGGAGCGTCTACATTTCCCCGGCCTATGCCCGCATGCCCGACCCCATCCCAACGGACCCGGGCGCCGGCGCCATGGCACCGAACGACAGGCTGCGCGACGTCGGCGTCATCGGCCTTGGCATTCTGGAGGGCGCCGAGGACGTCATCTTCGATCGCCACGACAACCTCTACACAGGCAACCGTCACGGTGACATCGTGCGCTGGCTTCCGCCCGATTATCAGCGCTGGGAGGTGCTGGCGCATATCGGCGGCTCGCCGCTGGGGATGGCGTTCGATCGCCAGGGACATCTCAACATCTGCGTCGCGGGAATGGGCCTCTATCAGGTCGAGATGAACGGCACGGTGCGCCGCCTGACCGCGGAGACGAACCGGAGCCTGCTGTCGATCATCGACGATTCCAACATGAAGCTCGCGGACGATCTCGACATCGCGCCCGATGGCACCATCTATTTCAGCGAGGCGACGACGCGGTTCGAGATGCACGACTGGTATTCGGACGCGCTCGAGAGTCGCGGCAACGGCCGTATCATCCGCTACGACCCGAAGACCAGAAGGACCCGAACCGTTCTGAAGAACCTCGTGTTTCCGAACGGCATCTGCATGTCCTACGATAACGAGTCCCTGCTCTTCGCGGAAAGCTGGGCTTGCCGGATCAGTCGGTACTATTTCGATGGACCGAAGAAGGGCGAGGTGGAGGTCGTCATTCCGAACCTTCCCGGTTACCCCGACAACATCAATCGCGCGTCCGACGGGTGCTACTGGCTGGCCTTGATGGGGATGCGTACACCGGCGCTCGACCTGTCGCTCGAGATGCCGGGCTTCCGAAAGAGGATGTCGCGGCGGTGCTCCGAAGATGCCTGGCTGATGCCGAATTTGAACACCGGTTGTGTTCTCAAGTTCAACGAGCGCGGCGAGATCCTCGAAAGCTATTGGGATCAGGGCGGTCAGAAGCATCCCATGATCACCTCGATGCGCGAGCACAAGGGCGTGCTTTATCTCTGCGGAATCTTCAACAACAGGATGGGGACATACCGGCTGGAGGGAGCCGACCCCGCGTTCTGCGGTGTGGACAGCTATTGGGGCCGCCGCTCGTGAAATGGATCGACAAAGTGCTGGGGCGCCGCGAAGGCGCGGTCACGGTGCCAGTGCTCGACGGCCCCTTCCTGCCGAACCAGAAGCTCGAGGCCGCGCCGGTCCTCTGCCAGGTCGATCAGGTCGACAACCTCGTGGCTCTCGGTGCCAACCTCTTTGCCTCGAGCGGCTCCGGGCTGCTCCGTCTGCCGCCGACCTCCTCCTCAGGTCCGGAGACAATGGCAAGGTTCGATGCCCCCATCTCGGCGATGGCTGGACTGGGGGATGCGCTGGCGATCGGGCTGGACCGCAAGGGACTCGTCGTACGGGGCGGTCGCTTCGACGGCAAGGTGGTTCAGCCCTCTGGTGACGTCCTGCATTGCCCGACCGCGATCGCGTGGCTGGACGAGTCGACGCTCGCCGTGTGCAACGGGTCGAAACATGTCGGTGCACTCGACTGGCGGCGTGCGCTGATGACGAAGGATCTTTCCGGCTCAGTCGTCGTCGTCGATCTCGTCAAGGACCGGGTTACGATCGCAGCGACCGGATTGGGGTGGCCATCCGGATTGGCGGCATCAGACGGACAGGTGTTCGTCTCCGAGTGTCTGCGTCACCGCGTCCTTGGGCTGGCGCTTCCGGCTGGAAAGCCCGTTGAGCTTGTCACCAGCCTGCCTGGCTATCCCGCACGCCTGACGCGCGCGGCTGCCGGTGGCATTTGGCTTTCCTTCTATTCCGTGCGCAACCAGCTCGTGGAGTTCATCCTGCGCGAGGATGAATACAGGACCCGTATGGTCAACGAGCTGCCGGAAGAGCACTGGGTGGCCCCGTCACTCTGTTCAGGACGCAGCTTCAAGGAGCCGATGCAGGGAAGCCAGCTGAAGCAGATGGGCATCCTGAAGCCCTATTCGGTCACGCGGTCTTATGGGCTGATAGCGTATTGCGACGCGAACATGACGCCCATCGGATCCTTCCACTCCCGTGCGGACGGCACGCGGCATGGTGTCGTGGCGGCCGCCGAATGCGCAGGTGCGCTCTACCTCGCCAGCCGCGGTTCGAACGCGGTCCTGGAAATCCGCGATCCGGCGACGGCCCTCTCGGAGTAATCGCATGCAGCCAATTCTGGAAATCCGCAACGGAACGAAGCTGTTTGGAAGGATCCCCGCCTTCCAGGAAGTCGATTTCGCCGTTTCGCCGGGAGAGGTTCACGCCATTCTCGGCGAGAACGGTGCCGGCAAGTCGACGCTGACGAAGGTTCTTGCCGGCGTCTACAAGCTCACGTCCGGAGAGATGCTCCTGAACGGGACGCCGGTGCATTTGTCGACGCCTGCCGAAGGCCTGAAGCAGGGTGTTGTCATGGTCTACCAGGAGACCAATCTCGTGCCGTCGATGACGGTGGCGCAGAACATCTACCTAGGCGAGGAGAAGGTGTTCAATAGGCTGCGGGGACTCTACATCCAGGCCCGACAATTCCTGGCTGGCATGGGATTCCAGGTCGATCCCACGGCACAGGTCTCGCAGCTCGGAGCGGCGCAAAAGCAGATGGTGGAGATCGCGCGCGCCGTTCATCACAAGGCGAAGGTGATCATCTTCGACGAACCGACGGCGACGCTCACGCCGGAGGAGAAGCGGCACTTCTTCAACCTGATCCGGCGTCTGGTGGCCGACAAGGTCGCGATCATCTTCATTTCGCACGCGCTTGAAGAGGCGCTGCAGCTGGCCGATCGCATTACAATTCTCCGGGACGGGCGGCTGGTCGCATCGGATGTCAAGGAGACGTTCACGCGCGATACGGTCATCCAGGCAATGGTCGGACGAAACCTGACCGAGACGTTGCATGGCGATCACGGCCGCCCGCCCAGGCCGTATGGCGAACGGGTGCTCAGCGTGGAGAATTTGTCTTCGGGCACGATGGTCCGCAACACGTCATTCTCTATCTTCGCAGGACAGGTGACGGGTGTCTTCGGGCTGGTCGGCGCCGGTCGCACCGAAATGATGAAGGTGGTCGCTGGCGTGTTGAAGCGGGACATCTTCCATGGTGGCGAGATCAAGTATCGCGGCAAATCGGTCCGCTACCGGGTTCCGCGGATGGCGGTCCGCGAGGGCATCGTCTACGTCACGGAAGACCGCAAGTTCGACGGTTTTTTCGAGACAATGACGGTGGCCGAGAACCTGCATCTGGGCGAGCTCTCGCGCTTCTCGAACCCGCTGTCCGTGATCTCGATGACACAGGCGAAGGAGCTGGCGCGACAATGGGCCGGGCGGCTTCAGCTTCGGTCGATCAATGAAAAGGCCAGGGTGATCGAACTCTCCGGCGGCAACCAGCAGAAGGTCGTCATCGCGCGGTCGCTCATCCAGAAGCCCAGGCTGATCATCTTCGACGAGCCGACCCGCGGTGTCGACGTCGGCGCCATCGTCGAGATCCACCAGTTCATCAATAGCCTGGCTGACGACGGTCTCGCCGTGGTCGTGATCTCCTCCTACCTGCCCGAGGTCCTGGCACTCTCGGACCGCATCCTGGTCGCAAAGCGGGGCAAGATCGTCGAAGAGATCAAGACAGCCGAGGCAACCGAGCAGCAGATCATGTACGCCGCCGTCCACTAGACCGCCTGCCACAGCATATGCCGGCTGTCCCAACACGATCATGTGGGGCACGACACCGGCGACCGGACATGCAAGAGATGAACGAGGTCACCGTGACGAGGGTCGGAATTATCGGCGTGGGCCTGATGGGCCACGGCATCGCGAAGAACGTCCTGGCGCGGGGCCGCTTCCCCCTGGCGTTTCTCGATCACCCGGGCAACCAGCCCGTCGACGATCTCGTCGGACTCGGTGCCACAGCCTGCAAGACTCCTGCTGACGTCGCGGAAGCATCGGACATCATCATCCTCTGCGTCACCGGTTCGCCCCAGGTCGAGGCGGTTCTCACCGGTGACGCGGGCGTCTTGTCCCGGCTGCGCAAGGGAACCATCATCGTCGATTGTTCGACCGCATTGCCGGAATCGACATTGCGGATGGCTGCTTCAGTCCGGGCCGCCGGCGGAGCCTTCCTCGATGCGCCCATGACCCGCACGGCAAAACACGCGGAGGAAGGGGCGCTGAACCTTCTGGTGGGCGGCGACGAAGCGGACTTTCAGAATGCCCGCGCGGTCCTCGCATCCTTCACCGAGGGCCTCGAAAGAGTTGGGCCGGTGAGCTTTGGTCATCGGCTCAAGCTGCTCCACAACTATGTCTCGATCGGGTTCATGGCGCTGCTCAGCGAAGCCGCCGCACAGGCGGCCGATGCGGGCGTCGATCCCGCGGTTTTCGTCGATGTCCTCGCCAAAGGAGGCGGGGCCGGCGCTGCGCTACAGCGTATGACGCCAGCCATCGTGACGGACGACGTCGGCACGGTCCCGTTCTTCATCGGCAATGCGTTGAAGGACATCGATTACTACCGGACCATGGCAAGCGCATCCGGCTCATCCAGGACGATCGCGGACGGCGTTGCCGGCGCGATCGCGGCAGTGGTCGAGAGCGGTCACGGCGAGGCGTACATACCGGAATTGGCGCGCTTCCTGCGGAAGCCGCACCCGGCCGCCTAGAGGCCCTGCCCGAGTCGAAGAATCACCGCTATGAAAGCGCGAAATCAGACAACGGCGAGGCATCCGTCCATCGCCTCTGTTGAGACAGGAGTACTCCAATGACGAAAGCTGAGATCCGATTTCCGCTCGACGGCCGAGCCCGAAAGATGTTCGTCGATGGCGCGTGGGTGGAAGCCCGCTCGGGCAAGGTCTTCGAGACGCGCAATCCTGCGACCGGCGAAGTGATCGGTCGTGTCCCGCGCGGCGAGGCGGCCGACATCAGCGTCGCGGTCGCTGCGGCCCGACGCGCTTTCGTAGGACCGTGGAGCCGTTTCAAGCCGTTCGAGCGGCAGGCGCTGCTCCTGCGTATCGCCGACCTGTTCGAGAAGCACTGGGAGGAGATCAGCCAATCCGATACGGCCGATATGGGAATGCCGATCGCCCGGACGCGCGCAAACAAGCTTCGCGTGATCGGCATGCTGCGATACTACGCCGGCATGGCGACCGCGCTCCATGGGCAGACGGTAGATAATTCGCTTCCTGGGGACATCGTCTCGTTCACCCGGAAGGAGCCCATCGGCGTGGTTGGCGCCATCATCCCGTGGAATGCGCCGACGGCCGCATCGGTCTGGAAGATCGGGCCCGCGCTCGCGACCGGCTGCACGATCGTGCTCAAGCCGTCGGAAGAGGCGCCGCTGACGCCGCTGCTGATCGCGGATCTGATGAACGAGGCCGGCGTGCCGCCCGGCGTCGTCAACGTGGTGACCGGAACCGGGGTGGAGGCCGGCGCACCGCTGGCCGAGCATCCCGATGTCGACAAGATCGTCTTCACCGGCTCCACCGCGACCGGCCAGGCGATCATCCGGGCTTCGGCCGGAAACCTCAAGCGGGTGTCTCTCGAGCTTGGCGGAAAGTCACCGGTCATCGTCTGCGCCGACGCTGATCTCGACAAGGCCGTGCCGATCGCCGCGATGGCCGCATTCGCCAATTCGGGTCAGATCTGCATCGCCGGCTCGCGCCTGTTCGTGGAGCGTAAAATCCATGATGAATTGGTCGAGCGGCTCGGGAAGTTCGCCTCGGCCCTGAAGATCGGCGATGGCGCGGATCCGACGACGGAGATCGGACCTCTCGTTTCCCAGCGACAGCTCGACAAGGTCGAGGGCTTCCTGCAAAGCGGGCGCGAGGAGGGCGCGAAGGTGGTGGCCGGCGGCCGGCGCGTGAGGGAGGGGAATCTTGCGAAGGGTAACTTCGTCGAGCCGACCGTGTTCGCCGGCGTCTCCGATGATATGCAGATCGCCCGTGACGAAATCTTCGGGCCGGTTATTTCCGCACTGCCGTTCGACACCCTCGACGAGGCAGTGGAAAGAGCCAATGCGACGCCGTACGGGCTCGCGGCAGGTGTCTTCACGCGCGACGTGAGCAAGGCCCACGTCATCTCTCGCAGCCTCCGCGCAGGGTCGGTGTGGGTGAACACCTACCACGCGCTGGATCCCGCAATGCCATTCGGCGGCTACAAGATGAGCGGATATGGCCGCGAGGGCGGCACCGAGCATCTCGACGAATATCTGCACACGAAGGGTGTCTGGATCAAGCTGGACTGACCTTGAGACGCATGCGATCGCATGCGTGCCTGCCGTGCGCAATCTGAGGCAACCACAGATGCAATTCACCGAGCGAGTATCATGAAAGACACTTACACAATTGCTGTCGTGCATGGCGACGGCATCGGCCCTGAAGTGGCGCGTGCGGCGGTCGCGGTGCTGCAGGCCGGCGTCCAGGCCGGCACGCTGCGGTTCGTGGACTATCCCGCGGGCGCCGATCATTTCCTGAAGACGGGGGACTCGTTCCCGGCAGCCTCGTTCGAGGGCTGCAGGACAGCCGACGCCATTCTGCACGGTGCGGCCGGCATTCCCGGCGTGGTCCATCCCGACGGGACCGAGGCCGGGCTCGACTTCACGTTGACGCTCCGCTTCAAGCTCGACCTTTTTGCCAATGTGCGGCCGATCAAACTCTACAAGGGCGTTCCGTCGCCCCTGGGGCGGCCGGGTCCGATCGATTACGTCATCGTCAGGGAGAACAGCGAAGGGCTCTATGCCGCGCGCGGCGCGGGTGCGCTACTGAGGGAAGAAGTGGCTGTCGATACCCTCGTCCAGACCCGGAAGGGCGTCGAGCGCATCGTACGGTTCGCGTTCGAACTGGCCAGAACGCGCAACGGCTCGCCGAAGGACGGACGGCGCCGCGTGACCTGCTGCGACAAGGCCAATGTGCTGCGGACCTACGCGTTCTTCCGTGCCGTGTTCGACGAGGTGGCGAAGGATTATCCCGACATCGAGGCCGAGCACGTCCTAGTTGACGCGATGACGGTTCATCTCGTCAACAAGCCCTCTCATTTCGACGTCATCGTTACCGAGAACATGTTCGGCGACATCATTTCCGATCTCGGTGCGGCGACGGTCGGCGGCATGGGCATGGCTCCATCGGAAGAGGTCGGTGACGGGATCGGTTTCTTCCAGGCCTCGCACGGCTCGGCGCCCGACATCGCGGGAAAGGGGCTCGCCAATCCCTATGGAACCATCCTGGCATCGATCCTGATGCTGAGGCGTCTGGATCAGCGCCATCGCGATAGCCGGCTGAAGCTTGGGGCCGACAGGATCGAAGCTGCGGTGTGCGCCGGGCTGGAGGACCCCGCATTGAGGACCCGCGACATCGGCGGCGTCGCGCCGACCAATCAGGTCGTGGATGCTCTGCTGAAACGGCTTTGATGCGCCGGGCTCAGCGGAGCTGGGCAAGGCTGGTTCGTATCAAGGTAATCAGCCGTTCGGTGTTGGGGCGGAGGATCGGCCCGCGCGCGGTGATCAGGCCGACCTGACGGAGCCCGACATGGTTGGAGATCGGCACCATGCGAAATTGCTGCACTCCGGCCTGCACCAGCGCGACCCGGGGCACGATTGCAATGCCGAGCCCGGACGCCGCAAGGGCCATTGCCGTCGTGGCCTGCTGGACCTCGAACGGGACATCGAGATGGATTCCGAGTGTCTCCAGCGTGTCATCGATCAATCCCCGGACGGCAGTCGATTTCGACAGCATGATCGTGGGCTTGTCGACGAGGTCGGCAAAGCAGACGCTCGATTGTCCCTCGTCGAAGACGGGCGGCACGCAAGCATAGAGCGGATCCTCGAGGATCGGCTCGAACTCGAAATCCTCCATGCCAGGAATCTGCGGACCAACTCCGAATTCGACATCCCGCCGTCGCAGCAGTTCAAGCATGGGCCCGGTCGGCAACTCCATGAGTTGCACCTGGGTGTTCGGATGACGGATCTTGAAAGTCGCCAGGATGTTCGGAAGCCAGCCGGTCGCAAGCGTCGGGACGCAGGCCATCTGAATGTGGCGGCTGCGCGACTGAGCTGCTTCCGTCAGCAAATCGAGCCCTGACTGGACCTCCTGCAGCGCACGCTTGGCCTGTTCGAACAGGATCCGGCCCTCGGGCGTCAGCAGGACCTTCTGCGGCGTTCTGCGAAAGAGCTGGACGCCGATCTGCTCCTCCAGCCCGCGGACCTGCATGCTCACCGCGGACGGAGACCGGTTCGATTCCTGTGCGGCTTTCCGGAAGCTTTCGTGCTCCGCCGCGAGCAGGAAGGTATGGAGGAGCTTGAGATTGATGTTCGACAACGGCTGCTACCTTGTTCGGCGTCTATGCGGCTTATCGCAGGAGGACGAGGGTTCCTCTCTTTGCCCGGAATGGGGCCACCCGCAATATCCAGTGCTGATTGGCAGGCACGCGCACGAAGAAATCTGCAGCCAAGTTGCGGTGCAGCAAGACCCCGGCCGGCCAGGCAAAAGCAGCGTTGTGAACGCGCGGCAGACGCCCATTTTCGGCCGGATAAGCTCCAGTCTGAGGCCGGCAAGCCATTGATTGCTCTCAACCCGTCGCAATCTCTTAATCAGCGGGTCCGAGGTTCGAGCCCTGGTGCGCCCACCAAATCGGCGGCTTAACGGGGGGAACCGTTTGAGCAGCTGATTTCTCGGACGGTCTTTTCCGATATCGGGCCCTGACGATGTGTAAGGCTACCCCGCGCTATAGCTTGAGGTCCTGCATCAAAGTGACTGCGCTGGCGGTGACGTGATCTTACCGCGCGGACGATCTCACCCGCCGGAGAGGGCGATCCGGACCTTGACGGACTGGAGCGAGAATCCCCGTTCTTCAATCGGTAAGAAGTCAGGTGATCTTCAAGTCCATACCGGAGACGCCATCCATCAATCCGACCGTGGATGGTCGGTTCGCGCATCAATCGCGACCACATAGTCTGCGTGAAGAGTAAGCGGAGCCTTCGATCCGTCGAGAACCACACGGAGACTCTTCGGATAGTATCCAACGCCAATCACTCTCCCGGTTTTTCCAGCCAAGCGAGGGCCCGCTGTGGGCTTTACCTGAATACGCGACCCCGATGGAAATTTGGGGTTGGTTTGGGCCGATCCTGACATGGTTGGCCTACGGTTTGACGTAGGTCCAGCCCATCTCCTGCAATTCCATCACGCGCACGACGCCCGACTTCACGACCTCCGCCTGCCGAACAATCGGTATGTCCTTGCTCTCGGCCTTCTGCATTTTCTCCTGGGTGTTGCCGCAGGCCTTGAACGAAACCTCGGGCGTGCTCAGGGCCATCTCCTCGATGCGCGTCTTTACCGGCGAGGTGTCTTCACGCAGCATGTGCAGGCCGGGCCCGAACGTGACGACCTCGATCTTCACCTTCTCGCCAGCGTCCTTGTAGTATTGCGCCACATTGGTCGCGTTGTTGAGCGCGAGATTCATCGCTGCGGGGTCGTTGGTATTCACCTGCAGGATCAAATGATGTTCTCTTTTCTTTGCTGCGGCCGAATCCTCCATGCGGGCAAACGCGGATTGCTTCCGCGTCGCCGTCGCCGTCGTCGGCTTCGCCACGTGTTGCCTCGCATGGCCCGCCTTGTGCGGGACGGGTTGCCCGTCCGCCGGCGTCCAGTACTTTCCGCCCTGCTCCGCGGCCGAAAACGATGCGGAAACCAGAACGGCGATCGCTGCCATCACGACCGATTTGGCGATATGTTGAAATCTGATCATTATCCGCCTCCATCGAAGAAAATCATATGCACACCATCAACGATTTGGTGTCGCGATCGCGCGCGGCCATTTGCACGCCGCGGCGATCTTCGCACGCGCCGCATCCAGCCCGGCGAGGGAGAACGTCCCGTCACGGGCAGCGCCGCCCCGTGGTGAGAGCAGGACAATAAGGTCCCCGCTGCCTGGAAGCGACTGCAGTAAGCGAACAACGTCCCCGGTGAACGCGATGCCGGGACCGAATGCCGGGACGGCTGCCGCAACCTGCACCGCCGGATTGTCATTGACGCGATAGGAAATTGCATCGTCACCGCCTCCGCGGGAGATGCCGGGTCCCGCGAGTGCCAGCTCCGTCCGGCCGCCGCGGCAGCGGATCGATAATTGCATCGCGGACTCGCCGGTCCCGGTGCGCGACGATGTCGTAGCGGTCGCGATCGGTGAATAGTCGATGGGGGAGGTTGTCTGGCTGACGATCCAGTCGTCTTCGGGCGTCGGGCGATTCTGAGGCGCGATGGTACGCGTCATTTTATTCAGACACGCCAGGCGCTCCGCGTGGTCCTTCTGAAGGCAGGAACGGAGCTGCGTCATGGGATCCTGGGCCAACGCAATGCCGCCTGTAGCTCCGAGCACAATAAGAAGAAGGACCGCGGCGCGTTTCATTGCGATGCTTGTGTTGCGCGGGGCTGGCGATCCAGCCACAGCTGCGCCGCAGGGACGCGCGTGAGACCCGGAACCGTCGCAGCAAGGTTGATGGATTTCCACTTCGGATCGAAGCCTGGCCCCTGCAATCTGTCGATCCGGGAGAACAGGTGATCGATGAAGCGCGCGACGCGCTCAGAGCGGTTCGAGTTGGCCGGCCAATTGAAGGCGACCAGAGCGGTCGGCACGGCGATCGTTGAAACCCGTTCGCCCGGCTTGATCAGATTGGGATAGTCGGTCCCATCGAGGGCGGCGGGAAGATAGTAGTCCTCGAACTTGCTCTCGTAGGGGAGGGGCAGGAACTTGAAACCTGGCTCCCAACGGCCCCGCACGAAAGCATCCACCGGCTTCGAAGTAATGAAGACGACGGCGGCCATCTCGCCCTTGCGCATCTGCTCGAGCGCGACCTGATGTGGAATGAACGTCTTCTCGACCTCGAGATTGAGGCGACTGAAGATCAGCGGCCCCGAATACGCCGCAGCGGTGCCCAGCGTATTGAAGTTGACTTTCTTGCCGGCGAGATCGTTCAAGGTTCGAATCTCGGGTCGAACGAAGATATGCAGCTCGGACGGAAATAGATTGAGGACATACGCAATTCGTCGCTGGATGTCCGGCACCTGGATCTTGTATTCCTCGAGCGCGTCGGAATTGATGATCGCCGCGTCGATGCCGCGCAAATAGAGCAGGGAATTGAGGTTCTCCGCAGCGCCACGAGTGACAACCGGCAGAACATGCAGGTTATCTCCATCGTCGACCACACGGGCGATCTCCGCCGCCAGGCGGATCGGCGCGCCCTCGAGGAGACCTCCGGCCAGGCCGATCGTCCAGGCGTTCATGGAGATCACCTGAGGCCTTGGCTGCGGCGGCTCGGGCCGTGCCAGACGAATCTTGTGAGGTCGAGTATCTTGCGGCCGCGCATCCGCCCAAGGTTGAATCGCCAGCAGCAATGGTGCGAACGACGCGAGCAGGAGCAGCCGACGCAATCCTGTAAGCCTTTTCATCGACCAACTCCTCTAAACATGCTGCATCCGTGTCGGCGCTTTCGATCCTTGATTGCGCGTGGCCGGTTTGGAAAATCGCCGCACAAGACCGTGTTATCGACGCAAGGCTTCGAAGCGCGCTTTCGCCTCCTTGATTCCGCCGGCTTCGGCCCGCGCATAGAGATCTCGCGCCCTGGTCGCGTCCCCGTGAGTTCCATACGTTCCAAGACTGGGTAGGATCAGCGGATCGTAGGTTTCAGCGAGTACGAAGATTGCCTGCGCACTGCCCATCCCGGCGACGTGCTCCAGCACGATCCGCGCTGCGCCGATGTCTCCCTGTTCGAGCAGCAAGCTCGCGCGCGCGATCAGCCTCGCGACTTGCACTGCTTCGTCAGGATTGACCCGGGCGTCGCCTGGGCTGCGCGCCACTATGGCCTGATCTTGGACTTGCTTATCCTGGGCTGGCTTCTCCTGGACCGGCTGATCCTGGATTTGTCGCGCCGGCGCTGCGAACGGCTCACGCATGGCCTTTCCGGTCGTCGCCGGCTGAGACGCGGGCGAGGGATGTTTCGCCACAAAGGCGCCGTTGTCGAGACGCGCCAATGCGATCTCCGTCTCCAGTCCTTCGGCCCGCTCGCGCTCACGCTGCAACAAGCCGCGCAGCTCGGCCGAGTCTCGCTCTCCGGCCTGCTTGATCCGTAGGACTTCCTCGCTCGCCTTGGACGCTCGCTCGGTCTGCGCGTCGAGATCGCGGCCTGCTTTCGCGATATCCCGGGCCAGCTGCTCGGCCCGCTCGCGCTCCCGTTGCAGCGATAGCCCCAAGGAGGCGACTTCGCTCGCTTCAGTCTGCTTGTGCTGTGCCGCTTCCTCGCTGGCTTTGGCCGCTTGAGCTTCGTATGCGTAGATCTTGCTGCGTGCCATCGAGAGATCCTGCGCCAGCGCATCGGCTCTCTCGTGCTCCTTCTGCATCGATCGTATCTGCTCCGCGGCGCCGGCTTTTGCGGCCTGCGTCAGCCTGACGACCTCGTCGCTCGCTTTTGCCGCCAGGGCGGTCTGCGCATCGATATCGCGTTGCGCGGCCTCAAGCGCCTGCTCCAGCCGGCCGGTCCGATCCCGCTCCTGTTGCATGAATTTCTGCAATTCCACCGCATCGCCCCCTGCTGCCGCTTTCAGCCGGGACGGGCCCTCGCTGGGTTTCGCCAACAGCGCGGTTTGCGCCTGATATGCATAAATGGCGCTTCGCGTCAGGGAGAGATCTTGCGCAAGCGTGTCGGCCCTTTCGCGCTCCTTCTGCATCGATCGCCTCAAGTCTGCGGCGCTGGCCTCCGCCGCCCGACTTCGCTGCGACATTTCCTCTTTTGCCTCGTTTGCCTTTGCCACCAACGCAGTTTGGGACTCGACGTTTTGCCGCGCCGCTGTGAGATCCTGCTCCAACCGCGCTGTCCGCTGGCTCTCCTGTTGTAGGGCCTTCTGCAGCTCCACGGCTTGGCTCTCTCCTGCCTGTTTCAGCCGGGACGTTTCCTCACCTGCTTTCGTCGCCAGCGCAGTCTGGGTTTCGGCGTCGTGCCGCGCGGCTGCGAGATCCCGCTCCAACCGCGCTGTCCGCTGGCTCTCCTGTTGTAGGGCCTTCTGCAGCTCCACGGCTTGGCTCTCTCCTGCCTGTTTCAGCCGGGACGTTTCCTCACCTGCTTTCGTCGCCAGCGCAGTCTGGGTTTCGGCATCGTGCCGCGCGGCTGCGAGATCCTGCTCCAGCCGCGCTGTTCGCTCGCTCTCCTGTTGCAGGGCCTTCTGCAGCTCCACGGCTTGGCTCTCTCCCGCCTGTTTCAGCCGGGACGTTTCCTCACCCGCTTTCGTCGCCAGCGCAGTCTGCGTTTCGACATTGCGCAGCGCGGCTGCGAGATCCTGCTCCAGCCGTACCGACCGCTCACGCTCCTCCTGCAGCGATGCCTGCAACTCAGCCGGGCCACTCTCGCCCGCTCGATTCGGGCGGGAAGCTTCCTTCAGGCGGGAAGCCTCCTCGACGGCCTTCGCCACCACCGCCTTTTGCGTTTCGACCTCGCGCCGCGCAGCGTCAAGATCCTGCGCGAGCCACTCGGCCCGATCGCGCTCCTGCTCGAAATGTTGCAGCAACGTGATGTCGCGCCTTGCAAGGGCAAGTTCGCAAGACAGTGACTCTGCCCAATCGCGTTGCTGCTCCGGAGATGGCTGCAGGGCTCCTGTGTGGCTGGTCGTCGCTTGCGCAATCTGTATCGAGTTGTCCCTTCCTGAGCGCGGCGGCCAGGTCTCGAACTCGTCAGAACCGCGATCGCGGGCAGTCGTCGCCTGCTGCGCGTCTGCGAGGTGCCGCGCCTGACGCGGGGAAGCGTCCGTTTCCGAGGCCCATGTCATAGCGAGCATGACCGCTGCCATACACAGGGGTGCACGTTCTCGCCGCGTAAGGGAGATCTTCACCACTTTCTCGTTGAACATGACCGTGCGACTCATCTGCAATCACCTGTCGCGTGGTGGTACGATTTCCCCCTGATGCATCATTATGCCCAGCATCTTTACGCGAATCATATAGCTCGGATGGAGGACCCTCCCCACCACTTTCGGGTTAGGCCGCAGATTGTGTCCGATCATCGAAGCTGTGAACTGCTCGAAGGTCTCTCCCGTGCATCTGTGTTTCGCGAATGGAACTGATCGCCAACTAACGGTGGCGGGCCCGCCGTTTTCGCCAATGACCGGCGCCGGTGAGCTCGAGCCTGGGGCCGCCCATTCCGGGCCTGCCTTCAGGGTGCACCAAGAACAAGAACCGCAAGCGCGCTTCTATCGCGCCCGGATAGGGGCGCGGAGCAAGCACTACAGGTTGATACTGCCTTCGGCCGAACCAAACGGGTCGACAATCTTACGTGCAACCACAATCAACCGCGCTAGAAATCTCGTTTTTGCTGCTTGAAGAACGGCAGCAGCTTCTCGAAAATCTCATCCCGATGGCGGTCGATTTCGCGGTTGAGTGCGTCACTAAAGCCAGGCGCATGGGTATGGATTGTTTCCCGGTCTGCCGAGACTTTCGTCGGCGTTCCGCCAAGGTTTACCCAGCCGCTCAGGGCTTTGCCGTCCCATTCAATGGTCTGCGTGCGACTAATCGACAAGCTGGCCTCCGAGTAGCGTCTTCCTGGGTCGCCATTGCATTGTCCTCGCCCCTGAGGAAAGCAACTATTGTTGCCAAAAAGGAGCCCTTCAGAACAACTGCCATGGATGGGTACTCCCTATGCACGGCAGCCTGTGTCAAGCGCTATTTGAAATTGTGCGTCGAGCGTCCAATGATGTTTTGCACGCGGCGTACGAAGAATATTCGCTGAAGCGTCATGAGTATTGATGCTGCCGTTTGCGGTGGGTGGAGGGAACATGCTCTTGATATCGAGTCTCGGAAATGAAAGGCCCCGGCTGGGGCTACCAATCGAGGCGCTTTAATGGTTCGTACTGCTCTTCTTCGGCTTGTCGCGTGGCTGCTCACGGCCATCGTCACTTTCGTAACGCTCGGACCTGAGGACGTTCGGCCTCACCCTGTTCTCGGGCAGCGAGGCGATCACGCGCTCGCCTTTCTTCTGATCGGGATTCTCTTTGCCCTAGCCTATCCGCAGCGGCGCTGGACTGTTTCAGCGGTCGCCGTTGCCCTGATCGGCCTGCTTGAGATTATGCAACTATGGGCGCCGGGACGGCACGCGAGGTTTGAGGATTTTGTAGTCGATGCGCTCTCGGCCTGCGCTGGCTTCGCACTGTCCGCCGCGGCCGGCCGGATGATGGCGCAAGTTGGCGAAGATCCCGACCCGTTGACACGCGAACGTCCTTAATGAGCAGACTGATCTGCCTCAACCAAAGCTTCTTGCGCGTCACATACCACGCGCGGAATCTTTAAAGCACGGTGAGCAGCCACGACGGTCAGGCGGTGTTACGGGTGTTTCCTGCCGCCTTCGCCGAGAAGATAGTTCACCATGGAAGCGACGTCCTCGACCTCCGGCAGGCGGCGCGACGCGCTAACGCCGGCGATGCGCGGTGGCCGTCGCAGTGCAGGATGATGAAGCCCGCGCGATGGCCCTGTGACGCCGAGTCTACCGACTTCGTGGGCTAGGGCGAGTTATTCGCAGGTGAGGGATTGATCATCGGAAGCAGGGCATTCGGGCTGCTCCTGGACGATTTCTGCAGGACGTCCGCGAACTACCTATGCGGCCGGCTTCGACCCACGAGGTCAGCGCGATGGCGTGCAGTTTGGCCGATGCGCATCCGTGGGATCGCGCCGCGTAGTTGGCAGTCGAACCGCAATACAAATTGTCTGTGGAGCTGACCGAGGCGAACGCGCAACGCTCAATCGAGCTCAGTGCATTGGCGCGCGGATACTCCGCCGCCGCCTGGATCGGTGCTGCGGCTCGTCGAATTTGAGCTCGGCAACCAGTCGCCAAAGCTGAACCTCGTGACCATCCGCCAACCGCCCGGCCCGCTTGGTTGCGGACGCGTCGTCAGGGCAGTGAAGGTTGACCACGCTTCCCAATTGGCCGTGTTCGTCCAGAACGTACGCACGATAGTGTGGCATCGCAAATCCCCAGGCGCGACTGCATCTTACCTGCAGGCTCGATCTGGGGTGAGGGTCATTACGAGCTACCTCTGATGGGGGCATGCGTGCTGCCGCGGCTCGCCCCGAACTCCACTCACGCGGTCAGCCCCTCCGGTGCGCGTTCCAACACCTCGGACGCGCAGGCTCACGCATGACGACGGAGATGCCTGGACCGCTCCCGGACCTTCGGAAGCTCACAGCCCTGATAGCCGTTGGGGTTCTGCAATTGCCAACGCCAATGGTCCGCACACATTTGCTCCAACGACCGCGTCGATGCCCAGCCCAACACGTCCTTCGCAAGCGTCGGGTCGGCATAGCAGGCGGCGACATCACCGGCCCGGCGTTCCCCGATTTCATAGGGGATTGATCGCCCGCTCACCGATTCAAACGTACGGACGATGTCCAGAACGCTGCTGCCGTTGCCCGTTCCAAGATTGACCGTGATCAGGCCGAGTTGCCTGAGATGGCGCAGGGCACTCAAATGCCCGGATGCGAGATCGACCACGTGAATGAAGTCGCGGATTCCGGTGCCATCAGGCGTATCATAGTCGTTTCCCCAGATCCGCAGCTTCTCCCGCCGTCCAATCGCCACCTGCGCCACAAACGGCAACAGGTTGCTGGGAACGCCGAGCGGGTCTTCCCCGACGAGCCCGCTTTCGTGCGCGCCAACCGGATTGAAGTAGCGCAGATTGCCGATCCGCCAACCGTCGTCGGACCTGCACAGATCCTTCAGCATCTCTTCGATGACGAGCTTTGTGCGGCCGTACGGATTGGTCGGACCGAGAGAATGTTTCTCGTCGAGCGGCAGGTATTTAGGTATCCCGTAGACGGTCGCGGACGAGCTGAAGACGAGCGTCTTTACATTCGCCCTCTTCATGGCCGACACCAGCCGCATCGTGCCCAGGACGTTGTTCTCGTAGTACATCATGGGCCGTAGGTTGGAGTCGCCCACCGCCTTCAACCCTGCAAGGTGAATGACAGCAGTCACTCCGCAGGCACGCAGCGTGTCGCAGATCACCCCTTCATTCCGGATGTCTGCGTGCCGGAAGACGAGCGATCGCCCGCAGATGGATTGGACCCGCTCAAGCGAGGCCTTGTTGCTGTTGGAGAGGTTATCGACGACGGCGACGTCGAACCCGGCGTCTAGCAACGCGATACAAACGTGGGACCCGATGTAGCCGGCACCTCCTGTTACCAAGATCATCTTGGATACCTTCCACTTTCGCTCAACGAGGCTCTGTGCAATGCGACATCACATTACTTGCAAGTTGCGCCCGTGAGGCGTGGAGATTTTGGACTTTATGAGCTACCTCTGATGGACAGCATCGCGCGCGGCGCCACCCGCCGGGGGGCGGGCCATCGAGCGCTCACGATTGTCGTGTCATCCATTGCCACGCGTCGCGGATCTGAACCTCCAGGTCAGATCGCTCCGGCTTCCAGCCGGGCAGGTTCGTGCCTTTTCGTGAGTGCCGATCAGGACCGCGGGATCGCCAGCCCGTCTCGGCACAAGCGCGACGCGGATTGATTCGCCCGTAACGCGTTCAGCCGTCGCCACGACTTGAAGTACCGATTAGCCCCGCTCATTGGCCTAATTGACCGTGCAAGTGGCCCCGCCGTCGATGAGATACTACGAGCGCCTCCGGCTAACAGAATCATTTCGCTGGACACCTTCCGTGTGCGCAACGATATACGGGAAGACTCCGCAGCTTCCCGTTCCCGAATTACGTCGGCGCTCATCATCTCTGTCCGACGTGCACCGAATCGCCGGCGGCCGAATCGGTCCGGCTCGTTCCTGATGGAATATTTGAACTGCCTAGCATGCGAGGAGAGACGACAGGACCATCCTGGTAGTGGAGGCTGACCTCGACAGCGTCACCCGGCTGCAGCTCGGTATCTTCGCTTGCGGTGATCCGTTCCTGCCCCTTATCGCCCTTCCTGATGACGGAAATCTCTACGTGGTTGCCAGCGCCTTGCACAAGTTGTGATCGAACCATTGTGGTGTACTGAAGCTTCTCGCCGACGCTCTGCAGCTTTTCGCGAATTTGATTGAGCCTTACGCTGGTCTCTTGCAGCTCACGGAGCAGGTCGAGCCTCCGCTGGTCATCCAGCTTTGCCAGCTTTCTGACGAACTCGTCCTGCTGCTTCTTGACCTGCAGCAGTTGCGCAGAGGTTTGCAGCTTCCGGGTTGATGACAGCAGCACCGCGCGACGCGCATCCGTAACGCGAGGGCTGATCAGGGATCCCTTGCCGAAGAGCTCGGTCGCTTTCTGCAGCTCTTCAAGATCCCCCTGAAGTCCCTCTTCGTCCTTCTTCTGCTGCTCTGACAGCACGCGGACCTCGTCGTCTCCCTGTCGAATACCGCTCTGAAGGAACGTTTTTTCCTGCTGATAATCACTCTGCTTGGTCTTCAGATATTCCTTTTCGGAATTCACGATTTCCGAAATCGCCGATCGAGCTAAGGGCGGGTCCATCAGAGCGCCGGGACTGATCTGGGCTCCCTCTCCAAGTTCAGTCTTGATGCGCCACATGCGCGCCTGCTCTTTGGCCAGTTCCGTCCAAAGCGAACCATACTCGCTTCTCAGGTCTGCTGACTCGAGATATGGGTTGTTCATTCTGATGCGCATGATGTCGTAGCCGCCTGCCACGGCGACCAGCTGACGTGCGGTGATAGACGGACGATAGGGGTACTCGCCCGGCTTCGATACGTCCCCATTTACGTATATGGGTCTGTATTCCGCGATGACCGTTGTGATCTCGTTTGCGTCGATCACGACGACCGTCTCACGTCCATCGGACGCCCTCTGTCGAAATACCTTGCTCGCCAGTGCAGCCCCGATTTTGGCTCGGATCTGCGGTAAGGGCAGGCCGGCCACTGGAAGCGTTCCGACCAGTGGTAACGAAACGTTCCCGTCCATTTGGACGGCAGCACGATGCCGCAGCTCCGGCACGCCCGCCACCGCAACCTCCAGCACATCTCCGATGTCTACCAGATATTCGGCCTTTGCTTGAGTAACGGAGATTGTCAGGCCAATAGCCACCAAGATCCATTTGATGCAACGACCCAGGTCGCTGCCAGAGACGTCGACATGGAAGCTATTGCGCAGTCTGGAGTTCGGCATGGCGTCATTCCCTGTACGAACGGTGGTCACCGAAGTGAAAGTCTTTCAAGTTGTTCGCGGAAGGCAGCACGTCGACAACCGTCCGAGTGACCGTCCAGACAAGCGATCCGCAAAACGACGTTCTGTTCTCTCATTGACGCCAAACCGATCGGCGCCTTCGTCCGCTCTGTTCGAGTGATTGGTCCTCTATTGATATTGATCATTCCCATCGAGCCCATTGGGTCGGGCGCTTCGATGGCTGCCCGAATCTAATCCCGCGTCGTAGCGGCTCAATCGACCATCGTAGTTACCCACTTGTTGCCCTTCCCATCCAGTTATTGCCAATTTCCTTCCAGTGACCCGGATTGTACGGATTCAGGCCAAGTGGCGAGTGATCGGGTGCCTGACTGCTATGAGTTGTGCGTCCTTCACCAATTTTCCGACGTTTGCCAGGCTTCCGGTACATTCGGTCGATGGCGGCAGGGCGATTGCATGAGCCGTGGGAAGGGGTAGATCGGCTGCTCTATTGATACTGGTGGCAGACCGTCGAGCCGAGATGGTGTCGCTTGAATTGTCAGTCGCCGATCTCATGGCAGTAGACTCTGACTGCGCAGGGCATCGCCCGGGCATTGGCGTGCCCGGAGAAAGTGATCTCTCGCGGCGGCGTCGGGCTGATGCGAGCGCGAAGCAGGGAGCCAACGGGGTAATCCGTAAGGGTCTGCAGCTCAGACCAATTTTACCATGGAACACGGGCCTGCGTGTGGGACGATGGCATCGTAGCTTCCGCACACGGTTTGGGCGGTCGCTGCGCGTTTGTCCTATGCGCCAGGGATTGCGATTGGGGGCGACAATGGCTAGTCCGTCGGACCTGCCGGTAGCGATCGTTGGGGCAGGGCCTTATGGCCTCTCCGTCGCGGCGCATTTGCGCTCCTGTGGTGTGCCGTTTCGGATCTTCGGTACGCCGATGCGTCGGTGGCGAGAGCAAATGCCGCTTGTTTCTGAAATCTGAAGAGCACGCCTCGAGCCTTGCCGATCCGTCCGGGCACTACACTCTACGGCAGTTCTGCGCAGCGGAAGGATTGTCCCACGCGCCGGCTCCCATTCCGCTCGACACGTTCACCAGATACGCATTGTCATTTCAGCAGCGTTTCGTTCCCGTGGTGGAAGACGTATTGGTGACGGCGCTCGACAGAAGACCAGACGGGTTTGACTTGAGGCTGGCGGACGGGCAAAGAATCAGGGCGAAAAGTGTTGTTATCGCGACCGGCTTGTCCCACGCCGAGTATATTCCGCAGGAGCTGGCGCAGTTGCCCGGAGAGTTGCGGTCACACAGCAGTGTCCATCGCGACCTGAGCCACTTTAAAGGTCGCGATGTCATTATCATCGGCGCTGGACAGTCGGCTCTCGAGACTGCAGCTCTGTTGAACGAGTCCCAGGCAAAGGTCATCCTGCTCGTGCGCGCGCCCTCGATTAGCTGGAATGGGATTCCCTCGCCTGATCCGCGATCGCTCTGGCAACGAACGCGGCGGCCAGATTCGACACTGGGAGCCGGGCTTCGAACGTGGTTCTGCGCAAATGCCCCGTTCCTGTTTTACTACCTACCTCAAAGGGAGCGTCTCGACATGGTACGGGGCAGCAGGCGCCGCGAAGCGGTGCTGGGTCCCGCGGGCGCGTGGTGGCTTCGGGAGCGGGTCCTCGGCCGTTTCCCGATCCCGATCCTGTTGGGCCAATCCGTGTTAGGCGCGACGATGAGAGGCGGGAGGGCAGTCCTCCACGTCAGTGGACAGGATGGAAGATCACGCGATATTGCCGCCGACCATGTCATCGCTGCAACCGGCTACCGATTTGTAGCCCATTCGCTGCCGTTCATCGATGCAACATTGTTGCGCGATCTCCGTTGCGTCGAGCAGGTCCCACTACTGTCTACCAGCTTCGAGTCTTCAATCCCGGGTCTCTATTTCACCGGGATCGCGAGCGCCTACAACTTTGGGCCGGTGATGCGCTTCCTGTGTGGATGTCAGTACACGGCCGAGCGCATCTGCCGCAGTATTGGCGAAAGGCAAGCGCCATCCCGTTCGACTTTGGCGGCGCTGGTTTCCGAGCACAACCCGAACAGCTCATAAGACATCGCCCATGACCGCTCCCACCCCCGTGCTTATCCTGAAGACCGGGAGCTATGCTATTCACCACGGGCAGCTTGGCATCATCCGGAGCCTGGGAAGGCTAGGTATACCCGTATACACGGTTGCAGAGGATCACCTGACCCCAGCGGGGTTTTCAAGATACTTGGCAGGCAGTTTTGTCTGGCATGCGGGTAATTTACCAAGACCGCAGCTGCTTGAAGCTTTGGTCAGCATTGGCAGAAAGCTCAACAAGCCCACCATTCTCATTCCCACCGATGATCTGGCTGCCATCTTGGTCGCCGAAGAGTCGGCAACGCTGCGGCAGTGGTTCGTATTTCCCCATATATCGATCGGCACGCCGCGTAGACTTGCGAACAAGCAGATGCTGCACGCGCTCTGCTGTCAAATAAACGTGCCCTGTCCGAACACGCAGTGCCCCACATCGATCTCAGATGTGCACGAATTTGCAGCATCCGCGAGATTCCCGATTGTTGTCAAACCGGTAGCGGGATGGCTCCATCCGAAGCTGAGGGTGTCAATTGTCCACTCGGAGCAGGAGCTTGTCGATGTCTGGCATCGGGTGGGCAGCTCCCAGAATCCGAACCTCCTGCTTCAAGAATACATTCCTCCTGGAGCCGACTGGTTCTTCCACGGCTACTGCAATGGCGCGTCGGATTGCTTGGCGGGCTTCACGGGAATTAAACTGCGATCCCATCCGCCCTACGCCGGAATGACTACATTGGGCAGATCCATAACCAATGACATTCTGCTCCATCACGCCCAGACTTTGCTCAAGGCTATATCCTATGCGGGCATCATGGATTTGGACTTTCGCTTCGACGAGCGAGATCAAAAGTACAAGCTTCTGGACTTCAATCCGCGCATCGGAGCCCAGTTTCGCGTGTTCGTGGACGACAATGGCCTGGACGTCGCGAGAGCACTGTACCGTGACCTTACCGGACAGACCGTGCGACGCTCGAAACAGGTCGACGGACGCGTTTTCGTCTTGGAACCGGAGGATCTCCGTGCGAGCGTGAACTATGCCAGGCGAAGCGAGCTGTCGGCCCGTGCCTGGTTGCAATCATTCAAAGGTCGCAAGGAGTTCGCCTGGTTCAGCTGGGATGACCCTCTGCCTTTCCTGATGGTGTGGCCCCGTATTGCGATCCAGGGCATCCGCAAAATACTCCGGATTGGACCGTTCAAGTCCAACGCCGCTCGTCAGTCGACTAGCGCGGGTCAAGCGTCCAAACCGGATCAGGCGATGCCGATTACGGGATACGGTGCGCGGTCCCGCTTGACGTCGATCATGGGTCCACTATGGCAGTCTCTGACACGGCCGTGGTCGGATTGACGGATGCCGCGCACTTGCTCCGCTCCCAATGGCCGCCTTCCAGTTACCTGCATGCTCATCGATGATGCTCCGCTTCGTCTATCGCTCCCGCAGCGCCTCCTGCTTGTATCTCGCCAGCGGCGAGAGAAGGTAGCTGATGATCCTGCGTGCGCCGGTCTTGATCTCGACCGTCACCGCCATGCCGGGACCGAGCTTGACGAGTTTGTCCTCCACCTGCATGTGCGTGCGGTCGAGCGAAATGCGCGCCGCATATTCCAGCTCCTGGCCTTTCGGCTCGCTGCTGCCCTGCGCCGTGCCCGACGCGCGGTCGTTCGGTCCGCCCTGCCTGTCCCGCGTGATGGCGTCGGTCGACACGCTGAGCACGTCCCCATGCAGGAGCCCATAGCGCGTGAAGTTGAACGTATCGATCTTGATCTCCGCCTTCTGTCCGGGATGGACGAAGCCGATGTCGCGGTTGGAGAGCATGGCCTCGATCTCGAGCTGACTCTCGCTTGGGACCACGATGGCCAGCGCCTGTGCCGGCGTCACCACGCCTCCCACCGTATGAACGGCGAGTTGCTGCACGACGCCGTCGACCGGCGCAGTCAGATGCTGGAGCTTCGTGCGCCGCTCCGCCTTGACCACCTCCTGCGCGGCGCTCGCCGCCTTCTGCTCGGCTTTGGCGAGTGCGTCATAGGTGGCACGCCGATACTCCGCGGCAGTCCTTTCTTTCGTTTCCTTCAGCAAGGCGATGGCGGCGTCGGCCTCGCCGAGCCGGCTCTGCTGGAGGACCAGATCCTGCTGAAGGCCGACCAGCTCCTGATATTCGGAGAGATAGACCACCTTCGAAGCCAGGGCCTTGTCGACGAGACCCTTGCGAATGTCGACCCGCTCCTGCAGCACCGGTATCGTCGCCTGGAGCTTCGCCACGCTGGCCGATGTGGTCGCCCGCTCCGCTTCCTTCTGGCCTTGCTGGCGCTCGATCTCCGCGAGCTTGGCACTCTGCTCGGCGCGCTGGCTGATCAGAAACTGGCGATGCATCTCGATCTCCGCGGCACTCGCGCCCTGCGGCGGTCGGAAGGCGGCAAGCGGATCGCCGGTGAGGGCTGCTCGCAGCCGCGCGACGTCGAGTTCGGCCGCAACGAGATCACTTCTCTGGCGCTCCTGATCGGCTTCCGTCATCGTCGGGTCGAGTTCGATCAGAACGTCGCCGGCCTTGACGCTCTGTCCATCACGCACGTGAATGGCGCGGACAACGCCGGTCTCGAACGGCTGGATCAGCTTGGTGCGTCCGCCAGGCACGATCTTGCCCGTCGCCGTGGCGACGATGTCGACGCTGCCCAATGATGCCCACAACAGCGCGACGCAAAAGACGGCGATAATGCTTGCCCCGATCGCGCGACCGATCGGCGACGGCGGCGATTCGGTGATCTCGAGCGCCGCGGGCAGAAATGCAATTTCATGCTCGCGCCGTCGAACCTCGGCTCTCGGAAACGGAACGATATTCCGGTTAGCGGACGTCATGGATACCGGCCTGCAGATAGTGGAGATTTGCGTAGCGCCCGTTCGAGCGAATGAGTTCATCATGGCTGCCGTCCTCGACGATGCGGCCATGCTCGAGAGTGATGATCCGGTTCGCATTGCGCACGGTAGAGAGCCGATGAGCGATGACGATGACGGTCCGGCCGGCGGAAATCCTTTTCATGTTCTGCTGGATGGCGCGCTCGCTTTCGTAGTCGAGCGCACTGGTCGCCTCGTCGAGGATAAGGATGCGGGGGTTGGTAATGAGCGCGCGAGCGATCGCGACACGCTGGCGCTGCCCGCCGGACAGACTGCTGCCGCGCTCGCCCACGATGGTGTCGTAGCCCTCGGGCAGCTCCAGGATGAAGTCGTGAGCGCCGGCGAGTGATGCCGCCTCGATGACGCGCTCCATGGGCATGGCCGGGTCGGCGAGTGCAATGTTCTCGCGGATCGAGCGATTGAAGAGCACGTTCTCCTGCAAGACCACGCCGATCTGGCGCCGAAGCCAGGTCAGGTCGACCGTCGCGAGGTCGACGCCGTCGACCAGCACGCGTCCGCTCTCCGGCACGTAGAGACGCTGGATCAGCTTGCCGATGGTGCTCTTGCCCGAGCCCGAAGAACCAACGATACCGATGACCTGGCCGGGCTCGATGCCGAAGGACACATCGTGCAGCACCTCGGGGCCGTCGACGCGGTAGCGGAAGGTCGCGTGCTCGAATACGACCTTGCCGCGGATCGGCGGCAGCGCGGCGCGGGCCGAGCTGAAGCTTGGCTCCGGAATGGTGTTGAGAATGTCGCCGAGACGATCGACTGACAGCCGGGCCTGATGGAAATCCTGCCATATCTGCGCGAGCCGAAGCACCGGCATGCTTACCCGCGTCGCCAGCATGTTGAACGCCACCAGCTCTCCGACGGTCAGGTCGCCGCCGATCACGAACCTGGCGCCGAAGTAGAGCGTTGCGGCCGTGACCAGCTTGTTGATCATCTGGACCGCCTGGCTCGCCGTATTGTTCAGGCTGAGTACGCGGAAACTCGCCCCCACATAGCCGGCGAGCTGCTCCTCCCAGCGGCGTTGCATCTGGGGCTCAACTGCCATCGCCTTCAGCGTCTCAACGCCCGTGACGCTTTCGACCAGGAAGGCCTGGTTCTCCGAGCCGCGATTGAACTTCTCATCGAGTCGCCGGCGAAACAGCGGCGCGGCGCCGGCGGAAATTCCGATGTAGAATGGGAACGACGCCAGAACGATCCACGTCAACGCCGTCGAGTAGTAGAACATGACCGCAAGGAAGACGACGGTGAACAAAAGATCGACGACAAGGGTGAGCGCCGAGCTCGTCAGGAACTGGCGGATGTTCTCAAGCTCGCGAACGCGCGCGACCGAATCGCCGACGCGGCGTGTCTGGAAATATGCGATCGGCAACGCCAACAGGTGACGAAACAGCCGGGCGCCGAGCTCGACGTCGATGCGGTTCGTCGTGTGCGCGAACAGGTGGACGCGCAACGTGCCGAGAACGGTCTCGAACAACGTCAACGCGACCAGACCCGCGACCAGGACGTCGAGCGTGCTGATGCTTCGATGCACGAGTACCTTGTCGATGACGACCTGGAAGAACAGCGGGGCGACGAGGGCAAAGACCTGAAGGAAAAACGACGCGATCAGCACTTCGCCGAGAAGACGGCGATACTTGTGGACCGCACCGAGAAACCAGCCGATATCGAATCGCCTGGAGAGATCCGTCAGGGCCGCACGCCGGGTCATCAGGATGATGTCGCCGTCCCAGACGGCCTCGAGTTCGGCCTGCGTCATGGATTCGGGGCGGGAAGCCAATGGACGCTGAACGAGAAGCCGGTCGTCGACGACCTTGCCCAGGATCAGGAAGCTGCCATCGCGCAGCGCAGCTATTGCCGGCAACGGCGTGACCGCAAGCCTATTCCAGCTCGACCGCTGTGCCCTGGCCTTGAGCCCGAATTCCCTGCTACAGCGTAGGATTTCGGTCACACCGATCCGCGAGGTGCCCATGCGATGGCGTATTTGCTCCGGGTCGGCCGCAATGCCATGGCACCGCAGCAATATCGCCATCGCAATGAGCCCCGACTCATCGCCATCCGTAGGTTCAGGACTCGACTCCTGGACGGGCATATCGCTACGTTCGGCGGAGCGTGCAGACGCCAGAGCATCGCCGGCGAGCGCAACCAGGTCACGCCCGCGCGCAATCAGACCGGCAAAGGCATGCTGCGCCCGATCGGCGAGGCTTTGAGATCCGGCCAGGAGCAAGCGGCCGTCCCAGATTTCTTCAAATTCCGCACGCGGCATCAACTTCGGATGTGGCGAGGTCGGATGCAGCACGAGCGCGGCGTCGTCCTCGACCTTCCCGAGCAGCAGAAATCCGCCATCACGCAGCGCTGCGATTCCGGGAAGGCTGATGCCTGCGAGCTGTTTCCAATGTGTCGTGCGCGAACCGACCTTCAGTCCGAAATCGCGGGCGCAGCGAAGCATCGCACGGATGCCGATTGCGCTTTCCCCGCAATGGTCGCGGAGCTGGTCGGGCTCCGCGTTCACGCCATGAAGGCGCAGGAACAGAGCCAGGGATCGAAGCCCGAGATCTGCGGCATGGGCATTTCCATTCTGGATCGCCATTTAATACTCAACCCTTCGCGGCTACCGGCCGCGTTCGATGTTCCTTCTCATGCATTCCCAAACATTGACGGGGCCGCACCCAGGCGCTGAGCCTGGGTGCGGCTCGGCCTTAGTGTTGCGGTCGGGCCAGCAACGAATCGTGCCCCCAACCGGTCGCCTGCGACACAGCCGCCACGATCTGACCGGGATCCACCTGGCCGGTGTGAGCGGCCAGGTACTGGCTCAGCAGCGCAAAGCTCTGGCTTGCGAACGACGCCATCGCGGTGCCGATCGCAACCGGATGATCTGCCTGATTGGCCGGATGGGCAGCGGTCGTTGCCAGGGTGCTGGCGGCCGGGTCAAAATGCTGCTGGAGCAGCGCAAAGCCCCGGCTTGCCAAGAACCCCGTGTTTGCAGCGGCCGTCTGCTGATGATCCGTAGACTCGAGCGTCTGCGAGATCGTCGGGGTCGCGGCCGTCGTGGTGGCAACAGGCTGATGATCCATCGCGGTGTGGTGGTCGTGCGACGACGTTGTCGTGGTCGTGACCGTCGCAGGTCGAGGATCCGTTACGGTGATGGTCTGCGGCGAAGCCGTCGCAACCGCACCGGTTGACGGATCCTTCGCACTTGCCGTCAGCGTAAGTGTCGCAACCGGATGACCCCCGCCCCTGTAGGTCGAGGTCAGCGTCAGACCGCTGTCGACCTGCGCGGCCGTCAACGTGATGTCCTTTCCCTGGAACGTCCGGCCGTCGAGCTTATCGGTGATCGATTCATATTTCGGCAGCCCCGTGATGTTCACGGTCACGAGGTCGTTGGAATCGGTCGTTGTCACCTTCGTCCCGAGATCGACGGTACCACCTCTCCCGGCCACCCAGAGCGAGTCGTCCGCGATCGTGAGGACAGGCGTGGCCGCGGCTGGGGTCGGCGGTGACGTCGGCGTCGTTGGCGACGTTGGCGACGTCGGTGTCGATGACGTCGGGTCGATCTGCAGACCGGAGAACGTCTTCACGGCGCCAGCAAGATTGGCAGCGACACCGCTCGCGTCCTTGATGGCCGCACCGCTCGGCAGGTTCACGCCGGTGATGGCGAGCGCCGAGGTGCCGGTGTTGGTCGATGCGACGGTTGTCTTGAAGGTGAGCGTACCCGTGCCCGAACCACCGACATAGGTGGCCGTGCCGCCGTCATTGAGCGACACCGTGGGTGTACCCGTCACCGTCACGGCCTCGTTGAAGCCGAGCGCCAACGTGATCGTGTCTCCCACGTGCTCAGTGCCTGTTCCAGGCGAGGCCGTGGCCTGCGTCACCGCCGGCAAGACCGGATCGATCTGGAGGCCGGTGAATGTCTTCACCGCGCCAGCAAGATTGGCAGCGACACCGCTCGCGTCCTTGATGCCCGCACCGCTCGGAAGATTGACGCCGGTGATGGCGAGCGCCGAGGTGTTCGTGTCGGTCGACGCAACTGTCGTTTTGAAGGTGAGCGTGCTGGTGCCCGAGCCACCTGCATAGGTGGCGATATTGCCGTCGTTGAGCGACAGCGTCGGCGTGCCCGTCACCGTCACGGCCTCGTTGAAGGCAAGCGACAGGGTGATGATATCTCCGGCATGCTCGATGCCCGTTCCCGGAGAGGCCGTGGCCTGAGTCACCGCCGGTGTCACCGTTGGGGTGGTGGGCGAGGAGGTGCCGCCCACACCCGTCCAGCCGACCGCCTGCGATCCGGTGACCAGCGTCATATTTCGAAAATCGGCCGTAACGGTCTCGGATGGGCCCGCGTTTCGATAGAGTCCGTACTCCCAATAGGTGGGGGTCCCATAGCCCAAGGCGCCATGATAGTCTACAACCTGAGTGCCATTCACCCAGACTTGCAAATACCCGCTACTGTTATCCGATACATTGGCCGATATTCTGATATCGTTATACTGGCCAGGTTGTATTGGATTGGGGTCGGTCCAGAGCGTCATCTGCGTCATATTGCTGCTAGTGGGGGTCTGACCCGCGGGGCAGTATCTAGCCATTACATGCAGTTGATTGCCGACGAGACCGATCTCGAATGGAGGCGAGGAAACGGCCGGGTAGCCGTTCATTTCTGCGGTGGTGAACCATGATGCGGTGTTTACAAATGTCCCATTGGGCCCATTTGGCTCCACCATGAACTGATAATCTATGCTGATAGGCGTACCGACCGGAATAGTCGGATCTAGTGCAACGTCGTCGCGATCAACAGGGTGTCCAGCATCGTACCAGGCTTGATCACCCGGTCGGACTTGTAAGCGCAGAGTTTGTGGATCAGGATTGGCCAGGCTCCAGCTCTGGCCCGCACCCTGAACTTCATACCCGTCGCCACCGATCTGAAAGTGCGATTGCGGCGTCGTCGAAAAATTGGTGATTGTGCCGGTCGTATCCAATTGCAGGATCTCCATCGAGTTACAGAGTTGTTTGTCTTTGACGTTGACAAGAGAATTCCGCTGCCGCGCATCGTGAAGGCGCGCGACCTATTGCATGCTCGCAGCAAGCGAACACATTTGTGCCGCGCCTCGCGAAGGCGCGAGACACAGCGCACGCCCGCAGCGCAAAGCACGGCAGACCTATTTCAAAGCAGCGGGAAATTTGGAACCTGGCCCCCCTACTGCTGGGCCGGATGGTTAATTAGGAAGTGTGGCGAAAAAAATTTCAAAGTGTGACGATATACATACGTATACGGGACCACTGCCCGACGTATGGCGCTGAAATGATGCACTATTTGCCTACCAATCGGACAAGACTGAATGGCTCGTTGTCGTGGAGAGGTCGCGAGCGACGACGAGCGCGTGATCGGCGTGTGTGCACTTTTTCGGGGCCCGTGCCGCCCTAAAAAGTTGGCTGGTCCATCCATAATGAACGCAGCATGTGAGCCGTCGATTGAATGCCGCTCATGCGAGCCTCGAACCTAGCTCTCGTATCGAATTGCCCCCCAACGCCGACGCGAGGAAGTGCAAAATGATCTGATTTGCGATCGGATACTTGCCCATGCCGCGTTGTTACTGCGGTCGAAAAGCCTACTTCCTTCGCGAGATGTGCTTCCCGAGGGCCACATGCTCTAGAGTTGCCGTAAGGAAAAGCGAAGTGCCGAACCGGAAGCTGCAGCAATTGCTCCAGATAGTAGCGGTTATCCGCCATTTCGGCTCGCGCTGAAAGAACATCCAGAGACGACAGTGCCGCATGCGAAGCGGTGTGCCCGCCAATTGACACGAGAGGATGCCGCGCCAGAATTTGAAGCTCGCGTTCATTCAGGAAATATGCATCATTCAAAGCCGATAGCGATATTCCCGCCCTGTTCAACGTTGGGGCGAGCATTGCAACCCGGTTATAATCCTGGTGAATCCACTCGGTTACCTTGCATAAGCCCAACATCTTTTCGCGAAACTCGGGACAGTGAAAACGCATGCCCATCGCATCGATCGTAACCGTGTCTCCAATGCGAAATATTTCGCGCAAACCCAGCCACCACGATTGCAACGTTCGAGTTAGGGCGCCAGTGGGAACGTACACCATGAATGGGGCGTTGTGTCGCTCGAGGATTGGAAGCGCGGTCGCGACATTGTCTTGGTAGCCATCGTCGAAGGTAAGCACCGCATAGCGGCCCGGTCCGGGACCAGTGGCCAATCGCTCAAGACATGTTTCGAAACTGACAATCTCCCACCCTTCTTGCCGCAGCCAATTGAGGGAATATTCAAGAAGGGCGACTGAAGTCCCGGTCATCAATTCCGAGCGACAATCTTGTTGGATCTCATGGAACATTAGGATAGCTGCCCTACCAGCAAAGATCCTGCGGAAGGTCGGCATTAGCCCAGACCAACGAGCCAATTCGATCGCGCTGTCCTTGAGAACCTGCTTCATTCTAACTCCCCATCAGAAAGACACTGCTCGCCCTGGAGAATTGACCGCACATTTCCGATGGCTTTTCCGTACGCGGTCGGTCGCCAATGTTCATCTTCAGAATCGTTGTGAGTAGAAACTCAGGGTAAAGCGGCGCCTTTGCAGAATATGAGACGATTGAGCAATTTTGTTTAGTCGACGAGATTCACACAAGCAACTGCTGATCATTTACCCACTTATAGGTACCTCCGAATTCGAGCCTCCATCGAACAGCTTTCCAATAGGGTTTCTCGATCTCGCACTGCCGCGGGCCAATCGCCGTTCGAGCCTTGGCTCTGTTCCTTCGCCTTCATGGCGTGAACGCTGAGCTCGACCAGCTTTGCTATCGCTGCTGGAGCAACAAGGGTCGCTGTCTGCGCGATGCTTCGCTACGCACGCGAACTCGGAGTCAAAGGCCGTTCGCGCACGACCGTTGGAAGCGATTTGCGGGCATCCAACTGCTCGGAATCGCTTGCGCGCTTCTTTCGGAACTAACTCGGCCTCTACCCCGGTCGCGAGCTCATCCTGGTGCTGCTGTATCCCGTGTTCGATAGGTACATTACCCTCGAAGATCTTTTGGCGGTCCTTGGGCCTGTTGCCGCTTTCGAAGCTGAATCTTGAACAGGCCACTCTCGATCGCGGCGGCACGGCGGAGCCTCCACAACAGGCTTGCCAGTCGGAGCACGAGTTCTCGTTCAACAGCGGATTGCGTGTCGTAGTCGGCTGTTATGGCCCCTTCGAGCGCCGCGTAGTCTTCGGCTTCCTCAAGCCCATCGATCACAGTCTCTGCGATCAGCCCAGCGCCGATCGGCCTCGATTTGCCGAAAGGAGGTCATCGTGCCTCTGGCCGAGGAATTGAGTCCGTTTCGTCATTTTGCAGTTGGGCCACAACACGCAACCGAGATGGGTACGGTGAAGAGCTCGCTCACCTTGCGGCCCATCGCCCGCTGCTCCGCAAACTTGAGGTGGGAATCAGAAGTGGTTCGGCCGCAGACGAGGCAGAGCTGAGCGGTCACAAACCTCAGATGGTCTGCGATCGCGCTCACCGACCTGCTTGCGGATGACGGCTCAATGCCGAAGAGGCGAGGGGGCTTGCCACTTGGACGCAGCGCCAGAATTTCCGTTCCGCCCACGATCGCTCGCTGGAGTCGGTCGATCGCGAACTGAGAGGCAACCGCGCAAAAGATACGCGCCGCCCTCGAAAAGGAGGTATTCAGTTCATCGAGGAGAACAATGGCGGACCAAGTGTGCGCCCTCGAAAGTGAGGCTGGCGGCGGCGTTCCTTTGCGAACCGAAGCCCATTTACCTGTTACCTGCTCGAACGAAGCCGTGCGCCTTGTGGACCAGGCTCAGAATTACGCCCAGGGTGCCTCCCACGAGCATGGCGTTAGTCTGCGCAGCAATGCCACTCGCTCCGCTGGTCGGTGAAGGTCCAGCCGTCGCATTGTCGTCATCCGCTCCGCAGCAAACGTCTGTCCACCGTCCTTGCCTTGAAGTTGGAGAGAACGTCGTCATAGACCCCGACGATCTTTTCCACGGTGAGCGCCTGGTCGTACCTCGCCATTGCCGCCCGCCCCCGGAACTCGCTGCTCCGCGACCAGTCAAAAACCTCTCGAAGGTTGCGGGCAATCGTCCCGGCCTCCTGCGGACAGATCCGCGTTCCGGCGATGCCGTTTAACAGCTCGCCAACGTCGCCGACGTCCGTCGCCACCACCGGACGATTGCACGCGAGAGCTTCCTTGATAGAGGTCGGCGACCCCTCATAATCCGAGCAGAGAAGCAGGGCGTCGGCCGCGCTGTAGCACCACGGCATTTCGCCGTTCGGCACATTGACAACCGTCGTCAACTCCGCGTCGACGCCTTCCTGCACAAGTCGCTCGACTGACGCTCTTGCCAGATCATATCTCTTCTCAGGGCGCGCCGGATCAAATGGAAACAGAACGATATGCTTGTCTTTCGGCCATCCCAGCCGTGCTCGTGCTTTATCGCGATCGTACGGCTTGAATACGCCGAGGTCGACCCCGCAGGGAATCACGATTCCCGGAATCCGTCTCCGCAGCTCCTCCGAAACGACTATGACGGCATCGGCGAAACGCGACACAGCCCGCGTGCTCAGCCTTTCAAAGATGCTCTGTCCAATTACGTCGGTCCCGTGCAGCGTAATGACGAGCGGCGCCCGCAATCGAAACATTGCAGGATATGCCGAATAACCGTAATGCGCATGGACGATGTCGTATGCCACCGCGCTCGTCATTCGCACGACATCAAGAGTGCACCTCAGGTAATTCATCTTGGACTGGGATCCGAGAATATCGATGACGTCGACCGTGTGGCCAAACCGGCGCAGCTGCTCCACCTGCTGGCACACGAAGGCTCCGGAGCCCGGCCTCTGCGGACTCGGATACATGTTGGTGACACAGAGGATTCTCACGATTGGTGTTTCCCTCGACGCTTGGCACGAACTGCCATCGAGTCACCGGTCTGCGTCGCTAACTCCGCTGAGCCGTCGTCGGATCCCCGCCGGAACGCCCATCACGAGCGCACCGTCGGGCACGTCCTTCGTCACCACGGCGCCGGCGCCGACGACGGCGCCAGCGCCGATTCTGACGCCTGGCAGCAGGTTGGCTCCCAGGCCGATTGCCGCGCCGCGTGCGATATGGGGCCCGAGCATGGGCGAACCGTCGTAGCCGTTGCGGCCGATCGCATTGTCGTTCGAAGTGCCGACGCAGCCCGAAATGAACACGTCGTCTTCGATCGTCATATTGCCCGCCAGCCAGGTATGATCCTGCACCCGGACTCGATCGCCAATTCGCGTATTGTAGTTGACCGTGACGTAACGTCCGATGACGGTCTTCGAGCCGATCCGCGATTGTTCACGGATCGAGGCGCCATCCCCGACCAGGGTCCCCGCGCCGAGCGAGACGTCGTAGAAAATCACCGCGTGCGGTCCGATAGAACAATCGGCGCCGATATCGACCCACGCCTCGAAATGCGGCGGGCGCGACAACGCGCCGGCACCTTTGGGCGCCTTGCCGATATAGGCTCCCGGAAAGATCTCGACATTGTCGCCGATTCTGGCGCCGCTCTCAATCACGACATGCGGGTGAATGACCACCCCGTTGCCAATCGTAACACCAGGCCGCAGCACGGCGAACTCGGCGATCGTCACGGCCGCACCGATGGCCTCGGTCTCGACCACCGCCCATGCGCTGATTCGATTCATCACCACTCCTTCCCGACATCGGCCTGTAGCGCGGCGAACGAATACGTCGACTTCCGCTGCAAGTTCTTGTGACCGTCGCGCTCGGCCGCAGTGCACGCAATCGCGGCGACATGGCGCACCGCGTCGCGTGTGAGCTCGGGAAACATGGGCAGGGACAATGATCGAGCGGCCATCGCTTCGCAGCACGGCAAGTCGCCCTGCCTGTAGCCGAGATGAGCGAGAGCAGGCTGTAGGTGGAGCGGCAACGGATAGTGGATCCCGGTTGCCACGCCGGCCTCGTCGAGCTTGATCCGCATTGCGTCCCGCTCGTTCGTGGTGATCACATACAAATGGTAGACGTGCGTCGACCCCTTTCGAACGAACGGCGTCTTGATCCCCGATTGCGCCAACTCCGCCGCGTACCACTCCGCAGCGCGCCGCCGATTGGCGTTCCATTCATCCAGACGCCGGAGCTTGATCTGCAGGATTGCCGCCTGCAGAGCGTCGAGCCGGCTGTTGAACCCGATCTCGGCGTGGCTGTAGTGGGTGGTTCGACCGTGGTCACGCAATCGTTCTATCCGCTCGGCGATCGCGGCACTGTTGGTGGTGATCGCTCCCCCGTCGCCATAGGCCCCGAGGTTCTTCGCCGGATAGAACGAGAAACATGCGACGTCGCCGAGCGCCCCGGTTCGGACCCCCTGATATTCCGCCCCGTGCGCCTGGGCCGCGTCTTCCACTACATAGAGCCCGCGCCGCCGCGCGATGTCCTTGATTGGACCCATGTCAGCCGGCTGTCCGAAGAGGTGGACTGCGATAATCGCTTTTGTACGATCCGTTACGGCGCGCTCGATCATCTTGGGATCGATCGTGTAGGTCTCCGGATCGATATCGACAAACACGGGGCGCGCTCCCGTCGCCGCGGTGGCGGCCGCAGTTGCGATGAAGGTATGGGCGGTTGTAATCACCTCGTCGCCACGACCAATACCCAAGGCCCGTAGCGCCAGATGAATCGCGTCCGTGCCGTTCGCCACGCCGCGCGCATGGCGCACCTGGCAATACGCGGCGAAATCTCTTTCGAACGAGGCAAGCGCCTCGCCGCCTATAAACTGCGCGGAGTTGAGAACCCCCCGAATTGCTTCGGCCACCTCGTCCTTTATCGTCTCATATTGCGCTCTAAGATCGACAAACGGAATTTGCATTTTCGAACCTCACGAGAATCCGTCTTTGTGTCTTGAGAACGTCAGCGGGCACCGTGCCCCCGCAGCACCGCGGGAAACGTCAGGGCAATCAACTTCAGGTCGGTCCATAAGGTCCAGTTCATTGCATAGTCGACGTCCATCTCGAGCATCACCTCGGCGCTGACACGACCCCGAGCGCGTACCTGGCAAATTCCGGTTATTCCGGGCTTCACAATGTGACGTATATGGTGCCAGTCGCGGAAGTGTTCGAGTTCATAAGGAATCGCCGGCCGTGGACCGACAATGCTCATTTCGCCCCGCAATACGTTGAGGAGTTGAGGCAGCTCGTCGAGGCTGGTTCTCCGCAGCCACCGTCCCACGCGCGTCACGCGAGGATCGTCTGTCAGCTTGTATGGGGCATCGGGGTCGTCCGAGAGGGGTTCATTCGCCCAAAACCGCCGGATCGCCTCGCGATGGACGTTTTCGTCGGCGTTGTGGCGGAGCGTCCGGAATTTGAAGCAGGTGAACGGCTTCTCGTCGCGTCCGATCCGACGTTGGCGAAAGAGCGCTGGCCCGGGACTGTCGAGATGGATTGCTATCCACACCACGACGAAGACGAGAGCCAGCGGCACAATCGCGACAACGCTGATCGCGACGTCGAGCGCCCGCTTGGCTAATTCCCGAGGGGTCGCCTTCCGTCGCGTGGCTTCATGCGACGGCAATTTCGGGACCTCCCGCCGGCATGTTCCGCCGCCGAAATATCCGTTGCTCCTTACCGTTGCTGCGGTGCTTTTGCTTGAGCCGTAGACACACCGATGCCTCCTCGAGCGCCTCGACAACGCGCAGCCCGTGCATTGCGTCCGCACGCGGCCGTTCCCCGGTCATGATCGCATTGACGAAGTCGAGTACCTCGAGCTTCAGCGGTTCGCTGCTGGATATCGCGGGTATATGAACGTCGCCATGATGATAGGCCGACTGGAAGTCGGCGTAGGAGTCGCCGTCAATCCGCGGCCTGAATCGCTTCTGGTATACGCGCACTTTCTCGGACGGCTGCACGTCGTCGAACACCAGCATCGCATCGCTTCCGACGATCGTGATCTGGCGCACCTTGACCGGGTCCAACCAGGAAACGTGCACATGGGCCGTCGGTCCGCTCTTGAAGCCCATCTTGGCGTAAACAACATCCTCAACGTTGGGCAGAACGTGCGCGCAACCCCAGGCGCCGATGGTTTGCGGCACCTCCTCCAGCAAGCAGAAGATGATCGAGAGGTCGTGTGGGGCCAAATCCCAAAGGACATTGGCGTCCTGCCGGTAGAGACCGAGATTTAGGCGCCGCGAGTCAATGTAGTAGAGCTCGCCCAGAGAGCCGCTCTGGATCATCTGGCGCATGACGCCGACCGCCGGGTGATACTCGAACGTGTGCCCGACCATCAGCACGCGCTTGCTCTGTTCGGCAATCGCATTCAATTCGCGGCATTGCGCGCTCGTCATGGCCAACGGCTTTTCGACGAGCGCGTGCTTTCCGGCCTGGAGCACCGCTCGCGCCAATTCAAAGTGCGTTTCCACAGGAGTGGCGACAATGACACCGTCTATAGAAGGGTTGTTCAGCACTGCGCCGATATCACGCGAAACGGCGACAGAAGGATACTGCGAACGGATATATTCCAATCTGTCAGGGCGTGGATCGACGGCCATCGACATCCGTGCGTCGCGTATATCGCAGCTGACACGGATGTGCTTCGAACCCCAGTAGCCGCAACCGATGACGGCGAGCGACGGACCATCTTTCGTGGTCTGAAGTCGCGCGTCCCCCTCAGAATTCGCCATGTTGGCTCCTTGGTTGAAGACCTAATTGTGCGTTCATTCAAGATAGCCGACGGGGCGTGCGCGCTGCTGAAGAACACGGATTATGATCGGTGCTCTTTTGGGGTACTACCCCCCGACCAAGCTCAGCGCCGGGGGCGGGAAGGGCTGAAGAATCTGGCGGACTGGCCAATTCTGAAATTCGAAATCCAAAAGGAGAGTGTTACTTTGACAAATCTGGAAAGAGGCGCCGGGAGTTTTGGCGCTCCACGAGGTGCGTGGGGGGATCTCTCCTCACTGCAGATTCCGTTCAAGCTGAACCCTATTCTGCGGCAAGGAAGTAGTTGGGCGCATCCATCTGGCACAAATGTTCGGTAGGCGTCGACGATTGGCGGCGGCGTTGCGCAGGCCGCACTATCTCATCGTGGGTGCCTCGGTACCAGGCTCGCATAGGCGGCGAGGAGGGAACGTTTTGCGACCTCCCACTGAAATTCGCTGCGAGCACGCTCCCTGCCGTAGCTGCGCATACGCTCGCGCGCACCCTCGTCCTCAAGCAGCGCCACGATTCTTTCGCCCAGCGCCTGCGGCGTCGGCTGCGCCGCCACCAGACCAGCGTCGCCAGCATCAAGCCTCGCCTGCGCCAAGTCGAACAGGACGAACGGCAACCCGACGGCCATGTATTCAAAGACCTTGATCATCGACATCGTCACGTTGGCGGCACTGGGCGGGTCCGGAACGACGCCGATATCGCAAGCCGCCAATTTGGCGGGCAGCGCATCGCCCGAAATGTAACCGGCAAATTCGATATTGTCGGCGATCCCGAGTTTGCCTGCGAGCATCCTGAGCTGGCCCACTTCCGGGCCGTCGCCGATGATCAGGCAGGCGATATCGGTTCGATGCAGCCGCTTGACGATGTGCTCCATCGCCTCGACCAGCAGGTCTACACCGTCCTGCTCGGCAATCATTCCCACATAGCCGACGAGATATCGAAAGGCCTTCCTGACCGAGGGATCGGGCTTGACCTGCCAGAAGCGCTCGAGGTCGGGGACGCTTCTGACGAGCCAGATCCTTTCTGGCGCGATCCCGCCTCGCTCCACGGCCTGCTGCTTCAGGGTAGGGTTTGTCGCGAGGCTCGCGTCGGCCAATCGAAACGTCCAGCGTTCAAGCCGGAGCTGGAGACGATAAAAGAAATCCTTGCGGCCGAACTTGACCGCATAGAGTTCTGGCACGGGATCATGCTGGTCAAACAGAAATTTCTTGCCAAGGAAGACCTTGTAAAAAATCGCGATCAAAAAGATCAAGTCCGGCGGATTGCAGGCATGAAGAATGTCAAATCCATGCCGGTGCGCCACCTTCAACGAGAGAACGAACTCCCAAAAAAGGGCGACAGTATATTCGAGAAGATAAGTCACGGCGCCCGAGCCCTCCACACCACGTGGATGGCGGTAGATGTGCACACCGTCTATTTGCTCGTATGCCTTGTCATATCCCCTTCCTTTCGGACAAATAACCGAAACGGTGTAACCAGCTTGGTGCAGCGCTGTGGCCTCCTGCCAGACTCGGCGATCGACCGGAACCGGCAGGTTTTCGACGATGATAAGAACCGCGCCCGCCGCACCGCCTACCGCAGATATGTTGTCCGACAGAGCCATTGCGCCTACGCCCTTCAGTGGAAACTTGGCGACCTTTCGTATAGGACTGCCTAAAGAGGAACACAATCTCGAGGTCGCGGACGATCCGCAGGATACCCGGTGGCCTTGTCGAAGGATGATGCGACACCCTACGAAGGAACGCTGACGCCATGGACACAGGCTCTTCGATCGCGCTTCTGCTCCGCAGCGACGTTCCATCGTCCGACGATTGCAACCTGGCGGAAATGCTCGAGTTTTTCGGAATTCCATGGAAGGCGCTGACAGTCAGCGAAGCGAACGGAGGCTATGTAGCCTCGCTGACGGCAAGTCATCCGCGGTTCTCCATCCTGACTTCCGCGGCCTGCCTCGCCGAAACCATGCAGCCTCGCAGGGCCGGAACGTTGCCGGATTGGTTGGCGGCAGCCGCTTCCGTGTTCGTCTATGGATTTCTAGCTGCGGATTCCTGCAGGGCTCTGCTGCGCCAGATCACGGGAGACCCGCAGGCCGACATCCGCGGCATCGACGCGTGGCCAATGACCGTTTCGGTCACTGATGCTTTTCCAGACATGTGCGGTCCAATGTCGGCCCTGCGGATCCAACTGGAGCCTGGCGCTGCGGATGCGGCGCTTGTCATCCGGGATGATGGCGAATTGCAGAGCATCCTCGGAGCACCCGAGGGACACCTGTTCGCCGGATTTTCTTATTCCGGCGTGCGCTTTTTTGCCGATGCGTCACTGGCGATGGTGGACATTCGCGAACGCGCTGCGACCTATTTTGACGTGAAGAAGCGTTTTGCCGGTGCGGTGCCAGTCGTGATGTATCTGAAGTGGTCGTTCCGCAACGTCTGCTGGAACGCCTCCGAAACAAACGCGTGCCTGATCATCGACGATCCGCCTCTGTGGCCACGGTACGGCTTACTCGATTTTGGCGAGCTACTGCACCTGGCCAACGAGCGGACGCTCGCGACGACCGTCGCCTTCATTCCATGGAACTGGCAACGAACAAATCGCGACACCGTTGCCGCCTTTCGGCAAAATCGCGAAAAACTGTCCGTCTGCGTGCACGGCTGCGATCACACCCGTGGTGAATTTGCAGCCCGTTCAGCCGAACTGCTCGACAGAAAATTAAAGACCGCCAGGTCTCGGATGCAGTCTCTTCTCAATAAGACTGCGCTCGATCATGAAAACGTGATGGTTTTTCCGCAAGGGGCATTCTCGCCCGAGGCAGTGTCGGCTCTCAAGCGAAACGGCTTCGTCGCGGCAGTGAACACGGAAGTCGCACCATCCGATGACGCGTCGAACGAAACGACACTTGCCGACCTGTGGAGTGTCGCCATCGTCCGGTATGGCGGATTCTCGATTTACACCCGGCGGTACATCGCCCACGGCATTGAAAACTTCGCATTTGACGGAATCCTGGGAAAGCCATGCTTCGTTGCCGGACATCACGACATTTTCCGAGATCACGGCAGCGAACTGGCGGAGTTTCTCCAACAGCTTGCATCCTTGCGGTGGAAACTCTGTTGGCGGACTCTCGGGAACGCTGTTTTCCGCAGCTACAGCATTAGACCCGACGGCGGAACGATCATGGTAAAGATGTTTGCTGAACAAGTCCGCATCGAAAACGTGGAGGCGATGACGCGACGGATCCGAGTTGTGAAGCAAGAATCACAGATCGCCTCCTTGAAAAATGTTACAGTCAATCAAGAGGTCGTCGCGCACGAATACATCGATGGATGTCTTAGAGTGATCGTCGATATCACGCCCGGCAGAACGGCGGATATACGCTGCGTTTATCATGAACTGCCGGATGCTTTCCCGGATTCAGAATCGGTCTCATACCGACTTGGAGTGGCGGTTCGGCGATATCTATCCGAACTGCGTGACAATTATGGGCACATCTTCCGTTTTCGCGTGTAGCCGGGAGGCGGGCCGCAACGAGCGTGGCCATGCTGTTTCGGCCCAGGCACGAAGCTCCTAGCAGATCGCTTCCTGCTCCGGCGGCGGACTCCGACGCCTGACTCGATACGTCTCGTTCAATGGCCCGTCACTCGGCTTCCCGCGCGACCCGTCGGTCCTGATATTGGTTGCGTTGTTGGAAGCTGCTGGTGTCGTCTCCCGTATGACGGTACCGCGGATCGGGCGTTCTGCTGCGGGAAACGTCGAACGGCGATCGAGGCACGAGATGTGTAACGTCGCTGGAGGGTGGCGGCGAAGCAACCTCCTGTAGCGCGAAGGAGATTGTGCCGTGAATCAGGCCCTGCTCTGGTCTCAAGAGCGCCGCCGCCTCCCTGGCGCGCTGGTCCGCGCAATTCTGCGCACGCAGACGGCGGTCCGAGGAGCAGCGCGGTCAGAGCATGGTCAGGTTCGTTGCCGGCCAGATGCTGCTGCGAGCTGAGCCGGTCATGGCAGCCGTCCGGTCCGAATGCCGTGTTCCCGTTCGTCCTTACGAGATTCGCCGGCTTGGCTGCTGGAAGCGTTAGGTTAGGCTGGAGTTGCTACCAGCTCGCTGACAAAAACTTCATAGTCAGCCGAGGCGTAAGGCTTCTTGCCCTCGGCAGGTGCATTTGGAGCCGCGGCGCGCTCCGAACCGGGAGCATCGCGCGCACATCACTTTACGAATGACTTAGTCAGTCTCAAGCGTTGATTGCAATCAAGACCTATGAGGGATGGCAGGCCGAGTTGCGCGAAGAAGCGGCGCGATAGGCATCGTTCATGTGGCTGGCTCCGGCACTCGACCAGGGCCTCGGCGCGGTCATGATCAAGGCCCACCCAGCAACCCCTCATCCCGGTCTTCCGTTGCACAGCCATGAATAGGTAGCCCTAAAAAGTTGAAGCTCAGCGCGGATGTAACGATACATTCGGGTGTAGAGTTCTGAACATTGCACTCGTCATATCGATGTACGCATCGGCGCCTCATTGAGGATCCGCACTTGAGACGACGTGAAGGCGAAAATGGGAAGGCTTTGCATCGACCTTGAAGGGTGCGCTGAACACCTCGTTGCGACTTGGGCGGAATCTGTCCAGGCGGGAGAGCGCTGAGATGCGTATATTGCACCTTGCCGAATCTCTGGGCACCGGAGGCAGGGAACGACAGATCGTCGAACTGTTGAGGGGACTTTTCGCTCACCGTGACATAGAGTCATTCGTCGCGGTTACGGACGAGGAGGAGGTTCGTTACGAAATTGAGCGTGAACACGCGCAAGTTATTCAGCTCGTTCGGAGAGGCAAGAGAGATTTGCGCCTTTTCAAGAGTTTGCATGAACTGGTCTCCAATTTGAAAATAGATATCGTTCACTCCTGGAGCCCGATGTGTTCCATTTATGCAGCTCCGATTGCGAAACTGTGCGGCTCAGCTTTCGTTAATGGCTTCGTGCGAGACGCGCCGCCGCATATTCCGCTATGGAATAAAAACTACTTGATGGGCAAGATGACCATCCCATTCTCAGACATTGTTGTCGCCAATTCGCGCGCGGGCCTAGCTGCCTACCAAATTCCCGAGCCCAAAGGTCTATGTATCCACAATGGGTTCAGTCTTGGAAGAGTCTCTAACTTAACGGGCGAGGCAGAGCTTCGCGGCATGTTGGGAATCGCGACTCCCCACGTTGTCGGAATGGTTGCTAACTTCACGCCAAGAAAAGATTACGCATCCTTTGTCGAAATGGCATGCCGCATTTGCGATGTTAGGGAGGATGTTACTTTTGTGGCCGTCGGCGAAGGGCAAATGTTGTCGCAAGTGCGCGATAGCGTCCCACCAGAACATTCGCCACGCATAAAGTTTCTAGGTCGGCGGACAGATGTAGAAAGTATCGCTAATCTATTCACTGTGGGAGTTCTCGTTAGCAATAGTGGGGAGGGTTTTTCCAACGCAATAACCGAGTGCATGGCGTTGGGTAAGCCTATTGTGGCAACAAACGATGGGGGCAATCCTGAATTGGTCCTCGAAGGACGGACGGGATTTCTTGTGCCGCGTCACGATGCTGGAGCCTTGACTGATCGTGTTCTCAGGCTCCTCAATAACCGTGGGCTTGCTGACGAATTCGGTACGGAAGGGCGTCGGCGTATTGAAACATCCTTCTCGCTCGACGCGATGACCAACGCGTATCTTTGCCTTTATCGGCGGGTGGCGGAAAGGAGGGGGCGCGCGACTTGAGCGAGGTAGCTTATCGCTAGAGTTACGAATGCCAGGAATGGGTCCAGAGTTAGCGCTCACATTGGAGTGCGAGACACCCTCGGCGCTGCGGGGGCCGTTTCAATGTCCAACGACAAGATTGCAAAGCGCAGGGCCTCGAAGAGCACCATGCGCTACACTGATGGTTCCGCGCCCCGTCGTCCCATTGATCCATCGAGCCGAATGGGCGCAAATCAGTTCGGGACTCGACCCGTTGCCAAGTGAAGGAAGAATTCGGATCAAAGGTCCGGTCCGGTCAAGACCATCGTCTGTGTCAACATTGACTATTGTTACCGGCTTACTCCCGAATGGGTAGCCACTCAGCACCGGTGGACTCGATCGAGATGCTTCTATTCTTAACCGTTTTGCTTACACTTGTTCAAAATGGCGCTACGCGAGCTCTGATATGTTTTCTCCGATGACGCTCTGCAGCTCAATCGATAATCAATGAGTGTTCGTGATGCACATCATGGCAACGGCTGAACGGCGTGCTAACCTAAGCAAGGGCCATGACCTGCGCGGCGATGCATCGGCGACTGACTGCTGGCGGCATAAGACGGGGCGGCCGATGTTTCTGACCAGCCTTGTTTTCATCGCCGCCACCTCCGCTAGCGTCTAGGTCGCTGATCCATGGCATCGATATTGCGCCAAGGCATTGCACTCTCCGCTGCGCGCTACATCGAACAGGCCATCACGCTGTTGACGCCGATCGTTCTGGTGCGGACGATCGGCAGCGCAGCCTTCGGCGAATATCGGCTGTTCTGGCTGCTTGTAACTAGTGTGGCCGTGTTGTTCAACGAGTTGCCACGCAGCTTGCTTTTCTTCTTTGTCCGTTTGGATTCAGAGGGACGCCGGCTTTATGTCGGGCAGACGGCGCTGCTATTACTTGCCATAACGGTGATTGCGGCACTTTTAATTTTTGTCTTTGGCGATGCCCTGCCCTCGAGCATGAAAGACCTGCTGCACCAGCAGGGATTTTTGGTTGCGTTCTTCCTGCTTGTCTGGAATTTGGGCTTGTTACTCGACGTGTTACCCAACGCCGCAGGGCAGATTCGATGGCAGGCACAAGCTATCCTGGTCACATCTGTGCTCAGGGCTGCGCTCATCATTTCCGCAGCAGTAATTTTTCAGCGGCTCGAAGAAGTGCTGGTTGCCACATTGATTGCTGCCTGCATGCGCCTTGGACTTTTGGGTTATTTCATTGCACGCTATTGCGGTATTCGACTGTTCCCCCTGGACAAGCAGCAACTTCGTGTACAGCTTCGTTATGCTCTTCCATTCAACGTGGCCGGCTTGCTGTTCCACAGCCGGAAGCAGGCCGAGCAATGGATTGTGGCTACGGCGTTTTCATCAGCGGTGTTCGGCATTTTTTCCATTGCAACTACGCTCATTATGCCGTTTGAAATCCTGAGAAGCGTATTGGGGAGTTTGCTCCTGCCTAAAATGAGCCACCTCCATTCACTTGGTCGTCACGAAGAGCTATTGCGCCTAAACAATCGAGGCAATGTGATCGTCAGCGCGATCATGTACCCAGCCGTTGCGGGGGTGTTCGCCTTTTCCGACGAAGTTATCCAGTTCCTGTTTACGAAGGAGTACTTGAGCGGCTCGCCAGTGTTGCGCATTTATCTGGTTCAGACCTTGATTTCCGTTGAGATCACCACCTTGCTGAATGTGTTCGGACAAGGTTCAACATTCTTGCGTTATGAAGCGTCGGTTTTGCCCGTTGCTGTAATATCCAGTTTAGTCGGTGTCTGGTATTACGGTTTGCCGGGTGCGGCTATGGGCTCGGTATTGGCCACTTTCGTGGTGTATGCGCTTTTTCTGACAAGGCTTTCAAAGGTGATGAGCGTTCCTGTGGCAAGATTGCAGGATTGGAAAAGCCTTGGAAAAATTTGGAGCGTATCGGCAGTTTGCGCACTCGTGGCACGTTTTTCCGCCGACCTGCTGAATCCATCGGCGCCAATTGCTGCGATAGTCGGGCCTGCTGCCGTTTTGGTGTTTTATGCCGCTATTTTGTTTGCAACGGGATATTATCGAACGCTTGCCGAGATGCTAAGAGAGGGAAATGCACTCGCTAACACGTCTCGTCCCGTGGGGGAGTTCGGGCTCCCTGAAGTCGCCGCCAACAAGACATCTTAGCATTGTTTCAAGAGGGCGCGCCGATGAGCATCGTCCTGCGGGCTTGGCCGAGGATCGAGGAATTCTGGTTCGACGAGGCGATCCCCCAGCGCGGCGTGGACGTGGCCTGGTTGTGTCAGCGGCTCGCTATTCCGGAGATTACCCAACCGTCGGCCAAATACACGCTCGTCGTGGATCTCACGCTGTCCGATGAGCAACTGCTCGCCAACATGCAGTCCGAAACGCGGTACGAGATCCGCCGCGCCCAGAACAAGGATGCCCTGGAATTCTGGGCGCCCACTGCTCCCGACCCATCCTCGCTAGCGGCCTTCTACGACCTCTTCGCGCAGTTCGCGGCCGACAAGGGGCTGTCGCCGGTGCGCATGGAATACCTAGGGGCCGCCGCCAGGGCCGGCGTGCTGCGCCTGGGCAGGATGTTGCACGAGGGCGAGGTCGTCGTCTGGCATTCCTATCTGCTGATCGGAAGCCGTGTCCGCCTGCTGCATTCCGCCTCGCTGTTCCGAGGCCAGGCGCCGGCACGCCGCAGCCTGATCGGCCGAGCGAACCGGCTGCTGCACTGGCTCGAAATGCAGCATTTCCGAGGTGCGGGCGCCACGCTGTATGACTTCGGCGGCTGGTACGCAGGACATGACGACGAAGATCTGCTGCGTATCAACCGATTCAAGGAAGGCTTCGGCGGCACCGTGCGCCAGGAAGCTCAAGGCGTGCGCGCGTTGACGCTCCTGGGGCGGGCCTACCTCTGGGCACGCCCGCTTCGAGCCTGGCTAGGACGTGTTCCAACTGGGCTCAACCAAAGGATCAAGATCTGAACCGCGCGTACACTCGACCAACGACTCCTTCCCGGGGGGCCTATCGTAGGCGATCAATCAAAGCCGTGTTCTGAGAATGACACTTCCGCTTTTGGACGAAAACCCTGGGCTCTTCGGCTCTTCAATCTAAGAAGGGACCCCGCAAGGCTCTCTCCTCTGAGTCCTCTGCTGGCGAACATTTACTTCCGACGCTTTCTGCTGGCCCGGTGCGACCACGGGCACCAGGAACAGCCCGGTGCCTACGTCGTGAACTATGCTGACTATCTTGCGATCTGCTGCCGCCCGGGCCAAGCCGAGTAGGTGGATGGTCAGTCAGACGCCTATATCTTCACTCTCCATCAGTCGGCCATAAAGAACCTCCCAAGCCATCAGTGGGGAGTCGCTTTTTGGAGCGCAGCGAGGTTTGAGATTGCAAGCTTTTCGCGCTTGAAGGCCCGAAAGCCTGCAATTTCATTTTCAGGATTCGATCGAGTCGCGCGTAGAGATTCCGTGGAGACATCGGAGGGCACGATGAAATCGAAGGAACGACGCGACACCGGACAGGCCGATCTTCTGCGCTCGCGGCTGGACGCGATCATCGTCATGTACCATCCGCTGGTGACGCTCTCGCTGACGATCGACTGGTGGTTCTTGTCGATTGAGCGGCAGCGCGTCGGAGGAGGAATCATGCCGGGACATCGCACGGCGTCGCCTTGAGGGTTGGGAATAAAAGCACTCGATCAAGTTCACCTGGGGGGCGAGTGGCTACCCATTTGTGAGTACATCGGTAACACTGATCGTCGATCGCTGCCCCCAAGATGGTCTTGACCTGACCTGATCTCTGACGCAGCTTCGTACCGAAATCGTTTTCTGCCACGAAAGACGCTCTCATGTTGGGTGAGACCCTCGACTATTGGGTGCTCAAAGGCCTCGCACACCGCCGCAACCTCGCCACCGAGGAAGAGCTCAACTCGCGCGCCGGCGGGGCTACCGCGCAAACCTTCGAAGCGGCGATGCCGAAGATGCGCAAGCTGATGCGACGCTTCGGCGGCCGGCTCAGTGCCGATCCAGCGAAGCGCTACCTCGATATGGGATGCGGCACCGGCGAGCTCACGCTCGCGCTCGCGCGCATGGGCGCGGGCCAGATCACCGGCGTCGATTTCACGCCGCGCGCAATCGAGACAGCACGCGCGCACGTGGCGCGCCTGGGGCTCGCCAACGCGCACTTCGAATGCTGCGACCTACATACCTGGAACCCGCCGCACAAGTACGACGTGCTGCTTTCCTTCGACGCTTTCGAGCACATCGAGGCGCCGCGCCAGTTCCTCGCGCGTATGAAGGAGTTTGTCGCGCCGAGTGGCGTCGCCGTGCTCGGCTTCGGTCCGCTGTTCCATTCGCCCTTCGGCGATCACATGGGGTATTTTTTCCGCCTGCAGATTCCGTGGCGCGGCGTCTTCTTCTCGGAACGGGCCATACTCAGGGTGCGGCGTGAGTGCTTCCGGCCGACCGATCCGGCGCGCCGCCTGCGCGAGATCATCGGGGGCCTGAACCAGATGCGCTATTCCGAGTTCCTGGGGCACCTCCGCGCCACGGGCTGGCAGCTAGACTACCTCGACGTGAACGCAATCGAGCTGCCGCTCATCCGGCCTCTCTCCAACGCGCTTGCCCGCGTTCCGGTGTTGCAGGATTTCATCGCCCACAACGTCTACTGCGTGCTCAGGCCGATGTAGACCGTTGATGGTCGACACCCGCACCTGACGCCGGAGGTGGCCGAAGCCACACGGAGGTGGCTCTTGAGGCTGCCGAGCGAACCGGCCTTACGAAGCCGCCGGCGCGAACTCGCGGATCGGCCGGTGCCACCGCCGCTACATCCAGAGCATAGCGCGCGAAACCGTCTGCAGCTGGCCTTTGAAAGCAGGCGACGCATTCTCGGCGTACCGCCGATGCTCCGAAGCCTTGCGGAACGTCGGCATGCATCGCACGATCGCCAGAAGTCAGGAAGCCGCGCCCGATTGCGATGTAGGTGGTGCTCGCGCACCAGACCTGGTTCGGCCGCTCGATCGAAAGCCCCTGTAGCAGGTAGGGAATATCTCGTGTGCAGGCGCCGGCTTGGATCGCGCGCGGCTTCGGCCCGAGCGCCGCTATTCCCATCTGGCGCATGAGCCGCCGCACGCGCTTACGATTGACGATGCACCACTCCGTCCGCTGCATCGCCGCAGCCCTGCGCGATCCGCTTGGGCGTTCGTGTGCGCCCAGGCATGCGGATCGACGTCATTCATCATCACCGAATAAGCGTAGCGACCCACGTCCGGCCGCCGCCATCCTGAGAGAGAGAAGTGCTCAAATGCCTCAGCCGTCTTAACCGGCTCCAGACTTTTTGCGAATGAATATCATCAAAAAAGGCTTTAGTGGAGGCGGCGTAAGGTAGTTCAGGGCCAAGAACGCGCGGTATAGAATTCGGCTGTTAGCGTGATATAGAGGGTCTGCATCCCAGGCGTAGACGAAGTGTTCGAAGCGTGAAGGTGGAAAAAACTTGCGCAGCGTACCCGGTGTGTTGAGGCGGTAAAATGCCGGAAACACGTGCTCTGACTTCCGCCAAGGTTGGAGAATTCTAAGAACTAACTTGCTCATCTGATCCGGAATAAGACGGTTAGCGACGGCGATGTAGCCGAACCGATTTGGCGTTCGAGCACAGATCCAACCACCGGGCTTCAATAACCTATCTATTTCAGCCACGCTCTGTGTTGGGTCGCGAAAGTGCTCAAACACATAGTCAGAAAAGATGATGTCAGCGGTTCCGGCCGGCAACGGCGCGCGTCCGTCGGGATCAAGAAGAAACGCCTCGTCAAGTGATGGATTGGCGATTACCGCGGGATCTACATCGAGGCCGACCACCTTGGACACGCGCCCCTTGAAGTTACGGAGACGGCTGCGATAGGAGACATAGTGGGAGGCACCACACCCAGCACCAAAGTCAATGAGCACCGAGCTGGAGGATACTAGCGCGTTTATTCTCTGATAGAATGCAACTGCGCTATCATTGCGCGAAAAGCCTCCAGCCGATACTTCAGGGAAGAAGTACGAATCGATAAGAGCGGGAGGCGGGCAACTGCCTTCGGTGACTTGGTGGGCATGGATCCTTTCAATCGGCATCGAGCCTCCTGATTTTGGGACGAAAGTTCCTTTGTGCTTATGCTCCAGCCCTGCACACAATTCAGCCTAAGAGGGGCCGATGCGACGAACCTCTTATATTATCAATCCAATCTCATTTTAAGACCCCGACCGAAACCTCGCGCTACAAACGGGAGATGAACGACCGTTATTAAGAGGTAGCCCAACGGAGCCCCTAAGCGTTCGACTTTGCCCATGGTTTGCGGATGATAGGGCCGCGGGCGAGCCGATCGAAACGTGCTCAAGCGTTGGGACCGGTTTGTCCGCTTCATCGATGACGACAGGATCTGCCTTAAGCAACAATGCGAGAATGCGCTCTACGCGGATTTGCGCTGGGACGGAAGTTCTGGCTGTTCCTGGGTTCGGATCGCGCCGCGGTCACGGCAACACTGATCGTGACGGACAGGCCCAACGATATCGACACGCCGGCCTGGCTTGCCGACGTGCTCGCCTGGATTGCCAGCTTCCCTCAGGGGCGGCTTCATGAACTGCTGCCATGGAATTGGAGCGCCCAATGCCCGGTCTATCGCGTCGCCTCAGGCAGTTTGACGAGGAATTGCTCGCCCTCGGCGAGAAACGACGCTGCTCGAAGAGCTTATTGCCGGTTTGCTGGCCTGTCCCGAACTCATCGGTCCTAACGATTGGCTTCCAATCGTCTGGAAATGGACAGCGCAGATCAGCTGCCAGTCTTCGAAGACATCGACCATATCAACCGAGTTCGTGCTCTCGTCATGGCGCTGGAGGCTGCGATACAGGGGTGACCGCGTCAGATGAGGGATGGCCGGCTGCAATGCATAGGGGCAATCTCGAGCGAAAGGGCGTATGCCGCTGAAAAGCGACAATGATCACCTCTTCCTCGATGGAAGGTGGTCGACTTGGCCTCCTTCGGGCCCGTCGGAAGATCAGCGACGGTGTCGCGCTGCTTCCACTTCGCGACCATCTTCTGGTTGATCCCGTAGCGCTTGGTTAGCGATCTCAGACTCTCTTGACTATTTTGTATTGCACGGACTGCCTCCGTCGTCGTGGCGCAGCCGTGTAAAAATTGAACCACAACGCATCGTTCGAATCGCGCAAATTCGAATGCACCATTCAAGCTTGGGACCAAACACCTAGTCCATGCCGGCGCGCAACGCCGCAGACACTTTGCGGGCAGCCACGGCGGTGGACCATCAGCCACGCTGACGAATCGCGCAGGGTTGGCCGATCTCTCAAAACGATGCTCTCATGCTTGGCAGTTCAAGACCTGAACGACCACCGGCTTGGCGTCTACGGAGCCTCGCAACGAGTCAGACAATTTGTGGGACAGGATAAGCTGCGACAGAAATCCAGATAGCGCAACCGCGCCAAGTTGATCATCATCGCAATGATCGGAAATACATACATGTTGGCGGCTGTTGGAAAAATTTCACGCTCAGTCGCCATACCAACTCCAAAACCAAAGATGCACGCGAACAGAGCCCAATATAGGTCACTGTTCAGCCTTCGCCCAACTCGCCAGGCGGTAGCTGTTCCAACACAAAGGAAGACCAAAAGCACACTGGTCAAAATAACTCCGCAATCAAGAAAGAAATCGATAATTGCATTATGCGCATGAGTGACCTGTATCAGGGCTCCTGTGTGCCAAAGTTCACTCGTCACCACTCCGTAACGACCAGCGCCAAGCAGGAACAGGCCGATATTGCTCGTCCATTCATTGAGCAGAGGAGCCCAGACGTACTCAACACGGCCCGTCAGCAAGCTATCAGCCGAGACGGCGGAACTGTCTCCAAACCCGATCGATAGAAGAGCGGCGACGGTTGGTCCGATCCACAGGAACGATGTGACGCCAGCCGCGGCAGCACCAAGAACCAAAATGACAAACCTGCGCCGTAGGATCAGAAATAGGGAACACGAAGCTGCCACCGTGACAAGCGCGCTGCGTGACTCGAGGAGAAGAACCGCCAGAAGCGATAGACCGAGAGGAACGATCCAAAATGCGCCGCGCTTAAGAGCTCTATGGAGCAACAGGGGTATAGTACAAATGTATATGGTTCCGATCGTGTTGTAATGAATACCAAAATAAGTTGCGCACAACTCATTGATTCCGCCGGCAGCCATTCGGCTGTCTCCGGCGGCCAGGTCAGTCATTTCGTCCGGGCTGCCCGAAAGCAGCACGGACGGATTCATCAGGACAAGTGTGATGAACGCGATCGACAACGACAATATTGAGAGGCAGATCACGGTCGTGATCCTCTCAAGCTCCTGAAAGGAGCACATGCGCTTTAGAATAAAAAGAAACGGCAACGCATAAAAGGCGGGAACCACGCAAGATGACAGTGTAAAATCCAAATAGGACTCGGCAAATGAATTAGGGGCGCGACTATGAAGGAGCGGAGCATTTGGAATTGATCGAATGAGGGCAACAGTAAAAGTTGCAAAATACAGGAGAAAGAGTCTGATAGACCTTTGCTCAATTTTATCCGTCGCGTGTAGGAGCCTACTTTGGAACACCAAGTAGGCCAAAACTACACCTGATAGCAAGTTGAACGGCTTAAATCCCTGGATGCCAAAGAGGTTGTTGTCTAGAAGCGGTAACCGAGAAAATGGCAACATAAAAATAAACAAGAGAAAAAAGAATTGTTCCCGTTGCGCGTCTGAATGCGCAAACGTGGGATGATAAGGAGCCCGGCCGCTATAGTTCAAAGAATCCCTCATTACGTATCGGAATTTCTGCGCCAGCGCTGCCGGAGCTAACCACGCCGATGATGAGTTCAGGGTCACCGTGCCGAGACTCCAGGCGGCCCCGACCCGGTCGTTAGCGTCATATTTCGAAAATTGGCGGCAGCGGTCTCGGGTGGACCTGCGCTCCGATAGAGTCCGTACTCCCAATAGGTGGGGGTCCCATAGCCCAAGGGGCCATGATAGTTCACAACCCGAGTGCCGTTTACCCAGACGTCCAAATACCCGCTGCTGTTATTGGATACATTGGCCGACATTTTGATATCGTTATACTGGCCAGGTTGAATTGGATCGGGGGCGGTCCAGAGCGTGAGCTGCGTAAGATTGCCGGCCCTGTTACTGGGAACCTGCCCCGGGGGGCAATATCTAGCCATTACATGCAGTCGATTGCCGACGAGACCGATCTCGAATGGAGGCGAGGAGACGGCCGGGTAGCCGTTCATTTCTGCAGTGGTGAACCATGATGCGGTGTTTACAAATGTCCCATTGGGCCCATTTGGCTCCACCATGAACTGATAATCTATGCTGATAGACGTTCCGACCGGAATAGTTGGATCTAGTGCAACGTCGTTGCGATCAACAGCGTGTCCAGCATCGTACCAGGCTTGATCACCCGGTCGGACTTCGAAGCGCAGAGTCTGTGGGTCAGGAGTGGTCAGGCTATAGCTCCGGCCCGCGCCCTGAACTTGATAACTGTCGCCACCGATCTGAAAGTGCGTTCGCGGCGTTGCCGAAAACGACGTAATCGACGAGACAACTGTTCTAGTTTCAGGCCGCGATGCTGCGGTCGCATTGCTTGCCGTGTCGGTATTCGTCGCAGCAAAGCTATGAACGTCCGATAGGCCTGAACTCACAAAAATCCGGGAGTCACCTGCATCCGCCGTCGTCGCGGCGACGAACGTCAATCCATCATCGATGTTCATGGAGCTTCCAGCCGCGACAAGAATAGCGAGTAACACTTTCATCGCCATTCCTCTTGGCCGTATTTTACCCCGTTCTCGGAGCGTGACGACATCGACACTCTATCGTGAAATTCGATCAGCGTATTGCCGCAAAAATCGTTCGCCACTTTTGAAAAGAGCTCGTTCAAATCCCGATACAATTTCTCGACTGATTCGACCGTCGGAAAGTAGGGACTTCCGCCAGGCATGAGCTCCGAGGAATGCGTCATGAATTCTACATAAGGCCGATCTTGCGAAATCGCGATGTCAAGAATGCGCAGCATCGACGTCAAATTCGACCCATTGGGGCGCAGCCAATCCAGCGGCCAAATGTAGCGCCGGGCCCTATCCAGTAAGTCTGATATGTCCTCACAAGCTTGAGTCGCTCGGGTCAGAAAAGCGGGCGATCGGTTGATGATCGTCATTGGGACCTCGAGTAACGAAGACCTTCCCGGAAGCGCGATATTTCGTTCACTCATCCAATAATGCTGCTCAAGAAACCCTCGATAATCGGTCCCTCCCGCGCCGTCCGGATCTCCCATCGTGCTGCGCCAATCCACATGAGGGGTTACGGAACAGTCTACCTTAAATCCGAACTCCCTCAACACATCGGCATAGAATCCATCAAGGGTCCAGCGGCCCGATCGGTGGCTCAACATTTTGACGCCGAAAACGTCCTCAAGAAAATGCGTGTGAAATTCTATTTTATTCCGGATTTCGTCTTCTGGATACTCGATCAGAAAGGGCTGGTACCAGGAATCATTGCTGGTCAAAGGATGGATTGGGGGCGAATTCCAAGCGTGCAAATGCATCCCGATTTCGCCGGTACCTCGTGCGATTAGATCGCGGCCAAATTCAACAAAACCACGATCGTTGGCCATTTCAAAGTTCACCAGGTAGGTGGGCTTCAGTCCGAAGTTCTCACATAGCGACTGAAAGCGAGGAAGAAAGGAAGCATTGCGAGTTTCGACCGTTGAACGCCTGCTCCAGCTGTTATCGCCCTCTGTATCGATCGTAATTAGAAAGCTTCTCAAGACATCTACTCTACCTTAGCCGCACGTCGACGTCGCTACCGACCGAGCACTGTGCCGAGGAATCTGGCAGAGGCCAGCAAACTGCTAAGGGACGCATCTGCAGCACTTTGCCACTCAGCCACTCCGTTGCAGCTAAAATCAGTACATACCGGATCACTGGATGGAAATTGGCAATAAATGGGTAGTCAGGATGGTCCATTGAGCCGCGGCGGCGCGGGGCTAAAATTCAATCAACGCTGTGGGTATCAAGTGCGAATTCTCTCGATAGATCATTTCATTCCTTATCTGCTGAAGGATGAGAACTATCCGGTCGGCGGGTGGGCGATCGAACTTTCAACATGGCTTCGCGCTCTTGAAGACGCCGGCCACGAAGCCGCGGTCCTTACCTGGAAAGGCGCTTTGGCCCACGTTGGTTCGAACCCGCCAATAAGACTTATCGAGACCTATGATCCGACGCAGGGGGTGCGGGTTGCGAGGTGGTTCTACTCACATATTCCCAAACTACTGGCAGCCGCTCGCGCCTATCATCCGGATATCATCATTCAGGGCGCACGCGGGGTCGGCACCGCCATCATGGCTTTCGTCGCCGACCAATTGAGAATTCCGTTCGTTTACCGCGTTGTAAGCGACGCAGACGTCGATGAACGATACAAAATCGGTCTTCGGCAGTTTGAATGCTTGTCTTATTCTTGGGCCCGGCATCGAGCAGCCGGATTTCTCTGTCAAAATCAGTATCAGCGCGACCGCTTGGCAGCACGTTTTCCCGGAAAGCCTATTCACATCATTCATAATCCTATTGTCGTTGCAGAGGACGCGACCGCTCCTTTGCCGCGCGCAGAACGCGGATATGTCGCGTGGCTTGGAGTCTTTCGCTATCCAAAGAACTTGCCTCTACTTTTTCGGATCGCCCAGGAACTTCCCACCATCGAATTTCGCGTCGCAGGGATGCCGTCCGAAAATGCTGATCAATCGACGATGGACGCCGTGAATAGCCTGCGCCATCTCCCAAATGTTAAATTGGTTGGTTATGTCCGGAGGACCGACATTCAAGCATTCCTATCAGAATCGGCGATGCTTCTCTGCACATCGCATTATGAGGGCTTCTCGAACGCGTTCCTGGAGGCTCTGGCCGCGGGCACACCCGTCGTGACGCGCCGGACTGTCGATCCGGATTTGATCGTCTTGCGTCATGCACTCGGTGCATCGGCTGAGGATGAGTTGGAACTCTGCAGATCAGTGAAGGCAATTTGGGATATCGACGCGGACAACTACAATGCGCTCGCGCGACGATGTCAGACCTATGTTAAGGCCAATCACTCGCCGGCGGTAAAAGCTTGTGAGTTGATTGCCGCTTTGACGCCTCTTGTTGCTAAGTCAAAACGCTCATGGCAGCCGGCGCGGCCGAGACCCTCGCGGACGCAATCGCGGTGAGCGACAATCGATCGATTTCTGCTCATGGCATTAGGGCGAGTAGTGTGAAGCGGGAAGTCGACGGGGCAATCCGAAAAGGTTCACGCGTCGCGTGAAATTATACGAAAAGAAAACGCCCATGATCAGGATCGGCAGAAAACTGAACAGGCCCACGACTCCCATTGCCACGGATAATCTGGGTGCCATGTTGGTCGGCGAAGGATCCGTGATGTTACGACCGTGGTTCATGTTTCCCGATATATCAGTCGGCACGCCGCGGAATCTCGCGAATAGATGGATGCTATCCACGCTGTGCCGTCAGATCAGCGTGCCCTGTCCGAACACGCGTTGTCCCACGTCGCTCTCAGGCGGGGCGAGCGGCGTCAATGGCGCGCGGACGACTGGACATCAATTATGATGCACGGCCGAAAAATTGCGGTGATTGGGCTCGGTTATGTTGGGTTGCCTGTGGCTGTGTCGTTCGCGCGTTCCGGAGTGCCGGTCGTTGGATTCGACGTGGATTGCGGACGTGTCGCTGAACTCAGGGAAGGAAAGGACCGGACCCGTGAGGCTGAGAGCGGTGATTTGCGCCAAGAAACGCTACTGTTTACCGCCGACCCAGCCGAACTGGTGAAGGCCGATTTCTTCATCGTCACTGTGCCGACTCCGATTGACGAGGCTCGGAGTCCGGACCTGCGCGCGATGATGGCGGCGTCGCGGTCAGTGGGCGCGGTGCTCAAGAGAGGTGATATCGTCGTATATGAATCAACCGTATATCCCGGCGCCGTGGAGGAAGACTGCGTTCCGATACTTGAGCAAAACTCTCGCCTGAAGGCTGGCGTAGAGTTTACGGTCGGCTACTCCCCCGAGCGGATCAATCCGGGCGACCGGAAGCACCGCTTTGAAACGATTACCAAGGTGGTCTCGGCGCAGGATGCCAGAACGCTGGAGATCGTGGCGGATGTCTATGGATCTGTGGTCAGCGCCGGTGTTCATCGTGCTCCTTCGATCCGCGTAGCAGAAGCCGCAAAGGTCATCGAGAATACTCAGCGCGACTTGAATATCGCCTTCATGAACGAGCTGTCGCTAATATTCCAGGCGCTAAATATCGATACTGGCGACGTCCTGGCTGCGGCGCGGACCAAATGGAATTTCATGCCGTTCCAGCCGGGACTTGTCGGCGGCCACTGTATCGGTGTCGATCCCTATTACCTGACTTATCGTGCCGAAAAAGCTGGCTATCATCCCGAGGTAATTCTCGCTGGGCGACGCATCAACGACGGCATGGGTCAACGAGTGGCGCGTGAATGCGTTCGTGGGCTATTGCGGCGCCGAGCTCAGAATGGGATCGTGACCATCCTCGGGCTGACTTTCAAGGAAGACGTTCCCGACACTCGCAACTCCCGCGTCATCGACATCGTTCACGAGCTTCAGTCTTTCGGGCTCACGGTGCAGATCCATGATCCGCTGGCGAATGTTGCCGATAGCCAGCATGAGTATGGGGTGATGTTGACCGAGCTGGATGCGCTGGAACCTGCAGATGCTATCATTCTCGCCGTCGCCCATCAGCCCTATGTCGACGGTGGCTGGCCGTTTGTTCAGCGCCTGCTGCGCAATGGCTCGGGCCTCGTGCTCGACGTCAAGGCAAAGCTAAATCGTGCCGCAAAGCCCGCCGTCATCGAACTGTGGCGGCTCTGATCCGGAGATAAGATGCTGAACGACAAAGTACTGGTGACCGGGGCTGCGGGCTTCATTGGTTTTCATGTTGCTCGACAGCTCTTGGCTAACGGTCGCGAGGTGGTCGGCGCTGACAGTGTCAATGCCTACTACGATACCAAGTTGAAAGAAGCGCGCATCGAGCTTCTCAAGCGCGATCCGAAGTTCACATTTGTGAAGCATGATCTAGCTGATCGCGCAGCATCGATGGCACTGTTCAAACAGCATCGATTCCCGATCGTGATTCATCTCGCGGCTCAAGCCGGCGTCCGCTATTCACTACAAAACCCATACGCCTATGTCGATGCGAACCTCGATGGGTTCATCAATGTGCTGGAGGGGTGTCGTCACAATGGGTGCCGGCATCTCGTCTTCGCATCCTCGTCGTCAGTGTACGGCGCGAATACGAAGCTGCCCTTCTCGGTGCGGGACAATGTCGACCATCCGATCAGCCTTTATGCCGCCTCCAAGAAAGCCAACGAGCTGATGGCGCATGCCTATAGCCATCTCTATCGCATTCCAGCGACCGGCTTGCGGTTCTTCACGGTCTATGGTCCCTGGGGCCGGCCGGACATGGCGATGTTCATCTTTGCTAAGGCAATCCTAGGCGGCGAGGTGATCAAGCTGTTTAACCATGGAAAGATGCGGCGCGACTTCACCTATATCGATGACGTGAGCGAGACGGTCGTACGCCTGATCGATCGTCCACCCCAGGGCCGGCCGGGCGCGCCTGCGGATCCCGCGACCAGCAGCGCTCCTTGGAAAATTTATAATGTCGGCAACAACCGTCCTGAAGATCTAACGGATGTGGTATCGCTGCTGGAGAAAGAGTTCGGCAGGACGGCGATCAAGGAAATGCTTCCGATGCAGCCCGGCGATGTCGAGGCAACCTACGCCGATATTGCCGAGCTTGAGCGTGACCTCGGGTTCCGCCCGTCCACGACAATCGACGAGGGGGTTGCACGGTTCGCGACATGGTATCGTGAGTATCACAGGCTTTAGCGGTAGGGCGCGATAAGGATGTTGGTCGCGCGTCTGGTGAGCTTCCGGTCTAACGAAAAACGGTGGGACGCTATGCCTATGCTGGGCAGTTCAAGCGCCATCGTCGGCAATTGGGCCTGCTGCGGAGACAGGAAGGCCGCCTTATCCGCGACATCCGCGGAAAGATCATCGGCCAGGACGAGCTTGAGGCGGCATTCGAGCGCCCGCTGGCGCGCGCCGAGCATATCCGTTCCCGACAGCAGTGCCAGCGCAGACGGAAGATGGCCACCTCGGCCGCTGTCACCTCAAAGGTCGCGACGGGGGGCGACCAACCTCATCCTCAGCGCCGCCGGCCACAACCTTCGCCTCGCCCTCACCGGGCCGTGCTATGGCGTCTGCCCGCCGTCCAAAGCGCGATCAAATCGGCTAGCTGGGTCCGTCGAAAACAAGGATACGGCAACGCCTTCGTGTCCAGCAGGAACTGACCGCCAGGACACCCCGATCATTGGTGATGATGGTAGCCCCTTCACCCCGAACCCGTGAGGCGCACTGGCTTTGCCTTTGCGGATGGTTCAAATTGATGATCTGGTCGAATCCCATCCGGAAGAGGTCGCTCGATCCTGCCATCCTCTGCGCTTGGACAAGCCTTCTGCCCGCTGGTGCGGATGCGATCAGACAGATCGCGCAGCATTCCTATCGCGATTCCAAGAAGCAGCCCTCCAACGATCGCTATTCCAAGCACGATTCGAGGTTTTGGCGAGCTGGCCCCCAAAGGAGGCGACGCCCCGGTGACGAGACTCGCCTCAAACACCGGCGGGGATTGTTGTTGCGTCGCTTCTGTCTTACGCAGCACGTGGCGAAAATTGTCATAGGCGTTTTTTGCTGATTCAGCACCGGCGGCTAATCTATCGCGAGTATCAGCGGAATCCGCTGCATCTTTCGTCTTGTTGTTCCTGTCGTAGTCCTTCAAGGCCTTTTCTGCAGCCAAAGCTTGAGTGCTCAATTCGTTCAGTCGATCCGTAACCCATTTCTCGTCTTGCAAGCTTGCCTTGTCCATTTGATGAGTAATGTATTTTTCGGCAACGGCGTTTAGGATCTGCGCCGCCCGATCCGGATTTCGGGAATCGAAGGTAATCTCGACAAGATATGTAGGGCCGATACGCTTGGCCGAAAGCTTACGTTCGAACGGTTCCACGGCATAGCGCGCGGCGTTAGCTTCCGTCTTCGGCTTACTCCAGCCGAGCAGCCGGGATATCATGCCGCTAACTTGGCCTGTCGCAAATTCCGGGTCTTGAGCAAGGCCGAGCTTCTCGATCACGGCGCTAGCGATGCTCTCAGACTTTATGATTGCGATCTGACTTTCCACGACCGTCGACACCGCCGCAGAGTCCACTAAGGTCACTTTCGTGTTTACGAGGAGTTGCGCCTTGGCGGTGAATGTCGGTACCGCGGTGACGAGGTAAAGGATGGCAATGCCGAGCCCCGCAAAACACGTCAGCGACATGGTAAATAGATTTCGTCGGATGAACGCCAGCACGGCCAGCACTTCTGCTAGCGAGACGGCCGGCCCCGGGCGAAATTCAGGCGGCATATTGTCACGACTTACCCAATTATCTGTGCCGTTGGTCTGGAGCATTGTCATACCACTGCTGATAGTTGAGGCTCCGCGACGATGCTCAAGTTGATGCGTCTTCAAGTCTGTTCGCGGACAGCAACACATGGAAATCGCATGCCGTTCGAGCAACACGGCAGACCGGCGATCGGCAAAACAAACGTTCTATTCCTCATCGATAGTGAGCACCCTCCATGTCCAATCGGCTGTTGATCATCAGTTCGCAGCCACATCAGAGCGGTTTGGAACGGGGGTGCGCGCGAATTGCGCGTCGAACTTTAATCCGGCAGTGCTGCCACTCAATGGACCATGATAGTTACCCATTTTTTTCCGATTTCCGTCCAGTGACCCGGAATGTACTGATTGGCCGGAGATGAGCGACTGGGTCGTAGATTGCGATGGGATATGCGTTTTCCGCACGGTCGGCGATTTCGGAAATCATCAATGCGGAAACAGAATATTTAGGACCAGGCAGAGTGACTATCAGTAGGGAAATGCCTTCCTCCAGAGCGGCGTCCGAGAGGGAGACGAGGAGATCCGCGGGCTGTTCAGAGCAGCAGAAGAACGAGGAGGAGGGACCTCAGTCAGACCTCGAAGGACTGCAGAAAATGTCTGATCTCTTGGGCAAGCGTTCTGTGACTAGCCTTCGCTTTACGGATGTGCGTCGCGCCGTGCTGCTGTCATCAACACGGAAGCTGCAGACCTCTGTGCACCTGCTGCAGGAAAGAACAGGACGAACTCACCAGAAAGCTGGCAAAGCTCGACGACCGGCGGAGGCTCGATCTGCTCCGTGAGCTGCAACAGACAAGCGTGAAGCTCAACCAAATTCGCGAAAGCTGCAGAACGTCGGCGAGAGGCTTCAGTACACCGCATGGTGCGATCACAACTCGTGCGAGGAGCCGCGAACCAAGCTGAGAGTGCCATCATCAGAAGAGGCGAGGAGGGACCGGAACGGATTTTCGCAGGCGAAGATACCGAGCTGCGGCCGGATGACGCCGTCGAGGTCGCCCTGCGGTACCGGAACAGTCCTGGCGGTGACGGTCTAAATTAGATCAAGATCGGCGCGCGCACGATCATCAGCTACCTTCTCTCGCCGCTGGCGAGGTACAAACAGGAATCGCTGCGGGAGCGGTAAAAAAATGTCCCGCAGCCTGCGCGTTGCGCGTCGTCCACCCGTCAAGATCCGCTGCGATCTCGCGTGCTAGTCTACGCAAGGGCAATAGGGAGCACCCTGCTAGGCGCCCAGGCGTCGGGACTCAACGAAGTCGGGACTCAACGAAAGTGTCGCAGCCTTACTTCGCGCTCGGATCGCTCGCGCGACGGCAATCGTTTCCGGGTCCCTGAACCTACTTGCAGAGCCGAGCAGCCGCCGCGAGAGTCCCTCGGCCCACACCCTTGCGGACTAGGCCGTCGATACGGGATACCACGACGTGGCTGGAGTGGGGAACCAATGGAGCCGGCTCGTTGAGCTGCTCCATTTCAGAGATCATCTCGATGGGCTTCGCGATCCCTCTGCCCGCATCGACGGCTGAGGGGGCGCGATCGTTTGCCGGCCGCACCAGCGACTCATGGTTCATGCCCCAGATCGCCGCCTGTGTCCGGTTCTGGACCCTGATCTTGCGTAGGATCGCCTTGACGTGAACCTTCACGGTAGCCTCGGCGATATTGATTTTTCTGGCAACGCACTTGTTGGAGTCGCCTTCGATAAGGCAGGATAGAATCGCCTTTTCTCGCGGAGAGAGCTGGGGCAAGATCGCGTCGTCTGCAGCGGCGAGGATGGCCTTTCGTCCGCCGGGCTCTGCCGTTTCAGGTTCGCGATCGCGACCGGCATCAAGGGCGAATGACAGGAATGCAGGCGGGAAGACGGTCTCGCCCATCATCACGAGCTCGACGGATTTGATGAATGCGTCGCACGAATTGACGTTCACGAAGTATCCGTTGGCCCCTGCTCGAAATGCGGAGGCAAGATCGACCGGCCGATAATTGTCGGACACGATCGCGATGCGCGCGTCCGGATACCGATCCTTCACAAATCCGATTTGTTCTATCGCGACATTGAAGCCATCGCCGGTATGGACGATGAGGAACATCAGTTTTTCTGCTTGAAGTGTGCTCGGCAGTTCCTCGGGGCTCGACGCCGATACCGGGATGTGAAAATTTGCCGTGTGCAGGATTCTAGCAATGCCTTCTCTAATCAAAACGTTCTTTCCAATAAGAACGGTCTCGCAAGACTGCCGCCTCCTCATTTTACCCTCCAGCCTACTACGCAATGACACAACAGCGATGGGCGGTTGAACTCAATTGTTCTCTTGGTCCTCGACGTAAGAACGAGCCCTTGTTGTTCGGTTGGTCGTTCTCCGTCGGCTTGTGGTCTCTAGATATATTGAGCTACCTCGATCATGGACCTCCGTTCTTTGCCTGGTCTCGTTGGTGGATTTCGAGCAATCCATCTTGCTTAAGCTTTTATGAATGTTAGATGCGAATTTCGGATCGCCCTATATATCGTTGGTTATAGAGATGGGTCTGCGTATACCCGTGCGGTTACGGTGCCCAAAAATACCGTCTGGCGCAGCCTCTGCGTGAATTAGATCGAGATGCTAACTCAACATTGAAAAACTTTTCGAAGGTCTTTGTTCGTCGATACTATCTCTGCGTGAACGCATTCTGTGAGCGAGTTAACGGCTCTGCGCATATGAACGTTGAGGAGATGTCGGAGTGTGCACTTACGCTGTTATCCGGACTGGATAACCACAGAGGCTGGTCCGCCGCAGTCTGATCACCGGATTCTTACGGGCATTCCAGCCCGAGTGAGAGTCGGGAAGCGAGCAGAGCCGCGCGCATGTTAATCCTAGCTTGCGATGCGATATCGATCCTGCTTGTATTAAGAGAAATTTATGGTGATTCTATCGATAGTGGTGGAAACAGCAGCAGGTGCGCGGGGTTTATGTTTAGGGGACGATCCGCTGAGGAGCGCCCAATGCGACGTATCAGTGTAGTCATTGCAGACCGGCATCCGGTGGTCTTGGAGGGGCTGAGCAAGGTGCTCGGTGCCGTAGCCGATTTCAATATCGTTGCATCTTGTAACGACGCCGCCAGCTGCATCGAAGCGATCCGGCGCCTGGCGCCCGATATGGCGATTGTCGATCCCGCAATGCCCGGGCTCGCCGCCGCGAAAATTCTTTCGACCGTCAACTCAGAAAATCGTTCGACGCATTTGGTGTTCTTCGTCGCGAGTGAAGATTGCGAACTGGTGTTCTCGGCCACGCCCGTGACCTGTAGCATCATCCTAAGAGATACCGATTCCGAGGCTCTGGTGGAGTCGTTGCGGCACATCGCCAATGGTCACAACGTGCTGCCATCGACCCCATCCGAGTCGATCGCGTCGCGCGAGCAGGGCACGAATTCGGAGAGCGGGCTGACAGCGCTGACGGAACGCGAGCGTCAGATCATGCGTCTGGTCTCCGAAGGATTGTCGAACAAGGAAATCGGGCGGCGGTTGAACACGACCGACGGCACGATCAAGGTGCACCTTCACAACATCTTTCAAAAACTTGAAATCAGCAATCGGACGGTGCTCGCGGCCCTCGCCATCTCGCAACATGATCGCGCGACTGCCCCGCGGGAGAAGGCGCCGCATCCCGGATCGACAAATGGGGAGCGCTGAGAGGCTCGTCACGCACCAGCATTCCCGGTCGTCGCTCCCACTGCAATGGGCAGGTGGCCTCCATTGGATGCAGCGACCCGGCCGGAAAGATCCTCGTGAGCCGGCCCGACGCCGGCTTTCTTGCCGGAGACCCTGGTTCAGTCGCGCGTGCGGCAGGCTATCCGTAACATCGACGGCCACTGAGCCGGTCCCAGGCCAAGATCGATAGCGACCACCCGGCCCATCATCCGTCTCCTTGGCGGCCGGTGATGAAAGTGCGTCTGTCATGGCGGCGCCCCACCCCCGCAACGCAGTCGATCGGCAGGAACAAGTGGGGGCTGAAGACTGATTTCAAGCGCCGCTTGATTGGCGAGGTCGATGTCCGGGAAGCCTAATGGGGTAGTCCCTCAGGCTTCGCGCCTGATCCAGAATCGCAGCCAAGGCATCGGGCGGGACGTGTATTTTAGTCGTCATCTGCGGCTCTGGGTCGATCGCAGTTTGTCCGCTGTCAGGTAAAACGTAGTCGCGGGCTATAACGAACGACTTCAGACATGATCGCAGAGATGTGCCGATTGGATCTCGGCACATCCGGAGCGACGGCCCTGGCCCTCCTTCCTGCCCCCCCAGTGGTCAGGGTCGTTCCCTCCTGACGGCCTGCTGTCAGGACCGGAGTTCTGTGGTTGAGCCGAAAGCGAGTGCGCGGACGCATCTTGATGTCCCTTCTGTTTCACCGTGCCGTCGAGGACATGGAAATCTGGAGTGCGGCCGGCGACGGCTTTTCCTTTGTGATCACGTATGAGACCCCTGCTGGTGCCGGCTTTCATGGTCGTGCCGGCTATGTGGCGTCGTGGCGGCCGCTCTATCGGGGTAACGGCGCGATCAAGATTGGCGGTTCGGCGTTTTCAACCTTCGCGGAGGCGGAGAAAGCCTGCAACACGATGCTCGAGTATCTGAAGGGGCTATCGCCGGAATGACGCGTCCAGGCCGGCGCTCAGGCAGTGTTGCCGGCGTCGACCGTCACCACGGTGCCGGTGATGTTCCGGCCGCCTTCGCCGAGAGGATATTCGACCATGGAAGCGACGTCGTCGGCTTCAGGCAGGCGCCGCAAGCTCCTCGCTCTCGCGGCGCGCGACGGCGATCACATTGTATCCGCCGGACGCGGCGAGCCTGCGCGCAATGGCAAGGCCGATCCGGCGACTGCCGCCGGTGACGATGACGTTACGCATCGGTGCGTGCCAGTTTCCCCGCTGCCGTGACGTCGAGCCGCTCGACGAAGCGGATCACCGCGGGCACCTTCCATACTGACAGGCAGTCCTTGCACTGGCTGAGAATCTCCGCGCGGATCGTCTCATGGCGGTCTCCATCAGTGCCGTTGGTGAGGATGACGTCGGCGACCACAATGGCTCCGGTGATCGGGCTCCTGCGCGACCGCGCACGCGACATCTCGACTGACGCGTGCCGGTTGATCACTGCTTCCACCTCCTCCGGATGCACCTTCAGCCCGCCGATGTTGATAATGCCGCCTCGACGGCCCACGAAGTGGTATCGTTCGCCGCGCAGCTCGACCATATCGCCGGTATCGACGAAGCCCTCGGTGTCGGCGAGTGGCGGTGCATCGGTGCCGACATAGGCGCGCGCCGTACGCCGGGAACGGATCCGCAGCGAGCCGTCGACCACCTTCATCTCGACGCCGGCGTGATTCTGCCCGATCAGGTAGGCAGGAAAACCCTCGCGCCCATCGTCCACGCTGAAACCGACGCCCGCCTCGGTCGAGGCATAGGCGTGTCCGATTGACGCATGTGGAAATGCTCTGGCCAGGCCGTCCAGCACTGCCTGGTCCGCGATTTCGCCCGACAGGCGGACATAGTGCGGCGCGAAATTGGCGGACGCGCCGCTCATCAGGAGCTTGCGCCAGTGCGACGGCGTTCCGGAGATGTGGGTGACGCCGCCCGCGCGCAGCCGCGCCACATGCACGGCAATGGCTTCCCCGGGCTCCGAAAGCACCATCGATCCGCCGCCGATCACGGCCCGCAGGAAGATTTGCAGGCCGCCATAGCGGCGAATGTCGTAGAACGTCGCCCAGGTTGCGTTCCGGTAGCGCGCGGGCCCGTCGGCGATAATCGCGCCGGCGAGTCCATCGAGCGTATGTCGAACGATCTTCGGCAGCCCCGACGTCCCCGAGGTCAGCATCAACCATTCGGTCGCATGGTCGACCTTCCGTCCCACGGCCTTCCGTTCGGGCAGGTCGACGCCGATAATAGCGCGCATGCCAGCACTGCATCGGTGTAGCGGCTGATCGGTGACGATGGTGTCGATCCCGGCCTGCTCGAGCAGGACCTGCAGGCGATCCCAATCGAGGTCGGGCGGGCCTAGAAGGATGCGGCGGGCGACGCCGTCGAGCTCGATCATTGCAAGCGCGGACAGCAGCTGCCTCGACGTCGCAAGCAGCACCGAGCGGCCGGACAACTCGAAGGACCCGCCGGTCAGGCAGCTGTGCTCGACCATGTCGGTCAGCGATACACTGTGCCGGGCATCGGAAATCGTGCGGTCCTTCGGCCCCGCGCCGAGATATTGGCGCAACGCAATGATGTCAGGCGGGGACATTCTCGTAGGCCCTGACGAACTCACCGAGGGTAGACGGGAAGGCTGCGTCCTCGGCGACAGTGAACGGATCGATACCGAGCTCGTCCTCCAGCCGCGCAACCAGGATGGCGAATGCCAGCGAATCGAACCCGGTTTCGTTCAGTGACAGATCGTCCTCGAGCGGCGGAAGCGTGACCTTCTGTTCTTCGGCGATCTGCTCCATCGCGGAGAAGATCTTCGATTTGACCGACATGGTACACCTCACATTTCGGCTTTCCGAGCCGATGTCAGAGCCTGATTTCGCCCTCAACGACGCGCGCGTAGACGGCCCGGTCGATCGAACGATAGCCGCCGGTCGCCGGATCACGCAGGAACAGCGGATCGTCCACCAGCGAAGGATCGAATCCCTCGCGGATCAGCCGCTGCTTTTGCTGCTTAAAGGTGTCGGTCGTCTCGAGCGCCGGGCACAGCCTGACGAAGGCTGGAACTGCATAAGGCGGCAGCCGATGCGAAAGGTGTTCTTTGAATATCCCGAAATCGAAATCTCGGTCCACCACCAAGGCCGCCATGCCGGCGCGGCCATCGGCCCCGGACACCGCAACTCCATAGGTCGAGGCGTCGAGAACGCCGGGGCAGTCCCTGATTGCGTCATTCACTTCGCTGGTCGCGACGTTCTCGCCCTTCCAGCGGAAGGTGTCGCCGACGCGGTCGATGAAGTGCAAGTAGCCTTGCGCATCGCGCAACATCAGATCACCGGTGCGGAACCAGGCATCGCCCACAGCGAAGACGTCGTGCAGAACCTTTTTCTTCGTCTCCTCGGGATCCGTGTAGCCCTCGAAAGGCCGGCCGTCGCGATCGCCGCCACCGATACGTCCGACGGCCTCGCCGATCTCGCCAGGTGCGCAGGCGATGCAGAGCCCTGCAGCGCTCCGGACCGGGCTGCCGCTGTCGGCATCGATCTTGACGATCGAGGCGGGAAAGCGATGCGCCAGAACCGGCGGGATCCGGCCGATCGCGCCCGGTTTTCCATCGACATTAAACAGCGAGAAATTGCCTTCGGTTGCGGCATAGAATTCGAGGATCTGCGGAATCGCGAACCGGTTGGCGAACGTCTCCCAGATGTCGCCGCGCAATCCGTTACCGACCGCCAGCCGCAGCCGGTGTCGCGCCTCTTGTTCAGACGCTGGCGCCTTCAGCAAATAGCGGCAAAGCTCACCAATATACTGGAAGACGGTGCAGTCGAAACGTTCGATGTCGTCCCAGAAGCTGCCAGCGGAAAACTTCTCCGCAATCGCGACCGAACCGCCCGCGCAGAGCATGCTGCAGGGAGCGGCGACGCCGCCCACGGAGTGATACAGCGGCAGGCAATCGTAGAGACGATCCTCGATGGACGCGTCCGTCAGTCCGGAGAACCATCCGCCCCAGGCGAGAATGCGGCGATGACTGACGTTCGCCGCCTTCGGTAGGCCCGTGGTGCCCGAGGTGTAGATGAGAAGCGCGCGTTCGTCGATCGTGACGTCGCCGCGTTCGGCGGAGGACAGCGGACGTGGCTCGAATGCGGCGAGCGCCGCATCCAGATCGCCGCTTGGATCGCCGGTGCCGAGGCTCCAACATTGCGGCTCGCGGTGCAGGTGCGGACGTGAGCTCTCGAACGCATCCACGCAATCGGCAGCGAGGATGAGGTGATCGGCATGAGCGACGTCGATACAGTGGGCGAGCGATTGGCCGACCAGCCTGGTGTTGATCAGTGCCACCGTCCCGCCGACGCTGCTGATGCCGAGCCAGCAGGCGAGGTAGTCCGGCCGGTTCGGCATCAGCACGCAGACGGTGCGGCCGGCTTGGAGGCCGACGTCCCGCGCCCAGCGCGCATACCGGTTGATCCGGGCAGCGAGTTCGCCATAGGTGAAGGATTGGCTATCCGAGAGCAACGCGGGCCGCCCGGGCTGACGTTGTGCCCAATCCTCCACGATGTCGGCGAACAACCGATGCGGCTGGGCTTCGAGCCGTGCGGTGAGTGCGATGGCTTGCAGCCAGGTCTTGGCGGCGGACCGTCTGCGCCGCGGAGCGTCTCGTCTGGTCGCCTGCGGCTGAGCTGGCTCGGGGTGCGTGCGCACCCGTTCATTGCGGCTCGCCTGGTTGTCGAAGCAGAACCTCTGTTCAACTGGCTTCATCCCGACCCGGATCCCAGCTGGTTGAGGATCATCCGCTCCATTGCCTTTACCGATCGAAAATTCTCGGGCGTGATCTCGAACTGGGGAAGGATGAGATCGAACTCGGCTTCGACCTTGAGCATCAACTCGACCATCCCCATCGAGCTGAGTCCGATATCCACGAGTCGCGACTCCGGGTGGACATCGGCGCTGATCGCGTTCTGCTGGAGGACGCTCCTGACGACCGACAGAACACGGTTCTGAACGTTGATGGCAGTGTTGTGCATTTCAGCCGGTCTCCTGCCGTGGCCAGGCGTGATCACATTCGGGGCGACGATACCCAACTGTTCCTTCGGTCAATAGCTCTGCTTCGGAGGTACCTCGCCCGGGAGTGGAAGCTCCTTGACACCCACTTCTGCGCCAGCGACGCGGCAGGGGAAGTGAGCTACTTGTCGATTTTGAGCGGCATTCATCTCGATCTGGCTCGCATTGTCCAATCATGACAACCATGAAACGGGAGGCTCGGGCCCATGACTGTGCAGGAAGTTCAGTTCCGCAACGTCGCCACGGAAATTGGCCGAATAGCATTCTCTCCCGACGGCTCCTCGTTCCAGCAGCGAACGGCAAATGTCGCGCAGGTCGCCGCGGCGGAGGCCGAGGCGGTCGATCGCGAGGCGCGATTCCCGCGGAAGGCGATCGACGCGGCGCGCAAGGAGGGACTTCTGGGCGCCCAGATTCCGGTCGAGTTCGGCGGAGACGGTGCGCCTATCTCCGAGGTGGCCGATATGTGTTACGCGCTCGGCCGCGCCTGCGCTTCGGTCGGGATGATCTTCGCGATGCATCAGACCAAGGTCGCGTGCCTGGTTCGCCACGGCGCGGGCAGTGGTTGGCATGAGAGCCTCATGCGCCGCGTGGCTGCCGAGCAGATGCTGCTGGCGTCGTCGACCACGGAAGGCCAGAACGGCGGAAACATACGCTTCAGCTCGGCCGCAGTGGAGAGCGCCGGCACCGAGATTTCGCTGGTGCGCGACGCGACCGTGATTTCGTACGGCGCCGAGGCGGACGGCATCATCACCGTCGCCCGCCGCTCGGACTCCGCCGCCGGATCCGATCAGGTGTTACTCGCCATCACCCGTGACGACTATACGCTGGAGCCCACTCTCGGGTGGGAGACGCTCGGCATGCGCGGGACCTGCAGCGCCGGCTTCAAGCTGAATTTCAGGGGCGCCGCGGACCAGATATTCCCCGTAGCATACGAAAAGATCCATGCGCAGACGATGACGCCCGTCGCCCACCTGTGCTGGTCGTCGGTCTGGGCGGGAATCGCGGCTGCGGCGGTGGACCGGGCGCAGCTCTTCATTCGCAAGGCCGCCCGCGGATCGGGCGGCAACATGCCTCCCGGCGCGGCGCACTTCACCGCCGCCAAAATGACCCTGACGAAATTACGCGCCGTCATCGCCGCGAATCTCCAGCTCTATGGAGCACGCGAACGGGACATGCGCGCGCTTTCGTCCGTCGACTTCCAGTCCTCGATCAATCTTCTCAAGGTGGAGGCCTCGGAGCTCGCGGTTGCGACCGTCATGCACGCGATGCGCGCCTGCGGCCTGTCCGGATACCGCAACGACACCGACGTCAGTATCGGTCGCCACCTGCGTGACGTGCTTTCCGCTCCGATCATGATCAATAACGATCGCATCCTCTCCAGCATGGGTACCGCCACGCTGATGAGCACCGTTCCGGGCTCTTTGTGCGATTGATCTCCTTCTGAAAAGGAAACGGCCTAATGAACCTGGCCATTGTCGAAGCACCGGCGGACTCCACTCCGCCTCCGGCCGATCCGCTGGACCATCTTGCGGATGCGCTGTTCCACGAGATGGGCTCTCCCGGCGTCTATGGCCGCACCGCACTCTATGAAGACGTTGTGGAGCGAATTGCGGCGGTGATCTCGCGCAATCGCGAGCCGAAAACCGAGGTGATGCGCTTCCCGCCCGTCATGAACCGCGCCCAGCTTGAGAGGTCGGGCTATCTGAAGAGCTTTCCCAATCTTCTCGGCTGCGTCTGTGGCCTGCACGGCATAGAAAGCGAGATCGACGCGGCGATCAGCCGCTTCGATGCCGGCGGCGACTGGACCGAATCGCTATCGCCAGCCGATCTCGTGCTGTCGCCGGCAGCCTGCTATCCGCTCTATCCGATCGCCGCGAGCCGAGGGCCCGTGCCGGCAGCCGGCTGGAGCTTCGACGTGGCCGCCGACTGTTTCCGTCGCGAACCTTCGCGCCATCTCGACCGGCTGCAGTCCTTCAGGATGCGCGAATTCGTCTGCATCGGGAGCGCCGATCACGTCTCGGCGTTCCGGGAGCGCTGGATCATACGCGCACAGAAGATCGCCCGAGATCTCGGGCTGACCTTCAGGATCGACCATGCCAACGACCCGTTCTTCGGCCGGGTCGGGCAGATGATGGCGGTGAGCCAAAAGCAGCTGTCGCTGAAGTTCGAGCTGCTGGTGCCTCTGCGCTCCGAGGAGCGACCGACCGCCTGCATGAGCTTCAACTACCACCGCGATCATTTCGGCACCACCTGGGGCATCGTCGATGCGGCCGGCGAGCCGGCCCACACTGCCTGCGTAGCCTTCGGAATGGACCGTCTCGCCGTCGCCATGTTCCATACCCACGGCAAAGACGTCGCGCTGTGGCCGATCGCAGTGCGGGACCTGCTTGGCCTGGCGCAGACCGACCGCGGGGCACCGTCAGCATTCGAGGAGTACCGATGCGCCAAGGAAGCCGGGAGCTAGCCCGGGATCGGAGAGCGGAAGGGAGCGCCTCCATGAGGAGAGAGACTCTCGCCGTTCACGGCGGCTTCGAAAGCGATCCGGCAACGAAAGCCGTTGCCGTGCCGATCTACCAGACGGCCTCGTATGCATTCGACAGTGCCGATCATGGAGCCGCGCTCTTCAACCTTGAAGTGGACGGCTTCCGGTATACCCGGATCGGCAATCCGACCAACGCTGTGCTGGAGAAGCGCGTCGCCGCCCTGGAAGGAGGCATCGAGGCGCTCAGCGTGGCCTGTGGTCAGGCCGCAGTGAACTATGCGGTCGTGAACCTCGCGGAGATGGGCTCCAACGTCGTCTCGGTTCCGCAGCTCTATGGCACCACGCATACGCTGTTCGCGCACATCCTGCCGAGGCAGGGCATTGCGGTCCGTTTTTCGGACGACGACCGGCCGGAAAGCGTCGAAAGGCTGATCGACGACGATACACGGGCGGTGTTCTGCGAGAGCGTCGGGAATCCGGCCGGAAATGTCTGCGACATCCAGGTGATGGCCGATGCCGCGCACAGGCACGGCGTCCCGCTCATCGTCGACAACACGGTGCCGACACCGATCCTGCTCAGGCCGATCGAATACGGCGCAGACATCGTCGTGGAGTCGCTGACGAAATTCATGGGCGGGCATGGCACGACGCTCGGTGGAATTATCGTCGACGGCGGCACGTTCCCGTGGGCGAAGCATCGCCGGCGCTTCCCGATGATGAACGAGCCGGAGAAATCCTACCACGGGCTGGTCTTTACCGAGCGCTACGGCGCCGCCGCCTACATTGCGCGTTGCCGCGCCGTCTCCCAGAGGACCACCGGCGCCGTCCTGGCGCCGATGAACGCTTTCCTGCTGCTCCAGGGCATCGAGACCGTCGCGCTCCGGATCGAGCGGCACGTCGAGAATGGCGCAAAGGTCGCGCAGTTCTTGCGCAACAACCGCCGTGTCGAGTGGGTGAACTATGCCGGCTTTCACGACAGCCCCTATTTCGTGCTGACGCAGAAGTATCTGGGTGGCCGGGCGTGTTCACTGCTGACTTTTGGCGTGGCTGGAGGCTTCGAGGCGGGCAAGCGGTTCTACGACGCGCTGAAGCTCTGCAAGCGGCTGGTCAATATTGGCGACGCGAAAACGCTCGCCTGCCACCCCGCATCGACAACGCACCGGCAAATGTCGGCCGAAGAACAGGACAAAGCCGGCGTACGGCCCGAGATGATCAGGCTGAGCGTCGGAATTGAGCACATCGACGACATCGTCGCGGATCTCGATCAGGCCCTCTGCGCCGCGAATTGACGTTCGTCAACCATGAAGGCACTCGCATGACTGTCTTGATCGACGTAGACTCGGACGAGCACCACCTCTTATCGAGAGCGCCCGGCAACGGCGCCCGCGCGATGGCGTCACCGGGAAACCGGGCGGAGTGCCTCGACATCGGGCTCATCAACAACATGTCGGATGCGGCCTTGATGTCGACCGAGCGCCAGCTGTTCGACTTGCTGGCTGCGGCTGCCGGACGACTTTGCGTCAGGCTGCATTTCTATACGATGGAAGCGACCCCCCGTTCGGAATGGGGGCGCGATTACGTTCGTCGATACTACCGTGGCACCGACGATCTGCTGAACAGACGCCTCGACGGCGTGATCGTGACCGGCGCCGAACCCAGAGCCGCCAGTCTGACGGACGAGCCGTACTGGACCACCTTCGCCGAGATCGCGGACTGGGCCCGGGAGAATACGGTGTCGTCGGTGTTTTCCTGTCTGGCCGTCCATGGGGCCGTCCTGCACCTGGACGGCGTTACGCGCCACAAGCTGCCTACCAAATGCATCGGTGTCTTCACTCAAACGAAGACGAGAAATCATCCGTTGATGCACGATGTTCCTGCGAATTTCAGAATGCCGCACGCCCGCTGGAACGAGGTGCAGGATGAAACTCTCGAGAGCTGCGGATATTCCATTCTCACCTGGTCGGCGGAGGCTGGTGTCGATTGCTTCGTCAAGCAACAGAAGAAGAGCCTTTTCGTCCATTTCCAGGGCCACCCGGAATACGAAACGCAGACCCTGCTGGGCGAATACAGAAGGGACATGGGCCGTTTCCTCCGGGGCGAGAACGAAGTTTGTCCGACGATACCGACGGGTTATCTGGACGAGGAGGCAGAAGAGATCTTGGGCGCCTATCGGCGAAAGGCCCTTTTGGACAGACGTCCGGAGTTTTTCGATGATTTCCCTGCCAATCAGCTGGCAAGGGATCTGCAAAACGGCTGGCAACTTCCGGCCAGACGCATCTACCGCAACTGGCTGCTTTACCTGGCGTCGCAGCGAGCCGAACGCTCAAAAGCGTTGCACTCCAACGGGACGTGCCGAACGAGGCCGCATTCCGGAATTTCGGCCCGTCAAAGTCGACACCGGTTGGTCGCCGTCCGATCCGGGGGTCCCCACGCGCCGGGCTCAAAGTCAGGGACACGAGTATGATGTCCGAAACAGGTACGAGAACGGCGCACCTTTATCCACCAGGGCCGGACGAGCCCTGCAGCCCAACTCAAGATCTCCTGAGCTGGATGAGCAAATGCTTCAAACGATACGGCAACATCTATAGGGCGTCTGTCTACGGTTCCGACGTGTATGTGATCAGTACTCCGGAGTACGCGGAGCACGTCCTTCGCAAGAATTGGCAGAACTACAAGAAAGGCCTGGCGATCAAGCGCATTGCCTGGCTCCTCGGTAATGGCCTTATGGTGAGCGAGGGAGAGTTCTGGAAACATCAGCGGCGGATGATCCAGCCTGCTTTCCGCCACAACGCGATCGGAGCGTTCAGTCACGTCATTACGGCGGCCAATGTGGCGTTGCTTGAAAGATGGAAGCAGGGAGCTCGAGAGAAGAAGAGCGTCAATGCCACTCGTGACATCAGCCGCATGGTCGCGGAGTCGGTTCTCAGCGCAATCTTCGGAGCCGACTACGAATACGTGCGCCCGCATTTCAGTATTCTGACCGACGAGTCTGCGCGCAACCTCGAGTTTGCGAAAGAGTTCAGGTCTTTGGGAGAAATCGTGAGCCGGGTTGCCGCCGAAAGGAGGAAAAAGAACATCAGATCCGCCGACATGCTCGGCATGCTTATGGAAGCGCGCGACCGGGACAGTGGCCAAATAATGCCAGACCGCCAATTGGTCAACGAAACGATGACCCTGATTGTCGCCGGACACGAAACGACGGCTTCCACCCTGAATTGGATCTGGTACTTGCTCTCTCAGCACCCGGAGGTCGAGGAAAAGTTATGGAGGGAGCTCGACAATGTGCCTGCGAGCGAGCTTCCTGACCTCAATGATCTCGGGAGGTTTAGCTACACGCGACGCATTATCGAGGAGGCGCTACGTCTGTATCCGCCCGGCTGGCTGATGACGCGCAGGGCGCTGAAGGACGATTACCTTGGCGACTATTTCGTGCCTGCCGGAACCGAAGTATATATTTCCACTTACCACATCCAGCGACACCGCAAGCTCTGGGAAGCAGCGGATAGTTTCCGTCCGGATCGCTTCGGTCCCGATTTCTTGCAGGAACGACATCCGCCGACGATGCTCCCGTTTTCCGTAGGGCCGAGGAACTGCATCGGTGAAATCTTTGCGCGCCTCGAAATGCAGATTCACCTGGTGATGATCGCCAGGCAGCTGCGGCTGGGCTACGATGAAGAAAAGCCTCCCGAGCTGGAGGCTGCCGTGAACTTGCGCAGCAAGCATGATTTCGTCATGACCCCGGAGATCAGAGCTTCGGCGAATGGTTATGAAACCCGCCGGCGGGGACCAGAGACGCGAGCGATGAGTTCCGGGGGAGGGGCGTGAACCCGGCGCCTCGCGGCCGCCGGGAAGGGTGAAAGCCTCAGGGGCCGATGTCGAAGAGCGCTATCTCTGTATAAGCCAAATCTCCCAACCGCGGCCGATCCGATCCGCGGAAATATCTATTGGCCTTCCCTGGGAAGTATTTGCCGACCAGTCCGTCAATTGGTCCGTTCGCGTCGAGCAATACCACGACATGCCAGGTATGCCGGGCAAGAAATAAGCCTATCGGCCGCGCAAAGCGTACGAAGTCATCCACACTGCGGCAATAGACAAGTTGCGCGCATGGAACCCTGCTGAATTGCCGGATTCGAAATACAAAAGGATAAGCATCTTGAGGTGTAATGCACCACAGACTGATGCATCCGCAATCTGCGTGCTCGAGCAGCAGGTTGCGATCGTGTGGATCCAATCGAACATCAAGCTTGGTGTGCACATCGACGACCCTTGCGGGCGCCTCCTTGCTAGCTCGACCGAGCAAGGGAATTGAGGCAAAGAGTCCACCGCAATATCTGACGTAGCTCAAGGCTTCTATCATGCGAAATGTATTTTTCGCCGGCGTCAGGTTGAGCACCGTGGCCTCCTTGAAATCGGAGGCCTTTTTTATGAGCTGTGGCGCGCACATTCTAAATGCCGGATCAACATACAAGCCTAACCCGTTGCAACGGATCTTGGCTTTGCCATTTTCCCAGACTGTCGAGAATATCAAGAGCAAGATACCAACAAGCTCGCCGTCACTGTCGATCACATATCCGTAGCGTGGCAATTCTTCTGCGGGCAGTAGTCGGTGACTCAAGCAGGAGAAAATATCCTCCCAGAAACTGCGAGGGCGCCCTGACCCATATCCGCCGGTCAGCAGGTCTATGGCCGCCGGGATGTCGGCATCAGTTATGAGACGGATTTTGATGCAGGACAACGCCTACCAACCTCTCAACCCCATGCGACCGTGATCTCAATTTTCGCACTCGGGAGCACAGGCGCACTCGAATTCCAATACGCCAGGGCCCCACGAGCACTGCCAACGAATCTTGCCAGTGCTCTTTCGCCAGTAGATGCGGAAATTGACGCCGGCCGGGGGAAACAAAAAGGGTCGAAGAAGTTCGCCTTCATTTGAGCGAGCACATCTAATCTCGCTTTCATGCGCTTTGAGTTTCTCCAGCAAATCGTTGTAGGCCAAATCCTTCGTATCTCCGTAGCCGACTACGGCCCTCGCATCATTGACGTACTGTCTTTCGGAAGAACGAGCCATTGACCATCTCTCGACCGAGCGAACCACCACTGCGTGCCACAAGGTCAGCTGCAAACTTACCTGACCACGGCTCGGGTAAGTAGCTCCACTTCGGAGGTACCCCGCTGGAAAGCGTGGACTTTCCGACGTCCACCTTTACGCTCCCGACCAGGCAGGTTCGGTCGGCTAGGTTGTCTCCCGACCGCGCCTTGTTCCGGCGGTAGGCGGTCGCTGTCCCGGAGATTGCGGCAACGGAGGCCGGACCGGTCGACCGCAAGGCGCTTTCCGCGAAGGCTATGGTCCACGGACCTAAGTCCGTCGCGCATACATGGAGGTTCGTCATGGTCTCCGCCACCAATTCCATCAGCCATTCGAGGACATGGACATTCTTCCGAGGCCAGTGGCACGAGGGCAATGTGCCGATCATGGGGCCACGCACCCATGGGCTCTGGCTCGCCTCGACCATCTTCGATGGTGCGCGCGCTTTCGAAGGCGTTATGCCCGACCTCGATCGTCATTGCGCCCGCGTCAATCAATCTGCGGTCAACTTCGGGCTAAAACCGGTCGTCGATCTCGACACGTGGCTCGGACTGGTGCGCGAAGGTATCGCCCGTTTCCCGGTCAATGCCGAACTCTACATCCGCCCGATGTACTGGCCGCAGAACGGCATCGGCGGCGGTGTGCTGTTCGATCCGGAAACGACGGACTGGTGCCTTTGCATCTACGAATCGCCGATCCCGGAGCCCGTCGGCAGCGCGATTACCCTGTCGCCGTTCCGCAGACCGACCGCCGAATGCGCGCCGGCCGATGTCAAGGCCTCCTGTCTTTATCCGAACAGTTCGCGTGCGCTCAGGGAAGCCGCCTCGCGCGGCTTCCAGAATTGCCTGATGCTGGACATGCTCGGTAACGTCACGGAGTTCGGCAATTCCAACGTGTTCATGGCGAAAGACGGCGTTGTCTTTACGCCTGCGCCGAATGGCACGTTCCTGAACGGAATCACGCGGCAGCGCGTGATCGAACTTTTGCGCGGTGACGGCATCACGGTGTTGGAGGCAACGCTGCGCTACTCCGATTTCGTCAGCGCGGACGAGATCTTTTCGACCGGCAATTTCGCAAAGGTCGCGCCGGTGATCCGGATCGACGACCGGCAACTCAGGCCAGGGCGCTTTTATGCGCGGGCACGAAAGCTGTATTGGGATTTTGCCCACGGAATGAAGCTTGCTGCGTGAGAGGGCATCACTGGGCAACATTGCGAGAGGATAGGGCGCGACTCCAGATCAGGATGGCTTTCGCGGTCCCTCTGGTGAGCCAAGAAGCATTGCGAAATGTGAGGGGATGCGCGTGACGGCGAGCAGGAGGACCGTCCTTGCTGGCACCTATTCAGCGGCGACCCGGCTTGTGCGGCGGGGGCGTTCCTCGTCGGATGTGACGAAGAGGTGGCCTGCGTGCTTGATCACGTTGTCGGTCGTCTCGCGGATATGGCGCTCGATCAGCTCCTCGGCCTTCGCGGCATCGCGCGCGACGACCGAATCCATGATCATCTTGTGCTCGACATCCTTGGCGCGCCATTTGGTCCGGAATTGCGAGGACATGCGGCGGTAGCGGTGCGCGCGTTCGAACAGCTTCTGGCGGATCTCCAGGAGGTTGGGCGAGCCGCACGCGGCAACAAGCGAAAAATGAAAATCGCCGTGGAGCTTGCCCCATTCTTCCGAGAGATAATAATTTGAGCCGAGCCGGTTCTGCAGGCGATCCATCCGGTGGAATGCGCCGATGATGTCCGCCTCCCAGGCGTCGTCGCCGTTCTTGATCGCGAGCGCAACGCATTCGCGCTCGATGAGCACGCGGACATAGGTGAGGTCGTTGAGATCGTCGATCGAAACCGGCGCGACGACGAAGCCGCGCTGATCCTCCGCGATGACGAGCCCTTCGGCCACGAGGCGCGACAGCGCCTCCCTCAGCGTCGAAAAGCTCACCGCGTACATGTCCCGTAGCGCCTCGAACCGCAGCTTGGCGCCCGGCTTGAGAGTGCAACTGATGATGTCTGCGCGCATCCGGTGGAGCACGTCAGCCGCGCGTGTTTCACCTGCTGGCTTGACCCTCTCACGCATCCGACGCCGTCCTGCCATCCCTCTGCTGCCAGTCAGTATCATCGATTTTCGAAAGAATATCAAACAGTTCGGGCTGCCATTGCCCGGTTGGCACGGCGGTATCCACGGTGTTGAACGGATCGAAGCCTGCAGCAAGCGACGGGATTGCTGCGAATTCTCCGAACAGCTTCGGGTCCCATCGTCGGCGAGCAGGGTCGGACGAAGTCACATAATTTCGAAATAATACCATTTCATCGAAAATATGTTTGTGTGCATTGCCCTGATGCGGTATCAGGACATCAAACATCGTCGAGCCCTGGGAGGGGAGCAATGCCGCCTATCGTTCATGCGGTCGGGCACGTGAAAATCAACACCACGGCGATCGAGGCCGTGGTCCGGGACGCGACCGAAATCCTCGGCTTGCAGATCACCTACACGGACGAGGGGCAGACCTGGTTGAGCTCCAACGGGCGCGCGGCGGAACTGGTGCTGCTCAGGTCGCACGAGAATGCGACCCATACGATCGGATTGGAGGCGCTCACCGTCGATGCCGTCCGCGAGGCGGAGTCGCGCGTCGAGAGCGCCGGATGTCGCGTCATCTCGCGTAAACCCAGCCTCGATTGCATGGCCGCGGGCGTCACCTTCGCCACGCCGGAAGGGCTGCGCTTCGAGGTGCATACGCCGACGCGCGACCAGATCTACGGTCGGCGCTATCCGACCCACGGCGTCGGACCGAACCGCATGGATCATCTCAATCTGACGTCGCCCGATCCGATTGCAACGCGCCAGCAGCTCGAGAGGATCTGCGGCCTCCGCATATCCGAACGCATGGTCGACGACAGCCTGAGCTGGATGTACGGCGGCAATCGCCAGCATCACATCGTCGGCGTCGTTCGCGGCAAGGTGGGGCTGCACCACTACTCCTTCGAGTTCAGGGAGTTCAACGACTACCTGAAGCTCGGTGACCTGCTTGACCGCTTCGACAGGCAGATGCTGTGGGGGCCGGGCCGGCATCGGCCGGGCGACAACACCTACGCCTATTACACCGATTCCAGCGGCGCGATGATCGAGTGCTCCGGATCGATGGCTCTCATCGCTGACGACGACGGCTTCGTGCCGAATGTCATCACCAATCTCGAGCGCCCGGGCAATGTGCGCTGCATGAATGTCTGGGGCACGCCCGCGCCGCTCGAATGGCGTCAGTTCCACTTTCCCTTCACCGCCATCACCTGACGGGGAGTCGGGCAGCCTTGCCCGTGTGCGCACTGCGTGAGCGCGCTGCCCCTGTCGCAGCCTACGAGAGAGATGCCAATGCAAGAGAAGCACACCTTCCGGTCTGACGGGCTCAAGCTATCGGCCGTACTGCACGTGCCGGACGCGAGAAAGCCGGGCCAGCGGCTGCCTGCCTTCATCGTCCTGCACGGCTTTGTCGGATCGAAGGACGAATCCCACGCCGAAATCCAGGCGCGCATGCTCGAGCAGATGGGATATGTGGCGCTTCGCTTCGATTTCCGCTGCTGCGGGGAGAGCGAAGGTGAACGTGCGCAGGTGCGCTGCTTCGACCAGGTCGCGGACGCCAAGAACGCGCTGACGTTCCTTGCGGAGAGGGAAGAGGTCGATCCTGGGCGGATCGGCGTGGTCGGCCATAGCTTCGGCGCGGCCGTCTCCGTCTACGCCGCCGGCGTCGACGATCGCTTTGCCTGCGTGATCTCGTCCTGCGGCTGGGGCGACGGGGAGCGGAAATTCCGTGGCCAGCATCCGACGCCCGAAGCCTGGGCAAAATTCACCTCGCTTCTGGAGAAAGGACGCAAGCAAAAGCAGGACACCGGCCAGAGCATGTGGATCTCCCGCTTCGATGCCGTCCCGATCCCGGAGCATCTGCGCAAGAATCTCTCGCCAAAGGCGATCATGGAGATTCCCGTCGAGACCGCGTGGAGCATGTACAATTTTCGTGCGGACGAGGTCGTCGGCAACATCGCGCCTCGTCCGATCCTGTTCCTGCACACCGCCAACGACACGATCACGCCGACGGAGCAGTCGATCCGCATGTTCGAGAAGGCCGGCCAGCCGGCCGAGCTCGTGCTGATCACCGGCACCTCGCATTTCCCGCTCGCCGAAGGCGATGCGCCGCGCACCAAGGCGATCATCAAAGGCTGGCTCGACAAGTTCTTCCCGTCTCCGCTCGGTGCCTGAGCATGACGGGCGCTTCAGACACGGTTGCGATCGGCGCCGATGCGCTCCGACCGTTCGCGGCGGATCTTCTCAGGGCGGGCGGCTTCACGGCCGACCAGGCGGATCAGACGGCCGCCATGCTCGTCTGGGCCAATCTGCGCGGCGCCGATTCGCACGGGGTGTTGCGGATCCCGCGCTACGTCGAGATGGTCGAGCTTGGTCTGATCAATCCCGCCGCCGAACCGCGCCAGGTTTCGGGCAAGGGCGCGGTGGCGGTGATCGACGCACAACGCGCGCCTGGCGCCGTCGGAATGAGCCTTGCTGCGCGAAAAGCAAGCGAGCTTGCGGACACCCACGGGATCGGCTGGTGCGCGGTTCGCTCCATCAGCCACGCCGGCGCGATCGGATACTACGCGCATCAGGTCGCTCAGGTGGGACGGATCGGCATTGTTATGACGGCTTCGAAACCGCTGATGATCTATCACGGATCCAGCGCAGAGGGCGTCTCAACGAACCCGATCGCGATTGCCGCGCCGACCGGCAATCCCGATCGTCCCTTGCTCCTCGACATGTCGACGGCATCGGTGGCGCTCGGAAAGATCATGGCTGCGAGGGATGCCGGTCAGCCGATTCCGGTTGGCTGGGCTGTCGATGGGAATGGCCAGGCGACAACAGACCCGCGCGAAGCAAAAGCGGTCCTTCCGATGGCCGGTCCCAAGGGTTCGGGCCTCTCTCTGATGATAGAGGTTCTCGCCAGCGTCCTGACGGCCAACCCACTCATCGCCGTGGCGCTCGTCCACGGCGGCGATCCAGGCGGCAACGGTCTGGTGGCTGTGCTCGACCCGTCAGCCTTCGGCGACAACTTCACCCTTGAAGTCGATCGGCTCGGCGCGGCGATCAAGAGCCTGCCGCCCGCGGCCGGGGTGGACAGCGTATACCTGCCGGGCGAGCGCGGCTTTGAGGAAATGGAAAGACGGTCGCGCGCGGGGATTCCGCTCGCGCGGGGAACTGTTTCGCGATTGCTGGCGCTCGCCTCGAAACTGAATGTGGCGGTGCCCGAAGGCGTTGCCTAGTCGAGGACCCTCGGGCGCACCCCGGGCCGACCTGGTCGCCCTTATCGGCGTGAAATCGCGTGTTTTGGCGATCCGTCGCCGACCGTTCCGTCACGCATCCCCACCTGCCTGCGTTGCGCGCGGGAGCCCAGCGTTTCCGTCAACCCTGATCTCGACGACATCGGGACGTGGATCGGTATACTGCCACCATGTACCGGAACAAGGATCAGATGATGGACGATACGATTGGCTTCCCCGACCCCGGCCTTGACCTGTCCGACGGTTTCAAGCCGCACACCTCGCATTGGGGCGTGTTCTCGGCGCGCAACGGCGCAGCCGGCCTTGAGGTCAGGGCCTATGCGGGCGATCCTGATCCGAACGGCATCATCGACAATTTCCCCGGCGCACTGCGGCACCAGGCGCGCATCGCCCAGCCGGCGATTCGCCGCGGCTGGCTCGAGCGAGGTCCCGGTCCGGACGATCGCCGCGGCCGCGACGAATTCGTCTCCGTGAGCTGGGAGAAGGCGCTCGACCTCCTCGGCGACGAGCTCGGCCGCATCCGCGACACGCGCGGGCCCGGCGCCGTGTTCGGCGGCTCCTATGGCTGGTCGAGCGCGGGCCGCTTCCACCACGCGCAGAGCCAGGTGCATCGCTTCCTCAATATCGCGATGGGCGGCTATGTGCGTTCGGTGAATTCCTATTCCTCGGGCGCCTCCTCGGTGCTGCTGCCGCAGATTCTCGCGGGCTACGAAGACATCACCAAGCGCAACGTCACCTGGGAGCAGATCGCGACTGAGACGGACATCGTGCTGGCATTCGGCGGCATGGCGCTGAAGAACTCCATGGTGGCCGGCGGCTCGATCAGCAAGCATGTCGAGCGCGGCGCCATGGCGGCGGCGCACCGGCGCGGCTGCGAGTTCATCCTGGTCAGCCCGCTGCGTGAAGACCTGCCGGTCGAGGCCGGTGCCGAATGGATGACGTGCGTGCCCAGCACCGACACCGCGCTGATGCTCGGCATCGTCCACACGCTGGTCAGCGAGAACCTGCACGATCAGGCCTTCCTCGATCGCTACACCGAAGGGTGGCCCGTCTTCCTGCGTTATCTCACCGGGGAGAGCGATGGCCAGCCGAAGGGCGCCGAGTGGGCCGCCGCGGTCTCAGGCGTTGACGCGGACACGATCCGCACGCTCGCCCGTCGCCTTGCCGGAAAGCGCGCGCTCATCACCGTCTCACATTCGCTCCAGCGCGCCGAGCATGGCGAGCAGCCGGTGTGGATGGGCATGGTGCTGGCGGCAGCGCTCGGCCAGATCGGCTTGCCCGGCGGCGGCTACGCCTATTCGCTCGGGGCGATCGGCTATTACGGCCGCCGCGTCAACGACGTGCCGGGGCCGACGCTCGGGCAGGGCCGCAACGGCGTCCGTGATTTCATCCCGGTCGCGCGCATCGCCGACATGCTGCTCAATCCCGGAGCCACCTATCGCTACAATGGCGAGACGCGCACCTATCCGGATATCCGCCTCGTCTACTGGGCCGGCGGCAATCCCTTCCATCACCACCAGGACATCAACCGCCTGCGCAAGGCTTTTGCGCAGCTCGATACCTTCGTCGTGCACGAGCTCGCCTGGACTGCGACGGCGCGCCACGCCGACATCGTGCTGCCGTCGACCATGACGCTGGAACGCGAGGACATCGGCTATTCCAGCAACGATCCCCTCATGGTCGCGATGCACCGGATCGCCGAGCCGTTTGGCCTCGCGCGCGACGACTACGAGATCTTTGCCGATCTTGCCGAGCGTCTCGGGGCGCGCGAACCCTTTACCGAAGGACGCACGTCGCGGGAGTGGCTAAAACATCTCTACGAGCCGACCCGCGCCTCGCTCGCCAAGCGCGGCCTCGAAGCGCCGAGCTTCGACGAATTCTGGCAGCGCGGCAGCCTGGTCGTGCCGCAGCAGCCCGACGACGGCGGCCGGTTGCGCCGCTTCCGCGAGGACCCGGTCGCTCACGCCCTGCCGACGCCGAGCGGCCGCATCGAGATTTTCTCGACGAAGATCGCCGGCCATGGCGATCCGGATTGTCCGGGCCATCCGGTCTGGCTCGACAAGACCGACATGCCCAAGCCCGGTGCGCCATGCTTCCTCGTCGCCAACCAGCCGGTGACGCGCCTGCACAGCCAGCTCGATTTCGGCGGACATTCGCTTGGCGCCAAGCATCGCGGCCGCGAGGTCGCGCGCATGAACCCCGTTGATGCCGACGCGCGCGGCATCAAGGACGGCGACATCATCCGCCTGTTCAACGAGCGCGGCGCCTGCCTCGCCGCGGTCCACGTCACCGACGGCATCGCGCCCGGCGTGGTCCAGCTCCCGACCGGCGCCTGGTACGACCCGATGGACCCCGAGGACGACGCGCCGCTCTGCGTCCACGGCAATCCGAACGTGCTCACCCGCGACGTCGGCACCTCGTCCTTCGCGCAGGGCTGCACGGGGCAGCTGACGACGGTGGAGGTGGAGAAATTCACCGGCAATCTGCCGCCGATCCGGGCGTTCGATCCGGTGTAGCGGGGCGTTCGCCCCTTGCCCCGTCATTGCGAACGCAGCGAAGCAATCCAGGGTCTTTCCGCGGTGGCAGTCTGGATTGCTTCGCTGCGCTCGCGATGACGATGTGGAGGCTGTGAGCGCAACTTCATCCCCGTCAACAGACAAAGAAAAGGGGCCGTCCTGTGTGGGAGCAGGGACGGCCCCGAGTGGCTCGTAGGCCCGGGAGGACGAGGGCGCGAGCCGGCACAAGTGGCAGGGCACTACGTTCGAAACGTTGCAGACCAAACCAGACGCGTATTCCGCAACGCCATGTCGCCTGTCGTGTCGAAAGGACGAGCTACGCGGCCGCGCTGGCCATCCAGTCCCTGTCTGCAGCAGGACGGCGCCGCGGCAGCGCTTCCGCTGCGAGAGGCTCGGCCTTGCTGGCGAGGCGCCAGCGTGCCGGAGACTGGCCGCTGATGCGCTTGAAGACGGTCGAAAAATGCGCCTGGGTGCTGAACCCGACGGCAAGCGCGATTTCGGCCAGCGGCCGCCCGGTCGTCGCGAGCAGCGTCTTCGCATTCTCGATCCGGTGATTGAGCAGATATTCGCGCGGACGGTAGCCGGTCGCGGCGCGGAACTGTGCTGCAAAGTGCATTCTGGACAGGCCGGCGACATTGGCGAGTTCGGACAGGCTGATGCAGCGGTCGAAATTGTCCGCGATATATTGCTCAACGCGCCGCAGCCGCCATTTCGGCAAGGCGTTGACCCTGGCACGCGGCGGCTCCAGCCGGGCCAGATGCATCGCAAGGGTCTGGCCGACGCAGCGTGTGAACTCCCGGTCCGCGGCATCGCCATGCTCGGTCAGCGCCCTGGCGAGCTCGGCCGCGAGCGGGTCGCGCAGCAGGACGAGGTCGCCAAGTCCTTCCGCGGCAGGCGATTGCGCCGGGAAATGATCGGCGGAGATATGGAAGTGCAGGAAAGCGCAAGGCGCCTGGAATTGTGCGGCGAGAGGCTTCGACGGTGCGCTGACATAAAGCGTCCCTGCGGGCATGGTGCCGTCGAAAATGACCTGGCGGTCACGGGTCAATTTCGCACGCGTGGCCTTCAGGGCAATTCCGACGAAGTAGCGATCCTCCGGCGTCGTCGCGTCGTGCGAAGAGCTGTCTCTGAAATCCTCCCATCGCGAAATCGTGATGTCCTCGATCGCCGCCTCCGGGCCGCGGTCGATCCGGCGCCACCCGCGTTCCCTCGGGATCGCCTGTGCTGCCTGGCGGAGCTGGTGATCGCGCGGCTCGGCCTGAAGTTCAATCCAGGCAGGCGCCGCCTGCAAGTCGGTAAACATCGCTCGTCCTCTCTTGGCATCGCGGCCGCTGGCGGCGACCGGCAAACCCCCAAGCCCAAAGCTTTCAACAAGGCTTTCGAGAAGGTTTTCCATGCTCAGAGGATAGGCGTGAGCCGGACAAGAAGCCCGTTAGTGATGATTAGGATGTGTTAGATTTTGTGTGCGCGAACATGGTGTGACAGCCCGTCGCAGAGAGGTCGACTTTCTCAGATGTTTCAAGTCTTTGCGCCGATTGGCGTGGCGCGAGGATGGCGCCGGACCTGATGTGGCGATCGACCCACCGGTGTGAGGTTCGCGCTCGGCGTTCACTGGACATCGCCTCGGCGCTCGATATGGTCGCCGCGCGTCTCGATGCGGTGAAGGTGGTCGTCAGGATGAGCGAGAAGTGAACGAGCTTTCGGCAGGACATGGCTCCCGCAGCAGTGGATCATGACGTCGAGAGCCGCGCCGGCGGAAGCCGTCGGCGCCTCCTGCCTTCGTCTTCAGCCCTTGTGTCCGTCCAGTCGCGCAAGGAAGTCGCGGACGAGCGACGCGATCTCGTCGGTCGCCTCGTCCAGCGCGAAGTGACCGGCTTCGAGGATGTGAACCTCCGCCTCCGGAACATCGTCGCGATAGGCCGTGGCGCCGGCGACGGCGAAGGATGGATCGTACTTGCCCCAAACCACCAGCGTCGGTGGCCGCGTCTTGCGCAGCCAGTCCTGCCATTTGGGATAGGACGCGACGTTGGTCCGGTAATCCAGGAACAGCGCGGTCTGGATCTCGGCCTGGCCCGGGCGCGTCAGAAACGCGTATTCGTCGGTCCATGTATCCGGATCATAGCGTTCCGGGCGCGGGCTGGAACCGAGGTGCCGCTGGCGTGTCGCCTCCAGAGAGGTGAAGTTGGCCTTGAGCGCCTCGAGTTCGTGCGCCGGATCCGCCCAGTATCTGCGACGCGCTTCCCAGAGCGGGCTCAGCCCCTGCTCATGCGAAACGGCGTTCTGGATGATGATGGCGCTGGTACGTTCGGGATGCGCCAGCGCCATGCGGAAGCCGACGGGGCCGCCGTAATCCTGCATGAACAGCACGTAGCGGCTCAGGCCGAGCTTCGCCGTGAGCTCGCCGATCACGCCGGCGATATTGTCGAACGTGTAGGCGAAGCCGGACGGCGGCGGCGCGCTGCTGTTGCCGAAGCCGGGATAGTCCGGTGCGATCAGGTGATATTTGTCGGCCAGCAGCGGCAGCAGGGGCTCCCACATCCGCGAGGAGGAGGGGAAGCCGTGCAACAGCAGCACGGTCGGCGCGTCGGCCGGCCCGGCCTCGCGGTAGAAGATCTTGAGGCCCCGGATCTCGACGTTGTGATAGCTGATCGAGCGCCGGCTCGACCGCAGCTCCTGCGCCGAGGCCTGCACGGTCGCGCAGGCAAGGGCGGCAGAGAGGGCGAGGGTGGCTGGAATGCTCATATGTCGTCGCTCCGATGTCAGGCCGCGGCGCGATCGCCCGCTCCGGCGCTCGCGCGCGCGGCAGCTTCGGCCCGCCGCACGACGTCCGTGAGCTCGGGCGTAAAGCTTTCGTCGCCGTCCTCGATATGTCCCGTCAGCCGCGCGGTGATCTCCTGGAACACCCAGCCGTTGCCATCGGGATCGCTGAACGAGGCGTAGGAGGCGTAGCTCTTGCGCTGCGGGTTCGGGCCGGCGGCAAGGTCCTGGACGCTGGCATGATGGAATATGCCGCCGGGGTCGTGGAACGGCTCGCCGACGGTGATGCCGCGACGGCACAGGTCGTCGCATGCGGCCTCGATGTCGGACACGATGAGATGGAGCCCCTTCACGGAGCCGGGAGCAGCAATGGTGAGGTTGCTGCCGAAAATGACTGAGCAGCCCGAGCCGGGAGGCGTGAACTGGATCACGCGATAATTGCTTGGGCCCTGATAGTCGATGTCGAGCCGCCAGCCGAGGTCGGCATAGAAGCGCTTGGCGCGCTCGACGTCCGAGACCGGGAGGACGACGACCTCGATCTTCATATCGACCGTATCGGTGGCCGCGGGTTCGCGAAGCCCCGCCTCGAGGATGTCGACGTCCTGCTCGACGGTCCCGCCGCTGATGCCGACGCCGGCGACGAGCTGTCCGTCGATGTGCAGCGGCGCGCCGCCGCCCATCGAGCAGAAGCGTCCGCCCGCAACTCCCATCAGGGGAAACAGCGCCTGTCCGGGCTGGACCATCGGAGAGAGCTCCGCCGTTCGCAGCCCCACCAGCGCGGACGTATAGGCCTTCCGCTCCGACAGCTCGAGCGAGAAGGTCGGCGCGCCGCTCATACGGTGCTTGAGAATGATGTTGCCGTGAATGTCGATGATGCAAACCGCCATCGGAACTGTGGCGCGGGCAGCCTCCGCTTCGATGCGCTCTGCGATCGTCTTCGCATAGGAAAGCAGGTCCATGATCGTGTCCTCTCCGAGGAATATCGCGGCGTCGGGAGGCGCCGTCGCGGGCGCCTCCCGAGATGCGACCGCATCCAGAATTTTACGAAGCCTTCGCCATCGGCTTGCCCTTGAGGGCGGCGAGCAGCGTCTGCGCGGCGGGGCCCGACGAATGCGGATTCTGTCCCGTGATCAACTGGCCGGCGCTGACGACGTGCACGCCCCAGTTTGCCGTTTTCGAGAAGACGGCACCGAGCTTCAACATCTCGTCCTCGACGAGGAAGGGAACCACCTTGGTCAGGCCCACGTCCTCTTCCTCGCCGTTGGTGAAGCCGGTCACTTCCTTGCCCTGGACCAGCGGCTTGCCATCGGGCGTCTTGACGTGGCGCAGCGCTCCGGTCGAATGACACACGACGGCGATGGTCTTGCCGGCGGCGAGGAAGGACTCGATCAGCTTGACCGAGTTCTTGTCTTCGGCGAGGTCCCACATCGGGCCATGGCCGCCCGGATAGAACAGCGTGTCGAAGTCTTCCTGCCGGACGCTGTCGAGGCGGACGGTCTCGTCGAGCTGGGCCTCCGCCGCCGCATCGTTCTCGAAACGCACCGTCAGGTCGGTGCGGAACTCGGGCTCGTTGCTCTTGGGGTCGAGCGGCGGACGGCCGCCCTTGGGCGAGGCGAGCGTGATCTCCGCGCCGGAATCCTTGAAGACGTAGTAGGGGGCTGCAAGCTCTTCGAGCCAGAAGCCGGTTCTGCGTCCGGTGTTGCCGAGCTGGTCGTGGGAGGTGATGACCATCAATACTTTCATGACACGGATTCCCTTGATTGCGTTTGCTGAATGACGCGCTCCCTCCTGGTGGAGCACATCGGTGCAAGTCTTCGTCGAGCTGCTGCGTTCGTTCGCCGCTCGCAAGCGTAATCTGCACCCAAGTTGGGCCGTTGGCTCGTTATGTGGTGTTAGACGTTGCGAGGGCGGCGTGTCGCCGCGGCTACTCGAACACGGCGTCGAAGATCTCGACGTCCATCAGCACGGGCCTGGCAATCACGGTTCCATCAGCCTGCAGCGTCTGCACACGCCGAAGCGTCGGCACCACGATGCCGGCGAAATTGTCATGGGCCCAGGAATAATGCGCTACCTTCATCCCGAAGAGATCGTGATCCGTCCGCCGTTGCAACGCGCTCTGGTCGAAATAGAAGATCTGCTCGGGCGCGAGGGTGATCAGGTGCGCGGGGAATTGCGCCCGCAGCCGCCGCCAGGTCTCAGTGCCTTCAGACCACGGTGACAGCTCCTCCAACACGACATCGGGATGAGCGAGCAGGAATGGAATCGTCAGATAGTTCCAGATCGCGACGCCGCAGAAGAAGACGAGATGCAGTTCGTCCGCAAGCGCGGGGGCACTGGCCTCGGGAAATGCAAGGCTCGGATTGCGCCAGGTCCGCAGCACCTCGCCATCCAGGCTTTCGATCGTGATCGCGTCCGGTTGAAAGGAGCCTGAGTGTTCTCCCCCGGTGATGCCAGTGAAGCGGACGGATTGCGTCCGGGTCGAGCCTTCCGCGGTCACATCCTTGAATTCTCTGGCATGTCCGGCACTGGAGAACAGCATTCCGCCGACGGAAAGGTGGAGCGTGAAACGGTTCAAGCTGCTCCAGCGGTCCAAACCGCCGCTGGCATCGATTACATCGTGAAGGAGAGCCATGTCCCGCCATATCCACCGTGAAACGTCACCACCATGGCGGGGCGGATGCGGCTTGGCGTGTTAGAAGTTGTTAGGAGTTGCGAGCAGGCAGTATGGCGGTATCTCGTTGAAGATACTCTCAATTCAGCGCGCCCAGGAGCTCCCTGGCGGCGACGAGATCACGGGTCTGGAGGCCCTCTTGGTACCGCGCGAGGAGCGGCGCGAGCAGATCGCGTGCGTCGCCGGCCTTTCCGGCATGACGCCAGACGCGGCCGAGGCTGATCGTCCCCCGCAGCTCCCAGCCGAGCGCGCATTGCCGGCGTGATAGATCGAGCGATTTCCGGAAGTAATTCTCGGCCCCCGCGGCATTTCCCGACCCGGCCAGGATGTCGCCCTTGACCCTGAGCATCTCCGGCATGTCGAAGGATTCGCCGTGCTCGGGGATCTGGGCGATGGCCTCATCGATCGTGCGCAAGGCCTCATCGGGCTGGTTCTGCGCGACGAGACCCTCGGCAAGCGCGGTCGCAAACACCGTCGTCATGATCCGGTGCCGTGTGGCGTATAGCGTAGCCTGGCTGCGGCGAAGATGCTCGATCCCGCCGGCGACGTCGCCGCGGCGCAGCAGCAGCTCGCCCTTCTGGCCGATGCCGACCGCGTGGTAGGGGCCGAGGAAGTGCCGCGCCGAATGGTCGATCAGCCGCTCGATCAGGCTTTCGGCACTGGCCCAGTCGCCCACCCAGAGGAACACGTAGATGGTCCAGATCAGGGAAATGCCGAGGGTGAGCGGCTGTTCGAGCAGCTCGGCCTCGCGCACCGTGTATCTGGCCGCCTCGACGGCCCGATCGGGCCGGCCGGTGAGCCAGAGCCCGCGCGCCAGCGCCACCAGTGCAACGATGCGGTCGTCATAACCGAGATGGCCGATGTTCAGCCGCTGCGAGCCGGGATTGTGCACCATCGCGCTCTCGCAGCACTGCACGGCCTTGTCCTGGTTGCCGATCAGATGGTGGGCGACGCCGAGCATCCATTCCACGTTCAGTGTGGCGGCTGGATCATTCAGCTTCCGCGCGACGCCTTCGCCCTGCTCGCCGGTTCCGAGCGCGCCGTGAAAATCTCCGACCCTGGTCAGGTAGATGTGCAAGCCGCGCAGCAGCCAGAGCTGCCAGTGCAGGTCCTCGAGCTCTCTGGCAAGCTGGAGGCTGCGCGTGAAGGCGGAGCGGACCGCCTCCGTATTGCCCTGCGTGAACATCACGGAGACGCCGAGCGCGGCCTGCAACGTCATCTCCTGGCGGCTGTCGATCACACCCTTATCGAGAGATACAAGCGCCTGCTGTGTCCAGCGGTAGCATTCCGTCAGCAATGTCAGCTCGAGGAAGAACTGGGCCGCTGAGGCCGCCAGATCCACGCCGATCGTCCGGTCGCCGCCGTCCGAGAAGCTCCAGGTCAGCGCGGCCCTCACATTGGGCAGGTGGTCGGCATAGGGAAGGAAGCCGCCCGCGCTCTGCATGCCCGTGGATTTGAGCGCGATGTCGTGCAGGAAATCGCGGAAATATTCGGCGTGGGCACGCGCGACGCGGGCCGCTTCGCCGCTCTCGACCAGCTTGCCGGCGACGAAGGTGCGGGTGGTGTCGAGCAGGCGATAGCGCAGCCGCCGCTCCGCGGGCGAGGTCGCGATCAGGGACTTGGAGAGCAGGTTCGAGATGGCTTCGACGGCCTCGGATTCGCCGATACCCTGGCAGGACGCGACGGCAAGCGCGGCTTCCAGGGTGAAGGGCCCGACGAATACCGATAATCCGCGCAGCGTTGCGCTTTCGGCTGCCGGCAGCAAATCGTAGCTCCAGGCGAGCGCGGCGCTTAAGGTCTGGTGCCGCGGGATTGCGCTGCGCCGTCCCCGCCACAGCAGCGAGAAGCGGCTGTCCAGCAGCGAGGCGGTCCCGGCAATGCCGTAGGCGTTCACACGTCCGGCCGCGAGCTCGATCGCCAGCGCTATGCCGTCCAGCCGCCGGCAGATCTCGGCGACGAGCGGCGCATCCTCCTCGCTGAGCTCGAATTCGCTCAGGCTCTCGGCAATGCGTTCCACGAAGAGTTGGCTTGCGGGATAGGCAAGGATGTCGGCGATGCCGAGCCCGTCGCGCTCTGGCGGGCAATCCAGCGGAAACAGCCGATGGACGCGCTCACCTTCGCTGCGAAAGGATTCGCGGCTGGTGGCGAGAATATGCAGCTCCGGCGCCTCCTGGACGAGCCGCTCGGCCACCGGTGCGAGCTCGTCGAGGATGTGCTCGCAACTGTCGAAGACCAGCAGCGTCCGCCGGCTGCGCAGAAACGCCAGCAGGCCCGGCATCGGGTCGTCGGAATTGACGGTCAGGCCCAGGGTTGCCGCAATCGTTCCGGGAACGAGTCGGGCATCTGTCAGCGCTCCGAAATCGACGAAGCTCACCTGGCCGTCGAAGGCCGTGAGCTCGCCATGCGCGACGGCAAGTGCGACCGAGGTCTTGCCGATCCCGCCGGGGCCGACAATTGTGATGAAGCGATGCAGGGCAAGCTCGGCCGAAATCTTCTCGACGGCCTCGTCCCGCCCGATCATCCTCGCAAGCGGTGAGGGCAGCGCGTGGGGCGACGCGACAGGCGGGCTGGTCCGGCTCTCCGAAGGAGCCGGGTGAAGCAGCGGGGCGGTGAAACAATAGCCGCGTCCGGGGACGTTGACGACGTAGCGGGCACCTTCGCCGGCATCGCCCAGCGCCTTGCGCAGCGTCGTGATGTGGAAGCGCAGGCTGCCTTCGTCGACCGTCACGCCGGACCAGACGCGCTTGATCAACTCGCGCTTGTCAACGACCTCGCCGGCGCGCTCGGCGAGAAAAATCAGAATGTCGAGTGCGCGGCCGCCAAGGTGAAGCGGGGCGCCGTCCTTCTCCAGCAGCCGCGACTTTGCGAGCAGCCGGAATGGACCGAAGGCAATCGTCGAATCCTGGTCGTTAGTGTCCGGCACGGGCCAATGATTCCAGTGAAAGGGCTGGCGTCTGCGCTTTGACCTACCTGAGCGAGGTTATCAGTAAACGGACCGAAAGTGGCGAAATCGCGTGGGGATCGGCCGAATGCAGGCGGGATACCCGTCGCGAATTTTGCTTAAACGCGAGCGGTTTATGACGCGACTGCGACAAATCGTCAGCAGGCTTGACCGTCGCGACGACAGCCTCCGCTGCCGGTTTGTGATGCCGCCGATCATAACAGAATCTTGCAACGTCTAACGGGCAAAACGCGCGCGATGCATCCAGTATGGCTTCCGAGTTAGGTCCTATTCCAATGGGAGGCTATCATGTCCGTTATCGGCTCCATGTCGGACGCCAGTGCCGTTCGATCTCAATTTGTCGCCAGCCTTGACGATCAGTCGCGTGATTGGGAACTCGTGCTGCGGGAGTCCCATCACCGCATGAAGAACACGCTGACGCTGCTGGGTGCGTCAGTCCGTCGCGACTTCACGCGGGCCGGCACCAGGGACGTGTCGCTTGCGGTGGATCGGTTCGAGCGGCGCGTCGTTGCTTTCGGCAGGCTCTATCAGCTCCTGTCCGACAACGACGATGACTCGGCCGTCCCCGTCGGGGCTTTTTTCGAAAATCTCTGCGGAGCGCTCTCCGAAGCGGTGCTGGAGCCGGCGGGCGTCCGCTGCGAGGCCGCGATCGAGAGCGGCGTGCTGCCGGCATCGCAATGTCATCGGCTCGCGCTGATGCTGACGGAGCTGGTCACGAACGCGGCAAAGCATGCCTTCCCGAACAAGAATGGGGCACTGATCCGCATCGACATGGACAACCGCGACGGCGCCTGGGTCTGTACGGTGGCCGACAACGGGATCGGCGCCACCGGGCCGCTTCAGGGCACCGGCATCCGCATTCTCGAAGGGCTCGCACGCAGCATCCACGCGCGGTTGCATGGCGAGGCGGGGGAGGGCGGCACGCGGGTGACCATCGTGATGCCGGCCGCTTGAAGTTCGACTGTATCCGGACCCGCTAACGAGCCCAAGCATTCGAGAACGAGCGACATTCGCCGTTCTGCGCAAAGTTGAGCCTGCAAAGCAAAGTTGAGCCTGCAAGAATGGGTTCGGTTGAGAGCCCGCGCCTCACATCAGGGAGTTCGACATGGCTACACTCGAAATCGATCGCGAAGCCGGGACCAGACCCTCGCCGTCGCGCAGCGTTGATCTGAAGCTCGAGGTCGTCGTGATCCCGGTGTCCGACGTCGACCGCGCCAAGGCGTTCTACATGCGCCTCGGCTGGCGACTGGACGCCGATTTTTCCTCTGGCGACGACTGGCGCGTGATCCAGTTCACGCCGCCGGGCTCGGCCTGCTCGGTGATCTTCGGCAGGAACGTCACGGCGGCAGCGCCCGGCTCGGTGCGCGGCCTGTATCTGATCGTCTCCGATCTGGAGGCGGCACGACAAGATCTGCTTGGCCGCGGCATCGCGGTCAGCGAGCCGTTCCACGGCGGCGGCGACGTTCATGCCGGGCCGGACGAGCCATACCTGTTCGGCAGTATCCGGGTCAGCGGTGTTGACCCGAAGCGCGGCAGCTACAGCTCCTTTGCCTCGTTCAGCGATCCCGACGGCAATGGCTGGCTGTTCCAGGAGATCACCACACGACTGCCCGGACGCATCGAGGCAGACGGCACGAATTTCCCCTCGCAGACCGATCTGGCGGCGGCACTGCGCCGCGCGGCGGTGGCGCATGGCGAGCACGAGAAGCGAACCGGCGGACACGACAACTGGGCGGCCTGGTACGCCGACTACATCGTGCGCGAACAGGCCGGTCAGCCGCTGCCCTCCTGACATTGTGGCATTCTCCGTTCACGGCGCGCGATGACTTGGACATCGCGCGCCGTGTTGCGTTGTATCGCGCATCGCAAGATCGCTAGCCTCTAGCGCGCAGGCTCGCAACGGCTAACGCGGTCTAACAATCCATAACGAGCAAATCGGAAGTGCCTGCGCCAATCTCCTTGCACGACGAGCCGACGTCTCGATTTCGAATTCGGTCAACGGTGCCGACCAAAGCAAGGGAGATCCAACATGACCACGCAAGCACGCGCCGACATCCTCAACCCCGACCGCCGTCAATTGCTGGGCCAGGCCGCGATGACCGCGGTCGCCGCCAGCGTTGCGAGCCTGTTGCCGCTCCGTCCGGCAAAGGCGGCGGCGAGCGGCGCGATCCGCCCCTTCCACGTCAACGTGCCCGAGGAGGATCTGCTCGATCTGCGCCGGCGCCTCGCGGCAACGCGCTGGCCCGATCGCGAGATCGTCGCCGACCAGTCGCAGGGCGTGCAGCTGACCACGGTCCAGCAGCTCGTGCGCTACTGGCAGAACGATTATGACTGGCGCAAGGTGGAAGCGCGGCTCAACGCGCTGCCGCAATTCGTCACCGAGATCGACGGCGTCGACATCCACTTCATCCACGTCCGCTCCAGGCACGAGAATGCGCTGCCGATGATCGTCACGCATGGCTGGCCGGGTTCGATCATCGAGCAGATGAAGATCGTCGGCCCGCTGACCGATCCGACCGCGCATGGAGCGAAGGCGGCGGACGCGTTCGATCTCGTGATCCCTTCGCTGCCCGGCCATGGCTTCTCCGGCAAGCCGACGACGCTCGGCTGGGATCCGCAGCGCATCGCGCGTGCCTGGATCGTGCTGATGAAGCGGCTTGGCTACAATCGCTACGTCGCGCAAGGCGGTGATTGGGGCAATGCGGTGACGGAGCAGATGGCGGTGATCGCGCCGCCGGAATTGGTCGGCATTCACACCAACATGCCCGCCACGGTTCCTGATCACATCGCCAAGGCGCTGCAGCCCGGCGGAACGCGCCCGTCAAACCTCTCGGCCGAAGAGCGCATTGCCTACGACCAGCTCGACGATTTCTACAAGCACGGTCTCGGCTACGCGATCGAGATGTCGAACCGGCCGCAGACGCTCTATGGCCTCGTGGATTCGCCGGCGGGCCTTGCGTCCTGGATGCTCGACCACGATGCGCGCAGCGCTGCGATGATCGCGCGGGTGTTCGACGGCGGGGCGGAAGGGCTGTCGCGCGACGATGTGATCGACAACATCACGCTGTACTGGCTCACCAACACCGCGGTCTCGTCGGCCCGACTGTACTGGGAGAACAAGCTGGTGTTCTTCGAGCCCAAGCACATCAATATCCCGGTCGCCGTCAGCGTGTTTCCGGACGAGATCTATGCCGCCCCGCGCAGCTGGACCGAAAAGGTCTACCCGAAGCTGATGCACTACAACCGGCTCGGCAAGGGCGGCCACTTTGCCGCCTGGGAGCAGCCCGCGCTGTTCTCTGCGGAAATGCGCACCGCCTTCCGCCCGCTGCGCCAGTCGATCTGAACCGCATGGGGGACGCGCGCACCCGGCGCGTGTCCCCCGTCCTTGAACGACGCCATATCAGGAGTGCAAACAATGAACCGCCCCGAACGTACCTTCACGACCGAGGACATCCGCCTGGAGCGCCGCCTGCCGTCATATTGGCGCGTCACCTTCGATATGCCGCCGGTGAACATCTTCGGCCCGAGGCAGCTTCCGCTGCTGGGCGACATCGTCACCGCGATCGAGACCGATCCGGAAGTCAAGGTTGTCGTGTTCGACAGTGCCGTCGACGGCTTTTTCATCACGCATTACGACTTCCTCGCGCCGCTGGAGGATTCGCTGGGCATCCCGCCCGGGCCGACCGGTCTCCAGGCGCTGCCCGACATGCTGGTGCGTCTCAGTCGTGCGCCGGTGGTTTCCATTGCCTCGATCCGGGGCCGCGCCACCGGCGTCGGCAGCGAGCTCGCGCTCGCCAGCGACATGCGCTTTGCCAGCCGCGAGAAGGCGATCCTGTCGCAATGGGAAGTCGGTGCGGGCCTCGTGCCCGGTGGCGGACCGATGGCGCGGCTGCCGCGCCTGATGGGCCGCGGCCGTGCGCTCGAAGTGCTGCTCGGCGCCGACGACATTCGCGGCGATCTCGCCGAACGCTACGGCTATGTGAACCGGTCGCTGCCGGATGCCGAGCTCGATGGCTTCGTCGAGGCGCTCGCCATGCGTATCGCGTCGTTCGACAAGGAGGCTATTGCCGAGACCAAGCGCCTGGTCGATGTCGCCAGTCTTCCGCCCGATGTCGAGATCAAGCCCGAGTGGGATGCGTTCCTGGCCGCGCTTGGCCGCCCGGCAAGCCAGGCCCGTATCAAGGCGCTGATGGCGCGCGGCTTCCATCGCGCCGGCGACGTCGAGAACCGGCTCGGCTTCCACGTCGGACAGATCGGAAATTAGAGCGTTTTCGAGCGAAGTGGATACCGGTTCGCGTGAAGAAAACGCGTCAAAACAAGAATCCGGAGCGTCGTTCCGATTCCATCGGAACGGGGCTCCGACGGAACCGCTGCGGCGTTCGGCCGGTTGGAATGGTGACAGGCGGTCGTGCCAATGTCGCTTTCCTCCGGTACCGAGCGCCGGCGCTAAACCCAACAAGGAGAATTGAGATGATCCGCAAAGCAACAGCAGTCTGGAAGGGCACCGGCCGCGATGGCACAGGCCATCTGTCGAGCGAATCCGGCGTGCTCGCCGAGACGCCCTATTCGTTCAAGACGCGCTTCGAGAACGAGAAGGGCACCAATCCCGAGGAGTTGATCGCTGCGGCCCATGCCGGCTGCTTCACCATGGCGCTGGCCTTCGGTCTTCAGCTTGCCGGTTTCACGCCGGACGAGCTCTCGACCGAGGCCGCGGTTACGCTCGAGCCCGAAGGCAAGGGCTTCAAGATCAGCAAGTCGGCACTAACCCTCCGCGCCAAGGTGCCGAACCTTGACGACGCAGGTTTCGCCAAGATCGCCGGCGAGGCCGAGAAGAACTGCCCGGTGTCGAAGGTGCTCAACGCCGCGATCACGCTCGACGCCAAGCTGATCTGACCGAACAGAGGGAGCAGCACCATGCCTCGCCAACATCAGCCGGATGAAGACAGGTTCCGGGCGATCCTGCCGGAGGATATCGCGTGGCAGCCGTTCCCGGCGTTTCCATCCGGCGCGCGCCTCGCCGTCATGGTCGGCCATCCCGCCGAGCCCGGACCTTACGTGGTCCGGGTGAAGGTGCCCGGCGGCACCAGGCTGATGCCGCACAAGCATCCCGAGGACCGCATCTACACGGTCATGTCGGGTGTCTTCTATATCGGGCTCGGCGAGCGTTTTGATGGCGACAAGGTCAAGGCCTATCCGCCGGGCAGCGTCATCGTGCTGCCCGGCGAGACCTGGCATTATCACTGGGCGAAATCAGGCGAATACGTCACGCAGGTTTCCGCCATCGGTCCGCTGGGCCTCGAATATCACGATGACCATGATGATCCGCGCTTGCATGCGGCTGCGGACCAGCGCTGAATATCTCGACTGAACGAATGGAGCATCAAATGACGACGGAACGCGCAGTGTTGGCCGGCGGCTGCTTCTGGGGCATGCAGGATCTGATCCGCAGGCAGCCCGGGGTGACTTCGACTCGCGTCGGCTACACCGGCGGAGAGGTCAAGAACGCGACCTATCGCAATCACGAGGGGCACGCCGAGGCGATCGAGATCATCTTCGATCCCGCCAAGACGAGCTACCGGACGATGCTGGAGTTCTTCTTCCAGATCCACGATCCCACCACGCTCAACCGTCAGGGCAATGACTGGGGCACGAGCTATCGCTCCGCGATCTTCACGACGAGCGACGAGCAGAAGCGGATCGCGGAAGACACGATCGCCGACGTCGAGGCCTCGCATCTGTGGCCCGGCAAAGTGGTGACCGAGGTCACGCCCGCCGGCGATTTCTGGGAGGCCGAGCCGGAGCACCAGGATTATCTCGAGCGCTATCCGGACGGCTACACCTGTCACTTCATCCGGCCCGGCTGGAAGCTGCCGCGGCGGGCGGCGGCTGCGGGAGGCTAGATCGCATCGTCACGTATTGCCGGGGAGAGGCTGGGTCTTGCGCGCGGACCGCTCGCGACGGCAGCCGCCTATTGACGAGGAATGCAAATGTGCCGGTTGTCGTCATTTCATTGTGCGGGAGAGTTGCTCCCGACCGTCACCGGCACGCAGGTTTTCGATCCCGAGAACGCCTCGCGGCTCAATGCGCATCTGCCCGGCATCCGCAGATCACGTCCACGGCCTTCCGGGCAAGCTCCCTTAGCTCGGCGCGGCGGGCGCCGGCGCGAGCGCGAATGGCGATGGTATGCATCGTGGCAGAGGCGAGGATTGCAAGCGCTGCCGGATCGGCATCACGCTTCAGTTCGCCCTTGTCCTGGGCAAGGCGGAAGCGGGCCTCGAAATCGGCGTCAATCGCGCGCAATCCCGCAGCTACGCTGATCCGGATCGCCGTATCTTCTGCGACTTCGGTCACCGCGGTTCCCACCACGAAGCAGCCCCGCGCGGTTCCCTTGCCGGAAAAATAGATCGACAGCGCTGCGTCATAGGCCAGCATCAGGGCTTCGTCCAAGGGATGGTCCCCCGCGAGGGCCTCACGCGTTGCGGCAAGGCTTATCTCCCAATAGCGCGCGAGCGCTTCGAGATAGAGCGTGTGCTTGTTGCCGAACACGGCGTAGAGGCTCGGTGGGCTCATGCCGGTCGCGGCGGCGACCTTGTCCAGGGACGTGCCGGAGTAGCCGGTTCTCCAGAACGTCTCCGTCGCTCGCTTGAGGGCCGTCTCTGCGTCATAGGCGGGCGGCCGTCCGCGGCGCGCCGGGCCCGCTTCGCTCTTCTTCCGTGCCATGTCGCCAAAATCCTGGTTGTACTGTTCCACACATATATTTGTATGGACCGTTATAAAAATCAATGGCCGCGCGTCTTGATAGCGGCACTGCAGTACAATATTTGTAACGTACGTTAGTAAAAAAGATAAGACGAGGGCTCACGATGCGTTTGAACTTTGCGCCAATCGCCGGCTGGTTGGGCGATCGCAGCTTCCGCGGGAGCGAGGGGGCTGTGCCATTGTTCGGAGCGGACCTCGGCCGGCGGCTGCGCCGGCCCCTGATGCTCGCGCTGCCGACCGTGGTCGCCGTGTTCGGCGCCTTCATGTATCTTGCGCAGGAACAATATGTCTCGACCGACGACGCGTTCGTGCGTGCCGCCAAGGTGACCATCAACGCGCGGGTGTCAGGCCAGGCGGTCGAGATCGCCGTGCGCGATAACGAGCGCGTGCGACGGGGGCAGGTCCTGTTTCGGATCGATCCCGAGCCCTATCAGATTGCGGTCGATCAGGCCGAGGCGCGGCTCGGCAGCGCGCGACTCCAGATCGACTCGCTCAAGGCGACCCACCGCCAGCAGCAGGCGGAGCTGCAATCGGCCAGGGAATCGGCTTCCTTCGACGAACGCGAGTTCGATCGCAAGAAGATGCTGGTCGCCTCCGACTTCACGCCGCGTGCGGTCTATGAGCGGGCCGAGACCGATCTCAAGGTCGCCCGCCACCGCATGGCATCGATCGAACAGCAGATTGCCAACACGGTCGTCGCGCTCAACGGCGATCCCGATATCGATGCCGATCGTCATCCCACGGTTCGCGCGGCAAGAGCCCAGCTCGACCGGGCGCGGCTCGATCTCTCCTACGCGACGGTGATTGCGCCCGACGACGGTATCGTGACGAAGGTCGACGACTTGCAGATCGGGGGCTTCGTCAACGCGGGAGCGCCGACGTTCTCGCTGATGTCCAGCCGGGACATCTGGATCGAGGCGAATTTTCGCGAGACCGGCCTGACCCACATGCGTCCGGGCCAGGAGGCGACGATCGACGTCGATGCCTATCCGGATCGCAAGTTCAGGGCGCATATCGTCAGCATGAGTCCCGGCACCGGGTCGGACTTCTCGGTCCTGCCGCCGGAGAATGCGACCGGGAACTGGGTCAAGGTCGTGCAGCGGCTGCCGGTGCGCCTCGAGCTCGACGATCTCGATCCGACCCGGCCGTTGTTCTCCGGCATCAGCGTGACGGCGCGGGTCGATACCGGCCACCGCCGCAGCTGGCCGCATCTGCTCCAAGGCGCGCTCGCGACGGAGGTCAAATGAGCACGACCGTCCCATCGACCGGCGCGGCCGGCGACCATCGTGCGATCTCCGCGGCGGCCCTTATCGCGATCTACATGCAGGCTGTGAACATCTCGATACCGAATGCAGCGTTGCCGCACATTCAGGCGACGCTCTCGATGGCGAATGACGAGGTCGGCTGGGTGTTCTCCTCGTATATCGCGGCAAGTGCCGTGACCATGTCGATCACGCAGTGGCTCGCGGGCCGCTATGGCCGCAAGGCGGTCTATCAGGCTGCCCTCGCCATCTTCACGTTCGGTCTTGTCCTCGACACGCTGGCAACGACGTCGATCCAGTTCGTGCTGGCGCGGATCCTCCAGGGCGCGGCGAGCGGACCGCTCGCGCCGCTCTCCTTGGCCATCCTGCTCGAGGTGACGCCGGCGCGGCATGCGCGCATGAGCCTGGCATCGACGGTCTGCTCCCTGCTCGGCATCAGCACCGGCCCCGCCATTGGCGGCTGGCTCAGTGAATACTACGGCTGGGCGTCGATCTTCTATGTCAGCCTGCCGATGACGGCCTTCATCTTCATGACGATGGCCTCGCTGCTGAGCGAGAAGCGGGCCGAGCGAAGCCAGCCCTTCGACTTCTTCGGCCTGACGACCTTTTCCGTCGGCATGATCGGGCTACAGATGCTGCTGGACCGCGGCGAGCGCCTCGAATGGTTTGCCTCGACGGAGATCTGGGCCGAGGCGGTCGCCTCGGTCCTGGGTTTCTATCTCTTCAGCGTGCACGTGTTGACGACCCGGGAGCATTTTCTCCGCACGGCGCTGTTCAGGGATCGCAATCTCGTCCTCTCGACGGTCATCTCCTTCGCGCTTGGCTTCGTGCTGCTGCCGACCCTGGCGTTGACGTCTCCGATGCTGGAGGAATTGCTCAACTATCCCGTCGACACCACGGGCTACATGACCATTCCGCGCGGTGTGGCGCTGGTGGGAGCGCTGGTGCTGACGAGCCTGGTTCCGGGGCAGGTCGACTACCGGCCGTTCCTCATGGGCGGCATGGCGCTGGTGGTCTATGCCAATTGGCTGATGCTCGGCTATTCGCCGGCGATGGATTGGCGGCCGGTGGTCGAAGCCGGCATGCTCCAGGGTGCCGGTCTCGGCATGTTGTTGCCGGCGCTCGCGAGGGCCGCGTTCGGCACGCTCGATCCGAAGCTTCGCCCGGAAGGCGGCGCGCTGATCAACCTGTCGCGCCTTTATGGCAGCACCATCGGCATCGCGGTGGTCCAGCTCTTCTTCTATGCCAACACCCAGGCCGTGCACGTCGCGCTCGCCAAGCATCTCACGCCTTTCCGCGTCGCGGCGCATGGCGCGGGCCCGATCGGGAAGCCAAGCCTTGCCGCGCTCAACGGCATGGTCACGCATCAGGCGGCCACGGTCGCGGTCATCGATCAGTTCGAGATCCTGATGTTCGCCATGCTCGTCGTGATCCCGCTGGTGTTCTTTCTCCGCAAGCCACGGCCTGCCGGTTAATGCCGGGGAGCCGCCAACCTCGATCGCTTCGTCCGCTAGGGCGGCGAGCAGACAACAAGGGAGTATCACCATGACGACCTCCGATTCGCTTCGTGACACGAGGATTCCAACTCATGAGTCCGTGACGATTCCGGCAGTGGGATTTGGCACGCTCATTCCGGATCCGCTCGTGACCAGGCAGGCCATCAGGGCCGCATTGGAGGCCGGATTTCGACATCTCGATTGTGCGGAGCGCTATCGCAACGAAGCGGCGGTCGGCGATGCGATGCAGGACGCCTTCAAGGCCGGGAAGCTCCGGCGCGAGGAGCTGTTCGTGACGACGAAGCTATGGAACACCAATCATCGGCCGGAGCGGGTCAAGCCTGCCTTCGACGCCAGCCGCCGACGGCTGCAACTCGACGAGATCGACTGCTACATCATCCATACGCCCTTTGCCTTTCAGCCCGGTGACGAGCAGGATCCGCGCGACGCAAGCGGTCGGGTCATCTATGATTCCGGCGTTACATTGGTGGAGACGTGGCACGCGCTGGAGCGCCTCGTTGACGAGGGGCACTGCAAGTCGATCGGCCTGTCGGACATTACCCTGGAGAAGCTGCGCGAGATCGTTGCCGTCGCGCGGATCAGGCCTGCCATGGTGCAGGTCGAATCGCATCCGTATCTTCCCGAATGGGACCTGCTCGACTTCTGTCGCGAGCATGGCATCGTGCTCCAGGCGTTCGCGGCGTTGGGACATGCCATGGAGCCGCGCGTGCTGGAGGATCCCGTGATCACAGCCATCGCGCGGCGCGTGCAGAAGACACCGGCTCAGGTTTGCCTGGCGTGGGCCGTCCAGCGCGGCACGGCGTTCCTGACGACCTCGACCAATCCCGCGCGAATCCGGGAGAATTTTGACATCTCGGCTCTGCCCGAGGATGCGATGCGGGAGATACGAGACGGGATCACGACGAACGTCAGGTTCAACGCAGTGGTGGAGACTGGCGTGCCCGGATTTATTCCAAGGGCCCGATGAACCGGGCAGTGCGGAGCGATCGCTCGACGGCCGAGCAGCGCTGCCTCAGTTCCGGAGCTGCGCGATCAGGCCTCGGGCCTCGCGCATGTCGGCGGTGCGGGATCCCTCGGTCAGCGGCCGGCAAACGGTTTCCAGAACCTCCAGCGCCTCTGCATCGCGGCCTTGTCCCAGTCTGAACCGCGCGAGGCCGATGGCGCATCTCAGCTCCCACGATCGTGCGCCCTGGTGCGTCGCGATGTCCATGGCCTCGCGAAAAGCCGCTTCGGCGGCGGGCAGGCCCTTGGTCTGCTTGAGCATCAATTCGGCCTTGATGCGCGTCAGCTCCGGCAGATACCAGCGCTCCTGGCGGTCGTTGCAACGCGCCAATATGTCCTCGATCATCTCCAGGCCGCGATCGGTCTGGTCGGCCTCGCCGAAACACGCGGCGAGTTCACCGAGCAGAGGAAGAAAGCGCGGCAGGAAGCGCGCATCGCCGGCGCGGTTGAGCTCTTCGCGCAGCAGCGGCAGGCCGGTCGCGACGTCGCCGCGCTTGGCAACGACTGCCGCGTTGAAGGCGCGTGCCCACAGGCCCCACAGCCGGATCGCGTGTCGCTCGGTGTGTTCGAGCAGCTCGGCGCCGTGGCGTTCCGCGGCGGCGAAATCGCCGGCCCAGAAGGCGATCGGGCAGGCCGCCTGTCCCAGCACGCTGCAGAAGGTCAGCGCGTGGCCGTTGGCGAGGCCCTCCTCGATGGTTCGTGCGGCCAGCGCCTGGGCCTGGTCGGCGAGGCCTTGCAGCCACAGGATGCGGGCCCGGAAATATTGCGTCGATATCCTGAGGTCGAGCGGGAATATCTTCGGCTTCTCCGCCAGCACATGCAGCGACGCGTTCACCCTATCGATGCACAGCCGCGCGTCGTTCTGGTCACCGAGATAATGCAGCGCGACGGCCATCAGCCGGTCACCCAGCAGGACATCGGACTTGTCGGGAGAATTCGCCGCCGCGTTCGCAAAACGGTCGGCGAGTGCGCGGGCCTTGCCGAACTGTCCGTTGTTGAACTGGTCGATGCACAGGCCCCAGAGCGCGCGCAGGCGGAAATCCTTGTCGTCGAGCCTGTCGGCGATCTCGAGGGTTGTCTCGAGGATCGGGCGCGCCTCGCGCGCACGGCCCTCGCCATACATCAGCGACCAGCCGAGTGCCGACAGGAGCTGCATGCGGACGCGGCCGTCACCGCCGCTGTCTCCGAGCGCTGCCAGTGCCGTTCTGCAGCGCTCGCGGCATTCGGCGAACAGCGAAAGCCGCACCCACAGCGTGACTGCGGCCGCCGTCAGCGCGATTCCCAGCGCGGGATCGCCGTCGGGCCCGAAGGCCCAGTCCAGCGCGGAGCGCACATTGTCCAGCTCCGCGCCATACACGTGCAGCCACTCGGGCAGCGGCGTCGACGTGTCGGCCTCGGCCCGCTCGAAGAAATCGCGAAAATGCTCCGCGTGGCGCCGCGCGAACTGCCTGGTTTCACCGAGCTCGTTGAGCTTTCCATGCGCGTAGGTGCGCGTGGTGTCGAGCAGGCGATAGCGCAACGTCCGCGAGCCGGACGGCGAGATCAGCGATTTGGTGACCAGGCTGTCGATCGCTTCGAGGGTTTCCGATGCGCTGACGCCGTCGCCTGCCGCGACCGTGGCGGCCGCCTCCGGCGCGAAGGGGCCGGCGAACACCGATAGTCGCCGCAAGGTGGCGCTCTCCGCCGCGGGCAGCAGGTCATAGCTCCAGTCGAGGGCCGCGGCGAGCGTCTGGTGCCGCGGCACGGCCGTGCGTCGTCCGCGCCATTGCAGCGAAAAACGGCTGTCGAGCAGGGAAGCCGTGCCTGCGATGCCATAGGCATTGACGCGGCCCGCCGCGAGCTCGATTGCCAGCGCAATGCCGTCGAGGCGCCGGCAGATGCTCGCGACGAGCGGGGCCTCTTCCGCGCTGAGCTGGAACGGACCCGAGCTCTGGGCAATACGCTCGATGAAGAGTTGGGCCGCGGGGTAGGTGAGGACCTCGGCGACACCCAGGTCTTCCCGTTCCGGCGGACAATCCAGCGGGAACAGCCGGAAGATCCGCTCGCCTTCGCTCCGGAACGACTCGCGGCTGGTCGCGAGAACACGAAGCTGCGGCGCTTCGCGAACGATGCGCTCGACGAGCGGGGCCAGATTGTCCAGCACGTGTTCGCAGCTGTCGAAGATCAGCAGGGCCGGGCCGGCCTTGAGAAATGTCAGCAGGGCCGGCGTCGGATCCTCCGCGCTGATGGTCAGCCCGAGCGCGGAGGCGATGGTGGTTGCAATGTGGCTGGCATCCCGCAGCGGGCCGAAGTCGACGAAGAAGACGCGGCCGCCGAAATCCTGGGAACGCCGATGCCCGACGGTGACGGCGACCGCGGTCTTGCCGATCCCGCCCGGGCCGACCACGGTCATGAAGCGATAGAGCGACAGTCCGTTCGAGATCTTTTCGATGACCTCCTCTCGTCCGACCATCTTCGCGAGCTGAACGGGCAGGGAGCGCGGAGGAACGATGTCGAGGGAGACCGGCGCGACCGGAGCGGCCGCTTGAGCGAGCGACGCGACGAAGCAATAGCCGCGGCCGGGCACATTGACGACATAACGGGCCGACTTGCCGGTATCGCCGAGCGCCTTGCGCAGCGCTGCGACATGGAAGCGCAGGCTGCCCTCGTCGACATTGACGTCGGCCCAGATGCGCTTGACCAGCTCTCTCTTGTCGACGACTTCACCGGGGCGCCCGGCCAGGAAGATGAGGATATCGAGCGCGCGGCCGCCGACATGAAGCGGCGAGCCCTCCTTCTCCAAGAGCCGGGACTTTGGAAACAGGCGAAATGGCCCAAATGAAATGGCCGAGTCTTCGTTATGCTCTGGCACGCGCCATTGCCCCCACGACGGGAGTCAAAAGGTATTATTTTTTGGTCTAGCAGAACGAGGCGTACAGTAAACTGTCCGAAAGCAGCATGGCTGGCAGACCTGCGCAGATCGCTTGGGTCGCCACCGGCCCGCCGGAATAAGACTTAGAACGTAAGGGGTTAGGTCGCCGTCCCATGGCGACCGCGCCGGGACTTGTCCGGGCGGAGCATTGACGGCGGTCGCGGATTGCTGCGATTGCTTGGTTCGGGAGCCGGTCCCGCCTCGACAGTGACTACCGCTTCCGGAATTGAGACATGCCCTCCTACTCGCGGCGACAGGTCGTTCATGTGTTATCGGGCGCGGCGGCGCTCGCCGCCATCCCACGCAGCGGACAAACCGCCGATTATCCGTCTCGTCCCATTCGCCTCGTGCTTCCGTATGGAGCCGGCGGAGCGGGCGATCAGATCGGGCGCCCCTGGGTGGACAAGATGTCGGCGCTGCTCGGGCCGACTTTCGTCGAGTACATCGGCGGCGCCGGTGGCGCGATCGGAACCGCAGCGGTCGCGCGCGAGGAGCCCGACGGCTATTCGCTGCTGCTCGGCAATGGCAGCACGCAGGTCATCATTCCCCTGACCTCGTCAAATCCCGGCTATTCCGTCGGCGATTTCCGGGCCATCTATCGCCTGATCAACAGTGCGCTGGTTTTCGCCGTCCATCCGTCGGTGCCTGCCGCAAATTTGCGCGAACTGATCGCCTACGCGAAGGCCAATCCGGGCAAGCTGTCCTACGGGACGCCCGGGATCGCCACCGGCAATCATCTCGTCGGGGAATCGTTCAAGCAGCAGGCGGGCGGACTGGACATCGTCCACGTTCCCTATCGGGGTATCGCGCAGGCGACCAACGACCTCGTCAGCGGCCAGATCTCGCTCGTCATCGGCGTCATGTCGGTTCAATTGCAGCAGCTGAGCCAGGCCGGAAAGATCCGGCTGCTTGCGGTCACGACCGAAAGGCGGCTGAGCGGCGCACCTGATATTCCGACCGCCGTCGAATCCGGCATGCCGGATCTCAGATATGAGGGCTGGTTCGGCATCTTTGCTCCCAAACTCACCGATGATGCGATCATCGATCGGATCGCGCAGACGACGCGCCTCGCCATGGCCGATCCGGCGCTTCAGGCGAGCTACCGTGCCCAGGGCATGGAGCCGGACAGCGATTCAAGTCCGGACAAATTCCAGCGCATTATCGATGCGACAACGGCAAGCCTGGCGCCCGTGATCAGATCGATTGGATTGAGCAAGTCATGAGCTCACGTGCCGGCAGGTGATACCTCGCGCTGCTCCGTCGTGACGATGCGCGCCGACAGCGTGACCAGTCCCATCAGCACAGCCAGCAGCCAGAACGCCGTCGGCAATCCGCCAAGTCGTGCGACGAAGCCGACGCCGGCGGGACCAACGAGGATGCCGGCGTAGCCCGCGGTCGTGATCGCCGCGACGGCGAGCCCCGTGGGCATCACCGTCTGCCGGGCTGCCCGGCGGAACAGCACCGGCACGAGGTTCGAGGCGCCGAGGCCGATGAGCAGGAAGCCGACTATGGCGACCGCCGCAACCGGAGCCGTGAGCAGCACCGCAAAGCCCGCGACCGCAATGATGCTCCCCCAGAACAGGGTGGTGCGATCCCCGATGCGCGCAACGACGGCGTCGCCGCCGAGTCGCCCCATCGTCATCGCGATCGAGAACACGATGTAGCCGATCCCGCCTTGCGCCTCGGAGACAAGGCCGGCGCCGATGACGAGCAGTGCGCCCCAATCGAGCATCGCGCCTTCGACCAGGAAGGTGATGGCGCCGAGCAGCGCGAGCAGAAGCACGGAGCCGTGCGGCAGCACGAACAGCGGTCCGTCCTGTACCTGCACTGAGCGAAGCAGGCGCGACCAGGTCACAAGCATCGCAATCAGCATCAGGACGGAGCAAATAAGCGTGCAGGCGAGCGCGCCGAGTTGCAGGGAGAGCAGCGCGGTCATCAGCGCTGATCCGGCGAAGCCGCCGATGCTGAACAGCGCGTGGAAGCCGGACATCAGCGGACGTTTCGCTGCGCGCTCCACCTCCACCGCATGGATGTTCATGGCGACGTCGATGGAGCCGAGCGCGGCGCCGAAGGCGAGCAGCGCCAGTGCCAGCGTCGCCGGCGAGCTTGCGATGGCCAGCAGAGGCAGGACCAGCGCCAGACCGAGCCCGCCGGCGATGATGATCGGCCTGCTGCCGTAACGCGCGCTCATGATTCCGGTCAGAAGCATTGCGACGACCGAGCCGATGCCGAGGCTGAGCAGCAGCAGTCCGAGAACGCCGTCGTCGACGCCGAGCCGTGCTTTCGCAAACGGCACCAGAGGCGCCCAGCACGCGATGCCGAAGCCCGCGACGAGGAAGGCAAGTCGCGTCGCAAGCCGTGTCGCCGGCCGGTCGGCAGAAAGCATGAGAACTCCGGAAGCAGAGGCAAGGAGGGCGCGGTCGACAAGCCCGACGATTACCGCGACTTTATGTCCTGATGTGCCCGATTTGTCGCAGCAGTTCCCAGATGTTGCGGAGCATCTCGGCGCCGGCGGATTGCCTGTCGGGCAAAACACCGGCCCTGTTTCGCTGCCCCGTCAATCCCTCGTCATGAAAATATTCCGATTTACAGAAATTCTGATTTGTCGTATGTGTCGCCCATCCCGGCTCATCCTTGAGGGGCGATCTTGTGTCGTCACGTTTCGCGAGCCGGGCTTGCGGTGGACGCGGCAGCGTCGGGCGCGAGAGGCGTGGGCAGGGCGGATTGCTCTCCGTGAGCCCAAGACTTCGTGCTGGATGAGCGGCGCTGTCAGGTTCGTCTCGTCTGTAAGTTTCCGGCTCCGTCGACAGGGCCGGGAAAACTGCGGCGAAATGGCGGGCCGTGCGTACGGCAAAACCGTGTGGTCCTTGCGTCCAGCATTTTTCACTCGGCTGCGACACAAAAAAACCGTTTTCGACCAAAGCGTTAGTCGAATTATTGATAGTGAAGCGATCCACGGGCGCGATGACCGGCCCCAATAGGCCCTAGACCGCTCAATCGGGAAAGCGGACGCAGATCACTTGCGGCTACACTTCTGCCAAGGGCCGGCCATCAGCAAGGTGATTGCCCTGTGAATAATCTAGGAGCCCGGGCCGCGGAGCGGCACTGGTCGAGGTGTCGGGTCAATTCGGCCGCCGAAGCCGAACAACCACCCAGTCTCTAAGTGGAACGCAAACTTATCCGGCGCCGGAACTAGATTGCCGACACAGCTTCTCGACGAAACGAATGTGTGGGCCAAGAGGTGTGCGTGAGAGCAGTCGCAAGCTGTTCTATCTCAAGCGTTCGGCCGCCGCAGTTAGCACAGGATAGCGGGCATAGAGCGTGTCGACGCGGTCCCGCCACATCGCCACGAACGCACCCGAGGTGAGACTATCGACCGACTTCCATTCGCGTTTGACCGCAGGCAGCGTGTTACCCCAGATAGCGCGCTTGCACCATCGCTCGCCCTTCGCCGAGCCCTCCTGGGTTGCGCACATCGATTTCCAGGCAATCCGCTGCGGACGGCTGATGTGTTGGGCGGCTCCTTCCCAGCCCTGCTGGTGGATCAGGTAGAGGTCGGAAAAGGTCGGCTTCTTCTGCGTCATTATTTCGAATAGCGCGGCCTCGCTGAGAAACTTGTAGGCCGCACCCATAGCGTTGTCGCGAGGATTGAGGATGTCGCCCGATCCGTATTTGCTGAACTCAAACTTGCTCAGCTGGAACAGGCCGATATAGGACCCGGTGCGTTGCCTGGGATTGAAATCGGATTCGATTTTGGCGACCGCCTTCATGAAATTGACATCGACACCGAACGCTTCGGCCGCACGTTCGATCTCCCGGACGGGCGTTCCGAGCGGAACGTCGCTCAACGCCGACAAGGCGATCTTCGCGGGTTTCTCCGGCGGCGAAATTTCCGAGTAGACGTAGTATTTGAGATACGACTGTTTGTCTTCGCCCGGATTGGGCGAAGCAAAGGGCGGGCGGTCCTGCTGTAGCGTTGCCGAGTTCTCGGGCAACGCTGCCTCAAGGCTGGCGACCTGCAACATTTGCCCTTGCGAAGTGGTTACATCGGACGGCGGCATCGAGTCCGGCGCCGCGGCGCTAAATCTCGCCGCGACGATCGCATTAGCCGATAATCCTGTATCAAATTTCGTCTCGATGGCCGGGGCCGGAAACGCGGCGCCAGCATTTGTCAGGACCGTCGTCACATTCAGCGGGATGCCCCTGAATGCATCAGCCACTCTTGCATTCGGCGTTGCGATGCTTGGGCGCGGTACCGCGATCTGACCAACCGCGGCAAGCGCTGTCAGCGCGCCGGCAATACAGCTTGCTTGCCAAATCTTCAATGTCGCCAGCCGCGCGGCCGCGGTCCCCCCATTCTGTCCCTGACTTGGCACGCAGATTAAGGAGGCGAGGGGATGACAATGGGGCGCACGTGTGGCGCAGGTGCGGCCAGTCTTGGCCGCGTCGCCAAGACTGCCTAAATTGGAAGTTGCAGTCATGATGGGCCTCTTGCCGAGGAACAGGACGGGCGCCATATCGCGCAACTATCGCTAAACAAGGCATCTTCGTGCGTTCGAGCGAGCGGCAAACTCGCGCGGTGCCTTTGACCCGTGAGAGGCGACCCGGCCAAGCTGTGCCGACGCTAGCCGCGATCAAACTTTGGCTCGTTCTCAGTCAACTGCTTGGCAAGGGGCCGGGCCAAAAAATGACGACCACAGAACGGCATGGGGCTCGCGGGGTGCAATTAACCGGAGGAGCGTAAATTCTCTCTACCCGACTTGTCTGATCGCCAGTTGATTGAAGAGCTTGATGGGCTCGACGCGCGTGCGCGCAGCGGATATGCGAATCGAGGACGAGATTGCAATTACCGCGCCGCAGAAGCGTCGGGCAATGCCTTATGGTCGGTGTATCTGGCTGCAGCGCGGAAACGAGCATTCGGTACTTCCACGCCGTCCAGTGGCGCTTTGCCGCGCGCTCCTTTGGCAATGCTGGTTCGCACTGCGCCGCGATCAGCGACGATCTTGGTGAGGCACGGCGCCCGCCTTGGCTCGACAAACCGCGGATAGTGACCGGGCGGATCGAGGCGCCGGTCATGCTGCAACAACCAAAATGGCGCCTAAGACCTTCAACCACGGACATCGCGCTTTGCTAAAGTTCGGCGAGCGACCGCATGTCGGCGAGCAGATCGTGCAGTTGGTGGTCGCTCAAGGCAGATCGCCGGCGAGCACTAGACGAGCACCCTCAACGCGTGTTCGGTGTGCCCGCAACGGCAGCAACCGCACGCGCACGCCGCCCCTTGCCCCGTGCCCGGTGCGGGTCGAATTCATCAACAGCGTTCTGCCACGCGATGATCTCGTCCTCAAACCAGACGCGCCGGTTCGGGCTGATATAGGTCGATTTGGGAAAGCGGCCGGATTTCTCCATGCGGTACAGGGTAGTGCGGCTCACCGGGATGATCCCCAGCACCTGAGTCTCGTTAAGCATGCGGCGAGGACGAGATTTAGCCGGTGCTACGTCCTCCGTTTCGGCTTCGCGTTGATTGGTTGCTATCATCACAATCTCAGGGTCGTTCCACCGGTGTCGCGCCCGCTACACCCGCCTCACCGAAGGTTTCGTGGGCCGGCGATCCCTCCCGGCGAGTAACGCTGTTGTAACGATATTTGCGCTTTAGCTGGGGAAGTCTCTCAACAAATGCGAAGTGCGAGCTTGTTCTGCGTATAGAATGACGCATTTCCTGCCAACGAAAACCGGCGGAGTGTTTTCGTGCTGCCGACTATCGTTCCAATCGGCGAGTCCGAATGACCAAGCACAGGCGACCGCTTATCAACGTAAATAACCGTGAGCAGCAGTTCGCGAAACTGCTAACGGCGATGGGTTTGAACGAGATGGGTCCCCTCGGTGAGTATGCACTGAAGGCCGCTCTTGAGCAGATCGCACTCGACTACCAACGCAGTGTTGCGGATCCGTCAAAACTACTGGTCCCGAAGCGGGTGCGCCAACTTCGCGCGGCCATAGCGAAGGTGCTCGCGCTTCATAAAGCTGCCGGGTCGGATACCTTGGACAACGAAATCGAGTTGGCGAGCTTGCAACTGCTCAACCCCAACGCCGATGCTAGTACGTTGCGGATGCTCATTGCCGACCACCGTCCTAAACACCGCATGGCTGTGGAGTTATCGGACTACATGCTGAATATCGACCACTGGCTCGCGTCCAATCAGAAGGGCTACAAAAAGCGCCAAGTGCGGAAACTGGTGGTCGAGCCTTTTTTAAAGCTGATGGCCGAGTACGAGATCACCACGAGTCGCAGAGAGCGGCCGCGCAAGCAGATATTCGATGCTTTGTTCGACTGGCTCGGGGTCGAACAGAATATCCGAGCATCCAACGCCAATATCAACACGATTGCCGCAGAACTCGCTGGCGCCGGCCCCAAGAAATCAAAAGCAAATCGGCGCCCCAAAACGTGACCGCCGCCTTTCCTGTAATTTAGCCAGACCAAGTCCCAGAGTGAATAACCCCAACGCGGCGCCGCGATGGGGTTTTCCCTAAAACTGGGTTTGCATCCCGGTCTTGGCTCGATTGCACAATGACGATGCCGTGCCGGTGCGACCCCGCAAGAGCGGAGGTCTCCACGCTATGAATTTCACCATCGTCCCGCGAGGTCCCAAACCCAAGTCGCCGATGCCGTTGCACCGGTACGTGTACCGCGCATGTCGCGACATTGAGCAGATCACGCGCACGGCGCTGACCTGCGCGCCGACCGACAGCTGGTCGCAGTACCTGCTCACGAACATCATCCGCGCGATGCGCAATGCGGCGGATGAGCTGGAGCGTGCTGTCGAGCTGCGCGTTGCTGAAGATCGCGCAGCTCATCAAGAAAAGCTCGCCGCGATCCGCGAACGCGAAACCGACGCGCGTTTGCACAAGTAGTCGTGCGCGACAATGAGCACTCCTGACATTGTTCCTCAGTCAGCTGACGAAGACATCAAGCAAAGCGACGTCGCCGGTCAGACCGACTTGGCGGGCGCACAACTGACCTTGATCACGAAAATGGACGAGCCGCCGCTGATGTCGAAGCGGCTGTCGTTGAACGACGACGGCTCGCTGAACAGCGACGGCTCGAAATGCTGGATGAGCAAGGGTATGGCTACGCGCGCATTCGCCGCCACCGCGGCTATGCTCGCGCGCATCATCGTCGCTTGTCGTCCCAATCAAGCGATTGCGCTCGGCTCGCTGGCGAAGAACATCGCCACCCCCGTCCACATCGTCACGAAAGACCGCATCAACCAGAGCCCCGGCAGCATTGCCCGGACCCGCGACTTCATCGACTATCGGTCGGGCGTGCCGTCTTGGGTCTTGATCGATTTTGATACCAAGGGCATGCCTTCGGAGGTCAAAGCCAAGATCGCTTCCAACGGCGGTATGTGGGAATGCCTGCTCATGGTCGCTCCGGATCTCGCGCTTGCCGCCCGCGTGAGCCGCGCCAGCACGAGCTCAGGGCTATCTCGTGGTGACACTGGTGATTTGATCCCCGGCTCGGATGGCGAGCATCACTACTTGCTCGTCGCTGACGGTGGCGACATCGAGCGCTTCCTGACCGATCTCCACGACCGATGCTGGCTGAATGGATACGGCTGGTACATAATCGGCCGCGCCGGCCAATTGCTCGAACGGAGCATCGTGGATCGCATGGTGGGCTTTGGCGAGCGCTTGTGCTTCGAGGGTACTCCCTTGCTCGTCCCGCCGCTGGTCCAGAACTCTTCGAAGCGAGAGCCTCGCGTCTTTGACGGCCAGGCGATTGACTCCAGCCGCGTCGTGCCGCCGCCGACCGAGTACGACCGGCACCGGATCAGCCTGGCCAAGGCTGACAGCAAGCGAGCTTTGAGCAAAGCCGCTGCCGAGGTCGCGAACAAGCACGACCAAGATCTCGCCAAGGCCATCTCAGCTCGGTCAGGCACGCCGATCGCTACCGCGTTGCGTTTGATCAAAGCGCGGCACCAGGGCGTGCTCTATCCCGACATTGAGTTGGAGTTCGATCGCCTTGGTAGCGTCACCGTCGGCGCCGTGCTGGCGACGCCGGAGCGTTACGTGAATGAAACGCTTGCCGATCCGCTGGAGGGCGTGTCGTACGGTCGCGGCAAAGCCATGGTGTTGGGAGGAGGCGAGGGCGATCTCGTGATCCACTCATTTGCGCATGGTCGTTCGCTCTATTACCTGCGTTACGATCTGGCATCAGCAAAGGCGATCGTCACCGCCGGACCCGCCGCCGGCATGGTAGATCACGCGATGGCGATTCTTGCTCAAGCCAGGCTCGAGCTGGACGAGCTCGACGACTTTGCTGCGTCGGTAGCAAAGGCGGCTGGCGCGAGCGTGCGTACAATCAAGGCGCGAATGAAGTGCGAACTCGCCGAACGAAAGAGCCAGGCGCGAGAAAGGTTTTTTGCGGAGGCGGCGACCGATGCCCGGATCGTTCGTCCGCTTCCGTACGCCAATGAGGAATTGCTGCCGACGGTCACCTTAATCGACGATGTTCTCGCAAAAGACGACAGCCCCGAGCCCCCGATGCGCAACGCAAACGGTGTTCCTGTTCGGATCGACGAAAAGGAGCCATGGGCTCTCCATCTTTTGACGTCCGGTTCGGCAAACGCGACCGCTCGCCCCGATGAGCTGATGAAGGCGCCGACCCAGCCGGTGATCACCGAGTTGACGGCGAGCAGCCTGCAGATGCTGATCGAGAAGTATCTCCGCTGGGAGAAGGTCTGCAAAGATGGACCTATCTATTTCGCGGCAACGCCATTGCCGTTCATCAAAGCGTTCTTTGACTATGCAGACAGCGAGATGCCCGTTGTTCGCGGGATCAATCAGGCGCCGCTCGTGACTGCAACCGGACGAGTGATCGACGGAAACGGCCTCGATCGGGCTCTCGGTGTTGTGCATCGCATCGATCCCGCCCTGCGTGCGTGCTTGCCCGCCGGCAAGCCGACGGACAACGAGGCTCGCGTGGCGCTGGAATTTCTGATGCGTGAATGGCTCGTTGATGTGGCTCTCGACGATGCCGGCAAATGCGTCGTCATCGTTCTCGCAATCACCCTTTTGCAGCGCGCGCTGCTCCCCGAGCGTCCGGCGTTCTTCGTCACGGCGGGCCAGCGCGGTGGCGGCAAGACGACGTTGATTCAAATGATTGTCGCGGCAATTCTCGGCCGACCTGCTGCTGCGGCGGCGTGGTCGGATAATGCGGAGGAGCGAAAAAAGGCGTTGTTCTCGTATCTGCGTCAAGCTGTCGGTGTGTTGATCTGGGATAACATCAGCCGTGGATCCACGATCAGCTGTCCCCATATTGAGGCCGCGCTCACTGCGCCCGAGATCTCGGATCGCGTCCTGGGCGTTTCCATGTTCGAGACTGTACCGGCGTCGACCATTCAGGTCTTCACCGGCAACTCGATCGCGCCTCGTGGCGACATGGCAAGCCGGTCGTTCATCCTGTCGTTGAACGTGGATCGGCCTGATCCGGAGAATCGTGTTTTCATGCACAGCGATCCTGTGGGCTGGACGCAGGCGAACCGCGCGCGTCTTCTTCGGGCGCTCTATTTGATTCTGGTTGCCGGCATTCAGAACCGACCGAGCGAGCAACAGGCGAAAACGCGCTTCAAGAGCTGGTGGAACCTGGCCGGATGGCCTGTTGAATACGCGGCGGCTTTGGTCGGCATTGACTTCGATTGCGGCAAGCTCCTCCTGGCCGGCGAGGCCCAGGACGAGGAAGCGAGCACGACGTCGCGCGTTCTGACCGCCCTTTGGATGCGGTTCGGTGAGGAGCAGTTCACCGCGCGGTCAGTGGCATCGCTTTTCTCGGATTACAATCTCGCGACCGACGAGGATGCCGCGGAGCTTGCGGACGGATTGGCGGAGTTGGCGCAGAAAGCGGTCGATAAGGCGACCGCGCAGGGTATCGGCAAGCTCTTCCAGAAGCATTTGACCGGCCGGCCAACGTGGATCGAAGGCCGCGTCGCGTTCCTGCGCCGCGTCCCTGGTCATCAGCAGAATCTATACCGGATCGAGATCCGCAGGGCGGCTGACGATCGGCCGTCGCCGGCGGTATCCGGCGATCGTGACGATGATCCTTTTTCGTCGTCGAACTGACGCGAGATGCCGCCACCAAGGGAAAGAGGGGAAAGAGGGGAAAGAGGGGAAAGAGGGGAAAGAGGGGAAAGTTTACAGCCTCGTCGCAGGAAAATGCGCGAATTTTGGGAGTGAGCTCTTACTGGTTTTCGAGAAAATTCTCGGAGCCGCGGGCTCTAACATTCCCCACATTCCCCTTTCCCAAGCGAGAACCGATTACGAACCGGTGCGTCGGGTTCCCCCGCTGTGCGCGGGCAGGGCGAGAGGACGCGTCACGCTCGGTTCGAGGTAGTCCCAGCTATTGGAGGCAGAATGAATATGGATGAATTTTTCGATAGGTTTTACATAGTGGTTGAAATGACGCCGGCCCCCGATTGTCGCTTTGTGGGATCATGGCTCCTGGCAAAAGCGGCGGCCTTAGTCTCTCAAATGCGGGCGAAGCACACGTTCGCGCGTCTCATTTCCACATGGCTACTGAACCGACCATCGAAGCCGCCGCTTTGGAGGTTGTAAGCGCATCGCGGCATGATCCTGTCTGGCCCTTCCATGCCACTAATCCGAACATCGCGTTGGCCATTGAAATCGGAGACTTGACCGGCAATTTCGGGACGGAGTTCGCGATCCTCGTTGAGTTCGGCTTCTTCATCCTCAAGAACGGCCGTTATCAGATGTCCGTCCCGGAATCGGTGACACCTCAGGTGGCGCTGGAAGCCGTGCGGAAAGTCGCTTCTACCGATGTGGAGCAGGCAGGGCCGGAGCCGACGTTGATCCTGCATACGATGCCCAAAGCCAGAGCTGAAGCAATGGCGCAGCAGTTGCGCGACGCTACCTAGCGAGGTCATAGCCAAGTGCCGTAGGCAGAAACCGCTGCATGGAAATTGTCTCAATCGGGTCCTTCCCAGGCCCGGGCACATGCGGGTCGCACTTGCGCGCACGATATTTGTACCGTATAGTACAAAATTAGGGGTCAGTAGGAAAATGGCGACGATAGCTCAGGCGGCAGCTCATATTTGCTGCTCGCGCTCACAGTTTGATTCTTACCTCGCCGAGGGCGTGATCACCCGGCAGCCTTCCGGGAAGTATGATCTCGATCAGGTCCGTCGAGAGGTTTTGGCGCATCTGCGGTCCGTCGCCGCCGGTCGCGGCGGTGCTGCCGGTAGCAGGCTAACCGAAGAGCGCACGCGCCTTGTGGCCGCGAAACGTCGCCGCGAGGAACGCCAGGACGCTTTCGAAGCAGGCCAACTTGTGCAGCTTGAATCCGTCTGCCGTTGTCTGGAGCAAAGTCTCGTCGGCATGCGCAATCGACTGCTCAACTTACCTGGCGAGACCGCCTATTTGCTCGCTATGCGTCGGCAGGAAGAATGTTTCAAGGTTGTGGATGATGCTGTTCGCGCAGCCCTCGAAGAAATTGCCGATCCGGCCTGGACTGCTGCGCGTATGACGGCTGCGGGCCTTGTGAGCCAGATCGACGAAACCCATAAAGGCGATCATGATGACAAAGAAGACCCGGACGTCGCTTGAAAGTGAGTCGCGCGTTGGCTTTCGTATTCATTCGAATGGCGAAGTGGAAATGCTGACCGAGGCCGAGACCCTCGCGCTCATCTTGCGAGCCTTCCGCGAGGGCATGCGGCGCGCCGGCTGGTCACGGCTGGCACCAACCTTTCACTGAAATGACTTGCCACAGTTTGCGGGTGAGTGGCGCTTGTGTTGGAGATTGGGTAGGCGAGGCTGGCGGCGGGCAAGGTACCGGTGCTGCGAACGCGCTGACGTGGACGTCGCCTTCTACGCATGGGCCACTAGCACGATGTGCGGAATTTTGCTGAAATCGTGACCGCGATCCGTGGCGACCGCAACCACATTTCCCTCCAGCGAGCCATCGTGCGCTGGCGACATTAGGCCGCCCGGGCGAGCGAGCGCCGCTTCTGGCGGAGGTAGCGCGTGATCTCCGGAAGCGTCATCGCGTTCAGGACACGGTCGGCGGGAATGCCGCCCTTCCGGGCCATCTCGACGCCCCAGTGCATGTGGTCGAGCTCCGGGATCGAGTGCGCGTCCGGATTGATGCTGAGCATGCAGCCGAAGTCGAGGGCGGCCTGGTGCCAGCGCCAATCCAGATCGAGGCGCCATGGGTGGGCGTTGATGCTGCACCGCAGCGGTCTCGACGATTGCCGACCATCCGTATTTGATGTCAAATTGATCCTTGTTCTGGGTCGAGCTTTTTTGATGTCTATTTTCAGGGAGGAATTGCGATGCTGCGGGCCTGCTTCTCATGCCTCTTCGTTGCGATCGTTTCGCTGTCAGCAATGGCCGCTGACGGTGATCCGAAGCAGAAGGTCGAAGCGATCGCTTCGGAATATGCTGCAAGCTTCAACAAGCAGGACGGTGCGGGAATTGCCGCCCTGTTCGCGGCGGGCGGGATCCACGTCAATCCGGCCGGTCCGCGTTCCGACATCGCGGAATTCTACCAAGGCGCGTTCAAGGCTGGGTTCGACCACGAGGAGATCACGGTCGACCAGGCATGGCCGCTGGGGTCGGACATGGCGCTTGCCATAGGGGCGTACCGCCTCGCAGGCAAAAATCAGAACGGCGCGCCCATCGAGACGGGAGGTATCTGGACGGCGACCTACGTGACCGAGGGCGGCAAGCTCAAGATTCGTTTGCTGTCGGCGATGCCCAAGCCGCCGCCTCCGAAGTAGGAGGTCGCCTAATGTTCGACGCGCCTACCACAGCACTCTTGCGTGCGGTCCTCGATGAAGTCTGCAAGAGCATCTCGGGGTGCGAGATCGGGATGCGCGCGCACCTCGCTTCGAAGATTTTGGAAGCCGCAACGAAGGGCGAAATCTCCACGAACGATTGAGGCGAGCCGGGCGCAAAGCCCTGGGCGCCAACCATATGGCGCTGAGCGCAGGGGGCGGGGATGAATTTTCAGGTCACGGTCCTGAAAATCCTGGTGAGCTATCCGGACGGCTTCGCCGTCATGGCCGACCTCAAGCGCGACATGGCGATTCTGGCGACCAGCGGACGTGACTGGGCCGAACGCACCAAGCGGCTGGCTGCGCGCGTGCCCGAGCTGGACATCTTCTCGCAAGGTCTCGTCGAGAGGCTCGACGGCGGCTGGCGTATCACCGAGAAAGGCCGCGCCGTTCTCGAGATCATGGAGGCGCGGCCGGTTGCCGTGCCGGCTACCGAGCAGCCTCCCATCCGGGCGACCGATGCCTCGACGCCTGCGGCGACACCGGCGGCATCCCCCGTCGCGACGGGCCGACGCAAGCGGGACCAGAAGCGGCGTCGACGCGATCTGGTCGCAGCGCGGGCAAGGGCCAAGGCTTCGTAATGGAGCCCATCTCAGGCCAGCGTAAGAAGGCGTCGTCCGTCACCGATTTGCCGTCAGCTTCCCGCAACGCCCTCCCGGGCGACGGCCTCCGCCTCGCCCAGATTGGCATGGCCGTTCGCGGCCCGCAGGAGCGCTTGGACAACGTATTTGCGGGTTTCTTGATCGACGCCGCGGGGAGCTTCCGGCAAATGGTCTCCAGCGCCTCAAACCGTAGGAGCAACAGCTTATTCCAGCTCAATTTGCGTTTGAACGGACCTGACGACCCGTTCGAAGGCAGCTTTAGCCAGCCGATCATCAGTGAGCCATTCCATTGTCCAATTCGGTCGACCCTCCAGTTCCCTGAACGTGGCGACTTCGTAAGCGCCTCCGGTGCGCGACAGTGACGCCCCGAGCGTTGGATGGTCACGCACCAGGGACCAAACCCTTGCTTCGATGTCGCGTCGGCTCGCCCTAACCGGATGCAGTTCGTATTTAGCCTGCAGGTCACTGGCAATCTGGTCGAGGCGCGCATAACAGGCCACGGATACCTTGTTGTCCTTTCCGGCGATCCCAAAGCCCCAATTTGCATCGGGGCGCGGCGTAGGACCAAATATGAAAAGATCCTCCAACTCGCCGCACTCTTCGTGCTTGCGAGCGGCCGCCAGCATCATCTGGCGCAGTTCTTCTTCACTCTTGCGATCCTTGACCACCTACATCTCCCCCGAGTACTCATGCCGTACTGCTTTGAAAACCCGTCGCCGCGCCATTCGTTATCATTGATCGGCCGTGCGTCTCACGGGCACAGCTTTTGCTGGACCCACCTCGACGCTCGCGCTGCGAGCAGCGCCATTGCGTTCGAACCGAAGCTCGACGCGGCTACCGACTGGGGTAAGGCCAATCAAATTGCGAAGCTGGGACGCGCTCCGGATCGGCGTGCCATCGACAGCCTTCACGATGTCGCCCTTTTGCAGCCCCGCTTGCTCCGCCGGCGAACCACTGGCAATCTCCGCGATCAGCGCCCCTTGATAGCTCTCCTTGGCCGCAAGATCGACTCCAAGATCGCGGATGGATATGCCGATCTGGCCGCGACGAACTTCGCCGTATTGAACAAGCTGCTCCATGACGCGGCGGGCCATGTTGATCGGCACAGCGAATCCGATTCCGACGTTACCCCCGCCCGGAGAAATGATCGCCGTATTGATCCCGACAAGTTGTCCCCTCAGGTTAATCAGGGCGCCGCCCGAATTTCCGGGATTAATGGATGCGTCGGTCTGGATGAAGTCCTCATACCCTTGCTTGCCAAGGCCGGTTCGGCCGAGGGCGCTGACAATTCCCGAAGTTACGGTCTGACCCAAGCCGAAGGGGTTCCCGATCGCGATCACGAAATCACCGACCTCGATCCGATCGCTGTCACCCAACGGGATGGCCTTGAGGTTACCTCTTAGTCCTTGCAGTTGAAGAACGGCAACGTCGGTTGCAGGGTCACGCCCAACCAATTTTGCGTCGAACTTTCGTCCGTCTTTGGTCGTGACTTGGGCCTTAGAGATCTGCGCAACGACGTGATTGGCGGTGAGTACATAGCCGCGTTCGGCGTCGACGATTACGCCCGAGCCGGTTGCCTGGACTTCCTTTTCAAGCTGCTTGGGAAGATCAAAAAACTCTCGAAAGACGGGATCGCGGTAGAGCGGATTGTCCTCCTTGACCCGGGCGTGCACCGAAATGTTGACGACCGAAGGGGTGGTTTCCCTTACCACAGGCGCAAGGGTCGGGATTTGGCCGCCCCTGATGTCCGGAACCTGTGCGAGCACGGGCGACCACGCGATAGAGGCGCAAAGGAGCAAGACTGCGGCGAACCGTCGATCCTTTATTACTGATGAGTTCTTCGACATGGTGAGTAAACGAGTTTTGTAGAGGGGGAATTCCAACGTCCCGACGATCGCACGCCCGGACGTTGGAAAGTGTCAGCCATTGCGATTGATCGCGATGCGGCGGACATTTTTGGCTTCGGCGGATTTCGGCACGGTTATGGTCAGGACGCCGTTCTTGAACGCGGCCGAAACTTTGTCCTCGTCGATGCCCTCCAGCGGGATACGCCGTTCGAATCGGCCGTAGTATCGTTCGCTGAAACGACGTGCCTTGGCTTCCGATTCGGATTTTTTCTCGCCGGAGATCGAAAGAACTCCATTCGCGATTTCGAGACTGACGTCCTTCTCCTCCAGGCCGGGCAGCTCAGCGGTGATGCGCACCTCCTTGTCCGTTTCATCGATGTCGATCTGGGGCCAGCCGAGCCCGCTCAGTCCCCGGCTCGATCCGAACGGCGCAAGATCAAAGCCGCGGAATACCTCGTCGAACATCCGGTTCATCTCGCGATGCAATGTAAGAAACGGATTCACATCGGCTCCGCGGTGAATGCCGACCTCTCGTCCGCCGTTATTCCACGGAATGAGGTCCTTGATACCCATGGTGTGTTCTCCTCAATTCAGGCGACTTCCGCCGCGAATCGCCGCGGAAGTCTGTTCTTCGCTGATGTGCGCGTTGCGTGGCGGTCAGGCCGCCTTGCCGTCGATCTGCCGGACGTTCGAAGCGGACGAACCGCTGATCGAAATCCGGCGCGGCTTCATGGCCTCGGGGATCTCGCGCACCAGTTCGATCTGCAGCAAGCCGTTGTCGAACGAGGCTCCCTTGACCTGGACATAGTCCGCCAGATTGAACTGCCGCTTAAAGGGCCGAGACGAAATTCCCTGGTACAGGAACTCGCGCTGCTGTTTTTCCGACTTCCGGCCTTCGACCGTCAACACGCTTTGTTCTGCGGTGATCGCGATTTCATCGGCCGAGAAGCCAGCCACCGCCAGCGAAATCTGGTAGCGGTCTTCGCTCAGTCGCTCGACGTTGCATGGGGGATAGTTATCCTCCGTGCCGGCCTGTTGCGCGGCGTCCACAAGATCGAACAGACGGTCAAAGCCGATGGTCGACCGCCAAAGGGGAGCGAAATCGTAGGTGGTCCTCATAGCCAAATCCTCCACTGAGCAAGATGGGTACGAGCAGGCGTCGGACACCTCCGGCGCCCGTCTCCGCCGGGCCCCCGAAGGGCGCCCGGACCGCTTGTCGCGGCACGCTAAAAATTAGAAAAAGCCGATTCGATTTCAAGTGGGCGATCAACGATTTTCAGCGACCGGGGAATCCGCCGATATGGTTTTGCTCGCGGTCGCCCGGATTCTCGCGAAGAGCGATCACTTTCCGGCTCACCAAGTCATAACTACCGCGTGTCTGGCTTTCGACGTCCGCGAATTGGAGAGGATACGGGATCCGCCTCTCATGCTGCGCCCGCAATCCCACCTGTTGTCAAGACAAGTCGGTGTTGGCGATGCCGGCTCCCTCCACCGTCAACGCCGGCGAGCCGCACAACCTGTCTCGAACATCGCGGCCTGCAAGGCGACAACGACTGCTCCAGTCGCTGCGGCTGTGTTTGCCATCACGAGAAGAATGACCAACGGAGTAAACATGGCGATCGGTCCAGTGATCTTTTTGCGGGCTTAGGCCCGCGCCACCCCCTGCTTCATTTCTTTCGCGCGGGAAGACGGCGGGCCATTGGCCTCATGTCGACTTGTCAGCATCGCAGCCTTTACCTTTTGAAACGCTCGCTCCTCGATCTGGCGAACCCGTTCGCGGGATACTCCATATTCCGCGGCAAGTTCTTCAAGGGTCGTCGACTCCTCGTTCAGCCAGCGCGCGGTGAAGATGTTGCGTTCGCGAGCGTTGAGGTTGGCGAGGGCGTTAGCGAGGGCCAGACGACGCTGCTTGGCCTCCTGCTCCTCGGCCAACGTGATTTCACAAGTCGGCGCGGGATCGACAAGCCAATCCAACGTTTGTCCGCCCTCATCCTCGTCGTGGATCGGTACATTCAAGGAAGCGTCTCCACGCAGGCGGCGGTCCATGGCGACAACGTCTCGTTCAGCCACCTTGAGACGCTCAGCAATTAGCCTGACCTGCTCCGGACGCAAATCGCCGTCCTGTAGCGCAGAGATCGCGCTTTTGGCCCTCCGCAGTTTGAAGAAAAGCTTTTTCTGGCTGGCGCTCGCGGCGATCTTGACCAGCGACCAGGACCGCAGGATGTACTCCTGGATGGAGGCCCTGATCCACCACATCGCATAGGTGGCAAGGCGAACGCCCCGATCCGGATCAAACCGCCTCACAGCCTGCATCAAGCCAATGTTTCCTTCCGAGACAATTTCCGCGATCGGGAGGCCGTAACCGCGATAGCGCATCGCTATCTTGGCGACGAGCCTGAGATGACTGGTCACCAGGTGGTACGCTGCGTCGCGATCCCGGTGCTCGCGCCAGCGCCTTGCGTAGGCGAGCTCCTGCTCGGGCGTGAGCAAGGGAAACTTACGGATCTCGACTAGATATTTCGACAGCCCAGCGTCGACAGACGGGGCAGGTAGAGCGGCATTGTTAAACATCTTGCAAACCCCATTAGAGCTAAGGAATTGGACTCGTTTCATCGGGCCTCAATCGACCGGCTCGATCTCGCTTGATCGAGGGGCACGCGCACGGACACGCCGGCACAGGTGCGGCGGCCGGTAAGCGGCTCGGCCTTGTGGTGAGCCCGTCGAACAACCAAGCCGTCAGGCCGCTTCGCGCTCGATCTGCTGGACGTCGGATGCGGCCAGATTGTCAATCGGGATCCGGCGAGGCTTCATGGCGTCCGGAATCTCGCGAACCAACTCGATCTGCAGCAGGCCGTTGTCGAACCGTGCTCCCTCGACCCGGACGTGGGCAGCCAGACCGAACTGCCGCTTGAAAGGTCGCGACGAGATGCCTCGATAGACGAAGTCCCGCCGTCCTTTTTCGCCCTTGCGACCTTCGATGGTGAGCACGCTCTGTTCGGCCGTCACGGTGATTTCATCGGGGGAGAAACCGGCCAAAGCCAGCGAAATCCGATACCGGTCGTCAGACAGGCGTTCTACATTGCAGGGTGGGTAGTTGGCTTCGCCGGCGGTGTGCCGGGCCGCGTCGACCAGATCGAACACGCGGTCGAAGCCGATAGTTGATCGCCACAGGGGGCTGATGTTGTAAGTCCTCATAGCCAAATCCTCCAAGGAGCAAGATGGGTACGAGCAGGCGTCGGACACCTCCGGCGCCCGTCTCCGCCGGGCCCCTAGGGCGCCCGGACCGCTTGTCGCGGCGAGCAGAAAACTAGCAAATCGCCTTTCGGTTTCAAGTAGAGAGCGGAGAATTTTTGTCCGAAAACTAACCCAATGTTACCGAGCCACGGAGCACGTCTTCAAAATTAGGCAAAGCCATCGAGGGGTCTTCAGGGGCCTTACCAGACGCCCCTGCGTCGGTAAGCGATGCGGCAATATCGTACTGAGTTCGATCGTCAGGCGTGTAAACGCTGCAATTCCGCTTCGGCCAGTTCGACCAACCGGGTGAGCCTTTGGCGATGTTCTGCAGCGAGATCCTGTGCTTTGAGAAGTCGCCGCAATGCTCGATTGCTCTGCGTTGGCCCTCAACCACGAAGGATCGGACCCTGGCGGCCCGCTCAAATACGAGCGTCTCAGGCGGAAACCGGACGCTGGTCAGTACGTCCGACATGATCGAATAGCGAGGGGGGAGCCGGCCGGGGGATGCGATCAGCGCAATCGGTCGAGATCGCATCCCGGTGAGTGAATGAAACTAGCCGATCGCTGGTCTCTCCCTATTGCGGTCTTCCGGCATAAGCTTGATTCCCGATGGGTCCAGGATCGGTGAAAGGAGCATGTCGACCTTCAACGTGTTCACGCCGGCGCCCCACGTCAACCAGGGCATCGAATCCAGATACGGGATCGGCGGCAGCGCGATCGTCCCGAAAACCTGCCCCGACTCCGGCTTGCTGCGCGGGCCATCCACCCCCCAAGCCGCCAGCGACGGCAGGACCAGGACCGCTGTCATCGAGGCCGTGAGAATCCCGCGGACCACGCGCTGTCCGAAGGCTTGTTTGCGGTTCTCCGCATGAGCGGAGACAATGGCTTGATCTCTGATCATCTCATCCTCCAATCGGTCGAAAACTGATCCAGGCGATCGTGAGAAGGCTGAGGGCGAACATGAGCCAATGCATTACAGTCGCCCCGCTCTTGCGCGATCGAGATTGCATGCGTGTGCTCATCTGGGTCTCCTTGTGCTTTGCGTTCCTTTCTCTTTTGGTTAGTGGTTGAGCCCGGCCGGTGGCGGCCGGGCTCGATCTTGACTAGAAGTCCATCGGCGGCGCTGCGGGCGCCGGCTCGGACTTCTTCGGCTTCTCGGCGATCAGCGCTTCCGTCGTGATCAGCAGCGCGGCGACGGAAGCCGCATCCTGCAACGCGGTGCGAACGACCTTGGCGGGATCGATCACGCCTGCCTTCGCCAGGTCCTGGTATTCGCCGCTGGCGGCATTGAAGCCCCAATTGTAGCTGGAGTTCTCCAGCAGCTTACCGACCACCAGCGAGCCGTCTTCGCCGGCGTTCTGCACAATCTGCCGCGCCGGCACCTGGATCGCGCGGCGCACGATGTCGACGCCGGCCTTCTGGTCGGCATTCACGGTCTTGATGGCATCGAGCGCCTTCAGGCCGCGCAGCAGCGCGACGCCGCCGCCGGGCAGGATGCCTTCCTCGACTGCCGCCCTGGTCGCGTGCATCGCGTCATCGACGCGATCCTTGCGTTCCTTGACCTCGACTTCGGTCGCGCCACCAACGCGGATCACCGCGACGCCGCCGGCGAGCTTCGCAAGCCGCTCCTGCAACTTCTCGCGATCGTAGTCGGAGGTAGTCTCCTCGATCTGCATCTTGATCTGGGTGACGCGGGCCTCGATGTCCTTCTTGGACCCCGCACCGTTGACGATGGTCGTGTTCTCCTTGTCGATGACGACCTTCTTGGCGCGGCCGAGCATCTTGAGCGTGACGTTCTCGAGCTTGATGCCGAGATCCTCCGAGATCGCCTGGCCACCCGTCAGGATCGCGATGTCCTCCAGCATGGCCTTGCGGCGATCGCCGAAGCCGGGCGCCTTCACGGCCGCGACCTTCAACCCGCCGCGCAGCCGGTTGACGACGAGGGTCGCGAGCGCTTCACCTTCGACATCCTCGGCAACGACGAGCAGCGGCTTGCCGGACTGCACGACGGCTTCGAGCAGCGGCAGCATGGACTGCAGGGTCGACAGCTTCTTCTCATGGATGAGGATGTAGGGGTCTTCGAACTCGACCCGCATCTTCTCGGCATTGGTGACGAAGTAGGGTGACGCATAGCCGCGATCGAACTGCATGCCTTCGACCACCTCGAGCTCGGTATCGAGGCTCTTGGCCTCCTCGACGGTGATGACCCCGTCGTTACCGACCTTCTGCATGGCGTCGGCGAGAAAGCGGCCGATCTCAATATCGCCATTGGCCGAGATGGTCGCGATCTGGGCGATCTCCTCGTTGGTGGTGACTTTTTTGGCGTGCGCCTTCAAATCATTGACGATGGCTTCTACGGCCAGATCGATGCCGCGCTTGAGGTCCATCGGGTTCATGCCGGCGGCGACGGATTTCGCGCCTTCCTTGACGATGGCCTGGGCCAGTACGGTCGCGGTGGTCGTCCCGTCGCCTGCGAGGTCACTCGTCTTGGAGGCGACCTCCCGCACCATCTGCGCGCCCATGTTCTCGAACTTGTCCTCCAGTTCGATCTCCTTGGCGACGGTCACGCCATCCTTGGTGATGCGCGGCGCACCGAAGGATTTCTCGATCACGACATTCCGCCCCTTGGGGCCGAGCGTGACCTTGACCGCATTCGCCAGCGTATCCACTCCCCGCAACACCCGGTCACGGGCGTCTGTGGAGAATTTCACTTCCTTGGCAGCCATGTTCGTTGCTCCTCTCTCCTCGATGACTGTCGGCTTCGCAAGTTGTGCTCAGGCGGCCTTCTTGACCGAGCCGGTCTTGTCGACCACGCCCAGAAGATCGCTCTCCTTCATGATCAAGTAGTCCTGGCCGTCGATCTTCACTTCAGTACCCGACCATTTGCCGAACAAAACGCGGTCTCCCGGCTTGACATCGATCGGGATCAACTGGCCTTGCTCGTTTCTGCCACCGGAGCCCGCGGCGATGATCTCGCCTTCCTGCGGCTTCTCCTTTGCGGTGTCGGGAATGATGATGCCGCCGGCGGTCTTTTCCTCGGCATCAATGCGGCGCACAAGCACGCGGTCGTGCAGCGGGCGGAAATGCATACACATCCTCCATGTCAGTTCAGCGATGTCCAAAAACCGGGTCCGGGCAACCGGCCCCCGGGCGAAAACGACCTAGGATCCGAAAAACGGCCGTTCAAGAGGTCTTTTAAAAATTTTTGTCACTCCGGCCGTCTGACTGCCAACCGCGGTCTTGAACGGCGGATTTGGCTCGACCAGTTAATTGGAAAGAGATCTTCCATTCATCGCCCTCGCTCCGGAGCTGACTGCGGATTGAGGCGTCAGCGAATGTAGAACCCGCCAAGAACGACGAACATGGACGACTATCGCGACGTGGTGACTGCTGGTCTGGCGGTGCTGTGCGCAGGTCTCATGTTGGTCGCCGGCCTCCTGTACATTCTGGGTTCGTCCGACGGGTCAAAACCGGCGGAGATTGAGCCGCCAAGCCCGCAAGTCGCTGCATCGAGTCCTTTGGAGATGGCGCCGGCGAAGCACCATTCGATCGCCAATTTCAGATGAAGGCAAACTGAGGCGCGGTGCCAGAAGCACCGGCGAGGTGCACGCATGGCCAGACCAAGCTCCGCTTGGGCTGCGCTCTTCAGCGGTTCAGGACCCAATAGACCAGGCTGAGCACTGCGCTCAAAAGCAAACATGTCATCAAAGGGAAATAGAACGTCATACTCTCCCGTTCGATCACGACGTCGCCGGGCAACCGACTCAGACCGATCCGGCTGAGATAAGGCCACAGCAGGCCGGCCATTAGACTTACAATGCCGAGAGTAATCAGAAAGCGCGCCATTGTTGCCGATCCTGCGGCTTGAAGATCAAAGGCCAATTTCAGATGCCTGGGTCGTCGTCGCTTCTTTTCCTGCTTTCGCTTAGCCTTCAACACGTCCGCTTGAGTGCGATAGGCCTTTGCCAAGTTAGGCGCCCCGCCGTGAGCGGGCCGACCACCTGCGCTCGAAGTCAGCTTGCCTTTCTGTCGACATGCTCGAAGGATGCTTCCGTAATCTGCGGCTCCTCGAGATCGAGTAGCGCGTCGATCACCTCCTGGAGATGGGAAGGCGTCGCCAGCAAGTTGCCTTTCGAGTGCTCCGTCTCAATCTGAGAGGCATGAAGAGCCCAGCGCCGCAGGATGTCGCGCTTTCGCGTTGGCGACAGATTGCTGTCCAGCAGCACCTGGTGCGGATCCGCGTAGCTCTCGGCAGGTTCAGCCCCAGGCCCGAACCCGTGGCGGATCACCTCCCGCCCAAGGGTCCGCTCAATCCATTCCAGCCGCCGGCGGCGCTGCTGGCTGGCGGCTGGGCCCTCAACGTCGGGATTGTCCGAAATCAGGCGCGGCTTCGCCCCCTGCGCCGGCAAGCCCTCCACTGAGTATTGCAGACCTTGGCGGCGCGCATATGCGATGGCGGCTTCGGCGGACGGGAACGAAAGTTCGACCTGCGAGAGGGGATCGTCGTCGCCGGTCCAACCCATCAGGGGTTCGATGTACGGGGCCGAGCGGCGCTCGAAACGCAGCGTCCAGCGCTGGGCGCGCGCACGTCCCGAAGTCATCGGCGAGGGGGTAGGCTTGTAGATCACGGCCTGCGCATCCGCCGGAAATACCGACTTCGTCACCACCGGCTCCGGGACGGGCCGGCGCGCCGTAAAGTCCGAATGTGCCGATAAAGGCGTGACGTTCATGAACGCCTCCTTCGAGCCGGGCGGGCGGGAGCTGGGCTCCCGTCCGCTTCGTCTTACTTTCCGTTGATTGCGATCCTTTTCACCTTCCGCTGTTCCGTAGGCGACTTCGGCAGCGTGACGGTGAGGATCCCGTCCTTGAAGGACGCGGCGACTTTATCCTGGTCGACGTCGTCGACGGGAATGCGCCGCTCGAAACGTCCGTAGTAGCGCTCGCTGAAGCGACGCTCCTTGTCTTTCGTTTCGCTCTTCTTCTCGCCGCTGATCGTCAGCACGCCGTCGGCAAGTTCGACCTCGACGTCTTTCTGTTCGATGCCGGGAAGCTCGGCGATAACTTTCACTTCCTTGTCGGTCTCGTTGAACTCGACGCTCGGCCACCCCATTGTCGCCGGCGGGGCGAACTGGCCGATATCGACGCCGCGAAACACGTCGTCGAACAGCCGATTCATCTCGCGATGCAGCGAGAGAAACGGGTTGTCTACCTCGGTGCGTCGCGCAGGCAGATTGCGGGAGCCGTTGTTCCACGGAATGAGTTCGCGTAGTGCCATTGTGGTCCTCCTTTCTTGGGTTTGGTCGTCAATGGGCCAGCAGTCCGCAGCGCGGACCTAGCCGCGCAGCGGTTCGATGGGCAGCAGCCAGTGTCAGGCCGCCTGCCTCCGATCGCTCCTCTGGTGGTCGTTGCCGGCAACGTCGATCGCGATTTGACGCGGCTTCAGCGCCTCCGGCATTTCCCGAGTCAGGGCAATCCTGAGCAGGCCGTCTTCGAACGTCGCGTCCTTGACCTGGACGTAGTCGGCCAGGTTGAATACGCGCCGGAAGGGCCGGACGGAGATTCCACGATACAGGTAGTCGCGTTCATCCTCGTCGGTCTTGCGGCCTTCGACCGTGAGCGTCGAGCGCTCTGCGGTGATCGCCACGTCGTCCGGGGTGAAGCCGACCAGCGCCAGCGAAATCCGGTACTGGTCCTCGCTGGTGCGCTCGATATCATACGGCGGGTAAGTGTCGCCGTTGTCTACCGTATCGTTCACCAGATTTAAGAGGCGGTCGAACCCGATGGTCGAACGCCAGAAGGGTGATAGATCGTAGGTTCTCATAACCACATCCTCCTCTGAGCAATATGGATAGGAGCAACATCGGATTCTGCCCGATGGCGTCTGCCGGACCCGAGAGGCATCCGGCGCCACGCACCCGCGTGGCTGCACAAAAACTAGGATGGGGCGATTTTGTTTCAAGAGGAGTGTAGGACAGAGAAGCGACCGGCCGACGGACCGGTCATGCCACACGAAGGCTCCTGGAAAGTCGAACATCGCCGCGTCGGCCGACGACGGGCAAAGACTCGGAGCGGGCCTCATGTAGCCCCGCCCTGGTGGCACTGCGGAAGCCCGTTATCTAGACGGCCCCGGATGGCTGAAAATTTTCCGGCCCTCCCTTGAAACCAAACTCGGTTTCTCTAATTTTCGAGTCGCCGCCGCAGGGCGGCTCTCCGGGCGCCTGACGGGCTCGGCGAATCCAGAGACGGGCACCGGTCGTGTCCGGTGCCGCTCGTAACCATTTTGCTCCGTGGAGGATCTGGCTATGCGCAGTTACGACTTCTCACCGCTCTGGCGTTCGACCATCGGTTTCGACCGCCTTTTCGACCTCGCTGAATCCGCCCAGCGCGCGACCGAGGACAATTACCCGCCCTACAACATCGAACGGCTCGGCGACGATCGCTACCAGATTTCGCTCGCGGTGGCCGGCTTCTCTCCCGACGAAATCTCGGTGACGGCCGAGCAGAACGTCGTGACGATCGAGGGCAACAAGACGGACAAGACTGAACGCGAATTTATGTACCGCGGCATCTCGACCCGCGCGTTCAAGCGCCAGTTCAACCTGGCCGACTACGTTCAGGTCAAGAACGCGTCCTTCGACAACGGTCTGCTCAAGATCGAACTCGTCCGGGAGATTCCCGAGGCCATGAAGCCGCGACGGATCGCCATCAATGGAGCGACGCCGGACAACCTGCACAAGCTCGAATCCAGGGCGGCTTGAACCAGTACGTATTGCGGCGGCCCGGTCTACGGGCCGTCCATCCACTCGTCTTCGAAGGGAGGAAAACATGCGGCCGACGACCGCCACCGACAACGTCTTCGACTTCCAAGCGCTCCTGCACCCCGGCACCGTCTTCGAGCATCCCAAGGACGTGGTTAGGCATCCGTCGCTTTCGCTGGCCGAGAAGCGGGCGATCCTCGCCTCCTGGGCTTCCGACGCTTCGGCGATTGCGTCATGTCCGGGGCTTCGTGCGCCCCATGGACTGAAGGCGCCTGTCAGCATCGATGCCATCCTGGATGCATTATGCGATCTGGATGGCGGCCCACGCAATCCGCGAAATCCGCCCGGCGGAAAGCCAAAGCGACGGTTTTCCACGTCGCGGGTGCTGGCGGCGTGAGGAGGATCCCATGGAAGATATCCGTCTACCCCGTTACGTAATCGACCGTCTGGAGCAGCGCTGGACGAGCCGGTTGCAACAGGATGCGAAGACCTGGAGCATCGACAGAAAGAAGCCCGTGCAGGCGCGCCACGTCCAGACCGACGGCTCGCGGGTCATCCCCGCGCTCGGGGCCACTGAACTGGCGTCGGCCTTTAACGGGTGTGACTGGCTGTACGGGAGGAATGAATGAGGATCGCGCAGATTGCGCCGCTCTTCGAGAGCGTCCCGCCACGGCTGTATGGCGGAACGGAGCGGGTCGTTTCATATTTGACCGAGGAGCTGATCAGGCAAGGTCATCAGGTCACGCTTTTCGCCAGCGGCGATTCCATCACCTCCGCCGAACTCGTTCCGTGCGTGCCCCGGGCGTTGCGCCTCGATCCGGACGCCCGCGACCCGATCCCGCATCACGCGCTGATGCTCGACAAGGTGCGGGAGCGCGCTGACGATTTCGACATCCTGCACTTTCACGTCGACTACTTGCACTTTCCTCTGTTCCGATCGGAGTCCGGACGGACAGTGACGACGCTGCATGGCCGGCAGGACCTTGCCGATCACATGCCGTTCTATCGCTGGTTTTCGGAGATGCCGCTGATCTCCATCTCCAACGCGCAACGGGCGCCATTGCCCAGCGCGAAATTCGTCGGAACCGTATATCACGGCATCCCGGTCGATCTTCACAAGTCGACCTGGACGTCGGCGGGCGGCTACCTTGCGTTTCTTGGTCGCATCTCGCCCGAGAAACGGCCCGACCGCGCCATTGCCATTGCGCGGGCTGCGGGCGTGCCGCTTAAGATTGCGGCGAAGGTTGATAAGGTCGACGAGGCCTACTTCCAGCAGGTCATCGCGCCACTCTTGAACGGGACGGACGTCGAGTTCGTTGGCGAGATCAACGAGAGCGCCAAGACCGAGTTTCTCGGCCGGGCGGCCGGATTGCTTTTCCCCATCGATTGGCCCGAGCCGTTCGGGCTGGTCATGATCGAGGCCATGGCCTGCGGAACGCCGGTGCTTGCCTTCCGCTGCGGATCGGTCCCGGAGATCGTCGAGGACGGGCTGACCGGGCGCATCGTCTCAAGCCTCGATGAGGCGGTGCAGGCCATTCCAGAGCTGTTGGCGTTGGACCGGAAAGCGATCCGGATGCGCTTCGAGGAGCGGTTCTCCTCCCGTCGCATGGCATCGGACTACGTGAAAATTTACCACTCCATTCTCCGTAGCCACGCTGCGCGGCAGACCAAGATTTCGGCCGTTGCCGCCTTATCCGCGAAGGCCGCGCGTAGTTTGGAAGGGTCGCCCGCGATAGGTCGGCTGGATGCGCTTGAACAGGTCATCATGCGACCCGAAGAAGGTCGTCGGAAGGGCGCAGCGGGGGCGAAGCAAAAACGAACTTCAGGATGTGGCGCGAGCCTGGGGCTGGAGGCCTGAATTCCGTCGGCGTCCTTGTCCGGCGATCGCCATCACAGGGCGCTAAGATCCGCACTCCCCGTGGCTGGTCCTGAGGCGTGTGCGGCCTAGTGCCGTGCAAGCTCCGACGATGCCGCCCCAGCCTTGCCTCCGTTCCACCCTTTTGATCACCGGCCGATGCCCTTCAGGACCTGCTGCATCTGCCGATCTACGTTTACGCGGTAGCCGCCGCTCGGCCCGCGTCAGTGATCCGGTATTCGATATCGCCAGATGGAAGCGGCTCGGTTTCCACGAGACCCAGCTCCACCAGCCGTGCCACGATCTCATGGTCGAACATCGGCGGGCTGACCCAGGATTCGCCGAGCAGCTTCCTCAAAAATTCGCGCTCCAGCTCGGCCAGCTCCATCCTCGAACTCCGCTCATCCAGAACAAGGCCACCGACGCTTTCAGCCAGGAACGGGGCCATCGTCCTCCCGTTGACTCCAGAAGACAACATCCGGGAGGTCAACATGACCATGGAAGATCGCGAGACCTTCAGCCTGATCGGAAGCGACAAGGTCGAGGGCACGAATGTCTACGGGGTCGACGGCGAAAAGGTCGGCTACGTCGAGCGCGTCATGATCGACAAGATCAGCGGCAAGGTGTCGTACGCGGTGCTGAGCTTCGGCGGCCTGCTCGGCATCGGCGACGATCACTATCCGCTGCCCTGGCAGGCGCTGAAGTACGACACCAACCTCGGCGGCTATGTCACCGGCATCACCCAGTATGCCGACGAGAGCAGTTGGAATTGGAGCGACCCCGCCACCACGCGCTCCGTGAACGCCTACTACGGCGTGCCGGTGGCTTGAGGCGGCACGAGCTGTCCGATGCCGGGTCTGCCGCGAACGCGGCGCGCGGCCGTAAGGCGAGGGAAAGGAGATTTGGAAGTGGGCGATCCCGTTCGCGTGCTGGTCGTAGAGGATGAAGCTCCGATCTGCAGTTTCATCGAGGACGCCCTATCGGACGGCGGCTTCCAGGCCTGCATGGTCCATTCGGGAGAGGCGGCCCTGTCCACCTTTCGCGATGGCCGGGAGCGGTGTCGCGCGCTGCTGACCGACGTCAATCCGGGTGACGGCATCAGCGGATGGGAGCTGGCCCGGCAGATCAGGGAAATCACGCCTGACTTTCCCGTGGTCTACATGACGGGCGCCAACGCGCGAGAGTGGGAATCGCAGGGTGTTGCGGACAGCGTGCTGATCGAGAAGCCGTTCGTGCCGGCGCAATTGGCTGCCGCGGTGTGTCGCAGCTACTCGACACGCCTATCTGAACTGGGATCGTGCTAAGGCTCTCGAACCTTTTCGATCGGGCCTTCGGCAGTGGACGGCGGATCAGGGGAAGCTGCGCACGAGGTCGTCAGTTAGGGTGGCGATCCCTTCGCCGCGCGAGCGGCCGCTACCGCCATCCAATCTCGCAGCAGGCCTCTGTCCTCCTTCGAAAAAGACGCGCGCCGCTTGAGATCCTCCAGGGTCTCGCCTGGATGACATCGCTCGAAATCCTGGCGGATCAAGGACTCGAGGTAGGTCCGGTCCCAAGCGCCGCCTGAATCGAAATGCTGGCGTGAATCGGCCTTCATGATTGTCTCTCGGCGCACTCGGTCGAAGGCGCCCGGATGCGGACAACGGCAAGAGCGATTGTTTGGTTCACGACGGGTTTGCTCATGTCGACTATGATGAACGGCGTCAAGACCGCCGATCGGGCCAAGTGAGAGGCGCTCTAGCCGCCAAGGGCGAGGGGGGAGAGGTCCCTCAAGCCTCGCCCGATCCGGGTAGGGCCGTGGCCTGCGAGACGATGCGCAGCGGCGGCAACGGTGCTCGTCGGACCGGGACGCTGGAGAAGGCTTGCCGCCTTTGGCTTCGTATTGCTTCGCCAGCGCCAGCTCCCAACTCGCTCATGAAAGCAATGAGCGGAACGGCCCACGTCGCCGAAGCATGCCCCAGCAGAACCATCGTCACGACAGCCTGCGTGAGCATCATGCGGAGCTCCGCTGCGCGGCGGCCCAGGGCCGCCGCAGCCGCATCGGCACGCCCCCGGGGGGCGGCGGATCGTCCTCGCCGTCGAGCCGCCGCAGAGCCGCGAGGATGTCGGCGAGCCGGATTGTGTGGCCCATGCCGGGAATCTCGCGAAGCGCGGGACAGGATTCGACGGCGAACATGTCGGACGCCCAAGACGACAGGATGATCCGCTTCTCCGGCGCGGAGAGCTCGCTATCGTTCAGGACATCCTCCGGAGACGCATAGTGTGCGGCCGGATGGAAGAATGGATTGAGATTGCCGTTGTTCGTGTTGGTGTCGCTCATCGGTTGGTCTCCCTTTACCTTTACGCTCCTTTCTTAGGGAAGGTGTCGCTCGTCTGACGGGCGGACGGCGGCGCGGCCGCCCCCGTCGTCGTTACTGCGCGTTGATCGCGATCCGCTTGACGCCGGCCCGCGGGTTCTCGGACTTCGGCAGCGAGATCGTCAGGACGCCGTTCTTGAACGAGGCCTGGGCCTTGTCCTCCGCGACGTCCTCGAGCGCGATCTGCCGCTGGAACGAGCCGTAGTAGCGCTCGGTGAAGTATCTGCCTTCGTCCTTGCGCTCGCTCTTCTTCTCGCCGCGGATGGTCAGCACCCCGTTCGCGATTTCGATCTGGACGTCCTTCTCCGTCATGCCGGGAAGCTCGGCCGAGATCGTCAGCGTCTTGTCGGTCTCGCTGAGCTCGATCTTGGGCCAGCCGAATTGCCCTTCCATGGGCGGCGACAGGGCCGCCCTGCCGAAGCCGCGGAAGACATCGTCGAACAGTCGGTTCATTTCGCGATGCAGCGTCATGAACGGATCGTGGCTGCCGCGCGCCGGCGCGAGCTCCTGGTTTCTGGACCAGGGAATGAGATCACGAACTGCCATGGTTTTTCTCCTTCGTTGCATGGGCCAGGGAGCGCGGCCGCGCTTGCGCGCGCCGCGTTCCGCTGTCGAACCTCGATCAGGCGTCAGGCTGCCTTCTTCTGCTCGATCTGCGAGGCGGGAGAGGCGCCGCTTCCGATCTGGACCCGGCGCGGCTTCATGGCTTCCGGCACCTCGCGGACGAGATCGATGATCAGCAGTCCGTCGCGGAAGGAGGCCTCCTTCACCTGAACGTAGTCGGCGAGGTTGAACACGCGCCGGAAAGGACGCGCGGCGATGCCCCGGTACAGGTATTCGCCGGCCGCTTCCTCGGGCTTCCTGCCCTCGATAGTGAGCGCATTCTGCTCGGCCGTCACGGCGATGTCGTCGGCACCGAAGCCGGCGACGGCGACCGAGATCCGGTAGTGATCCTCGCTGGTGCGTTCGATGTTGTACGGGGGATAGTGGTCTTCGCTCGCCTGGCGGAGCGTGCTGTCGACGAGGTCGGCCAGGTGGTCGAAGCCGATAGTGGAGCGCCACAGGGGCGCGAAGTCAAAGGTGGTCCTCATAACCAAGTCCTCCAAAGAGCAAGATGGATACAAGGAGCGCAAGGCTGGAGTCAGAGCGGGTCTGGTACCCGGCCGGGCGCCCGTGCCGGACCCGTGAAGGCGCCCGGCACACCGCTGTCGCGGCGAAAAATCAATTAGAAAAACGAGAAGTGGTTTCAAGGGGCGGATCGAAAAAAATGATGTGGCGCTCGGTCGCGGTGCAGAGCCGCGGCCATTGCGGCACCGCAAACGCCGCTTGGTGATCTGGCCGAGGGTTTGGATGTTCGGCGACCGCCGGACACTTGACTCCGGTATCGCCCCGAATATTTTTGCGCCGGGAAATTCTCTTTCCCGGTTTTCTAAACACAGAAGGACCGTGACGACCGTCAGGAGTGACGACGATGCTCGACGAAGATCTGCCGCGCATTCGTGCGCACCGCAACAACATCCACCGCTATCGACGTCTGCTTCGGACTAGGCTATCGGAGCTGGAACGTCAGTTCATCGAACGGCGGCTCGCCGAGGAGCAGACCGCGCTCGATGCTCTGGCCGCCGAATTCCCCGTCGCTTTCACGCTTCCGGAAGGTCAGGATCCACAAGGATGGGGGTTGGGCGATGAGCGACGTCCATGAGCTCCTCATCCGCGGCAGCGAAAGGGTCATCGGACACTATCGCCTCCTGCTGGCGCGTGCCAAAACCGAAAGCGAGCGCCAACTCTATCGGAGCCGGATCGCGTTAGCAGCGGCTGCTCCACGGCGGTTCACCGGATCGGTTCGCAGCGTGAGCGGGATGTTCTTCTATTGGCCGGTGTGGGATGGCGTTCCGCTCTCGTCCGACGGTCCCTGAAGACGTGCCGTCACCGTGGCGGGGTTTTGCCTATGCTTCAGGCTGAGCGCATCACCACCCGATGGAGCTCAGCGGGGGTGGTTAGCCCACTTTCGAGCGCCTTGTCCGCCCATCGCCAAAAGCGGAAGGCATCCATCACAGGTCCTCCCGCAGTTCCTTTGAAGAAGGGGTTCCGGACCTTGCCCTCTGCCGACTTCGCCCGGTACTCGATCTCCGCCAGAAGCTTCGGCTCGACCCAGATACCTCTGGGATGCGTTTGGTGTAGGGTTGCGTCCTTCGGATGAGAGGCTTCAGTCGCTTCTGCAGGTCAGCGCCGGGACGCAGCGGAAGACTGCGTAGGAACGAGCCGTCGGGAGATCGGTTGCTTTGACACCATCATAGGAGGGCCGCATGGATATGAAAGAAACCTCGGCAATGACGGAAGCTTCCGGGCTGACGGATAATGACGGCGGCATAGAGCAGGCCTCATCGAGGCCGATCCGCCAAGCGGATGCGAGCCGTCGCCCGTCGCATTCGCAGGATGCTGCGATGCGCTGGGCCGAACAGTTGCGCGAGATGACTTTGAAGGCGCCGCTGCAATCCCTGTTTGTGGCGTTTCTGCTTGGGATCTGGGTCGCGCGTCGGCGCTAGGCGCCCCCTTCCTTGGGACCGGAAACCTTGCGATGCCCAAAGCCGCCATCTTCGATCTCGACGGGACCTTACTGGACTCGGTCGACCTGCACGCGCTCGCCTGGCAGGAGGCGATGGTCGAATTCGGCCACGACGTCACGTTCGAGCAGGCGCGAAGCCAGATCGGGAAAGGCGGAGACAAGCTCATTCCTGTGTTTCTCTCTGAGGCCGCGCAACGGGACCATGGCAAGACACTCGATGAGTGGCGCGGCAAGCGCTTCAAGTCGGCGTATCTACCGCTCGTCCGTCCTTTCTCGGCTGTTCCGGACCTTTTGCGGCGCGCGCGAGGCGCAGGACTTCGCATCGCCATCGCTTCCTCCGCTAAGAAGGACGAGCTGGAGAAGTACCTTACCATTGCTGGAATCGTCGATCTGGTGGACGTCGCGACCTCGTCCGAAGACGTCGACGAGTCCAAGCCGGCACCGGACATCTTCGAAATCGTGCTGGAGAAGCTCGGCATCGAGGGCGGCGCAGCGGTCGCAATCGGCGACACGCCGTACGACTCCATCGCGGCTGGCAAGGCAGGTATCCCGACCATCGGCGTCCTCTGCGGCGGCTTTACGGAAAGCTCGCTGCGGGATGCCGGTTGCGTCGATGTGTACCCCGGGCCGGCCACCCTTTATGCACGCTTCGATGACACGCCGCTCGCGGATAAGACGACGGCGGGCTCCGTGGCTATTCCTGCAGCGGCGGCCCGTTGGAGGCGAGGCTCAGTAAGAAAAAAATTGTAAGCCAGAGCGTCAAGTATCGCCGAGCAGAGTGAGATCCAAGCCGAAGCCGAACGCCAGCGATGATAACCGGGATGACAAATAACAAGGACACATTCGGAATGGACACCACCTACCGTCACAGTCGTCGCCACGCGGTCATCGCAATTGAAGCAAGAGAGTGCATCCACTCCGATGCCATGGGATCGGCATTCGGCGTCTGAATGACGTACGACTGCAGTTTCGATTCAAAATCAACTACCGTTTCGACTCCCATTGGCACTTGAGTTTGCGTTTGCTCGAGCGGCTTGCAGCGACAGGGTTATGGATCGACGCCGACGGGCTGATGCTGACGGTCAGAGGGCGACCTGGTAGTGGTCGAGACGGGGCGCCACTCCTGAGCAACGGCCCGTGCGAAACATGATTCATCTCGCCGGAAGTCCGGCCGCGGACAGCGTGGCCCTTCCCGGCATTGAAAGAGTGTGGATCGTTGAGACTGCGGAAAAAGTGCTTTTCCGGATGCTGGCTGACCCGATGGAGGCGCGCAGTTCGGCGAAGGCCACACATCCATCGCCCGGTGCCCAAAAGGGCAAACTGAATTAGCGGATAGCGCACCAACCTCTCAGCAGGTTTGGTGCTGGCTTGGATCCATCACAAATCGGGGAACTCCGAACTGTCGGGCGAGTTACAGAACCGCCGAGGGGATGAAGGATGAGCGATCGTGTGCGCAGTAGCGCACGGCGTTTCTCTTGATCGCACTCGTCCTCCATTCGGCAGTACAAAATGGAGAGGCGACAATGAAAGCACCACTTCTTCTTGCTGGCGCATTAATCATCGGATGCGCCGCCCCAGCATTAGCAGATGAGTACTACGTCGTACAAGGTCCGAGCCATCAATGCACGATTACCACCACACGTCCGGCGGACAAGGAAGTCGTGACGCAGATCGGTCCGATGGCCTTCAAGACCCGCGTGGAAGCTGAAGACCGCATCAAGCAGACCAAAGTCTGCGAGGAAGGCACTGTTGGTAGCAGCAGCACGACCGTTATCAAAGAGAAGTAACCGACGGCCTTGGCGAATTCGAGAAGGGTCGCGCCTATTCCTCTCGGCGCGACTTTTTGTTTGCAGGACACCTAGCTGGAGCAGCGGTTCTGATGCTTGAGCCAACCGCTCCTGCGGCTGTGACGTATTGCGAATGTTGGTGACTGGCGGGCCACCTGTGCGCGGCGGTGGTGGCATTCCCTCGTGCATCAGCGTCATCTCGCTTCCGGCTTCCGTGTTTCGGATCATAGGCGCTGGATAGGGCATCGGCGGCGAGTTGTCGACGTAAGGGTTGACTACTTCGAAGAGCGCGAGGACACGTGCGGTCACTAGAAACCAAGATGTCCAGGGGGCAATTGCTTCGCTACGACCACAGGGAGGACGCGCATGGACATGAGGGAGCCTCTGCAATGACGGAAGCCTCTGTCCTCGTGAACGATCAGGGCGGTATTGAGCTCGGTTTCGAAGCGATGCGGCGAGAGGGATGTGGTAGGGACGCCAGGCCGACGCGAGCCGGATTCCCAACAGACAGCACTGCGGTTGTCCGACCGTTTGCGCAAGATGGCCGTGGAGGCGCCGCTGCAATCGCTCTTGCTGGCGTTCTTATTGGGAGTATTGGTAGCCCGTCGGCGTTAGCGGAGGGCGAATGATGGAGCTGCGCAGGGAGACGGGCGACCCGACGCGGTCGCCGCGGCCATGGCAAAGCCGGGCGTGGCCCTAAAGCGCTCCGCAGGATCGAGGTGCGCTTCGCCGAACAGTCTGACCTGCCGACTGACCTACGTCGGCGACAGGCGTTCGCGATGAAAATCTTCTTCTCTGGAAATAGCTTCGGCTGGATACTGGATCAGGTCCTTGGCCATCAGCATTCCGAGGAGGACGATCATGGCAATCCAGATCATGATGGACCGTACCGGCGACAGGTGAGGCGGTCTTCGGCGATCAGCACGTCGAGAGGGAGCGCGAGGGCAGCCAAGCTGTCCGGCGTAGACGTTCCTACACTGGAGCACGAAGCAATGCCGCAGGCAGAACCGAATACTGTTCAAGTTGGTCCATAGTGCATTGGCGCGGCTTTTTGTCAGGACGCCACCGGATGATCGTGGTGCCGTGGCGAAATCGTCCGGCGGTGAAGTGGTCATAGGAAACTTCAACAACGAATTTCGGTTTCACCGACTGCCATTCCGTCGATCGTTTGGTCGACCACCGGCTGCGGCCGCCGGGCGCGTTTCCGGTGAAGCTGTGGTCGCTCACGATGGTCTCAAGCTGATCCGTCAAAGCCGCCTTCGCTGCAGACTTGAGCCCGGACGTGAACCCGACATGGTTCAATTGGCCCTTTTCATCATAGAGGCCCAACAAGAGAGAGCCTACGACTTTGCGCCCGGCAGTACGCCTCTCTCCGTAGCGAAAACCCCCAATCACGCAGTCCGCGGAGCGGATGCGTTTGATCTTTCGCATGCCTTCGCGATTGCCGGTCTGGTAGGGAAGATCGATGCGTTTGGCGATGACACCATCGCTACCACCACCGGCCCGAGCGAGCCACCGTTCGGCATCGGTATGATTTCGACTTGCCGGAGAGAGGACAAAGATCTCGCTGCGCTTGAAATGCCGTTTGGCGAACCGTTCCAGCGCAGGGCGCCGTTTCGTGAGCGGGAGCCCCGCAATGTCGTCGGTCCCGCAGCCAAGAAGATCAAACGCGAGAAATACGGCCGGCGTTTCCGTGGCAAGCCGTTTGACGCGGCTTGCCGCTGGGTGGATGCGCTGCAGCAGATCATCGAACGAAAAGCGCTTGCCGATTGGAATGACTAACTCGCCGTCCAGCGCAAATTGTGTTTCGGCAAGGTTCAGGGCCGCGACTGCCACTTCCGGAAAGTAACGAGCAAGCTCTCGCCCCGATTTGGACTGCATCCGAAGGCGCGATCCGCTTCGGATCAAAAGGCAGCGAAAGTCGTCCCACTTCGGCTCATATTGCCACTCGGCCCCCCTCGGCAGGCGATCAACCGACCGGGCCTCAAGCACACTTGAAGGTGGAGTAACCGGAACGGCGGCTTTCCGTTCCAGGAAAGTGAAGGATGCTCTTGCAAGAGATTCCTCGCTCGCATTCCGAGCGTGACCTCACGAAGACCAACTAGCCGTACCAAGCGCGTCGCCTTAGACGACCAAGCTTTCCGGTCATGGCAAAAGCGGATGTCGCGGTCGGATGTTCCATCGTCCGCAACACTGCGCCAGCTCCGGTGGAAGTAGCCCGCGCTTTGACTTTGGGGGTCGACGAGAACGTCTTCTGATCCTTGCGGTGGTTTGCTGGCTTGCTGTCGCGCGGCCGCATACATTTTCCAATGTGCCGGATTCTGGAGGATCCGGTAGGGCCGCTTCGTCAAGAAGGACGGCGAGGTGACCGCAGCACGATAATGCCAGCGCGTAGCGTCCGCCAATGACCCGCGCTCATCGCGAGCCCTCCTGCGGCCCCGCCAGGACAAAGACCGGCACGGAGGCAAGTTGAGCGACGATGGAGAATGCGATCAGCGCGGCCCGCGAGTTTTCGTACAGCAGACCCGCCACGATGCTGCCGACAAGCCAGCCTACGCCGTAGCCCGCATAGTACAGTCCGAATGCGAAATTGCGCTTTCCGTCCGGCAGCACTTCAGCGACGATCGCCTTGAGTAGCGTGTCTTGGATCGCGTAGCCGACGCCCCAGAGCAGCATGCCGAACAGCACAAGCCAGAAACCGCCGAGAAACACGAAGGGCGAGAACGCCGCCGAAACGCTCACTGCGGCGATCACGACCGGAAGCCCGATGCGATCGTAGGCCTTTCCGAAGGCCAGATTCGCCAGCACGCCGAAGCCGGTCGAGATCGCGAGCATCACCGGGATCCACTGCTCGGAAGTGATCTTCGCCTTGGTCAGGTGATAGGAGATCAGTTCGAAGCTCATCAGCCCAGCGGCGAACAAGGCGCCGGCCAGCATATACAGCCAATAGGCCTTGCCGAAGTCCTTGGCCGGCGCCGTATCGCCCTGCCCAAGGCGCGACGGCAATGGGAAGCTCACCCTGGCGACCACCAACGCCACGAGCGCCATCACGGCCGAGATCGTCAGGAAGGCGTACCCGGTCCGGAAGTCCCCCTTCAGCAGGAGCACCAGCGCGATGATGAGCGGACCCAGGGTCGCACCGATCTCGTCGAGCGAGGTGTTCAGCGCGTACACCCAACCCTTGCCGAGTTCGCCCGTCGTGTAGGAGAGCATCGCCTCCACCGTGGGCTTGCGCAGCGCGCGCCCTATCCGCTCGGCGAGGACAAGCGCGGCCGCGACCTGCCAGCTTCCAGCGAGCGCCATGGCCGGCACCGCGAAGAGGTTGATGACGTAGCCGATGAACGTGATTAGCCAGTAGCGCCCAGTCCGGTCCGCCGCGTAGCCGGCAGGCAAACGCAGAGCGTAGCCGAGAAACTCGCCGAGCCCCGCCGTGACTGACGATGGCGGCGCTGGCGCCTAGCGTCGCCATGAACGGTCCGTTGATGCTGGCGCCGCCTTAGTAGGTGATGTCGGCCGAACAGGTTGACGACGCCCGTGGTCATCACGAAGAGGAACGCCGGCGAGGTTAAGCTGCCTACCTTTCGGGATTGCGACATCCGCTATTCTCCGCTTGCCTGATGGAGGCACGGCGTTCTGCAGTTACCGCGGCGTAAATTGGTTCAGGTCGTGAATGCCCATCTGCTGTTCCAGTTGGGCTACGCGGGCTGCCATCTTCTCGAAGCCGTCCTCTCGCTCGCCGGCGGACGACCATGCCGCTCATTGAAGATCTGAAGGAATACGCAGAGCGCGCCACAGGACTACGACGTCCGGGTATGCGCTTCCATCAGGTCGCGTAGAAGACGCGCTGGCCATACGGCATGGATGCGCGACGAGCCTCGCTGCGGGAACACTTATCTAGCGCATCAGGCGAGGAGCTTGTCGAGCGTGATCGGGAAGCGGCGGATGCGCTTTCCGGTGGCATGATAGACGGCGTTCGCAATTGCTGCGGGAACGCCGACGATGCCGATTTCGCCGAGACCCTTGACGCCCAGCCGGTTGATGCGATCGTCGCGCTCTTCGACGAAGATCACATCGATGTCGTGAATGTCGGCATTCACGGGGAAGTGGTACTCGGCGATATTCGCGTTCATAATCCGGCCGAACCGGTGATCCATCACCGTCTCCTCGTGCAGGGCCATCCCGATTCCCCAGACCACGCCGCCCATGATCTGGCTGCGGCCGGTCTTGGTGTTGAGAATCCGCCCGGCTGCGACGGCGCTCACGACTCGCGTGACGCGGATGACGCCGAGCTGCTCGTCGATCTTCACCTCTGCGAATACGGCTGAATGCGTGTTGCGGGCGTGCGACTTGTCCTCCGCGAAGTGGTTGAGCTTGTGCTTCTCGATCCGTTCGAGCTTGCCGTAGCGCATCGCATCCGTGATCGGGACCGCACGGCTCTTCTCGCCGTTGCTGGCGATGGTGCCGTCGACGAGGATGACTTCGGCCGCATCGATACCGGCGAGGGGCGAAGAGGGCATTGCACTGGCGAGGCGCGCGAGCTCCTGGCGAATGTCTTCGGCTGCTCCCAGTACCGCATGCGCGCTCGATGCAGCCATCCAGGAACCGCCCTCGACGGGAGCTTGCGGCAGGGTCGAGTCGGCGAGCTTGACGCTAATGTTCTCGATCGGCAGCCCGAGTGCATCGGCCGCCACCTGCGCCACGATGGTGTAGGTGCCGGTGCCGATGTCGGACGCCGCGCAGGATACCTCGGCATGGCCATTGGCGCTCAGCACGATGCGGACCGCGACCGGCATCTGCAGCGCCTCCCACACGCCTGTCGCCATACCCCAGCCGACCAGCTCCTTGTCATCACGCATCGAGCGTGCGGCGGGATTGCGCTTGCTCCAGCCGAAGGCCTCCGCGCCGCGGGCGTAGCATTCGCGCAGCTGCTTGCTGGTGTAGGGCAGGTCTTCGCTCTGGTCGCGATCCGAGTAGCATTTCAGCCGCAGTTCGATGGGATCGAGGTTGAGCGCGAGGGCCAGCTCGTCCATGGCGCATTCGAGCGCGCAGACGCCCGAAGCTGCGCCGGGCGCGCGCATGTCGCAGGGGGTGGAGACGTCGAGGCGCGCGAGCTTGTGGGAATAGTGGCTGTTCCGGCTCATGTAGAGCTGTTCCGCCCAGCCGCTGTCGTTGCGCGCGAAATCCTCGTACCGCGAGGTGATGGCCGTGGCCTCGTGCGTGACCGCCTCGAGCGTGCCGTCAGGCTTGGCGCCGATCCCGACGCGCTCGATCGTCGCCGGCCGGTGACCGAGCCCGTACATTTGCTGTCGCGTCAGCACCACGCGAACGGAGCGCTTCAGAGCGAGCGCGGCAAGCGTTGCCAGCACCACCTGATATTGCGGCCTCAAGCCGGAGCCGAAGGCCCCACCGACATAGGGCGAGAGCACGCGGATTTCATCGGGCTTTTTGCCGAATACGCTGCAGAGATATTTGTGGACGTTCAGGACGCCTTGCGTCTTGTCGTAGACCGTGAGCCTGCCGTTGCCGTCCCAGACGACCGTGGTTGCATAGAGCTCCATCGGATTGTGATGCTCGGTCGGAATGAAGTAGTCCGCCTCGTGCCGCACAGCCGATCCTGCGAGCGCGCCTGCGGCATCGCCCCGCGGCTCGTGCGGCTTTTTCACCTCAGTCGCCTTGTTGCGCCCGGCTTCGAGATCGGTCGCAAACGCCTGTTCCTGCTGATATTCGACACGCACCAGCGTCGCGGCGAATTTCGCGGTTTCCCACTCCTCCGCCACGACCAGCGCGATCGGCTGACCGTTGAATTTGATGCTGTCGTCGTAGAGCGGACGGAACGGCGAACCTTCGTCCGGCGCCACCTCGTCCTTCCAGGCCTCGTCCTTGTCGGCGAGCGGCGGGCGATGCGCATGGGTGAGCACGTCGAGGACGCCCGTGACCTTCAGCGCCTCGCTGGTGTCGAGGCGGGCAATGCGTCCGCGTGGAATTGTGGCCTCGACGACGAAACCGTGGACGAGTCCGTCGGCGGTGAATTCGCCGGCATATTTGGCGGCCCCGGTGACCTTGGCCCGACCGTCGACGCGAGACGTTGCTGTTCCGACATAGGCGTTCATCGGTCCCTCACGCGATCTTCTTGTGAGCTTGCGATTGCGGCGTGGCGCTTGCGGCCTGCATCAGCGTCCGCACGATGGCGCGGCGTGCCAGCTCGACCTTGAAGCCGTTATGGGCAGAGGCCCTCGCGCCCTGCAGCAGGAGATCGGCAGCGTGCGAGAAATGCTCCACTGTTGCCGCTTGGCCGCGTAGCGCCGCTTCGGCCTCAAAGCTGCGCCAGGGCTTGTGGGCCACGCCGCCGAGCGCCACGCGTGCCTCGCTGATCGCGTTGCCCTCGAGTTCGAGCGCGGCCGCGACCGAGACGAGGGCGAAGGCATAAGACAGGCGGTCGCGGACTTTCAGATAGCTGTAGTTATGGGCAAAGCCGCGTCGCGGCAGTTCGATTGCCGTGATGATCTCGGCGGTATCGAGATTGGTATCGATGTGAGGCGTGTCGCCAGGCAGCCGATGGAAATCGGTCAATGCCATCGTCCGCTCACCGGATGGGCCTGCGATGTGCACGAGCGCGCCGAGCGCAGCCAGCGCCACGCTCATGTCGGACGGATTGGTCGCGATACAGGCGGCGCTCGTGCCGAGGATCGCATGATTGCGGTTGAGGCCGTCGATCGCCGAGCAACCGCTGCCGGGAGTTCGCTTGTTGCAGGGCGTTGCCGTATCATAAAAATAGGCGCAACGCGTTCGCTGCATCAGATTACCGCCAACGGAGGCCATGTTGCGCAATTGCGCCGAAGCTCCGGCGAGGATGGCGCTGGCGACCAGCGGGTAGCGCTGCTCGATGAGCGGATGGTAGGCAAGATCGGAGTTCGGCAGCAAGGCGCCGATGCGCAGGCCTCCGTCAGCCGTTTCCTCGATCTTGCGGAGCGGCAGGCGAGAGATGTCGATCAGCCAGGACGGCTGCTCGACGTTTTTCTTCATCAGGTCGATCAAATTGGTGCCGCCGGCGATGAGCTTGGCACCGGGATGGGCGGTGAGCAGGAGGATCGCATCGGCGACGTCGGCGGCGCGGGAGTACTGGAAGTTGATCATGGCCGCCCCACTGCCTGCTGGATGGCGGCGACGATGTTGGGATAGGCGCCGCAGCGGCAGAGATTTCCGCTCATCAGCTCCCGGATCTCGTCAGGATCCCCGGCGCGACCTTCGGCGAGCAAACCGGCCGCCGAACAAATCTGTCCCGGCGTGCAATAGCCGCATTGGAAGGCGTCGTGGTCGATGAAGGCCTGCTGCAATGGATGCAGCGCGCCATCCCTGGCAAGACCTTCGATGGTCGTGATCTCCGCGCCGTCCGTCATGACGGCGAGCGTCAGGCAGGAATTGACCCGCCGACCATCGACCAGCACCGTACAGGCGCCGCATTGACCGTGATCGCAGCCTTTTTTGGTGCCGGTCAGCGCAAGATGGTCACGCAATGCGTCGAGCAGCGTGGTCCAGGGCACGAGGTCCAGCGTGCGCCTGACGCCATTGACGACGAGGTTGGTTGGGATGCGATTGGCAACTTGATTTGCGACATCAGCCATGTCGTTTTCCCTGCGGTGGAGGCCGAGCTGAGAAGTCAAACCTGCTGGCGCGAGTGCGCCAGTTTCCGCTCGCCATTCGCGCCCAACGGTCGGCCAATCGCTTGGTTCCATGCGGCTGCTCGGAACGGAACCTGGGCCCTCACGATCTCATTCGAATCCCGGGTGGGGCAAGTGGTGCATCGACGAGGGACAGCGAGTCGGAAATCCCCGACATCCGGGATGCGGTTCACCTCTGCATTGACATGCAGAACATCTTCGCCCCTGGCGGCCTCTGGGAAACTCCCTGGATGGACCGGGTTTTACCTGCGATCGCGGACATAGCATCACGCTACCAGGTGCGAACCGTATTCTCTCGCTATTTCCGTTTTCGGCTGAACCTACGCTCGACGGGTGCCGAAAGCAGAATGTCGGGGCGGGGAAGCGGCTTCTGGCGCTAGGCGGCCATTGAGCAAGCGAACGGGCTAACGGGCGCGTTTGAGCGACGGCGAGCCAATCGATAAGCTGCCGAGAGCCTATTCGGCGACAGTCGCAGCAATGACGCACGGCAATCGCAGCGAATAGCGCTAGCGTGTTGCATGGCATCATTAGCATCCGACAGGAACCTTCCGAACCAAGTGCAATTATCAGGCCGGAGCGGAACTGGAGGACTGAAATGAACCAGCTGATCTATCTGATCGGGCTGATCGTCGTGATAATGGCCATCCTTTCGTTCTTCGGTCTGCGCTGAGGACTTCGATCATGACCATCGAAGCTCCCACGCTCATCGAAGACGAAGCGCTGACAATTCCCGATCAGGGGCGACATTTGCGATGGACGCCCATCGTCGCAGGCGCGTTCGTCGCGACGGCATTTACCTTTATTCTGGTGACCTTTGGCGTCGCCATCGGTCTCGGTGTCAGCTCAACCTCACCAACCTGGCGAGACGCGTCTCCCGCGCTGTCGCTACTCTCTGGGCTCTATTTGATCTTGCAGGCGATCGTCAGTTTTGGTCTGGGCGGCTACATTGCAGGGCGAGTTCGCGGCGGCATCGATGCGACGAGCGGTGCCGAAAGGGAGATGCGCGACGGACTTCATGGGCTGGCGGCATGGGCGCTCGCGGTTCTACTTGGCGCTGTCCTGGCAGGCATTGTTGGCGCGGCCGCGGTCAATCGCGCGTCTTCATCGACGACATTGGCCAACAATACGGTTGCCGAGCCGCTCCTGAGCTACGAACTCGATCGGCTGTTGCGCTCCCCGCGTCGGCCTGCGAATGCCGAGATCAGCGCCGAACGCGCCGAGGCGGGCCGGATTCTCATGACCTCGTCGAGCCACAACGGTGTGAACGGAGATGACCGGACCTATCTGATCCAGCAGATCCAGGCACTGACGGGCCTTTCGGCCGGCGACTCCGAGCGGCGGGTCGATCAGGCCATAGCGAGCTCGAAAACAGCAATCGCTCATGTGCGTCGCAGCACGATCGTTCTCGCGTTCTCCTTGGCCGCGGCCACACTGCTCGGGGCTGTGAGCGCTTGGGCGGCGGCAGTTGCCGGCGGTCGGCACCGCGACGGCGCGCCGCTCCCGGAGTGGATCGCCTTTGCCGGATTAGAGCCAAAGAGAACGGCCGTGCCATAGGCTCCAGTCCGTGGGCAGACCGGCGTGCCAGCCCATTCGATCGTGGCGGTGCCGCCGGACGCCAGGGCAGCGATTGCGGCCTTTCGGGCCAGATAATCGTGCGGCACATCATCAGAGAATTCCGGATCAGAGAATTCCGGCGAAATGGCTGAAGACTCTATTCGCGTCCGCTTGCGATGCCGACCAGCTGTTGGCGTTGCAGCCGTCCGTATTGCGAGCGCGGCAGGCGCTGAAATTGCGATGATGAGCGCCGATTGCGGCGATCCTTTGCACCATCTCCACCGATATCCGGCTCGTGAGGGCGACGGCGCCAGCGCGTCCCGACACTCCCTCCGCCGCGAGGGCGCCGGCAAGCTTGTCGAGCGCATTGTGGCCGCCATCAAAGCAAGGTTTTTCTTGAACGGCTTCTTGCCTCGTCCGGGTGACTCGCCCGAGAAAACTATCCTGACTGCACTGTTGGACTTACCCCGTAGGGAACATGAAGCTTCCTCAGCCTGACCAGTTCCGTCTGGTGCTGCGGTCAGGAACGTTCCCAGTACCGTCTCGTTGTCCGAACAGAAAGTCGGATTGCACTTCGCGCCGCGTCGTAGCGCGCGATGGATTTCAAGTTTTGTGAATCCGAAAGTGCCGATCGAAGACACTGCGAGCAATGAATATTGGAGGAGATGCAGATGAGCATGAGAAAGAGTAGGTTCCTGTTGTCCACAGCAGTGCTGCTCGCTGGCGTCAGCCTGGCGGCGGCGCAAGGCATGCGTGAAGGTGGAGGCGGCGGAATGGGTGCCGGCGGCGCCGCGGAGCACGACAAGTCCGGAGGCGGAACGTCGCAAGGTCCGGGCGGTGCATCGCGCGGTGAAGGCATGACGCAGGGCCGGGCCGCGGAGCCACGCGGAGGCCGGGCGGAAAGCCCTGCGGGCGGTCAGTCACGCACCGAGCGTGGCGAAGGTATGAGAGAGGGCGGCCGCGTTACGGAGAGAGGCCAGGCCGGTAAGGATCAGCAGGGGCAAAAGGACCAAACCATCGGCCGGCGTCGTGGCGATCGCGACCAAACTCGTCAATCCGAGCAAAAGTCGCAAGACAAGGCTCAGTCCTCGGGCAAGCAAAACAGTCAGACCGTCGGACAGGGGCGCGGCGAGCGCGACCAGACGCGACAGTCCGAGCAAAAGGCGCCACAGGGCCAGAAGGACCAGAGCACGACAACCGGCGCCAACACCAGACCGAGCAATGCTCCTGCCCCGGGTCAGGCCACGCAGGGTCAGACGACGCAGGGTCAGATCTCGCAGCAGAACCAGGGCGCAGCGACCGGCACCCAAGCCACTGCGCCGGCGCAAAACCAGAGTACGACGACCCAGAGCATGTCGGGCCGCGTGTCGGTCAATGCGCAACAGCAGACAACGCTGCAGCAGTCGGTGCTCAGCTCGCGCAACGTGGCGCGGGTTAACGCCAGCTCGATCAACTTCCAGGTCAATACCGGCGTGGTGGTGCCGAGAAGCATCAACGTGGTGTCCGTCTCGGCCTTTCCGGCGCTGATCGATGTGTTCCCGGCCTTCCGCGACGACAGCTTCTTCGTCGTCGACGACGAGATCGTGGTCCTCGATCGCAGCCGCCGGATTGTAGATGTTGTTCCGGCCGGGCCGCGGACGCGGTTCAGCCACGCCGGCAGGATCGGCGGTGGAGGTGGCGGTGTCAGCGGCGGCAGCGCCGCTGCGCTTAATCTGAGCCCCGAGGAAATTCGTGTCGTGCAGCAGGTGCTGATCGAGCGCAGATTGCTGACCGGTGAGGCGGATGGCGTGCTCGGCCCGCGGACGCGCGAGGCGTTGATCACCTTCCAGCGGCAGCAAGGCATCCAGGCCAGCGGCTCGATCGATATCAGCACGGTCTCGGCGCTTGGCGTCTCCAACAAGATCAGTGCCACCCAGAGCCAGACCACGACTGGTCAGGGACAGACGAGCCAACAGCAGCCGGCGCAACAGGGCACGACCGGACAGAACACCGGTCAGGCCAATGCTCCGGCGCAGCAGGACCAACCGACAACGGGCCAAGCGCAGCAGAACCCGCCCACGACAACCGGGCAGGCTCAGCAGAACCAACCGGCAACGACCGGGCAGGCTCAGCAGAATCAACCGGCAACGACCGGACAGGCCCAGCAAAACCAGCCGGCAACGACGGGACAGAGCGGGACGCAACAGCCTTCCGGTCAGACGACCGGACAAGCGGCGCCTCCGCCCCAAGGCAACAATCCGCCGGCCGCCAACCAGAATATGCCGTCCGGGCAGCCCAACCAGAGCAATCCTCCGGCATCGAGCCAGCCGGCCGACAATTCTCAAGGCAAGAAGTATTGAGGACGTGATGCTGAGCCCCGCTTCGGCGGGGCTCTTTTTGTGCCGCGGTACCGCGGAGCGTTAATCGCGTCCGCACGATCCACTGCGGCCGCGGCCGAAGCTGTCCGTGGCGAGAAGGTCATTCGAGTGACAGTTCGCGTTCGACCGCCACGAGTTGCTTCCCGACAACGAATATGGAGGCTCATGAGGGCTTTGTACGCCAGTTGGCGGCAGCGCCAGGCGGGGATTGGACGCTTCTCGCGACTCTGATCTCTGATCGGCTCAGAAGAACCCGGAACCGGGCGTGCCACCTCCTATGTGCGCATCCTCTGACCGGCCTCGGACGCGAGAAGGCATTCTTCTTTCCGCAAATGCTAAAGCTGCACCATGACAGTCCATTCGGGCCTCGTCGGCACATATGGGCTCGAACGCGGAGGCCTCTGTTCAAAGGAACGGTTGCGCTTTGCCCTTCGTTTGTATTCCGGAGGACAAACGCCATGAACGTGCTGGATGAAGATACCAAGTCGCTTTGGATGGAGACGTTCATCCCGGCGGCTTCGCGCTTTTCGGGGCAGGCACGTGCCGACGTCGGCGTGATCGGCGCCGGCATCGCCGGTCTGTCGGTGGCCTATGAACTGGCCGCGCGCGGGCGCTCGGTCATCGTGCTCGACCGCGGCAGAATTGGCAGCGGAATGACGGCGCGCACCACCGCCCATTTGGCAACGGCCCTGGACGACGACTACAAGGAATTGATCAGGGTTCGGGGTGAGGATTGCGCCCGGTTGTACTACCAGAGCGTCGCCGCCGCGATCGACCGCGCGCAGGCGATCCAGTCTGCCGAGGGCATTGACTGCGATTTCCGCCGCGTCGGTGGTTATTGGGTGTTGGCGCCGGAGACGTTGCCATCGCATCTGGATGAGGAATTCGAAAGCTGCAGGAAGCTGGGAATCCCCGTCGAGCTTTGCAGCGATCCGACACCAATCCATCACGGCGGTTTTGCGCGCTCGCTTCGTTTTCCCCGACAAGCGCGCTTTCATCCGACCAAATACCTTGCCGGATTGGCGAAAGCGCTGCATCGGCGCGGCGCCAGGCTTTACGGTGACACCTGCGTCGAGACGATCGAGCACGGCCGCGGAGAAATCGTTCTGAGGACGTCAGGCGGCGAGGTGCGGGTCACGGACGTCGTCGTTGCGACGAACTCGCCCGTCAGTCTGCGCGTCGCGATCCATACCAAACAGGCGCCCTATCGCACCTATGTGATTGCGGCCAAAGTCCCGGCGGGCTCGCTGCTGGATGCGCTGTATTGGGACACGCTCGATCCCTATCACTATGTCCGCCTGCAGCCGAGCTCGGCGGATGAGGACATCGTGATCGTCGGTGGTGAAGACCACAAGTCCGGCGAAGCCGACGATGGTCAGGCGCGCTTTTCCGCGCTCGAACAATGGACGCGCGCGCGGTTGCCGATGATCGGCAAGATCACCCATCGCTGGTCGGGCCAAGTGCTCGAACCCACGGACTTCACCGGCTTCGTCGGACGCAGCCCGGACGAAGAGCATGTGTTCCTCGTCAGCGGCGATTCCGGGCAAGGCATGACGAACGGCCTGGTGGCAGGTCTCTTGATTGCGGACCTGATTACAATCGGCGGCAATAACTGGGAGGCCGTCTATTTACCCGAGCGCAAGGTCTTCAAGAATATCACGACGTTCATCAGCGAGAACATCACGCCACTCAAGAACTTTGCCGAATATCTCAGCGCCGATGCACTCGCCTCGGTGGAGCGGCTCCGCCTGGGAGAGGGCCGGCTCGTTCGCAGCGGATTGAAGAAGATTGCCGCCTGCCGCGACCGCGATGGCAAATTGCACCTTTTGTCGGCGAGCTGCACCCATCTTGGTTGTGTCGTGCATTGGAATTCGCTGGAGCAGTGTTGGGATTGCCCCTGCCACGGTTCTCAATTCGCGCCGGACGGTACCGCGCTCAATGGGCCCGCCGTATCTCCGCTCGCGCCGGTGGAAAGTTCACCGAGTGTCCAGGCAGCGGAATAGCGACAGGTGACAGCCGCGGAGGAAGAGGCCTGCCACATCGTCTACTTCGGCGGACTCCCCATTCACGCGGCATGACATCGGCTCGCGTCCGACGGATCCTCGGGGAGTTCGATGTGATCTACCCGCAATGGGTAGCAAGGGCTGTTCCGAGCGTTCGCTTGCGTTGGGCGAGAATCATACGGCGGAAGGCTGATTGTCGATGACAAGCAGCGGAGCGCGATCAGAGGTCTTTATGGAGCGAAGTTGATCGCTTGAGCCATGTTCAAAATTGCTAGAGTTTCAGCAAGTCGCCTTAGAGGGCCAAGCTTTCCGGTCACTGTCCGGCCGACCAGAGCGGATGTCGTGGCCGCACGCTTCATCGCCCGTAACACTGCGCCGGCTCCAGAGATGGTAGCCCGCGCCCTGACTTGGGGCGCCGACGAGAAGGTCCTTCTGGTCCTCGCGGCGGCTGGTTGGCTTGCGTCGCGGGGGCGAGGCGAGCCGCTGCGGCGCGCCGGCAACCATGCTCTGCTGGTCACGGTCGCGGCGTCGCTGCTGCCCCATGGTTTGAAGCTTCTGTTCGACCAGACCCGACCGGACCGCAGGACAGTGATCGGACACCTCCACGGCGTCCCATTTTCCGGGAAAAGTGAGGACGCCTTTCCCTCCGGCCACGCACTGCACATGGGAGCCTTGGCATCGGCGGCCGGTGCGATGCCGGCCGGCCCCCGTCGGGCGATCCGCGCCATTGCGGTCGGCATCTCGCTGACGCGCTTAGTCGTCCTGGCGCACTGGGCGAGCGATGTCGTCGCAGGTTTCGCATTGGGAGCGGCTCTTGAACGGTTCCTGCGGCTGTGCACCGGCTACCCGCTCGATGCATCAACGGAGAACGATCATGCCGACCCTTGAGTCTCTAAAGCGGTATGCGGAACGCGCCACCGGTTTGCGGCGCCCCGGTAAGCGGAAAGCTATGGACTTCGCGCAAGCGCGAAACCCGCACACTGTCCGCTTCAAGGATGACGGTCTCATCCCCAATCATCCGCGATGGCCCCTAGTCATTTATCGCCGGGCAGTCAATCTCGATGAACGCTACGACCCCGCGGCGGAGATCGAAGACCTGTTCGAGGCGAACGGATGGGGCGATACTTGGCGCAACACCATCTACGACTACGTTCATTACCACTCCCGGATCCATGAGGTGCTCGGCATCGCGCGCGGCAAGGGGCGCGTTCGATTTGGCGGAAAAAAGAAGGGTAGAATATTCACGTTGAAGGCCGGCGATGTCGCCGTCCTGCCCGCCGGCACAGGGCACCAGTGCCTGGGGGCAGACGATGACTTCCTCGTCATCGGAGCCTACCCGCCGGCGGGGACTTACGACGAATGCACGACGGTGGAGGACCGTCCACGCGCCCTGAAGAGCATTCCGAAGGTGCCGCCGCCGCGCAAGGATCCGGTCTACGGGGCCGGCGGGCCGCTCGGGAGACTCTGGAAGACGACAAAATGACCGAATACATCGTCCGCTTTCTCGTTGGGGGCGCCGTTGTATCAGCTTTCGCGATGCTGGGAGATCTTCTACGTCCTAAGAGCTTCGCCGGTCTCTTCGCGGCCGCACCCTCGGTCGCGCTCGCAACGCTCGGGATTGCGGTACACCAGCACGGGGCGCACTATGCGACCCTGCAAGCTCAGGCGATGCTCGCGGGGTCGATCGCGCTCGCCGTCTACAGCGTCGTCGTTTGTCAAATCCTCGTTCGCGCCCGACTGCGAGCGTTGCCCGCCACTTTGCTATCTCTCGTCGTCTGGCTGATCGTAGCCTTCGGCGTGCTGACCCTTGCCGGGGGACAGACATGATGCCGATCCGCTTTTCGCCGTCATCTCTCAAGGAAGGCCGCTGGTACGAATACCTGATCCGATTCGCGCTCGGCGGCACCGCGACAGTCTTCGCCGGCCTCGTCAGCAGTCGCTATGGAGCCTCTATCGGCGGGCTTTTCCTCGCCCTTCCGGCGATCTTCTGCGCCAGCGCCACGCTGATCGAGAAGCATGAAATCCGCCGGAAGCGGGAGGCGGGCCTCGCCGGCGAGCGCCGCGGGCGAACGGCGGCCGCGGTCGACTCCGCTGGCGCCGCGCTCGGCGCGCTCGGCATGCTGGCCTTTGCGATGGTCTTTTCGTTGACGGCGGAAACCAGCATCGCAGCCGCCTTCATAGGTGCATCGCTTGCTTGGCTGGTCATCTCGATGGTGGCCTGGTACGTGCGGCGCAAGACGCGATCAGTGCGGAGAGGGCGGACGGAACAAAAAGGCGGCGGCTCCGCGATTGGGCGAAGCCGCTGAGGTCGATCCACGCTCGCGCTCGACGCCTTCCTGTTCACACCCTTGCGCAGCGCAACCGTATTGAGTTTGGTGTTCGCCGCCTTCTGACTAATGATTAGATCAACGTGATACTCTTTGGTGTCCGAAAAAACCGAAGTTAAGGCGTTCGATGTTTGGGCGTGCAGTCCGCTTCACAGTTGTCCCCGTGGAAGGGCCTGGCTAAGCTCGAGATTCGAACGGTGCATGAACCACCGGTTCTGCTCTTGCTTAGGTTCCGCGAAGGCCTGCTGTACTTCGTGCTCCATTGGTTGGATTGCCCAGCTACGCTCGGAAAGTGAACCATTCCAGCGCTCGCGACGTTTTCCACAACTGGAGGACGTGAGGACGTATAATGAGGGCCAGAAAGACATGCGGGTACTGATCGTCGACGACCATCCCGTTGTGGTAACGGGCTGCCGGGCTTTGTTCACGTCGGACCCTTCCGTCGAGATCCTGGAGGCCTTCAATGCAAAGGAGGGCCACCGCGCGTACCTGCAGAAGCATCCCGACGTCACGGTGGTTGACGTGAGGCTTCCGCAAAGCCAGGCGATCTGCCGATCGAATTTCCAACGTCGGTCTGGCTTGCAGCCAATACCCGCGCGGATAAATCGCTTGGTATCAGCCTTTCACCGAGCTTGCTCGCACGCGCGGATGAAGTGATCGAATAGATCATGCTATCCACCGTCAACGAAGCCAAGCGTTTCGTGAAAAGCAATCCGGCGCTGCTTGACATCGCGCAGAACCTGCGCAGCAGGTTGCAGAGTGCAAAAACATTCCAAACAACTTCTCTGGTTTTCTTACTTCAAACCTGCTGCAGTCAGTTGGGGCTTTAGCCAGGTCCGCGGCTGGTTGGCGGCGACGGTCCTTGCGAGACCAGCGACCCGGGCACCCGATCGAACGCTCCACTCTCAATCAAGTGAAACAGGAGGTGCAGGTGCGCGTCACCCATGGGGCGCTCTTCGGATTTTGCTGCCCTCGGCTTCCGACCTCCGGAATAGGTAATGCAAAAAACGTATCCCTTTCGCCACGCCTGCCATGGCAAGGCGTATCCAAATCACGATGAAGGGAAAGGGATCACTCCGTCTGAACCAGGCGAATTCCCGGGCGCCTTTGAGTGATCGCCACCAATCTCTGACCGAGAGCTGGCGGCCCAAGAGGTCGTGTACGCTGGCTAGGCAGTCATAGGGCTCGACCACAAATACTCGGCCATCGATCTGTGGCGATCGCCGCACGCACTGACCCGTGAGATCGCGATAAAGCGCTCTCGCAACGTCAATTCTGTCGCTATCCTCGAACAATCGAAACTGTGCGCCGATACGCGGGTTGAAGTCGAGGAGCTTGTATTGACCGTCTCGTTTATCGAACCGATAGTCGATGTCTATTATACCTGCATAGGAAACCGCTTTGACGAGAGCCTCGGCCTGTTGGAGGAGCGCGGGGTTGGTGACAGATCTGCCCAATGTTGCAGAACCGAAGCGGGACGGATAAGAGCGCAGCTTTCTGCCAGTGAAGCCGGCCAGGCACTTCGAGTCCGCGTCGCAATATCCATCAAAGAGCCAATCCTCGCCATCACGAATGTATTCCTGGATCAGCAGGTTATGAGGAACCTGTGCTTCCGATCGGCGGTAGAGATCTAGGAGTGCCCGAGGGGAGGAAACGATGGAGGGTTTGATCTTAGGATTGAGCCATGGCTTCGATGGCTTCACCACAACCGGGAAAGCTGCGGTCTCAATAAACTCGTAGACCTCTGAAATCGTGCCGGGTGATATTGCCTGAGGGCATGGTACCCCGAGTTGCTTGCACAGTGTGTGCAGCTGAGATTTGTCGGCTAAGCTCCGTGGAATGTCTGATCGCAGCTTCGGAAACAAGAACCACTGCCGCAATGTGACAGCCTCTTCGGCAATCAGGATCGCGCCGACGTCGTCCGTTGGAATGAGGATGGTCGGCAGTTTCAGCTGTCGTCCAATCCTTTCCAGTCCTTCGAGCAGCCGCGATCTTGGCAAGTCGCGGGTGTCCCAAACGAATTTTCCCGTCAGATATTTGGAAAGGCCGGCCGGTGCGAAGCGATCCTCGATGACTGTAAATACTGGAACATCGAGCATTCCCAAGGTTCGAATGATACCGAGGCCGCCATGATGCAGGGCATAGCGGCCCGTTTTCAGGATGAGAACCGGGAAGGGCGGCAAGCCTTCGTTCGCACTCGCCATTTGCTTCATCAAGCGGTTCGATTGCGTGTGGAAGCAATTTCGACAGAAACTGACGACGGAGAGCGACGTTGCTCACGGCCAATGGCGCTGGAGATGCGCTCGGCTGCATACTGAGTGCCGCATAAGAACCGCATCACCGGTCCGAAATTGTATGCACTGGCTATGCCGGTGAAATAAAGGCCCGGGATCGAGGACTCGAAACTGGGCGACAGCGACGGAGCATCTTGCACGCAGCGCAACTCGGATATCAGCCTCTGACTCAGGAATGGGAGTGATCCAACATTGAAGCGATAGCCGGTCGCGGCAATGACGTGGTCAGCGATCAGTTGGCGGGACGTCCCTTCTGGGCCATCGACGTGCAGAACCACTTTGCTGCCTTTCGCTTCGGCTTCTCGCACGCCCTGACCGAGCAGTATCGGGACACGGCCCACGACCCGCTCTTTAAGCCACCAGGAACCCGATGGGCCAAGCACCTCTAGAGACGTCCCGCGACGTTGCCCGTACGTCCGCACCACATCGACGCGTATTTGCTCGGGCAGATGATAGAACGCCAGCGGAGCGGCGGCGCAGAGCCATAATTTAAGCCCATTTCCCATCGGCGACTCGGGCCGGCGCAGCCGTTGCCATAACGATCGTGGCCCAGGTTTGGGGATATCATGCCACTCGATTGACGAACGCCGCACCAGCAGCGTTACCGTCGCTTGCGCCTCGTTCAAGAGAGCCGCCGTCTCGAGCGCGGATTGACCGCCGCCGATGACGACTACTTCGCGCCCCTTGAATTTGTCCAAATCGTGATGGTTGCTGCTGTGCGACAGCAACTCCGCAGGCAATTTCGCCAGTTTAGCGGGGATGTATTCGGCATGCGACAGACCAGTTGCGACAACCACCTTTTTGGCCCTTACTTCTTCACCCGTGGCCAGTCGCAATTGAAACCTGTTGGTCTGTCGATCCAGCATGGTGACTGATACATCTTCAACCATTGGAACGAGCCGCTGCTGAAACGCTACGGCGTATCGGGAAAATGTTTCACGTGATACGGGTATACCCTCGTAGGGCAGCGCTTCCTCTTCACAGAACTGCTGCAGAGTGCAACGGCCGGCCGGATCCGCGAGGTTGGAAGCGAATCCTTCAGACTTGAGGAGCATGCCCGCCGGCATTTGCGTCCGCCAGCGATGCATTGGTGAGCCAAATATACGGAACTCCACGCCGCGAGACCGCAAGTAAGCCGCGGTTGAGACGCCAAACGGCCCCGCACCGATGACAGCTACCGGAAGATCGACGTCGCTCATAACTTCCTCTCCTGTTACGGTCTTGGGACGTGCCGAAGTCACTTTGAGCAAGTTTACGCAAAAGGATTTGAGATAAGAACCGTCGATCGAGTCTCGTCGGAGACTGAGCGGCGGCAAATTGTGAGTACTCCGCAAGGTGATCCTGGAGACCGCTTGCAACGTTTCATGCCCATCGGCGCTCTGTCGGTTGCACGCACATTTGAGCACGCTTGCTGATGAGGTAGAGCTGGCAATGAAGTCTAAGCAGGCTGGCTAAGGCCGCTCGACCGACGCGGCCTTATGTTTTGCCGCCTGGATTACAGGCGCAAGTCCGCTCTCTTGAGGAGAGGCTGGCCGAGCAGAGACTGGCACGCATCTAAGCGATTGGTTGACCTCGCCCGGGCTCCGGCCGGCCAAGCTAACGTGACCATTCGTCTGAAGCGACAGCGATCGTCCCATCCGAGATGGGCGATATGAAGTCTCTGTGCAGGCAAGTTGGTCTTCGCGCACCGTCGAACAGAACGATGAGGCCCGTGGTCCGGCGGCCCACTTCGACGACGATGCCACTCCGATCAGCCAGCCCCGGACATCGAGCGGCACCAAGCTTGCTCATTCTGAAACGCGTACCGACGGCAATCGGGTCGTTCTTAGCCTGCGTCTGTCCTGGCATCACGTGGCACCCAGCAGCGGCAGCGCGAGCTGCACGTCGAAGCGGGAAGTGGCGTTGGCGGCGATAAATTCCTGCAGCGCTGGCGGGATATCGACGTCGTTATCAGTTGCCCGCTGTGCCAGCGCGTCAGCGACATCGGAGGTGGCGTCCCGTGACCAGCCTTCGCCCGGATTGAAGCACGCAATCCGAACCGGATGGGCGTACTGGCCTGACAGGAGATGCCTGAGGATAGTCTCGAGATCAGTATCGGTTTCGTCGGTCTCGCGCCAGGCGCAGCCGGCGCGGACGCCGAAGTCCTGGATGACCAGATAGATGTCGCGGTCGAGGCGGTCGGCCGGCACGATCGAGGGCGAGGAACGCATACGCAAACTCCAACACAGACCGTGGCGGAGAGACGGCCCCGGCTTCAGGGGGGCGTTTGGGGTAGGCCGGGGCCGCTCCGCCAGCTCGGACAGCGAGCCGGCGAGATTCAAATACCGCGCGCCCGCGTGGTTCCTGCAAGGAATGTCAACCCGTAAATTTCCCACGCGATGGCAGCGCCTCCGGTGCGGCCTGCCGCTCCGGTCGGCGCGAACGCGGTGGGCCATGCCATCAGCGCTTGAGCAGATCTTCGCCCTGCGGAAGCAACTTCACAAAGGTGCCGCTCTCATGCAGCTCGAGCCAGCCTTTCTCGACCGCGTAGCGAATGCCGGCGCCGAACTCCGCGCCGGTCGCCTTGCAGCCGTTCTTGGAGAGGAACCGCGCGTTGATCTTCTCGATGTGAATGCGGCCGTTGATTGGTTCGAAACCGGCGGCAAGCTCGAGGAGCTTGCGCGCGGCAACCTGCGGATCTGCGAAGGGGCGGGTCTCGATGTGCATGAAAGAGGCCGCCAATTGAGGCGGCAAAAAAGGCCCCAGCTCGCGGGGGGGCGTTGGAGCTGGGGCCACTCAGGGTGCCCTTGGGGAAGGGCACCGGGAAAACTTGGCAGGCGCCTTGTCGTTCCTCAAAAACAAGGGCCGCCGACTTGCCGTCAGCGGCCCCGTCCGGGTTTCAATAGTTCCGAGATCAAATGGCCTAGCCAGCCCCGGATTGCCGATTTTTCCCGATCCTCAAGGTTCTCGCAACCACATATGTGAATCGCCTAGTTGATTTTTTCGCTGCCCCCTCTGTGCGGTTGCGGCCGCCGATGTAGCCGTCGCCGTCGGTCTTTGATTTAGCTCAATGACCCCGCTTGGTCCCGCCCGCTCGCTGGGGCCATGAACCAATCCGACAAGTCGGATTCAGCTAAGCCGCAACCTCCTCGACCGACGCGCTTGGATGAGGTGCGGCAGGCCGTTGAAGAGTACGCTGCTGAACTCCGGGAGATCATCAGGAAGCTCCGTCAGAGGCTGCTGCATTGAGGCCGCCTCAGTTGGCGGCTTCTTCATTGATCCCGCTTCAGCTTGCGTCGTCCCCAATGCGGTTCCTTGCCCTTGGGATTGAGCTCCGGGACGTAGTGTCGGTTCAGCGCCCGCATGACCCCGATACGGGCGAACATCGTCGGCCCGCCGCGCTCGACCACCAGGAGCAAGGCTTCCATCGCCGCGCGCCACTCGGGCGCATTATGCTCTTTCTTCGGCAGCCCAGCGATGTACTCGCCGGCCTCGCGCAGCGTGGCTAGGCTGCGACCATCGACCTCGATCGGCTCCTCGAAAGGGCGCCCCCAGCCTTTGATCATTGCATGTTTCGGTACCCCATGATTGCAAACTGCGGGTTGCCCCGCTCGAAGTCCGGCCGAACGTCGGCACCGCGAGATCCGCAGCCCTGGCAGACAAATCGCGGCTCGAGATCCGATAGCCTTACATTGTCAGGCCAACGGTCGGCATCCCAGGCAACGTGATGGCCGCAATGGCAATAAACCAGGACGCCACGCAAGCCCATTTCGCGCATCTCGCCGAAGGTGATCTTGACGGGACGGCCGTCAACATGCGCGGGCGTGTGGCGTCGAACAGGACGAGGCATGCCGAGATCAAAGCGCCGTCGTGAGCACCTTGCAAATTATCGATTCCTAGCGGCTCGGGAAGCGCGCGAGCTACTGCCGGTCGTGGGTGTGGAAAACGCGCGCACCTCGAGTCGAAAAAGGAGGCTTTCGATATACCGAAATTCCGCTTGCTCTGTCGGGCAAAACAGTGGTTCATAAGGCGCTGGCTCTAACTGTCGTGATAGGAACCAGCGCCATGGCGGCTGAAGTCGAGACTTCTTCCGAGCTGTCCAAGATTGCGAAGCTCAATGGAGACTTCAGGAAGAACTACGGCACATTGCTTGGCGCAGTCCTGTATCTAAGATCTATCAATGCAGTCCGTGGGCGTTCTTGGCTGTGGGCCGGCCTGTTTTCTCTCGTCTGCTCGGCCGTGTTAGGATGGCTGGGCAAACACGGCTTTTCATTGCTTTGGTGAGGACGAGCGGATTGCTATTCATGAGGCCGGTCACGCCGTGGCCGCTTGCTTGCTTGGCAAACCGCTCGGCGGAGCGACAATCAATCCTGATCCGACCGGCCAGTACGGCGGATTGGTGTGGGGGCCGCGTCACAGCGTCGCCTTCGGTAGCGATGACGACGGCGATGATGTGCCAGAGTTGTGCGACAATTTGCAGGATTTGATGCCGCAGGAGGGCGAAGATCGCAGCGATGCCGCAGACGTGTACTTGCGCGTGCTTGACCGCTGCATCGAACTGGCTGCGGCATCCGTCGCAGAGCGCATGCTTCTGCCAGGAGAGCCCGTGCCGTCTGTTAGTGACGTTGAGCAAGCGGTCGCGCTCGCGTCATTGGTCTGCAAGTCGGCGGAGGCGGTCGAGCGTTTCCTGGCATTCTGCGAGCAGCAAGCCCACGACCTCTTGCCGCCCCATGGTCCGATCATCATGGCCTTGAGCATTGTGCTGAAAATTCGTCGTACCTTGACGGGAGCGGAGATCGACGACGTGATCGCAACTACGGTCGCGGGTCTACAGTTGGCGGCCGAGCGCCGGCGGCGAGCCGAGTGGCGCAAGGCGGAGCTGGTCGCCGAGCGCTTTCGCGCCGCATGTGATCACGCTGATACCGCAGCCTTGCCACGGTCTGCGCCAGATCGCGTGCGGTAATCGACGACATCAAGGATCGTAAGGCACGGCGGATGTAACCGGCCTGATGATCCTGAAGGGCCCCGACGTGCAACATCGTTGGGGCCATTGCTTTGGGCGCATCCGTGCTGGATGCTAGAACAGGCCGGTGCAACGCCTTCCATGCGTGTGCGCTCTTTGGTCGCGTTACAAGGACAACGGAAGGTCCTATGTTGGCTAGGACATGATCCACGTCCTCGACATCGACCCGCGCGTTGCGCGGCGTTGCTTGCATGCCGGACGGCTCCAAGCAGGAGCTTAGCCGGACGGCAGTTGGTGCCGTCCGGATTTACCCCCTTCCTTCATCAATCAGATTTGGTGTGTGGCTCTCCCGGGAGGGAAGCCAACAAGGAGGCATGTCGTGAACAACCCGCTTTTCCCGAACGTCACTCTTCCGGCGTCTGACCATCGCCGCTTGGAAAGGCTCGCGCACGTGGGAGCAAATCAAGGCCACGTGGACGCACGTTTTCTGTTGAGTGAGATCAACCGTGCGGAAGTCGTCCCTGATCGCGCAGCCAGATTGGATAGCGTCGTCACCATGGGTTCGTGGGTGACGTTCTGGATCAACTGGGGTTTCCCGCGTGAGACGAGGCAACTGGTGTATCCCGAAGACTACACGTCCGAGTGAACCCAAATCCCCGTGATGTCACCGTTGGGCGCAGCATTGGTGGGGCTGAAGGTCGGAAGTGAAATTCCCTTCTTTGCCTTCGGGCGCACCAACGTCGTCAGGATCGAACGCGTCAGTCGAGGTGATCCGAATGATGTTGTCGGGGTTCTGTTTAGCAATCACACGTTCCCGGACAGAACGCTTTTCGATGACGATGATCCGGGACCATCAGCCGCCTAAAGAAGGGAGAGAAGTGATGAGCAAGACTACTTACAAGGACAAGCCTGAAATCGTGTTGCCGCCCGTCACAGTGTTGGAGGATGAGGCCAGGCGTTTAAGCGCTCTGGCCAGTTCGAGCGCGGTACTCTTTCCGCGCGTGGCCCATTTCCTTGCGCGGGAGATAGAGCGTGCAAGCGTGGTGGCGAACAATTCCGAACTGCGAGGGGTGGTCCGCATGGGCTCGCAGGTCCGGTACTGCGATGAGAAGACCGGTGAAGTCCGGGACGTGGTGTTGGTGTATCCGCATGAAGCGGACATAACATTAAAACGCGTCTCGGTTCTTACGCCCGTCGGCGCTGCGTTGATCGGCCTGTCGGTTGGTCAAGCCATCGAGTTTCAAACGCCGGGCCACAACAAGCGCTCCTTGACGGTGCTAGGGGTGTCCAACTGACGGAGGCTTTGATATGCGCGACGTTTCAACCAATCAGGCCGCCTTGACAGCCATCGGTATCACCGTTGTTCTGGCTGTCGTGTTTTCTCTTGCGACCTTCTTCAAGGCTTAAGGGTTCCAAGGGTCACGGTATGATCCTAGGAAGGCCCCGGCGAGTGAAGCACGCCGGGGCCTTTCGCTTAACGCTGATGGCCTAGCCCAAGTCCAAGGCTGAGAGCCTTCTGACGCAACGAGCCCTCGGATCGTTTCATCAGCTTTGAGAGCTTCGCCACCGGGGTGCGGGCCTTGGAATGTGCCTTGAGCTGTTTGACGTCGTCCTTGGTGTACTCTTTGCGCTTGCTCTTAGTCTTTTTTGCCACTTGATCGTCTCCGGCGTGATTTGGGTTCTCGCCTTAAGGTCATCATGCGAATGCGTCAAGCACTCGCTCCATCGCCGGGTGACTACGGTTTCTCACTTCGACCCAATACTTGCTGCGCCCGGCCTGATACGGCCGGTCGCGGCGTTTCGATACTAATCCTTCAAGGCCGATCTTGCAGGCAGCGCGAAACAGTTCAGGCCCAAGCTCGCCCCGCTCAAACGGATTGACGAACACGCCTTCAGGACGCCGCGCCAGCAAGCGCTCCAAATTCGCCTTTCGCATCGACAGCGGAAGCATGCGGAGGTCGTCGCCACTTTCGGCGAGAATATCGAAGGCGCAAAACTGAACCTCATCATCGTGCTTGCGCGAGTGAAGCGCGTTGAAATCTGAGGTACCATCGACGCCCAGCACTACCGCTTCGCCATCGAGCACGAAGTGCTTCTGGCGGACCTTGCGCGCGGCCTCCGTGATCCAAGGATATCGGTCGGCCCAGTTGTAACCGCCGCGCGTGATCAGGCGCACGCGGTCGCCATCGCGCTCCAGACGGAGGCGATAGCCGTCGTACTTCACCTCATGGAGCCAATCGGGGCCGGCCGGGACCGAAATGCCCTTGCTCGGCAGGCAAAACTCAAATGAACGCATGTGGGAAAAATAGGCATTCGATGCCCGATTACGAGATGGAGCTTAAGGCGACCCGGTCAAGCGGCGCCACATTATTGCGGCCTGGGCGGCAGATCAGGAGCGATGTCGCTGCCCGTGCTCTCACCGATAGCCTGCTCCACTGCGGATGCGAGCACTGCAAGGTGTTCAGCCTGGCCGACCTTATGCCTGGCAGGCCTGGGGCCACCTTGAACACAGCGTCCGCACCGGCGAGAACGCCTTTCGGCACCTCAACGGTCAGAGCGTCTGGGAGTATCGTAGCACCCGTTCAGATGAGAACGCGATTTTCAACCGTGCCATGACGGCCAATTCTCGCGGCGCCATCGAGGCTACCATCGCCGCCTACGACTTCAGCCGCTTTCGTCACGTCGCGGACATCGGGGGTGGTCAAGGCCAACTGCTGGCGGGAATTCTCGCCGCAAACAAGAGCCTGCGCGGAACGCTGTTCGATCAGCCGCACGTAGTAGTCAAGGCGGCCGAAGTTCTGAAGCGACATGGTGTCGCCGACAGATGCGAAGTGGTTGATGGCAGTTTCTTTGAAACCATCCCGGAGGGTGCTGACGCCTACGTGATGCGGGCGGTCATCCACGATTGGGATGACGAGGAAGCAATTTCCATTCTGAAGACCTGCCGTCGTGCCATGACGGCTGATGCCAGATTGCTGCTCGTTGAACGTGTCGTGGAGCCGCCGAACGAGGGGCTAATCTCGAAATTCAGTGATCTCAATATGCTCGTCATGCTCGGTGCGCTAGAACGGACCTACGACGAGTATTCCGCGCTGTGTCGAATGGCCGGATTCGAAACGCGCAGCACGACTCGCGCGGGCTCGCACTTCCAGGTTATCGAGGCAGTTCCCACTTAGGCCGACCTGGTGTGGAAGGCTTTGCTTCGCGGCCGCAGGGGGCACGCCCTACGTTGATTGAGGTCTGGTTGTGGCCCATAGCGGACCGCCAAAATCGATGCCGTCAAATCAGCTGCTGGATCCTAAGCGGACATCCAGCTGGCCACAAAAAGACCCACAGTGTTTTCAACACTGCGGGCCTTTTAATGGGTTGGCTGGCTCATGCGCTGCCTAGCGTATTAAGCCACCTCGCGACTCCCAGTAACTAGGTGTCCCGTAGTACTGGTGGGTCCGCGTTTCCCAGTCTCGATCCTGCCACGAGTCATCACTGAACTCAGGCGCGTCCTTCAGCTGTTGTTCGGTGATATTGGTTCGAAAACCACTAAGCGACGTATCGTATGTTAGAGCTCCCCAAGGAATGGGGTAATGGCTGTGGCCCAACCCAACAAATCCGCCAAAGCTCATGACGGCATAGGCCACACGACCTGACACCTTGTCGATAATGAGGTGATCAATCTCACCGATGTTCTTTCCATCTGCTCCATAAACTTCGGTCCCTTGAATGTCTTCGCTTGAGATGCATTGATGATCCGGATGGGCTGTTGCGCGGGCCATGGCTTCGTCTCCCTCACAGGTAGGTTTTTGGCTTAACTTGGCCGCTCCAGGGGGGTTCCTAGCTTCGGAGAACATGTCGCACGTCAATCATCAATCTATCGTCGTCGACATCGATTCAAACAACCTCCAGCTCCGATCCCATGGCGAAAACCTGTATCGAAAGGCGAAGTGGGCAAAAGACGAGGATAATGAGGCCGCCAACTGAGCGGCCTTACTTTAGGTAGGCGATTTTACCCCGGTGAACTCAGCCACTCGCCAATGTTGGCTCTCTCGCGAGTCGGGAACGAAAGGCGCCATCCTTTTGTTCAATCGTCCAGAGAGTTTAAAGGAGAAGGGCTTATGATCGCTAACAGACTTATGATCTTAGGTGCGGTGCTCGCCTTCAGCGCCAACTCCGTTTATGCCGGTCCCTGCACCACGGTGAGCCGCGATGCAGGATCAGGGAATGTCCCGGGCTATACGGGACAAACCACTGGTTCCACAGCAACTGATTCCAGGCAGCAACCGCCGACATCTTCGATGAGCAAAGGCTCGGAGAATACCGCAACGTCGTCGGAAGATGCGCAGCGCCAGATGCAGAGCCAGCCCACCGCTGCCGAACAATCAAAGGCTACCCACCCCGCACCCTCTGCGCAGTCACCGGATCGGACGGCAGGCACCGTCGAGCAGACCCGTCCCGCGCCCACTGAACAATCAAAGAAGGCAACGGCAGGCACGGCCGAGCCCGCACCGTCTCAGAAAAAGGTTACGGCGGCCGACCAGGACTGCGAGTAAGCGCGCGGGTCAATGGCTTCAAGACCCAGGCTGGCGGGAAAGCGAGACAGTCTATGTTGCGGCTAAGGGCGTGCCGATTGTCGACGCTCGCGCACCTAGCCTACGTCGGCTTGTGATGCTGTGGACGGCTCCTCCACGGGCACGAGAGTGCCAAGGAGTGGGCGCCGTTTGAGGCTCCCACGATTCGGAGGAGCAAGCTATGCAGTCAATTTCGACAATCGGTCTGGATATCGCGAAGTCGGTCTTTCAAGTGCATGGCGTTGATACAGCCGGCCAGGTGGTCATACGCCGTCAGTTGAGGCGTCGGCACGTCCTGGCGTTCTTCCAGAAGCTGCCCCATGCCTCGTCGGGATCGAGGCTTGCGCGTCGTCACACTATTGGTCCCGCGAGCTGCAGGCGTTGGGGCATTCGGTGCGATTGATGCCTCCGGCTTATGTGAGACCCTACGTCAAGCGGCAGAAGAACGATGCCACGGACGCGGAAGCGATTTGTGAGGCGGTTACGAGACCCAACATGCGGTTCGTGCCGACCAAGACGGTCGAGCAACAGAGCTGTCTGATGCTTCACCGGGCGCGCCATCTCTTCATTCGCCAGCAGACAGCCGTGATCAACTCGATCCGCGCCTATCTTGCCGAGTTCGGGATCGTCGCCCCTGTCGGACGCAGGGGTGTCGAGCAGCTGCTGGAAGTCGTCGCCGATACAGCCGACCGCCGGCTTCCAGAGGTCGGCCGTGCATGTCTTGCTGCTCTCGGCAGTCAGTTGCGAGCACTGAAGGCTCAGATACTGGAGTTCGACAGACGCATCATCGCCTGGCATCGATCAAATGCGACGAGCAAGCGGCTGGATGCGATCCCCGGCGTCGGGCCGGCGCTGGCCACGGCCCTTGTCGCCAGCATTGCTGACCCAGAAGCCTTCCGATCAGGGAGGGATTTCTCGGCCTGGGTCGGGCTTGTGCCGAAGCAGAACTCGAGCGGGGGTAAGGACAAGCTTGGCAGTATCAGCAAGCAAGGCGATCGCTATTTGCGCAGCCTGTTCACGGCAGGCGCACTCGCCGTGATCCGCTATGCCAAGATCCACGGCACCCAGCATCGGCCCTGGCTCACCGCGCTGTTGGCGCGCCGACCAACCAAGGTCGCCGCAATTGCGCTCGCCAACAAACTCGCGAGGATGGCATGGGCGATGATGGCGAGGAATGAAGGCTACAAGGAACCCGCCGCTCTTGCGGCGTAAACGAAATCACACCGGACAGCCCAGTGTGACGTAACGGTTGGGAGGGCGAACAGCACGTAATGCAGTGCCGGTCGATCCGGCGATCAGGACAACCCACATGGGCCACAGCATCATCGAATGCGTGCTTTTGACCGGGATCTGATCCGCGGAGGGCATTATGGCCAGCGGTCATGGGTACCGCGCGAACAGGCCGAACACATGGCTGCTCCGACCAATGCTGCAAAGTGAAGATTCTCCTTGCCAACCCGGAGCCGTCCACACATGGCCCATCGCGTCAGTTAGTCCGATGCAGCGGCTTGTCTGGAGTTGGGGGCAAAGCTGACCTGCCGGCTGAGCGCCCGGACTTCCCAGTTTGACCCATGGCCTGCTTGCGGAAGACGTCGAGCGGATTGACGCGGCGCTCCGTCCCGCCCAGATAGCCGGCTACGCTGATCCGTCCTCCGGAACGAATCGCCTTGCGGCCGACTTTCGGATATCATCCCCAATCTGCCCTTTTTGTATCCCAGAGGAATCTAAGATGGCAGGAATGCGATCCGGGCTTGTTATATTGACAGCGCTGCTTTGGTCAGGCTCTGCCGCCGTGGCACAGCAAGCGGGCAAGCCCTGCGCCAACGATATCAAGACACTGTGCGCCGGCATTCAGCCCGGCGAAGGCAGGATCAAGTCCTGCATAAAGTCGCATTTGACCGACCTGTCACCAGCCTGCGAGGAACGCTTGCTCACGGTTGCCGTGGCCGGAAAGGTGTGCAAGGCCGACGTTGCGAAGCTGTGCGCCGGTATTGTGCCGGGCACCGGCGGTATCAGGGCCTGCATAAAATTGCACATGGCTGAGTTGAGAGATCCCTGCAAGGATGCGATGTCCCAGACCGCGGCGGGCAGGAAAATCCTAAGAGGGGATCTCTAGAAATCCTTCCGCGAGCGCGCCCCACCAGCGGCGATCAACGGAGCCTTTGCTACAATGGGGACAAATTGCGGCAGGCCTGTATCGAAGAACAGAGCTATCCAAGAAACACGGAAGCTAAAGACAAACGCCTGATTGACAAAATGCGGCCGGAGTAAAATGGTTTGACGTCTGCAACTGGCCCTTAGCCGAAGGTCATTGAGCGCGTGTCACGTCGGTTGTCAGGGGCAAACCGGGCGCCGATCCAACTTGGCGTCCACCGCTGCTTTCGATCCAACTCGGACATCCCACGATGTCTGCTTTTGCGCCGCCTGGGAAACGTGTGGCTTGCGCCGCTAAACCACGCAGCGGCGAGTTGAAGTCGAGTTCCATTACCTCTTTTTCCCGACTGAGGTAGCTCATGCCATGCGTGTTCGCCGACCCCGGCGTGCAGGAATTCATCCGCAGCGCCTGCATGACAAAGCTAGCCGAGATCTCGCGATCCTCGACATCAATTTGCAGGGGATCAACGTGCATCCAGTTGCCGAGGTAGTAAAGAGCCGAGGGCTGCCTCTCTTCTTCTTGAGTGGTTACGGCAGCGCAGGCGTGCCCGACGGATTTGAAGGAATGCCTGTCCTCATCAAACCCTGTTCGCTGGATGCGCTGAAGCGCATAATTGATGCTGTCCTACCGAATGGAGAGCCCGAAAAACCGCAAGATAAGCCGTGATCTGTTGTTTTGAAAATTGAACAGGGATGCAAACGTCGCGCCCGGTTGGGGCAATGAGAGTAGCCGATTGTTTCAATAGTATCCCGTCGGCGCTGTTCCGCGAAGGAACACTGATCGCGTTGCACAGGGCGACGGTTGGCCTACAAAGTTAATCTAGGGCACCATACATTTGTTAGGGCCAGCGATGAATCGAGGGGCGGAGAATGTCGGCGGCGCCCAGCCTTGAGCCGGTGCGTCGTGGCGGTCCCGGCGTCTCGCCTCCAGCCCCGAAGGCGCTTGGGGCCGCTCACAAGGCATTTCAGTGCCGCCAGCCGTCCTTGTCGACCTCCACCCGAAAGCCTTCGGCATCCGCGGCACTTTACCTTCGTCGGTAACGCTGCAGGCCGGGCAGGGCGCGCCAGCGCCGCCACAGGTGCATGCGCGCGGGTCGTCCCAGGGACGGTCCTGATGGTTCTCGCAAACCCAGCCGCGATCGTCACAGTTGGCGCACGTCGTGGCCATTGCACCGGCGGCCAGGGGCTTTTCCTCGTTGGACATCAGGCCGACCCCGCCAGGGCAGCGCTAGCTGCATGTCGAAGCGCTTTGTGGCGTTAGCGGCGATGAAGGCTTGTAGCGCAGACGAGATCTCGGCGCCGGAGTCGGCTGCGATGGGACGGCTGGACGTCGGACTGAGGGCTCTCCGCTTGGCGGGCCGGACCACCAGATCGGCGGGGAAGCTGTCACATTACTTTGACAGACAGGTGCCGGTTTGGCAGGTGCTGGGATTTCAGAGCCCAGACCGGAATACGCGGCGAACTCTGCCGAGCGAATATACTCCGATTGTGCAGCGTTCAGCATCCTCTCAATTTCGGGAGTTAGGTGTGTTTAATGCTGAAATGACTGCGCTGCTCAGGGCGGTGCTCGAGGAAGTTTGCGAAAATATTCCTGTAAGCGAGACGGGCGCCAGAGCGTACGTTGCCTCGAAGCTGCTCGATGCTGCGGCACATGGACAGCTCTCAACCGACGCGTTGAAAGCGGCGGGTCTCAAGGCCTTGAACCCACCAACGATGTAACGGTGATGTGCCGCACGGCCTTCAGCGAAAGTTCGAATCGCCAGGCTCATGCCCGCCGGTTACGCTGGCGGGCCCAATTGGCGTACAATTTTGGATTGTGCGACCAAGTTGCAGGTGCTATTTTTCCCCGGCCATGTGGAGCGAGATACTAGTTCGTATCGCCATTATCTGTTTAGGGCTCACGCCTGTGGTGGCGCTAGCAGTGCTGACGTTCTGGAAGTAAGGCCGCCTCAGGTGGTGGTCGGTTTCAAGCTGGCGGGCCTACTCTTGGGCGCGATAGCCCTGGACGGCGAGTAGCTCTCTGATCCGCGCCACCTTCTTTTTGGCGCTGCTCGGTCCCTCTATGGTCTTCCGGATGTCCTCGACCAGACCCTCTAATCTCAGTCGATGCGCGCGGTCAGCTTCGCGGCGGCTGGCATCTGCAATCTCATCGAGAGCAACCATACGGCGAGTATTGCCGATTTTTCCCGATGCGTCAAAGCGCCGTTGGTGGGCCCTGACCCTGATCTGCCTCCTCGAAAGGCCGCCCCCAGCCCGCCTTCATCAGGTCCTCTTCACGCTTTCCGCGATTGCGCGTTCAACTTCTGCGGCGAGAACCGTCAGGTGATCAGCCAGCTTCGTAAAAAGCTCTCGTTTCTTCGGGTCGGTCGCCAAGTCACGGATGAGGGCGCACTCGGCGGCATCTGTGCGGAGCTTTTCCAATTGAGCCTGCATGTCTTTCATTGCAGCTATTCCGTTCCCTGAGGGGAACTGTACTGCCAAGGTTTGAAAGCGAACAGAGCTGAATGCCGAATTTTCCTAGGCTCGGGTCGCTGGATCGACGCAGTCCAGCACCTCCAGCGGCCCCGGCCTTCCACACCTCAAAAGCCCCCCACGGCCGGGGCCGTCTTTCAAGTGGCATCAATTAGCCCAAGCCACCGACAGGCGCTTTGGCGTTCCAGTCGAAGTCCGGCCGAACGTCGGCACCGCGAGACCCACAGCCCTGGCAGACAAATCGCGGCTCGAGATCCGATAGCCTTACCTTGTCAAGCCAATGGTCGGCATCCAGAGCAACGTGATGGCCGCAATGGCAGTAGACCAGGACGCCACCGAAGCCCATTTCGCGCATCTCGCCGAAGGTGATCTTGACGGGGCGGCCGTGAACGTGTGCAGGCGTGTGGCGTCGAACAGGACGAGGCATGCCGAGATCAAAGTGCCGTCGTGAGCACCTTGCAAATTATCGATTCCTAGCGGCTCGGGAAGCGCGCGAGCTACTGCCGGTCGTGGGTACGACCAACTCAATTGAAGGTATGAAACCTCAGCTTTAACGAACCATCCGCTTGGCGTTCGAAGACGTGCATGGCAAGTCCACTGAAGGGAGCCGGTTTGCCCTCCTTGTCCTTGCCCGTGGCGCTCCACTTAGCTGTGCCGACGACGACCTTGTCGTCTCCGCCCGCGTCGATAACCTCCAGCTTGTGGCCGGTCACACCATTCGCGAAAAACCCGGCAAAGAACTTTTCGATCTCCGCCGGGCCTGACGCGACTTCGTGCGTCGGCGGCAGCACCTTGGCGGTTGGGACATAGTTGGCAGCGACGGCCTTCGCGTCCTGTTTGTTGAATGCAGCATCAAAGGTGACGTAGGCTTTCTCGACGTCGGCCTTGGCGTCAGCGGCGAGCGTTATCGCCGGAGCGGCGATGAGCAGACAAAAGGCTAATGCTGATGCTTGAATAATGCGCATGGAAACCTCCCATCTTGGGTTTGGCGCATACAATATCGAGGGATGCACCCTCAATTTCTGACTCCTCGGCTGGGTGCTTCCGGCGCCGAGGGGATTGTCGATCAGTGGCGTATGAATAATTGGTCATGTCAGGAAGCTCTCAAACGGCCAGCCGGACACCTTAAGGCTGACGGAGATTTCACCTACAGAGCGCGACCGCGCTCCCAACTTCCAGCTCAGCGAACTTAAGGCGAAACGTAAGTAACCCAAAAGCCTAAATAGGATTACAGTGGTTATACGGGCCGTTGGTGCTGGATCATCTCTCAGACACCGGGTTTCGAATTTGGAACATGTGAAATCTCGCTGCCTTCGATTGAAGCCTACGTCGCGCTAGCTTCCCGATAGGCTCTTTCCGATGAGTAAGCGCGGCGGCGTGAACATGCTCTCCGCAGGGAGGCGCAGGGCTACTTCTTCAACAGTATTCCCACTGTTCGCGCCATTCGCCTCACTGATCCGGCGTGTCGGCCCAGCTCGGCAGCTATCTTCGATGCGCCAACTCCCTGCCGGGCGAGCCTGACTAATCGTCGAACTTCCTGCTCGGCCCATTGCTTTGGCTTCGGTGTTTTCATGGTGTGGCGCTCAACCTGCCGCCACTTAACCAGTGCGCCTGGTTACCAGCACTTGGGAAAATTACGGGTGGTACCTGCCCGCGATCACCATCCGACGCCTTCACGCCTACGAAATCGAGGGTTGCCCTTGGCCCACCCAAAGTGGATGGTCCGCCCGCCATGTCGCTGTTTGCTAACCATCAGGTCATTCATTGCCTTGAGCCTGAACAGGCGGCTTCTGCGGGCCCTGCACGCTCTGGCTCAGCAACGCCAGCGCAGTCTTCAGCTCGTCAGTGATGGACGCGAGGTCATTAATGTCCTCGAAGGCTTGGGCGACGCGCTCATTCGGTGATTTCTCGAACGGTTCGAAGGCATCAGAGATGCGCGTTCCTGCTCCAAGGGCGGTGGAAGCGACCATTAGCCCGAACACTAGGGCTGCGGTCCCGACGATGCCAATTTTGCGGATGTGAGCAATCGGCGGTGTCTGCACGAGGCGGTCATTGCTCATTGTCTCTACCTCACGGCGTACAGTCCGCGCATCATGCCGATCGTTGCGAGCAAACGGTAGATGGGGCGTCTACGATTAGGAGGTAACTCAAGCAGACGCGCGTTCTTGTCGAGTTGCCGTGGCGCAGATCGTGGGCGCCGCGCAAGTAGGCGTTCCATATTGCTCGTGCGAGATGCAGCGGACAACTTCCGCAGATCGTCGCGCCCCTCGGCGAGGATGTCGAAGTGCACTTATGGATTGGGAGTGCCCACGTCTGCGGACGGTGGCGCTATCGGCGGGGTAGCTGCGGACGGGGTAACGTCAACCACTTGGTGACGGTCGCGGCCATCTCGTCCCGCCGAGCTTTCCTGAGGAGAGCTTCCCGTTCTTGGCCCGGCGGCAGGCTCATCGCTCTTTTTCTGGATTGGCTGGCATCCATGGCGAGACGTTCTTCAAGGGTGGTCGCGTGCTTCAGCCTAAGGCGCGTCATGCTGAACCCTCGCTTTTAGGCAAGCCAACTGTTAGCGGGGCAAGAAGGTTCCAATCACGGAACGACAGGCGGCGCACGTGCAATGAGCCGAAGTGAAGCAAAAGCGAAAGTTATTCGTAGCAAGCGCGGCATCGATTGCTGGTTTCTCGTTCCGAACAACCTAAAAATAGTTTCTTGATATAATGATGATGACACTGACGCGAAAACGGAAAATAAGGTGGAAAAAACGCGGAAAAAATCACGGGAGGATCAGAGTGGAAACCGTACAGCGCTTGCGCGCGATGGCGTTGCTGTGCCGACAGAGCGCCGCGCATCATCCTGACAGAAGCTGGAAGCTGCTCGCGGAGGCGGAGTTCTGGGAGCACATGGCAAGCGCCGCTCTGCTGGAGCATTTCAAAGAGTGCGCGGCCAGCTCGAATGACGTGATGCAACCACAACGAACTGCCAACTCGAATGACGCACACCGGATTGCGGCCGCCTAACTGGCTGGCCTCTTCCCCGCAGGTATGTTGGTCAGCAAACGCCGCACAAGCTCTGATGCTGCCGGTCGCCCGGCCTTGGTCAGACATTAAGGGACGCGGAATTTAAATGTCGGCACCTTTGTTTGGATCACCACGCTCTTGCTCTTCTGCGTCCCGCAATTCCCTCTGCGCTTGCTGCCAGAACTCGTTCTCGCGTCCTTCAGGTTTGCCCGCCTGCTCCCACAATTCGAACGCGCGCTTCCGTATCTGCTCTTCCGTTGGGTGAGCCATGATGAATTCTCCCAAGGTGTGCCCCCAACCCTTTGAACAAGGTGCACCACGATCTTAAGCGTATCCGCATCGCGCGAGTAGTTATCCCCGGCTCACTACATGCCAAGCTCACGGATTGCCTGCGCGGAAATCTCCGCCGGGTCTCGCACGCCAGTTTGCGCGATCTCGACGATCTTCTTCGCGATCATCTCGGCCATAGGATCGCTGCGGTCTTTGATGCCGATGGTACGCAGCGCTTTGTCGAAAGCCGTCGTCATACGGTTAACCTCCTCCGGCCCCATCGGGAGGTTTTGAAGTAACCGATAAATGGGCATTAGCTCAGCCCCCTGAGTGTCAGCGCCAGCACATTGGAACGGTTTCCGACCGAGGGAAAGCATACCACTAAGGGGATCGCGCAGCATGGTTAGCTTGAACCGGCCAAATTGGGCAAGCATACGCAGACTGGGACGGTTCCTTCGTGTCACATCGTTCAGAACTAATCTTCTCCGTACATCTATGCTGCAAACCGGAGGCTGACCTTCGTATTGGACATTACTAAGAGCTGGAAATTGGCGCTACTTAACGTTGAGAACGTTATCCGCGACAAGTGTGTGCGCGGCAATAGAATTCGATCTGTGAGGGCACAACGTTGAGCCAACGCGCGGTGGAAGATCCGATCACGAATTGCAAGAGATGGCGCAGATGCTGGCGAGCCTATGCGAAGCCGCGCAACGGCTCCCCGAGGGACCAGAGCGACAGAATGCATTGAAGGAGATCGACGGATTTCAGAGGCGGCTGGCCGCGTTAGTTGCGCGCCCTCTAGGCTGAGGTTCCTGTCGGGGCGCCCGGTGCGGGCACGCCGTGTTGCGTTGCTGTCATGGCGCCAACTCTACGACAACGACGATCGCCCAACGGCCCGGCACACTCCGGGCCGTTTCTATTCCGGCCGTAGCTACAAGTGAACGACTGGTGATGTCCCTTCAATTCCACCGTGCCGTCGAGGACATGGAAATATGGAGCGCAAGCAACGACGACTTTTCGTTCGTCATCACATATGAGAGCCCCGCCGGTCCCGGATTTCACGGACGCCCCGGCTATGTGGCGTCATGGCGCCCGCTTTATCAGAGCCGAGGCGCGATCAAGATCGGCGGCTCTCCATTCAAGACGTTCGCGGAAGCCGAGGTGGCCTGCAACGCCATGCTGAAACATCTGACCAAGCCAGACTGAGTGTGAAGACAAAGAGCCTCTTGCTATGCGCCCGACGCCAACGGTGCGGTCGCAGTTGCGTCTGTGTCCTAATTCCCACACTTGCGACCAAAAGCGCATCCGTTTGTCGTCTTTCGAACAGACGGCCCAAATCCACTCCGCTCCAACTTCACTATTGGAAGTAGTCATCGGTTGGGGAGGCGAAATGGAACGTTCCCTGTTAATTGAGATGAAGCGCGACAGATATGTCGAGCGGTGCAAGCAACGGGCCTTCGATCATCTCGACCGAGGTGATCTTAAGAACGCGGTCGCCTCGTTTGTCGGCAATATGAACGCGCGTCCCGATTGCGAATTGCCACAGCACTTGGCAACGCTTGGCGCTTCGCTGCTGACGGCGAACGATGCGCTCGGCTGGAGGACGCTCATTGAAGAATTGAGGTGATCGTCCGATGATCAACACGCGGGATCGGAAATGAAGGAGCGCGACAAGGCGTCTCCTCCATCCAGGTTCTTGGTTCGCCAGGGGTCCAAGGGCTGGATGGTTTATGATCGGCAACGTGCCTGTGACGCGGCGCACGTATCAGGGCGTTTGTTTGAATGCCTCGAAAGAAACCCGCGCCTGTGCCAAGGCTTTCGTCATGCGAGCGCGGTGCTCTTCGGTGAAATGAATATTTGGACGGACTTGGGTCGTCGTGAGAAATTCGAAGAAGTTTAGCGCAATCGGCATGATGTTCAGCATGTATTTGAGTTCAATCCCCCAACCAGTCGGATGGAAGTGGGCGAACTGACGTCGCAGGTTGTCGTTCAGTCGTTGAAGGTTCCGATAATCCTCCGCCGACAGCTCGGGCACGGGCCCTTCCATCAGTTCAGGTTTTCCGATCCGCTCAAGTAAAACATTGTAATCGGCCATTATCGTTCGTGGTCGATCCGAGGTAGGGTTGTCCAGCCACACCCGATTCTGTCGTCTAGATTTATCGGTGAGCGCGCCACAACCGTCTGTGCCGCTGAGTGCGATCACCATCGCACCCTGTACGGCGTTTTGCATGGCAGTGATAACCCACTTCCACTGCGACGGCCGTCTCTGAAGGTCGATAGATTGTGAGGCAACCAGCTCGATGGCGGCTACCGCATCTTCATACTCGTCGAAGTGGATGAACTCGTTTCCTTCTGACGCGTCATCCAGCAACCAATCGTCGCCGCCGCCGCAATCGCTTTCATCTTCACTCATCGGTCGTTCCCCATTCGCGCGTCGAAAAACATCGACCGGACATGGCACCGCAGAGCGAGAGCGACATCACAGTCAGGTTTCATAGATCGCTCGCCCTGTGTTCATGATGAGCGGGTCTTCCACGGCCTCGATTGCGCGACGCGCAATCGTGAAGATCGCGCCAACATCAGCTTCAGTGAACTGATCGGCGTGCAGTGTTGCATCCGTCAGCCAGTCGTCGCGATAAAGGCCAATCTGCTTGGCCTTGTCGAGGGCACCGACGTGAACATTAGACATGAACTGTCCTTCGCGGCTCAGCCTGAAGGCCTCAGCGACGCGATGGACAAGCTCTTCATTATCGACTTCGGCGCTAAACTCTCGGACCGCGACTGAAGCAAGCAGCAGTGAACTGACGGCAGCCTGCTTTCGGATGTGCGCGCTACGCCGAGCAACGGGCTTTGAGAGCGGCGCAGCGCTCCCCCAAATATCGAGGATCACCTTTCCGATTTCTTCGACGCCCAGCACGGCAAGCGCAAAGGCGCTGGCAAAGCGGGTGTGGTCGAACAACAGTTTTGAATCCTGCAAGAGCCGCGCAGCATTTGCGATGACCGCAGTGCGTTCATTTGGGTCCATGCTGCAATATCGCAGCACACCGGGCAGCCCCGCCACGCGAACCCAATCAGTCCGGGGTCTTTTCCACCGCCCGGTTTTCCACCGGGCTCCATCATGCTCCACAGAAATTCATGCGTAGCGCCTTTGCTGATAAGCCAGCCGGATCGCGACACAAATACGAAACACCATTCCCATCGCATTGATTTCTATACGGTTCTTGTCCGAACACACTCCCTGCGCAGGGAAAAGCGGCCCGCGGGAGCTGTGACCTGGCTCAGAATCGGTCGGCATATGCAATCAGGCGGCGAGCCGTGGCCCCTTCCTGCGCCAGGGCCTTAGCGACAGGCCCGGCGACGATCCGCCTCAGTTCGGCCGCGACGCCGTCCAGCACCGCGCGTTTCTCCTTCATCCGCTTGGAGTGGTTGTAGACCTTGCCGGTAACGGTCGGCACGATCTGTTCTGATTTTTTGCTGGCGACGTGGTCGAGGCACTTCGCGATCGAAGCATCGTCGAAGCCGAGGTCGCCGGCTAATGTCGCTGCCGTCCGGCGCAAGTCGTGCGGCGTGAATGGCTTGAGGCCCAATAGCTCGCAGAGCCCAGGCGTTTTGATCTTGTCCTTGTTCTTCTCAAGCTTGGTGCCGCGCAGCGCGTCGGCCATCGCCTTGCGGTGAACCGGCTGGCCCTTGTACATGGGGCTCTCGAACACAAACTGCTGATCATCCGAGGCCAGCGCTTCCTTAATGATCTCGACTGCCAGATCGGACAACGGCTGCTGGATCACCCGCCGCTTCTTGACCCGCTTGAGGGGGACGTCGAAGCGCGGATGCTCGCCGTCGAGGTCAAACAGCTCATCCCGATGTGCACCGAGCAATTCACGTGAGCGCAGCATGGTGACCAATTCGAACTTGAGCGCGAGCCGAGTTCGGCGGTCATAGGGAAGGTCGTTGCGGTCGAGGCCATGCCAGAAGATCCTGATCTCGTCCGCGGAGAGGACGCGGGTGCGGGGATCCTCCGGGTCGAGCTTCGGCAGGTTAACACAGGGGCTGGCGGTCACGTAGTCGCGCCCGGCTTCGGCCGCCCAGTTGAACAGGCCAGAGGCCGCCTTGCGCATGTGGCGCGCGTTGCTGACCGATGGCTTGCCGAACTTACCCGCGACGATATCGTTCGACAGCGTCGCGATGTCGTGCTTGGTGACCTCCATGGCCAGCTTCTTGCCGAGGCGGGGGCGGATGAGGCGGTTGAGGTGGCTTGCCGTGTTCTCCCAGCTCTCCAGCCGCGGGCGCATCTCGCCGTCCGGCTTTTTGACCGGCACCTTCATCCACTTGATGCGCTCGTCGATGATCTCGGTGACGGTCTTGCCGCGTTTCACGTTCATAGCCTTCTGGTCGCGGAAGGTCTCGGCCACGGCCTCGCCCCCCATGGCCTTGAGGCCATAGACCTTGCTGCGGGCGTCCTCGACCGTGAAGGTCTCAGGATTGTAGATGCCGAGCCATCCGGTGCGCTGCTTGCCGGTCTGCCGGTCGGTGAACTTGAAAGAAAAGGTCGCGACGCCCGCCGCGGTGATGCTGACGTAAAGGCCAGGGCACTTGCGGTCGTAGAACTTGGTCCTTTGGGCGACCCGCTTCTCGCACAGGCGATCGGTGAGGATCACGCTGCTATTACGGCCCCGCTTGCCGGCGGGGGAGGGGACAATGCTACTATTCATGTGGTTTCGGCTCCTAAGGCTTGAGACCAAAGGGCTCGGCTTCTTGGACTTTCAGTTTGTCGTGCGGACGCTGAAAGGCTTAGGGCCGGGCCCTTATTTTGGTGAAGCCCGTTGAAACAGCTTGCATCAGGCTATTCGAAAAGCGCTTCTTTTAAAGAGATTTCTTAGTTTCGGCGTGTTTCACCGAATGCCAAAATATAGACGTGTGGTCCTGGCCGTCGTTGCTACGGTCAAGCTCTTGCGGATGCGGCAGTCGCGTCAACCGGCGCGATGTCGGCGACTTTCGCGAGTGTGAGGGAGGCCAGAACGAACTCGGCTCCCGGGAGAGCACGGCATAAGCCGTCCAACCACTGCGCAGGGAAGGCCGAGTGATTGGCTACACCTGTATGCTGCTGTGCGGTTTCTCTGCGTGTGCTTTTCGCGCAGCAGACCGCGGGTGCCGTCGGGCACCCGGCCTTCCCTGCGCCCTCTCGATTGAGAGGGTGGAGCGATCAAGCAAAGCTCGGGCGAAATCCGCCGCGAGGATGCGAAGGCGTGTCTGCGACCACACGCTCGCTGTCCTCGCCCGCGAAGGCGGGCGATCCAGTATTCCAGAAGCGGTTGTGATGGAGCCGAGAAGCTGCGGCGTACTGGATTCCCCGCCTTCGCGGGAGTATCATCTGGAGAACCAGCCCATACCTCATCCTCCGTCATTGCGAGCGCAGCGAAGCAATCCAGAATCCCTCCGCGGAAAGACTCTGGATTGCTTCGCTGCGCTCGCAATGACGACCGGCAAGTCTGATACTGCCGCTGACCAAGGGCAAATACGACAACGTCCAGGAGTTCAGGTTCGGCGGCGGAACCTCGTTCCAGCGCTGCGACACCCGCACGGGACGTCGCGGCATTTTGTCGTGCATTTGTGAAAACGCGTGATCAGCTTCCGGATGGAGAGGGAACGTCAAAACCGCATTGAAGTTGCTGCCAAATCGTCCTGTTGCGCCGATGTGAAAGTGTCGGGCGAGAGCTGTTCGCCTCGTGCGCGCGTGGACAGCCTGCGGCGGATGTCCGATAATACCTTCCGCAAATTGCGGGGCGCTGTGGCCTGCACTTGGACCCGCGGAAGGACTGACCCGATGACACAGGCAGGCGCTTACGGACAGAGGCTAGGGCAGTTCCTGCGTTTGAAGGATGCGCCGCCCTCGCTGGTTACGCGCTCGCTGCGTAGCGCCGAGCTCGCGGTGACCGAAACCCGGAATGACAACCCGGTGCCCGGCCTGTCCGGATCGCTCGCCGCCGAAGATGCCTTTCTCGTCAGCCTGAAGCTTCACGACTACCCGGATTGCGAGCTCTGGGAGCGCGGCAAATGCATCATGACCGCGGACGTCCATGCGGGTACGACCTATTTGTACGACCTCAAGTGCGATCCGCGCTACGTGATCGACAAGCCGTTCCATTCCCTGTTCTTCTACATTCCACGTTCGGCGCTCGACAGCATCGCCGAACAGTGCAACGCGCCGCGGGTTGACGAGCTCGACTGTCAGATCGGCGTTGGCCATGACGACCGAATCGTCCGCCACATCGGCGCGTCGCTGCAGGAGGGCCTGCGCCGGCCGGACGAGGCCAATCAGCTTTTCATCGATCACATGATGCTCGGGCTGACCGCCCATGTCGCCCAGACCTATGGCGGGTTCCAGCGCACGCCCGGGCTCGCGCGCGGCGGTCTCGCGCCGTGGCAGGCGAAACGCGCCTGCGAGAGGCTCGAATCGGATCTCGGCGGCAAGCTCTCGTTGCAGAGGATCGCGGCCGAGCTCGACCTTTCGGTCAGCCATTTCTCCCGCGCGTTTCGAATCTCGGTCGGTGTGCCGCCGCACCAATGGCTGCTTCAGCAGCGCGTGAAGGCCGCCAAGCAGTTGATGAGCGTTCGCGACCTGCCGCTGTCGGAGATCGCGATCTCGGCCGGGTTTGCCAACCAGAGTCACTTCACGCGCGTGTTCTCCTCGATCGTCGGCGTCAGCCCGGCAGCATGGCGCCGCGAGATGCTCGGTGCATCGAACGGCGAGACGTGAATCCGGACGCCTTCCGTCCTCAGCGGCGCTTCGCGAGCGAGATCATGTAGGCGGCGCGCCGCGCTGCAAAGATCTCGTCCGGCGGGTGACCGATGCCCTCGGCGAGATTGGCCGGATTGAAGATGGTGACGTCGCAGGCCTGATCCGGCTCGAAGCCCGTGATCACGATCGTGCCCAGGCGCACCTCGTCGCGTTGATCCTCGTCGGGCCAGCGTATGGTGACATCCATGGTGGGGTCGCCGGGGCGGTCGAGCAGCGCCATGACGTTGAAGCGGACATTGCCCGCAGCGATCCGCGTGCCGAGGTCGTCGTGCAGGAAGTCGGCCGGCTTCGTCCTGGCTTCGTCCTCGCTCAGCGTGATCTCGCCGCGGGCCGGGACGACCTTGAACTTGATGAAGCGGGTCTCGCCTTGTTCGTTTGTTGCCGGAAAGGCATGGACGCCCCAATAGGTCGTGCCGGCAAAGCTTCCGGGCAACGCACGCGCGGCGATGTAATTCGCCTGGTTCAGCGTCTCGGGATTGGCCGCCGAGAACGCTTTCACTTTCGCCATGTCCGGCTTGCCATCGGGTCCCGGGATACGCGCCTTGAGAAAGGCCAGCATCTGGTCCAGCGTTCGTGCAAAATGCACCGGCGCGCTCTCCACCAGAATATCCGAGCGATGATCGTCGTCGCCAAGCTTGAAGCTGAAGCCACGCAGCACCAGATTGTTGGTATCCGCGACGTTGGGATTGCCGCCGCCGACCGAGAAGCGCGCCAGCACGCGCGATGGCCTTGTGAAGCTCTGCGACCGCGTAATCTCCTCCGCGCGGTCCGACGGGGTGTAGGTACCTCGAACGCACCAGCCCTTGGCGAAGCTGGCGCGGACCTTCGGTGGATTGCCCGCGACGGCCTTCAGGGCCTCGACGATGGAGGCGGGCGTTGCGGCATCGTTCGGGCTCTCGGCCATGGCGGATCTCTCGCGTGTGCGAGCCAGATTCTAGCCGCGATACGGACCCGCGATCTTTCCCAAAGCGGTCGGGTTTTGCCCAATCCTGCTCAAGACAGGTGCCTCGGGCCGGCCAACATAGCCGATGCTCGCAATCGCCTGACCCATCAGGGAATGTTGGGTTGCGTCTCCGCGAGCGGTATCCAGCCGCCGTCGCCACGTTGGAAGAGCGGGCACCCGAAGACTGCGCGAACCGGAAGGGCCGTGGTCGAGGCATGCCAGCGATTGGTTTGCTTCATCGCAACGACCATGCCGGCAATTTCGACGCCGATCGTCTGCAAAAGCCGCACCGCCGCGAGCGCAGTCGCGCCGGTCGAGATCGCATCGTCGACCAGCACCACCCGGCGGCTTTCGAGCAGGGGCAGCAGGTTCGGATCCAGCCGCAGCCTTTTGCCGGCGTCGGGGCTGGTGATCGAACTGACGGGCTCGGACAACGCGTCGTCGTACCAGAATTTGCGCGAATAGCCGAGCGGGACATAGCGCGGCTGTCCGAGCCGTTCTGCGACCTGCGATGCGAAGGCAAGACCAAGGGTCGGGAGCCCGACGATGATCTCGGCATCGAGCGCGCGCGCCTGCGTCGCCATATGGTCGGCCAGCGCGGCGACGACGAGGTGTGAGGCCTGATTGGCGATCAGCGATGCGACGGCGCGGTCGCCATCGGGCAGTTGGCGCAGCGGCAGAACCAGGACACGGCCGCAGGGGAGTGTCGCGGGATAGCCCAAGCGATAAGGTGGCATAGCCGGGAAACGCAAGGGAACCTCCGGCGTCAGCTCCTGCCAGTAGCCGGTCGTCGCCTCGGTATAAGTCTCGCTTGCGCTCATGCCGGCATCAGAGGCCTAACCCCCGAGGATTCGCCGGCAGGCGTCGACGAAGACCTGCGCGCCCGTGACGATGTCGGCGTCCGCGGTGTTCTCGGTCCAGTGATGGCTGATGCCGCCGATCGACGGCACGAACAGCATCCCCGCGGGCATGATGGTCGCGAGCATCTGTGCGTCGTGGCCGGCGCCGCTGGGCATGCGGATGGATCGTCCGCCGGCGACAGCCTTGCTCGCAGCTTCGATCGCGTCCTGAAAGCCTGAGTTCATCAAGGCGGGAGCACCGGTCCGCAGCTTCTCCACGGTCACGGCGCAGGGGCCGCTGGCGTTGACCTCGTCCGCCATGGCCTTCAGCAATTCCTCCAGCCGCGCGATGACCGCCGGGTTGTCGTCGCGGATCTGGAACAGCATTTCGGCGCCACCCGGAATGATGCTCGGCGCGCCCGGATCGAGCGTGATGCGGCCCGTGGTCCAGACCGTGCGCGGACCGCACGCGGCCGGGAAGCGCTCGTCGATCGCGACGCAGAATTTGGCCAGCGCAAGGCCGGCGTCCTTGCGCGCAGCCATGCGGGTGGTACCGGCGTGGTTCTGCTCGCCGACAAAGTTGATCCGGTATTGCCAGATGCCGACGATCGAGGTCACGACGCCGACCGCGAGCTGTCCGCTCTCGAGCGTATCGCCCTGCTCGATATGCGCCTCCAGATATCCGACGTGCCGCCCCTTCTCGGCGGTGATGCGCGAGCGTCCCGCGAGCCCCATGTCGGCAAGCGCATCGCGCATGGGCCGCCCGTTGGTGCGGTCGCGCGCGGCGTCGATGTCAGCCTCGGTCACTTGCCCCACATAGGAGCGCGAGCCGAGGAAGCTGCCAAAATGTCCTTCCTCGTCGCACCAGGCAGCGACTTCGACCGCGCCGTTCACGGACGGATCGGCATTGAGCACCCGCGCGGCTTCGAGCGCGTAGACGACACCGAGCGGACCATCGAGCCAGCCGGCGTAGTTCTGGCTTTCCAGGTGCGAGCCCGCCAGAAGCTTTGGGCCGGGCTTGGCGCTCGTCCCGAACACATTGCCGATGCCGTCAATCGCGGCGGAGAGATCCGCGTCGGGCAGCTTCTGCACCAGCCAGTCCAGCGATTGCTTGTGCGGTTCGGAGAAGGTCGGCTTGTGCACGCCGGTCTTGTAGGCGCCGATGGCGCGCAGCGCATTGAGGTCGGCGAGAACGCGTGCGCCGTCGAAGGAAGGACCATTGTCAGGCATGTTCGGCAACCTTCAACGCCTCGGTACGGATTTCCTCGACCAGCCGTTCCTTGAGCTGGACGAATTCCGGCGTGGTCTTGATCTTGTAGGAACGCGGATGCGGCAGGTCTATGGCAATCTCGGCCTTGATGCGGCCGGGGCGTGCGCTCATGACGATGACGCGGCTGCCGAGGAAGATCGCCTCCTCGATGTCGTGGGTCACGAACAGCACGGTCTTCTGGTCGCGCTCCCAGATCCCGAGCAGCATTTCCTGCATCAAGGCGCGAGTCTGGTTGTCGAGCGCGCCGAAGGGCTCGTCGAGCAGCAGAATCTTTGGATCATTGGCAAGCGCGCGGGCGATTGCCGTGCGCTGCTGCATGCCGCCGGAGAGCTGCTTGGGCCAATGGTTCTCGAAGCCGGACAATCCGACCTGGCGGATGAAGGCGTCGGCGATCTTGTACCGTTCGTCCTGCGACACGCCGCGCTCGCGCAGGCCGAAGGCGATGTTCTCGCGCACGGTCAGCCAGGGAAACAGCGTGTAGGACTGGAACACCATGCCGCGATCCGCCCCCGGGCCCGTCACCTCGCGCCCGTCGAGCGTGACGCGCCCGCCGGTCGGGCGGTCGAGGCCGGCGACGATACGAAGCAGCGTGGACTTGCCGCAGCCGGAGGGGCCGAGGATGGTGACGAAGTCGTTGTTGCCGATGATGAGGTCGGTCGGCTCCAGCGCCCTGGTCGGCGCATTTCCGTGGCGCGCGGGGAAGGTCCGTGAGACCTGTTCGATCTTCAGCGTCGTCATGCGAGCTTCCACGGAAACAGCCAGGCGTTGAACGCCTTGAACAGGAAGTCGGAGACGAGGCCGATCAGCCCGATCACGATGATGCCGAAGATGATCTGGCCGGTGTTGAGCAGCGCCTGGCTGTCGGTGATCATATGGCCGATACCGGAGGACGAGCCGATCAGCTCGGCGACGATGACATAGGTCCAGGCCCAGCCCAGCACCAGCCGCAGGATCTCGGCGATCTCCGGCGCGGAGGAGGGCAGCAGCACACGGCGGATGATGCCGCGGTCGCTGGCCCCGAGCGTATAGGCCGCCTCGACCAGATCGCGCCGCGTCGCGCCGACGGTCACCGCCACCATCAGGATGACCTGGAACACCGAGCCGATGAAGATGACGAGCAGCTTTTGCAGCTCGCCGATGCCGGCCCACAGGATCAAGAGCGGGATGAAGGCGGAGGCGGGCAGGTAGCGTGCAAAGGAGACGAACGGTTCGAGAAAGGCCTCGACCGGCTTGTAGGCACCCATCAGCACGCCGAACGGCACCGCGATGATCGCGGCGAGCGCGAAGCCGCCGACGACGCGCCAGATCGTCATGCCGATGTCGAACATGAAGCCTTGCTTCGTCAGCAGGTCAAAACCTTCCTGCACCATGGTCAGCGGGTTGGCGAGGAAGGTCTTCGACACATGGCCGCCGAAGGTCGCCCAGGACCAGAGGGCAACGAACAGCACGAAGAAAGCGAGGCCAAAGGCCACACGCTGCCTCGATGTCACGGGATCCAGGGGACGCATCAAACTGTCTATCCGAATAATCGATCACGCGCCGGCTCCGCCTCCTGGCGGAACCGGCAGCTTGCAGAAGTCTACTTGATGAAGCTCGCGTCGTAGAGGTCCTCGACCTTCGGCGCGGCCTTGATGATGCCGATCTCGAGCAGGAGCTCGGCGGCGTCCTTGTTGAAGGTCAGGAAATCGCCCGCGAAGAACTTCTGGTTCGCGGCCTTGTCCTGCCAGCGCAGATATTTCGCCGAGTTGCCGAATTGCTCGCCGGTCTGCTTCACGTCCGCGCCCATGATCTCATAGGCCTTGGCCTGGTCCTTGGCGATCATCTCGAGCGCCTCGAAATAGCTGTTGGCGAGCGCCTGCGCCGCCTTCGGATTCTCGCTCAGGAATTTCGGCGTGCAGCCAAACGTGTCCATCACGATCGGATAGTCCAGCGTGGTGGCGATGATCTTGCCCTTGTCGGGCGCAGCGCGCACGGTCGAAAGATACGGCTCGTAGGTCATGGCGGCGTCGTTCTGGCCGGAGACGAAGGCCTGCGCGGCCGCGGCGGGCTCGAGATTCACCACGGTCACGTCCTTCGTGGTGAGGCCGTTCTTCTTGAGCATCCAGGCCAGCGCAAAATACGGCGAGGTGCCGGGCGCGGAGGCCGCAACCGTCTTGCCCTTCAGATCCTTGATCGCGGCGATGTCGTTGCGCACGGCCATGCCGTCGGCGCCATAGCTCTTGTCGAGCTGGAAGATCTGCTTGGTGGCAACGCCGTTGGCGTTCCAGGAGATCCAGGTCTCCACCGTGGTCGCCGCGCACTGGATGTCGCCGGAAGCAATCGCAAGGTGGCGGTCCTTCTGCGGGATCTTCTTGATCGTGACGTCGAGGCCGTTCTTCTTGAAGATGCCGGCTTCCTTCGCCAGCGTCAGCGGCGCGAAGCCGGTCCACCCGGAGATGCCGACGCCGACCTTGACGTCGTCGGCGAGCACCGGAGTGGAGGCCGCGAGGGCAATGATTGTCGCAAATACCTTTGAACTACGCATGATTGTCGTCCTCTTGCCGATCGATGGATTGACGTCCTGTTGATCTGTTCGTGTCGGTCCATGCAGACCGTTGCCCGAAGCGTTGCACGAATTGTGCCGACATTGGTCTCTCAGCCTCCCTTGAATCGGGCGACAAGGCGGTGGGAGTCACCGGGATAGAGCAGCCGCACGGCGGTGATCGTGCGCGTGCTGCGCCAAGTGTAGCGGTCGATCACGAGGCAGGGCGCGCCGACGGCGATGTCGAGCGCTTGCGCCGCGCGATCGTCCGCAACGATGGCGCTGATCGTATGCTCGGCCTCTGTCCATGGGACATGGTGAAGCAGCCACGAGCCAGGCGGTTCGCGCGAGAAGTCCGCGGTCGCGGCATTCGGCACGGACGAGAGGTCGATCAGCCTGTCCTCGACGGCAAACGGCACGTTGTCGGCGCTGTGGCGGCAGGCGATCGCGATCACCTTGCCGGCCTTCTTCACGCCAAGACGGTCGCGGTCGGCGGCGGTCGCCATGCGCAGCTTGCGATGGATCAGCTCGTAGCCGTAAGCGCGGCCGAGCGCGGTGATCTCGGCGCGGATGTCGGCGATCTTGAGCACCGCGGACTGATGCTGCGGCCGGCGGACGAACGATCCGGCGCGCCGCCGCCGCTCGATCAAGTCGGCCTGCGCGAGTTCCGACAGCGCCTTGTTCACGGTCATGCGCGAGCAGCCGTAGCGCGCCACCAGTTCGTGCTCGAACGGAATGCGATGACCCGGCGGCCACTCGCCGGTCAGGATACGATTCTCGATGTCGGCGCGGATCCGCTTGTAGAGCGTCGGCTGGTCGGCGCCATCAGTAGCGAGGCTCATGCGAGCAGCCTCCGCACCGATGCGTTGAAGCGCTCGCGCGCTGCCTGGCGCAGCCGGTGCCGTCCGCCCTCGACGACCTTGTCGCCGCCGGCCCAGACGCAATCAATTGCGCCGCTACCTGCCGCAAAGATCCAGCCGTCGATGGCCGCATCGCCCTGACGTCCCGCGAGCGACGGATGCGCGGCATCGAGCGTGACGATGTCGGCGCGCGCCCCCGGAGTGAGGCCGGCAGTCGGCTGCGCAAGTGCCTGCGAGCCGCCGGCGAGCGCTTGATCGAACAGCGTGCGTCCGGTCGAGGCGCCTGCGCCGCCGGAGAGCACATTGCGCTGGCGATGCTTCAGCCGCTGGCCATATTCGAGCTGGCGCAGCTCGTCGGCGACACCGACCAGCACGTTGGAATCGGTGCCGACGCCGAGCCGGCCGCCGGCGTCGAGGAACTCGCGGGCTGGAAAAATGCCGTCGCCGAGGCTCGCTTCGGTGATGGGGCAGAGGCCGGCTACCGCGCCCACCTTGGCGAGCGCGGTGACCTCCTCGTTCGTCGTGTGTGTCGCGTGGATGAGGCACCAGCGTTGATCGACCGGTGCGTGCTCCAGCAGCCATTGCACGGGGCGCCGGCTCGACCAGGCCAGGCAATCCTCGACTTCCTTCACCTGCTCGGCGGCATGAATGTGCACGGGGCCGCCGTCGGCGAGCGGAATGATCGCGGCGAGCTCGTCCGGCGCCACCGCGCGCAAGCTGTGCGGCGCGATGCCGATATTGGCCCCTGGCAAGTTTGCGATCGCTCTGCGCGAGGCAGCCATCAGGGCCGCAAACCGATCGACGGAGCAGATGAAGCGGCGTTGGCCGGCATGTGGTGCTGCGCCCCCAAAAGAGCCATGCGCATAAAAACTCGGCAGCAGCGTCAGCGCAATACCCGACGCTTCGGCAGCCTGCGCAATGCGCGTGGCCATTTCGGCGAGGTCGGCGTAGGGCGAGCCGTCGCGATCGTGATGCAAATAGTGGAATTCGCCGACGCGGGTAAAACCCTGCTCCAGCATCTCGACATAAAGCAGCGTTGCGACGGCCGCGACATCGTCCGGCGTCATCGCCAGCGCGAAGCGGTACATCGTCTCGCGCCAGGTCCAGAACGTGTCGGTCGAGTCGCCGCGCTGTTCCGCAAGTCCCGCCATGCCGCGCTGGAAGGCGTGGCTGTGCAGGCTTGCCAGCCCCGGAAGCGCGATTTCGTGGCGCTCGTCGCCGGCGACCGGCGTCACGCCCGGTGTCACCGCCGCGATCGCGCCGGCGGTGATCACCACCTGCACGTCATTGGCCCAGCCCGAGGGCAGGAGCGCGGAGGCGAAATGCAGTCGGGTCATGATTACACGCCGGCTGGACAGAACCGCCTTACGATTATATGTCTAGACATATAAGTCAAGCATCCCAGGGCGCAGGGACATCCGCGAAGGGACAGTTGCATGGCAGAGCGCTTCGACCGGATCTGGCACAATGCCCGCCTCGCCACGATGCGGGCCGATCGCCCCGATCTCGGCGAGATCGAGCACGGCGTGATTGCCGCGCGCGGCGGCCACATCGTCTATGCGGGTGCGGCGGCGGACTTTCCGGCTGACGCAGATGCCATCAAGCGGATCGATTGCGCTGGGCGCTGGATCACGCCGGGCCTCGTCGACTGCCACACTCATCTGGTCTATGGCGGCAACCGTGCGCACGAGTTCGAGCTGCGCCTGAAGGGGGCAAGCTATGAGGAGATCGCGCGCGCCGGCGGCGGCATCGTCTCGACGGTGGCCGCGACGCGCAAGGCAAGCGAGGCCGAGCTCGTCGCAAGCGCACTGCCGCGGCTCGACGCGCTGATCGGCGAGGGCGCCACCACGGTCGAGATCAAGTCCGGCTACGGCCTCGATGTCGACACCGAGATGCGGCAGCTCGCGGCCGCGCGCAGCCTCGGCCGCCAGCGGCCGGTTGCGATCCGCACGTCCTTCCTCGGCGCCCATGCGTTGCCGCCCGAGGCCGATGGTGACAAGGATCGCTATATCGATCTCGTGTGCAAGGAGATGCTGCCCGCGGTTGCCAAGACTGGTCTTGCCGATGCCGTCGACGCTTTCATGGAGGGCATCGCGTTCTCGGCCGGGCAGACCGCGCGGGTGTTCGAGACGGCGAGGGGACTCGGGCTGCCGGTGAAGCTTCATGCCGACCAATTGTCGAACCTCGGCGGTGCCGCGCTCGCGGCCAAATTCTCCGCACTGTCGGCCGATCATCTGGAGCATACCGATGAAGCAGGTGCGGCCGCGATGGCGAAGGCGGGAACGGTGGCTGTGCTGTTGCCGGGCGCCTTCTATTTCATCCGCGAGACGCAGAAGCCGCCGGTCGAGTCGTTCCGCAAGCACGGCGTCCACATGGCGCTGGCGACGGACTGCAATCCCGGCAGCTCGCCGCTGACATCGCTGCTGCTGGCGATGAACATGGGCGCGACGCTGTTCCGGATGACAGTGGCCGAATGCCTCACTGGGGTCACCCGCGAAGGCGCGCGGGCGCTTGGCGTGCTCGATGAAACCGGCACGCTAGAGGCCGGCAAATGGTGCGATCTCGCGATCTGGGACATCGAGCGGCCCGCCGAGCTCGTTTACCGCATCGGCTTCAATCCGCTGCACGGCCGGGTTTGGAGGGGGCAATGACGGAGCAGGGCGCGGCGATCGTCGTCAAACCGGGAACGGTCAGCCTCGACGATCTCGCGCGCGTGCTTGCGGGACAGTCCGTCGTGCTCGATCCGTCGTTCTGGCCGCGTGTCGAGGCGGCCGCGGCGATCGTCGCCAGGGCGGCACAAGCAGACGCCCCCGTCTACGGCATCAATACCGGATTCGGAAAGCTCGCCTCGAAGCGCATCCCGCCCGACCAGACCGCGCTGCTCCAGCGCAACCTCATCGTCTCGCATTGCTGTGGTGTCGGTCCGGCGACGCCGGAGCCGATCGTGCGGCTGATGATGGCGCTGAAGATCATCTCGCTCGGGCGCGGCGCTTCCGGCGTACGCCGCGAGGTGATCGAGCAGTTGCAGGGAATGCTGGGGCGGCGCGTCTGTCCGCTGGTGCCGCAGCAGGGTTCTGTCGGCGCCTCCGGTGATCTCGCGCCGCTCGCGCACATGACGGCCGTCATGATCGGCGAGGGGCAGGCGATTGTCGACGGCAAGACCGTGTCCGGCGGCGAGGCACTCGCTGCCGCCGGGCTTGCGCCGCTGACGCTTGGCCCCAAGGAGGGGCTCGCGCTGATCAACGGCACGCAGTTTTCGACCGCCTATGCCATTTCCGGCGTGCTGCGTGGGTTTCATCTGGCCCGTGCCGCGCTCGTCACCGGCGCGCTGTCGGTCGATGCGGCGATGGCCTCCACGGCGCCGTTCCGCCCTGAAATCCAGGCGCTGCGCGGCCATGCCGGGCAGATCGCCGCGGCTGCGACGCTGACCGCGCTGCTCGACGGCAGCGACATCCGCCTGTCGCATCTCGAAGGCGACGAACGCGTGCAGGATCCCTATTGCCTGCGCTGCCAGCCGCAGGTCGCAGGGGCCGCGCTCGATCTGATCACGCAGGCTGCGCGAGCCCTGATCGTCGAGGCCAATGCCGTCACCGACAACCCGCTCGTCCTGGTCGAGACCGGCGAGATCGTCTCCGGCGGCAATTTCCACGCCGAGCCCGTGGCGTTTGCGGCCGATACGATCGCGCTCGCACTGTCAGAGATAGGCGCGATCAGCGAGCGGCGCATCGCGACGCTGGTCGATCCCGCGCTGAATTTCGGTCTGCCGCCGTTCCTCACGCCCGATCCCGGCATCAATTCCGGCTTCATGATCGCCGAGGTGACGGCGGCCGCGCTCTATGCCGAGAACAAGCAGCGTGCGGCTGCCTGCTCGATCGATTCGACGCCGACCAGCGCCAACCAGGAAGACCACGTGTCGATGGCCGCGCATGCGGCGCGGCGCCTCGCCGATATGACGGACAATCTCGCCGCCATCCTCGGCATCGAGCTTCTGGTCGCCGCGCAAGGCATTACGCTGCGCGCGCCGCATGCGACCAGCGCGCCGCTCGTCGCCGTCATCGCCGCGCTCCGCGAACAGGTGCCCGCGCTCGGTGCCGACCGCTACATGGCCGGCGATCTCGCCAAGGCAGCCGCGCTCGTCGAGGCCGATGCGCTGCCGGCGGCCGCGATCGGCGCGCTCTCATCTGATCCATTTCCGAGACTTGCCTGAAGAGGTGTTCCGCATGAACCGCCGACTGGACAACGACCGCACCATCCGCGCGCCCCGCGGCAGCGACATCAGCGCCAAGAGCTGGCTGACGGAGGCTCCCTTGCGCATGCTGATGAACAATCTCGATCCTGATGTCGCGGAGCGCCCGAGCGAGCTCGTCGTCTATGGCGGGATCGGCCGCGCCGCGCGCGACTGGGAGAGCTTTGACCGGATCACGGCGGCGTTGCGCAAGCTCGAAGACGACGAGACGCTGCTGATCCAGTCCGGCAAGCCGGTCGGTGTCTTCCGCACCCACGCCGATGCTCCTCGCGTGCTGATCGCGAACTCCAACATCGTGCCGCATTGGGCGACGCTCGACCATTTCAACGAGCTCGATCGCAAGGGCCTGATGATGTACGGCCAGATGACGGCCGGCTCCTGGATCTATATCGGCAGCCAGGGCATCGTGCAGGGCACTTACGAGACCTTCGTCGAGGTCGGTCGTCGCCATTATGGCGGCAGCCTTGCCGGCAAATGGATTCTCACCGCCGGCCTTGGCGGCATGGGTGGCGCGCAGCCGCTGGCCGCGACCATGGCGGGAGCCTCGATGCTTGCGGTTGAATGCCAGCCGAGCCGCATCGAGATGCGGTTGCGCACCGGCTATCTCGATCGGCAGGCCGCGACGCTCGACGAGGCGCTCGCGATCATGGAAGAGTCCGCAAAGACGAAGAAGGCAATCTCAGTCGGCCTGCTCGGCAATGCCGCGGAGATTTTTCCGGAGCTGGTGCGTCGCGGCGTCAAGCCGGACATCGTCACCGACCAGACCAGCGCCCATGACCCGATCAACGGCTATCTCCCCAAAGGCTGGACGCTCGCCGACTGGGAAGCCAAGCGCGCGTCCGATCCGAAGGCCGTCGAGCGCGCCTCGAAGACCTCGATGGTCGAGCATGTCCAGGCCATGCTGGATTTCCACGCGCAAGGGATTCCGACGCTCGACTACGGCAACAACATTCGCCAGATGGCGCAGGACATGGGCCTGAAGAACGCCTTCGATTTCCCCGGCTTCGTTCCTGCCTATATCCGCCCTCTGTTCTGCCGCGGCGTCGGGCCGTTCCGTTGGGCCGCGCTGTCGGGCGATCCCGAGGACATCTTCAAGACCGACGCCAAGGTCAAGGAGCTGATGCCTGATGATAAGCATCTGCACAATTGGCTCGACATGGCCAAGGAACGCATCAAGTTCCAGGGGCTGCCGGCGCGCATCTGCTGGGTCGGCCTCGGCGATCGTCACCGGCTCGGCCTTGCCTTCAACGAGATGGTGGCGCGCGGTGAGCTCAAGGCGCCGGTCGTGATCGGCCGCGACCATCTCGACAGCGGCTCGGTGGCAAGCCCGAACCGCGAGACCGAAGCGATGAAGGACGGATCGGATGCGGTGTCCGACTGGCCGCTGCTCAACGCGCTGCTCAATTGCGCCAGCGGCGCGACCTGGGTGTCGCTGCATCATGGCGGCGGCGTCGGCATCGGCTATTCGCAGCATGCCGGCATGGTGATCGTCGCTGATGGCACGCCGGAAGCTGCAAAGCGCATCGCGCGCGTGCTCTGGAACGATCCGGCCACCGGCGTCATGCGCCATGCCGACGCGGGCTACGACATCGCAATCGACTGCGCCCGTGACAAGGGGCTCGATCTGCCGAGCCTTTCGAAGTAGTTAGCCGCTCATCAGCAGCTTTGGCATCGTCGTCTTCGCGCCGTCCATGAAGGTCTGGACGGCGTCGCGGACGATTGCGTCGAGATCGGGCGGGATCGGCGTTTCGTAGATGAATTTGCGGATGGCGAGATAGAAGATGCGGCCGTGCAGGCCCCAGAACAGCTCGGTCTCGCGCTCACTCAGTGGGCGGGACTTCGCATCGGGCAGCTTGAGATCGTGACGCAGCTCGGCGGCCGCGGGCTCGATGATCTCGCGGCGGACAATGTCGAGATAGCGGCCGGTGATGCCGAACGACTTCATGCCGGAGAAGACGAAGATCCGCACCCAATTGTACTCGAAGACGCGTTCGACATAGTCGAGATAGAAGCGCGTCAGCCGCGCCTCCAGCGGCAGCGAGCGGTCGCGGATCATCGGACCCCAATCGGGCGACCAGCGGCTGAGATAGACCTCCTGGTAGACGCGCTCGATCAGCGCTTCCTTGCTGGGGAAGTGGCGATAGATCGCCGAGTGGGTGATGCCCAGGCGTTTTGCCAGTTCGCGGGTTTGTCCCTCGAAGCCGTGCTCCGCGAAGAAGCGGATCGCCTCGTCCACGATCGCGCGCTCGCGGTCGGCCGCGCGCATGTTGCGGCGCTTTGGCGCGGACTTGCTGCCTGTCTCGGCCCGCTTCCGGACCGGTCGCTTCGCAATCTTCTGCGTCTTCTTCGCCATTTTACCGTGAATCGCGATCTCTTCCGCCTTCTTAGCCTAAAGGTGCATTTGTGACCAAATGGTCATTTCCTGTTGACCGGTCTTCGGAGCCGTGTCAGGATTTTGAGACCAGATGGTTACAAATCTGGCATCCCGGCTGATGAGCCGATGGATCTCGAGGAAACGGCAGTGAAGGCGAGGGCTTTCAGCTATTTTCGTGCTGCGACGATCGACCAGGCGCTGGATGCTCACGCCCGTGCCGGTGACGACGCGCGCTTTATCGCCGGAGGCCAGAGCCTGGTGCCGGCAATGTCGCTGCGGCTCCAGGCGCCGCGACTGCTGATCGACATCACCCACATTGACGAGCTGCGCGGCGTCAGGCGCGAGGGCGGCTATTTGCGCATCGGTGCGCTGACGCGCCACTGCGAGATGCTGAGCGAGCCGTTGATCGCCGAGTTCGCGCCGCTGCTCGCAGCCGCGGCGCCGTTCGTCGCCCATCCCGCGATCCGCAACCGCGGCACCTTCGGCGGCAGCGTTGCGCTCGCCGACCCCGCGTCCGAATTTCCAGCGATGACGCTGGCGCTCGATGCCGAGATCGAGGTCGTGGGTCCTTCCGGCGCCCGGCGGGTGAAAGCCGACGATTTCTTCATCGACCTGTTCGAGACGGCCTTGCAGCCCGGCGAGCTGATCACCGCTGTCTACGTTCCCCTGTTCAAGGCCGACCAGCGCTTTGCGTTCGACGAACTGGCGCGGCGGCGCGGCGACTATGCATTGGTCGGCTGCGGCATGCTTGCGACCTTCTCCGGCGAACGCATCGAGGACATCCGCATCTCCTTTTTCTCTGTCGGCAATACGCCGACACGGGTGAAGGGAACGGAGGCGACCCTGATCGGCTCGTCCCTCGATGCGGAGCGTATCGCTGTCGCCCAAGCCGCGCTCGAAGGCGATCTCGCGCCGCCTGACAGCGACGAGGTGCCGCCGGCGATGCGGCTGCATCTCGCCCGTGTGCTGCTGGGACGCCTGCTCGGACGTCTGGGTGAGGGCGCATGAGCGGCTTCGACGAAACCCTGCTGGGGGACGCCGACGAGATCGTGCGGGTCCGCCTCGTCGTCAACGGCCGCAAGGTTGCCTGCGAGGTCGCGCCGCGCGAGACGCTGGTCGATTGCCTGCGCAATGCGCTCGAACTGACGGGGACGCATGCCGGCTGCGAGATGGGCGCCTGCGGGGCCTGCCTCGTGCAGTTCGATGGTCGCGCCGTGCATTCCTGCCTGATGTTCGCGGTGCAGGCCGACGGTGCGAAGATCGAGACCATCGAAGGTCTCACCGAAAGCGGCGTGATCGCCGACCTCCAGGCCGAATTTCATCGCCGCAACGCACTGCAATGCGGCTTCTGCACGCCGGGCATGCTGGTCAACGCCAACGAGTTGCTCTCGCGGGTGGCGCGGCCGAATCGCGAGGAGATCCGCGACGCGCTGTCGGGTAATTATTGTCGGTGCACCGGTTACGAGGCGATCGTCGATGCCATCGATGCCGTTGCCAAGGCGCGCAGCGACAACGGAGGCGCGACATGAGCGCGCCTCTGACCTCGCTCGACCGCCCGAACTCTTATATCGGCCGTTCAGTGCCACGCCCGAACGCCAAGCGGTTGCTTGCCGGCCGCGGCCGTTATGTCAGCGATCTCCGCCTGCCGCGCATGCTGTACGCTGCGTTCCTGCGCAGCCCGCATGCGCACGCCAAGATCGTCGCCGTCAACACCGAGCAGACCCGTGCGCTCGAAGGCGTGCATCTTGTCGCCACAGGTGAGGACCTCGCAAAAATCTGCACGCCCTGGACCGGCACGCTCGATCATTTCAAGGGTATGACCTCGGCGCCGCAATTGCCGTTACCGCTGGATCGCGTGGTCTGGGCCGGGCAGGCCGTGGTCGCCGTCGTCGCCGAGAGCCGGGCGATCGCGGAAGACGCGCTGGAACTGATCGAGATCGATTACGAGGATCTTCCCCTCGTTGTCGATATCGACAGTGCGCGGGAAGCGGGCGGGCCGGTGATCAATCCCGGCAGTGCCAACAACACCTGCTTCCGCGCTCAGCTCGACAACGGCACCGTCGACGAGGCCTTCGCGCATGCGGCCCACGTGGTGGAGGAGGAATTCTCCTTCGGCCGCCACACCGCCGTGACGCTGGAGCCACGCGCGATCGTCGCGGACTATGATCCCGCTGCCGGCGCGCTCACGGTGCATCACGCCACGCAGACGCCCTACCAGTTCCAGGACCTCTATTCGCGCCATTACGGCATCCCCGAGGCCCGGGTTCGCGTCATCGCAACCGACATCGGCGGTTCCTTCGGGATGAAGCTTCATGTCTATCACGAGGACATGGCGGTGGTCGGCCTTTCGATCCTGCTCGGCCGCCCCGTCAAATATGTCGCCGACCGCATTGAATCCTTTGTCTCCGACATCCATGCCCGCGACCATCGCGTCCGGGCCCGCATGGCGGTCGATGCCAAGGGCGAAATGCTGGCGATGGACGTCCTTGACCTGACCGCGATCGGCGCGTTCTCGACCTATCCGCGCACCAGCGTGGTCGAAGGCAATCAGGTGATCCGCCTGATGGGCGCGCCCTATCGCTTCAGGAACTATCGCGCCACGCTGGAGGTGCTCTTCCAGAACAAGGTGCAGACCAGCCAGTATCGCGCTGTCGGCCATCCCATCGCTTGCGCCGTCACCGAGCGGCTGGTGGATATGGCCGCAGCCAAGGTCGGGCTCGATCCCTTTGCCATCCGCGCACAGAACGTGATCGCCGATGATGCCTATCCGCAGACCTCGCCGACCGGCTACCGCTTCGAGGCGCTGTCCCATCAGGCCTGCCTGAAGCGCCTGCATGAGATGATGGATTATGACGCGCTGCGTGCCGAGCAGGCGAATTTGCGCAAGCGCGGCATCTATCGGGGCATTGGCATCGCCACCTTTGTCGAGATCACCAACCCGAGCCCGGCCTTCTATGGCGTCGGAGGCGCGCGGATCTCCTCACAGGACGGCGCCATTCTCAGCCTGACGCCGTCGGGCGAGGTGCGCTGCCTGATCTCGGTCACCGAGCAGGGGCAGGGCACCGAGGCGATCATCAGCCAGATCGTGGCCGACCAGCTCGGCCTCGCGCAGGAGCGCGTCAAGGTCATCACCGGCGATACCGAGGTGACGCCGCATGGCGGCGCCACCTGGGCCTGCCGCGGCGCCGGCATCGGCGGCGAGACCGCGCTCCAGGCCACGCGTGCGCTCAAGCGCAATATTCTGGAGATCGCCGCGCTGATCCTCCAGGAGCAGCCATCTGCGCTCGACATCATCGATGGCGAGGTCGTCGATGCGGTGACGCGGAACCAGCGCATGCCAATCGCGGAGATCGCGCGCATCGCCTATTTCCGCTCCGATACGCTGCCGCTGGGCACGCAGGCGCAGCTCACGGTAAGCCATCACTTCGCCCCGCAGGGTTATCCCTTCGCCTTCACCAACGGCATTCAGGGCTGTTCGCTGGAGGTCGATGTCGAGACCGGCTTCATCAAGATGCTGAAGCATTTCATCGTCGAGGATTGCGGCCGCGTCATCAATCCAATGCTGGTGGACGAGCAGCTCCGCGGCGGCGTCGTGCAGGGGCTGGGTGCCGCGCTGTTCGAGGAATGCCGCTACAGCGAAACCGGTCAGCTCATGAATGGCTCGCTCGCCGATTACCTCGTTCCGATGCCGATGGAGATGCCCGACATCGTCATCGGCCATGTCGAGACGCCGACCGCCGACACCGTGCTCGGCGCCAAGGGCGTCGGCGAGGCCGGCACGGCGGCGGCGTCAGCCTGCGTGCTCAACGCGGTCAACGACGCGCTCGCGCCGTTCGGCGCCACGATCAACTCGATTCCGATCACGCCGACAAAAGTCCTGAAAGCCCTGAAGCGTTTCTAGAAAAAGACCCTGGAGGAAATCATGCCTAAATCCGGTTCGACCCCGAAAATAACCCGCCGCACCGCACTCGCCGGCCTCTCGGCCAGCGCGGCGCTGCTCGCGATGCCCCGGCTCGGCCGCGCCGCCGATGAGACGATCCGCATTGGCTTCCCGACGCCGCTGACGGGCCCGTTCGCAGCGGAAGCGCGCGACCAGGTCAGATGCGCCGAGCTCGCGGTCAAGCTCGTCAACGACAAGGGCGGCATCGGCGGCCGCAAGGTCGAGCTGCTGGTCCGCGACGACAAGCTCAATGCGGGCGAAGCTGCGACCCGCACACTGGAGTTGATCGAGAAAGACAAGGTTCATGCGGTGGTCGGCGCGCTCTCCAGCGCCGTGCAGCTCGCAGTCAACGAGGTCACCCGCGCCCGCGGCGTGATCTACGTCTCGATCAGTCAGTCCGACACGATCAACGAGGCCAAGGATTTCAGCAAGTACACATTCCACGAGGCGCTCAACCCGCACATGACCACCGCTGCGGTAGCGCGGCAGACCCTGAAGAAGGGCATGAAGGTCGCCCATCTCGTTGCCGACTATGCCTACGGCCATGAAATGCTGCGCGGCTTCAAGCGCGCGCAGACGACCATTGGTGCTGACACTGTCGGCGAAATTCTGCATCCGTTCGGGGCGGCCGACTATTCCACCTTCATGCCGCGGCTGATGTCGATGCGACCGGACGTGCTCTGCATCTCCAATTTCGGCCGGGACCAGGCCAACGCGATCAAGCAGGCGGTCGATTTCGGCGTGAAGCAGCAGATGAAGATCGTCGTGCCCGTCATCCTGCACAACCAGCGCCTCGCGGTTGGCCCCGACGTGTTCGAGGGCGTGGTCGGCGGCGCCAACTATTATTGGGGCCTTGAGACACAGAGCAAGACGGCAGCCAGCTTCAACGCGGCATTCAAGGCCGCCAACGGCGGCGCGATCCCGACCGATTACGGTGCCTATGGCTATTCTGGCGTCGGATCGCTGCTGGCCGCCATCGAGGCCGCCGGCGGCACCGACACCGACAAGGTCGTCGATGCCCTGGAGAAGCTGCAGTACGATCTGACCAAGGGGCCGCAGCACTACCGCAAATGCGATCATCAGTCGGTGCAGTCGGTGCTGGTGCTGGAGTCCAAGAAGAAGTCCGCGATGACCAACGACAACGATCTGTTCGCCATTCTCGCCAATGACGCCGGCTCCGACGACATGCTGCGCAGCTGCAGCGAACTCGGCCACGCGACGTAAGTCTTGTGACGATGGACCTGTCGCTGATCATCATGCAGCTTCTCTCCGGGATCGCCCTTGGGGCGGTCCTGGTGATCACTGCGCTTGGATTGACGATCGTGTTCGGCATGCTCGGGGTGGTGAATTTCGCCCATGGCGCGCTGTTCATGATCGGGGCCTATGCTGGGCTGTATCTGGCGTCGCTCACCGGAAGCTTCTGGTGGGGACTGCTGCTCGCGCCCATCCTGATCGGCGCCTTCGGCATGCTGATCGAGTTCGTCCTGATCCGCAGGCTCTATGGACGCTCGATCGACGATCCGTTGCTGCTCACCTTCGGCCTCAGCTACATCCTCGTCGAAGGTGTGCGCATCGTGTTCGGGAGCGACGGCATTCCGTTTCCAACCCCGCCGCAACTGGTCGGCGTGCTTGATCTCGGCATCGGCTTCTTCCCGCGCTACCGCCTGTTCGTCATCGCGCTGGTGGCCGTGGTGCTGCTGGTGCTCTGGCTGACACTGGAAAAGACCCGCATCGGCTTGATCGTGCGCGCCGGCGCGCGCGATCCCACCATCATGCAGGTGCTCGGCGTCGATATCGGCCGGGTCTGGCTTGCGATCTTCGGCCTCGGCGTCGGGCTCGCCGCGCTCGGCGGCGTGCTCGCCGGTCCCATGCGCAGCGTCAATCCGGAGATGGGCTCGCTCGTGCTTGCGGAGGCGTTCGTGGTGACCGTGATCGGTGGCCTTGGTTCGATCGTCGGGGCTGTCGTTGCCGGCCTCATGGTCGGCATATCCATCAGCATGGTCGCGCTGTTCGCCCCTGAGATGGCGACCATCGTCATGTTCGCGCTGATGGCGGTGGTGCTGCTGATCCGCCCGCAGGGCCTGTTCGGCGTCAGAGGGAGGACCGCGTGATGCTGCCTTCGAGCGGCGAGTCGGTAGCCCGGCCCTCGCGCAATGGGATCGCCTGGATTCTCGACCAGCGTGTGCTGCTCTCGATCGCGGTGCTTGCCGTGCTGCCCTGGCTGCTGCCGTCACAGGCGCTGGCCGTGAACGTCCTGATCTACGGGGTCGTGGTGATGGGCTACAATCTGTTGTTCGGCTACACCGGGCTGTTGTCGTTCGGCCAGGCCGCCTTCTTCGGCGCGGGCGCCTACTTCACCGGCATTGCGATCGGCCGCTACGGCGTGGCCTGGTTCGCCGCGGTGCCGATCGCCGTGCTCCTCAGCACCTGCCTCGCTGCTGCGATCGGTATCGTCTCGACACGCACCCGTGGCATTTACTTCTCCATGGTGACGTTGGCGCTGGCCCAGCTCGTCTATTACGTCGCGCTGCAGGCCTCGTCCTTCACCGGCGGCGAGAACGGCCTGCGCGGCTTCACCGTCGACCGCATCAGCCTGTTCGGCCTTCCCGTCAATTTTCTTGATCCCATCAACAAATACTACGTGCTGATGGTCTTCGCGGCGCTGGCGCTGTGGTTCCAGTCGCGCATCCTGAACTCGCCGTTCGGTGCCGTGATCGAGGCGATCCGCGAGAACGAGCAGCGGGCGCGGGCCTGCGGCTATGACGTCGAGCGCAGCAAGCTGATCGTGTTCATGCTGTCGGGCGCGATCTCCTCGCTCGGCGGCTGCATGCTGGCGCTGCATCTGTCGATCGTGCCGCTGGACATCCTGCACTACCAGACCTCCGGCATGATCGTGATGATGGTGTTGCTCGGCGGCGCCCGCAGCTTCTTCGGTCCGTTCGTCGGCGCGGCGAGCTTTCTGATCCTGGAGGACGTCATCTCGCTCTGGACGCCGCATTGGCAGATCTTTGTCGGCGCGATCTTCGTCCTCTTTGTGCTGTTCCTGCCCAAGGGCATCTGGGGCACGCTGCTCGATGCGCTCGGCATCGGAAAGGCACGGCCATGAGCGGCGAGTTGCTTCGCGCCGAAGGGATCGGCAAGCGCTTTGGAGGCTTCGTCGCGCTCGAAGGCATCACCGTGTCCTTTGCGGCGGGACAGCTCACCTCGATCATCGGGCCGAACGGCGCCGGCAAGAGCACCTTCTTCAACATTCTCTCGGGTGCTTTGACGCCGACCTCGGGCAAGCTGCACTTCAGGGGACGCGAGCTGAATGGCCTGCCCCAGCATCGCTTCGTGCATCAGGGCATCTCGCGCTCCTACCAGATCACCAACATCTTCCCGGACCTGTCCGTGCACGAGAACGTGCGCGTGGCAGCACAGGCGCTGACCGTCAGCTACGACATCTGGCGCAACCGTGCCCGGCTGGCGGAGCTGAATGTGCGGGCCGATGCCGCGCTAGACGCCGTCGGGCTGCTCGGTAAGCGCAGCGAGGTGGCGAAATTCCTGTCGCATGGCCAGCAGCGCGCGCTGGAGATCGCGATTGCGCTGGTCTCCGAGCCGGAATTGCTATTGCTCGACGAGCCGACCGCCGGCATGGGACCGGAGGAGACCAAGGACATGGTCGCGCTGCTCGAACGGCTCGCCGACAAGCGCACCGTGCTGCTGGTGGAGCACAAGATGAAGATGGTGCTGGGCCTGTCCAAGCGCGTCGTGGTGCTGCATCACGGCCGCCTGCTGGCGGACGGCGCGCCCGACGAGATCAGGAGCAATCCGGAAGTCCGCCGGGTCTACCTCGGACAGAGTGAAGGCTATGGCTGAGACCGCGCTGCTCGAAATCGAGAACCTCCACGCCTGGTATGGCGCGAGCCATGTCCTTCACGGCATTTCCCTGCAGGTGAAGGAGGGCGAAGTGGTTGCGCTCGTCGGCCGCAACGGTGCGGGCAAGACCACGACTTTGCGGGCAATGATGGGCCTTATGCCGAAAGCGACGGGTCGCGTGCGCTTTGCGGGCAGGGAGCTGTTGCCGCTCCGCGCCCATCAGCGCTTTCATCTTGGCCTCGCTTATGTGCCCGAAGAGCGCCGCATCGTCCCTGGCCTGTCCGTGCGCGAGAACCTGCGGCTCGGCCTGGTTGCTGCCGGCAGCGAGATCGATGAGCGCACCGCGATCGACGAGATCGCCGAGACCTTTCCGCGCCTGAAGGAACGCCTCGATCAGGAGGGCGTGACGCTCTCCGGCGGCGAGCAACAGATGCTGGCGATCGCGCGCGCCCTGATCGCCAGGCCCAGGATGGTCCTGCTCGATGAGCCCTCGGAGGGGATCATGCCTGTGCTGGTCGAGGAAATGGGCGTGTTGTTCCGCCGCCTGCGTGATGAAGGCAAGACGTTGCTTCTGGTGGAGCAGAATGTCGAATGGGCCCTGCGGCTTGCCGATCGTGCCGTGATCATCGACCAGGGCGAGGTCGTGCATCAAAGCAGCGCCGCGGCGCTGCTGGCGGACAAGGACATTCAGGAGCGCTACTGCGCGGTGTGACCTCAGGCCACAACCTTGGCCTCGGCGCCGTCGAGGCGTTGCCGTTCCTTCGCGAGGTACTCGCCGATTGCATCGCCCCGCATGGGCTTTGCGAAATAGTAGCCCTGGATGAAGTCGCATCCCAGGCGGCGCAGGCTGTCGAGCTGGGCGCGGGTCTCGACGCCCTCGACCACACAGGCGATTTCCATGTCGTCGCAGAGGCCCGTGAGCGACTTGATGATCTTGTGGCTGACGGGATTGTCGTTGATGTCGGCGACGAAGCTGCGGTCGACCTTGATCTTGTCGAGCGGCAGGCGGTGCACGTGGCTCAGCGAGGAATAGCCGGTGCCGAAATCGTCCAGCGAAATGCCGCAGCCCATTGCCTTCAATGCCGCGATCGACTGCTGCGCGCGCACGAAGTCGAAGGTGACGGCGGTCTCGGTGATCTCGAAATCGATCCGGTGTGGCGGCAGCCCGCTCTTCTCCACGATGCTGATCAGCGGCAGGATCCCTTCGGGCGAGCAGATGTCGTGGGCGGAGAGGTTGAACGACAGGCGGATGTGGTCGGGCCAGGTCCTGGCCGTCGCGAGTGCGCGGATCAGAAGCGCCTGCGTCAGCGGCCGGATCAGGCCGATGCGCTCGGCGGCCGGGATGAAGTCGGCCGGCGAAACCAGGCCGAGGCGGGAGCTGTGCCAGCGCGCCAGGACCTCGAAGCCGGTAGTGTGCTCGCTCATGGCGTCCACGATCGGCTGGAACACCAGGTCCATCTCGGTGCTGAAATCGGCGGTGCGCAGCAGATTCTCGATGACGCCGCGGCTGCGGATCTCGGCCTCGAGCTCGCTCGAGAAGATCACGGTGCGGCCGCGCAGATGGCGCTTGGCGTGATAGAGCGAATAGTCGGCGCATTCATAGAGCGCTTCCGCCGTCGTTGCCGACTGCGGGAACAATGCGAAGCCGATCGAGCAGGATAGACCGGTATGGGCGGTGTCGAGCTGGTAGGGAAGCTTGACCTGGTCGCCGATGCGTTCGCCGAGCCGCGTCAGATCCGCCTCCTCGGGGTCGCCGCACACGACAAGACCGAACTCGTCGCCGCCGAGCCGGGCGAACTCCACCCGCTGCGGGCCGAAGCCCTCGCAGGCCTCGCGGATGCGTCGGCCCGCCTCGATCAGGACGCGGTCGCCGACCGAGTGCCCGTAATTGTCGTTGATCGGCTTGAAGCCGTCGAGATCGATGATCCCGACCGCGACGCGGACGCTCCTGCGCTCGGCATCAACGAAGGCGCTGGACAGCTCGGCAAAGAAGCGGCGGCGGTTCGGCAGCTCGGTGAGGGAATCGAGATTGGCGAGGCGGAAGTTCTCGTCCGAGAGTGCCTGGGTCGCCGCCTGCTGCGCCAGCAGCGATTTGCGGCTGGCAACGAGGTCGGCGAAGTCGCGATAATAGATGAACAGCACCGTCACCATCGCGCCGGAGACCAGCAAATTGTTGACCGCGATCGCCTTCAGCGTCGGCTCGCCGGTGGCCCAGAAGAACAGCACATAGGGCACATCGACGACCAGCGTCACGATCAGCGCCGCGGAGCGCAAATGCATCAGCGAGAAGATGCAGCCGATCACGGTCACCGCCATGTAGAAGGCGACCTGGCTCTTGGCGAAAGGATCGCCGTAAGGGTAGAGGGCGAAGGACCAGATGGTGAAGCCTGCGCCGATCGGCAATGTCATCCAGTTGGTGGCGCGCAGATTGCGCAGGATGTCGGCGTCGCTGCGCACGAGGTGACGCTGGCGCAGCCACCAGAAGGTGCGCAGGGCCGCAAGCACGGTCAGCACGCTCGGCACGATCATCGTCAACCAGTCCGGCGCCACGTTCACATATGTGTAGGCGACCGCGATCGTGTTGCTCATGAGAATGAAGTAGAGCAGCGGGACCTGCTTGGAGAAGGCGTCGAACTGCGCGCGCGTCAGGTCCGGGTTGTCCGCCGGTACGCGAAACAGCCGCATTGCGGCGGCGAAGTGAGACTTCAAATTGGCGACAGGCATTGAAATACGCGCCCCGGATCCCTTCAAAACGAGGGCGATTTTGCACAGCGGGGGTAAAGGGCGCGTTAGACGAGTTTCGTGCGGAAAGGCTAGCGCTGGTTGCACGCTGCCGCAGCCGTTCCGCTCGCGTGCGTTGGTGAGGTCGCGTTAACGATATGAGGCCATGGAAACGAGCAGTATCGAGTGCAAAGTACTGCAAGGCTGCGGCTACACTCTGCTAACTATGTGTGTCGCCGCAACCTGTTGCCGCACCTCTCCCCGCCCGAGGAGAGGTGGAAGGCAGCATCTGATGACGCTATTTCTTCTCCAGCGCCGCGGTCTGCTTGGCGAGCTGCTTGTCGAAATCCTCCGACAGGCCGGTCGCGTAGGTCACGAGCTCGCCCGGCTTGACGAACGGGTTCGGCGCGCCATCCTTCATCTCTGCGCGCTTGGCCTGCATGCCATAGACTTCCGGATGCGGCCCGAGCAGCACGTCGATCTTCATCGCCGTGGCCTTTGCGAAGGTCGCGCGGTAGTCGTCGACGATGCCGGCGTAGGTCGGCTGGCCGACCAGCCGGTTCAGCGCCACCGTGCCGCTACAGAAGAACAGCACCTCGCGGTCCTCCTTGCCGTCCTTGACGTTCATCTCCCAGCTCGTGCAGCCCGGCGAGTGGCCCGGTGTTGCGTGTGCCGTCAGCGTGGTGTCTCCGAGCGTGACCTTGTCGCCTTCCTTCACCGCGCGATCGACCTTCACCGCGGGGAAGGCGAGGTCCTCGTTCTTCTCGTCACCCGGATAGTAGCCGCCTTCGAGCAGTGGCTTGTCGCGCTCGCCGGCAACGAGCTGCGCGCCGGTCTCCTTCTTGATCTCGGCGAAGCCGCCGGTGTGGTCGAGATGCGCGTGCGTGTTGAGGATGAGCTTGATATCGGCAACCTTGAAGCCGAGCTTCGCAATATTGTCCTTGATCATGCCGGTTGACTGCGGCATCGCCGTGTCCATCAGGATCAGGCCCTGCGATGTCTTGATGACATAGACGGCAATGCCGTCGGTTCCGACATAGTAGATGTTGTCGATGAGCTGGAACGGCTCGAACGGCGCCGTCCATTTCTTCATGGCGACTGCCAGAAAATCCTTGATGGTTTGCGCCTGCGCGCCAGTCGAGAGCAGGGTCAGAGCACACAGCGCGGCCGTTAGCCTTCTCATAGTTTACCTCCCACAGTGTTCTTGGCGTTTTGGTCTGGCGCGGGCGTTGTGGCCCGAGCGGTGCGCAAGTTACGTCGTGGCTGGCGCTCGGGGCAACTGCCACGTGTCCGCAAAAATTCGTGGGCCGTGCGGGAATATCGGTGCGTTTGGTGAAAGCTGAGCGCGAGCCTATCGCCCGATCGTCACGCCGGCGGTCGAGCGCATTGCGTCCCGCAGGCTCGTTGCCTTCATGTCGTCGAGGACCTGCCGCGTGAGCACGGTGGTCTGGCCGGGCGTATCGAGGATCGTCTCGCCACGCGAGGACGAGAGCCGGTCGGCTTTGTAGGGCGCCGCAGGATCGACGGCGGGTGCCGTCGCCGGAACGTGGCGCGGCCGCTTACTGGACGCCGCCAATGCTCCTTGCGAGATGCAGAGGGCGACGATCACGATCAATCGCAACGATGTCGCGGGCATGCGATCTCCCATATCCGGGGCGTCAGCCTAGCATATGGCGAGTATCCCCGCAGGGAAAAGGATCAGGCGAGAGCGGCCTGGCGTTCCCGCACCGGCTCGCGGACCCGGTCTGGCTTCCCTGGCTCGGCGAGCCGGGTAAAGCTGCGATGGCTCGCCTGTGCGGGCGCCTCGACGATGACGCCCTCGCAAACGATCTGCCCGCCCAGCATCCTGAACTCGAGCTTGTCGTAGCGCGGCATCGTCTCGCCGGGCGCGGGCGGCAGCAGCTCGACCCGGCCCTGGATGTTCAGCGTGGCATCGCCGGTGCCGTGAAGCCGCGGATTCCACATCCTGATCCCGGTCTCCGCCCACCGCTGCCGGATCAGCGCCGCGCGATCGACGGGTTCCGTCGCTTTTGCGCGAACTTTCGGTGCGTTGCGGATCTCCGGTGCGGGAGACGCAAGGATCGGCTCCGGCACGATGTCCGCGTCGACCCCGGAGGTGGCGGCAGAAGTGTCCTCCGTGGCGACCGCTGTGACTGGTGCGGGATCGCTTGCGGGGACCGGCTCGATCTCCATGGCGACGTCGGCGGTTGACCCGCTGTCGACGCTGACGGCTGGGATATCAGCCGCAGAGACCTCGATCTCGACAAGAGCGACAGGCGGGTCGTCCACGACGGCCGGCTCAACATCCACGAGGACGCTAGGAGGTGGCTCGTGGCTGACGACGACGTCGAGGGTAGCAGCCGGAGCGATTTCAACGTCGACGGACGAAACCGGTGCCGCCTCGGCGACGGCGGGCTCAACGCCGGCCGAGAGTTCGCGAGATGGACTGCCACTGACGATGAGTTCGGGAATGTCGACCGGCGCGCTATCGACGTCGACAGACGGGACTGAGGCCTTTTCGGCGCCGACCGACTCGACGTCCGTCCCGAGTTCCGCAGGTGCGGCCTCGCTGACGGTGAGTTCGGGAACATCAACGGGCCCGGTCTCCTCGTCGACAGACGAGATCGAAGCCTCCTCCACGACGACCTCGTTGACCTCCGTCGGCGTCTCCGGAGGTGAACCGTCGCTGTCGCCGGTATCTGTCCGCGCAGCCGGCGGACTCTCCGCGATGATAGAGATCGCAGTGTCGTCCTCGGCGACCGGCGCCGCGACCGCGATGCCCGGGTCGCTGAGCGGTGGATCGGCGCTGATGCTGATGTCGGGAGTGCGCGCGGCCTCTGCAACGTCGACGACGATGGCAGGCGAATCGTCCGTGGCGATCGGCAAAACGTCAATGCTTCCGCCGTGCGGCAAGGGCCGAAGCCTCGTAAACGCCCATTTCACCGCAGGGATGCGGCGCAGCAACGATATCAGTCTCGAAAGCACAGGGAGTTGTCCAAGAGGTACTCGGCGTGAAGCAATCGCTGATTCGCCAGCAATATGAAAAACTGCCCCGGCCGTCACACCGATGTCAATGTAGGTGGGACCAATTGCAGAACATCAGCACACCATCGCGCGCGAGAGAGACTGCGGACGTCATGAAGGCACGGCGTTACCGCCGGTCGCCATTGTGACGACGACCACAGTGCAACTGCACGGAACGTGGATACGCTTCCTCGCGAAATGACGGAGAGAAGACGTGATCCACAAGACATTCCTGGCGGCAGCCCTGGCCGCATTCATCTGCGCGCCCGCGCTTGCAGACGATCTCACGCCAAAGATCGCAGCTCACCTCATTCCGCCGAACGCGGAGATCCACATCTCCTGGACCAGCCACGCGTCGGACCCGCAGGGCCGCTCCATCGAGGTGGCCTGCGGCGAGGTCACGGTTCGCAATCCCAGAGGCTTCGATACCGTGACGTTCGCCTATGTCATCGGCGACGACAAGCTTTGGCTGCACGAAGGCGCCTGGGTGAAGGAGCCGGAGCCACAGGCGATCCGGGTCGTCATGCGGTACTGCCCCGGCCGCTGATCCTGCGCCGAACGTCGGGCTTCCCTGCGTCATCCTCCCCGCGTAGTTTGAGCTGTCTGGGGAGCGAGGACGTCACAATGAGGAAGCTTGCCGCCATCGCAGCGGTTCTGGTCTGGTCAACATGCGCATTTGCGCAGGATCGCACCATCACCGTGGCCTCGACGACATCGACGGAACAGTCGGGCCTGTTCGGCTATTTGCTGCCGCTGTTCTCGAAGGCCGAGGGCATCAACGTGAAGGTCGTAGCCGTCGGCACCGGCCAGGCGCTGGATATCGGGCGGAGAGGCGATGCCGACGTGGTGTTCGTCCATGACAGGCCCGCCGAAGACCAGTTCATGTCCGAAGGGCAGGGCGTGAAGCGTTTCGACGTCATGTATAACGACTTCGTCATCGTCGGGCCGAACAGCGATCCGGCGCGGATTGGCGGCGGCAAGGACGTCGCTGACGCGCTGCGCAAGATCGCGGCGGCGAAGGCGCCGTTTATCTCGCGCGGCGACAAGTCCGGCACGCACGCAGCCGAGCTGAGATTGTGGAAAGAGGCAGGCGTCGATCTCAGTGCCGGCAAGGACAGTTGGTATCGCGAGATCGGTCAGGGCATGGGGCCGGCGCTGAACATGGCCTCGTCCTCGAACGCCTATCTTCTGTCGGATCGTGGCACCTGGCTGTCGTTCAGGAACCGCGGCGAGCTCGCCGTCCTGACCGAGGGGGACAAGCGGCTCTTCAACCAGTACGGCGTCATGCTCGTGAATCCGGCAAAGCATTCCAACGTGAAGGCGCAGGATGGGCAGGCCTTCATCGACTGGCTGGTTTCCCCGAAGGGACAGCAGGCGATTGCCGGCTACAAGGTCGGCGGCGAGCAGCTATTTTTCCCCAACGCGTCCAACTAGCAGGAAAGCGACGGTCGACACCGCCACACTGAGCGCGAGCAGGATCAGCCCGAGCCCCAGCGCCAGCGGCAGGTCGCCCTTGCTGGTTTCCAGCGCGATGGCGGTCGTCATCGTGCGCGTGAAGCCGCGGATGTTGCCGCCGACGACGATGATGGCGCCGACCTCGGCGATGGCGCGCCCGAAGGCCGCGAGAAAGGCCGTCAGCAGCGAAGTCCGTCCCAGCGCGAACAGGAGCCCCATGCTGCGCAGGACCGACAGCCCGTCGATCCGCGCCAGATCGCCATACTCCGCCCAGAGCAGGCTCGCCGGCCTGTGCACCAGCGCCACCACGATCGGTGTCGCGAGCAGCGTCTGCGCGATCACCATGGCCGCCGGCGTGAACAGCAGGCCGGCCGCCCCGAGCGGGCCGGACCGTGACAGCAGCAGATAGAGCGCGAGCCCGACCACGACCGGCGGCAGGCCGAGCAGCGCATTGGTCAGCACGATGATGACCTGACGTCCGCGAAAACGGGCGATCGCGAGCAAGGCGCCGAACGGTGCGCCGATCAGGAGCGCGACGATGCTCGCGGTCAGGCTGACGCGCACCGACAAGGCGACGATGCCCACAAGCTCGGAATCGGCCTCGCCGATCAGCGCGAAGGCGGCACCAACGGATCGTGCGAAGTCGTTCATCCGCGCCTGAACTTCAATGTTCGGGCGGCCTCCGGGGCGTCGATGTCGAGGCGGCAAAGGCGCGTCACAGACTGGTCCCTGCAACTTCCATTGTGGTGAGCATGCGGCGGGCCGCCGCATGCCCTCAACTAGATCAACTCGCGCAGCACTTCAATCAGCCGGCCGCACTGCTCATCCGTTCCGACCGTGATGCGCAGGAAGTCCTCGATGCGCGGCTTCTTGAAATGGCGGACCAGCACGCCGCGCTGGCGAAGGACGGCCGCGAGATCGGCACCGCTCCGGCGCCGATGACGCGCGAACACGAAGTTCGCAAGCGACGGCAGCACCTCGAAGCCGAGTTGCGCGAGATCGCGCGTGAGCACGTCGCGGCTCGCGATGATGCGGGTGCGGCTCTCGAGGAACCATGCCTCGTCCTCGATGGCGGCGACGGCGCCGGCGATGGCGAGACAATCGACGGGATAGGAGTTGAAGCTGTCCTTCACGCGCTCCAGCGCCTCGATCAGCGGCCGCTGGCCGAGGGCAAATCCGACCCGCAAGCCTGCGAGCGCGCGCGACTTCGAGAAGGTCTGTATGACGAGCAGATTGTCGTGGTGCGCAACGAGCGGCACGGTGCTCTCGGCGCCGAAATCGACATAGGCCTCGTCCACCACCACCAGCCGGTCCGGGTTTTCGGCGAGCAGTGCCGCGACCGCGTCGCGCGGAAGGGCGATGCCGGTGGGCGCGTTCGGATTGCAGAGAAGAATGGCGCTCGATGGCCGCCTGTAGTCGGCGATCTCGATCCTCATCGCTGCATCGAGCGGCACCTCCTCGTGAGCTACGCCATAGAGGCGGCAATAGACCGGGTAGAAGCTGTAGGTGACGTCGGGAAACAGAAGCGGGCTGTCGTGCTTCAGAAGGGCCGGGAAGGTGTGGGCCAGAACCTCGTCGGAGCCGTTGCCGACGAACACCTGCTCGGCCGCAACATCGCAATGCGCCGCGATCGCCTCGCGCAGGCGCGTGGCGCGCGGATCTGGATAGAGGCGCAGCCGCTCCGCAGCCGATGCGATCGCCGCCAGGACGCGCGGCGAGGGCGGATAGGGATTCTCGTTGGTATTGAGCTTGACGACGCCATCCTGCTTCGGCTGCTCGCCCGGGACGTAGGGCGACAGCGTGTGGACGACGGGACTCCAGAAGCGGCTCATGATCTCCAATCCAGGTTGATCTTGGCACAGTAAGGCACGCCGGGCGTCGACGGAAGTGCGCTTCCCGTTCAGCAGCCGAGGCAGGTTTGCGCAAGCGTCGCAGCCGGGGACGTTCCCGCGAGCGTTACCTTCGTGCTAGGCTCATCGCGCAAACGTCCAGAATTGAGAACGACAACGAAGGCCGGCGCGCCCCAGGCTGCGCAGAAGAGCCGCAAAGCGAGGAACACATGCCGGGCGCAGCCCTTCTCACCGCTCCCTCCATTCCGACTGCGCCCGTGACGCCAGCCATTCTCGACCGCTTGCGAGCCATCGTGGGCGACAAGGGCCTGATCCTGGACGAGCAGGACAAGCGCCCGTTCGTGACCGATTGGCGCGGCGAGCTGACAGGGCAGGCCGCGGCGGTCGTGCGTCCGGCCAATACCGCGGAAGTCTCCGCTGTCGTCAAGCTCTGCTACGACAACGGCATTGCCATCGTGCCGCAGGGCGGCAACACCGGCCTGATGGGTGGTGCCACGCCGTGGCCGGCGCACCGCGGCATCGTGCTGTCGCTCGGTCGCATGAACCATGTGCTGAATGTCGATCCCGTCGGCTACGCCATGACGGTGGAGGCGGGCTGCATCCTCCAGACGCTCCAGGACACGGCCGCGCGCCACGACCGCTTCTTTCCGCTCAGCCTCGGTGCCCAGGGCTCGTGCATGATCGGCGGTAATCTCTCCACCAACGCCGGCGGCGTGCAGGTGCTGCGTTACGGCAATGCGCGAAATCTGGTGCTGGGTCTCGAGGTCGTGCTGGCCAACGGCGATGTCTGGGACGGGCTGCGCGCACTCAAGAAGGACAACACCGGCTATGACCTCAAGCATCTGTTCATGGGTGCCGAGGGGACGCTCGGCATCATCACCAAGGCGGTGCTGAAGCTCTGGCCCGCGCCGAAGGACGTGTGCACGGCATGGCTCGCGATCCGCGATCCCAGGGCGGCGATCGAGCTCCTGTCGGAGGCGCATGCCGCGTCCGACGACAATGTCGGCTCCTGCGAGCTCATGAGCCGCGCCTGCACCGACATGGTGCTGCGCCATATTCCCGGCACCCAGGACCCTCTCAAGGCCGAGACCGAATGGTATCTCCTTCTCGAATGGTCGTCGGCCCGGCCGCGGCAGGACGGCGGCACGTGCATGTCGGACCGGATGGAGCAGTTCTTGGCCGATCAGCTCGAGGCGGGCCGGGTGCTCGATGCGGTGATCGCGCAAACCGAAGCGCAGTCGCGCAACATGTGGCGCATTCGCGAGAGTGTGGCCGAGGCATCGCGCGCCGAGGGGCCGGGCCTCAGCTACGACGTGTCGGTCGCAATCTCGCGGATTCCCGAGTTCATCGACAGGGGTCTCAAGGCCGTGCTCGAGATCCTGCCGACGATCCGCCCCTATCCGCTCGGGCACATCGGCGACGGCAATGTGCACTTCTCCTTCATGGGCCCGAAGGGCATGGATCGCGAGACGCTCAACCAGTACTCTGCGGCGATCACGCGGGTCGTCAACGACCTGATCACGTCCATGGCCGGCTCGATCTCGGCCGAGCACGGCATCGGCATCGAGAAGCTCGACGAGCTCCAACACTATCGTTCCAGGACCGAGCTCGACATCATGCGCACGATCAAGCGGGCGCTCGACCCCAAGAACATCATGAATCCGGGCAAGGTGCTCCGTCTCGGATGAGGCGACTGACGCCGCAGGTTGCCTCCGCTGATCGATCCGGTCCTGACCGCAGCCTGGACGGGCGCATGCGCCGCATGGCGCGGGCCAAACGGGCCCGAGGCCTCCAAATCATGCCCTTTTGCGGCTTTATTCCCGCGATGGATGCTTTAAGGAAGGGGCAGGATCAGGTCGCGCCTCCCCCGCGGCGGTGCTAGACCCTGATGCAGGAACAATGGGGCCGCGCCGCTACCGGCACGCCCGCAAGGATGAGAAGGATGTGACGCAATGATCCAAACCGTTGGCATCATCGGGGCAGGGACCATGGGGAACGGCATCGCGCAAATCTGCGCAGCGGCCGGGCTCTCGGTCGTGATGGTCGACATTTCCGATGCGGCGGTGAACCGCGGGCTTTCGACCGTCGGCGGCAGCCTCGAGCGCCTGGTCAAGAAGGAGAAGATGTCGGCGGCCGACCGCGAGGCGACGCTCAAGCGCATCACCGGCACCACCGATCGGGCGAAGCTGGCCGATTGCGACCTGGTGATCGAGGCCGCCACCGAGAACGAGGAGCTCAAGGTCAAGATCCTGAAGGACCTCTGCGCGACGCTGTCGCCGCGCACGCTCGTTGCAACCAATACCTCGTCGATCTCGATCACGAAGCTTGCCGCCGCAACCGATCGCCCCGACCGCTTCATCGGCATGCACTTCTTCAATCCTGTGCCGGTGATGGCGCTGCTCGAGCTCATCCGCGGCCTGCAGACCTCCGACGACACCCACGCCAAGGCGCTCGATTTCGCCCAGCGCGTCGGCAAGGTGGCGATCACGGCCAAGAACAGTCCGGGCTTCGCGGTCAACCGCATCCTCTGCCCGATGATCAACGAGGCGATCTTCGCCCTCCAGGAGGGGATCGCGACGGCGGAAGAGATCGACGCCGGCATGAAGCTCGGCTGCAACCATCCGATCGGGCCGCTGGCGCTCGCCGATCTCGTCGGGCTCGACACCATGTTGTCGGTGATGGAGGTCTTTTATAAAGGCTTCAACGACCCCAAATACCGTCCGGCCCCCTTGCTGAAGGAAATGGTCGATGCCGGCCATCTCGGCCGCAAGACCGGGCAGGGTTTCTACACTTACGGCGCCTGATGACAGGCGTAGGCGGCGGGGCCTTCGAGCCTCGCCGCCCCTCCCGCAATTTGCGCTGCGACAAAGACGCCGCGCGCAATTGACCCGACAATGTTGAACGGGTGGCCCGCGGGAACAACGGAACGGATAACAAAGGACAATGTCGGATCGACTGAAGGCCGAGCGTGAGGCGGCAGCCGCGCGCCGGAACCTGCTGACCCAGGATGCGATCGAGCGCACCGGGATCACCGAAGCGATGATCGCGGAACTCGTCGCCCGCTTTTACGGGCGCGTGCGCGAGGACGCGCTCCTGGGGCCGGTGTTCGCGGTCGTGCGGAATTGGGACGAGCATCTGGCCAAGCTCGGGGATTTCTGGTCGTCAGTCGTGCTGATGAGCGGCCGCTATCATGGCTCGCCGATGCGCGCGCATCTGCCGCTCGGTCTTGTCGGCGATCATTTCGACCGCTGGCTCGATCTGTTCGAACAGACCGCGCGCGACGTCTGTCCGCCCGCGGCGGCGGCGCTCTTCATCGACAAGGCACGGCGCATCGCCGACAGTTTTGAAATGGCGTCGGCAACCGTCGCAGGCCGCATCGCTTCGCCGCGTCACGTGCTCAGATCGTGAAACACAAAATGCCTGCCTGAGAAACGTGCAGCTCACATCGCGCGATGGCGCGTTGCACCAATTCCAACATCATCGGTCTGATCTGCAAAATCATCATGCCGCTCGCGTGGTGCGACGTAGAACTGGTGAAAATACGTTTGAACGCGTTCACTCTCGTTCAATCAAAGCGAGCAGAGCCATATTGATGCACTGCGGCGCCAATTCTTCGCCTTTTTTTCGGCAGAGTTCCAGCGCCTGCTAGCGGGCATGTCGCGCGCATCGTTCAACATCAATTCCTCATCTTCCGAGAACCCTGCGGAACCTGAAGTTGACGCGGGCGCAGAGCAGACGCGGCGAACGCTGCTGCTGGGTGCGCTCGCCACCACGGCCTGCCTCGGCTGTTCCGCATCGGCGCGCGCAGGCGAGGATCCGCCAGGCTCCGACGAACGACCGCAGAAGGGCGATGTGCTCGTCTTCTCCGAAGGTGACCAGGAGGGAAAGCTGATCACGGCGGCCGACCTGCAGGCCGGCGGGCCGCCGGTGCATGCCTGGCCGAAGGATCCCAAGACCTCGGTCGTGCGCAGCGCCTCGCGGCTCAACGAGATCCTGGTCATCCGGCTCGATCCCGCCGAGCTCGACGAGCAGACCCGCGCGCGCGCCGTCGACGGCATCATCGCCTATTCGGCGATCTGCGCCCATGCCGGTTGTCCCGTCACCGCCTGGGTGAAGAGCGACGTCGGCGACAAGGAGGTGCTCAAGTGCATGTGCCACAACTCCGAATACGATCCTCGCGCGGGCGCGCAGGTCGTGTTCGGGCCGGCACCGCGACGGCTCGCGGCGCTGCCACTGGCGTTCGCTGAAGGTTCGCTCAGCGTCGCCGGAAACTTCATCGGAAAGGTAGGTGGCGCGCAGCCAGGATGATGGACGGTCGCGGGTTGTGCCCGCGTCACGAGAGGCCGCATCCGCCGACGGGCGGACGACGGGACGAACGAAAAGAATTCAACACAAGAATTCAAACGGATGAAAAAGGGGAACGTCCATGACCAGGAAGCAATGGTTTCTGTCCGGCTTCGTCGCCTTCACCTGTCTTGCCTCGACCGCCGCCGGTGCCGGCCCGATCGAGAATTATTCTCCGGTCACCGCGCAGCGCCTGGAGAATCCGGAACCGAGCAACTGGATGCTCTATCGGCGCACCTATGACGGGCAGGGCTACAGCCCGCTCGACCAGATCAACACCTCGAACGTGAAGGGTCTCACGCCGGTCTGGACGTTTGCAACAGGCGTCGTCGAAGGCCACGAGGCGCCGCCGATCGTCAACAATGGCGTGATGTTCGTGGCGACCCCGATGGGGCAGGTGATCGCGCTGAACGCGAAAACCGGCGACGAGTACTGGCGCTACAAGCGGCAGCTCCCCGACGATCTGTTCCAGCTGCATCCGACCAGCCGCGGCGTCGGCTTGTGGGAGGACAAGCTCTATCTCGCCACCACCGACGATCATGTCGTCGCGCTCGACGCCAAGACCGGCAAGGTCGTGTGGGACACCAAGGTGCAGGACTACAAGAAGGGCCAGTACATGACCCTGATGCCGCTTATCGTCGACGGCAAGGTCATCGTCGGCGGCTCCGGCGGCGAGTTCGGCGTGCGCGGCTATGTCGCCGCCTATGACGCCAAGGACGGCAAGGAGCTGTGGCGGACCTACACCATTCCCGGCGAAGGCGAGCCCGGTCACGACACCTGGCAGGGCGATGACTGGAAGAACGGCGGCGGCTCGGCCTGGATGACCGGCAATTACGACAAGGACACCAAGACGATCTATTGGGGCGTCGGCAACGCGGCGCCGTGGCCGGGCGAGACCCATCCCGGCGACAATCTCTACACCTCGTCGGTGCTCGCGCTCGATCCGAACAACGGCAAGATCAAGACCTATCACCAGTACCATCAGAACGATTCCTGGGACTGGGACGAGGTCGAAGCGCCGATGCTGATCGACCTGCAACGCGATGGCCGCAGCATCAAGAGCCTGGTCCATCCGGGGCGCGATGCGATCTTCTGGGTGCTCGAGCGCACGCCGACCAAGATCAACTACGTGGCAGGCTGGCCGTTCGTCTCCACCGACGTCTGGAAGGGCATCGATGCCGAAACCGGCAAGCCAATCGTCGATCCCGCGCACAAGCCGGTGATTGGCAAGCGCGTGGAGTTCTGTCCCTCTCTATGGGGCGGCAAGGACTGGCCGTCGGCGGCCTACAGCCAGAAGACGGGCCTGGTTTACGTGCCCGCCAACGAGAATTTCTGCGGCGGATTCACCGGCGAGAAGGTCGCACTCAAGCCGGGCGAGCTCTGGCTCGGCACCAAGCCGGAAGACATCGGGCTGAAGACCAAGCCGGGCGCGGATCATTTTGGCGAGCTCCAGGCCTGGGATCCCGTTACCGGCAAGAAGGTGTGGCAGCACAACTTCCCGAAGTCGCAGCTGTTCGGCTCGGTGACGGCGACCGCGGGCGATCTCATCTTTGCCGGCGGCACCAACGACCGCAACTTCCGCGCCTTCAACGCCAAGACCGGCGAGCTGTTGTGGGAGCAGAAGACCAACTCCGGCATCATGGGCATGCCGGTGTCGTATGAGATCGACGGCACGCAATACATCGCGATCCAGTCGGGATGGGGTGTGGACGCGCAGCGGATCCAGGATGCGCTGGTGACCAACAACATCGGCATCGAGGCCAATGTGCCGCAGGGCGGCGTGATCTGGGTGTTCGCGCTGAAGAAATAGCTCCGCGGGCGGATCGAAAGAGGCGGAGCAGCAAGGGGGGTGGCGAATGCGGCGGACGGAAACGTCCGCCGCATTTTTGTGTGTGTCGAGAGTGCTGTCTTCCCTTCTCCCCTTGTGTGGGAGAAGGTGGCGCGAAGCGCCGGATGAGGGGTCTCTATCCGCGGAGACAAACCCCTCACCCGAGCGAGATCGTAGCAACCGGCGTCGCTGCCCTCTCCCACAGGGGGAGAGGGCACATCGGCTGATGGAGACGGCGCGAGGCCGCGTGCGTTCCTTACGCCTCCAATTGCTTGCCGATCGGCAAGCTCCGGATGCGTTTTCCGGTCGCGGCGAAGATGGCATTCATCAGCGCCGGCGCGAACGGCGGAACGCCGGGCTCGCCGACGCCGCTCGGCGGCGTGCCCGGCGCGGGCGGCACGATGTGGACGTTGGTCACCATGGGAGACTCGTCGATCCTGACGACCTGGAAGTCGTCAAAGTTCTTCTGCTGCACCTTGCCGTCCTTGAAGGTGATCTCGCCATATTTGGCGAGGCTGAGACCCATGATCGCCGCGCCCTCGATCTGCGAGGCGATGCGCTCGGGGTTGACGTAGGTGCCGCAGTCGATCGCGGTGTCGACCCGCGGCACCGTCAGCTTGCCCTTGTCGTCGACGGCCACCTCGACGATGGTCGCGATGTAGCTGACGAAGCTGCGGTGTACTGCGATGCCGAGACCGTGGCCCTTCGGCACCTGACGGCCCCATTCGCCCTTCTCGGCCACCAGCTCGACCACCTTGCGCAGGCGCGCGGTGTCGATCGGGTAGCTGTCCTGCGGCTCGCCGTAGTTCCACATGTCCTTCACCGCGGGCTTGACGATCCGCGGGCTGCCGATCAGCGCGAGCAGCGTCTCCTTCTGGTCGCGGCCGGTCGCGTTCGCGATCTCGCCGACCATTGACTGCACCGCGAAGGCGCGCGGGATGTTCGAGACCGAGCGGAACCAGCCGATGCGGGTGAACGCCGCAGCCTCCGGGTTCTCGCAGGAGATGTTGGCGATCTCGAACGGCATGTCGACGAGGCCCATGCCGAGCTCGAAGGGCGCCTGATGCACCGTGCCGGCCGCAAAGGTCGAGGCGATGCTGGGCGCCACGCTGCGGTGGCGCCAGGCGATCACCTTGCCGCTCTTGTCGAGGCCGGCCTCGATCCGCTCGACCGAGACGGTGTGCAGGAAGCCGTTGTGGATGTCGTCCTCCCGCGTCCACTGCACCTTCACCGGCGCGCCCAGCTCCTTCGACAGCAGCGCGGCTTCGAGCGCATAGTCGCATTTCGACTTGCGGCCGAAACCGCCGCCGAGCAGGGTGACGTTGACGGTGACGTTCGCTTCCGGAATGCCGAGCGTCTTGGCGACGTCCTCGCGGGTGCCGCCCGGGCTCTGCACCGGCGCCCAGATCTCGGCCTTGTCGCCCTTGACGTCGGCGACCGCCACCGGCGGTTCCATGGCGACATGGGCGAGATGCGGGACGTAGTACTCGCCGACGATCACCTTGTCGGCGCCCTTCAGGGCGGCGTCCGCATCGCCCTCCTTGCGCACGACGAGGCCGGGCTTGCGCGAGGCCTCCTCGAGCTCCTTGCGGTAGGCGACGGAGTCGTATTTGCCGTTGGCGCCGTCGTCCCAGACCAGTTTCAGCGCATCGCGGCCCTTGATCGCCGCGCCGGTATTGCGCGCGATCACCGCGACGCCGCCGAGCGGCTGGAACTTCGACGGCCACGGCCAGCCGCGCACCTGCATCACCTTCTCGACGCCGGGCACCTTCAACGCCTCGTTCGGATCGAACGAGGCGAGCTTGCCGCCGGTCACCGGCGGGCGCGCGATCACGGCATATTTCATGCCGGGAAGGCGCACGTCCGCACCGTAGCGCGCCTTGCCAGTGGTGATGTCGTGAAGATCGACGATGCCGATCTGGCCCTTGGTCAGATAGCGGAAGTCCTTGGGGTCCTTCAGCTTGAGGCCTTCGACGCTCGGCACCGATTCCTTGGCGGCGTCGGCCGCGAGTTCGCCGAAGCCGAGCTTGCGCCCGCTGCCGCTATGGACGACCTCGTGATTGACCGCCTTGACCTCCGTTGCCGGAACGCCCCAGCGCTTGGCGGCGGCCTGTTCCAGCATGGTGCGGGCGGCGGCGCCGATCTGGCGCATCGGGATGAGGTAATGCCGCGTGCTGCGCGAGCCGTCGGTGTCCTGGTTGCCGAACTTGACCTCGTCGCCATGGGCCTGCTGCACCTTGACCCTGGACCAGTCGGCCTCCATCTCCTCGGCCACGATCAGCGGCAGGCTGGTGCGCACGCCGGTGCCCATCTCGGAGCGGTGGGCGACGATGCTGACGATGCCGTCGGGCGCGACCGCGACGAACACGCGCGGATCGACCACGACGCCATGCGGCATTTTTCCGGCGCCGGTCTCATAGGCAAATGCCTGGCGGGACATCACGGGCGCGGCAAGCACGAAGCCGCCGGTGACGCCGAGCCCCTTCAGGATGCTGCGGCGCGAGACCTTCTCGACACGGATGTTCTTTTCGAAGCTGTGAAGCTTCCGGGGATTGTCGATGAAATTCATGTCACACTCCCGTCGATGCGAGATGGACCGCGTTCTCGATGCGCTGGTAGCAGCCGCAGCGGCAGATGTTGCCGGACATCGCCTCGCGGATCTGGTCGTGCGAGGGTTTCGGGTTGTCCATCAGGAGCGCCGCGGCCTGCATGATCTGGCCGGCCTGGCAGAAGCCGCATTGGGGCACGTTGACCTGGCGCCAGGCTTTTTGAACCGGGTGATCGCCGTTCGGATGCAATCCCTCGATGGTCGTGACCTCGCGGCCGGCGACGTCGTTGATCGACGTGACGCAGGAGCGCACCGCCTCCTTGTCGACGATGACGGTGCAGGCGCCGCACAAGGCCTGGCCGCAGCCGAACTTGGTGCCTGTCAGCCCGGCCTCGTCGCGCAGGAACCAGAGTAGCGGGAGATTCGGGTCGCCGTCCCAGCTCTGTTCCTGGCCGTTGATCTTCACCTTGATCATGATCGTCCCTCGCTCTTCATAAGCATGAATTAAATGCGCCGGCATGCGCCGGCGGCGGTGCGTCGTTGCCGCGTTCCGCCGTCATCCCGCGCGGGCAAATCCCGGAGGGAGGCAGGAACGCCAATGGCGATGTCTGGATGTGTTCGATACCTCCCGTTTTGTTCTTATTTGATTGAACTTCGCGCGGCATCGTCACGGCGCGATCGTAGCAGGGATCGCGCCGGTCCGGCATTCACAGCCGGTTGTTCTCGGCGTGAAGAGGTTGCATCTGTGATTTGTCAAAAGCAGGGCGCGGTATCGCGCCGCGCGCATTGCGCAATTGCAAAGCAGGCCGCAGCAAAAAAGCTTCGTCCGCCAGAAAGACTGTACGGACGAAGCAGGATGCCTCAGTCGAGGGAGGGAGAAACGCAGGTGCCGCCGACTTCAATCGGAAAGCGGGCGGCACTGCGCAGTCATTCAGAGACCAGGACTGAGGGAGCGTGGCCCTCGTAGACGCAGAGTGCAGAAGTGGCGGCTTCGTCGCGATCGTGGGAAGCCACCTCCGTCCGGCTCGCTGGTGCTGGTCGGAACCAGCGAGCGGACGTGGCGTGGGTCCGGCGGCCCTGCTCGGGCCGCCTCGTTCAGGTCGCCTTCGTCAGGCTGCTTTGGCTTTCGCCACGTGGGTCGCGATCGCGTCCATCAGCGCCGGCGACAGGCAGTCATAAGGCTCGAGCCCGATTTCCTTCAGCCGCGAACGGATGCCGGCCATCTGCTCCGGCTTCACGCCGGATTCGATCACCGAGGAGACGAAGGCGGCGAATTGCGGCGCCTGCGATCCCTGCTCCTGGAACAGTTCGGGATGGATGAAGTCGAGGCCGTAGAACGGATGGTTCTTGTTCTCGATGCGGCCGTACATGTGCGTGCCGCAGGCCTTGCAGGCGTGGCGCTGGATCACCGCGGAGGCATCGACGATCTCGAGCTTGTCGCCGTTCTCGAGCACGGTGACGTTCTGGCGCGGCACCACCGCGACGACGGAGAATGTCGCGCCCTGCGGCTTCCAGCACTTGGTGCAGCCACAGGCGTGGTTGTGGGCGACGTCGCCCTTGATGCCGACCTTGACCTGATGGTCCTTGCATTTGCAGGCGAGCGTGCCGCCGGCGAAGCTGCCGCTGCCCTGTTTGAGGCCGTTGTCGATCGATGGGTGGAGTGCAATAGTCATGGGACGATCCTCCTTGGGGTGATGGCAGTGAGCTAGTAGACGACGACGGAACGGATGGATTTGCCCTCGTGCATGAGGTCAAAGCCCTTGTTGATCTCCTCGAGCTTGAGCACGTGGGTGATCATCGGATCGATCTGGATCTTTCCGTTCATGTACCAGTCGACGATCTTCGGCACGTCGGTGCGGCCGCGCGCGCCGCCGAAGGCCGTGCCGCGCCAATTGCGGCCGGTGACGAGTTGGAACGGGCGGGTGGCGATCTCCTTGCCGGCTTCGGCGACGCCGATGATGATCGAGGTGCCCCAGCCGCGATGGCAGGCTTCCAGCGCCTGGCGCATCACGGTGGTGTTGCCGGTGCAGTCGAAGGTGTAGTCGGCGCCGCCGTCGGTGAGGTTGACGAGATGCGGAACGATGTCGCCGGTGATCTTCTTCGGGTTGACGAAGTGGGTCATGCCGAACCGGCGGCCCCAGTCCTCCTTGGAATCATTGACGTCGACGCCGATGATCTTGTCGGCGCCGGCCATCTTGGCGCCCTGGATGACGTTCAGTCCGATGCCGCCGAGGCCGAACACGACCACGTTGGCGCCCGGCTCGACCTTGGCGGTGTTGACGACCGCACCGACGCCGGTGGTGACGCCGCAGCCGATGTAGCAGCTCTTGTCGAACGGCGCGTCTTCGCGGATCTTGGCGACGGCGATCTCGGGCAGCACGGTGAAGTTCGAGAAGGTCGAGCAGCCCATGTAGTGGTAGATCGGCTTGCCCTTGTAGGAGAAGCGGCTGGTGCCGTCGGGCATCACGCCCTTGCCCTGCGTCGCGCGGATCGCGGTGCAGAGATTGGTCTTCTGGCTCAGGCAGCTTTTGCACTGCCGGCATTCCGGCGTGTACAGCGGGATGACGTGGTCGCCCGGCTTGACCGAGGTCACGCCGGGGCCGATCTCGCGGATGATTCCGGCGCCCTCATGGCCGAGGATCGACGGGAAGATTCCTTCGCTGTCGAAGCCGTCGAGCGTGTAGGCGTCGGTATGGCAGATGCCCGTCGCCTTGATCTCGACCAGGACTTCGCCGGCCTTCGGTCCTTCCAGATCGACTTCGACGATCTCGAGTGGTTTCTTGGCTTCGAAAGCAACGGCGGCACGTGTCTTCATCGTAAACTCCTCAAATTCTCGCAGGACGCCAAGAGGTGGTATCGGTCCTGGTAACGTTCATTTCTTGCCCATGCAGGCGTCTTCCGCCTTGGTGTAGGTCTCGTTCTTCTCCTCCTTCTTGGAGGGACGCTGCCGGCCCCACGCCTCGTTGGAGCGGGCGCGCAGATAGACGTAGAGATCGTCCATGTAGCAGGCGACGTTGGGGTTGTCGCCGAAGGCTGGCATGACGTTCTCCTGCGCGGTCGAGATGTTCTTGCGACCGGAGGCGACGACGCCGAGGAAGTCGCCATAGCTCATGGTCTTGACTGAATCCTTCAACGCCGGTGCGTAGGTGGATCCCATGCCGTCGGGGCCATGGCAGACGTGGCAGTCGGAGTGATAGCGGCGATATCCGGAATAGGTGAACCAGTCCACGGTGCCGTCGGCCGAAATCTTGTAGGTCGGGTTTCCTTCCTTATCGAGCCACTTTCCGTCGTCTTCCTTCTTGACGGCGGTCGGGTCGCCCGGACCGTCCGCAACGGCTATTCCCCCCGAAGTCACGAAGATGATCGCAGCAATGACAAAGCAGATTTTACGCAAGAGATTATCCTCGAAGGCGTTCGGTGGAGACGAGCCGGCGCGTGGAGTTGATCCACGCGCCGGAGCGACACGAAGGTGGGGCTAGTTCGCCGGCAGCGAGAACACGGTCAGCGTACCGCCGAGTGCCGTGTAGTTGCTGAGGGCCGCGTAGCCACCGACTGCGCCGAGACCGGCGGTCGGATCGGTCAGGCCTGCGGCGAGACCGATGCCGGCCCATCCGCCGACGCCCGAGAGCACTGCGACGTACTGCTTGCCGCCGTTCTCATAGGTCGTGACGTTGCCGATGATGCCGGACGGAGTCTTGAACTTGTAGAGCTCCTTGCCCGACTTGGCGTCGACCGCCTTCAGGTAGCCTTCGAGCGTGCCGTAGAACACCACGCCGCCGGCGGTTGCGAGCGCACCCGACCAGACCGAGAACTGCTCCTTGTTCGACCAGACGATCTTGCCGGTCTTGCCGTCCCAGGCGATGAAGTTGCCCATGTGGCTTTCACCCTGCGGCGGATACATCGAGAGCGTCGCACCCACATAGGGCTGGCCCGCGGTGTAGCTCACCTTGAACGGCTCGTAGTCCATGCAGACGTGGTTGGTCGGAACGTAGAACAGCTGCGTGTCCGGCGAGTAGGCTGCCGGCTGCTCGTCCTTGGTGCCGAGCGCGGCCGGGCAGATGCCCTTCACGTTGTGGTCCTCGCCCGCCTTGTCGGTCGAAGCTGCGTCGAGCACCTTCGGACGGCCATAGGTCGGCGAGTTCTTGTCCATGTCGACGCCGGAGGTCCAGTTCACCTTCGGATCGTACTTTTCGGCAACCAGCAGTTCGCCGCTTTCACGGTCCATGGTGTAGCCAAGGCCGTTGCGGTCGAAATGCGTCAGGAGCTTGCGCGCCTGGCCATTGATCTGCTGATCCGAGAGGATCATCTCGTTGACGCCGTCATAGTCCCACTCGTCGTGGGGCGTCATCTGGTAGACCCATTTGGCCATGCCGGTGTCCGCGTCGCGTGCGAAGATGGTCATCGACCACTTGTTGTCGCCCGGACGCTGCTTCGGATTCCAGGTCGAAGGATTGCCCGACCCGTAATAGACGAGGTTCAGAGCGGGATCGTAGGACATCCAGCCCCAGGTGCAGCCGCCGCCGATCTTCCATTGGTCGCCCTGCCAGGTCTTCAGCGAGGAGTCGGCGCCGACGGGCTTGCCGAGCGACGTCGTCTTGGCCGGATCGACTTTGATCTGGTCGTCCGGACCTTCGGAGAAGGCGCGCCAGACCTGCTTGCCGCTCTTGAGATCGTAAGCGGTGACGTGGCACTGCACGCCGAATTCGCCGCCGGAGATGCCGACCAGGACCTTGTCCTTGACGACCAGCGCCGCCGAGGTGCCGGTCTGGCCCTTGCTCGGATCGCCGTTCGTCGCCGACCAGGCCACCTGGCCCGTCTTGGCGTCGAGCGCGACGAGGTTGGTGTCGGCCTGATGCAGGATGATCTTGCCGTCGCCATAGGACAGGCCGCGGTTGACCGTATCGCAGCACATCACCGGGATGACGTTCGGGTCCTGCTTCGGCTCGTACTTCCAGACGATCTTGTTCTCGTTGGAAAGGTCAATAGCGTAGACCTTGTTCGGGAACGGCGTATGGACGTACATCATGTTGCCAATGATCAGCGGGCCACCTTCATGGCCGCGCAGCACGCCGGTCGAGAAGGTCCAGGCGACCTGGAGCTTGCCCACGTTTTGTGCGTTGATCTGGTTCAGCTTGGAATAGCGGGTATTGGCATAGTCGCCCGCCGGCATCACCCAGTCCTTCGGGTTCTGCGACATCTTGATCAGCTCGTCATTGGCTGAAGCGCTGCCGACGGCGAGAGCCGCCGCGGAGCCAAGATAGGTCGCCAGTAGCACCTTGCGCATAGTTATTCCTCCGTTGGTATCGTTTATTGTTTCCGAAGCGTTGCTCAATCACCGGGCTTCTCGTCCGGCGTCTGCTCGTGCAGGGCGGTCACGATTGGGACCAGAAACGATGGTGCGGTGTTTCCTCCTCCTGATGAGAGCCACGGGTCCACGTGCAGGAGCGGCCCGTTCTTGTTGTTCCTGCCGCAATCCCTAACGACTTCGTCATCGGGAAACTTGCCCAAGAGGGAAGCCGGTTTGCTTGACAGCGCACGGACGCGAAGATTTTGATTTTGCAGTAGCGAATTCAGCGGCTTCCGCGTCGCTTCGGGACCGCGCTCTGCGCTCAGGTTCCCCTTGACGGCGCTGCAACTAAGGCGGAGGATTAACCTTCAAGGGTGGCAATGAAACGATGGCGCTCGTTGCAGAAGACCGCTCAAATTCGAGGTAAACGTCACGCAATCTCGGCTGAGGGCTCCGGAAGCGCTGGTCGCGATTCGCGTCGAAATTTCCGAATCAAACCAGTGGCTGGATTAATGTCCGACACCATTCACACGCTCTCGACGACGGGAATGACGCCGAAGCGCCAGATCCAGAGCTGGATCGACGGGCTGACCAGTCTGTGTGGGCATTTCGACGTCGATCCGCTGGAGGCGTCCTCGCTCGAGGGCCGCATCGACTACACCACCGTCTCGCGCCTGAAGCTGTGTCAGATCGAGGTCAGCCAGCATCGCATCGCGCACACGCTGGCGCGCGCCAAGGCCAACGAACACCCGTACATAAAAATCCACTTCCAGACCTACGGCGTGTCCTATTTCGAGCAGGAAGGCCGTCACATCGAAATCAATCCCGGCGACATCATCGCCTATGACGTATCCTGCCCGCATTCGATCATCAGCCCCGCCTTCACGCGTCACGACGTGGTGATCGTGCCGAAGGCACTGCTGCGCGACCGCGGCTTCCCGTCGCAGCGGATGCCGGCCTGCAAATTGTCGGCGAAGACGGGCACGGGGCGGATCGCCCACGATTTCGTCCACGCGACATTCGACGAGGCGGCCAAGCTGTCGGCGAATAGCGCGGTCGGCGTCGCCGATTCGCTGATCGACCTTTTGCTGCTGCCGCTGCGCGAAGCCGACACGATGTTCGATCGGGTCGGGCCCGAGGCGATGTATGTGCGCGCGCAGTTCTTCATCCGCGAGCACCTGCGCGATCCGGATCTGTGCATCGACCAGATCTCCGCCGAGCTCGGCTGCTCCAAGCGCTATCTGCACATGCTGTTCTCCGAGCGCGGCACCACGGTGAGCGATTACATCTGGCAGGCGCGGCTTCAGAACTGCCGTCAGGAGCTCGAGGCCCACGCCGGCAAGACCATCACCGACGTGGCATTCTCCTGGGGCTTTTCCAGCTCATCGCATTTCAGCCGCGTATTCCGGAAATATTTCGGCGTGGTGCCGTCCTCGATCCACAAGGGGCAGCAGAGCGCCGCGGCCGCGAACGAGCATTAGGCGCACGCCGGGGAGCTCCCGGCGAGCGGCCAATGCGCTCATGCCGTCGTCGCAATGTAGGGAATGCTGGCCAGCAGAGCGGCAAGCAGGACCGCGTTGCACAGCATCCCGCTCCAGTGCAGCCGGCGTAGCCGCCGCGGAGCCTCGGTGTCGCCCGCATCACTCGCGCTGAGCTGGTCGTCCATCCGCTGCATGAACCAGCGGCGCCCGCCAATCGCCACAGCTGCAAGCAGGCCGACCGCCGCGGCGAAGAGCGGCCGTCCGGCGAGGAGGAAAGCCGCCGTCCCGATGATTCCGGCAACGCCCATGACCAGGAAATGGGCATTGAACATTCCACGCAGCAGCAGGGCGACGGGCCGGATGTCGAGCTTCACCAGCAGGAAGGCGGGCGAGGCCAGCGTGAAATAGCCCATCGGAAAGAGCAGGATGATCATGGCGGCTATGGCGATGGCATCTGGCGTCATGCGATCGGCCTTTCTCGTTCGGACCCCGAGGTTCTCCGGCACCACCTATGATAGTGGGGGCCGTCGCCGACATCGACCTAGGCTTTGGTCGGATGCCGTGCCGCACCGCGGAAGCGTGTCCGATGCGCCATGCCCAAAGGTTCAAGCCGGCTCGAGGCCCAACGACCGCGCGCTCTCGATCCAGATCGGCAGCTCGCGCTGATACAGCGCATTGGTCTCCTTGAAGCCGATCGCGGGTTCGAGCACGAAGGTCGCGAGCACCTCCTTCACCTTCGGATCGCTGTTGGCGGCGACGCAGAGCTCGGCCAGCCGGTCGACCACCGGCTGCGGCGTTGCCTTCGGCACCGCCCAGCCGGTGAACCCGCTGACGGTGAAGAATTTCGACGTGGCGCCCTGTTCGGGGAGGGTCTTGATGGCCGGAATCGCGTCGACCTTCTTCGAATGCACCGCGAACACGGTGCCGCGGTCGCTTTGCAGGACCGATTGCGCGGCCGTGTAACTGCCCATCGCGGCATCGAGCGTGCCTTCCAGCATTCCGGTCCACATCGGGGCTTCGCCGCGGTAATGGACCGGCTCGATGTTGAGGCCGTATTGCTTGTTAAGCTCGTTGATCGTCATGTGCGGGGACGAGCCCGCGCTGTAGGTGCCGAAGTTCACCTTGCCGCTCTTGCGCGCGAACGCGACGAAATCTTCCAGCGTCTTGACGCCGGTCTTGGGGTTCGCGACCAGCAAAAGGCCGGCGCCCGGAATGACGCTGACGAGCGTCAGGTCCTTGTCCATGTCGTAGCCGGGATTCTTCATCACCACCCGGTTCATGATGTAGGTGGTCGAGATCGAGCACAGGATGGTGTGGCCGTCGGGCTCCGCGCGGGCAACCTCGGCCGTGCCGATCGCGCCGGCGGCGCCGGGCTTGTTCTCGATCACGACGGTCTTGCCGACCTGCTTGGAGATGAATTCGCCGTAGGCGCGCGCGAGCAGGTCGGTCTGTCCGCCGGCCGGGTAGCTGCAAATCATGCGAACCTGCCGCGACGGCCAGGTGCCTTGAGATGTGCCTTGCGATGTGCCCTGCGCCGAGGCGCTGCGCGCGAGGAAGGGCATCGCGAGTGCGGTGGTGCCGGCGGCGACGAAGTGGCGGCGATCGAGTTTTGCGGACATGATTCTCTCCCGGATTTTTACCGAAGCTACTGCATCACGCCGTCTCTGCCATGGTCGGCAGGCGAGACAGATTGGCGCATTGGAAGGTATGGCGCTGCTTGTTCGGACCGACGATCAGCGCGCGCAGCAGCTCGCCGGTCTTGATTTCCCGGGAGAGGGTGGCGCGCAGGTCTGTGGCGGAGGCGCTCACGACTTCACCAAATGGCCGAATGAACCGCCGCACTATACGAAGTGAGACGCTGCCAGCCACATCCGCCGTCATTCCGGGAGCGCGCGAAGCGCGCAGGCCCGGAATCCATTGGGGCCGCATGCTCTGCGGAGAAATGGATTCCGGGTTCGCCCTGCGGGCGCCCCGGAATGACGAACAGAATCACCGCTGAATGATCTTCATCCAGACATCGCCGAGGATCACGGGCTCCCGCGGCGGCAAATAGGTGAGGCCGGCCTGCCTGCCGAATTCGGCGATCTTGCCTTCAGCTGCGAGCTCGGTCAGTGCCTTGTTGACGGCGTCGATCAGGGCAGGGTCACTGGCAAGCCCGACATAACCACGATTGGCGCCGATCGGATAATAGTAGCCGGACGCGGTGATCGCCGTATCCGGATGCGCGGCGCGGTGGGCATCGAAGCGGCCGAGGTCGATCAGTGTCGCATCATAGTCGCCGCTGGCGAGCGCGCCGAGGAGATCGTCGCGGCCGGGAACGAGATGCGTGATGCCGTCGATCAGGCGTCCCTTGTCGAAGGTCATCAGGATCGCATCGCCGAGCGAGCCGCTCTCGATGGCGAGGCGGAGCCCGGCAAGATCGCCGATGTCGGCGATCTTGCGCCCCTTCGCCTTCGGCCCGAGCACCACCGTCATCGGCGAGTAGACGTAAGGCTGGCTCGGGGTGAGCTCGCCGAGCGCGACGCGGCGCCGCCGGTCCTCGCGCGTGGCACCGGTGAAATCCGGCAGGCGCGCCGTCTTCATGCCGGGCTTGACGAGGGAATCCGTCGTCAGCGCATAGCCGCCGACGAGCGAGCAGCGTCCGTCGGAGAGCAGCGCGTTGGCCTCGAGCTGCGGGCTGGAATCCTCATCCAGCCTGCTCTCGAACCACTGGATCTTCAGCGGTCGTCCGATCCGCTCCGCGATCGCCTGCGCCAGCAGCACATCGAAGCCGGAATCCGCCTTGCCCTTGTGATGCACCGAGAGCGGCGGCCGGTCCTCGTCGAGACAGACGCTCAACGGGCCATCGGCCGCATGCGCAGCGTTGGCCGCGAGGACCGCGGCGAGGCTCCAGGCGGCGAGCCAGCGCTTCATGGCTTCCTCCGGCTCGAGATGAAGACCCAGAGCTCCCCGATCTGGTCCTCGCTGAGGATGTCGCCCCAGGGCGGCATCTTGTTGTTCTTGCCGTTCTTCACGGTGGTGACGAAGCGCGTTTTGTCGTCGGGGAAGGCGCGGAGGTCCGGCGTGATGGTGCCGGAGTTCATCAGATTGGGGCCGTGGCAGTGCGAGCATTTCTCGGCATAGGTCGACTTGCCATGGTCGATCTGCGCCTGCACGGGATTGCCGGTTGCGTCATCCGCGGCACGAGCGGTCGCCGCAAGCGCGACCGTCAGCACCGCGACGGCGGCGATCTTCGCCGCCGTCTTGTAAGCCACTTCTCTCAGCATCTTGCCGGGGCTATTGCTTGACCGCAAAGACCCACAGCGAGCCGCCGGGCGGCACCTTGGCGAGCCGCTCGTCGCCGGAGAACAGCGAGTAGACGCCGCCGTAGCCGCTGGTGACGGCGATGTGCTGCACGCCATCCTGCTGCCACGTCACCGGTTGTCCCTCGATGCCGGAGCCGGTCTGGAACTGCCAGAGCTTCTTGCCGGTGTCGGCATCGAAGGCCTCGAACTCGCCGGTCAGGGCGCCCGTGAACACGACGCCGCCCGCGGTCGACAGCACGCCAGAGAAGCGCGGGATGTCGGCGGGCGCCTCCCACTTCGCCTTGCCGGTCATCGGATCAATCGCCTTCAGATGGCCGCGCGCGCCGTCCCCGAATTCCCAGGGATCGGTGAGGTCCATGCCGAGATACCATTCGCCCTGCTTGAAGGTGACCGGTTCGGCCTTGTACTTGCCGCCGAAGGCGAGCGTGTTGGCGTAGGCCAATCCGGTTTGCGGATTGAACGACATCGGCTCCCAGTTCTTGCCGCCGAGGATCGACGGATAGACCGTCACCTTCTTGCCCTCGCGTGCGTCCTTTGAAACGTCGGTCTCGATCGGCCGGCCCGTCTTCATGTCGACGCCGGTCGCCCAGTTCACCTTCACGTAGGGATTGGCCGCGAGCAGCTTTCCGTTGGTGCGGTCGAGCACGTAGAAGAAGCCGTTGCGGTTGGCATCCATCAGCACTTTGGTCGGCTTGCCCTCGACGTTCATGTCGGCGAGGACCATCTCGGCCACGCTGTCATAGTCGAACGGATTGTTCGGCGAGAACTGGTAGTGCCACTTGATCTTGCCGGTCTTGGGATCCATCGCCAGCACGGAGCAGGTGTAGAGGTTGTCGCCGGGGCGCACCGCCGAGTTGAACGGGCCGGGATTGCCGATGCCCCAATAGACCGTGTTCAGCTCGGGATCGTAGGAGCCGGTGATCCAGGTCGAGCCGCCGCCGAGCTTCCAGGTGTCGCCCTTCCAGGTGTCGCCACCGGGCTCGTCGGGAGAGGGGATCGAATGGGTGCGCCAGAGATGCTTGCCCGTCGCCGGATCCCAGCCGTCGATGAAGCCGCGGGTGCCGAACTCGGCGCCGGAGATGCCGGTGATGACGACGCCGTCGGCGACCAGCGGGGCCACCGTCATCGAATAGCCTTCCTTGATGTCGGCCGCCTTCTGCCGCCAAAGCTCCTTGCCGTCCTTGGCGTCGAGCGCGATCACGTTGGCGTCGAGGGTGGTACGGAACACCTTGCCGTCGTAGAGCGCGGCGCCGCGGTTGATGATGCCGCAGCAGACGATGCGCGGCGTCTCGGCGGGATACTCGATCTTGGATTTCCAGATCTGCTTGCCGGTCTTGGCGTCGACCGCCATGGTCGCGTTGTGCGAGGTCACGTAGATCACGCCCTGGTACACCAGCGGCTGCGATTCCTCGCTGCGATCGTCATTGAAGGAGTAGTTCCAGACCGGGACGAGGTTTTTCACCGTGTCCTTGTTGATCTGGTTCAGGGTCGAGAAGCGCTGGAGATTGTAGCCCATCCCGTAGTTGAGAACGTTCGATGTATCGGTCGCACCCTTGACCAGTTGCTCGGTGGTCTGGGCGTTTGCATACGTTGATGCAAGCATGACGAGGCTCGCGGCCATCGCAAAGCGTTTCATCCGTTCCTCCAAATATGCGCGCCTTTTGACGCTGCGACAGCAACACTCCGCCCGAATGCAAAACGCGTCAATACGAAAGTCGTAAGCGTCATGCCGATATGTTGGACGCAGATGTCAGTTACCTTACGGAAACCTGACGACCGACTCTCACTTGTGCGCAGGCGCTGAAAAAATTCCACGGCATGAGGAAATGCCAGCGCGGGGCCGCCGCGCGCGGGCCGACCGGTTCCGCGAGTTGTGCGGCGCGATACTTGCAATTCCAGACTTGAACCGGGCCTCGCTTGTGGACTTATGTCGTTTCGATCCGGCTCGAATCGGAGCTCTTGGTGAGGGAGGTTTTCATGATGTCACGCCGCTCTGTTGCGCTTGCGCTCACGGTTGCATTGCTGTCCGGTCCGGCCTGGTCGGCCTCCGGCAATGCCGTCAAGATGTTTGATACCGACAATGACGGCACGCTCGACCTTGCCGAGGTGAAGAAGGCGGCTACGGCGCTGTTCGCGAAGCTCGATCCCGACCACGACGGGACTCTGGACGCGCGCGAATTGCGCGGACGGCTGACCGCGAAAGAGCTCGCGGCCGCCGACCCCGACCACGACGGGACTCTCACGCTCGACGAATATCTTGCTGTGGTGGAGCAGCGCTTCAACGCGGCGAATCCCGACAAGGACGGAACGCTCGATGCGAAGGAGCTGAACTCGCGCGCCGGCCGCGCGCTGCTGCGCTTGTTGCGGTGAAAGCAGCCGCGCTTGACTGGGAGCGAAGACGGTTTGCCCGAGAGGGAAATTCGCAAGCGATATGCGACAGTTCGCTGTGTTTGCGCTCCGATTCCAGACTTGCGCTGTGCCTGACGCAGCCCTAGGTTTTGCCTCGCGCGATGTCGCGCTCAATACCTTGGGAGACCCCGGATGGCTTGGAAAGCTCCGAAGATCGTGGAAGTGCCGGTCGGCATGGAAATCAACATGTACGCCTGCGCTTCGCGCAAGTAAGACTGACGAACCTGCCGCGGCTTCGATGGCAAACGCCGTCGAAGCCGTGGTAGTGTTCGGGATGCGCGCGAGAGCTCAAACCTTCTGGATCATGGCTGCCTGCACATTCGCGCTTGCACCGACCTGCGTGCACGCCGAGGAGGGCTTTGATACCGAGCACATCTTCGGCTTCATGATCGGGACCGATGTCGGAAATCCCGGCGAGCGCGAATTCCAGAGCCAGACCACGGGGCGGTTCGGCAAGGGCGGCGGCACCTATCGCGCCCTCGCGCAGGAGGTCGAGATCGAGGTGGTGCCGCTCCCGAACTTCCGCATCGAGCTCGGCGCCACCGCCAGCCTGCACGACATCACCGGCGTCCCCGATATCGACGATCGCCGTCAATTCAATTTCCAGGGCGCCTCGCTCGACCTGCGCTATCGCCTGCTCGACCGCGAGCGCGCGCCGTTTGGCCTGACCGTTGCCGCCGAGCTCCACGGCGATCGCATCGACGAGACCAGCGGCGCCAAGGGGCGGATGTACGGCACCGAGTTCACGCTCGCCTTCGATCGCGAGCTGATCCCGAACTTTGCCATCGGCGCCCTCAACCTGATCTATCAGCCGGAATGGGCGCGCTTCGATGTGGCGGGGCTGTCGGAGAAAAGCTCTACGATCGGCGCGGCCTTCGCCGGCCTCGTGCGGGTGCGGCCCAACATGTTGCTCGGCGGCGAGCTGCGCTACTTCCGGCAATACGAGGGCATCGGCCTCGGCGAATTCTCGGGCCAGGCCCTGTTCGTCGGCCCGACCGCCTATTTCCAGCTCTCCGAGCGCTCGCGCCTCACCCTGAGCTGGAGCATGCAGGCCTGGGGCCGCCCGGCCGGATCGGGCGCCAATCTCGACCTCGTCAATTTCGAGCGCCATCAGGCGCGGCTGGTGTTCGGCGTTAATTTCTAATGCAGGGTCGTCATGCCCGAGCTTGTCCCGGGCATCCACGTTCTCTGTACCGCGGAGCAAGGCGTGGATGGCCGGGGATAAGCCCGGCCATGACGATGTGGAAGCGTCAAGGTCTCAAGTTCTAGCCTCGCATGTTAGGACCTCGCGCAGCAGAGAGATCGGCTGTTCCGGCCAACCCTCACGGCGGATTGAAACTTCCGGCTCCTCGGAACGTAGCCTTTCATGCTAAACCTTGATCGCCCTTGCGTGAGGATTCCGGCATGAACCCGATCGACCTGGTGGTGACTGTGTGTGCGGTGCTGTCGCCTGCGACCTGCGAGGAACAGCATCTGGTGTTCAACTATGCGGGGTCGCCGCGGCAATGCGCGATGGCGGCGCCACCCTATATCGCGCAATGGGTTGGCGACCATCCGAAGTGGCAGGCGGTACGGTGGCGCTGCGAATATCCGCACGCGAACGACAAGGCGTGACGCGGCCGTCCTATTTCGTGCAGTCCTTCAGATCCTTGTCGGCGATCGAGAACACCGCGTCGGCCTTGATCTCGATGTCGCGGACGACGCACTGCCGCGCGTTGGGATAGCTGACCTTGGCGTCGTAGCGGCCGGGTTCGACGCCGGTGATGCGCAGCCGCTCGTCGTGGTCCACCTCCTTGTCCTTGTCGTTCAGGCACTGGTTCGGTCCCCACTCGGTCTTGCCGGCGGGCGAGAGCTGGAAGCCGGAGATCGTCTCCGTCGTCAGGTTCCAGAGCCGGATGCCCTTGCCCTTGCTCTGGGCGGTGGTTTCGCCGGCAAACGTCAACAACGCGATCAAGGCCAGAAACCAACGCATCAACCGATCCTCCCAAAGGCGCGCCTTTATTCGCTGATCAGGCGCTCGCGGTTCTTTGCCTTGTCGAAATTCCGGGCGCGGTCAAGGCCGATCGGCGCGATCAGCTTCGCTGAGGTAAGATCAGCGCCCTCGAAATCGGCGTCAGTGACGGTAGCTCCGGTCAGGTCGGCGCCGCCGAGCTGAGCATTTTTGAGCGACGCACCGGTCAGGTCGGCTCCCTTGAGGGAGGCAAATTCAAGATCGACGCGCGACAGGTCGGCGTTGCGCGCGTTCAGCCGTTCCAGATTGGCGGATCGCAGCACGGCGCGCATGAGTCCCATCGACTGGTTGCGCATATCGGCGCCAAGATGCGCATCCGCAATCGAGGCGCCGACCAGGCTTGCGCCGGTGAGGTCGGCCGCGATGCGAGCACCGGTCAGGTCCGCGCCGTCTAGACGCGCGCGCGCCATTTGCGAGGCGAACAGGTTGGCGCCCTTCAGGCTCGCGCCCGCGAGATCGGCGTCCAGCAGCCACGCCTGATCGAGGATCGCATGATCCAGACGGGCACCGGCGAGTTTTGTCTTGTTGAGTCGTGCCGCACGGAAAATCACCGTGGAAAGGTCGAGACCCGAGAGATCGAGCCCCGACAACCGCTTGCCGGTGAAATCGGCCGGCGCCCCGGCGCTCGCTTTGCCCAGGATGGCCTCGACCTCCTGCCGGCTCATTTCCGCGGAGACCATCGCGGGTGACGTGAGGTCGACGTCACGCATCATGTCCTGCGCGCTCGCCATGGTCGCGACGAGAGCGAGGCCAAGCGTCATGAGGGCGACCATTCGCTTCATCATCAGGCTCCGCTACCGGCCCTGTTTACCACGCGCGTTGCGTGGCTGGCTATGAGGCATCACGCCCGGCGCGTTCGCCGCCATGTTCGCCCTGGATCCTCGCCACGAGGTCCGCCTTGATCGTGGCGATCTCTGCGTCGCCGCGTGCCCCACGCGGGATGCTGATGGGCACCTCCGCCAGAATGCGCGCCGGCTGCGGCGACAGGAAGAACAGGCGGTCGCCGAGGCGGACCGCATCGTCGAGGCTGTGGGTGACGAGCAGCGTCATCACGGGGCGGCTTGCGACCAGCGTCGCGATCTCGTCGCGCAGGCGGCCCGCGAGCGCGTCGTCGAGCGAGGCGAGGGGCTCGTCGAGCACGAGCAGATCGGGCTCGACTGCGAAGGCGCGAGCCAGAGCGACGCGCCGGGCAAGACCCAGCGACAATTCGCCGGGAAAGTGGCTGCGATGCGCTTCCAGCTCCAGGATCCTGAACAGCTCCGACAGCTTCGCCTCGGAGATGTCTGGAGCCGCAAGCCGCACATTCTGTTCGACCGAGCGCCACGGCAGCAGCCGCGGCTCCTGGAACACCATCCCGATCCGCGCTTCCGGCGGTCGCGCGACGGTCCCGTGGAAATCGCGGTCGAGCCCGAGGATGATGCGCAGCATCGTGCTCTTGCCACAGCCGGAGGGACCGATCAGCACGCCGACCTCGCCGGATTGAACCGCGAACTTGACCGGGGCCAGCACCTCGTGCGTTTCGCCCGCGGCACTCCTGAACGTCTTGCCTGTGATATCGACTTCAAGCCGCACGGGGCCGCCACCTTGTTGCACGGGCCTCGAACGGCTGCACCAGCACGGTCTCGATCACGAGCACGACGGCGGCGAATGTCAGGGAGTAGGCGAGTAGCCGCGGCGTGTCGAACAGCTGGAACGCGACGCCGATCTCGAAGCCGACGCCGTTCGGCCGTCCCAGGAGTTCGGCGACCAGCACGATCTTCCACACCAGCGACAATCCGGAGCGCGCCGAGGCCGCGATATAAGGCGCAAGCTGCGGCAGCACGACATGGCGGAAGGCACGCCAGCGCGGCATCGCGAACACGCTCGCCATCTCGTCCAGCGAACGGTCGAGCGCGCGCGTGCCCTCGCGCAAGGTGACGATGGCGGTCGGCAGCTTGTTGATGGCGATCGCGGCGATCGCCGCCGCCTCGGTCAGGCCGGCCCAGATATACGCGAGCACGATCACGACCAGCGCAGGCAGGTTGAGCAGCAGGATCAGCCAGGGATCGCCGAGCCGGTCGGCGAGCTTCACCCGCCCCATCAGGTAGCCGATGGCGCTGCCGAGCGACATCGCCAGCACGAAGGCGAGCGCGACGCGCGCCAGCGTGGCGCCGAGATGCAGGAACAGCGCGCCGCTCGACGCTTCCGCGATGATGACGGTGAGCACGGCAGGCGGGGAGGGCAGCTTTGCGCCGCCGACGAACAGCGCTGCAAGCCACCAGGTCGCGAGGAATAGGGAAAACGAGAGCAGACGCAGCACCTCAGTCTCCGGGGACTGCATGATAGAAGGTGCCGGGGTCGAGTTCGGCCGCCGGCCCGACCAGGTCGCGGCCGCCGGTCTCGGCCAACACGCGATAGAGCACGCGCGCATCGGCCTCCTCGTCGGCGATGCTCCGGCGCGGAATGCCGTCGCGATAACGGTCACGGTAGGTCTTGAGCATGACGGCATCGCTCGTGCCGGTGAGCGGCGCGATCTTCTCCCAGGCGGCGTCGGAGGTGACCAGCAGCTGCTTGGCCTTGCGGGTCATCGCAATGAAACGCGCCACCGCATCGCGGTGGCTTGCGGCCCAGCCCTCGTCGAAGACATAACCGACCGCGGAGACCGCGCCCTTGGCCCCCAACTTCGGCAGGATGTCCTCGATGCCGGCGAGGCGGCGAAAGCCCTTGGCCTCGAGCTGGGCGCAGAAATTCCAGAAATTGAGGCTGGCATCCATTTCGCCGTCAAGCGCCTTGGCGGCGATCAAGGGCGGCGCGCCATAGACGATGGTCGCGTCGGACTTCAGGTCGATGCCGTCCTGCTTCATCCGCGCCTGCAGCAGCAGCCAGCTCTTGTCGATCGCGCCACCACCGACGGCGAGCTTGCGGCCCTTGAGGTCGGCGAGCGTCTTGATCGGCGAGGCCGCGGGCACCATTACGGCGCCAAGTGCGCTGGAATAGGGGTAGAAGGTGAGCTTGGCGCCGAGGGCGCGCTCGCGCGACACCCATAGCCAGTCCGACAGGATGATGTCGGCGCTGCCCGCACGCAGCGCGATCTTGCCGGCTTCGGGGCTCGCAAGCTCGGTGACCACCAGCGACAGGTCGGCTTCCTTGTCGAGGCCGCCGGCCCGGATCGCGGCCAGCTCCCAGGAGAATGTTCCGGTCTTCTGCACCGCAAGGCGGATGGTATCCGCGGCGCGGACGCTTGCGACCTGTGTCAGCGCCAGCGTCACCGCGAGCGCCAATGTCCGACCAAGTGCTCTCATCACCTTGTGAGCCGTTTCCTCGAAGGGAGTGCTTTTCAGGACAATACGCATAGCATAGCTTTCATCGCAACCAGCGGGAGGACGCTCATGAATCTGGCGGGACAGCTACGACCGATTGTCGCCGCATTGGCGGTGCTGGCGGCGACCGTGTCCACGGCGTGCGCGCAGGAGGCCAACGACTATCCGACGGCGGCGCGCGCGGAATATGTCTATGGCTGCATGAAGGCCAATGGCGAGACACGGGCCGCGATCGAGCAATGTTCCTGCTCGATCGACGTTGTGGCGTCCATCGTCACCTATGAGCGCTATGTCACCGCCGAGACCGCGCTCAGCATGTCCCAGGTGCGCGGCAATCTCGGCGTCCAGTTTCGCACGTCGGAGCAGGCGAATTCGGCGGTGAATGATTTGAGGCGGGCGCAGGCGGAAGCCGAGGTGAGGTGTTTCTGATCTAACACCGTCATTCCGGGGCGATGCGAAGCATCGAACCCGGAATCTCGAGATTCTCAGGTGCGCAATCGCGCACCATAGTTCGGTCCCGCGGACCGCCCCGGAATGACGGCGAGACTATCAAGTCCCCGGCTTCTCCACATCCCACTTGTTCCGAAACACATGTCCATCCGTGTCCTTCGCTTCCGCGCGGAAACGCTTGGCGCCGTTGGAGACATAGGTGAAGCGCAGATTGGGATCTTCGGAGATCGAGATGCCGCCTTCCATTGACAGCACGGGGCTGTCGTCCTGCGTCAGCTTCAACTGGTTGATGAAGAAGGCGGGAATATAGAGCTGCGTGACCTGGTCCATTTGCAGGCCGGAATTGTTGGGATGGCCGATCATGATCTGCGCCTCGCGGACGCGGCTCGCCGGCGCGTCCTCGCGCGCGAATTGCCGGTAGCGCATCTGGCCGAGCCGGTTCTTGGCTTCCTCGACATTCTTTCCCGCCGGCGCGGAGCAGCCGCCGGAGGCCTTCACATAGGTCTTGGAAACATAGAGCTGGCCGTCGCTGAGCTCGGCCACCGCGTGGACGTCGGTGTAGTTGTTGACGCGCACGCGCGTGGAGATCTCGCTGACATTGGCATCCGGCCCGAGCTCGAATTTCGCCGCCATTGGCGCCGGATTGCGGTCGATGACCAGCGTGATCGAACGGATACGGCGGGCATCGCCCGGCGAGAGCTTGCTGCGCAGGGTCACCGGCACGATGGCCGCGTCCTCGGCGCGATACGGCATCTCGATGCCGATCACGTCGGCGCCGTCGTTCATCGGACGGTTGCTAAAGATGTCCTGCACCAGGCCCGGCCAGGGATCGTAGGTCTCCTCGGCCTGCGTCGGCGCGGCAAAGGCGACGCCGAGGAGGAGGGCGATCAGGGGCAGGCGGCGTATGCATCCCGTCATGGTCATGGTCCCGTGCGGACGAAGCAGTCAGGGTCCGCGAAGCTCATTCCTGCATAGCGTAGCGCGCCCGCTACTCCCATTCAATTTCCGAAAATGCTGCGGTTGCGTTGCGGGCATTGTAGTCCTCGAACAGCTGCCAGTGCGACCGTTCCGATTCAGCGGCCTTGTCCGCGGCGGTTCGGATCGGCGCGCCCTTCTTGTTGAGTGTGCGGACGTCGGACAGCATCGTCGTGAGATAACGTCGTTCATCGGCCAGCGCCGCAGGCCACTCGCTCACGGGGCCGTGACCGGGAATGACGCGAATTGCCGGAACCGCTTCAAGCTCCCTAAGCAGGGCAAGCCAGCCGCGAATGCTGCCGTCCATGACCGGAATGTGGCGGAGAAAGACGAGGTCGCCCGCGAACAGCGTCTTGGTCGTCTCGTCGAACACCGTCAGGTCATTGTCGCTGTGCGCGGCCGGCCAGGCCCGCAAGGTCAGGCGTCGCGATCCAAGATCGAGCGTCATCGTGTCCGAAACGAGTAGGGTGGGCGGTACGATCTTCACGGGATCGATCAGCCCGCCGCCCATGATGCGACGGAAATTGTCGAGATAGTAGGGACCGCGCGTCGCCAGTGCCTGCGGCAGCCTAGTGTGGCCGACGAAGCTGGTTCCTTCCGCAACGAAGGCTGCATTGCCGAAGACATGGTCGGGATGGCCGTGGGTGTTGATGACGTAGCGGATCGGCTTCTCAGTGCGGGCCCGCACGGCCGCCAACAGCGCCTCGCCCTCGTGCAAGCTGCCGCCGGTGTCGATCACGGCGACCGCGTCAGTGCCCACGATGAAGCCGACATTGGCGATGTCGCCCTTGTTCTCGCGCGTCATCAGGGCAATGGTCCCGGAGTGTACGAAGATTCCCGGCGCGACTTCGCTTACAGGCAATTCGGCTGCATCAGTGCGTGCTAGCGTCGCTATCCCGAGCAGGGTCAGGGCAGAGATCATTGAAGCGATGTGAGACACTTTTCCGCCCCAGTTCAAAGGGTTTGTTGCATTGCACTGCAACAAAGGGAAGCCAGCGCAAGGTTTGGCAAAACATGGCGCGTCATGCGTTGCATGGATAACATTCAAACAAAACGAGGAGGAAGCGCGATGACGGAGGCCGGACGACATCGTCGCGGGTTGTTCTTGCTGTGGGGCCTGGTTGCGTCCTGCGCGCTGGGCGGCGTTGCCATGGCGCAGACCAGCGAGACCGGAGACCTCTCGTTCGAGCTGGTCGACCCGAAGGTGCTGCGGGTCTGCGCCGATCCGCGCAATCTGCCGTTCTCCAACGAGAAGGGCGAGGGGTTCGAGAACAAGCTCGCCGAGCTGTTCGCCGACAAGCTCGGCAAGAAGCTCGACTACGTGTTCTTCCCGCAGGCGACAGGCTTCGTCCGGATGACGCTGGGCGCACATCGCTGCGACGTCATCATGGGTTTCCCGCAAGGCGACGACCTCGTGCAGGGCACCAATCCCTATTACCGCACGACCTATGCGCTGGTCGCAAAGGCCGGCAGCGGGCTCGAAGACGTCGACACGCTCGAAGATACCAGGCTCAAGGGCAAGCACGTCGGCATCGTCGCCGGCACGCCGCCGGCAACCAATATGGCGATCGCAGGCCTGATGGGCGACGCAAAGCCCTATCCGCTGATGATCGACACGCGCTTCGACAATTCCGCGCAGGCGATGATCGACGACCTCTCGGCCGGCAAGATCGACGCCGGCGTGCTGTGGGGACCGATGGCCGGCTTCTATGCCAAGAAAGCCGGCTCGCTCCATGTCACGCCGCTGGTGAAGGAAACCACCGGGCCGAAGCTGGTCTATCGCATCGGCATGGGCGTGCGTCCCGCCGACCAGAACTGGAAGCGGCAGCTCAACAAGCTGATCCAGGAGAACCAGGGCGAGATCAACAAGATCCTGCTCGACTTCGGCGTTCCCTTGCTGGACGAGAGCGACCGGCCGCTCGGCGCGGAGACGGCCAAGAAGGCGCCATGAGGCGGCGCGTTGCCGCTGCACTGGTCGCCGCCGTTCTGGCGGCACCGGCACTGGCGCAGCAGCCGGAGCCGTTCGAGCCCGAGGGCTACCGCACCGACAATTACCGTGCGCCGGTGCCGGCGACGCTCGCCGGCGCGCGCGTGCTCACCACAGCCGAAGCGGAGGCGATCTGGCGGGATAAGAGCGGCGCGTTCATCGACGTGATGCCGCGCGCGCCGAAGCCGAAAAATCTACCCCAAGGTACGGTCTGGCGCGATGCGCCGCGCAGAAACATTCCCGGCAGCCTGTGGCTGCCGGATACCGGCTACGGAAATTTGCCGCCAGCCATGGACGATTATTTGCAGCGCGGCCTCGCGCAAGCGTCGCGCGGCGACAAGGCCGCGCTGCTGGTGATCTATTGCCTGGCCGACTGCTGGATGTCCTGGAACGCCGCCAGGCGTGCATTGGCTTACGGCTATTCCAACATCGCCTGGTATCCTGATGGCACCGACGGCTGGGAGCGCGCGGCATTGCCGACCGACGAAGGGCAGCCGGAGCCGCGGCCGGATCAATAGTAACCGTCATGCCCGGGCATAGCCGTCCGAAGGACGGCGTCGCTTCGCTCGCCTATGTCCCGGGCATCCACGTTCTTCGCGCTGTGGGCGAGGCGTGGATGGCCGGGACAAGCCCGGCCATGACGCCGTGGAGGCCTACTGCTTCTGCAGCTTGGTCAGCGTCCCCGTGCCGTTATTGTCGGTCGCAGAGTAGTTCACCCTGTCGCCGGCATGGACGGCATCCAGCATCGCGGCATCCTTGGCCTTGTACTCCTGGAGCATGCCGGCGCCGCCTGCGCTCCCGCCGACCGTTCCCTTCTGCGTCTGCTGGATCGAGATCGTCCCGTTGAGACGGTCGATCCTGGTGACCATTCCGGTCATGTCGTCAGCAAAAGCGCTGGATGCGAGCACGCTGAGGACCGCAGCGCCTGCGAGGATGAATCTGGTGGTTCCCATCGAGGCCTCCGGGCATTTCGAGATTCACATCGACAAGACATCCTAGAGCGATTTGGTTCCGGCAGATAGCGCGGCAAAGGTTAATAGTCGCAATGAGATCGCGGGAACTTCTGCGGAGCCGTCAGCGAGGTTGACGCTATTCCATTTCCTGCTGGATCACACGGCCGAGCGCGAACAGGCGCTGGTCGATCGCGGTCGGAACCTCGCAGACGAACCGCACCACCTTGTGGCGGTCCTCGAAAATGCGGGTCTTCCAGACCAGCTCGTTGCTGAGCGCCTCGACCTTGGCCTCGTCGCGCGGTGTCGCGCCCTGGAGTGCCTGGAGCTGAATTGTCTCGTCGCGGATCTTGTCGGCGGCGTCGCGCTGCTTGCGGCTGACTCGTTCGAGCCCGTTCATGACCTGCGAGCGCTGGGCGTTGAGGGTGTCGAACAGGCCGGCGAAGAGGAGCTTTGCGTTCGCGGTCTTGTCAGCGGCGGAGCCGGCCAGGAATTCCTTCACCGATTTCTCGGCCTCGTCCAGCGGCGTCTTGCGCGCCGACAGTTTTGAGACCAGCGCGCTGATCTTGGCATCGTCCTTCCACTTGGTCTGGACATCGTCGAGCGCCGGGCCGGCCCAGACGGCGGCGAGCGAGATCTCCGGCACTTTCGCCTGCGTGCAGGGCCAGTCCGGATAGCGCGGATCGGCCGCGCGCGCGGCCGTGCTCGCGGCGGCGAGCGCCAGAACGGCCATGGTCACGGTCCGAGCCTTCATCCTTCGCCTCCCGCAGGGCCCCGTCGCGCCAGCCCGCGCGAGGGATCATAGGCCAGAATCGCGCCGATCATGAAGACGATTGTGCAGGTCGCAACCACCGCCAGCGAGATCCAGTTGATTTGCCCGTAGAGCGCAAAACGGATCAGCTCGACCGCATGGGTGAACGGATTGGCCTCACAGAGATAGTACAGATAAGGGCTGCCCTCCTGCACCCGCCAGAGCGGGTAGAGTGCGGAGGAGGCGAAGAACATCGGGAAAATCACGAAGTTCATCACGCCGGCGAAGTTTTCCAGCTGCTTGATGCCGGACGAGATCAGCATGCCGAGCGAACCCAGCATCAATCCGGACAGGATCAGCGCGGGCAGCACGGTGAAGTAGCCGGATGATGGCGGCGTGATGTCCCAGAACCAGGCGATCAAGAGGAACGCATAGACCTGGAGCAGCGACACCGCGGTGCCCGCCAGCAGCTTGCAGAACAGCAGGAAGCCGCGCGGCAGCGGACTCACCAGCAGCGTGCGCATATTGCCCATCTCGCGGTCATAGACCATCGAGAGCGAGGACTGCATGCCGTTGAAGAGCTGGATCATCGCCATCAGCCCCGGCGCGATATAGACCTCGTAGAGGATGTAGGTCTCGTAGGGCGGGATGATGGAGATGCCGAGCACCTGGCGGAAGCCGGCCGCGAAGATGAAGAGCCACACCAGGGGGCGCACCAGCGCCGAGACGAAGCGTTCGCGCTGATGCAGGAAGCGCAAGCCCTCGCGCCAGACGATGCCGGTGAGGCAAGTCATGTACTCTTGGAACGAGAAGCCGCGCGGCGCCTCGCGCGTGGTGATGCTGCTCATACGCCGCCTCCCGGCACTACTTGCGCGCCGGTCAGGCGCATGAAGGCGGTGTTGACGTCCTGTGCGCCGGCTTCGGTGACGACGCGGCTCATCGGCCCCTGCGCCAGCACCTTGCCCTGGTGCAGCACCACGAGGTCGTCCCCGGCCATGATCTCGTCGAACAGATGCGTGGCCCAGAGCACGCCGATGCCTTGCTCGGTGACGAGCTGGCGGACGTGGCTGATGATATCGGTGCGCGCCTTGACGTCGAGGCCGACGGTCGGCTCGTCCAGCAGCAACAGGCGCGGCCGGTGCAGCAGCGCGCGTGCGATCTCCAGCCGCCGCATCTGGCCGCCGGAGAGATCGCGCACCTTGCTGCCGGCGCGCTCGGAGAGGCCGATGCGGCCGAGCAGTTCGGCGCTGCGCGCGGCCGCCTCGCGGCGGCTGATGCCGTGCAGCGCGGCGTGATAGAGCAGGTTCTGCGTCAGCGACAGGTCGAGATCGAGCGTGCGCGGCTGGAACACGACGCCGAGCAGCCGCAGCGCCTCGCCGGGGCTCTTGCTGACGTCATGACCGAAGATGCCGACGCGGCCGGACTGGATGCCGAACAGCCGCGTGATGAGCGAGAACAGCGTGCTCTTGCCGGCGCCGTTGAGGCCGAGCAATGCGGTGAAGCTCGCGGGCTGCACGTTGAAGGAGACGTCCATCAACGCCCGGCGCGGGCCGTAGGCATGGCTGACGCCGTCGACCGACAGCGCCGGCACCGCCGCCGGATCTAGCTTCGGCGCGCTGTCGCGCGGCTCGGCGATGGAGGCGGGACTGGTCATGGCGCGATCGCGATGCCCCAGGGCAGTTCGCCCACCTGAATGGTCTTGATCACCTTCTGCGCGGCGACGTCGATCACGGAAACATCGTTCGACACGCCGTTGGTGGTGAGCAGGTATTTTTCGTCCGGCGTGAACGCCATGTGCCAGACCCGCTGCCCGACCAGCAGGTATTTCGTCACCTTCCGCGTCGCGACATCGACCACGGCGATACGGTTGGCGGGGCCGAGCGCGACGAAGGCGGTCTTGTCGTCCCTGGTCATGCCGATGCCGACCGGCTGGATGGCCTCTTTCCGCAGGCCCGGAATCTCGAACGTGACCTTGCCGATCACCTCGTGCTTCCCGGGATCGATAATCGAGACAGTGCCGCCGATCTCCGAGGACACCCACAATTCGGAAGCGTCGTGCTTGAACTCCGCAAAGCGCGGCCGCGCGTCGACCAGCACGTTGGCGACGATCTGGCGCGAGGCGGTGTCGATGAAATGCGCCATGTTGGTCGTCTCGGACGTGTTGATCAGCGTCTTGCCGTCGGGGCTGATGGTCATGCCCTCGGGCTCGACGCCGACCTGGATGTCGCCGAGGCGGGCGCGCTTCTCGAGATCGATCACGGTCACCGTGTTGTCGTTCTCGTTGGCGACATAGAGGATCTTGCCGGCGGCATCCTGGGCGAACAATTCGGGATCTGGGCCGGAGGGCAGGCTGTCCACCACGCTTTGCGTCTTGGCGTCGATCACCTGGATGGTGTCGTCGTCGCCGACCGCGACCATCACGAACTTGCCGTCGCGCGTGAAGTCGATGCCGCGCGGGCGCTGGCCGACCTTGATGGTCTTGGTCACGGTCCAGCTGTCGGTATCGATCACCGAGACCGTGTTGCTCTTCTCGTTCGAGACATAGGCGATGTAGGCGTGCGCGGGCGCGGTCATGAGCGCCAGTCCGGAGAGAAGCCCAACACGCCACATGCGCGACATTCCGCTGCGGATTGGTTTCACCTCCCCCGCTTGCGGGGGAGGTCGCATCGCATCGATAGATGCGATGCGGGTGGGGGCTCGCTCCTCTTGGGGGCTCTCGTGCGCGGAGACACCCCCACCCCAACCCTCCCCCGCAAGCGGGAGAGGGGGCGCAGCGTCGTTGCGGCGAGGGCTCGATCTCATCACATCGCTCACTTCAATTTGCATTTGCTCTCCGGACGGTCGTAGCCGAGCGTATCGAGCTCGGAGACCTGGTGCAGAAAACCTTCCTGCGGCGACACCGACACCACCATGCGGCCGTCGACCAGCAGGATCGGCTGGCGCAGCTGGAGATTCCAGTCGCGCAGCGTCAGCCGCGTGCCCTTGAAGGCGGCGACCGAAAAATCCGGCCCCTTGATGAAATCTGCGACCTTTTTCACATCGCCGGAATTGGTGCGCGAGGTGGCTTCGCCGATCATCCGCACAGCCGTCCACGCTTGCATGTCGAGCGCCGTCATCCGCCGCGAGTTCAGCTTGATGAAGCGGTTCTGCATCTGGATTGCGCCCCACTGGTCCTGCGCGGCGTCCCAGCTGCGCGGCACGAGGCCCGCCGAGCCGGCGACGGGCCGCGGATCCCAGGTGCGGTAGGGCAGATAGGCGCCGAACACCTCGCTCTCGTCGGCGGCGACCAGCACGTCGTAGCTAGGGGCCTGCTGCGTGAACACCGGCATCTGGCGCTGGATCAGCGTCACGCCCGAGTCGGTGCGGCGCGCTCCGCCGGCATCTTCAAAGGTGCGCTCCTGCACGATCTTGGCGCCGAATCGTGTGGCCGTGCGCCTCAGCGCATCGGCGAACAGCTTGTCCTCGTCACGCGAGCCGACCACGAGCAGCCAGCGCTTCCACTGCTTCCACACCAGATACTGGCCGAGCGCGTCTGCCAGCATCGCGCGCGTCGGCGCGGTGTGGATGACATTGGCGCGGCAATCGGCCTCGCGCAGCCGCTCGTCGATCGCCCCGGCGTTGAACAGCAGCGTGCCGCGCTCGCGCAGGGCGTCGGCCACTTTCAGCAGCGCATCCGCCGGCAGATCGGCGATGATGAAGCCGTTCTTCTCGGCGAGCGCGGTCGCGGCCGGCACCGCGTCCTCGCCTTCCCTGATGCGGCGCTCTTCCAGCGCAAAGCGCTGGCCCAGGAATTTTCCGGTGGTGTTGTTGTCCTCGATGGCGAGGCGTGCGCCGGCGACGCCGTCATTCTCCGCGGGCTGCTCGACCAGCGACAGCGTCGATCTGGTGCCGGCGAGTCCGAGATAGCCGACGCCGATCATGACAGGGTCGGCCGCGAACGCGCTCGTCGCAGCAAGACCTAAGCCGATCAGGCCGACCAACCATCGGATCATGTTTCCTCCAGGCGTTCTCCCCGGCTTGACCGCCGATGGAGAATTGTCTCTGTTAAAGCATGACCGATTTGTCAGGGCATGCAACCCCGCATTTCGTCCTCGCGACGCGAGGCGGCGGAATCACGATCATGCGAGCGCTGCTATGTTTCGCCGCTTTGCTGTTGACGGGCTCAGTCGCGCTCGCCGATCCGCCGAAGCTCGCCGTGTTCGACTTCGAGCTGATCGACACCAGCCTGCCCGGCGAGTTCTACGGCTCCAAGCCCGAGCTGGTACGGCTGGATCACATCAGCGAGCAGCTGCGGAAGGAGCTGGCTGATTCAGGCCGGTTCCAGGTGCTCGACATCGCGCCGGTCAGGGACGCCGCCCGTCACGCCAACTTACAGGCCTGCGGCGGCTGCGACCTCAAGCTCGCCGGGCAGCTGGGTGCCGACCTGGAGATCACCGGCATGGTGCAGAAGGTCTCGAACCTGATCATCAACCTCAACATCTACCTGCGCGACGTGAAGACCGGCAACATGATCACGGTGGCGAGCGCCGACATGCGCGGCAACACCGACGAATCCTGGACCCGCACGATGAGCTATCTGATCCGCAACCGGTTGCTGGCGCCGAATTACGGCAAGCCATGAGATCTTCGCCTCTCCCCGCGTGCGGGGAGAGGGGGAGGAGAAAGCGAGCTCACCCGTTCAATCTCTCCGCATGCCAGTTGAGATGATCGCCCATGAACGTCGAGATGAAATAATAGCTGTGGTCGTAGCCCGCCTGCCGCCGCAGCGTCAGCGGGATGCTCGCTTTGCTGCAGGCGGCTTGCAGCAGCTCCGGCTTGAGCTGCTCCTTCAGGAAGTTGTCGGCATCGCCGACATCGACCAGGAAGCCCGAGTATTTCGCGCCATCCTCGATCAGCGCCACGGTGTCGTGGCTGCGCCAGTTGTCCTTGTTGGGCCCGAGATAGCCGGTCAGGGCCTTGATGCCCCAGGGCACCTGCGACGGCGCCACGATCGGCGCGAACGCGCTCGCCGCGCGATAGCGGTGCGGGTTGCGTAGCGCCACCGTCAGCGCGCCGTGGCCGCCCATCGAATGGCCCATCACCGACTGCCGCCTGGCATCGACCGGAAAGTTCTCGGCGACCAGCTTCGGCAGCTCGTCGGTGACATAGCTCCACATCCGATAGTTGCGCGCAAACGGCTCCTGCGTCGCGTCGACATAGAAGCCGGCCCCGAGGCCGAAATCATAGGAATTGTTGGGATCGCCCGGCACGTCCGGCCCGCGCGGTGAGGTGTCGGGCGCGACGAAGATCAGGCCGAGCTCGGCGCAGGCCTTGCGGAATTCACCCTTCTCGGTGACGTTGGCATGCGTGCAGGTGAGACCCGACAGATACCAGACCACGGGAAGCTTTGCGCCGTCCGCATGCGGGGGAACGTAGACCGAGAACACCATGTCGGTTCCGGTCGCCTGGCTCGCATGGCGGTATACGCCCTGCACGCCGCCGCAGGATTTATTGGTCGAGACAGTCTGAATCGTCATGCCCTAACTCCAGTGGCACTTAACCACATCAACATTGCAACGCTTGTGTGACCGAATTTGTGGCGGCTGCCCGCGCGTCAAGCGACGCCGCTGTCGATCGCCAGCCGCACCAGCTCGACCGAGGTCTTGACCCCGAGCTTCTGGCGCATGATCGACGAGGTGTTGGCGACCGTCTTGTAGGACGACTGCACCAGCCAGGCGATCTCGGACAGGCTCTTTCCGGCGCTGAGCAGCCGCAGGATCTCCATCTCGCGCGCGTTCAGCTTGGACAGCGGGCTTTGCGCCAGTGCCGGCCCGGCGAAGGCGATGCTGCGCGCGATCGCGCTCGGAAGATAAGTGCCGCCGCTTCCGACGGTGCGGATCGCCTCGACGAGATCGTCGGGGTCGCCGGTCTTGGAGACGTAGCCCTTGGCGCCGCATTCGATCGCGCGGGCGGCGAAAGCGGGGTCGTCGTTCATGCTGAACATGATGATGCGGGCCTCGGGCGCGCGCTCGAGGATGCGGCGCGCCAGCTCGAAGCCGGAGACGGTCGGCAGGTTGATGTCGATGACGCAGAGGTCGGGGCGCTCGACAATGAAGACGCACTCGCCGTCTTCGGCGTCGGCGGCCTCCAGGATCTCGATCTCGCCCTCGTCGGCCAGCACGGCACGGCAGCCGGAGGCGACAATGGGATGATCGTCGACGATCAGAATGCGCATAGGCGTTCCCCGCGACAGCGCGTTCCCTGTGACTGGACTTGCCTGTTTTGCGCCGCATGATACCGACAGGAGAGCCACGCGCGTCTCATGTCGCCTCATGCAACCCGGCCGGGATTGCTGTACGCTTTCGATTAGATATCGGGCGCTTCGCCTCTGTCAACGTCATCGGACAGGTGCGGGCCAAGCTTCGCGAGGCACAGGCGACACCAATGTGGCAAAATCTATCCTTGCGCGCGCGCATCAACCTGCTGCTGGCGCTCTTGCTGGCGCTGGGGCTCGCCGTCAACATCGGCCGCCAGGTCACGGAGGCGGGGCCGCGGGTGCAGGCCGAGGACCAGAGCGTGATCCGGCTCGCGCGCGAGTTCATCGAGATGATCGTGGCGGACCTGAACGAGGCGCCCGATCCGGATGCGAGGCTGAACCAGATCGCGCGCGATCTCAGCCGGCTGCGTCATGTCAGCATCGCGCTTCATGATTCCGGCGGGAACCCGCTGACGCCGCCCCGGCCCGACGCCGATGACGACACGCGCGGGCCGCCGGCCTGGTTCGTCAGCCTGGTTCATCCCGAGCAGACCGCGGTCAGCGTGCCCGTCTCGATCCATGGCAAGCCCGGCTCGCTGCGGATCACCTCGCATCCGGACGACGAGATCGCCGAGATATGGGACGGCATCGTGACCCAGCTCGAGGTCGGCTCGGTGATCGCGCTCGCGCTGTTCCTGGTGATGATGACGGTGGTCGGGCGGGCGCTGGCGCCGCTCCAGTCGCTGGCGGAGGCGATGACCGAGCTCGAGGGCGGGCACTATGAGGCGCGCGTCGCGCCGGGTGGCGCGCCCGAGCTCGCCGCGATCTGCACCAAGCTCAACCATCTTGCGGTAACGCTCGGTGAGGCGGTCGAGGACAAGCGGCGGCTCGCCGAGCGCGCGGTGTCGCTCCAGGACGTGGAGCGCAAGGAGATCGCGCGCGAGCTGCATGACGAGTTCGGGCCGTATCTGTTTTCGCTGCGCGCGCATGCCAGCGCGCTGGCGAAACAGGCGGATGGACGCGCGCCGAGCGCGGACGCCGTGCGAAAACACGGCAGCGCCATGCTGGAACAGATCAACGCGCTCCAGCAATTCACCCGCCGCGTGCTGGAGCGGCTGCGGCCCGTCGGCCTCGCCGAGCTTGGCCTCGGCCAGGCACTCGAATCGCTGTCGCGGCTGTGGCGGGAGTCGCATCCCGACGTCACGATCCAGACCACGATCGCGTCCGGGCTCGGGGCGACCGGAGAGACCGCCGACCTCACCATCTACCGCGTCGTGCAGGAAGCGCTCACCAACGTGTTCCGTCATGCCGGCGCGACCACGGTCAATGTCGTCATCGAGCCGGCGGAGCAGCTCACGCGCGATGGCCGCTTCTGTGCCCTGGTGCGGGTTAGCGACAATGGCCGCGGCATGGAGCCAGGCCAGAAGCTCGGCTTCGGCCTCGTCGGCATGCGCGAGCGGATTCTGGCGCTGGGCGGCACGCTCAACGTCGTCTCCGGCGACGGCGGCCTGACCGTCGAGGCGCTGGTGCCGACGGCGGCGGCCTGATCGGGAAAAATTCCCGATTTGGTCGGGAAAACGGGCGCGGATATTGCCCGATCTTTTGTGGCTGGCGCGTGAGCTGCTGCCGAATACACTCGTCTCGACCAAACGGCGAAAATCAAAACAGCCCGTGGTCACGGATGGGAAGGCTGGGATGGTCAAGCGTCTTTGGTTCAAGCGTCATTTGTTGATGGCTTCGGTTTCGACAGGGCTGCTGTCGGGGGTGGTCGTTGCGGGCCCTGCCGGGGCTGCGCAGGATGAGGAGACCAACGTTCAGAACCTGCCGCCGGTCGAGGTGACGGCGCCGCCGCCCGCGACGACAAGGCGCAACGTGCCGTCGCGGCCGGTGGCGCAAGCAGGAGCATCGTCGTCGAGCAGCCCCAAGACGCGCATCTACGTCTACCCGACCGCGCCGGGCACCGGCAGGGGTCTCGATGTCGACAAGGTTCCGTCGGCCATCAACGCCGTCGATGCCAACCAGATCAAGCGGACCGGCTCGCTCAACGTCACCGACGCGCTGCGCGACAACATCGCCGGCGTAAATATCACCGAAGTCACCGGCAATCCGTTTCAGCCGGATGTCGAATTCCGCGGCTTCGTTGCCTCGCCTGTGACGGGCACGCCGCAGGGCCTTGCCGTGTACCAGAACGGCGTCCGCATCAACGAAGCCTTCTCGGACGCGGTCAACTGGGACCTGATCCCGACCGCCGCGATCAGGTCGGTGACGCTGGTGACCAACAATCCCGCCTTCGGCCTCAACGCGCTCGGCGGGGCCCTCAATCTGCAGATGAAGGACGGCTTCACCTATCAGGGGGCCGAGCTCGACGTCATGGGCGGCTCGTTCGGCCGCATCCAGGGCTCGGCGCAATGGGGCAAGCAGGTCGACAAGAATTACGGCGTCTACGCCGCGCTCGAAGGCCTGCACGACAACGGCTTCCGCAATTTCTCCCAATCGGACGTGCGTCGCTTCTACGGCGATGTCGGCTACAAGGCCGGCGACAGCGAATTCCACGCCAACATGGGCATCGCCAAGAACGATTTCGGGGCCAGCGCCACCGTTCCGGCCGAGCTGCTCGACAAGTATTGGGGCGCGACCTACACGACGCCGCAGACCACAAGCAACCGCGTCGGCTATCTCAATTTCACCGGAAAGGTCGATGCGACGCCGACCTGGACGCTGGAAGGCACCGCGCATCTGCGCAGATACGAGCAGAAGCTGGTCGACGGCAACCCGACCGATGTGCAGGAATGCGGTGCGGATCCAACGCTGCTTTGCTTCGGCAATGACACCACGCCCGCGAACGGTACCAACGGTGTGCAGCTCGCCAATCCTTTTGCGCCGGGAACGATCCTCGGCGAGATCGACCGCAGCTCGATACGGTCGACCAGCTTCGGCGTGTCGGGGCAGGCCACCAACACCGATCAACTGTTCGGGCACGACAACCGCTTCGTGATGGGCACAAGCTACGACGCCAGTGTCACGCGCTACAATGCGACCGCCGAGATCGGCACGATGGGAGAAAACTACGTCGTCAGCGGTAGCGGCCTCTTCCTGGGACCGACAGGCGTACCTGACACCGTCGCAGGTCCGGTCTCGCTGCGGACCGTCAATCAATATAACGGCCTCTACGCGATGGACACGTTCAACGTCACGGATGCGCTCGCCATCACCGGCGGCGGCCGCTTCAACGTGGCGCGCATCACGCTGGAGGATCAGCTCGGCACCAGTCTCAACGGCGATCACACCTTCACCCGCTTCAATCCGGTGATCGGCGGCACCTACAAGATCACGCCCGAGCTGACCGCCTATGCCGGCTATTCCGAGGCCAATCGCGTGCCCACGCCGCTCGAGCTCGGCTGCGCCGACCCGGTCCGGCCCTGCCTGCTCGCGGCGTTTCTGGTTTCGGACCCGCCGCTGAAGCAAGTCGTGTCCAAGACCGTGGAGGCCGGCTTCCGCGGTACCAAGGAGCTGAACATCGGTACGCTCGGATGGAAAGTCGGTGCGTTCCGCGCCACCAACTACGACGACATCGTCGCCGTTCCCGCAGTGGGGCGCACCGGCTTCGGCTATTTCACCAATGTCGGCAGGACGCGGCGTCAGGGGCTCGAGGCCGAGGTCAACATCAAATCGCCCACGCTCCAGTTCCAGGCGAGCTATGCGTTCGTCGACGCACGCTATCTCGACGCTTTCGAGCTCGGCTCCGAAAGTCCGTTCAGGGATCCCGTGACCGAGACCATCCAGGTCCTGCCCGGCGACCAGATTCCCGCGATCCCGCGCCACCGGGTCAAGGTCGGCATCGACTACAACGTCACCGACGTCTGGAAAGTCGGGGGCAATGCGCTGTTCGTCTCGAGCCAGTATTTCGTCGGCGACGAGTCCAACCAGTATTCGAAGCTGCCGTCCTACACGGTGTTCAATCTCCACACCTCGTACCAGGTCGCGAAGAACATCCAGCTCTATGGCAAGGTCGACAACATCTTCGACAAGCGTTACGCGACCTACGGACAGTTCTTCGACCGCGAAGCCTTGCCCAACTTCACCAATGGCGGCGCAGAATTCACCGACCCGCGCTCGCTGAGCCCGGCAAGGCCGCGCGCGTTCTATGCGGGGATGCGGGTGACATTCTGAGTTCGGCGGATCGACCTTTCGCCAGGCTCGTCATGGGGTGTCGGCACCGACCTGTTCTACCTTAGGCCGATTGACACGATGTTCATGATTTGTTCTTATGCTGGCCGTCCAGCCAGGGAGCGAGCCATGGACAACCGCATCAGTGAAATCCGTAGAGTTATCAGAGCGTTACGTGTCAGCATGCGTGAGGCTGAAGCGATCATGCATGAACAGATCAACCGGGACGAGGACTGCACTTTCGTGGCCCACGAGGTCATGAAGATGCGCACGGTGATGAGCGGGCTCGTCCAGGAGCGAGCCGCCCTTGGTGACACCGACCCGATTGTCGTCGCCAGCCTCTTCATTCCCCGCCGGCGGCCGACGCCGCCGCGCGTCCATGCCGAGAAGCGCCGTCTTGTCCCGCCGCGAGAGGTGGCACGGGCATGAAGGGGGAGAGGCCGACCTACTTCTCCGACATGCAGGAGCCGCCGGAATTCCTGAAGGCGCTCGATCATGCGCGGCGCCTGTCTTGCTACGAAGGTTGGTGCCGGATGCACATCGAGGCCATCCAGGTCGCGATCGATCAATACGCGGAGGCCGCTCTCGGCAATCGGGAGTTCTTCCTCAACAAGCCGCACAGCATCGGCGGGAGTCGCAAGGCCGGCGACGTGCCGTGACATCGTGGATTCGCTTGGGCCTCAATCTTTCGCAAGCGTGAACTCGACGCGCGATCTGCAGACGGGAGGTTGGAGCGGCACGATCTACCCCCGGCTCAGCCGTTCGCGCAGAAACTCGATGAAGCGCTGCGTCTTGGCGGGGAGCAGTCTGGTCTCGGTCACGGCGTAGATGGTCATGGGCAAGCCCTGCCATTGCGGTAGAATGCGGCGCAGCCGGCCGGATGCGACTTCGTCGGCGACGATTTCCTGCGGCGTGAAAGCAATGCCCATGTCGAGCGTCGCGAGGCGGCGGAGCATGCCAACGCTGTTGAGGTGGAAACGGCCGGCAATTTCGGCTTCGACCGTTTGCGTTCCGTTGTGCAGCGTCCATGTGCTCACCCTCGTCTGACAGAGACATTGATGGCGTGCAAGATCGGCCGGTTCGCGCGGCTCGCCGTTGAGTTCGAGATAGCGCGGCGAGGCGTAGAGATTGCCGTGCAGGCGGGCGAGCGGCCGTGCGATCATGTGGGACGCCGCGGATTCTCCGATGCGGATCGCCAGATCGTACGGCTCGGAAACCAGATCGACGCGCCGCGGCGTCAGGTCGAATTCGAAATCGATACCGGGATAATGCTGCGCGAATTCGGTGATCAGCGGGGCCAGATAGGTGTTGGCGAAGTCCACCGGCAGTGAGACGCGCAGCAGTCCGCTCGGCCGCGCCAGCATCTCGCCGAGTTGCTCGTGCGCCAGTCGCGCCTCGTCGACGATGCGCTTGCAGCGCTCGAAATAGAGCTGGCCGGCTTCGGTCAATTCGACCCTGCGCGTCGTCCGGTTCAGCAGGCGCAACCCGATTTCCTTCTCGAGCAGGCTGATCCGTCGCGACAGGGTCGAGTTGGGCATGTCGAGCGTCGCGGCTGCGCCTCGGAAACTCCTGGCCTTCACGACCTCCACGAAGAGCGCCATGTCGTTCAACAGCTCCATGTCATTATCCCATATATGGATCAATCTGATCCATTATACGGTATTTATTCCATTAGGTGGAGGGTCCATCTCCCTTCTCAGTCGTCTTCGAGAAGGAACCCGCCATGAACTCGCTATTCAGTCCCGTCCGCATCGGTGGACTTGAGCTTTCGAACCGCTTGGTCATGGCGCCTATGACGCGGTCGCGCGCCGATGCCGATGGCGTTCCCGGCGGCCTCGCCGCCGAATATTACGCGCAGCGCGCCGGGGTTGGACTGATCGTCACCGAGGGTACGCAGCCATCCGATGACGGGCAGGGCTACATGACAACGCCGGGCATCTACACGCCCGCACATGTCGCCGGCTGGCGCAAGGTTACGGACGCCGTCCACGGCAAGGGCGGCCATATCTTCATCCAGCTCATGCATGCCGGACGCATGTCGCATCCAGATAACACGCCGCATCACCGGCAGGGTGTGGCCCCGTCCGCGATCGCGCCTGATACGCCGATCTTCACGCCGAAGGGCATGCAGGATATCCCGCAGCCGCGGTCGCTCGCGACCGATGACGTGCGCCGGACCGTCGCCGACTTCCGCGACGCCGCGCGCCACGCCATTGCGGCGGGGGCTGACGGCGTCGAGATCCATGGCGCCAATGGATATCTGGTGCAGCAGTTCATTGCGCCGAGCGCGAACACAAGAACCGACGCATATGGCGGCTCCATCGAAAATCGCGCACGTTTCGCCATCGAGGTGGCCACCGCCATCGCCGGGGAGATCGGCGCGGACAGGACGGCGATCCGCCTGTCGCCTGGCATCACGATGTGGGGCATCGATGAAGGCGCCGAAGGACCGGATCTTTATCGCCATCTGGTCGGCGAGCTCGACAAGCTCTCGCTCGCCTACCTTCACATCATGCATCAGGGCGACGAGCGCCTTCTGGCCGATCTGCGCAGGCTGTGGCGCGGCAAGCTGATCGTGAACAGGCCGGGGCGTCCGCGCGATCGCATCGGCTCCGACGTCGCTGCGGGACTGGCCGATCTGGAAGCATATGGCCAGATGATCCTGGCAAATCCCGATTTCATCGCGCGCCTGAAATCCGGCGCGCTCCTGAACGAGGCCGATCGCACGACGTTCTTCGGCGGCACCGCCCGCGGGTACACCGACTATCCCGCATTGGACGCGATTGCGGCCGTCTGAGTCATCGATCCTGCACCGCATTCGTGGTGCGGCGGCTGTTCTTCATCAATGCTTGCGGAAGGCAGACCTGCAATGAAACGCGTGGAATTGGACAAGAGCCAGAATGTCACTCCGCCGCCGCTCGAAAGCCTCCGGCTCAACGGACTGAATGTCGCGGTGATCGGTGGCACCGGCGGCATCGGTCGCGCGCTCAGTCATCAATTTGCGGCGAAGGGCGCGAATGTCCTGGTCGTCGGTCAGACTTTCCGCGATCAGGAGGTGCCGCGCATCACGTTCTTGAGGGCCAATTTGAGCTCGATGCGGGATGCGAGGCGGATCGGCGCCGAGCTGCCCGCCGGAAACATCGACATCGTCGTCTTCACGACCGGCATCATGGCCGGCCCCAAACGCGAGGTGACACCCGAAGGCATCGAACGCGATCTTGCCGTCAGCTATTTGAGCCGCCTCGTCATCCTGAACGAGATCGCACCGCGTATCGGCAAGGACCGGACGAGGACCGACCTGAGGCCCCGCATCTTCGTCATGGGATTTCCGGGCACAGAGCAGAAGGCCGATGTCGACGACCTCAACTCGGAACAAGGTTACAGGCGCTTCTCCGCACACTCGAACACCGTGTCCGGAAACGAGGTGCTTGTCCTTCAGGCCGCCAGGCGTTTTCCCGACGTCGATGTCTTCGGCCTCAACCCCGGCTTCGTCAGGACCAACATCCGCGCCAATCTGCTCGGGTCGCGCGCGCTTGTCGCCGTCGTGGAATGGCTGACCAGCTTCATGATGATCGAGCCGGATACATACGCCGCGCGGCTGGTCCCGCTATTGGTGTCGCGCGACCTCGATGGCCGCAGCGGCGCGATGTTCAACAACAGGGCGGAGGCCATCCTGCCGAGCCCGACAGCCAGCGAGCCGTCCTATGCGGCCGCCCTCATGGGGGCGGCCGACCGTTTGGTCAGCCGCGCGTTGGCCGGCCGGGCAGGTGAGGGAGCGGGGACATGACCGGCGTGCGTCTTTGGCTCTGACTGCCGCATGCCGCGCGCGGGTAAAGCCTGACGCCGAGTCGCTCTTAACTGACCGGAAACCATGGCAAATGATCCGAAAATTTTAACGAAACTGTCTGGTTGTCTGCGCGTCGGTTTGCCGGAGGGCCCGTCTGATGACAGAGCACCAGTTGAGAGAGCAGGAATCCCGGATCGCGCGTTATCGGCATCTGGAACGGGAAGTGACCGACCCGCTTGCCGCGTGTCTGCTTCATAGCATCATCGAGGATCTTGAAGCCGAGCTGCGCAGGGACCGACCGGATTGGCACGGGCCGCGCGATTAACGCTTTCTTAGCGCTAATCATGCGGATTGTTTGCGGGGGACTACGAGGGGAGACTGCTCCCATGCTGAAGGATGGCACCTACACGGCGTGGTACAAGACGCCCCTCGATCAGGGGACCGGTATCGTCCATGTCGCAGACGGCCAGATTTGGGGCCGTGACAGCCTGATGACGTATCACGGCTCCTGCCAGGTCGACGGCGATCGCTTCACCGCAACCGTGTTGACGAAACGTCATACCGATGGACGTGCGACGGTCTTCGGCGTCGATGATGAACTCACGCTGGACATCGAGGGACACTGCCCCGGCAAGATCGCGACCTACACGGCGACGGCGCAACAAGTGCCGGGAATGATCCTCCATGGAACGCTCATTCTGACGGAACAGAAGCCGGCGGCGCCTGAACAAGCCGGACAGCTCCCTGCGTTCAATCCCCGCAAGCTTCCAAAGCTTCCCAAGCGCTCGCGCTGATCGCGGGAGCGCTTCGCCGGCCGGCCGGGTCGCCCGCATCCTTATGTCGCGACCCCGGGCGGCGCAATTCTGCATCCGGCCTTCCTCAAAGCTCGCTTCTCAAACCGCCCGCGACCGGTCATTGTGCCGCCGCACCAGCATCATCCCGGGGGCAGCATCACATGTCGGACAAGGTCTCGCGTCGCCAGTTTGCCGCGCTGGCGGGATTGTCCGCGGCGGCAATCGCAAACCCTCTGGACGGCGCCGACGCCAAGCCGGCGGCCGCGGCCTCGCGCGACAGCGGCTTTCCGGAAGGCTTTCTCTGGGGCACGGCGACCTCGTCCTACCAGGTCGAGGGCGCCGTCAACGAGGGCGGGCGAGGGGCCTCGATCTGGGACAGGTTCGTCCGCATCCCCGGCAAGATCGAGGACGGCTCGACCGGGGATCGCGCCAACGAGCACTATCACCGCTACAAGGAGGATATCGCGCTCATCAAGGAGCTTGGCTGCAAGGCCTACCGCTTCTCGATCGCATGGCCGCGGGTGTTTCCCGACGGCGACGGCAAGCCGAACCCCGGGGGCCTCGACTTCTACAATCGCCTGGTCGACGAGCTGCTCAAGAACGGCATCGAGCCGTGGATGACGCTCTATCATTGGGACCTGCCGCAATCGCTCCAGGACCGCTTCGGCGGCTGGCGCTCGACGGAGACCTGCAAGATCTTCGGCGACTATGCCGCCTATGTCGCCGAGCGTCTGACCGACCGCGTCAAGAACGTGTTCACGCTGAACGAGAGCGGCCGCTTCGTGCAGTTCGGCTATGGGCTCGGCATCGATGCGCCCGGCGTGACGCTTCCGCAAGGAGAGGTCAACCAGGTCAGGCACAACAGCGCGCTCGCGCATGGGCTCGCGGTGCAGGCGGTGCGCGCCCATGGCCGCCGCGGCACCAGGATCGGGCCGGCCGAGAACATCGACGTCTGCGTTCCCGCGATCGACACGCCCGAGCATGTCCGCGCCGCCGAGATCGCGCTACGCGAGATGAACGCGGGTTATCTCAACGTCATCATGACCGGCAGCTACACCGAGGCCTTCCTGAAATACGCCGGCGCCAATGCGCCGAAATACACCGACGCGGAGCTGAAGATCATCTCCTCGCCGGTCGACTTCCTCGGTCTCAACATCTACGCGCCGCAGAACTATGTGGTGCCGTCCGACCAGGGCGCCGGCTTCATGCCGCTGCCGATCCCGAAATCCTTTCCGCACATGAACTCGGACTGGCTCCGCGTCGCGCCGGAGACGATCTACTGGGTGCCGAAGCTGGCGGCCAAGATCTGGAAGACGGATGCGATCTACATCAGCGAGAACGGCACCTCCGGTGACGACGTGGTGACGCCAGACGGCAAGATCTACGACACCGACCGCATCATGTACCTGCGCAACTATCTCGCCCAGCTCCAGCGCGCAACCGCCGAAGGCGTGCCGGTGCGCGGCTATTTCCTCTGGAGCCTGATGGACAACTTTGAATGGGTGTTCGGGCTCAGCAAGCGCTTCGGGCTCTATCACGTCAATTTCGACACCCAGGTCCGTACGCCAAAGCTCAGCGCGAACTACTACCGCAACGTGATCGCGAGGAACGCGGCGGGGGTGTAGCTGCGGTCTCGGTGCCTTCGCCTCTCCCCGCGTGCGGGGAGAGGCCGGAATTTGCGGCAGCAAATTCCGGGTGAGGGGGACTCTCCGCGAGTCCATCTGTCACCGTCCTTGCCGAAGCTCCCCCTCACCCGGATTTTCCGCTACGCGTAAAATCCGGCCTCTCCCCGCAAGCGGGGAGAGGCGAAGGGGAGGCACCGCGCATTGACTCAACTCTCCCCCTGATTCACAACGCCTCTCAACACTCATAACAAGAGGACAACGCCAATGGCTGACGCGCTGATCATCGATACCTGCCGGACACCGCGGGGCGTCGGCAAGGCCGGCAAGGGAGCGCTCTCGGGCATTCATCCGCAGCAACTCGGCGCAACCGTGCTGCGCGCGCTCGCCGATCGCACCGGCATCAATACCGCCGACGTCGACGACATCGTCTGGGGCTGCAGCGCGCAGGTCGCAACACAAAGCGGCGATCTCGGCCGGATGTCGGCGCTCGATGCCGGCTACGACGTGCGCGCCAGCGCGGTGACGCTCGACCGCTTCTGCGGAAGCGGCATCACCAGCGTCAACATGGCGGCATCCTCGATCATGGCGGGCGCCGAAGACCTCGTCATCGCCGGCGGTTGCGAGATGATGTCGATGGAGGGACGCCGCGGCGGCGGTCCGATGATGATGGACGGCGGCAATCTGCGCCTGCGTGCGCGGCATCCGCAGTCGCATCAGGGCGTCTGCGCCGATGCGATCGCGACCATGGAAGGCATCACGCGACGGGACGTCGACGCGCTCGGGCTGGAGAGCCAGAAGCGCGCCGCGCATGCGACCGCGAACGGGCACTTCAAGAAGAGCCTCGTGCCGGTTCATCGCGAGGACGGCAGCCTCGCGCTCGACCACGAAGAGTATCCGCGGCCGCAGACCACGATGGAAGGCCTGAGCGCGCTGAAGCCCGCATTTCCCGCGATCGCGGATTATGTGCTCGACGACAAGGGCACGACCTATCGCGGCCTGATCCTGCAGAAATATCCGGATCTGAACATCGACTTCGTGCACCACGCCGGCAATTCATCCGGCGTCGTCGACGGTGCCGCCGCGATCCTCCTGGCCTCGCCGGCCTACGCCAAGGCGCATGGCCTTAAAGCCCGCGCCCGCGTGGTGGCGATGGCGAACATGGGGGACTCGCCGACCTTGATGCTGAACGCGCCGGTGCCGGCGACGCGCAAGGTGCTGGCGAAGGCGGGGCTCACCATCGACGACATCGACCTGTTCGAGATCAACGAGGCCTTCGCGGTGGTCGCGGAAAAATACATCCGCGACCTCAAGCTCGACCGCGCCAAGGTCAACGTCAATGGCGGCTCGATCGCGCTCGGCCATCCCATCGGCGCGACCGGCTCGATCCTGATCGGCACCGTGCTCGACGAGCTCGAGCGGCGCGACCTGAAGCGCGGCCTCGTCACCATGTGTGCCGCCGGCGGCATGGCGCCCGCCATCATTATCGAGCGCGTCTAGCCGACGCCTCCTCAGTTCTCCCCGCAAAAACGGGGAGAGGGAGCGGCTGCGGTGCAATCCGACCCTTATTTTCTAGGGTGAAACGCACCCCTCCTTGCACAAAGAGGCCGGTCGTCGCTTGTCGAAAGCAGCGAATCAGCTTTAGCAAGGCTGCGTGCGGGCCTTTGAAACAAGGTAAAATCCGCTGCCCGAGGCTCCTCCGGCTCCGGAAGTAGCTAAAAAGCAGGGTTTTTTGCCACAGGGGGCCAAAAAAGCCCGTAAAATCGCGACATAACTGTGCAGAAGGCTCTAGGCCTTCGCCGGTTGGTCTAATATGCAACCGGCAACGAATCAGAGGAGACACGATGCCAGCCCAAATGTCCAAATCGCAGTTGATCGAAAAGATTGCGACCGCCACCGAGCTTTCCAAGCGCGACGTCAAGAGCGTCATGGAGACGCTGACCGACGTCGGTCACAAGGAGCTCAAGAAGAACGGCCTGTTCCTGGTGCCGGGCTTCGCCAAGTTCGTGGTCATCAAGAAGCCCGCGACCAAGGCACGCAAGGGCACCAACCCGTTCACGGGTGAGGAGATGATGTTCAAGGCCAAGCCGGCCCGGAAGATCGTCCGCGCTCGCCCGGTCAAGGCTGCCAAGGACGCCGTGGCCTGATAAAGCAAAGGCCCCCTCGAAAAGAGGGGGCCTTTGATGTTCGACGACCGCAAGGGCTGAAACGGAGGGGGTCAGCCTTTGCGGCGCTTGACCCGGACCGGGACCGGCTGAAGCCGCGGCTCGGGTCCCGCCAGCGCATCGCGAACTCCGTCGATGGCGCGATCGAGCAGCTGGCGCAGCCGCTGCGTCTTGCGCGATCTCTTTGCTCTTTCCAGCAGTTTCTTCATCGCATTCACTCCGCCGCTTCGACCTTGGCCTCGGTCGGCTCGAGCGCTGCGGCGATGGCCTCGTCGACGCGCTCCAGCCAGATGAATTCGAGGTTGTCCCGCGCGCTCTTCGGGATGTCGTCGTAGTCCCGCTTGTTGCGCGCCGGCAGCATCACCCGCTTCAAGCCGGCGGCGGCCGCGGCCACCACCTTCTCCTTGATGCCGCCGACCGGCAGCACCAGGCCGCGCAGCGAGATCTCGCCGGTCATCGCGGTGTCGCTGCGCACCGTGCGATTGGTGAGCAGTGACGTCAGCGCCGTGTACATCGCGACCCCCGCGCTCGGTCCGTCCTTCGGGGTTGCGCCCGCCGGGACGTGAACGTGGATGTCGCTTTTCTCGAACAGCTGCGGATCGATGCCGAGCTGGCTGGCTCTGCTCTTCACCAGCGTCATCGCCGCCTGCACGCTCTCGCGCATGACGTCGCCGAGCTGGCCGGTCAGGATCATCCCGCCGCGGCCCGGCACGCGCGAGGCCTCGATGAACAGGATGTCGCCGCCGACCGGCGTCCAGGCAAGGCCGGTGGCTACGCCCGGGATGCTGGTGCGTTGCGCGATCTCGCCTTCGAAGCGCGGCTGGCCGAGCACGGTGGCGATGTCCTTCACCGTCACAACGACCTTCGCAGCCGAGCCTTCGGCGACCTGCACCGCAGCATGGCGGAACACCTTGCCGATCTCGCGCTCGAGGTTACGCACGCCGGCCTCGCGGGTGTAGCCCTTGACGATCAGCTTCAGCGCGTCCGGCTCGATCTCGGCCTGCTCGGCCGTCAGGCCGTTGGCCTCGAGCTGCCGCCGCACCAGATAGCGCTTCGCGATCTCCAGCTTCTCGTCCTCGGTGTAACCGGCGAGGCTGATCAGCTCCATGCGGTCCAGCAGCGGACCCGGAATCTGGTCCAGCATGTTGGCGGTCGCGATGAAGACAACGCGCGACAGGTCGAAGGGCACGCCCAGGTAATTGTCCCGGAATGTCCCGTTCTGCTCGGGGTCGAGCACCTCCAGCATGGCGGCGGAAGGATCGCCCTGCACCCCACGGCCCATCTTGTCGATCTCGTCCAGCATCATGACGCAATTCCGGCTACCGGCCTTCTTGATGCCCTGGATGATGTTGCCGGGCAGCGCGCCGATATAGGTGCGCCGGTGACCGCGGATCTCGGCCTCGTCATGCACGCCGCCGAGGCTGACGCGCACGAAAGGGCGATCCATCGCGCGTGCGATGGACTGGCCGAGCGAGGTCTTGCCGACGCCGGGCGGGCCGACGAAGCACAGGATCGGCGCCTTGCCCTGCGGGGCGAGCTTGCGCACCGCCAGATATTCGATGATCCGGCTCTTGATCTTCTCCAGGCCGAAATGATCGGCATCCAGGATGCGGCGCGCCTCCTTGATGTCGATCGGCTTCTCCGCGGGCAGCGCCCAGGGCAGCTCGATCAGCCAGTCGAGGTAGGTGCGGACCATGCCGGCTTCGCCGGCGGCCTCGGGCATGCGCTCGTAGCGGCGCAGCTCCTTTTTGGCGTGCGCCTCGGCCTCCGGCGGCATCTTGGCCTGGGCGATGGCAGCGTTCAGCTCGGCGACCTCGGCCGCCTTGCCGTCGCCTTCGCCGAGCTGGCGCTGGATGGTCGCCATCTGCTCGCGCAGGATCGCCTCGCGCTGCCGCTCGTCGAAGCTGGCGCGGGTCTTCTGGCCGATCTCGTTGGAGATGCGCAGCACCTCCAGCCGCTCCGCCAGGTGCTTCGACACCTTCTCGACCCGCAAGGAGAGGTCGATGGTCTCCAGCACTTCCTGCTTGTCCTGCGGCTTGATGTCCATGAACGACGTCGCCAGGTCCGCCAGCGCGCCGGGCGCGGTGGTGCTCTGGAACATCGCGACCAGCTCGGGCGGCGCCTGCGGCAGCAGCTCGATCGCCTCGATCGCCTGGCGCTGCAAATTCAGCGCGCGCGCCTCGATCTCGGGCGAGGTCGTGGTCGGCTCCGGAATCTGCTGGATCCGCGCGGCCGGGAACGGCGTCCCCGGCAGGAAGTCGAGGATGCGCGCGCGCTGCACGCCCTGGCAGACGATGTGGTGGGTGCCGTCGGGCGCGGTGATGTAGCGCACGATGTTGGCGATGGTCGCGACCCGATAGAGATCGTCCGGCCCCGGCTCTTCGGTCTCCGGGCTGCGTTGCAGGACGATGCCGACCGGCCGCTGCTCGCGCAGCGCCTGCTGCGCGGCGGCGACGGACTTCGGCCGCGCGATCGCGATCGGCGCGATGGCGCCGGGAAACAGCACCATCTCGCGCACGGGGATGATGATCAGTGCGTCGTCGGGGATCTTCACGTCGGACTCGGTGGAATTGGTCTGTGCGTTATTCATCTGTTCGGTGGCCATGATCGACCTCAGGATTTGGCGAGGCGCAGCGCGACGCAGCCGTCCATCACGAAGCGGCTGATGGCGTAGCGGCCAAGGGGCAATGCAATGCGGCGCTCAAAACGCCCCTGCGGCAGCTCGAGCCGGTGGATGCGGGCGTTGCGAAGCTCCGGCGGAAGGGTGCGCTGGCCGGAGATGACGAGCGCGCCGTCATGGATCACCGTCTCGACATTGTCGGGATTGACGCCGGGAAGCGCGACCAGGATCAAAAGCTCATGCTCGGTTTCGAGCACGTCGATCGGCGGCTCCCAGCAGGCTTCCTGGCGGCCGAACTGCTGCCGCAGCCGTTCGGCGCGGGTCAGCGAGTCCAGGGCTTCGGACAGCATCCAGTCGAGGGGATTTTTGGGTTGCATGGCAAAACTCGGGGAAGGCGCTGCGGTTGGAAAACGAGGATATGGGGACGGTTCCCCAAAATTCCAGCATCGCGCGTTTGGAGCATGCCTGTCCCCTCGAACCCGAGGAGGCCCTTGCAATCAGTCGCTGCGACGCCGCGGAGATGTTCCGCGGCGTCGTAGGCAACAGTTGGGCCGGGGCGCGCCGATCAGGCGGCGGCGCGGTATTCTTCTTCCGCTTCGAGGTTGATCACGGAGGTGGCGAGCTCGGTCAGGGTGTGATCGGTCGCCTCTTCCTCATCGAGCGTCGCCTGGAGCAGCCTGGCGGCGTCCGGCATGCCGAGCTCCTCGGCCCAGGTGCGCAGCGTGCCGTAGCGGGAGATCTCGTAGTGCTCGACGGCTTGCGCCGCGGCGAGCAGGCCGGCGTCGAGGGCGGGGGCGTTCTTGAAATCCTTCATGATCCCGGCGCCCTCGTCGGTGATGCCGTTGATCGCCTCGCAGGGCTTGCCGCGCGCGGGCTTGCCCAGCATCTTGAAGATCTGGTCAAGGCGTTTGACCTGGCCCTGCGTCTCGCGCAGATGCTTGTTGAAGGCGGCGGACAGCTGCTTGGAGTGAGCCGCCTTCGCCATCTTCGGCAGCGTCTTGATGATCTTGTTCTCGGCGTAATAGATGTCCTTCAGCGTCTCCAGAAACAGGTCGCTCAACATCTTCGGCGCCTGACGCGGGCGGCGCGCCGCGGACTTTTTCGCGTTCGCACGTTTCTTTGCTCGTTTGGCCATAAATCCTCCTCTTGAGGCGACACGGGAAGGCGAGGCCCTCCTCAATCCTCGCGCGACCAAGACTCTGCGAGGGCAAATGTTCCTCGCGAAGGCCGCGTCGAGCCGTTATGGATTGCGGCCCCACCTCGCGCGAGACCCAGCCGCATGCTCGACTTCGCCCTGTCCGCCTTCGTGACGCTGCTGCTGGTGGTCGATCCCGTCGGCCTTGCGCCGGCCTTCCTGGCCGCGACCGGGGGCATGCCCGACACGGTCAAGCGCACGATCGCGCTGCGCGCGCCGCTGATCGCCGCCTCGATCCTGGTGGTGATCGCGCTGGTCGGAAACTGGCTGTTGCGCCAGCTCGGGATCGGCATCCCCGCGTTCCAGATCGCCGGCGGGCTGCTGCTGTTCGGCGTCTCCTACCAGATGATCTTCGGCGACCGCCCGCATCGCGAGGCCCGCGAGGCCGACAAGGCGACCTCGGAGCACGCGTCCGATGTCGCGGTGTTTCCGCTGGCGATCCCCATGATGGCCGGTCCCGGTGCGATTGCGACCACATTGCTGTTGACGGGCGATGCCGGCTACGGGGCGCGGCTCGCGATCATCATCGCGGTCGTCCTCTCGGTGTGCCTGCTCTGCATCCTGTGCTTTCTGTCCGCGAGCCTGATCGCCCGCACCCTCGGGCGCACCGGAAATGCCGTGCTTTCGCGCGTGCTCGGCATGCTGCTCGCCGCCTATTCCGTGCAGTTCGTGATCAACGGCATCGCGGCCGTCCGGGCGAGCCTGCCGTAGGGTTGCGACGATCCGTTAATCCGTTGATTTCACGGTCTATTTCGTGCCGCGCCGGACCGGCCGGCGAGACGACAGGCGGTCCGGTCGCTTTCGCTTGCGCTGCCATATTGCTTTGACGTACTTCCGGTCTGACAAACGCCCATCGCCAAGAAGTCGAGATGAAATCGGGATGTCGATGACCGTGGACGAGCTCGCCAAGAGACAGGCCATCATCGACGCCTGCCGCCGCATGAATGCGCTCGGCATCAACCAGGGCACATCAGGCAATATCAGCGTCCGGCATGTGGACGGGCTGCTGGTCACGCCGACCAGCGTGCCCTATGAGGCCATGACGCCGGACCAGATCGTGTTCATGGCGATGGACGGCTCGCACGCGCCCGATCAGAAGCCGTCCAGCGAGTGGCGCTTCCACCGCGACATCCTGAAGGCCCGGCCCGACGTCGGCGCCGTGGTCCATGCCCATCCGACCTATTGCACCATCCTGGCGATCATGGGCATGGAGATCCCGCCGGTGCACTACATGATTGCGGCCGCAGGCGGCGACAGCATCCGCTGCGCGTCCTATGCCACGTTCGGAACGGAGGAACTGTCCGAACATGCGGTGCGGGCGCTGGAGGGGCGGCTTGCCTGCCTGCTCGACCATCACGGCATGATCGCGATCGGCAAGACGCTGGACAAGGCGATGTGGCTCGCTGTCGAGGTCGAGACCCTGGCGCGGCAATATCACGGCTGCCTCCAGATCGGGAAACCGCCGCTGCTCTCTAGCGCTGAGATCGAACGCGTGCGCCAGCGCATGTCCGGCTACGGCATGTCGGAAGGGTAGGGCGGGCAGAAGGTGTTCGTGCGGATCAGACATCTCGCCGATCGCAAGGGATCGAACCGCCTCATGGTTCGCCTGCGCGCGCTCTTGCGCAGCAACGAGTTCTACCTGATCCCGCTCGCACTGGTGATCGGCACGCTGGCCGGCGCCATCGTGACGCTGATGGCCGAGATCGCGCAGATTGCCCATATGGTCATCTACGGCATTCCCGTCGACGTCCGCCTGTCGGCCAACGCCAGGGTCAGCCCCTGGGCGGCGCTGATCGCGCCTGCGCTCGGCGGATTGGCGCTCGGCATCATGGAATGGTCGCGGCGGCGGATGAAGATCTCCAGCGCGGTCGACCCGATCGAGGCCAATGCGCTGCGCGGCGGCAATCTGTCGATGCGCGACAGCCTGGTGGTGTCGAGCCAGACGCTGATCTCCAACGGCTGCGGCGCCTCGGTCGGCCTCGAGGCCGGCTATACGCAGATCGGCTCCGGCATCGCCTCGCTGCTCGGCAAGTTCTTCAATCTGCGCCGCAACGATCTGCGCCTGATGGTCGGCTGCGGTGCGGCCGCCGCGATCGCCGCGGCGTTCGGCGCGCCGATCACCGGCGCCTTCTACGCCTGCGAGCTGATCGTCGGCGTCTATTCGGTCGGCAGCGCCGCCCCGATCCTGGCGGCCTCGCTCGCAGGTGCGCTGACCGCGCAATGGCTCGGCGGCGCGCCGTATTCGCTGGAGATACCGAAGGTCAGCGCCGTCGGCGTCGAGCAGTACCTGGCACTGATCGGTCTCGCCCTCATCACCAGCGGCGTCGGCATCGCCGTGATGCGCTCCTCGCCGATGTTCGAGCGCCTGTTCGCCTGGCTGCCGGTCTGGCTGCGTCCGGTGATGGGCGGCCTCGTCGTCGGCGGCTTTGCCATCGTCACGCCGCAGGTGCTGGCGGCCGGCCACGGCGCCATGGTGCTCGATCTCTTTCACGACATGACGATCGGCCTGATCGCGCTGATCATCGCCCTGAAGGTGACGGCCTGCCTGATCTCGCTCGCCTCGGGCTTCCGCGGCGGCCTGTTCTTCGCTTCGCTGTTCGTCGGCAGCCTGATCGGAAAGTTCTTCTCCGCGGTGCTGTTGCTGATCAGTCCGAACTTCGTGATCGATCCGCTGGTGGCGATGCTGACGGGCATGGCGACGCTCGGCGTCGCCATCGTCGGCGGTCCCCTGACGATGTCGTTCCTCGTGCTCGAGATGACCCGCAATGTCGACGTCACCGCCGTGGTGCTGGCCGGCTGCATCGTCACCTCGATCTGCGTCCGCTTCATGTTCGGCCACTCCTTCTCGACCTGGCGTCTGCATCTGCGCGGCGAGACCATCCGCAGCGCCAACGACGTCGGCTGGCTGCGCAACCTGACAGTCGAGCGGCTGATGCGCTCCGACGTCGGCAAGGTGCCGTCGACCACGACGATCGCCGCCGTACGCCGCGAATTCGTGCTGGGTTCGCGGCCGGGAGTCGTCATCGTCAACAATGCTGACGAGTATATCGGCCTCGTCCTGCTGCCCGATCTGTTCTCCAGCGACCTCGACACCATCGCCGACGACATCCAGGTGATCGAGCTCGCCCGCCTGATCGACATCGTGCTGATCCCGGAAATGAACGTGAAGTCGGCGATGGCGGTGTTCGACGAGGCGGAAGCCGAGATGCTGGCGGTGGTCGATTCCACCGACAGCCGCAAGGTGGTCGGCTTCCTCACCGAGAATTTCGCCCGCCGCCGCTATGTCGAGGAGATCGACAAGGCCACGCGCGGCGTGCTCGGGGCGCTGTCGTAAAGCGGGATGAGATCGGAGTGAATCGTCATCGCGCTTCACGTTGGTGTTTGAGCGTGATCTTTCGGAAGGCCGCTAGGCGCGTTTCCGGATCATTGCGATGGAGACGCGACCACGCAGGCCACGATCCGGCGGACCAGTGGCAGCACCATCAGCAGCGTTGGAAAGGCGACAAGCCATGACAGCGCCCAGGCGCCGGGCCAGGTCGCGAGGAAGGCCGGCGTTGCGCCGAGGCTTCGAAGCGTCGAAATGACCGACACCACGGCTGTCATGAGGATGGACAGCACAAAGGGCATCACGATCGGCGCATAGCGCGCCGGCAGTTTGCGAACCGCAATCATCTGATTTCTCTTAGGGAAAAAGACGCGTCAGTCACGTTGAACCCTGCAAATGGCATCGATCCCGACGGCGTCGGTTGATGCGTTGGTTCACGTGAACGCTTACGGCGACCGCAAAACGGCGCGGCTGTTCATTATCCGCTCAGGTTGAGTGGTTCAAGCTGGATCTGGTCAGTCGGTTTACAATCGTTCAAAGCGTGGCAAATTGCCGCGATCATGAAACGATTTCAGTGGTTTGCGCGTTATAGGTCGTTTGCACGTGTCTCTTTGGGCGAGAAATGAGGAAGATTAAGATGATTGGACCTATGACTTCAGCAGCCAGCCGCAATACGGTGCTGGCCGCGTTCGCAAGCCTCGCCCTGGTTGCGGCCTCCGCGACGCCGTCCGCGGCAGTCTCGTCCGGGACTCCTTCCAAGGCGGCCGTCGCTGGCCAGGCTGTGTCCGACGCCACCGATTTCAGCGCGGCCAAGCGCCGTTACTATCGCCGCGGACCGAATGCTGCAGCCCTCGCCATCATGGGCGCGGCGACCGGCCTGGCCATCGGCGCGATCGCCGAAAGCCGGCGCCGCGACTACTACGAAGATCGTTATTATTACGATCGGGGCCCAGGCTACTACGGTGGTCCAGCCTATTACGGCGGTTCCAACTATTACCGGGGGCCGAACCGTCCTCCGGGCCCATACATCCCTGGGGGCTATTGTGCCGGTGGAGGCCCCTCGGCCATCTGCGGCAATTACGACCATTGAGTTCGGACGCGGCTGTCGGGCCGGACAGCTTCGCAGGTATTGCCATGGGGTGGGTTAGCGAAAGCGTAACCCACCCCTTTTTGCCGCTCCGCAGTCACGCAAAGACCCCGGATGTCGCTTCCGCCTTCGCTCTTCGAGCTACGGCGGACAAGTCGCTCATCCGGGCCACCGAGACCGGGGTGTGTCGCTCGGCTGTCAATCCGATCTCGCGAAAATATTCCACTTTGCCGAAATTCGGATTTATCGTATGTGTCGCCCATCCCGGCTCATCCTTGAGGGGCGATCATGAGGTCGTCATTTTCGCGAGCCGGGCTTGCGGTGGACGCGGCAGCGTCGGGCGCGAGTGGCCAGGGGCAGGGCGGATTGCCCTCCGTGAGCCCTGAGGTGTCGCGCGGACGAACGGCGCTGTCAGGTTCGTCTCGCCTGTAAGTTTCCGGCTCCGTCGACAGGGCTGGGAAAACTGCGGCGAACAAGCGAACCGCGCGTACGGCAAAACCGTGTGGTCCTGGCCGTCGTTGCTACGGTCAAGCTCTTGCGAATGCGGCAGTCGCGTCAACCGGCGCGGTGCCGGTGAATTTCGCGAAAGTGAGGGAGGCCAGAACGAACTCGGCTCCCGGGAGAGCACGGCATAAGCCGTCCAACCACTGCGCAGGGAAGGCCGAGTGATTGGCTACACCTGTATGCTGCTGTGCGGTTTACCTGCGTGTGCTTTCGCGCAGCAGACCGCGGGTGCCAGCCGGCACCCGGCCTTCCCTGCGCCCTCTTGGCTCAAGAGGAGAGAGTTGAAGCAAAGCTCGGGCGAAACGCGCCGCGAGAACGGGAAGGCGTGTCTATTGCTCAAGATGCTGAAATTGATGATCCAGACGAAACTCTATGACCGTCACCCTGAGGTGCGCGCTCTGCGACGCAACCGCGCCGCTGAGCAAGCCTCGAAGGGCGACGGCCCGGCTGCATCCTCGGCCGTTCATCCTTCGAGGCTCCGCTCGCGATGCTTTGCATCGCAAGCCTCGCGCCTCAGGATGACGGAATTGCTAGCGTCGTCGTTGCGAGTTGGAATCAGCGCTGAAGATCTGACGCGCACTGGATGAAACTCGCAAGGGCGCCTCGCAATGACGACGTTGCAGCAGTTGTGCACTACGCTTCCAGCATCACCGTCCCGCGGGCGCCGACATGGCGCCGTTGGCGTAGCGCGACCAGTCGGGCTGCGTCGGCTGCGACGGCCAGAGCGCGGCGTTGGAGTTGCGCACCGACTGGGTGATGGGGACGGGGTGCGCCTTGCGGCCGTGGTGGCGATCGCTGGCTGCGGCGGTCTGGATGGTGGCGGCGGCAATCAGCGTTGCGCTGAGAATGGCGAAGGTCTTCTGCATCGTTGTTTCTCCCGCGACGACGCTCCGGCTGTGAGACATGTTTTCGTCGTCGCGGCTGACATAGCGATGCGCCCCTTCAGATATCAGCGGCGCCGCCTTCACGATGGAGCGAGCAAATTTTTTGGTCCCGGCTAAATATTCGGCAATCGCCCGGTTGGGCCCGATGGACTTGCCCCCGGCAATCCGGTTGAATGGGGCGAATTGGTTTTCAGGCGACAACGATGTCGAAATATCTGCTGGTCCTTCTCCTGATCGCCTCGCCGGCCGCGGCGCAGGTCAAGCTCACGCCGAAGAGTTCGGCGGCGCATCCGGACCCCTGCGCGCCGATCGGGCGGACCGCGGACGGCAAGCTGGTCTACTCGATGAAATGCGAGAACCTTCCCGCACCGCCTCCACCCCCGCCGCAGGCGGAACTCAAGGAGGCGCCGCCGCCTGCCGCCGAGCCCGAGCCGGAGACGCGGCGGAGCGGCATTTTCGGCTGGTCCTACGACCGCAGGTGAGGGGCCGCGCCCCTTGCGCGGAGCCCGATGGAATGCTCTTTGCTTGAAAATTCCCCGTGGGGCCTTCAGGCTCCCGATCCAGAGAGATGAGATGAGAAAACTCGTTATCCGCGCCGGCGACTACACCTTCGATGCCCGTTTCGAGGAGCAGGCGGCGCCCAAGACCGTTGCCGCGTTCCGCAAGGCGATGCCGTTCGAAAGCCACATCATCCATGTGCGCTGGAGCGGCGAAGCGGTGTGGATGCCGCTCGGCGACCTCGATTTCGGCGTCGGCTATGAGAACCACACCAGCTATCCCGCGCCGGGCCAGATCATCCTCTATCCCGGCGGCATCAGCGAGACCGAGATCCTGATGGCCTATGGCGGTGTGAGCTTCGCGAGCAAGATGGGTCAGCTCGCCGGCAATCACTTCATCACGGTGACCTCGGGGCTGGAGAATCTGGCGACGCTGGGCAAGAGCGTGCTGTGGAAGGGCGCGCTGCCGATCCGCTTCGAGGAAGTCTGAGTGACTGATACCCGCTACCCGCGCGATCTCCGCGGCTACGGCCGCAACCCGCCGCATCCGCAATGGCCGGGCAACGCGCGGGTCGCGGTGCAGTTCGTCGTCAATTTCGAGGAAGGCGGCGAGAACAACATCCTGCACGGCGACCGCGCCTCGGAAGCCTTCCTGTCCGACGTGCTCGGCGCGCAGCCCTGGCCGGGCCAGCGCCACGCCAATATTGAATCGATGTTCGAGTATGGTTCGCGCGCCGGTTTCTGGCGGCTGTGGCGGATGTTCGATGAGCGAAAGTGGCCGACCACCGTGTTCGGCGTCGCCACCGCGCTGAAGCGGAATCCGGAAATCGTCGCCGCGATGAAGGAGTCCGGCTGGGACATCGCCAGCCACAGCCTGAAATGGATCGAGCACAAGGACATGACCGAGGCGCAGGAGCGCGCCGAGATCGCCGAGTCGATCCGCGTCCACCTCGAGGCGACGGGGTCGCGGCCGCTCGGCTGGTACACCGGGCGCTCCTCGATCAACACCAACCGCCTCCTGATGGAGGAGGGCGGCTTCCTCTATCTCTGCGACTCCTATGCCGATGATCTGCCCTATTGGGTCAAGGGCGCCAGAGGCAAGCAGCTCATCATTCCCTATACGTTGGACGCCAACGACATGCGGTTCATCAACCCGCAGGGCTTTGCCGAAGGCGAGCAGTTCTACACCTATCTGAAGGACGCCTTCGACGTGCTCTACGCCGAAGGTGAGACCGCGCCGAAGATGATGTCGGTCGGCCTGCACTGCCGTCTCGCCGGCCGGCCCGGCCGCGCCGCGGGGCTGATCCGCTTCCTGGATTATATCGGCAAGCACGAACGCGTCTGGGTGCCGACGCGGCTCCAGATCGCGCAGCACTGGCACGACAAGCACGCGCATCTTGCTGCCGACGCCTTCGAGATCGGGTGAAGGTGTGATGTTGCAAACCTCGCTCGCCGATCTCAACGCCGCCGACAAAGCCGACTTCGTCGCGGCCCTCGCCAATGTCGTCGAATATTCGCCGTGGATTGCGGAGAAGCTCGCCGGGCAGCGGCCATTCACCGGCATCACCCAGTTGCACGCCGCGCTGATGGCAGCGATCCAGAGCGCCGAACCCGACGTGCAGCTGGCGCTGATCCGGGCGCATCCCGACCTCGCCAACAAGACCCAGCGCGCCGCGGGCCTGACGGCGGAATCGACCGATGAGCAGAACAGCGCCGGGCTCGACCGGCTGTCGGACGCCGAATATGCCGCGTTCGAGCGCGTCAACAACGCGTACCGTGAAAAGTTCGGCTTCCCCTACATCGTCTGCGTGCGCCGCCATACCAGGGATTCCGTGCTGGCCGACTTCGAGACGCGGCTACTCAATATTGCCAAGACCGAGACGCGACGTGCGATCGAGGAGATTGGCCGCATCTCGGCGCTGCGGCTCGACCAGCTCGTCGTTGCCGACGACAAGCTCAAGGTGCACGGCCGGCTCTCGACGCATGTGCTGGACAATCACGCCGGCAAGCCCGCGCCAGGCATCCCGGTGGAGCTGATCGAGCTTGCGAGTCTCGGCGAGAGCCGCGTCATCGCGCGCACCGTCACCAATGCGGATGGGCGTACCGATCAGCCGTTGATCGGCGGCCGTCCGCTTCCGATCGGCCGCTACGAGCTTCGCTTCCGCGTCGCCAGATATTACGCCGAGCGCAACGTGCCGCTGTCGGAGCCGCCGTTCCTCGACGAGATCCCATTGCGCTTTGCGATCAGCGAGCCGGAAAATCACTACCACGTGCCGCTGCTGGTCACGCCCTGGAGCTACGCGACCTATCGCGGCAGCTAGCTAAACATGTTGTGCGGATGACGCGACTGCCGCTGCATCCGCCTCGGCCGCAGCGCCGCCGCCCAAGCCGTTGAAGAAGGCGTTGAGCAGTACCGAGACCACCGCACAAAGCAAAATGCCGGACTCCAGCAGCGGCTGTAGATCATGAGGCAGGTTCCGGAAGAACCCGGGCGCGGCGAGCGGGATCAGGCCGAAGCCGATCGAGATCGCGACGATGAAGAGATTGTAGCGGTTGGTGCGGAAATCGACCGAGGTGAGGATGCGCGCGCCTGTTGCCGCGACCATGCCGAACATGACGAGGCCCGCGCCGCCGAGCACGACCAGCGGCACCGCCTCGACCAGCGCCGCGAGCTTCGGCAACAGTCCGAGCCCGAGCATGATGCAGCCGCCCGTCACCGTCACCCAGCGCGAGCGCACGCCGGTGACGGAGACGAGGCCGACATTCTGCGAGAACGAGGTGTAGGGAAAGGTGTTGAAGATGCCGCCGAGCAGCGTGCCGACGCCGTCGGCGCGCAGGCCCCGGCTCAGGGCTTCGCGGTCGACCGCCTTGCCAGTGATGTCGCCGAGCGCGAGGAACATGCCGAGCGACTCGATCATCACCACGATCATGACGACACACATGGTGACAACGGGCACGAGGTGGAATTGCGGCATGCCGAAGCGGAACGGGATCACCAGCGCGCCCCAGGAGGCAGCACTGACCTTGTCGAAATGCATCACGCCCAGAATGGTCGCGAGCACGGCGCCAGCGACGATGCCGAGCAGCACGGAGACGTTGGCGAGGAAGCCGGTGCCCCATTTGATCAGGCCGAGGATGAAAAGCAGCACGAACAGCGAAATGCCGAGCCCCTGCAATTGCCCATAGGCCGGATTGGGAAAGCTGCCTGCAACGCCGTCGACGACCTTCGTCAAGGTCGACAGGCCGCCGCCGGCCCAGTTGATCCCGACCCGCATCAAGGAGATGCCGATGACGAGAATGATGCTGCCGGTGACGACCGGCGGAAACAGCGGCAGCAGCCGGCTGACGAAGGGTGCGGCGACGATGCCGAACAGGCCGGCGGCGATGACGGAGCCGTAGATGCCGAGCAGGCCGATATCGGGCGCGGCGGCCATCGAGAGCATCGGCCCGACCGAAGCAAACGTCACGCCCATCATCACGGGCAGGCGGATGCCGACGCCGGGGAAGCCGAGGCATTGCACCAGCGTCGCAAGCCCGCAGGCGAACAGGTCGGCGCTGATCAGGAAGGCGACGTCCTCCGGCGGCAGCTTCAGCGCGCGTCCGATGATCAGCGGCACCGCGACCGCGCCGGCATACATCACCAGCACATGCTGGAGCCCGAGCGCGAGCAGGCGCGGGACCGGCAGGACTTCGTCGACGGGATGGACCTCGCTGCTCACGAATGAATCCCCCAAAATAGGACTAACCAAATTTATCGTGCAGCGCCGGAAACAGCCGGTCCGGCTTGAACGGTGGTGCGGTGAAGCGGATGCCGGTGGCGTCTGCAATCGCGTTGCCGAGCGCCGCGGCGACCGGATTGTACGGACTCTCGCTCATCGACTTCGCGCCCAAGGGGCCGATGGTGTCGGAGGTCTCGGCGAAGAAGACTTCGGTGCGCGGCACGTCCGCGAAGGAGGGCAGGTGGTAGTCGCGGAATTTGGCGTTGGTGACGCGGCCGTCCGCGTCGATCACCATCTCCTCGTAGAGCGCAGCACCAAGCGCCTGCGCGACGCCGCCCTCGACCTGGCCGCGGCACTGCATGGGATTGGCGACGACGCCGGCGTCGGCGGCCTGCACGCTTCTGAGAATCTTGAGCTCGCCGGTGCCCTTGTTCACCGCCACGCGAAAGCCCTGCACGTTGAAGCCGACCGAGCGCGGCGTGCCGCCGGAATTGCCTTGTGCTGCGAGCGGCTGGCCGCGTTCGCGCGCAAGCTTCGCAAGCTCCACAAAGGACATGCGCCTGACGCCGCTCACGACGAACTCGTCCTCGAGCGCGCAGCTTCCGACATCGCAAAGCCAGGCGCCGGCCGCGGCCGCCCTCAAGTCCGTGGCAAGCTGCATGGCGGCTGCATGCGTCGCCTTGCCGGCGACGAAGGTGCCCGCGCTGCCATAGGCGCCGGTGTCGTGGCCGCCATGGGCGGTGTCGGACTGGCGCAGGCGAATCCTGTCGACGGTGGTCGCCAGCGTCGTCGCCGCGATCTGGCGGTGGACCGTGCTGGTGCCGTTGCCGAACTCGGCGGTGCCGACGGTGAGATCGAAGCCGCCGTCGTCGTTGAGCGCGATCATGGCGTCCGCGATGTGGCCGGCGGGCGGCACGGTGTCGATCATGGTCAGCGCGATGCCATCGCCGATCAGCCATTCCGGCGACAGCTCCGGCCGCGGGCCATCCGCCTGCATCGCGCGCTCGACGAGATCGAGGCACTGGTCGAGCCCGTAGGAGCCATAGAGCACGTCGTGAAATTCGGATGGCGGCGGCGACAGCATGGGGTCGCCTGGCTTGACGATGTTGCGCCGGCGCATGTCGTAGGGGCTGATGCCGAGCTGCCCGGCCAGCTCGTCGATTGCGGCCTCGATCGCGATCAGCGTCTGCGGCAGGCCATAGCCGCGAAACGCGCCCGATGGCACCGTGTTGGTGTAGACGGCGTAGCCGTCGACCCGCTTGTTCGGACAATTGTAGACGGCGATGGACTCGGACAGCGAGTGGAACATCACCGGGCCGGCGTGATTGCCGTAGGCGCCGGTGTTGGAGAGCACGTCGAGCTGGAGTGCGGTGAGCTTGCCGTCGGCATCGGCACCGGCCTTGATGTGGACCCGCATCGGATGCCGCGTCGACGTCGCGATGAATTGCTCCTCGCGGGTGAGCTCCAGCTTCACGGGGCGTCCGGTCTTCAGCGCGGCGAGCGCAAGGATATCCTCGACGAACATCTCCTGCTTGCCGCCAAATCCGCCGCCGACGCGCTCGCAGAACACGCGGACCTTGTCCATGGGCAGCTGGAAGATGTCGGACAGCGCGCGCCGGGTCAGGAACGGCACCTGCGTCGAGGTGCGGACGTTGAGCACGCCGGAGGCGTCGAGCCAGGCGAGGCCGCCATGGGTCTCCAGCGCGGCGTGCTGCACGCGATGGCTGTGGAAGGTGGCTTCGTAGGTGACGGCGGATGTGGCGAGTGCTGCTGCGACATCGCCGAACTCGCCATGGGTCTCAGCCGCAAGGTTGCGCCTGGCGTCGGCGACGCGGTTCTCGGTGGTGCGGTCGGGATGAATGATGGGTGCGCCGGGCGCCATCGCCTGCTCTGGATCGATCAGCGCAGGCAGGACCTCGTAAGTGACCTTGAGCCTCCGGCAGGCTTCCTCGGCGGCGCCTTCGCTTTCGGCGACGACGGCCGCGACCTTCTGGCCGATGAAGCGCACGACGTCGTCGAGGATGCGGGTGTCCTCGGGGTCCATCCAGTCCTTCTCGTGCCGCGCGGTCGAGATCAGCACCGATGGCGCGTCCTCATGCGTCAGCACCGCATGCACGCCGGGAACGCTGAGCGCCGCAGACTTGTCGATCGCGGTGATTCTGGCGTGCGCGTGAGGCGAGCGGAGCAGCTTGATGTGCAGCAGGCCGTCAATCTGCGTGTCGAACGTGTAGCGTGCCTTGCCGCGCACGACATCGGGACCTGCTGGCGCCGGAAGGCTGCGGCCGAAGGCGGCGCCGGCCTCGACGCTCTCCTCGACGTTGATCTTGCCGAGCAGCGCGTCCTCGATCGCGCGATAGCCGGTGCAGCGGCAGATATTGCCTTTCAGCGCGGCGCCGAGATCGGTGCGCTGCGCCTGGTTCAGCGAGGCGCAGGTCAGGATCATGCCGGCGGTGCAGAAGCCGCATTGAAAGCCCTGCGCATCGAGGAAGGCCTGCTGCATCGGATGCGCGCCGTGGTCGCCGCCGAGGCCCTCGATCGTGGTCACAGTGCGCCCCTCGGCGCGGAACGCCGGGATCAGGCAGCTGTGCACCGGCTCGCCGTCGAGCAGCACGGTGCAGGCGCCGCAATCGCCGGCGTCGCAGCCCTTCTTGACGCCGAAATGACCGAGCTCGCGCAGGAACGTGCGGAGGCACTGGCCGGCGCGCGGCTCCTGCGGAAACGTCTTGCCGTTGATCTCGAAGCTCATGACGGCGTTGCCCCCAGGAGTTCGCCGCGAATCTCTTCGGCGAGCCGCAGCGTCATGTGCTTGCGCCAGAGCGGCTTGCCGTGGATGTCGGTGTGGTAGAGGTCATCGGTGATCTGCTGCACGATCGCGTCGCGAACCGCGCTCGCGTCCGGGGCTTTGTGAAAGGTGAGGCGGATCGGCCGCACCGTCGATGCGGTGACTGTCAGCGCCAGCGTGCCGTCGCTATCGAGGCTGCCGATCAGGAGTGCCGCTGAGCGGCCGACCGGGGCGAGCGAGATCTGGCGAAACGCCGTACGGCGCTTCAGCGCGGCAATCGGGATATCGATCTGCCGCAGCAGGTCTCCCGGCGTCAGGCGATTGCGCTGGTTGCCGGTGACGAAGTCGATGACGGGAATCTTCTGTTCGCCGCCGCCAGCCTTCCAGATCGTGCAGACGCCGTCGAGCGCTGATGTGAGCGAGATCATCGGTCCCGCCGGCAGCGACATGCAGAGATTGCCGCCGACGGTCGCGGTCTTCCAGATCTTGAACGAAGCGAGGAACGCGCGGCAGCACTGGCTGATCAGCGGCGCTGCGAGCCAGTCGGCCGGGCAGGCGAGTCCGTCGATCTGCGCGACGGTGCAAGTGGCGGCGATGCCGAGATGGCTCTCGGTGATCGTCAGCGCCGGCCATTTCAGATCGGTGAGATCGATCAGGCGCGTCAGCTGCGCTTGCGGCTCCGAGAACAGCCAGGTGCCGCCTGCGAGCCAAGCATCGCCTGGCGTCCAAACGGGCAGCTGCGCGCGCGTTTGCGGATGGGCTACGGCTGTGATGGTATTCAAGTCCATGGCTGCGCCAGCGCTTGCATCGAGTGATTTGTACCGAGAGAAAGTCTTGCAAGACCAGAGCCAAGTCGCAACAAGAAGTCGCAGCGGGAACGCGATTGGGCTGGCCTCCGCCTTGCAGGTCTGCCGTCAGCGGATGTGGGGAGAAACAGGATCATGAGCGACGCAAAGCCGATCTGGATCAGGGACCCCCTGGCCATCCTCGCCGACGGCGCCGGGCGCGGGATCGTGGTGAAGGATGGCCGGATCGTCGAGCTCGTGCCGGCCGGCGGCGTGCCTGCGACGGCGGATGTCGCGGTGTTCGACGCGAGCGAACACGTCGTGCTGCCGGGCCTTATCAACACGCATCATCATTTCTACCAGACGCTGACGCGGGCGCTGCCGGCGGCGATGGACCGCGAGCTGTTTCCCTGGCTCCGGGCGCTCTATCCGGTGTGGGCGAGGATGACGCCGGAATCGCTGGAGCTCGGTGTGACCGTGGCGATGTCCGAGCTGCTGCTGTCGGGCTGCACCACCACGACCGATCATCACTACGTGTTCCCGGCGGGGCTCGAGGAGTCCGTCGATATCGAGGTCGGAGTCGCAAAACGGCTCGGCGTGCGCGTGCTGCTGACGCGCGGCTCGATGAACCTGTCGCAGCGCGACGGCGGCCTGCCACCGGACAGCGTCGTGCAGGACGAGGACACGATCCTCGCCGACAGCGCACGCGTCGTCGCGAAACATCACCAGCGCGGTGCGGATGCGATGGTGCAGATCGCACTGGCGCCTTGCTCGCCGTTCTCGGTGACGACCTCCCTGATGCGCGCGACCGCCGATCTCGCCGACAAGCTCGACGTGCGCCAGCACACCCATCTCGCCGAGACCGAGGACGAGAACAAATTCTGCCAGCAGATGTATGGCTGCCGTCCGCTCGACTATCTCGAGCAATGCGGCTGGCTCAACGCGCGGACCTGGCTCGCCCACGGCATCTTTTTCAACGCCGACGAGATCAAGCGGCTCGGCAAGGCCAGGACGACCATCAGCCATTGCGCCTGTAGCAACCAGCTTCTGGCGTCCGGCTGCTGTCCGGTCTGCGAGATGGAGGATGCCGGTGTCGGGGTCGGCATCGGCGTCGACGGCTCGGCCTCGAACGACGGGTCGAATCTGATGCAGGAGGTGCGGGCCGCGTTCCTGCTGCAACGGGCGCGCTACGGGGTGACGAAGGTCAGCCACAAGGATGCGCTGCGCTGGGCCACCAAGGGCTCGGCGGCCTGTGTCGGTCGGCCGGAACTCGGCGAGATTGCCGTGGGCAAGGCGGCCGATCTGGCGCTGTTCAGGCTCGACGAGCTGCGTTTCTCCGGCCATGGCGATCCCCTGGCCGCGCTGGTGCTGTGCGGGGCGCACCGGGCCGACCGGGTCATGGTGGCAGGACAATGGGCCGTGATCGACGGCGCGATTCCGGGACTGGATGTCGCCGATCTCATCCGCCGCCACAGTTCCGCGGCGCGGGCGATGCAGGCGGGATAGGGGCGGACTAAAAAGAGGGGGCAACCACAAGTGCCGGGTGCTTGTGGCTACCCCCTCCGAACCTCCTCCGGGAGGAGCAGGTGGTCCAGGCAATGCAAGAAGCGTGCTACTTGCCCGGCAGCTTGTCGTCGATGCCCTTGACGTAGAAATTCATGCCAAGGATCTGGCCGTCAGCGAGATTGGCGCCGCCCTTGCACTCGACCTCCTTGCCGTCCTGCCCAACGATCGGGCATTTGAACGGATGCAGCTTGCCGGCGGTGATCGCGGCCTGGGCATCCTCGGCCATCTTCTTCACGTCGTCGGGCATGTTGGTGTAGGGCGCCATCGCGAACATGTGGCTGTCGAGGCCGCCCCAGGTGTCCTCGGACTTCCAGGTGCCGGCCAGCTCGGCCTTGACGCGCTCGATGTAGTAGGGGCCCCAGGTGTCGAGGATCGAGGTCAGCTGGGTCTTGGGCCCGAACTTGATCATCTCGGAATCCTGGCCGAAGGCGAGCTTGCCGCGTTCGCTGGCGATCTGCATTGCCGCCGGCGAGTCGGTGTGCTGCATGATCACGTCGGCGCCCTGGTCGATCAGCGCCTTGGCGGCGTCGGCTTCCTTGCCCGGGTCGAACCAGGTGTTGGCCCAGATGATCTTGACCTTGATGTTCGGATTGATGGTCTGCGCCGCGAGGATCGTCGCGTTGATGCCGGAGACGACCTCGGGAATCGGGAACGAGCCGATATAGCCGAGCACGCCCGACTTCGACATCTTGGCCGCGATCAGGCCCTGGATGTAGCGGCCCTGGTACCATTTGGCCGAATAGGTCGACATGTTCTTGTCGCGCTTGTAGCCGGTGGCGTGCTCGAAATGCACGTTCGGATACTTCTTGGCGACCTTCAGCGTCGGGTCCATGTAGCCGAACGAGGTGGTGAAGATCAGCTTGTTGCCGGCGCGGACGAGTTGCTCGATGGCGCGCTCGGCGTCGGGACCTTCAGGGACGTTCTCGAGCGTCGTGGTCTCGATCTTGTCGCCCAGTTCCTTCACCAGCGCCAGGCGTCCTTGTTCGTGCTGGTAGGTCCAGCCGAGGTCGCCCACCGGGCCGAGGTAAATGAAGCCGACTTTCAGCTTGTCGGCGGCGGAGGCGGCACTGACGCTTCCGGCAAGCAGAAGCCCGGCAGCCAGCGCAAGAAGTGATTTTCTCATCATCAATCTCCAGATAGTCGGGGAAAGCCACGATCCGCAGCGTGCGCGCCCCATCGCGCCCGCCGCGGAAATGAAAACTCAGCGGTCAGGCACGAACACGGTGCCGAGCGCGGCCGGCGCGGTCGAGCCGCCGGTGCGCGCGCGGGACAACAGGACTAGGACGATGACGGTCGCGAGGTAAGGCAGCGCCGACATGAATTGCGAAGGAATGCCGACGCCCCAGCCCTGCGCGTGCAGTTGCAGGATGGTCACCGCGCCGAAGAGATAAGCACCGACCACGAGCCGGCCCGGCCGCCAGGACGAGAACACCACCAGCGCCAGCGCGATCCAGCCGCGACCCGCGGTCATGCCCGGAATGAAGAACGGCGTGTAGGCGAGCGGCAGATAGGCGCCGGCAAGGCCGGCGCAGGCGCCGCCGAACATCACGGCGAAGGTGCGGATGCGCAGCACGGGATAGCCGAGCGCATGCGCCGAGACGTGATTGTCGCCGCAGGCGCGCAGGATCAAGCCCGCCCGCGTGCGGTACAGGAACCACCAGACGCCGATGATCAGCGCGATGGAGAAATAGACGAAGGCGTCCTCGCCGAACAGCACGCGGCCGACCAGCGGAATGTCGGTGAGGCCGGGAAGGGCGAGATGCGCAGCCGGCGTGATGCGCTCGCCGACGAAGCCGGCGCCGATCAGGCCGGAGAGCCCGATGCCGAGAATGGTCAGCGCGAGGCCCGTTGCGACCTGGTTGACGGCCAGCCCGAGCGCCATCAGCGCGAAGATCAGCGACATCAGCGCGCCCGCGACGATGCCGAACAGCGCGCCGACCAGAATCGAGCCGGTCAGCCAGGCGCCGGCAAAGCCGCAGGCCGCGCCGACGATCATCATTCCCTCGACGCCGAGATTGAGCACGCCGGAGCGCTCGGTCACGAGCTCGCCGGTCGCCGCGATCAGGAGCGGCGTCGAGGCGGCGAGCACCGCAAGGATGATGGCTTCAACCAGTTCCACTGGCCACCTGTCGGTTCGGGAACACCAGCTTGAAGCGGTAGAGGATGAGGGAGTCGCAGGCGAGCACGTAGAACAACAGAATGCCCTGAAACACCTTGGTGACATCCAACGGGATCTTCATCGCGATCTGCGCCTGCTCGCCGCCGATAAAGGTCAATGCGAGAAAAAGACCTGCAATTAATATTCCAAGCGGGTTCAGCCGGCCGAGGAAGGCGACGATGATCGCCGTAAAACCGTAGCCTGGCGAGATGCCGGGCTGGAGATGCCCGACGGGACCCGCGACCTCAATGATGCCGGCAAGGCCCGCGAGCGCGCCGGAAACCGCGAAGGTCAGGATGATCAGCTGGTCGGCGTTGAATCCGCCGAACCGCGCCGCGCGGGGCGCTGCGCCGACTACGCGAATCTCGAAACCCTTGATGGTTCGTCCGAGCAGGATCGCTGCCGCCGCAACGACGAGCAGGGCGATGATCGAGCCGAGATGCAGCCGGCCGCCTTCGATCAGCAGCGGCACCGTCGCCACCGGATCGAATTCGGCGGTGGTCGGGAAGTTGAAGCCGTGCGGATCGCGCCAGGGGCCGCGCACGAGATAATCAAGGAAGAGGTCGGCGACATAGACCAGCATCAGGCTGGTCAGGATTTCACTGGCGCCGAACTTCACCTTGCAGATCGCCGGGATCAGCGCATAGAGCGCGCCTGCAGCGGCTGCGAGCACGAGCATGGCCGGCAATACCCAGGCCCCGGCGTCAGTGCCTTGCGTCTCCACCGCGATCCAGCTTCCGGCGACCGCGCCGATCAGGAATTGCCCCTCGGCGCCGATGTTCCAGGCATTGGCGAGATAACAGAGCGACAGGCCGATCGCGATCATCACCAGCGGCGTCGCCTTCACCGCGATCTCCTGGAGCGAATAGCCGTCGGTCAGTGGCGCGATGAAATAGGCATGCAGGGCGAGGAGCGGATTCTTGCCGAGGATCGCGAACAGGATGGTCATGGTGACGATCGTCAGGCCGATCGCGATCAGCGGCGAGACCAGAGCGATCGTGTTGGAGCGCTCGGCGCGCTTCTCAAGCACCAACTGCATGCGCGGCCTCCTTCGGCTCCAGGCTGCTGCCGCCCATCAAAAGGCCGAGTTTTTCGCGGGTCGCTTCGCTTGTTGCGAGCGGCGCCGACAGGTGGCCGTGGAACATCACGGCGATGCGGTCGGCGATCTCGGCGAGCTCGTCGAGGTCCTGGCTGGTCACCAGCACGGCCGCGCCCGCGGTTGCGAGATCGAGCAGCGCCTGGCGGATCACCGCGGCGGCGCCGGCGTCGACGCCCCAGGTCGGCTGGCTGACCACCAGCACCGCCGGATTGCGCAGGATCTCGCGTCCCACGATGAACTTCTGCAGATTGCCGCCGGAAAGGCTCGCAGCCTCCGGATCGCGCTTGGCCTTGCGCACGTCGAAGGTTTCGGTCGCGCGATCGACGGTCTTCAGCGTCGCGGCGGTGTCGATGAAGCCGCGATGAACCATGCCGCTGGCGGCGTGCCCGGTCAGCAGCGCGTTCTCCGACAGCTTCATGCGCGGTGCGGTGCCGTGACCGAGCCGCTCCTCGGGAACGAAAGCGGCACCCAGCTTGCGCCGCTGCGTGATCGACAGATGCCCGGCGGCGATGCCTTCGATCACCACCGTGCCGGGGTCCTTGGACAGGCGCTCGCCGGAGAGCGCGGCGAACAGCTCGTCCTGGCCGTTGCCGGCGACGCCGGCGATGCCGAGAATCTCGCCGCCCTTCAGCTCGAACGAGATGTGCTCCAGCCGAACGCCGTGCGCTTCGCTCGGCGCGAGCGAGAGGTCGTTGACGACGAGCCGCGGCACGGTGGTCTTGCGGCCGGCGGGCGCTTTGACCTCCTTGATCTCGCCGCCGACCATCATGCGCGCGAGCGAGGCGGCGGTCTCGAGCCGGGGATTGCAGGTGTCTACTTTCCTGCCGCCGCGCAGGATCGTGGCGGTGTCGCAGAGGCGCTTCACCTCCTCCAGCTTGTGGCTGATGTAGAGGATGGCGCGGCCTTCGGCCCTCAGCCGCTCCAGCACGATGAAGAGCTGGTCGGCCTCCTGCGGCGTCAGGACGGCGGTGGGCTCGTCCAGGATCAGGAATTTCGGATCCTGCATCAGCGCACGGACGATCTCGATGCGCTGGCGCTCGCCGACCGACAATTGCCAGACCTCGCGTCTGGGGTCGAGCGGCAGTCCATAGGTCTTCGACACCTGCTCCAGCCGTGCCGACATGTCCTTGAAGGATTCTTTCCCATCGAGGCCGAGCGCGACGTTCTCGGCAACGGTGAGGTTGTCGAACAGCGAGAAATGCTGGAACACCATGCCGATGCCGCGGCTGCGAGCTTCCGACGGGCCCGACAGCACGATTCGTTCGCCCTGCCAGCGAATCTCGCCGGCGCTGGGTTGGATCAGCCCGTAGATCGCCTTGACGAGCGTGGATTTGCCGGCGCCGTTCTCGCCCAGCAGCGCGTGGATTTCCTTCGGCCAGATATCGATGTCGATGGAGTCGTTGGCGAGGAAATCCCCATAGCGCTTGGTGAGCCCGAGCGTCTGAAGCAGCGGGGACTCGCCGGAATGCAGGCCGTTAGGCGTCGGATCTAACATTCGCTGATGCGCTTGCATGGGGTGAAGTGCCTCAATAGTGAGCTAGTTTGAACCGCCGCGTAAGGTGTGAAAAAGCGTCATCCCTTGCTCAACGCTTCGGCAGGCGGTTGATGACGGCGAGTCGCCGCTCTCGCCGTGCGCGGATCGTGCTCCAGCGCCTCAGGACTGTCCTTGCGGGCGCGGCTTGCGCGTGACGTCTGTTGCAAATTTGTGACGGTTCAAGCCAAATCGGAACCGGCTGTGCAGGCTTGACCTGAAGTTGAGCAAAGTCGCGCCACCACGCGTATGCATTTGCGGACCGACGTGACGACGGCCGCCGATCATCATGTCTGCCCTTTCGCTCCGACATGAAAGGCGAACAAAATCAAACGGGAATGTTCGGCAATGGCCCGCCTTGCCTTGCCGCATGCAGGCAGGTGGGAGCGCACAAGAATCCTCAAAACTCCGCGGAGAAGAGCCACCGGCTGCCGAAACAAGCGGCATGCCTTGAAAAAAGTTGAGGCTTCTCACCCCGGGAGATCGGCGCAAGTGTCGCACCCAAGGGACGTTCATTTTTACGTGTCCAAACTTGGGGGTATTCAGGATGTCGTTTCGCTTCAAGGCAATTGCAGCCGCCGCGCTGTCACTTGCTACGCTCGCTACCTCTGGCCTGGCCCAGGCGGCGGATCTGCCGGTCAAGGCTGCCAAGAAGCCGGCCGACCTCCCGTTCTTCCTGGTGATCGACAACCGCGTCACGTTCTCCTGGATGCCCAAGGGCACCGACCCCGGCATGTGGAGTGTTCGCCCCGACGGCAGCATCAACGGCACCACAGCCAAGCAGGTCTACTCCTTCACCCACTTCGACCTCTGGGCCTACGGCACCAACTTCTTCACCATCTCGATGTTCAAGTCGGGTCACAATGACCCCGCCAGCCCTTGCCTCGCGCCCGGCGTGAACATCGGCGGCACCGCCAGCGACTGCGCGGGTGCGACCGAGATCTATGGCCTGTTCCGCTCGACCTTCGGCTGGAACGAGATCTTCAACACAAAGGCCTTCACCATGGGGCCGCTGCACAACATCTCGTTCGAAGTCGGCATGGACGCCAACACCGAGAACACCTTCCTCGCGCCCGCCAAGCGCGACGTCGTCGCCGGTCTCCAGTTCGCCTTCGACCTTCCCTACAAGGGCTACATCAACGTCGCTCCGTTGATGTACTGGGAGTTCTCGAACCACAACGCCTTCACCCAGTGCGGCCTGTTCGGACCGGGCGTTGCGGGCGTGACGTGTAACTCGGACGGCAATGTCAGCTACAACCCGACCTGGGCCGTCGAGATCAACTACTACATGGACCTCGGCTTCCTGCCGCCCAACATGCAATTCTGGTCGATCAGCGGCCGCGCTGGCTGGTACGGACCGAAGGGCGACTCGAACGGCCTTCCCGCGCTGTCTGGCACCGGCATCTTCAGCACCAAGTCCAAGACCGAGCTGAACAGCGAACCGATCCGCCTGACCTTCGATGCCTCGAAGGCGGTCTGGGGTGACAAGTACTCGCACTTCGTCGACCTCTGGGTTGCCTACCGCTACTGGCAGAACAAGTTCGGTCTCGACCACAACGCCATGGCGGGTGTCTGCACGGTCGCCGCGACCGGCCAGAGCACCAAGAGCTGCACCGAATCGACGGTCTACGGTGGCATCACTGTGAAGTTCTAATCGGCTGAAGACTCCAAGCTGCAACGATGGCGCCGCGCATGACCCGTGCGGCGCCATTTGTATTTACGGGAAGACGCTGCCGTAGGGTGGGCAAAGCGAAGCGTGCCCACCACTTCTGCTTCGATTGCATTCAAATGGTGGGCACGGCGCAAGAGCGCCTTTGCCCACCCTACGCTTCCGAGTTTGTGGTGGCGGCTACTTCGTCCACACGCCGTCGTGCAGCACCTCGGCCTCGTCCTCCAGCAGCGGCCCGACGACTTCCGTCGGTCGCTGGCCGCTGGCAAAGACCGTGCGGCAGGGCAGATCGAGGGTCGGGTTCTCCGGGTGGTTGCCGGTGACGCCGCGCAGGCGGTGCTCGCTGAGGCCGTAGACGACGCGGCCGATGCCGGCCCAGTAGATCGCCCCGGCGCACATCGCACAAGGTTCTGCCGAGGAGTAGAGCGTGGCCTTTGCGAGCACCTCGCGACTGAGCGTGCGGCAGGCCTGCGTGGCCGCGAGGCGCTCGGCATGCGCAGTGCCGTCGCAATCGGGCATGTAGCCGTTCTCGGTCTCGATCAGCACCTTGCCGTCCGCACCGACGACGACGCAGCCGAAGGGATGGTTGCCATGGGTGAGGGAACGGCGGGCGACCGCAAAGGACAGACGCAGAAAGTGCTCGTCGCGTGCGCCGTCCATCGGTCCTCCGCAGTCAGTGTCCCGCCATGTGCCGGCCGACCACGGTGAGATCGGCTTCGCTGGTTCGTGCTTCATACACGAACTCGCCGTGGAACATTACCACGAGGCGATCGGACAGTTCGAGCAGTTCATCGAGGTCTTCGCTGACGAGCAGCACCGCCGCGCCGCGGTTGCGGGCCGCCATGATCTCGGCGTGGATCTGCGCCACCGCCGCGAAGTCGAGACCGAAGCAGGGATTGGCGGCAATCAGCACCTCGACGTCGCCGCCGAGCTCGCGGGCCAGCACGGCGCGCTGGACATTGCCGCCCGAGAGCGCCGAGATCGGCGTATCGGGCGTTCGAGTCTTGATCTTGTACTGCCCGATCTTCTTCATGGCGTCGTTGCGGAAGGCGCTGCGATTGAGCCACCAGCCGCCGCTGGCGAACGGTGCGCGGTCGAACTCGCGGAAGGCGATGTTGTCGGCGACGCTCATGCCGCCGACACAGGCGTTCTTCAGCGGCTCCTCGGGCAGCAGCGACATCTTGTGGCGCCGCATTTCCTCGCGGCTGGCGTGATAGGGATCGCCGGCGACGCGGACCTCGCCGCTCTCGGCCTCGCGCTGGCCGGCCAGCACCTCGACGAGCTGGCGCTGGCCGTTGCCGGAGACGCCGGCGATGCCGACGATCTCGCCGGCGCGCACGGTGAGGGAAACGTCATGGACGGCAATGGCGCCGGCGTCGTCGAGCGCGCGAATTTTTTCCAGCTCCAGCCGCGCCTGGCCGGCTTCGCCGGTGCGCGGCGGCTGCACCGTCAGCTCCTCGGCGCCGATCATGGTGCGCGCCATCGCGTCCGGCGTCAGCTCGGCAACCTTGCCGGCTCCGGCGAGCTTGCCGCGGCGCAGGATCGTGACCTCGTCGGCAAAGGCCATGACCTCGCGGAACTTGTGCGTGATCATCAGGATCGTCAGCTCGCCTTTGACGACCATGTCGCGGAGCATGCCGAGCACCTCGTCCGCCTCCGCCGGCGTCAGCACCGAGGTGGGCTCGTCCAGGATCAGGAAGCGGCGCTTCAGATAGAGCTGTTTCAGGATCTCGCATTTCTGCCGTTCGCCGGCCGAGATGTCGGAGACTCTTGCGGAGAGCGGCACCTTGAAGGGCATCCGCGCCAGAAAGGCCTCGAGCTGCTTCATCTCCTTCGACCAGTCCACCACGGCCGGCACATTGTCACGTGCCAGAACGAGGTTTTCGGCGACCGTCATGGCCGGCACCAGCGTGAAGTGCTGGTAGACCATTCCGAGGCCGAGGGCGTGAGCGTCTTTCGGGTTGGCGATCGCCTGCTCGCGGCCGCCGACGATGATGTCGCCCTCGGTTGCGTGGTAATAGCCCATGATGCACTTGACGAGCGTCGACTTGCCGGCGCCATTCTCGCCGAGCAGCGCATGGAATGACCCCGGCCGCACCTTCAGCTCGACATTGTCGAGCGCCAGGAAATCGCCGAAGCGCATGGTCATGGCGATGGCGTCGACGCCGAACGCGCCTGAGGGCGGAGGCGTTTCGCCGATGATCACGAAATCGCTCCTATGAAGGCCTCGGAGGTCGAGACCGCGCCGAATACGCCGCCCTGCATCTTGATCATCTTCAGCGCATGATCGTGATTGCTCTTGTCCGTGGCGCCGCAGCAATCGTGCAGCAGGACACATTCGAAGCCGCGGTCGTTGGCCTCGCGCATGGTGGTGTGGACACAGACGTCGGTGGTGATGCCCGTCAGCACGATGTTCTCGATGCCGCGCACGCGCAGGATCAACTCCAGGTCGGTGGCGCAGAACGAGCCCTTGCCAGGCTTGTCGATGATGGGCTCGCCCGGCAGGGGGCTAAGCTCCTCGGTGATGTCCCAGCCGGGCTCGCCGCGCACCAGGATACGTCCGCAGGGTCCGGGGTCGCCAATGCCGGCGCCGATCTGCCGCGAGCGCCAGCGCTTGTTGGCGGGCAGGTCGGAGAGATCGGGACGATGGCCCTCGCGGGTATGGATGATGTGAAAGCCTTGGGCGCGCATCGCCGCGAGCAGCTTCTTGATCGGCTCGATCGGCGCCCGCGTCAGCGAGATGTCATAGCCCATCTTGTCGACGTAGCCGCCGACGCCGCAGAAATCGGTCTGCATGTCGATGATGATCAGCGCCGTGTTCTCGGGACGGAGGTCACCGTTATAGGGCCAGGCATAGGGCTCGGACTTGATGTAGCGCTCGGGCATGGACGACCTCGTTGCGTGTCGCGTGTTACCGTGTGATCGAGAGTTCGGCGGGCGCGCCGGTCAGCGTGCGTTTGGGCGAGCAGGTGATGATCATGATCGCCAGCGTCAGGATGTAGGGCGCGGCGTTGAAGAGGTGATAGCCTGAGGTGACGCCGACCGATTGCAGTGCCGGTCCCAGCGCCGCGGCGCCGCCAAAGGCGAGCGAGGCCCACAGGCAGAGCAGGGGATCCCAGCGCGCGAAGATGACAAGCGCGACCGCGGTGATGCCCTGCCCGGAGGACAGGCCCTCGTTCCAGCTTCCGGGATAGAACAGCGACAGGAACGAGCCGCCGATGCCGGCGAGGAAGCCGCCGACCATGGTGGCACGCAGGCGGATCAGCAGCACGGAATGGCCCATGGCGCGTGCAGCGTCAGAGCTTTCGCCGGCGGTGCGAATGAGAAGGCCCCAACGTGTGGTCCGGAAGGCCCAGTAAAGGATCGGCGCGAGCGCGACGCCGATCAGGAACAGGACATTGACGCGTAGCGCCGCGCGGACCTGCGGGATGTCGCTCCACCAGCCGAAATCGATCGCGGGCAACCGCGGTGCGGTGGGCTCGATCAGCGGCTTGCCGAGATAGAAGGCAAGCCCGGTGCCGAACAGCATCAGGGCGATGCCGACCGCGACGTCGTTGACGCGCGGCAGCGAGCAGATGCCGGCATGCAGTGCGCCGAGAAGCGCCCCGGTGATGCCGGCGGCGAGCACACCCAACCATGGTGATCCCGAGAGATAGGAGATGCCGTAGGCGCTCATCGCGCCCATCACCAGCGTGCCTTCGAGGCCGAGATTGATGCGGCCTGAGCGCTCCGTGATGCATTCGCCCAGGCTCACGAACAGGAAAGGCGTGGAGACGCGAATGGCTCCGCCGAGCACGGCGAGCGGGACGGTCCAGAGTCCGATCGATCCGTCTGCCATCTCAGGATCTTCCCTTCAAGAATCCGATGCGGCCGTAGAGCGCATCGCTGGCCAGCACGAAGACGAAGATGATGCCCTGGAGCACCAGCACGGAGGCGTCGGGCAGCCCCAGGCGGCGCTGCAACAGGCCGCCGCTGGCGCTGATGCCGCCGAGCAGGATCGCGACGGGGATGACGGCGAGCGGATTTTGCCGCGCCAGGAACGCAACGAGAATGCCGGTAAAGCCGTAGCCAGCCGCGAGATTGGCGTTGGTGCGCCCCTGCACGGCCGCGACCTCGACCATGCCGGCAAGGCCTGCGGCGCCGCCGGCGAGGAAGCAAACGGTCAGGATCAGCTTGCTGACGCCGAGGCCGACGATCTTCGCGGCGCGGATGTTGCCGCCGGCGACCCGCGCAGCGAAGCCGAACACGGTGTGATAGATCAGGATGTAGGCGGCGATCGCCGCGATCAGGCCGAAGACGAGACCCCAATGCACGTCGGTGCCGGGGATGGAGCCGATCATGTTGGCGGCACCGATCTCGCGGGTCGACGGCTTGTTGAGGCTGGCGGGATCGCGCATCAACCCCTCGACGAGATGGTTGAGGATCGCGAGCGCGATGTAGACGAGCAGCAGGCTCGAGATGGTCTCGTTGACGCCGCGGTACTGCCGCAGCGCGCCAGATAGCATGATCCACAGACCGCCACCGATTACGCCGGCGATGACCATGGCGATCTGCACGACGAGCGGCGGCATGCCTTGGAGTGCGAGCGCAGCACTCGTCGCGGACAGCGCGCCGATCAGCAGCGCGCCTTCCCCGCCGATGATGACCATGCCGAGCTGCGCGGGCAGCGCGGTGCAGAGCGCGGTGAGGATCAGCGGCGCAGCACGCGTCAGCGTGTTCTGCCAGGAGAACCAGGTGCCGAAGGCGCCGTAGTACATGTAGAAAAAGAGGTCGAGCGGGTTCTTGCCGAACATCGCGACGAAAATGCCGAAGACCACGAGCGCGCCGGCGAGCGCCGCGCCCGGGATCAGGATGTACTCGATTGTCGCGCCGTGGCGCTGGAGGAATCCCGGATCGGCGGCCGGGGCAATTGTCCCGGCCGCCTCGGCGGAATCCGCCGCTTCCGTGGTCACGAAGTCGCTCCGATCACGCCTTCGACGAGATAGTCCATCTTCTCCAGTTCGGGATCCTTCTGGCCGCGATCGGTGCCGGCAGGGATCATCGTCTTGCCCTTGTTGTCGACGAGCCCTCCCTTGAAGATCGCGTATCCTTCCGCCGACAGGAACTTGGCCTTGATGTCGTCGGCATGCTTGCGCGCCTCGGCGGAGACGGCTTCGCCATAGGGCGAGGTCTTGACGATCTCTTCCTTGAGGCCGCCGCGATAGAAGTTCGGGATGCTCTCGCCGGCGGCGATCATCTTGACGAATTTCGGATAGAGCGCTTCCCAATTCCACTCGGCGCCGGTGAGATACGCCTTCGGCGCGAGCGGCGACTGGTTGGTGTGATAGCCGCAGACGAAGGCGCCGCGGCGCGCCGCGTTCTCGACCATCGTCTTCGGCCCGTCGACGTGGCAGGTGAGGACGTCCACGCCCTGGTCGATCAGGCTGTTGGTGGCTTCGGCTTCCTTGACCGGCATAGACCAGTCACCGGTGAAGATCACCTGCGTCGTCGCCTTGGGATTGGCGAGCTTTGCGCCGAGCGCGAAGGCATTGATGTTGCGCAGCACCTGCGGGATCGGCTTTGCGGCGACGAAGCCGAGCTTGCCGCTCTTGGAGGTGTAGCCGGCGACGATGCCGGAGATGTACTGGGCTTCGTCGATATAGCCGAAATAGCTGCCGGCGTTCTTCGGGTCCTTGTCGGTCCAGAGGCCGCCGCAGTGCTCGAAGCGCAGCTTCGGGAACTTGTTGGCCATCTTGATCATGTGCGGATTGTAGTAGCCGAACGAGGTCGGGAAGAGCAGGGTGGCGCCATCGAGATTGATCATGGACTCGATCGTCTTCTCGACCGCGTCGGTCTCCGGCACCTTCTCTTCCTCGACGACCTTGAGGCCGGGAATCTTCTTAAGCGCTGCCGCGCCCTGGGCATGCGCCTGGTTGTAGCCGTAGTCGTCGCGCGAGCCGACATAGATGAAGCCGATGGTGGTGTCGGCCGCGAAGGCCGGGCGGGCGCCCGCCGCCGCGCCGAGGGTGAGGGCGGCGCCGCCCTGCAACAAACGACGTCGTGAAATCCTGCCAATATCCATTGCTTGCTCCCCTTGGCGGATGCCCCGCCTTGATCTCGCGGCCACCGCCGGTTTGGCGGAGCCGGGATGAGTTGTCGCAAGCTTTGTGCCAGAGGCTATGAAGTGTGCATAGCGATCCAAGCATTTGAAAAATAAATGATATATATCTTGTTGGAATCCTGCTGAGGGAAAATAGCAGTTCAATTTATAGGCAATATCGTTCTATTGTATGCAGTGGCGTTGAGCAGTCTTAACCAGCTCTCGCATGTGCATGACTGGCGTCGGGCAGCCTGCCGGCGAGGCGCATTCATGCTAACCACGCGCTGATTGGGACGGCGCCGGCCGCATTATTTTGCTGGCACCGAACTTGTATCGATCGCCGCCAGGACGCGGTCCCAGAAGATGGAAAGCTCGACCGAGATGGGTGCTGCAACCGCCGTTCACGATGCATCGCTCGGCAAGGAGATCGTTCGCCGCATCAACGAGCTCGGCGCGATTTCGGAAGAGACCGACAAGCTCACCCGCATCTATCTCAGCAAGGAGCTGCGCGCCGCTGCGGATCTCATCCTCGGCTGGATGCGTGAGGCCGGCATGAGCGCGCATCTCGATGCGATCGGCAATGTCTGCGGCCGCTATGAGGGCGAGCGGCCGGGGGCGCCCTGCCTGATGCTCGGCTCGCACTACGACACCGTGCGCGACGCCGGCAAATGGGACGGGCCGCTGGGTGTGATCACGGCCATCGCCTGCGTCGCCGATCTCAATCGCCGCGGCAAGCGCCTGCCGTTCGCGATCGAGGTCATTGGCTTTGCCGACGAGGAGGGGGTACGTTTCGCCTCAACGCTGCTCGGCAGCCGTGCGGTGGCCGGCACTTTCGACGAGAGCGTCCTGAACACGCGCGATCGCGACGGCGTGTCGATGCGCGATGCGCTCGTCAAGTTTGGCCTCGATCCGGACCATGTCGGCGCGGCCGCGCGGGCCCGGCGCGAGTTGTTGGCCTATCTCGAATTGCACATCGAGCAGGGTCCGGTGCTGGAAGCACAGAACCTGCCCGTCGGCGTTGTCACCGCGATTGCGGGCGCGACACGGCTGGCCGTGCGGCTGAACGGCATGGCCGGTCACGCCGGCACCGTGCCGATGGCGCTGCGCCGTGACGCGCTCACCGGCGCGGCCGAATGCATCGGCGCGATCGAGCAGTTCTGCCGGACCGACGAGGGCGGCCTGGTCGGCACCGTCGGCTACATCCAGGCGAGGCCCGGCGCGACCAATGTCATCCCGGGCGAGGTGTCCTTCACGATCGACATGCGCGCGCCGACCGACATGCACCGCAAGCGCGCGGTCGCCGACGTCGTCAGGCAGATCGAGGCGATCGCTAAGCGCCGGCAGCTGGAGCTCCAGCTCGATGTCACCCACGAGAACCGCACCGCACCCTGCGCGCCCTGGCTGAAAGACCAGATCGCGCAGGCGATCGCCGCGGAAGGCGTTTCCGTGTTCGACCTGCCGAGCGGGGCCGGGCACGACGGCATGGCCATGATTGACATCGCCGATGTCGGCATGATTTTCGTCCGCTGCCGTGGCGGCGTCAGCCATCACCCGGACGAGCATGTCGAGCTCGCCGACGCCGACGCCGGCGCACGGGTGCTGCTCAGGGTGATCGAGAATTTCAGGCCGCGGGAGGATCGCGCCGGCGCGAAGTGACTATCGGGAGCCCGCAGTCATCGGGACGAGACACGAATCAGTCACGCTTGGAACGGTGGCCGGCCATCGCCGGGATCCCGAGACACCAGGCGCACATGAACAGCGATATTTCCTTGCCGTCACATCGCGGAAATCGGTTTTACCAGGGTATGGCCGCGACCTTTGCCGCCAACGCTCTTCAGGCCGTCAATTTTCTCGGTGATCGATTCCTGAGAAAGTCGCATCCTTCGTTGTCGGCCATCGAGGATCTTTATCGGCACTCGATGGACAGCGCCTTCTCGGTGACCGAGTCCTTTCTCGTCACGGGAGCGCCGCACGCATCCGCCTATTACCCGCGCGACTTCGCCTGGTTCTACCCTGATGTCCTCGACCCCGAGACCATCATGGATGCGCAGGACGCGGTGCGGCGGGCGCGTCTGCTCGAAAAGAGCGTCCGTCTGTTGCTGGAGGCGGTTCGAGCCAACGTCGTCACGACGACCATCGTCCCGGCGGGACACGCACGGTATCTCGGCGTGAACTATTTCTCGCGCCCGTCGGACACGCTGCTCGGCATTCTGGCCGGCCTGCGGCAGATGATCTCTGCCGAGGAGAGAGCGTCGTCCTATCTGGCGATGTCACAATGCGCGCATGCCGGCCGCTTGCTGCTGGCCGAATACGGCGGCGACCTGAAGCGCGCGATCCTTCAGCTCGCGCGTGAGCTGGAGCCGTTCGACGACGACGGTGTCAGGTATTTGCTCTGCGACGCCCGCGCGCCGCGCTCCGCGGCGACGGACACGCGTGCCGAGCGCAGGCGTTTCGTCACCAACGCCTGCGTCTACACGACGTTCGTATGGGGCGTGGAGCTCGGGGTCGTCGACGAGAATGAGCTGAAGCGGCTGCTCGGGCACGACCTGGGGCACTACAAGAGGGACCTGCTCCGCCTGTTCGGCAAGGGCGGCTATATCAGGCACTCTCTGGATGGCCCGGCGGGCTCGCCGGTGTCATCGGTCGCCCTGGACTTCGTCAGCGTGCATCGCGGATTTTGGGATATGAGCGAGGCAAGCGAGCGCGCGCTGTTCGCGGCCACGACGGATCTGATCATCGCCGAGCCGCGTTTTCGCATCCCCAGCACGTTCCATTTCCTGGTGTCCGCGGATAATCCCCGGAACAAGATGATCCACAAGATCGCGGCTCCCGCCTATCAGGGGCGTTCGTCCTGGCCGACCTTCAACGTCGAGTTTGCCGATCGCATGCTCGACTACGACGAATTCTCGGGAGGCGATACCTATCGGGCCTGCGCCCAGGGGATATTGAAGGACATCCGGACCGCGACCGAGGTCCATGGCGGTTATCAGGAATTGATCTCGGAGCATGGTCTGAAATATCGCACCTGGGCTTACAAGGGCGCCGTAGCTCACTCCTGGTTTCCACGCTTCCTGTCCGTTTGGAGGAGGGCGTATGGAACGCCGCTCCTCCAGTGGAACGATTGATCCGGAGCGCTAGCCCGCCGTCACGTCCACCATCTCGCCGCCTTCGAGCACCTTGGCCGCCTTGGCGCGGTCGAGGTCGCCTTCCCAGGCCGCCACCACCACCGTCGCCACGCAGTTGCCGACGAGGTTGCCGAGCGCGCGGGCCATGCCGATGAACCAGTCGACCGAGAGCACCAGCACGAGGCCGATTGCCGGAATGCTCGGCACCGCGTTGAGCGTCGCGGCCAGGATCACGATGGCGGAGCCCGGCACGCCGTGTGCGCCCTTTGAGGTGATCAGCGAAACGCCGAGCACCAAGAGGAGATCGCCGAACGACAGCGGCGTGTTGGTCGCTTGCGCGATGAACACGACGGCAAGTGTGAGGTAGATCGAGAAGGCATCGAGGTTGAACGAATAGCCGGTCGGGATCACGAGGCCGACCACGGAATCCTTCACGCCCATGCGCTCCAGCTTCTTCATGATCTGGGGCAGCACCGCGTCGGAGGACGCCGTTGCGAGCACGATGGTGAGCTCCTCGCGCAGGTAGGCGAGGAATTTGAGGATGTTGATTCCGGCAAGCGCCATCACGCCCCCGAGCACGCCAAGCACGAAGATGCCGACCGAGACGTAGAACAGCATCACCAGTGAGACGAGCTGCTTCAGCGAGCCGACGCCGTATTTGCCGACGGTGTAGGCGACTGCGCCGAGCACGCCGAGTGGAGCGACACGGACGATAAGCCCCATGACGCGGAACAGCACGGTGGAGGCTGCGTCGATGATGGAGGTGACGAGCGCGCCCTTCTCGCCGCCGACGAGCGCAAGACCGACGCCGAACAGCACCGCGAAGAACAGCACCTGGAGCACGTCATTGCGCGACAGCGCATCGAAGGAGGTGGTCGGGATCACGTTCATCAGAAAGGCGCCGATGCCGCCGCCGGACAGCTTGTGGGCGTTGTCGGCGTAGGTGTTGAGCGCCTTCGCATCTAACGTCGACGGATCGATGTTCATGCCGTGGCCGGGGCCGAACAGGTAGGCGAGCAGCAAGCCGACCACGAGGGCGACCGTCGTCATGACCTCGAAATAGACCAGCGCCTTGACGCCGACCCGGCCGACCTTCTTGAGGTCGCCGGCGCCGGCAATGCCGTGGACGACGACACAGAACACGATCGGCGCCACGATCATCGAGATCAGCTTCAGGAAGGCGTCGCTGAGGATCTTGAGCCCGATCGTGAAGTCCGGAACGGCCATTCCCAGGATGACACCAAGCGCCAGCGCGGCCAGGACCTGGACGAACAGTGAGGCGTAAAGCGGCTTGCGCTCGGCGGCCGGGGCCGCGGCAATGGTCGACATGGTGAACTCCCCCAATTTGGCGCGTCTCGGGCGTCAAAAGGAGCAACTACCGTGCCAGAATGTCGCGGTCGGAGCCGAAAACGGCTCTATTCCGCCGCCTTCGCCGTCTTGCCGTACATCCGTGTCGGTGCCGGGAAGCCACAGGAACTGCCGTCGGTGACCTTGACCTGGTCTTCCCACGGCAGGCGGAAGGTGCCAGCGACCATGTCCTGCATGAAGGTATAGGGGCAGTCCATCGCGCCGCCTTTCACCGCGACATAGCCGCGGTGCCAGAGCTGGTAGATGTTGTTCTCGACGCCCCAATTGATCCGCGCCTCGCGCACGAGATCGGGCCGCACCTCGGCGGTGATGATCTCGTCGGCGCGACCGGTGGTGCCGTGCGCCAGCACCGCGCCGTCGAAATTGACGATCATGCCTTCGCCCATGGAATCGAACGAGCCATCGCTGCCGCACATGCAGACATTGGCCGTCACCATCAGATTCTGGAACGAATTGGCCTGGTTGGTGAAGCGCCAGGCCTCGCGGATCGGCGCGGTGTAGCCCGCAGTGCGGATCATGATCTCGGCGCCCTTGTAGGCGCATTCCCGCGCCATCTCCGGGAACATGCCGTCATGGCAGATGATCAGCGCGATCCTGGCGCCTTTCGGACCCTCGATCACGGGAATGCCGATGTCGCCGGGCTCCCACGGCTCGACCGGAATCCAGGGATGGAGCTTGCGGTAGTACAGCTTGATCTCGCCGTGGTCGTCGATGATCAGGCCGGAATTGTAGGGATTGCCGTGCGGGTTGAACTCCATGATGGAGAAGCAGCCCCAGATCCTGTTGTCGACGCAGGCCTTCTTGAAGGCCGTGACTTCGGGTCCGTCGAGCCGGCACATGATCTCGGGATTGGTGTCCATCGAGAGGCCGTGCAGCGAATATTCGGGGAACACCACCAGATCCATGGTGGAAAGGTTGCGGCGCGCCTTGCCGACCATCCAGACGATACGCTCGGTCTGCCTTGCCAGATCGGCCCGCGTGACGACGTTCGGCAGTTGCAGCTGCACGAGCCCGATGACCACGCCCTCAGGCGATTTGTTCAACCCGCCAAGCCCGTTCATGATCAGCTCCCTTGCTGGAACCAGAGCGCCGCGCCGCTGCGTGCGATCGTTTCGTGGAAGAGCAAATCCGATTTTGGCGACGCGCAAAAGTCCATTTTTCAGGCGGGCGGCCGAGCGTGCCGACGCCCATTGTTGCGGCGCGGCGTGCCTCAAGTCTCGGCTTGACCCTCCAAATCGCCTGATGTCAGACTTCTGACATGAGTACAGCAAAGCGACATATCGCCAGTCTTCGTGACGAATATGCCGAGATGACGCGGCAGCGCATCGTTGCGGCTTTCGTCGAAACGCTGGAGGACGAGGTGGCCGACGACATCTCCATGGCCGCGGTGGCCAAGCGCGCGAAGGTGGCCGAACGAACCATCTATCGGCACTTCAAGACCCGCGCGGAACTGTTTGCTGCGGCCGGCGAGTGGATCGAGGACAACGTCTTCAGCTACATTCCCTTCACCTCGCCTGACGAGCTGCCGGAGATTTTCCGCAAACTGTGCAAGCGGTTCGACCGCCATCCGCATCTGGCGCGCGCCATTGCGATGACGCGGGCCGGCCGCCGGGTGCGCGCCGGCTTCCGGCGGCACCTGATCGACCAGCATCGCAAGGCGATGGCGCCGCTGGTGCGACATCTCCCCGCGAAGGAGGTTCGCCAGGCGGAGGCGCTCGCGTCCTATCTCAACAACGTGCTGGCCTGGAATGCGATGCGCGAGGATTTCGGCATGACCAGCAGCGAGATCGCCGATGCCATCGAGTGGGCGCTCACGACCCTCCTGAAGGATGTCCGGCAGCGCGATGCCGCTGCGGCGCGAGGCGGCAAGGCCGGCAAATCTTCGCGGACGCGGACCACGAGCCGCGAACGTACCGGCGTAGAGTGAGGCAGGTCATGAATGCGATACCCGACGATCTTCTGATCACTGCGCCCGACGAGGTTCGCATCCGCCAGGACCTGGTGCTGACGGCGCTCGGCCACCGGCCGGCCGATCGCTCCTTGCGGGTCGGCAGGCTGCTCGACGTGCACAGCCGTACCTGGAGCGAAGATCAGGAGATCGTCATCAAGGGCCGCCGCATCGCCTGGGTCGGGCCCGCCGGCAGCTATCCGGGCGAGGTCCGCGAGCGGGTGCATCGGCCTGATGTTGCCGCCGTGCCCGGCTTCGGCGAGGTGCACAAGCATATCGAAAGCTCGCATCTGACGCCGGAATGGGAGGCCGCGCTGGTGCTGCCGCATGGCAATACCTGGACCTGCGAGGCAAGCCACGAGTTCTCCAACGTCAACGGTGCGCGCAATCTCGAGTTCTGGTTCGAAGCGCGTCGCCGCGGCTCGCCGCTCAAGATCTTTCCGCAGCCTGGTTCGGCGGTGCCACCCACGGCCTATGAATGGGGTGGCGGCTGGTATGGCCGCGACGAGCAGGCGCGCTTCATGGCCGAGAGCCTGATGGTGACCGGGCTCGACGAGGTCATGGACTGGCCAGCGGTCTGGAATCCCGACAATCCGTCCTACAAGCGGCTCTGGGGCATGATCGAGGCGACATTCGCGGCGCGCGGCGTCGTCGAAGGCCATGCCTCCGGCTTGCGGGATCTGCCCTCTATCAACGCCTTTGCCGCGGCCGGGCTCGCGTCCGACCACGAAGTGCAGACTCCGGAAGAAACCTGGGACAAGCTCACCCGCGGCCTGTTCGTCGAGCTGCGCGTCTATGCCATGGACGAGATCGTCAGATGGCTGCTCGCGAAGGGTTTGCAGGACTGGTCGCAGATCGCGTTCACGACGGATGACCGCAGTGCCAGCCACACGCTCGAGCTCGGCGCCAGCGATCACAATGCGCGGCTCGCGATCGAGGCCGGCCTTGCGCCGGAAATCGCCATCCAGTGTCTCACCATCAATCCGGCGCGCCACATGCGGCTTACGCCGTTCGTCGGCAGCCTGGCTCCAGGCCGTTTCGGCGACGTGGTGCTGCTTTCGGATGTTGGCAAACTCACGATCGCCGAAGTGTGGGCCGACGGCGTCCAAATCTCCGAAGGCGAGCGCTACATCGGCCAAGTGCCCGAGATCGTCTGGCCGGACTGGGCAACGAAGACGGTCAACATCAAGCGCTCGATCAAGCCTCAGGATTTCGAACTGCGGGCCGAGCCCGGCCGTGCCACGATGAAGGCGGCCGTGATCCGTCCCTTCCATTGGCATCCCGAATTCTACACCCTCGAACTGCCGGTGCGTGACGGTGCCGTGCAGCGCGACGAGAGCGAGGCCATCACCAAATTTGCGATCGTCGACCGCTTTTCGGGCAACGGGCGCATCGCAAAGATGTTCTGGCGCGGTTGTGGACCGCGCACGCCGGAGACGGCGGTTGCCTGTTCGGTGGCGCACGACAAGCACAATATCTGGGTGGTCGGCTCCTCAGACGCGGCCATGGCGAAGGCGGTGAACGCGCTGATCGAACTTCAGGGCGGGTGGGCGCTGGTGCGCGAGGGAGAGCTCGTTGCAACCGTGCGCTTCGAGGTCGGCGGGCTGATGAGCTGCCGCTCGGCGCAAGCGCTCGATGCCGAGATGCAGACGCTCTACGCGGAGGGGCGCAAGGTCGACTGGATGTATGAGCCGACCTACCGGCCACGCTGGTATCCGGGATTCCCCGAGCGGCTGATGTTCGCGACGCTGACCTGCGCGCCCTGGAGCTGGGTGCTGGTGGCGCCGTGTGAGCAGGCGCCGCTCGGCTTCATCAACGTGCAGACCGGCGAAGCGCACCCGGTGATCTGGTAGGGGGAGGACTGGATGAACGAGATGACGAAGCCGCAAGCCGCCTCCGCAGAGCCGGCGCCGCGCGCAGCCGCCGGACTGCTCGATCGCATCTTTGGCCTCACCGAGCGTGGCACGAGTGTCGGCCGCGAGGTGATGGCCGGCGCGACCACGTTCGCTGCGATGGCCTATATCATCGCCGTGAACCCGGCCATCATGTCCAACGCCGGAATGGATCGTGCCGATCTGGTCAGCGCTACGGCACTCGCCGCGATTTTCGCTTCGATGATGATGGGGCTGTGGGCCAATCTGCCGCTCGCGGTTGCGCCGGCTATGGGGTCGAACGTCATCTTCACCTATGTCATCGTCAAGCAGATGGGCATGCCTTGGCAAGGTGCGCTCGCCATGGTCGCCTTCACCGGCGTTCTGTTCCTGATCCTCAGCCTGTCGAAGCTGCGCGAGAAAGTCGCGAAGGATGTGCCGGAAGCGCTGAAGATCGGCATCCAGGCGGCCGTCGGCACGCTCATCGTCTTCATTGCGTTGCGCGGCGCCGGCTTCGTGGTCCAGAACCCGTCGACCTACATCGCGATGGGATCGCTGCGCAGCCCGCCGGTGCTGTTGACGCTGTTTGGCCTCCTGCTCACGCCGGTGCTGGTGGCGCGCCGGGTTCCGGCGGCGCTGATGCTGTCGATCGCGGTACTCACCCTGATCGGCTTCTTCGTTCCCGGCGGCAACGGCAAGATGGTGACGTCGGTGCCTTCGGCGATCATGTCATGGCCCCGCTGGCCGAGCAGCACGTTCATGGCGCTCGATTTCGGCTATCTCTTCAGCCATTTCGTCGTCGCGCTGCCGCTGCTGTTCTATTTCCTGTGTGCCGAATTCTTCTCGACGCTTGGCACGCTGATCGGCGTGACGGGCGCCGCCAACCTGCGCAAGCCCGATGGCTCGATCCCGAACGCCACCGCTGCGTTTGCCACCGATGCGACGGCATCCATCGTCGGCCCGCTGCTCGGCACCTCCGTCGTCACGGCGTACATCGAGTCCATCACCGGCGTGCAGGCCGGCGGCCGAACGGGGCTGACTTCGCTGACCGTTGCGGGGCTCTTCTTCCTTGCGCTGTTCTTCTGGCCGATCTTCGTCATCATCCCGCCGCAAGCGACTGCGCCCGCGCTGGTGCTCGTCGGTGTGCTGATGATGCAGGGGCTTGCCCGCATCGACATGACCGATCTCGGCAACGCGGTTCCGATCGTGCTGACGCTGCTCGTCACCGTTCTGACCAACAACCTCATCAACGGAATGGCCCTGGGAACGCTGAGCTACATCGCCCTGGAAGTGACAGTCGGCCGGCGGTCGCAGATTCCGGCGATGGTGTGGGGGCTCGGCGCCGTGTTCATCGCTTACGCGATCGTGATCGCCCAGATCTTTTGATGTTCGCCTACGCCGCGAGATCCAGCAATTTGCACGATCCGCGCACCAGCGCCTTGCGGCCGGCCGGTGTCATCGCGGGCGCGCCGTCATCGACGACGACAAGGCCGAGCTTGACGAGGCTTTCGACGACATAAGCCTTCGCGAGGCGACCATTCGACACCGGATTGCGAAGCGCCTTCAGTGCTTCCCACTGGTCGGGTGAAAGATCGAAGTCGAAATCGTTGCTCATATTGCCTCAAGCGATCGTACCGTTCGCGCGCCTCTGTTAACGGCGCTGCATGAAGACCATGCGACGACAATGAGTCGGGAATTCGGTGAGCTGCTTGGAACATCTCTTCACGAATTGCCGCACTTCGTTGCGCCACAAGAGTTAAGATCGTTCGCGCACGACTATCGTCCCGACCTGCGATCACTAATTGATGATTGGCTGTTGATCGTGTGGTGAAAGCTACCGCAGTGCACGGCAAGCATTGCTGTCCCATTCTGCGTCGCAATATGCACAGAAATCGTGAGGCGAGGGGTACGGGACTCTGCTAGGTTGATTCGCAGGGGATTGGCTTCACACAACTGGAGTGTGAGTGCATGAACAGGCTGGTGGAAATTCGCAGTCAGGAATTCCTGTGCCGGGAGCGCGCCGCGCTGGATTCGGAGCGCCGGATGTTCTGGCTCGCGCAGGCCCAGGAATGGGAGCAGCGCGCGCTCGACGAAATCGCCTATCACTTTCGAGAGTGCAACCTCGTCCAGGCCGAGTTGGCTGCCGCCTGACGCCAGACGACGGACGTGACCCCCGTCTACTGATAAGTCGCCACGATATCGGACACTGCGCGCTCGAGCTGGTGCGCGGTGGCGCATTGGCGCACCACGCTGCAAAAGGTCGCATAGCGGGGCATCTCCGAATCGCCAAAACCCCAGGCGAGCCGCCCCTCGGGATTGAGCCAGACCAGCCGCTTCGAGCGCTCGGAGATCCGGCGCAGGATGTCGGCGCGCGGATCGAGATTGTTGCTGCGGGCATCGCCGAGCACGATCACCGTGGTCTGCGGCGTCAGCGCGCTCATGAAATCCTTCTCGAAATCGACCAGCGACGAGCCGTAGTCGGATGAGCCGAAGCCGACTTTGGACATGATCTCGGCCATCGCCTCTTCCGGCGACTTCGATTCCAGAATGTCGCTGACCTCGATCAAATGCGAGGAGAAGGCGAAGGAGCGGACGTCGTCGACCACCTCGTGCAGCGAGTGGATCAGGAGCAGGAAGAAATCGGAGACCTGCGCGACCGAGCCGGAGACGTCGCAGAGCGCGACGATTTTCGGCCGGTCGCGATGCTTGCGCTTCCACGCCGTGAGGAAGGGCACGCCGCCCCAGGCCGCATTGCGGCGCAGCGTGCGGCGGACGTCGAGATGCCCACGGCGCTGGCGCTTGCGCGGCTTGGAATAGCGCTCGCGCAGGCGACGCGCGATCTGACGGATGAGGGCGCGCATCTCGGCGACCTGGCGCCGCTCGATGCGAGCAAGCGGCGCGTTGCGGAGGATCTCGTTGCGCAGGTTTTCGGCCTCTTCGCGAGCATAGAGCGCAAGCCCCTGGGAGACGGTGTCGCGGACAGCTTCGCGCAAGGCGTCGAGCGCGGCGCGCAGGCGCTCGGCCAGCGCGGGATTGGTTGCGATCAGCTCATCGAGTTCGTCGCGCAGGCGCTGCAGGCCCATGGCGTCGAGGATGCGGCTGGAGAAGATGCCGCGCTGCGTGGAATAGCGGATGTCGGACAGGGACGCGGCGCCGGCCCCGCTGGCGATCGCTGCCGCGATCGCATTGCGATCCTGCGACAGCAGCATCTGCGCGAGCGGGCCTAGTCCCTCCTGCGGCGAACCGCCGCCCGCATCACTGGACGCGCTGGAAGAGGGGGCTTGATCCGTCTCCTGCGACGCATCCTCGTCGGTGCCTTCGGGCTGCTCCTGCCGCGGCTCCGGCTGGCTGAAGAACAGATCAAAGCAGTCGCCGAGCGCGAGTTTCTCGTCCTGCGATTTGGCGAGCGTCAGAAGCAGGGTGTCGCGCAGGATGGTTCGGTCTGAAAAGCCGACCTGCGCGACCGCGCGCATCGCGTCGATGCTTTCGGCGGGCGAGACGTGTACGCCCGCGCCACGTGCGGCCCGAAAGAAACGATGGATGTTCTCGCGCATCGGCGTCAACCGAAGACGTTGGATCGTGCTGCCTTGGCAATGAAGGTCGTGACCTGGGGCTGGGCCGCCTCGATATCGGCTTCGTATTTCAGGAGCACGTTAAGCGTGTCCTTGACGATCTCCGTGTCGAGCTCGGAGGCCTGAAGCAGCACCAGCACGCGCGCCCAGTCGATGGTCTCGCTGACCGAGGGCAGCTTCTTCAAATCCAGCGAGCGGATCTCGTGGATGAACCCGACCATCTGCCGGCGCAGCGTCTGCGAGATGCCGGGTACGCGGCTCTCGACGATGCGCTCCTCCAGCCGCTGCTCGGGGAAGCCGATATGCAGATGCAGGCAGCGCCGCTTCAGGGCATCGCCCAGGTCGCGCTCGCTGTTGGAGGTGAGGATCACGGTCGGTGGTGTAATGGCGGAGACGGTGCCGAGCTCGGGGATCGTGACCTGGAAGTCGGACAGGATTTCCAGCAGCAGCGATTCAAACTCGGCGTCCGACTTGTCGATCTCGTCGATCAGCAGCACGCAGCCGCCGGGCTGCTCGAGCGCCTGGAGCAGCGGCCGCGGCTCGACGAACTCCTTGGAGAAGAACACGTCGCCGAAATCGTGGAGCTGATCGAGCGCAGCGTGCAACGTCTGCGCGCCGCCGAGGACCTCGCCGAGCTTGTCCTTGAGGATCTGCGTATAGAGAAGCTGCTTGGCGTATTTCCACTCATAGAGCGCCTTGGCCTCGTCGAGGCCTTCGTAGCACTGCAGGCGGATCATCTTCATGCCGCGCCAGGCAGCGATCGCCTTGGCAAGCTCGGTCTTGCCGACGCCTGCAGGGCCCTCGACCAGGATCGGTTTCTCGATCTGCTGCGACAAATAGACGGCGGTCGCGATCTGCCGGCTGGCAATATAGCCTTGCGCGGCGAGGCCGCTCTCCACTGCCTCGATCGCGGTCGAGGGCTTCTGTTCAGCCACGAATTGGCGCTCCCAAAGGTCTTGCTTGAGGCTTGTTCTGCCTGCGTTCCGGGCAAAGAACAAGTCTCGTTTGGGAGACATCAGACCCGCGTGAACGGCGTTTTTTCCGCTTAACGCAAATACTTGAGCGGTCTGCCGATCGCGCGGTCAGTGCCGGAGCAGCGCCGGCTTCCGGATCGTCTGCCGGACCTCGGCGCCGCAATCGGCGCATTCATAGACGAAGTCGATCTTGGCAAGGCTCCAATGCGGTTCGACCTCGCGCACATACATCGGCAGGAACCCCATGCACGTGGGGCAAATCACAGGCGCGATCTCGATATCCTGATGATGCTGTACATAAGCTGGCATCTCGGCTCTCCTTCGCAGGCGACCACCAAACCCCGCGCAAAAGCTACTGCCGGTTGCCCCGGAGCCGTCATCAACTCTTTCGAACAGAGGCGGAACGGCGCGCGTTTGTCGTTTGCTGTGACATTCTTGTTACGTCTCTGTACTGTAACGGGCAGATAAAATGCCTATTTCACAGGCCGATCCGGTTCTCGGACCCTCACTGCAACGATAAGGGAGCAACCCCATGACGCATGCCATTCGCTTTCACAAGACCGGCGGGCCGGAAGTCCTGGTCTGGGAGGAGGTCAGTGTCGGAAAGCCCGGACCGGGCGAAGCGCGCATCCGCCACACCGCCGTGGGTCTCAACTTCGTCGACATCTACAACCGTTCGGGTCTTTATCCGGCGCAGCTGCCGAGCGGGCTCGGCAGCGAGGCGGCGGGCATCGTCGAGGAGATCGGCCCGGGTGTCACCGATCTGAAGCCGGGCGATCGCGTCGCCTATGGCGCCTCGCCGCTTGGCGCCTATTCCGAGGCGCGGCTGATCCCCGCCGATCGTCTGCTGAAGTTGCCTGACGGCGTCGACGACAAGACGGCGGCGGCGATGATGCTGAAGGGGCTGACGACGCAATATCTGATCCGGCAGACCTATCGGGTGAAAGCCGGCGACACGATCCTGCTCCATGCCGCGGCCGGTGGTGTTGGCCTGATCCTGAGCCAGTGGGCCAAGCATCTCGGCGCGACCGTGATCGGCACCGTCAGCAACGACGAGAAGGCAAAGCTGGCCAAGGCGCATGGCTGCGACCATGTCATCATCTACACGCGCGAGGATTTCGTGAAGCGCGTCGACGAGATCACGGGCGGCAAGAAGGTGCCGGTGGTCTACGACTCCGTCGGCAAGGATACGTTCCTGAAATCGCTGGACTGCCTCGCACCGCTCGGCGTCGCTGCGCTGTTCGGCCAGTCTTCCGGCGCGGTCGAGCCGCTCAATCTCGGCCTGCTCGCCCAGAAGGGCTCGCTCTACGTCACCCGTCCGACGCTGTTCACCTATGCCGCCAAGCGCGAGAGCCTGGTGGCGATGGCGGGCGAGTTGTTCGACGTCGTCAAGTCCGGCGCGGTCAAGATCGAGGTTCACCAGACCTATCCGCTGAAGGACGCGGCCAAGGCGCATGCCGATCTCGCCGCGCGCAAGACGACGGGATCGACCGTGCTCCTGGTGTGACGTTCTGCCGGACGCTGACGCAGACCGACCGGGCCCGCGTCACGTCCGTTCGTGCTTGCGCAGGTCGCGGGCGTGATCGAGGCGGCTTGCCTGGAGGTCGACATCTCCAGGCGGAACGTGGGGAAGGGTGGCCTCGGCCAGGATGGCCTCGGTGACGTCCTCGACCGAGTTCTCCGCGATCTCGTGGATGAACGAGATGTTCCGGTATTCACCCGAGGCCACACGGGAGATGACCTCGCGCCTCGTGATTTCAGGGTCGACGACCGCCTCGCGGCTGCGCCGCCCGTAGTCGATCATCACGACGAAATACTGCATGGAACGATCCTGCCGTGCCCCGACGGTCGGGAGCACGGCAGAGTATTTCCGAAAAACAGAATTAAGTCAAGTTCGATTTCCAAAAATCAGAAATCGGTAGCCTACTTGCCCTTCTTGCGGGGGCGCGCCGACTTGGCGCGCAGCCGTTCGAGCTGACCCTTGGGCATGGAGAGGCAGATCTCCCCGACCCAGTCGAGCTTGACGCCGACGATCGGCTTGGCGTTGAAGCTGTTGAGATTGACGACGGAAGGGGATTTGCCCCGCTCGATGGTCTTCAAATAGCGTTCGCCGGTCTTGAGCCGGACCACGGCCTCTTCGCCGTAGAAGCTCGACAGCGGATGACGCTGGTCCTTGTAGACCACGATCACGTCGCCACTCTCGTATTTGGGCAGCATCGAATCGCCCACGATCTCAAATGCAATCGTCTCTTCCATGATCGGGAACGGCAGCGCGATGTCGCCGAGCCCCTCCGGGGGAACCTGCTCATAATCCGGCTCAATCACGGCGCCGGCGCCCACGCGCCCCATGATCGGCGCGAGATTGAGCTCGAGATATTCCATGATCGGAATGATCTCCGAGGCCTTCACCAGGCGCTCGCCGCCAAGAATCTCCGAGACCGCGCCGGGGCGCACGCCCATGGCTGCCGCCAGGCCGCCCTTGCTTTTGCCTGTCTTTTCCAGGCCCCGCTCGATCATCGCAACGTCCAACATGGTGATTCCCTCGATTGTCCATCGTCTCGCCTCTTGTAATCCGAAATTCGGAATTGATGCAATTATGAATATCAGAATTACGACTTGACTTTCGATTCGGAATAACGGAATGTGTGTTTCGCCTCCCGGTCGTGCGATCGGAGGGGGTGCATCACAGGACAGCAGCATGGAACCGGGTCATTGGCCGTCGGAGCACTCCGACGCGCTTCGCGACTATTTTCTCAAGGGAATGTCTTATGCGGAGATCGGAAGACAGATTAACGCAAGGTTTGGAACGGCTTACACGCGCAGCGCAGTCGCCGGCCGCGCCAAGCGGCTCGGACTCGTTGCGCCGCAATGGGTGATGAGCCCGTCGATCGCGCCGTCTCTGCCGGGCGAGGCCGGTCTGCTCTCGCCGCGCCGGCCGGCGTTACTGAATCTGCCGCCGAAGTCCGCACTGAAGCCGGCCGCGCAGGTCAAGTTGCGCTGTGTCGGCGTCCAGCCGCGCCTTGTCCAGCTGGTCGAACTTGCGAAGGCCGACTGCCGCTACCCCTATGGCGGCGACAAGGACGGGGAGGAGATCGCCTTCTGCGGCCACCCGCGCCAGCCGGGCTCCAGCTATTGCGCGCCGCATGCGCGCCTGACGCGCCGCTCCGGGGCTGCCTCCGCCCGTGTCGCGGGTCCCGTCGTGCTGAGGCTGGTCTCCGCCGCCTGAAAGTGCGCTCAGCCGATCAATCGTCAATCTTGCAAGGAGTATCCGAGTGGGACGTGTCCGACGCAACAGATCCTACAAACTGGCACAGATCTACGACCGGCGGTCGCGCGAGGTGCCATTCAATGCGGAAGTGGCAGAGGTCGAGGTCGACAATCCGCTGGCGCTCGATCCCGGGGAGAAGATTATGGCGATCCGGTCGATCCGCAGCGATCCGCTCGGCCGTCTGCACTCGCACCACCAGATCGACGAGGCTCAATACCGCGGCGGGCGCGCCTTCCAGAACGATTGGGAGCGGGCGGAGCGGGGGCCTCAGGCGATGGACCCAACCCGCGAATATGTCGATGGCGCCCGCTCACGCGAGCCCGTCACCGAGAGCCAGCGGCAGGCGGTGCTGCGGCTGAACCGGGTCGAGCGCGAACTCGGCACCGACGGCGCCGCGCTGGTGCACGACGTGCTGGTCCTGGGTCTGACCATGGATCAGATCGGGCAGCGTCGCGCCGTCCGTACGCAGCGCTGGAACGACTATTTTGCGCGGCGGTTTCGCGAATGCCTGGACCGGCTGGCACTGATCTACGGCTTTGCGACGGAGGCCGGGACACAGCGTGCAGACCAGCGCAGATGATCGCGGCACGCCGGCGGTCTCGGCCGCCGGCGTGCCGGTCTGCCTGCTGCTTACGGATGCGGTACAATCTGGTAAGGCGTCGTGTAGGGCTCGACACGGAGCGAGGCGTTGGCCAAAAGCCCGATCCTGGCGGTCGGCGCCTGCTGCAATTCGCCGTTCGGGCCGCGATGCACGTTGTATTGCCAGACGGTGAGGTCACCCTTCTGCGCCAGCGCGTGCGCAATCGCGCTCGCATCATTGCCGCCGAGCGCCTGAAGCTCCTCCGCCGACAGTCCGACGACGATTTCGTCCTTGATGGTCACGATCTTGAACAGATTCATCTTGGTCTCCTGCGCCCATGCGCCTTGTATCGAGAGGGTGAGAAGCGCAACCGCGGCGCCCTTGATGAGATCGCAGCGAGAAAGCATGCCGTCGTCCTTTGGTGCTGACGCGCGCCCGAATCGGTTGAATCCGTCAGCCATGGCGCCCGTGATCTGCGTGGCCGTATCGCAACGCTTGGTCGTCCGATCTTGAACAGCGGTTCATCGGCAGAAACATGTCGGAAACGATGAACCTTGAAGCGAAGAGGCGAGTCCAAGCCGAAGGCTCAAGGGGATACGTCAGATGAAATTCGCCGCAACTGTTTGCCTTCTCGTGTCTGTCGGTGCCGCAGGCGCCGCTGCGGCGGCAGATCCCTTCTACATCGGAAGCTGGACACTCACGGCTGCCGTGGTCGCGCCATGGGCCGATCCGCAACGCAAGCCCGACGACACCGAGCGGGCACGTCTGATGGGCAAGACAGTCGTCCTGAAGGCGAAAGAAATCTCGGGACCGCGCCCCTTTGCCTGCGCCAAGCCGCAGTACAAGGTGACGGATTATGGCCCCGACATGATCTTCCAGGGCGCATTCGACGAGATGCGACGTGCCGACAAGAAGGCCGATCCCAAGGCGCTTGCCGCCTCGCTCGGCTTCGCCGGCGCCCCGATCCGGACTTTGGAGACCGGCTGCGAGATCGACGTTCATTTCGTCGACGATACAACCGCCGAGGTGGGACTCAACAATTACGTGTATACGCTCAAGAAGCGTTAGATCGCCTCCGTCAATGCCCATTCACGCCGGAAACAAGGCGAAATGCTGCGCAGGTTGACAGCGATCAGGGCCGTGTGCGTGACTGATGCCGCTTCTTGACGCAGGTGGGTGACGACGGTCCATATTCCTGTTATCCGGAATTGCGGTGGTGCGATGCAGACGAAGCATCGCTAGGCCGCTGGTCGGGCTTGCCGGAAGGGTTGTTTCTTGGCATAACTACAACCTGTTCGGTTGAGCCCGCCCGTTCGGATATGTAGTTGAGCGTGCTAACCCGCCGGGGCCCCCTTGGCCGAAAGTTCGTCCTCACCATGGCGCCCGCTTATGGTGTTCGGCTCCCGAGTGGGACGATGTCGGATCAGGAAGGCCGATGCTGGTCATAGGTGCGAGATGAAGAACCTCAATTTCGCGGCTGAACTGCACCTCAAGCTCGGCGCGCCGGCGAGCGGCACTGTCGAAAGCCTGCGCCTGCTCCGTGCTTTTTTGAAGCTCGCGCCTCGCCAGCGTTTCGAGGTCATCAAGCTCGTTGAAGACCTCGCCACCGAAGAAGTCCTTCCCGAACACCCCCTGTCCTGAGCTGGACCGCGCATCTTACGCCTTTTCCTTGATTTTCCTGCCCGAGCCGGGCCGCCGGGGACGTTTGCCCCGGGGGCGCCGCTGGAAGGTGGTCCGGCAAGTGTGGTATTCAGCTAAGAAAAAGGGAGGAGTGCGACCATGATCGAACCGAAAATCGAAGTTCCGGCCGAACTGCGCGACCTAGCCGAAAAGACGATCGACCAGGCGGAACAGGCATTCGGCATGTTTTTCGATGCCGCCACCAAATCGATGTCATCCGTTCCGGGAGCAGGGACGGAGGTGTCAAAGCAGGCGCTCGCTTTTACCGAGCAGAACATGAAGTCGGCGTTCGAGCACGCGCGCAAGCTTGTTCATGCCACCGACCTTCAGGAAGCGATGCGAATCCAGTCCGACTTCCTGCGTAGCCAGTTCACCAGCGCCGGAGATCACATGCGCCAGATGACCGGCAGTCTCATGCAGCCGGGCAAGGGCAAATCCTGATTCCTGGTTTGTGCGCTGCGTGCCTACAAATTGATCTTGCGCAGCATTGAGATCCGCATTTCGATGTTGGTGCAGGTCCATGATGGGCCACCGAATGGTTTCTCATTCGCCGTCCATCATCCTTTCTGCTGATCCCTGTCGGTCCTCCGGCAGGGATTTGCATTTTGCGACAAGTGTCGCGATTGGCCGGCGCTCTATGGACGCAGTGATCCGATATAGGCCGCGATGTCGCCGGCTTCGGTCCTACTCAAGGGAAAGCTCGGCATCTTCGGATGCGGGTCGAGCAGGAAGAAGGCGAGCTTCTCCGAACTGAAGTCCGGCCGGCGCGCAACGGATGCAAAGGAAGGGACGTCGGCGCTGGCTACCGCCTGGCCATTGGCCACGACATGGCAACTTGCGCACCAGCGCTTGGCGAGGTCGGCACCGTGACCGGCATCGGCGGCGAGAGCGGACGAGGAACTCGAGGCCACGGCAAGTACCAGGCAAATTCCTCTCAAATGCAGGTGCATCGGGCAACCCTCGTGCGTTCGCTTGCAGCCACTGTGCTCATCCGCAGCACGAGCCCGGAAATTGGGAGAGATCGATGCGGGCGATGATCGACCGCAGCAGCCTGCGGGTCGAACGATACAGATGCCGCACGAATCCAGGCGTCCTTGTCGCGGGCAGGCCCAGCCGTTTCGTATCAAGGCTTTCGATGTAGCGCGACACGTGCCTCTCCGAGATTGTGAGACCCTGTCTATCGTGGCCGGCCCGGAGCCGCCTTGATCTGCCGCAAGGCGTCCCCGGCTAATAGTCGCCGGGGTTCATGATCATCGGACTTTTCGTATCGGCCGGCGCGAGCGCGCTGCTGGCGCTGTCGCGCAGGAAGCGGTCGAGCGTCGCCTGGATCTTCTCCTTGACCGCGTCGGGCCCGCGATCGCTCATCTCGGTGTGCTGCGCACCGGTGTGGACGATGTCGATGCCGCGCGCCTTGGCCTCTTCCGGCGTCGGCAGCACGCCCGGGTCGGTCAGGAAATGCGGATCCTTCGAGCGGAACGACAGGATCTTCAAGTTGTCGCTCAGCACGAAAGGCACCCGAAGATTGTCGAGCGTGATCACTTTCGACACCAGCTCCGGGTGCTGATGGGCGACATACATGGACACGTCGCCGCCGTTGGAATGGCCGACGAGGGTGATGTGGTCGTAGTCGGCGTTCTCCTGCCGCCTCTTCAGTTCGCCCAGGGCGAAGAGGATGTTGGCCTCGCAGCGGATATAGACTTCACGCCGGCCGACATATTGCTGGCCGACATGGGTCATTAGCGGCGGATCGCTGGGCAGGTCCTGCTGGATGCTGGCAACGAGATAGCCGCGCGCCGCGAGCGCGTTGGCGAGGAAGGAATACTCGGTGGCCTTGACGGTATTGCCGTTGCTGATGATGGCGAGCGGCAGCTTCCAGAGACCGAGATTGGCTTTGGTCTCGTAGTCGCGCCGCACCGCGATATCGACCGAGATCGGCCGCTGGCGCGAGGCATCGAACAGGGTCAAAAGCTCATGGCGGATCGCAAACCGGCTGACGACGAAATATTCGCCGACGCCGAGGGCGCAAAGAAACGCCAGAATTGCAAACACCCTCTTCATGGTTCCGTCCCAATCACTTTCGACTGAAAATGGTCACTGCAAGCGCCCGGATCGAGCGATCGTGAGCAGGTTACGGGATTAAATTTAGGCAAGTCTGTGCGCAAGGCCGCAAAAGGGCCGCATGCCGGGTACGCGGCATGAGGGCTTTGCAGCTAGAGGCAGCCGCTCCTGCCGCGTTCGGGGCAGAGCCGGAATGCGCTCGACAGCGTGAACAGGAAACGCGGGCTGCGGCGCTCGTTGTCCGGTGCGCGGTAGCTCAAGGGGACGGCCACGCCGAGATCGGCCTGGAGATCCCACAGGAAGAACCGTGCGCCGGCTCCGGCTGATGTCAGCGACAGGCCGTCGCTCAGGCGGTAGCCGTCGTTCCAGACTGCGCCGGCGTCGCCGAAGGCGTAGAGCTGGTAGCCGGTCCAGTAGCGGAAATTGAGCTTCTGGTCGAAACGCAACTCGAGCGAGCCGGCAAGACCGTTGTCGCCGCTGATCTCGGCTGCGCCGTAGCCCCGGCCGAAGGCCGCGCCGCCGAGATAGAACTGCTGCGAGGTGAACAGCGGCCGCGATGCCGTCTGGCTTGCCGCCGAGAGCTTGAGCGACCAGGTGTCGTTGAGCGTCTGGTAGCGCGTGAACCAGAGATTCAGCACCGAGAAGTTCGATGACGCACCGTCGCGCGACAACAGATCGTCGTCGAAATGCGATGCGCCGAAGACGTCGAGGCCCTGACGGTAGGTCAGCGTCGCGAAATTGGTACCGCCGAAGCGATCCTGGAGCCGATAGTCGGCGGTCAGGCTCGCGGTCCGGATATGGTCGTTGTACCAGGGACCGTAAAGGTCATGCTCGGACACGTTGCTGAAGGTCCCAGCCAAGGTAAGCGTCAGTGCCGACGATTGGGACATGAAGGGCACGGTGCTTGCCCGCACCTCGAAAGCTTCGGTCGTGGTGATGTCGCTGTCGAGGCGGCGGGCGTCGCCTGGCCGGACCGCACTGTAGAGGACGGACGCGCCGAGGCGCACGCCGTCGACGCCGACGGGTGCGTCAAAGGACAGCCGCGCAAAGCCGAGCTCGCGCGGGTCGTTGGCAATGGTCGACAGGTTGACCGCCAGCGTATCGCCAGGCGTGAGGTAGGAGTTGAACGCGCCGGTCGCATAGGTCTGCCAGGGGCCGACCGAGGGCGAGCCGAGATTGTCCAGGCCGAACGATGTGAACACGTGCCACGTCTTCAAATAGACGGTGAGGCGGAAGCGGCCGGTCGCACCGCCGATCTCCTCCAACGCGGTATCGATGATCCGGACACCCGGCCTGCCGTTGATGAGGAAAAGCTGGCGCTCGAGCGTTGCCAGGCGCGATGGCTGCTCGGCCAGAACCGGTCCGAGCATCGGCCTCACGCCGAACTGCTCGGCGCCATCGCCTTTCAGATCGGCCTGGACAATGGCGCCCTCGATCACCTGAATCCGGACCATGCCGTCGGCGATGTCCTGCGGCGGCACGACGGCCCGGCTCAGATGGAAGCCGTCGGCGCGGTAGAGGTCGCTGATCGCGCCGGCGATCGCGGCGAGATCCGCCTGCGAGACCTTCTTGCCGAGATAAGGCTGATAGACCGCGGCGATGCGGTCGCGAGAGATGGCGTGGGCGCCGCTGACCTTGAGACCGCGCAGCACGAACTGAGGCTTGGTATCGCCACCGGTGTTGGCCTGGCCGACCGTCGGTAGCTTGACCGGAGGCCGGCTCAGTGTTTCCCGCTCGGTTTGGTTTTCAAAGTATTTCTCGGGCTGGCGCGGATCAAAACCCGGCTGGTTCGCCTGTTGTGCGAATGATTGCGGACTTCCCGCAAAAAGCGGTACCAGCAACGCCAATGTGGTAGCGAAATGCCGCTTCTCAACGCGCGCAGCAAACCTCTCTCCGTAATTTGACGGAGCGATCGCCACGGGGCGGTAAGGGTTCGTTAGCCGCATGATTTTTCATAGGTTTTTATGGTCAATGAATGGTTAATGCGGCAGTTCCACTGACCTCTTCCTGCTAATCCTCTCTTGAGTGATTTCGAATACCCCTCAGGCCCGGACGTAACGCGGACTGAGGATCGTGATGCTCGGCAGAATTGGAATGCGGTGCGCCTTCGCGGCGGCGCTGATCCTGGGAATGGCTTCCGGTGCACTCGCGGCGGAGGATGGCGTCTGGTCGGTCAGCAAAGCCGCCGGCGAGGTCTGGGTCGCCACCAACGGCGCGCAGCAGGTGTCGTTGAATCAGCAGGAGGCGCTCAAGCCCGGCGATACCATTCGCACCGGACGTACCGGACGCGTGCTGCTTGTCCGCGGCGAGGAAACGATACTGATATCTCCCAATTCGGTGGTCGGCTTGCCGGCCGAGAAGAAGGAGGGTCTCTCGACCACGATCATCCAGCAGGCAGGTTCGATCCTGCTCGAGGTGGAGAAGCGCAACGTCAAGCATTTCGAGGTCGAGACGCCCTACCTCGCCGCCGTGGTCAAGGGAACGCAGTTCAGCGTCACCGTGAATGCGGGCAGCACCAGGGTCGGCGTGCTCCGCGGCCAGGTCGAAGTCTCCGACTTCAAGACGGGACAGATCGCTCAGGTCATGCCTGGACAAGCGGCCACGGCCTTTGAGCACGGCAAGCCCGGCCTCAGCCTGAGCGGCGCGGGGACGTTCAATCCAATCGAACATGGCAAGCCGCGCGCCTCGGCGATCGAGCGAATTCCTGTGCCGAAATCGGGATTGACGGCGCCGCGCAACGCGGCGAGCGGCCCTGCGATCCATGCGCTGGGTCCGATCGACAAGGGGACCAAGGCGGCTGGCGGTCAGGCGCCCAAAGGCGGCGTCGTGCGCATCTCCAGCTCGCTCGGCGAGGTCAAGCTGAACGTCCACAAGGTCACGCATGGGCTCGCCCACGGCGCAATTGCGCCGGGGCACGTGCGCAACGCCAACGCCAGCACCGGTACCGAGACGGTCTGGAGCGACACGAAGGCGAGCACCACGACCACAGCCGCCAACAGCTCCACCGTAACGGCGGTCACCGTCAGCAGCAGTGTATCTGCGGCCAGTGCCACATCTTCGTCGTCAAGTGCGACGACGACCGTTGCGACCACTGCCGGGTCGACCGGCGATACGTCCGGAGGAAGCTCTGGGAGCGGAAGCAACGGGACTGGCGCGACCAGCAATGGAAGCGGTGGCACAGGTAATAATGGCAACAACGGCAACGGGAACAGCGGGAACGGGAATAACGGCAACAGCGGTGACGGCAGTCATGGCCACCACTACGGTGGGTATTGGGGCAGGGGCCATCACTAGGACAGTGTCGTCGGCATAGGGGAGCGCCTGGCGGCAGGTACCGCCGGTGCAGGGGAACAAAGTGAAACGCCATCGGCCGCATATTCTTGTCGTGATCGCGCTGGCGGTCGTGCTGTCCACGGGATGGCATGGCGCGCTGCGCAATGCGCTCACCGATCTGCGGTTTGCCTGGCAATCGCGTGCCGCAAGCGGCAATGTCGTCGTGGTGTCCATCGACGCGCCCTCGATCGACCAGATCGGGGTGTGGCCCTGGCCGCGCCGGCTCCACGCAGAGCTGTTGCACAAACTCGAAAGCGCCGGCGCGCAGGAGGTGGCTTTCGATGTCGATTTCAGCACGCCCTCGGAGCCGGCCTCCGACGAGGCGTTCGTCAAGGCGCTTCGGGAGGTCGGCGGCTCGACGATCCTGCCGTCCTTCAAGCAGCCGGCGCCGAATGGTGGCCCAGCTCACGTCAATCGCCCCCTGAAGCCGTTCAGCAACCAGTCGTGGCCGGCCGTCGTCAATGTCGCGGTCGAATCCGACGGGCTCGTTCGCCGTTATCCGGTCGGCGAGAGGCTCGGCGACGCCTTTATGTCGTCGATGGCCATCGTGCTGGCTGGGCAGGACGCCAATCGGCGATCCTCCTTCCTGATCGACTTCAGTATTCGGGCGGCCTCCATTCCGCGTGTCTCCTTTGTCGACGTGCTGCATGGCGATACCGCGACACTCGACAAGCTCAGAGACAAGAAGATCATCGTCGGTGCGACCGCGCTCGAGCTGGGCGACCGGTTCAGCGTTCCGAATGGCGGCATCGTCTCGGGGCCCGTCCTCCAGGCGCTGGCGGCGGAATCGATCCTCCAGCACCGGATGCTGCGCTGGACGTCCGATGCCGGCATGATCCTCGGCCTGGGTGTGATCTGCCTGCTCATGATGTATTCGTGGCGCCGCTTCGCATCGGGATATCGCGTTGCGGTCCTCGTCGCGGCCGGAGCGGCGGTCGAGCTGACCGCGGCCCTCGTGCAGGCAAGATGGCCCTTCGTCGTTGACACATCGCTATTCCACATCGCGATCATCGCTTATCTGACGGCGATCGCGCTGGACGAGATCGATTTCCGCGGTCTCCTGGGACGCATCGCCGAGAGCCGCTTTCATCGCATCGCCATGTCGCTCGGCGACGGTCTCGTCTGCACCGACGAGGATCACCGGATCACGGTCTGGAATCCCGGCGCGAGCGTGATCTTCGGCTACATGCCGGCCGAGATCATCGGCCGCCCGTTCGACACGCTGTGCGCCGTGCCGACGGACGGCGACGCAAGGCCGTCCATGCGCGATGCCGCACGCCAGGCGCTCCTCGTGCCCGGCGGGGCGGTCGTCGTCGAGTTCGAGGGCCGGCGCAAGAACGGTGAAACCTTCCCCGTCGAAGCGAGCTTCTCGGGCTGGCAGGGAACGGACGGTTTCCAGTATGGAGCGATCCTGCGCGACATCTCGGTCCGCAAGCGCGAGGTCGAACGCGTCAGATATCTCGCCGAACACGACGCGCTGACGGGTCTTGCCAACCGCAACATGCTGCATGCCGGCCTTACCGGTCTGATCGCCGCGGCGGAGCGGCGGTCTTCCGACGTCGCACTGCTCGTGCTGGGGCTCGACGGCTTCCAGCAGATCAACAACATGCTTGGACATTCGGCCGGCGACCTCGTGCTGCAGTCCGTCGCCGAGCGGCTCCGGACCGAAATCGCTGGTAAGGCGGTGGTCGCCCGGCTCAGCGGCGACGAATTCGCCATCGCACTTGATTGTGCGGAGGCTGGCGAGCCGATTGTGGCGTTCGCCGAGCGGATCGCGCGCGCGTTCGAAGCGCCGCTTGTAACGGGCACACGGCAGCACCGAGTCCGGATCAGCATCGGCGTTGCCGTCTATCCCGACGGTGGACACAACGCGGACGACCTCCTGAGCAACGGCCATCTCGCGCTGAGCCGCGCCAAGGCGACGCGACGCGGCAGCCACGTGATCTTCGAGAGTGCGATCAGGCAGGAATTGCAGAACCGTCTGACGCTTGAGAGCGAACTGGCGCTTGCCGCGGATCGCGGCGAATTCGAACTGTTCTACCAGCCGCAGGTTCGCCTGGTCGACGGCGGCCTGGTCGGGGCTGAAGCGCTCATCCGTTGGCGGCATCCCGTGCGCGGCTACGTCTCCCCCGGGGAGTTCATGCCGGTGGTCAATACCTCAGCGCTGTCCGAGCGGATCGCGAACTGGGTGATGGAGACGGCCTGCCGGCAGGCGCGTGCGTGGGAATTGTCCGGCAACAGCGTGCGCGTCGCGATCAACCTATCGCCGTCGCAGCTGCAGTCCGGCGATCTCGCGCATGCGGCTGCGGCCTTGCTCGACGCGACAGGACTGACGCCGGCGCTGCTCGAGCTCGAAGTCACCGAAGATATCCTGCTCCATGACGAGGGCCGCGTGCTCGACATGTTCAAGCGGATCCAGGAGCTCGGCGTCCGCGTCCTGTTCGACGATTTCGGCACCGGCTACGCGAGCCTCAGTTATCTTAAGAAATTTCCGCTCGACGGCCTCAAGATCGACCGGTCGTTCGTGCTCGATCTGCTCGCCGATTCCGACGATGCCGCGATCGTCGGTTCGACCATCGGCCTCAGCAAGCAGCTCGGGCTCACCGTCGTGGCCGAGGGCATCGAGAACCGTGCCACGGCCGACTTCCTGATCAGCATGGGATGCGAGGAAGGGCAGGGCTATTTCTTCGGCCGTCCGATGCCCGCGGATGCCTTCGAACGGCAGTTCCTGACGCAGCCCCGATCCGTCACCGCGGCCTAGCTGACCCACGTCACGCGAGCTTCATTGCTAACGCCGGCGGGCGATGGCAACGCCGAACAGGAAGGCGACGAACAGGCTCGCGAGCGGCGCTTCACGTGTGATCGCGGCGACCGTTGCGAGCGGTTTACCCGGCTTTCGAGCTTCGTCGATGACATGCGCCAAGCGGTCGACAGCGGCGCGCAAGCCTCCCGCGACCTCGCCGAGCGTTTGGGAGACGTCGGCCGCGGCGTCGATGGCGCGCTCGGCCATGCCGGGTTGGGACGGGGGCTGCGGAATCTCGGTGCTCAAATTCGTAAACTCCGCTCCTGACGAAGGGAATGAGGCCGGCACCTTTGGCTATCCGCGCGAGCGCTCGTTTTGAACAGCGGGTCCGAAGACCTTTGGCTATCCGCGACAGGCGCCGTAATGTACGGCGGGTGCCGGCCTTGCAGGGGAAATGCGGCGCGCGGGATTTTGTTCCGGGACGGCTTCTCGCTCGGCGTCTTTTCACCGGGAAATACCCGTGAAACGACGGGTACGAATCTCTGTTAGGCTGGCACGATCTTGTGGATGTCAGGAGACTGCCGTGACCGATCGGACCATGCCGGATCGAGCCCGGCGCATCGCCTTGCTCGGCGCGCCCATCGACATGGGGGCCTCGCAGCGCGGCACCCTGATGGGCCCGGCGGCGCTGCGCACCGCCGGCCTTGCGACGCTGCTCGAGAGCCTGGACTTCGAGGTCGTCGACTACGGCGATCTCACGGCGGCCGAGGTCAGGGACCTCGCAGACAGGCCGCCCGAAAAAGCCAATCATTACCGCGAAATCCAGCGCTGGACACGCGTGCTGAGCCGCAGAGGCTACGAGATCGCGAAAACCGGTGCGCTCCCGATCTTCCTTGGCGGCGATCACACGCTGTCGATGGGCTCGGTCAATGCCATGGCGCGCCATTGGCAGGAGCGCGGACGCGAGCTGTTCGTGCTCTGGCTCGATGCGCATGCCGACTACAATACGCCGGAGACGACGATCACGGCGAACATGCATGGCATGTCGGCCGCGTTTCTGTGTGGCGAGCCGGGCCTCGATGGCCTGCTCGGCGATGACCCGCGTGCGTCGATCGATCCTGACAGGCTCGATCTGTTCGGCGCGCGGTCAATCGACAAGCTCGAAAAGGAGTTGATGCGCGCACGCCGGATCAGGGTTGTCGACATGCGCCAGATCGACGAGTTCGGCGTCGCCGTGCTGATCCGCCGTGTGATCGAGCGGGTCAAGGCGAGCAATGGCGTGCTGCATGTCAGCTTCGATGTCGATTTCCTCGATCCATGCGTGGCGCCCGGGGTCGGAACCACGGTGCCGGGCGGAGCGACCTATCGCGAGGCACATCTGATCATGGAGCTGCTGCACGATTCCGGCGTGGTGGGGTCGGTCGACATCGTTGAGCTCAATCCATTCCTGGACGAACGTGGTCGAACCGCGCGGACCGCGGTCGAGCTGATCGGCAGCCTGTTCGGGCAGCAGATCACCGACCGGCCGACGCCAAGCAATGCGATCGCGCCGGGCGAGTGAATCGTGCGGCCGGCGATTGTGCGCTGCAAGGAAAGGAACTGCTGTTGTTGCCAGGCGATTTAGATCAACGCTGATCGAAATCGCCTGCTTTTGAAATAGCTGCGAATTGCAAATGCCGTCGTCAGAATGTTTGATGCGGTCTCAGCGCCAGCCGGGGGCCCGCAATGAGCAGCACGACACATGCCGACGATGATCCCGTGACGACCACTCGTCGTCGCTTCCTGACTGCCGGCTCGGCCGCGGTCGGCGGCGCCGTTCTCGGCACAAGCACTGCTGCTGCGGAGACCGACAATCTTCCGCCCAATGTTCCCGAATGGATGAAGGCACCGGGCGAGCCGACGGGAGGTCAGCTCTATGGTGTGCCATCGCCCTTCGAGAAGGGCGTCGTCAAGAACATCTCGAAGGCTCTCAAGCAATACATCTCGGCGTCCAGCCGGACGCCCTTGCAGGAGCTCGACGGCATCATTACGCCGAACGGGCTGTTCTATGAGCGGCATCATGGCGGCGTCCCGACCATCGATCCGGCGCAGCACCGGTTGATGCTCCACGGCCTTGTCGAAAGGCCCCTGATCTTCACCATCGACGATCTGCGGCGCTTCCCGTCAGAGTCACGCATCCACTTTCTCGAATGCTCCGGCAATCCCGGTTACACCAAGCCGTATGGCAAGACGGCATCGGATCTCGTCGGCCTGGTGAGCTGCGCGGAATGGACCGGCGTCAGCCTTAAGCTGGTGCTTCAGGAGGCGGGGCTGAAGCCGGAGGCCAAATGGGTGGTTGCCGAGGGGGCCGACGCGGCCGCGCTGACGCGCAGCATTCCGATCGAGAAATGCCTCGAGGACGCCATGCTGGTCTACAGCCAGAACGGCGAGCGGCTGCGACCGCAGCAAGGGTATCCGCTGCGATTGTTCCTGCCGGGCTTCGAAGGCAACATGAGCGTGAAATGGCTGCGCCGCCTGCATGTGACTGCCGAGCCCGTGTATTCGCGTGAGGAGACTTCGAAATACACCGATCTCCTGCCCGACGGCACGGCGCGGGAGTTCTCCTTCTACATGGAAGCGAAGTCGATCATCACCCGTCCCTCCGGCGGTCAGCGTCTGAGCGCGCCCGGCTTCCACGAGGTCACCGGCATCGCCTGGAGCGGGCACGGCAAGATCGCCCGCGTCGAGGTGTCCGTCGACGACGGGAGGAGCTGGCAGGACGCGCGATTGCAAGAGCCGGTGCTGACGCGTGCGCTGACACGCTTCCGTTTGCCGTGGCAATGGGACGGCAAGCCCGCGGTGATCCAGAGCCGCGCCATTGACGAGACCGGCTATGTGCAGCCGACGCTGGCCGAACTGCTCGCAGTGCGCGGCGAGAATTATTTCTACCACAACAATGCGATCTGGCCCTGGCTCATCGCGGCGGACGGCGAGGTGACCAATGCGCTGGCGTGAGATTTGCGGCATCGCATTAGCAATCATGCTGTGCACCTTTGGGAGCGTTGCGCAGGCGCAAAGCCCTTATGGCATCGGTCGGCCGGCGACGTCCGCCGAGATCGCGGGTTGGAATATCGATATCGGGCGCGACGGCAGCAATCTGCCGAACGGGAGTGGTTCAGTCAGCCGTGGCCGTGAAGTGTTCGCTCAACAATGCGCCTCGTGTCACGGCGAAAAAGGCGAGGGCGGCTTGGGTGATCGGCTCGCCGGCGGGCAAGGTACGATCGGAACAGCCAGGCCCATTCGCACCGTCGGCAGCTATTGGCCTTATGCGCCGACGCTGTTTGATTATATCCGTCGCGCCATGCCGCAGAACGCGCCGCAATCGCTAAGCGATGAGGATGTCTATGCGGTATCGGCCTATGTCCTGAACCTGAACGGGCTAGTGGGAGCGGACGCGACGCTCGACGCGAAATTGCTTGCGGCCGTGAAGATGCCGAACCGCGACAGGTTTGTCGGCGATGCGCGGCCCGACGTCAAAAAGTGAACGCGCGCGGGGGACGAGGTTCCCTGCGTTGGCTTGGAACTTGCTTCGGCGAAGGCGGAACTCGCGGGACGTCATTGAATTAACCTGCGAGAGGAAAAAAGCACGGATCCTTCGATGGCAGCTGATCGCTTCGCTAACTCCATGTCCAAGGCGGTTCGCCATCCCGGCGTGATCGCGTTGATCGTGGCCGCCTTGACGATTGCTGCGATGCTGGTCGTGGATCATGGGCCGTGGAGCCGGGCCAAGACGCAGCCGGCCCATGTCGCGATGTATGCAACCACGGGCGAGGCCGCACACGCCGCCGGCGCCAAGGTGCTTCCCACCGAACCGAAATCGCCGGTCGAGCCTGAGCGGCCGGGGCCGAAGACGTCCCCGACCGTCAATCCCGTGACGCCGTAGTCCCCCGTCAGCTCTTGCGACCGTAGTTGAGGAGCCCGCCGCTCATCTTCGGCGGATGCGCGCGCAGCGCTTCTTCGTTCGGCTCGGTGCCCCAGCCGGGCCGGTCCGGAATGATCAGATGGCCGTTCTGGATTTCCGGCTCATGCGTGAACAGCTCGCGGTCCCAGGACAGGCGATCGATGTCGATCTCCATGATCCGCAGGTTCGGAACGGCCGCGCAGAAATGCGCGTTCATCATCGAGCAGAGATGGCCATAGAAATTATGCGGCGCGACGTTGACCTCGAACGCTTCCGCGGCTGATGCGATCTTCATCGATTGCCAGACGCCGTTCCAGGGCGTGTCGATGATCGCGACGTCCATCGCTTGCTCATGGAAATAGGGCAGGAATTCGCGCAGGCCCAGCAGCGTCTCGCAGGACGAGATCGGATGCGGGCTCTGCCTGCGGATGTAGCCGAGCGCTTCCGGATTGAAACTGTCGATCTCGATCCAGAACATGTCGAGATCCGCGATGGTGCGTAGGATCTTCAGGTAACCCTCGGTCTTGGCGTTGAAATTGCAGTCGAGCAGGATGTCGACGTCGGGGCCCGCGCCGTCGCGGATCGCTTCCAGATGCATGCGCAGGTCGCGCAGGATCTTGCGGTCGACGTTGATCTCGGGTGCGAAAGGTGAGCCGAAGCCGGGCCGCCAGCCGGTCGGCTTGCCGTCGTCGTAGGAGAAGATGTTGGTCTTGAGCGCGGTGAACTTCTTCTCGCGCACCTCGCGGCCCATCGCCTTGACGCCGTCGAGGCTTTCGATCGGCGGCTTGTACCAGGACGGATGATTGATCCGCCACGTCGCGCAATGCGACCAGTAGACCCGGACACGGTCGCGGATCTTGCCGCCGAGCAGCTCATAGCACGGTACACCGAGGCACTTCGCCTTGGCATCGAGCAGGGCGTTCTCGATCGCCCCGAGGGCTTGCGCCACCACGCCGCCAGCGGCGGGGCGCGTGGCGGCGAACAGCTCGGCGTAGATGCGCTCATGCTGGAAGATATTCTGCCCGATGATGCGGGTGGACAGGCGCTGGATCGCCGCGCCGACGCCCGGTGAGCCAAAGCCTTCATCGAACTCGCTCCAGCCGACGATGCCGTCGTCGGTCGTCAGCTTGACGAAGTGGTAGTTTCGCCAGCCGGCATCGCAGGCAAGGATTTCAAGGCTTGTTGCTTTTGACGATTTGGTCATGTCGCTCCCTGTCGCCCAGCGGGACTTTGTTTTTCTTGTGGCCAGGTCGCAAGGCCCGGTCCTGACGGCAACTGTTAGGCCAACCATGGACCGGCGTGAAGCCCGCAGCGCTGCGGCCGAGGCTGCCTCTCGCCCCTCTTTGGCGGGGAAATGCCGTTGGACCCGGCGGGACGGCCATGATCTTTCCGGGGATCGTCGCGAAAATGCGCCGTGCGCTGACGTTTTTGGCCACAATCGGGACCGACCCTCTACTCATGAAATTTCTGGGCATGATCTCGCTTCTGGCGCTGCTCACGATCAGCGGGGCCGCTATTTCCGATCAGTTTCTGACGGCCGATCAGCACGTTGCGCAAGGGGTGAAGTAGCGCGGCGAGCGAAGGCGCTTTTGTCTTTGCAGTTGTCTTGGGGGGGCAGCGATGCTTTCGATAGACCAGTTCTTGCGGCTCATCAGCGTGCCGGCCGTGTTTGCGGCCTTCATCATCGCATCGCAGGTTTCGGCGGCACTGTCGCAAGGTTGGTCAGCGAACCACTGACGAGCCGAGCAGAGCGAGGACGGCCAGCGCCATCAGCGCGGTGCCGAGCCAGCCCAGCGCGACCAGCCACGTCCGGGCCCTGAAACGGCCCATGATCGCGCGGCTCGAGACGATCAGCATCATCATCGCCATGATCGGAACGGCGACGATGCCGTTGAGCACGGCGCTCCAGACCAGCATGTGGATCGAGTCGATCCCGGTGAAGCCGAGGCCGAAGCCGATCGCGGTCGCGGCCGCGATGATGGTGTAGAAGCCGGCGGCCTCGTCGGGCTTTGCCTCGAGCGTGGCACGCCAGCCGAAGATTTCCGCGACACCGTAAGCCGCCGACCCCGCCAGCACCGGGATCGCGAGCAGGCCCGTGCCGATGATGCCGAGCGCGAACAAAGCGAAGGTGAAGTCGCCGGCGAGCGGCCGCAGCGCTTCGGCCGCTTCCGTCGCCGAATTGATGTGGGTGACGCCGTTGGCGTTCAGCACGGCGGCCGTGGTCAGGATGATGAAGAAGGCGATGCCGTTCGACAGCAGCATGCCGAACGTGGTGTCGGCCTTGATGCGCGCGATTTCAGGGGCGCCGCCGCGCCGCGTCTCCTCGCGCAGCGGCTGGTCGCGCTTGCCCTGGTTCATCTCCTCGACCTCTTGCGAGGCCTGCCAGAAGAACAGATAGGGGCTGATGGTGGTGCCGAGCACGGCGACCACCATCATGAAATAGTCGGCGCTGACATTCGCCTTCGGCCACACCGCGGCGAGCAGCGCGGTGCTCCACGGGATCTCCACGGTGAAGGCGGTCGCGACATAGGCGAACAGCGCCAGGGTGAGGAATTTCAGCACCGGCGAATAGCGGCGATAGGGCAGGAACACCTGGAGCAGGGTCGAGCCCGCCGCGAAGATCAGCGCGTGCTCGTGGTTGAGACCGCCGATGACGAGCGAGAGCGCCTCGGCCATCGCGGCGATGTCGGCGGCGATGTTGAACGTGTTGGCGGCGACGAGCATGGCGACGAGCGCCAGCACCGCCCAGCGCGGCGCGATCCGCATTACGTTGGCGGCAAGCCCCTTTCCGGTGACCCGGCCGATCTGCGCGCTGACGAGTTGAATGGCGATCATGAACGGCGTGGTCAGAAACACCGTCCAGAGCAGCCCGTAGCCGAATTGCGCGCCGGCCTGCGAATAGGTGGCGATGCCGGATGGATCGTCGTCCGCCGCCCCGGTGACGAGGCCGGGACCCAGTCGTTGCAGCAGCGTCGGCTCGGACTTCGTCGGTGCGTCGGCGCTGTCGTGCTTGGCGGGGCGGTGTTTCAGGGCGGACCTTCCGGAATTGCGAATCCTGATCTTAAGCGCGTTCATGGCCGCAAAGTTCCTGCACGATGAGCGTCGTGCGTCTGCTGAAGCCGATGCTGCCAGCCCTCGCGAACGGCACGTTGAGGTTGTAGGGAGCGCCATGAACCGTGATCCGGCACCCACGAAGGTCGACCCCCTGAAGCCTGAGCAGGCTGCGGCTCTCGACCGTGACGGTTATCTCCTGCTGCGCGGCGCAGTCCCCGCGGCGTGGCGCGATGCGCTGCGCTCGGCTTTCGAGTCCGGCGTGGGCACCGGCGACCAGTGGGTGGCCCCCCCGGGGCGCCGGCTGGCGACACGCCCTTGTCGATCTCGATCCGACGGTGCAGCGGACCTGTCGCATGCAGCCGCTGCTGGCGGCAGGGGCGCAGATGCTGGGCGGTCCCTTCTTCCTCTCCCAGGTCGAGGGCCGCGAGCCGCTTCCGGGCGGCGGCCACCAGCCCCTGCATCGCGATGGCGCCGGCATGAAGGCCGTCGCCGCCCTGGTCTTCCTCGATGCTTACGGGCCGGACAATGGCTCAACGCGCGTGGTCCCGCGTCATCTCGACCGCGGCGCGTCCGACGAGACCCTGTCGCTCGTGACGGCCGGCGAGGCGGGGGACATCCTGGTGTTCGACGCCGATCTGCCGCATGGGGCGACCTGCAACCGCTCCGGCGCGCGGCGGCGCTCGCTGTTGCTGAGCTTCATGGCGGTGGGCGATCGGGCGAGCATTGAGGCCTGTCGCGCCGTCCGCAACGTGCGCATGGACACCAGCGAGGTGTTTAACCCCTCCTGAGCGATAATTCCGGATGCGGAGGAACGTCGCTTCATCGCGCATGTTGTCTCCGCGGCGACGGAATCTTCGCAAGGAGCGGGACAGTCACCATCGCGGCGACGGCGGCGTCAAGCCCGCCTTGTCGCGGTTCGGCCTCACCCCTCACCAGCAGAGACAGTCATGAACAGGCTCAAGCCGGCCAATTTTCGCAATGCGCTCGACTTGAGCGACAAGGTGCAGGTGAAGACCCTGCGCAAGCGCCTCAAGCTGTCGCCCGATCAGTTCGCCGACGCCCTTCGCAAGTCTGGTAATTCGATCTCGGCCCTCGTCAAGGAAGCGGCCGCTGCGAGGCCCGGCAAGCTGGGGGCGTAAGCCGCCGGCCTGACCGCGCTGGCGAAGCCGGCAGCCGGATTAGGAACAGCGCGCCGATGACGACGTTTCCCGTTTTCAGGAAGCGAGGAATTGGCCGATGGACAATCTGACGAAGCGCGAGCAGCCGGACCGCAGCAAGATCAACATGGACGAGGCCTTCGAGGTCAAATACTGGACCCATGCGCTCGGCGTGTCGAAGGAGGAGCTGCAAAAGGCCGTCGACAAGGTCGGCAATTCGGCCGCGGCCGTCCGCAAGGAGCTCGCAGGGTAGGGCATGTCGCCGACAGCACCGTGCGCGAGCGCCATGAGAACAACGAGACGTGAACTTCGCGTCCGGCTACTTGACGCTGACGAACATGCCCCAGACCGCGGCCAGCGCCGCGCCGGTGAAGACGACCACCGGATTGTCGCAGAACGTGCCGCCGTAGCGGCACACGTCCGCGCCGAACTGGCCGAGCTCGTGATGGCTCGCGGAATAGAACAGTCCCGATAACCCCAGCAGTGCGGCGGCGACGTAGTACATCGGCGATCTCTCCGAAAACCTTTCCGGTTGCGCCCTCCTGGGAGGGCATGTCCCAGCCTGACGCGAACAGATTTCATTCCGCCAAATCCGATTTGCTGCATTTGAATAAAGTTTGCTCCGTCGGGCAAATCACTGGCATGATGGCAGCATCGGGCATTTCCCAGTGAGCCCCGCATGGCCGCTTCTCGCCCTTGCGGACTTTGGCCGTTGCGACTGCGACGCCAGCTCTTGACCCCGAACAGAACAGGTAAGCCCGCCTCGGAAATTTGAATTCATCCCGGGAACAAGTTGCAATTCTGTGCGTTAGGTGGCGTCGTTGGGGGAAACCATCGTGCCGACCGCCGAGTACTATTTGAAGCAAGCCGAAATCGCGTCCCGGATGGCTCTGGCAGAATCCGACCCGGAAAAAGCGAGGGCCATGCATATCCTCGCCCTGGAGTATTACGACAAGGCCTACCTTGCGCAGGTCCAGGAAGCGTCGCCACCGCAGCCAACCAGCTCGGCCAACATCATCCAGAGGCAGTGAGAGCGCGATCGTTGACGGTTTCGGATCTCGCCTCTTGGGGGCCTTCGCGCACATGGTGGCCGACGGGCAGATGTTCCGCATTATCATTCCGCCAAATCCGATTTGCTGCATTTAAATAGAGTTTGCTCCGTCGGGCAAAACACTGGCATGATGTCAGGATTGCCACAGCGCGTAATGGGTAGAGCACTTGCGAAACCCATCGCTCGGTCCCACCCGATGAAGACGATAGCGGCGTGCTCGATCACATGCAGCGGATGATGGGTTTCGCTGCGCTCTACCCGTCCTTCGGCTTACCGGAGAAAGCGCGATGATCCGTCGTGCCCACGCGTCAGATATCTCTCGGGTGGCTGCTCTCTATCACGCGGTTTGGCACGAGACCCAGGCTCCCTTCATGCCCCACGCAGAAATTATCCGTCGGTCCATGGAATTTTTCCTGGAAAGGATGACGGCACTCCTGCATTCGACTTTGGTAACGGAGTTGAACGAAGAGGTCGTGGCGTTTTCGGCGTGGAGAGGCCAGCTTTTGGGCCAACTTTTTGTGGCGATGCCACATCGAGGGACGCGCGTTGCGTCAAGTCTGCTGACAGCCGCTGAAATTGAGATGGCCAAGGGCGGCATTGCCGAGGCAGAACTGAACTGTGTCGTTGGCAATGACCGTGCGCGCCGCTTCTACGAGCGCATGGGCTGGCATCACAAAGCGGACATCATGGAGCAGGTTGCCGGTGAGCACGGGCAAACCGATGTTCCGTTCTGGTGCATGACCAAGGTTCTCGCCAACTAGCCCATGTCCATCGACCACTCTCGAGAGCCCCGCGTGGCCGCTTCTCACGCTTGCGGACTTGGCCGCTGCGACTGCGACGCCAGCTTTTGACCCTATGTATGGTCCGGCCGTGCGTAGCAAGAGGTTCGTCGATCAGGTGGTGTGGTCTTGCATCAATGTATCCGGCCTTTGGTTGGAGCATTTTCTCCGGGCCATCATGGATATCAGCGCGCGTGCGTTCTCATTAGCGGACAGGCCTCGATTGGGCCATTTGGGTCACCAGTGTTCGCATGCGCCGGGAAGACCGAACCTCCATCTCGTCTCATCCTCTCGCAGACCTCGGCTGGAACCTGTTGATGGGGTTACGTCATCGCTTGCTCCTCCTACCTCGCAGTTCCTGTGTTCGAGCCAGGGCCGTTCCTTCGTCCCGGCCCGCAGGACGTGCGTCGCGTCGCGCGCACGGGCGGTCAAGGCCGGCCGTTGCGCTTGGCTTGCGGCTGGCTCCGGCGTTGCCAGGCCGCGCCTTGACCGCGCCGAGCACGGCGCGACGATCAAGCGGGTCGGACGCCTGCATCGTTGGTCCTTGTCAGCTCGAAGGCGCGTCCTTTAGCCAGCACCGCCCAGGCGATGCGGGCAAGCTTGTTGGCGAGTGCGATCGCCAGCACGTTGTGGTGCAATCGCTTCTTGGCGGCTTCGATCCAGGATCTGAGTCCGTAACGTTCCCAGTTCTTGATCCTGACCAGCACCACCCATGCCGCCTGGACGAACAGAACGCGGAGGTAGCGATTGCCGCGCCTTGAGATTTTGCCGAGGATCGTGCGGTCTCCCGTCGAGATCTGCTTGGGCACCAGCCCGAGCCAGGCGCCGAAGTCACGGCCTTTGGAGAAGACGTCTCCAGTGCCGATCGCGGCCACCATGGCGCTCGAAATGATCGGCCCGATGCCAGGCACCGTCATCAGGCGCGAACATGCCTGATCTTGACGGGCCAGTGCTTCGATCTCGCCGGAGAGCCTATCGATGCGCTGATCCAGCCGACGCCAGTCGCCTGCCAACTCCTCGATGACACACAACATGCGTGGCGACAGGGCATCGGTGCGCGTCGCAAGGATGGTGGGCAGTTCTGTGCGCAGGAAGCCGATACCCTGGCGCACCGCGATCCCGCGTTCCAGCATGAAGGCGCGAATCTGGTTGATGATGCCGGTGCGTTGCGACACCAGCCGCTCGCGCACCCGATGCAGCGCCTGCAGATCCAGTTGCTCCGCGGTCTTGGTCGCCACGAACTTCATCGTCGGCGCTGCACGGCTTCGGCAATCGCTTCGGCGTCATTGAAGTCGTTCTTCGGTCCTTTGCTATAAGGGCGGACATATTTGGCCGGCATCAACCTGGCATCGTGACCTAACGATGCGAGTTTGCGGCTCAAATGATGTGCGCCGACGCAGGCTTCCATGCCGATCAGGCAAGGCGGCATATTGGCGAGCCGCGCCTCGACCTGGCCACGCGACCACTTTTGCCGCAGCACGACGGTGCCGCGCGTATCGTGGCCCACGACGTGGAACGAGTTTTTGCCGATATCGATGCCGATCACGGCGATCGCGGTACTGGGTGTCTGGGACATGGCGTGCTCCTTGTCTTGGCGCCCCTGGCCAGCTTATCGCTGGCGGGGCAGGAGCACGGCCGGACCATCCCATTAGCGGATATTGCGGATATTGGTGGCTGCGGAAATCGACGTCGCTCAATGCTCACCTCCTGAGTTGCAAGCGGAACGACGCAAAGCATGAAGAGCGGCACAGAGTCGCTGCACCCATGTGCACCGTGCTTCATTCGAACAGCAGGAGAATTGCATTTTGTATAGCGCATTCGGTCAGGATAGCTGACGGTGCGCGCTGCGTTTTCTGGGCATGACGCTGACGTCTGCCGCGTTCCGTGCTATTATGTGAATATTCCAGGTCGTTCGGTCGAGCCTTGTATTGAGGTCAAAACCGATGATTGGAGCCACCATCCCCACATACTTCGTCAGTCCAAGGCGAAGCATTATGAAAGCATGATCACGTTGACGCTCGGCGCCGGCGTGCAACTCGATTTGACAGGAGAAAGCATACGCAGGTCGATTTCAACTCGCGGCAGTTCACGGCGGAGACCTGAGCCGCCGCTTGATCTAAGGAGGCACTCATGAACTTCATCAACGTGCGCAGAGTCCCCACATTCACCGCAGCGATGAGACTCACCAAAGCAACGGCTTTTGCTGTAGCGCTCGTGTCCTTTGCCCCCGCGGCTGTGGCGGGAGAGCCGATTGAAAAGAAGGGGACTACTCCTTATGTGACGCACTTTATTTTTCGGCCCTTGATGAGCATTGACACCGCCGAACTCGGCAAGGCCACTACGCTGGAGGCGGTCGGGACCACTCAAAACATGAAGGGGGAGAAGATGCTGGACAAGATGTCAGCACGCTGCGTGGCGCTGAACGTCGCGTCCGGAGACAAGAAATACATTGACGGAGCTTGCGTGCTCGCCGACAGCGACGGCGACAAGATTTTCTCGACCTTCGATACTCGAGACCTCGACAAGGCCCAGCCGAAGATGGATTGTGGAACGCATATCATCACCGGCGGCACCGGTAAGTATAAGGGCATCACCGGAAGCGAACCATTTGCGTGCATAGCTATGCCTGCGTTGGCTGGCTCTGGCGATTATTTTGCGATGGACATCCCGCACAACACGTCCTGGGAAATCAAGTGATCCTGAACCCGATGTCGCCGTAAAGATGGTGTTGAGGCGGCCATCAATCGCTGAACGAGAGCCTAGCCCACCACAGCTGGGCTCTTATTCTGTTCATGATTTAGGTCAGATGGTCCGCTCCTGTGATTACGGTGACAGTGCTGGACTGCACCCCTGAAGTGAGACACGATAATTACAGTGACAGTGGGGTTGTCACGTGCGTTACCGCACGTTGTTTTGCGCGAACGCGGTTTCGAACTCAAGAGGCGACTGATATCCGAGCGCCGAGTGCAGGCGCTCCTTGTTGTAGACCTCCGCGATGAAGCTGTTGATGTGGCGGCGGGCGTCGCTGAGGTCGGCAAAGGCTTTGCCGTTAATCTGTTCGGCCTTGAGTGTTTTCATGAAGCATTCAGCCTTGGCGCTCCGTCGGGTAAAACACTGGCATGATGGCAGCATCGGGCATTTCCAGAGAGCTCCGCATGGCCGCTTCTCACCCTTGCGGACTTAGCCGCTGCGACTGCGACGCCAGCTTTTGACCCTGGCTGTGTGAAAACGCCGCTGCTTTGCTATGATTCCCTCGTGATTCTGCGGGGGAAGCTGATGAGGCGCTTCGTTGAGCGAGCGGATCGTGGGCAGCGGACGCATTGCCCGAATGCCTCGATGATTTCATTGACGAGAGCAACCCTGTTCGCGTGATCGACGTATTCGTCGATGCGCTCGATTTGGCCGAGTTAAGCTTCGAGGGAGTGGCGCCGGCGGCGACCGGTCGGCCGTCATACCATCCCTCGGTTCTCCTGAAGCTTTACATCTACGGCTATCTGAACCGGGTGCAGTCGAGCCGACGGCTCGAACGAGAGGCCGGACGCAATGTCGAGGCCATGTGGCTGCTGGGCCGGCTCACTCCCGATCACAAGACGATCGCGGACTTCCGCAAAGACAATGGCTTGGCGCAAGGTATGTGCACGCTTCGTCGAACTCTGCCGTGAAATGGGTCTCCTCGCGACATCGAGCGTCGCCATCGATGGCAGCAAATTCAAAGCGGCGAACAACCGGGAACAAGAACTTCACGCGGGCGAAGGTGGAGCGGCGGCGAGCCCGGCTGGAGGAGAGCGTTGCGCGCTAACTGAGCCAACTTGACGTGGCCGACCGGCAGGAGCCGACGGAGGCGCTGGCCGCCAAGGTGACGAGGCTGACCGAGAAGCTGACGAAGCTGAAGGAGGAAATGGGCAAGCTTGCTGTCTACGAGAAGCAGATGCTTGCTTCGCTGGATCAGCAAATCTCCCTGACTGATCCCGACAGCCGCTCGATGGCAACCAGCGGCCGCGGCTCCGGCGTCGTCGGTTACAACGTGCAGGTCGCCGTCGACACCGAACATCATTTGATCGTGACGCACGAGGTGACGAACAGCGGTTCAGATCGGGCACAACTCACCAATATGGCCAAGCAGGCGAAGGCTGTTCTAAAGACCGAGACACTCGAAGCTGTAGCCGATCGCGGCTACTTCAACAGCCCGGAGATTCTCGCGTGCCACGAGGCCGGCATCACGGTAACGCTGCCTAAGCCGCAGACGTCTGGCGCCAAATCCGAAGGGCGCTTCGGTAAGCAGGACTTTGCGTATTTGCCAGGGGAGGACGCCTATCGCGGTCCAGCTGGGGAGCGACTGCCGTATCGCTACACAAACGAAGAAGACGGCAAGATGCTGCGGCGTTACTGGACCACAGTCTGTCAAAATTGTTCGCTCAAATCGCGATGTACGACCGGGCCAGAGCGGCGGATTACGCGATGGGAGCATGAGCATCTGCTCGAGGCGGTGCAGCAGCGACTCGATGCAAACCCACAGGCCATGCGACAGCGTCGCGAGGACAGTCGAGCATCCGTTCGGCACGATGAAGGCTCGCATGGGAGCGACACACTTCCTCACCAAAACCCTCCCAAAAGTAGCCGCCGAGATGGCACTCTCGGTCCTGGCCTATAATCTGACGCGAGTCTTGAACATCGTCGGGAGCAAGCAGCTGATGGCTGCGATCGTGGCCTGAGACCAAGCCGGTCCTAGCTTCTCACCGACTTCCCCAGGGAACGGTGTTTTTACACGACCAAGACCCACAGCGGACATCCGTCAAACGTCTCTCGCTCAAGCCACCACTGCTTCGAGGATGCTTGCCGCTGAATTGGTGGGCACGACCCTCGTCAGGCGAAGACCGGCTTTGCCAAGAAGTGATGCATACTCGGACTCCGTTCTTTCCTGCCCTCCCAGCAGCACCAGCATTGCCATATCGAGCATCTTTCCCTGATGAGCTGCATCGCCGGATGGAAGAACCATTTCGACGACAAGCAGCCGTGCGTCGGGGGGCATTGCCTTGCGGACGTGGCCAAGGATCGTGAGACACTGGTCCTCGTCCCAGTCATGAATGATGTGCGAAAGAATGTAGGCGTCCGCCCCGGCAGGGACGCTCTGGAAAAAATCACCAGGCACTATCGTCACCCGGTCGCTTACACCCCGGGCAGTTAGCAATGCCGGCGCGTCAGTCACGACATGCGGACGATCGAACAGGATGCCGCGCGGTCCATCATGACGGGAAAGCACAGTGGCCAGCATGTTGCCGGTCGCACCGCCAACGTCAACGATGGTCTTGAAAGCCGAAAATCCATATGCAGCAGCGACGGCAGGAGGTTCCTGATTATGGAGGCCGATCATTGTCTCGCTAAATAGCGATGCCTGCTCTGGATGATGTGCGAGATATTCGAAAAATGGCATACCGTGCGCTTTGTCAAAGCCTGGTTTGCCCGTTTGAACAGAGTATTCCATATAATCCCAAGCACCGCGCTGCCAGGCACTCCCGAAAACAAGCAGGGACGATCTTGCAGAGCCCGGCGCACCGGTCTTCAGAGCCTCGCCCAAGGTAGTCAACGCAAAACGCTGCGCCGATTGCTCTGTCAGGATGCCCAGGCTCGCTAGAGTGCGCATCAATCGATGCAGTGACGGTGCATGCACCTGCATCGGACCAGCTAGTTCCGAAGCGCTCTTCGGCCCAGATGCGAGCTGATCGGCTAGTCCCAACTTTGCAGCGACGCAAACGGTTCTTGAAGTAGCCGCCGCTCCCATTTGGATCAATTGGATGTGCGGCGGCAGCTGTTCAAGAGTATTGGCGGTCATGGCAATTCTCCAAAGCGAAAACAACCAGCATACACGGCTGCCGGGTCGCCGACTACTTCCGCCCGTGGTCCTTGGCGGACGTGGTGGCCGACGGTGCGGATGTTCCGCTTTGTCTCCAGGCGGCCATCTGCAACGTGGCGGCCCCGACGAAACACGCCTGAAACAATCCTGAAACCCGATTGTCCTGAACTCCTTTTCCGTCGGCCTCGACCAACCAAGCGATAAGGAGACAATCATGATCCAGATCGGTTCGAAGGAAGAAGTCGCGTTCCTGTTGGCGCTGTTCGGCACCCACACCCAGCCGGTCAAGCGGCCGAAGCCGAAATCACAGCAAGGCTGAAGGCGCTGATCCCATGCCCGGCTTGGCCGAATGCCAGAGCCTCTTGCGGCTCCTGATCGCAAGGGGAGATCCGAAGGCCATCCCGATCGCCAAGGGCGCCATCGATCAATATCTGAACACGGCGCCGGTCAGCGCCCGCGGGCGCGGCCTGCGTGTGCTCCAGCGCGATGCGCTCGACCAGCACGACCTCGCGGTCGGCGTGCAGCGCTCGTTTGCCGAAACGGTGGACGCTTATATCGAGCGGAAGCTGGCGGAGGAGTAGGGACGTCCGCGGCCAATGTTCCCGCACATCACCCGTTGCTCCAATACTGCCGCGCTCGCTGCCATCGAGGCGGGGCCGGCGATCTGCACTTGGGCCAGCTTCCCACACCAATAGCCGCCACATCTTCCTTATCGGCTCCGCGAGCCACGATCGTTAACCGCTCGTCGGGGAGGGGCCGTTGCAGTTCCTTCGCTTCATCCCAAGGCGCCCGCAGCCAAATCTCTCGCTCTTCAACTGTAGTTAGTATCACCGGCATCGCCTTAGGGTGGATCGGCACGACAATCGCGTTCGGCGTCGTGGTGAGAAAGCCATAGACCTGATGCGGTCCGGGGATCGGCTTTGACTTCGTGCCGCGGTCACCGTTGAAGGTCGTCCAGATGCCGGCGAACGCGAACAGCGGTCGCGACTCCGCGAGCGCGAACCACACGACGTCTTTCTTCTTCGTCTCCGGATTAGGCTCCGGAGCGTATTCGGCAAAGCTGTTGACCGGCACGAGGCAGCGGTGCTCCGGCTTGAGCCAAGCGCGCCAGTGCGGCGACGAGGTGTTGCGAATGTTGGTCACGGGCGGTCCGCCGGTGCGCGGCGGCGGCGGCATGCCCCATCGCATCATCGCCAGTTCGCGTTCGCCATTGCCTGCATCGCGGATGACTGGCGCAGGGTAATCCGGAAACACGCCCGGCATCGGCGGCAGGTTGCCTTCATAACGGCGGACGATTCGGAAGAGGTCGGCGATCGCGGCCTGGTTGGTGGCGATCGAATAGAGATTGCAGATGTGGACGGCCCCCCGCTTGTCAGGATTATAGCAGACTTCTGGCCAGATCGCTTGCTATCAGATGTCCGGCCTGTTTGCGCGGATGAAGCCCGCTGGCCGAGATGGTGTTCGCTACGCACGCTCCAAGCACATAGGCGACATTCGTGATGCCAGTGTAATCTACGGAAGCTCGCGCGTATCGACCGATCGGTCCTTCCATCTACTGCGTCCTGCAAGTTCGTGGGCTATCCGGCGAGCAATCTCGACCGGTACACCGATTTCAGATCAGATGGGCGCGGCGGTTACCGGCCGATTGTATACGCCGCCCGATATCATCAAGCGCCAGGCGATGCGGGCGAACTTGTTGGCTAAGGCCACCGCGACTAACTTCGGCGGCTTTCGCTCCAGCAGAGAAGCGAGCCAGGGTGTCGGCTTATGACGGCCCTTTCGAATGTGCCTCAGCAGCGCGGTCGCGCCGACAATCAACGTCGATCGGAGAATTGAATCGCCAGCTTTTGTGATACCCCCATGTCTTTGCCGGCCGCCAGTTGAATGATCCTTGGGTGTCAGTCCGAGCCACGCCGCGAAGTCACGACCTGATTTGAACGTTTCCGGCGGCGGCGCCTTCATGCTTAGCATGGACGACCCGATTGGACCGACGCCGGGAATCGTCGCGATCCGCCTGCTGACATCATCCTCACGGTGCCACTTCATCAGCTTGGCTTCAATCTTTGCCAGGCGAGCTTCGACCGCGGCATACTCCTCCGCCTGAAGGCGGAAGAGATCCCGCGCCATTTCGGGCAAATTATCATCCTCGAGCACCCGTTTGATAAGTGCTGTGACGTTCTGCCGACCGGCGGGACCGACAATACCAAACTCTGCCGCATAGCTCCTGAAGGCATTGGAAAGCTGCGACTTCACGCTGACCAAGCGTTCCCGCACGGTCATCAACATGCAGGCCGCTTGTCGTTCTTTCGACTTCACTGGCACAAAACGCATACTCGGTCGCGTGACCGCCTCGCACAGCGCCTCGGCATCGGCCGCGTCGTTCTTGCCGCGCTTCACGTAAGCCTTCACATATTGGGGAGGGATCAGCTTCACTTCATGACCAAATGATTGCAGTAGGCGCGCCCAATGATGCGAGCTGCCGCAGGACTCGATGGCGACGAGGACCGGCGGAAGCCGCTCGAAATAGCGGATCATCTCGGCTCGCCGAAACTGCCGACGGACAACTACCGCCTCGTTCTCGTCAACGCCGTGAAGCTGGAAGACCGACTTGGAAGTATCCATACCGATACGAATGGGAAGATTCATCAGACTTTCCTCTCATCTAGCTATGACGCCGGAGCGCCATAGAACCGTGGGGATGAGAGGCCGTCCACACCAGCACATAACTGCCTACTTGGAAGGTCTGACACTTGGGACTCTAGCGCTCTTCGTTTGGGTGAACCCCCACTTGTATGGCGTGATGCTCTGGGACTGCGCGTCCTGAACTCATCCCCGATACTTCTGGATCGCTCTATGGCACGACAACAGGCCAGGGCGGAGTGGATGCCGGCATCGTCTTCAAGCTGAGTCCCGGCCAGGAGGGATGGACGATGACGGTCCTCCATCGTTCTGCCGGTGACAACGACGGGGCCTATCCGAACGGTGGTCTTGCGATGGACCGTACAGGCGTACTTTACGGCACGACGAGCGGCGGCGGGAAGGATGGGCTTGGCACCGTCTTCAAACTCACTCCAACTGATCACGGATGGGAGGAATCGGTGATCCAAACATTTCGGCAGTTGGATGGTTCAAATTGCTTTGGTGGATGCCTACCAATGGCGGGACTGACCTTTGGCACTGGCGGAACGCTGTATGGCACGACAGGCGGCGGCGGCAAATTTGGCGGGGGTGTCGGGTTTTCGCTGACGCCATCTGTCAGCGGCGAGTGGTCCGAACAGGTGCTCTATCATTTCAAGCGCGAAGTTGGCGATGGCCAGGTCCCGAACAGTCGGCTCGTTGTCGGGGAATCCGGCGCACTTTACGGCACGACCAAATCCGGGGGCGACAAGCCCGATATGAACGGTTTTGGCACGGTCTTCAAATTGGTCCCTACACCGACAGGCTGGCGTGAGGTCGTGCTGCATTGTTTTACGGGATCCGCCGATGGCGGAAGGCCGACAGGAACATTGATACGCGACGCTTCCGGAAACGTGTTTGGCACGACCGAAGGTGGCGCAAGGAGCGGTGTCCAACGACGGTACAGTATTCAAGATCGCTGCCGCGGGCATGTTCGGAAGTTAATCCGAGGTCGCCTATTGGGCCCTTCTCAGACTCGCGAAAGGTGAAATCCGATGTCTGCTTCTGAGTTAGATGCGGCAATCGCAGTACGCGCGCGTAGCGGACGTTTCAGCTGTCCCGAGTCGTCCAATGGGCCACTTCTTCCAAGGCATCTGATGTGCGAACGGTAGCAGCCTTCAGATCAGGTCATTCATTGCCTTCAGCCTGAACCTGCGGTTTCTTCGGGCTCTGAAAGCTCTCGCTCAGCGACGCCAGTGCAGTCTTCAGCTCGTCAGGGATAGATGTGAGATCCTTAAACTCATCGAAGGCATGCGCGACGCGCTCATTCGCTGATTTCTCGAACGGTCCGAACCCTTCAGAAATGCGCGCTCCCGCGCCAAGATCGCTGGAGGCGCCCATTGGCACGAGCAAGAGGAGTGCAGTCCCGACGATGCCGATTTTGCGGATGCGGGGGATCGGCGGCGGCTCCACGAGGCGGTCGTTGGCCATGGTCGTTACCTCAAGGCGTACTGTGCCGCCATCATGCCGCTCGTGGCGCACAAACGGTAGACCGTGCGCGTACCATTAAGAGGTACTCAAAGCAGGGGCGGTTTCTTATCTAGCTATCAGAGAAGAGACGGCCAGAATTTCTTGCAGAGGCCCCGATCAGCATGGCAAACAATGACCGTGATTCCCTTTCGAAGCCGCCGCACATTCCTAGGCTGGCTCACAATCTTAGGCGCGTCAGCCGCGAGCGTTTTCGCGTTTGTTGCCGTCGCAAAGTTCTTGGCCTGGCCAGATACGCCTCGCGCGACACCGCGCTATGACGGAGTATCTCAAGCAATCGAGGTGATCGACGGCGAGACCGTAAGGATTGAAGGTAGGACCTACCGTCTTGTCGGCTTTAACACTCCAGAAACGGGCGATCTGGTTCGTTGCGACGACGAGCGGAAAAGAGCGGATGCCGCTACTCATCGGCTGAAAGCTCTCATCGCAACGAGCGATGCGCGCTTAAGCCGCGTCGCTTGCGCATGCAAACCGGCTCTGGAGGGTACAAAGCTCTGCAATTACGGGCGCCTTTGCGGAGTGCTAACGGTCGCCGGGCGCGACGCGGCTCAGATCGTGATTAAAGAGGGGCGTACCGAGCCGTATGTATGCAGCGGGACGCTTGCCCGCGGTGCAGATCGTGGTGTGGCTAACGTAAGATCGTATTCGAGCGGAGGTGGTCATTTCGGGGCGACCATAATCGGTGGCGGCTCAGCCGCGCTCAAATGTATTCTCATTGCAGCTTGTTCTTCGGAAAGCCTCTTTTCGAGGTATTGCCGTTCAACCTCACTCAACTTGGTCTTGAGCAAGCGCCGATACCGATCGATGTTGTTCTTATGGGTCCGTAGACGAGCAATTCTTTCTTCGGTCATCGTCCATCTCCCGACGGGCGTAGTCGCAATTATTTTCTGTAAAAATGAAGGGGTTAACCCCACCTCGATAGTGGCAGCCCAAGCAGTCCGGTCAAGATGAGAACGCGACTAGTCGCCCAAAGGCAGAGTTCTGCCATAACAAAGCATACGCGATTGCAGCTCGTCAAAAATGCTTGGCAGCAAGAAGCCCGAGCAGAACTGTGCCCGAGACGATGGATACTGCGACCATATTAATCAGGTTTCGCGTGGCACCGATAGCATCGGTGCCGAGGAGGATGGCAACGAGCGCGCTTTTGATTTCTTGCGTTTTGACGTTTGTGGCGTTGTTTTGTAGGCATTGCATTTCAGAGATGGCGGGCCAGGCCGCCATGCGGCCTGACCCTGGCGCTTCCCTGTCGGGATTTGTCCCCGATCTGCAGCCACCATTGCATGCTCGCGGACGAGAAGGCTTAAGGGATCTGGTAAACCAAAGCGGACCGGAGCTGATGGCTTATGAATTCACGATGTCTATTGCGCGGAAAGGAGAGCCAGACTTTGCCATCTCGGTGACTATATCAACCGAGGCCTGCTCAAGGCAGCGTGAAACCGTGCGCCGGTACCGCAAGTCTATGGAAGGTCGAGCCGATTTCGGAGGAAGTTGTTCCATGGACGAAGTGATCTTGCGCAAATTGGAGGAGCGTCTCGGACCGCTCCATGCCAGACAGCGATTGGGTATCGAGACGGACCACGAGGCACAAATCTTCGGCCGAGGCCTCCTCTCCTTTCACATAAGGAGCTGGTATCCAGTCCATTCGGTCATTCGAACTGCACTTAAGCTGACCGGTCTCTACTGGCGCGGACACCGAAATACAGGAAGCATTCTCGTCAAACGCAATGATGTTATATTCAAGGAGTTGCCACCGCTTTTCGACGGCTTCACCATACTCCACCTTAGCGACATGCATGTGGACATGAATGAAGCTGCCATGCAGCGCCTGATCGAACTCGTCGGCGACATGCGCTACGATCTATGTGTTCTAACCGGCGACTATCGGGGGAAGAACTTTGGACCGTTCGAGGCAACCTTGAACGGCGTCGCACGACTGCGAGCTCATCTAAAGGAGCCCGTTTATGGAGTTCTGGGCGACCATGATACCATCCAAATGGTTCCGGGGCTGGAGGCCATGGGAATACGTATGCTGCTCAACGAGAGTGAGGCGATTGTGCGCGGCGATCAGCAAATCTATCTAGCCGGGATCGATGACGCCCACTGCTTCAAGGCCGACGATATCGAAAAGGCTGCATTGCAAATCCCGTATGGCGAGTTCTCCATTTTATTGTCACATACACCGGAGATCTATCGTCAGGCGGCTCATGCCGATTTTAAGTTGTTGCTGAGCGGGCATACGCACGGTGGGCAGATCTGTCTGCCAGGATCTATTCCGATCATACTTGATGCAGTATTGCCTCGACGGATGGGGGCAGGAGCTTGGCGGTATCACGACATGGCTGGTTACACCTCTGTGGGGGCTGGATCGAGCGTCGTTCCTGTTCGTCTCAACTGTCCACCAGAAATCACCCTGCACTGCCTTCGTTCGGGCTAACGGGGGCTAATATGGTTCGTCGCGCAGGTGGGCTCGGAATAGAAAACGAGACAGAAGTAGCGCGCCGATAAAAAAGATCCCGATGCCAAGCGCTATGTCTGCGATCGTCAATGAAAGCGCGTCGCGGCATGCCAGCATCGGAAATAGGGATTCGGGAACCTGATCGAGCCCGAGCGCCTGGCTGCTCGGCGGGTAGTTTAGGCGGCGCTTCACGAAACTGGAGAACAAATCGCCCGCCATAGTCGCGCCCGCTACGATTGCACCGATCGTCAGATCCAGACCGATAAGCGGGGCGCTTGCTGTCGTGATGAGGACTGAAATCAAAATACCGCGGATGGTTTTCGATGGCCCAAACAACGGCCTCCCATCAAAAAATACGGTGCCGGTATCCAGCGGAAAGGAAAACCGTGGGCCAAAAATCTTCTTTGCAACGATCGGTGCGCCGTTCGCTAACGTCATTAAAACTAATAATTGCAGAATATGCAGAAGTTGCATTTCTTCAGCTTAGCTTATAGTTGCTCATCCTTGAAGCCGTCGCTGCTCGGCTGCGCCGACGTGATCGAATAGCGATGCAGTTTGCTGCAGTGCACGAGCCAAATGACCCAGCGCGACATTCAATGGAAGCGTGGGAATTAGCCACTGTTGGGTTGACCTTGGCCTCATGAGAATTCGCCATATCTGCCCGGAGGCCGTTCGAAAGGACTAGCTGGTGGACGAAGACATTCTGCACAAACTCGAGATCCGTCTCGGGCCGCTCCACGCCCGGCAGCGATTGGGGATTGAAAGAGATCACGAAGCTCAGGTATTTGGCCAGGGCCTCACATTTTTTCACCTTGAAAACTCATCTTGGGCCGAGTGGATCATTCGAAATGTTCTGAAGGCAACAGGGCTCTACTGGCGTGCACGACAGAACGCAGGACGCATTCTCGTCAAACGAAACGAAATGAGGTTTAAGACATTACCGCCCCTCTTTGAGGGCTTCACCATTCTGCACATTAGCGACCTTCACGTGGATATGAATGAAGTTGCCATGAGCAGGCTCATCGAGCTGGTTGGCAGCATGCAGTACGATGTGTGTGTCCTTACTGGCGATTATCGGGGGCGGACTGTTGGGCCGTTCCAGCCCGCGCTGGATGGCGTCGCGCGAGTGGCAACTCATCTGAAACAGCCAATCTATGCGGTGCTCGGCAACCACGATACGATTCAAATGGTCCCAGGTCTTGAAGCTATGGGCATCCGCGTGCTGCTCAACGAATGCGAAACAATCGTTCGCAAGGACCAACGGATCTATCTGGCGGGAATCGACGATGCACATTTCTTCAGAGTGGACAACATCGAAAAGGCCGCTCTCTCGATACCCCGCGGTGAGTTCTCGATCTTGTTGTCTCACACACCGGAGGTCTATCGTCAGGCTGCGCATGCCAACTTTGATCTGATGCTGAGCGGACACACCCACGGCGGTCAGATTTGTCTCCCCGGATCCATTCCCATCAAGCTCGAGGCGGTGCTACCAAGACGGATGGGGGCTGGGCCTTGGCAGTACAGAGATATGACCGGCTATACTTCCGTTGGTGCGGGCTCGAGCGTCGTTCCCGTGCGCATCAATTGCCCGCCGGAAATTACCTTGCACAGCCTACGCCGCGGCTGACGCTGACCTCATACGGTTCATCACGTACATGAGCCTGAAACAAGAGTCAGGAGGGAAGTAGCTCGCCGACTAAAAATACCCCAACACCCGAGGCAGCTCTCGGCAACCGAGACTTCCTTCTAAACCGGCCCTATGTCACCGGTGACGGGGAGAATGGCACGTGCTGCCTGACATTTCGTTTCGAAGTATTTCCTGCTTTCCCACGCTGACGCCGTTTTCGAAACGAGGCGATCGAACAAGTCACAGGCCAGTGTGAGGTTGGGTCCTGCGAACAGCTCCTCCACGGCACGAAAGTGCGATGAATGGGGCGCTGTCATTCAACTCGCAATCTGCTCAATGCATAAGTCTCTTCTGGCCCGAACGCGAAGCACAGACCGGCTCTGAAATCGTCCGGTTGTCGCGGTAGACCACAGGGCTTTGCGCGCTTTGTTTGATTGTTGGTTGTCTTGTATTCGACCGGGCAGAGGCCTGCGCGGTGGCGAGTTCGCAAAGTGGTGTGCTCTTTGACCATATTCCCGAAGAAATCGACGCGCCAGTAATCGTCGAGGTGACGATCGTCAGCAGAGAAACTGATATTCGCTCTCCGAACCATACTCCATTGGCAGTGATGAATGCTCGTGTCGAAAGAGTCGTCAGGGGAACACTCGATAGCGACGCGTTAAAAGTAGTTACCTACCTTAGCACTTGCTCCAGAATTGGCGTAGGACATGGTTTCGCGGCCGGAACGCTCGAGCATGATGCTCAGCTTGGGCCCAAGCTGATTGCGATACAGCGATTCCCCGAGATTCTCACGCAAAGACGATGAATTCAGCCCGTCTTATCGAAGTCTGCTTAGTGAGGCAGAGCAGGCCGTAATTTGCCCACGTTGAGTACTTCTCAGTTTGACCCACTTCCGACATTTCGATGGCTGGTACCGTCAGCGATCCGCGTTCACTGACCTAGCTTCTTGATGCAAATCGGTTGGCCATTAGGGACAGGGGTGCAATCCCAATCCGGACCGAAGCCGTTATTCGGCTTAGAAGTCGGAAACCAATAGAAGCTGAAAGCGAAAAGGCAAAGCAGAGCGACGATGAATAGAACGCCCATCACATCGCCGCGCTTTGGATACGGCAGAGGCCATCTCATTACAGTGTCTCAGCCCGAATTTTGGTCGTGGCAGAAGGATCGGGAAACCCCAAGCGAATAGCCCCGACGAGCGAAAAATATTTTACGCGCATTATGCATTGACCCCTCGCTCAGTCCTGCGTATCGCACGCAATCTGGGACGCTACGCTGACAACCTATAGGCGAAACGATCTTTCACGTCACTTAATCGCTCAATTCAAATCGCGCTGATTATCAGCGACAGTCGCCTATTGGCCCATGGCCGACCTGCCGTGCGCAACGGGTCGAGGACCGCTTGTGACCCTATGTGGTTGCACCAAGACGCGCCCGTCCTGAACGGATTGGATGCCGCTGGCGATCTCAACCAGCTTGGGAGCGGCGTTTTTCCGGATTGGCTAAAGGGCGAGCTGAAGTGTATTTCATGGTGGCGAGCAATACCATTGCGTCGCCGTGACTGACCAACCGCATCGGCGGTGCTAGCCTTCGATCACGCTACTTCGGCTCTTGCTTGCCAGCCAATTCGCGAGCAGCCAAGCTAAGCTCCAGCTCTCTAAGCTGTTCGACCAACTGCTCCACGATCTCTTCACAGTCAGATGGCGTCAGTGAATGCACGCCGCGCAATGCCAGTTGGTTCTGGAGGATCGTCGCCATCATGGCTTTAACGCTCATTACCTCTCGCCTGAAAAGCTAATCGTCATAAAAACAATCTGAAGTAGATGCCAAACGCTACGGATGCGCAATCTCCGTAGAATTACGGGCCATGACGAGGCCTTTGCACTGCATATGCGGCATGCTCGACAACCACCTTTGGCCGCCGCTCGACAATTGAGCGCGAATAAGAAGCGCCGGATTGCGCCCGTTGTTTTCGGGACGCGATTTGAAGCGCAACGAAAGCCGAATCGCGCTTCGAGAAGTAAAAATTGGTTCTGCGTAATAATTATAATGACTCCGACGCAAAAATAGAAAATAGGGTGCAAAAAACAAAATAATGGGAGGAGTAGTGGTGGATACTGTAAGTCGCCTGCGCGCAATGGCATCGCTGTGCCGTCAGACCGCCGCGCATCACCCTGATCGAAGTTGGAAACTGCTCGCCGAAGCTGAGTTTTGGGAGCATTTGGCCAATGATGCGCGCCTCGATTATTTCGAACAATGCTCAGTTGGTCCATCGCTTCAGCCAACCGGAGAGCGGAGTACCACGCAATCGGAAGCGGCCCGTGTGAGATGAGTGCCCCGGCGAAAGACTCCTGCGAAATAGTTCGTTAGCTTCTGTGTGCCTGAAATATAAAGTGCCGCTCATCGCCGATTTGCGGCATTTGGAATGGGAATGCCGGCCCTGGCTGTTTGCCCCCATCCTGCGGCTGGGGCCATTTTGAACTTTGACTAAATCGTTCAAGCCCGGTCCACGAGCATGTTCAAGGGCATTGCCATCGCGCTATTTGGAATAAGCATTTTTCGCAATTTGATCGGGCGCTCTTCTATGGCCGCAGCACTGATGCTGCGATCAGGCTTGTGCGGGAGATCAGCCGAGGCTTTGGGTTACAAGGCACCGCACGCGAGCGCCTCGTTCATCACACCAGCGCGTGCGACGGCTACTTCTTCACCAGTATTCCAACCGTTCGGGCCATCCGCCTAACTGATCCGGCGTGGCGGCCCAGCTCGGCGGCTCTCTTTGACGCGCCAACTCCCTGCCGCGCCAGCCTAATCAATCGTCGGAGCTCCTGCTGGGCCCATTGCTTTGGCTTCGGTGCTTTCATGGGTACGGCGCTCAGAACCTGCCGAGTTAACCAGCGCGCCTAGTTGCCAACACTTGGGAAATTTAGGGATCATGCCTTCCATCACGAGGCTCAGCGCTACGGCGGATTTGGCCCTCGCGAGAGGGGCTTGTGCGGCGTCCCGACTATTGCGTGAACTCTATTGGGGATCGAATCGGCGCACGGATAGTTGGCGTCGCGGGCGTAAGTAGGCCCGCTATGAAAGGTAGATCGGACCTGCCGCATGCGAACGCCCGACCGCCGCTTTTGACCCCGCAACGGACATTAGGTGGGAGGTCCCGCTCAAGGCATGGGGCGGCGGCCTGATCGGCCCGAAGGATCCGCTATCCAGCACCGTCTTCGCCGACTTCACCGGCCGCGCCGAAGCGGCTACATCGCCCGTTTCATTTACTGCGTCGGCAGAACCAAAACGCGAGATTGGGTTGCATTCATAGAGAAGATCTCCTCGATTTCGAGATGCATGGTGTCGCGGCATTCGCACGCCAGCGCTGCGAGCCGCGAAGGGTCGATCTCGATCTCGCCTCGCCGTTCAGATATGATCGCTCCGGAGGCGCGCAGATTCCGCATCAGGAGCGTCACCGTCGTTCGTCGCACACCTAGTATTTGCGAAAGCGCCTCCTGGGTGAGCGGGAGGACGTCGTGGTCGACGCGGTCGCGAAGATGGAGCAGCCAGCGCGCCATGCGGGCTTGGACCGGATGCAGCGCATTGCAGGCCCCGCCGATTTGTAGCTGTATCAGCATCGCCTTGAAGTGAATCTGGACTGCGTAACGGATCGCGGGGCTCCGGCTGAAAGCGGCGTGGAATCGCGATGCGGGGATCCGCGAGGCGGTGCCCGCGGCACGAACGATGGCGGTAACGGCCGCAGGAGACGGCCCGAGCACGGAAAGAGTGCCTACTGCTCCCTCGCGCCCTATTGCGGCGCTGGCGACCGTCTGCCCGTTCGCCATGTCGATCATCACAGAAATGGCGCCACTATGGGGGAAGAGGACGTGCTCGGTCTGGTCACCCGCCCGCGAGACGACCGAGTCCCGATCGAGCGCGACCATCTCTAGGTCGGGTGCCAGCAGATCGAGATCCGCCGCCGGTAGTGCTGCCAAAAGTCGGTTACCGATCCCGCTGGAAAGCGTCACTGTAGCCCGCCGCGAACCATCCGCCGCATCGCATTTCGAGCGGCATAGGGCGGCAACCTCGAACTTTGTTTGAATCCGCCTACGCTTCGCCCCCCGAAATCCAATTCAGCTGCGGAAGCTCTCAATGTCAAAAATTGAACTCCAAACACACGCGATCGCGAGGCGAATTTTTGTCTCGCAGGATCATTGAGGACTTAGATTCCAGCGTTACGCGGCACAATTGCAAGATGCGTATGGGTAACATCATAGGGAGTTCCAATTTCCGGGGCGCGGCAAACGCCGCGGCGATGTCGGAAGAGTGTGCGCGAACCATGCCCCGGACCGCGATCGTCGCGTTCTGCACGATGATGCGCACAAGCTACTGGAAGCTTACGTCTTGGAATTCTGCCAGCACGCCCCGCCGAGACAGACGATGCGCGGCATTCCCCGCGCATGCCGACGAGGTGGTCGTTTGGTCCGAAAGTGGCACCTTTCTTGGACCTCGCGCGATGTCCGCATTGCGTCCGTGATGCGCAGCAAAGCGGACACTAGCGGTCCATTTGATGTCCGCCTTCCCTTGCTGGACTGCAGATCAATCCGTCAGCAGATCATAGTCCCGGCGCAAAACAGTTTGGACGTGAACCGCGGCGCGCGCGGCGGTATTGGCATCTGCCGCGCCCGCTACGATCACACAGAGCGACCAGTTATTTTCAGCGTGCTTTGTAACGCGATTGATCGCTATTTCCAGGACGTTATGACAGCCAGGCTGCTTTCTCACTTCTAACAACGCTCGACGCTGCAATTCCTGGATTGAAACGCGGATCTTGGGCATAGGACTCGCTCGGAAATCTTACTGGTTGGGGGCCGCGCGCCCTATACCTAACAGAACAAGCGCAATTCGGGTTCCACTTGCGAGAGGCACGAACCTTCGATCGCAAGCTTGGCACCCGATATCCTGCTGCAGCTGACACTCGCGATGTCAGCTCATCGGGGTAAAGTGGACTTCGCAACAGAGCGTGCCCAAGCCCGAAATGACCCTAAACCGACATCCCGCAATGCAAAGATCCTGGCCGCGAATTCCGCGAAAATGGACGTCGAATCCGAGTTAGCCGATAAAGCAGGAGCCATGCTGAGAAACCGAGGAATGCGGCAGCCCTCAGTTGTCCTGGCTTGCCGCGCCACAATAACTCTGAAACAGTAGACACGGCTCGTCGGATAGGGGGCGCTCATGGAGTGTCCAAATTGCCATTCCGACACACCGGACACCGGCAAGTTCTGCATAGCTTGCGGCGCCGCGGTCGAAGCGCGCTGCCCCTTCTGCGGTAGTGCAAACCGTCCAAATGCCAAGTTCTGCGCCGAGTGCGGCAGGCCTCTCACCGCGAGAGCCTCGACCACCCGTGAGGCGCCGCTGTTTGCGGCGGCCTGTCCGATCGCTCCAGTTGCCGCATCCGCCGAGCGGCGGCAGTTAACGGTGATGTTCTGCGATCTCGTCGGCTCGACACAACTGTCCGCGCGGCTCGATCCCGAGGATCTGCGCGACGTCATCGGTGCGTACCACCGTGCCGTCGCCGAGATCATTGCAAGGTTCGAAGGGTTCGTTGCCAAATATATGGGCGACGGGGTGCTGGCCTATTTCGGATATCCCCGAGCCCATGAACACGATGCCGAGAGGGCGGTCCGCGCCGGTCTGGCATTGGTCGAAGCGGTACCGAGGCTGGAGCTGATCACCGAATGTGGCCTGCAGGTCCGCATCGGCATCGCTACCGGTCTTGTCGTCGTCGGCGATCTGACCGGATCGGGCGAGGCGCAGGAACGCGGTGTCGTTGGCGAAACCCCCAATCTCGCCGCCCGCCTGCAGACGCTGGCGCAGCCCGGCATGGTGGTGATCGCGCCGAGCACGCGACGGCTGACCGGCGGCTACTTCGACTACCGCGAGCTTGGCGGCGTCGCGCTCAAAGGCTTTGGCGAACCTGTCAGCGCTTGGCAGGTGGTGGCCGAGAGCGCGGTCGAAAGCCGATTTGAGGCACAGCACGAGATCGCGCTGACCCCGCTGATTGGGCGTGAGGAGGAAGTCGAGCTGCTGCGCCGCCGCTGGCGTCAAGCCGAGAAGGGCGAAGGCCGAGTGGTGCTGCTGGTCGGTGAGGCTGGCATCGGCAAGTCGCGATTGACCCGCGCGCTGCTGGAGGGGCTGGCCGCCGAGCCGCACCTCCGACTGCGCTACTTCTGCTCGCCGCATCACCGGAACAGCGCCTCGTTCCCGGTGATCAGCCAGATCGAGCACGCCGCCGGCTTCCTCCGCGATAACACCGCCGAGCAGAAGCTGGCTAAGCTCGATTTACTGCTGGCTCGCGCAGCCGCCGAGCCCGAGGCGGTCGACCTGATCACCGACTTGCTGTCTTTGCCGGCGCGCCACCCTGCACCGGAGCCGAGCCCGCAGCAGCGCAAGGAGAAGACGCTCGCGGCATTGCTCGCCCAAGTCGACGGACTGGCGCAGGAGCAGCCGGTGCTGATCTTGTTCGAGGACTTGCACTGGATCGACCCGACCTCGCTCGAATTGTTGACGGCGATCGTCGATCGGGTGCAGCGTCTGCCGGTGCTGCTGCTGGCGACCGCCCGTCCGGAGTTTATGCCGCCCTGGCCTAGCCACGCCCACGTCACGGCATTGTCGCTGACCCGCCTGAGCCGGCGTGAGTGTGTGGCATTGGTTGAGCAGATCACTGGCGGCAAGGTGCTGCCGGACGAGATTCTGGAGCAGATCCTCGCCCGCACCGATGGTGTCGCACTGTTCATCGAGGAGTTGACCAAGACTGTCATCGAAGGCGACATGCTGATCGATATGGGTGATCGATACACGATGGCGGGGCCGCTGCCGTCGCTGGCCATCCCGACGACCCTGCACGATTCGTTGATGGCCCGGCTGGATCGCTTGGCGCCGGTCAAGGAGGTGGCGCAGATCGCGGCTTGTATCGGGCGTGATTTCGACTACGATCTTCTCGCGGCGGTTTCGGGCATGCCCGAAGACGGCCTCCGTTCCGCCCTCGAGGCATTGCGGCACGCCGAGCTCGTGATCCCCCGCGGGCTGTCTGGCGAATTATTCAGCTTCAAGCATGCTCTTGTCCGCGACGCCGCTTATGCCGGGCTCCTGAAGAGCCGCCGCGTGCAGCTTCACGCAGCCATCGCCCGCGCTATCGAGCAATCCTTCGCGCACCTCGTCGAGACCGAGCCGGAAACCTTGGCACATCATCTGACCGAGGCGGGGCTGCCCGAAAAGGCGGCGGGTTACTGGCTGCGCGCCGGCAAAATCGCCGCCTCGCGCTATGCCAATATCGAGGCGATCGCCCATATGCGCCGGGGCATCGAGGCTGTCCGCCGCTTCCCAAGCGGCGCAACCAATGACCGGCTCGAGCTCGACTTGCAGTTCGTGCTGGGACCTTGCCTGATCGCCACCCAAGGTGTGCGCTCGAACGCCTATGCGGCAACCGTCACTCGCGCCCGCGAGCTTTGTGAGCGGCTCGGTGATACGCCTGAGTATCCGCACGTCATTCAGTGGTCAGCATATATGCATTTCGTCCGCGCCGAGTTGCCCCAGGCGCTGGACGGATTCACGGCTGCGCTCGGGCTTGCCGAAGCGGCCGAAAACCGGCCGGCTGCGGTCAACGCGATGCGTACAGTCGGAGCGACGCTGCTGTTTATGGGACGTCTCGTCGAAGGACGGCGGATGCTCGAGCGCAGTCTCGCCGAGTTCGATATGTGCGACGAAGCCGAAAGCTTGGCGACTCGGGCGACCGCTTGGGATGCCGGTGTAGCGGGCAATTTGCAGCTGAGCTGGACATTGTGGGCGCTTGGCTACCCGGATATGGCCAGGGCCAGGATGGGCGTAGCCCTTCAGCGCGCCGAGGCGATCGGGCATCCGCACACCGAGGCTTATGGCGCATATTACGCATCCGTTCTCCACGCCTTCTGCCGCGCGCCGGCCGTTGCGCACGCGCACGCCGAGCGTTGCCTCGCATTGTCGGAAGAGCACGGCTTCGAGTTGTGGCGCAACCGGTCACGCGCCGTTCGCAGAATTTGCGCGAACCAGTTCGACCCGTCGTCGGATTCGCTGGCAGCAGTGAGCGGCGAGTTGGCCGAGTTCGTCGGCACCGGCTATCAGATCAGCAGCACGGCGCTTTACGCCCTGCTGTCGCAGGCATTTTTGGCAAGGCGTCAGCTGATGTCCGCCCGAGAAATCGTCGGCAAGGGTTTGGCAACCGCCGAGCAGACGAGCGAGCGTTTTCTTGAAGCGGAGCTCCTGCGCCAGAAGGCACGCGCACTGGTCATCGAAGGTGGACCCGGTGTGTTGACCGACGCGCAAAAACTGCTCGAAGAGTCGCGGGCGCTCGCGCAGAGTCAAAAAGCCCGGTCGCTCGAACTGCGCGCCGCCGCAGACCTGGCCCGGCTCCACCGCGATCAGGGCCGCTACGCCGAAGCCCGCGAACTCCTCACGCCGGTCTACAGCTGGTTCACCGAGGGGTTCGACACGCCGGATTTGCAGGAGGCGAAGGCCTTACTGGAGGAATTGGGGTGACACCACAATGTGAATAGATGCAGTTTCCCGCCATTAGCAGATGCGTCCTCAACGACGGGGTGATGCCGATTCCCCGTGGAAGTCATAGCGCCCATTCCTGAGAAACAGATCCTGCGATGATGTCGCCTGTTGGCCCGTTTGAGACCTTACGATGGGCACTGAACATGTCCGCTCGCCGGGGCGCACCGGAAGTCGTGTGGGAGCTCGCGCCGACGGGGCGGTCAAGGCTGATCAGGGCGTTGTTGGCGATCGGCCCGGCGCTTCTCACCCGGCAAAGAGGCGCCGGGCCTATTGTTTGCGCGAATTGCACAACATTTCCGCGGGCCATCTGTGCGGCGAAAGCGTTCTGATCACGCGGGTCCTTGGTGCGACACCTGGAACATCCCAGCCTCGGACCATCCATCCGCGAGCCCCTGCTTCCTATCGGTAGCAGGGGCTTTGGCGTTCGTCGGACATTTTCCATGCCTCTGTATTCATTCAAGCTCATCAATACCCGCCTTGTCTCGGATTTCGGAGTGCATGAACTTCCAGGCGAAGCGGAGGCGCAGATAGAAGCTATCAGGCTTGCTCGGTCGCTGCGCGAAACTCGCCCGGAGCTGATCGGCCATCACTATTCGGTCTCTGTGATTAAGGATGATGGCGCAGCTGTTTGCACCATTCCGTTGGATAATAAATGGGCTGATTAAGCCCGCCAGCGTGAACCGGCGGGCGGTCAGGGACGTCGCTTGTCCGCCCGGACTTCGAGTGAAGCCAACCAACGGTTGCTGCGAGGGTATCGAAACACTAAATGACCAAGGGCTGGAGGGCGTTTCGCGGATCCCGGGTGCTGCCCTAATGCGGCCACTTCAAGTTCTGCCCATGGTCTGCGGGCGTTCGCGTTTGTGACGCTCTTCTACCTCTAAAGGGGTAGGTATGTCCGTGTATGTTCGATGCTGGCAGCGCTCGCGGAGGGAATCGAACACCTGGGAACCAAAGGTTCCACCGGGGGTTGGTCCAGTTCACCGGATGCCTTACCGCCGATTACCATCCGGTGCGGAATGGCGGCCCCAGCCCCGCCCCCCAGCCTAGCTGGGGCCGTCTGTTTTGCGGAAAATCCGAGGTAGATCAGCTGCCCGCAATCCGCTCTACCTCGCCGGCACGATACTTGTACTGGGGATTGGACTGGTCTCAGGGATCGCGTGGTTTTTGCTGCTTGCCGTCCTCGCTGCCTTCGCGGTGCAAAAGCTCGCCATCGAGAGGGAGGAAAGGCATCTCCAGGCGCGATTCGGGAGGACCTATGCGGATTACGCCGGGCGTGTGCGGCGGTGGAGCTAGGGTCACGTGTGGCACCACTTCGCTTCCTCCGAAATGGTAAATTAGCGGATGCCAGTCTCGGCTTACCTCAAGGCAGGCTTGTTCGTGGTTGCCGCAGCCGCCGCATTGTTCGCGGCAGCCGGCACGGTCGCCATCCCGGGCTTTTGGGCGTATCTCGCAATTTTCGCCGTCGTCATGATCGTTTCGTTTGCGGCGCTCGATCCGGACCTCCTGCGCGAACGCATGCGGCCGGGCGGCAAGAAGCCGCCGCTCGCGTTGAGGGTCTTCTCGCTCGTTCTGTTTATGCATTGGATCGTTGCGGGGCTCGATCGTGGCCGTTTCCATTGGAGCGACAACGTGCCTGACTGGCTGCAAGGGGTTTGCCTGTTCACGTTCGCAGCCGGCTATGCCTTGGCACTATGGGCCATGCGCGTGAACCGGTTTTTCTCCTCTGCCATTCGCATCCAGACCGACCGCGGCCAGCACGTCGTCACCACGGGGCCCTACGCATTATTACGCCGCGCGGGTCCGATGGCGGCTCGTTCCGGGCATTTGGTGAGAGCCAGACCTCACTTGGGAAAGCATGCTGCTCACCAATCCGGGTCGTTACCATCTCAGAGAGGAAGCAAGCGAGCCATGTCTGAAAGTGGCCCACAGCATCGAACCGTGACGTTCACTCTGGCGTCGGCTGTTTGGGGAAGACCGGACGTAGTTGCGGGCATGCTAAATCGACGCGAATGACCCGAAACGGACGGCTCGTCTCTGGCGGCAACAAATGTTAATTCGTCATGCGCTGCGCAATCCAACCTTCATGACGACCGGCAACATCCACGCCCATCTTCACTCGATGACGCGGTCGGCGCGTTTCAGCATGTCGGCCGGGACGGTCACTCCCAGTTCGCGCGCGGTCTTGAGGTTGATCACGAGCTGGTGCTTCGAGAAGACTTCAATCGCGGTGTCCGCGGGCTTTGCGCCCTTGAGGATCTGGTCGACATACACCGGTACGCGCGTATATGTGGACGTGTAACTTGTACCGTAGGACATCAGGCCGCCCGCGTCCGCCTGTCCACCCCACAACATCGTCGGGATGCGCCGCGACGTGGCCAATTCCGCGACGGTTTTAGGAATAGCGAAAACGGCTGGGACTTCCAGCACCACCAGCGCCTCGGCGCCCTCGTTCGCTATGGCCTTGAACGCAGCATCAAAATCGGGCTTTGGGCCGCGCAATTTCAGGACCTGAGGCTTGAGGCCGGCCGCGCTGGCGGCGGCCACATTGGCGCGGTCGATGGGCGCCAAACCGTTGGCGTCGGCGCCGGGAATGTCTGCGTCGCTGAAAATCGCGACCCGGGCGAGTTTCGGAATCATCTCCTTGAGGAGTGCCATGTGCCGAACGGGGAGTTCGGGATCGTTGTTGGTGACTCCCGTGAGGTTTCCGCCAGGCCGCTCAAGCGTAGTCGCGGCGCCAATGGCGACCGGATCGGCGACAAGGGTAAACACGATCGGGATCGTCGTGGTCGCTTTTCGCGCCGGGTTTGTTGGCGGACCGCCATAGCTGACAATGACGTCTACGCCCTTGCTGACCAATTCAGCGGCGAAGCCAGGCAGGCGGTCGAGCTGTCCTTCAGCAGCACGCACCTCATAGAAGACATTGGTTCCTTCGACATAGTCGAGTTGCGTCAAACCAGTACGAAGCGATTCGGTTTCCGGGCTGGGGTTGTTACGGTTCAGGAGTACGCCAATCCGATATACTTTGCCGGCTTGCTGGGCGTGCAACGTGCCCAAGGTCAGGGCTAGCCCTGTAGCTGACGCCGCGGCACCCATTAGAATGCTACGCCGATTCATGGCAATTCCTTCCGAAGATGATCGTTTGGATTTCTCGGTCTGATGGTGCGGCATCTTACATGGTTGACCACCGTGGGAATGGAATATCTTGCACGAACGCGATGCACCCTATTGGCCCGAACGCGAAGCCCAGACCGGCTCTGAAATCGTCCGGTTGTCGCGATAGACCAGACGTGACCGGCGGCGGTCAGGACGGCGCCTATTGACCCTAAGCCGAAGAGCGCCTGAGACGCCGTGATGTCCGCTGTCGCTGGTAAACCGGACACCGAGCTGAACGTGCATCGACCGCAGCTTGTGACCCTGAACGGTCGGAACGTGTGGAGTACTTGAAACGTGGCCTTCACGAGCGCCCCGCCGAGTTGCCTACTGCCATCTTGCGTTCGGCCCAGCTCTTGATATCGCCGACCGTCATCGCCTTGAGGAACGGATTGGCGTTGACCAGCTTTTCGCGCGTGGTCCGACCCGTCGCGTCAGCAGCGGCCATAAGGGAAGCAGCATCGGCACTTTCTGCGCCGGCCAATAGCGCCACGGCGCCCGCCGGTCCCGCGAAATGGGCAAGGTAGAGAGAACCGGGTGTGATCGGCAGACTGCGCTTGTTCAGCATCGCGGCATATTCCTCGACCAGCCGTGCGGCGATCTCTCGCGCAAGCTCGGCATCTCGCCGCAAGTCCAACACTTGCTTGTCGGTGCGGCCCTGGATCAGATCGCGTCGGTGCCTTCGAACGGCTTCGAGCCACGTGTCATCGAGAAACTGGGCGGCGCCAGTCGCGCTCGACCGCTTGTTCCTTGCATTCGGGTCACCATTGGACTCGGCTATGATAATGCGCTCGACCAACGCCTTGGCGGCCGTCCTGTCGATCGATTTTCCGTTCAAATGCGCGTCGCGAAACAGGACGAAACTTACGACGAAAGCCACGCCGATCGCCACTCCAAGAACGAGCGTGATGGATTCCGCCGACAGCCAGTCCCGCGCGGCGACAACGGATCCACGCTCATCGGGGCGAGGCGGCCGGATTTCGTCGGCACGGCTTGTTTGCTCTGACGAACGCGCGAGGAGCCGCGGATTGCCGTCGGCTATCTCGCCGATAAAGGGAAATCGTTGGGCTAGGTCTGGCATCCCGTTGACAGGTTCAATGCTTTGAATAGGCCTTCGAAGGCAGCTGACCGGCAGGGCTTGACCTCCGCGACCGATTTGGCGCGATTGGCATTCGCAGTTGCCTTGGAAGTTTCCTGCCGAGGCCGAGGTCTGGGCAGCATGACTGCGGATTTTTCTTCGCTTGCGCTGCGCTTGTGTTGCTCGATGATCTTCGACGGCTCTTGCGCAACAATCGCTGTTAGATGCGGCGGAGGCATCGGCTCGCTCGAGGGCTGCAGCGCTTCAAATTGCATGTGCGGGATTTCGAGCCGGTCTGCCGTCGTCAGTGTATCGTGTGAGGCGCGTAACCCGACGGTTGCCTGAGCGGGCGGCTCGTTCACAGGCTTTGTGGTGCGCGGTGGTGTCTCGAGCTCCATCACCGCGAGTGTACCGAGGCCAACAAGGATGAGAGCCACTCTCATCTGATTTCACGCTTTCCGAACGAGAAGCCTCGCTCAAAGCCTGCCGGAAATAAGCTCCCGAAAATCGGCGAACAATTGCAAACATCCAATAAGGCGGCTTAGCGGCAGAAGTGAACCTGCAGGCGCGGTTACGTGAGAAGATCAGAGACAGGGTTAACGCGGGTCGAGCTGGCCGGCTTGAAAAGACCGTACTCGGGATCGATCGATGGGCGACCGATATGGCTGTAGAACGCAGCCATCTCGCGATGAACGTCTGCCAATGCCTGACTGACGAACACATCGATCTTGCGTAGGAGGTCGGAGGCCGGAACGCGCTCCTCCAAATGGAAAGAGTAGGAGAACTGGGCCTGACCCGCCCGCTGGCGCCCCATCACCTCATCAACTCAACTGACTTCTTCAACAGCATCGGCCCAGAGCCGAACGGCGCTCTAACTCTCACGATGTCGGCTGTCTGAGCTGGTCCGGACATGAGGGGCGCTTGTCTCGACCGCCGCCTTGACCCCATCGTACCGGGTCGGGTTCTTGTCCGCCTTCGGGCCTAAAGCAGAAAATCGCCGCTGTCCCACCTGCGCACGATTTCAGAGTCGGATGACTTTTCTTCGAAACGTCATCCCGTCACCCCAGGACGCATTGACAGCTGCAATACACAATCGCAATCTCGTTTCTGACGTCTTTGGCGCAGCCTGCGTCAACCGCGCCGAGAGAATTCACCAGGAGTTCCGACAGTGAACAGATCAACCCTGCTCGCCGGCGTCTGCGCTGCGGCGCTCGCTGTGGCCTCGACCGCGTCTGCCAAAACCTTGATTTACTGCTCGGAGGGCAGCCCAGAGAACTTCTATCCCGGCGTCAACACCACCGGCACGTCGTTCGACGGCAATGAGCCGATCTACAACCGCATTGTCGAATTCGAGCGCGGCGGCACGAAAGTGGTGCCGGGCCTCGCGGAAAAATGGACGATCTCGCCTGACGGCGTCACCTATACTTTCAACCTGCGCAAGGGCGTGAAGTGGCATGCGACGTCGAAGTCGTTCAAGCCGACGCGGGAGTTCAATGCTGACGACGTCCTATTCTCAATCGAGCGGCAATGGAAGGACGACAATCCGTATTTCAAGGTAACGAGTCCGAACCATTCCTATTTCGGCGACATGGGCATGCCGAAATTGTTGAAGTCGGTCGAGAAGCTCGACGACTACACCATCAAGATAACGCTCAACCAGCCGGAAGCGCCTTTCCTCGCCGATCTCGCGATGCCCTACGCAGCCATCCAGTCGAAGGAGTATGCGGATGCCATGCTGAAGGCCGGCACGCCTGAGAAGATCGACCAGGATCCGATCGGCACCGGCCCATTCTATCTGGTGCAGTACCAGAAGGACGCCGTGATTCGTTACAAGGCATTCCCTGAATTCTGGGGCGGCAAGGCCAAGATCGACGACCTCGTCTATGCGATCACGCCGGATGCATCCGTTCGCTGGGCCAAACTCCAGAAGGGCGAATGCGACGTGATGCCCTATCCGAACCCGGCCGACATCGACGCGATCAAGAAGGATCCGAACGTCACGATGCTGGAGCAGCCCGGCCTCAACATCGGTTATCTCGCGTTCCAGACACAGAAGAAGCCCTTCGACGACGTGCGCGTGCGCAAGGCCATCAGCATGGCGATCGACAGGAAGGCGATCATCGATGCCGTCTATCTGTCGACCGGCATCGCGGCCAAGAACCCGATCCCGCCCACCATGTGGTCGTACAACGACAGCATCAAGGACGATCCCTTTGATCCGGAGCAAGCCAAGAAGCTTCTGGCCGACGCCGGCTACCCGAACGGTTTCGAAACCGATCTATGGGCCATGCCGGTGCAGCGCCCCTACAATCCGAACGCCAAGCGCATTGCCGAGTTGATGCAGGCCGACCTCGCCAAGATCGGCGTCAAGGCCGAGATCAAGTCGTTTGAATGGGGCGAATACCGCAAGCGGTTGCAGACCGGCGAGCATCAGATGGGCATGTTCGGCTGGACCGGCGACAACGGCGACCCTGACAACTTCCTGCACACATTGCTGGGCTGCGCCTCGGCGCAAACGGCATCGGGCTCGAATATCGCCAAATTCTGCTACAAGCCGTTCGACGACCTGGTCGTGAAGGCCAAGACGGTCAGTGATCAGGCCGAGCGGACCAAGCTGTACGAGCAGGCGCAGGTGATTTTCAAGGAGCAGGTGCCGTGGTTCACCATCGCGCACGCGGTGCAGTTGAAGCCCGTCACCAAGAGAGTGATTGACTTCAAGCTGTCGCCGTTCGGGCGCCACAACTTCTACGGCGTCGACGTCAAGGAATAGCAGGAGACAGGGGCGGAGTAGCTTGGCATGACTCCGCCCATTTTTCTTTACCCTTTCCTTTCCGGGGGAGGGTGGCAGGGCACGGCATGATCCGGTTCATCTTTACCCGACTGAGCCTCGTGGTTCCGACCTTTATCGGGATTACGCTGCTTGTGTTCGTGCTGATCCGCCTGATCCCCGGCGACCCCATCGAGACGATGGCGGGCGAACGCGGCATCGATCCGGCCCGGCACGCGCAATTGCGCAAGGAGTACGGCTTCGATCAGCCGGTTCTGGTGCAATACGGCCTCTATCTGTCGCGGCTGGTGCATGGTGACCTCGGCCGCTCGATCGTCACCCATGAGCCGGTGATTACCGAATTTGGGACGTTGTTCCCGGCGACGATCGAACTATCGGTCTGCGCGATCCTGTTTGCGTTAGGCCTCGGGTTACCAGCCGGGATTATCGCGGCGGTCCGGCGCAACTCCATCTTCGATCACGGCGTGATGGGCATCTCGCTCACCGGATATTCGATGCCGATCTTCTGGTGGGGATTGCTGCTGATCCTGCTTTTTTCCGTGCAGCTCGGTTGGACGCCGGTATCGGGCCGGATCGCCGTGCAATACTACATCGAACCGGTGACCGGCTTCCTGCTGATCGATGCGCTGCTGGCTGGTGATTTCGGCGCGTTCCGCTCGGCCCTGTCTCACCTTGTGCTGCCGATGATTGTGCTCGGCACGGTGCCGCTCGCCGTAATCGCCCGTATGACGCGGTCCGCCATGCTGGAGGTCCTGGGCGAAGATTACATCCGCACCGCCCGCGCCAAGGGGTTGCCGCGTTCCCGGGTGATAGCGATCCATGCATTGCGCAATGCGCTGATCCCGGTGGTGACGGTGATTGGGCTGCAGGTCGGCGTCCTGTTTACCGGCGCGATCCTCACGGAGACCATATTCTCCTGGCCGGGCGTCGGCAAATGGCTGATCGAGGGCATCAACCGCCGCGACTATCCGGTGCTGCAGGGCGGCACGCTCTTGATCGGTGCGATCGTCATGATCGTCAATCTGCTGGTTGACGTCGCCTATGGGCTGATAAATCCCCGCATCCGGTACACAAGATGACCGCCGAAGTCTTGGAAACTCCCGTCGTCGTGGCGCAAGAAAACGCGCCGCCGCATCCGCTGTTGCAATTCTGGTCAGATTTCAAAGCAAATTTCGGTGCCGTGGCAGGCCTCGTCGTGATCGTGGTTCTGGTTCTGCTCGCGCTCTTTGCCGATTTCGTTGCGCCACATTCCCCGATCCTCACTAACAGTACCATCTTTCTCAAGCCCCCCTTCTGGCAGCAGGGCGGATCGACCGTCTATCCGCTCGGTACCGACGCGATCGGCCGCGATATTCTATCCCGTCTCATTCACGGAGCACGGCTTTCGCTTCTGATTGGCATCGCGGTGGTGACGTTGTCGGTGGTCGCCGGGACGATTCTCGGTTTGGTCGCGGGTTTTTTCCGCGGCCTGATCGAGATCGCGATCATGCGGCTGATGGACATCACCTTGACGCTGCCAAGCCTTTTGCTCGCCATCGTGATCGTTGCGATCCTCGGGCCGGGCCTGATGAATGCGATGCTGGCGGTCACGATCGTGCTGCTGCCGCACTACGTGCGGATCGCGCGCGCCGCCGTGATCAGCGAAGTGTCGAAGGACTACGTCACCGCGGCCAAAGTCGCAGGAGCCGGCCGGCTTCGGTTGATGTTCAGGGAGGTATTGCCGAATTGCGCAGCGCCCCTGATCGTGCAGGCGACGCTCGGCATTTCGACCGCAATCCTGGACGCGGCCGCGCTCGGCTTTCTGGGTCTCGGTGCGCAACCGCCCCTGCCAGAGTGGGGAACCATGCTGGCGGACGCGCGCGAATTCGTACTCCGGGCCTGGTGGGTCGTCACGCTTCCGGGCCTGGCGATCCTCGTGACCGTGCTGGCCTTCAACCTTCTGGGCGACGGATTGCGCGACGCGCTCGATCCCAAGCTCAAGCGATAGCTTCCTGAAGTCGATCTGATGCCGCTGCTCGAGATTGAAAATCTATCGGTTGAGTTTCCATTCCAGAACGGGATGGTGCGCGCCGTGGATGGCGTCAACATCACGCTCGAAAAAGGCGAGGTGCTGGGAATCGTCGGCGAATCCGGCTCCGGCAAGAGCGTCGGCATGTTGGCCCTGATGGGACTCGTGCCCTATCCGGGGCGTGTCCGAGCCGACAAGCTGCTGTTCGAGGGGCGGAATCTGCAGACTTTGTCCGACCGCGAGCGGTGCGCGCTCACCGGCAAGGACGTCGCGATGATCTTCCAGGAGCCGACGACATCGCTCAATCCCTCTTTCACGATCGGCTATCAGTTGGCCGAGACGTTGCACGTCCATGAAGGGATGGATCGCAAGGCCGCGCGGCGCCGCGTAATCGAGCTCTTGGAGCAAGTCGGCATTCCGGCCCCGGAGAGCCGGCTGTCGGCCTACCCGCACCAGCTCTCGGGCGGCATGAATCAACGCGTCATGATTGCGATGGCGATCGCCTGCAATCCGAAGCTCCTGATCGCGGATGAGCCGACGACGGCGCTCGATGTCACCATTCAGGCGCAGATCCTCGATCTTCTGCTGTCTCTGCAACGCGATCGTGGCATGGCGCTGATCCTCATCACGCATAACATGGGTGTGGTTTCGGACACGACTGAGCGAGTCGCTGTCATGTATGCGGGACAGATCATGGAACAGCGCCCGACGCAGAGCCTGTTTGCGTCGCCGCAGCATCCCTATACAGCCGCGTTGCTGGCGGCACGCCCGGAGGCGAGTGATGGCGGACGGCTCGCCACCATTCCTGGCGTGGTGCCGGGGCTCAATGATCGACCGCCGGGGTGCCTGTTTAGTCCGCGTTGCATCCATGCAACGCCGCTGGCCGACAAGGTGCGTCCCGATCTGCGCCCCTGGATGGACGGCCTGATCCGTTGTCATTATCCGCTCGGCGATCCGACACGGGATGAGCGCATCGCGGCCGATGGGGGCGGCGCGTCGATCCTCAAGCGCGAGTCCGTGTCATGACGGCGCTTGTCACCGCCACCGATCTCAGGCGCAGTTACGAGATCAAGCAGGGCTGGTTTCGCCCACCGGCGCATCTGCAGGCCGTGGGCGGAGTATCGTTCGCGCTTGAAGCCGGCAAGACGCTGGCGGTCGTCGGCGAATCCGGCTGCGGCAAGTCGACGCTCGCAAGGCTTGTGACTCTCATCGAGAAGCCGAGCGGCGGCACGCTGATGCTCGACGGCGTCGATGCGGTCAATCCTCCGGCCAGCGCTGTGAAGACATTGCGCCGCACTGTGCAGATCGTGTTTCAAAACCCCTATGGGTCGCTCAACCCCCGCAAGCGCGTTGGCCACATACTCGAAGAGCCGCTGATCATCAACACCAGACTTTCCAAGCAAGACCGGCGGGCGCAGGCGCTCGACATGATGGCGAAGGTCGGGCTGCGACCGGAGCAATATGGCCGCTATCCGCACATGTTCTCGGGTGGCCAGCGTCAGCGCATCGCAATCGCGCGCGCCTTGATGCTGCGGCCGAAGCTGCTCGTTGCCGATGAGCCTGTGTCCGCGCTCGACATGTCGGTGCAGGCGCAGGTTCTCAACCTCCTGGTCGATCTGCAGCGCGAACTGGGGCTGGCTTATCTCTTCATCTCGCACGATCTCGCCGTGGTGCGTCACATTGCCGAAGACGTGATGATCATGTATCTGGGGATCGCAGTGGAGCATGGGCCGAAAGAGCGCATCTTTGCGCGGTCGTTGCATCCCTATACTCAGGCCTTGCTTGACGCGACGCCGGGCCTCGGTCGCAAACGCCAGCGCATCGTTCCGAAGGGCGAGTTGCCTTCGCCGCTCGATCCGCCGAAAGGCTGCGTGTTCTCGACCCGCTGTCCCTATGTGACGGATCTCTGCCGCACGCAGCGTCCGCTCTTGCGCCCGCTCGACAGCCGGCTCGTCGCCTGCCACTACGCCGAGCGTTTCCTGGAAGTACAGGCGGCTTAGAGCCGATTGGCCGTGCCAAGCGATGAACTGAGCGTCCGGCTTCGCAAGCGGCTACGCCGGACAAGCTACGCTGCTTCGTGCGAGAGAACGAAGACGGTTGCGCTGCGCCGCTATGACGAGGCGAGCAGGATGCCCAAAGAATGCGTCTGGCGATGTCCGTTCGCGAGGATAAAGCAGACGTAGGAGCCGGACGGCCTGACTTCCGAGTTTGACCCACATGTATGGTCCGGCCGTGCGTAGCAAGAGATTCGTCGATCAGGTGGTGAGTGGTCTTGCATCAATGTATCCGGCCTTTGATTGGAGCATTTGCTCCGGGCCATCATGGATATCAGCGCGCGCGCGTTCTCATTAGCGGACAGGCCTCGATTGGGCCATTTGGGTCACCAGTGTTCGCATGCGCCGGGAAGACCGAACCTCCATCTCGTCTCATCCTCTCGCAGACCTCGGCTGGAACCTGTTGATGGGGTTACGTCATCGCTTGCTCCTCCTACCTCGCAGTTCCTGTGTTCGAGCCAGGGGCCGTTCCTTCGTCCCGGCCCGCAGGACGTGCGTCGCGTCGCGCGCACGGGCGGTCAAGGCCGGTCGTTGCGCTTGGCTTGCGGCTGGCTCCGGCGTTGCCAGGCCGCGCCTTGACCGCGCCGAGCACGGCGCGACGATCAAGCGGGTCGGACGCCTGCATCGTTGGTCCTTGTCAGCTCGAAGGCGCGTCCTTTAGCCAGCACCGCCCAGGCGATGCGGGCAAGCTTGTTGGCGAGTGCGATCGCCAGCACGTTGTGGTGCAATCGCTTCTTGGCGGCTTCGATCCAGGATCTGAGTCCGTAACGTTCCCAGTTCTTGATCCTGACCAGCACCACCCATGCCGCCTGGACGAACAGAACGCGGAGGTAGCGATTGCCGCGCCTTGAGATTTTGCCGAGGATCGTGCGGTCTCCCGTCGAGATCTGCTTGGGCACCAGCCCGAGCCAGGCGCCGAAGTCACGGCCTTTGGAGAAGACGTCTCCAGTGCCGATCGCGGCCACCATGGCGCTCGAAATGATCGGCCCGATGCCAGGCACCGTCATCAGGCGCGAACATGCCTGATCTTGACGGGCCAGTGCTTCGATCTCGCCGGAGAGCCTATCGATGCGCTGATCCAGCCGACGCCAGTCGCCTGCCAACTCCTCGATGACACACAACATGCGTGGCGACAGGGCATCGGTGCGCGTCGCAAGGATGGTGGGCAGTTCTGTGCGCAGGAAGCCGATACCCTGGCGCACCGCGATCCCGCGTTCCAGCATGAAGGCGCGAATCTGGTTGATGATGCCGGTGCGTTGCGACACCAGCCGCTCGCGCACCCGATGCAGCGCCTGCAGATCCAGTTGCTCCGCGGTCTTGGTCGCCACGAACTTCATCGTCGGCGCTGCACGGCTTCGGCAATCGCTTCGGCGTCATTGAAGTCGTTCTTCGGTCCTTTGCTATAAGGGCGGACATATTTGGCCGGCATCAACCTGGCATCGTGACCTAACGATGCGAGTTTGCGGCTCAAATGATGTGCGCCGACGCAGGCTTCCATGCCGATCAGGCAAGGCGGCATATTGGCGAGCCGCGCCTCGACCTGGCCACGCGACCACTTTTGCCGCAGCACGACGGTGCCGCGCGTATCGTGGCCCACGACGTGGAACGAGTTTTTGCCGATATCGATGCCGATCACGGCGATCGCGGTACTGGGTGTCTGGGACATGGCGTGCTCCTTGTCTTGGCGCCCCTGGCCAGCTTATCGCTGGCGGGGCAGGAGCACGGCCGGACCATCCCATTAGCGGACCACGCTGTTCATGGAAAATTGAGTAATTGCCCGGCTCTTGGTTGACGACCGACGAACTGCAACCAAGAAAGTGTGCCTCAGTGGGGGCGAGCCGAGCAGGGAACATGCCCGAATTTGGACGTAGGCAATACCGCGAGACCCGCGCCGAAACATCCGACATGATGAAGTGGGTCATTTCTTCCGCGGTCGCGGTGCTGATAGCTGGCCTATTCTTCAGTTACCGATTGCTCATTCATCCCGGCAATCCAGATCCACTTTTGAATAAACGGGGGTCATTTGCAGAGATGGTACAACGGAATGCATTTAGCGCAGATCAACTACTTCAGCATCCGTCCATTAGCACCGCGGTGGTTTCGATCCGTTTTGGCAACAAGGTATACAGGGTGCCGCGCAATTACCTCGTGGATCTTGATCGATCAGCTGTCGCCCCCAATCCTCGAACGACGACGTTCGAAATTCACGTCCTGCTCCCCGGCTTGACGCCTAGGAACGCGAACAATGCTGATAGATTTATCGAGCATCCATATCGCGACGGCTTCCATGATCAGGTGAGCGCAACGATCCGAGGAGGACAGGAAGAGTTGGATTTTTCCGAGCGAAAGGGACAGTGGGAGCGTCGGTGTGAACAGAAAGGCCAAGGCGAGTTTCGAGAGGTCGAATCCGCTATGCCAGGCGGATTCCGATCTATTTATGAGAGGTACGACCGAGGGGCCTCTGATTTTTGCCTGCAACAAGATCTCCGACAAGAATCCTTATTGCACTCTCGCCGAGCACACCGGCGCGGAATACGGCGTTCTGAATTTGGAATTTAGTCGCAAATACGTTTACCAAGCGGACGAGATCAGGAAACGGTTTCGTGCGCTCCTCGACTCTTTCGCCGAGAACTAAGGTTGTTTTCAATAACGCCTCACAGGCGCGATGGGTGCCCGGCATGGAAGTACACACAGCAAGGCCTCTCTTCAAGACGATCGGCTTTGTATTCGGGTTGTTCTGTCTTCTTATGACCTATGCTTCGGGCGTTCGTCTTTACGAACACGTGCTCGGGGGCCGATCCATCCCACAGCACGGGGTAAGCCTTGTGTTGGACATCGGCGGGAATGTCCTCCTTTTAGGCATGAGTTGCTTCGGAGTGATTGCGGTATTGCTTATTGGCCGAAGGGGGTTGGACGGAGTTGTCGGAAACTGGCCATATGTCCTTCCTATTGTGTTAGTCGCTGTATTTTGCGCTGCGATAGCCGCTGCGTTCGGCGCCAGAAGAATGACCTGGGTTCTTCCTGCGGCCAGTTTGTTCGGCCTCGTCGGGTTATGGGTCGGATGGAGTGGTCTTAGACAGCATGGATTGTCCATCACTACCCGCGTCTCGGATATGTCTCTGATCCGAAGACAAAACGAGACCAGTCAGTGACGAGACATCCCGCACCTATGTCCGCTTGTGATGCTGTGGACGGCTCCTCCACGGGCACGAGAGTGCCAAGGAGTGGGCGCCGTTTGAGGCTCCCACGATTCGGAGGAGCAGCCTATGCAGTCAATTTCGACGATTGGTCTGGATATCGCGAAGTCGGTCTTTCAAGTGCATGGTGTCGATGCAGCCGGTCAGGTGGTGATCCGCCGCCAGCTCAAGCGCCGTTTCGTGCTGTCCTTCTTTGAGAAGTTGTCACCGTGCTTGGTGGGGATCGAGGCTTGCGCGTCATCTCATTATTGGTCCCGCGAACTGCAGGCGTTGGGGCATACGGTGCGGTTGATGCCTCCGGCCTATGTGAAGCCCTACGTCAAGCGGCAGAAGAACGACACCACCGATGCGGAGGCGATTTGCGAGGCGGTCACGAGACCCAACATGCGGTTCGTGCCGACCAAGACGGTCGAGCAACAGAGCGGCCTGATGCTTCATCGAGCGCGCCATCTGTTCGTTCGCCAGCAGACCGCCGTCATCAATTCGATCCGCGCGTATCTTGCCGAGTTCGGGATTGTCGCTCCCGTCGGGCGCCGGGGTGTCGAGCAATTGCTGGAAGTCGTCGCCGATACAGCCGACCGCCGGCTCCCGGAGGTGGCCCGCGCATGTCTTGCGGCTCTCGGCAGTCAATTGCGGGCACTGAAGGCTCAGATTCTGGAGTTCGATCGACGCATTATCGTCTGGCATCGATCAAGCGCGACGAGCAAACGGCTGGACGCGATCCCTGGCGTCGGGCCGGCGCTGGCCACAGCTCTGGTCGCGAGCGTTGCCGATGCCAAGGCCTTCCGATCGGGTCGGGATTTCTCGGCCTGGGTTGGGCTCGTGCCGAAGCAGAACTCGAGCGGGGGCAAGGACAAGCTTGGCAGTATCAGCAAACAAGGTGATCGCTATTTGCGCAGCTTGTTCACGGCTGGCGCTCTCGCGGTGATCCGCTATGCCAAGATCCATGGCACAGGGCATCGGCCTTGGCTTACGGAGCTGCTGGCGCGTCGACCGACCAAGGTTGCTGCGATCGCGCTCGCCAACAAGATCGCCCGCATGGCATGGGCCATGATGGCCAGGGGTGAGCGCTACAGGGAGCCGGCCGCACTCGCGGCATAAAGGAAACGCGCCGGATATCCCGGTGTGACGTAACGGTTGGAAGGGCGAACAGCACTTAATGCAGCGCCGGTCGATCCGGCGATCAGGACAACCCACATGGGCCATGGCATCTTCGAATGCGTGCTTTTGACCGGGACCTGATCCGCGGAGGGCATTATGGCCAGCGGTCACGTGAACCGCGCTAACAGGCCGAACACATGGCCGCTCCGACCAACGCCGCAAAGTGAAGATTCTCCTTGCCAACCAGGAGCCGTCCACACATGGCCCATCAGCGAAGTGGTAGCACGCCTCATTGAGGTCCGTTCAATGGGGCGTAGCGGACTGAGCTTGCTCACGTTGAGTTTTCCGCGTTTTGACTCCAAGAAGGCACGGCATCGGGCCGGGCAGATGTCGGCCTCGACCCGCTTCGGACATCGCGGTTTGGCAAGCAGGGCAGTAAGACTCCCGGGCGCATCACGAGGCAATATGAGGCGGCGGGAGTTCATCGGGCTGGTTGGTGGTGCAGCTGCTTCGTCGGTTGTGGCGCAAGCAAACTTTTTCCGCTTTAGCGGGCGCTAAGCGGGACGGGCAAGTAATCTTATGCTCGTCGGTTGCTACTTTTGCTGAACGCGGCTGAGATAATCGACAACAGCGAGGATGCGTTTTCGCACGACGACTTCGGGGCTTTGCTCCGGCCCGGCCATCTTCCAATAAGACGGATCAACATAGTGAGGCAAGTTGACAATGGGGTTGAATCGTTCCCCCCAAATTGGCATCTCACGAGTGCCGTGAGCAGGAATTGTTTTCGATCCATCTATGGTTTCATAGACAGCGTTCGTGGGAAAGACCCCGTTGTTGTTCTTGGCCAACACCGTCAAATCGGGAGGCGGGATCTTGAGCTGGTCGCTGACCGGTCCTTTGCCCTTTGCATCCGCGCCATGACAACTCGCGCACGAAGACTGAAATTCTGACTTGCCGATGTCGAGGTCTTCAGCCTGAGCCGCGGCAGCGAAAGCAGCGGTAAGGCCGGCAATTATCAACCAACCACACTTTACCATGTCGCGCTCCGACGCTGGCTAGAAAGGCTTTACTACTAGCCGCTTTGCGCTCCGACAGATTGACGCATATCAAGACTGGCTTCCGGCTTAGGCTTGTGAAGGCTCTGGGAGTGGCATGCTTTCGCCGGCTGATCGGACTTAAGAGCCCGCGCCCTAGAGTGATGCCGTGCTCGCCGATCTCGCGCTGCTCTGCTACCACCCGCATGGTCTGGGCGCGTCCGCCGTTCGGTCGCTATCGGGGATAGATCGGACATGGAGCGGATAACCCATGTCGGTCGCAAATGACCCGTAGCCGCCGTCGCCCGAATGAACGTGACGGCCATCACGGAGTCGAAGCTTGCCTTTTGACAGGCTCCGCTTACCCTGCGCACATATTATCGGGGCTACCATGGGCGCATTTCGCTGGTTTTCATTGGTGTTTTTCATCTGGCTGACCTGCGGTTCAGCCCACGCCGAGCGCCGCGTTGCGTTGGTGATCGGCAATTCCGCCTATAAGAGCGTGCCGCGACTTGCCAATCCCGCAAACGATGCAGACTTAGTCGGCAGCATGTTTAAAAAGGCCGGGTTCGACTGGATTGAGATCAAGACCGATCTCAATGCTACCGAGATGCGCAAGGCTCTGCGCGACTTTGGTGGACGAGCACGAGAGGCTGAGGTCGCCGTCATTTACTATGCCGGCCACGGCATCGAGTTGGAGGGGACGAATTACCTGATCCCGACCGATGCGGCCTTAGACACGGACAGCGACGTTCTGGACGAAACTGTGGCGCTTGATCGGGCGCTATTCGCTGTCGAGCCCGCGAAGCAGCTTCGGCTCATCATTCTGGACGCCTGCCGCGACAATCCCTTCGCCAAGACGATGAAGCGAACTGTGGCTGCTCGCGCGGTCGGACGCGGCCTTGCCAAGGTCGAGCCGACAAGCCCGAACACCATGATCGCCTTCGCCGCCAAGGCCGGCTCGACGGCGTCGGACGGGGATGCCAAGAACAGTCCGTTTGCCGCAGCACTGGTCGAGCGACTGCCGACACCCGGTCTTGATCTGCGCAAGGCGTTCGGCTTCGTGCGCGACGACGTCTTGAAGAACACCAGCTACAAGCAGGAGCCCTATGTCTACGGCTCACTCGGCGGCAATGATGTCCCGCTGGTGCCGGCAAAGCCAACTGGGACCGGGCCGCAGGCGAGCCCAGACGATGCGATCCGCCGGGACTATGAACTGGCTCTGCAGATCGGCACGAGGGAGGTGTGGTCGGCTTTCCTGGCAAGATACCCGGACGGCTTCTACGCGAGCCTCGCCAAGGGGCAATTGAGCAGGATTGCCGCCGAGGACGCCCGTGCTGCGGCAGCGGACAAGGCCCGCCAGGCAGAAGAGGAAAAGGCGCGGCTGGCGTCTGAGCGCGCCAGGAAGGCCGAACAGGACAAAGCGGCGGCCGCCGCCAAAGCGGCCGAGGATGCGCGGCTCGCGGCTGAGAAGGCCAAGCAGATCGAGGAGGCCAAGGCCGCCGCAGCCGAACAGCGGCGCAAGGAAGCGGAAGCCGACGCGGCCAAGGCGCTGGCTGATAAGCAAGCCGCCGAGAAGGCCTTGGTTGACAAGCTCGCCAGCGACAAGGCCGCAGCCGAGCTCGCCGCGAAGCAGGCAACAGAGAAGCAAGCCGCCGTCGCCGCGGAGCAGAAGGTGGCGGCGGTCGCCCCCACCACAACTCCTCCGGCAATGTCGCCGCAGGAGGGGACGAAGCTGGTCCAGTCGGAGCTGCGCCGCGTCGGCTGCCTGACGGCCGCAGCGGACGGCGACTGGAACGCCTCGTCACAGCGCTCGCTGACGCTGTTCAACAAGTATGCCGGGATGACATTCGACACCAAGCTCGCAAGCTTCGACGTGCTCGACGCCATCAAGGCCAAGCCGGGTCGCGTCTGCCCGCTGGTTTGCGACCATGGCTTTAAGGCGGATGGCGACGCATGCGTGAAGATCGCTTGCCGCGCCGGCTATCGCGTCAATGGCGACAATGAATGCGAGAAGGTACAGGACAAGAAGCCCGTCGCAACGCGAGATGAGGCGAAGCGAGATCAGGAACGAAGGCAGACCGAAAGCGCGCCGACAAAGCAGCAGGCGAGTGGCCAGATCTTCTGTGACATGCAAGGATGCAGGCCGGTGCCGAAAGGGTGCCAACTGGAGTACCGAGGGGGCATTGGAAATGGCGCCGTGCATGCGAGCGGGACCAGCAATCCCTGTAGATAACTCGTTCTGCTTCGAATTCCACGAGAGCAGCGCAGGTTGGCTCCAATCGAGGTAGCTACCGTCGAATACGAAGCGGCTGCCGACTGGTGTGGGGTCGGTGAGTGACGGCCGCAAGTGGCGTTCCACGCGAAATCGTTGTGACTGCAGTCTGTTGCGTCGACCGAGCACCCGGGCGCTGTCCATTGAGTTGTTGGCCTGCTGCACTCAGCTCGGCGATGAGCGCGCCAGAAGATGCTTCATGCGCTCGCTTTGATGTCGCCTGCTGGCCCAAATGCGAAGTCTAAGCAGCGTCCCCGGCCGTCGGCTCATGGGGGTAAACCGGAAGCAACAGGCCGCCCCTCCGAAGGGCGCTCATGACCCATAGGCGACATGCCGAAGTCCTGAGTGATCAGCATCACAGATCCAATACTTGCCTTTCGGCAGGCTCCGCATACGCTGCGCACGTGATGTTCGGGGCTGTGATGGGCGCATTTCGCTGGTTTTCATTGCTATTTGTCGTTTGGCTAACCTGCGGTTCGGCGCACGCCGAGCGTCGGGTCGCGCTCGTTATTGGCAATTCGGCCTACAAGAGCGTGCCGAGGCTTACGAACCCGGTTAATGATGCCACGCTGATCGGTGGCATGTTCAAGAAGGCCGGATTCGACCAGGTCGACATCAAGCTCGATCTCAATGCCGCCGAGATGCGCCGCGCGCTCCGCGACTTCGGCGGCAGGGCGCGTGAGACCGATGTGGCCGTCGTCTATTATGCCGGTCATGGCATCGAGCTCGACGGCACCAATTATCTGATCCCCACCGATGCCACGCTCGAGACGGACAGCGATGTCCTCGACGAGACGCTGCCGCTGGACCGCGCTCTGTTCGCGGTCGAGCCGGCCAAGCAGCTCCGCCTGGTCATCCTCGATGCCTGCCGCGATAACCCGTTCGCCAAAACCATGAAGCGGACGATTGCCGCGCGCGCCATCGGCCGCGGCCTTGCCAAGGTCGAGCCGACCAGCCCGAACACCATGATCGCCTTCGCGGCGAAAGCCGGCTCGACGGCCTCAGACGGGGACTCCAGAAACAGCCCATTTGCGGCAGCCCTGGTCGAGCGCCTCCCAACGCCGGGGCTCGACCTGCGTAAAGCTTTCGGCTTCGTCCGCGACGACGTCCTCAAGAACACCGGCTACAAGCAGGAGCCGTATGTCTATGGCTCGCTGGGTGGTGACGACGTTTCCCTCGTGCCTGCGAAGCCGGCGGCCACAGGACCGCAGGCGAGCCCTGATGATGCAATCCGCAGGGGCTACGAACTCGCACTTCAGGCGGGCGACCTTGACGCATGGGAGGCGTTTCTCAGGGCCTTCCCGAACGGCTTTTATGCCGACTTGGCAAAGGTGCAGCTCAAGAAAATTGCCGCCGAGGAAACACGCGCTGCGGCCGCCGACAAGGCTCGACAGGCCGAAGAGGAGAAAACCCGGCTCGCGGCCGACCGTGCCAAAAAGGTCGAGCAGGAAAAGGCAGCGGTAGCCGCCAAGGCCGCCGAGGATGCCCGTCTGGGCGCTGAGAGGGCTAAGCAGATCGAGGAGGCAAAAGCCGCCGCCGCTGAGCAGCGAAGAAAGGAGGCCGAGGCCGCCGTTGCCAAAGCGCTCGCCGAGAAGCAAGCGGCCGACAAGGCGGCGGCCGAGGCAACCGCCAAGCAGGCTGGCGAGAAACAAATCGCCGCCAACACCGAGCAAAAGGTCGCGGCCGTAGTGCCCTCTTCGACCCCGCCGGCGATGTCGCCCCAGGAAACGACGAAGCTGGTGCAGTCAGAACTCCGCCGCGTCGGTTGTCTGACAAGCTCGGCGGACGGCGACTGGAATGCGGCGTCACAACGCTCGCTGACGCTGTTCAACAAATACGCCGGCACCAAGTTCGACGCCAAGCTCGCGAGCTTCGATGCGCTGGATGCAATCAAGGCGAAGCCGGGTCGCGTCTGCCCGCTGGTCTGCGACCACGGTTTCAGGGCCGACGGCGATGCCTGCGTGAAGATCACCTGCCGCGCGGGCTATCGCGTCAATGACGACAATGAATGCGAGAAGCTGCAGGACAAGAAGCCGGTCGCGACGCGGGATGAGGCAATCAAGCGTGATGAGCAGCGGAAGCGGACAGAAACAGCGCCAGCCAAGCCACAAGCGTCTGGTCAGATGATTTGCAATGGTGCGGGATGCAGGCCCGTGGGCAAAGGCTGTCGGATAGCGAGTGGATACAGCCCAGGCAACGGATCGGGTATCCTCATTCAACGCGAGGTGTGCGACTGACCATCGCGCCGGCCGCGTTCGTCGGCATGCAAACGCCTTGCTTAGGAGTGATCCCTGTGACAGATCGGCGGCTTGCCTTCCGCAAGGCTCTGGATACTCTGATCACATTATGATTTTGGGCTGCAATGGGCGTGATGGTGGGCGGTCACGGATTCGAACCGCCGACCCTCTCGGTGTAAACGAGCGCTGAGCAGACATCACTGTTCCGCTGCGCACCTCTCTCGGGGCCGACGAAGCGATGGAATAAGCGGAATGTCAGCTATTGGCCCTTCGCTGACAAGGCGGGTAACTGACCTTGCGTCCACTCGAGAATGCAAACCGGACATCCTGGAGGGTGTGCTGGCAGCCAAGGTTTGACTCGTCGGGCAAAACACTGGCAGAATGGCATCGTCGAAATGAATTTGGATCAAGCCCGCGGGGATGCCGCGGGCTTTGTTCGTTTCGAGGGGGCGCATGAGTTCGGTTTGCTATGTCGCGCTGCCGGCCCGAACCATAGTGTCAGCACGTCCTCAAGCCCGCGCTGGCGCGCGTCGCCCGTCCACGCCACGTGTCCGTCGGGTCGCACCAATACGGCTTCGGGCGCTGCGACCGGCCCGATCGCTGGCAGCTCCCAGGGGCCCTGGTAGCTGGTGTCGACGACGCCGACGCGATCCGCCCAGGGTGCGATGGCGATGCAGCCCGGCTTGTCAAAATTGAGCAGCAGGGGACGCGCGCCCTGCAGCAGGGTGAACAGTCTTTGCGAACCGCCTGGTGTGACGAGGTCGAGGTCGGGCATGCGGCGCCCAAGCAGCGGATGGCCCTCGCCGAGATCGTAGCGAATGTCGAGGCCGCTCATCATCGCGGCAAAGCGCTTGCGCGGCTCGTCCATGCCGAGCAGGTCGGACACCACCTCACGCGCGGCCTTGAGGCTGTCGTCGCCGCGGCGGAGCAGGGCGATTTGCGCCATGGTGTTGCGCAGCACGCGCGCGGCAACGGGATGGCGTTCGGCATGGTAGCTGTCGAGCAGGCTGCCGGGTGCCGTGCCCTTGACGACCTGCGCCAGCTTCCAGCCGAGATTGACGGCATCCTGCACGCCGGTGTTGAGGCCTTGGCCGCCGACGGAGTGATGGATATGCGCGGCATCGCCGGCGAGCAGCACGCGTCCCCTGCGATAGGAGGCGGCCTGCCGCGCCGCATCGGTGAAGCGGGCGATCCAGGCGGGATTCTTGAGGCCGGAGTCGTTGCCGTAGACGGCGACGAGGGCCTCGCTGAGATCGGAAAGCGTGGGCTCGCCGCTGCGGTCGAGTGTCGCTTCCGTCACGACGACCAGCACGCGCCCGCTCTCCGTTTTGCTGAGGCCGTGAAAGCCGAGCGCGTCGTGACGCAGGCCCCAGGCCGGCGCCTCGCTCATCTCGACCTCGGCCATGAGGTTGCTGAGCGTGGGACCAGAGCCGACGAAATCGATGCCGGCGGTCTTGCGCACCAGGCTGCGGCCGCCGTCGCAGCCGACCAGATAGTTCGCCCGCAACGTCTCGCCGCCGGACAGCGCGACGTTGACGCCGGTCTCGTCCTGAACGAAGCCCGTCACCTCGAAGTTCCGATAGATCGGGACCGCGAGCTCGCCGACCCAGTCGGCCAGGATGCGCTCGATGTGGCTCTGCCGCAGCGCCAGCCCGTAAGCGTGGCGGGTGGGGAGGTCGCTGATGTCGAGCCTGGTCCAGGCGAAGCCGGCGAGCTGCGTGACTTGCCCTTCGCGCAGGAAGCGATCCGCGACGCCGCGCTGATCGAGGATCTCGATGCTGCGGGCGTGCAACCCGCCGGCGCGCGTGCCGACGAGGGCCTGATCCGCGCGCCGCTCGACGATGGCGACGTCGACCTCCGCGAGCGCGAGCTCGGCGGCCAGCATCAGGCCGGTCGGGCCGCCGCCGGCGATCACCACGGCATGATCGGTCGGCGCTGGGTTGCCGGCGCGGGCTTGCTCGGTCCGGCCGCGTGAGCGGGATGTCGGAAGCAGTACGGGCATGTCGTGATCCCTCGACTTGTTGCTCGGGCGGGGGTTGTACGCGAAGGTCGGGGACTTGAAGCAAGCCCCTGGCGCACCACATATCTAAGTGGGAGGAAGGTCATTCTCCTGTTGCGGCCCACGGTGTTTGACACGTCGGGCAAGACACTGGCAGAATGCCATCATCGAAACGAGTTTGGTTCGGCCCGCGCGGGACAATCCGCGGCGGGCTTTTTCATGTCCACCTGGTGTGACGACAATTTCGTTCAACACAGGATTTGACTCGTCGGGCAAGACACCGGCAGAATGACATCATCGAGACGAGTTTGATTGACCCGCGCGGAGAGCATCCGCCGCGGGTTTTTTCGTTCTCGATCGGAATCGGACGGCGGCAACGCATTGCGGCCACGCACTCGACAAACCTGGAGCGCCGATCGGCGCGCCGTCGTCCGAACCATTGCTGGCCGTGCACGCGCGAACGTGCCGGCCCGCGGCGCGAGCAACGTGCGCCGCGCCGCTGCGACCTTTGGGGTGCGGAGATCGGGCACTGGTACGAGCCGGGCAAGCTGATGGGCTATTGCGTGGCGCTCTATTTCGCAAAGCTCCCGGTCTGTTCTTGGCTTTGGCTCCACTGATGCTCTGGCGGGCTTTGCGGCGATTACCGCCAATCTCGTGGTCTCCTTCTACTTCGCCAAGCGCGGCTTCGAAAATGTTGCAAGGATCATCAAGCGGTGAAGATGCCGGAAGACGAAATCAAGGCACTTGTCGTCGAAACGCTGGCTGAGCAGCACAGATTCCAGCAGGACAGCATCGATGCGATCGTATTGAAGGCGGTGGCGTCGGTGCTGGCTACTTTTGGAATCGAAGATGATGACCGGAAGGAGTTGCGGGCGGATTTTCAGCACCTGCGACGCTGGCGGAAGAGTGTGGAGCAGGCGCAAAGCTACACATTCAAGGCGGTGATCACGGTGATTGCCACCGGTCTGATGGGGGCCGTCTGGCTCGGCGTCAAGGTCGTATTGGGCAAATAGATGTACACGGCGCGAGGCCGCCGTCGTTCGCGCTCAGGAGCAGCCAATCCCGTTGGGCAACCGATGTATGGGCATTCGATGTACAGAATTCGCATCGTCCATGCGGACGACAAGGAGACCGCCGAAACCCTCGGCGATCTGCACCTGCTCACATTCTTCGATTGTGCCGTCATGCCGCAATTCGAGTTGGGTACGTGGTGGCTCGCCTATCACAATGATGATCCGGTCGCCTTCGCCGGCGTTCTGACGTCGACGTATGCGCGAAACAGCGGGTACTTCTCCAGGTCGGTGTCCTACGTCGGCATTGGGGGCGGGGGCTTCAACTCAGGCTGATGCGGGCGATCGAGGCGAGGGGGCGGCGCATCGGATGGGGCAGCATCGTCTCGGATACAACGGACAACCCGGCAGGCTGGCTATCGGCTCTATGAGCCCGAGGTACCCTGGGCCTGGTCGCATACGCTTTACTGGCGAAAACGGCTGCGCCGAGTTTGGGGGCGCCGGTGTTTCCCGTGATGCGGAACGCGGCGGTCGCGGCGTAGAACTGGGCGCGCGAGACGCGGTGCCGGCCTGCACGCCCATAATGTCGAGGGCCCGGCAGCTTGACAGCTGCCGGGCCCTTTTTGCGTTTTCAGACGACGTGGCTGAAGCACTTGCGAAGTCGGCGGCGCCGGGCTTTAAGTTTCCCCTTGCAGGAAATTCGGCGATTATAAGCCGATGTAAGGGAGCGCTATCGATGTCCACCAAGCCTCAATTGCCGGAACGTTCGTCGCGAGTGGCGGGAGGGCCTACGGCGCTCGATGGTCTGCTGGTCGTCGACTTCACGCGGGTGGTTGCTGGGCCGGCGTGCACCCAGACGCTTGCCGATTTCGGCGCGCGCGTCATCAAGATCGAGAACCCGGACGGCGGCGACGACACGCGCGCGTATGAACACGCCGAAACCGGCGGCGAGAGCGCCGCTTATCTCAGCCTGAACCGCAACAAGCGCGGTATCGCACTCGACCTCGCCGTGCCCGAAGCCCGCGAGATCGCGCTGGATCTGATCCGCAAAGCCGACGTGGTCGTCGAGAATTTTTCGAGCGGGGTCATGAAGAAATTTGGCCTAGACTACGAAGCGGTCGCGCCGCTCAATTCTCGGCTGGTCTATTGCTCGATTTCCGCCTATGGGCGCACCGGGCCGTTCGCTTCGCGTCCCGGTTTTGACCCGATCACACAGGCGGAAAGCGGCTTCATGTCCCTCAACGGATTTGCCGACGGTCCTCCAGTCCGCACCGGCCCGCCCATCGTGGATATTGCGACGGGGATGACGGCCTGTAACGCTATCCTTTTGGCCCTGCTGGCGCGGGATCGGTTCGGCCGCGGCCAGCATGTCGAGGTGGCCCTGTTCGACATCGCCATGGCGATGACGAGCTTCTACGGCATGGCCTATCTGATCAACGGTGAGAACCCCGGACGGTTCGGCAATTCGCCGAGCGGGTCTCCCACCGTCGGCGTCTACGAGGCTTCCGATGGACCGCTCTACATGGCCTGCGCCAACGACCGGCTCTATCGCCGGCTGGTCGTCGAGGTGCTGAACCGGCCCGACCTCATCACCGATCCGCAATTTGCGACGCGCAAAGCACGCTCCGAGAACAAGGAGCTCTTGCGGGCAGCCATTGCGGAGGTCTTTGCGAGCGATACCCTCGAGAACTGGATGACGAAAATGAAGCTGGCCAATATTCCGGTCGGCTATCTCCGCACCGTCGAAGAGGGCTTTAATGCACCCGAGGCCCGCGACCGCCATCGCTTGAGCCGGATTCCGCATCCTACAGCAGACTGGGTCCCCAACATCGAAACGCCGATTTCCATGAGTCTGACCGGCGCGATTGATCCGGTTGCCGCCCCCCTGTTGGGCGAGCATACCGAGAACGTCTTGCGCGACACGCTGGGTTACGACCAGCGTCGGATCACGGAGCTCACCCAGAGGGGTGTCTTTGGATCAGGCAAGCCCTCGGTCTGAGCCCGAGTGGTTAACCTTGAGGGGCGGGCATCGCGGCGTACCGATCGCTGCTTTGCAACACGGCTGTTCGCGACATCGCATCCTTTCAAGCAGCCCGGGTTCAGGCGACGCCACTGTGTTAGTGTTGCATCGGCTTGATTTGGCAAGGTTCCCGCCGCATAAGTGTGGGAAAGCGAGGGATGCGAATGGCGCCTGGTCAAGAACCCAGCGTGGGCCAGCCTGCGGGGCCGGAATCCGGCGAACGCGCCTATGCGGCAATGATCGCGAAGGCTCGGGCGCTCGTGCCACGACTGCGAGAGCGGGCAGCCCGAACCGAAGAGCTACGCTACCTTCCGCCCGAGACCGAACGGGATCTGCACGACTCCGGCCTGTTCCGGATGCTCCAGCCCAAGCGCATTGGCGGCGCCGAACTCGACTATGTCGCCCTGATTGATTGCGCCGATCTTCTCGGACAAGCGGACGCGTCGGCGGCCTGGAATCTCGCCAATCTGGCGAGCCATCATTGGATGCTCGGCATGTTCGAGCAAAAGGCGCAGGATCTGGTCTGGGGCAGCGACCCGGATGTGCTGATTGCATCCTCATTCATCTTTCCTGCGGGCCGCGCCACGAGGGTCGAGGGCGGATACCAATTGCACGGAAGCTGGCCGTTCTCCTCGGGCGTTGCGTCTTGCGAATGGAACATGCTCGCAAGCGTGGTTTCCTCTGATGATGAAGCAGACGGCATCGAATACCGGATCTTCTTGCTTCCGAAACATGACTACAAGGTGCTCGACACCTGGAATGTCGCAGGATTGCGCGGTACGGGGTCTTGCGACGTGGAGGTCAGGGAAGCCTTCGTGGCCGACCATATGACGGTTGCCGTCGGTGAGCTTGCCGGCGGCCCGACGCCCGGAAGCAAGGTCAATCCCAATCCGTTATACGCGCTACCCGTGTTCTCGCTGTTTCCCTACGTCCTGTCCGGCGTCGCGCTGGGGAACGCGCAGGCGTGCCTGAACGACTATATCGAGGTCGTCCGTCATCGCATTTCCACCTACAACCGCGCCAAGCTGAGCGACTTCCAAAGCACGCAGATCAAGATCGCGGAGGCCTCGGCCAAGATCGATGCTGCACGTCGGACCATGCGTTCGGCGTGTATCGATGCCATGGAGGATGCACGACGCAGCCACATTCCAGACATGGCGACCAAGACCAGGTACCGACGTGACGGTGCTTTCTCGGTCAATCTATGTACCGACGCGGTCTCAATGCTATTTGCGGCGAGCGGGGCGCGCGGGCTCTTCACGGCGGGCGTGTTGCAGCGGCAGTTTCGCGATGCGCACGCGATCAACTCGCATCTCGCATTCAATTTCGATGCGGCCGGGACCAATTATGGACGCGTGGCACTGGGCCTGCCGTCCGAGAATCTCACGCTGTGAGGCCGGCCGATGAATGATCTGCCGAAGCAGCCGGCCGTTCCAGATCCAGCCAACGAGCTCGCGAGCGACAGCTCGCCAATTGATCCCCGTGATTTTCGTAGCGCGCTCGGCACCTACGGAACAGGCGTCACGATCATCACTGCCGTGGCCCCCGACGGAAGACCCTATGGCATCACCTGCAATTCCTTTGCATCGGTCTCCTTGAATCCTCCTCTCGTCCTCTGGAGCCTCGGAGTTTATTCTTCGAGCCTGACCGTGTTTCAGAACGCGAGCCATTTTGCCGTCCACGTGCTCGGCGCTTCGCAACAGGCGCTCGCAAATATATTCGCGAAATCGTCCGACGATAAATTCGCTGGCGTCGACTGGACGCCAGGGCTCGGCAACGCTCCCGTGCTTGCCGAGAGCGTCGCCAATTTTCAATGCCGTTCCGTCAACCGCTATTATGGCGGCGATCATGTGATCTTTCTTGGGGCGGTCGAGGCCTATGCCTACAATGCCAAGGATACATTGCTGTTTGCACGCGGGGCGTATGGCCGGTTCGTGGCCAACGATGAACGCAAGAAAACACCGTAACGCGTTTCAGGTCGCACCCGGTGGCTCAATATTCCGTTGCTGAAAGCTTGTAGATCTCCAGCGCGTCCGCATCCGCGCCTCGCGCGGCCTTGGCCAGCCTGAAGAGCTGTCCCGCAAGCGTAGCCATCGGCACCGGTGTCGACGTCGTCTGCGCAACATCGGCAACCGTATCGAGGTCCTTGAGCATCGTGGCGATATGGCCGAGCGGCGGTGAGTGAATGCCCTGGACCATCCTCGGGACGAAGAGCTGAAGCGGGATCGAATCCGCAAATCCGCCCGCGAGTGCTTCGGGCAGCCTATTGGCATCAATTCCGGCGTTCACGGCGAGACGCGTTGCTTCCGCGAGAACGGCCATGGCGCATCCGACGATCACCTGGTTGCAGAGCTTTGCGGTCTGGCCGGCGCCGGTGGGGCCCATGTGAGTGAACCTGCGGGCCATAGTCAGCACATAGGGCCTCACCCTCTCGATGTCGGAAGCGTCTCCACCGGCCATGATGGCAAGCGTGCCTTCCTCGGCGCCCTTGGTGCCACCGGACACCGGTGCATCGATCCAGCCTGCGCCGTTCGCAGCTTTCAGTCGCGTTGCGAGGTCGCGCGCGGCGTCGGGATGGATTGACGAGAAATCGACGATGAGCTTGCCCGCGCCGGGAGCGGTTGAAAGACCTTCGGCTCCGAAAATCACCTCTTCCACGGCCGCGGCATCCGTCACGCACATGAAGACGATGTCCGAGCTCGCCATAACGTCGCGGGGCCTGGCTCCGTGCCTTGCGCCAGCTTCGACGAGTGGAGCGACCTTGCCCTCTGATCGGTTCCAAACACTGACCTGATAGCCGGCCTTGAGCAGGCGCCGGGTCATGGGCGTTCCCATGAGTCCAAGGCCGAGATAGCCGAACCGCTCGTCGCGTTGCGGGTTTGCCTTGCTCGCATCAGCCATAGGTTGCCTCCTCCTGTCGCAGCACAACGTCACGCGACCGCCGCTTTACCATACATGGCGCGTCCCGCGGCGAAACCGGACCGCTTGCATGGCTTGCCTGATTGTTTGAACCATGAAACATTTGGGCCGGTCGGGTTGGGTGGCGCCGGTCGGCGCCGGAGCAACGGAGTGGGCGCGATGCGAACGGTTTCGAGGTTGATGCTGGCGACGGGGGCGGTGGCGGCCCTGATTGCGGGCGCAAGCCCCTCGCGGGCGCAGCAGACGATCCGCGTTGGCTGGACCATCCCGGCCGAGGAATCCAAATACTGGATGATGCGCAGGCCGGCTGAATTTCCCAATATCGGCAAGACCTACAACATTGAATGGACCCAATTTCAGGGCACCGCGCCGATGACGCAGGCATTGGCGGCAGGCGCACTGGATTGCGCGACGCAGGCACCGCTGTCGCTCTCCAACGGCGTGGTCGGCGGCAATCTCAAGGCTTACATCGTGGCTCAGCACGTCTTTGAGAAGCCCGGCGGCTTCTCGGTCTACTGGGCTGTCATGGATGACTCGCCAATCAAGACCATTGCCGATCTCAAGGGCAAGACCGTCGGCATTTCCGTGATCGGCGGCGGCACGCAAGGGCCTTTCAACCTGCTCCTGAAGCAGAATGGCGTCGATCCGGCCAAGGATATCAAGCTGGTCGAGGTCGGCTTTGCCGTCTCCGAGGACGCGTTGCGCCAGGGCCGCGTCGACGCGGTCAACATGAATCAGCCGTTTGCCGCCCGCGCTGAAGCAAAGGGTGGCACAAGGAAACTGTTCTCGCTGTCCCAGGCGATGCCGAACATCGTGCACATCCTGGAAGCCTGCCGTGCCGATTTCGTCGACAAGAACCCGGAGCTGGTCAAAGCCTATGTTCGCGACATCACTTCGGGCATGAAGAAGGCGCTGGCGAACCGCGAAGAGACCCTGAAGGTCGTGTCCGAGGTGCTGAAAGCGCCTGTTCCGGTGCTCGAGACCTACCTGCTCAAGGACAACGACTTTGGCCGTGATCCGGGGGCGGCACCGAACTTCCCCGCGATCCAGAAGATGCTGGACATCTACGCGGAGACAGGAATGCTGCCGAAGCTGGACGTCGCACAATTCAAACATCCGACGATCGTCGCACCGCTGCAATAAGTGTTCGCGCCGTCTTTTGAGAGACGAAGTGGCAATGTCCCGCCGCGTGTGGGACATCGCACGAAGATGATGCAAATATGAAGAAGTTGCGATCACGGATAACGACCGACGGCCTCGACCGGGCCCCGCACCGCGCATTCATGCGCGCAATGGGGCTGGACGATGCGGCAATCGCCAAGCCGATGGTTGGCATTGTCAGCATGAAGGGCGAGCAGACGCCCTGCAACATGACCCACGACTTCCAGGTGGCCGCGGCCAAGACGGGTATCGAGGAGGCCGGCGGCACGCCGCGCGAATTCTCCACCGTGTCGGTCTCCGACGGGATCAGCATGAATCACGAGGGAATGAAGTTCTCCCTCTTTTCGCGCGAGCTGATCGCCGACTCGATCGAGGCTGTCGTTCATGGTCTCGCCTATGACGCGTTGATCGGATACGGCGGATGCGACAAGACGCTTCCCGGCGTGATGATGGGCATGGTTCGTTGCAACGTGCCGTCGATTTTCATCTACGGCGGCAGTTCGCTGCCGGGGCGCGTGGACGGGCGAACGCTGACCGTGCTCGACTCCTACGAGGCTGTCGGCAGCTTCATGACCGGAGAGATCGACGGCGCCACACTGGAGCGGATCGAGCGCGCCTGCCTGCCGACCATCGGTGCGTGCGCCGGCCAGTTTACTGCGAACACCATGGGAATGGTGTCGGAGGCGATGGGGCTCACCATTCCCAACGTCTCGATGGTGCCTGGTGTCTACGCCGAGCGCGCGCAGATCTCGCGACGCGCCGGGCGGCTGATCATGGAAATGCTGGAACGTGGCGGGCCTCTGCCACGGGACATCGTGACGCGGAAATCCCTGGAGAATGGCGCGGCGATCGTCGCCGCTACGGGCGGCTCGACCAACGCCGCGCTGCATCTGCCCGCCATCGCGAACGAGGCCGGCATCGCATTCACGATCGACGATGTCGGCGAGGTCTTTGCCAGGACGCCGCTGATCGGAAACCTGCGGCCCGGAGGCAAATACACGGCGAAGGATGTCTACGACATAGGTGGCGCCGCCGTGGTGATCCAGGAGTTGATCAGAAGCGGTCACATCGACGGTAACTGCATCACCATCACCGGCCGGACGCTTGCCGAAGAATATGGCGCGGCCAACGCGCCGGACGGCGAGGTCGTTTACGCGGCAAGTGCGCCGATCATGCCGGATGGCGGTGTCGCGGTGCTGAAGGGCAACCTCTGTCCGGACGGTGCGGTCATCAAGGTCGCAGGTTTGAAGAGCCAGTTCTTCGAGGGTGTCGCGCGCGTTTTCGAGGACGAGGAGGCCTGTGTCGCAGCGGTTCGTGACCGCAGCTACAAGGCAGGTGAGGTCCTGGTGATCCGCAACGAAGGGCCGGTCGGCGGCCCCGGCATGCGCGAGATGCTCGGCGTCACCGCGCTGATCTACGGGCAGGGCATGGGCGAAAAGGTGGCCCTGATCACCGACGGGCGGTTCTCCGGCGCGACCCGCGGCATGTGCATCGGCTACGTGTCCCCCGAAGCATTCGTTGGCGGTCCGTTGGCCCTCGTTCGCGACGGCGACAAGATCCGGATTGATGCTACAAATCGGCGTATGGATATGCTGGTCGACGAGCCGGAGCTCGCGGCGCGCCGACGTGATTGGAAACCACGCCCGCCGCGTCACCGCGCAGGCGCGCTCGCAAAATATGCGCGACTGGTCGGCCAGGCGCCGGGCGGAGCGGTTACCCATGAGGGGCCGGCAGAATGGCCCTGGTTCGAATGACGCGGCGTACCTGTGCGAGAACGGCCACCTGTCTGGCAAGTTTCTTGCTAAGCTCCTGCCGCTGACGGAGGACATCCAGCAGACAAGTTGCGCGACGTTCGTGCGCGGGTGAAGTGGGAGACGGGATGAAGGTCGTGCCTTCGAGATCGAGCGAATGGGTGGGACCGGTGACGTCACAAAAGCCGGCTTCTGCGATCATCGAGATCGACCGCGTCTCGCAGGTTTTTCAGACCTCGGCGCGCAAGGATCATCTGGCGCTATCTGACATCTCGCTGACGATCGCCGAGGGCGCCTTTGTCTCCATCCTTGGTCCGTCGGGGTGCGGCAAGTCGACACTGCTCTACATCGTCGGGGGCTTCGTCAGCCCGACCAGCGGCGCGGCGAAGATCAAGGGACGGGCGATCACAGGACCCGGTCCTGATCGCGGGCCGGTGTTCCAGGAGTTTGCGCTCTTCCCCTGGAAGACCGTGCTGGGCAATGTGATGTACGGGCCGCGTCAGCAGGGCGTGCGGACCCCTGAGGCCGAAGCGCAGAGCCGGGCGCTGATCGAGATGGTTGGCCTCAAGGGCTACGAGAACTTCTATCCCAAGGAATTGTCGGGCGGCATGAAGCAGCGCGTGGCGCTGGCCCGAACGCTTGCCTACCATCCCGAAGTGCTGTTGATGGACGAGCCGTTCGGCGCGCTCGACGCCCACACCCGGACGCGCTTGCAGAACGATCTCCTGAACATTTGGGAGCGCGACCGCAAGACGGTGCTGTTCGTCACACATTCGGTGGACGAAGCCGTCTTTCTGTCGGACAAGGTCGTGATGATGTCGAAGTCGCCCGGCCGCATCCGGCAGGTGATCGATATCGATCTGCCGCGGCCGCGCCGCCGCAACGAGCTGTTGCTCGATCCGCGCTACCAGAAGTACGTCGTCGACATCGAGCGCATGTTCGACGAGGTCGACGAGACCGGATCGCCGTCATGACATTGCTGGCTACCTCCGCCAGACGTGCTGCCCCGGTGTTCGCCTGCATCGGGCTGCTGGCGATATGGCAGGTCGCCTCGCTCGCGCTGAAGAACGACAGCTTTCCGACGGCGATCGAGGCGATCCGGGCGATTCCGGATATTCTCGGCGACAAGGAGTCGCTGATCAATATCCTGGCCTCGCTCCGCCGCATGGCAATCGGGTTCGGTGTTGCAGTGCTTGTTTCGATTCCTCTCGGCCTGCTGATGGGACGCAGCCGCGCAGTTGCGGCCTTCTTCAATCCGCTTCTGATGGTGATCTACCCGGTACCGAAAGCGGCCTTGATGCCGATCATCATGCTGTGGCTGGGGGTCGGTGATATCGCCAAGACGCTGGTGATCTTCCTCGGCGTCAGCCTGCCCGTGATCTATCATAGCTTCGAGGGCGCCAGGGCGGTCGAGGAGAAGATGCTGTGGTCAGGTGCGGCCATGGGGCTCTCGCCCTTGCAACGGTTGGTTCGCATCGTGTTGCCGGCGGCGCTGCCGGAGATCCTGACTGGCTGCCGCACGGGCTTGGTGCTGGCGCTGATCACAATGATCACCAGCGAAATGATTGCCCGCCAGTCCGGCGCCGGCAACATCCTGTTCAACGCGCTCGACATGGGTCAATACGACACCGTCTTTGCGATGATCATCATCGTGGGAGCGATGGGAATCTGCCTCGATGCGATCTTCGAGCGGGTCCGCGCAAGGCTCGTGCGCTGGTCCGAGCCTCAGTTCGACATACCGTTGAGCTTCTCATGACGCCGCGTATTCTCCCATCAAATGTCCTTCTCGGAATCGCGCCAATCGTGCTGGTGATCGCGGTTTGGCAAGGCCTGGTGTCATTCGGCTTTGCGCCTGCGGTCCTGCTGCCGCCGCCCGGGTTCGTCTTCAGCCGGTTGCTCCAGCAGCTCGTGACGTGGACATTTCAGCAGGAGATCGCGGCGACCTTGATCCGGTTGTTTGCCGGCTTCGCGATTGCGGTCGTACTTGGTGTCAGCATCGGCATCGCTGCTGCTGCCAGTCCCGCGATCGATGCTGTGGTTCGGCCGATCGTCCGCGTGTTGGCGCCGTTGCCAAAGGTTGCGCTCTATCCGGCGCTCCTGCTGCTGCTCGGCTTCGGCCACGGATCGAAGATCACGCTGGTGGCCGCGGATGCGCTGTTCCCTATTCTGTTGTCCACCTATTACGGCGCCTCGACCGTCGAGCAGAAGCTGATCTGGTCGGCCATGGCGGCGGGAACGCCGCGCTATGAAGTCCTTTTCAAGGTGGTGCTGCCGGCGGCGATGCCGTCGATCCTGACCGGCTGCCGGATCGGCCTTGTCATTTCCTGCATCGTGGTGTTTCTGGCCGAGATGATCACGTCGACGGACGGGCTGGGCCATGCCCTCGTCACGGCGGCCCGGACGTTCCAGGCCGTCGACATGTTCGTGCCGCTGATCACGATCTCGCTGCTCGGGTTGATCCTGAACGCGCTGCTGGGCGTCGTGCGATCGTACCTCCTACGGGGCTTTCCCGAAGCGTGATCTGACGGAACAAGAAACCACGATACCGGGAGTGAACCATGCTGGCTGATCGCATCGAAGCAAAATGGATCGACGCATTTTGTGAGATTTTCGAACGATGCGCCGTCAAGGCCGGCGATACCGCGGCGATCCTCTCGGAGACGCAATCGCGTGCGCTGAATGTACATCTGGCGGAACTCGCGCTGCTGCGGATGGGCGCGCGGCCATTTCATGTGGTGATGCCGACGCCGCGCAATCGCAATATCGTTCCGGTTCGTTCGACAGGCGCGAGCGAGGCGATCCAACGGCTCGGCCCGGTAATAAGCGCGCTTCAGCAGGCCGGCTTTGTGGTTGATTGCACCATCGAGGGCCTGATGCACGCGGTGGAGACGCCCGAGATCCTCAAGGCAGGCGCGCGGATCCTGGTGATCTCCAACGAGCACCCGGAGGCGCTGGAGCGGATGGTGCCGGACCCCGCACTCGAGAAGCGCGTTCGCGCGGCGGCGAAGATGCTGCGCGGGACCAAGCGGATGCGGGTCACCTCGAAAGCCGGCTCGGCGCTCGACGTGGACATGATCGGTGCTTCAACGGTCGGCGTGTGGGGCTGGACCGACAAGCCCGGCACGCTCGCGCATTGGCCGGGCGGCATCGTCGTCAGCTTTCCCAAGAGCGGGACGATCAACGGTACGCTGGTGATGGCGCCCGGCGACATCAACCTGACATTCAAGCGCTACCTGACGTCACCTGTGAAGATGACGTTGAAGGACGATTACGTCGTCGAGCTGGAAGGGGAGGGCACGGATGCCGCAATGATGCGTGCTTATCTCGCGGCCTGGGGCGATCGCGAGGCTTACGCCGTATCGCATGTCGGTTTCGGCATGAACCCTGGCGCGCGCTATGAAGCGCTGTCGATGTACGATCAGCGCGACACCAATGGCACGGAGATACGTGCGGTCTCCGGCAATTTCCTGTTCTCGACCGGCGCGAACGAATTCGCCGGCCGCTACACCGCAGGTCATTTCGACCTGCCGATGATGGGAACCACTATCGAGCTGGACGGCGTCGCGGTTGTGCGGGACGGCGTGCTTCAGGACGTCTTCGGCTAGTCGCGGTCGAGCACTGGCGGGCGAGCCAGCTCGAAATGCCGGAGCAGGTCGACCATGGCCTGGAGCCGCTTTGCCCGATAGGCGTCGACATCGAGCCCGGAATAATCGAGAAAGCCTGCGCCGGTTCGCAGGCCGATCCGGCCTTCGTGCATGTTGCGCGAGATGACGTCCGGCGCGCGATAGCGGTCGTTGCCGAGGGCACCTTCGAGATAACGGCTCGCATAGTAGAGGATATCGCCGCCGCCCCAGTCGATGAACTCGAGCAGCCCTAGCACGGCGTAGCGGAAGCCGAAGCCGTAGCGGATCGCCTTGTCGATCTCCTCCGCGCTGGCGACGCCTTCCTCGACCATGCGCGCGGCCTCGTTCATGGCCAGCGCCTGGATGCGCGGGACGATGAAGCCGGGCGTCGCCGCGCAGACCACCGGAACCTTGCCGATCCCTTCAAGCAGCGCCTTGACCTCCTCGATGATGGCTGGATCGGTGGCTTTGCCGGGCGAAACCTCGACCAGCGGGATCAGATAGGCCGGGTTGAGCCAGTGGACGTTGAGAAAGCGGCGAGGGTTCACGATCGCGCCGGACAGATCGTCGACCAGAATGGTCGACGTGGTCGATGCAATGATCGTGTCGGGCTTTACCTGTCTTGAGGCCGCCCCCAGCACCTCCCGCTTGAGTTCGACGACTTCAGGGACGCCCTCAAAAACCATTCCGGCGTCGGCAAGCGCTGCGCCGCTCTGGCTAGCCGTCACAACCGAGACGCGCGCGATGAGCGGATCGACATCTGCCTCGGTCAGCAGCCCCAGGTTCGAGAGGCTCGCGAATGTCTTCCTGATTTCGCCGAGCGCATCCGCTTCGAGCTTGGCGAAGTCCTCGGCGGAACGGGGCTTGACGTCGATCATCGTGACCCTGTGCCCGGCATAGGCGAACGCGACGGCGATGCCGCGCCCCATGCGGCCGGCCCCGAGACATGCGATGTTGGCGCGACTGGTCATCGATTAGAATCCATTGCGAAGCAGCGTCTGCAATTCGGCCTTGCCGAGGCCGCCGAGACCCAGCGTATCGAGGGTTCGGCCGCCTTGGGCAAAATCTTCACCGCAGATCGCGCCACCGATGGCGAGGAAAGCCTTAGCCAGCGGCGTAGCCACGCCCGCGAGGCCGGCGACGGACACCAGCAGCGACAATCCAAGCCGCAAATCCTCACGCATGTAGCGGTGCTCGGTCAGCACGATGCGTTCGCGCCAGTCGCCGGAGTCCGTCAGCCGGTCATGCGAGCCGCGACCATACATCCAGATTTCGCCCTCCTTCGCGTAGTGGTGAGCGAGCGGGAAATGCGGTGCACCGTAGCCGAGCGCCTCCCGCACCGCGATCCGCTCGGCGTCGAGCGCGTCGGTCACCCGGCGGATCGAGGCCTGCGTTCCTTCCTTGTGGATGTCCCATCGCTCGAAATGTTCGATCGGGCCGGTGTTCATCACGATCAGTGGCGGATGGATGATGGGACCTGCATTCATCAGCGCGCCGGACAGCGCATCTCCGCATGGTTCGATTGCGTCGGGGAAGGCGCGTCCGATCACGTCGAGCGCGTGCGGCGCCCGGTCGAGCGGAAAGACGCCAACCGGTAGCCGCTTCGCGCGGATCGTGATCGCGACCTCGAACGGCCCGTGCTTGCGGGTGAGCCAGGGCAGCGTGCCGGTTTCGGCAAAGCTCGCCTTGGCCTGGTTGCCGGCGTCCTGCGCGGCCTTCGCGAAGATCATCGAGCCGAATGTCGCGGGCGGCAGAAACACGACTTGGCCGTCCCGCAGGTGCGGTGCGACGAGCCTGGCAATATCCGGCTGTGCGAAGGCAGGGGCAGGGCACAGGATCAGTTCGACACCGTCCATGGCTTCGGCGATGTCGGTCGTCACCAGCGCCAGCTTCATGTCGTGGCGGCCGTTATGGTCCTTCACCAGGATGCGCGAGCCGTCGGCGCGATGCGCGGCGACCTGATCCGCGTCGCGGCGCCAGAGCCGGACCTCATGTCCCGACAGCGCAAAATCGCCCGCGGCCGCGAAAGAGCCGTTTCCCCCGCCCAGAACTGCAATCTTCAAGAGGTTTCTCCCCGTGCGCGCGACTGCGCGTCAAGCTGCTTCAGCAGAAAATGCTGGACCTTGCCCAGCGCCGTGCGCGGCAGGTCGGTGACGAAGACGATCTCGCGCGGAACCTTGAAGCGAGCAAGCTGCGCCTGGAGATGCGCCCTCAGTTCCTCCGCTTCGAGCCGACAGCCGGATCGCCGGATCACATAGGCGATCGGTACCTCGTCCCAGCGCGGGTCCGGCCTGCCGATCACGGCGCATTCGCTGACATCGGGGTGTTCCAACAGGACGCGCTCGACCTCGGCCGGGTAGACATTCTCCCCGCCGGAAATGATCAAGTTCTTCTTGCGGTCGCGGATCCAGAAATAGCCGTCGGCATCGCACAGGCCGATATCGCCGGTGCGATACCAGCCATCGCTCAGCGCATCGTGCGTGGCGTCCGCATTCCCCCAATATTCGAAGAACACGTTGGGGCCGCGCACCGCGATCTCCCCTGGCGTGCCCGCCGGCACCTCACGGCCGGCCTGATCAATCACTTGCGCTTCGCAGCACAGGCCCGCAAGTCCGGTTGATCCCTCTCGCGAGAGATCGCCGCCAAGCCGCGTATAGATCGCGATGGGGCAGGTTTCGGTCGAGCCATAAACCTGAAGCACGGGAACGCCGCGCGCGACAAAGCGGTCGATCAGGTGCGGCGGCACGATGGTCGAACCGGTGGCCACGGCCTTGAGCGATGAGAGATCGGCCGTGGTCCAGGCGGGATGCTCGCTGACGGCCTGAATGATGGCCGGCACCATCACCGTCAGCGTGGGGCGATCGCGCGCGATCGATGCGAGCGCCGTATCCGGCGCGAAGCGGGCGTGGATCGTGACGGTCGCGCCGAGCTGAAGCGCCGGCGTGGTCTGGATATTGAGACCTCCGACGTGGAACAACGGCAGCACCGTCAGCACGTGATCGTCGGACGTCATGCTGTGCATGTGCTGGCTCATGACGCCGTTCCAGAACAGCGCTTCCTGACGCAGCACCGCGCCCTTCGGCCGGCCGGTGGTCCCTGATGTGTAGACGATGAGGAGCGGGCAAGAGAGGTCGGTGTGCGGATTTCGGCTGGAGCCGTCGCTATGCGCCAGCAGGCTTTCGAAAGTCGTGCCGCGCGGCGGCGCAAAGTCGAGGCCGACAACGGATGTCCCCGGCGCTGCCCGCACGAGCTCGGAAAGAACTCCCTCAAATGCCTGCTCGAGCACCAGGACCTTGGCGCCCGCATCGGTGAGAATGAAGAGCTGTTCGGCGATCGCCAGCCGCCAGTTCAAGGGCACCAGCATCGCCCCGAGCCGCGCGCAGGCATAGAGCAGAACCAGATAGTCCGGCCGGTTCAGGCTGAGGATCGCGACGCGATCGCCCCGGCCGACGCCGAGCTCCTGCTTCAAGGCAGTGGCGGTCTGCTCGATACGCGCGGCAAACGCCGCGTAGCTCAGCCGCTCCCCCTCGAAGGCGATAGCCGTCTTGTCTGGCGCGAACGCCGCGTTGCGGTCGATCAGACTACAGAGGTCCACCGTCAGTCGTCCGTTTCGCCAGCCTCATACAGCGCCTCGCGCCCGATACGGTCGAGACAGAGCTCGGCCGTCCAGGGCAGCATCAGCGAGCCGCAGCGGCTGTCGCGATAGATCCGCTCCAGCGGGAGCGAGCGAAGCATCGCCTGGCCGCCGCAGGTGCGGATCGCGAGTGCGGCGAGCTCATTGGCCCCCTCCATCACCGAATATTGCGCGGCGTAGGCGCGCAGCACCTGCTCCTTGCTCGGATTGGCGCGCGCCTCCGTGACGGCCTGGAACCAGATCGACTTGATCTGCTCGAGCTTGATCTGCATCTGCGCGACCGCGATCTGCTTGGTCGGGTACATCCGTCGCTTGACCGGCGGCATGCCCGGCACCTCGCCGCGCAAGTAACGCACGGTGAAATCATAGGCCGCTTGCGCGAGACCCATATAGGTCGGCGACAGCGTCAGGAACATGTGCGGCCAGCGCATCGCGGCCTGGAAATAGACGCCGCGTGGCATCAGCGCGGAATCCTCCGGGACGAACACGTCCTCGAACAGCAGCGTTCGCGATACCGTTCCGCGCATGCCGAGCGGATCCCAATCGCCGACGACGGAAACGCCCTGCGACTTCGCCGGAATTGCGAGGTAAAGCGTGTTGCGGCGCGAGGCCTTATGGCCTTCCTCGATTTCGGTGCAGAGCACGCCGTAATAGTCGGCGTGACCGGACAGCGATGCAAAGATCTTCTTGCCGTTGACGATCCAGCCGCCCTTCACGGGCTTTGCCTGCGTTCCGAAGGCGACGCCGCCGGCGGCCGCCGCACCGCCTTCGGAGAAGGGCTGCGAATAGATCGCGCCGTCCTCTACGATGCGCTTGTAGTGGACGGCGCGCCGCCGCTCGTGCTCGGCGCGGGTCTCCGCGTCCATGTCGAGATCGTCCGCGAGGGGGCCCGACCACAGGGTGGAGCAGACATGCATGTTCCAGGTCAGTGCTGTCGCGCCGCAATAGCGGCCAATCTCGGCTGCGGCCAACGCATAAGTCTGGTAGTTCGCGCCGAGGCCGCCGTGCTTCTTGGGGACGGCGATGCCGAGCAGGCCGACGCGATGCAGGTCGCGATAATTCTCGGTCGGAAAGATCGCCTCGCGGTCGTAGGTCGCAGCGCGCCCGGCGAACACGCTCTGGCCGATCTCGCGGGCGCGCGCGATGATGCCGGCCTGTTCGTCGCTCAGGCGGAACGCGACGGGATCGAAGATCGGTGCATCCAGCACGACCTTGTCACTCGCGCCGATCGTCTTGCTGACTTGCATGGTCATTGCGCAGTCACCTGTGTTTTGCAACGACTGAGTCCAGGAACTTGCCGAGCGCCTCGTCAAAGGCCTCGGGACGTTCAAGGTTCGCGAGATGGCCGACGCCGGCCAGCTCGACATATTGAGCCGAGGGAATGTAGGTCGCCGTCTTCGCCATCATGGGTGCCGGTGCGTTGTTGTCCTTGGAGCCGGACAGCAGCAGCGTCGGCACGGAAATATCCTTGAGCGTGCTGCGCTGATCGAACCCGATCAAGGCCAGCATCATGGCGCGATAGCTCGCTTCGGGCACGCTTCCCATGCAGGCACGCGCAAGTTCCATCCCTTCCGGATCAGGAGTGTCCCCCACAAGCTCCTTCACCAGCGAGGGCGCCAGCGACCTCATCGTCTCGCCGCGATCGAGCGGTCCGAGCCGCGCTGCGATGAACGATTTCTGCCAGTCGCCATCGGCCTTGCCGAACGCCGGGCTGGTCTGCGCCAGCACGACCGCGCGCGCCAGTTTCGGCGATTGCTCCAGCCATTTCTGGACGATCATGCCGCCGATCGAATGTCCGACCAGAATGGGCCTTGTTACGCCGAGCTGCTCGATGAATTGCTGGAGCGCATCGGCCAGGGCAGCGATGCTGACGCGGGCAAGCGGCGCCGATCCGCCATAGCCCGGCATGTCCCATGCGATCGCGCGGAAGCGGTCGCCGAATGTGGCAAGCTGGTGCCGCCAGGCGCGCGCCGCGCCGCCAATCCCATGCAGGAAAATCAAGGGTATCGCGCCCGGATCGCCGGTGGCTTCATAGGCGAAGCGTCCGTCCTTTGTTATCATCGGCGCAGGTTGCGGCACGCGATATCCTCTTGCTGGGCCCGGCGATGCTAACAGGCCTATCGTCGATGGGAAGAGATAATTTTATACTTAAAGCAATTTTCGGGCCGGTCTTTCCCGCGTGGGCTTTCGCGACGTCGACTGGCGCCGTCGTTGCAAAAGTTTGAAGGTTAAAATATATCGGAGGCACGATCAGCAGATCCCAAGGAGCCAGCGCATGTCCGGATTGCCGCACTCGCCGCACGCACTGGTAACCGGTGGCGGCCGTGGAATCGGCCGCGCGATTGCAGCATCCCTCGTCGGCGCCGGCGCCACCGTGACGGTGCTCGGCCGGAATGCCGCAGTTCTGGACGAGGCGGTCCGCGCGGGTGCGGCGCATTTTGCAGCTGTCGCCGATGTCTCGGACGAAGCTGCGCTGAAGGCAGCCATCGCGGAGGCGCATGCGCGAAAGCCGATCGACATTCTGATCGCCAACGCGGGCAGTGCGGAGTCCGCACCGTTCTCCAAATCGGACAGCGCCCTGTTTGCGCGCATGATGGACGTCAATTTCATGGGTGTGGTCCATGCCGTTCGCGCCGTACTGCCGGGGATGAAGGATCGCCCCTATGGCCGCATCGTCGCGGTGGCGTCGACGGCGGGGCTGAAGGGTTACGCCTATGTCAGCGCGTACACCGCGGCCAAGCATGCAGTGGTCGGTCTCGTGCGTTCGCTCGCCCTCGAGATGGCCGGCAGCAACGTGACCGTGAATGCGGTGTGTCCCGGCTTCACGGACACCGATCTGGTCGCCGGCAGCATCGAAAACATCATGAAGAAGACAGGGCGAACCCGCGAGCAGGCGATCGCCGAGCTCGCCAAGCACAACCCGCAAGGGCGGCTGATCTCGCCTCAGCAGGTGGCCGACGCCGTGCTTTGGTTGTGCGGCGAGGGTGCCGGCGCGATCACGGGGCAGGCGATTGCCGTTGCCGGCGGTGAGATCTAGCGTGCGCGACGCAGGCCCAGAACGAGGAAGCTAAGGAGATCGTATGAGCAGACCAGCCAATCCCGTGACCCTGCCGCTCGCGGACTATTCGCCGCAGCACTTCCTGCTGGCCGTGGTCGACGGCGTTGCCACGGTGACGCTCAATCGTCCCGAGCGGAAGAACCCGCTGACCTTCGAGAGCTACCGGGAACTCACTGATTTCTTCCGCGCCTGCGCGTTCGACGATGCGGTCAAGACGATCGTTGTCAGCGGCGCCGGCGGCAACTTTTCGTCCGGCGGCGATGTATTCGAGATCATCGGCCCGCTCGTGAAGATGGATACCAAGGGGCTCACTGCCTTTACCCGCATGACGGGAGATCTCGTCAAGGCGATGCGGGCGTGCCCGCAGCCGATCGTGGCCGCGGTCGAGGGCATTTGCGCGGGCGCCGGTGCGATCGTCGCCATGGCGTCGGACATGCGCCTTGCCGCGAGCGGGGCCAAGGTCGCGTTCCTGTTCAACAAGGTGGGCCTCGCCGGCTGCGACATGGGGGCCTGCGCGATCCTGCCGCGGATCATCGGCCAGTCCCGGGCCTCCGAGCTGCTCTATACCGGCCGGTTCATGACCGCGGAGGAGGGCGAGCGCTGGGGCTTCTTCAGCCGCATCGTCACGCCGGAGCAGGTGCTGCCCCAGGCGCAGCTCCTGGCAAAGCAGATCGCCGAAGGGCCGACCTTCGCCAACACCATGACCAAGCGGATGCTGGCGATGGAATGGGCGATGTCGGTGGAGGAGGCGATCGAGGCGGAGGCCGTTGCTCAGGCCCTGTGCATGACCACAGCGGATTTCGAGCGTGCCTTCCAGGCCTTCGCCAACAAGGTCAAGCCGGTCTTCAGGGGCGACTAAGGCGGTTGCTTTTACCCGTGGAGGGGCCAGCAATGGGGACTTGCGCGAAATTGGGAGCTGAGAATTAAGGCTAAGCCCAAGACCCCGGCCAAGCTCAAGGTGGAGGCGACAAAGCCGCTTGCGGCGGAGTGACCGCCCATGCGACGTTAACCCCATTGCCTGGCGTATTTCGAGTGGAGTAAGGGCGATGAAGGCGATTATCGTCGGTGGCGGTATCGGAGGTCTCACCACGGCATTGATGCTGCGCTCGCGCGGCATCGCTTGCGAGGTTTTCGAGCAGGCCGACACCATTCGCGAGCTTGGTGTCGGCATCAACACGCTGCCGCACGCCATGCGAGAGCTTGCCGGCCTTGGCCTGTTGCAAAAGCTTGACGACGTCGCGATCCGCACCGATCAGCTCTACTACCTCAACCGCCATGGCCAGGAGGTCTGGCGCGAAGCCCGCGGCATCGACGCGGGGCACGACGTGCCGCAATTCTCGATCCACCGCGGTCGCCTTCAGGGCGTCATCCATCGCGCCGTCGAGGAGCGGCTCGGGGCGGAGGCAATCCACACCGGCTGCCGTCTTGGTGCGTTCACACAGGACGAAGGCGGCGTTACGGCTTACTTCTTCGATCGCTCAGGCGCACACATCCACACGGCGCGCGGCGATATCCTGATCGGTGCCGATGGCATCCATTCGCGCGTGCGCGACACGCTGTTCCCGAACGAAGGACCGCCGTGCTGGAACGGCCTGATGCTGTGGCGCGGCGCGCGCGACTGGCCGCTGTTCCTCACCGGCAAATCCATGATCGTGGCCGGTGGCCTCAACGCCAAGGTCGTGATCTACCCGATCGCGGAAGGCTCGAGCCCCGCGAGCCGTCTCACAAACTGGGCGGTGCTGGTGAAGGTCGGCGAGGGCAACGCCCCGCCGCCGCGGAAAGAGGACTGGTCGCGTCCGGGCCGGCGCGAGGAACTGATGCCGCATGTGGCGCGCTTCTCGGTGCCCTATATCGATGTGAAAAGCCTGATCTCGGCAACGCCCGAGTTCTACGAATATCCGACCTGCGACCGCGATCCCTTGCCCTATTGGTCCTCGGGACGCGTCACGCTACTCGGCGATGCCGCGCATCCCATGTATCCGGTCGGCTCGAACGGCGCCTCGCAGGCGATCCTCGATGCGCGGTGCCTTGCCGACGCGCTGGTGCGCGCCGAGCATCCGCGTCAGGCGCTGGTCGAATATGAGAAGAAGCGCTTGCCGATGACCGCCGATATCGTTCGCTCCAACCGGCGTGGCGGCCCCGAAGGGGTCATCGACGCCGTCGAGCAGCTTGCGCCTGATGGCTTCGACAATGTCGACAACGTCCTGAGCTATTCCCAGCGCGAGGCGATCGTGCGCGGCTATGCCACCAAGGCCGGCTTCGCTGCGGTGCCGGGGCTCGCAGCGGTGCGCGCCTGAGACGCAAAGGGGCGATGAACCGTCATCGCCCTTTGGCTTTTTGATTGAGCAAGACCTTTCCGGAAAACCGCCTCGCGCTTTTCCGGGGGCATGCCGCTAGCCGCCGGGAGGCGGCGGCAGGAAGTGGATGTTGAACTCGGCGGCCATCGCCACCACGTCCTCAGGCTTCTGCTCCTTCATGTTGTGAAGGCCCCAGAACAGGTCGAACAGCTTGCGGCTCGGCGCCACCCAGAACAGCACTTTTGCGGTCTGCTCCGACTTGTTGAAGATGCCGTGCGGCACGCCCATGCCGAGGCGGATCAGGTCGCCCGCGGTTGCCTGTGACTCCGAATTGCCGAGCATGAAATCGAGCTTGCCCTCCAGCATGTAGAGATACTCATCCTGGTCGGGATGAATGTGCGGCGGCACGAATGTGCCCGGCGGCAGCGTTGCGTGCCAGGAGAAGCTGTTCTCGGCATAGCTCTTCGGCACATAGGTCTGGCCGAGGATGTTCCAGGAAATGCCCTGGATGCCCTCATTGGCCCGTGTGATGCCGGTGATTTCGCTCTTCATTGCAGTCCTCCCGTAACGCGATGCGGCTTAGTTTGCCGCCTTGCAGTCCTTGGCATAGCGGTCGCCGTAGTTCTCAAAGACCCTCTGGACGATCTCGGTCTGGAACTTGCCGTCAGGGCGCTTGGCAACCTTGGTGAGGTAGAAATCCTGGATCGGATAGCCGTTGGTGTTGAACTTGAAGGCGCCGCGCAGCGAGGTGAAGTCGGCCTTCTTCAGGGCGGCCGCGACGGCATCCTTGTTGGAGAGGTCGCCCTTCACACCCTTGATGGCGCTGTCGATCAGCATGGCGGCGTCATAGGCTTGGAAGGCGTAGGTGCCGGGCACGCCGTTGTAGGCGGTCTCATAGGCCGCGACGAACTTCTTGTTCTGGGGATTGTCGAGATTGGGCGCCCAGTTCGCGCCGCCGAACATGCCGACGGCCGCGTCCTGCTGCGCCGGCAGGGTCGATTCATCCACCGTGAAAGCCGAGAGCACCGGAATGCTATCGGCAAGGCCGGCCTGCCTGTACTGCTTCACGAGATTAACCCCGAGACCGCCCGGCATGAACGTGAAGAGCGCATCGGGCTTCTGCGAGGAAATCTTGGAAAGCTCCGGCTGGAAGTCCAGCGTGTTCAGCGGCATGTAGGATTCCTCGACGATCTCGCCCTTGTAGTCGAGCTTGAAGCCGGCGACCGAGTCCTTGCCGGCCTGATAGTTCGGCACCATCAGGTACATGCGCTTGTAGCCGCGATCCTGCGCGACCTTGCCGAGGATCTCGTGAACCTGATCGTTCTGGTACGAGGTCACATAGAAGAACGGGCTGCAGTCCTTGCCGGCAAAAGTCGACGGGCCGGCATTGGGGCTGATCAGGAAGACTTTCGATTCCGTCACGGGTCGGTGGATCGCCTGGAGAATGTTGGAGAAGATCGGCCCGACCACGAAGTCGACCTTGTCGCGTTCCAGAAGGCCCTTGACCTTGGTCACCGCTGCGTCCGGCTTGAGCTCGTCGTCGACCACCACGACCTCGACATCGCGGCCGCCCATCTTGCTGCCGAGATCCTTCACCGCGAGTGCAAAGCCGTCGCGAACCTGCTGGCCGAGCGCGGCGGCGGGTCCCGACAGGGTCACGATCACACCGAGCTTGATCTTCTCCTGGGCGAGGGCGGGGCTCATTGCCGTGCCGAGCAGCAAGGCGGCTGCGGCCAAGGTCGTTTGCGTCTTCATGGTCTGTCCCCCGTGACATCAGGGCCTGCGCTGCAAGCCGCGTACTCCAATACAAGCTTATGCCGATGACGGCTGCCGCGGCAAGCAAAGCTCAAGACGCCGCCATCTCGCGAGGCAGCGAGCATGCAAGCGGCGCGCCAATTACTTGAAGCCTAAAGAAATCGACGTGCGGTCGATTGCTGCAGCTTTGGACTTGCGGCCGGCTTCAATTTATTTGAAGCTCAAAACGTTGGGGAATCCGTGCTGGCGCCAATGCCTGCCGTCAATGACTGCATCAGATGCTTGATTCCGAGACCAAGGCCGTCGAGACGCCGGAGGACCACGCCGAAGAGCTTCGGCTGTGGCTGCGTATGCTTACCTGCACGACCCTGATCGAGGGCGAGGTCCGCGGCCGCCTGCGGCAGCGGTTCGACGTCACGCTGCCCCGTTTCGATCTGATGGCACAGCTCGACAAGGCGCCCGATGGCATGACGCTGTCCGATGTCTCCAAGCGCATGATGGTCTCCAACGGCAACGTCACCGGCCTCGTCGAACGTCTGGTGGAATCCGGCCATCTCGACCGGCGCACGTCGGAGACCGACCGCCGGGTCCAGGTGATCCGCCTGACAAAGCTCGGGCGCGCCGAGTTTCGCCGGATGGCGGCGGAACACGAGACCTGGATCGCCGATCTCTTCGCCGACCTGACGCCGAAGGATGTGCGCGAGCTGATGCGGCTCCTCGCCAAGACCAAGGCGTCGGCGCAGAAGTCGGCTGGCCGCCGCCGGGCGTAGGTCCCGCGGGCCGATGCGCCCGCCAATCCCACCTTGCCGTAGGAAAATGCATGGGATGCCCAAAATCCACTATTGCACCAAATTGTTTTAAGCCTAAAATGTTTCCAAGTTAGTGCTTGCCGGGTGCTTCCATGCGCAAAGGAGCGTGCGATGGCCAACGCCGCCAAGGTTCAAATGTCGGGCTCGTCTGACGGCAATGCTGCGACGGCCCATGTCGATACGTTCGCACGGCAACATCTGCCGCCGCGCGAGCTCTGGCCCGATTTCATCTTCACGCGGCCGGAGCTGCAATATCCGCCGCGATTGAACTGCGTCGGCTATTTCCTCGATCGCTGGGTCGAAGAGGGCCATGGCGACGCGCCTTGCGTTATCAGCCCCGCGGTCAGCTACAGCTATCACGAGCTGCAAGCACTCGTGAATCGCATCGCCAATGTTCTGGTCGGCAAGCTTGGTCTCGTGACCGGCGGGCGCGTGCTGCTGCGCTCTGCCAACAATCCGATGATGGTCGCAACCTATCTTGCGGTGATCAAGGCCGGAGGCATTTGCGTCGCGACGATGCCGCTGCTGCGCGCCAAGGAGCTGTCCTATCCGATCCAGAAGGCGGAGATCACGCTGGCGCTCTGCGACGGAAAGCTCGCTGACGAGATGGAGAAGGCGAAAGCCGCGGCGCCCGGTCTCAAGCAGGCCGTCTATTGGGGTAACGGCGCGGCCGACTCGCTCGAGGCGCTGATCGCCGACGCAAGCCCGGAGTTCAAGGCCGTCGATACCGCCTCCGACGACGTCTGCCTGATCGCCTTCACGTCGGGCACGACCGGCGATCCCAAGGGCACCATGCATTTCCACCGCGACATGCTGGCCGTCTGCGACGGCTACGCGCGCAACATCTTGCGCGCCGAGCAGAAGGATCGTTTCGTCGGCTCCGCACCGCTCGCCTTCACGTTCGGCTTCGGCGGCGTGCTGTTCCCCATGCATATCGGCGCCTCCTTCGTCGTGCTGGAGAAGACGACGCCGGACGACATCCTGACGGCGATCGAGCAGTACAAGACCACGGTCTGTTTCACCGCGCCGACCGCGTATCGCGCCATGATCGGCAAGCTTCCGGGCCGGGACATTTCTTCGCTTCGCAAGTGCGTCTCCGCTGGCGAGACACTGCCCAAGCCGACATTCGATGCCTGGTTCAAGGCCACCGGCATCAAGCTGATGGACGGCATTGGCTCGACCGAGATGCTGCACATCTTCATCAGCGCGACCGAGGACGAGATCCGTCCGGGCGCAACCGGCAAGCCAGTGCCGGGTTATGAGGCGAAGATCGTCGACGACGCCGGCAATGACGTCCCGACTGGGACGATGGGCCGCCTCGTGGTTCGCGGTCCGACCGGGTGCCGCTATCTCGCGGACGAACGGCAGCGCAGATACGTCCAGAATGGCTGGAACATCACCGGCGACACCTACCTGATGGATGACGACGGCTATTTCTGGTACCAGTCGCGCTCCGACGACATGATCGTGTCGGCCGGCTACAACATCGCAGGCACTGATGTCGAGGCGGTGCTGCTGACGCATCCCTCCGTCGCCGAGTGCGGTGTGGTTGGCGCACCGGACGAGGCACGCGGAATGATCGTGAAGGCTTATATCATCGCCGCGCCCGGCGTAACGCCGGATGCCCAACTTGCGGCCGAGTTGCAGGAATATGTCAAACGCGAGATCGCGCCCTACAAGTACCCGCGCGCGATCGAGTTTGTGACGCAATTGCCGAAGACCGAGACCGGCAAGTTGAAGCGTTTTGCCCTGCGGCAACTGGCTCAGGCTGCGGCGACGTCGTCGGGCGTTGCGGCAGAATGAGGGAAGGACGGAGCATTTGTCCGTGACAACGCCGAAAGGCCCGCAGCTCGCGGTGCTGTCGACCGCCGATGAGAAGGTCACGCCTTCGGCGGCGCAGATCCTCCAGCCGGCCGGCTGGCCGGTGCCGAAAGGCTACGCCAACGGCATGGCCGCCGACGGGCGGATCGTCGTCACCGGCGGCGTGATCGGCTGGGATGCCGAAGAGCGTCTCGCGGACGGCTTTGTCGCGCAGGTCCAGCAGGCCCTGAGCAACATTGCCGCGATCCTGACTGAGGCCGGCGCACGCCCTGAGCATCTCGTGCGTCTGACCTGGTACGTTGTCGACATGGACGAATACCTCGCGAACCTGAAGGAGCTCGGCAAGGTCTACCGTGCCGTCTTCGGTGCGCACTATCCGGCAATGGCGCTGCTTCAGGTGGTACGGCTGGTCGAGAAGGCGGCGCGCGTCGAGATCGAGGCCACCGCCGTCATTCCCCGCTGAGCCGCGTTTGCTCCCTCAGCTTGCCTTGTTAGCTCGCTTTGGCGAGGTCGTCGTCCTCGGGCGAGTTTAGATAAACGCCGGACATGGTGTCGACCCAGCACAAATGGTCGTGCACCTTCTTCACGCCCTCGACGTTCTCCGCCGCGACGACCGCGGCCTGCCGTGCGCGTTCTTCGGTGATGACGCCGCTGAGGTGAACGATGCCGTCGCGAACGATGACGTTGAGTCCGAACGGGCACCAATCGTTCTTCTCCATGGTATCGATGATGCGGTTGCGAATATGATCGTCATCGGCCGTCGGATCGGGCACCTCGCGGGCGAGCCCTGCGACAGCCTGCAACAGGTTGGCGCGGGACACGATCCCGACGACCATGTCGCCGCGTACCACCGGCAGGCGCTTCACGTTGTTCCGTTCCATGAGGTCGACGATCTCCGCGAGTGCCGTGTCCTCGGTGATGGTCACGGGCGAGGCGGTCATCACCTCCGAGACCTTGCGGCCGTGCTCGTGGACGAAGTCGCTGGCCGATTTGCCCGGACCGAGGATGAACCGCAACCAGCGCCCCCGCTTGCGCCCGGTGCCGATCTCGCTGCGGCGGATGAAGTCTCCTTCCGAGACGACGCCGACGAGCTTGCCGGTGTCGTCGACCACCGTGAGGCCGCTGACGTGCCGCTTCAGCATGATGTTGGCCGCCTCGACGATGCTGGTATCGGGGGTGACCGAGATGACCGACCGGGTCATGATCTGATGGGCGCGCATGGACAACTCCGCTGGCTTGTCGAATTTCAATGCGCAAAACCTAGCCCGGCTGTCGGGGTGTGGTTTGACTCAGGTCAAGCGATCCAGGCCGTTTCTCCCTGGTTGAGCAATTGTGATCCGTGCCCGGATTTGATGCAGCTCAACACGTATCGGAAGCGTCGCCATATCCTGCTGCCGACATAGACCAGAAGCCCGCAGGATCATTCAGCCATGAGCGTCGTGAAGGTATTTCCACGGGCCGAAGAGCCGCCGGCACAGGCTCTCCCCGCCAATTCGGCTGCCGAAGCCCCTGCGACGATCCCCGAAAGGATCCCTGAGAAGCCGGCCGTCGCCAATTCCCTGCCTGCATCGGAGCCGTACCCTTTCGACCGCGCGTTTCATGCGATGCTGGCGCGGTTCACGGGCGGGATTTCGCCTGTGGCCTCGTCGCTCGCCTGGCTCGACTGGAGCACGCATCTTGCCGCGGCGCCGGAGCGCCGGATGCAGATGTTCCGTAACGGTCTTCGCGATACCGGTATGCTCCTGCAAGCCGTCGCGCACGCGACCTCGCAAAAGCCGTGGTCCGTGATTGAGCCGCAGGGACGCGATCGTCGCTTCAAGGACCCGCAATGGGAGACCGCGCCGTTCAATCTGCTTGCGCAGGCGTTCCTGCTCTCGGAGCGCTGGTGGCACGATGCCACGACCGGCGTGCGTGGCGTGTCGCATGCAAACGAAGCCGTCGTCGAGTTCTCGGTGCGCCAGATGCTCGACATGCTGGCGCCGTCGAATTTCGCGGCCACCAATCCGCAGGTTCTCGAAAAGGCGTTCCAGAGCGGCGGCGAGAATTTTGTGTTCGGTTGGCAGAACTGGTGCAGCGATCTGATGCGGCTGCTCTCTGTCTCGAAGCCGGCGGGTGACGAGCAGTTCGTCGTCGGCAAGACGGTGGCAGCTACGCCCGGCAAGGTCGTCTACCGCAACGATCTGATCGAGCTGATCCAGTATCATCCCACGACCGCGCAAGTGCGACCCGAGCCGATCCTGATCGTGCCGGCCTGGATCATGAAGTATTACATCCTCGATCTGTCGCCGCAAAATTCCCTGGTCCGGTATCTGACCGGTCAAGGCTTCACCGTGTTCGCGATCTCCTGGCGCAATCCGGATGCGAAGGACAGGGATGTTGCCTTCGACGACTATCGCAAGCTGGGAGTGATGGCCGCGCTGGACATGATCGGCCGGATCATGCCCGATCGGAAGACCCATGCGCTCGGCTACTGTCTGGGCGGCACGTTGCTGTCGATCGCCGCGGCGGCCATGGCGCGCGACGGCGATGGCCGTCTCGGCACCATCACGCTCCTTGCCGGCCAGACCGACTTCACCGAGGCCGGCGAATTGACGCTCTTCATCAACGAGAGCCAGGTCGCCTTCCTCGAAGACATGATGTGGCAGCGCGGCTATCTCGACACGACACAGATGGCCGGTGCGTTCCAGCTGCTGCGCTCCAACGAGCTGATCTGGTCGCGGCTGTCGCGTGACTATCTGATGGGCGAGAGTTCGCAGCCGAGCGATCTGATGGCCTGGAACGCCGATGCCACGCGGCTGCCTTATCGCATGCACTCGGAGTACTTGCGCAAGCTGTTCCTCGACAACGATCTGGCCGAAGGCCGCTATCGCGTCGAGGGCAGGAGCGTCTCGCTCTCCGACATTCACGCGCCGATGTTCGTGGTGGGCACGCTCGCCGACCACGTGGCGCCGTGGCGATCCGTCTACAAGATCCACTATCAGGCTGATGCCGACGTAACCTTCCTGTTGACCAACGGCGGCCATAATGCCGGCGTCGTCGCGCCTCCTGACGAGCCCTGGCACACCTATCAGGTCATGACCAAGGCCGCGGATGCGCCGTATGTCGGCCCGGACGAGTGGCTGAAGCTGGCGCCGCGTGTTGAGGGATCGTGGTGGCCGGAATGGGCTCAATGGCTGGCGGCGCGCTCAGGTGAGCCCTGTGATCCACCGTCGATCGGTGTCGGGGGTGCTGACGGTCTGCCCGACGCGCCGGGAGACTACGTCCACAGCTAATCCTTGGGCTCCGCGTTCGGAGCAAGGTCTGACGAGCGGAAGGGCTTGGCCTTGTCCAGTTTCCGGTAGGCCGTAGAGGCGGTTCGCAGCAGCCTCTTTTCCCGCTTGCGGTCGAGGAAGCGAATGCCGGCCTCGGGGCCGGCGCCGTTCAACGACGCTGCCAGCGCTTGCCCGCGCGCATCGTCGTTCAATTGCCCGAGGGACCTCTGTGCCTTGCGCAATTGCTTGAGGATGGACTTCTGCTTCGCCAGGGAATCGTCATCGAACAGGTCCGTAAGCGACTCGATCGAATAGGTCAGCCGCTTGTTGAGAAGCCGCAACCTGTGTCGTTTCTCGACATCGAGCTTGCGCAGCTTCCTGGCCTTCCTGAGCAGCGTCTCTTCCCACTCGGTCAGCCGCGCCGTCGCGTGGTCGGCGAGCGAGCAACGGCGCAACCTGACGGCTTCCTTGCTGCGCCGGGTCGACCAGGGCCCGCTCTCGATCCACGCCGAGGTCTGCTCGACCAGGCGCTTGTAGCGCGCGGATTGCAGCGCGCGCACGAGCAGGCGGTGGCTCTCGGCGCGCTTCTCGTCCCAGTGCTGGAGCTCGGCGATCACGGCGAGCTCGTCGCCACTCTCGGCGACGACCCGCTCGATCGCCACGTCGAGATCCCGCACCAGGCCGAGCTGGCTGTTGAGCCATTTCAGCTCGGCCCAGACGTTCGGCCGCAGCGTGTCGTCCACCATGGGCGAGAAGAAGCGGATGGCGGTGCGCAGATGCGTCAGTGCGATGCGGATCTGGTGCAGCGCGTCGGGATCGCCGCGGCAAGTGCCGTCGTGCTGGGCAAGGACCGCACCGAGGTGGCGGCGGGCGATGATCCGGAACGCCGTATCGCAGGCCATGCCGGGGCTGAGGCGGCCGGGCAGGGCATTGCGCCGCGTCGCCGGCTTGGCGCGCGCGGTCGCGGTCGAACTCGTGGTGGGTTGCGACATCCTTGCCCGCGTCAATCAGATTGCCTTATTTTGCCCTGCGATTGCGTCCCGGCAGCGCTGGAGCGTCTGCTCTTGTGTCCCGGATGCATCGATGGTCGCCCAATCGACATGGCCGATATTATAGTGCTCTTGCTGCGCAGCAACCTCTTGCGTGGCGTCGGAGGCATCGCCGTGGCGGCCGCCGATGCGCGCCTGACGGGTCGCGAGGTCGGCGACGAGGAATAGTCCGCTCAGCGGCACGTTGCATTGGCGGGCCATGGCGGCCAGTTGCTCCCGTTCGGACTCGCTTGCAAAGACGGCATCGACGATCGCGGAATGGCCTTGCGCCAGCACCTGTCGGGCGCTCTGCACCAGGACCTCGTAGACGCGTGCCGTGACCTCGGGCCGGTACGTGGACGTCGGCAGCCGGTGGGTGTGTTCCACCTGAAACAGCTGCTTGCGAATGATGTCGCTGCGCAGCACGACGGCTCCCGGTTGCGGCGCGACGTTGGGTGCCAGCGCGCGGGCGAGGGCGGACTTGCCGGTGCCCGATAGTCCGCCGACCGCAATCAGGCGCGGGGTGGGCGGGTGGATCAGAGCCCGGGCGAGATCGAAGTAGCGGCGCGCCTCGTGAAGAATTCCTGTCCGGTCGGCATCGGGCCGCGTCAGCCGCGCCAGCGCCACCTGGGCACGGATTGCCGCGCGAATGGACATGAACAGCGGCAGGACCGAGAGCGCATCGAGGTTTTCGGGCGGCGTTGCGGCGAGATACCGGTTCAGGACGATATTGGCTGCGAGCGGTTGACCATGGTGCAGCAGGTCCATCAGCGTGAACGCGAGGTCGTAGAGCACGTCGACAGTTGCGATTCTCGCATCGAACTCGATCGCGTCGAACAGCACCGGCTGGTCGTCGATCGCAACGATATTCGCAAGATGCAGGTCGCCGTGGCAGCGGCGCACGTATCCCTGACGGCCGCGTTCTTCGAGCAGCGGCCGCAGGCGCTGCAATATCGTGTACGAGGCTTCGCCGAGTTGCTCGATCTCTTCGGCTTCGAGATGGTTGCCCTTCCGCAAGCCGTCGCCGTTTCCATCGACGAGGCCGGGGATGGAGGCAACCCATGCCGTGCCGTCGGCGCGAGGTGCCATCGCGTGCGACGCCACGATGGCATCAGCGGCAGCCGAAGCGAGGTTCGCATCCAGCGGGCCGGCCTTCGCCAGATGATCCAGCGTCCGGGTTTCGTCGAAGCGGGACATGTCGACCGCATACTCGACCGGCCGGCCGCGGCCGTCGACCTGCAGCGATCCGTCCGGCTCCTCGGTGATCGCCACGACGCGGTGATAGATCTGCGGCGCCAGCGGCCGGTTGATCCTGATCTCCTCCTCGCAGGCCGTCTTGCGTTTCTCGAGCGTCGAATAGTCGAGGAACGGAAACCGGACAGACCGCTTGATCTTCAGCGCGCGGCTACCGTCGAGAAACACCGACGCGGCATGCGTATCGATCCGTGTCACGCCCGGATGCGCGCAGAGCGCCGTGAAGATCCGTTCCTGGGCAGCCGTTTCGTCTGTCATCGAAGCTGGTATTCCGAGATAAGGTCAGGGTCTGAGCACGGCGGCGCCAAGAATCTGTCCATTCCGCAGCATGTCCAGAACTTCGTTGGCCTGATCGAGCGGGAATGCGGTCGTCTCGGTGCGCACGCCCGCCTGCGGAGCGATCCTGAGAAAATCGAGACCGTCCTGTCGGGTGAGATTGGCAACGGAGATCAGCTGCCGTTCCTGCCAGAGCAGGTCGTACGGAAAGCTCGGAATGTCGCTCATATAGATGCCGGCGCAGACCACGCGGCCACCCTTGCGAACGGAGCGCAGCGCGGCCGGCACGAGCTCGCCGGCGGGGGCGTAGATGATGGCGGCGTCGAGCGGTGTGTCGGGAATTTCGTCCGAGGCGCCCGCCCAGACGGCGCCGAGCCGGCGGGCGAGGTCCTGTGCGGCCAGATCGCCGCGCCGTGTAAACGCGTGGACAGAGCGCCCCTGCCAGACCGCGACTTGCGCGACGATATGGCCGGCGGCGCCGAAGCCGTAGATGCCCAGCCTCTCAGCCTGGCCGGCGAGGACCAGCGAACGCCAGCCGATCAGGCCTGCACACAGCAGAGGGGCGAGAGCCACGTCGTCGCCGGCCTCGCCCAGCGGAAAGGCATAGCGCGCATCGGCGACCACGTGCGTTGCATAGCCGCCGTCCCTTGTATAACCGGTGAAGAGCGGGCGGTCGCAGAGGTTCTCCATGCCCTCCCGGCAAAACCGGCAGTTTCCGCAGGTGAACCCGAGCCAGGGAATGCCGACCCGGTCACCCAGCGCATGCGTTGCGACATCGGGGCCGACGAGATCGATACGGCCGACGATTTCATGGCCAGGTACGATCGGGTAGCGGATGCCGGGCAATTCGGCGTCGACGACGTGAAGATCGGTCCGGCAGACGCCGCAGGCGCTGACTCTCACCCGGATCTGACCTTCGCCGGGGATTGGATCGGGGCGCTCCTCCATCCGCAGCCGTGCTCGCGGGGCAGCCAACACCATCGCACGCATCAGTCTCTCCGGGGCGAACCGCTCCGATCGAACTATCCATAGAATGACAGCGCGGGGCCAGTCCTTGACCTCCCTCAATGCTCGCCTTTGCCCGTCTGGACGGTTCCCCAAGGCTTGTTGAGGATCAAAAGGCTTGATGAGGATCAATGGTGTTGACGAAAGCCGGCCTATTCTGGTGGCAAGGAGAACCCCGATGCCCCTGAAGGACGTTTTTCTGCCGCTTGTCGGCCAGCCGCGCGGACCGGCCGTTGCTGCGATCGAGAAATGCGTGGCAGTCGCCGCCGACCTCGGCGCCAGGATCACCGCGCTCGCGCTCGAGGAAGACGTTTTCGTGCGGCCGATGGTGCTGCTCCCCGATGATCCCGATGCCGCCGTGGCAAAGGGGCCCCTTGGAGCGGACGATGTGCAGCATCTTCTGAATGCCTTCACTGATGCGGCGGCTCGCGCCAACGTTCGGACCCAAAGCCGGTCGGGCAAGGTGCCGGCGGACCAGATTGCGTCGATACTGGCCGAACAGGCGCGTTTCAGCGATCTCACGCTGGTTCCCGTGAAGCCGCACGACAGCCGAACGGAGCACATCATCGAGACGATCCTGTTTGAATCCGGGCGGCCGCTGCTGCTCTGCCCGGAGCAGCATGTGGACGTGCTGCGACCGGAATTCGAGAAAGTCATGATCGCTTGGGATCACTCCGCGCGCGCGGCGCGGGCGGTCGGTGACGCGCTGCCGATCCTTCAGGCTGCGGCCTCGGTCCGCGTGGTGACCGTGGCCGACGACAAGACCGACGCGATCGTGCAATCCGGGACCGCCCTCGTCGATCATTTGAGCGAGCACGGTGTCCAGGCCTCGTTCGAGACGGCGAAAGGCGGCGGCAGCTCGATCGGCAAGGTGCTCGGAAGTTGGGCAAATTCCAATGCCATCGATGCGATCGTGATGGGCGCCTATCATCATTCGCGCCTGAACGAGATCGTCTGGGGTGGTGTGACAAAGACTGTCATTGGCCAGCCACCGTGCTGGGTTATGATCTCCCACTAGGCTCGCCGCCAGCTTGCCGGCCTGATCTTTCAACCATCGGAACCACCACCGACGGGGCGCATTTGCTTTCATGTCCACCTATCGCCTGAAGAACCTGCTGTCGCCGCGTTCGGTTGCGCTTGTCGGGGCGAGCGCCCGTCCGGTTTCCGTGGGGCGCGCCGTTCTGGAGAACATTCGCAAGGCTGAATTCACGGGACAGTTCGGCCTCGTCAATCCGCGTCATGCCGAGATCAGCGGCGTTGCCGCAGTGGTGAGCCTCGACAGGCTGGCATTCGTGCCCGAGCTCGTGGTCATCACCGCGCCGGCCCGGGAGGTTCCCGGCATCATCGACCAGGCCGGACGGCGCGGCTCGGCGGGCGCACTGATCGTCACGGCCGGACTCGGCCATGGGCCGGGATCGCTGCAAGAGGCCGTGATCGCCGCGGCTCGCAAATACGGCATGCGGCTGATCGGGCCGAACTGCCTCGGCATCATGATGCCCGGCGTGAGCCTCAATGCCAGTTTTGCCGCGCACATGCCGGGAGCTGGAAATCTCGCGCTGATTTCGCAATCCGGCGCGATCGCCGCCGGCATGGTGGACTGGGCCGCGCAGCGCGGCGTCGGCTTCTCCGGCATCGTCTCGATCGGCGACCAGATCGACGTCGATATTGCCGATCTGCTCGACTATTTCGCGATGGATCACAAGACCCGCGCGATCCTGCTCTATATCGAGGCCATCAAGGACGCGCGTAAATTCATGTCGGCGGCACGCGCCGCGGCGCGTGTGAAGCCGGTTGTCGTGGTGAAGTCCGGCCGCATGGCGCAGGGTGCGAAGGCGGCAGCGACCCACACCGGCGCGCTTGCGGGTGCCGACGCCGTCTATGATGCGGCGTTCCGCCGCGCGGGTATCCTGCGGGTCTCCGATCTGCGCGAGCTGTTCGACTGCGCCGAGACGCTCGGCCGCGTCGAATCGCCGACCGGAAAGCGCCTCGCCATTCTGACCAATGGCGGCGGCATCGGTGTCCTCGCCGTCGATCGACTGGTCGAGCTTGGCGGAATTCCCGCGTCCATCTCGGCGGATGCCCGCAAGAAACTCGATGACGCGCTGCCGCCGACCTGGTCCGGCGCAAATCCCGTCGACATCGTGGGCGATGCCGATGCAGCGCGCTACGCGGCGGCGCTCGAGGTGCTGCTCGCCGACCCCGACAATGACGCAGTTCTCGTCCTCAACGTGCAGACGGCGATCGCCTCGGCTTCCGACATCGCGAGGACCGTGACGGAGCTCGTCGGCAAATATCGCGAGAAGCACCGCAGTTGGGCAAAGCCGGTGCTTGCCGCCTGGGTTGGGGCCGATCAAGCGATCATTCAGACGCTCTCCGGCGGGGGCATTCCGAACTATCCGACCGAGGACGATGCGGTGCGCGGTTTCATGCATCTGGTCCGGCACCGCGAAGTGGTCGAGGAACTGAGCCAGGTTCCCCCTGCAATGCCCGACACGTTCGTGCCTGACGCCCGGGCGGCCAGGCAGATCGTAGCCGCAGCCATCGCCGATGACCGCAAATGGCTCGAGCCTGTCGAGATCAAGCACCTGCTCGAAGCCTACGACATCGCGATGGTGCCAACCTATGCCGCCGCCGACGTCGAGCAGGCCGTGGCGTACGCGAACGAGATGTTCGCGCAAGGCGCCACCGTCGTGCTGAAGATCATGTCGCGCGACATCGTGCACAAATCAGATGTCGGCGGCGTCGTGCTCAATCTGACGACGCCGGAGGCGGTGCGTGCGGCTGCCTCCGATATTCTCGCCCGGGCAAGGAAGCTGCGGCCCGAGGCCCGCATCGGCGGCGTCATCGTCCAGGCGATGGTCGTCAAGGCGAAGGCGCGCGAGCTGATCCTCGGTCTTGCCGACGATCCCACCTTCGGCACGGTCGTCGTCTTCGGCCGGGGCGGAACGGCGGTGGAGATCATCAATGACAGGGCGCTGGCGCTGCCGCCGCTCGATCTGCAACTCGCCCGCGACCTGATCGACCGCACGCGGGTCTCGCGGCTGCTGCGCGCCTACCGGGACGTGCCGGCCGTCAAGCAGGACGCCGTCGCCATGGTGCTGGTCAAGCTCGCCCAGATGGCGGCCGATATCCCTGGGATCCGCGAATTCGACATCAACCCGCTGCTCGCGGACGAGACCGGTGTGACGGCAGTCGACGCCCGTGTCGCGGTGGGGCCGTCGCAGCGGAAGTTTGCCGGCTCAGGCCCCGCCAATTTCGCCGTTCGCGCCTATCCCTCGCAGTGGGAGCGCCGCCTCAAGCTCAAGGACGATTGGCGCATCTTCGCGCGGCCGTTGCGCCCTGACGACGAGCCGACCATCCACGAGTTCCTGCGTCATGTGACGCCTCACGACCTCCGCCTGCGCTTCTTCGCGCCGATGAAGGAGTTCACCCACGAATTCATCGCGCGCCTGACCCAGCTCGACTACGCGCGCGCGATGGCTTTCATCGCATTCGATGAGGCTACTGGCGAGATGGTCGGCGTGGTCCGGCTCCATTCGGACTCGATCTACGAGAGCGGTGAATACGCGATCCTGCTGCGGTCCGATCTCAAGGGCAGGGGGCTTGGATGGGCCCTGATGCAACTGATCATCGACTATGCGAGATCCGAAGGGCTGAAGGCCATATCGGGCGACGTGCTTCAGGAGAACACCGTGATGCTCGAAATGTGCCGGCAGCTCGGTTTCGAGGTCAAGCCGGATCCGACCGAGCCTGATATCTGCGACGTCCGGCTGAAGCTCTGAGCGCGCCGGCTAAAGCATGATCCGGAAAAGTGCGTGTCGGTTTTCCGAAAAGATCATGCTCAAACAACAACCCAAAGCACGATGACGATTCATCCCAATCTCATCGCGCTTCAGGAGCGCGCTTCGGCCGACGTTGCAGCGGCAGTCTCCTTGGTCGTTTTCCGCAGGCTCTTGACGATGATCGCGATCAGCGGCACCAGCACCGGCACGATCGTGCTCAGCGGATGATGCACCGCGCCCGACACCTGGGTCTGGAGCGCGCGCGCCTCGAGCTGAAGGGCCTCGATGGATGCGCCGTGAATTTCATTGGCGAGCTCGATGTCGCGGCCGGACGGAGCCCGCCCGGCGATGACGAAGAGGACCGCCGCGATGGCAAAATTGACGGCGCCGAGGATGGCCGCTGCCGCAATTGCGCTCCAGATCTGGACCAGCGCGAAATAGGCCGACAGCTCCAGCATCAGGAGCCCGAATGCCGCGATCAATGCCGCAAAGGCGCGCAGGCCGAGGCCTACCAGCAGATGGCGCAGCCTGATGTCTGCGATGATCCTGTCGGTCCGCCACAGCACGCGCAGATGTTTGACGACGTTCTCGGTATTCACCTAGTGTCTCCTCAGCATGAAGCCGACGACGACGCCGAGCGCGAAGGCGGAGGCGAGCGACGTCATCGGGCGCTCCGCGATGAGGCCCTGAAGCTGCTCCTGCTCGTCGCTGACGGTTTCGCCGAGCTCGGCAAGCGCGGCCTTGATCTGATCGGCCAGAGCCTCGGCGCGGTCCTTCGAACTCTCGAACATTTCCTCGCCGGCCGTGCTCAGCAGGCGGGTGACGTCCACCTTCAACGTCCGCAGTTCTTCGCTCATCCTGTCGCTGTCGAACATGGATTTGATGTCTCCATTGAATGGAGCGAACCTAAGACCCGCCGGCGTGACCGCGCTTGATTTGCGTCAAGGGGTGGGCAGGGGCCTGCCCTTGAGACAGGTCAAACCGCCCGCCACACGCTGGCCTAGAAGTGGCGGCTGAATGGGGACCGATTGTCCCGATGAGGTGGAAGCGTGAACTCCGAACCGCTGTTGCTGGCAACGCCGTCTGGCGAGGGGCTGAAATTGCGCCCGCAAGGGTCCTGGACCGCGGCGAATGTGGCGATGCTCGAAACTCTGTCCCGCTCGGTCGGCGCGGATGTCGATCGATCCAGGGCCGTGACGCTGGACATGTCGGGCGTCAGTGCGCTGGATACGCTCGGCGCCTGGGTCCTGGAGAAGCTGTCGCGCAGGGCCGCAACGTCAGGCAGATCGGCCGAATTCGTCGGCGTCGCCGATCATTTCAGCGGTCTGATGGACGAGGTGCGTGAGGTTAACCGCCACACGCCGGCGCCGGCAGCTGCGCCAAATCCGCTTCTGCTCAGGCTCGGCGATCTCGGCAAGTCCACGGTCGGCGCGCGGGAAGACATTACGATCTTCCTGCAAATGCTCGGCGCATTGTTCATGGCCATTTTCGGTGTGCTGCGCCGGCCGCGGTCGCTGCGGCTGACGTCGCTGGTCTACCAGCTCTACCGCATCGGATGGCAGGCGATTCCCATCGTCGCGCTGATCACCTTCCTGATCGGCGCCATTATCGCCCAGCAGGGATTCTTCCATTTCCGCAGGTTCGGTGCTGAGTCCTATACCGTCGATATGGTGGGCATCCTCGTGCTGCGCGAGCTCGGCGTTCTGATCGTCGCCATCATGGTCGCCGGCCGGTCGGGGAGCGCCTACACCGCCGAGCTCGGTTCGATGAAGATGCGCGAGGAGATCGACGCGCTGTCGACCATGGGGCTCGATCCCGTCGGCGTCCTGATCCTGCCGCGTGTTGCGGCGCTGGTCATCGCGCTGCCGATTCTCGCCTTCATCGGATCGATTGCCGCGCTCTATGGCGGCGGCCTGGTCGCGCAGTTCTACGGCGACATGGGGCCGGCGATCTACATCGCACGGCTGCATGAGGCTATTTCCGTCACCCATTTCGAGGTGGGCATCCTGAAGGCGCCGTTCATGGCGCTGGTGATCGGGATTGTCGCCTGTAGCGAGGGCTTGCGCGTCAAGGGCAGTGCCGAGTCGCTGGGGCGGCAGACGACGACGTCGGTGGTCAAGTCGATCTTCCTGGTGATCGTGCTCGACGGTCTGTTCGCAATCTTCTTTGCCTCGATTGGGATGTGACGATGGGCGAACCGCAGGAACAGTTCGCGATCCGCGTCCGCGACCTCGTGGTCGGCTTCGGCCGCCAGACGGTGCTCGACCATCTCTCGCTCGACGTTTGCAAGGGCGAGATTCTCGGGCTGGTGGGAGCGTCCGGCGGCGGCAAGTCGGTCTTGATGCGAACCATCATCGGCCTCATCCCGCGCCGAAGCGGTACCATTGAGGTCATGGGGCACGAGATCGGCGGCACGCATGACCGCGGCACGCAAGGCGCGGCCGCGACATGGGGCATCCTCTTCCAGCAGGGCGCGCTGTTCTCCTCGCTGACGGTCCGCCAGAACGTCCAGTTTCCGCTGCGCGAAAATCTCGTCCTGTCGCAGGAGCTGATGGACGAGATCGCGATCGCCAAGCTCGAGATGGTCGGATTGCGGGCGCAGGATGCCGACAAATATCCGGCGGAGCTGTCCGGCGGCATGACCAAGCGTGTGGCGCTGGCGCGCGCGCTCGCGCTCGATCCGCCGATCCTGTTCCTGGACGAGCCGACATCCGGCCTCGACCCGATCGCCGCCGGCGATTTCGACGCGCTGATCGGGACCCTGCAAAGGACCCTGGGGCTGACCGTGTTCATGGTCACCCACGATCTTGCCAGCCTCACCACGGTCTGCGACCGCGTCGCCGCGCTCGCCGACGGCAAGATCGTCGCAATCGGGCCGATGCGCGAACTGCTGCAATCCGAGCATCCCTGGGTGCGCGCCTATTTCCACGGCAAGCGCTCGCAGATGCTGCAACACGAGATGAGATGAGACATGGAAACCCGCGCTCCCTACGTGCTGATCGGCAGCTTCGTGCTGGCCGCGATTATCGCGGTGTTCGGCTTCATCTATTGGCTGAACAACACCGGCGGCATCGGGCCGCGCACGAACTATCGCGTGCAATTCCAGGGACCGGTGCCGGGTCTCTTGGTCGGCGCCGGCGTGCTCTTCAATGGCATCCGCGTCGGCGAGGTGACCCAGCTCGGGCTTGCGCCGGACAATCCGCGCTTCGTCAACGCGACGATCTCGGTTGCTTCGGCGACGCCGGTGCGCGCCGACACCAGGGTCGGGCTCGATTTCCAGGGCTTGACCGGCGTTCCCGTGGTGACGCTGGAGGGCGGCATGATCGTCGCCAAATCCGGTGAGCCCCTGACCTTGATCGCCGAGGCCGGCGCAGGCCAGAGCATGACGCAGGCCGCGCGCGACGCGTTGCGGCGGGTCGATACCGTGCTGGAGGACAATTCCGGTCCGCTGAAGGACACCATCGCCAATCTCAAGACATTCTCCGACGGGCTCGCGCGCAACACCGGCAAGATCGACGGCATTTTGGCAGGCCTCGAGAAGATGACGGGCGGCGGGGCGCCGGCGCAGAAGATCACCTACGACCTGCGCGCGCCGCAGAACCTTGGTCCGGCCGGCAAGACGTTCTCTGCGTCGCTGGCCATTCCCGAGCCGACCGCAGTCGCGATGCTCCAGACCCAGCGCATGCTGTTCTCTCCCGTGGGTGACAACCCGGGCTTTGCCGATTTCCTGTGGGCCGACAGCATCCCGAAACTGGTGCAGGCGCGGCTGATCGACGGTTTCGAGAACTACGACATCGCTCATGCGCCGCTGCGCACGAGCGATCTCGGACAGGCGGACTACCAGCTTCTGATCGACATCAGGCGCTTCCGGATCGCCACGGAGGGCGAGACGCGGGTCGAGATCGCCCTGTCGGCGCGGATCGTCGACAAGAACGGCAAGGTGGTCGCGTCCCGCATCATTGAGGCCAGCGAGAAGCTCGACAAGGTCGAGCCGGCGGCTGCCGTTGCAGCGTTCGATGCGGCTTTCGCCCGCATCGCCAAGGAGCTGATCGGCTGGACGGTGCAGGCCGTCTGAGGCCGGCTATTCGAGCGTCTTCAGGTACGACAGCAGATCGTGAATCTGGTCCGGACTGAGCTCGAAGGCGGGCATGTCGGCGTGGCCGGTGTAGATGCCCTCCGCCAGCGCCTCGCCAAGGGTCTCGATCGGATAGCGCCGGTGCAGGGTGCGTAGCGGGGGCGCGATCTTGAGCGAGCTCTCGGAGACGCGGTCGATCGCGTGGCAGCGCGCGCAATTGGTCCGTGCAAAGGCCTTGCCGCGTTGTTCGGCAGTAGGGGCCGCCAGCGCAGGCGTGATCAGAAATAGGCCAATCAGGCCCTGGCGGAGCGCGTGCTGAAGCATGGAAGGAGGGGTCCCGTCGAACTCTCGGCACAGAATAGAGGGGGGAGGGAGACCAAAATTGATCTGGGTCAATCGCATTTGTGGCGGCGCAGTAAAATGCAGCCCGCGTGGCGGACTCGGCCGGGGGGCGGAGCTGGACCGACGCTAGGAGCGGTGGATGAAGCCTTCCGTGGTCACGATTGAGACGAACGGGCATTTCTGCAGCGATTGCGGCGTCCGCGCATCGGCGGTTTGCTCGTCGCTGGATGCGGCCGAGCTCAGGGAGTTCGAACATCTCGGACGCCGTGTCCATTTTTCCTCGGGCGAGACCGTGTTCTCCGAGGAGGACATCACGACCTCGTTCTACAACGTCCTCGAGGGCGTCATGCGGCTGTACAAGCTGCTGCCCGACGGCCGGCGGCAGATCGTGGGTTTCGCGTTGCCCGGCGATTTCCTGGGGATGAATCTTTCCGGCCGCCACAATTTTTCGGCCGATGCGATCGGCGCGGTGATCGTCTGCCAGTTCGCAAAGGCGCCCTTCGGCCGTTTCATCGAGGATCGTCCGCAGCTGCTCAGGCGGATCAACGAGCTGGCCATTCGCGAGTTGAGCCAGGCACGCGACCATATGGTTCTGCTCGGCCGCCGCTCGGCGGACGAGAAGGTCGCCGCTTTCTTGCTGGGCTGGCGCGAACGGCTGTTGGCGCTCAAGGGGCCGTCCGACACGGTTCCGCTTCCGATGAGCCGCCAGGACATCGCCGACTATCTCGGCCTGACCATCGAAACCGTCAGCCGCACCTTCACCAAGCTCGAACGCCACGGCGCGATCGAGATCATTCACGGCGGAATCAGCCTGCTCGACCCGGCGCGCGTCGAGGCTTTGGCCGCAGCCTGACAGGGCTTTCCACAACGATCTCGGTTTTTTGATCCCGATCAATGACGCCCGGCATCCGCCGCAAATAATGCGCTCAAACGATCCGGGAGGAGCATGATGCCCACTGACGCGTTGCTGATGACTATTGTCGTCGTGGCGATCTTCGTCACGTTCGCCGCAGCTCTGGCGTGGGCGGACCGGCAAACCAGCACAGGCAGGATTGATCCCGATTCCAAGCGTTGATGCTCCGGATTGTAGATTCCGTTTGATGCGCTGGCTGTCGGCTCTCGCCCAGCGGGCGTTGGGGCGTTCGGTAGCGCCTTGACGCAATCGCGACTTGCGGTGCTTGCAACTCTGCATCGACCGGAGTGCATTGGCGCATCCTTTGGATGCCGACTCGGAGGCGGGGCCGAGGTAATTTCGCCGCATTTGCCTAAAACCGCGGGCATGCTTTCCGGTTGAAAAGCCGGGCAACACTGACTACGCAGGAACTCCAGTGCCTCGCAGTCTTAGGAGCCCAGCGGCGTGCCTCAGGACAAGACCGGCGACCCCCGGCAATCGGCGGGCAACAAATTATCGGTCCTGCGCAAGCACCCGATCTTCGCGGATCTGGAGCCGGAGGCGCTCGATCAGCTTTGCCGCTACGCCAAGCACACCACGGTGAAGCGCGGCGCGACGATCGCCGCCAAGGGCGATCCCGGCAACAATTTGTTCGCGGTGATCGCCGGAACAGTGAAGATATCCTCCTCTTCGCCCGACGGGCGGAATGCCATTCTCAATCTCATCGGTCCTGGAGAAATCTTTGGCGAGATCGCGGTTCTCGACGGTGCGCCGCGTTCGGCGGATGCGACAGCCAACACCAATTGCGAGCTCTACATCATCGACCGCCGCGACTTCCTGCCGTTCGTGAAGAGTCAGCCGGCGCTTGCGATGAAGTTCATCGAACTGCTCTGCGCGCGCCTGCGCTGGACCAGCCAGCAGGTCGAGCAGGTGATCCTGCAAAATCTGCCGGGACGGCTGGCAAGCGCGCTGCTCGGCCTCACCGAGGAGCGCAAGCTCGACTCCGGCAGCGGCACGCTCGCCATCACGCAGCAGGAGATCAGCGAGATGGTGGGCATGACGCGCGAGAGCATCAACAAGCAATTGCGCGCCTGGGCCGGACGCAACTGGGTTCGTCTCGAGCATGGTGCCATCGTGGTGCTCGACATCGATGCGTTGCGCGAACTCGCCGAGAGCGGCCTCGACGGCGAGTGATGCGTCGCGTCTAGTTGTCGATGATGGCGACGGCGCGGGTCCAGCCCGCGGAGGCGCGTTCGATCTTCACCGGGAAGCATGAGACCGTGAATCCGGTCGAGGGCAATTGATCGAGATTGTGCAGCTTCTCGAGATGGCAATAGCCAATATGCCGGCCCGCCTTGTGGCCTTCCCAGATCAGGCCGGCGTCTTTTGTTTCGGCATACTTCTTCGCGGTGTAGACGAACGGCGCATCCCAGCTCCAGCCATCGGTGCCGGTCAGCCGCACGCCGCGTTCGAGCAGGTACATGGTGGCCTCATAGCCCATGCCGCAGCCGGAGTTGACGTAGCTGGCCTCGCCGAATTTGGCGCCGGCGCTGGTGTTGACGACGACGATCTCGAGCGGCGACAGCGTGTGCCCGATGCGCTTGAGCTCCGTCTCGACGTCGCCGGCGGTAACGACATAACCGTCGGGCAGATGCCGGAAGTCGAGCTTCACGCCGGGCTGAAAGCACCACTCCAGCGGCACCTCATCGATGGTCCATGACCGCTCGCCGCGATTCATCGTCGGATGGAAGTGCCACGGTGCATCGAGATGCGTGCCGTTGTGGGTCGACAGCGACACCTGCTCCACGGCCCAGCCCTGGCCATCCGGCAGGTCTTCCGCCTTGAGGCCGTCGAAGAACTGCAGCATGCGCGGCAGGCCCTGCTGGTGGTCGATATAGGTGATGGTCGGGTGATTACCGGGCGGATCGGACGTCACGTCGTTTCTGAGCGGCACGGAAATATCGACGAGCGTCCGCGGCATGGGCATTCCCTCAAGACAGTCCAGTGTTTGGGATATCTTGAGGGGCCTCCATTGGAGGCGTCAAGTCACGCTCCGGCGACGTCGATCCAGCCCGCCATACCCACCATAGTGCGAATTGCGCCAGAAATTGATCGATGCAACTCTTGCATTGATCGATGCTGGATTTGGCTTGGACAGAGAATGCCGCCCGCCCTAGGGACGACATTGGCGCTTGACTTCCCACCTGAAGTGGAGCGACCCAAGACGGCCTGCAGCCTGCCCACAACGACATAATCACCTCAGGAGGAAGCCCAGATGAAGACACTCACCGGTATCATCGCAGCCGCTGTGCTGGCGATCTCAGCGCCGCTGGCGACTGCGCGCGATTTCCGCTCCGCCGACATCCATCCCGCCGACTATCCGACCGTCGAGGCCGTCAAGTTCATGGGCAAGCAGCTCGCGACGGCGAGCGGCGGCAAGCTCGGCGTGAAGGTGTTTCCGAACGGCGCCCTCGGCTCCGAGAAGGACACCATCGAGCAGCTCAAGATCGGCGCGCTCGACATGATGCGCATCAACGCATCGCCGCTCAACAACTTCGTGCCCGAGACCATCGCCCTGTGCCTTCCCTTCGTCTTCCGCGACACGCAGCACATGCGCACCGTGCTTGACGGGCCGATCGGCGACGAGATCCTGGCGGCCATGGAGCCCGCCGGTCTGGTCGGCCTTGCCTATTACGACAGCGGCGCCCGATCCATCTACACCGTCAAGGCACCGGTCAAGTCGCTCGCCGACCTCAAGGGCCTGAAGATCCGCGTCCAGCAATCCGACCTCTGGGTCGGCATGATCCAGAGCCTCGGGGCCAACCCGACCCCGATGCCCTATGGCGAGGTCTACACCGCCCTCAAGACCGGCCTCGTGGACGCCGCCGAAAACAACTGGCCCTCCTACGAGTCCTCGCGCCATTTCGAGGCCGCCAAGTACTACAACGTCACCGAGCACTCGCTGGCGCCCGAAGTTCTTGTGATGTCGAAAAAGGTCTGGGACACGTTGAGCAAGGAGGATCAGGCGATGGTCCGCAAGGCGGCCAAGGAATCGGTGCCGGTCATGCGCAAGCTCTGGGACGAGCGCGAGCAGGCCTCCCGCAAGACCGTCGAGGCGGCCGGCGTTCAGGTCGTAACCATCGCCAACAAGGCGGAATTCGTCGACGCGATGAAGCCGGTGTACCAGAAGTTCGCCGGTGACGAGAAGCTCCAGGGCCTCGTCAAGCGTATCCAGGACACGAAGTAAAAACAGGGCGGGACAAGGTCCGGCGTCGCCGTCAGGTGACACCGGACCTGCGCAGGGAGACGCGGGATGACAGACCCACATGTCGCAAGCCACGAGCAGGAGGCCCCGGCTCGCCCATCCACAGGCCTGCTGTCGCGGATCAATGCTCCCGTCGCGCGCGTGGGCATGTATCTGTCCGTGACCGGCCTGCTCGTCATCGTCACCATCGTATTCTACCAAGTGTTCGGACGTTACGTGCTCAATTCCAGCCCGACCTGGACCGAGAATCTTGCGTTGGTCCTCATTCTGTACGTCACACTGATCGGTGCCGCCGTCGGCGTGCGCGATGCGGGCCACATCGGCATGGACAGTCTGCTGGTCATGCTTCCGGATCACGTCCGGGAAGAAATCGAGATCGTGATCCACGTCCTGGTGGCCGTGTTCGGCATCGCCATGGCCTATAACGGCTGGATCCTCGGGGCATCGGTCGGGACCGTGAAAATCCCCAATCTCGGTCTGCCTGAGGTGATCCGCTACGTGCCGCTGATCGCCTCCGGCATCCTGATCGTCTCCTTTTCCATCGAGCACATCATTGCTCTCCTGCGCGGCGAAGAGGTCGTCCCCTCATGGAACTGATCATCCTCGGCGCCACGTTCTTCGGCTTCCTGATCCTCGGTGTCCCGGTCGCCTTCGCGATCGGCCTCTCCGCAATCTGCACCATCCTCTACGAAGGCCTGCCGGTGGCCGTCATCTTCCAGCAGATGATGTCGGGGATGAACATCTTCTCCTTCCTGGCCATCCCGTTCTTCGTCTTCAGCGGTGAGCTGATGCTGCATGGCGGCGTCGCCGACAAGATCGTGAAGCTCGCCAAGAATCTCGTCGGGCACATCCGCGGCGGCCTCGGCATGTCGAACGTGGTCGCCTGCACGCTGTTCGGCGGCGTCTCCGGCTCGCCCGTGGCCGACGTGTCGGCGATGGGCGCGGTGATGATCCCGATGATGAAAAAGGAAGGGTTCGACACCGACTACGCCGTCAACGTCACCACCCACGCCTCGCTGGTTGGAGCCTTGATGCCGACCAGCCACAACATGATCATCTATGCGCTGGCCGCCGGCGGAAAGGTCTCGATCGGCGCGCTGATCGCCGCGGGCCTCCTGCCGGCGCTGGTGCTGATGGTGTGCATGCTGGTCGCCGCCTACGCGGTCGCGGTGAAGCGCGGTTATCCCGCAGGCAAGTTCCCGGGCTGGGCCGAAGTGCTTCGTTCGCTCGCCGCCGCGCTGCCCGGCCTGCTGATCGTCGGCATCATCCTGGCCGGCATCCTGTCGGGCGTCTTCACGGCAACTGAATCCGCGGCCGTCGCGGTTACCTACACGATCCTGCTGACGTTCTTCATCTACCGCAGCATGACCTTGCCGAACTTTCTGCGAGCCGCTGCGAAGGCCGTGAAGACGACGGGCGTGGTGCTGCTGCTGATCGGCGTCTCCACCATGTTCCAGTATCTGATGGGTCTCTACGAAGTGGCCGATTTCGCCGGCGACCTCATGAGCAAGGTGTCCACGCAGCCCTGGATGATCTTCCTGCTCATCAACGTCATCCTGTTCGTGCTCGGCACGTTCATGGACATGGCGGCGACCATCCTGATCTGCACGCCGATCTTCCTGCCGATCGCGATGAAGGCGGGCATGGATCCGGTGCAGTTCGGCATGCTGATGCTGATCAACTGCGCGCTCGGGCTGAACACCCCGCCGGTCGGAACGACGCAGTTCGTCGGCTGCGCCATCGGCGGCATCTCGGTGGGCGCGGTGATGCGCACCATCCTGCCGTTCTATGCCGCGCTGATCGCGGCGCTGATGTTCGTCACCTACGTTCCCGCCTTCTCGCTGTGGCTGCCGCGTCTTTTGATGGGATACAAGGGATAGCTGCCGTGCATGCGCCGGCACTTGGCCGGCGCACTGGCCTTGCGTAGTTTGCGTCACGACAACAGGGAGAATCTGTCCGTGACCGACTATCGCAAGCTCTTCGATCTCACCGGCAAGACGGCCGTAGTGCTCGGCGCCGCCTCAGGGATCGGCAAATCGTCGGCCGAGGCGCTGGCCGGGTTAGGGGCCCGCGTCGTCTGCGCCGATCGCGCGCTTGACGCGGCGGACGCGACCGCCGCCGGCATCCGCGACAAGGGTGGTTGGGCCGAAGCAGCTAGCTGCGACGCTGCAAGTGCTGCGGACGTCAACGCGCTCGCCAAAACCGTGATGCAGAAATTCCCGCGGCTCGACATCGCCGTGACGACCCCCGGGCTCAACATCCGCAAGACCATCCTCGACTACACCGAGGAGGATCTCGACCGCGTCCTCAACCTCAACGTCAAGGGTACGGTCTGGTTCTTCCAGGCCTTCGGCCGCATCATGGTCGCGCAGAAGAGCGGCAGCATCATTGCCTGCTCTTCGGTGCGTGCGGTGACCATCGAGCCGGGCCTTGGCGTCTACGGCTCGACCAAGGCGGCGATCGGCCTCCTGGTAAAGGGCTTTGCCTCCGAGGTCGGCCATGCCGGCGTGCGCGTCAACGCGATCGCGCCGAGCATTGCGGAGACCGCACTGACGGGCCCGTTCAAGCAGCGCCCCGACATCTATAATCTCTATGCCGGCCATACCGTGTTCAACCGCTGGAGCAGTGCCGACGAGGTCGCCACTGCCGTGGCCTATCTCGCCTCGGACGCCGCGAGCTATGTCAGCGGCAGCACGCTGTTCGTCGATGGCGGCTGGACCGCCGTCGACGGCCCGCCGACCGGCCTCACTCAGCTGCACAAATAGGGATCGCATCTAGCCGGCAAAGCCCGCGCGCTGGCGCAGCTCCCTGTGATCTGCGCCGGTCAGCAACGCAATCAGCGCAGCGGCCTCTTTGGGATGTGTGGCCCGCGCAGCCACGCCGGCCGTGTACATCGTCACCAGCTCGCATCCCGGCGGCAATGATCCCGACAGCGCGATGCCGTCGGTGGCGATGATCTCGGTGGCCTGGGTGCATCCGATCGGTCGCGTCGCGGTGGAGGCCGCAAGCTCCCGCATCGCCGTCGCGCCATTCGGATAGATCTTCAGGCGCGAGGCGACCTCGTAAGCGATGCCGAGCTGATCCAGCACTTTTGCGACGTGTTGTCCCGCCGTGGACGCCTTGATATCAGGGACGTAGATGGCGTCCGCGGAACGCAACACATCGCGCAAATCGGCTTCGGTCTTCGCCGTCACCCTGGGATCACGGCCGCGAACTGCCAGTGCGGTCTCGACCCGGCCGACATCCGCGATCGAGGAGGGGACAGCGAGTTTCTCTTCGGCGAGCTTCGCAAGCAGCGCCTCCGTCAGGATGACGAGATCAGCCGGCGTGCCCGCACGCAGCTTGTCGGCCATGATGCCGACCGCGCCGAATTCACCATCGATACCGAGGCCGGTCTGCGCCTTGAAGGCCTCAGTGAGGCCGCGCACCAGGCCTTGCGCCGCGCCGCCGCTCAAGATGTTCACTGTCGTCACGATGCAAGCTCCATGGCTGCGATGATCCTGTCGCGCGTGATCGGCAGGTCGCGCACGCGCACGCCGAGGCAATCGAACACGGCATTCGCGATCGCCGCCGTCACCGGACCGTGGGCGGCTTCGCCGGCGCCGACCGGCTCGATCTCCGGCCGCTGGATGATCTCGACATCCACCGCCGGCACCTCGCTGAAAGTCAGGATCGGATAATCCGTCCACGAAGTCGTGGTGATGCGTGACCGGTCGAAGCGAACACGCTCCTTTAATACCCAGCTCGTCGCCTGGATGGCGCCGCCCTCGATCTGGTTGATGACGCCGTCCGGATTGATGGCCTCGCCGACATCGACCGAAAGCGTCAACCGCTTGACGCGGATGTCGTCGGCACCTTCGATCTCTGCAATCGCGGCGCAATAGGCACCCGTGTTCTTGTAGCGCGCAAAGCCGACGCCGTGACCGATACCGGCCTGCTTCTGTGGCTTCCATGCGGCACGCCGCGCCGCGGCGCGGATGACATCGCGCGCCCGTTCGTCGCGGAGGTGACGCAGGCGGAATGCGATCGGGTCCTCGCCGCGCAGGGTGGCGATCTCGTCGAGCAGGGACTCGATGGCGAATACATTGCCTTGTCCGCCCAGCGTCCGCAGCGCCGAGGTGCGCACCGGCATCGTCAGCAGCCGATGGCTCGTGATCGTCCAGGCCGGCAGGTCATAGAGTGGAACGGAGTTGCGGTCGCCGCCGCCGCCGTTGGTTGCCGGCGGATTGGTCGAGATCATGCGCGGGTAGGGGTTCGCGATCTCGGTTGCCGCGAGCAGTGCGGGCTGCGCTGCACGCCCCGGCCGCGCGGCGTGGCCGTTGCTCCAGATCGCATGGCGCCAGTCGACGATCTCATGGTCCGCATCGAGATCGGCCTCGATCTCGATGGCCATCGCCGCACCGAACGGCGCATGGGACATCTCGTCGTGGCGCGACCACTGGACCCGGACCGGTCGGCCGCCGGCCGCTTTCGCCAGCAGCACGGCATCGAGCGCGACGTCATCGGCGGCGTTGTGTCCGTAGCAGCCGGCGCCCTCCATGTGCTCGACCACGATGTTCTCGGCCGGCAGCTTGAGCACGATGGCGAGATCGGCGCGCAGCAGGTAGACGCCCTGGCTGTGCGTCCAGACGTAGACGCGATCACCGTCCCATCGCGCCATGGCGCAGGAGGGGGCGATCGAGGCATGTGCGATGTAGGGACGGGTGTATTGCCGGCGGAGGGTACGGGCGTGCACGCGCGTTGTCGCCGTCCGGGTGTCGATGACTGTGGTTTCGACCGGCTGGCTTTTCAGGAAGCCTGCGAGATCGTCTTCATCGGGCAGCGGCTCGCCGGCCGACCATGTCGCGCCTTTGCGCAGGGCCTTCAGCGCGGCTTCCGCCGCCGCTTCCCCGTCAGCGACCACGCCGGCAAAGCCGCCATCGCGGGCGATCGCGACCAGGCCCGGGACGGCGCGTGCGGCTGCTTCGTCCAGCGCAATCAGCTTGGCGCCCGAGATGCACGGCCGCAGCACGCGTCCGTGCAGTAGTCCAGGCAACGCTTGGTCGTGAATGAAGCGCGGCTGGGCGAACACCTTGTCTGGAATGTCCACACGCTGCACAGAATGTCCGGCGATGGCGCGCTTGGCGGCGCTCTTCGCCGCCGCGCCCGCGGTGGCATCGTGGTCGAGCGAGACGTCGCCCGCGAGCTCCCAATAGCTGGTCCTGACATTGCCGGGACCCGAGATCGTGCCATCATCGACATCGAGCAACGCTGCATCGACACCGAGACGCTCAGACGCCGCAAACAGGAAACGCTCGCGCACCTCGGCACAGACGTGGCGCAGCGCACGGCCCGATTGCTGGATCGACAGGCTGCCTGAGGTGACGCCTTCGTTCGGGCTGGTGGCCGTCGAGGCGCGGATCATCTCGATCCTGGAGATATCGACGTCGAGCTCGTCCGCGGCGATCTGCGCCAGTGCCGTGACGATGCCCTGGCCGATCTCGACCTTGCCGGGCGAGATCGCCATGCGGCCTTCGCCGGAGAACCTCACCCACGACGACAGCCTTGGATTGGCCACCAGGCTGACCGGCAGTTTCGGGGCAGGGGAGCTCATGACGCGGCCATCTCCGAAGCTGCGCGCAATACCGCACGCACCATGCGGTTATGCGATCCGCACCGGCACAGATTGCGATCGAGCGCCGCTCTCACCTCAGCCTCCGTCGGCGACGGATTTCGCTTCAGCAGCGCCGCTGCGCTGATCAGGATTCCCGAGACGCAATAGCCGCATTGCATCGCCTGTTCGGAGATAAAGGCGCGTTGCAGCGGGTGCGGTCGCTCTGCCGTGCCGAGGCCTTCCAGCGTGACCACGTCTTTATCCGCGACCGACCACATCGGCATGTCGCAGGACGCCATCGCGCGGTCGTCGACCATGACATGACAGGCGCCGCACTCACCGGCTCCACAGCCGAAATGTGGACCGGTGATGCCGACCCGGCTACGCAGCACGTCGAGCAGCATCTGGTCCGGATCGGCGTCCACGGCGATCGCTGCGCCGTTGAGCCGGAATTGAATGGTGGGCATGAGCAGTGCAGCCTCAGGACTTGTCGAACTTCTTGACGACATCGGCCCATTTCTCGATGTCGCCGCGCAGGAATTGTTCGAATTCCAGCGGTGTCATGGACATGGGTACGGCGCCTTGCTCGGTCCAGAGTTTTATGATGTCCGGCCTCTTCACCATTGCGTTTACGGCGGCGTTGAGCTTGTCGATGACAGGCTTCGGCGTGCCGGCCGGCGCCATCAGCCCGAGCCAGATCGTCGCCTCATAGCCGGGAACGCCGGCTTCCATCGTGGCCGGCACGTTCGGCAGCACCGCGGAGCGCTGCTTGCCTGTGGTGGCGAGCGGGCGAACCTGGTTTTCGGCGATGTTCGGTGCCATGGCCGGCACCGCGTCGATCATCATCTGCACCTGCCCGCCGATCACGCCGCTGCGCGCTTCGCCGCTGTTGCGGTAGGGGACATGGACGACATCGATGCCGGCCATCGCTTTGAACAGCTCGCCGGCCATGTGATACGGCGTGCCCTGGCCGGAGGAGGCGTAGTTCAGCTTTCCCGGCTGCGATTTGGCGAGCGCGATGAACTCGGCAAGCGTCTTCACCAGGACTTGCGGATTCACCACGATCACCAGGTCGGAATAGTTGACCGGCGCGATCGGCGCGAGGTCGCGCATCAGCTCGTATTTGCGCTTGTCCGCCGTCAGAAGCGATTCATTCGCCGTCTGGGTGTTGGACATCATCAGCAGCGTGTAGCCGTCGGCCGGCGACTTTGCCGCTTCGACCGTGCCGATGACGCCGCCCGCGCCGGTGCGGTTCTCGATCACGAAGGGCTGGCTAAAGCTCTCCTGGAAGACGTTGCCGATCAGCCGGGCCGCCACATCGGCCGGCCCGCCGGCGCCGAAGGGGACGATGATCCGCACCGCGTGCGTGGGATAGTCCTGTGCCGATGAGGAGGATGCGGCGAATGCGCCGAGCAGGCCGGCGGCCAGCGCAAGCATGAAGCTTCGGGCTGTCATGCCCACCTCCCTGATATCGTTTTTGTTGGTCGGCACTGTAGCGGCAGGGAAGGCAGACTGTCGACGCCTCACAAGGCCGATCTGACCGGGAATATCGGGCGTTTTTCGGCGTAACTGGGCCGCATTTCGCGCTTGCGGCAGGAACCGCCGGCGCGCGCGGTTTGAGCAAATCGCATGGGCACTGCCGGATAAATGCCCTCGGCTGACAGGTATTTTGGTGTTACGAACTGGGACATGAACCAGCACGCCAAGATCGAAATCCGCCATTCGACCTGTCCACATGATTGCCCCTCGGCCTGTGCCCTCGACGTCGAGGTGGTCGAGGGCCGCAGTATCGGCCGCGTCCGCGGTTCGAAAAAGCAGACCTATACGGCCGGCGTCGTCTGCGCCAAGGTCGCCCGCTATGCCGAGCGCATCCATCACCCCGAACGGCTGATGTATCCGCTGCGTCGAACGGGCGCGAAGGGCTCGGGTCAGTTTGCGCGGATCTCGTGGGACGAGGCGCTCGACGAGATCGGGCATCGGTTCAATCAGGTGGAGCGCGAGTTCGGCGCGGAATCGGTCTGGCCCTATTACTATGCCGGCACGATGGGCCTTGTGATGCGCGACGGGCTCAACCGCCTGACGCATGTGAAGAAATATTCGCGCTTCTACCAGACCATCTGCGCCAATGTCGGACGCATCGGATTTGCGATCGGCACGGGCAAGATCGCCGGTGTCGACCCGCGCGAGATGGCGCTGTCCGACCTTGTGGTGATCTGGGGCACCAATCCCGTCAACACCCAGGTCAACGTGATGACGCACGCCTCGCGTGCCCGCAAGGAGCGCGGCGCGAAGATTGCGGCGGTCGACATCTACGACAACGAGACCATGAAGCAGGCTGATATCAAGATCATCCTGCGTCCGGGCACCGACGGCGCCTTCGCCTGCGGCGTCATGCATGTCCTGTTCCGCGACGGCTATGCCGACCGCGCCTACATGGACAAGTACACCGATTGCCCGGCCGAGCTCGAGGCGCATCTGAAGACGCGCACACCGGAATGGGCGTCCGCGATTTGCGGCGTGCCGGTTGCGGAGATCGAGGCTTTTGCGAAAGCGGTCGGCGAGACCAAGCGGACGTTCTTCCGCTATGGCTACGGCTTTACGCGCAGCCGCAACGGCGCCGTGCAGATGCACGCGGCGAATTGCATTCCCGCGGTGACCGGCGCCTGGCAATATGAAGGCGGCGGCGCCTTCTTCAACAATTACGCGCTGTGGCACTTCAACGAATCCATCATCGAAGCCCACGATGCGGTCGACCACAGCGTTCGCGCGCTCGACCAGTCCAAGATCGGCCGCATCCTCACCGGTGACGCCGAGGCCCTGCGCGGCAAGGGACCGGTCAAGGCGATGCTGATCCAGAACACCAATCCGATGACGGTGGCGCCGGAGCAGGCGCTGGTTCGGCAGGGCTTTGCGCGCGAGGATCTGTTCGTCGCGGTCCACGAGCAGTTCATGACCGAGACGGCTGAGATGGCCGACATCGTGCTGCCGGCGACCATGTTCATGGAGCACGACGATCTCTATTACGGCGGCGGCCACCAGCACATCTCGGTCGGGCCGAAGCTGATCGATCCGCCCGGCGAATGCCGCTCCAATCATGAGGTCTTGCAGGCGCTGGCGCCGCGGCTTGGCGCAAAACATCGGGGCTTCGAGATGGCGCCGCGCGAATTGATCGACGCGACGCTGAAGCTGAGCAACCACGGCGACATCGGTGCTCTCGAAGCGGATGTCTGGCGCGACCTGCAACCGGACTTCCGCACCTCGCATTATCTCGACGGCTTTGCCCATGCCGACAAGAAATTCCACTTCAGGGCGGATTGGGCGCACCCGCCGTTCGGCGTGACGATGGGCGATTTCGACAAGATGCCTGATCTGCCGGACCATTGGGCGGTGATCGAGCATGCCGACCAGGCCCATCCGTTCCGGCTTGCCACCAGCCCCTCACGCAGCTTCCTCAACACGACCTTCAACGAGACGCCGTCCTCGCAGGCCCGCGAAGGCAAGGCGAGCGTGATGATCCATCCGCTCGATGCCGCCGCGCTCGATATCGCCGATGGCGATGCCGTCACGCTCGGCAATGCTCGCGGGGAAACCACGCTGACTGCGACGCTGTTCGAGGGCGTGCGACGCGGCGTGCTGATCGCGGAGTCCGTTCATCCCAACAAGAACCATATCGGTGGCCGCGGCATCAACATGCTGACCGGCGCGGATACGATCGCGCCGATCGGCGGGGCTGCCTTCCACGACAACAAGGTCTGGATCAGGAAAGCGACCGCGGCCTGAGGCGCGCCTCGCGCTTCGATCGCCCTGCAAATTGCGTCGAGGCGCTAAAGCGGCGCCGCGCCGCAGTTTGCGCTTGCACCTCTCGCCCGAGCTGCCGCAAATGGCGGCAAACGGGAGCAAGGAAGCGAGCGTGCCATGACCGACACCACAGCCGTCATCACCGAGAAGCGCGGGCAGGCGTTCTGGATCACCATCAACCGGCCGGAGAAGCGCAACGCGCTGAACGGCGACGTGATCGCCGGCATCAGCAAAGGCTATCGCGACGCGCATGAGGACAAGGACGTCCGCGTCATCGTGCTGACGGGCGCGGGCGACAAAGCGTTCTGCGCGGGCGCGGACTTGCAGAATTCCGGCGCGGCGTTCGCGATGGATCATTCCAAGCCAAATGTCGACTATGCCGATCTGCTGCGCCTGTCGCAGAACGCGACCAAGCCGGCGATTGCGCGCCTCAGTGGCGTCTGCATTGCCGGCGGCATGGGCCTGCTCTGCATGACCGACATGGCGATTGCGGCCGATCACGTCATCTTCGGCTTGCCCGAGGTGAAGGTCGGCGTGTTCCCGATGCAGGTGCTGAGCCTGTTGCAGAGGATCGCGCCGCGGCGGCTCGTCAACGAATGGGCGCTTACGGGCGAACCGTTCGATGCGAAGGCCGCGCAGGCTGCGGGACTCCTCAATTATGTGGTGCCCACGGCCGAGCTCGACGCCAAGGTCGACTGGCTGATCGGCCGCATCGTCGACAAGTCCCCGACCGCGATCCGCCGCGGCAAATACGCCATGCGCGCCATCGCCGCGATGTCGTTCGACGAGAGCATCGCCTACACCGAAAGCCAGATCGCGCTGCTCGCGATGACCGAGGACGCCAAGGAGGGGTTGAAAGCGTTCGCCGAAAAGCGCAAGCCTGCTTGGACAGGGAAGTAGCTTTCCAACCCGAGTCCGATCGAGCTGTAGAAGATAAGACGAAGCGGATTGCGTGGCTCGCCCACTGATTCGACCTCAGAGGTGATCTTTCAGTTCGAGCAGCTTAGCCGCCCCCGCGGGGCCAGCAGGCGGTAAAGTATGGCTGCCGAATGCCAGCAGGACACGCTTGATGACGTTGCGCAAAGCCTTATCGGTGATCGCAACCAGGAAACGCTCGCCTGCACGCGGATATACTGAGGTGCGCTTAGCACCAGTCAAGTACCAGCCTGAGCCACCACGAGTGAGCTCAATCTCGGTCGAAATTGCCCGGAAGCGATAGGCGTTTACCGCCGGCCCTGCCGGCCGAAAAATAAGCTTCGCGCCAGGGCGGTCACGGCTGGGGATGTCGTACTTTTCCAGATATTTCTCGGCACGAACCGCCGCGGCTGCAACGTCCGTTTCACTGGTGATCGTAAAGCTGATTGCTCGGCCGTTCACCGCTTCCAGCGCGCGAGTGAGCTCTGCTTTCGTCTCTTGTTTACCAACTTTGATCTTCATCTTCATTTCCACTATGTTGGGGCCGGTCGAGCTGTCTGGAAAAGACTCTCGACTCTCCGATGATGTCCGGCGATTGCCGGTAACATCTGCTTAGCGCTCCAAATTTGAATGCCGTCTCGCACAACATCAACCGCGGACTGTCTGGCTCGTCCGGAGGCCTCCGGTGCCCAGCTGTTGAAAACGGGGACGGCGGCCTGGAGCCCTGTGGAGTGTACCCAAACGTGAGACGCGGGAAATTTGAGACAGTTCTCTAGAGGAGAACGTATGCCCAAGAAATCTCCCCGTGCTTTCAGCTGAGAATTCAAGCTTTATGCGGTCCGTCGTATTCTGCCGAGTGAATGCATAAGGGCTCTGTCGCAGGAGCTGAATGTGCTGCGTAAGGACCTCCACGCATGGGCGATCTCTTGCGCGTCGCCGGGGCGCTGCGGCCGATCGGCCAAGCAAAAGCGATGCCGTTGCTCCGAACCTGAAGGAGCGGGCGCGCGGTGTTGCGTCTGCCGATTGGTGCGCCGGAGTGCATTGCCGAACGCGAGTGCAAGACGGCCAGCCGCAGGTTGAAGTGGATTTTTCCGGCAAGCCTTGTGGCGGATCAAGGAAGCACGCCGGCCGAGCACCGGGCCTGGCGTAACGGGGTCTGCGCGGTCATCCAGGCGATGACGGTGGCCCGGCGGCAAGGTGAACTGACGGTCGAACGGATGTGCCAACTGGCCGGCGTCAGCCGCGCCGTTATTACCGACATTGGGCGGCTTCCGCCCGACGTGCGGAAGAGACTGGCGCGTGGGACGCGATCCAGCGGCTGGCGCTTGCCATAGGCATTGCGGCTATCGGCGGATCATTGCACAGTTGCGCCGCGAGAGCTTTGTGGCGAACCACAAACGCGTGCTCCGCTTGATGCAGTAGGGATAATCTGCTGTGTTTGCGGCAGCGGCCATTCGAGCCTGTTAGCGCGCCACCCCTGGCGCGTGGTGCTGAACCTGGCCCGCGGCATGGTGCCTGACGGCCTCGACCAGCTCTGGGGCGCCGGACCTACATCCGCCTGCAGGAGGAGTTCACTATCTGGCCATCGTGCTCGATGCCTTCAGCCGCCGCGTGGTCGGCCGGGCTTTGGACACGCATCTGGTGGCGCGTCTGGCGGTCGCGCCGCTCTCCATGGCGCTGGCGGCGCGCCAGCCGAGGCCCGGCAGCCTGATCCACCATTCTGATCGCGGCATCCAATATGCCTGCGGCGACTGCACCGAACTCCCCCAGCAGCACGACATTGCGCCCAGCATGAGCCGGGTCGGCAACCCCTACGACAATGCGAAGGCGGAGAGCCTCATGAAGACCCTCAAGCAAGAGGAGGTGAACGGCCAGACCTGCCGAGACGCGCAGTATGCCAAAATGCGATCGGCGCTTTCGTCGAGGAGTTGTACAATGGTCAACGGCTACGCTCGGCGTTGGCCCACCGGTCCCCTGCCGAGTTCGAAGCAAATTTAGCAAGTTGCGGGGCTGCTGCGCAGCAGCCCCCAGCCGAAGGGCTCCGTTATCCTCGAGCCTTACGGCCTTGATCACCTGAAGGACAACATCACGCAGCACGCTGCTGCCTTGGCGCGCGATCTTCCAGGGTCAGTTGCGTCATGGCCATCCGATCGCGGCCATGGAGCATCGTGGATAGGATTGCCTGCAGTTTTGGGTACTGCAGGTCGTTGGTTCGAATCCAGCTGCCCCGACCAGTTTTTTCAAGCACTTAGCAATCGACCCGTAGGCGAAGAAATCCGCTGGGGGAAGGCAGGGGGAAGGAATCCCTGAAGCGCGATTTTTGCTCCTCAAAGAGCCGTGCGATCGTGCTCAGTGATGGGAAGCTTTTCAAGCTTTGCTGCCCTTCGTGGGCTTCGACGTCTTCGCGCGTCGACCTCTCAGGTAGCGTGCGAGGCTCGCGCATAAACGTCCGCCAACTCCTCCTCGAGCATGCTGGTGGCCACGATCAGCGCCCTTATTGTCGCCAGCAAGTCGCCGCCACAAGCCTCGATCGCGTGCTCAACAGCAGCGTCCAACTCCGCGGCAGTGTCCGGAGGTTGTTCGTCTTCTTTCGCACTCTCTAACATCTCAACCCCCGTTGACGTCGAGCCATTCTGTTCTCTATTTGTTCTATCGTCAACCGTGGAGTGGTCATGGCCGGGCGACGATGTGCGGAGTGGAGGTTTCCGACAGCCAAACAGGTTAAGGCTGAAGAGACCGCTAGAAGGTTGGCAGAGGCGCAGCGGCAGCGCGTGCAAGTCGATGATGAGGAAGCGTGGTGGGCGGCGGTGCTATCGGATCCGCGCGCCGAGACCCGTCTCCCGCTTGCCCGCAGGACCCTCGCCGAGATCAAAGCCTCGGTGTTGCGCGTCGAATGCCTGAAATGTTTTCGCGTCGTCGAAATCGCGCGCGAGGAGGCGCTGCGGCGCTACGACGGGGGCTCGCTCTGGAAAGAGGTCGCGTCGCACCTGCTGGCCGATGGCTGCCAGCATCGAACTGGCCGTCACGAGGAGGACGGGTGTTGGCCGGATTTCACTTAGGCTTGTCCCCGACTAGCAACGTTACGATTGCCTCGCCTTCGACGTGCTCGACCATCTCGAGCTCGATGTGCTTGTGCTCACGACGCGACAGAACGAGGGCCCTGGCTTTCTCGACCAGGATCGCCTTGATCTCAATCGTCGAGAACGTCACCTGCAGCTTGCGGTGGACCTCAGGCATCAGCGGATCCAAAAAATGAGGGACCAGTAACCCACAGAGGAACGGCTAACTCTGGCCGACAGCTATCCCTGTTCGCCACCGGCACTGGCAATCGCAAGGATGCGCATCTCGATCTGCAAGGCGAAAGACTGATCTCGAAAAATTTTTGGAGCTCAACTTCTGACGACTAAAGCAACGTCTACTGCTCATGGGCTGAGCAGTAGTGCGAGCAATAGACGTCCCTTTTCGAGCAATGAACATCCTGTCGCAGCCTGCCAACATTCGAAGTGTATGTAGTTGATGAGACTCATGTTTTAGGACTGCTGACCGAACTGATGTTGGCAGGTTGCGACAAGCGGCTGCCGCCAAGCCCTGTTTGTTGAGCAGCAAAGCGGGCTCAGAGCCAATAAAACGCATCGGAGCACAGCGCCCACCGAAGATCAGGATCGATCCATCGCACGAGCAGCGTTGTCCAACCTTCGAGATCGGACCCCACCAAGCGGCCAGACAGTCGCAGGGTTCGGCCGGTTGGGTCCGGCAGGAAGGCCCAGCGGGCGAACTCGAACTGCGGCAGCCGCATATCGATTTCATCGCGCCGAGGTTGCCAGCCAGATTGGAGCCGCTCGCTCAATCGATCCAGGACTTCGGGCGGAACAGGATTAGAGATCATCGGAAAGGTCTCGCGCAAGAACATCACAGGTCCTCAGAAATTTTGCTTTTCGGCCTACCAAGACAGTAGAACGCGTCCTCGGTCAGGGCCCACCTGTAGTTGTGGTCCAACCAAATCAGCTTGGTGGTCCGATGCCGTTTCCCCTCAACGAGACCAACAATCCCTGCCGATCGGTCGTCGATGTGGACAAGCCACTCGTCGATCAAGGGCGCTTGTTTCAGCTCGATCACTTCCGGCATCTTGCCGTGCAGATAGCGCACGACATCGTATTTTAGGCTCGACGCTCTCGCTTCATTGCTCAGCATCAGTGTCTCACTGCCATCTGATCACGGGCCTCGAGCGTCGCGGACACGATCGCTTGCAACTTTCTTAAAGAGAAGCCGGCTCGCGACCATGCGCGCGCGATGACGTCGAGTTCGTCCGTTGCGAGCGCCTGGGTGAAAGCGTCTTCGCCGGCCTCCGATGCGATCTCACGCACTAGGTTGGCGGCCAGGATCGGAAGGTCCATCAGGCGAGGCGAGGGCACCTTGATAATGCGGAACCGATCCTTGAGCGGCGCAGGCAGGTCCTCCACCGAATTAGAGGTCGCGATATGGTTGACCCAGCTCAGATCGAGTTCAGCATCGAGCGAGGCGTCGCGGTAGCGAGACGATGTCTCCTTCTCGAGGAACGGCAAAATGGCGTTCGCCAGGCGTCCGTTGTGCTGGGACGTCCCGGCCTTGTCGGCCTCTTCAACCAGAAGTAGCGGATTGCCAATCCGCGCCTGGTAGATCGCTCGCGCTGGCGCGCATGGCACGGTGTTCGACCAAGCCTTTGGGGTACCAGCGTAGCCGACGGCGTCGGTCGAGCTCGAACCATCGATCCTGTAAACGGATAGCCCGCACAGATCGGATATGCGGCGAACTAGGCGCGTTTTACCCGTTCCCGCAGGGCCCGATAGAAGAATTGGCCTCCAGTGCACGGCCTGACCTTCGCGCAGGTCGCGCAACACGAGGTCGATCGCGGACGTGGCGTGCGGATATTCGCTCAGCAGCACTTTTCGGACGCGCTGAAGGTCGCGGGCCACGATTAGGGGAAGGCGAGCGTCGATAAGCTCCTCGTACTCCTTGACCGCTGAGGCCAACTTCGAGCTTTTTGCCTTCGGCATCACCACGAGGCCTGGCTCGTCCGAAGGCGTGTCCTTGGCGACCGCCGGTTCTGCGCGCGGGACCACCGTACTAATGCGATCGCGCGCAGTGCGCTCCATTTCCGCAACCACCCACTCATTGTGAGCGATTAGGAAAATGCTGCGACCGTCATCCTCGAAAGCGCCGTCTGCGGCAGACCACCAAGTCGCCAGCTTAGCCTTGATCATCTTCTCCTCGGACTCAGTGGCGGCCGGCCAGATATTCTCAGCGCAATAGGCTAACTGGGGCAGCACAGCATCGAAGGTAAGCGGAACGCCAGCGTCGACGGCGAGCATTTGCGCGCAGATCGCCGCCTCTCCCTCGCCAAGCTTGAAGAGGCGCGCGGCGAGCTGGCTGCACGCGGCCTTGCATCGTCCTTTCTCGCCGCTCCAATAGTCGGCCGCCAGGTCATCACGCTGGAGGCCCGCGATCCCCTGAAGACGGTTCCAGACCCAGGCCGCAGCCTGAGGCCAGCCCTTCTGAACCAAAACGTCGGTCGGGAGCAGCGCTGGCGGCGTTGACTTGTTAAGCGAATCCTTGCCATTTGGCGGTGTACATTCGGCTCGGTCTTCCTCAATGAGGCGAAGCCAATCCTTCATTTTTGGGTCATTAGACATGATATTAATGTACACCATTAATATGGCTGAAGAAATGAGAGGGTGCAGCCGTGGTTAAGAAGAAGCAAAAGGGCGTGCTTGGCGACCTTCGCCGGGCGGTCGTGGCAGGCACGGAAGCAGAGATCAAAAAGAAACTCGGTCGGCCATTCGGAGATCCTGCCGATGTTCGAACGTCTCGGCTCGCGCAGCGGGTGCACCCGGATCTGATGAGTGTTCTCGATCAGCGCAGCCGCGAGTACGGCTTGGCCAGGAGCCAGTTCGTCGAACGCATCCTGGTCGACTACTTGAACACTCACGAGCAAGCGCAACTCGATGTGGTCGGTAGATGGGTGCCTAACGCAAAGTGGACACGAAGCATGGTGAGGCGTCTCGATCAGCTTCCGCATCCGTCCCAGCCGCTCGAGGTAGGCCTAAGAGTAGAGAAAGAATGGCAACAACGCGGACAACATGAGGAGTTCAACGAGGAGTTGGAATTGAGCGCGCTCGGAATTGACAGCCCCGAGGAACTCGATGCCGCCAGGCGTCGGTACGCGCCGACGAGACCCCGGAAGAAAGCGAAGCCGACGGGGCGATGATCGCGTTGTCCACAGCTTCGTTTCCCGGACCGTCAACACCGGAGAAAACCCGCTAAAACAGGGCATACGTCCGGAGCGACGCCTCCGGAGAAAAGCTGCGCCAAGCTGCCATCATTGAAGTTTTAGCTTCCGGCTTGCCGAGGTAGGCGACCTTAATTCGAGTCCACGCGCGAAAAACCCCGCGCACCAAGGACTCGAATGGCGGCGAAATCTAGGGCAGAATGTATTGATCTTGACGTGGCTGACGCCACGTCGCTGTCTGAAGCGCATGACCTCGCGTCGGCGCGTCGATCGGCTCTACCGGATTCTGAGAAGCGCAATCTCGCTGAGGCAAGTGCCGTTTCGGCCGCGCGCAACGCTGCTCGCCTAAAGCGTCGCAAGAAGGCAAAGCCCCGCTCGAAGGCCGAGCGCGACGCCGAGCTTGATGCGGCCTATGCCGCCTGCGGCAGCGCATTCGCAGAGCGCTTCGCCCAGCTCACCCCGGAACAGACCGCCGAGATCGATGCCCGCACCAAGGCGGGTACGCTGAGCTCGAAGGCCCTGCAGCGCATGATTGACCATCTGCCGGTGAGCAAGACGCCGCGCCAGGTCTACTTGGTCAACAAGGACGACCACATCGCGCATCAGACTGCGCTATACCGGGATTGTCCGTGGAGCCCGCGATCGTACAACGCCACCCAGTCTGGAGAGTCCCGCGTTAAAGAAGGCTACGTGTTTGAAGGCTCGGCCGAGATCGCCCTCAGGACCGGTAGTGCGACCGCCGGCCTGATCGGCGGCAAATACTTCCAGAACCGCTTCGTCCAGAGGGGGTATAAGACTGGTGGCGCCACGACGATCACTGACGAAGGCGAGACCTACGAGGAAGCCGAACCGCTACTGATGCGCATCATTCAGGCGATCCCGGCCGAGAATGGCCGCCGGCGCAAGAATGCCCAGACGCGTGCCCGCATGCTCACCGGCCCCCGCAAGGATGACCGCCGGGTCTACCCGAACAAGCGCTCGGCCAACGACTGCGTGTATGCCAGCACCTCGAACCTGCTGCAGCTCATCCGTGTCGACATTGACAAGCCTTTCCAGAGCATCAACATCCTGCTCGCCAAGCTCCAGTTCCTCGTCGACGAGGGCAAGCTGCCGTGCATGCCGCACTTCGTCGTCTGGATCTTCGACGACCGCTTCCCGGGCTGGGTGCTGAATCCGCATTTGCTCTGGCTCCTGCCGGCCGATAAGTGCGTCTGGGCTGCCGATGGCGGTATGAAACAGAAAATACTGTACGATCGCGTGGTCACCGGCCTGACCGTGGCCTGCCTCGACGAGGTGTTCCTCAACGAGCATGGCGAGCACGAGGGCCTCGGCGCCGACTTCGGCGGCATGGCCAACCCCAGTGATTTCAAGAACCCGGTCTCGCCGCACTGCCACTACGTGATCGCCAATGGCACGCACTTCCCAGACCTGGGCGAGATGAGCGAGAGCTTGTCCTGCACGCTCGACCGCGAGTCCATGGCTCGCCTGCTGTCGATCAAGGCGATGACCAACGCGGGACTGAGCAGCCAGAACAGCCAGCGCTTCTGGACGTGGGCCTACAAGGCGGTCTTCGAGGTCGCGCGCGAGCTCTATCTTGGTGGCAACGCGGCCTACGACCCGCGGTCGCACGTCTTTGATGTCGACACCTTCGAAGAAGAGATCGCTCGCATCTCCGCCAGCCTGGTTCCAGATGACATCAAGGCGCGCAATTCCACTGAGGAAACAAGCTGCCTCAAGGCGATCACCACGCGCGCCCGGTTCGTTGCCTGGAATTTCGATCCCAACAAGATCGACGACCCCGGTATCGACCGCGGAGCCTGCGCCGAGATCATCCCGCCGACCGCCAACGTGCGTGAGCGCCAGCAGATCTCGCAGCTGCGGACCTGCGAGGTTCGCGTCGACGCCTCGCGTGAGCTAATCCTGGGGGCGTACAGGCACGCTTTGGCGAACGGGCTGCCGACCACCCACGTTGCCATCGCGAACGCATCAGGCAGGCACGTAAACACGGTTGCACGCTATGCCCGCGAATGCCGTCAGCAGGCACAGCACGAGCTGTCGAGCCAATTTATCATGTTGTTGGGAGCCGCCGAACAGGCTCCGCGCACGACACCGGAGAACGAACCCTTGGGGATCGAACCTATCCTTTCGGACGTCAAACACGCCCCCACCACCACTGCGCCGACGAACCCACAATTGGGTGTAGGGAAGGGGGAACAGGATATCTGGAACGAACCAGAACACCTTCAGGACAACCAACCCAACGCAGATGGGCCAGCCATGTCGAACGGCTGGAAGCCGACGCTCGGAGGGATGGCAACCGACGAGAGGGAGCCGGAACACAAACCGGAGATCCGAAAGCCTTGGGTGTCAGGACAGCCGACGCTCGACAAGCTGGCTTCCTACGATGGCGATCCGAGCGCGTGGAAAAGCCTGGAAGCCGACCGTCGACGAGATGGCAACCGACGAGAGGGAGCCGGAACACAAACCGGAGATCCGAAGCCTTGGGTGTCAGGACAGCCGACACTCGACAAGCTGGCTTCCTACGATGGCGATCCGAGCGCGTGGAAAAGCCTGGAAGCCGACCCTCGACGAGTTGGCAACCGACAGAAGGAAGATCCGAAAGCCTCGGATGACCGCGCAGCGGCTACTCGACAAGCTGGCATCGTACAATGGTGATACGACAGCATGGGAAGGCCTGCGCACCGAGGAGCGCCTGAAAGACAGGATCGTTTCGCATGTTCCCCGCACCGTCAGTGCCGATGAGGCAGATGACTTCGATGTCCACGAGGACCTGTGGGACGCATGGGAACGCTCCAGCGCTCAGATGGAGCGGTACAACGAGCGCCGTGAACGCGAGTTCTCCGGTGTTATGGACGACGGGTTCATCTACGGCCCGGACGATGATGATTGATTGGTGGCCCGAAGCTTCGCGCTGTAGCACGGGCTTTTGTCCGAGTGATTGACGACCGGTTCTCGACACGCATACGAACATCGTCACTTCGGTCTTGCGGACAGCGGTGGTAGCCGTAGCGGCATGAGCAAAGCACTTATCACACAGAGCGTGGAATCGATCGACCAGGAGACCGCCGAGACCTGGTTCAGGTCCGGTGTGCTCGGCCGCCGGAAAGGCGTTCGACAGCCAGAGGCGTTGGTCCGAGCCAAGAGCCGCCGCCGGACCGCGAGATGGCGCGCGAAGAATGACGAGGCGCGCCGGCCGGAGGCTGTCACCGTCGCGATGTCGCTGTTGCGAGCGGTCGCCTCCGCACGTCTGTCGGAACTTTCCCCTGAAGAGCGCGGTGTGATAGGCGCGGCGCTCGTCGACCTGCACGATCAGGGCTATTCGCTGCGCGAGGTTCTGGCCGTGTGCCGACGCCTCCGCCGGCGGGTTCACTCCGAGTCCGGCGGGTCGGCCGGCGCGTAGCGATTACGATATAGCGTAAAGAGACCGGCCCGTTACGCTTTAACGTAATCGTTGGTAGCCCCGCGTGACATGCCACGATCGGCCCAGTCTCATCGTTGTCGCGTCCGATAAAGCGATTGGATGGACGCGTCAGCCAAACGTCAGCCTCTCACGACAGCCGAGCGGTCTCGCGAATCCCGAGCCCGTCGGCTCGAGCGCGGCGAACCGAGCGTGGCGGCGGTTGATCGGGCACTGCGAACGGTGGTCCTCAACCGTGCCACGAACGTCGAGACAGTCGCGCTGGATGATCTGGTCCCCGGCGGTCATCAATCTTCTCATGTCCGATCCAGAAGTGAGCCACCGAGGCTGCATGGCGGTCCTGCGGTCGATGATCGAACGCGCGGCTGGCCGCTCCCAAGTATTCCCGTCGCCCGAACGCGGCGATTGTTCGTACCGATCACGCCTACATTCGCGGGCGCGAAGTCCCCATTGTAACTCTACACCCAATGGAACTCGATGGGTGAAACGGCCTTAAGGCCAGTCAATTGCGGCCCGCCGGGATCTAATCTAAATTGCGGCCACCAACGCTAGGGAGCGGGCGGTCCTTGCGGAGCGGCCGCCGAGGCCGCTGCGGCTGGTTCGACAGGTACGGTTGGCGGCGCCGAATTGCCTGGCGTTACCACTGCGGCGCCAGTGCCGGGTGCCTGCCGCTCCAACGCATGCGCCAGCCGAACACGACATGGAGTCGGCAAAAGGCATAAACGTCTTGCCGGGTGCGGCTATCCCTCAAGCGTGCCGGTCAATGTCATGAGCGTCCAAACGCCGCAAACGATCTATGTACGAGCCCCCCTAATCCGCAGCATCACTCGGTGCAGATGGGGGTAGAGCGGGCAAAGGAACCCTTGGACCCGGTCAACGGCTTCCCTTGTGAGCCGTTTGCCCTCGTTAACGCGACGACGATCAGGACGCCGACGAAGGTGTTGAAGTTTCGGAGCACTACGACGCGGCGAACGATCGATCGGAAGTGCATCGAAGGTTTCGCCTTTCCGTATTTCGCCCTTCTGCGGCCGAAAGGCTGCCTCAGCGGAGCGTCCGATCGCCTGCTGAATCTCGGAACGTGCATCGTTATCGATCGAGATGTTCTTCTTCGATGCGTTTATAAGCGTTCTCGGTCAAGTACTGACCGAACGCTGTTTGATCCGCGAAGTCCTCGCGACGCGGCGGACGAATAGGTTCCGAGAAGGGTAATGCCGTGGTCGGACACTTCCACGAAGGTCATGGCTATCACTTCCTCGAAGATCATGTGAGTGGCCTTGCGCTCCAAAACTGACGTCATCGTCAGCCTGTGTTTGCAGTTGGTGAGGGGCGGGCTCGTGTGCAGATGAGTCTGTCAGCGTCTCTCTGAAGCGGTAAGTGTGCGCGGTTCGGATGGTCCACGATCTTCAAGTCGGGCTAATTGGTGCCGGCCGACTCGGACAAGCTATCGGTCGCAGCGTTGAAGACATCTGGGGCCGTCATCTCCCGGTGTGGAGCCGCCGCTTCGCTTGGACTGAAGCAGTTGGAGAGGAAGCGGACGGATGCGCAGTTGACATCAATTATCCCGGGCTGAGCAGCGCACCGCTCCCGCGGGTGATGAATCAAGATATCTTGCTCTGTGCCATCCCGAATTGGGCACTGACCGATATCGCCCGCGTGCACTCTAAGCCCTTCCAGAGCTTTTCCGGCGTAGTCTTGTTGGCCGGCGCGGATACGCCACCCAAGGCGCTCGCTGCACTCTTGCCCTATGGCACGCTTGTGCGGATCGTGCCGATTATTCTTCCGGGCCGATCAGAGTTCGTTTTCTTTGCCTACGAACCCGGCGGCGCAAATCAAGCACTGAGTAACGGTCTTGCTTTTCTCAACGCCCTCGGCTCGGTAATCACCGTGCAGGATGACCGACAGTACAACGAACTGACGATCCTTACTTCACCCTTCGCAACCGTAATCCGCACTGCCCTTAGGACCGCGATCGCCGTGTTTCTCGATAGCCGCCAGGAAAATCCGAAGTGGCAGCGGGTTGCGGAGAGCGTTACGGCCCTGTCCCTTTCCGGTCACGACTTCCCGATAGGCCACTCCGGAGGAGTAGATCGCATTGCGACACCAGGAGGGATCACAGAAGCGGGATTGTCTGAGAGTCGATTTCTGGTCCAGGGATTGCTCGCCGTCATGCATGCGATGCGAAAGCGAGCCGACGCACTTGGCAGTCCGGTCGCGGAAACTGGAGCTGAAGCGGGTTAGGTGCGCCGATCACGGCGTCGTTGCACTTGGACTCGGGCATCTTGCCCTCCTTTCTGGTAGTAGAGCGAATCTTTGGAGAACTGGAGGCGGCGAGCGTCACGATGCAAAATCCCTTTGACATGAAATCTCCATCGATTTCCCATGGTCACTCTTGCTTTCGTTGCCACATCGTTGATCATACTATTGACGCCTGGGCCGACTAACACGGTTCTCGCTACATGTGGCGCAGCCATGGGGGTTCGCCGAAGTATCTCTATGCCTTTTGCTGAGGCGATAGGTTACGTGATTGCTATTTCGTTCTTTGTTGTCTTCGCCCAAAATGTACGCGCTAATCCTGCTATGTTTTTCCTGGTTAAAGCAATTGCCTCTCTTTGGCTGATGTATACCGCTGTGCGGTTGTGGAGAACACTATTTGAGCTTCAGTATAAAACTCCGGTCGAGTCATTCCTAAGAATTCTCATAACGACAATCGTCAATCCAAAGGCGATGTTAGTCGGAGTCGTTCTGATACCGGCTGACGCTGCAATCCAAGCCTATCTTTGGATTGCCACCTATGCGGTCATGTCGATATTCGCAGGTATGGGCTGGGTTCTTCTGGGTTCCTTGATGCCGCTCAGAGTTCGGCGGCATTCGTACAAGCTTGCTTCAATCAGTCTCGGGTCTTTCGCGATCATGACCGTTGCCAGTGCTCTTTCATCGTAGGAAGTGATCGTCCGTCTGAAGTGATCACGATATTCTGTCTCAGCATTTTGTTTCACGGATCCTCGTGGCGCGCGGCGATCACCTCGCCCTGATCCAACGGACAGACTGAGGGGCAGATCACGCGCCTCAAGCTCGTCAGACGCCAAATGTACGGCCGTGGCAAAATCGATCTGCTTCAAGCCAGACTAATCGGCGCAGAATAAAGCTGCACCAAAACTGCGTCATAGCCAATTTTGGACGCCGATCCCCCGGCTCAGGGGGGCAATATTGCAGGCCGAATGACACCCATGGGCTAGCCCCCCGCGCAATCGCTTGGCCGGTCTATTTGGCCACCGGATGGCCGCACGGAACGCCACTGCGTATGGATTAAAGGCAGGGGGACGGAGCGACGACGAAGACCTTGGCCTGCATCTTGGCGACCTTCATGGTGTCGGTCGGCTTTTCGACCGGCGCCGTCCTCAGGAGCATGAAGCTGGAAGCGACCATTACAGTCAGCTGTTCATGATGATGGTGACGCCGAAGATCGCGCCGGCGGCCGCGCATCAGCCGCCGAGACCCAAGGACAGGACCATCTGATCTCCGATCGTGCTAGTGAAATACTGTGCGATTGCGAATTCTCGAGCCGTACCAAAAACGTGGCGGACGTACCAAAATCGCAGAAACAGACGTGTGGCGTCTCAAAATCCTTACGCGCGTCTCAAATCCCTTAAATGCGGGCAGGGCGGTCTCAAAATGCTTTTCCCGAGTAGGTGTTCCCAAACGCCGGGTAGATGTTCCTTTTTATACGCAGTAATGCCGGGCGCAAATTTTAGATGCGCACATGTACGGCGCACGTGTACCGACCGGTTAGGCGGACCGCGACAACCTGGCGGCTCCGTTGGCTTCCAGCCAAGCGAGGCCAGCGCCAGTGATGGTCCAGTCAAACTCAAACTCATGGCAGCGTGTTAGTCGGCCAGATGAAAGCGACTTTGCGCAAGGCGTTGACACCACGCTCGCCGATCCGCGCGGGCGCCGATCCGGGCCGCTGAAGCGACCATTCCGTCCATCTGAATGATCTCTCACGTAGAACGGCGCCGCCAGCCATCGCACTCAGGAGTTCGCGAGGCACGGGCGACAGCCGAACCTCAGCGCCGCCTGCTTCGTAGACGGGTTCAGGCGGCCGCACATAGGCGGCATCAGTCATGCTATAGAGCCACCGCTCGCGCTCGTAGACGGAAATCCCATCTTCTGGGATTGGCTTCCAACCCACCACGGTCATCGACAGCGGTCCGTCCGGGGGGGGCTTGTACCAGTACGAAAGCTCGTGGCGACGCGCCGCGCGACGGCGACTGAGAGGACGGGCGACTGATATGCGTAGCCCGCGACGTAGACGAAGGTGCCTGCGACGTAGTCGGTCAGGTCCCGCCAGTCGGCCGCTTCGAGTACCCTGGCCCAGGGCTCCTCGATAGTCGACAAGCGAGCTTCGTCTGCGGCGACGAGCTTCATCGCGGTTAGCGCCCGGATCTTGCGGGTTTTGATCGCGAGGTGATCGTGGTTTCCCAACTCGCGACCCTTGTCGATGGCCCGGACCAGCTCGCCGGTAGCGACCTCCCGCCACGTAGCGCCGTGCTCAGCTACGAGAGCCAAAAGCCAGTTTAAGACGTAGGCGTGGATATCCGCGGATACCTTGGGGACATCGTACCCGGCGTCGCGGAGCGCAAGACCCGCGCGAAGGGTCTCTGACAACGGCAAGGTCAGGACCTCCGCGCAGAGGCTGATCGATCTGGTCGAATGGCGTCGGCTTCATCGATTTCTGCCTTGCGTTAGGAGTGGAAAAATCTTCGTCTTGGCGGCAGCCACGACGGACATCGGATCGTGCGCAGTTCCGTCTGGCCGGCTTCACAAGTGGTCTGGCGGATCTTCTTCCGCGATGACCCCTAGCCAAGCCGGCCGGCGGATCGGCTTGAGATGAGGTTTCGCCGGAGGAGCCTCCGCCGAAGCTGCAGGCGGGCTCGCCGTACGAGCCGCGCTCGGCGATGGCCCAGCCGCTTCTCGTCCGGGCATGCTCATGGTCTCCGAAGAAATGCGCATCGGAACCGGCTTGTCCCAGGTGGCGTTCTTGATTGCTTCCGGGCTGAGGTCGTACTCCCCGATGAGCGTCGGAAAGAAGCCCATGTCGGTGCGCGGCTTCAATCCTTTGCCCGCGCTGCTGGGCGAGATCTCTGCGGCGGGCTCGCGCGGCAACTGCTGCGAATGCGCTGGCGGCTGATCCGTCTTCGCTGGCGCCGCCGAAGTTGCTGGCGGCCGTCGTCGCGGAAGCCGTGCCGATGGCGGCCGCGCCGGCGCGACGGATTGCGGCGCTGGCCTCCGCTCAGCCGGCGGCTGCGCCGCGAGCCCTGGCCGCGGAGTCGTGGGTCGCACCACTGGTGCCCGAGGGGCCGCAGGCGGTTGGACCGGCGCACTGGCCGGCGGTGTTACCGGGGCGATCGGCTCCGCCCGCCTTGTCTCGGCTGGGGGCGCCGCGAGAGGCTGTGCGCGCACAGGGGCAGGCTCGACCGGCGCGATATCGTCCGGCTCGGGGAAGTTTTCCTCCTCCACGTCCTCGTCGGGGCGGTCATAGCCAATGGTGTTGTCGTGGATGTCGAAGTCGTCAGCTTCGTCGCCCTTTGGCCGCGGATAGCGGTCCGCGTCCGTGGACAGATCGATCTGGTCGTTGTCATCGTCATCGCCACGATCGGACTCGACCTCCATCGTCTCGTCAGCCACCGGCTGTCGCATCGGCCGCTGCTGGGCAGACGCAGCCGGCTTTACCGCGAGCAGCTCGCGTCGCACCCTCTCGACCTGTTCCATGTGACCGATCATCTTAGCGACGGTCGCATCATCGGCGGAGACGAGGTTTCCGGCAGAGAAGTGCTTGCTGAACAGATCCGCGATCTCGCGGAACGAGATCCGGTGCTGGTCGCAGGCTTGCCAGAGGTCTAGGACGGCTTGAACTGAGGCCATTTGTTTTCTCCGTTGTCTGGCTACGCCACGCAGGCCAGTTCGCCGGTGCCGCAGGTGGAGCAGAGCCGGTTGTGCCGCCCGGCCGAAAAGAAGGCCTTCCCGCAGCACATGCACGATCGCAGGGTCGAACCCGGCTTAACCCCGAACCTAGAGATAGCTGTGGAGATACCGCTGGGCGTGGCGTTGAAAGCGGCCGCAATCTCGTCCAGCTGCTTCCCCGCGTTCACCAGCTCACCGAGACGGCGGATCGCGTTGGGGTCCCATGTCATCGTCCGCGTGGTAGGCGCGCGCTGGGAAGGCGCGCGGGGCAAGCGAAGTTTACGGTGGAGCATCGTCTCTACTGCGCCCCTGCTGCGACCGATCGCAGCGCCAATCTCACCCGGCGAGGTACCGAGCGCGTGCATCGCCTTCGCCTTATCCAGTTCGAACTGCGACCACGCATCTGAACGTGCCATGTTCCGAGCCTCTTTCAACGCTTCTTGTAGAAATCGAGCAATGCGAGCAGGGCGGCATCGATCTCGCGCGCCCGGGCTCGCAACAATTTGAACAACGCCGCGTCCACGTCGATGTTGGTACCGCCGCCGCGGACCCACCTGGAAAGCGCGACGTGGCTCACCCCGAGCGCCGCAGCGAGCGGTCGCTGCCAGCGCGTGCCGTGCAATGCGCGGCCCACCAGCTCGAGCCGGCCGGCGAGAGAATCTGGGACTTTCAGAGTTTGCGACATGCAGCGATACTGATTACGATTGATGATGCAACACTAATCGTTGCCGAGTTGGTAACAAGTGTCAAGCCGCAAGGATTCGTAGAATGCTTAAAAACCTCATGGCGGCTGTCGGCCGCGCAGTATTCTGGGCTGCAAATAAAACGGTGGAGATCGCCTTAGTGCCCGTGCACGCGATCTTGATGCAATTCTTTCCGGCGATCTACGAGCCGCTGCCGGATTTCGTGGAGAACGACGTGGCAGCAAATTTCGGTTTACTGCCCTTCGATCCCTTTGAACGCAGCGAGGAAGCAGCGGCAGCGAAAGAGACCGAAGCAAATTTGGTCATGGCCTGGGTCGCCGATGCGATGTTTTCTGGCGCCGAGCTGCCGCTCCCGGATGTTAAGCTTGGCATCCGCGCTTGGCTCGCTTTACTCTCGATCGAGGAGCTTGATCGCCTCGTTCAGGCCGGAAAACAAGCGGTTTACGGGCACCTGCACTTCGATATGATTATCGATGGTGTCCCCAAAGTCTCCGAGCGGGGCGGTCGCTCGGAGCCGAATTCTTGGGACCCTTGCTTCAGCGCCGGCGGCTTTGCCGTAGTTGCTCTGCGAGCCGTTTAAGGTGATATCGCGCGAGGGCGGCGTCGCACTTTGCGATAGCGAGATCGAGTGCGAGTTGGCGACGTTCAGCTCGATCGCGACGAATTCGATTTGCGACTTGCCGACGCGTGCTGTTCAATCTCGCGATCATGATGGCGCGATTGACCGCATCGTGTGTCGCGGCAAAGGCGGCGGTCGCACCAAGGGTCGCGATGGCTGCTGTCGCGTTGCCGTAGGCGTAAGGATTGGTTGAGAAGTCGCTCACTGTGTCTCCTGTGGTTTGCGAATTGACGGTGTACATTAATGCGTGTTAACAGAACCTAAACGCGCTAGAGATTCAGATGGAGGACGTTGGAATGTTGCTCTTCTTGGCCGCGAAACAGACGCCGCCTTTGGCCGCGGCAAAGGACGATTTCATGCGGGCGCAAAAGGCGCGCTACCCCCATCAGGTCGAGTTAAAGGTGCGCGATATCCCAAAGAACCTGAAGGACGATGAAAAGATCGAGGCTGCCAAAAAGGCCCGCCACCAGGACGCCGTGCACGAGATGCGCGAGTTCAATCGCAAGCAGGACGTGCGGCGGATCGAAGCGTACGTGAAGTCGGCGACCGATCCGTGCATCGGTCAGCTCGCGGCGATCGCGTGGTCGGCAGGCTACTGCGCGACGGTCAGCGTTCTCGGTCAGAATGGCGCTACGTTCTGTGAGCGGGACGTGCTGGCCGGGTTCGCCGATGATCTCTTCAAGCTGTATCCGGATGAAAAGGCGATGCCAGCACTGGTGGTGCAGGATGGCTCGCTCGTAAGGTTCATCTGGCAGCGCTGCATCATCAACTCCGTGAAGCTGCCCGCTTGGTGGCCCGTCGGAAGTCGGCCGTTTGACCCGACCCGAGTGCTGGACACGATGGCATTTTGGTCCGGGCCGGCTCGCGGCGGCAGCATTGAAGCACTCGCTGCCGCGCTGAAGTTGCCAGCGTTCGACGAGCCGCTCGAGCTGATGCTGGCGCTGCAGGAAGAGCGCTGGGGGCAGATCGCTGCCGACACGCAGAACGACGTGCGGCGACTGCGGGCGGTGACCTTCCGGTTGCGCGGCCGCGCCGCTCTTGATGCCGACATCGTCGGGATGGGCGGCCAGATCGCCGGCAAGCCGGATCTCGCCGTGGCGGGCAGCCAGAGCGTGGTGGCGTAATGCGCATTCGCCTCCTGTCCGACGTGCACATCGGCCACCCGCATAACCGTTGGGATGACGTCCCTGAGGTCGCGTGCGACGTCACTGTTGTGCTCGGTGATGTGACCAACCCGATGACAAGTGGTCTCGATTGGGTCGCGCGGTCGTTCCCGCGGCCGCTTATCTACGTGCCCGGCAATCACTGTTTTTACAAGGGTCTGCAGGGAAGCGGAGAAGAACACACGCATTACGCCGATCAGATTGATCGCGCGCGGGAGATTGCGGCGAAGCACGGCATCATCTTGCTGCAGAACGAGGCCGTCGAGATCGAAGGTGCGCGCTTCGTCGGTGGCACCTTGTGGGCTGACTTTTCAGCGCTCCCGGCTGGATGGACGCTCAAGAACGCAATGGAGCTGTCGCAGAAAGGCTGGACCGAGAACTTCGGTCGCATGCAGCGCGACTATCACAACGATTTCCGCGAAATTCGCTACGGCGGCGGAACGAGCCGCGATCGGCTCACACCGCGTGTGATGATGTCGTTGCATCGCGAGGCCCGTCAGTTTTTCGAGGCCGAGCTGGCGAAGGAATTCGATGGCGACACCGTGTGCCTGACACATCACGCGCCCTCGAAGCGGAGTCTGGATCCCGCACAAGTCATGCATCAATGGCTATATTGCGCTGACATGGAGCACCTGATGCACGGCGACCTGGCGCCACAGCTCTGGCTGCACGGTCACGTGCACCTGAATCGCGATTATCAGATCGGCGAGACCAGAGTGGTGAGCAATCCGCGTGGCTACTCCGATGGTCCCAACAAGAGTGAGAACCCGGAATTCAACCCAACGCTCGTGATTGATGTGGAGCCGCGGCCGAGGCCGGCGTTTGGAATGTGAGGAGAACGAGATGCTGGCAATCTTCAACCGATGGTTTGGGCCGAAGCCGGTGAAGCCGACGACAACTATTATCGACCAGCAGGCTTACTTCGATCTGCTCGAGCGCCGGCAAAAGAAATGGCAGGACGATCTGCGTGAGCGAGAGGCCGACCGCGCGCGGATTGCCGCGGTCGTGTGGACCTGGGCACGCGATTGCGTGACCTTCGACGAGCAGCGGCCGCTACCGACGGAAGCGATACCATCAGAGATCAAGTCGTGGGCGCTCGGATTGGTCGCGCGCGAGGTGATGGCGCTTGCTGGCAGCAACGACTGTCGCATCTATGCCCACATTTTCGAGAAAGACCCGATCGCCGGCGTGCGTAAGGTGCAGCGGCTGCCGCGGCAGGCCGCGCTGCAGTTCCCGAAGCCGAAGGCGCCGGCAGTGATGCGGAGGAGGTTGGCCTGACGCGGAATCCGGCAGCTGCAGAGCCTTACGCCCGGCGCCAATCGGCTACCGGGCTTAAGGTGATAGGAGCTCAATCCAGGCTCGATTCAGAGAGGCAACATGAAATTCACGGCTACCACTCGCAATAATCATCCAACCAATCCGGATCACCGTGTCATCGAGGTCGAAGGCACGCTCAACGCGGCAAAGAGCGCCGCGCACGACGCCTTCAAGAAGAACTTCCCGTACGCTGAGATCGTGGTTCACCAGGTTCTTGCTGTCGGCGAACCCGTCCTAGTGGCGCGCCGGCGCGTCTGCGGAACGAGCTGGATCCGTGTGGCGGATGTCACCTACGAAGAGCCGTCCAAGCTGCGCCACCTCGACGATCCCTTGGTCCAGATGTCGCTGCTGATCTGAGGTTTCTGTGTCCTTATAGAGTTAGTGGTATGTCTACATTCCTGATCGCTGACACCCATTTTGGACACCGCGCCATCATTGAGATGTGCCGCCGGCCCTTCGCTAGCGTCCGCGAGATGGACGGGACGATGATTGAGAGGTGGAACGCCACTGTGCGGACGACCGACACCGTCATCCATCTGGGCGATTTCGCGCACCGCTACCCGGCCGACAAGTTATCGCAGCTGTTTGCGAGCCTGAACGGCCGCAAGCATCTCATCAAAGGCAATCATGATGACGCGGCGACGCTCGCGTTGCCATGGGAGAGCGTGCGAGACATCGCTTATGCGTCGATTGATTCCCAGAACGTCGTTCTTTGCCACTATGCGATGCGCACCTGGCCTCGCATCCGCAAGGGAGCCTTGATGTTGTACGGCCACAGCCACGGACGCCTGGCTGGCAATATCCAGTCGTGCGACATTGGTGTTGACGTGCTCGGTTTCGCGCCGGTGCGGCTCAACACGATCAAGTCGTATCTCGCCACACTGCCGCTGATGAATGATCCGGAAGCACGCGACGAAATCGAAAGCGGAGTTGAGCTGGAGCCGTGACCATTCGCCTCCGCAGGATCCCCAAACGCTGGAAGCCGTCGGCAGGGCTGCGTGCCCTGCTGGCCAGCGGCCCCGTGCGTGAGAGGAAGACCGAGGAGCACGATGCTCAGGTCGAGCTGTTTCGGGATCACATCTGGCCACGCCTTGTCGACGGCGCGGTCGCGTTTGCGATCGGCAATGGCGGCAAGCGGCATCCGAAGGTCGCCACGGAGATGAAGGAGGAGGGCGTCACTGCGGGCGTGCCGGACATCTTCGTCATCCATGCGCGGCAGGTGTTCTTCCTGGAGATGAAGAAGCCAAAGGGCGGCAGGGTTTCGAAGGATCAGCGGGTCATGATGGCCCGGCTGGTGAACGCCGGCGCGATCTGCGCGGTGGCGAATGGGCTCGCGCAGGCGATCGCGCTGCTCTAGGCCTGGCAGTTGTTGAAGCCGATGGAACCGGAGATGGCAGCTTGAGGGGGCGCGGAGACGAAGCATTGATGGCGACGATCGAAGACGGCGACATAGTCGTCCGGATCCCGCGGCTTGCGATTCCATACATCGCCGCCGAGATGGCTGTGGCGCTGATCGGCGATGATGTGGTGATACCGGTTGGAAACATTAGCGGGCTGCGCGACGAGATCGTAGCCCGTATCAACGACGGTCGCATTGTCGAGACCATGATCGGTGGCATCATTTTTGAGCTGATCAAGGGCGGCACCAAGAATGCTTCTGCGGTGCGATTCCCGCAGGGCGAGCCGTCCTAGAGTTCGTCGGCAAGCCGCCGAAGGCCTACGTTCCCGATCTTGTCGGTCGGCACACGCAGGGTCATGTTGTCATTCTTGAAGTGGATGACGAACAGGTCAACCTTGTCGCCGGCGATCTCCTGTTGCTCGATCGCCAGCAGCTTGCCGACGCGGTGCCTCGGATAGACGACGTGCTCTCCGACGGTGAAGCCGTGAGATGTCGTGATGGGTTTCCGAGGCGGCGGATCTGGCTGCCGCGGCGGCTGGGCCGGCTCCGGCTCAGGCGGCCGGCGCTCTATGTGGACGTTGGCGGCATGGTGCCCCTGCCGCGACTGCGTGTTCGCTGGCAGCCGCTCGCCGAGCCGCAGAAGGAAGCTTATCGCCATCGACCATGGGCCTGGGTCCGAGAGGAGGGAGTAGGTGTCCTCTCCCTGCTTCCGGTACGCGGTGCGCTCATAGCTGTACCACTACAAGGCACCGGCCATCGCCAGATGTGCTCGCGACCTATCTGAGGTCTTGAATGCCGAATGGCTGACGCAAGCAACGCTGGTGCCGATTCCGCCGTCGAAGGTCAAGACCGATCCCAATTACGACGACCGAATGGTGCAGGTCTGCCGAGGCATTCGCGCGCCGGCGCCGACAGACGTCCGTGAGCTCATCGAACAGATCGCTTCGACCGACACCTTCAAAGGTGGACACAGGAAGTCGCCGGCCGAGCTGCGGCAGAACTACAGAATCGCTGAAAATCAGCTGCCAAACCTGCGCGGCATCGTCGGCATTTTCGACGACGTCCTCACGACCGGCTCGCATTTTAAGGCGGTCAAGCAGATGATATTGGAGCGCGCGCCGCACGCCCGCGTGATCGGTCTGTTCGTCGCCAGGCGCGCGATCCCGTGTCCGTTAGACGAGGTCACCGAGGACGGTCTTTGTCTACGTCAACACGAGCAAACAGGTCGGCGACAAAGAGCACATCAAGGTGTTCGCCAACCAGGACGCGGCCGAAAAATGGTTCAAGGAGAACGACCCCGAAGGCGTGGCGTTCGAATATGAGGTTCTCGAATGAACCGGATCGGCCGCAGGACTATCTACGCCATGTTGGTAATCGTGGTGCTGCTGTTGATCTGGCGGTTCTTGGGATCGCTGTAAGAAGGCCCGCTAGCGTGAATAGTCGCAAAGGCCGTGGGTTCCAACTAAGAGTCCCGGTTCCTGTCTCGCCGAGGAGGCGGAACGCGAAAGCTAGGGGGGCGTTGATCTACATGCTTCTCCGAGACGAGCTTAAACCGGTGCTTATTCTTCTGGGAGCCGTGATCGTTAGTTTGACGATCAAGGAGGTCAAACTCCATGGCGGCGTAGCGCGCCAATCAGCGGAAGTCACGGAACAGATTGCGCTTGATTGAGTCCGCCATGGGCTGAATCGAGCCCACGGCCCGCCAGCGTGAACCGGCGGGCCTCGTGTTCATCGCCTCAGTCTGCGGGCATGCGCGGCCAGCCGCTGCCGGTTGCGGGTTCGGTGCGATCGGCGACGGCGCTTCATTGCTGCGGCCCCAGACGTGCCAGCACTTCACATACAAGGCTCTTGAGCTCTGGCGGGTACTGCTCGTAGGCCATCGCAAACTCTCCACCGCCTCGGGAGCTTCCGTTCGCCTGACGATGACGTCGAGCTCGTCGGCCAAGATCCGGGCGGCCTTGGCGCCTTCGCGGAGCCACTTAAGCTCGTCAATCCAGCCCTCGGACCGGAGCGCTTCACCCCGATGCAGCTTCCCGGCGATCGTCACGGCGCCAGCAATTCGACTGTAGTAGTGCCGTAGCGGGTTGCGCTTGCGGCCGGCGAGCTGATGGGCTGTCACTCGAGGCTCAGCGGGATCGGTGGGCACGGGGATACGGCGCGCAGATGCGCTCCGGAAGTCTATGATGTTGGACGGTAGGCCCTCAGCGGGCTTGCGGGACTCGCTGGTGCGTTTCTCCGTTTCCCGCTGTCCGATAGCGGGTTGGGACGAAAACGAATCCACGGACTCCGCTCGGGACGGAAACATGGGTCTTTCGATGGTCATGAGTGGTTCTCTGGATTGCCGGCTTCTCACGGCCGGGTGCCAGCGGACAGCACTGGCGATTCAGAGTTTGAGCGTCCAATCCTCGACATTCCAATTCGCCCGCCGCCCGCCGACAATCATCCGCGACCTTCAGCAGCCCAAGGCGTTCAGGTTCCATGTTGGCGAATTCCGCCTCGGCCATACAAATGCGTTCCAGCCGCCGGAACTCCTTCAGATCTCGTTTCGACATCGCTCCTCCCGCCCGGAAACGACTCGGCATAATTGGATTCTAAAGTATGCAAAGAGAAGCTAAGCAAGCAATGCGCATCACGCGTCTATCGTGTCGCCGCGCGCTCTGGTACATCCTGGCAGTGTGAAAACAGCACTCGGTGGACGTTCATGCGCTGGATGACTTCTCGACTAATCTTGTTCTTGCTGGTTGCCGTCAATCTGGTGAGCATCGGAGCCGCCGAGATTCAAAGACGAGCGCTGATGAAATCGCTCTATAGCGCGCAGGCCATCTATACAAAGCAACTCGACGAGAAAATCGAACGATTCAACGATCAAATAGGTAGCAAAATATCTAAGTTGGAAGGGCTCGCGCAGGCGATTGCAGCCTCCAGCGATGCCCCCAGTGAGACTCTAGCGCGAGTGCAAAAGATTCAAACTGATCTCGAACGTGCGACCACGCAATTAGTGGACATCCAAGGGAACGCTCGGTCGTCTCAAACCGTCGCGCAAGAACAGCGATCGGTGCTGCCGGAAATCACGGCCAGACTGAATCATGTGGAGCTGCTAATTCAGCAGATCCAGGCGCAGCTAGCAGAACTCCCCGCTAAAACCAGTCACACAGACACGACGCCCTCTCGCTAAGACGCGTCGACTTCGAACGGCGGCGCTCGCGTGCATAGCATTGTAGACGAGCGTCGCCAGCGCAGCGACGATTCCACGTTAGGAACACGGCTGGAGGCCGAACAACTGAAGCCCCCCTTGTGCTCTCGCTCAGGTCGCGGGGCTATCTTGCCGTACCAGCGTAGTATCCTTCTACGTTGCCGTCCTTCGAGAATTTGGGACAGGCGCAAAAGCCTCCTGGCGAGCTGCGAGTTGGACACATCACCGGCGGCGTTCCCGACGGCAGTTCAGACGCATTAACGAGGCACTGCGATTTAGGTGTCGGGTCCTGCGGCGCGCTCTTGGCGAACACGGCTGTACCAGCGCTGGCTAGCAGAAAAACAACCAGGACCACTTGAAGAAAGTACATGCTACGTCTCCAAACGCCTATGGAAGATGGCCTCTCGGCTAACCATTTGCCAAGCGATTTTGTTTACGGGTTGAGGGGGTATGGGAACAGCGACGCCAGCCCGATCCTACTCCGCCAGCTCCCTCGCGTCGGAGGAAAGACGGTTCTCGGCTTCCTCGACCTCATCGAGAGCGCCTTCATTCGACATTTCCGAGAAGCGGGCTTTAACCCTCAGACCATCCGGAAGGTCGCCTGGAAGCTGCGGGAGCGCCACGGCGTCGACCATCCATTCGCGATGGACAAGAGGTTCCGCGCCAACGGTAAGCACATTTTTGAAGAAGTGGTCACCGACGTAGGTGAAAAGCGTCTCGTCAATCTGATGAACGACAACTTCGAAATCGTGCGAGGGTCCTAAACACGGAGGCGATGGGGTGGGACGAGTGAAGAAGCGCGCAGCTCCTGATCCGGGAGCATGCTTGGCCGACGCATGGGCCGGGTTATTCGAGCTGCCACTCCCGTTGGGTAGCCGCGCTGGCAGCCGACAGCGACGAAAAGTTACCGTGCGGGAACATTTCAAGTGCAGCTGGCGCGATTCACGACAGCGTGAATCCAAAACCTGTTGAGCCTTTCAGCCCTGTCGCCGACGTTCGCTCGAACGCGAGGAAACCTGCCATGAAAGTGAGGCTGTACGACGTCGTCAAAGAGCTGGAGGAGGATGGCTTCAAGCTCTCTGTGAAGACGGAGGATCGCGACGTGCACTTGGTGGTCACGAAATCCCGTATAGATGGCGGCGAGGACTTCGTTGCGCGACTAAACCTCCACAACAACATTGTGGGCCCGCACGAGGAGTGGAATTTCTGGGAGAGGGTCGGCCTTTACTGGCGCGCGTAGAAGGCGGCCGGGTCGCCCTGTAACTGAGCGGTAACTTGTTACTCATTCCGTGCTTCAAACGGGTGACATCACCCGCCGTGGCACCGACGTACGCTTGTGCTTCGCTTCGTCGCGGTCGAGCGCTATCCAGCGTTGGCCTTCAGCCCTGCGGCCTGGATGCCGGCGATGGCGCAGGCTTCGTCATTGTCGGAGGTGTCGCCCGACACGCCGACGGCGCCGAGCAGCGTCGTGCCGTCCTGGATCAGCACGCCGCCGGGGACCGGTACCAGCGCGCCTTTGGCGATCGTGTTCACGGCGTCGATGAAATAGGCCTGCTCCTGCGCGCGCTGGAACAGGGCGCGCGAGCCCATGCCCATCGCGAGCGCGCCATAGGCCTTGCCGTGGGCGATCTCGGCGCGCATCAGGCTGGTGCCGTCCTGCGCCGCCGCGAGCTTAAGCACGCCACGGGCGTCCAGGATGGTGACGACCAGCGGCTTCAGCTTCAGCTCGGTGGACTTCGCGAAAGCGGCGTCGAGAATCTTGCGGGCGACGTCGAGGGTCAGTTCAGCCATGGCTTGGTTCCTTTGTAGCGGGAGTGGCGTTTGAAGGGGGGGCGCGATCGAGGCTCATGGCCAGCACGCGCGCGACGTGAAGCGCCTCGCGCTTCGTGCCGTCGTGGATCTGGTGGCGGCACGAGGTGCCGTCGGCGACGACCAGCGTATTTTGATCCGCGCGCCGCACGGCGGGCAGCAGCGACAGCTCGGCCATCACGATCGAAGCATCGTATGTGTCCGCGCCATAGCCGAAGGCGCCGGCCATGCCGCAGCAACTGGACTCGATGGTCTCGACCTTGAGGCCGGGGACGAGGCGCAGCACCTGCTCGACCGGCTTGAAGGCGCCGAAGGATTTTTGATGGCAATGGCCGTGCACCATGGCCTTGTCGGCAACGTTGCCGAGCGGCAGTTGCAGCCGGCCAGCCTCGGCCTCACGCACCAGGAACTCCTCGAAGGTGAGGGCGTGGGCGCCGACGGCCTTGGCGTCGTTGTCCTTGCGGAGCGAAGAGAGCTCGTCGCGCAGCGTCAGGAGGCAGCTCGGCTCCAGACCGACAATAGGCACACCGCGCGCGGCGAAAGGCGCGAAGGCGGAGACCAGCCGGTCAAGCTCGGCCTTGGCTTCGTCGACGAGGCCGGCCGAGAGGAAGGTGCGGCCGCAGCACTGCGGCCGGCTGCCGGTCGCAGGCTTCGGCATATGCACGCGATAACCGCCGGCCGCGAGCACGCGCAGCGCGGCATCGAGGTTCTCGCGCTCATAGATGCGATTAAAAGTATCGGCGAACAGCACGACTTCGCGGCCGGCTTCAGGACCGATGCTATCAGCCGGCGGCACGAACACATCGCTGCGGAAGGCGGGCAGCGCCCGGCGCGCGCTGATGCCGGCAAAGCGTTCGAACAGCTTTCGCAGCAGCGTACTGCGGTTGCGCAAATTCGCGATTGGCGCGAAGCGCGACGCAAGGCCGGCATAGCGCGGGAGGTAGCCGACCAGGCGGTCGCGCAAGCTCAGGCCGTGGCTGGTGGCGCGCGCGGCGAGCACCTCGATCTTCATCTTGGCCATGTCGACGCCGGTCGGGCATTCGTGGCGGCAGGCCTTGCAGGAGACGCAGAGTTTCAGCGTCTCCATCATCTCGTCGGAGGACAGCGCATCGGGGCCAAGCTGGCCGGAGATCGCAAGGCGCAGCGTGTTGGCGCGGCCGCGGGTGACGTCCTTCTCGTTGCGCGTCGCACGATAGGACGGGCACATCACGCCGCCCTCGAGCTTGCGGCAGGCGCCGTTGTTGTTGCACATCTCGATCGCGCCCTGGAAGCCGCCGCCGGCGCCGGGATAAGCGGACCAGTCGAGCTTTGTTTTCAGCTCGCCAACGCGATAGTCCGGCTTGAAGCGGAACAGCGAGCGGTCGTCCATCTTGGGCGCATCGACGATCTTGCCGGGATTGAGAACACCGGCGGGATCGAAGCGCTGCTTCACCTCCCTGAAGTCGGCGACGAGACGCTCGCCGAACATGGTCTCGTGGAATTCGGAGCGCACCAGGCCGTCGCCATGCTCGCCGGAATGCGAGCCCTTGTACTCGCGCACCAGCGCGAAGGCCTCTTCGGCGATGGTGCGCATCGCCCTGACGTCCTTCTCCAGCTTCAGGTTCAGGACCGGGCGCACATGCAGGCAGCCTTCGGAGGCGTGCGCGTACATCGTGCCGCTGGTGCCGTGCTTGGCAAACACCTCGTTCAGCCGCGCCGTGTAGTCGGCGAGATGCGGCAGCGGTACCGCGCAGTCCTCGACGAAGGAAACCGGCTTGCCCTCCTGCTTCATCGACATCATGACGTTGAGACCGGCCGCACGGAAATCGGCGATGCCGCTCTGCAGCGCCGGCTCGGTGATCTCGACCACGCCGCCCCATTTGCGCGGCTCGTTATTCCAGCCGAAGCCGAGATCGCCCATCAGCTCGTTGAGCTGCTTGAGGCGCATCAGATTGTCGGCCTGGTCTTCTTCGGCGAACTCGACCACCAGTACGGCATCCGGATCGCCCTTGATCGCGGCGGAGATGATCGGGCGGAACATCGCGATGTCGCGGCCGAGCGCGATCATGGTGCGGTCGACCAGCTCGACCGCGATCGGCTTGAGCTTGACGAGGTGCTGGGCCGCGTCCATCGCTTCGTAGAAACTGCCGAAATGGCAGACGCCGAGCGCCTTGTTGCGGATCACGGGCCAGAGCTTCAGCTCGACCCTGGTGGTGAAGGCGAGGGTGCCTTCCGAGCCGACCAAGAGATGCGCCATGTTGTTCGGCGCGTTGCGCGGCACCAGGGCGTCGAGATTGTAACCGCCGACGCGGCGCTGCACCTTTGGGAAGCGTGCCGCGATCTCGTCGGCCTCGCGCGTGCCGAGATCGAGCATGTCGCGAAACAGCGCGCGGGTGCTGTCGCTGGCCTCGACGTCGGAGAGATCGCGCGAGACCTCGCCGAAACGGCTCAGCGTGCCGTCGGCGAGCGACGCCTCCATCGACAGCGTGTTGTCGCGCATGGTGCCGTAACGAAGCGAGCGGCCGCCGCAGGAATTGTTGCCGGCCATGCCGCCGATGGTGGCGCGGGACGCCGTGGAGACGTCGACCGGAAACCACAGGCCGTGCTTTTTGAGCTGCCGGTTGAGGTCGTCGAGCACGATGCCGGGCTCGACCACGCAGGTGCGGCCCTCGACGTCGAGCGAGAGGATGCGGTTCAGGTGCTTGGAGAGATCGACCACCAGGCCGTCATTGACGGTCTGGCCGCATTGCGAGGTGCCGCCGCCGCGCGGGGTGACCTTCAGGCCTTCGTCGCGGGCGATCGACAAGGCCCGCAGCGCCTCGTCCATGGTCTTCGGGACCACCACGCCGGCCGGCATGATCTGGTAGAACGAGGCGTCAGTGGCGTAGCGGCCGCGGCTGAAGCCGTCGAACAGGATGTCGCCGGTCAATTCCGACCGCAGGCGCCGTTCGAGCGAGGAGGCGTTTGTCATCCCTGATCCCGGACTGCCTCAGCGAGGCCTAGGCCTTGCTGAGTTATTCATTATGGTTCCAGACCGATTATATTATGAATGCAAAATGAGCAAGCCGGCCGCCCTCAAGGCGCCGCCGGTGCGCCCTCTTGGGGCTCGGTCAGGTGCTCGATCGCGGCCGTCCGCTTGTTGCGCAGGTGCTGGAACAGGATGTCGCTGAGCTCGCTGGCGGCTCTCCGGCGCAGCGCGTCGAGGATGGCCTCATGCTCGCGCATCGCTTCAGCCCAGCGCTGCCGCTTGCGGGCGAAATTGGCGGAGTAGCGGACGCGGCGAATGCGGCCGGCGAAATTGGCGTAGGCGGTCTTCAGTGTCTCGTTGCGCGCGGCCGCGACGATGCTTTCGTGGATACGCTGGTTGGTCTGAAAATAGCCGTGCATGTCGCGGTGCAGATAGTGGCCGTACATCTCGTAATGCAGCTGCTCGATCGCGGTGATCTCCGCATCCGTAATGGCCTCGCAGGCGAGGCGTCCGGCCAGGCTCTCCAGCCCCGCCATGAGGTCAAACAGTTCTTCGAGGTCGCGCTGGCTGAGCTGGCGCACGCGTGCGCCGCGGTTGGGCAATAGCTCGATCAGGCCCTCCGCGGCGAGCACCTTCAGGGCCTCGCGCAGCGGCGTGCGGGAGATGCCGAGCATCTCGCAGAGCTGGCGCTCAGGAACGCGCGCGCCTTCCGGAATGTTGCCTTCGACCACGTAGTCGCGCAGCCGCAGCAGGATCTCGCCGTGAAGCGAGGCCTCCTGGCGGTCCTCTTGGCGGTCGCTGCCGTTGCCGGCGGGCGGGGTGATCGGAACCCCGGTGTCGGGAATCGTGGATTTCATTTGCAGCACAGTAGTTTGCCCGTTTGGTCGCGTCGACGTCCACAATCGAATACCAAATTTCGATTGAAAGGACAAAAAATGAATGCAAAATAGCCGGCAGAGCCGGCCATAACCCGCTGATAGGGAGGTTTTCATGCATCAGGGACGCCATTTCCTTCAGATTCCGGGCCCGAGCCCGGTCCCCGAGCGGGTCCTGCGCGCCATGGACATGCCCGTGATCGACCACCGCAGCGCGGAGTTCGGCGAGCTCGGCCGCACCGTGCTCGAAGGCAGCCAGAAGATTTTCCAGACCAAGGGTCCAGTGGTGATCTTCCCCTCGTCGGGGACCGGGGCCTGGGAGGCTGCGATCGTCAACACGCTGTCGCCGGGCGACAAGGTGCTAATGGTCGAGACCGGCCATTTCGCCACCCTGTGGCGGCAGATGGCCGGCCGCTTCGGCATCGAGGTCGATTTCGTGCCGGGCGACTGGCGCCGCGGCGCCGATCCTGCGGTGATCGAGGCCAAGCTCACCGAGGACAAGGCGCGCACGATCAAGGCCGTGATGGTCGTGCACAACGAGACCTCAACCGGCGCGACCAGCCGCATCGCCGAGATCCGCGCCGCGATCGACCGCACGGGCCATCCCGCACTGCTGATGGTCGACACCATCTCCTCGCTCGGTTCGGTCGACTACCGCCACGACGAGTGGAAGGTCGATGTCAGCGTCAGCTGCTCGCAGAAGGGTTTCATGCTGCCGCCCGGCCTCGGCTTCAACGCGATCTCGGAGAAGGCGCTGGCGGCGTCCAAGACCAACAAGATGCCGCGCTCCTATTTCGACTGGGAGGAGATGCTCAAGCCCAATGCCAAGGGCTTCTTCCCCTACACGCCGGCCACCAATCTGCTCTACGGCCTGCGCGAGGCGATCGCGATGCTGCTCGAGGAGGGGCTTCCCAACGTCTTCGCCAGGCATCAGCGGCTTGCCGCCGCGACGCGCGCCGCCGTCAATCATTGGGGCCTCGAAGTGCTCTGCCAGGAGCCGGCCGAATTCTCGCCGGTGCTGACGGCCGTGCTGATGCCCCCGGGGCATGATGCCGATCAATTCCGAAAGGTCGTGCTCGACAATTACAACATGTCGCTCGGCTCCGGGCTGTCGAAGGTCGCCGGAAAAGTCTTCCGCATCGGCCATCTCGGCGAATGCAATGCGCTGACGCTGCTCGGCGCGCTCACCGGCGTCGAGATGGGCCTGTCGGTTGCCGGCGTGCCGCATCGCTCCGGTGGCGTCGATGTCGCGATGAAGCTCTTGGAGCAGCGTCCGCAAGGCAACGCCTCGCCGCATCTGAAAGTGGTCGGCACTTAGGTCGCGCGGGACAGGCGGGCAGCAATCATAACAACAGCGATACGGGAGGGGTGAGATGGGGGTTCGGTTCAAGGCCACGCATGTCGTGCTGGCGATGCTCTGTGCGATGTATTTCATCACCTATGTCGACCGGGTGAACATCGGCACGGCCGCGAGCGAGATCCAGAAGGAGCTGGGCCTGTCGAACACCCAGCTCGGCCTCGTCTTCTCGGCCTTCGCCTATCCTTACCTGCTGTTCCAGGTTATCGGCGGCTGGGTCGGCGATCATTTCGGGCCGCGCAAGACGCTGTTCTGGTGCGGCATGATCTGGGCAGTCGCCACCATCATGACCGGCTTCGTCACCGGTCTCGCCGCGCTGTTCGTCGCGCGGTTCGCGCTCGGTTTCGGCGAGGGCGCGACGTTCCCCACCGCAACGCGCGCGATGCAATATTGGACACCGGCCAACCGCCGCGGCTTTGCGCAAGGCCTGACCCATTCCTTCGCCCGGCTCGGCAATGCCGTGACGCCGCCGGTGGTGGCGCTGCTGATCCTCTGGCTGACCTGGCGCGGCGCCTTCGTCGTGCTCGGCTTCGTCAGCCTCATCTGGGGCGTGATCTGGGTCTGGTACTTCCGCAACGAGCCGAAGGAGCACGCCTCCATCACCGAGGCCGAGCTCGCGGCGCTGCCGCCGCGCCCGACCGGCGAGCGGCCGCGCGTGCCGTGGGGCCCGCTGCTCGGGCGGATGTGGCCGGTGACGCTCACCTACTTCTGCTACGGCTGGTGCCTGTGGCTGTACCTCAACTGGCTGCCGCTGTTCTTCAAGAACAACTACAATCTCGATATCAAGAACTCGGCGCTGTTCGCTTCCGGCGTCTTCTTCGCCGGCGTGGTCGGCGACAGCGTCGGCGGCGTGATCTCGGACAAGATCCTCGACCGCACCGGCAATGTCCGCCTGGCGCGGCTCAGCGTCACCGTAACAGGGTTTGCGGGGGCGCTGCTCTCGCTGCTGCCGATCCTGTTCGTCCACGACATCACCGTGGTGGCGCTGTGCCTGTCGGCCGGCTTCTTCTGTGCCGAGCTGGTGATCGGCCCGATGTGGTCGATCCCGATGGACATCGCCCCGAAATATTCGGGCACTGCGTCGGGAATCATGAACACTGGCTCGGCCTTCGCCGCCATCGTCTCGCCGCTGGTCGCGGGCTTCGTGATCGACGCGACCGGCAACTGGTACCTGCCGTTCCTGATGTCGATGGGCCTGCTGCTGCTCGGCGGCTTTTCCGCCTTCCTGATGCACCCGGAGCATCCATTCGCGGAGGTCGAGGGCAGGGGGCCGGCCGGAAAGATGGTGGCTGCGGAATAGGGCCGGCGGAGGCCCGACGCTTATGCATGGGAGTCGCCCTTTGGAGAGGGGACAAGCCGGTCAAATGGTGCTATTCGGCGGCCTTCAAAATAAGGCTAGACCGGGAAGGACGCCTATGACCGTGCATACTGGAAGGCATTTCTTACAGATTCCAGGACCGACCAACGTGCCCGACCGCGTGCTGCGGGCGATGGACATGCCGACGCTGGACCATCGCGGTCCGGAGTTCGCCGAGCTCGGCTTCGCCGTGCTTGCCGCGATGCAGCGCGTGTTCCGCACCAAGCAGCCCGTGATCATCTTTCCCTCGTCCGGTACCGGCGCCTGGGAAGCGGCCATGGTCAACGTATTCTCGCCCGGCGACAAGGTTTTGATGTGCGAGACCGGCCAGTTCGCCGTGCTGTGGCGCGGCATCGCCGACAAGTTCAAGCTCGACGTCGACTTCATTCCGAGCGACTGGCGCCATGGCGCCGATCTAGCCGAGATCGAGACGCGCCTTGCCGCCGACAAGCAGCACACCATCAAGGCGGTCTGTGTCGTCCACAACGAGACCTCGACCGGCTGCGTGACCCCGCCGCTGGAGGTGCGCAAGCTGCTCGACCGCGTCAAGCATCCGGCGCTGCTGATGGTCGACACGATCTCGGGCCTCGGCTCGATGGAATACGAGCACGATGCCTGGGGCATCGACGTCTCGGTCGCCGGCTCGCAGAAGGGCCTGATGCTGCCGCCCGGCCTCGGCTTCAACGCCGTCTCGGAGAAGGCGCTCGCGATTGCCAAGGCCAATCCGGGCATGCGTTCCTATTGGGATTGGCAGGAGGTCATCAGCTTCAACAAGCTCGGCACCTTCCCCTATACGCCGGCGACCAATCTGCTCTACGGCCTGCGTGAAGCCGTGAAGATGCTGGAGGAGGAGGGGCTGGAGAACGTCTGGACCCGCCACAAGCGCCACAGCGCGGCGACGCGCGCGGCCGTCAAGGTCTGGGGCCTCGAGACGCAATGCGTCGATCCCGCCGCGCATTCGCCGGCGCTGACCGGCGTGCGCGTGCCCGACGGCTTTGATGCCGACGCCTTCCGCAAGGTCGTGCTGGAAAACTTCGACATGTCGCTGGGCACCGGCCTGAGCAAGGTCAAGGGTAAGGTGTTCCGCATCGGCCATATCGGTCATTTCAACGACCTGATGCTGATGGGTACGCTCGCCGGCGTCGAGATGGGCCTGGATCTTGCAAAGATCCCGCACCGGAGCGGCGGCGTGCTGGCGGCCATGGACGTCCTGAAGGGGCGCGACGTGGTGCCGATGACCAAGGCTCAGGTGGCCTGAACTAACCTAGAAAGTGAGCGCGTGATGAACGCACCGGCGACGACCAACGAAGACCTGCTCTACTCCGTCACGGACGGCATCGCGCGGATCACCTTCAACCGCCCCCAGGCGCGCAACGCCATGACCTTCGCCATGTATGACCGCATGGCGGAGATCTGCCAGGAGATCAACGCCGACCGCTCGATCAAGGCGCTGATCCTGACCGGCGCGGGCGACAAGGCGTTCGCCTCCGGCACCGATATTTCGCAGTTCCGTGCGTTCAAGACCGCGCAGGACGCGCTCGACTACGAGGCGCGGATCGACCGCGTGCTCGGCACGCTGGAGCAGTGCCGCGTGCCCGTGATCGCGGCGATCGCCGGCGCCTGCACCGGCGGCGGCGCCGGCATTGCGGCCTGCTGCGACCTCCGCATCGGCACTGAGACGACGCGGATGGGATTCCCGATCGCGCGCACGCTCGGCAATTGCCTGTCGATGTCGAACATCAGCCGCGTCGTCGCGCTGGTCGGTCCCGCCCGCACCAAGGATATGATCTTCAAGGCGCGCCTGGTCGAGGCGCCGGAGGCGCTGGCGCTCGGCCTGCTCAACGAGATCGTGCCCGACGTCGAGACGCTGCAGCGCCGCGCGGACGAGACCGCAAAGCTCGTCGCCAGCCATGCGCCGCTCACGCTCGAAGCAACCAAGGAAGCGGTGCGCCGCATCCGCCGCACGCTGTCGCGCGAAGAGGGCGAGGACCTGATCCTCAAGGCCTATATGAGCGAGGATTTCCGTGAAGGCATGGACGCCTTCCTCAACAAGCGTGCGCCTGTCTGGAAGGGCAGGTAGCGCGCGCCAGGTCCTCTGAGCCGGTGGACATGCCGCGCCAGCCGGCGCCGTCAAGATCAGCAAGCGTGTGTGACAAGCGAGATACGGCAGTTGCATGCCAAGGCGTTAGGATTCCGTCACGCCCCTGGCTTAAGCTGCTGCCGTAGTCGACAGGAGGGCAGGATGATAAGGAAGGTTGGGCCCGATCAGGCAGCGAACCTCCGGGGTCGGCCGCCTCGCCGCGCGCTAGCGTTGCTCGTTCTTGCTGGCTGGATTCTCGGGAGCGCTACCGGTGCCGAGGCCCAATCGCTTCGCCAGGGCGTCTCCGCGTTCCAGCGCCAGGACTATGCTGCGGCCTCCCGCATCTTCATTCCGATCGCCGAGCGCGGGAACGCGGCGGCGCAGACCTATCTCGGTTTCCTGTTCGAGACCGGGCGTGGCGTGCCGCAGAACTATACGGAAGCTGCGATGTGGTACCGCCGCGCGGCTGAGCAGGGCGACAGCCGTGCCCAATATTCCCTGGGCCTGCTCTACGACCGTGGTTTTGGCGTGCCGCAGGACATCGTCGAGGCCTCCAAATGGCTCAACCTGTCGACGGCGGCAGCGCCTCCGCCCGCGCGCGAGGCGCGGGCCCGGATCCGCGATGCCGTCACTACCAAGATGACGCGCGGAGAGATCGCCGAGGCCCGTCTGCGGGCGCTGGAATGGGCGCCGAGCCGCGAGCACTGACGGCCTGCCTAGGCAGGCCCGGCCGTCCGCGCTCCCGAACGGTGCCCCATACAAAAAAGTGCGAAAACAACCCCATACATAGTAGACGGCGTGCGCCGGAATGACGAGGCCTTCCGCGATAACCGCGCCTTAGGCGGGCCAGCCGCCGAGCCAGTTCGCGTACCAGCTTTCGCCCAGCCAACCGAGCCAGATCGCCGGGGCCAGGAACAATCCGAACGGCAGAAAAGCGGTGGCGCGCAGCGGTTTCTTTCGCAATGCTGCATTGGCGACATAGGCGGTGATCGCGAGCAGCGCCGCAAGCTCGATGACGGCGGTCACGGTCACAAGATCGAGCCAGGCACCGCACACCGCGGCGAGCTTGACGTCGCCAAGCCCTAGCCCGTCACGGCCGCGCCAGCGGCGGTAGAGCGCCATCAGCAGCAGCAGCGGCAGCGCCACGGCGGCGGCACGGCCGAGCGGCCAAAGCAGCGCCTCCAAGCCGATGTCGGGCGCGGGCGCCCCGGCGCGGAGCAGGGCGAGCGCGAAAGCGGTGCCCGTCAGCTCGTTCGGAATGAGATAGTGGCGGGCATCGTGCGCGGCGATCGCCAGCATCAGGGCAGCTAGAAACGCAGCGTACAGCCCTTCCGCCCCCGGCGCGGTGACGAGGCTCGCGAACACCCCCAGCAGCAGGGCGATGCCGAGTCCGAGCGGAGCGCCGGTGCCGTTGTTCACAATCCGGTCTGTCACGGTTGTTGCTTTCTGGGCATGATCTTTCCGTAAAACCGCTGCGCACTTTGCGCTAACGCGGCCCTTCGGGTCCGGATCATGCTCTAGCGCGCCGCCCCGGGCGGGCTCACGGTGACCACGGGATTGCTGGTCCCGACGATACGGCCGTTCATCTTGCTGCGCATCTCCTCGGCGATGACGTGCGCATCGACGCCATCCTTGATCACGGTCGGGCGGATGAACAGGATCAACTCGGTGCGGTTGCGCGCGTTGGTCTGATGCGAGAAAGCATCGCCCATGCCGGGAATGGAATCCAGGATCGGCAGGCCCTGGCGCTGCCTGTTCTCGGTCTCGCTGATCAGGCCGGCGAGCAGCACGGTCTGCCCGCTCGTCACCGCGATCGAACTCTTGACCCGGCGCTGCGAGATCGTCGGCGTCAACGAATTGGCACTGCCGGCGGCCACGCTCGATATCTCTTGCTCGATGTCGAGCACGACGTTGCCGTTGGCGTTGGCGCGCGGCAGCACCCGCAGGATGATGCCGGTGTTCTTGTAGTCGATGGTGTTGACCACGGTGTTGTTGGCGGTCAGCACGGTCGCCGTGCCCGTCGAGAACGGCACCTGGTCGCCGACCTGCAAGGTCGCGGTCTGGTTGTCCAGCACAACCAGCGACGGGTTCGACAGCACCTTGACGTTGGTGATGCCGTGCAATGCGTCGAGCACGACGCGCGGCGAGTTTTCGGAGCCGATCAGGAAGTTGAAGCCCGGCAGCGCGCGGCCGAGCAGGGCGCCGGCGGCGGCATTGACCGGGTTGCTGGCCGGCTCGGTGTTGCTGCCGATCGTGGCGCTGTTGCTGATGCCCGTTATGGTGTTGGAGATCGAGCCCTGCTTGCTCGCCAGGAAGAATTGCACGCCATAATTCAGCTGGTCGTTCAGCGTCACCTCGGCGATCGTCGCCTCGATGGCGATCTGGCGCTGCGGCCGGTCGATCTGCCGGATGGTCTGCTCGACGATGCGCTGTGCCTCTTGGTTGGCGTAGACGAGCACGGCATTGTTGGTGACGTCGGCGGTGATCCGCACGTTCTGGAGGATGCCGTTGAGGCCGGGCTTGGCCCCGCCGCCCGCGGGTCCGCCGAGGCCATTGTCTTGCGCAGGTGTCGCGGCGGCGGCCGGCGTGGGACGGGCGCTGAAGGATGATCCCGCAGGCGTGGTGACCGGCGTTGCCGCACCCGCGGCAGCAGTCGGCAGTGCGCTCAGCGACGCCACGGGATTGCTGGAGGACGTCGTCGACATCCCGGCGCCAGGCGCTATCTGGCTCGACGCGTTGTCGAGCGTCGAACTGCTCGCCGAGCCCTGGTTGAGCAGCATCTCATTCAGCAGCGCCACGATCAGCTTGGAATTGCCGTAGCGCAGCGGATAGGACTTCAGGTTCACCCCGTCGGTGTCGGAGCGATCGAGCCGCGCGATCCACGTCTGGGCGCGCTTAAGATATTCGGGCTTCTGGCTCACCACTAGGATCGAGTTGAGCCGCGAGATCGGTTGGAACTTGATCACGCTCTGGCTCATGCCGCCTTCACCGGAATCCATGATCTTCTCGATCTCAATGATGACCGGCTCCGGCGAGGAATTGCGCACCGGGAAGATGCCGACGGATTGTCCGCGCATCCAGTCGGCGTCGAAGGAGAGGATGGTGTCGACCGCGGTCGCACGATCGCTACCGCTGCCGCTGACGATCAGCGTGTTGCGGGCGTTGTCGGGACGCATGGTCGAAGCCTTCACGCCGAAGGCGTCGAGCAGTTTGAAGATGTTCTGCGCCGAGACATAGCGCAGCGGCACCACCGTGACGCCCTGGCCTGCCGCGGCGTTCACCGAACGATCGACACCGCCCGGGCCGGCTTCCGGCGCCGGGAGCAGCCGATAGCCGGTGCGGTCACGGACCAGCGCGACGCCGGACATGCGTAGCGCGTTCTCCAGCACGTAGAGCGCATCTGCCTTCGGGACAGGGCGCACAGAGGCCAGCGTCACGGTCCCCTGCACGCGCGGGTCGATCGTGTAGCCGACGTTCAATACATCGCCAAGAACGACCTTAGCCACGGTGGCGACCGGCGCATTCTCGAAATTGAGGTCATAGCCGCTGCCGCCGCCATCATCGCGCTCGGCCAGCGTGCCGCCTTGCGGCGTTGTGCCATCGCTGAGGTATATCGCGGGCTTGGACGATTTCGTCTGGGCAATGCCGCTCGCGCCCGTGTCCGTAGCTTGCCGCGGCTGCAGATCGAGGGAGCGGATCTTGTCGGCGATGTCCTGGGCACGCGGATCCTTTGGATCCGCTTCGATCGATTGATCGGCGGTGACGATGCACGCACCGAGCAAGAAACCGGACGACAACAGGATGAGCGCTCCAGGCAACGCTGAGCGGAGGCGCAAGAGCGGCTGGAGTAATTTGAACAAAATATGACGACTGCCGCTTCGAGTGGCCGAAAAATGTGTCTGATCCATCATGGATCGTATGCGCCAAAATTTGCGTCGCTGCCATTTCTTGCTAGTAAACCTATCGTGGACTCCATGGTCGTGAGCGGGCCGGATGGATGTGTTACTAACAAGCGTGGTGCGGTGAAGGTCATGCAAGACGTCGCGGTCGACACCTTCAAACAGCATCTTCTCGCAAAGCACTCGCTACCGTCACGCGCGCTTGCGCGCCTCGCTGGTCCGACAGATGCCGGATCTGGTCGGTCGCTCCGCGAGCTGTGGGAGAAGATGGACCTCTCGTCAGCCGAATTTGCTGACGAGGTCTCGGAATATTTTCGACTTCCGCGGCTGGGTCTTCCGCAGTTACTGTCAATCACGCCTTGCCTCGACGGCTTCTCACATAGATTCCTGCGGGAATCGACCATATTTCCATTCCGCTCTTCGAGCGGAACTTATGGAATAGCGATTGCCGATCCTTTGGATGCCGCCGCCATCCGCGCCGCCGAGATTGTCTTCGGCACGCGGGTCGGCATTGTCGTCGCGTCATATGAAGATATTACGACAGCTCTCGACCAAAGAACCGGCGCCGCCGAAGCAAATGCGGACGAAGGCGTCCGATTGCAGCAGCAGTCCGACGACGACATCGAAAGCCTGCGCGATCTCGCCAGCGGTGCGCCGGTGGTGCGCGCGCTCAACGATCTCCTGGAGCGCGCGGTGGACTTGCGCGCGAGCGACATCCATGTCGAGCCGTTCCGCGCCGGACTTGCGGTGCGCATGCGCGTCGACGGCCTCTTGCGCGCACTGCCATCGCCACACGGCATTCCGCCGCAGGCGTTGATCTCGCGTATCAAGATTCTCGCCAGCCTCAACATCGCAGAGCGGCGGCTGCCGCAGGACGGCGCCGCGCGCGTGCGCGTCGGGCGCAGCGAGATCGACGTCCGCGTCGCGACCATGCCGACGCAGCACGGCGAGAGCGCCGTCATCCGCCTCTTGCCACGCGACCGCGGCCTCCTGGAGATGAGCAAGCTTGGCCTCGCCGCACGCGACGAGAGCGTGATGACTCGGCTCCTAGCGATGCCGCACGGCATGATCGTCGTGACGGGCCCGACCGGCAGCGGCAAGACCACGACGCTTGCGACCATGCTGTCGATCCTGAACGAGCCGACGCGAAAGATTCTCACCATCGAGGATCCCGTCGAATACGAGATTCCCGGCATCAATCAGTCCCAGGTCAAGCCGTCGATCGGCCTGACCTTCGCCTCGGCGATGCGCGCTTTCGTGCGCCAGGACCCCGACGTGATCATGGTCGGCGAGGTCCGCGACGCCGAGACCGCCCATATTGCGATCCATGCCGCGCTGACCGGTCATCTCGTGCTGACCACGCTGCACACCGAGACCGCGGCAGCCGCCGTCCCGCGCCTGATCGATCTCGGCATCGAGGGCTTCCTGCTGAAGTCGACGCTGCGCGCGGTGGTGGCGCAGCGCCTGGTGCGCATGCTTTGCGACCGGTGCAAGGTGCCGCATGCATTGACCGAGGCCGATCTTGCCAAGGACCCGCGCCTTGCGGTGATCGGCTTCAGATGCGGCGAGGTGGTGCATGAGGCCGGCGGCTGCGAGCGCTGCGGCGGCACCGGCTATCGCGGCCGCAACGGCGTGTTCGAGATCCTCGAAATGTCCCACGAGGTGCGCGCGCTGGTTGGACCGCAGACCGATTCCCATTCGATCGACGCCGCCGCGATGCGGGGCGGCATGACCACGATGCTGGAGGACGCGGTGGCCAAATGCCGGGCCGGGCTCACCACCGTGCCCGAGGTCTTCCGCGTCACGACGGTGCGCTGACGCCCATGCCGAACTATCGTTACCGCGCGCTCAACGCCAACGGCGAACTGGTCTCCGGCGCCATCGCCGCGCCCGCGGCGAGCGACGTCGCGCAGCGGATCGAGCGGCTCGGTCTCGTCCTCGTCGACAACGTCACGCCGGAGGAGGGCGGCGCGGCCGGCCGCGTGACCAGCCTGTTCAACAGGCCGAAGCCGGAAGACGTCACCATCTTCACCCGCGACCTCGCGCTGCTGTTGCGGGCCGGCGCCCGCATCAATGACGGATTGGAGCTGCTCGCGGCCGATCCCGATTTCGGCCGGCTGCGGCCGGTCGTTGCCGACATCTGTTCCCGCGTCGTCTCGGGCGAGAGCTTTGCCGAGGCGCTGGCGCGGCATGAGGGGCTGTTTCCGCCGATGTACATCGCGCTGGTGCGGGTCGGCGAGGCCTCGGGGTCCCTCGATCAGGTTCTGGAGGTGCTGGCCGGGGAACGCGCGCGCAGCGAGGCCTTGCGGCGCCGGCTGTCGGATGCGATCCGCTATCCCTTGTTCGTGCTCGGCGCGGCCGGCTGCGTGCTGCTGTTCTTTCTCACCTTCGTGCTGCCGCAGTTCGCATCCGTGTTGCAGGATTTCGGTGCCAAGGTCGATCCGGTCGTCGGTGTCTTCCTCAACATCTCGACCTTCCTGCGCGGCAATTCCGATGTGGTGCTGGCCGGCCTTGCGACCGTCATCGCCGCGACATGGCTTCTGCTGCGGCAGGAGCGTATCCGCCGCGGCATCACCAATGCGATCACGCGGCTGCCGGCGATCCGCAACATCATGAGCGCGTATCGCACGGCGCTGTTTTGCCGTAATCTCGGCCTGCTGCTCGGCAGCGGCGTCATTCTCACCACCACGCTGCGCATCCTCATCGACATGATGGCCACGACCGGCCCGTCCACGGTCTGGAGCGAGGCCGCCGACCGCGTCCGCCACGGCTCGAAACTTTCCGATGCGCTGGCCGAGACCGCGGCGTTGCCGGCGATGGCGGTGCGCATGCTCCGGCTCGGCGACGAGACCGGGCAATTGCCGATGCTGTCCGGGCGGGTCGCCGAATTCTACGAGGCCAAGTTGCAGCGTACGCTGGACCGCGCCGTCGGCATGGCGGGACCGGCGGCGATCATCGCCATCTCGCTGGTCGTCGGTGGCCTGATCACCTCGGTGATGACGGCGCTGATGTCGGTGAGCCAGATTGTCGGATAGGCAGGGAACGGGAGAAGCTTGAAGTGACCAAACATCCATCAGCAAGCCGCGGTCGGCGGCGCGCCGGCCGAGGGGAAGCAGGCTTCACCCTGGTCGAGATGCTGGTCGTCATCACCATCATCGGGATGATCATGGCGCTGGTCGGCCCGCGCGTGCTGAACTATCTCAGCGAGTCCAAGGCGAAGGCGGCGAAGATCCAGATCGAGAGTTTTTCCAGCGCGCTCGATCTCTATTTTCTCGATCTAGGCCGCTATCCGACGTCCAATGAGGGCCTCGCTGCGCTGACCCGCAACACCAACCAGTCTGGCTGGAACGGGCCCTATTTGCGCGGCGGCGTGGTGCCGAGCGATCCGTGGGGCCACATCTACGTCTATCGTTCGCCGGGCGCGAGCGCACCCTACGAGATCATTTCGCTCGGATCGGACGGCCAGGAAGGCGGCAGTGGAACGGCAGCCGACATTGTCAGCGGCACGCGCTGAAGCCCTCCGCGATGCGCGCGGCTTCGCGCTGATCGAGATACTGTGCGTGCTCGCGATCATCGGCCTGCTCGCGGCGATCATCCTGCCGGCGATCCCGCGCTCGACGACCCGGGCGAGGCTGGAAAGCTACGCGGTCGAGACCGCGGCGCTGCTGAAGGCCGACCGCAGCGCGGCGCTGCGTCGGCAGGTCAGGGTGACGACGCAGGTCGACGCGGAGGCGCGCGCGATCCGTTCCGGCGTCACCGGGCGGACCATCCGCCTGCCGGGCGACGTGGTCATGCAGGCGATGCTGGCCTCGCGTTGCGCCGATCGCGCAGCGGGGCGGTCGATCGACTTCTTTCCGTCGGGCATGTCGTGCGGGGGAACGATAGCGTTGGCTCGGCCTGGCATGGGCTATGAGGTGCGCGTCAACTGGCTGACCGGAGGCGTCGAGATTGTCCCGCAGAAGCTGCTCTGATGCCGCCGGCTTCACGCTGATCGAGGCGCTGGTCGCACTCGCGATCATCGCCGTCGTGCTCGGGACGATCGGCTCGGTCATCGCCACGACCGTGAAGGGCACGCGTGCGATCGACCAGCGTCTCGTGCTCGCCGGCACGGCCGAGACCCTGCTTACGAACCTGCCGGCGCGGTCCTTGCTGAAACCGGGGCGGCAGAGTGGCGAACTCGCCGGCAGCCGCTGGCGCGTCGATGTTGCGCCGATGAGCGTGACGGGCGGCAATCCCGAGACCGATCGCTTCGTGCCGATGGCCGTCAATCTGCGCCTCCAGCGCGCCGACGGCGCTGCGATCCAGGTGACGACGGTGAAGCTGGTGCCGAGGGCGTCGCAGTGAAGGCCTTTTCTATCAAAGGCTCTATTGAAGGCCTGGCCATGAAGCGCCTGCGCCGCGCACTCGCCGATGAGGCGGGCTTCACCCTGCTCGAAGTGTTGCTCGCGACGCTGCTGATGACCGTCATCCTGGCGACACTCGCGACAGTGACGGCGCAATGGCTGCCGAACTGGAACCGCGGCATCGCCCGCGTGCAGCGCGCCGAGCGGCTCGCGACCGGGCTCGACCGAATCATCGCCGACCTGTCGGTCGCCGAGCAGATGACGGTCAACGGCGATGCCAAGGCGCCGCTGTTCGAGGGCGCCGAATTGTCGGCGACGTTCCTGCGCACCGCGCTCGGCCCGAGCGCGCGTCCCGGGCTCGAATTCATCCGCTTGATCGAGAAGGCCGACGCGCAGGGGCTCGCGCTGGTGCGTGAGCGCGCACCGTTCCAGCCGATGCCGACGGACGGACAGATCCGCTTCGTCGACCAGGTCGTGCTGATTCGGGCACCGTTCCGCGTCAGCTTCGCCTATGCCGGGCAGGACGGTCAGTGGCAGCCGACCTGGCGCGGCCAGCCGCAACTGCCGGCCCGCATCCGCATCACCGTGCGTGACGGCGCCAGCGGGCAGGTGCTGGCGGTGTCGGGCGCGGCGATCCCGCACATCACGGCACCGGCCGAATGCGCGCGGGCCAAGAATCCGGTGACCTGTGTGGCGGCGGGAACCCGGCCGCAACAACCGCCGAAAGAGGAGCAGCAGCTGTGAGCGGCGCGAGGCCCGACCATGCGACGCTGGATGATGGCCGCGGCTTCATCGTCGTCGCGGTGCTCTGGATGCTGGCGGCGCTGGCCGCGCTGGCGCTGATCTATCTGACCTATGTCACCAACACCGCGGTGACGGTCGCCGTCAACGCCGACCGGCTGCAGGCCGACGCGCTGGTGAATGCCGGGCTCGAGCTCGCCGCCTACCGGCTGACGGCACAGAACGAAGCGGCGCGTCCGACCAGCGGCACCTTCAATGCCCGGGTCGGCGCCGGCCGGGTGAGCGTGACGTTCCGCTCGGAGGCTGCGCGCGTCGACCTCAACATGGCGCCGAAGCCGATGCTCGCCGGCCTGATGAGCGCGCTCGGCGTCTCCGCGAGCGATGCGCCCGTCTATGCCGACCGGATCCTGGCCTGGCGCTCGTCGACGGAGTCCGGACAGGACAATCCGGAGGATTCCTACTATCGCACGCTAGGCGCACCGTACTTGCCGCGTCACGCGCCGTTTCCGCACTGCGACGAGCTCTGGCTGGTGCGCGGCATTCCGTCCGCCGTGGTGGAGCGCGTGATGCCGTTCGTCACCGTGTTCAGCAACATGCGCACCGTGAACGTGCTCGATGCCGCGCCGCAGGTGGTAGCGGCGCTCCCCGGCATGACGCCGGAGACGCTGCAGCAGGTGCTGCGCGACCGCGCCGATCCCAAGGTCGACCCGCGCTCCCTGGTCGGGCTCGCCGGCAGCGCCAATGCGACGATCGAGGGCTCGAAGGCGTACCGGATGACGGTCGCCGTCGAGGCGCCGTCGCATCGCCGCAGCTCGGCCGAAATCGTCATCCTGCTTCTCGAAAGCGGCGATGAGCCCTATCGTGTATTGTCATGGCACAACGCCTTCGACGGCTCTGCCGGAAAGCCTCTGTGAGATGAGCTCGCTCAATTCCCTTCGCGGCATTCTCGACGCCTGGACCGGCACCGTGGCCGGCACGATGGTTGCCGCCCTGGAGCGGGTGGTGGCGCCGCGCCTGGTGCGGCTGGTCGAGACCGGGACCGGCGCGTTCGCGCTGGAGGCCTCGAAGTCGGAGAACGCCCCTAAGGAGCTCACCTTCGAGGACGGCAAGTTCGCGGGCGCCAACCTCGCCCAGATCGTCCGCGGCAGCCGCATCGAGATCGTGCTGCAGCCGACGCGCTTCCTGTTTCGCCCGCTGGAGCTGCCGGCCCGCGCGGCCGATTTCCTCGACGGCATCGTGCGGGCCCAGATCGACCGGCTGACGCCGTGGAGCGCCACCGAGGCGGTGTTCGGGTGCAGTCCGCCGGTGGCGCATGGCAGCGAGAGCATCACCACCGAGATCGCCGCGGCGCCGCGCCGGCTGGCGATGGGCTATGTCGAGGCGCTCATGGGCTTCCATCCCTCGGCGATCGCGATCGTGACGGAGGCGGCCGATGGCCCGCGCATCAAGGTGTTCGAGCAGAAATCGCGCGGCGCCGTCGATCCCGTGCGGCTGAGCCGCACGCTGCAAGCCGTTCTGGCGCTTGCCGCGGTCGCCGCGGTGACCGGCTCGGTCGCGGCAAGCTATCTGGCCGGCAGCCTCAGCACGCAGCAGAGCGAGCTCGAACGGCAGATCACCCAGCGCCGCGCCGCGCTGCGCGGCAGTGACGGCGGCGAGCGCTCGCCGCTCGCCCTGCTCGAGCGGCGCAAATACGAGACGGCGGCGAGCGTGATCGTGCTGGAGTCGCTGAGCCGGCTGCTGCCCGATCACACCTATGTCACCGAGCTGCATGTTGCCGGCAACAAGATTCAGATCGGCGGCATTACCCGCGATGCGCCGTCGCTGATCCCGCTGATCGAGCAGTCCCAGCATTTTACCCGCGCGACCTTCTACGCCCCGACGACCCGCAGCCCCTCCGATCCCGGCGAGCGCTTCCACATCGAGGCGCAGATCGAACCGAGGAACGCGCCATGAACAGTGTCATGGGCAGCAAGGTTGCGAGCGGAAACGCCGTGGCGCGGGCGCTTGCGGGCTCGCCGCTGGTTGCGGTCTCGCTCTACATCGCCATCGCCGGCGGGCTGTTGCTGATGGCCGGCCTCTCGATCGCCGACGTCATCGCTCACCGCCACGCGCTGGCAGAGAGCTCCGACCTGCTCGATCAGCTGCGCGGCCGCAAGAACGGCGCCAAGAACGCCGCGACGTCGCCGGCCGAGCATCCCGGCACGCCGTTCCTGGAAGGGCCGACCGTGACGGTCGCGGGCGCCAATCTGTTGCAGCGGGTGGCCGCCGCCGTCGGCAATGTCGGCGGCTCGGTGCAGTCCTCGCAGGTCGACGTCACCGGCGCGCAGGTGAAGGACGGCTTCGTCGGCCTCGTTGTGAGCTGCGAGCTAGAGCAGCCCGCGCTGCAGAAGCTGCTCTACGATCTCGAGGCCGGCATGCCGTTCCTGTTCGTCGACCTGCTCGACGTCCAGGTGCCGCAGACCACCGCGCTCGGCGATGCGCCCAGCGGCCGTGTCAGGGTGATCCTGGGCGTCTCCGGCCAGTGGCAGGCGGGGAAGTAGGGCGAGCGATCAAGCCACTTTCTGCTGATCATCGATGGGCTCGGCTACCAATTTGACGCCGAGCGAGTTCATTACCTTGCGGACGGTCTCGAATTCAGGTTTTGCGGTCTCTTTGAACGTTTTGTAGAGACTCTTACGAGAGAGGCCGGTCGCTTTCGAGATGTCACCCATCCCCTTCGCGCGAGCTGCGGTGTCGAGTGCGTTACAGATATAAGCGTGGTCATTTGTCTCGAAGGCTTCAGTGAGATATGCGGCAATCGCCATCGGTGTCTTCAGATAATCCCCTGCATCAAACTTAGTTACTCTTACCTTCAAGCTCTGCTTAGAGCTGGGCTGCAATCGCTTTGGCATGTCTGATGTCCCGGTCCTGGGTCGACTTGTCTCCGCCGCAAAGGATCAACACAATCCTGTTACCGACTTGGTTGTAATACACGCGGTAACCCGGCCTACAGTCGACGCGCAGCCCACTGACTCCCGCGCCCGCGGCCTTCACGTCGTTTGCATTGCCCATGGATGGCGATCTTCGCGACCGTTCGATGTATGTCTCTGAGCGCGGCCAGCCATTGATCGAATTCGTCAGTCTTCTACACATCAAGGATAGGTATCCTATAGGGTACAGTTATGGACACCTGAGAGAATGGTTTTCGTTTGGGAGATAGATACCTGAGTTCACCAGCTGTATTTGAACCCGCCCTTGCCTGGATAGCTGGTGATGGTGCCGGAGAACTCGCCATCGAAGGTGTCGGCGAGCCGAGAATCCGCACGGCGCGTCTGACCAGGGTTGATGACAGGGCATAACCTGCCTAATTTTGAGCGATGGCCTTGCCGCCGCCGTTTGCGGAGGCCGGTCGCAGAGGAACCGCGATGTCCAGGTGGCTGAGGTCGACAGGGTTGAGCGTGGTATGCGTGGTTCTTGGTACGCTTGGGACCATGGCTGCCACCTCGTCGCGCATTGATGTCCTCGCCGACGACTTGGTGGGAACCTCCGCCGAAATTGTCGATGTCGGAGCGGTCAGACCGATCGTGCGGCCTGCGCAGCGGGCTGCGAGCCAACCCTTTCCTCGGGGCAATCCGCTGTGGTCGGTGCCGCTTTCGACGCTGACTGCAACCCATGAGCGCCCGATCTTCTCGGCGATGCGTCGACCGTTGCCACGCACCGTCGCTGCGGCTCCGGTCGAAGAAGTGCAGGCACCGTCGCCACCCAAGCCGGTCGAGGCTCTGCCACCGCTGCTGCTCGTGGGGGCCGTGGTGGGCGAGGGGGATGCCATCGCGATTCTGGTCGACCGCATCGACCAGAAGGTCGTGCGTCTCCGGCAGGGCGAATCCTTCGGCGGCTGGTTCCTAACGAAGGTTCAGCCGCGTGAGGTGACGTTCAAACAGGGGCCGCGCAGCGAGGTTCTGGCGCTTCAGCGACGCGGCTCGGCCCCTGCGAGTGCACCCACGGATGCGTTGTCGATGCCCAGTCCGGCCGACCCGTCGTTTCCCTCCTTCTTGCCTCGTTCGACACCTAAGAACGGCGAGCCGGATAGGCTCTGAAAACTCGCGGTCGAGGCGGCTCGCTTGTCGGGAAAGACGCAGCTTCTTCAATAGGAAATGCAAAGAAGGCTCTTCGGCGTTGGCCACACGCCCCCGCTCTTGCACAACTGGTTACCCAAGCTAGTCCGGAAGGTGCTGGGCTGACGCAACACCTTCTGCTGGTCCTGGCTTGCCCGCATGTCCGTGCAAATCGTAAACCAATGTCATCGTCTAGTACGACCGCTTCCCACTGAACGTGGTGCTCTCTCCCGCTACAACCTCGTATGAGATGCTAGTGACCTCATAACCCGTAGCTTGGCCAATGAGGCGCGTCATGTCATGACGCTGCAGTCCCTTTGCAATAATTCGAGCGCGCTCAGCAATATCGCGCTGAGTTGCTTTGAGTACGCCGGCGCCTTGCGCACGTGCAAGGACATTACAGGCCTCGAAGAGGAAATCTGCTGCGTAGCCGATAACTCTCACACCTTGTCGGGTGCGGAATTCAATCTGCCTGGCTACGACGGCTAACCGCTCTCCGATGAACGGCTTAAGGTTCTGCTCCGTCAAAAAAGCGGGTAGATTGGCTTGGCTTCTGTGATCGTGACGTCGCTGAGCTGTTCGAGATCGGCCCAGCGCGACCATAAAACTCCTCTGAGTGATTGCCTGCTGTCCACTTTCGAGAATTGTGATCTCGATCTCGATCTCCCCAAATCGGACAATGCCTTGGTGTGTCGCCTGCGGCACGCGTTTCGTCCAACGCGCTTTCGCGGCCTTTTTGGCGATCTCTTTTCGCTCATTATCTGATAGCGCGGCCGCCCTCGCTATTCCGCCTGCGGCACGGGCTGGCACACCCGACCGTGCTCTCCATCGCATCTTTCTCTGCTCGTAATCGTTGTTCGAATGGGCTTTCAAACGCATATCTCAGCCGATTGTTGCACCGAAAATCGCAAGCAGGGAGCTGCTTAGACGCATATCGCCGACCGGCAGTGCTTCGCTTGAGCGTCTTCGGTGGGCGCGAAGAAATGTAATCTTGTGAAGCAGGTTGAGGGCAAGCAATATTACTCTTCGAGCAGCGCCGGATTGCTTAGAACGGTCTTAACTTGCTCGGGCGACGAGCAATGCCAGACCGCAGTGCAGAATGCTTTAAGCATCACATCTTTGCATCCAATCAACGAAACCGGCCGGAACGTTGCCTTGAGAGCTAGGGCAACGCGCAGCGCCAGATAGACATCATGCTCCTCATAGAGCTTCGGACCAAACAGACTTCCTAGCAATCCACCCCAAAAGCTATTTTTGTGAGAGCGTATCAAGACGCCTTTCTTACCAACCGAGATCCAACATGCATCTCCGCTGTCCAGAATTATTGTAGCGTCGTGCCCAAATCTTTCGTTGACATAGAGAAGGCGCGGCATAGTTCCAGCCCTGTTGTGCCATAGTGCAGCTGCAATGATGGCAGAGGATTTTTAGGTTAACACCGAAGTTGGCGTGCCTATCTTCAATACGCCCCCCAATAGTCTCGTGCCTCCTGCGCATAGTGGTTCAAGATGTAGCTCGGGAGCGGCTCGAATCTTATTCCAAAGTTATCTTCATCGGGCTGCCGAGTCGCTTGAACTTGGCCGTGTTCACCCCCACAATGGCGACCGGGCCGTTCGTAAATTACCAATTTGAACAAGAACTTAGGGAAAACGCTCTTGGAACATCGAATGAAGACCGCGATGGCACTTATGGCCGCGCTTTGGGGCACGCAAGCTTTTGCGGGCTGGGAGCCGACCAAACCCGTCGAGATCGTGGTGGCCGCGGGTGCGGGCGGTGCCTCCGATCAGATGGCCCGGATGATGCAGGCCGCGATCCAGAAGAACAACCTGATGAAGCAGCCCATGGTGGTCTCGCTCAAGGGCGGCGCCTCGGGTGCGGAAGCGCTGATGTACATGAAGTCCAGCGAGGGCGATCCGAACAAGGTGTTGATCGCCTATTCGCTCATCTACATGCTGCCGCTGTCGGCGAAGATTCCGTTCAACTGGCGCGAGCTGACCCCGGTCTCGGTGATCGCGCTCGACCAGTTCGTGCTTTGGGACAACAGCGCCGGGCCCAAGACGGTGAAGGAATTCATCGACGCCGCGAAGGCTGCGAACTCGCCGTTCAAGATGGGCGGCACTGGGTCCAAGCGAGAGGATCACGTGTTGACCGTGTTCCTGGAGCAGAAGACCGGCGCGAAGTTCTCCTATCTGCCCTACAAGTCCGGCGGTGAGGCCGCGACCCAGCTCGTCGGCAGCCACACCGAAGCCAACGTCAACAATCCATCCGAGAATCTGGAGGTCTGGCGAGCCGGCCAGGTGCGTCCGCTCTGCGTGTTCGACAAGGAGCGCATCTCCTACACCAGCAAGGTGACGGACACGCACTCCTGGGCCGACATCCCGACCTGCAAGGAGCAGGGCGTCGACGTCCAGTATCTGATGCTGCGGGCGATGTTCCTGCCAGGCAAGGTCACAGCCGAGCAGCAGGCGTTCTACGTCGATTTGTTCCACAAGGTAACGCAGACCGCCGAGTACAAGGACTATTTGGAGAAGCAGGCGTTGAAGCCGATCTTCCTCACCGGCAAGGACATGGTGCAATTCCTTGAGGAGGACGATGCCATCAACAAGTCGCTGATGACGGAAGCGGGATTCGTCGCGAAGTAGCCGGTCTTCTTCACCTCGCCCCGCTTGCGGGGAGAGGTCGGACGGCATCGAAGATGCGATCCGGGTGAGGAGGACTCTCCGCGAGTTCAATTCTCGCCGTCCCCTTGGAGACTTCCATTCACCCTAACCCTCACAGCGCGAGCGAAGCTCGTCGCACCCCCGCAAACGGGGAGAGGGGATTGGCCGCAGCGTTTGTTGTTCGCTCATGTCCCAAACCGATATCGAAATCGTCGTCGACGATCCGACCGCACCCGAGGACGACTCGCCCTCTGTCGTCTCCTCCGGCACGATCGAGATCGTCGTCTGCCTCCTTCTGCTCGCGCTCGCCGTCACGCTCGGCTACGACAATTGGCGCACCGGCGCGTCCTGGGATGCGACAGGGCCCGAACCGGGCTATTTCCCGTTCTATCTGTCCGTCATTCTCGGCGGCGCCAGTCTCTACGGGCTGATTGCAGCGCTGCTGGCGCGGCGTGTGGCGTCCGACAGCTTCGTCACGCGCGCCCAGGCCCGCCGCGTGATGGCGGTGTTCGTGCCGACGCTGCTGTTCTGCCTCGTCGCGCAGTTCCTCGGCCTCTACGTCGCGAGCTTCCTTTTGATCGCGGGCTTCATGCGCCTCGTCGGCAAGATCGCGCTGTGGAAGTCGCTGCTCACCGCTTTCGTGTTCACGGCGATCATGTTCGTCACCTTCGACGTCGCCTTCGACGTCATCATGCCGAAAGGGCCGCTCGAAGCGGCCCTCGGGCGCTAGGACGGATCGCGATGGAAGCTCTCGGTCTCCTGCTTCACGGCTTCGCCGTCCTGCTCACCTGGAAGACGCTTGTGCTGATGATGGTCGGGCTGGTGCTCGGCATCTTCGTCGGCGTGCTGCCGGGGCTCGGCGGCCCCAACGGCGTCGCCATCCTGCTGCCGCTCACCTTCACGATGGACCCGACCTCGGCGATCGTGATGCTGTCCTGCATCTATTGGGGCGCGCTGTTCGGCGGCGCCATCACCTCGATCCTGTTCAACATCCCTGGCGAAGCCTGGTCGGTCGCGACCACCTTCGACGGCTATCCGATGGCCCAGCAGGGCAGGGCGGCGGAGGCGCTGACGGCGGCGTTCACGTCCTCCTTCGTCGGCTCGCTGGTCGCGGTGCTCCTGATCACCTTCCTCGCGCCGATGATCTCGTCCTTTGCGCTGAAATTCGGCCCGCCCGAGTTCTTCGCGGTCTATCTCTTGACCTTCTGCTCCTTTGTCGGCCTCGGGCGCGAAGCCAAGCACAAGACTGTCATCTCGATGTCGCTGGGGCTGCTGCTCGCGGGCGTCGGCATGGACACGGTGTCGGGCAATCTGCGCATGACCTTCGGCTCGGCCGACCTGCTTCGCGGCATCAACTTCCTGGTCGCTGTCATCGGCCTGTTCGGCATCAGCGAGATCCTGCTGACGATGGAGGAGCGCCTCGCCCTGCGCGGACATGCGGCCAGCATCTCGCTGCGCGTCGTGCTCGGGGTCTGGAAGGACCTGCCGAAATACTGGGTGACGCTGCTGCGCTCCTCCTTCATCGGCTGCTGGCTCGGCATCACGCCGGGCGGCGCGATCGCGGCCTCCTTCATGGGCTACAACCTCGCCAAGCGCTTCGCCAAGGAGCCCGAGAGCTTCGGCAAGGGCCGCATCGAGGGCGTGTTCGCGCCGGAGACGGCGGCGCATGCCTCCGGCACCTCGGCGCTGCTGCCGATGCTGGCGCTCGGCATTCCCGGCTCGGGCACCGCGGCGATCCTGCTCGGCGGCTTGATGGTGTGGGGCCTCAATCCAGGCCCGCTGCTGTTCGTCGAGCACAAGGACTTCGTCTGGGGCCTGATCGCCTCGATGTATCTCGGCAATGTCGTCGGCCTCGTACTGGTGCTGACGACGGTCCCGGTCTTCGCCTCGATCCTGCGCGTGCCGTTCGCGGCGGTGGCGCCGATGATCGTGGTGTCCTGCGCGATCGGCGCCTATGCGATCCAGAACGCGATGTTCGACATCTGGCTGATGCTGGGCTTCGGCGTCGTCGGTTACGTCTTCAAGAAGATCGGCATTCCACTGGCGCCGTTCACGCTGGCCCTCGTGCTCGGCAACCGCGCCGAGGATGCCTTCCGCCTGTCGATGATCGGCTCCGGCGGGAACCTCGGGGTGTTCTGGTCGAACGGCCTGGTCGGCTCCGTCACGACGCTGGCGATCGTGCTGCTGTTCTGGCCTGTCATCGACGGGGTGCTGGGCCGCGTCGGACTGACACAGCGGACCAGGGCGACATCGCGTTAGCGCCGTGCGCCAACTTCTTTCCAGATCAATGGCTTAGATGGGGTGGTGGCGTTCAGGTACCGTTACCACCTCTGCTCGATTGTTTCCGCATGTTGCTGGCGCGGCACAGCCTTTGGGCAGGGGGACGGGTATATGTTGATCACAAGATTGTGCTGAAGGGGAAATTTCCATGAAGCGGATTGTGATTGGAATGGCAGCGGCGATGTCGCTGTTCGCGACGGGCGCACTGGCGGCCGATCTTGCGGCAAAGCCCTACGTCAAGGCGCCGCCGATGGTCGCCGCCGTCTACAACTGGACGGGCTTCTATATCGGCGGCAACATCGGCTACAGCTGGGGCCGCTCCCGAGACGATTCCACTTTGACGACGCCCGCGGGTGCGGTGCTGTTTGCAAGCAGCGATCGCGCCAACATGGACGGCGTCATCGGCGGCGGCCAGATCGGCTATAATTGGCAGACGCAGAATTGGGTCTGGGGCATCGAGGCCGACATCCAGGGCAGCGATCAGAAGGGCAGCCGCGTCTTCACCTGTCCCACCGGTGTTTGTACGCCTACGTTCGGCGTGATCGCCGTGTTCCCCGGTCCGGCCGTGCCTGTCACGCTTGACCAGAAGCTGAGCTGGTTCGGGACCGTCCGTGGTCGCGTCGGCATCCTGGCGACCCCGACCGTGCTGTTCTATGGAACGGGCGGTCTGGCCTATGGAGAGGTGAAGACCACGGAGACCATCGGTGCGGCTGCGGCTGTGTTCTCCAACTCCGACGTCAGGGTGGGCTACACTGTCGGTGCTGGCGTCGAGGGCGTCATCAGCGGCAACTGGACCGCCAAGCTCGAATACCTCTGGATGGATCTCGGCCGCACCAGCCATTCGTTCACCACCGCGATTGGGGCGCTCGGCGGCGGCGTGTTGACGACCAACTACAGCTCGCGGATCACCGACAACATTCTCCGGGTCGGAGTGAACTACAAATTCGGCGGTCCGGTGGTTGCGAAGTACTGAGATCAACGAAGGCGTCAGCATAAGCAAAGCCCGGCCTCGCGCCGGGCTTTGTCGTTTCTGCGCTATCGAGATCGCCGAGATCGCTCGCGCGTGCCTCGCGCCGCCGCCCTCGTAACTTGCGTCCTTCGAATGATTGACTTTCGAATGCAGGACGCGGAGCGATGCGCTCTTCCCTAGTGTCGCGGCACTGAATCGCCCGCGCATCTTTCGAGCAGGCGAACAGGCAACGCCACGTCTCGAGGGAAGATTGATGATACGAACTTTGCTGGCTGCTGCGGCGACCGCCATGCTGCTCGCACCGTCCGCGTTCGCCGCCGATCTGGCGGTGCCGCACGTTTACGCCAAGGCGCCGCCGATGGCGGTCGATCCCGGCTACAATTGGAGCGGCTTCTATGCCGGCATCAATGTTGGCTACGGATGGGGCCGTTCAGCCACGACAGCGGACTTCATCGACAGCCGAGCCGGCGCGCTGCTCAGCTCGAGCGCCGGCACGTTCGATCGCAATGGCGTCAGCGGCGGCGGACAGATCGGCTACAACTGGCAGCGCGAGATGGTTTTCGTCGGCTTTGAGGCCGATTTCCAGGGCAGCGGCCAGAAGGGCAGCATTGCGGCGCTGTGCGCCGGCGCGCCTGCAGGCTTGCAGGATGGCGTCTGCACGCCCGGCCATCGCGGCGACAACACGTTCGATCCAGCGCTGCCGGTCGCCTTCAACCTCACCCAGAAGCTCGACTGGTTCGGCACGGTCCGCGGCCGGCTCGGCGTTGCCGTGACGCCACGCGTGCTGCTCTACGGCACCGGCGGTCTTGCTTATGGCCGCATCTCGACCTCGGGCAGCGTGAGCGCGATCAATGTCGGCGGCTTCCCCGGCGCCGACGGCGGCACATTCACGCCGGTCGCCGCGAGCTTTGGCAGCAGCACGATGAAGGTCGGCTGGAGCGCGGGCGCCGGCGTCGAAGGTGCCTTCGCCGACAATTGGAGCGCCAGGCTTGAGTATCTTTATGTCGATCTCGGCACGGTGTCGGGCTCACTTGCGACGCCTGTCATCGCACTCAGCGGTGCACCGCTGGTCGTCGGCTATCGCTCGCACGTCACCGACAACATCCTGCGCCTCGGCCTGAACTACCGCTTCAGCGGCACCTGAGCGATGCCCTTGCAGGAAGCACCTGCGAGTCGAAAGCCCGGCAGTCGCGCCGGGCTTTCGTGCTTTTGGGTGAAAACCGTCAGGCCCCATGACGCTTTCTCTCACTTGTCAGCGACGCTTATCAGGATCAAAATACAAGCGTAGATAGAAATTTATTGATCTCATTTTTTTGGAGAATGTCATGGCTATTGAACGCTATCGAGCTCGCAGAGGTGCTGAGATTTCACACGCGGTCGCGGCCGCAGCCGCCGGAGGCTACACGATCGAGGTTCACTTCCTGGGCGGACTGACTGATAAGCAAAAGGCCGCTTTCAAGCTTGCGGCGAACCGGTGGACACACGCCATCGTCGGAGACTTGCCTGACGTCACGGTCGGCGGCGAAAGGATCAACAATCTCCGTATCACGGCGCAAGGCACCGACATCGACGGGCCCGGCAATGTTCTCGGCCAGGCGGGGCCGGACCGCCTGCGCCCGAAGAATGCCGGGGCCGCCGCGTTTCTGCCTGCGACAGGCGACATGCAATTCGACACGGCCGATCTCGCCGCCATGGAAGCCGACGGCACCCTGAACGACGTCATCACGCACGAGATGGGGCACGTGATCGGCATCGGAACGATCTGGACGAACAAGAGATTGTTGAAGGGGGTCCGCACGCACAATCCGACATTCCACGGCGCCAACGCTATGCACGAATACGGCAAGCTCCGCGGCTCCGCGACGTCATTGCCGGTTCCGGTCGAAAACACGGGCGGTGAAGGGACGGTGGACTCGCATTGGCGCGACACTGTGTTCGGTGCGGAGATGATGACCGGCTTCGTCAATGAAGGCGGCAATCCGATGAGCCGGATGACGATCGCTAGCCTGCAGGATCTCGGCTATCAAGTGAACATGGACGCCGCTCAGCCGTATCACCTGCCCAATCACCTCCATATGGCCGAAGCAGGAATAGTTGCGGCGCAGGCCGACAACACAAGAGGCATCGTGCTCCGGCGGATTCCGATCACGTTGCCTGAGGACAGCCTCGGCACTTGAGTCAGGACTCCTAAGCCAGGGCACTGCTAAGCTAAGGCACCGCCAGGCCTTGCGTAGTTCAGGGATGAGGGAACATGGAGGGCATGAAGCGACCGGAAGCGATCGTGCTGCCGGAGTCGTCATTGATCCCGTCGGACTGCCTGATCTCGCCGCCACCCAATCAGTTCACCCACGAGGTGGCGAGATCGCAGCCGTTCTACGCCTCGCGCGGTCTACCGAGCGGGCCGCCGGCCGGGCAATTCGAAGCGGGCGCCAAGGTCGTTCTGCTCTACCATGACGGCGGAGAGCTTTGCCGGGTTGTCGATGCAGCTGGCCGCTATGTCGACACGCGGTTCGACGGTTTGCGCAAGATCTAGACGCTTGCGCAAGCCCGTCGGCGCCGGGCCGATCATGATGCCGTGACGAGCTGGATCGGAAAGGCGGCTGCGAGAGCTGCCGCTCTTTCACACCACCTTGCGCTGATGCAGGTCCGCGATCTCATCCGCACTGAGGCCGAATTCCTTCAGCACCTCGTCGGTCTGCTCGCCGAATTCCGGCGGTCGCGCCACCATCCTGCTCGGCGTGCGCGACAGCGTCACGGGCTGGCCGACCAGGCGGATAGGCCGGCCCTCGTCGTTCGGCACGTCCTGCGCGATGCCGAGATGCTTGACCTGCGCGTCCTCGAACATCTGGTCGATGGCGTAGATCGGCCCGCAGGGCACGCCGGCCTCGTTGAGCTCACGGACCCAGGTCTCGGTCGACTTCGTCACGGTACGCTTCTCGATCTCGGCGTTGAGCGCGTCGCGATTCCTGGAGCGGGCGGGGGCCGTCGCATAATCGGGATGATTGTAGAGCTCCGGCGCGCCGATCGCCTGCGCACAGCGCTCCCAGATCCGCCCGCCGGTCGTGGCGATATTGATGTACCCGTCCGAGGTCTTGAACACGCCGGTCGGAATGCTGGTCGGGTGATTGTTGCCGGCTTGCTTGGCGACCTCCTTCTCCATCAGCCAGCGCGCGGCCTGGAAGTCGAGCATGAAGATCTGGGCCTGCAGCAGCGAGGTCTGCACCCATTGGCCCTTGCCCGAGACCTCGCGCTCGAGCAGCGCAGTGAGGATGCCCATGGCGCAGAACAGGCCCGCGGTGAGGTCGGCGACGGGAATGCCGACCCGCATCGGGCCTTCGCCCGGTGCGCCGGTGATCGACATCAGCCCGCCCATGCCTTGTGCAATCTGATCGAAGCCCGGCCGCTTGTGATAGGGGCCGTCCTGGCCGAAGCCGGAGATGCTGCCATAGACGATCCGCGGATTGATCGCGGCGAGGCTTTCATAGTCGATGCCGAGCTTCTTCTTCACGTCGGGACGGAAATTCTCGACCACCACGTCGGCCTTGGCGGCGAGGCGCTTGAACACGGCGAGCCCGCGCTCGTCCTTCAGGTTCAACGTCATGGCCCGCTTGTTGCGATGCAAATTCTGGAAGTCGGAACCCCGGCGCGGCCCGCCTGGCTGCTCGCCGCCGGCATCCTCGGTCAGTGCGTCAATCTTGATGACGTTGGCGCCCCAGTCCGCGAGCTGACGCACGCAGGTGGGCCCGGACCGGACACGCGTCAGATCGAGCACGGTGAAGCGCGACAGGGCTTCCGAGGCATGCGGAAAAGGCATCTTGAAAGGCTCCGGGACAGATTGCGGAGCCACCATAGTGCCGAAACGTCAGGCGGCAAGACGGCCGCGACGCCGATGCCGCCTGTCGAAATGCAAGGACTGGCCGGGACTGGCCTGACGCAGCGGGTCGCGCCGCGCAAGGATCAGCGCGACAGGCGTTTCAGCTCCGCACGCGCCTGCTCGGCCAGCGGGTCATCGCCGTGGCGCGCTATGAACAGCTCGAACGCCTGCCGCGTTCCCGTCCGACGGGCGGCCTCGAATTCCTCGGCCACCGCGGCGGAAGGATCGCGGGCCATTGGCATGGAGGGGGCGCGTCCCCCTTTGGTGTTCCCCTTGCTGCTTTCGTCCGCATTGGCTTTCGAAGCCATGATTGGCTGTTCTCCGATGGGCTGACGGCCCGGCCCGGCGAGCATGGCCAAGGCTCCAATTAAGGCTCCAATCAGGCCGGCCGAAAATGGGCTCAGTTTCATAGTTTCCTTTACGGAACACGCTAGGCGCGGTACTGAATGCCGTCGCTGCTCCGTATCATTACGGACGTTGATGGCTAACACGGCGTTACGGCCCGACTGAGGGCCCGACGCCCAAATTAAACCAAACGTATGACTCTCTAGCTAGAATCATGCCCCTGCGCGGCGAATCGCGCGATGCATTGCTTCGGAGAGTTCATTGGCTACCTCGGTTTCCATCAGTGCCACCAACAACGCCGAGATCGACGGCCTGCTGTCGGGCTATAAATGGACCGGCACGATCAGTTACAGCTTTCCGGATTCGCCTAGCGATTACTCCAATCCTTACAGCGGCGGCAGCAGCGAACCGACCTCGTCGGGTTTCGCCTCGGCGCCCACTCAGATGCAGGCGGCGATCAACTACGCGATCGGGCTGATCCTCGGCTACACCAACGCCACGATCCAGTACAACGGGACTGGAAGCGCCGACATCATGATCGCGCAGTCCCCGGCGGCCAATCCGACCTCCTACGCCTACTACCCCGGCAACTATGCGTCCGGCGGCGACATCTGGTTCGGGACCCAATACAACTACTCGCTGGCCAAGCTCGGCAACTACTATTTCACGACGGCGCTGCACGAGCTCGGCCATGCCCTCGGCCTCAAGCACAGCCAGGAGACGGGTGGCCCCGCCAACGTCGCGGTGCCGAGCGCGCATGACGACAGCGAATACACCGTCATGAGCTATCGCAGCTATGTCGGTGCGTCGACGACCAGCGGCTACACCAATGAGTCGTATGGATATCCGCAGACCTATATGGCCAACGATATCCTCGCGCTGCAGACGATGTACGGCGCGAACTACACGACCCAGAGCGGCAGCACGGTCTACACTTGGAATCCGACGACTGGGCAGGAGTTCATCAACGGCGTCGGGCAGCTGGCGCCGGGAGGCGGCGCCGGCGGCTCGGCCAACCGCATCTACGAAACGGTGTGGGACGGTGGCGGCGTCGATACCTACGACCTGTCGAACTACACGACCAACCTGAGCATCAACCTCAATCCTGGCGCGTCATCGCTGTTCTCTGCGACGCAGCTCGCCAATCTCGGCAACGGCCATTACGCGTCGGGCAACGTCTACAACGCCTACCTCTACAACAATGACGCGCGCTCCTACATCGACAACGCCATCGGCGGGTCCGGCAACGACACCATCGTCGGCAACGCCATAGCCAACACGCTGAACGGCGGCACCGGCAACGACACGATCACCGGCGGCGGCGGTAACGACACCATCGTCGGCGGAGCCGGCACCGACACGGCGGTGTATTCGGGCAGCCGGGCCAACTACTCAATTTCATACAATGCGGCGACGCAGACCTTTACGCTGGTTGATCAGCGTTCCGGTACCCCCGACGGCATAGACACGGTGACGGGCATCGAGAATTTCCAGTTCGCCGATGGTCCCCTTTCGGACTCCGCGCTCATCAGCCTGATAGCACCTGACGTGATCGAGGCAATTGGCACGACAAGCCTGGTGATGCAAGGAGGCAACTATTTCCTCGATCCGGTCGGCGGGGGCACGGGCCCCCAGTTGAAATATGGTGGTTCGGCCGTCGTTACTAGTCAATTTAATCCTTGGACGCTTATTGGAGCCGAGCAGACTGCGGCAGGCTACGAAGTCGCCTTCAAGCAGCCAGGCACGAACTACTTCACGGTCTGGAATACCGATAGCTCTGGAAATTATCTGGGCAACCCGACCGGGATCGTGCTCGGTAGCGACACGGCCCTGGAGAATCTCGAGACGAGCTTTCATCAGGATCTGAATGGAGATGGCGTCACAGGTATCCCAGCTCAGGCCGGCACTATCATCGAGGCTTTTGGCTCAACCAGTTTGGTCCAGGTCGGTAACAACTATTTCCTCGATCCGGTCGGCGGGGGCGCGGGCCCCCAATTGAAATATGGTGGTTCGGCCGTCGTTACTGGTCAATTTAATCCTTGGACGCTTATTGGAGCCGAGCAGACTGCGGCAGGCTACGAAGTCGCCTTCAAGCAGCCAGGCACGAACTACTTCACGGTCTGGAATACCGATAGCTCTGGAAATTATCTGGGCAACCCGACCGGGATCGTGCTCGGTAGCAACACGGCCCTGGAGAATCTCGAGACGAGCTTTCATCAGGATCTGAATGGAGATGGCGTCACAGGTATCCCAGCTCAGGCCGGCACCGTCAGCGAGGCTTTTGGCTCAACCAGTTTGGTCCAGGTCGGTAACAACTATTTCCTCGATCCGGTCGGCGGGGGCACGGGCCTCCAGCTGAAATATGGTGGTTCGGCCGTTGTTTCTGGCCAGTTCAACCCTTGGACGCTGATCGGTGCCGAGCAGACTGCGACGGGCTATGAGATTGCCTTCAAGCAGCCGGGCACCAGTTACTTCACGGTTTGGAATGCCGACAATTCCGGCAATTACGTGGGCAATCCGACCGGCATTGTGCTCGGGAGCAGCACGGCTCTGGAGTCTCTGGAGACGAGCTTTCACCAGGACCTGAACGGAGATGGCGTCTTAGGGCTTCCAGCGGCTTCTGCAGATCAAACGTCTGCTGCCGAAAACTTCTCCTTTACCGAAACGCCAAGCTCGCCATCTCCAGATTCCGGTGAGATTGAAACTCTACGAGAGCTGGCGGGTCGTTTATTGCATGAACAGTCCGCCCTTTTGGACGAGCTGTTCACGATTACGCATGAGGCAAACGTCACGCACGCTACGTTCGATCCGCACGGCATTCACCTCACCGATGGCCATCAACTTGAATTCATCATTCGCTGATGATTTTCGGTGAAGCCGAATGTCGATCAAATGGGCTTCATGTTCTGAATGATGTCACATTTCGACTTCGTGTAGTCGTGCTCGATTGCGGCAAGGCCTGTAACGTCCCCGCAGATCGTGTTGCGCAAGCGGGGGACGAAATTGCGAGCATTGATGATAATGCGCACCTATGGATCGGCGGCAATGCCGCGCAAGATCTCCGCCGTGCGGTCCTCGAAGGCATCGTCGCAATAGCTGTGCTCGCGCCGATAGCCCGGAGCTTCTCGTCGAAGACCCACCGACCGACTCGTAGCAGTTCCTGACATTGAGCTCTTCGTTGAAGCAAGGGGGTTACGATGCTGATTTTCTTGACTTTGCAATCTCGGATGACAGCCGTACGGGATGTTCCAGCGCGCGTGAATACTTGAGCCGATGACCGAATGCCACCAGCTTGCTTTCGATGAACACGTAGGATGTCTTCGAAAATATGAGCGTAACCATCATCGCCAGCGCCAGCAGAATCGCATCGGAGACCGAACTCAGTTCCTCTCTCTTTCCCACCGCCGAGAAAGCCAACCCGATGAACAGCGGATGAAACAAATAGACCGTGTACGATATCGTGCCGAGCGCCCGCAAAGATCCGGCACGTAGCAGGTCACAGAATTTCGAGCTGGGAACCAGCAATATCGTCGCAAGAGTCAGTGAATACAGAACCGTTAGATACGTGTGACCCCAGTAGTACATCGTGGCCCAGGGGCGCCAATGCAGGGCAAGCAGGAAGAATGGGATGAATGCCGCGAAACCGATATTTGCCTTTCTCAAGAATGGTCGAGAGGCAATCAATTTCTGCCGGAGACGGTCGTCCCGAAAAGCTATGGCCAGCATACCTCCGGCGCAAAGACCGTCCAGCCGCAGGCAGGTCGCGACGTAAGGTGCAAAGGCATTTTGCGGATAGAGTATGAAGCAAGCCGCTCTGGCCGAAATCGAACTAGTCCCGACACAAATCAGCAGCGGAAACAGATATTGCCGAGGGATCAGATAGACGATGATAGGAAAGACAATATAGAATTGCTCTTCAATCGCGACCGACCATGTCACAGAGGCCGCACCCGGGCCCCAACCGTTCAATTTGATGATGTACCAGTTTTGCGTGAAAGTCGCATAGCTCCACCACGGGATCTGGCTGCCGAAATAGTAGGTTTCGCCCAAGAGTGCGGACAGTGCCCAAAAAGCAATGAGCAACATCGCGTAGGGAGGCAGGATCCTCAGAGCGCGCCGCGCGAAAAAGACGCGGAAGTAGTTGGGGGAGTCCTTCTGGTCCGCCAGTATTCCGATGATCAGAAATCCGGACAAGACAAAAAACAGATCGACGCCGGTGCGGCCGAAGATGAACAATGCGCCTATGATCTTCGAAAGGCCAGTCGTCGGTGGAAGCACGGCTCCGATGAAATGCCAGACTAAGACAAGGAGAACGGCGATGCCTCTGAGGCCGTCGATCTCGGCAATGCGGATATCCGACCGCGCAAGAGCGCTTTGAGAGCTAGGGTCTTTGAGCAAGGAGATGCGTCCGAGCAGGATATGCCACGATCGAAAAGCTTGAGGCGTGTCGTGGGAGCCGATTCTCAGGCTAATGCGCCCTTCGCTAAAGCGCGTCAAGCCGCGGGCCAGTGCTCTCGTTGTGGCGAGTTGCTGCGTGTACATGCATCTTAAGTGCCTGACCAAGTTGAGAAAAATTCGTCAGAGGGAATCGGTCAGTTCCCTTGCGCTCGCGGACAAGATGCTGATAATAAAAGCGCATCGATCGGGCGTGGGCGTCCAATCGAGGTCAGCTTCCGTCAATTGACCGGGGATCTTGCAGGCATGATTAGAGTTGGCCTGCTTGGCTGTGGGCGCATAGCCAAGCGTCACGCCGATTTGCTGGGCGGTGGGCACATCGAGGGTGCGGTGCTGGCTGCCGTTTGTGACGAACTCCCCGAGCGTGCAAATCAATTCGCCAGCGGGTATGCGGTTCCCGGGTTTCACAACATCGCGGATTTCCTCGCTCGGGCGGACGTGGATGTTGTTTCCGTTCTGACGCCGAGCGGATTGCATGCGGTGCATGCGATGGACACTGCGAAGGCGGGAAAGCATGTCATCGTCGAAAAGCCGATGGCCCTGCGGCTTGCGGACGCCGACGGGATGATCCAGGCCTGCGATGCCGCCGGCGTGAAGCTGTTCGTGGTGAAGCAGAACCGCTTCAACGTCCCGGTGGTGAAGGCCCGCGAGGCGTTGCTGACCGGCCGGTTCGGCAAGTTGATCCTCGGCACCGTACGTGTGCGATGGTGTCGGGACCAGTCCTATTACGATCAGGACAAATGGCGTGGAACCTGGGCTTACGACGGCGGAGTCCTTGCCAATCAGGCCAGCCATCACGTCGATATGCTCGAATGGTTCTTCGGCGACGTCGTGAGCGTGCATGCCCGAGCCGCCACGGCGCTCGTGAACATCGAGGCGGAGGATACCTCCGTCGCGACTTTGAGATTTCGCAACGGCGCGCTGGGAATCATCGAGGCTACGACGGCCGTGCGGCCAAAGGATCTGGAAGGTTCGCTCTCTATCCTGGGCGAAAAGGGCACAGTGGAAATTGCCGGCTTCGCGGTCAACAAGATCCGGCATTGGCAATTTCGTGACGCACTGCCTTCCGACGCGGATGTGATCGAAAACTTTTCGGTTAATCCTCCCAACGTGTACGGATTCGGGCATCAGGCCTATTACGAGCATGTCGTCGATTGCTTGCGCAACCACAGCCCGGCACTGGTCGATGGGCTCGAAGGGCGCAAGAGCCTCGAGCTCATCTCGGCTCTCTACGAATCGATCGAGACCGGCAAGGAAGTCGAGCTCCACTTCAATCCGAAGCGGTGCCGGCTGGGCGAGAGACCATGAACTTGCCAACCATCAACGAGGTCGACGTCCGTGACGTGACGTTCGGATTGCGGGTCAAGATCGTCCAGCCGTGCAATCTCTATGGCTGCGACATCGGGGATGATTGCTTCATTGGGCCGTTCACGGAAATCCAGAAGACGGCCAGGGTCGGGGCCAGGACGCGCGTGCAGTCGCACGCCTTTGTCTGCGAACTGGTGACCATCGGCGAAGACTGCTTCATCGGGCATGGAGCCGTTTTCATCAACGACACGTTCTCGACCGGCGGGCCCGCCCGAGGCGACAAGGAGCTTTGGCGCACGACGGTTGTCGGCGATCGCGTTTCGATCGGTTCGAACGCCACGATCCTTCCCGTCCGGATTTGCGACGACGTGGTCGTTGGAGCCGGCGCCGTCGTGACCCGCGATATCACTGAGCCCGGCTTTTATGTGGGAAACCCCGCCCGAAGGCTCGTCCGGAAATAGAACAGATAGGTGTGCCGAGGGGGCGCTATGAACGTACCGTTTGCGGATCTCAATCTTCAATATCAGACCATCAAGGACGAGATCGACCAGGCGATCGCTTCGGTCATCCGCGACAGCGCATTCATCCGTGGGCCCTATGTGGATGCCTTCGAGCAGGAGTTCGCGGAAGCGATCGGTGTAAGCCACTGTGTTTCCTGCGCAAACGGAACCGACGCTCTCTACATCGCGATGCGGGCTCTCGGCGTCACGGCCGGAGCCGAAGTCATCACCACCGCGCATTCGTGGATCAGCACGTCGGCCATGATCACCCATAGCGGCGCCGACGTGGTTTTCTGCGATACCGACGCGCGCACTTTCACGATTGATCCGGCTGCGATCGAAAGCGCGATCACGGCGCGGACCGTCGGTATTATTCCGGTTCACCTCTACGGGCAGCCCGCGGATATGGACGCCATCATGGCCATCGCCCGCAAGCATAAGCTTTGGGTTCTGGAGGACTGCGCGCAAGCCCATTTGGCACGATACGGGGGGCAGCAGGTCGGCACTTTCGGTGACGTCGCGACGTTCTCATTCTATCCCGGCAAGAATCTTGGCGCGATGGGGGACGCCGGCGCCATCGTGACCAACGATGCCGCACTTGCGGGCCGCATGGCCAAGATCGCGCGGCACGGCGGACTCACGAAGCATCGGCATGAGATCGAGGGAATCAACAGCCGGCTGGACGGCCTGCAGGCCGCGATCTTGTCGGCGAAGCTGCGGCACCTCTCGGACTGGACCAAGGCGCGCAGGGCGGCCGCCGCGATCTATGATGCCGGTCTGAACCAGATCGAGGACCTAATCGTTCCCTATGTCGCGGCCGCGCGAGAGCACGTCTATCACCTGTATACGATCCAGCATCCCCGCCGCGATGAACTGGCCCGGCACCTGAACGCGAACGGGGTCCAGACCGCGGTCAATTATCCGACTGCTCTGCCGTTTCTTCAGAGCTACGAACGCCTGCACTTGCGGCCGGAGCAGTTCCCGAACGCGCATCGTCATCAAAGCCGCATTCTCTCGCTGCCAATGTTCGCCGAGATCACACCCGAACAGCAAACCGCTGTCATTGATCTGGTTGCGAAGTTTGGCCAGTCCTAGATCGTCCAATCGCCTCGGCCGATCCTTGATCGCGGCGGGATTCGGTCCCCTCGCGTCGCAGGCGTTTGCGATCGCGCTTCTACCAGTGCTGTTCCGCCTCTACGCGCCCGCCGATTTCGGCATTTGGGCGGCTATCCAGGCGGCGGCGGTCACCGCGGGCTCGCTGCTTTCCTTTCGCTTTGACCTCGGCCTGGTGATCGAGCGCGACTCCGCGGCCGCAAGCAATCTCTTTTTTGCGATCATATGCGTCGTTTGCGCGGCGGCACTGGTGCTTGGTTTCCTCCTCGTCTTCTCCTTGGGGTCTCTCCGGCAGTTCGGCGTCGGGCCGCTGCCTGCGGCACTGGGGTGGGGCTGGCTTGCTCTGGTCGGGCTCGGGGTCGCATGCCAGGCCTGGTTGATGCGCGAAGGCGCGTTTGCCCAGATCTCGACGGGGGCCGTGGTGAACGCGATCGTCGCCAATCTCGTCCAGCTCGGCGGCGCTCTGAGTGGCGACGGGGTCTGGCTGGTGATCGGGAGCGTCGTCGGACAAGCGGCCGCGACGCTTTTCTATGCTCGCAGCGTGCGGCGCTCGGCCGGGGCGCCCCTGCGGCCGGCGAATATGCGCGCAATGATCGCCGCCCTGGCGTCGAACAGTCGCTTCCTGCAGTTCTCGTTGCCTTTCACGGTGCTCTCCTTGCTGCGCGAGCGCGCGCCGATCTTCGTCGCGGGCGCATTCGGGACGGCCGCACAGGTCGGCCTTTACAGCCAGGCCTGGAGATTGACGCACCTTCCGTCCGCATTCACGAGCGCGGCCTTGAGGCCGGTGTTCTTTCATCGCGCAGCGACCGAAGGGCTTGCCGCGCAAGGACCGGCAATCGACCGGATCATGCGGTGGCTGCTCGTTGTCAGTAGTCCGTGGATGGCCCTCCTGGTGTTCGGCGGCGAAACGCTATTCGCGATTGTGCTCGGGCCCCGATGGCAGGGTGTCGGCGGGCTCTCGGCAATCCTCGTGTTGCCTGCATCGCTTTTCATGATGACGAACTGGATGGACCGGCTTCTCGATTCGATCGGTCGCCAAGACCTCAACCTCAAGCTCGAAGCCGTCGCCGCGATCAGTTCGGTCGGTTGTCTTTGGGCCGTGCTTGCTTCCGGGCGCTCGCTGCCGGAGGCCGTGGCCCTGCAAAGCGTTGCGTTGACTCTTGGCTATCTTGCGGTCCTCTGGATTTGCTATGGCGCGGCGGATTGGCCCACCGCGGGACTGGTGAAATCCTTTGCTGTCGCCGCCGTCCTCGGCGCGGCGGTCTTTGCCGTCCTTGCCGTGCTTGCGCGCTTTCTCGAACCAGTTGCGGTGATTGCGTTGGGCGTCCTGTTGGCTGGTATGATAAGTGCCTTCGCGCTATTGATGGCAAGGAGGGAATTGCGATGATTACCATCGTTGATTACGGAGTGGGGAATCCCGGCGCCCTCGTGAACATGTTCGAGTTCATCGGTTACGAGGCGCGCATTACCGATCAGTCCTCGGTCATCCTCGAAGCCAGTCACCTGTTGCTGCCCGGAGTCGGCGCATTCGACGCCGCCATGCAGAGGCTGCGCGATTCCAATCTCATTCCCGCGCTGGAGACCGCGGCCCTTGTCAAAAAGACTCCGTTGCTGGGTGTCTGCCTTGGGATGCAACTGCTGGGCCGCGGCAGTGAGGAGGGCACCTCGGCAGGACTGGGCTGGATTCCGGCGGCCTCGGTTCGGATGCGGCCGGATTCCGCTCTCAAGCTCAAGGTGCCGTTCATGGGGTGGGCGGACATCGAGGCTGTGCCGAACGCCAAGCTGTTTGCCGGTGACGGCCAATTCCGCTTCTACTTCACCCACAGCTATCGCATGGAATGTGAGCATGCCGGTGACGTGGCTGCGACCTACCAGTTCGATCAACCGGTCGTCTGCTCGGTGCAACACGACAATATCTACGGTGTGCAATTCCATCCCGAAAAGAGTCATCGGTTCGGCATGGCACTGCTCCGCAATTTCGTCGAGAGAGCCGCAGGATGAGACCCCGAGTCGTTCCGGTTCTGCTGCTCGATAGCCGCCGCCGCCTCGTCAAGACGCGCCGTTTCGGCGAGCCGGTCTATGTCGGCGATCCCTTCAACGTCATTCGCATCTTCAACGAAAAGGAGGTCGACGAGATCTGCGTGCTCGACATCAACGCCACGGTCGAGCAAAGGCGGCCGGATGTGGGATTCATCCGCGAGCTTGCGAGCGAGTGTTTCATGCCGTTGAGCTACGGCGGCGGCGTGACGTCGGTTTCGGATGTGTCCCCAATTTTCGCGGCCGGAGTCGAGAAGGTGGTGCTTGGTCGCGCCGGTACGGAGACGCGCGTGATCCGGGCAATTGCCGACGAATTCGGATCCCAGGCCGTGACGGTTTGTGTCGATTGCAAGCGCACGCAGGAAGGATGGCGGACCGCGATCGACCGAGGTCGTGTTGTGACCGATCTCGACCCGATCAAGCTGGCGCAGATGGCTGAAGCCGCCGGCGCCGGCGAAATCCTCCTGCAAAACATCGATCGCGATGGCGAGCGCAGCGGCTATGATCTTGCGCTCATCTCGGATGTGTCCAGCGCCGTCGAACTCCCCCTGATGGCGTTGGGAGGTGCGGGCGAGCTGCGGCATTTGGCCGAGGGACTCGGCGCTGGCGCGTCGGCGGTGGCCTCCGGCAGCGCTTTCGTCTTTTATGGACGCCTGAGGGCGGTCCTCATCACGTATCCTTCTGCGGACGATATCGAGCAGATGCGGGCGAACCTGCGAGAGGGGGCTGATGCTGCAGAGTAACCAACAATATCAGGTCTGTTCGATCTGCGTGATGGACAACAACAATCCCGGCGTGACGTTCGATGAAACGGGCCAATGCGTCTGCTGTCGGGATGCCATCGCACGCAAGCCGCATGAGTGGTGGCCGACCAAGGAGGGGCGCGCCAGGTTCGAGAAAGCGGTCGAAAGCATCAAGCAGGAGATGGCAGGCAAGCCCTACGATGTCTTGATCGGGCTGAGCGGCGGCGTGGACAGCGCCTATCTCGCCCATTTTCTCAAGCGTGAGCTCAATCTGCGGATGCTCGCCGTTCATGTCGACGGCGGCTGGAATACGGAAGCGGCCGTCCGCAACATCGAGAAAATTGTTAGGCAACTCGACATCGATCTCTACACCTATGTAGTTGAATGGGAGGAAATGCGCGATCTGCAACTGGCGTATCTGCGCGCCTCCGTGCTCAATCAGGACACGCCGCAAGACCACGCATTCTTTTCCACCCTCTACAGGCTCGCTCACCGGTACGGTCAGCGCTACTTCATGAACGGCGTCAACTTCAGCAGCGAGAGCATCCACGTCCCTGATGGCGGGTACCCCGCCATGGACGGACGCAACGTTCGGGCCATTCATAAGGCGCATGGAACGGCCCCGCTACGGACGTTTCCTCTCATGGGAACGCTCCAATATCTGTGGCTGGTGCGCGCCCGCGGGCAGGTTCAGATCCTCAAGCCCCTGAACTACCTTCCCTATGACAAGGAAGCGGCAAAGCGTCTGCTGATGGATGAATACGGCTTTGTCGACTACGGCAGCAAGCATCAGGAGAGCCGCTTCACGAAATTCTACCAGGAGATCTACCTGCCGACCCGCTATTCCTTCGACAAGCGGCGGCTTCACTATTCCGCGCTGATCGTGGCCGGGCAGATGACGCGCGACGAGGCGCTGGCGCAGCTGGAGCAGCCCCTGGTCACGAAGGAGCAGGCTGCTCGCGACAAGCGCTTTGTCGCCAAGAAGCTGGGAATAACGGTGAGCGAGCTGGAAAGGCTCGTCGCCTTGCCGCCGGTTCTGCACGAGAGCTTTGCAAACAACGCCTTGCTGTATCGGCTGAATCATTCTCTCAAAAAACTGCGGGCAGGGAGGCGATGATGGTTGTTGCGAGCTATGCGCTTGCGGCGCTGGCGATGATCGGTGCGGCGGCCTACCTGATCTTCCGGTGCGACAGATTCGTCTCGGCATCGACGATGCTGATCAGCTTCCTGCTCCTTGTCTATGGCCCCGCCTATCTGCTCTACATGCTGTTCCACCTGCCGATCTCGGCGGTGGACAAGCAGATCTCGCAGTCCGTGCATTTTCCGGAAATCACGGTCGCCTTGAATCTCTCGATCGCTTTGATGTTTGTCGCGGTGACTGCCGGGATCGAGCTGGTCAATCGGCTCATGCCGGCTGCAGTCAAGAGCACGCGCGATGGACTGAAGAACTGGAGCCATCAGCCCTTGGCCAGGGCTCCTTCGGGGGAAATGTGGCTCCTGGCCATCGGTTTCCTGCTGGCGGCTTTCATGCTCTGGGTCTCATACCGGGAGCATCACCTGCAGATCCTGCTCGGCTACCTCTCGGTGCCGGGCGACGAGTTTGCCAAGATCGTCTATCGTCAGCAGAATGGCGGAAGCCGGGTCTACCTGTTCAATCTGGTGACGGGCACCGTCGCGCCCATGATCATCGTTTGGGCTGGCCTGGTCGCCTGGGGGCGGCGCTCGTGGATGCTGGGCGCGGTCACCGCGCTGCTTCTGGCCGCGACGATACTGGGCAAGCTCGAGACGCTCAACAAGGCGCCGATCGTGCTGTTCATCCTGCAATTGCTGTTGGTCGGTTATCTTCTGTTCCGCAACAATCTCGATTGGCGCGTATGCCTTCTCGGGGTCGGCGCCGCATTCCTGATCTTCATCCCGATCTTCATGATCGCAATTCCGGGCATGCAGCCGAGCGAAGCGTTCGAATTCTTCTACTACCGCGCTTTCGATTTCTCGAATGCCGCATTGATGGAGTACTGGGGCGCGATCCCTTGGCGGCTGGATCACATGTGGGGAGGCAATTTGCGCGTGCTCGCGGCGATCGTCGGCTGGAAGTGGCAGCCGTCCTACGACCTCGTTTCGGATCTCTGGCGGTCGACCGGCGCCGGCACGCACACCACCGCAATGTTCATCGCGGATGCATGGACCGACTTCTCGTATTACGGCGTGGGTGCCTACGCCCTGGTGGTGGGTGTGCTTTGCAGATGGATCGACTTGACCTTCCTGAAAGAGGGAAAGACTGCGCTCGCGCTCGCGATCCTTGCGGCTTCATTTCTGGGCATCTACAATCTGATGATCTCCGCACTTCCGACGTCCCTGGTCACCGGTGGGATGGGCCTGCCGATCCTGGTGGCCGTGATCCGTGCCGCCAGCCTGCATTTGACGCGGCCGCGCAGTGACGGTGGCACGAGCCGGCAAGCGGCGTTACGGTGAGGCCGGCTGGGGCCGCAGACCGGCTGCTTGTCAGTGTCGTGAGATGCCACTAACCCTCATGCCGTCAAGTCGGTTCGCAAGGGATGCGAGCGGACTTTGTGAGATTGCGGAACATTAAATGCGCTTGTTTCAGAACAGCGGGCTTTACCCATCCTATGTTGCGCGCCTCGATCAACTGGCGCGGGGAAAGGACGAGTTCGCAGCCCGCCGCAGCGTCTTCCTCGCCGACCGGTTCGGCGCGCTCCATTTTCTCGAACCGGTCTTGACGGGCGATCCCGACGCGTTCTTCACCAACGGCGACGATGAAGTCTTGCAGCGGCAATGGGCGCGTCAAAGCGGGCTGCCCGCGAACACGAGTCTGGAAGACATCCTGCTCGCACAGATCGAGCATCATCGAGCAGATGTCTTCTACAATATGGATCCCGTGCGCTATCCCAGCGCGTTCGTTCGCAGGCTTCCCGGCTCCGTCAAGAAGACGTTGTGCTGGAGAGCCGCTCCGTCGGGCGGAGCCGATTTCGGCGCCTATGGTGCCGTACTTGGGAACTTTCCGTCCATTCTGGAAGCCTGGCGCAAGGCTGGCTGTCGCGCTGAACTGTTCTTTCCCGCGGTCGATCCCCTGATGGCCGAGTACGGTCATGGAGACCGGCAGATCGACGTGCTGTTCGTCGGCGGGTACTCTCGCCACCACCGGGCGCGAGCCAGGGTCCTGGAGGAAGTCGCGAAGCTGGCGGGCAAGGTTCGCGTCGTCTTCCGGCTGGACGCATCCCGGCTGACGCGACTTGCAGAAAGCACGGTCGGAACATGGCTGCCGCTCGGCAAGCACCGACGCCCGAGGACGATCGCGCAGATTGCCCATGGCCCTGCGTTCGGTCTCGAACTCTACGAACTGTTGGGGTCGGCCAAGATCGCGCTGAACGGCGCCATCGACATGGCGGGCCAAGACAGGGGAAATATGCGTTGCTTCGAAGCCATGGGATGTGGTGCGTTATTACTTTCGGATAGCGGGAACTATCCCGAGGGGATGGATCCGAATAAAAGCATTCTGACCTACGCAACTCCCGGCGAGTGCGTCGAGGCGATCGAAAGAGCTCTCGCCGACTGGGGGCGCATGAAGTCGGTGGCAGACCGGGGACGCCAGGAAGTCGAAGACCGTTACAGCAAGAGGCGCCAGTGGTTGCTCTTCAACGAGCTGGTGGAATCGATTTGAGGACCATGCATGCACGTCGATGGACTGATCTTCAGGATGAAGGAGGTGCTGGATGCTTGCGCCGTCCCGCTCTATCTGCTGCGTGGCCGGCCGCCGTGGTCAGCCGGGTATTATACAACGAAGAGGCGAGTCATCACCGACGCGATCGATGGCAAAGCGGTTCAGGCGCGGCGGCCTCTTCCCGATGGTTTCGGGGTCGGCGTCGACGAACGGGCCGTCGAATTCCCGTGGGTGTTCGATCGTCTGAACCGCATGAGTTCGCTGGGACGGATGCTCGATGCGGGTTCTACGTTGAACCACGACTATGTCCTGGATCGCGCGCCGGTGCGGGACGCGAAACTGACGTTGATGACGTTGGCGCCCGAGAAGAAATGCTATTGGTACCGCGGCTACTCCTACGTGTTCGGCGACTTTCGCGGAACCGAGTTCAAGGACGGCGCTTTCGATACCATCGTAAGCATATCGACCCTGGAGCATGTTGGGCTCGACAACACGTTGCTCTACACCAGCGACCAGGCCAAGGCCGAGACCGACAAATACGGCTTCAGGGATGCAATTCGTGAGTTCAAGCGGCTCCTGGCGCCGAACGGCCAATGCCTGATCACCGTGCCTTTCGGCAGGTACGAAAACTTCGGCTGGTTTCATCTGTTCGACAGGGAGATGCTGGATATCCTGATCCAGGAGTTCGCGCCTTCGGCCTGTGAGCTTGAATTCTTTCAATACAAGAGATCCGGATGGCGTCGGGCATCGGAACAGGAGGTCGTTGATGCTTCCGCATTCGACCCGCATAGCGGGCGTGGCCGGCTGGATGATCTGGCCGGATGCGCGCGCGCCATCGTCTGCATTCAATTGACCAAATGAACATAGATTACCGACTGCAGCAGTTGCTTGGACGGGCGACATGTCGGCTCGGAAAGGACGCGCGCCTGATGCGGACCGCGAGGATCCGCAATATCCGGGGGGATTCGGATTGCATCACGATCGGTGCCAACAGCATCGTCCGTGGAGAGCTTTTGACCTTTGCTCACGGCGGCCGCATCGAAGTCGGGTCCTGGTGTTATATAGGGGAGAATTCCAGGATCTGGTCCGCGTTGCGAATTCGTCTTGGCGACCGCGCTCTCGTCGCCCACAATGTGAACATCTTCGATAATCTCACCCATCCCCTCGATGCCGGCCAGCGCCACAGGCAAATCAGGGAGATATTTACGAAGGGACACCCCGCCGAGCTCGATTTGGACGAACGCGCAGTCGAGATCGGTGAGGATGCCTGGATCGGTGCCGGAGCATTCGTGATGCGAGGTGTCACCATTGGGTCGGGTGCGATCGTCGCCGCCGGTTCGGTTGTGACGAGAGACGTGCCCGACCACGCGGTCGTGGCCGGTAATCCGGCAACGCTCGTAAAGACGATCGAAGCCGATCCCGACCAAGCCGAGAGAAGCTGATCCATTATCGGGCGAGAGCTCGGTCAGCCCGTCTTCCGTACCCGGAAGCGTCACAATGCGCGCGGCCGGCGTCTGCCGCGCCGCGACAGCGGTGCTTAAGGGTTGATTCATATCGACTATTTCGACTATAGACACGTCTGCCGGCCGTTTCGCCGGGCGGCCCGTGGAAAGGACAATGAGATGATCAGGTTCGGCCTGCTGGGCTGCGGGCGCATTGCCAAGCGTCATTCCGATCTATTGGGCGGCAACCATATCGCGGGGGCTCGGCTCGTTGCCGTATGTGACTCCGAGCAAGCGCGGGCGGATGCGCTCGCCGCCAAGTTCGGGGTTCCCGCCCATTACGACATCGACGACATGCTCGCCCGCAAGGACATCGACGTCGTCGTGGTGCTGACCCCGAGCGGCCTTCATCCGCAGCATGCGATCGCCTGCGCGCGGGCGGGCAAACACGTGGTGGTCGAGAAGCCGATGGCGCTGCGATTGCAGGACGCCGACGACATGATCCGCGCCTGCGACGAGGCGGGCGTAAAGCTTTTCGTGGTCAAGCAGAACCGGTTCAACGTTCCGATCGTCAAAGCGCGTGAGGCACTCGAGGCGAACCGGTTCGGCAAACTCGTGCTCGGCACGGTCCGCGTGCGCTGGTGCCGGGATCAGGCCTATTACGATCAGGATCCCTGGCGCGGCACCTGGGCGTATGACGGCGGCGTCCTCACCAACCAGGCCAGCCATCACGTCGACATGCTGGAATGGTTTTTCGGCGACGTCGTCAGTGTTCATGCGCGCAGCACCACCGCGCTGGTGAAGATCGAGACCGAGGATACCGCGGTTGCGACGTTGAAGTTCCGCAATGGCGCTCTTGGTATCATCGAGGCGACGACGGCTGTCCGTCCCTCCGATCTCGAAGGCTCGCTGTCGATCCTCGGTGAAAAAGGCACGGTGGAGGTCGGCGGCTTCGCCATGAACCACATCCGGCACTGGCGCTTCGTCGATGAGCTGCCGTCGGACAAGGAGGTGGTCGAGAAGTTCTCGGTCAACCCGCCAAACGTCTACGGCTTCGGCCACCAGGCCTACTATCAGCATGTCGTCGAGTGCCTGTCGGATCGGGGCGCCGCGCTGGTCGATGGGCTCCAGGGACGCAAGAGCCTCGAACTAATCTCGGCGCTCTACGAATCCATCGAGACGGGGCAGGAGGTCTTCCTCCGCTTCGTGCCGCGTCGCGGTCGCCTCGGCATCGCCTCGTGATCACACCGCAGCCACGCAGCTTCGCTTGCATTGAAGGTTGAGAGCAGCCGGATGCCGCCGTGCAGCAGCAGCGGAGAGGCCGCTTTCACGTTTGCCGGGCGGGCAGAACTGGCTTGAACGCGCTTTTCTTCCTCTGGATGTTGGTTATGTTTCGCTACGTTTCGATGAATGCGGCAGGCTGTGGGCATTGGGCGCTATCATGACAATCTGGGTCACCGGTGCGAACGGATTTATCGGCAGGTATTTGACGCGCGAGCTTGCCCAGCGGGGATCCGGCGTCCACGGTCTTGGACACGGCGCGCTCGATGAACCCGAGAGGCGCCGGCTTGGGATGGGCCATTGGCTCAACGGCGAGGTCGACTCCACCAATCTCGGTGCATTGGCGGTACACACGGGGCTGCCGACCGTTTTATTCCATCTTGCGGGCGGATCGTCCGTTGGCGCGTCCATAGCGCAGCCCTACGAGGATTTTTCGCGCACCGTGGCAACGTCGGCCCGGCTGCTGGAATGGCTGCGGACCAGCGCACCCGAGTGTCACCTTGTGGTCGTGTCCAGCGCGGCGGTCTACGGAGCCGGCAATGCGGAGCGCATGAGCGAAAGCGCCCCGACCAATCCGGTGTCTCCCTATGGGCAGCACAAGCTCATGATCGAGCAGCTCTGTCGCAGCTACGCGGCCACCTTCGGCTTGCAGAGCACGATCGTGAGGCTGTTCTCGGTCTATGGCGCCAATCTGCGCAAGCAGTTGCTATGGGACCTCTGCGCGCGCCTGAGCGAAGGCGCTGGTGTGTTGAAGCTCGGAGGAACCGGACAAGAGCAGCGGGATTGGACTGACGTACGCGATGTCGCGCGGCTGCTGGTGCGCATCGGCGACAACCGGCAGGATCAGCCGGTCGGTGTCATCAATGGAGGCTCAGGCGTTGCCACATCGGTTGCCGATATCGCCAGATCCATCGCCAGCAGTTGGGGAGGGAGAATTTCCATCGAGTTCTCAGGTGTGACACGTCCAGGCGACCCCTTCAGCCTCGTTGCCGATCCCGGTCTGCTGAATGCATTGTCCTTCGAGTGGCAAATCGCCGTTCGGGCTGGCATCGCGGACTACGTTGCCTGGTTCAAGGAGCAGATTCGTTGAGCCCGCCACTACGTGTCGGTTTTACCTTCATACCCCGTCGCCTGCATGCTGGAGGATTCAACTACCTCCGTAATCTGTTCGTCGCGCTGCACAGATATCGTCCCGGCGAGCTGGAAGCTGTGGTGTTTGCGGGCCTGTCTGACGACGACAACGATCTGGCGACCTTTGCACGGATTCCCGGTGTTGAAGTCGTCAAGCGCAGGGCATTCGAGCGCGACCATTCCGGCTTGACGAGCGCACTCGTTGCCGGGATCGATCACGCCGCAGCGGCCGCATTCGACGAAGCACGTGTCGATGTCGTATTTGAACATGCGCGCTTCTTCGGCTGGCGGCTTCCGTTTCCCGTGGTCGCGTGGTTTCCCGACCTGCAGCACAGGAGCCTTCCTCACCTTTTTTCGAAAGCAGCCTGGTGGCGCCGCGAGATCGGTTTCCGCGCGCAGCTTGCGTCGGGGCGTTCGATTATCCTGAGCAGCGAAAGCGCTCTCAACGACTGCAAGCGCTATTATGCCCGTGCACGAAATCAAATGTCCGTCGTCAAGTTCGCCAGTCGCCCGACCGACGACCTTCTCGCGGCGGACCCGGGCGAGATCATCCGTTTTTATGAGTTGCCGGGGCAATATTTCTATCTGCCCAACCAATTCTGGCGTCACAAGAATCACCAATTGGTTCTCGATGCGCTCACGATACTGGCTGGCCGAGGGATCAAGCCCGTCGTGGCGGTCTCAGGCGGGCCCGACGAACCTCCGGCGTACTTCGACAGCATCATGCAGGAGGTTGAGAAGCGCGGCCTGCAGGAAAACTTCCGCTATCTCGGCATGATCCCGCTCGCGCATGTTTATGCGCTGCTCCGGTCGTGCCGGGCGCTGATCAACCCCTCGCGCTTCGAAGGCTGGAGCACGACGGTCGAAGAAGCGAAATCGTTCGAAGTGCCGATGATCATCTCCAATCTGGATGTCCATCTCGAGCAGACCAACGGCGCCGAAAGCTACTTCGACGTCGACGATGCGGAAGCTCTAGCCGCGCACCTTGCCGAGGCTGCTGCCAAGACCGGACCTTTGCTGCCGAAGGAATTGGGACCATCGGTGGAAGGGCGGGTCACAAGGTTCGCGGCTGATTTTACCGACGCCATCAAGCGCGCTGCCGCACGCAGGCCGAGGCAGTCGGGCCAAATGCCTGCCGATCAGTAGCGCGGTCGCCTCCAGACTGCGCGCTGACCGCGATGCCGATCACGGACGTTCAGCTCGGGTTCGTTCCCTCTCCCGCAGGCGGCGCACGATGTCGCGGTAGCGCAGCGTGGAGGCCTGCTCGCTGTATTTCAGCGCGGCGGTCGCCGCCCGCCGGCCCCGTTCAAGAGTTGCCGCCGGATCGGCCACGGCCTCGGATATCGCCTGCGCAAGCGCGGCAGCGTCTTCCGCCGGAACGACCCAGCCGATGTCTTCCTCCGCGACGGCAAGTCCGGCCTCGGAACCCGGCTCCGTTCCGACGATGACCGCGCGTCCGACCGCGAGGAAATTGTAGAGCCGGCTCGGAATCGAAACACCCGCAACATTGCGTCGGTAGGGGATGACCCAGGCGTCGGCTGCCGCCAGAAACTCTGCGAGCTGTTCCTCGGGTACGGGATCGAGCAGGGTGACGTTCTCGAGATTCTCCGAAGCCTGCAAGGTCTTCAGCTCGGTCCAGCCGACGCCCCAGCCGGAGAGAACGAAGTGTATCCCTTTCTCGTGCCGCAATAGCCGCGCAGCCTCGAACACGGTGCTGGGCGCGTGCGTGAAGCCGAGATTGCCGCACAGGCCAACCAGGAACTGCGACGCGCGAAGGCGCTTGAGGCGGTTTTCGGCATCCGGCGAGCGGAAGCCGATCGGCAGCAACGTCCAGTTCGGGACGAAATGGATGACGTCCGCGCGCACGCGCGGGTAGCGCAGCAGCAGCGGGGCCACGTCACGGCCGATGACAAAGATCGCGTCGAGGGATCGGAACAGCCAGCCGTTGGCGAGGCGCAGGGCGCGCGCGACGAGGGACGTCTGCCGCGCGATGCCGGAAGCGATCAGCGCTTCCGGATAAAGATCGTAGATCAGGAGCGCCGTCTTGGCGCGCCGCAGCCTTGCGGCAAGCGTGATCGCGTAGGGCAGAGTGAAAGGACTCGTGACCGACATGACGACGTCGCCCGGACGCGCCCGTCTGTAGACGGCCCAGAACAAGCGGATGGCGAGCATCGAGCTTGCGATGAGGCGTTTTGCGAGCGCGTGCTTGGGCGGCCTCCTATTCGCGATCTCGACGATCTCGGGCGTGTAGTTGCCGCATTTCGGCTTTGCGGAGCCCCGCGTTCCCGATAGGACGACTACGTTAATGTCGAGGGCGATCGCATTCGCGATCGCACCGAGATAGGTCGCCGTCGTGCTCGGGTCCGGCGGATAGAATTCCGTCGCGAGGATGAAGCTCGGAGTCGGCGTCACGAGGCTACCCGTTCGCCAGGAGCGGCAAGATAAAATCCCGCAGATTGCCGGCAGGAAAGAACATGGCCCGCCAGGCCGGCCGCACGCGCCGCCTCGATGTCGGACGGCTTGTCACCAACCACGAAGCTCGTGATTGCGTCGACGGGGAACTTCTCGAAAAGGTCGATGATCATGCCGGGCTGTGGCTTGCGCCGCTCGCTTGCGCGTCGGTAATGTTCAACCCGCCCATCCGGATGAAACGGGCAATATTCGGACGCATCGATCCGCGCACCATGCGTTGCCAGCTGACCCACCATCCAATCGTGCACCATGGATATCAGTCTCCTGGTAACCCCCGTGGCCACGCCCGACTGGTTGGTGATCACGAAGGCGAAATAATCGGCATCATTGACGGCTTTTATGGCCTCGATCGCGCAGCCGATCCAGACGTGCCTGTCGATCTCGAACAGATGTTCGCTATCGACGTTCAGAACGCCGTCACGATCGAAGAAAACGGCAGGGCGCAGCACCCGGTCGATCGCTGTGCTCTCTGGGCTCGGGACATTCCGGCCCGACAATCACGCTCCCCGCGGTAAACCTGCCAATGCAACCTCATCGCTTGAGCGTGCTCAGTATCACGATTGTGCTCCGGGTCAATCTATCGCTAGGACATGCCCTGGGGTTGACCCGGGAGTGGCGATATGTCCAAGAAGGCGCGCGGGAATGCGCTTCGGAGCGCTTAATATAGGTCCATCCATTTTGAAATGCTGCGGGATTTAGGCTAGCCATGACCAAACGCATCGCTCTCATCACCGGCGTGACCGGCCAGGACGGCGCCTATCTCGCCGAATATCTGCTGTCGCTCGGCTATGTCGTGCACGGCATCAAGCGGCGCTCGTCCTCGTTCAACACCGCGCGTGTCGACCACCTCTACCAGGACCCGCATGCCGGCGAGGTTCCGTTCCTGATGCACTATGGCGACATGACGGATTCGACCAATCTGATCCGCCTGGTGCAGCAGATCCGTCCCACGGAGATCTACAATCTCGCGGCGCAAAGCCACGTCGCCGTCAGCTTCGAGAGCCCGGAATACACCGCGAATGCCGACGCCATCGGCGTGCTGCGCCTGCTGGAGGCGATCCGCATCCTCGGCATGGAGAAAGAGACGCGGTTCTACCAGGCCTCGACCTCCGAGCTCTACGGCCTGGTGCAGGAGATCCCGCAGAAGGAGACGACGCCGTTCTATCCGCGCTCGCCTTATGGCGTCGCCAAGCTCTACGGCTACTGGATCACGGTGAACTACCGCGAAGCCTACGGCATGTTCGCCAGCAACGGCATCCTGTTCAACCACGAGAGCCCGATCCGCGGCGAGACCTTTGTCACCCGCAAGATCACGCGCGGCGTCGCCCGCATCGAAGTCGGTCTGGAGGAGGCGCTCTATCTCGGCAATCTCGAGGCCAAACGCGACTGGGGCCATGCCAGGGACTATGTCGAGGGCATGCACAAGATCCTGCAGGCCGACAAGCCGGATGATTTCGTGCTCGCCACCGGCGAGATGCATTCGGTGCGCGAGATGGTCGAATTGTCGTTTGCGCAGGTCGGCCGCCGCATCGTCTGGCGCGGCAAGGGCGTCGAGGAAACCGGCATCGACGAGACAAGCGGCAAGACGGTCGTGAAGATCGATCCGACCTATTTCCGCCCGACCGAGGTCGACCTCCTGATCGGCGATGCCAGCAAGGCGCGCGAGGTGCTCGGCTGGACGCCGAAGCGGACGTTTGCGGAGCTTGTCGCGGAGATGATGAGCAGCGATCTGGCCGAGGCGAAGCGGGACGCGGGCCATGGCAAACGCACCGTTTGAGCTGAAAGGCAAAAGCGTCTACGTCGCCGGCCATCGCGGCATGGTCGGCAGCGCGCTCGTGCGCCGGCTCGCGCAGGAAGACGTCCGGCTGGTCACGGTCGATCGCCGCGAGGTCGATCTGCGCAACCAGGCCGCGGTGTTCGACTGGTTCGCAAAGGTGCGGCCGCAGGTGGTGTTCCTGGCCGCGGCCAAGGTCGGCGGCATCGTCGCCAACGACACGCTGCGCGCCGAGTTCATCTACGACAACATCGCGATCGCCGCGAACGTGATCCAGGCCGCGCATCAGAGCGGCGCCGAGAAGCTGATGTTCCTCGGCTCCTCCTGCATCTATCCGAAATTGGCGCCGCAGCCGCTGCGCGAGGACTCGGTGCTAACAGGCCCGCTGGAGCCCACCAACGAGCCCTATGCGATCGCCAAGATCGCGGGGATCAAGATGGTGGAGGCCTATCGCAGCCAGTACGGCTGCGACTTCATCAGCGTGATGCCGACCAATCTCTACGGCCCCGGCGACAATTATCACCCCGAGATGAGCCACGTCGTCGCTGCCCTGATCCGCCGCTTCCATGAGGCCAAAGTCACGGGCGCGAAGAATGTCGTGGTGTGGGGCACCGGCACGCCACGGCGCGAGTTCCTCTATGTCGACGACATGGCGGATGCCTGCGCGCACCTGATGAAGACCTATTCCAGCGCGGAACTGGTCAACATCGGCACCGGCGAGGACATCGCCATCGCCGAATTCGCGCGCCTCGTCGCCGACATCGTCGGCTACAGCGGCGAGATCTCTTTCGACACGTCGCGTCCCGACGGCACCCCGCGCAAGCTGCTCGACGTCAGCCGCCTCGACAAGCTCGGCTGGCGCGCCACGACCTCGCTTCAAGACGGCTTGAGGCTCGCATATGCGGCTTTTCTGACCGAGCATTGTGTGCGAAGTGGGAGCTCGATTGCTAAGAGTTAAACTCTCGGTTCTGCTGACTCTGCTGCTGAGAGAGGTGTGGAGCTCTAATTTACAAACAAATGGAGCGCTCAAACAAAGATCGCCACGTAACCGGCTTAACTTCGTACCTCTAATAGGCTCTCAGTTGAGTTGAATTCATCAGCTCACGCATGGTTTGTACCAGCGCGAATACAGTCTATCTGCAGAGAGGTAGGCGCACGTGAAGAGGCAACTTAAGGAGTTGCAACGATTGCGGATGGTCTGCTTGGAACAAGCGGAGGCCGCCTCGAAGGAGCTTGAAAAGAATGCTTTTTTGGAGATCGCGGAACAATATGGGCTTGCTTTTGAGGCCAGCGCGATCGCCGCAATGGCTAGGCGGCCAAGGCGCGCGGCCAACGCGGTGCGGTGAATGGAAGGGGGTATTCAATTGCAGTCCCAGTGGCTTCCGAAGGAATTTCAGACTAGGGCAGATGGTATCATGGTATCCATCAAGAGCTTACTCTGGTTAACCGTTCCAGTTGCAACAGCATTGTTCGTCGCCCTCTACGTTCCTTGGTGAGCTGCCAGCACAGTCCCTCTGGAGCGAGGTCGCGTTGCGAAGGTGGCGTCAACGTTGTTGTTTCCGCCATCGCGAGACTGATTCGCTCCCGAGGAACGTACGGTATGAGAACCCCTCCATATGGATTCCTCAGCGAATTGGATGCTGACTTGCGCAAGGGAGCACGGCGCCCGACCTGGGCTTCTGCCGATACGTGAGCGCCGAGCACGACGGCCGCCGGAAGGCCTTGTCCGCCAAGTCCGGAGGCATATCCAGCCCCGCTGGTAAACGAATTTCCAATGCCAGAAAAGCAAAACTCGGGATGCTTCCCCGGTTTTGCTACCGGCCAAGGTTATCTGTCAGCTTCGCTCCGCGCGTACGTCATCAGGCAGCGAGGGCTGGCCTTGAAGCACGGCAAGTGCGTGGATTTCACTGGCAATTGGGAATGCTACGTTCATTCTACCATCAAATGGGGGTGTCGTTCGGCCTGCAATATTTGAACGCGGATTGACAGCCAGCAGCCGCTTCAGCCGCGTGTTCTCGTCCTCCAGCGTCTTCAGCCGCATGGGCAACACCTCCGGCCCGCCGAACTTTGCCTACAATTTGTAGATGCTGGCGTCACTGACGCCATGCTTGCGGCACAGATCGGGGACCGACACACCGGCTTGATGCTCCTTCAAAATCCCGATGACTGCTCTTCCGAAAAGCGGTTGCGCTTCATGCTCTGGTCCTTGTCGTGGGCCAGAGCGAACTTCAAACTGGATTAGGCCCATGGGGCAAGGTCACATGGCATGGCTGATCAGCGCATGCTGGCAGGTACCTAAAGCGCCATGCATTCGAGCGGGGCGCCGCTCGAGCGAGTGTGGTGCTGCAATACTGTTTGGATCGAGCAGCGGATGCTGACGAGCAACTTTTGCCAGAGCCGTCAGTTTTCGTTGCCGTTCGCGGAATCGGGATCTCGCTTGATCCCTAGATCTTGGACCATCTTTGCCGCGACAAATTTTGCGCCAGACGGCGCCAGATGAACAAAGTCTGATTGGACGATGTCGCGAATCTCGGGGGACGTGCGAGTCAGGCATCCGGTCGGATCACAAAGCACTGCGCGGAGCGAGTAGAAGCGGACACCAAGGTTGTCCGATGTTTGATGCAGCCCGTCTTCTACCAACGGGCGGAGAAACTGTGACGTTCTTTCCGGAAGGACTGTTCTCCGAGCCGCGTAGTATTCCGCATAGAGTCGCGGCAATGGCTGCTCCCAGATGGGGACCGGGCCAACAATGATTGTGCGAATTCCGGCCTGTTGCAGGGCGCGGACGGTCGGTCCGATGATGGGCTCCTGCCAATACAGGTTCCAAATAGCATGCAAAAGGACTGCATCTGGTTTCGCGCGCGTAATGCGAGCGAGGATGTCTTTATTGGCTTCGACACAGTCGGGCGGCAACTCGCGAGCATCGACAAGAACCGGGGGACATGAGTTCAACGTGAATTGGGCGATTCCAGGCCTGACGTGATCGTCGAGTTGGTAAAGCCCGGCCGCAAGAGCTCCAGCCGTGCTGTCCCCCCAAACCGCAATTAGAGGCTTGCGGGTTTTCTCAATGCAATTGGGAGAGAGTTGAGCGTGGTCTGTCGCAGAGACATGGCACTCGCCGTATCGGATGAAGTCGCGCCCAGGAACGACCACCGCCGCTTGACGGATCTCTTGCGGTATTCGGTACGAAAATCCGTCAGCCTTGATTGTCGCGATTCCAAGGGCGGCCATAGCGCTCATTGCCGCAAACAGCGGCGGAATTACAAGCGGTCTGCGGCGGATCGGCTTTTCAACGAAAAGGAACGTGAGGATGGCAGCCAGCGCGCTGGCAAGCACGCACAACGCGCGCTCGCGGATACTCAGCGGATGCATGGCGTAAAGCTCAGAAAAGACGAGAATTGGCCAATGCCATAGGTACAAGGGATACGAGATAAGACCAATGAAAACTGGCGGACGGGCTGAAAGCACCGTGCTCGCGAATGACCCAGGCGCTGAGATAAACAGGGCAGCCCCTAACACAGGCACAATTGCTGCAGCCCCTGGGAACGGCGTTTTTTCGTTGAACAGGACAGCGGCGGCCGCGATCGCCACAATACCGAGATTACCCGAAAGTTCTCGGGAAAGACTCGAGCGCAAAAGCGACGAGATTTCAGTTCGGAACAGCACAAGGCAAGCGCCAGCACCCAATTCCCAAGCTCGCGTCAATGGCAGATAGAAGGCAGCCGCAGGATGAGTTCGCGTGAGATAGACGCTTAAGAGAAGGGAGACCGCCGAGACAGCGACGATAGCCTTCCGCGCCGATAGCTGCCAGGTAGCCAATCCGCTCAGCAGTAGCGGCCAGACAAGATAGAATTGCTCTTCAACACCAAGCGACCAAAGATGAAGCAGCGGCTTGCTTCTTGCAGCTAGGTCGAAGTAGTCAACTTCGGATAATAGCATCAAGTTGGCGGAAAAGAGAGCACTCGCGAAGACGTTCCGACCAAGCGATAAAAGCTCGTTTGGCATCATGTGTTGCCAGCCGAAGACCGAAACCGCGGCGAGGACAAGAATCAGGGCTGGGAAAATTCGACGGACTCGCCGAGCGTAGAACTTGGCCACACTGAAAGCGCCAGCGGAAATCTCGTCGACTATGATAGATGTGATCAAAAAACCGGAAATCACGAAGAATACGTCGACCCCAACGTAGCCCCCGGGGCAATAGTGCCCGAAACCGTGGTTTGCGATTACGGCCCCGACCGCAAGCGCGCGCAAACCGTCCACGTCCGCTCTGTAATTGAAGCCGCCCATTGCCCGTATCGCCGTTTTTTGATACCAATCTGTCCGGTCCACCTGAACGACTTAGATCGCGTTACCGTAAGATTTCAATGGCAAAGCTGCTCAGCTGACTGGCGAACGAGCTAATAGCCGTTCAGGAACCTGCGCTTCCCGGCCCTCGGCCAACAGCGCGTTGTCGCAGCTCCGACCGGCCACCACGAGCCGACGCCTGCCGCTGCCCACACGGGCGAGTAGGACTATCGCAGGAACCTTCCACGACCACTGTGAGTCAAAAGTCAAGGCGGAGGAGGCAGCTCAAGGGCTTCCGACGGAGAATGCGAAGCACTTCACCGCGGAAACGTCTGTTGATACCGAGGTGCTTTGCGAGCTGGAGTGGGATGGAGAAGCGGAAGCTAAGCTTCTGTAAATGCCGAGGACGTGGGGTGAACAAATTCCCGGTCCTTCCCCCGTTGCTGCCTAGTTCTGCTTTTTCGTGCCTGCACCTGCCGAATAGGCGCTGGGAGGAAATCGCGAAGAGTACCGGATTATCGGGACGTTTGATGGTGGCCGCACAAGGGATCGAACCTTGGACCTCTCTCGATTGAAGGTATATGGATGGATCCCTCCTAGCATTTACTTCGAAGACTTGTGAGGCTTTATGAATTTCATTTTTCCCCTGCTGGCGGTGGCCATCACCGTCGGCCTTCTCCTGCTCTACGCAATGGTCCGGCCGTACCTTCGTCGACTCCGGCCCGCCGATGAGGTTCCTCCGTGGCCCAATTCAAATCTGAGATAACCGAGCTACTTGGATCGGCATTTCGGTTGGCGAGCAACTATACGAGTCGTCAGCGGCCGGCGACGCGTAGCGGCGTATCGAAAAACCGAAATGGAACTTGCGTCGTCGGGCAAAACAGTGGTTCATAGGGGGCTGGTACCAGGCGCGGTTCAAGACCTCAGTAACCGTGCCGAGCTGGACAAATGAGATTGTCCGAAAGATCCTCAGGCTCGCCGCGTTTTTCGCGCCAAAGGCGGATCAGGCTCTCCTGGTCATCCTCCATGATGATGCGGGCGTCTGAACCGCCGATGAAATGGCGACGGTCGTTCGGGTTCAACCTGATGATGCGTCTGCGCCATTCGTTTGAACGGTTGTCACCGGTATCTCCTACCCAGAACAAGCCGCGCACCGCCCGAAGCCCCGCGTCCGCGAGGAGAGATACCGGCGCTACAATCGGCGTTGGCGCCCGGCCGACTCAGTAACGCTCCAATCGCACCGGAACACCAGTCCTTTCTGCGGCAACATTGTTGCTCGTTTTGGCGGCAGGAATGGCCCTTGTTCTCACGCGTTTGAGACGAGGGCGACGAAGACGCTGACCAGCATCAAAACGACAAAACCAAGCCAATCTACGCCCGAGGGCTGCGCGGCGCCGGCAGGAGTCCTGTCCAAGCGCGCGGCATGTTGAAATGAAGCAGTGATTGTCGGAATATGGCTAGTATACCTTCCAGCGTGGGCTAATGAGCTTAATGCGTCCGGCAGTCTTTTTTGATCGCGATGGCGTCCTCAACGAGGACGATGGCTATGCTTTTGATCCGGACAAGATCCGGTGGGTAGAAGGAGCCCAACAGGCCGTAAAAGCAGTCAACGGCGCCGGGTATTTCGTTTTCGTCGTAACGAACCAATCGGGAATTGCGAGGGGGTTTTATGAAGAGCGGCATGTTCGCAATTTGCACGAATGGATGTCGCGTGAGCTTGCCAGAGTCGGCGCGCATATCGATGCGTTTGAGTTCTGCCCCCATCATCCCGACGGCCTGATTGAGCGGTACCGTGTCCTTTGCAACTGTCGCAAGCCGCAGCCGGGGATGATTAGAGCGCTGCTTGAGCGGTACGCAGTGGATATCGATGCTAGCTTCATGATCGGCGACAAGCAGAGCGACCTTGATGCGGCGCAAGCGGCCGGAATAGCGGCCTATCTGTTTGATGGATCAAACCTCCATACGTTCACTGTCCCGTTGTTGGCGGATCGGTCCTATCCTCCGGATCGATCACGGTCGCATTGCGGAGGCGTGGGAACGGAGGATTGAGGCCGTTGTCTTCGCGACCAACGGATCGCTCGATTTCGAAGTAGCGTCAAAACGACAAATCGAAGCCAATCGCGCAAACGCAGCCAAGAGCACCGGCCCACCAAGGGCTGGGACCGCAACGCTTATCGGCATGGTTTATCGCATTGGGATGCTGCCGATGGTTCTGGTTTCGATGGGTTCAATGAAGTTCTTGCGTCAAAGGCGCGGATATGGAAGTCGCACTTCGAGATCTGGCTCAAGCCAGCTTGGAGCGGTATGAGAAGGCTGCCCTGTCGCGGCAACGGCGAGCGCTCAAGCGCGTGAAGCGAAATGCCGCATGAGGACCATAAGCCGGGCTGGACCATCCAAGCTGGAATCAATAAGGGATCAAGCCACGGAGTATCACCCGATTGGATCGTGTTCGTAGCGCTGCCGCTGCTCGCTATCGTCATCACCGTCGGTCATTTTGTAGTTTACGCGATAAGTGCGGCAGAACTTTCGTCGATCCGGCCCCCGCCGATGAGGTTCCTCACTGGCCGGATTCGAGCCTGAGATAGGCGTCCTCCGCAAATTGGGTCGGCATGTCGGTAGGCGATCGGACGTACAACTGTCGATCGGTCGCGCAATCACATCGAAAAAACCGAAATTCACCTTGCGCCGAAGCTGTTGCGAGATCTCGCGTGCAAAAGCGGAGACGTAAGCTCTCAAGGAGCCTGCTAAACTACACCGCCGAAGTCGATGCCTTCCTTGGCAAGCTCCTCGGCCTCCTCGGGGGATGAGGTCGGCTTCGTATCGAGATAAGGATGCTCGGAAGCCGGCAGGATGGTGCGGATGTTCTGGCCGTCGGCGCGCGTGACACGGGCGATCCAGCGCCTATCGCCGTGCTCGTATCGCTGGATATAATACTGCTTGTACGAAATCATGGCTCCGTGACGCAACTGGCACTGTAACAGACTTCATTTTAGCTAACATGGTGCCGCCGCACAATAGGTGTTACGGCCCGTTAAGATTCACGAGCGCGAACTCGGAGCAGGGCGCTGCTGTGGGAATTGTTGTGATTGCCGACTTTCCGAGACGCGACTGATTATATTTACGCTGTTTGCGTTTGCTTTTGGGGCCCGCGGAAAACAGGCGCTGCGGACCCAGGGCGTGACGGCCACCCGCGACGCCTCGATGGTCGACGGGCCCTGAAGGCCCGGTCGTCACTAGACGTCAGGTCAGTCAGAAATTAACCCGTTCGCGCTCGACCACAATCGGCCGTCGTCGGACCTGGTTGAAGATCGCCACGATATATTCACCGAGCACACCGAGGAAAAACAGCTGTGCGCCACCGAAGAAGAACAGACCGATGACGATCGTGGGGATGCCATGCGGACCAATGTCGAAGCCGGCGATCTTGAGCAGAAACACGACGAACGCATAGGCGAAGCTCAGCGACGAGATGATCAGTCCGAAGAAGAACGCGGCACGTAGCGGCACGGTCGAGAAGCTGATGGCGCCGAGCAGCCCCTGGTCGATCAGGCTCGACAGCCGGTTGCGGGAGATGCCGTGCTTGCGCGCCAGCCAGGTGTAGGGCACGCCGATCGAGCGAAAGCCGCATTCGAACGGCATCATCCGCATGAAGGGCTGGACGTCCTCGAATTGCTTCATGGCGTCGAGCACCTTGCGGTCGACGAGCTGGTAGTCGCCCACGTCGGCCGGATAGTCGACATAGGACATCCGGCTGATCATCTTGTAGTAGAGATGCCGCGCGGTTCGGCTCAGGAGAGGCTCTTCGCGCCGGGCCCGGATGCCAAACACGATCTCGTAGCCTTGCTCCCAATGCTTGACGAAAGTCGGGATCAGTGACGGCGGGTCCTGCAAATCCGCGGGCATGAACAGCACGGTGGCATCGCCTGTCGAGGCCAGCACGCCGTTGTAGGTGTTCCTCAGTACGCCGAAGTTTCGGGCGTTCACGATGACCTTCACCGAGGGATCCTCGCTTGCGATCCTCTTGAGAATCTCCACGGTTCGGTCGCTCGAGGCGTTGTCGCAGAAGATGTGCTCGCGCTCGTAACCCGGAAGCTCGCGGTCAAAGATGTCCTTGACCGCCGCGTAGCACTCGCGGATTCCAGCCTCCTCGTTGTAGCAGGGTGTCACAAGGCTGATCTTCTTTCGCATCAATCCTCCAGGACGTCCTTGCCGCGGGGCCGGAATTGGACGAATGCCGCGCTTGGTAGTGGGATTGCCATCTTTCAAACATTTTCTTTAGCAGGTAGGCTGACAACTTCAACCGCTCCCGAAAGGGCGGCGGGGCCCGATCTTGTTGACAAGACTGCGAGAATCGCTCTGATGTGACCTCTTCTGCTGGGCGGGTATGAGCATGAAGGCCGTGATTCTGGCGGGTGGATTCGGGAGTCGCATCACCGAAGAGAGCCACATCAAGCCGAAACCCATGATCGAGATCGGCGGCAAGCCGATCCTTTGGCACATCATGAAGATCTTCTCGTCGCACGGGATCGACGAATTCATCATCTGCTGTGGCTACAAGTCCTACGTCATCAAGGAATATTTCGCGAACTACTTCCTCCACATGGCGGACGTCACCTTCGACCTCGCCAACAATGCGATGGAAGTGCACAACAAGTTCGCAGAGCACTGGAAGGTGACGTTGGTCGACACCGGCCTCAACACCATGACCGGTGGCCGACTCAGGCGCATCAAGGACTATGTCGGCAACGAAACGTTCTGCATGACCTACGGCGACGGGCTCGCGGACGTCGACATCGGCGCGCTGCGGGAGTTTCATCGCGCTCATGGACGTCACGCCACGGTCACCGCGATCCAGCCGCCGGCGCGTTTCGGCGCGCTCGATATCGGCGACGACGTGGTCAGGCATTTCGAGGAGAAGCCGCGCGGCGACGGCCGCTGGATCAACGGTGGCTTCTTCGTGCTGGAGCCGGCGATCTTCGAGTATCTCGGGGACGACGCCACCATCTGGGAGCAGGAGCCGCTCAAGCGCCTGTCGCAGGACGGGCAGCTTGCGGCCTACCGCCACGCCGGCTTCTGGGAGGCAATGGACACCCTGCGGGACAAGGTGCATCTGGAGCAACTCTGGGAGAGCGGGCAGGCGCCCTGGAAGCGTTGGCAATGAATCCCGGCTTTTGGAGCGGCAAGCGTGTTCTCGTCACCGGGCACACTGGCTTCAAGGGTGGTTGGCTGGTCGCGTGGTTGCGCCATCTCGGCGCCGAGGTCGCGGGTCTCGCGCTGCCGCCGTCGACGACGCCCAACCTGTTCGATCTGGCGCAGACTGCGCAGGACATCGACTCGGTCTTCGCCGATATCCGCGATCCGCTCGCGGTCAAGGCGGTGTTCGACCGATTCCAGCCCGAGATCGTGTTTCACATGGCCGCCCAGGCGATCGTGCGGGCATCCTATGACGATCCGGTCGGCACCTATGCAACCAACGTCATGGGCACCGTGCACGTCTTCGAGGCGGTGCGGACCTCCGGCGTGCGCGTGGTGGTCAATGTCACCAGTGACAAATGCTATGATAACAAGGAGTGGGTCTGGGGCTACCGCGAGACCGATCCGCTCGGCGGCAAGGATCCCTATTCCAGCAGCAAGGCCTGTGCGGAACTGGTCACGGCGGCGTACCGGTCGTCCTTCTTCTCCGGAGCGAGCCGGATCGGCTTCGCCAGCGCCCGCGCCGGCAATGTGATCGGGGGCGGCGACTGGGCGCAGGATCGTCTCGTCCCGGATGTGATCGCCGCGATCCGCAACGGACAGCCCGTCCCGGTCCGCAATCCCGATGCGGTGCGGCCCTGGCAGCACGTGCTCGAGCCGCTGTCGGGCTACATTCTGCTCGCCGAGCATCTGTGGCGCGATCCGGCTGCCTTCTCCAGCGAATGGAATTTCGGCCCCGAGGCCGATAGCGTGCGCACGGTGCGCTGGCTGGTCGATCGCCTCGCGCTGCTGTGGGGTGTTCCGCCGCAGCAGATGCCGCAGCCGGGACAGCATCCGCACGAGGCGCGGCTGCTGTCACTGGATAGCTCCAAGGCGCGGGCTCATCTCGGCTGGGCGCCGCGTTGGGGCCTCGATCGTGCCGCCTCCGCCGTGGTGGAGTGGTACAAGGCGTTCGAGCAGGGCGCCGCGGTCAAGCCGGTGATGGTTGACCAGATCGACGCTTTCATGAACACAAAGCGGGACTAGCCGCTCTTCAAATCGGATCAATATGATGGCCACCACGTCGCCGAGACCGCTTACCGAGATCAAGAGTTGCGAGGTCTGCGGCAGCGACAAGCTCGTGCCGGTGCTCGATCTCGGCCTGCATCCCCTGTGCGACGACCTGGTGGCGGTCGGCGAGTCGCGCCAGTGCCGCGAATATCCGATTCAGATCGATTTCTGCCCGACTTGCGCCACCGGCCATCAGCGCTTCCAGGTGCCGAAAGAGGATCTCTTCCCCAAGGACTACCATTACCGCTCGCGCTTCACGGCCGATGTGCTCTCGGGGATGAAGGGTCTCGTGGCGACCTGCGTGGAGCGGATGGGGCCGCTGACCGGCAAGATCGCGCTCGACATCGGCTGCAACGATGGCAGCCTGCTCGATTTCTTCCGTGAGGCCGGCGCGACAACGGCCGGCATCGAGCCGACCGGCGCGGCGCAGGACGCCGCCGCCAAGGGCCATTTCGTGGTGCAGAACTATCTCAGCACGGAGACCGCGGCCGAGATCCGTCGCGCCGTCGGCACGCCCGACATCATCACCTTCACCAACGTTTTTGCGCATATCGAGGATCTGAACGGCGTGCTTGCGGCGCTGAAGGCGCTGCTCGGGCCCGAGACGGTGATCGTGATCGAGAACCACTATCTCGGCGCGGTGCTGGACCGGCATCAGTTCGACACCTTCTACCACGAGCATCCGCGGACCTATTCGTACAAATCGTTCAGCTTCATCGCGAGATCGCTCGGCCTTGACATCGTCAATGTCGAGTTTCCCGCGCGCTATGGCGGCAATATCCGCGTCATTCTCGGACATGCGGCGAAGAGCGATGCCGTCGCAGCCGAGATCGTCGCGCGCGAAAACAATTTCGAAGCTGAATTCGCCCAAATCGCACGCGACGTCGAGCTCTGGAAGGCGCGCAAGGGCGAAGAACTGATGAAGATCATCGCGGCGCATGGTCCGGTCAGGGCCAAGGCGTTTCCGGGCCGTGCGGCGATCCTTGTCAAGTTGCTGGGGCTGACCGAAAAGGAGATCATTGCCGTCCACGAGAAACCCGGCTCGATCAAGATCGGGCACTATGTGCCGGGCACGCGCATTCCGATCGTGTCCGACGACGAATTGTTCGCGCATGGCGACCAGGGTAAGCCATTGCTCAATCTCGCCTGGCACATCTCGCGCGAGATCCGCCAGTATCTCCAGGACAACGGTTACAAAGGTCCGGTGATCGACGTGCTCGGCGCGGACGATTTCCATGCCTGAGGCGCCCGTTTTCACGATCCTCGGATCGGGTTTCGGGATGTATGGATATCTGCCTGCGCTGATCGAGTGCGGGATGAAGGTGGCGCTGCCGGAGCGCTACCGTGCGGTGGTCGGCGGGCGCAGCGAGCTCGTCCAATATGTGCCCGAGGTGATTTGGTGTGCCGGCACCGAGGAGGCGTTGGCACAGGCGAGCGGTGCGGTGGTTGCGCTTCGCCCCAGCGATCAGGCCGGCTGGATGGCGCGGCTGGCAGACATGCCCGACATCCGCGAGGTGATCCTGGAAAAGCCGGTCGCGCCGACGCCGCAGCTTGCGGCGCAGCTCATCGAGGCGTTCGAGCGCGCCGGCAAGCGCTATCGCGTCGGCTATACCTTTCGTTTCATGCCGTGGGCAGAGCGGCTTCGCGCGGTGCTCGGCGAGAGAACCGATGGCCTTTCGCTGGACTGGAGCTTCATGGCGCATCACTACCGCGCCAATCTCGCGAACTGGAAGCGGTTCGACGCCAGTGGCGGCGGTGCTCTCCGCTTCTACGGCATCCATCTGATCGCGCTTCTTGCAGAGCTCGGTTACGACGAGGTCTCGTCGTCGGTGGTAGGCGGACCGTCCGACGCTGAGACATCGTCATGGGAGGCCGTGTTCACGGCCAAGGCGCTGCCGCCATTCACGCTGCGTGTCGACAGCCGCGCGCCACAGACCTGGTTCAGAATCACCGCGGATCCGCGCGTTACGCTCGTGGACCAGTCCGATCCCTTCGCATCGGTCGAGCCGGCCTCGGTCGACGTTCGCGATCCCAAGGTCGCCCGAGATTCCAGGGGCGCCCGCGATCCCAGGGTCGACGTGCTGGCACGTTTGTGCCGCTCGCTCAGCGAGTCCGACGCGGGCCATGCGCAGCGTCAACGTGACATCATCGCGCTGTGGATGCGAATCGAGCAGGCCTCCTGGCTTTCGCAGGCAGGCTGACGCTAGCGCTCATCCGCGATCACCTTGCCGTCGTTCGGCAGCGTGCCGGGGCCCACGAGCTCGATTGCGCCGCCGAGTTTCGTCACCGCCCGCAATGTGCTTGCGATCTCCTCGCGCAGTGTTTCGTTCGCCGCCGCCGTTTCCGCTTTCAGCGTCATCGCGTCGGTTTCGCCCTGGCGAGTGACGACGAGGCGCAGGCGGCCGAGCGCGGGATGGCGCTTGGCGATCTCGGCGACCTGCTCGGGACGGACGAACATGCCCTTGACCTTCGTGGTCTGGTCGGCGCGGCCCATCCAGCCCTTGATGCGCATGTTGGTGCGACCGCAGGGGCTGGTGCCCGGCAGCGCGGCGGTGAGATCGCCGAGCGCAAGCCGGATCCAGGGATGGTGCGGGTCGAGCGAGGTGACGACGATCTCGCCGACGTCTCCCGGCGCCACGGGATCGCCGGTGCCGGGCTTGACGATCTCCATGATCAGGTCCTCGTTCACGACCATGCCTTCACGGGCCTCGGTCTCGAAGGCGATGAGGCCGAGATCGGCGGTGCCGAAGGCCTGGTAGGCGTCGATGCCGCGCGCCTTGATCTCGGCCTGGAGCGAGGGCGGGAAGGCCGCACCCGAGACCAGCGCGCGCTTGATCGAGGAGACGTCGCGGCCCGTGGTCGCGGCAGCATCGAGCAGGATCTTCAGGAAGTCCGGCGTACCGCTGTAGCCGACGGGACGGTAGGCTTCGATCAGCTCGAATTGCTGCTCGGCATTGCCGGGACCTGCGGGGATCACCGCGCAGCCGAGCGCGCGCGCCGACGAATCGAAGATGAAGCCGCCGGGCGTGAGGTGGTAGCTGAAGGTGTTGAGCACGATGTCGCCCTCGCGGAACCCGGCCGCGAACAGCGCCCGCGCGCCGCGCCACGGATCGGCCTGCCGTCCCTCCGGCTCGAAGATCGGACCCGGGGAGGTGAACAGCCGGGCGAACGAGCCTGGTGCCGCCGCCACGAAGCCGCCGAAGGGCGCCGAGGCCTTGTGCAGGGCCGGCAGTTCCGATTTGCGAAGCACCGGCAGGCGCGCCAGCGCCGCGCGCGTGGTCACGGCGTCCGGATCCATGTCCTTCAGCCGCTCGGCATAGGCGGGTGCCGTCATCGCGCTGCGCAGCACGGCGGGCAGGCGCGAAAACAGCTCGGCCTCGCGCGCAGCCTGCTCGCGCTTCTCGAGGGCGTCGTAATGGGCGGTCATGGCTGATCTTTCCGTGTTGGCATCCGTTGCGCGCCGCCGCTGGCATGGGTATCAGACGGCCATTGTCGGGACGTGGAGAGAGCGAGATGGCGGAGGAACCGATCATGGCGGCGGAGGAGACGGCCGGCGTCGTCGCGCGCCTGAAACGCCGCATGATCGAGGAGGCGATGCCGCTGTGGTCGACCGTCGGCTGGGATCATGAAGCGGGCGGCTTCATCGACCGGCTGCACCGCGAGGGCACGGCGGATGCCGCCGCGCCGCGGCGCGTGTTTGTGCAGGCCCGCCAGATCTACTGCTACGCCAAGGCGGCGCAGATGGGCTGGTATCCGGAAGGGCGCGCCATCGCGCTGAAGGGGCTGGAGCACCTGCTGGCGAAGGCCAAATCGCCCGACAGCAAGCCCGGCTATGTGCACCGGCTGACGCCGGAGGGCGCGGTGCTGGACGGCCGGCGCGATGCCTATGACCACGCCTTCATCCTGTTTGCGCTCGCGACGGTCTACGCTCTCGACAGGGATGCGCAGGTGCGCGCCGAGATCGACGCGCTGCTCGCCTTCCTCGACGGCCATCTGCGCTCGCCGCATGGCGGCGTCCACGAAGGTCTGCCGGTCTCGCTGCCGCGCCGGCAGAACCCGCATATGCATCTGTTCGAGGCGATGATCGCGTGCTTCGATGCGACCCACGACCTGTCGTTCCAGAACCGCGCCGGCGAGTTCTTCGCATTGTTCCTCGCCAACCTCTACGACAAGCAGAAGCACGTGCTGTCGGAGTATTTCGAGGAGGATTGGTCCAAGATCGAGCCGGTCAGCGTCGAGCCGGGCCATCAGGCGGAATGGGTCTGGCTGCTGAAGGGATTTGAACGCATCACGGGCTGTCCGACCGGGCAGCGGCGCGGCGAACTGCTGACGACCGCGCTGCGCTATCGCGACGAGGCGACGGGCTGCCTGATCGACGAGGGCGATGCAAGCGGCAACATCCGCCGCAGCACGCGCCGGCTGTGGCCGCAGACCGAGATCGCAAAAGCGTGGATCGCGCAGGCCGAATCCGGCGAGGCCGGCGCGGCGGAGGAAGCGCGCGCCGCGCTGGTGCGGCTCGAGCGGCATTATCTCAACCATCCCGTTCGGGGCGGCTGGTACGACCAGTTCGATCGCGACGGCAAGTCGCTGATCGACACCATTCCTGCGTCGTCGTTCTATCATGTTCTCTGCGCAGTCACGGAAGCGGGGCAGGTTTTGGAAGGTTAAAGCAGTTTTGTTTTGACGCGTTTTCTTCACGCGAACCGGTTCCCACTTCGCTTGAAAACGCTACAGCCAACGCTTGCGCCGCTTGAAGCTCTTGAGGTTTTTAAAACTCTTGCGCTGGTCGCCGGCGCCGCCGAGGTAGAACTCCTTGACGTCCTCGTTGTCGCGCAGCTCGTCGGCGGTGCCGTCGAGCACGACCTTGCCCTGCTCCATGATGTAGCCGTGGCCCGCCACCGACAGCGCGGCGCGCGCGTTCTGCTCGACCAGGAGGATGGTGACGCCGAGATCGCGGTTGATCTTCTGGATGATGGAAAACACCTCCTTCACCAGCAGCGGCGACAGGCCCATCGACGGTTCGTCCATCAGGATCATCTTCGGACGTGCCATCAGCGCGCGGCCGATCGCGAGCATCTGCTGCTCTCCGCCGGAGAGATAGCCGGCAAGGCCGGTGCGCTCCTTCAGGCGCGGGAAATAGTTGAAGACCATGTCGATGTCGGCATCGACCTCGCGGTCCCTGCGGGTGAACGCGCCGAGCTTGAGGTTTTCCAGCGAGGTCATGTCGGAGACGATGCGGCGCCCCTCCATCACCTGGAAGATGCCGCGGCGGACGATCTTGTCGGGGTCGATGCCGTTGATGCGCTCGCCCTCGAACAGGATCTCGCCGCGCGTGACCTCGCCGTCCTCGGTCTTGAGCAGCCCCGAGATCGCCTTCAGCGTCGTCGACTTGCCGGCACCATTGGCCCCGAGCAGCGCCACGATCGCGCCCTTGGGCACGTCGAGGCTGAGGCCGCGCAGCACCAGGATGACGTCGTCATAGACGACCTCGATGTTGCGCACGCCGAGAAGGGGTGGCGCGGGCACGGCAGTGGGACCGGGACGGGTTGCTTCGATAGTTTGGGACATGTGTCTTCATTCTCCGCTGTCGTCACCCGCGAAGGCGGGTGACCCAGTATTCCAGAGGCGCCGAAGGTTCATCGAGAAGCTGCGGCGTACTGGATCCCCCGCTCCAGTGCGCAATTGCGCACAAGGCGGGGGATGACAGTTGCGTGTGTGGGAGTAGTGAGGCTCACCACCCCAGCAATTCCGCTTTGCGCGGCAGCTCGACGGTCTTGACCTTCTCGAGCTTGATCGTGCCCTTGGCCATCAGATCGTTGAGGTCGCCGTCGGTCGCACCGGCGATCTTGGTGCGATAGAGGTCGACCTTCAGCGTGCCGCGGTGGTCCTTGTCGGTCCAGGTCGAGGGATTGCAGACGCCGTCCATTCCGGCTGGCACCCAGTCCTTTTTCTGGTAGAAGCCCTTGGCGACGTTCTCGCCGGTCGCCCCGCCGTTCTTGGCAGCCCAGTCGAGCGCCTCCCTCATGTAGAGCGCCGAGCAGACCGCCGCGACGTAATGTACGGGCCGGTAGACCTTGCCGGTGGGGTCGGACATCTTGGAGATCTCCATCACCGTCTTCATGCCGGGCGCATCGCCGCCCCAGCTCACCGCGGTGCGCAGCGGGAAGATCACGCCGTTGGCAGCATCTCCGGCGGTCTTGGCGGCGTTCTCGTCCATGCCCCAGACATTGCCGAGGAACTGAATCTCGACGCCGGCGGTCTTGCAAGCCTTCAGGACGGAGATGTTGGAGGCCGCGGTGTTGCCGAGATAGGCGTAGTTGGCACCGGAGGATTTCAGGCTCAGGCACTGCGCGCTGTAGTCACCCGGTGTGAGCGCGAACACCAGCGGCGGCAGCACCTCGAAGCCGAGCTCCTGCGCCATGGCTTCGCCTGCGGCCTTCGGCGCGTTCGGATAGGGATGGTTGGCGCCCATGTGAACGAATTTCGGCTTGCCGGGCTTGCCCTTGGCCTTCCAGTCCTCGGCCGCCCACATCAGCATCGCGCGCAGCGAGTCCGAATAGCTCGGACCGTAGAAGAAATTGTAAGGCGCGGGCTTGGCCTTGCCGCTGACGCCTTCGGGATCGGTCAGCGCGGCGGCATAGGAGCCGGAGAGATCGGGGATCTTGTCCTGGGCGAGGAAGCCGGTCAGCGCCTCGGTGTCGGCGGTGCCCCAGCCCATGATCGCCGCGACCTTGCTGTCCGGCGCCGACCATTTCTTGTAGAGCGCGATCGCGCGCGGCACCTGGTAGCCGTAGTCGTTGGTGTCGACATTGATCTGCTTGCCGCCGACGCCGCCATTCTTGTTGACCCAGGCGAAGGTGTCGGCGACGGCCTGGCCGTAGGGCGTGCCGACGTCGGAGGTGCCGCCGGAATAGTCGGCGAGATGCCCGATCGCGATCTGGGCCTGCGCGCTCGCCGAGAATGCGGCGATCACCAGCGCGAGCGATGCAGTGCTCAAAAGGGATTTTGTCTTCATTGGTTGCCTCCTCCTGTTTATTCGTTGGTTAGTAAGTTTCCCGTTCTCAATGCGAGAACGGGTAGAGTTTCCAGTACGCCTTGATCTGCCGCCAGCGATGCGCGAGCCCGTCAGGCTCGAACATCAGGAACGCGATGATGATCACCCCGATCGCGATCTCGCGCAGGAAGGTGATGTTGTTGTTGAGCGACAGCGCCTTGTCGATCGCGCCGCCCTTCAAATAGATGCTGAGGAATTCCATCGACTCCGGCAGCAGCACCACGAAGGCGGTGCCCATCAGCGTGCCCATGATAGAGCCGGTGCCGCCGATGATGATCATCGCCAGGAACAGGATCGAGCGCTCGATGCCGAAACCTTCCTGGGAGACCACGAGCTGGTAGTGCGCATAGAGCGCGCCGGCGATGCCGGCGAAGAAGGCGGCGAGGCCGAACGACAGCGTGCGGTATTTGGTGAGGTTGATGCCCATGATCTCCGCGGAGAGATAATGGTCACGGATCGCCACCAGCGCGCGGCCGTCGCGCGTGCGCATCAGATTGGTGACGAGGATGTAGCTCGCCAGCACGTAGGCCAGCACGACGTAGAAATACTGCTTGTCGCCGCGCAGGGTGAAGCCGAAGATTGAGAACGGATTGGCGCTGGCCGGCACCGAGCCGCCGGTGAACCATTCGGCGCGGGAGAAGAAGTCGAGCAGGATGTACTGCGCGGCGAGCGTCGCGATGACGAGGTAGAGCCCCTTCAGCCGCGCCGCCGGAATGCCGAAGACCAGCCCGACCAGCGCGGTGACGACGCCTGCGAGCGGGATCGCGAAGAACACCGGGATCGGCGCATTGTTGGAGATGTAGGCCGAGGTGAAGGCGCCGAGCAGGAAGAAGGCGGCATGCCCGATCGAGATCTGGCCGGTGAAGCCGACCAGGATGTTCAACCCGAGCGCCGCGATCGAGAAGATGCCGATCTGGATCAGAATGCTGAGCCAGTAGCCGCCGAGGAATTGCGGCACGAGGCAGAGCAGCAGCACGCCCACGATCGCAAAATTGCGGCTGGTGGCCGTCGGGAAGATCGTGGTGTCGGCCGCGTAGGAGGTGCGGAAATCACCAGCAGGGATGAGGGCAGGGCCGGCCATGGGTCAGATCCGCTCGATGTCGTGGGTGCCGAACAAGCCGTAGGGCTTGATCATCAGCACGATGATGAGGACGTAGAACGGCGCGATCTCGTAGAGATTGCCCCAGTGCAGATACTCGCTGTCGACATATTGCGCGACGTTCTCGAGCAAGCCGATGATGATGCCACCGAGCACGGCGCCGCCGACGGAATCGAGCCCGCCGAGGATCGCCGCCGGAAACACCTTGATGCCGTAGGCGGCGAGGCCCGAGGACACCCCGTTCACCACGGCAACCACCACTCCGGCGACCGCTGACACCGTTGCCGAGATCGCCCAGGCCATCGCGAACACGCTTTTCACGGAAATGCCGAGCGACTGCGCGACCTGCTGGTTGAACGCGGTGGCGCGCATCGCAAGGCCGTATTTGGAAGCGCGGAAGAACCAGGCCATGCCGATCATCATCGCGACCGAGACCACGAGGCTCATGACATAGACGGTCTGGATCTGTAGCCCGAACAAGCTGACGGACTGGCTCTCGAACACGCGCGGGAACGGCTGCGGGTTGACGCCGAACATCCATTTCAGCGTGGCCTGGAGCACCGTCGAGAGGCCGATCGTCACCATGATCACCGAGATGATGGGCTCGCCGATCATCGGCCGCAGGATCAGGACCTGGATGGCGATGCCGAACACGAACATGAACACCAGCGTCATCGGCATGCCGATCCAGAACGGCACCTGGTATTTCGCAAGCAAGGCCCAGCACACCCAGGCGCCGACCAGCAGCAGCTCGCCTTGCGCGAAATTGACGACCTGCGTCGCCTTGTAGATCAGCACGAATGACATCGCGACCACGCCATAGAGCGTGCCGACCACGAGGCCGTTAACCAGGAGCTGGATGAGGAAGGCGGTGTTCATGTTATGCTATCCTTCGCCTCTCAGGGAGGGGGGATCGATTGCTGGTGCGGTCTGCATTGGAAGCGACATCACTCCGCCGCCTCCGCCAGATGTCCGGGGCCGCCCAGATCCACCACCCGCAGCGTGGTGCGCACCCTCTGCGTGGTGCCGTCCTGGAAGCGGATCACGGTGTCGACGGGGATGTCGGCATCGCCGCGGTAGATCGCGTCGATGATGCCGGCGTATTTCTCGTTGATGACGCTGCGGCGCACTTTTCGCGTGCGGGTGAGCTCGCCGTCATCGGCATCAAGCTCCTTGTAGAGCAGCAGGAAGCGCGAGATGCGCTGCGCCGGCGGCAGCGTGGCGTTGACGGTCTCGACCTCCTTCTGGAGCAGCGTGTAAACCTCGGGCCGCGAGGCGAGGTCGCTGTAGGTCGTGAAGGTGAGGCGGTTCTTCTCCGCCCATTTCGAGATGATGGAGTAGCGGATGCAGATCATCGCCGCGAGCGCGTCGCGGCCCGCGCCGAGCACCACGGCTTCGGCGATATAGGGCGAGAATTTCAGCTTGTTCTCGATGAATTGCGGCGAGAAGCGCTCGCCGCGCGAGGTCTCGGCGAGATCCTTGATGCGGTCGATGACGACGAGCTGCCGGTTGGCGTTGAAATAGCCGGCATCGCCCGACAGCATCCAGCCGTCCTTGATGTCGGCAACGCTTGCCTCCGGGTTCTTGTAGTAGCCGAGGAACATGTTGGGATGCCGCACCACGATCTCGCCGACGCCGTGGACGTCGGCATTGTCTATGCGGATCTCGACGCTGTCGGCCATCGGCACACCCGTTGTGTCAGGATCGACCTTGCCCTCGGGATGCAGCGTGTAGGCTCCCAACAGCTCGGTCTGGCCGTAGAGCGTGCGCAGCGGCACGCCCATCGCCTGGAAAAACTTGAAGGTATCGGGCCCGAGCGCCGCACCGCCCGTCGCAGCCGAGCGCAGGCGAGTGAAGCCGAGCCGGTCGCGCAGCGCGCGAAACAGGATGGCGTCGGCAAAACCCGAGCGCTTGCCGTCTGCAAGCGCGGCCAGGCCCGACTTCATCCCGATATCGAACAGGCGCTGCTTGAAGGGCGTGGCGTCCATCACCTTGGCACGAACGTCGGCGGCGATCGATTCCCAGACGCGCGGGGCGAACAGCACGAAGGTCGGCGCGATCTCGCGCAGATCGTTCATCATCGTGTCCGGCTCTTCGACGAAGTTGATCTTCATCCGGCAGAGCAGGCCTTTGCCGAGCACATAGACCTGCTCCATGATCCACGGCAGCGGCAGCACCGAGACGTATTCGTCGTCGGGTCCCTTCGGATCGAAGGCGAGATAGGTCGCGCAATGGCCGAGCACGCGGCCGGCGGCGAGCATTGCGAGTTTTGGATGCGAGGTGGTGCCTGACGTGGTGCAGAGGATTGCGACATCCTCGCCCTTGGTGGCGTCGACGAGCTTGTCGTAAAGCCCAGGCTCGCGCGCAGCACGGGCGCGGCCGAGCTCGGCGAATTTCTCCGCCGACAGCAGCCTGGGGTCGTCATATTTTCGCATGCCGCGCGGGTCGGAATAGATGATGTGCTTCAGCCGCGGCACGCGGTCGGCAAGGGTGAGCAGCTTGTCGACCTGCTCCTCATCCTCGGCGAAGACCAGCTGCGCCTCGCCATAATTGAGGAGATAGGAGGCCTCTTCGTCCAGTACGTCGCGGTAGAGCCCGAGGCTCAGGCCGCCGATCGCGTGGGTGGCGATTTCCGCGGCGACCCAGTCCGGCCGGTTGTCGCCGATGATGCCGATGACGTCGTTGTGGCCAAGGCCGAGCTCGACGAGGCCGAGCGCGAAATCGCGCACGCGCGTCTGGTAATCGTTCCACGTGAAGACACGCCACAGCCCGAGATCCTTTTCGCGCAGCGCAATCTCGTTGCCATGCTCCCTGGCGTTGAGCCGGAGCATTTTGGGATAGGTATCGGCCTGCGCGACGCGGCCTGCATAATCCATCATGCCGCGCTCTCCTGCGCCGGCGGCGCATCGTCCGGATCGACCAGCACCTCGTCCTCCTCGCCGAGATAGGCGCGCCTGACGTGGGGATCGGCGAGCACCGCACCCGGATCGCCCTCGGCGATCTTGCGGCCGAAATCCAGCACCATGACGCGGTGGGAGATGTCCATCACCACGCCCATGTCGTGCTCGATCATCACCACCGTCATCCCGAATTCCTCGTTGAGATCGACGATGTAGCGGGCCATGTCCTCTTTCTCCTCGAAGTTCATGCCGGCCATCGGCTCGTCGAGGAGGATGAGGCGCGGCTCCAGCGCCATGGCGCGGGCGAGCTCGACGCGTTTGCGCAGGCCATAGGAGAGGGTGCCGGCTTGCGCTTTCCGCACCGACTGGAGATCGAGGAAGTCGATGATCTCCTCGACCTTGCGGCGATGCGCGAGCTCTTCCTTGCGCGCGCCGGTGAGCCAGTAGAGCGAGCCCGTGAGGAAATTGTTCTTCAACAGGTGATGGCGGCCGACCATGATGTTGTCGAGCACGCTCATGTGGTGGAACAGGGCCAGGTTCTGGAAGGTGCGGCCGATGCCGAGCGAGGCGCGGGCGTTCGGCGTCAGGCCGGTGATGTCGCGGCCCTGATAGAACAGCTGGCCCTCGGTCGGCTTGTAGCGGCCGGAAATACAGTTCACGATCGAGGTCTTGCCGGCCCCGTTGGGGCCGATGATCGAGAACAGCTCGCCCTCCTTGATGGCGAAGCCGACATCGGTCAGCGCACGGACGCCGCCGAACCGCAAAGACACGCCGCGCACTTCAAGACTGGTAGCCACCAAACAAGTCCCTCCCCGGTGATGGCGCTTTCTTTGGCGCTCTTCGTCGGTTCCTGTCGGGCGATCCTAGTACGGTCGTGCCGGCCAGACCATGCAGCTATTGGTCTCGACCGGACCCGCGAGGCTCTCGCTCCCGTTAGGGATCAAAAGCCGCATCGCCCGAGGTGGCCCTCAATAGGGGAAAGCGCTATTTTGAAATGTCTCCGGCCTGACAATTCTGCGACAAAGTTTTTCAGGCGAGGCGGCCTTCATCTTTCGTCGGATGGCGGTGGATGCGGTCGTGTTGCAGTGCAACAGAAGGGCGGAGTGACGAAACGGTGCGGCTGGCTTCGGGATCATGATTTCAGAGGATCAACTGAAGCGCATCGCCGCTTGGTCGCGCGAGCTCACGCAAGCTGAGATCGAGGTCGCTCGCGCCGGAATCACGGAGCGGTCCTACGGCATCGGCGAGGCTGTGTTCATGCGCGGCGACACGTTCGGCTATTGGGCCGGCATGGTCTTTGGCCTTGCCCGGATGGGCGGGGTGTCGCGCGACGGCAAGGAGACGAGCCTTGCCGGGCTGACCGCGGGAGCCTGGTTCGGCGAGGGCAGCGTGCTCAAGAACGAGCCGCGCCGCTACGACGTGGTCGCGCTGCGCAACAGCCGTGTCGCGCTGATGGAGCGCAGCGCCTTCATGTGGCTGTTCGAGAACAGCGTCGGCTTCAACCGCTTTCTGGTCCGCCAGCTCAACGAGCGGCTCGGCCAGTTCATCGGCATGCTCGAGGTCAACCGTACGCTCGATGCGACCTCGCGCCTCGCGCGCGGCATCGCCTCGCTGTTCAACCCGATCCTCTATCCGGAATCGACCGCGCATCTGGAGATCACCCAGGAGGAGATCGGGGCGCTCTCCGGCATGTCCCGCCAGAACGCCAATCGCGCGCTGAACCGGCTGGAGAAGGAGGGCCTGCTGCGACTCGAATATGGCGGCGTCACCATCCTCGATATCGAGCGGCTGCGCGGGTACGGGGACTAGGGCGCCCCGTCATCGCGCATTGGCGGGGGCGTGCAGGGGCCAGAGGTCCGCGCGCCAGCGCACCGCGATCGCCGCCATCGCGATGAACCCCGAGACGGCATAGAGCGAGCCCGTCGCGGAATAGCCGATGAGGTCGATCAGGCTGCCGGCCGCGAGCAATCCGAGCGGCAAGCCGTAGATCACCATCATGCGGACGCCCATGACACGGCCGCGCAGATGCGCGCTCGCCGTGCGCATCAGGATCACGGCGGCCGATATCATCGACATGCTCTGGGCGATGCCAGCGAGAGCGAGGCAGGCCATGGCGACGGGCATGGTCCTGATTTCGACGAACACCAGCAGCATGGCGTACCAGGCCAGCGTCGCGCCGATCAGAAGCCGGGCAATGCGCAGGCCGCCGACCAGGCTGAGCGTGATGGAGCCGATCAGCGAGCCGACGGCGAAGCTGGCCGAGAGATAGCCGAGCCCGGTCTGGTCTGTATGAAAGATGTCCCGCGCGATGTAGGGCAGCAATCCGCCCGTGAAGGGAAATGCGGTGAGATTGGCGAGGAAGGCGACACACAGCGCGGCGCCCATTCCGGGGCCATTCCAGGCGTAGACAATCCCTTCCTTCAGCTCGTCGAGCAGTTTTGAAACGGCGCGGCTGTTCGCCGGCAGGTCTATCGTGGCAACGGTCCTTTCCGGTCGGGTCAGGCAGGACATGAGAATCGCGGCCACGAGGTAGAGGCTGGCGACTGCCGCATACACCAACCCAATGCCGAGCACGGCGAAGAGGCCGGCGCCTGTCAGCGCTCCGGCAATGCGGGCGCTGTCCTGGGTGGTCCGTGACAGGCCGATCGCGCCCACCAGCTGCTTGGCCGGCATGATGTCGGCGAGCAGCGCGCTGCGAATGCCGAGATCGGAGGAGCGGATCAGGCCCATGATTGCAACGATGATCATGACGTTGAGTGGCGCCAGACGGCCGGTCAGTGCCAGCACCATGATGGTCGAGGCGAGCGCCGTATAGGTGAGGCGCAGCACGACAAGGAGATCGCGATGACCCATGCGGTCGCCGATCATCCCGAGCACCGGTGCAACCAGCGTTCCCACATATTGCAGCGAGGCGAGAATGGTCAGCAGCAGCACCGATCCGGTCTCGACCAGGATGTACCAGCCGAGCACCAGCGTTTCGATCTCGAACGCCCAGGAGGTGAGCAGGTCGGACGGCCACTGGAAGCGATAGTTGCGGATGCGGAATGGCGCGAGCGCGGATGTGCTCAAGATGCAATGACGGGTTTCACGGCGATTCCCTGCCCTTATTCTTGTTCTTTCTAATCCGGCAACGTAGCGCTGACACTGCTCGTGTCAATCAGCGCTGCCGCATACCAACCCGCTCGAACGCCACAAGGTTGCCGCGCGGCTTCTGGGGTCGCTGTTTCTCGTGAGCGTCGTCGTGTCGCCTTCCCAGGCGGGTCCGCAGGACATGCTCGCCTTGATGCAGCGCACTACGTCGCTCGCGAAGGAGACCCGCTACGGCGAGGCGGTGTGGCTTGCGCGAAAGCTCGTCGGAGAGGCCGAGATAAGCGCGGGCGACGATCGCCGGGGGTGTCTATCCTCAGCACCGAAAGACGGTCCGGTTGCGGGGAGGGGTGAGGCCGCGCGCGCGGCCGTTAACCGACCACCGCTTGCTCTTCCCGTGCGACGAGCCCATGCTTGCCCGGTTCCTGGGCCCGTCCGGCAGGTCCAGGAGATGGCACCATCGCGGCTTCCGCGAGGTCTTGACCCATGAACTGCTCTTGCTGTGGTTTGGAGGTCCAGAGCGGCTTTGCCTTCTGCCCGAAGTGCGGCACGAAGCAGCCGAACGCGTGCCCTGGCTGCGGCTTTCCATGCGCGCCGGATTTCGCCTATTGCCCGAAATGCGGCGCCTTCGTCTCTGAGACCCCCACAGGCGGGCAGGCATCGGCGCGGACGAGCCCGACGACGCTCCCGATCCGGTCCTCCTCTCCGCCGCTCGCGCCGGCGGAGGAGGCTCAAGCCGCATTTCGACCTCAGCTGGACAAGATCGACAGCGAGGCGAACCGCCGCACCATCACCGTGCTGTTTGCCGACCTCAGCGGCTTCACTGCGATGAGCGAGCGGCTCGACCCCGAGGTCATGCAGACGCTTCAAAACGGGTTGTTCGAGGAGTTGACGGCCGCGGTGCAAAGCTTCGGCGGCTTCGTGGACAAATTCATCGGCGATGCGCTGCTTGCTCTGTTTGGTGCGCCGGCGGCGCACGAGGACGACCCAGAGCGGGCGGTGCGCGCTGCCCTCGACATGATCGACCGGACGGCGCGCCTCAGCGAACGCGCGAAGGCGTATGCAGGTTCACCGCTGCTGCTCCATGTCGGCATCAACACCGGGCACGTCGTCGCGGGCGGGCTCGGTGCGGGTGTTGCCAAATCCTATTCGGTGACCGGCGACACGGTGAATACCGCCCAGCGACTACAATCGATGGCGGCTCCGGGCGAGGTGCTGGTCGGGCCGTTGACCCACCGTCTGACGCGGCATGCGTTCTCCTATGACTCGCTTGGCGAGGTCTCGCTCAAGGGCAAGATGGGCAGCGTACTGCTCCACCGTCTGAAGGAGCCGCTCGACACGCCCCGTGCGGCGCGAGGTCTCGACACGCTGGGCCTCAATGCGCCGTTGATCGGGCGCGACGCCGAGCTTGCGCGCATGATCGGCAGCCTTGATCTCGCGTGCGGCGGCGCGGCTCAACTGGTGCGGCTGGTCGGTGAGGCCGGCATCGGGAAGACGCGCCTGGTCAGGGAGTTTGTCGCCCGCATCCGCGATCAGGATCGATTCGCAGGCGTGGCGATCCGGCAGGCGGCGTGCTCGCCGCTCGGCGAACAGTCCTACGGCACACTCGCCGCCGTGCTGCGCAGCGCCTATGGCATCGCGCAGAAGGCGGGCGCCACCGAGGCGGAGGCGAAGGTCGCCGAAGCGCTGTCGGAGCTTGGTCTCGCGACTGACGAGGCCGACCGCCTGATGCCCCTCTATCTGCACGTACTCGGCCTCGGCGACCCCAACGCCGTGCTCAGGCACGTCGAGCCCGAACAGCTCCGCCGGCAGATATTCTTCGCGATCCGCACCGTCTTCGAACGCCGCCTGGCACTGTCGCCACTGCTGATCATCGTCGAGGATCTGCATTGGGCCGATGCGGTGTCGCTTGAAGCGTTGCGCTTCCTGATGGACCGACTGGAGCGGACGCGGCTGATGCTGCTGTTTACGCATCGGCCGATGCTGGAACCGGACCAGTTCGGTTCGAGCAGGATCAGTCACACAACCCTCCGGCTGCCCCCGCTTGGCGACGCCGACGGGCAAAGGCTGCTCGCGGCCTATTTCAGTCACGGTTGGCGTGAACCACCGGGACGTCTGTTCAGTCGAATCCTCGATCGCGCCGGCGGCAATCCGCTTTTCCTCGAGGAGATCATACGCGGCCTGATCGAAGCCGGCACCCTGGAGCGCGACGGCGTGCAGTGGCGGATGACGTCGGATGAAGCCGCCGATATTCCGGCAAGCATTCAGGCGTTGTTGCTGGCGCGTCTCGACCGGTTGCCGCATCAGGTGCGCCGCCTGGCACAGGAGGCCGCGGTGATCGGCCCGCGTTTTGATGCGGCTGCTCTCGGTGCGGCGGCAACCGAGCCGGCAAGGGTCGAAGCAGGGCTCGAACTTCTGTGCGACGCGGAAATCGTCGAGGAGATCGCGGGCTCGAACTCGATTTCGCTGCGGACCTACCGCTTCACGCAAACCATGCTTCAGGACGTGATCTATCAAAACCTGCTTCTGCAGCGCCGGATCGAGCTTCATGGACGGATTGGTGGGGCGCTCGAGAGGCTGTATGGCCATGAGCCCGAGCGCCTCGAAGATCTCATACTGCTCGGACATCACTTCAGTCTGAGCGCGAGCAAGCCGAAAGGCGCGCGCTATCTGCGCGCGGCAGGCGATCGCGCACGCGCCAGCTATGCCAATGACGATGCCATCCGTCTCTACCAACAGGCCCTCGCCGTGCTGTTGGCCGGCGGCGAACGGGAGCCGGAACGTCTGGTCCTGTACGAGCGGATCGCGGACCTCTGTGGCGCGGCTGGCCGCCGGAACACGGCCGAGGAGCACTATCAGAGCGCGTTGGAGGGGCACCGCGCCCTAGAGGACCGGATCAGCGAAGCGCGAATTCTTCGCAAGCTTGGCCGATTGCTGTGGGACGCCGGCAAGCGGATCAAGGCAGAGACGCATTACGCCGAGGCGGCCAACCTGCTTGGAGGGATCGACGCGCCCATCGAGTGGGCGCATCTCTTGCAGGAGCGCGGCCGTCTCGCGTTTCGGACGGGCGATCACGTGGCCGCCGCAAGATGGGCAGACGAGGCGCTCGGCTATGCACGGTCCGTACCGGCGGACGCGGACGAGCAGGGTGGGCTCGAGGCGGCACGTGCCATTGCGGAGGCCCTCAACACCAAGGGGGTTGCGCTGGCGCGGCTTGGACGACACGAGGAGGCGGTGCGCGAGGTGGAGCAAAGTGTTGCAGCCGCCGAAACTGCCGGCCTCCTCAACGTAGCCTGCCGCGGCTACACCAATCTCGGTGTGCTCTACACGATTGTCGACCCGGCGAAAGCCGTGGAGGTCTGCCGGCGTGGACTCGATGTCGCGCGTCGGATCGGGGATCTCGGCTTCCAGGCGCGTCTTCTTGCCAATTTTGCCGTTGCCTGTTGCACCTTCACGGACAGATGTACCGAAGAAGGGGTGCCGGCTGCCGAAAAGGCGATCGAAATCGACCGTGCGCTCGATCAGCGCGAGCATCTCGCCGTGCCCTTGATCGTGCTCGGGCAAATCCATCAATGCCATTTCCGCCCCGATCTGGCCGCCCTCTGCTACAACGAGGCAATCGAGGTGGCGAACGAAACCGGCGAACCGCAGCAGCTTTTTCCATGCTATGATGGTCTCGCCACGCTAAGCCTTGATCGAGGCGACATGCCCGAGGCCGACCGATATTTCGCGCTGGCCCATGATGTCTGCGCCCGCCACGGGCTTGATCCCGCCGGGCTGATCGTACTGCCGTTTCTCGACTAGGTCATATGAAGGAGTTCAACCATGTCAGAACTTCATGTCGACGGACCGCTTCAACCGGGCGATCGCGCACCGAACATCGTGCTGGACGCCATCACACGCGATGGAACGATCGCGCTCCAGGATTTTCGTGGGCATAGCCCGATATTGATCGGCTTGTTTCGAGGGCTGCACTGCCCGTTCTGTCGGCGCCATATCGCGGCACAGGCGCAACTTGGCGCAGCGCTGCGCGACAAGGGCGTCGAAAGTCTCACGGTCGTGAATACGCCCATCGAACGCGCGCGGCTCTACTTCCGCTATCATCCCTTGCCCGATCTGCTCGCCGCGTCCGACCCCGAGCGGGTCTCGCACCGCGCGTTCGGCCTGCCCAATCTCGAGTTTACGGACCACGAGACCGAGTGGCCGCGCAAGGTGGGTATGGACGTCGTCATGAGCATGCAGGTCGATATGCCCGGCGAAACGCCGGGGCCGATGAATCGGCTGGCGGCTGCCGAATACCTCAACAACAAGGATGGCTACGAGATGATGGAGGCCGATCAGCGCATGGCGGCAACCGGCCAGGGCCAGCTGTTCGGCCAGTTCCTGCTCGATCGCGAGGGGATCGTGCGCTGGACCTTTACTGAGGTTCCTGAAGGCGGCCAGCGCATGTTCGGGGCTCCGAGCCCCCAGGAGTTGATGTCGGCCGCCTCGCAGGTGGCGAGCTAGGCATCGTCGCCTGGTGATTAACCCGCCACCTTCGGCCGTTTCTCGGCGAGCGCTGCGGCCATCGCCGAAATCAGCGGCCGCATGAAATACGCATCTTCCGCCGGTGCGATGTCCGTGCGCAGGCCATGCGCGGCGAGCTCCCCCGACACCGCAGGGCCCACCGACGCAATCAGCGTCCGCTCCAACCCTGCGCGGAACTTCGCTTCGCTGCCATGTGCCTTTGCGGCTTCGATCAGGCGGCGGACCTGGCCGAGATTGGTCAGCGCGATGGAATCGATCCGTCCCTCCGCCATGTCGTCGATGGCGGCGACGATGTTGGCATCCGCCGCCTTTGAATCGTAGACATAGGGCAGCACGGTATCGACCTCGGCGCCTTGCGCCGAGAGTGCGCCGGTCAGGGTGCTGTGGTCCTTGTCCGGATAAAGCTGGAGGCCGAGGCGCCGCCCCTTCAGGTCGAGCTTGCCCAGCATCTCGATCACGCCCTCGGTGGTCGGCTTCTCCGTGGTCTGCTGCGCCTCGAGCGAGATCTCGCGCAGCGCCTTGCCGGGCTTCGGCCCGCGGGTGAATTTTCGCGATTTGGCGAGGGCCGCGACCAGAGCCTGGTCGAGACCACGGGTCCGCGCGAGCTTCATGATCCGCCGCAGGCCTTCGCCGGTCATCAGCACGAGATCGTCAAACGGCCTGTCGATGGCGCGGCGGATCCAGGCCTCGACCGGGGCCGGGTCCGGCGCATCGTGGATGGTGAACATCGGGCACTGCACGACATCGGCGCCTTGCTCGGCGAGGAGCTTTGAGAACTGCGCCTCCTCGCGCGTTTCCAGGATCAGGATGCGGTAGCCGTTCAAGCGGTCGGCCATGGGCGTGCTCCGGTACAAATCGCAATGGTCCGTTCATCCTGACTCTGCACTTTATGTAGAAGCAAGTCTTGGGATTGGCACAAGGGCGGGGTCGGTGATAGAGCAGGGCGCAAATCGCGAGTTGTTCCGCATCATTTGCCCAAACCTTCATCAAGAGCCATGCCCGATCATCAATATGTCCTGACCCTGTCCTGTCCGGATCGCCCCGGCATCGTCTCGGCGGTGTCGACCTTCCTGGCCCACAACGGACAGAACATTCTCGACGCCCAGCAGTTCGACGACGTCGAGACCAAGAAGTTCTTCATGCGGGTGGTGTTCACCGCGGCCGATCTCGCCGTGGAACTCACCGCGCTCCAGACCGGCTTTGCCGCGATCGCGGAGCGCTTCGGCATGGAGTGGCAGATGCGCGACCGCGCCGCGCATCGCAAGGTGATGCTGCTGGTGTCGAAGTCCGACCATTGCCTGGTCGACATCCTCTATCGCTGGCGCACCGGCGAATTGGCGATGGTCCCGACCGCGATCGTCTCCAACCATCCGCGCGAGGTCTATGCCGGGCTCGATTTCGGCGGCATCCCGTTCCACCATCTGCCTGTGACCAAGGAGAGCAAGCGCGAGCAGGAGGCGCAGATCCTCGATCTCGTCGCCAAGACCGGAACTGATCTCGTCGTGCTCGCGCGCTACATGCAGATCCTGTCGGACGATCTGTCGGCCAAACTGTCGGGGCGCTGCATCAACATCCACCACTCGTTCCTGCCCGGCTTCAAGGGCGCAAAACCCTATCACCAGGCCCATGAGCGCGGCGTGAAGCTGATCGGCGCCACCGCGCATTACGTCACGCGCGATCTCGACGAGGGCCCGATCATCGACCAGGACGTCGAGCGCATCAGCCACCGCGACACGCCCGAAGATCTCGTCCGCAAGGGCCGCGACATCGAGCGCCGCGTGCTGGCGCGCGCGATCCGCTACCATCTCGACGACCGCGTCATCCCCAACGGCCGCAAGACCGTGGTGTTTATGGATTGATGTGTCTTCACCTCTCCCCGCTTGCGGGGAGAGGTCGGATTGCATCGAAGATGCAACCCGGGTGAGGGGGACTCTCCGCGACTCCAACTGTCACCGTCCCCGTGGAGACTCCCCCTCACCCCAACCCTCTCCCCGCAAGCGGGGCGAGGGAGCGCACCGACCTAGCGCACCGCGCCGCTCGACGGAGTGCCCGTCGCGCCCTTCTGCGCCTGCTCTTCCTTCTCGCGATCGGCCGCCGGCAGCAGCCGCTTGCGCTCGCGCTCCTTCATGTAGGCGTCGTATTGCGGCGTGCCTGCCCGCGGCGGGGCGTCGGCCGGCAGGCCTCCGGCCCATTGCGGGACGTAATCGCCGACGCCGGCCGACAGCTTCTCATTGACCGTGCCGCAGCCGGACAGCCCCACGGCAAGCGCGAGGAGGGGCAGGAGGGAGCGGAAAGGCTTGGGCATTGTGGGGGCGCGCTGGTTCGGTCTGGTTGGACGCCGGGTCAGGCTGGCGCCGCGAGAGTAGCCTTCAACAAGGTAAAATAGACTTATTCGAGGTAGGTAATAAGTTACCGGGTTGGAGCCGGCGCGAGGCCCCAGATGTACCAATTCTGCAAAAGAAAGACGAAATCTTCCATCCACGCGGCCCGTCGCGTTTCTAGACTGCGGCGCCGGCCTCGCGACAACGTGGCTTGGCCCGGCGAGGGGGCTTTTTCGTTGACAGGTCCATTTTATTTGTACAATCGTACAAATAAAAGCGGCCAAGGTCGGGGCGTTCGGGTCACCTCGACGTAACCGCGACATCACTCCCCGCCGTCGGAAATCGGGACGCTCGGCTTGCGCCGAATGGTCGCCAAACGTCCGATTGACAAGGGGGGCGCCAAGGACGCCATGTGGCGCGCGATAAGGCTCGCGCGTGAGCTAGAGTGAGGCAAGGACCGGGCACTCGGTTCGCCGCACAAGAGGTCAGGAATCAAGGGGAGGGACACTCTGATGTTCGAACGCAAACAACTTTCTTGGGCAGCCGCGGTGGCCGCCATTGCAGGCTTTGTGGCTGTCGCGCCGGCCAGGGCCGAGGACACCGTCAAGGTCGGCCTGATCCTGCCGATGACCGGCGGCCAGGCCTCGACCGGCAAGCAGATCGAGAACGCGATCAAGCTCTACATGCAGCAGAAGGGCGACACCGTCGCCGGTAAGAAGATCGAGATCATCCTCAAGGACGACGCCGCGATTCCCGACAAGACCAAGACCGCCGCGCAAGAGCTGATCGTCAACGACAAGGTCAATTTCATCGCCGGCTTCGGCGTGACGCCGGCAGCCCTCGCCGCCGCGCCGCTGGCAACGCAGGCCAAGATTCCGGAAGTCGTGATGGCGGCCGGCACCTCCATCATCACCGAGCGCTCGCCCTACATCGTGCGCACCAGCTTCACCCTGGCGCAGTCCTCGACCATCATCGCCGACTGGGCGGTGAAGAACGGCATCAAGAAGGTGGCGACGCTGACCTCGGACTACGCGCCGGGCAACGACGCGCTGAACTTCTTCAAGCAGAATTTCACCGCCGGCGGCGGTGAGGTGGTCGAAGAGGTCAAGACGCCGCTCGCGAATCCCGATTTCGCGCCGTTCCTCCAGCGCATGAAGGACGCCAAGCCCGACGCAATCTTCGTGTTCGTGCCGGCCGGTCAGGGCGGCAACTTCATGAAGCAGTATGCCGAGCGTGGCCTCGACAAGGCCGGCATCAAGGTGATCGGCCCCGGCGACGTCACCGACGACGACCTCCTCAACAACATGGGCGATGCCGTGCTCGGCACGGTCACCGCGCACCTTTATTCGGCGGCGCATCCGTCCGCGATGAACAAGGATTTTGTCGCGGCCTACAAGAAGGCCTTCGGCACTCGTCCGGGCTTCATGGCGGTGAGCGGCTATGACGGCATCCACCTGATCTACGAGGCGCTGAAGAAGACCGGTGGCGACACCGACGGCACCAAGCTGGTCGAGGCGATGAAGGGCCAGAAGTGGGAGAGCCCGCGCGGCCCGATCTCGATCGACCCCGAGACGCGCGATATCGTGCAGAACATCTACATCCGCAAGGTCGAGAAGGTCGACGGCGAGCTCTACAATGTCGAGTTCGCGACCTTCGAAGCCGTCAAGGACCTCGGCAAGACCAAGAAGTGACGCGCGAAAGCGCGTCATCCCGGGGCGCGCATTGGCGCGAGCCCGGGATCTCGCGCCCCGCTCTCGTCATGCCCGGGCTTGACCCGTGCATCCACGCGAGAGCCGAAACAAGAACGTGGATGGCCGGGACATTTGTTTGAAGACGCACTTCGTGCTTTTGCCCGGCCATGACCGATAACCCAAGCTGAGACGATGACCTCTATCCTCACCAACCTGTTCGATGGCGTTGCCTACGGCATGCTGCTGTTCGTGCTCGCTTGCGGGCTCGCGGTCACGCTCGGCCTGATGAACTTCGTCAACCTCGCCCACGGCGCCTTCGCCATGACCGGCGGCTATGTCTGCATGGTGCTGGTCAACCGGATGGGCTGGCCGTTCTTCGCCGCGCTGCCGCTCGCTTTCGTCTCGTCGGCGGCGATCGGCATCGTGCTCGAGCGTACGCTCTACCGCCATCTCTATACGCGCAGCCATCTCGACCAGGTGCTGTTCACCATCGGCCTGACCTTCATGTCGGTCGCGGCCGTGGACTACATCCAGGGCTCGTCGCGGGTCTTCATCAACCTGCCGGCCGCGCTCCAGGGCCAGTTCGACCTGTTCGGCGTCGGCATCGGCCGCTACCGGCTGATGATCATCGTGATCTGCGGCCTGCTCACCATCGCGCTCCAGATGGTGCTGGCCAAGACGCGTTTCGGCAGCCGGCTGCGCGCCGCCGTTGACGATCCGCGCGCCGCCAGCGGCCTCGGCATCAACGTGCCGCAGGTGTTCGCTTTCACGTTTGCATTCGGTTGCGGGCTCGCCGGCCTCGGTGGCGCGCTCAGCGCCGAGATCCTCGGCCTCGACCCGTATTTCCCGCTGAAGTTCATGATCTACTTCCTGATCGTGGTCACCGTCGGCGGCTCGTCCTCGATCACCGGCCCGTTCCTGGCCTCGCTCCTGCTCGGCATCGGCGACGTCGCCGGCAAGTACTACGTGCCGAAGATGGGCCCCTTCGTGATCTACACCATGATGATCGTGATCCTGATCTGGCGCCCGAACGGCCTGTTCGGCCGCACGGCCGCGCGTTGAGTTCGCCGATGAGCGCTTCCTCCGACGTCGGTTATCACGCCCAGCGCCATGCGCGCTGGCACTATGGCGAAGTCGCCTTCTGGCTGATCGTGCTGGCCTGCGGCTTTGCATTTCCCACGCGCTATCTGATCATGACCGACATCCTGCGGCTGGCGCTGTTTGCGATGTCGCTCGATCTCATCCTCGGCTATGCCGGCATCGTCTCGCTCGGCCACGCCGCCTTCTTCGGCGTCGGCGCCTATGCGGCGGGGCTGCTTGCTCTTCACGGGATCATCAACGAGCCCGTGCTCGCGCTGATCGTGGCCGGCCTTGCCGCGATGGTGCTGGGCTTCGCCACCAGCTTCCTCGTGATCCGCGGCGTCGATCTCACCCGGCTGATGGTGACGCTCGGCATCGCGCTGCTGCTGGAGGCGCTCGCCGAGCGCTTCTCCAACATCACCGGCGGGACCGACGGCCTGCAGGGCATCGAGATGCAGCCGATCTTTGGCGAGATTCCGTTCGACATGTTCGGCAAGGCCGGCTTCTTCTATTCGCTGGCCGTGCTGTTCGTGCTGTTCCTGTTCGCCCGCCGCGTCGTGCATTCGCCGTTCGGCCTGTCGCTGCGTGCGATCAAGAACAATCCGCTGCGGGCCGCGGCGATCGGCATCCCCGTCAACCGCCGCCTGATCGCGATCTATACGCTGGCGGCGTTCTATGCCGGCATCGCAGGCGCGCTGTTCACCCAGACCACCGCGATCGCCTCGCTCGACGTGTTCGCCTTCGAGCGCTCCGCCGACCTGATGCTGGTGCTCGTCATCGGCGGCACCGGCTATCTCTATGGCGGGCTGGTCGGCGCGGTGGTGTTCCGTATGCTCCAGGAATTGTTCTCCACCATCACCCCGCAATACTGGCAGTTCTGGATCGGCCTCGTGCTGGTCGTGATCGTGCTGGTCGGCCGTCAGCGCCTGCATCGCTGGGTGCTGTATGTGCCGAACCTGATCATCAAGCAGGTTGCCGGTCGCAAGGCGGTCGTCGCCGTGCCGGAGAGCGACGCATGACCATCGCGCTCGAAACCCAGAACCTCGAAAAGCAGTTCGGCGGCCTGCGCGTCACCCGCGATCTCTCGCTCAGAATCGAGCAGGGCGCCCGCCACGCGCTGATCGGCCCGAACGGCGCCGGCAAGACCACTGTCATCAACCAGCTCACCGGCGTGCTGAAGCCGAACTCCGGGCGCATCCTGCTGGAAGGCCAGGACATCACGGACGTGCCGGTGCACAAGCGCGTGCTGCGCGGCCTGTCGCGCACGTTCCAGATCAACCAGCTCTATCCCGACCTGACGCCGCTCGAGACCATCGGCCTTGCCGTCTCCGAGCGCCTCGGCCATGGCGGCGACTGGTGGCGGCGGATGGGCACGCGCAGCGACGTCAACGGCGAGATCGCCGATCTCCTGACGCGCTTCCATCTTCTCGATGTGATGAACGAAGAGACCGTGACCCTGCCTTACGGCAAGCAGCGCCTGCTCGAGATCGCGGTCGCCATCGCGGCCAAGCCGCGCGTGCTGCTGCTCGACGAGCCCGCCGCCGGCGTGCCCGAGAGCGAACGCCACGACATTCTCGCCGTGGTCGGCGCGCTGCCGCGCGACGTCACGGTGCTGCTGATCGAGCACGACATGGATCTCGTGTTCTCCTTCGCCGACCGGATTTCGGTTCTGGTCTCCGGCGCGCTGCTCACAGAAGGCCCGCCCGAGCAGGTCGCGCGCGACCCGCAGGTCAAGGCGGTCTATCTCGGCGAGGAGGCGGTCAATGTCTGACCTGCTCGAGATCGAAGCCTTGCGCGCGGGCTATGGCGAGGCGGTGGTGCTGCCGAAGATGTCCCTGCGCCTCGCCGAGGGGCAGGTGCTGGCGCTGCTCGGACGCAACGGCACCGGCAAGACCACGCTGATCAACTCCATCGTAGGCGTCACCCGCCGCTTCTCCGGCACCGTCGCGCTCGCCGGCACGGATGTCACCACGCTCCGACCCGACCAGCGGGCGCGCGCTGGCATCGGCTGGGTGCCGCAGGAGCGCAATATCTTCCGCTCGCTCACGGTCGAGGAGAACATGACCGCGGTGGCCCAGCCCGGTCCCTGGACGGTCGAGAAGGTCTACGAGATGTTTCCGCGGCTGAAGGAGCGGCGGGGCAATTTTGGCAACCAGCTCTCCGGCGGCGAGCAGCAGATGCTGGCGATCGGCCGTGCGCTGACCCTCAACCCGAAGGTCCTGCTGCTGGATGAGCCGACCGAGGGCCTTGCCCCCATCATCGTCGAGGAGCTGTTGAAGGCGATCGGCACCATCACCCGCGCCGGCGGCATCTGCTCGATCATCGTCGAGCAGAATGCGCAAAAGATTCTGGGGCTCGCCGACCGTGTTGTGATATTGGAACGCGGAACGATCGTCCACGACGCCCCGAGCGCTGCGCTGAAGGCCGACCCCTCGGTCCTGGAGCGCCACCTCGGAGTCGCAGGGGCGGCGGCCCACTAAAAAATCCTCGGGAGTTCAAGAATGCAGCGAACCAAAGCCCCCTTCCGCGCCGACGAGGTCGGCAGCCTCCTGCGCCCCGCCAAGATCAAGGAAGCCCGCGCCAGGCTTGAGAAGGGAGAGATCTCGGCCGACGATCTGCGCAAGATCGAGGACATGGAGATCGAGAAGGTCGTGCACAAGCAGGCCTCGGTCGGGCTGAAGCTTGCGACCGACGGCGAATTCCGCCGCTCCTGGTGGCATTTCGACTTCCTGGCCAAGCTCACCGGCTGCGAGCTGTTTCACCCCGACACCGGCATCCAGTTCGCCGGCGTGCAGACCCGTCACGATGCGGTCCGCGTGATCAGCAAGCTCGACTTCCCCGACGACCACCCGATGCTGGACCATTTCCGCTTCCTGAAGAAGTGCGCCGACCAGGCCCACGTCACCGCCAAGATGACGATCCCCTCGCCGGCGGTGCTGCACTTCCGCGGTGGCCGCAAGTCGATCTCCAAGGACGTCTATCCCGATCTCGATGCCTTCTACGAGGACCTCGGCAAGACCTATCGGAAGGCCGTGAAGGCGTTCTATGACGCCGGCTGCCGCTATCTCCAGTTCGACGACACCGTGTGGGCCTATCTCTGCTCGCCGGACGAATTGCAGAAGGCGCGCGAGCGCGGCGACAATCCGGATGGCCTGCAGCAGATCTATGCGCGCATCATCAACTACGCGCTGGCCGAGAAGCCCGCCGACATGGTGGTGACGACGCATGTCTGCCGCGGCAATTTCCGCTCGACCTGGATCTCCTCGGGCGGCTACGAGCCGGTGGCCGAGACCATGCTCGCCGGCACCAATTACGACGGCTACTTCCTGGAGTACGACAGCGACCGCGCCGGCGGTTTCGAGCCGCTGCGCTTCCTGCCCAAGGGCAACAAGGTCGTCGTGGTCGGCGTCATCACCTCGAAGTTCGGTGAGCTCGAGAAGAAGGACGACATCAAGCGCCGTCTGGAAGAAGCCGCCAAGTTCGCGCCGCTGGAGCAGCTCGCACTGTCCCCGCAATGCGGCTTCGCCTCGACCGAGGAGGGCAACATCCTCTCCGAGGAAGAGCAGTGGGCCAAGCTGAGCCTTGCGGTGGAGATCGCGAAGGAAGTGTGGGGCAACTGAGGCACAGCGTCATCCCGGGGCGTGCGTAGCGCGAACTATGGTGCGCGCTTGCGCACCTGAGGATCTCGAGATCCCGGGTCTGGTGCTTGCGCACCACCCCGGGATGACGACGCGCAAGCGCGTCCTCACTTCTCCGCCAGGTAGACCTCACCCAGCAGCGACGAGTTCGACCACGGCACCTGCTTGTTCTTCGTAGTCGAGACCACTTCCGCCCGCACCCGCGTGAGCATCTGCTGCACCTCCAGCCCGGGCGTGCCGATGTGACGGGACAGCGCGGCGGAGAACGGCGAGTTGGCGCCGTCGCCGTCGAGCGCGACCTGGCCCGGTGCGGTGGCGAAAGCGATCAGCGTGCCGGCGCCGAGTGTCGCCCCGGCGCCGAGGCTCGTCGGAGCCGCGAGGCCCGAGGCGCCCTCGATGCCGCGATTGGCAGCGGCTGAAGCCACCTGCTGTGCCATCGGGTTGTTGCGGCAGGCATCGAAAATCAAAATGTTGGTGCGGACCTGATCGTCGAGGCCGGCCATGATCGTGTCCATGTCGATCATCGCCTCCGTCATGGCCGTGCCCGGCTTGAGTTCGACGTCGACGGGAATGAGATAGTTGCGGCCGTCCACCTGCACGCCATGGCCGGCATAGTAGACCACGGCGACTTGCGCCCGGGCCGCATCGCGCAGGAAGTCGCGCGTCATCTTCTGCATCGCGGCGCGGTCGAGGTCGACGCCCTCCGACACGGTGAAGCCGATGTCGCGCAGGCTCTTGGCGACGGCGCGGGCGTCGTTGGGTGGATTGGGCAGCGCCTTCACATGCGCATAGGCGCCGTTGCCGATAATCAGCGCCATGCGCGTGCCGCGCACGGCCGGAGCAGGCGAGGGCGCGGATGCCGCGCCGGTCTGCTGCGGGGCAGGGGCCGCTGTCGGCTGCGTCGTGGGCGAGGGCGCATCGCGCGGGATCGGCACAGCTGCATCGCTCACCAGCGACAGCCGCACTTTTGCGGTCGCCTGGTTGGCCTTGCTGCCGGCGTCCGACGCCACGATCGCCAGCGTCGCCTTGTAGTCGTCGCGTGCGCGGGCGTAGTCGCCTTTCGCTTCATAGGCCAGCGCGCGATGGGTATAGCCCGAGATCAGCACGCTGTTCGGCGGCGTCATGATGTTGGCCGGCGGCTTTTTCTCGGCGAGCCGGATCGCCTCGCTGCCATCGGCGATGGCGCGATCGAGATCGCCCTTGGCGCGCCAGATCGAGGTACGGTTGATCAGCGGCTGCGGCAGCGTCGGGTCGAGCCGGATCGCTTGGTTGATGTCGGCGAGCGCGCCGTCGAGATCGCCGAGTGCTTCTTTCGAGATGCCGCGGTTCTGGAACGAGAACGCCGATTTCGGATCGGCTTTGATCGACATGTCGTAGTCGGCGATCGCCTTGGTGTAGTCGTGCTTGCCCCGCCAGGCGTTGCCGCGATTGTGGAAGATGATGCCGCTGGGAGGTCCGAGCTTCAGCGCATCGTCGAAATCGGCGATCGCGATGTCGTAGTCGCCCTTGTCGTAATAGGCCGAGCCCCTGAGGTTATAGACCGCCTGGCTCGGCTGCAGCCGGATTGCCTCCGTGGCATCAGTGATGACCTTGGCGTAGTCGCCCTTCTTGTTCCAGCCCACCGCGCGCCAGAAATAGACGGTCGCGAGCTGTTCGCCCTTGAACACCTTCAGCGCGATGATCTTGGTGCAGGCGTCGACCATCTTGTCCGCCGGGGTGGTCTCGGTGGTGCAGAGCGGCCCGAGCTGGTTGCGCGCCTGCGCCTGGGCCGACGTCGACCCCAGCACGACGGTGAGCAGGCAGAGCGCGACGAGCAGGCGGCGCATGGCGGTCGTCCCGTAAGAGGAGAAGTGCTTGTTTGTTGCCCGGCGGTACGCCGGGGTTCACGCTCCCGTCGTTGGACCTGGGGTAAAGCAAGCGAGGGTATTCCCCCGGTGGGCAGACTTTGCTAAGAGGTGGGACCCAACATCGCTGCCCACCACCTTCCCACTCATGAAAAACGACGAAATCCTGAGCCAGATCACCGAGTTCTGCCGCAAGGCGGATATGGCGGAATCGACGTTTGGCCGGCGCGCGGTGAACGATGGGAAGCTGGTGCATCGCCTGCGCGAGGGAAAGCGCATCACCATCGACACGCTGGAGCGGATCCAGGCCTATATGGCGGCGTCGATGGCCGGCGGCGTGCCGCCGCCACGAGGCCTTCAGGTGCCTCCGGAAAAGCGCGATCCGCGTGGTAATTTCCGTTTCTTCGAGAACCGGCAGAAATATCTGCTGTTCGTCCACACCTGTAGCGAAAAGCGGGTGATCGCGGACCGGGTTGCGCTGGAACTGGCCGCCATCCATCCGCGCCCGCCGGCGCTGCGCCTGTTCGACGCCGGCGTCGGCGACGGCACGGTGCTGGCGCGGGTGCTGCGCGCGACGCACCAGCGCTTTCCGCACATGCCGTTCTATGTCGCCGGCAAGGAGCTCAGTCTCGAGGACCTGCGCCTGACGCTGGAGAAGGTGCCGGATCGCATTTTCGAGCATCCTGCGTCGGTGTTCGTCTTCACCAACATGTTCTATTCGGAGGCGCCCTGGCTCACGCCGGCATCGCCCGCAGCGGCGGCCGCCACCGTCTGGCACGAGGTTCCGCTACGTGGCGCCTCGTCGGGCGAGTTCGAGCAGCAGATCGCAGAGCTGCGGCCGTTCCTGGAGCAGAACTGGCGCGCCGCGATCAGCCCGCGCACGGCCATGCCGCTCTACGAGCGTCCGGTCGTCCTGGTGCTCTATCGCGAGGATCACCGGTTCCTGCTGGATTCGACCATTCCGCGGCCGGGCCAGACCGAGGCCAATTTCGACCTCGTTATTGCATCGCAGCCATACCGTGCGCTGTCCTCGGTCAATTTCCGGGCAAAGCGGATCATTGCGCCTCTGGCGCGGGCATTGCGGCCGGGGGGGCGCCTGATCGGTATTCACTCCCATGGTCACGATCCGGGCATGGAAATGATCCAGGCAATCTGGCCCGGAGAAAATCCTTTCGCGGTCAGTCGTCATGAGCTATTGCGCGCAGTTAAGTACGAGCTCGGATCGTTGGGCCGCGACCTAAATTTTAATGCCTACGCGGACAACCGCTCGATCTTCAGGTATGATATGGAAGCGCTGCCCAACGAGGTGACGGGTACTATCGGAACCTCGACGGCCTTTGCAGCGTGGAATGCGGCGGTGTATGTCGCTCAGATCGAGGACGACCGGTTGGCAGAAATGACTCAAAACGGCCGCACTCTGGATGCCGCCAGGGACGTGCTGAGAAAGTACAACGGGCTCTGGTTTCTTGACGAATCCTACGTCATCTCGCGCCGGCGTGATTGACATAATCCAAAGGTAAACATCGCAAACGAACCGCCGTGCAGTGGCGGAACAAGGGGTTTCTTGATGCGCGCGTCCTATCTCTTCACCAGCGAGTCCGTGTCCGAGGGCCATCCGGACAAGGTCTGCGACCGGATCTCCGATGAAATCGTCGATCTGTTCTACCGCGAGGGGCCGAAAGCCGGCATCGACCCGTGGCAAATCCGCGCCGCCTGCGAAACGCTCGCGACCACCAACAAGGTCGTGATCGCCGGCGAGACCCGCGGCCCGAAGTCCGTCACCAACGAGCAGATCGAGGGCGTCGTGCGCGCCGCGATCAAGGACATCGGCTACGAGCAGGAAGGTTTCCACTGGAAGACCTGCGACATCGAGATTCTGCTGCATCCGCAGTCGGCCGACATCGCCCAGGGCGTCGATGCGCTTCAGCCGGGTGAGGTCAAGGAAGAAGGCGCGGGCGACCAGGGCATCATGTTCGGTTACGCCACCAACGAGACGCCTGACTTGATGCCGGCGCCGATCTTCTACGCCCACAAGATCCTGCGCCTCATCTCCGAAGCGCGCCACTCCGGCCGCGAGAAGGTGCTGGGCCCGGATTCCAAGAGCCAGGTCACCGTGCAGTACGAGAACGGCAAGCCGGTCGGCGTGCGCGAGATCGTGGTCTCCCACCAGCATCTGGTGCCGGACCTCACCTCCAGCCAGGTGCGCGACATCGTCGAGCCCTATGTGCGCGAGGCGCTGCCGAAGGACTGGATCACGCCGAAGACCATCTGGCACATCAACCCGACCGGCAAGTTCTACATCGGCGGTCCCGACGGCGACGCCGGCCTGACCGGCCGCAAGATCATCGTCGACACCTATGGTGGCGCGGCCCCGCATGGCGGCGGTGCGTTCTCCGGCAAGGATCCGACCAAGGTCGACCGTTCTGCGGCCTACGCCGCGCGCTACGTCGCCAAGAACATCGTTGCCGCCGGTCTCGCCGACCGCTGCACGCTGCAGCTTGCCTATGCCATCGGCGTGGCGCGGCCGCTGTCGATCTACATCGACACCCACGGCACCGGCAAAGTGCCGGAGGAACAGCTCGAGAAGGCGGCGGCGCAGGCGATGGATCTCACGCCCCGCGGCATCCGCAGCCATCTCGACCTCAACCGCCCGATCTACGCGCGCACCTCGGCCTACGGCCATTTCGGCCGCACGCCCGACAACGAGGGCGGCTTCTCCTGGGAGAAGACCGATCTCGTCGAGCAGCTGAAGCGCGCGCTCTAGTTCACTTGCGTCATTCCGGGGCGCCGCGACAGCGGCGAACCCGGAATCTCGATCCTCCGGATTCCGGGTTCGCTCTTTTCGCGAGCGCCCCGGAATGACGAGTCAAACAAACAGGAACCCCCTATGAACGCGAAGCCCGGCTTCACCGATTACATCGTCAAGGACATTTCGCTCGCCGATTTCGGCCGCAAGGAACTCTCGCTCGCCGAGACCGAGATGCCCGGCCTGATGGCCACCCGCGAGGAGTTCGGCCCGAAGCAGCCGCTGAAGGGCGCGCGCATCGCCGGCTCGCTGCACATGACGATCCAGACCGGGGTGCTGATCGAGACGCTGGCAGCACTCGGCGCCGACATTCGCTGGGTCTCCTGCAACATCTATTCGACGCAGGACCACGCTGCCGCCGCGATCGCGGCCGCTGGCATTCCCGTCTTCGCCGTCAAGGGCGAGACGCTGACCGAATACTGGGACTACACCGCCAAGCTGTTCGACTGGCACGGCGGCGGTCATCCGAACATGATCCTCGATGACGGCGGTGATGCCACCATGTACGTCCATCTCGGTCTGCGTGCCGAGAACGGCGACACCGCCTTCCTCGACAAGCCCGGCTCCGAGGAAGAGGAAGTCTTCTTCGCGCTTCTGAAGAAGCAGCTCAAGGAAAAGCCGAAGGGCTACTTCGCCGAGATCGCCAAGAGCATCAAGGGCGTTTCCGAAGAGACCACCACGGGCGTGCATCGTCTCTATGACATGCAGAAGGCCGGCACGCTGCTGTGGCCGGCGATCAACGTCAACGACAGCGTCACCAAGTCCAAGTTCGACAACCTCTATGGCTGCCGTGAATCGCTGGTCGACGGCATCCGCCGCGGCACCGACGTGATGATGTCGGGCAAGGTCGCGATGGTCGCGGGCTTCGGCGACGTCGGCAAGGGCTCGGCCGCCTCGCTGCGCCAGGCCGGCTGCCGCGTGATGGTCTCCGAAGTCGATCCGATCTGCGCGCTCCAGGCCGCGATGGAAGGCTACGAGGTCGTGACCATGGAGGACGCCGCCCCGCGCGCCGACATCTTCGTCACCGCGACCGGCAACAAGGACATCATCACCATCGAGCACATGCGCGCGATGAAGGATCGCGCCATCGTCTGCAACATCGGCCACTTCGACAACGAGATCCAGATCGCGGGTCTGCGTAACCTGAAGTGGACCAACATCAAGCCGCAGGTCGACGAGATCGAATTCCCCGACAAGCACCGCATCATCATGCTGTCGGAGGGGCGCCTCGTGAACCTCGGCAACGCGATGGGTCATCCGTCCTTTGTGATGTCGGCGTCCTTCACCAACCAGACGCTGGCGCAGATCGAGCTGTTCGCCAACAACAAGGACGGCAAGTACAAGAAGGAAGTCTACGTGCTGCCGAAGACCCTCGACGAGAAGGTCGCGCGCCTGCACCTCGCCAAGATCGGCGTCAAGCTCACCGAGCTGCGCAAGGACCAGGCCGACTATATCGGCGTGAAGCAGGAAGGCCCGTACAAGAGCGATCACTACCGCTACTGATCCGACCTCATCGAAACATCAAAGCCCCGGAGCGATCCGGGGCTTTTTTGTTGCCCACCCGTCTGATACGCTCTCAGGTAGAGCCAGAAAAAGCCTGCCACCTTCGCAGCGGGCGGCCCATTGCCCGGCACATATTGTCTGACACCGAAAGCATTGTGGAGGAAGTGCGATGTCCAACGAGGCCGCTAACGTCAAGATCTTGCAGGACGCCTATCACCGGTGGAACGAGAGCAAGGGAGGTAGCGTCGACCATTGGTTCGACGTCGTCGTTGCTCCGAAGATCAACTTTGCCTCGATCCCGCGCGGCGTCGAGCCGCTGGCATTTGCCACGGAATACCACGACAGCGTGAAGCTCCGCGATTATTTCGACACGCTGCTGTCCGAGTGGAGCATGCAGCATTACACGATAAATGAATACGTGGCGCAGGGCGACGCGGTCGTCGCGCGAGGCTCCTGCGCCTGGATCAACAAGCGGACCGGAAAACTCGCCGAAACGCCCAAGCTCGATTTCTGGCGCTTCAAGGACGGCAAGGCGATCGAATTCTACGAGTATTTCGATACGGCCTGCGTAGTCGCCGCAGCGACCTGACGGTTGCAATTCGGCGCGGCGCCGCCCATCCTGTGTGGAGGGAGAAACGCGATGGCCGAAGCCAAAGAACATGTCGACGTGCTGATCGTCGGTGCCGGCCTGTCCGGCATCGGCGCGGGCTATCATCTTCAGGCGAAGTGCCCGGGCAAGAGCTACGTCATTCTCGAGGGCCGCGACTGCATCGGCGGCACCTGGGATCTGTTCCGCTATCCCGGCATCCGTTCGGACAGCGACATGTTCACGCTCGGCTATTCGTTCAAGCCTTGGACTGATCCGAAGGCGATCGCCGACGGGCCGCAGATCCTGAACTATGTGCGCGAAACCGCGGCCGAGAACGGCATCGCGAAGCACATCCGCTTCCGCCATCGCGTCAAGCGTGCGGCGTGGTCGACGCCGGATGCGCGCTGGACCGTGGAGGCCGAGCGCATCACGGGCGAGGACGCGACCGAGGTCGTGCGCTTCACCTGCAATTTCCTGTTCATGTGCTCGGGCTATTACAAATACGAGGCGGGCTATACGCCGGAGTTCAAGGGCGCGGCGGATTTCGCCGGCCGCATCGTGCATCCGCAGAAATGGACCGAGGACATCGACTACGCCGGCAAGCGCGTCGTCGTGATCGGCTCGGGCGCGACCGCGGTGACGCTGGTGCCGGAGCTCGCCAAGAAGGCGGCGCAGGTCACCATGCTCCAGCGCTCGCCGACCTATGTGGTGTCGCGTCCGGCGCAGGACCCCGTCGCCAACAAATTGCGCCGCAACCTGCCGGCGCGGCTTGCCTATCATCTGATCCGCTGGCGCAACGTGATGTGGGGGATGTTCTTCTTCCAGCTCAGCCGGCGCAGGCCCGCGAAGGTGAAGGACCTCATTCTCAAAGGCGTGCAGATGGCGCTCGGCCCGGACTACGACGTCGCGACCCATTTCACGCCGCGCTACAATCCCTGGGACCAGCGGCTGTGCCTCGTGCCGGATGGCGACCTGTTCAAGGCGATCCGCGAGCAGCGGGCTTCCGTCGTCACGAGCGAGATCGACAATTTTACCCGCGACGGGATCCGCCTGAAGGACGGCCGGGAGCTCGCGGCCGATATCATCGTCACCGCGACGGGGCTGGTGCTCCAGGTCGTCGGCGGTCTCGAGATCAGCGTCGACGGCCGCGCTGTCGATTTCGCCAATACGCTGACTTACAAGGGCATGATGTATGCCGACGTGCCCAACATGGCGTCGGCTTTCGGCTACACCAACGCGTCCTGGACGCTGAAATGCGATCTCACCTGCGAATATGTCTGCCGGCTCATCAACTACATGGACCGGCACAATTTCCGCCAGTGCATGCCGCACAATGACGATCCGACGATCACCGCGCAGCCGTCGCTCGATTTCACCTCGGGTTACGTGCAGCGCTCGGTCGCCAAGATGCCGAAGCAGGGCTCGAAGCAGCCGTGGCGGCTGTACCAGAACTATGCCCTCGACATCGTCTCCTTGCGCTTCGGCCGGATCGACGACGGTGTGATGCAATACTCCTGATCTTGCTACGTAAATTACCGGGAGAGGCTCGCGATCGCTTGAGACGAATCGCGACTTGGGGTAGAATTTTTGCGCTGCAAGAAGTTTATTTCCGGCGGGGTCTGAGTTCCACGTTGTTGCCGTCCTGAGGAGAACGCGGAACATGTACATCCTTGCTCTGGTCACGCAGAAAGGCGGAAGCGGCAAGAGTACGCTGTCCGTTGGGCTGGCGGTGGCAGCGATGCAGCGCGGCGAGCGCGTCGCTCTCATTGAGGCGGATGCGCAAGGTACGATCTCGAGATGGAAAGGGCGCCGTGAGAAGCCCTATCCTCGCGTCGATTGCGTCACCGATCCCAGCGAAATCGAGCCGGTGATATCCCGCCTCAAGGCCGAAGGGGTTTGGCTCGCAATCATCGACACAGCTGCCACGAACAATGCCTTGGCGACGCGCGCCATTGCCAGTGCCGATCTTTGTCTCATCCCGGCTCGTCCGAGCCCGGCCGATATCGAAGCCGCAATACCAACGCTGATCGCTACCCGCAGGCTCGATCGCCGGTTTGCCTTCATCCTCAATCAGGCGCCCACACGGAGGGGGCGGTTGAGCGAAGCTGCCACGTCGCTCAACTCGCTCGGCTTGCTTGCGCTCCCCTTCATTGGGCAGCGCAACGACCACCAGGATGCGCTCGGGGCAGGGCTGGGCGTAACCGAGTACGCGCCGGAGGGAAAAGCCTCGGAGGAAATTGCGGCCCTGTGGGGTTGGATCTCGGAGCGCCTTATCGTGGAGTCGAATGATCATGGGCAAGCCGCGCTCAAGACAGCCTGCTGACGTTGCACGCGCCGGGCGTCGCTCGCTGGTGGAGCTGGCGGCCGAAGTGAGCCGCGCCGTCGACGAGGGCTTGGCGATGCCGCCGGGCTCGGTCTCCGCCGTCCTGCAAGATGCGCCGCAGATCGCGCAAGCTGTGCCCGCTCCGATGATTGTTCCGGTACAAGAAGCGGCCGGCGTCATCGCTGCAAGACCTGAACCTCCGGGCACTACCACCATTGATCTCATCGTGGACATCGCCAAGGATTGTCAGGCGCGTGCTTTGGACGGCATGAAGACTGGTGCTCACGCTGCGCTGGATTATGCCAGGGACCTCGCCAAGCCACGGCTGGCCGATGTGGTATCGGAGGCCAATGGAATCGCCGCCGGAGAAGGCCACCTCATCGAGGCAATTGGAACGGCGGCTGAGTGTCGCGTCGTCGTGCTCGAACTGATGAAAGTCAATGCGGGCGCGACCTTGGAGTATGCGCGGGAGTTGGGCCGTGCGAGAACCCTGGCGGAGTTGGTTGAGCTGTCGAGCACGCATGCGCGACAGCAATGTGAGTTGGTCCTGAAGCAAACCGAGCTGCTGCGATCGCTTGCTCAAATCATGACAAAGCCCGGTGCCGGGTAGCACCGCTCGCCTGCCGTCATCGCGCTCAGGATCTGCGCGGGACGATCAGTGCGAGGCCGAGATCAATCGCGAGCGCCAGGACCGCTGCGCCGCCGCCTAAACCGAACAGCACGAGATAGTCGCCCCCGGTCTGCGCATAGATCCAGGAGAAGCCGTAAGCCGCGGCCGCCTGGAACAGCGCAAAGCTGGTGGTGGCATGGCTCCATGTCGCGCGCTGCTGCTCGGTTGCGTGCGGGACCAGCTCGTGGATTCGTCCGAGCACCAGCGGCACGATGCCGGGCGTGAAGCCGCCGACCACGACGCTCGACACGATCAGCGAAACCGGCGCGGTGCTGACGGTCGGCAGCAGCACGGCCGCCGCCTCGATCAGGAAGGCTGCGCGCAGCGCCGGACCGAAGCCTGACCGGTCGCCAAGATGGCCGGTGACGAGCGGGCCGACGATCGCGCCGAGACCATACAGCACCCAGTAGCGCGATCCCGCGGCAATGCCCTGGCCGAGCCCGCGCGCCACGAAATCGACGATGAACACCATGTGCGGCACCAGCGCCACCGCGTTGAGGCCGTATTGGACCAGCAGCGCGCGGGCCGCCGTCGATGCATGGTGGTGCTTCGCGTGATGCAAAGGCGCAGCACTAGCCTTCGTTTCCGCAGGCCAGTTCCACCAGCTTGCGAGGGTGAGCAGGGCGGAGAGGGCGCCAAGACCATACCAGCTCTGCTGCAGGCCTTGTTGCAGCAGCAGCGGCACCAGCGTGCCCGACGCGGCGACGCCAAGGCCGACACCCGCGAAGATCACGCCGCCGACGATGCCGCGCCTCGCGGCAGAAATGTGCGGCAGGATGACGGACGCCGCCAGCACCATGATGACGCCGCCGGTGAGACCCGACAGGAAGCGCCAGGCGAAGAACCAGGAGAACGACACCGGGGCGGAGCTGGCAAAGAAAGAGAGCGTTGCGAGCAGCATCATCGCACGCAACGCGCCGACCGCGCCGACGCGGGTGGCGACGGCCCGGGCCGCGAGTGCGCCCGCAAGGTAACCGGCAAGATTCGCCGCGCCGAGATAGACGACATCCGACGCGCTGAACCACTTTGCCGCGATCAGCGCCGGGATCAGAGGCGTGTAGGAGAAGCGGGCGAGGCCAAGTCCGACCAGCGAGGCGGACAAGCCCGCCACCGCATATCGCCAAATCTGCCGTGATTCCGATCCCGGCCGCTGATGCGGCCGGGTCTCAACGTGCTGCTTCGTATCTGCGTTGGTCATGTCATCCTCCTGCGCGCTCGATCGCGCGCGAATCATCCTGTCTGGGCGGCGCGGCGACGCCGGAATTCCGGCACGGGCAGGCCGCCCCAGCCCCAATTGTCGGTGTCGACTTCCTCGATCACGACGAAGGTGGAATCGAGCGGCTTGCCGAGCACGTCGAGCAGGAGCTGGCTCGATCCCTTGATCAGCGCGGCCTTCTCTTCCGCCGTGAGTGACGCCGCGCCCGGCGTCGTTCCCTCGCGGGTCACTTGAATGGTGACGATGGGCATGGTGTCTCTCCTCTCGCGCTCAGTGGCCGGCGCTCTGGCCGCCGTCGACATGCAGGATCTCACCGGTGACGAAGGACGCACCCTCGAGATAGAGCACGGCATCGACGATGTCGGACATCTCGCCCATGTGGCCGACAGGATGCAGCGCGCTGAGCTCGGCATGCGTCGAAACCGGATGCATCGGCGACCTGATGACGCCGGGCGCCACTGCGTTCACGCGGATGCCGCGCTTTGCGTATTCGATCGCGAGCGACTTGGTCGCGGCGTTGAGGCCGCCCTTGCTCAGCGAAGCCAGCACCGAGGGCACGTTCGAATTGGCGTGATCGACCAGGGTCGTCGTGATCTGCACGATATGGCCAGAACCCTGCTTCTCCATCTCGGCGATGGCGAGCTGCGTGATGTTGAAGAAGCCCGCGACGTTGGTGCCCATCACCGCCGCATAGTCCTCGGCGGTGTACTGCGTGAACGGCTTTGCGACGAAGATGCCGGCATTGTTGACCAGCGTGTCGACGCGGCCGAAGCGGGCGACGGCTTGCGAAACCACGCGCTCGGCGGTGGCCCGGTCGGCGATGTCGCCGGGAACGGCGAGGACGTCGTCGTCGCCCGACGGCTTGATGGAGCGCGCCGTTGCGACGACGCGATAATTGCGATCGCGAAAACCCTGGACCAGGGCGGCGCCGATGCCCTGCGATGCACCGGTGATGATGGCGACCTTCTGCTCGATACCCATGACGGACTCCTGTTGTTGGGTTTCAGAACCTGTGCCAGCGGCTGCTGGCCTGCGCGCTGAGGTACGCCGCGGCGGCCCGGCTGCGAATACACGTTGTCCGGCAGACACTGTTACGCGGCGCGAACGAATGCCGGATCGGCCGCGGCGGCGGTTGTCGCGGCGCGGGCGAACGCCTAGCTTGTCACCGGAATTTGATGGTGCGGCGGGAAGCGTATGGATCGTCTGGATGCGATGAAGGTGTTCGTCCTTGCGGTGGACGAGGGCAGCCTCGCCGCCGCCGGGCGCAAGCTCGGCCGCTCGCCGGCGGCGGTCAGCCGCGCCATCGCCTTCCTGGAGGAGCGGGTCGGCGCCGAGCTGCTGCACCGGACGACGCGGTCGATCAAGCTGAGCGAGGAAGGCGAGCGCTATGTCGCGATCTGCCGCCGCGTGCTCACCGAGCTGGAGGAGGCCGACGACATCGCGGCCGGACCGCGCGCGGCTCCCCGCGGCCTGCTCACGATCACGGCGCCGGTGGTCTCGGGGGAGATGGTGCTGCGGCCGATCCTCGATGCGTTTCTCGACGCCTATCCGACCGTGTCGGCAAAGCTCCTGCTGTTCGACCGCGCGGTCAACCTGATCGAGGAGGGCGTCGACATCGCGCTTCGCATTGGCCATCTCGCGGATTCGGCGATGGTGGCGATGCGGATCGGCGAGATCAGCCGTGTCGTGGTGGCTGCTCCCCGCTATCTAAAGCAGCATCCGCGCATCACCGAGCCCGGCGATCTCGCCAAGCATCAGATCGTGGCGATGGCGCATCTGCCCAATTCCTGGACCTTCGCGCCACAGGCGGGCTCGTCGGCAGCCCGCACGGTTCAATTCACGCCGCGGCTCGTCGTCAACAGCACCTATGCGGCCGTGGCGTCCGCGGTCGCCGGGCGCGGCGTCGCGCGGATGTATTCGTACCAGGTCGCCGAGCAGGTCGCGCGCGGCGAGCTCGAGATTGTGCTGGCCGCCGACCAGGATCCGGAGATGCCCGCGCATTTGATCTGCCCGCAGGGGCGGCTCTCAGTGCCCAAGGTGCGGGCGTTCACCGACTTTGCCGTGCCTCGGCTGAAGAAGCAGTTCGCGCTGCTGAAGAAAAGCATCAATGCGCGCTGAGCCGCCGCGCGCCCGGCAATGCGTTGTTTTGCGTATACGGCTGCCCGGCTGAATCGGCGATGCTGCCCTGACGGTTAACGCGGATTTAACGGATGAGTCCTAGCCTGTCTCGGCCGGGGTTACTCGCAAGGCCGAGGTGAGCCCAATGGAAGCCCAGAAGATCGCGGTCGACGCCGTCGTGGCGCTGACCGATTGCGACCGCGACGCCGTCATCGCGTTCATCCGCAGGCTCTATCTCGCCGGCGTCACCGACCCCAAGCGCCTGACCTTCAAGGGTCTCCAGGCACTGGCGCGGGCGTAATTCGGCTCGTTTCGGCCGGCTTCAGCCCCAGGTTCCGTCCCCCCGCTCTCCCCAGCGTGATTGCAACCCACCGGCGAATATCTTGCCGGTCGGGCCGGCTCGGAGTAGATCACGTCCCCGGCTGGGTCACTCGGGAACTGGGGAAATGCTGAAACAGCTTTTTGCGCCGCAACTCGTCATTCTGTATGTACTCGCGGCATCGACAATCTACGTTCACTTCCGCGGCAAGCAACGGCTGCGCTTCGCGCGCCAGCTTGGCGATCACTCGACCTATCTCGCCCCCTACAATGTGCTGATGTATGCGGGCTCGGCGGTGCCGAACAAGCCGGTGATCCCGGTCGAGCAGTTTCCCGAACTCAAGCCGCTCAGCGAGAATTGGGAGACCATCCGCGACGAGGCCGTGCGCCTGTTCGACGAAGGCTTCATCCGCGCAGCCGCCAAGAACAACGACTGGGGCTTCTACTCGTTCTTCAAGAGCGGCTGGAAGCGGTTTTACCTGAAATGGTACGACGACTTCCTGCCGTCGGCGCGCACGCTGTGCCCGAAGACGGTGGAGCTGCTCAATTCGATTCCGAGCGTGCACGGCGCGATGTTCGCGATGCTGCCGCCCGGCGGCAGGCTGGGCGCGCACCGCGATCCCTTTGCCGGCTCGCTGCGCTATCACCTCGGCCTCGTCACGCCGAACTCGAACAAGTGCCGCATCCTGGTCGACGGCGTCGAATGCGTCTGGCGCGACGGCGAGGCCTTCATGTTCGACGAGACCTTCATCCACAGCGCGGAGAACGCGACCGACGTCAATCGCATCATCCTGTTCTGCGACGTCGAGCGCCCGATGAAGTTCGGCTTCATGACCGCGATCAACCGCTGGGTCAGCCATCACATCGTCAAGGCGTCGGCGACCCAGAACGTCGACGGCGAGAGCGTCGGCGTGCTCAACAAGGTGTTCGGCAAGCTTTACGAGATCCATCTCGCCAGCCGCAAGGTCAAGGAGTGGAACCGCAACGCCTACTACACGCTGAAATACTCGCTGACGGCGCTGATCCTCGGTCTGATCGTGATGTCGGCGTTGCGGTAAACCGAGGTGCGAATGGTCCCCTTGCCGACCGCGAACACCGAGATAGTGCAATTCTTCCGCCAGTGGCTGGAAACCTTCGCGGGCTATGTCCGTGAGGTCGACTACGCTTCGGCGAGGCCGCTGTTTCATCCCGAGGTGCTTGCTTTCGGCACGCACAACGATGTCATCCCGGGCCTCGACCAATGGGTCTCAACGCAATGGGACAACGTCTGGCCGAAGACGGCCGACTTCCGTTTCGTGCTCGAGCAGACCTCGGTTCTGGCATCCCCCGACGGCGCGATGGCAACCGTGATCGCGCCGTGGACGAGCACGGGCTATCATCCCGACGGCAGCGCATTTCCACGTCCCGGCCGCGCCACCATGGTGTTTTCAAGAGATGGCGACGGCTGGCTGTGCGTGCATTCCCACATGTCGCTCAATCGCGGTGTGCCGCAGGTGAGCCACGCCAATCGGCCGGTGAAGGCCCGGTAGATGCGATCCGAACAGAAAAGGCCCCGGACATGTCCGGGGCCTTTCGATTCGAGATGTCGTGCAGCCTATTCCGGCTGACCGATCGAGACCTTCAGGGTGCCGACGTCGTCGACGCCGCATTCGAGCTTGTCGCCGGGCTGGAGCTGGGACACGCCGGCCGGCGTGCCCGTCATGATGATGTCGCCGGCGGCGAGCTTCACCTGCTGCGAGAGCTGCCAGATGATTTCAGGCACGTTCCAGATCAGCTCGGTGAGGTCGCCCTTCTGCGCCTCCTTGCCGTTGACCGTGAGCCAGATATTGCCCTTGGCGGGATGGCCGATCTTCGCGGCCGGCTGCACGGCGGAGCAGGGCGCGGAATAGTCGAATGACTTGCCGATCTCCCACGGACGCTCCTTCTTGCGCGAGGCGATCTGGAGGTCGCGGCGGGTGAGGTCGATGCCGACGGCGTAGCCGTAGACATGGTCGAGCGCCTTGTCGGCGGGAATGTTCAGCCCGCCGCTCTTCATCGCGACGATCAGTTCGACCTCGTGATGCAGGTCCTTGGTCAGCGGCGGATAGGGGATGGTGGCGCCATCGGGCACCAGCATGTCGGCGTGCTTGGCGAAGAAGAACGGCGGCGCGCGCTCGTCATTGCCCATCTCGCGGATGTGCTCGAGATAGTTGCGGCCGACGCACCAGATGCGGCGCACCGGATAGCGGCCGCTTTCACCGACGACGGGAAGCGAAGCCTGGGGCGGAAGCGGGATGACGTAGGAGGCGGCGTTCATGAAGCGGTCTCGCTGCTCTTGGGGTGAAGGAATTCTATGCGGTTGCGCTGACCGGCGCCAGAGTGCCGGCGTCGTGATGTTGCAACCGGAAGAACGAGGCGTAGCGGCCCGAGCGGCGCAGCAACTCGTCGTGCCGGCCCCGCTCGACGATCTCGCCGCCCTCGACCACCAGGATCGCATCGGCATGCATGATGGTGTGCAGGCGGTGCGCGATCACGATGGTGGTGCGGTTCTGGCAGAGATGCTCGATCGCCTCCTGCACCTGCTTCTCGGACTCGGAGTCGAGCGCGGCGGTGGCTTCGTCCAGCAGGATGATCGGTGCGTTCTTGACCAGCGCGCGCGCGACCGCGATGCGCTGGCGCTGACCGCCCGAAAGCTGCGTGCCGTGCTCGCCGACCGGCGTGTCGTAGCCGAGCGGGAAGCTCATGATGAAATCATGCGCGCAGGCCGCTTTCGCGGCGTCGATGATCTGGTCTTCGGTCGCGCCCGGCTTGCCGAAGGCGATGTTGTTGCGGATGGTGTCGCGGAACAGGTAGACGTCCTGGCCGACATAGGCGGTCTGAGCCCGCAGCGACTTGCGCGAGACCGCGCCGATCGACTGGCCGTCGATGACGATGTCGCCCTGCGTCACCTCGTAGAAGCGCAGCAGCAGCCCCAGCACGGTCGACTTGCCGCCGCCGGAGGGGCCGACCAGCGCGGTGACCTTGCCGGGCTCGGCGGTGAAGCTCATGCGGTTGAGGACGGTCTCGCCAGCGCGATAAGAAAAGCTGACGTCGCGCAGCTCGATCCGCGCGTCGGACAGCTTCAGCGCAGGCTTGTCGTCGTCGGAATGCTCGCTCGCCGGGCTGTCAACGACTTCCAGCAGCATGCGCGCGCCGACGAGCTGGCTGTTGAGGTCGATGTTGAGCCGCGCCAGCCGCTTGGCCGGCTCGGTCGCCATCAGGAAGGCGGTCATGAAGGAGAAGAACGCGCCGGGCGTGGCGTTGAGCGCGACCACGCTGTAGCCGCCGTAAAGGAGACAGCCGGCGACCGCGAAGCCGCCGAGCATCTCCATCAGCGGATTCGACCGGTTGGCGACGCGGGCCATCTTGTTGGCGTTGCGCTCGACGATCGCGATGTTCTCGTCGATGCGCTTCTGCATGGTCTCTTCGAGCGTGAAGGCCTTGACGGTGCGGATGCCTTGCAGCGATTCCTGCATCGTCTCCATGATGTCGGCGGTGCCGGTGAACTGGTTGAAGGCGAGGCCCTTGATGCGCTTGACCAACTTGCGCAGCACCAGCATCGCCGGCGGAACCGCGACGAGGCCGATGAACGACATCAGCGGGTCCTGCCACACCATCACGCCGATCATGGCGAGCAGCATCAAGAGGTCACGCCCGATGGCGTTGACCAGCATGTTGAGCACGTCGGTGATGGACTTGGCGCCAGCCGTCAGCCGCGCCAGGAATTCCGAGGAGTGCCGCTCGGAGAAGAAACCGATGCTCTCGCGCATCAGCTTGGCGAACAGCTGGCGCTGGTTGGTGGCGAGGATCGCGTTGGAGATCTTGGTCAGGATCACCATGTGGCCGTAGGTCGCCACGCCCTTGATGAACAGCAGGATCACCGTGATGCCCGAGAACATCGCGATGCCCGGGATGTTCTTGTCGACATAGGCCTGGTTGATGACCTGGCCGAGCACGTAGGTCGCGCCCGCGGTCGATCCGGCGGCAAGCGCCATCAGCGCGAAGGCGGTAAGGTAACGCCGCCAATAGACGATCCCCTGTTCCGTGACCAGGCGGCGAATCAGGACCGCGGCCGTATAGGGATCGTCGGTGATTTTCTTTGGAAACTGGGCCATCCGTAGTCCATTGACGGCGCAGGACAAAGCCTGCCCGCGCGTCAGGGATCGAAGGGCCTCTGTGCCCGCTAAAGCGGGGTTTTTCAAGCCCAATTAAGGGCTTGCGTCCGGATGGAATCTAGGCCGAGACGGCGTGGCGGAGCTCGCCGTGGCGCTCGCGGTACAGCTTGTCCTCCCAGGCCAGCGCATGGGCTGCGATGGTCTCGAGGTCGTCATATTGCGGCTTCCAGTCGAGCAGGCCGCGGATGCGGCTGGTGTCGGCGACCATGGTCATGATGTCGCCGGGCCGGCGCGGAGCGTATTGCACGGCGAAGCTGCGGCCCGAAACCCGGCGCACCGCGTCGATGGTCTCCAGCACCGAATAGCCGCGGCCATAGCCGCAATTCAGCGTCGTCGAGGCGCCGCCATTGCGCAGGTAAGCCAGCGCCGAGCGGTGCGCCTGCGACAGGTCCGTGACGTGGATGAAGTCGCGGATGCAGCTGCCGTCCGGGGTCGGATAGTCGGTGCCGAACACGTCGATCTTGGCGCGCTGGCCGGTCGCGGCCTCGACTGCGATCTTGAGCAGATGCGTGGCACCGACGGTGGCGAGGCCGATGCGGGCCTGCGGATCGGCGCCCGCGACGTTGAAATAACGCAAGGTCACGTACTGCATGCCGTAGGCGGCGGCGACGTCGTGCAGCATGATCTCGGTCATCAGCTTGGACGAGCCGTAGGGCGACAGCGGCCGCGTCGGCGCGTGCTCGGGCACCGGCACCTGGTCAGGATCGCCGTAGACCGCTGCGGTCGAGGAGAAGATGAAACGGCCAATGCCGCGCTTGACCGCGACGTTGAGCAGGTTGCGCGCGGTCATGAAGTTGTTGCGGTAGTAGCCGAGCGGATCGCGCATCGAATCCGGCACGACCACCGAGCCCGCGAAATGGATGATGCTCTCGATGTTGTGCTGGGCGATCACACCCTCGAGCAGGTTCTCGTCGCCTGCATCGCCAATGAACAGCGGCACGCCTTCCGGCAGATAGGCGGAGAAACCGGTGGAGAGATCGTCGATCACGACGACGTCCTCGCCGGCTTCCGCCAGCGCCAGGACCGTGTGACTTCCGATATAGCCGGCGCCGCCGGTGACTAGAACAGTCATTGATCTCACCCGTCTTCGAGCAACGCGCCAAGTTAACGTTTGCGCGGTGAAGAGGGGGTTTCGGCGCGGCTGAACTGGTCACTATGCTTAATGTTGCGTATAGGGGGTCCGCTAAACGGAGCGTGACGTGGCGAATCCCCCGGACGATCTGCAAGTGATCGTGCCAAATCTGCACAGGCGCTATTCCGGGGTCACCGCGACCAACCGGATGGTGGCGCCGCGGCTGGCAAGACTGTATCGCGCGGCGTGGTTCGGCTCCGACGCGCCGGAGGGGATCGCGCGCCTGAGCGGTGCCGATTTCCTCAAGCTATGGCGCCGCAAGACGCCGCTGATCTGGCATGCGCGCCGCAACAACGAGATGATCGCCGGCGTCGTGCTGCGCGCGCTCGGCTGGCCCTTGAAACTCGTCTTCACCTCGGCGGCGCAGCGGCACCACAGCTGGATCACGCGATGGCTGATCCGCCGGATGGACGCGATCATCGCGACGTCGGACATCTCGGCCTCGTTCCTGAAGGTGAAGGCCACCGTGATCCCGCATGGCGTCGACACCGACGTCTATGCGCCGCCGACCGATCGCACGGCTGCCTTCGCGGAAGCCGCGCTGCCGGGCCGCTACGCGATCGGCTGCTTCGGCCGGGTGCGCGCGCAGAAGGGCACCGATGTGTTCGTCGATGCGATGTGCCGGCTGCTGCCGCGCTATCCTGCCTTCACCGCCGTCATCGTCGGTCAGGTCACGCCCGAGCAGACGCCCTTCGCGAACGACCTGAGGAAGCGCATCGAGGCAGCCAACCTGCAGTCGCGCATCGTCATCACCGGCGAGCTGCCGATCGAAGCGGTGCAGCGCTGGTACCAGCGGCTGACGATCTACGCCTTCACCTCGCGCAACGAGGGCTTTGGCCTCACGCTGATCGAGGCGATGGCGGCCGGCAGCGCGCTGGTCGCCGCGCGCGCCGGTGCGGCCGAGCTCGTGGTGGAGGATGGCGTGACGGGTGTGCTGATCCCGACGGGGGATGCCGATGCGCTCGCGGCGGCGCTCGAGCCGCTGATGCAGGACGTCACGGTGGCCACTGCGATGGGCGAGCGCGGACGGGCGCGGGTGCTCGCAAAGTTCAGTCTCGATGCCGAAGCGGCGCGGATCGGCGAGGTCTATCGGCCGCTGCTCTGAGCCGCCGCTGTCGCGTCCCCAAACAAAAACCGCGAAAACAACCCCATGCACAGTAGTCGGTGCCAGCAGAATCAATGGCTTGGCGGCGGGGTCGCCGCGCTGCGGATTTTACGAAGCCGATTTGACTCGTCGGGCAAGACACTGGCAGGATGTCATCATCGGCGCAGCCCCAATGGCCTCAAGTCGTAACGCGCGCGCTCGCCTCACTCAGCACCCTTTGCGCGATCGCCACCACCTCCGACGCCGCGATATCGCGCATGCAGCGATGGTCGTTCATCTTGCAGATGGTGCTCTGGCAGGGCTGGCACGACAGGACGCTCTTGTCCTGGACCACGGTCGCGGCAAGGCCGTTGAGGGGGGCCCAGAGGTAGGGGCTGGTCGGGCCGAAGATGCCCATGGTGGGCGTGCCGAGCGCGGCTGCGATGTGCATCAGGCCGGAATCGTTGGAGATGGCAACGCCCGCCGCGGCCATGGCCAGCACGCCGTTGCGCAGGTCCGTGCCGGTGAGGTCTCTCACCCCCCGGCCGCCGGCCGCGACGATCTCCTGGGCGAGGCCCTTTTCCGCGGGGCCGCCGACCACCCAGACCTCCAGCCCGCGCTCGACCAGCAAGCGGGCGGCCTCCGGATAGTAGGTCCAGCGCTTTGAGACGCCGACCGAGCCGGGGGCAAGCGCCACGGCTGCCCCGGCGCTGAGACCATTGGCCTGCCGCCAACGGACGATGTCCTCGGCCGGGACCCGCAATTGCGGCACCGGCCATTCCGGGGGCAGGGGCGCGCCGTCGGGCTGGGCCAGGGCGGCGTTCTTGTCGATGAAGCGGGGCAGTTTCTTCTCGCCCCAGCGCCAGCGGTTGAGGAGGCCGAACCGGAACTCGCCGACGAAGCCGACCCGCTCGGGGATGCCGGCCAGCGCGGGCGCGATGGCCGCCTTCCAGGTCCGGGGCAGCACCAGGGCCGTGCCGTAGTTCCGCTCGCGCAGGAGCTTTGCCAGGCCGAACTGGCGGCCAACGGCGAGCCGGCTGCGCGGCAGGTCCCAGACGATCCCAGCGCGCACGCCGGGCATGTAGTCGACCAGTGGCGCGCACAGGGACGTGGTCAGGAGATCGACCGGCCGGTTCGGCCAGCGCTCTTTCAGGACCCGCACCACGGTGTGATTTCGGACGAAATCGCCGATCCACATGTAGGGAACGATCAGGATCGGGCTTGTGTCGCTCCGACCTGCGCTTCCACTAAGTTGCGAATCTCTGTTCATTCGTTAATAGGACCGAAGGCGAGCTGATCTGGCGGTTCGGTTAGCCGCTCCGGGCCGGCAGGTAAAGCCGGGAGAGCGCTGGTCCCAAAATGCTTACACTTTGGCAAATGATGCGCTACGGCAGGGATCGGGCCGCAAACATCGGGCAGGGTAGTTGGAATGTTGCTGGTGACCGGCGGAGCCGGTTTTATCGGGTCGAATGTCGTGGCTGCGTTGAACGACGCCGGCCGCAGCGACGTCGCCGTCTGTGATTTCCTCGGCACCGACGGCAAGTGGCGCAATCTCGCCAAGCGCCAGCTTGTGGATATCGTCCCCCCGGCCGAGCTGCCCGACTGGCTGAACGGCCGCAGGCTCGACGCCGTGATCCATCTCGGGGCGATTTCCGCGACCACCGCGACCGACGGCGACCTCGTGTTCGAAACCAATTTCCGCCTCTCCATGCGCCTGCTCGACTGGTGCACGGCGAATGCGGTGCCGCTGATCTACGCCTCCTCGGCCGCCACCTATGGCGACGGCGAGGCAGGCTTTGACGACGATGCGTCGCTGCCCGCGTTGAAGAAACTCCGGCCGATGAATCTCTACGGCTGGAGCAAGCACATGTTCGATCTCGCCGTCGCCGAACGGGTCGCGCGCGGCGAGAAGCTCCCGCCGCAATGGGCCGGCCTGAAATTCTTCAACGTGTTCGGCCCCAACGAGTACCACAAGGGCTCGATGATGAGCGTGCTGGCGCGGCGCTTCGGCGACGTCAAGGCGGGCCGCGTCGTGCAATTGTTCAAGTCGCATCGCGAAGGCATTGCCGACGGCGACCAGCGCCGCGATTTCATCTATGTCGACGACGTCGTGCGCGTCATCATGTGGCTGCTGGCAACGCCCTCGGTGTCCGGGCTGTTCAACGTCGGCACCGGCAAGGCGCGCAGCTTCAAGGATCTGATGCTGGCTGCCTATGCGGCGCTCGGGGCGAGGCCCAACATCGAATATATCGACATGCCCGAACAGATCCGCAACAGCTATCAATACTTCACCGAGAGCGAGGTCGATCGCCTCTGCCGCGCCGGCTATAACGGCGGCTTCACGACGCTCGAGGATGCGGTGAAGGCCTATGTCGGGGATTATCTCGACCGGCCCGACCGCTTCCGCTGAGGCTCCAGGATCATGCCGACGCCCATTCTCGATTTCGACGCCCTCGCGCAAACGATCTCAGGCCGCACGGTGCTCTGCATCGGCGACATCATGCTGGACGAGTTCGTCTATGGCGAGGTGTCGCGGATTTCGCCGGAAGCGCCGACGCCGGTCATCGTTGCCCAGCGCAGCGAGATCCATATCGGCGGCGCCGGCAACGTCGCGCGCAATGTCGCCTCCCTCGGTGCGCGCTGCATCTTCGTCGGCCTCGTCGGCGAGGACGATGCGGGCAAGCGGCTCGCGGCCGCGCTTGCGGACCAGGCTGCCATCGAAAGCGTGCTGGTGTGCGATCCGTCGCGGCCGACCACGCGAAAGGTCCGCTTCGTCTCCGAGCATTTCTCCACCCATATGCTGCGCGCGGATTGGGAGCAGGCGCAGCCTGCTTCCGACGAGGTCGAGGCGAAGCTGATCGAGGCGATCCTGCCGCAGATCGCGCGCGCCGACATCGTGCTGCTGTCCGACTACGCCAAGGGCGTGCTGACGGCGCGGGTGATCCGCCACACCATCGACGCCGCACGAAAGCTCGGCAAGCCGGTGATCGTCGATCCCAAGAGCCTGAACTGGGCGATCTATCGCGGCGCGATGCTGCTCACGCCCAATCGCAAGGAGTTTGCCGAGGCCACCCGCAGCCGCGCCGACACGCCGCAGAGCATCGTCGATGCCAGCGAGGACGTGATGCGGCTCGCCGATTGCGAGGCGATCCTGGTCACGCAAGGCGAGCACGGCATGACGCTGGTGCCGCGCAACGGCGCGGCCGTTCACGTTCCGGCCGTCCCGGTGAAGGTGCGCGACGTCTCCGGCGCCGGTGACACCGTCGCCGCCGCGCTCGCGGTCTCGCTCGCGGCGGGCGCGGACTGGGACACGGCGCTGCGCGTGGCCAATGCCGCCGCTTCCGTCGCCGTCAGCAAGCTGGGCACCGCCATTGTGAGCACGGCCGAGCTGCGGCGAAAGATCCTGCCGCACGCCTATCTCGCGGCCGAGGAGAAGATCGTGCTCGAGCCGGCGGCGCTCGACGCGCAGCTCGCGGAATGGCGCACGCAGGGCTTGCGGGTCGGTTTCACCAATGGCTGCTTCGACATCCTGCATCCCGGCCACGTCAAGGTGCTGACCGCGGCGCGCGGCGCCTGCGACCGCCTGGTCGTTGGCCTCAACAGCGACGCCTCGGTGCGGCGGCTGAAGGGCGCCGACCGTCCGGTCCAGGACGAGCGCGCCCGTGCCGAGGTGCTGGCCGCGCTCGAAGCGGTCGATCTCGTCGTCATCTTCGAGGAGGACACGCCGATCGACCTCATCACCCGGATCAAGCCCGCTGCACTGGTGAAGGGCGGCGACTACACCCGCGAGCAGGTGGTCGGCCATGAGGTCGTCGAGGCCGCCGGCGGGGTGGTCGTGCTGGTCGACATCCTCCAGGGTTTCAGCACCACGGCGCTGGTGCATCGCGCGCGGGGAGGGGCCAAGTGACGGCACTTGCCCGCGAGACGGCGAGCCAGATGCTGTGGCGGCGCCTGCGCAGCCCGGCGGCCTGGAGCGAGACCGTCGATCTGTTCGCCATCCTCACGGCGGCCTCGCTGCCCTGGTCGACGTCGCTTGCGGGCATCTTCAACGCCCTGATGCTGCTGTGCATGGTGCCGTTCCTCGACGTCCGCGCGTTCGTGCAATCGCTCAAGCGCCCGATCTGCGTTGCGCCGATCGCGCTGGTCCTGCTCGCGCTGGTGGGAACGCTGTGGTCGGACGCCACCTGGGGCGCGCGCTTCTATGCCGTCAATCCGACCGTCAAGCTGCTCGTGCTTCCGGTCCTGCTCTATCATTTCGAGCGCTCGCGGCGCGGAAACTGGGTGTTCATCGCCTTCCTGGTGTCCTGCGCGCTGTTGTCGGTGATGTCGTGGATCGTGGCCTTCTACCCGGACCTCGCGCTGAAGAGCGACCGCGTTGAACGCGGCATCTTCGTCAAGAACTACATCGACCAGAGCCAGGAATTCACGCTTTGCGCGGTGGCGCTTGCCTATCCGATCGTGCTGCTGTTGCGCCAGAAGCGCTACTGGTTCGCCGGGCTGCTCGCGGCGCTGGCGCTGAGCTTCTTCGTCAACATGGCCTTCGTGGTGGTGTCGCGCACCGCGCTCATCACCGTTCCGATCATGGTCGGCGTATTCGCGCTGCTGCATCTCAGATGGCGCAGCATTGCGATCATCTCCATCGCTCTGCTCGTCGGCGCAGCGCTCGCCTGGCAGGCCTCGCCGCAACTGCGCAAGACCGCAGAGACGTTTTCGAGTGACTATCGGCTCTATACGCGGGAGAACGTTCCGACATCGATGGGTGAGCGACTCGAATACTGGCGGAACTCGATACAGTTCTTCGAGCAGGCTCCGTTCGCGGGTCACGGTACCGGTTCTTCACTGGGGCTGTTCGAGAGGGCCTCCAAAGGCTCCTCTTGGGTGCAGGGCGTCAGGGTGTTTCCGAATCCGCATAACCAGACGCTGCATGTGGCCGTGCAATGGGGCGTCATCGGCATCGCCGTTCTCTACGCGATCTGGATCGTGCATCTGCTGCTGTTTCGCGGCGATGGCCTCGCCAACTGGGTCGGCCTGCTGGTCGTGGTCCAGAACGTCTTCACCTCGCTGTTCAACTCCCATCTGTTCGATTTCCACGAGGGCTGGATGTACGTCATCGGCGTCGGCGTCGCCGGCGGCATGGTGATCCGGACACAGCGGACGTCGGCGATGCCGGGGGAGGCCGGTTCCTGAGCGATTGGTAAGTCGTGTGCTGGCAAGTCTTATGCTGGTAAGTCTTGCTGAGATGGGCTATCAGCGCAGTCAGGTTGCACTTAACTGGATTTTCATCGGTCGGCGGATGACGCGTCTTTCGCATCTCACCTTTCGCAATTTCCTGATCGCGCTCCACGACCTCCTGGCGACCACGGTGGCGCTGTTTGCCGCCTTCTACGTCCGCTTCGAGGGCGGCGAGGGCTTCTTCGACCGCCTGCCGCTGCTGTTTCAGATCCTGCCCTACTTCCTCGCGTTCAGCGTGGTCGTGTTTTTCGTCTTCAACCTGACCACGACGAAATGGCGCTTCATCTCACTGCCGGACGCGCTGAACATCATCCGCGTCGCGAGCGTGCTGACGGTTGCGCTGCTCGTGCTCGACTACATCTTCGTCGCTCCCAACGTTCGCGGCGCCTTCTTCGTCGGCAAGGTGACGATCGTCCTCTACTGGTTCCTCGAGATCTCCTTCCTCAGCGCGCTCCGCATGACCTACCGCTACTTCCGCTATACGCGGGTGCGGCGTCATGCCCGGACCGAAGATGCCGCGCCGACGCTGCTGATCGGCCGCGCCGCGGATGCCGAGGTGCTGCTCCGCGGCATCGAGAGCGGGGCGATCAAGCGCATCTGGCCGGTCGGCGTACTGTCGCCGTCGAGCTCGGATCGCGGCCAGCTCATCCGCACCGTGCCGGTATTGGGCGACATTGACGATGTCGAAGACGTCATCGCCGACTTCGCCAAGCGCAACAAGCCGATCGCGCGCCTCGTCATGACGCCGTCGGCTTTCGAGCCGGAGGCGCACCCGGAATCGATCCTGATGCGGGCGCGCAAGTTGGGCGTGATCGTCAACCGCATGCCCTCGCTGGAGAGCGGCGATACGCCGCGTCTCACCGCCGTCGCGGTCGAGGACCTGCTGCTGCGGCCGAGCGAGACAATCGACTATGCGCGGCTCGAGGCCCTGATCAGGGGCAAGGCGGTGATCGTCACCGGCGGCGGCGGCTCGATCGGTTCGGAGATCTGCGAGCGCGTCGTCGCCTTCGGCGCCGCGCGCCTGCTGATCGTGGAAAATTCCGAGCCGGCGCTCTACGCGGTGACAGAGGCGCTGGCCGCGCAGGGCTCGGCCGCTGCGGTCGAAGGGCGCATCGCCGACATCCGCGACCGCGAGCGCATCATGCGCCTGATGGCCGAGTTCAAGCCGGACATCGTGTTCCATGCCGCCGCGCTCAAGCACGTGCCGATCCTGGAGCGCGACTGGAGCGAGGGCGTCAAGACCAACATCTTCGGTTCGATCAACGTTGCCGACGCCGCCGAGAGCGCCGGCGCCGAAGCCATGGTGATGATTTCGACCGACAAGGCGATCGAGCCGGTGTCGATGCTCGGCCTGACCAAGCGCTTCGCCGAGATGTACTGCCAGGCGCTCGACCATGATCTCTCCGCAGGCAGCGGCGGCGCCAGGCCGATGCGGCTGATCTCGGTCCGGTTCGGCAATGTGCTGGCGTCGAACGGTTCGGTGGTGCCGAAGTTCAAGGCCCAGATCGAGGCCGGCGGCCCCGTGACGGTGACGCATCCCGACATGGTCCGCTACTTCATGACCATCCGCGAGGCCTGCGATCTCGTCATCACGGCGGCGACGCATGCGCTCGGAACGCAGCGGTCGGATGTCTCGGTCTACGTGCTTAACATGGGCCAGCCGGTGAAGATCGTCGATCTCGCCGAGCGCATGATCCGTCTCTCCGGCCTTCAACCCGGCTACGACATCGAGATCGTGTTCACGGGCATGCGGCCGGGCGAGCGCCTGCACGAGATCCTGTTCGCCTCCGAGGAGCCGACCCGCGAGATCGGCGTCGCCGGCATCATGGCCGCGCAGCCGAACGAGCCGCCGATGCAGACGCTGCGCAAGTGGATTGCGGCGCTCGAGCAGGCGATCGCGCGTGACGATCGCGCCACCATCAGGACCATCCTGAAGGATGCAGTTCCGGAATTCGGGTCGACCGCGGCCTGACCATGCAGTCTCAAGGCAAGATCGTCGTCGCGAGCCAGCATTATCCGCCGGATACGAGCACGACCGCGGCGATCATGGCCGAGATCGCCTGCCGCCTTGCCGCAGGCCACGAGGTCGTGGTGCTGTCGGGCTCACCAGACGCGCTTCCGGCCGCGCAGACCGGCCCGGGCAGGCCGCGCGTCGTCGCGATCAGGAACCGGATGGCGGGAAAGGCGGCGCTGGTGCGGCGCGGCGCCTCCGAGCTGCTGTTCGCGTCGCGCACGTTCCTCGCACTGGTCCGGGAGCTGAGGCGAGGGGACGTCGTGCTCACCGTCACCGCACCGTTCATGCTGCCTTATGCGGTGGCGGCAGCGGCAAGGCTCAAGGGCGCCCGCTCGGCGCTGATCATGCACGACCTCTTCCCCGACGTGCTGGTGATGGCGGGCCTGCTGAAGCCCGGTTCGATGGTGACGCGGACGATGCGCTTCGCCAACAACCTGATGTTCCGCGCGCTCAATGCCGTCATCACCATCGGCCGCGATGCGGAGCGGCCGCTGCTGAGCTATGCCGGCATGAGGCGGAACAAGATCCGCTTCATCCCGAACTGGGCGACGATCGCGCCCGGGCCGCGGCCGCTGTCGCCGGACAATCCGTTCCGCAAGGCGATTCCCGCGCGTTTCGTCGTCGGCCTGTCGGGCAATCTCGGCTTCACCCATGATCCGGAGATCGTGTTCGAGGCGGCGCGCCTCCTGAAGGGCGAGGCGGATATTCACTTCCTGCTCTCCGGCTGGGGCATCGGCTTTGCGCGGCTGAAGCAGTTGCAGGCGGCCGCGAACCTGCCCAATGTCTCCTTCGTGGCGCGGGTCGAGGATGCCGAGCTCGAGGCGTTCCTGGCGGCTGCCAATCTCTGGATCATTCCGTACCGGAAGGACGTTGCGGGGGTGTCGGTGCCGAGCCGGTTCTACAATCTGCTGGCGGTCGGCCGTCCCGTGGTGCTGGTGTCCGAGCCGGAGGCCGAGGCCGCGTTGACGGTGGTGGACAACGGGCTCGGCTGGGTCGTGACGCCGGGCCGCGCCGACCAGCTCGCCGAGGCGATCCGCGCGGCGTCGCGTTCCGGCGACGGTGCCATGGCGGAGCGCGCGGTGAAGGCGGCATCGAAGTTCGACCGCGCCACCGCGATGAACGCCTATGCCGCCCTCGCCGACGAATTGTTGCGCAACCCGGACCTTTCGGAGCAGCGATGAGCGAACGCAAACCGGTCGTGCTGGTCACGGGAGCGAGCGGCTTCGTCGGCGGTCATGTCGTGCCCGCCCTCGCACGCCAGGGGTGGTCGGTCCGCCGCGCCGTGCGCAGACCGACCGGTGCCGACGACGAGGTCGTGATCGAAACGATCGGTCCGGAGACCGACTGGCAGGCCGCGCTCGAAGGGGTCGACGCGGTCGTCCATCTCGCCGCGCGCGTGCACCATAAGCACGAGGAGCACGCGGTCCAGCTCTACCGCAACGTCAACATCGCCGGCACGCTGCATCTGGCGCACTCGGCGGCGACGGCCGGCGTGCGCCAGTTCATCTTCGTCAGCACCGTTCTCGTGCACGGCCGCAGCAATGAGGGCCGCGCACCGTTCAGCGAGAAGGACATCCTGACGCCGCGCGGCCTCTACGGCATGTCCAAGGCCGCGGCCGAGGCGGGCTTGAGGACGCTGGCGCGCGACAGCGCCATCAACATCTCGGTGATCAGGCCGCCGCTGGTCTATGGCGCGGGCGCCAAGGGCAATTTCGCGCTGCTGACGCGCGCGGTGAGCCTCGGGCTGCCGCTGCCCTTTGCCGCGATCCACAATCACCGCGCCTTCCTGGCCGTGCAGAACCTGTCGTCGTTCATCCTGCGCCGGCTCGCCCATCCCGACCCCGCCAGCAATTTCGAGATCTTCCTGGTGGCGGACAAGGAGCAGGTCTCGACGCCCGAATTCATCGAGCGCTTGGCGAAAGCGTCCGGCAAGAGCCCGCGGCTGTTCGGCATGCCGCCGGACCTGCTCGGCACGCTCCTCCGCGTGATCGGACGGCAGGATACGCACGACAGCCTGATCGGCTCGCTCGAGCTCGACATCTCCAAGGCGATCGCAACCGGCTGGGAGCCGCAGGTCTCCCTCGACGAGGGCTTGCAGCTCGCGCTGTCGGTTCAGGACGCCTGAGGGCGGGAGAAGCGCCGCAGGACGACGCCGACGGCGATCGCGCCTGCGAGCAGGCAGGCGATCGTGACCGTGATCGAACCGGCGCGAACGGTGAGGATCGCCAGCAGTGCCAGCACGAGATTGAGCGCGAACACCTCGCCGACCACCCGCCGGACCTTGAAGCCATGGTCGGTCGCGCGCTGGTAAAAGTGCGAGCGGTGCGCCGACCAGAATTGTTCGCGGCGGGCGATGCGGCGAAACAGCGTGATGGTGGCATCCGCGAGGTAATAGGCCGGCAGCAGCAGCGCCGCGACCGGCTGCCCGTGCCAGGCGAGCTCCAGCAGGCACCAGCCGAGCAGAAGGCCGATCGGCAGGCTGCCGACATCGCCGAGAAACACCTTGGCGACGGGACGATTGAACGGCGCAAAGCCGAGCGTGGCGCCGCACAGGGTGGTGGCGAGCAGGGCGGCGGGCCAGGACAGGTCGCCGAGCCATCCCAGCAGCAGCAGCGCCGCGGTGATCGGCACCACTTCCACGACCGTCATCAGGTCGAGCCCGTCCATGAAATTGACGAGGTTCACGAACCAGATTCCGGCGAGCAGGACGAGGCCGCGCTCCAGCGCGAGCGGCAGCGCCGGGACGATGCGCGCCGTTTCGGGCGCGGTGAACACGACGGCTCCGACGGCGGCGGCTTGCAGCACGAGCCGAACCAGCACCGGCAGCGAGACGATGTCGTCGGCAAATCCCACCACGGCGATCAGGACCGTCGCAGCGATCAGCGCCGGCGGGATCGCGACATTTGCCCAGGCTGCCCAGGCCGATGCGACCAGCAGCGTCGCTGATATCACCGCGATGCCCGCGCCCTGCGGAGTCGGAACGCGATGCGAGGACCGCGCGTTCGGCCGCGCCAGTGCGTAGCGCTGGAGCAGGGGACGGCTGGTCCAGGTGATGACGGCCGATACCAGCGCGGCGATCGCAACGGCAAGCAGCGAGGGGACGGCGGCGAGCGTATCGGCGGCCGGGTTCACTCCGGCACTCCGATCGGAGCCGACCCTTGCGCGGCTTTCTCCGCGCTGAGGATCCAGACCAGGCCGCCGATCGCGCCGACGATGAAATACACGGCGCCGAACAGCAGCGAGACGTTGACGCCCTCGCTTGCGGCAAGTCCCGCGAAGCCGAACGCCAGGCCCATCGTGGCTTCACGCAGGCCCCAGCCGGCGATCGAGATCGGCATCATCGTGATCAGCATCACCGGCGGCACGAGCAGGAAGACGTCGCTGAAGCGGACCGGAGCGGCGATCGACTGCACGACGCACCAGGCGACGACGGCGGCGAGCCCATGCACGGTCAGCGACAGGATCGCAACGATCGGTCCGCGCCTGCGGCTGAAGATCACGCGGTTCGCGATCACCGCGCAGGCGTGGATGTGGTGGGTGGCCCACCACCTCTTCAGCCATTGCCATTTCAGCGCGCCGAAGACCAGGAAGCCGAGGCCGCCCGCGAGCGCGGCAAGGTCGACGAGCAGCAATGCCGAGCGTCCGTGCGGATCGGTGATGAGGGTGTAGCTCCACGGCAGGCTCGCGACGATGAGGATCGCGAGCGCGACGAGGCCGATCGCGCGATCGACGAAGATGGAGTAGGTGGCCGCTCGCCATCCGGCGCCGGCGCGCGCGACCAGCCACAGCCGGACCGCATCGCCGCCGATCGCGGATGGCAGGGTCTGGTTGAAGAAGGATCCGATCACGTTGTAGCGCATGGCCCGGCCGAGCTCGAGCGGCGCACCGCATTCGGCGCTGATCTGACGCCAGCGCAGCACGCCGACGAAGATTTGCAGGAACGTTACGGCGATCGCGATGCCGATCCAGAACAGGCTGGTTACGGTGAAGCGCGACAAAAGTTCGGACAGATCGACCTTGCGCAGCGCCAGGTAGAGCAGCGCTGCGGAAATCAGGATCTTGGCCGTCGACAGCAGGATTCGGCGCATCTCGCCCGCATGAACAGGGTTTGCGAAGATTTGAGGCAACCCGACGCGAGGCGCCGAATTAGGCCGCTTTGGTATGGTCTTGGCGCCGATCTTGCAATAGCGGTTATCATGAGCGGTTATCGCGACCCGTCATGGCGGGCGGCGGGGCTATTGCGACCCCCTCGATGAGGCGGCTAAAGAAGCGCCGCAGGTGATCGAGCTAGGGATCCCTTGGGAACAGGATGATGGATCAGGCGATTTTGGTCACGGGTGCCGCCGGCTTCATCGGCTTTCACGTCGCCCGGCAGCTGCTCGCCGAAGGTCGGCCCGTGATCGGGCTCGACAATCTCAACAGCTATTACGACCCGGCGCTGAAGCAGGCGCGGCTCGAGCTGTTGCGCAGCGATTCCCGCTTCTCGTTCGTCAAGGCCGATCTGGCCGACCGCGAGACCATTGCGGCGTTGTTTGGACAACACGCGTTTGCCAAGGTCGTGCATCTGGCCGCCCAGGCCGGCGTGCGCTACTCGATCGAGCATCCGCAGGCTTACGCCGATTCCAATCTCCAGGGCTTTCTCAACGTGCTGGAGGGCTGCCGCAACAACGGCTGTCGTCATCTGGTCTACGCCTCGTCATCCTCCGTTTACGGCGCCAACACAAAACTGCCATTTGCCGTGCAGGACCGGACCGATCATCCGGTGAGCTTCTACGCCGCGACCAAGAAGGCCAACGAAGTGATGGCGCAGTCCTACAGCCATCTCTACCGGCTGCCGGTCACGGCCTTGCGATTCTTTACCATATACGGCCCGTGGGGACGGCCCGATATGGCCATGTTTCTGTTCGTGAACGCGATCATGGCGGGGACGCCGATCCGGCTCTTTAACCATGGCAGGATGCGACGCGACTTCACCTATATTGACGACGTAACCCGTGTCGTGTCCAAGCTGATCGATCGGGTGCCCGCCGATGACCCGGCTGCCGCAAATGCGCCGTCTAAGGTCTACAATGTCGGTAACCACCGCCCCGAGGAGCTGATGCATGTCGTCGGACTTCTGGAGCAGGAGCTGGGTCGGACGGCGATCAAAGAATTGCTGCCGATGCAGCCGGGAGACGTTTTGGAAACGTTCGCGGATGTCGAGGACCTGATGCGCGACACCGGCTTTGCACCGTCAACGCCGATCGAGCACGGGGTTCGTAATTTTGTCACCTGGTATCGGGACTACTTCAAGGTTTGAGATGACGATGGACAAACGCATTATCCCCCTGATCATGTGCGGCGGTGCCGGCACGCGGCTGTGGCCGGCCTCGCGCGAGGTGCGCCCCAAGCAGTTCCTGCCGCTGTTCGGTTCGCGCTCGACCTTCCAGGACACGCTGCTGCGCATCTCGGACGCCTCGCTGTTCGATCGTCCGATCGTCATCACCAATGCGTCCTATCGCTTCATGGTGCTGGAGCAGCTCGCCGAGATCGGCATCGAGGCCGACGTGATCCTCGAGCCGATGCGCCGCGACTCCGGCCCTGCGATCGCCGCCGGCGCGGTGTTCGCGCAGAACCGCGCCAATGAAGCGATTGTGCTCGCGCTCGCCGCCGACCACGTGGTGCAGGACAAGGCCGCCTTCGTCGCGGCCTGCCGCGAAGGCCTCACCGCCGCGAGCGCCGGGCGCATCGTCACCTTCGGCGTCAAGCCGGAGCGGCCGGCGACCGAATACGGCTATATCAGCCTGGGCGAGGTGATCTCCGGTGAGGTGCACGCAGTCGCGCGCTTCGTCGAGAAGCCGGACGCGGTGAAGGCGGCCGACTACGTCAATTCCAGCTATCTCTGGAACAGCGGCAACTTCATGTTCCCGGCGACCGTCCTGCTCGACGAATACCGCAAGGTCGATGCGGCCAGCGTGGAGGCGGTCTCCAATGCGGTCACTAATGCCGGCCGCGATCTCGGCTTCGTGACGCTGGAGCCCGAGGCGTTCGGTTCGGCGAAGGCGATCTCGATCGACTACGCGGTGATGGAGAAGACCTCGCGCGCGGCCGTCGTGCCGGTGTCCTGCGGCTGGTCCGACGTCGGCTCCTGGCACGCGGTGTGGGAGTTGTCGGAGAAGGACGCGCAGGGCAACGCCGCGCACGGCGCCGCCGTGTTCGAGGATTCGCGCAACTGCAACGTCACCACCGATTCCGCGCTGGTCGCGCTCGAAGGCGTCGACGATCTCGTCGTGGTCGCGACCGCCGATGCGGTCCTGGTCTCGCGCCAGAAGGATGCCAACGGCCTGAAGCGCCTGGTGACCAAGCTCAAGGCGGTCGCGCCGAAGGTCACCGAGGAGCATCTCAAGGTGCACCGGCCCTGGGGCAGCTATCAATCGGTGGACAACGGCGAGCGCCATCAGGTCAAGCGCATCGTGGTCAAGCCCGGCGGGCGGCTGTCGCTGCAGAAGCACCATCACCGTGCCGAGCACTGGATCGTGGTGCGTGGCGCCGCCCGGGTCACCGTCAACGAGACCGTGAAGACGGTGCACGAGAACGAGTCGATCTACATCCCGATGGGCGCAGTGCACCGGATGGAGAATCCCGGTAAAATCATGCTGGAACTCATCGAGGTCCAGACCGGCAGCTATCTCGGGGAAGACGACATCATCCGGATTGAAGACGACTATCAAAGGTCGTAACCAGCAGGCTCCGAATCACGCGACCCGGGCCGAAAGAGCAGTATCTTTCAGCGGCTTAAGGCCCCAGGAACGTGTAACTTTTTGAATCAAATCGTGTCCGGGCCGGAAGCTCTGCATTCGCCACAAATGTGGCGCCCGTGCTAGAAGCGGCCCGGGGATTTGCGGTTGAATCGGGGTTTGCTCAGATGAGTTCCAAAGGGTCAGCGCCTGCCAAAGCAGGCTTGCGCGTCGGTGTCGTCGGCGCGGGCGTGATGGGCAGCAACCATGCGCGCGTGCTCGCGGGTCTTCCCGGCGTCACCCTCGTCGGCGTGGTCGATCCCTCGCCGACGCACCTGACGCGCACCACCGAGCTTGCCAACTGCCAGGGCTTCGAGACGCTCGACCAGCTCCTGGCCGCCGGCGTCGATGCCGTCACCATCGCAGCGCCCACCCATCTGCATCACGAGGTCGCGCTCGCCTGCATCGCCAAGAACATCCACGTGCTGGTCGAGAAGCCGATCGCCTCCACGGTCGCCGAAGGCCGTGAGATCGTCGCCGCCGCGCAAAAGGCTGGCGTCACGCTGATGGTCGGCCATGTCGAGCGCTTCAATCCGGCGGTCGCCGCGGTCAAGCAGGCGATCGCGGGCGAGGACATCCTCTCGATTGCGATCACCCGCGTCGGTCCGTTCCCGCCGCGCATGTCCAATGTCGGCGTCGTCATCGACCTCGCCGTGCACGACATCGACCTGATCCGCTGGTTCACCGAATCCGACATCGTCGAGGTGCAGCCGCAATTGTCGAGCGCGGTCGCCGAGCGCGAGGACATCGCGCTGCTCCAGTTCCGCACCGCCAACGGCGTGCTCGCCCACATCAACACCAACTGGCTGACGCCGTTCAAGGCACGCAGCGTCACGGTCGCGACCCGCGGCAAATACGTGATGGGCGATCTGTTGACGCGCCAGGTCACCGAGTGCTTCGGCTTCAAGCCCGACGGCAGCTACTCGATGCGGCATCTGCCTGTCGGCCATGACGAGCCGCTGCGCGCCGAGCTGATCGCGTTCCTCAAGGCCGTACGCCACGGCGAGACGCCGGCGGTCACGGGCGATGAGGGCGTTGCCAGCCTCGAGATCGCCACGCAGTGCCTGGAGACGCCGTCGCGTCCCGCCGCGACGTCGCCCGCCCGCAAGGGTCCGCGCCGCGTCGCCGGCTGATCTCCATCCATGTCGGCTTCCCAAACTTCGCAAGACAATCAGCAAGGCGCCATGAACCAGCATCTGCGGTCCGAACCCATTCCCTTCGTCGACGTCGGCTCGCAGCGCCGCCGGCTCGGCGCCTCGCTCGATGCGGCCGTCAAGCGCGTGCTCGACCATTGCCAGTTCGTCAACGGCCCTGAGGTCGCCGAGCTCGAGAAGCAGCTCGCGGCCTATTGCGGCGCCAAGCACGTCATCGGCTGCGCCAGCGGCACCGACGCGATCCTGATGGTGATGATGGCGAAGAATGTCGGGCCCGGCGATGCCGTGCTGTGTCCGTCCTTCACCTTCATCGCGACCGCCTCGCCGGTGGCGCGGACCGGCGCGACGCCGGTCTATGTCGACGTGGACGAGGCGACCTTCAACATGAGCCCGGAATCGCTCAAGCGCGGCATCGCGTCCGCCCGCAAGGCCGGCCTCAAGCCGGCAGCGGTCATTCCGGTCGACCTGTTCGGCCAGCCCGCCGATCACGACGCCATCGCCGAGATCGCAAAGGCCGAAGGCTTGTTCGTGCTCGACGACGCCGCCCAGGGGTTTGGCGCGAGCTACAAGGGCCGCAAGCTCGGCACCCTGGCGCTTGCTACCGCCACCAGCTTCTTCCCGGCAAAACCGCTCGGCTGCTTTGGCGATGGCGGCGCGATCTTCACCGATGACGACGAACTCGCGGCGACGCTGCGCAGCATCCGCGTGCACGGGCAGGGCGTCGACAAATACGACAACGTCCGTCTTGGCCTCACCGGCCGGCTCGACACCATGCAGGCTGCGGTCCTGATCGAGAAGCTGAAGATTTTTGACGACGAGATCGCTGCCCGCAACCGGGTTGCCGAGCGCTATGAGCGCGGGCTCAGCAACGTGGTCACCGTGCCGCGCCTTAGCCCCGGTAACACCTCGGTCTGGGCGCAGTACACCATCCGCCTGCCCGAGGGGACCGACCGTGACGGCTTTGCCGCGGCGCTGAAGGCCCAGGGCGTGCCGACCGCGATCTATTACGGCAAGTCGATGCATCAGCAGACCGCCTACAAGCAGTATCCGGTCGCCGAGGGCGGGTTGCCGGGTTGCGAGAGCCTGTCGCAGGACGTCATCAGCCTGCCGATGCACGCCTACCTGACCGAAGCCGATCAGGAGCGAATCATCGCCGCCGTGCGCGGGGCGATTGCGGGTTGATCTTGGTTCACCTCTCCCGCTCGCGGGAGAGGTCGGCGCGAAGCGCCGGGTGAGGGTTCTCTCCTCTGGGGGAGTCTTTCTTGTTGAGACACCCTCTCCCCAACCCTCCCCCGCGAGCGGGGGAGGGAGCAGACCGTCCTCGCGGTTTGCACCTAGACCTGATCTCGCCATGCTCTAAAACAGACGCATGCTCGGACGCATCTTCACGGTCGGTGGTTACACGCTGCTTTCGCGGCTGACGGGGTTTGCCCGCGACATCATGCTCGCGGCGATCCTCGGCGCCGGCCCGGTGGCCGACGCCTTTTTCGTGGCGCTGCGGTTGCCCAACCATTTCCGCGCGATCTTCGCCGAGGGCGCGTTCAACGCCGCCTGGGTGCCGGCCTATGCGCATGTCCATGGCGAGCGCGGGGAGGGGGCGGCCAAACTGTTCGCCGACCGCATCTTCACGCTGCTCTTGGCCTCGCAGGTGGTGCTGCTGATCGCCGCCTGGCTGTTCATGCCGCAGGCCATGAGCATTTTGGCGCCCGGCTTCAGTGAGGACGCCGAGCAGCGCAAGCTCGCGATCGAGCTGACCCGGATCACCTTTCCCTATCTGCTCCTGATCACGCTGGTGACGCTCTATGGCGGCATGCTCAACGTGATGCAGCGCTTTGCCAGCGCCGCGGCCGCGTCGATCTTCCTCAACGTCGCGATGATGATGACGCTGGCAGTTGCCGTCTGGTTTCCGACCGCGGGCCACGCCGCGGCCTGGGGCGTCCTGATCTCGGGCTTCCTGCAATATTTCCTGCTGGCGGGTGATCTCGCCCGCCATGGCGGCCTGCCGCGCTTTGCGCCCTTGAGGCTCGACGAAGACGTGCGCGGCTTCTTCAAGGCGCTGGGGCCTGCGACGCTGGGCTCGATGGGCACGCAGGTCGCGCTGTTTGCCGACACCATCATCGCGACCTTCCTGCCCGCGGGCGCGCTGTCGGCGCTGTATTATGCCGACCGTCTCAACCAGCTGCCGATCGGCGTCATCGGCATCGCCATCGGCACGGTGCTGCTGCCGGAGATGTCGCGGCGCATCACCGCCAACGACCAGGATGGCGCGATGAAGGCGCAACGCCGCGCGTTCGACTTCACGCTGCTGTTCTCGATCCCGTTCGTCGCGGCCTTCCTCACCGTGCCCGACGAGATCATGCGCGCGCTGTTCGCCCGCGGCGCGTTCTCGAAGGCCGATGCGGTTGCCGCAGGCAGCACGCTTGCCGCCTACGCCATCGGCCTGATCCCCTTCGTGCTGATCCGCAGCGCGGTCGCGACCTTCTACGCGCGCAAGGACACCGCGACGCCGGTGCGGGCGTCGCTGACCGGCATCGCCGTCAACGTCGCGCTGAAGCTCGCCTTGATGGGATCGCTCGCCCAGATCGGCCTCGCGCTGGCGACCGCCGTCGGCGTCTGGACCAATCTCTTGCTGGTGCTCTTCTTCGCGGTACGGCGCGGCTTTCTTGTGCCGGACCGCGCCTGGCTACTGTCGCTCGCGAAGTTCCTGCTGACAGGATTGATCCTCGCTGCGGCCTTCTTGCTGATTGCGCGCCTCAGCCCGGCCGCTCTTGCCTCCGTGCACGCCTTCCGGGACGAATTGGCTCTGGTCCTGCTGGCCGTCGGGGGCACGATCGTCTATGCGCTCGCGATCCTCGTTCTGTTCGGCCGCCGCTGGCTGATCGCGCTGGTGCGCGGCTAGGCGCCGGAGCGTAGCACTCGCCTCCAGGGTGTAAGTGACCTCCGCACATCCCTTGATTTTGCACGATTGCTGTGGTACGGTCGCCTCATGATCAAATCAGTGCGCAACATCAACTCGATGCACGTGACCCGCTTCGGCTGGGCCGTGGGAGGAGTCGCGCGCTAGGAATTCGACGACGACATCTTTCCACCAGGCCCCGCCGGCATCGGACGGGGCCTTTTGTTTGGCCACGCTCCCTGCCGGCACAACAGCAGGAGCGTCCCATGCCACCGCAACAGACTAACATCACCTCCGAGACGGGGGGTGATGCTGCGCGGCTTCGCCTCGACCTCTCCACCGTCTTGAGCTTGCTCAAGCGATATTGGCTTGCATTTCGGGATCGGCGTCAGAGCCCGCGCGTCTCCTTGCAGGACCTGAGTGACAGGGAATTGATGGATATCGGCTTGACACGTGGCGAGATCGACTACCTCACGCCAGAACGCGCAATAGACAGGCTTAGAGATGGCACGACGGGCCTGTGGGGCCGTGGTGTGATGTAACTGACCATAAATCTCTGCTTATGCGATCCCGCGCCATTACAATAGAAAGGTGGCGATCATGACGTCACATGTTGCTGTTGCTCAGGCGGACGTAGAAGTCCGGCGATTGACTGTCGATGATCTGGATCTCTTTCGCGAAATTCGCGCGGAGGCGCTTCAGAAGTACCCTCAAACGTTTGGTTCTCCTGAAGAGGACGAAGGCGGTGAAGCGATGCTGATGGCTTATCGCCATTGGCTCAGTGGCACTATTCTTGGCGCGTTTGAATCCGGGAGCTTGATCGGCATCGCGGGCCTCCATGTCTCACCCTACAAGAGATCGCAGCACCGGGGTCAAATCTTCACGGTCTATGTAAGAGAAGACGATCAAGGGAAAGGTGTCGGAGATCGGCTCATCAAAGAGATTCTTGCCCATGCCGAGGCACGTGTCGAACAGGTGCATCTTGCCGTCTTGTTAACAGCAACCGCTGCAATCAAGACCTACAAGCGGAACGGGTTCGAAGTCTACGGCACCGATCCTGGCGCCATCCGCATCGGGGATATCACGTACGACCAGTACCTTATGATGAAGAAATTCATCCGCTGAATTCGATTTGGCGTGGCCTGGTTGGGCTGGAAACCGGGCGTAGCGACGGAGCGCCGAATCCTCGGACCCACGGGAAATGAGCGGACTTCAGCCTTTCCAAGCAAATTCCGTTGACGGATGAACGGTGCTTTTCCCGGCCTGCGATCAACGTTCACGCCTAAAGCCATTTGCCTTGCCACTTTTTCCACGGCAATATGCCGGCAAAACAACCATGAGAACGGGATAAAAAATGGCTGCTCCCATCAAGTTCGGCGTTGGCCAAAGTGTGCTGCGCAAGGAGGATGACGCGCTCATCCGCGGCAAGGGCCGCTATACCGACGATTACGCGCCGCAGGCTGCGCTCCGCTGCTTGATGCTGCGCTCGCCGCACGCGCATGCTAAGTACACCATTGATGCGAGCCGCGCCCGTACGCTGCCCGGCGTCGCGCTGATCCTGACCGCCGCCGACGTTGGGGATCTCGGCAATCTGCCCTGCCTGTTCAATCTCGAGACCGATCCCTTCACCGGCCCGCCATACCCGATCCTCGCGAAGGATGAAGTGCGCCATGTCGGCGATTCCATCGCCTTCGTGGTCGCCGAGACCATCGACCAGGCCCGCGACGCGATCGAGGCGATCGAGGTCAAATGGAGCCCGCTGCCGGCGGTGACCGGCGTCGTCAACGCCGTGAAGAAGGGCGCGCCGCAGGTCTGGCCGGACAAGGCCGGCAACGTGCTGTTCGATGTTTCGATTGGTGACAAAGCCGCGACCGAAGCCGCCTTTGCCAAGGCGCATGCGGTCGCCGAGATCGCCATCGTCAATCCGCGCGTGGTCGCAAGCTTCATGGAGACGCGCGCGGCGGTCTGCGAATATGACGCCAAGCGCGACCATCTGACGCTGACGGTCGGCAGCCAGGGCAGCCATCGCCTGCGCGACATCCTCTGCCAGAACGTGCTGAACATCCCGACCGAGAAGATGCGGGTGATCTGCCCCGACGTCGGCGGCGGCTTCGGCACAAAACTGTTTCCGTATCGCGAATACGCCCTGATGGCGGTTGCCGCGCGGCAACTGAAGAAGGCGGTGAAATGGGCAGCCGACCGCTCCGAGCATTTCATGGGCGACGCGCAGGGCCGCGACAACGTCACCACCGCGAAGATGGCGCTGACTGAAGACGGCAAGTTCCTCGCGATGGATTGCGACCTGATGGGCGACATGGGCGCGTATCTGTCGACCTTCGGGCCCTATATCCCGCATGGCGGCGCCGGCATGCTGCCGGGCCTCTACGACATCCAGGCCTTCCACTGCCGGGTGCGCACCATCTTCACCCACAGCGTGCCGGTCGATGCCTATCGCGGCGCGGGCCGGCCCGAGGCGGCCTATGTGATCGAGCGCCTCGTGGACGCGTGCGCGCGAAAACTCGACATGACGCCGGACGCCATCCGCCGCAAGAACTTCATCCAGCCAAAGGCGCTGCCGTACAAGACGGCCACGGGCAAGGTCTATGATTCCGGCGACTTCGCCGCGCATCTGAAGCGCGCCATGGAGATCGCCGAGTGGAAGGAGTTTCCCAAGCGCGCCAAGGCGGCCAAAAAGCAGGGGCTCATTCGCGGCATCGGCCTTGCGAGCTATGTCGAGATTTGCGGCGTGATGGGTGAGGAGACGGCCAACGTCCGCCTCGATCCCAATGGCGACGTCACTGTCCTGATCGGCACGCAGTCGAGCGGACAGGGGCACCAGACCGCCTATGCGCAGATCGTCGCCGAGCAGTTCGGCGTGGCGCCGGAGCGCGTCCACGTCCGTCAGGGCGATACCGACGAGATCGCGACCGGTCTCGGCACCGGCGGCTCGGCTTCGATCCCGTCAGGCGGCGTCAGCGTCGAGCGCGCCACGCGCGAGCTCGGGCAAAAGCTGAAGGAGATCGCGGCACAGGCGCTGGAAGCCAGCGCCGGCGACCTCGAGATATCGGAGGGCGTGTTGCGCATCGCCGGCACCGACCGTTCGATCTCGTTCGCCGATCTCGCCAAGCGGCCGGGCGCCGATCCGTCGAAGCTGAACGGCAGCGCCACCTTCGCCAGCGCCGACGGCACCTATCCCAACGGCACCCATGTCGCGGAGGTCGAGATCGATCCGGCGACCGGCATCATCAAGATCGTCAACTACGTGATCGTCGACGATTTCGGCAAGACGCTCAACCCGCTGCTGCTCGCCGGGCAGGTGCATGGCGGCGCCATGCAGGGCATCGGCCAGGCCTTGATGGAGCAGGTGGTCTACGGGGCCGGTGACGGCCAGCTGATCACCGCGACCTTCATGGACTACGCGCTGCCGCGGGCGGCTGATGGTCCGGACTTCGTGTTCGAGACCGCCAACGTTCCATGCAAGACCAATCCCATGGGCGTGAAGGGGGCGGGCGAGGCCGGCGCGATCGGCTCCTGTCCGGCCGTCGTCAACGCCATCGTCGACGGGCTCTGGCGCGAGTACAAGATCGACCACATCGACATGCCGGCGACCCCGGAACGGGTGTGGATCGCCATCAGCGAGCACCGTCGCCGTCACAGCCTGTAAGCCACAATCCTGCCGCGCGGGAATAAACGCCCCGCGCGGGGTTCTATCCATGGATGGATCGCGACTCCCGTGAAGCGGGTGGCGGGTCCAATCCCAAGGCATCTGCGAGTCGGAGAAACTAACCAATGAAACGGACGATGATTGTCGTGACGACCCTGCTATTGGGCGCGGGCGCCGTGATGGCGCAGCAGGAGGTCGCGGTTCAACAGGATAATCTGATGCGCTCGCAGGCCAAGAGCCTCTATACGGTCATCCTGAAGATGACCAAGGGCGATATCCCCTACGACCAGAAGGCCGCCGACGAGGCGATCGCCAATCTCGAGACCGACGTCGCCAAGATCGCCAAGACCTTCGAGGTCAATCCCAAGCAGGACGTGGTGAACGCGACCTATGGGGCCTCGCCGAAGGTCTGGAAGAACAAGGCCGATTTCGACTCCAAGATCCCGCCGGTGCAGAAGGCGATCGCGCAGGTCAAGGGCAAGATCACCGACGTCGCGAGCCTCAAGGCCGCCTATACCGCGATCAACGATCGTTGCACCGACTGCCACGAGACGTATCGGCTGAAGTTGAAGTAGCCACCTCACTTTTTTCCACGCTCGACCTCGAAGCCCGGATGAGCGCAGCGATATCCGGGAAGGTGACCCCGCATGTCGCTTCGCTCATGCGGCTCCGAGCGTTGCCTCAACCGGCACGGCCTGCGGGAACCGGTAGTTGCTGCAGGTCCGCAGGTCGGCTAAGCTTTACTTTACGAAGAGTCTCCGTGCTCATTCGTCCTATCGCGCGACTGGCGAGCTAACGTGGAATCGACCACGGTGAAGCGCGAAGGGTTCGAAACGCCGATCGCCTGGGCAACCAATCTGCTGGAAAAACAGCGTGTTGAGGAGCCCGAGCATGCCGTCGTTTCGCAACGAACTGTCCATCAACGATCAAGAGATCGCCGCCGCCCTTGCGGGGGAAGAGCGCCGCCAACAGGACGGCGTCGAACTGATTCCGTCCGAGAATTACACCTACCCGGAGGTGCTTGAGCTGCTCGGATCGGTCTTCACAAATAAATATTCCGAGGGATATCCGGGACGCAGATACTACGGCGGCCAGCAGTATACGGACGAAATCGAGCGCCTCGCACGCGAGCGCGCTTGCTCGCTTTTTCGTGCCGAGCACGCCAACGTTCAGCCTCTTTCCGGATCACCGATGAATCAGGCCGTCTATCTCGGCCTGTTGGAGCCCGGCGACACCATTCTCGCCATGGACCTGTCCCATGGCGGTCATCTCACCCACGGCGCGCCGGTGTCCCACATGGGGCGTTTGTTCAACTTCATTCGCTACAAGACGGCCCCGTCAAACGGCGGCGCGATAGATTTCGACGAATTGCGCGCGATTGCGCGTGAAGCGCGTCCGAAGATGGTGTTGTGCGGTTACAGCTCCTATCCGCGCGACCTGGACTATGCGGCATTCAAGAGTATTGCCGACGAAGTTGGCGCGCTCACGATGGCTGACGTGAGCCACTATGGCGGATTGGTTGCCGCGAATGTCATGCGCAATCCGCTTGATGCCGGCTTCGACGTCATGACGACGACATCCCACAAGACACTGCGCGGCCCCCGGGGCGGGATCATCCTATGCCGGAAAGAAAATGCCGGTCGGATCGATGCTTCCGTATTTCCCGGTTTGCAGGGCGGACCTCACATGAACGTCGTGGCCGGGATTGCCGTGACGCTCAAGAAGGCGGCGACCTCGGATTTCCAGGTCTACGCGCGGCAGGTCTTGCGCAACGCGAAGGTTCTTGCCGGCGCGCTGATGGAGCGCGGGATGAAGCTGGTCACGGACGGAACGGACAATCACATGATGGTCGTCGATACGGCAGCGTCCGTCGGACTGGACGGGCGGGCAGCCGAGGATGTGCTTGATGCCATAGCCATCACCACAAACAAGCAAGTGATTCCGGACGATCCGCGCCCGCCGCTCAGGCCGAGCGGTATTCGCCTTGGGACACCGGCGGCGACCACGCGTGGCATGGGAGAGCCCGAAATGCGTCGTATCGGCGAGTTCATTGCGGCGGCTCTGCAGGCGAACGGCAACGATGCGGTCGTCGCGCGCCTCAGGTCAGAGTGCGTCGAGATGTGCCGGGCTTTTCCTGTTCCAGGCGTGATGTCCAGAGCTAATTCTGTTGCCAAGACCTGACGGATCGTTGTGAGAGTGGTTATCTTCGGTCGAGCCGCCGCGGCGTTGATTCGACCTGCTGGATGCCGGCGCATCTCGCTCCCGATTGCCTCACGATGTTTGGAGTTCCAACGCGCGGCGCGGATCCTAGTCAACAGCGAGACTGGCCATGGTAAAACCCTTTCCGTCGAAGACCCACATCGGCAACCATATGCTGCATCCGGAAACGCTGATGCTGACCTATGGCTATGATCCGCAGCTGTCGGAAGGCGCCATCAAGCCGCCGGTGTTCCTGACCTCGACCTTCGTGTTCAGGACCGCCGAGGACGGGCAGGACTTCTTCGATTTCGTCGCCGGCCGGCGCGAGCCGCCGGAGGGGATGGGCGCGGGCCTGGTCTATTCGCGCTTCAACCACCCCAACAGCGAGATCGTCGAGGACAGGCTCGCGGTCTATGAGCGCACCGAGAGCTGTGCGCTGTTCTCCTCCGGCATGGCGGCCATCGCAACCACGATCCTCGCCTTCGTGCGCCCCGGCGACGTCATCCTGCACTCCCAGCCGCTCTATGGCGGGACGGAAACCCTGCTGACCAACACGCTTGCCCGCCTGTCGATCGGCGCCGTCGGCTTTGCCGACGGCATCGACGAGGCGGCGGTCAAGCAGGCCTCGGAGGAGGCGATGGGCAAGGGCCGGGTTTCGATGATCCTGATCGAGACCCCGGCCAACCCGACCAATGGCCTCGTCGACGTCGCGATGATCCGCCGCATCGCCGACGCGATCGGAAAGGCCCAGGGGCATACGCCGATCATCGCCTGCGACAATACGCTGCTCGGGCCGGTGTTTCAGCGGCCGATCGAGCACGGCGCGGACCTTTCGCTGTACTCGCTGACCAAATATGTCGGCGGTCACTCCGACCTGATCGCGGGCGCCGCGCTCGGCGCGAAGGCGATCATGAAGGGCATCAAGGCGCTGCGCGGAGCCATCGGCACCCAGCTCGATCCGCATTCCTGCTGGATGATCAACCGCTCGCTCGAGACGCTGAGCCTGCGCATGGAAAAAGCCGATGCGAATGCGCGCCTCGTGGCGGCTTATTTGCGCGATCATCCCAAGGTGGCCAAGGTCCACTATCTCGGTCATCACGAGGAGGCATCGCCGGCGGGGCGTGTGTTTGCGAGGCAGTGCCTGGGGGCGGGATCGACATTCTCGTTCGACATCGCCGGCGGCAAGGAGGCCGCGGTCAAATTCCTCAACGCGCTGCAAATCCTCAAGCTGGCGGTGAGCCTCGGCGGCACGGAGTCGCTGGCCAGCCTGCCGGCGACGATGACCCATTCCGGCGTTCCCGCCGACATCCGCCAGAAGATCGGCGTGCTCGATTCCACGATCCGGTTGTCGATCGGCATCGAGAACCCGTCGGATCTGATCGCGGACCTCGCGCAGGCGCTGAATGCGGCTTGAGCGGGGGGATCAAAGCGGATTGGACGCGCGGCATGCCGACATGATCGCCGCGGCAGCCTCGTTGCTCTGCGCGCCCGAGAGCTGCCGCACGAGGCAGACGTAATAGCCCTTGCTGGATGCGTTCAACAGGGAATCGCCGTTGACGACGAGCCAGTTGCAGGCGGAGCGGATGTACTGCACGGCAAGGGGCGATCGTGTATCGCGGATTGCGGACAGCTCGCATTGAGCCTGCTTTTCCATGTCGCTCTGCGCGAGCACCGGTCCGAAGAAGCAAAGAAGCGCTCCGGCGGCGACGAGGCCTGGCACAACGTGCCACGGCGCCCGCGCCGATCTTCTGATGCCGGCGTCGCCGGGCCGATCGAGAACGCTGGAAACGAGCCGCACGGTGCTACTCTGGAAATTGGTGAGGCCGAAGTTTACGGCGGAACGCGCGAGGCTGGCAAGGCACGAGGTTCGGACATTCTCGCACGTTAAGGTCCTAGCCCGAATCGAAAAGGCCGGACGCCCCCTCCTTGCGTCCGGCCTTTCCGCGACGAAGCCGCGTTTTCGCTTACTTCGTCACCTGGCCGCGGATCTCGCCGCCCGGATTCGCCGCCGTGTGGATGTTGACGTAGAGCTTGCCGGCCAGCAGATCGGCGGCCTGCGCGTCGGTCAGCGTCGCAGAGCCCTCGACCGGGCTCGACGTCGCATTCGGGATCGCGATCGCTACGCCGGCGTTCTTGCCGGCCTCGGCGGGCCCGTGGAAATGAGCGGCGGTGGCGGGGCCGGAGAGGCCGGAATAGGTCACCTTCCAGGAGAGCTTCTTGCTGGCGGCGTCATAGTCGAGATCGGCCGTTCCGGTGCCGCTGGTGGTGGTGGCGGGCACCTCGGACTTGCCGTCCAGCGTCGCCTTCAGTTTCTCCGCGCTGGCCGGGGCGGCGAACGCGACGGCAGCTCCGAGTGCCAGCGTGGCAAAAATTGCTTTGTTCATGGGTCTCTCCCTGTTGACGTCTGATTGCGGTCAACTTGCAAACAGTGCGCGCAGGAGTTTATTCCCGGATCAAGCTCAAACCATCTAAATTATTCGTGGCTGGAGCGGCCACCGGCGAATCCGTAAGTTCGGCCGATCTCCATGGGATACCTCGATGCTGCGACGAACAATTCTTGTCATGCTGATCGCTGCCGTTGCAGGCTTCGGCGTCTATTGGTGGTTGACGGCGCCGGCCGCATCGGCCGTGCCGTTGCCATCCCGGGCGCCGGATCTTGCCAACGGGCAGGAGATCTTCAATGCCGGCGGATGCTCCTCCTGCCATGCCGTGCCCAACCAGCCCGACCGCTTGCGGCTCGGCGGGGGCCTGGCGCTCGGCTCGCCATTCGGCACGTTCTACGTGCCCAACATTTCCCCCGATGCCGCCGACGGCATCGGGCGCTGGAGCGAGACCGAATTCGTCAGCGCCGTGATGCGCGGCGTGTCGCCCGAGGGCCAGCACTACTTCCCGGCATTTCCCTACACGTCCTATCATCTGGCTAAGGTGGAGGACGTTCGCGATCTCTTCGCCTATCTGAAGACGCTGCCGCCGGTGTCCGGCAGGGTGCGCGACCACGACTTGCCGTTTCCCTTCAACATCCGCCGCAATGTCGGCATCTGGAAATTGGTGTTCATGCAGAGCGGGCCGTTCGTCGTGGACGCGTCGCACCCGCCGCAATGGAATCGCGGCGCCTATCTCGTCAACGGCTTCGGCCATTGCGCGGAGTGTCACAGCCCGCGCAATCTGCTCGGCGGCATCATCACCGCGCAGCGTTTCGCCGGCGGGCCCAATCCGGAAGGCGAGGGGTGGGTGCCGAACATCACGCAAAAGGGCATTGGCGAATGGAGCGTGAAGGATATCGCCAATTTCCTGAAGACCGGCGAATTGCCCGAGGGCGACAGCGCCGGCGGCGCGATGGCGCGCGTGATCAAGAACACCTCGCAATTGTCGGATGAGGACATTGCGGCGATGGCGGATTACCTCAAGTCGCTGCCGCCGGTGGACGGACCGCCGCGCCCGAAACGCAAGGATGCTGGTTAGAGGCTAGCTCGCGCCGAACGCCTTGAAGGTGATGATGGTGAGCGTGTCCTGGATGCCGGGCAGCACCTGGACCTTTTCGTTAATGAAGTGGCCGATGTCGGTGTCCTTGTCGACGTAGAACTTCACCAGCAGGTCGTAATGGCCGGCCGTGGAGTAGATCTCGGAGGCGATCTCGGCTTCGGCGAGCGCATTGGCGACCGTGTAGGACTGGCCGAGCTTGCATTTGATCTGGACGAAAAAGGGAACCATTGCAGTCACTCCGAAGGCATATCTGGCAGCTAATAGGCCAAAACCGGGGGGGCTTGGCAAGCGAACTTGCCGCCTCGCGGCTGCCCGAAGGATTGGTCCTGGCCAAGCCCCTCTACAAGGCCCTCTAGGAGGGCAGGGGCGCGCCAGCAAACGCCTCCCTCAGCCGCCGGGCCAGCTCGGCATTGCGATAGGGCTTGGTCAGGACGATCGATTGCGCGTGCGCGCGGCCCTGCTCGACCAAGGTCTCCAGGGCATAGCCGGAGGAGAACACGACCGGGAGTCCGGGCCGGATGCGCCGGGCCTGGTCGGCGAGCTCCCAGCCGCTCATTCCGCCGGGCATCACGATGTCGGTGAACAACAGGTCGATGGCCGGGTTGGTGCGAAGCTGCTGCAAGGCCTCCTTGCCGTTGACGGCCGCGACCACGCGATATCCCAGCGCCTCCACGCGCAGCGTGACGGAGGAGCGGACGAACGGATCGTCCTCGGCGACCAGGATCGTTTCGTGGCCCCGGGGCGCAGCCTCCTCGCGCGCCTCGATGTCGGCGAGCGACTGCTCGCCGCCGGCATGCGGCAGGTAGATGCGGACCGTCGTGCCGAGGCCCGGCTCGCTGTAGATCGAGACGTGTCCGCCTGATTGCTTGGCGAAGCCGTAGACCATGCTGAGGCCGAGGCCCGAGCCCTTGCCGACCTCCTTGGTGGTGAAGAACGGCTCGAAGGCGCGCTCGATGACGTCAGGCGTCATGCCCTCGCCGTCATCGGTGATCGAGATCAGGGCGTAGCTGCCGGACTCCACCTCCGGATGCTGGACGCGATAGTGCTCGTCGATCGCGGTGAGCTCGGTGCTGAGGGTGAGATGCCCGCCCGCCGGCATGGCGTCCTGCGCGTTGAGCGCGAGATTGAGCACGGCGGATTCGAGCTGGGCGCGGTCGGCGAAGGCGAGGATGGAGCCGGCGCCGAACGCCGTCGTGATCTCGATGTTTTCGCGCAAGGTGCGCTTGAGCAGCTTGTGCATGGAGGTCAAGAGCTCGCGGCACTCGATCGCGCGGGGTTGCAGCAATTGGCGCCGGCTGAACGCCAGCAGCCGCTGCGTCAGCTCCGCGCCGCGTTCGCCCGACTGGCAGATGTCGTCGGCGAAGCGCCTGAGGTCGGGACGGGCCCTGAGCTGCTCGCTGAGAAACTCCGCGTTGCCGATGATGACGGTGAGCAGATTGTTGAAGTCGTGGGCGATGCCGCCGGAGAGCTGGCCGACCGTCTCCATCTTCTGCGCCTGCTGGAGCTGCTGCTCGGTCAATTTGCGCGTGGTCAGGTCGTGGACGATGCCGACGTAGATCAGCTCGCCGTCCTGCCACGCCTGGCCCACCGACAGATCCATCGGAAAGGTCGATCCGTCCTTGCGCACACCGGCGGCTTCCCCGGTTGCGATGCGCAGCGTATGACCCGTGGATGAGGGCCTCTCCTCATTGGACATCAGCATACCGATGTCGAGATTCATGACCTCGTCGGCGCGATAGCCGAACAACCGTTCGCAGGCGGGATTGAACAGGAGAATGCGGGCTTGCGCGTCGAACAGGATGACGCCGTCGACCGCGGTCTCGACCACGGCGGTGAGGCGTGTCATGCTCTCGCGCAGCGCGCGCTGGGCTTCACGAACCTGGCCGAGGAGCTGGGCCGCATCCCGGTTCTTGCTCTCCTCCTCCTCGAGCGCGGCCTGGACCTGCCGGAGCTCGAACGGCGAGGGGATGGTCAGGATCTTCGGCAGAAGCGGCCAGAGCGCTCCCGCGGTGATGACCGACGCCACGGCGGTGAGCGCCTTGACGATGCCCTCGACGCCGTAGACGGGCACCCAGAGCGTGTAGATCGACAGCACATGCGTCAGGCCGCAGGCCATGATGAAGACGGCGAACGCCCAGAAGACCCACCCGAATTCGAGGTCGCGCCGCTTGGTGACGAGGATCGCGAGTGCAAACGGGATTGAGAAATACGCAAGCGCAATGCAGGCATCCGAAACGACATGCAGCCATATCAGCTCGGGCTCCCAGAGCAGGCAGATGCCGTGCGGGGAGAGCATCGAGGAGTCGAGGATACGTTCGAGGTAGGCCAACATGTGATTGCTTCCCGAGAGGATCGCGGCCGAGGCCGGCCCGCAACATGGCATCGCTGGACGAATCCGCCAATAAACGTCTCACTCACCGGGATGGGCGCCAAGGCCGGGCTATGCCGAGGGCATATTTTCGCGGGATGTGCACACTCGCGGGACGACAAGGCGGGCCGGGCCCTTATCCGGCTGATTCGCCGGGGCCGGACCGGCATAGGTTAGCTCGTCGCGGCGCCCGCGGCCGGCCCGGCTTGCTGGCGCATCCGCGGCACGCTAGGACAAGGCATGGCGGTGTCCCTCTCAAACCAATGTATCCGGCGATGACGACGCCCGTGGCTCTCACCATTGCCGGTTCCGATTCAAGCGGCGGCGCCGGCATCCAGGCGGATCTGAAGACCTTCGCGGCGCTCGGCGTCTACGGCGCCTCCGCGATCACGGCGCTGACGGCGCAGAACACGCGCGGCGTCACCGGCATTCATGCGGTGCCGGCTGATTTCGTCACCGCGCAGATCGATGCGGTGTTCTCCGATCTCGACGTCGGCGCGGTGAAGATCGGCATGGTGGCCCAGGCCGCCAGCATCGATGCGATCGCAGCCGCGCTGGCGCACTGGAAGCCGCGCCATGTGGTGCTCGATCCCGTGATGGTCGCGACATCGGGCGACCGCCTGCTGGCGTCCGAAGCCGTGGAAGCCCTGCGCATGCGACTGACGCCGCTGGCCTCGGTGATCACGCCGAACCTGCCGGAGGCGGCAGCTCTCCTCGGCGAGCCCGCCGCGGCCAGCGAGGCCGGGATCGAAGGCCAGGGGCGCCGGTTGCTGGCGCTCGGCTGCCGTGCGGTCCTGATCAAGGGCGGACACGGCGAGGGCGCCGAGAGCATCGACTATCTCGTCACGTCCGAAAGCACGATCGCGCTCGCCGCGCCCCGCGTCGCGACCAAGAACACCCATGGCACCGGCTGTTCGCTGTCCTCCGCCGTGGCGGCGGGTCTCGCCAAGGGCGAGACTCTCGAGCAGGCGGTGCGCAACGCCAAGGCCTGGATCAGCGCCGCGATTGCTGCTGCCGACCGCTTCGGCGTCGGCCACGGCCACGGGCCGATCCATCATTTTCACAAATTTTACTGACGCCGGCTTCGAGCTGCGCGCCGGCCCCGGCCGTTAACCAACAAGGCGACGGGGACCGGGCTTTTGCGGACAGCCATGGCCGCTTCGTGTCGCCTGATTGTCGCATGCGACTGATATTCGCGGGGAGGGCGAGGCGAGGTTTGATTCGTATCTGAGGGTGCCTCAAAGGTTCAATCGGTCATCCCCCTGTCACGGGATATTGTTACAGGCTGTCGCATGGGAAGCTACGATGTGAGTGACGAAAGCCCTGAAAGGCGCTTTCGCACCTTGTTCATCTCCGACGTTCATCTCGGAGCCCGCGGTTCACAAGCCGACCTTCTGTTGGACTTCCTGCGCTACCATGACGCCGAGACGATCTATCTCGTCGGCGACATCGTCGACGGCTGGGCGCTGAAATCGAGCTGGCACTGGCCGCAATCGCATAACGACCTCGTGCAGAAGCTTTTGCGCAAGGCGCGCAAGGGCGCCAAGGTGATCTACATCCCCGGCAATCACGACGAGTTCCTGCGCAACTATTACGGCACGCATTTCGGCGGCATCGACGTGGTCGAGAACACCGTCCACACCGGCGTGGACGGCAAGCGCTATCTCGTCATCCACGGCGACATCTTCGACCTCGTGGTGCAGAACGCGCGCTGGCTCGCCCATCTCGGCGACAAGGCCTACGACTTCGCGATCCAGATGAATCGCTTCGTCAACTTCTTCCGGCGCATGTTCAAGGTGCCCTATTGGTCGCTGTCGCAATGGGCCAAGCAGAAGGTCAAGAACGCCGTCAACTATATCGGCGCGTTCGAGCAGGCGCTTGCCGCCGAAGCGCGCCGTCACGACGCCGACGGCGTGATCTGCGGCCACATCCACTATGCCGTGATCCGCGACGAGGCCGGCATCCGCTACATGAACTGCGGCGACTGGGTGGAGAGCTGCACCGCGCTGGTCGAGCACGACGACGGCCATTTCGAGATCATCACCTGGGCGGATCAGGCGCAAAAGCCGGCGGCCGTCCCGCAGGTCGCAGCAAGGGCCGCCTGATGCGCATCCTGGTCGCGACCGACGCCTGGCACCCGCAAGTCAACGGTGTGGTTCGGACGCTGACCAAGCTTGCTGACGCCGCCAAAGGGCTTAGCGTTGAAGGTCTTAGCATTGAAGGTCTTGGCGTCGAGTTCAATTTCCTGACGCCGCAGTCGTTCCGCACCTTCGCGATGCCGAGCTATCGCGACGTGCGGCTCGCGATGCCGCGCCCGGCGCGAATCGCGAAGCTGATCGCGGAAGCCCGTCCCGACAGCATCCATATCGCGACCGAAGGGCCGATCGGCCTGATGGTCCGCCGCTATTGCCGCCAGCGCAAGCTGCCGTTCACGACCAGCTTCCACACCCGCTTCCCTGAATATGTCCGCGCCCGTGTGCCGGTTCCGGGCTCGCTGATCTGGCGGGCGCTGCGTCGCTTCCATGCGCCCAGCCGCGCCGTGATGGCGGCGACCCCGGCGCTCGCCCGCGAGCTGACCGAGCGCGGCTTTGACAATGTCGTGCTGTGGCCGCGCGGTGTCGACACGCACTTGTTCCATCCCCGCGCGATCGATCTCTGCCTGCCGGCTCCGGTGTTCCTCTCGGTCGGCCGCGTCGCGGTGGAGAAGAATCTCGAGGCGTTCCTCGACCTCAAGCTGCCCGGCACCAAGGTGGTCGTCGGCGACGGCCCGGCGCGGGCTTCGCTCGAAGAGGCCTATCCCGACGCGATCTTCCTCGGCGAGAAGCACGGCGAGGCGCTGGCGGAAATCTACGCGGCCGCCGACGTCTTCGTGTTCCCCAGCAAGACCGACACGTTCGGCCTGGTCCTGCTGGAAGCGCTCGCAAGCGGCCTGCCGGTCGCGGCCTTCCCGGTGAAGGGCCCCCGCGACGTGATCGGCGATGCACCGGTCGGGGCGCTGGATCATGACCTGCGCAATGCATGCTTTGCCGCGCTCGACATCTCCCGGCAGGCCTGCGTCGAATTCGCCGCCAATTACACCTGGGAGGCCTCGGCGAGGGCCTTTATCGACAGCATAAGGGCGGTCGGTGCGGTGCTGCCGGGCCGGAACGGGGCGGAGCAGCCACGCTTCGTCGCCTGAAGAAGAAAAACCCTCGCGCGGAGGTGTCTTGCCCGGGCGTCATCCGCCGCGATAAGGTCGGCCATGACCGAACAGCCCCTTCCGATCGGCCCTGCCGATATCGATGCCGCAGCGCGGGTGATCGCACCCTTCGCCATCCGCACCCCGCTGTTGTCCTTTCCCGTGCTCAACGAGCGCGTCGGCGCAAAAGTGTTCCTGAAGCCGGAGATGCTCCAGCGCACCGGCTCCTTCAAGTTCCGCGGCGCCTTCAACAAGGTCGCCTCGATCCCGCAGGACAAGCGCGCCGGCGGCGTCGTGGCATTCTCTTCCGGCAACCACGCCCAGGGCGTGGCGGCGGCGGCCAAGATCCTCGACATGCAGGCGACCATCGTGATGCCCGCGGACGCGCCGCTGTCCAAGCGCGAGCGCACTAAATCCTACGGCGCCGAGGTCGTGCTGTACGACCGCGACCGCGACGACCGCGAGGCGATCTCGCGCGGCATCGCCGAGAAGCGCGGCGCGACGCTGGTCAGGCCGTATGACGATCCCTTCGTGATCGCTGGCCAAGGCACCGCCGGCCGCGAGATCGCGGACGACATGGCAGCGCTGGGCCTCAGCCCCGACATCGTGGTGGCACCGGCCTCCGGCGGCGGCCTGATCGCCGGCGTCGCGACCGCGATCAAGGCGCGATATCCGCTGGCGCAGATCGTGGTTGCCGAGCCGGAGGCGTTCGACGATCACGGCCTTTCGCTGACCGCCGGCCATCGCGAGCCGCATGGGCCGGCGGGCCGCACCATCTGCGACGCGCTGATGGCGCTGATCCCCGGCGAGATGACGTTTGCGATCAACAGCAAGCTGCTCGCGCGCGGCGTCACCGCATCCGACAAGGAAGTCGGTGCGGCGGTCGCGTTCGCCTATCGCGAGCTGAAGCTGGTGGTGGAGCCGGGCGGGGCGGTCGGCCTTGCCGCACTGCTTGCGGGACGTCTCGACGTCGCCGGCAAGAACGTCGTCATCGTGCTCTCCGGCGGCAACGTCGATGCGGATTTGTTTGCCGAGCTGGTGGCTTGATTTTTGGAGAGTCTGCTACTGCGACGTAGCATCGTCCTTGAAACCCGCGAGGGCCAGGTAGAGATCGTCGATGAGCCGACGTATTCGTTTGGCTCCGCGGACAATCTGCGAAAGTACGGTACGGAAATCCGTCTTGATAACGCTCATCTAAACTCCGTTCACGGAGTCCGCGCGGACGGGAAGTGGTCCGCGGTCTTTGGCGCCAGTGGAGGGTGTTCTGGCGTCCATCAACACTCTGCCATCGAAGTGGACCGCCATCTATATCTCGCGGTGGGTGATCAAGTCGTCTGCTTAGACCTTGCGACAGGTTCGAGGGAATGGTCACGACGCGTTGATCCGGCGACGTGCTTCGGCGTCTATTGGGATTGCGCTCACGAAGCTCTCATATCCCACGGTGAGCTGCAGATTTCTCGTCTTTCCCTGACGGGCGAAGAGATTGGAGTGCGACAGGCGCAGACACTTTCTCCGAAGGGTTCAGGTGCCTAGCTAGTGGCATCGAGGTTATCGATTTCAATCAGTCGGTGTACCTTTTTGACTATCGCAGCGGTGCGCGTCTAGCCAGCCCGTAGAGTTCGTGCCGCGAACATGACAAAGGGGCAGAGCGTTTCCGCTCTGCCCTTTTGTCGTTTCGCTTGCCGCGATCAGTGCATGAAGCCGCGGTGATTGTTGCCGCCGCCCATGGCGGGCGCCTGGTTCATCGACTGCCGGAAGTTGTTGCCGCCGTTGTTGACCATGCGGTTGGTCGCATTGAACTGCGGGTGGTTGTTCTGCTGGGTGTTCTGGACCTGCACCTTGTTCACCGGGTTGTTGTTGAGCTTCACGATGCCGGTGTTGCCGTTGTTGACGCGGCTCGGGTTGTTCTGCGTCTGAACATTGACAGGCTTGGTCTCGACAGTTGAACCGGCCTTGCCGACATTCACCGGCATGCTCACGATCTTGCCGGGGGTGCCATTGCCGGCGTTCGGCGTGTTGTTGGTCGCGGGCAGCGTCACGATCTTGCCGATGCCGCCATTGTTGTTGGTGGTGTTGGTCGGCGCAGGCAGGGTGACGATCTTGCCCGGGGTCTGCGAGGGCGTGCCGTTCGGCTGGCTCGGCTGGTTGTTGCCGGCCGGCAGGTTGACGATCTGGCCGCCATTGCCGAGCTTGCCGATGACGTTGCCGTCCACGGGCTTCTGCACGACCGGCAGATTTCCATTCATCTGACCACCGCCATTGCCCTGCTGCAGCGGCAAGTATTTGGGCTGGCCGAGATTGCCGATCTTGAAGGTCGGCGCAATGTTCTGCGGCGCCAGGAACTTCGTCGCCTGCATCAAGGGGACCAGCTTCGGCTGGGCTGCGAGCTTCAGCGCGGACACGGCGTAGGGGCTGTTGCCATAGCTGTCGTAGAAGGTCTGGTAGCCGAGCGGCGAGTTCGCGAGCACCGCCTTGTGCCAGGCCTGCGTGAGCAGGAGGTTGTTGAGCAGCCAGCGGATGTGATCGCACAGCGGGTCGTGCGGGTACATCTGGATGAACTCCTGATAGTACTCCGGCCGTCCCTCCGAGACGACGTAGTCATAGGCCTGGCGCGTCGAACGGTTCGGCAGGTTGGAGGCCATCTGCACGACGGGCGCATTCACCGGCGCACGGTTGGCGGCGACAGCGGTGTCGCCGAAGAAGGTGAAGTCCGACGTCAGCGAGGAACTCTCCCACGGGATCTGCGCGCCGCTGGTGGTCTGGTTCACTGCGAGGCGCACGCGCTTGAAGAGCTGCTCGATCGGCACGTTGGGCTCGCGCGCGACGCTCAGGAAGGCCTGGGTGTAGGGACTGTGGCCGCCGGTGCCGTCGAGCGCCTCGGCGCCCGGCGCGGTCGAGTAACCCACGATCGAGCCGTTCGGCGCATCGACGATTGCCAAGCCGCGGCCGGCATCGTTCACGGAGGGGAAGGGGTTGTTGCGGCAGGCATCGAGGATGACGATGCGCATGCGGCTCGGGATCGTCTCCAGCGTCGACATCACGTCGACCAGACGCACCGAATTGTTGACGAGCTCGGTCGGGCTCGAGACCCTGGCGTCGACGGGAACGAGATAGTTCTCGCCGGCGAGCTGCACGCCGTGACCGGCGTAATAGACCATCGCCACCGTGTTCGGACCGCGCGCGGAGACTTTGGCGGAAAAGTCCTGCACCACGCGGAGCATGTCGTTCTGCGTGAGGTCGGTCGCGGCGACCACCTCGAAGCCGGCCGAATTCAGGAACTTCGCCATCGACTCGGCGTCGTTGTCGGGGTTTTGGAGCTGCGGCGCGTTCTGGTAGTTCGAATTGCCGATCACCAGCGCCACCCGCTGCTCCGGGCCTTGCAGCGCGGTGGGGGCCGGCTCGACCGGGGCGACTTGCGCGGACACCGGGCCGCAGGCAAAGCCGAGCAGGCTTCCCAGGAGGCCTGCAGTCATCAGGAAAGGCTTTAGGCGGAACATGGCGTGCTCCTCTGGCACTGATCTCGATGCGAGATTGGTTGCGAGGAAGCCTGGCCGCGTTCGAGCCCGGGGTCCGTGATCCCTGTCACCATGGGTGGCAGCGTGATCTGAATCACGCTTGGAACCTGCTATGGTGAATGGCCGGTTTCGCCGGCGAAAGACAAGCCTTTAGGGGAAATGCCGTCACATGCTGAAATCGATCGATCCGATCCTGACGCCCGATCTGCTCTGGCTCCTGGCCTCGATGGGCCATGGCGACGACCTCGTTTTCGTCGACGCCAATCATCCGGCAACGCGTATCGCCGCTGCGACATCCTCGCGGCGCCTGATCCAGCTGCCGGGCATGCGCATGGAGACTGCCGCCCGCGCCATCATGTCGGTCTACCCGCTCGACGATTTCGATCCCGATCCGGTGCGCGTGATGATGCCGGTGGACGATCCCGATCGCGTGCCCGACGTGCAGCGCGCGGTGCTCGCGGAAATCGAGCGCGCCGCCGGCCGCACTGTCGCTCCCGGCAAGCTGGCGCGTCCGGATTTCTATCGCGCGGCGGCGGCGGGCTTTGGCGTCGTGCAGGTCGGGGACAGCAGGGGCTATGGATGCTTCCTGATCCGCAAGGGCGTGATCAGTTAGCGGACGCCTTGCGTTCGATCAACAAGATCGCCGCTTCTCACGCAGGGTGTGACGCAATTCCCGTCTGCGATATCCTGCGCATGGCTGCAAACAGTTCTGCACTCGAATTTGAATGGTCATCTCGCAACCGGCTGTCTATGGTCGATCCATGTCGCGCCTTATGTGTCTATTCGTTGCTGTCATCCTGTCTCTGCTGCCGGCCGTCGCGCCCGCCGAGCCCGCTCAAAAGCGCCCCAAGCCGGTCTGGCACGGCTACGGCTTCCTGCCGGGCTATCGCCAGCCGCTGAGCAACAGCATTCCGCTCTACAAGCAGAAGGACGCGATGCGCCGCCTTGCGCGCAACGACCGGCGCCACTGGTACATCGATCCGGTTCCCCAATATTATCGCTGGGACGGCGAGTGGCATTATTTCGGCCGCCCCGGCTTCGGCGGCGGCCGCTACAATGGCGGCAGCTTTGGCCCGTGCTGGACGCGGACACCGATCGGCGCGGTGTGGAATTGCGGGTGATGGACCGCGCAGTGGTCAGGGGAGACGCCTGACCACCTCGATCAATCCGACGATTGCGGCGTTGAACGCGTCGAGGTCCTCAGCCGGAATCCAGTACTCCAGATGCGAGCGGCCACCAGCCTCCTGCACGTCGTACTTCGCGATGAAGTCGCGCCTGACTTCAAAGCGCGTCACGAAGCCCGAGCCGCTCGCCGGGACATTCCAGTCCCGCGCGATCTTGACGGCATAGTCCTCGGTCAGCACCGGATAGAAGATCGGCTGGTCCGGCAGGCGCGGCGGGAACGCGCGCATGCCGGACTGCTCGATCAGCTCGAGCTCCTTCGGGCCCACGGGACGCCAGAGGGTGAGGGTGCTTTCGGTTGCCTTTGCCATCATCGATGCACGGAGGATGTTTGTTCTCACGCCTGCTCGATCTGCTTTTCCATCCATCTCAAGGCGTTCAGCACTTTGGTTTCTCCCTCCGGGTCTGCGGCGATGGTGCGAAGCGGTATGGATGGATATTTCGTCAGATCGCTGTCCTTGAGGGCAACGCCCTCGATGGCATTGAACTGCTGCATCAAGGCTTGGCGCGCTGGGATCAATCCGAACACCGGTTTATTGTCCAGTGCTCCGAATTGCAGCCGGAGCCCGTCGTAAGTCGACAGAACGGCCGGGTTAATCGAGACTCCGTTCGGCTTGAAGACAGGATAGACCGAACCGTAGTCCCTGCCGTTTCCAAAAATGACCTTCCTGCCGCCCTTTAACATCCACTCGTAGATGGCGCGCGCAACCGCCAATTCCTTTTCATCGACAGTCTGCTCGAATTGCGCGAAGAGAGACGCTTCGTTCCATCTCTGCAGCGCAGTCGCGCGCTTTGGGGAAATGGATCGATGGCCATAGACGGTCGGTACGATTGTCTTGAGGTCGCCGCCGACGAACTGCCGGAGTTCGACGGCCAGGACTTCGACAGCATCCATTTGCTCGTTGAGGAACGCGACCACCCGGCGAAGCTCGATCGGGATCGCGTCCGCGACGAACAACAGACGGATGTTCGTTGCCTTCAGGTTGGTTCTGACCTGCTCCCAGAATTCGGGTGGCGTGGTGCCGGGCTCCAACAGGCCGGCGAGCACCTCTTCGTGTGACTGGCCTGTGTCCTGGCAGGAGTTCTCGAAGCCGGCCTGAAGTGCTTCCGCGGTCCAGTAGGTTCCGCAATTGGCGGCGTAGTCGAGCATCTGGCCCACGACTCCGCGTCTGAGGCGGCTGTCCTCCTTGCGCTTAATCTCGACGAGGGTGGGAATGCCATCCTGGTCGAGAAAGACAAGGTCGACGGCCCATGTCGGAGACCCCATCTCGCCGGTCGATATCGCCTGCTCCCGCTTGACCAATATCCATCGTCTTGGATTCTGCGGATCGATCTGATCTCCGACAAGGAGCTCGGGGAAGCGCGCCAGAAGGCGCTGGAAATGATCCTCGGCAGCAAAATGGCCGGGCTGCATCGGCACCAAGGAGTCTTCTCCCTGCAACAGGAAGACCCCTGAATTCTCTGCCATCGATCGCGTCTCCTTTTCTTTCTTGGCAGAAAGTCAGAGTCTGTGCTTGCGAGCAAGTTCAACCATAGGACGAGGTGGTTGCGGCAAGGGTGCGCCGGACGACAGCCCGGCTGCATCGGGGCCGTAGCGTCATTGCGAGCGCAGCGAAGCAATCCAGAATCTTTCGCGGCGGCACACTGGATTGCTTCGCTGCCCTCGCAATGACTGGGCGGAGAGAGTGTGCGCAGCATTCCCTCTCGTGCCCCGGACGCAGCGCAGCGTCTCTTTGACGGTGCGCTGCTGAGCCGGGGCCCAGGTTACAGCCGAGGTTCTAGCCTGGGTCCCGGATCGGCGCTTCGCTTGTCCGGGACACGGGAGGACGCTCCTGCCCCCTTACGAGAAGAACGCGATCTTCTCGGCCTGGGTCATGCGGCGGATCGGCGCGAGCGGGTCGTTGGCGGTCGCGCGGGGTTTTTGCAGGATGCCGCTGGCGAGGATGGTGGCGCCGAGCGAGGTCTCGGACAAGGACGCCGACATGGGCGAGGGCATCGGCAGCGGCGCGGTCGGCGCGGCCGCGAATGAAGCCGTGGCCGCCATGGCCGGGGCCGGCTGCTCCATCACCTCGGCGGCGGCTTCCGCGATGGCATTGGTGAGGCGCGCCAGTGATTCCATCGCGATCGGCGCTTCTTCCGCGTGCGCCTCCACGATCGGCGCGGCGGCGGGTTCCGGCGCGGCCGGCTCCGGAAGCACGGCAGCAATTGGCGCGGCGACCTCCGCGGTCATCGGCTCGGGAATGGCCGCTGCCATCTCGACCGGCTCGATGATCTCGTCGAAATCCGGATCGGGCGCGGCCATCTCCAGCGCGATGGCTGCGAGCACGGCTTCGTCCTCGGCTTCCGCGGCGGCGTCGAGTGAAAACTCGTCGGCGACTTCCGCGAACGCGGGCTCTTCGAAAGCGGCGTCTTCCGGGGCGGCATCTTCGAGCGCGATCGGGCTTTCGGCTGCAATCTCCGGCTCGACGGCGGCATCCATTGCCTGCTCGGCAATTGCGAACGCTTCAGCGTCGCCGGCCGTCTCAGCGGCGGCTTCGGGCTCGGCAGCCACCGTGATGTCCTGCGACGGCTCCGCAAAAGCCACGGCGGTTTCGCTCGCCATCGCGGCGGGCGCGGCCTCGAGAGGCGAAGCTTCTGCGACGGACGGCTGTGCTTCCTGCACCGGAGCTGCCGAGGAACGCGCTGCCGTCGCCTGCGGCGTTGCGTCGCCGTCGGCATCGAGCTGCTCGACCCGATCCCTCAGCAGATCGAATGCGGCCTTGAGCTCGGTGCGGGGATCGAGGGTCGAAACCTGTCCGCAGGCGGCCTCGATCGAGGCGAGCTGCGAATCAATGAGGTCGCAGATTCGCCCGTCGGCGCCGATCTCGCGCCAGCGCCAGGAGATCTCCTTGATGATGCGCACGCCGCGCGGGATCGGGGCAAGGCTCGCCTCGATCGCCGCGGGGTCGAACGCCGCGATCGCGATCGTCTCGGCCTCGCGGATGGCGCGGCGGATCTCGACCAGCGCCTCGGGCAGGCGGTCCTCGACGACGGGTTGTCGCTGTGCCGCAAGGGTTTCTTCGATTTTGGCGACCGCATCGAGCACCATGCTCGTGTCGGCATTGCGGTTGCGCTTGGCATATTCGCCGAGGAACCAGCGGCCGCGCGCGGTCTCCATGAAGGCTTCGCGGATCGCGTCGTAATCCTGCTCGTTCGGCTCGGCCGCGCGGGCAGACATGGGCGAGAGGGCGAATGCTTCGTTGGCCATGACAATCTCGTCGCGCAAATCACCGCGCGTTACTGTAACGATCACCACGATATCGACCGAATCGCAATTGGTTTGATGGCAGGCGAATCACAAATCCCCACGCAAGCCGCCGTGAAGCGGCGATTCGCCGTGAGCCTTGCCCTGTTCTACTCGGCCTTCTTCGCGGTCCTGGGCACGCATATGCCCTTCTTCCCGGTGTGGCTGAAGGCGATCGGTATCGACGCGGCCTGGATCGGCCTCATCAACGCGCTGCCGGCGATCACGCGCTTCACCACGCTGCCGCAGGTCGCGGCCTTCGCCGAAAAGCGACATGCCATTCGCGCCGGCATCATGGTGTCGGTGCTGGCGACCGCGATCGGATTTGCGGCCGTCGGCCTGCAGCAGCAGCCGCTGGCGCTGTTCCTGATCTACGCGCTGACCTGCATGATGTGGACGCCGACGATGCCGCTGACCGATGCCTATGCGCTGCGCGGTGTCGCCCGTTACGGACTCGATTACGGACCCTTGCGGTTGTGGGGCTCGGCGGCGTTCGCCGCCGGCTCGCTCGCCTGCGGCTATCTCGTCGACAGCATCGCGGCGCGCGACCTGATCTGGGTGATCGTCGCGTGGGCCGTCGTTGCGGTTCTCGCCAGCCTGCGGCTTCAGCCGCTCGACGATCTCAGGCGGAGGACGACGGAGACGCATGCCGGCAAGGCGCTGCTGCACGATGGCGGCTTCTGGGCCGTGATCGCCTCGGCGGCGCTGATCCAGAGCAGCCATATCGCCTTTTACACGTTCTCGGCCATCACCTGGCAGCTCCATGGTCACGGCGGGCTGACGATCGCGGGGCTGTGGACGCTGGGTGTGATCGCCGAGATCGTCGTGTTCGCGCTGTCGCCGCGCTTCTCGCTGCATCCGTCCTCGCTGATGGCGATCGGGGGACTGAGCGCCGTGGTGCGCTGGATCGTTACTGCCAGCGAGCCGTCGCTGGCGCTGCTCGCGATCGTGCAACTCGGCCACGGCCTCTCCTTCGGCATGACCATGGTCGGCACCATGAATCTGCTGGTGCAGCGCGTGCCCTCGCATCAGATCGCGCGGGGGCAGGGCTACTACGCCGCCTGCAACGGGTTGCTGGGCGCAACCACCTCGATCGCGTCAGGCGCGATCTACGCCCGCATCGGCGAGGGCCTGTATTACGTGATGGCCGCGATGGCCGCGGCCGGCGCGCTTGTCATCTGGTCGGCGCGACACCGGCTCAAGGCTCATCCCCACAGCGAGGGGGAGGGCGGATAGACCAGGCTGTCGTCATAGCGCAGGCCGTGATCGCGGTCGCGCGCCAGCAGCAGCGGGCCGTCGAGATCGACGAAGCGCGCCTGCGGCGTCACCAGCATCGCGGGGGCCATCGACAGCGAGGTTGCGACCATGCAGCCGATCATGATCTCGAAGCCGAGCGACTGCGCCGCATCCGCCATCGCAAGCGCCTCGGTGAGGCCGCCGGTCTTGTCGAGCTTGATGTTCACGGCGTCGTAGCGCTCGCGCAGGGGAGCGAGGGAGCTGCGGTCGTGCACGCTCTCGTCGGCGCAGACCACGAGCGGCCGCCTGATCCGCGCCAGCGCGTCGTCCTTTCCGGCCGGCAGCGGCTGCTCGACCAGGGTGACGCCGACGGCGTCGCAGGCGGCGAGATTGTGCTCCAGATTGGCCTCGGTCCAGGACTCGTTGGCATCCACGATCAGCTCGGATTCGGGGGCGGCCTTGCGCACCGCTGCGATGCGGGCGTCGTCGCCGTCGCCGCCGAGCTTGATCTTGAGCAGCGGCCGGTGCGCCGCTTTCGCGGTTGCCGCGGCCATGGCTTCAGGGGTGCCCAGCGAGATCGTGTAGGCGGTGGTACGCTCGCCCGGGATCGGGCGGCCCAGCAGGCTCCAGGCCCGCAGGCCCGCCGCCTTGGCCTCGAGGTCGATCAGGGCGCAATCCAGCGCGTTGCGGGCGGCGCCCGGCGGCATGGCGGCTTGCAGCGCCTGCCGGGTGATACCGCCTGCCACGGCTGCCTGCATGGCCTGGACGGCGGCCAGGGTTGCCTCGGGGGTCTCGCCATAGCGGGGATAGGGCACGCATTCGCCGCGGCCGGTGAGGCCGTTCTGGCTCACTTCGGCCACAACGGTCACGGCCTCGGTCTTGGCGCCCCGGCTGATGGTGAAACTGCCGGCGATGGGAAAGCGCTCGATTCGCGCCCGAAGTGCCGGAACTTTGCTGGAAGTCATTTTGAACTCTGGCGAAATCTGAACCTGCTAGTTACCTCTAGCAACTAACATTAACCAGTTGGGGATACCTTCTCCGGGTAAGGGCGCGTGCGCAACTATCTGATTTCATCCGCCCCGGCACGGGAGCGGACATCTTGAGCAGCGATCCGAAGCTGGAACGGATTGCGAAGGGCAATGCGCTGGCACTCTGCGCCACCGGAACCTGGACCGCGAGCTTCGCGCCGGTCCTGGAGCGGATGGTGGCGGATGCCGAGAAGTTGGCCGGCAGCCCCCAGAGCATCTTCATCGACGTCTCCGAGGTCGCCAAGCTCGACACGTTCGGTGCGTGGCTGATCGAGCGGCTGCGCCGCAGCCTGACGCAAGGAGCGGTCGAGGCGCAGATCGCGGGCCTTTCCGCCAATTATTCGAGCCTCGTCGACGAGGTCCGGCGGGTCAGGGCGACGCCGGTGGTCGACGCCGGCACGATCACCATCACCGGCATGCTGGAGCAGATCGGTCGGGCCGTGGCCGGTGTCGCCGGAACGGTTGCGGGCCTGATCGACATGCTCGGCGCGGTGCTCGCGGCGGGCGGCCGCGTGCTGATCCATCCGCGCTCGTTCCGCCTGACCTCGACCGTGCACCACATGGAGCAGGTCTGCTGGCGCGCGGTGCCGATCATCGTGCTGATCACCTTCCTGATCGGCTGCATCATCGCCCAGCAGGGCATCTTCCATTTCCGCAGGTTCGGCGCCGACATCTTCGTCGTCGACATGCTCGGCGTGCTGGTGCTGCGCGAGATCGGCGTGCTCCTGGTCGCCATCATGGTCGCGGGCCGCTCGGGCAGCGCCTACACCGCCGAGCTCGGCTCGATGAAGATGCGCGAGGAGATCGACGCGCTGCGCACCATGGGCTTCGACCCGATCGAGGTGCTGGTGCTGCCGCGCATGCTGGCCCTGGTGCTGGCGCTGCCGATCCTCGCCTTCCTCGGCGCCATGGCCGCGCTCTATGGTGGCGGGCTCGTCGCCTGGCTCTATGGCGGCGTCGATCCCGAAGCCTTCCTGCTTCGGCTGCGCGATGCCATCTCGATCGACCATTTCATCGTCGGCATCGTCAAGGCGCCGGTCATGGCCGCCGTGATCGGCATCGTCGCCTGCGTCGAAGGGCTCGCCGTGCAGGGCAGCGCGGAATCGCTGGGACAGCACACCACCGCGTCGGTGGTGAAGGGCATCTTCTTCGTCATCGTCATGGACGGCGTGTTCGCCATCTTCTTCGCCTCGATCGGGATGTGACGATGGCCCAGGAAACCCAAAACGGGATCCAAAATCCCATCATCCGCGTCCGCGACATCACCGTGCAGTTCGGCGCGACGCGCGTGCTCGACGGCCTCAACCTCGACGTCAAGCGCGGTGAGATCCTCGGCTTCGTCGGCCCATCGGGCGCGGGCAAGTCGGTGCTGACGCGCACCATCATCGGCCTCGTGCCGAAGGTGGCAGGCTCCATCGAGGTATTCGGCGTCGACCTCGATTCCTCCAACACCTCGCAGCGCCGCAACGTCGAGCGGCGCTGGGGCGTGCTGTTCCAGCAGGGCGCGCTGTTCTCCTCGCTCACCGTGCGGCAGAACATCCAGTTCCCGATGCGCGAATACTTGCGTGTCTCGCAGCGGCTGATGGACGAGATCACCATGGCCAAGCTGACCATGGTGGGCCTGAAGCCCGAGGTCGCCGAGCGCTTCCCGTCGGAGCTCTCGGGCGGCATGATCAAGCGCGTGGCGCTCGCACGCGCGCTTTCGCTCGATCCGGACCTCGTTTTCCTCGACGAGCCGACCTCGGGCCTCGACCCGATCGGCGCCGGCGACTTCGACGAGCTGGTCAGGACGCTCCAGCGCACTTTGGGCCTGACCGTTTTCATGGTAACGCACGACCTCGACAGCCTTTACACCGCTTGCGACCGCATCGCCGTTTTAGGGAACGGTAAGATCATTGCGGCAGGGTCGATCGCCGACATGCAGGCCTCGCAGCATCCCTGGCTGAGGCAATATTTCCATGGCAAGCGCGCCCGCGCGGTCATGGGCTGAGTGGTAGCCGGAGTACCTGATGGAAACGCGGGCGAATTACGTACTGATCGGATCGTTCACGCTGGCAGTGATTGCCGCGGCGATCGGCTTCGTGCTGTGGTTCCAGTCGCTGCACACCACCAAGCAGCGCAGTCCCCTGCGCGTGGTGTTCGAAGGCCCGGCGGCGGGCCTGCGCAACGGCGGCAGTGTCAATTTCAACGGTATCCGGGTGGGTGAAGTGGTCTCGGTGAAGCTCGACAACCCGCGGCGGGTTGTCGCACTCGCCATGGTCGAGAACAACGCCCCGATCCGCAAGGACACCCTGGTCGGCCTCGAATTCCAGGGCCTGACGGGCGTCGCCGCAATCTCGCTCAAGGGCGGCGAGGAGGCAGCGCCCCCGCCGCCGCTCGACGAGGACGGCATCCCGTCGCTGACCGCCGATCCCAACAAGCTCCAGGACGTCACCGAAGCGATCCGCGGCACGCTCCAGAACATCAACAAGATCGTCGCCGACAATCAGGAATCGGTGAAGAACTCGCTGAAGAACCTCGAGACCTTCACCAACTCGCTGGCGCGCAACTCCGAGAAGATCGACGGCGTGATGGCCAAGGTCGACGGCGTGATGCTCAAGGCCGACAACCTCATGCTCGGCCTCAACACGCTCGCCGGCGGCAAGGACGGCGGCGAGCTGTTCCAGGCGGTGAAGTCGATCCGCGAACTCGCCGATGATTTCGACAAGCGCTCCGGATTGCTGATCTCGGACGGCCGCCGCACTCTCGGCGACATCAGCCGCGCCGTGAACAATTTCGACCGCAACCCGACCCGCGTGCTGTTCGGCGCCAGCAACAGCGCGCCGGCAGCCGCCCCACCGCCAGCCGAGCCGCCGAAGCCGGCGGCGAGCGAGCGCAAGCGGCAGTAGCGGTCCCTCCGTCCATCATTCGTCTCACGCGCGACACGCATCGGCGTCGCGCGATGACCGCGGCGTGCGCGCCGCTCAGGACGGCGAGAGTCCGGTGAGATACGAAAGTATGGGGGTCTGGCCGAGCCAAGGTAGGGGGCGGGGCCAGCGGCGATGTCAGCTATATCGCGCTCAAGTCGCGCGCCAAGGACGCGCGTCGTTTCACTCACAGGGGAGGAGAGCGCGTGGTACGCCTATTGCTGTTGTTGCCGTTCGTCGGCCTGATGATCGTGCCGTTCTACAATATCCGAGAGCCCCAGCTGTTCGGCTTCCCGTTCTTCTACTGGTACCAGCTCGCCTGGGTGCCGCTGACCTCGCTGCTCACCTACATCGTCTACAGGAGCGTGCGTCGTGCTGACTAATGTCGATAGCGCGGCGTTCGCCGTTTTCCTCGCACTGTTCGTCCTCGTCACCGGCATGGGCTTCGTCGCAGCGCGCTGGCGCAAGCCGGAGACGCTCGCCCATCTCGACGAGTGGGGCCTCGGCGGCCGCAAGTTCGGGACCTGGATCACCTGGTTCCTGGTCGGCGGCGACTTCTACACCGCCTACACGGTGATCGCCGTTCCGGCTCTGGTCTATGCGGTCGGCGCCTACGGCTTTTTCGCGCTTCCCTACACCATCATCGTCTATCCCTTCGTATTCGCGGTGATGCCGGTGTTGTGGAAGGTCGCCAAGGAGCGCGGCTACGTCACCGCAGGCGACGTGGTTCGCGGTGCTTACGGCTCGCGCGGGCTCGAGCTCGCCGTTGCGGCGACGGGCGTGCTTGCGACGATGCCTTACATCGCACTCCAGCTCATCGGCATGGAGGTGGCGATCAAGGCGCTGGGGCTGAGCGGCGAGGTGCCGCTCGTCCTCGCCTTCCTGGTGCTGGCGCTCTACACCTATTCGTCGGGCCTGCGCGCGCCGGCGCTGATCGCCTTCGTCAAGGACATCATGATCTACATCGTGGTGATCGCCGCGATCGCGATCGTGCCGTCGAAGCTCGGCGGCTACGGCGCGATCTTCACCGCGGCGGATGCGGCATTCGCCGCCAAGGGCTCGGGCGGCATCCTGCTGTCACCGGCACAGGTCGTGCCCTACGCCTCGCTGGCGCTCGGCTCGGCGCTCGCCGCCTTCATGTACCCGCACACGCTGACCGGCATCTTTGCCTCGTCCGGCGGCAACACCATTCGCAAGAATGCGATGCTGCTGCCGGCCTATACGCTGCTGCTCGGCCTGCTTGCGTTGCTGGGTTACATGGGACATGCGGCGGGACTGAAGCTCGCGAGCAACAACGACGTCGTGCCCGCGCTGTTCAAGACGCTGTTTCCGAGCTGGTTCGCGGGCTTTGCCTTCGCCGCCATCGCCATCGGCGCGCTGGTGCCGGCGGCCGTGATGAGCATCGGCGCGGCCAACCTGTTCACCCGCAACTTCTGGAAGGTGTGGATCGATCCGAAGGTGACGCCGGCAGGCGAGGCGAAGGTCGCCAAGATCACTTCCATGCTGGTGAAGGTCGGCGCGCTGCTCGCCATCCTCTTGATGCCGACGCAGTTCGCGCTCGACCTGCAGCTGCTCGGAGGCCTCTGGATCCTGCAGACGCTGCCGGCGCTGGTGTTCGGCCTCTATCTGAACTGGTTCTCGAGCACCGCGCTCCTGGCCGGCTGGGCCGTCGGCCTCGCAGGCGGATCGTGGCTGGCCTGGTCGGACGGGTTGAAGCCGCTGCACGGCATTGACCTCGGGGCTGGCCCGGTTGCGATCTACACCGGTCTGTTGGCGCTCGCCCTCAACATCGTGGTTGCCGTCGTGGTCAACCTGGTGCTCAAGCGCATGCCGCAGGAGCGGCTGTCCCGCGAGGCAGCCTGAGGTTGGCCTCACCGGCGGCCGGAGATCTCCGGCCGCCAATCCCTCCGGCATGAATAGCCTTCCATGCGATTGAAAACGCTCTAGTATCCGCCCCGGCGCTCCGGCCGCTCGTCGGGGGCGGATCGGATGGTCTCGGGTGAGGATGTCTTGCAGGCGTGGTTCGTTCTTGCGGTCGCTGCCGGCTATGTGACCACGCTGTTCCTGGTGGCCTGGTGGGGCGATCGGCGGAGCGCAGGTGGGCCGCTTGTCTCGCCAAATTCCTGGGCGGCCGCGATCAGCTACTGCCTGACGCTTGCGGTCTACAACACCTCCTGGAGCTTCTACGGATCGGTCGGGCGTGCCGCCACCAGCGGACTGGACTTCGCCACGATCTACATCGGCCCGACCCTGGTGCTGTTGTTCGGCCAGACGCTCCTGTCCAAGGTCATCGCGATCGCGAAGGCGCAGAACGTCACCTCCGTTTCGGACTTCATCGCCGCGCGCTACGGCAAGAGCCAGGTACTCGCGGCCTTCGTGACGCTCGCATCGCTGCTTGGCGTGCTTCCCTATATCGCGCTTCAGCTCAAGGCCGTCGGCAAGAGCTTCGATTATCTGATCCTCCAGCCGGAGCGGGCGGGCGGCGAGGCGCTGCGGTTCTGGCAGGACTCCGCATTCGGCGTCGCCGCCTCGATGGCGCTGTTCGCGATCGTGTTCGGTGTCCGGCATGTCCACGCCAGCGAGCATCATCGCGGGCTGATGCTCGCGATCGCGTTCGAGAGCGTCGTCAAGCTGATCGCGTTCCTGATTGTCGCGCTGTTCGTGCTGTTCGGGCTGTCCGGCGGGCCGGGCGCCCTGCTGTCGCAGTTTCAATCGGATCCGCAACTGACGGGAATCCTGAGCTTCGACCCGATGCAGCCGGTCTGGCCTTCGACGATCATCATCTCGGCTATCGCCTTCCTGTGCCTGCCGCAGGCATTTCACGTGGCCGTGGTCGAGAACGAGGCGCCGGTGCATACGCGCACCGCGGCGTGGCTCTACCCGGCCTATCTTGCGCTGTTCAGCCTGCTGATCCTGCCGATCGCTGCGGCGGGGCTCACCAGGTTCGGCGCCATGATGGACCCCGACACCTACGTCATCTCGCTGCCGATCGCGGCGGACGCGAGTACCGTCAGCCTGATCGCCTTCCTGGGCGGTCTGTCGGCCGCCACCGGCATGGTGATCATGACATCCGTCGCGCTCAGCACCATGCTCTGCAACGATGTCATCATGCCGCTGCTGCTGCGCTCGCGGTTCTTCGGCCTGCGTGCGCAGAGCCGGCCGATGACCTCCGTGCTGGTGGCGGTGCGCCGGCTCTCGATCCTCGGCATCCTGCTGCTCGCCTATCTGACGCACCGCCTGGTCAACCAGGCCTATCCGTTGACCGTGATCGGTCTGTTGTCGTTCGTCGCCGTCGCACAGTTCGGACCGGCATTCGTCGGTGGCTTGTACTGGCCGCGCGCCAACAAGGTCGGCGCGTCGGTCGGGATCGCGGCCGGATTCTGCATCTGGGCCTATACGCTGCTGCTTCCCTCGGCCGCGCCGCTCTGGCCCGCGGTCGGGGAGATCGTTCGCCTGGGCCCATGGCAGCTCGCCTGGCTCAAGCCAAACGCGCTGTTCGGTATCGACGGGCTCGATCCGATCTCGCATGCAACGCTGTGGAGCCTTGCGGCCAACCTCGTCTGTTTTCTGGCATTCTCGACGCTCGGACGGCAATCGACCGTCGAGCGCAACCAGGCCGCCGCATTCGCCGACGGCGTCGTTCGCGAGATGGTCCCGAAGCTGTCCTCGCGCGTGGTGGTTCGCCTCGACGATCTCCGCGCGCTGACGCTGCGTTTTGTCGGCGTGGAGCGGGGCTCGGCGGCTTTCGACGGCTATCTCGCCTCCCGCACGACCGGTACCGGGCCGCGTCTCGACCCATCGGGTCTCGTCGATCTCGACTCGATCCGATTCACGGAGAACCTTCTCGCCGGCGCAATCGGCGCGGCGTCGGCGCGCGTGGTGATCGCAGCTTCGCTGGAAGGGCACTCGCTGTCGCGGCGGGAGGCGATGGCGATGTTGGACGAGGCCTCCGAGGCGTTGCGCTTCAACCGCACGCTTTTGCAGAGCACGCTCGAAAGCGTACCGCAGGGCATCTGCGCGTTCGATGCCGATTTCAACATCACGGCCTGGAACGGCCGCTTCATCGCGCTGTTGGACCTGCCTCCGGACTTCGTGCGTGTCGGCCTCCCGCTGGCGGACCTGATCGCCTTCAACGTCGAGCGCGGCGAATATGCCGCATCCGAATTCGCCGCACTCCTGGTCAATCGTGACGTCGCCACGCAGAGCTGGCCCTATCTGTACGAGCGCAAGCGGCCGGATGGCACCGTGCTCGAGATCGTCTACGATCGCATCGCGGAGGGCGGCTACGTATCGACCTATACCGACGTAACCGAGCGTCACCGCGCGGCGGAAGCCCTGCGGCGGGCCAATGAGGATCTCGAGCTGCGTGTCCGTGAGCGGACCGAGGCGCTCGAGCGGGCCAAGGCGGAGGCCGAGCAGGCCAATCTCGGCAAGACCCGCTTCCTGGCGGCGGCCAGCCACGATCTGCTGCAACCGCTGAACGCGGCGCGGTTGTTCCTGTCCGCGCTCGACGAGAGTCTGCACATCTCCGCATCATCGGGCGGAGTCGACAAGGAGCGCAACCTGGCGAGCAGCGCGATCACGGCGCTACGCTCGACCGAACATGTGCTCGACAGGCTGCTCGACATCTCCTCCTATGATGCCGGCGCCGTTCGTGCCGAGCCGTTCGAATTCCCGATCGCGGATCTGCTCGTGCAGCTGAAGGTGGAGTTCTCGGCGATGGCGCGGGAGCGCGGGCTTGTCCTGCGCGTCGTCGATTGCGGGCTCGCGGTGCGCAGCGACCCGCATCTGTTGCGGCGGATCCTCCAGAACCTGCTGTCGAACGCGCTGCGCTATACGCCCAAGGGCCGTATCCTGCTCGGCTGCCGGCGGCGCGGCGGCGACCTGCGCATCGAAGTGTGGGACACCGGCGTCGGGATCGCGGCGGAGGATCAGAAGCGGATCTTCGAGGAGTTTCAGCGTCTCGCGCCCGGACCGGAGAAGGGCCTGGGCCTCGGCCTTGCGATCGTGGATCGTGTCTCGCGGCTGCTGGGCCATGCCGTCGACGTCCGATCGCGGCCGGGACGCGGTTCCGGCTTTGCCGTCACGGTGCCGCTGGCGCTCGGCGCGGGGACATCGCTTCAGCGCAAGCCGGCAAGCCCGGCGCCCGCGGCCGCCGAGCGCGCGATGACGATCCTGTGCCTCGACAATGATGTGACCATTCTCGATGGCCTGACGGCACTGCTCGGCGGATGGGGGCACCATGTGCTGGTCGCTGCGGACGCTGACGGAGCGATGCTCGCTGCCGCGGCCAGTCCGCCGGATATCGTGCTGCTCGATTATCACCTCGATGGCGGCCGCAGCGGCTTGGACTTTCTCGATGATCTCAGGCAGAAGTCGGGTCGCGACGTCCGCGCGCTGGTCGTCACCGCCGATCGCAGTGAGGCGGTGCGCAAGGAGGCGGGGGCACGCGGCTGCGCGATCCTGTCGAAGCCGGTCAAACCGGCGGCGCTGCGGCGCTTCCTCGGCGGCGAAGCCCTGAGCCGGCAGTTCGAAGCGAAACAGAGGACATCCCCGGCGTGACCATGCGCATCCTCATCGGTGACGATCACCCGCTGGTACAGGCCGCTTTGCGCAGCGCTCTTTCGACCGTGCTGCCCGATCTCGACATCGTCGCCTGCCAGTCGCTCGACGAGGCGCTGAGCGTGCTGTCATCCCAGTCCGACGAGATCGACCTGATCCTGTGGGACCTGACGATGCCGGGCATTCAGGGATTTGCCGCGCTGTTCATCTTGTCGGCGCAGTTCCCGACGGTGCCGGTCGCGATCATCTCGGCGCGGCAGGATGCCGCCACGATCCGCCGCGCCATTGCCTATGGCGCGTCCGGCTATATCCCGAAATCGCTCAGCCTGCCGGAGATGGCCGACGCGATCACAAAAATCCTCGCCGGTGAAATCTGGATGCCGCCCAATGTCGGGGGACGGGGCTCGATCCAGAGCGCCGATGTCGAGCTGGCCGCGCGCATGGCCACGCTGTCGGCGCAGCAGCTCCGCATTCTCGCGATGATCGTCGAGGGCAAGCTCAACAAGTAGATCGCGGGCGAGCTCGACATTGCCGAGCAGACGGTGAAGGGCCATGTCTCGACCATCCTGCGCAAGCTCGGCGTCGGCTCACGCACGCAGGCCGCCGTCCTGGCCGAGCGGCTGTCGTTCGGTCAGCCCGGCGGCAATTGAGCCCAGGACATCCAAACGAAAACGGAGGCCACGAGGCCTCCGTTTTTTATTCGCGATTGGCTTGAGTGTTACCCCAGCCGTCCCGCCGCGTGCGCGAGCAGCGTGTACACCAGGCCGGTCTCCGAGGTCAGGTGGCTGCGCAGCTCCTGCGGGCCGCGGCCGTCGCGGGCGACTTCGTCGAGCAGGCGTTCGAACTCCGCGACATAGCGGTCGACCGTACCCTTGAAGTTGCGATCGGCGCGATACTTGCGGGCGACCTCGTCGAAGGCCTTCTGGCCGGCGGGCGTGTAGAGGCGCTTGGTGAAGGCCTTGTTCTCGCCGCGCTGGTAGCGGTCCCACATCTCGGCGGCGAGGTTGCGGTCCATCAGCCGGCCGATGTCGAGCGACAGCGATTCCAGCGGATTGCTGCTACCTTGCGGAGCCTGCGGCTGCGGAGCCGGTGCAGGCTGGCGGCCGCGCGGGGCCTCGCGGCCGTTCGGAGCGCCCTGGTTGGCGTCCGTGCGGTTCAAGAGGTCCGACAGCCAGCCGTCGCGGCCCTGGTCGTTGCCAGCCGGCGCAACCGGCGGAGCTTCGGTGCGGCGCGAAGTGGCCGGCATGCCGAGGTCCGGCGGCGGCAGCGTCGAGGCGCTGCCGGTGTCGCGCAGGCGGGTCTCGGTGCTGCGAGCGCCGACGGCCGCCAGCATCGGCTCTTCCTGGCGCTGCACGCTGGCGCGGCCCGCCGTCGAGACGTCGAGGCCACGGCCATGCTGGGCCACGATGCGGTTGAGCTCGGCGAGGGCCTCGATCTGGTCGACGATCACCTTGCGCATCTGCGCAGTGCTCTCGGCGGCCTCCTGCGGCATCTCGAGCACGCCGCGGCGCAGCTCGTTGCGGGTGGCTTCGAGCTCGTTGTGCATCTCGAAGGCCATCTGCTTCATGCTGGAGACGAGGTTGGAGAACTTCTCCGTCGACTGCTTGAACATCGCATCCGCCTCGTCGGTGGTCTGGCGGTAGATGTCGTGCATGGCGTCGAGGGTCTGCCGGTGCTCTTCCTCGGAGGCCGCGCGCACCGCCTCGAACTGGCGGGTGATTGCGGCGGAACCTGCGCCGGCGGTCTCCGCGACGACGCGGGCGATGTCGCGGGCGCGCTCTTCGGCCGCGGCCAGCGATTCATCGAGCAGGCCGGTGAAGCGCGACAGGCGCTGGTCGAGATCGGCCGTGCGCAGGTCGATCGTGGTGACGAGCGATTCCAGCGCCTGCTTGCGTTCAGCGAGCGAGGCGGTGGTGTTCTTGTTGCTCAGCTCGACGACCTGGGCGGCCTCGACGAGCGCCTTGCCGTGCGCGTCGAACTGGGTGGACAGCTCGCCGAGATCCTGGAGCGCCCGCGTGGTCTTCGTGTTGAAGACGTTGAGCTGGTCTTCCAGGTTCTGCGTCGCAGCGCCGTTGCGCGAGGTGACGTCGTTCATCGCCGAGACGAAGTCGGCAACGCGCGTCACCAGCGCCCGCTCGAGCGAGTTCAAGTTGTCGTGCGCACCGGTCAGCACCTCCTGGAGGAGGATGTTGCCTTCGCGCAGACGCTCGAACAGGGCGACCGTGTCGGTGCGCAGGATCTTGCTGGTCTCCTGCATCTCGGTGACGGCCGCGATCGAGACCTGGCGCGACTGGTCGATCGCCGCGCGCGAAGCCTGCTCGAGGTCCTTGAGCGACTTGCCGACCGCGCCGGTGGCCATCTCGCTCGCCGCATTGATGGTGCGGGCGACTTCGGAGCCGTTGCCCATCATCGTCTGCGAGAACGCATGGCCGCGCGTCTCGATCGACTTCAGCGCGTCCGAGGTGACGCGGTCGATGTCGAGCGTGAGCTGGCTGGTCTTGGAGCCGATCGCATCGACCAGGGCGCCGCGCTTGGCGTCGATCATGTTCGACAGACGGTCGGCCTGCTGCTGCACATAGGTGACGATCTCGTCGGTCTTGCCGGTCATGGCCTGGCCGAAGCTGCTGCTGGCGGCGAGCACGGAGCGCTCGACGTCGGCCGAACTCGACTTGACCCGCGAGCTCGCCTCGTTGGAGGCGGAGATCAGCGCGTTCTGGGCGTTGAGCGCGCTGGTCTGGATGTCGTTGGTCGCGTTCGCGGTGGCCGCGCTCAGCGCGCGCTCGATCTCGGTCGAGATCGTGCGGATCTGGCTCGCGGCATCCGCCGAGGTCGAGGTCAGCGAGGTCTGGGCCTCACGCGCGCTGTTGAGGATGGTCGAGGCGGTGTCGGCGCCGACCGCGGTCAGCGTGCGCTCGATGTCCGTGGTCAGCGACTTGATCTGGCCTGCCGCGTCCGTCGAAGCGGAGATCAGCGTGCCCTGGGCCTCGCGCACGCCGCTGGTGAGCGCCTCGATGGTGGCGCCGCCGGCGGTCGCCAGCGCGCGCTGCATCTCGGCCGCGAGCGAACGGACCTGGCTGGTCTGTTCGGCCGAGACCGCGAGCAGGGTGCTCTGGGCGTCGCGGGCGCTGGTCGTGATCGTCTCGGCGGTCGACTGGCCGACCTGCGAGAGCGAACGGTGCACTTCGGCCGCGAGCGACTTGACCTGGCTCGCCGCATCCGAGGACGCCGTGACCAGGGTGTTCTGCGCCTCGCGGGCGCCGGTCGTGATGGTCTCGGCCGTCGCGGTGCCGGCCATCGAGAGCGAACGCTGCACGTCCGACGACAGCGCCTTGATCTGGTTGGCGGTCTCGCTGGAGGCCGCGATCAGCGCGCTCTGCGCATCGCGGGCGCCGGCGGTGATGGATTCCGCCGTGGTGGCGCCGGCCAGCGACAGCGAGCGCTGCACGTCGGCGGTGAGCGTCTTGACGTGGGTGGCGGCATCCGAGGAGGCGGTGACGAGCGTGGTCTGCACCTCGCGGGCGCCGGCCAGGATCGAGGCTGCGGTCGCAGAACCGGCCGCCGACAGCGTGCGTTCGACGTCGGCCGCGAGCCCCTTGATCTGGTTGGAGGCATCGCCCGAGGCGGCAACCAGCGTCGACTGCGCTTCGCGGGCGCTGGTCAGGATCGAGTTCGCGGCGCCGGTGCCGACCGCGGTCAGCGCGCGCTCGACCTCGGAGGAGGTCATCTTGAGCTGGGCGTTGACGTCGGAGGAGACCGTCATCAGCGACTGCTGCGCCGTGCGCGCCCCGGTCTGGATGGTCTCGCTGGTGTTGACCACGAGGTTGGTGAGCGAACGCTCGGCGTCCTCGACATGCGAGCGGATCGCGGTCGAGATCATCTCGGCGCGGGACATCATGTCCTCGCTGGCCTGGCGGCCGCTGCTCTCGATGCGGCCGGCGACTGCCTCGACGCGCGAGCCGAGCAGGTCCTCGAACTGCGCCACGCGCACGTCGATGTCGCTGGCGACCGAGCCGACCTTGGTCTCGATGGCCTGGTGGATGTCCTGGAAGCGCGCCGTGACCGTGTCGGTCAGGTGCATGCTGCGACCGTCGATGATCTCGGTGACGCCGGTGATGCGGCGGTCGACCGCCTCGATCGCCTGCGCGGTGCCGTCCGTGAGGGTCGAGGTCAGGAGGCTGAGGCGCGAGTCGATCGACTGCACGGCCTGCGAGGCGCCGTTCGTCACTGCGCTGGTCAGGTAGGTGAGGCGGGAGTCGATGGATTCGAGCGCCTGCGAGGCGCCGCCGGTGAGCGTGGTCGTGAGGTGCGTCAGGCGCGTATCGATCGTCTGGATCGTCTGGGATGCGCCGTCGGTCAGCGTCGTCGTGAGGCTGGTCAGGCGGGAGTCGATGGACTCGAGCGCCTGCGAGGCGCCTCCGGTCAGCGACGTCGTCAGATGGGTGAGGCGGGAGTCGATCGACTGGATCGCCTGCGCGGCACCGTCGGTCAGTGACGCGGCGAGCGTGTTGAGACGTCCGTCGATGGTCTCGGTGACGGACCTCGCGCGGGTGTCGAACGACTGTTCGAGCGCGGTGACGCGGCCGCCGAGCTGCTGGTCGAAGGTCTTGATGTGGCCGTCGATCGTGCTGTCGAGGCTGGTGATCTTGCCGTTCAGCGAGTCATCGAGGTTGGCGACGCGTTCGCCGACCGTGGTCTCGAACTGCATCAGGCGCTGGTCTAGCACGGCCGTGATCCGGCCGCCGTGCGAGGTGAAGCGGGTGTCGAAATTGTCGACATAGGTCTTCAGCGTCTCGGCAATGTCCTGCGTGCGCTGGCCCATGCGCTCCACGACCTCGCCGCCGAACGTCTTCACGGTGCGGTCGAACTCGGAGATGTGACGGGTGATCAGCGCGCCCAGCGTGCCGGAATCGCGGGCGAACTTCTCGACCAGCTCGGTGCCCTGGTTCTTCACCAGTTCGTCGAACGCGCTCATCTGGAGCGACAGCGAGTCGTGCGCGGTCTCGGTCTGGCTGACGACCTTGGCGACCAGGGTGTTGACGGTGGCGTCGAGCGCGTCGCTCGCCTTGTCGCCGGAGGTCATGATCTGGTTGGCGAGCCGGTTGCCGGCATCGTCGATCTTGGCAGAGAGGTCGTTGGAGCGCAGCTCGAGCTCGAGCAGCAGGGAGTCCGACGAATTCTTCAGGCTGTCGTGCACCTGCTCGGTGCGCTCGGAGATGCCGTCGACGATCGCGGCGGAGCGCTGCTCGAACTCGCCGGTGATGCGGTCGATGCGCTCATTCAGCATCTCGTGGACGCGGTCGGCGAGGTCGACGAACTCGTCGTGGACGTGGCCGGTCTTGAAGTTGAGGCTGGTGGTCAGCCGCTCGCTGGCGTCGAGCACGGCGCGCGTGGTCTCGTTGCTGGCTTCCTCGAGGCGGTCGAGCAGGTCGCCGCCGCGCTCGCCGAGCGCGAGGATCATGTTGTCGCCGGCATTGCTCAAGGCGCCGGTGATGTGGGCGCCGCGCTCTTCGAGAGCGCCGGTGATGCTCTTGGCGACCTCGTCGACGCGCGAGGCGATCGCGTCCGAGATCAGCGCGATGTCGTGGCGCAGGTCGATCTGCACGCCGGAGATGGCGCTGCGGACCTGCTCGGCCTGGCCGACCAGGTTGTCGCGCTGATGCGCGATGTCCTGGAGTAGGGCGCGGATGCGCACCTCGTTGTCGGAATAGGCGCGCTCCAGCGCCGCGACCTCGTTGGCGACCAGCGTCTCGAGCTCGCCGGCGCGCGCGATCGCGCGCTCGATGCCGTCGCCCATCGCCGCGACCTCGCGGCGGATGGCCTGGCCGACGGTGACCATGGAATCGGAGGCCGAGCCTTCCGGCTCGGAGAAGCGGATCGCGACCTGCGCCATCGCCTGCGCGATCATGCGCATTTCCTGGCCGCGCCAGACCAGGCTCGCGAGGAAGTAGAACAGCATGATCGGCGCGAAGAACATCGCGATCAGGCCGGCGATGACGAGCACGCCGCCGCTCTGGCCCATGGCGGCCTGGATCGAGGGCAGGAAGCCGACGGTCAGCGCGGCGCAGGCGGCGAGCCAGACGCCGGCGAAGATGGTGGCGAAGGTATAGACGCTGCGGGCAGGGCGGCCCTTCTGGAGCGCCTGGAGCAGCTGGCCGATGGTCTCGCGGTCGTCGTTGGCGGCGCGGCGCGTCGAGCGCGGCTCCTCGATCGTATCGAACACGGTGGCCCGCTCGTTCGCGGCAGGGCGCGGCTCGAAGCTCGGCTCGTCAAAGATCGGGGGCTCCGGGGGCGCCACCGAAGACGCCGTTTCGTTGCGCATCGAGGCGTTGCGGCTGGTGTCCGCAGCGGTGTCGCTGATGTTCAGAGCTTCCTGGATCGCAGAAAGCGCAACTTCTGTCGGGTCTTTGACCTTTTTCGGAGTGTTCGCCATGTTCAGTCCGAGCCCTCGTTACTTGTACGCGTCCCCCCGCGAGCCCCGCGCGCTACGCAAGCCCACAGACCGGATCATGCCGCTTGCGCGGATCTTTCAGCCGTCCCCACCCGGACGGCTTGTCCGCCAATTTCTCCAACATCCTATTGGCAGAGCGTCGCGAATGAAATGCCCGCGATTAAGACAATCTTAATCATCGTTAACAGGATCGGGCCGTAACGCCTTAGCAATAAATGCAATTCTCCACCGGACTCGGCCGATTGCGGCAACTTTTCGTCAATAAACGGGCGGATTTACGTAAGGCGGCCCAAACATTTCGTTAACCATTTCCATGCTTGGCTGGGAGGAACCGCACCGCCGAACCGGCGGAACCGTCGCGCGATGCCGGGGTCCTGCGCCATGACGCCTGAACTGCAACGGATGGAATGGATGCCCTCGCCCCCGCTTGCGCCCGTCGACAGCCCCCTCGATCTCGACCACCTCTCCCGCATGACGCTCGGCGACGCCGAGCTGGAGCAGGAAGTGCTCGCAATGTTCGCCGAGCAGGCGGTTCGCCTGCTCGCAGCGATGACCAATTTGCCGGCCGAGGCCGGCGCGCTCGCGCACAAGCTCAAGGGCTCGGCCCGCGGAATCGGCGCCTTTGCGGTAGCGGATGCCGCCGCTCACCTGGAGACCGCGATCCGGACCGGCCACGACCGGCACCACGCCTTCGCCGCGCTGAAGGAGGCCGTGGCCGAGGCCCGCGCCGCCATCGAGGCGATCCTGAAGCACTAGGCCGGCGACCCCCGCAAACGGCGGTGTCTCTAGTCTTTTGTTTTGACGCGTTTTCTGCCCGCAAACCGGGGTCCAGCTCGCATCAAAACGCTATGGCGCCGGGCTAACCGACCCGTTATAGGACAGCCCGGACCCTCCTTCATTCCCAACATCGCGGCAGCACGAGCACACATGGCCAAGATTCACTTTGTCGACCACAAGGGCGAAACCCGTACGGTGGAAATCGAGAACGGCGCAACCGTGATGGAAGCCGCCATCCGCAACAGCATTCCCGGCATCGAGGCCGAATGCGGCGGCGCATGTGCCTGCGCGACCTGCCATGTCTATGTCGACGAAGCCTGGCGCGAGAAGGTCGGCAGCCCGACGCCGATGGAAGAGGACATGCTCGACTTCGGCTTCGACGTGCGCCCGAACTCGCGCCTATCCTGCCAGATCAAGGTCTCCGACGAGCTCGACGGGCTGGTCGTGTCGACGCCGGAACGCCAGGCCTGATCCGACCGTCCCCCTGCATCAGGTGCCAGGCGGCGCGACCTCGATGCCGCGCTTGTGCCAGGGTCTGAGCTTCTCGACGATCTCCGCGGTCAGCGGCGCCGGCCGCCGCGTCGCCTCGTCGAGCATGACGCCGACCGACGTCGCCGAGGCGATGCATTTTCCCTGCGAGAACACGACCTGCTCGAAGGTCACTGACGTCCGTCCCAGTTTCACCACGCCGAGGCCGAGCTCGATCGTGTTCGGCCAGTGCAGCTCGGCGCGGAAATGGATGTCGAGCCGCACCATGATCCAGGCGAGGCCCGGCGGCGTCAGCCCGTAGTCCGGGCTCTTCATCAGGGTGACACGGCCGGTCTCGAAATAGGTGGCATAGACCGCGTTGTTGACGTGCTGGTTGGGATCGAGATCGCCGAAGCGGACGTTGTCGCTGAGGCGGTAGGGGTAGTCCTCCAGGCGCGGCGTCGTATCGAGGCGGCTTGGTGCGTTCACCGATTGATCTCCGTCATATCCAGCCTCGTTACAGCCCAGTTATTTTGACCCGGCAAGTGGGCGCGGTTGCGGGGCGCTCCCGCTTTTATGCCTTCCCTGATCCATCCCCGTTGGCTAGACAGGCAGGGTCACCTCGGCCCAAAGGGCGCCGTCCAACCGATAACGATAAAGAGACGACATGAGCGACGTGATCAAAACCGATGTGCTGATTATTGGCGCCGGCCCCTGCGGTCTGTTCGCCGCCTTCGAGCTCGGCCTTCTCGATATGAAGGCCCATTTCGTCGACATCCTCGACAAGGTCGGCGGCCAGTGCGCCGAGCTCTATCCGGAAAAGCCGATCTACGACATTCCCGGCATTCCGCATGTTTCGGGGCAGGGGCTCACCGACGCGCTGATGGAGCAGATCAAGCCGTTCCATCCGACCTTCCATCTCGGCGAGATGGTCGAGACGGTGGAGAAGATCGGCGATCCCGCATTTCGCTGCACCACCGATGCCGGCAAGGTGTTCGAATGCAAGGTGCTGGTGATCGCGGCCGGCGGCGGCTCGTTCCAGCCCAAGCGTCCGCCGGTGCCGGGCATCGAAGCCTATGAAGGCACCTCGGTGCATTACGCCGTGCGCAAGATGGAGACGTTCCGCGACAAGAACGTGCTGATCGTCGGCGGCGGCGATTCCGCACTCGACTGGACGCTCAATCTGCATCCTGTGGCCAAGCGCATCACGCTTCTGCACCGTCGCGACGAATTTCGCGCAGCCCCTCACAGCGTCGAGCAGATGCGCGCGCTGGTCGCGGCCGGCAAGATGGATCTCCGGCTCGGCCAGATCACTTCGCTCGCCGGCACTGACGGCAAGCTGACCGGCGCGACGATCAAGGGCAACGACAACAACGTCACCGAGATCGCCTGCGATGCCATGCTGCCGTTCTTCGGGCTGACCATGAAGCTCGGTCCGGTCGCGAACTGGGGCATTGCGTTGGAGAACAATCTGGTGCCGGTCGAGACATCCGCGTTCGAGACCAACATATCAGGCATCTTCGCCATCGGCGACATCAACACCTATCCCGGCAAGATCAAGCTGATCCTGTGCGGCTTCCACGAGGGCGCGCTGATGTCGCAAAAAGCCCATCGCTACGTCTATCCGGAGAAGCGGCTCGTGTTCCAGTACACGACCTCGTCCTCCAGCCTGCAAAAGAAGCTCGGGGTCAGCTGACCGCGAGCGGGGTGGGAAGGATGCCCCATGTTTCTGGTGCTGGAACCGTTCGCGAAATCGCCGTAGTCTGCGGCCATTCCAGTCGTGGAATAGCAAGGTGATCATAATGCGGAATCCGTTTCCCAGCTTTCGGCTGCTCTCGCTCCTCACGCTCGCGCTGTCGCTCGGCGCGGTGAGCCCGGCTGCGGCGCAAGCCCCGGTTGCGACGTCGGCCCAGCCAACCGCCGCAGGGCTCTGGCAGAAGGTCGAAGACGGCAAGACGGTGGGATGGTTCCTCTTCGTCGACCACAACGGTGTGTTCGAAGGCGTGATCGCCAAGACGTTCCCGCGGCCCGGCGACGATCCGAACGAGGTCTGTGCGAAGTGCACGGACGATCGCAAGAACGCGCCGGTGCTAGGCCTTTCCTTCATCCGCGACATGAAGCGCGACGGGTTGAAGTATGATGGCGGTAACGTGGTCAATCCGCGCGACGGCAATATCTGGAAGGCCAAGATGACGGTGAGCCCCGATGGCCAGACCCTGACCATGCGCGGCTTCCTCGGCATCTCCCTGTTCGGCAAGGACGAGACCTGGACGCGCCTGCCGGACGCCAACATCGCGCAGGTCGATCCCGCCATCGTTGCCAAATATCTGCCCGCACAGGCCGCAGCGACCAAGCCCGCACCCGCGCCCGCGGCGAAGAAGGGCGGCGCAATGATGGCGCCGGCGCCGAAGCAGTAGGCTCTACAGTCGTTGTTTCACATGCCGCTGTCATTCCCCGCGCAGGCGGGGAATCCAGTACGCCGCAGCCTCTCGATTCAATCACGTCCGTCACGGAGTACTGGATCGCCCGCCTTCGCGGGCGATGACAGCTGAGTGCGTGGCACGTGCGCGCCTCGTCTCGTCATTGCGAGCGTAGCGAAGCAATCCAGTAAGGTTGCTTCCGCATTCTCTTGTCGCCCGCATGAGCGAAGCGATATGCGGGACCACTTGTCCCTGATATCGCTGCGCTCACCCGGGCTACGGAATCGTCAATACGTCCGCGCCTTCTTGCACGGCGCATAGAAGGTGCCGTTGCCGGCAACGACCCGCTCGAGGCATTGCCGGGGATCGGTGATCTCGCCGTCGACCTGGAAATAATAGGCCTGCGTGCCCAGGCTCAGGACGTAATGTCCGGGCGCAAGTTCGAGCTCTGAATCGCCGGTGTGAAGCTCGTGCATCTCGGGTGTCCCTGGAATCGGTGACACCCGGAACGGATAGGCGAAGTTGCGGATGACGCCGACGTCGTCTCCGCCATTCAGCGTCTTGCCTGCGGCGTCGGTCGAAAACTCCCTGGCGATCTTCGCCACGACCCGAACCTCGACGCGTTCGGGAATCGCGTGTGCGGCGTCGCGGCGGAACACGATGAATTTGACGCGGCCGTTCGGCAGATGCGGCCGATCTGGCTTCTTGAACTCCGGTGAAATCGCGACGCGCATGTCCGGCGCCATGACGCCGGTCGCATTCAACTCCGCCAGCGATTTGTCGTCGATCAAGGCGTAGACGCCGTAGTCGGTTGGAAGCACGCGCGTCGGTTTCAACGGCGGTGCGACGGCGGTCACCATTTCCGGCTTGCTGACCGTGATCGTCGTCTCCGGTCTGGGCGGGACCAGCGCGATCTCCTGGGCCTGGGACGAAACCAGCCGGCGCAGCGCGGCGATATGGTCTCGCTGCGAGATGAGAAGAACGATGGCGCCGGCGGCAAGCAGGATGGCCCCCGTACGCTTCATCACCGGCCAGAGCGGACCCGAGATCGCAGGCCGCCTGGATGTCTCGATCGCCGATCGCAGGACCGGAGCGTCGGCGGACAGAAGTGGGCCGCCTGTCTCGCCCGCCTTCGCCGATGTGAGTTGATGTTGCGGCAACCGCTCCAGCGGCGCCTCTTCACGCGAGAACTTCTCGACCTCCTCGATTGCGACCTCGAGCGCCCGCTTCATCTGGTCGATGTTCTTGGCGTCGGCGTAGGTGAACTGCTCCTGGAGCTTGTAGCGGGCAAGATCGTAGACGAGCTGCCGCCTGAACTCCGGATCATCCTTCACCGTCTCCAGCATGCGCGAAATCACCAGCGCAAACTGCACCTCGTTTGCGGGCAAATCGGTCGCGTCCTGCTGGCCAGGGAGCAACTCTCTCGAACTCATAGCGCTGCCGGTCCAATGCCAGTCACGCCGTCACCTGATTTCTCTAATCGAAACAGCCGGTTAAACAAATGCGATAGGTTTCGCGGCCACGTTCGTACACGTTGAGGTGCGACAAGGAAAGCCTCGAAAATGCGCGACAAATCGCCGGCACCCGGAGCATGCAGGACGTGCGTGCCGACATGGGCAACACCGTGCGAGCAGTAGTTCTCCGGAATGCGCGCTGGCGCCGGATTTGCATAGCTGTCGCAAAGCCGCTGGGGAGCGAGTCGCCGTCTCCACGCCTGCCGCCACTGTGCGGAGGGCCGACGGCGGCGCCTATCCCTCGCGGCGCTGATTGCGATCTGCGGGAAGACGACATGCGACTTGCCAGACTATGTGCGGCGGCGCCGCTGGGGCTGATGGCGCTGCTTGCGACCTCGGCGCTGGCGCGCGACGACGGCCGCTACGCCAACTCGCCGCTCAAGCCCTGGTTCGAGAGCCTGCGCAGCGAATACGGACAATGCTGCTCGGATGCCGACGGCTACGTGGTCGCCGATGTCGATTGGGAATCCGACAAGGGGCGTTACCGTGTGCATCTCGACGACGAATGGGTGGTCGTGCCCGACGGTGCCGTGATCACCGAGCCGAACAAGATCGGCCGCACCATGGTGTGGAAGCACTATATCGACGGCCATCCGCGCGTGCGCTGCTTCATGCCGGGCAGCATGACGTAGAAACGTGCGAGCGCCGAACTCCTGACGGCGCGGAAGAGGTTCGTCATGCCCGGGGGCTCGTCCCGGGCATCCACGTTCTGAGTGGCCTCGGCAAGACGTGCATGGCCGGGACGAGCCCGGCCATGACGTTGTGGAAACTTCAGCTCAACGATGCGATCGTTGTCCGGTGACGGACGCTTAGCGCGCCTCGCTCGCCGAACCGGCGCTCGCGAGCCGTTTGACCCGCGGCGACAGCACCGAGACTTGCGCGGGCGAGGCGGGCATGCCGGCGACGGTCATCGCAGGCGAAGCCGACTGCTCCTCGACGCCGGCGCCGCCGAGCACCTGCACCTGCGTTGCCGAGATCGGAAACGACTTGATTTCGTAAGAAGGAAGCTCGCCGGCGAACGCCCCGGCCGAGCTCGCAATCATCGCGCCGGCAATGGCAATCATCGAGAGAACACGCATTGGAAAATCTCCGTGAAAGATGGCAATCGGAGGTTTGGTCGCATCGATGCCGCAACAGGTTCGCTGGTGTGCGAACATTCGATCGCCGCCGGCGCTCTATTTGATTGCGTGATGCGACAGGCGCGAAACGCGGAAGAAGTTTTCCGCGCCAATGTTTCCGGACGGTTTCACGGAGGCCGAGGCGATTTGCTAGCGCGTTTGCAGATCGAGCTGCCGGGATCTGGTCGTCGCTGTGGCCTCGGGAAAGCACAGGCGCATCGTCGTGCCGCGGCCGGGCTCGGAGGAGATGACCAGCTCGCCGCCGTGGGCGGCCATGATCTCGCGGACGATCGACAGGCCGAGGCCGGCGCCGTCGCCCGCGCTGTTGCCGGTCTGAAACGGCTCGAGCAGCTTGTGCTCCGCATCGTCGGGCAGGCCCGCGCCGTCATCGTGGATCGAGATGCTGCCGCGATCGAGCGTGGCGGTGATGCGTCGCGCGCCACGGGCGTGGATGAGCGCGTTGCCGACGAGATTGGCGAGCGCGCTGCGAATGGCTGCGTCCACGCCCTGCACCAGCAGCGGTCCCTGGTCGGCCCGCTCCAGCGCAAGCTCTATGCCGGCGTCCAGCGCCGAGGGGCCGAAATCGGCCAGCACGTCCAGCGTGATCTCCGCAAGATCGATCGGCCGCTTCTCGATCGCGTGATTTTGCAGGCGCGCGAGGTCGAGCATGGCGGAGACCAGCGAGGTGAGGCGGCGAACATCCCGCACCAGCTCGACCTTCAGTGCCGGATCGGGCACGTCGTCGATCTTCGCGCGCAGCAGTGTGAGCGGCGTGCGGAGCTGATGGGCAGCATTGCCGAGAAAGCGGCGCTGCATCCTGATATAGGCGTCGATCTCGCCGAAGGCGCGGTTCAGCGCCTCGACCAGCGGCTTCAGCTCGCGAGGGACCTCGCACAGGGAGATCAGACCTTGCGGTGCTGCAGGGTCGATTGCGAGCGCGCGAAGCGCCACCCGTTCGATACCGCGTGAGACGAAACGCGCGGCCAGCGCCGCGCCGACGGCAACGGTCGCGGCAAAGGCCAGCGCCAGCAGCGTGATCGAAAAGACGCTGCGGATGAGAAAGTTTCTTGCAAGCCGGGCGAAACGGACGTGAGGCTCGCCGACCATCATCGCGAGCTGCAGCGAACCCCTTTGCACGACGGCGAGGCAGAAGGTGCTCTTCTGGTCGAGCGTGCTGAAGACCGATGAGCCGACGGGCCCGTGATAGGGAAACGCGAAGGGGAGGGCCGGCCGGCGTTCGCTGCCGTACTCGCTGACCATGTCGCCTGCGGACACGACGTACCAGAGGTTCGGGCTGTCCGCCTTCAGCTCTTCGAGGGCGGGCGTCGGGCGCACCGTCAGGTTTTGCCCTTCGACCATGGTGGCGCGATCGAGAACGGCGGCCACGACCCGGCAAGCCCTGAACTCGCGTTCCTCCATCGGATAGCGCCAGATGAAGAGGCCGAGCATGATCAGGAAAATCGTCGTCGCGGCGATGCCGAGCGACAGCGCAAAGGTCCGGGCGATCGACGTCATCGCGGCGTTGCCAGCCGCAGGATGTAGCCGATGCCGCGCATGCTGCGGATCTCGACGTCGCCGCCGAGCGCGGCCAGCTTCTTCCTGAGGCGCGAGACCTGCGCTTCGAGCGTGTTGGATTCGATCTCGTCGTCGAAGCCGTAGATCTCCTCGATCAGGGCGGAGCGGGTGATGACGCGGTCGCGGCGCATGAGGAGCGCTCCGAGGATCAGCGCCTCGCGCCGCCGCAGCAGGATTTTGGTGTCGGCGACCACCGCCTCGTTGCTGCCGAGATGCAGCTCGACATTGCCGAGCGACAGCACCGCGGGTGCGAGCAGGCGAGGCCGGCGCAAGACGGCGCGCACCCGCGCAATCAGCTCCTGCGGCTCGAACGGCTTGCCGAGATAGTCGTCGGCGCCGCCGTTGAGGCCGTCGACGACATCCTCCTTGGCGTCCTTGGACGTCAGCATGATGATGGCGGGGCGTTCCGGCGACCGGCTCAGCGCCGTGACCACCTCGAGCGCATCGCCGTCCGGCAGCATTCGGTCGACGATGGCGAGATCGTATTTGAAGTTGTCCAGCGCCTGCCGGGCATCGGCAATCGAGCCGACAAGGTCGACGACGCCGTGCAATTGCCCGAGCAGGCGGCTGACATAGGCGCCGATCTGCGGTTCGTCTTCGATCACGAGGGAGCGCACGCGGGTCGTCCTTGACTCTGCTGGGGCAACAAAACCCCGACCTTGACGCTCGCTGGCCGAATTCCGGCAGTTCGGTTCGTGCGCGAGGTTCCCTTTAAGGCAGCGAGCTTGGCGAATAAAAGGCAGGGACGAGAGCGCTCACTTCGCGCGCGGTCAAAGTTAGGAGCGTGAACGTGGCCCGGGCAATGTTCGGGCAATGTTGATCCGGCGGCGCATCTGGCGCGCGGAATGTCGCAGGGACGGTTGCCCGTTGCAATCTTGGGGCAATTTTGCCGGATCACATGCTGGGCTCCTGACCACACCAGTCGACCGGCCAGCAGGGCCGGTCCGGGGCCCAGTAATGAAGCATCTTGACGAAGCCGCTCTCGATCGTGCCGCGCGCGCGCAGCAAAGCTTGCTGAGCGTATTCCTTGCCGCACTCGGCGCGATCATGGCGATCCCTCAGTCTGCATCGGCGCAGACCGCGTTTACGCTCCCGGCTCCGCCGTTCGATGTACCGATGCTGCCCTCGCCCTCCGGCAACTGGACCGTCATGGTTGGCATCGGCGGCGAATACACGCCGGACTTCGTCGGGTCGAACAACGGAAAATTCCGCCCGATTCCAATCTTCTCGATTCGCCGCGCCGGATCGTTCGACCAGTTTCGCGGCCCCCGCGACAGCGCCAGCATTGCGCTGCTCGACGTCGGCAATTTTCGCGCAGGGCCTGCGTTCAAATACGTCTCGTCGCGCAAGAGCGACAAATATTCCGAGCTGACAGGTCTCGGCGACGTCAAGGCCGCATACGAGCTCGGCGGCTTCGTCGAATACTATCCGGTCGACTGGTTGCGTCTGCGCAGCGAACTGCGTCAGGGCGTGGGTGGCCATACCGGCACGGTGGCCGACGTTTCCGCCGACGTCATCGTGCCGCTGATTCAAAGGCTCACGATCTCGGCGGGCCCGCGCTTCACCTGGAAGAGCACCAAGGCGACCGCGCCGTATTTCGGCGTCGACGCGGCGCGGGCGCTGGCGTCGGGACTGCCGACGTACGATGCCAGGGGCGGTGCGCACTCGGTCGGCTTCGGCAGCCAGATCTCCTATCGCATCAATCCCCAGTGGGAGGTCCATGCCTATGTCGAATACGAGAAGCTGCTTGGCGACGCCGCGGACAGTCCGCTGGTGAGGCTGCGTGGATCGTCGAACCAGACCACGATCGGCCTCGGTGCGTCCTATTCGTTCGACTTCAGGATTCGATAGTCGTCATGCGCCGTCATGTTGTTCTATGGATCGCCCTTGCGGTGACTTCCGTCGTCCTCAGTGCCGCCGCGGCGTTCGAGACGCGCGCGAGCCGGCTCCAGGCGATCAAGACCGTCGGCATCGTCTCGGCCATCGGCGAGGAGATGAGCCTGACGCAGGCCGGCCTGACCGCGCTCGGCAACACCGGGCAAAGCACCTCGATCAGCGCGTGGGGGCTGGACGAGATGATCGTCCAGCAGGCGACGAGGCTGCTGAGCCCACGCTTCCGCGTGCAGGCCGTGAGCTACAGGCGCGCCGCGTTCGCCGCGATCAGGGATTCGGCGGTCGCGCCCGTCAATCTCCTGCGCAGCGATCCGTTCAAGGAGCTGGTTCGCAGCGATGTCACGCCACAGGGGCTGGATGCGTACATCGTCATCACAAGGGCAAGATCGAAGCTTGGAAACGGCCGCAACGTCGAGGGTGTCGGGCTCGCCGAATACCGGACGCTGCTTGCGGATTACGGTTTGATCCACGCGCTGTACGAGGTGCGTGTCATCGACGGCAAGTCATTCGACGTGATCGAGAAGCGGGCGGCTGCGCCGCTCGACAACACCGGCACCCTCCGGCTCGCCGGCCCGAGCGGGCCGGTTGACGAGACGTTCGGCGGTTCGGCTTCGGGCGAACGGCTGCGCGCGGCGATTGCGGACCTCATCACGCGCAGCCTGCCCATCACGCTGGGCGACATGCACCTGACCGACAGTCCGTGACTCTCAGGTCACCGGCGCCGGATTGAACAGCGTGAGGTCGTTGTGGATGCCCCAGCGATCCGACCACGGTTTTGTGCGGCCGGAGGCGACGTCGAGGATCAGGCGGAACAGGTCCCAGCCGCATTCCTCGATGGTCTTCTCGCCGGTGGCGATGCTGCCTGAATCGAAGTCGATCAGGTCCTTCCAGCGCCGCGCGAGCTCGCTGCGGGTCGCGACCTTGATCACAGGCGCTGCCGCAAGGCCGTAGGGCGTGCCGCGGCCGGTGGTGAACACCTGCAAGGTCATGCCGGAGGCGAGCTGGAGCGTGCCGCAGATGAAGTCGGAGGCAGGCGTTGCCGCGAACAGCATGCCCTTCTGCGTCGCCTTCTCGCCGGGCGAGAGCACGCCGGTGATCGCGGACGAGCCGGACTTCACGATCGAGCCCAATGATTTCTCGACGATGTTGGCAAGGCCCCCCTTCTTGTTGCCGGGCGTGGTGTTGGCGCTGCGGTCGGCGCCGCCGCGGGCTAGGTAGGAATCGTACCAGGCCATCTCGCGCACCAAGGCACGCCCGACATCCTCGTTGATGGCGCGTCGCGTCAGGAGCTGAATCGCGTCGCGCACCTCGGTGACTTCCGAGAACATCACGGTGGCGCCGGCGCGCACTAGGAGGTCGGCGGCAAAGCCGACCGCGGGGTTCGCGGTGACGCCGGAGAACGCGTCGCTGCCGCCGCATTGCAGGCCGATGACGAGATCGGAGGCCGGGCAGGTCTCGCGGGTGCGCTTGTTGAGAATCTTCAGGCGCGCTTCGGCCTGTGTCATGATCGCATCGACGATCGCGCCAAAACCGTCGAAGGCTTCGTCCTGCATGCGGACGATGGCATCGCTGATGCCTTCCGGCACCAGCCGCTCGGGCGCGAGCTTCTCGCAGCCGAGGCTGATGACCAGAATTTCGCCGCCGAAATTGGGGTTGAGCGCGAGGTTCTGCAGCGTGCGGATCGGCACCACCGCGTCGGGCGCGTTAATGGCGACGCCGCAGCCATAGGCGTGCGTCAGCGGCACGACGTCGTCGACGTTCGGGTATTTCGGCAAGAGCTCGGCGCGGATGCGCTTCACCGCATATTCCATCGTGCCCTTGACGCATTGCACGGAGGAGGAGATGCCGAGGATGCTCTTGGTGCCGACCGAGCCGTCCGGATTGCGGTAGCCCTCGAAGGTGAAGCCTTCGAGCGGCGGCAGCGGAGCGGGCACGGCGGTCGAGATTTCCAGCTTGTCGAGGGCAGGGGCCTCCGGCATGCGAATGCGCGCCTCATCCACCCATTCGCCGGCCAGGATCGGCGAGAGCGCGTAGCCGATCACCTCGCCGTAGCGGATGATCGGTGTGCCTTCCGCGATGTCGACCAGCGCCGTCTTGTGCCCCTGCGGCACGAAGGCGCGCAGTGTCAGGCCGCAGGCGAAGCGGGAGCCGGCGGGAAGCCCGAAATCATTGACCACGATCGCGACATTGTCGCGCTCGTTGAGCTTGATGTAGCGGGGCTGCTCTTTCGCTGCGACTGACTGGTCCATCTGCGCTTGCCTCCGAAATCGTAGGGTGGGCAAAGGCGCAACGCGCCGTGCCCACCGTCTTCACACCGAGCGTAAGTGGTGGGCACGCTTCGCTTTGCCCACCCTACGATGTCTCAACCCGGATAGGTATAAGCGGTCTTCACCGTCGTGTAGAACTCGCGGGCATAGGAGCCCTGCTCGCGGGCGCCGTAGCTCGAGCCCTTCCGGCCGCCGAACGGCACGTGATAGTCGACGCCGGCGGTCGGCAGGTTGACCATCACCATGCCGGACTCGCTGTTGCGCTTGTAGTGCGAGGCGTATTTCAGGCTGGTGGTGCAGATGCCGGAAGCGAGGCCGAACTCGGTGTCGTTCGAGATCGCGAGCGCTTCCTCGTAGTTCTTGGCGCGAATGACGGCGGCGACCGGGCCGAAGATCTCTTCGCGCGCAATGCGCATGTTGTTGTTGGCTTCGGTGAACAGCGCCGGCTGGAGGTAGTGGCCGGGCGTCTCGCGCTGGAGCAGCTCGCCGCCGAAGGCGAGCTTTGCGCCTTCGTCCTGGCCGATCTTGATGTAGCGCAGGTCCTGGTCGAGCTGGCTCTGGTCGACGACGGGGCCGATATGCACGCCGGCCTTGAGCGCGTCGTCCACCGACAGGCCCTTCAGGCGCTCGGCCATCGCGGCGACGAAGCGGTCATGGATGCCTTCGGTGACGATCAGACGCGAGGAGGCGGTGCAGCGCTGGCCAGTCGAGAAGTAGGAGCCGTTGACGGCGACCTCGACGGCGGTCTTGAGGTCCGCATCGTCGAGCACGACCAGCGGATTCTTGCCGCCCATCTCGAGCTGGAATTTCTTCATCGGGTTCGACAGCACGCAGGCCTGCGCGATCTTGCGGCCGGTCTGCACCGAGCCGGTGAAGGAGATCGCGGCGACGTCGGGGTGATCGAGCAGGGTCTGGCCGACCACGGAGCCGGAGCCGACGACGAGGTTGAACACACCCGCCGGAATGCCGGAGCGGGTGATGATCTCGGACAGCGCATGCGCCGAGCCCGGCACCAGCTCGGCAGGCTTGAACACGACCGTGTTGCCGTAGCAAAGCGCCGGCGCGATCTTCCAGGCCGGGATCGCGATCGGGAAATTCCAGGGCGTGATCATGCCGACGACGCCCATCGGCTCGCGGGTGAGCTCGACGTCGAGGCCGGGGCGGACGGATGCGCCCTTCTCGCCGATCAGCCGCAGCGCTTCGCCGGCGAAGAACGCAAAGATCTGGCCGGCACGCGCGACCTCGCCGATGCCTTCGGGCAGGGTCTTGCCTTCCTCGCGGGCGAGCAGGCGGCCGAGCTCTTCCTTACGGGAGAGGATTTCGAGAGAAATCTTGTTCAGCGCGTCGTAGCGCACCTGCGGGGTCGACTGCGCCCAGGCGGGGAAGGCGGCCTTGGCGGCCGCGATCGCCTTCTCGGTCTGCGCCTTGTCGGCCTTGGCGTATTCGCCGACGAGGTCGTTGGTGTTGGAGGGGTTGATGTTCCTGGTGACGCCGGAGCCGTCGACCCATTCGCCGCCGATGAAGTTTTTCAGGATCGCAGTCATATCATTCCTCCAGGGAAAGTTTCTTACCGAACGAGGCAGGGACGCTTGTCGTCGAAGGTCCAGCCGGGGATCAGGTCCTGCATGGCAATAGCGTCATCGCGGGCGCCGAGTCCATGCTGCTTGTAGAGGTCATGCGCGGCGTCGATGGCCGCCCTGTCGATTTCGATACCCAGGCCCGGCCTGTCGGGGACCGCAATCTTGCCGCCCTTGATCCGGAGCGGCTCCCTGGTCAGCGCCTGGCCATCCTGCCAGATCCAGTGGGTGTCGATCGCGGTGACCTTGCCGGGGGCGGCGGCGCCGACATGGGTGAACATCGCGAGCGAGATGTCGAAATGGTTGTTGGAGTGCGAGCCCCAGGTCAGGCCGTTGTCGCGGCAGGTCTGGGCCACGCGCACCGAGCCCTGCATGGTCCAGAAGTGGGGATCGGCCAGCGGAATGTCCACCGCGCCGAGACGCAGCGCATGGGAGAGCTGGCGCCAGTCGGTGGCGATCATGTTGGTCGCTGTGGGCAGACCCGTGGCGCGGCGGAACTCGGCCATGATCTCGCGGCCGGAGAAGCCGGCCTCGGCGCCGCAGGGGTCCTCGGCATAGGCGAGGATGCCGTGCATGTCCTTGCAGAGGCTGACAGCCTCGTCGAGCGACCAGGCGCCGTTCGGGTCCAGCGTGACACGCGCGTTGGGGAAGCGCTTGGCGATCGCGGTGACGGCCTCGATCTCCTGCTCGCCGCGGAGCACGCCGCCCTTGAGCTTGAAATCGGCGAAGCCGTAATGATCGTGGGTGGCTTCCGCGAGCCGCACCACGGTCTCCGGCGTCATCGCCTCCTGATGGCGGAGGTTGAACCACTCCGCCTTGCCGGTCTCGCCCGTGACGTAGTCGAGCCTGGACTTGCTGATATCGCCGACGAAGAAGAGGTAGCCGAGCGTCTCGACGCTCTTGCGCTGCTGGCCTTCGCCGAGCAGCGCGGCGACCGGCAGGTTGAGATGCTGACCGAGCAGGTCGAGCAGCGCGGACTCGATCGCCGTGACCGCATGGATCATGACGCGCAGGTCGAACGTCTGCTTGCCGCGGCCGCCGGCGTCACGATCGGCGAAGGCGGTGCGGACGTCGGCGAGGATGTTGTTCATCGCGCCGACGGTCTTGCCGATCACGAGATCGCGCGCGTCCTGGAGCGTCTGCCAGATCTTCTGGCCGCCCGGCACCTCGCCGACGCCGGTGTGGCCGGCATTGTCGGTGAGGATGACGATGTTGCGGGTGAAGAACGGCGCGTGCGCGCCGCTTAAGTTGAGGAGCATGCTGTCGCGGCCCGCGACCGGGATCACCTGCATCGCCGTGACGACCGGTGCGCCGGCGACTGGCGCGCCGGAGATGTCAGTCTGGGCCATCGCATGCTCCTCCCTGTTGTCTTGTTATTCTGCAGCCTGTTGTGACGATCGGATGGCGGGCAGCTTCTTGACCAGCGCGGTCAGCTCCGCAATCTCCTGCTCGGTGAGATCGGTCAGCGGCGGGCGGACCGGGCCGGAGTCGCGGCCGATCACCTTCATGCCGGCCTTGATGATGGAGACCGCATAACCCTTCTTGCGGTTGCGGATCGCGATCAGCGGCAGGATGAAGTCCTTCAGCCCGGCATGGATCGTGGCGTGATCGCGCTTGCGCACCGCGGCGTAGAAGTTGGTCGCGAATTCCGGAACGAAGTTGAACACGGCCGAGGAGTAGGTCGTCACGCCCATGTCGAGATAGGGCAGCGCGAAGGTTTCCGCGGTCGGCAGGCCGCCGATATAGGTGAGGCGGTCGCCGAGCTTGGTGTAGACGCGGGTCATCAGCTCGATGTCGCCGATGCCGTCCTTGTAGCCGACGAGGTTCGGGCAGCGCTCGGCGAGACGGGCGAGCGTGTCGGGCTGAAGGATGGCGTTGTCGCGGTTGTAGACGATGACGCCGATCTTCACGGCGGCGCAGACCGCCTCGACATGGGCGGCAAGGCCGTCCTGCTCGGAATGGGTGAGATAGGGCGGCAGCAGCAACAGGCCGTCGGCGCCGGCCTTCTCGGCGCCAACAGCGATCTCGCGGGCGATCGCGGTGCCGTAGCCGGTGCCGGCGAGCACGGGCACGCGGCCCTTGGTCTCCTCGACGGCGATCTTGACGATCTGCGGGACCTCGGTCGGCGTCAGCGAGAAGAACTCGCCGGTGCCGCCTGCGGCGAACAGGCCCGCGACGTCATAGCCGCACAGCCAGTCCATGTTGGCGCGGTAGGTCGCCTCGTCGAAGGAGTAGTCCGCCTTGAACGGCGTGACGGGGAAGGACAGGAGGCCCGATCCGATCGTCTGGGCCATTTCCTGCGGGGTCATCTTGCTCATGGGCGCGGCTCCCTAATTGCGTGTTGTGGAGGACGCAAGCCTGCGCGTCCATGCGCCGTGGTTTAGGAGACCGTTCGATGCGCGTCCAAGCCAAAGCCTATATCGACCGATGCGAAATCAGCATCAATCTTCCATGGTCTCCGCGGAGGACAATTCACCGGCGATTTTGACCAGCGCCGACAGCAGCGGATTCTCGTCGTCGCGGCGCCAGACCATGAACAGCTCGACCGGGACGCGCGTGCGCAACTTGAGCGGCCGCAGCCGCACGTCGGAGATCTTCAGGCTTGCGGCCGCGGCCGGCACGATGGCAAGGCCGAGGCCGGCGCGGACCATGGCGAGGATCGAGTGGATCTGGCTCAGATGCTGGACATAGCGCGGCAGCACGTCGGCGCGGGTGAACAGCGCCACCAGGAGATCGTGGAAGTAGCGGCTCTCATAGGGCGAATACATCACGAAGGGCTGGTCGTCGAAATCCTTGATGGTGATGCTGTCGGCGCTCGCCAGCGGATGCTTCTTCGGGATCGCGGCAAGCAGGGGCTCGGCGACGACGCGGCGGCTGGCCACTTCGGGGCGCGCGATCGGCGGCCTGAGCAGGCCGGCGTCGATCTGGCCGGAGCTGAGCGCCTCGAACTGGTCGCCGGAGACCATCTCCTTCAGCGAGAAATCGACTTCGGGCAGCTTGGCGCGGCAGGCCGCGACCAGCTCGGGGAGGAAGCCGTAGGCGGCCGCCGCCGTAAAGCCGATCTTGAGCGAGCCGGTCTTGCCCAGCGCGATGCGGCGGGCGACCTGCGAGGCGCTTTCCGCAAGCTTCAGGATGCGCCGCGCCTCCGGCAGGAAGCTGCGGCCAGCCGGCGTCAGGCGCACCGAACGGCTGGTGCGCTCCAGCAGCGGCGCGTCGATGATGTGCTCGAGCACCTGGATCTGCCGCGACAACGGCGGCTGGGTCATGTTCAGCCGCGCGGCGGCGCGGCCGAAATGCAATTCCTCCGCCACCGTGACGAAACAGCGGAGCTGGTTGAGGTCGAACATCGATACATGCCTTAGATGAATAAGGCGTTTCCCCGGCACTTCTAGCATCGATCATCCCCAAAACAAAGACGGCGGCTTTGTGAGCCGCCGTTGAGTTGCCTGGTCAAGCTCCCGCGGGAGCCCTCAGGAGGAACGTTTGAGCACCACCCGCTCGATCTTGCCCACCACGACGAGATAGGCGAACGCGGCGACCAGCGCATTGGCGCCGACGAACAGCAGCGCGCCATTGAAGGAGCCGGTCGCGGCCAGGATGTAGCCGATCACGATCGGGGTGGTGATCGAGGAGAGGTTGCCGAAGGTGTTGAACAGGCCGCCGGAGACGCCGCCGGCTTCCTTCGGCGAGGTGTCGGAGACGACAGCCCAGCCGAGCGCGCCGATGCCCTTGCCGAAGAAGGCGAGCGCCATGAAGCCGACCACCAGTGCATGTCCGTCGACATAGTTGCAGGCGATGATCGACATCGACAGCAGCATGCCGCCGACGATCGGAATCTTGCGCGCCATGGTCAGCGAACCGGTGCTGCGCAGGATCGCGTCCGAGATGATGCCGCCGAGCACACCGCCGATGAAGCCGCACAGCGCCGGCAGCGTCGCGACGAAGCCGGCCTGCAGGATCGACAGGCCGCGCTCCTTGACGAGGTAGACCGGGAACCAGGTCAGGAAGAAATAGGTCAGCGTGTTGATGCAGTACTGGCCGAGATAGACGCCGAGCATCATGCGGTTGGAGAGCAACTGGCGGATGTGGTCCCACCCGGAGCCGGACTGAGGCGCACGTTCTTCCTTGGGCGCGTCGAGATCGACCAGCGCGCCGCCCTCCTTGATGTAGTCGAACTCCGCCTCGTTGATCCCAGGGTGCTCTTTCGGGCCGTAGATGGTCTTGATCCAGACGAGACCCATGATCACGCCGAGCGCGCCCATCACGAAGAACACGTAGCGCCAGCCGTAGTCATGCGCGATCCAGCCCATCAGCGGCGCGAAGATCACGGTCGCGAAATACTGGCCCGAATTGAAGAAGGCGGACGCGGTGCCGCGCTCGTTGCCGGGAAACCAGGCGGCGACGATGCGGGCATTGGCGGGGAAGGACGGCGCTTCCGCGACGCCGACAAGGAGGCGGAGTGCGAACAGCACGACGATGGCAGCGCCGGCGCTGAGGAAGCCGACCCAGCCCTGCATCAGCGTGAACAGCGACCAGACGATGATGCTGAAGGCATAGACGAGGCGCGAGCCGTAGCGGTCGAGCAGCCAGCCGCCCGGCACCTGCGCGATCACATAGGACCAGCCGAAGGCCGAGAAGATCCAGCCCATCGCGACGGGATCGAGATGCAGCTCCTTGGAGAGCGCGGGGCCCGCGATCGAGAGCGTGGCGCGGTCGGCGTAGTTGACGGTCGTGACCAGGAACAACATGGTCACGATGAACAGCCTGACGCGAGACCTCCTCACGTCCGCTGCGGACACCACTGCGCTCATCACGCGCCTCCTTAGAACTCGAAATGTTTCCTCACCACGACTCCTAGAGGCGCGCGCGGCAAAGTGTCCAAGTTCAAGGGAGTATCGATCGATGCCGTTTTTGGATTGATGGAACGGCAGGTGGGAGGGAACGATCGTGAGGATGGAGACCGCGCTCGTCCCAATCGTCGTTCTGGCGAAAGCCAGGACGACTCGGGGAGATAGTATTCGTACTCACAGCGCGTCATTGCGAGCGCAGCGAAGCAATCCAGAATCTTTCGGCGGATGGACTCTGGATTGCTTCGCTGCGCTCGCAATGACGGTGTGGAGAGCGCTCGCTCTTGCTTCTATTGCCGCGCGCTCGGTAGCAGCTGCGGCAGCAGTCCCCGCGTCACGGGCGGCGGTACTGCGTCCAGCCCGAGCACGCTGCTTGCGGCCGGCAGCGCCGCATCCGCCATCGCGGCGTGGCCTTCGGCGCTTGGATGCACGGCGCCGCCATAGACGGCGGAGAGCACGCCCCAGGTGGCGTCGTGGATGTCGGTCGGCTGGCTCGCGGCCGGCAGGCCTTGCGGATAGGTCATCGCGGCGAAGTAGCTGTCATTGGCGTCGCGGATCCAGCGCGCGCGCGGCAGATAGGCGCGATACTCGGAGGCGCCGCGGCCGCACAGCATCGGCTGGCTCGCCGCGCTCACGATATCGGGATTGAAGCTCTGGCCGTTCTCGGCAAAACACGTGCGGTCGAATTCGGGATCGTTGCCCGCATGCGCGCAGAAGCCGTGATCGGCGAACGCTGCCTGATGCGCATCGACGAAGGTCATGCGGTCGGCTTCGGGATCGCGGCACAGCGCGCCGCGGGTGCAGGTGGCGAGCCCCTTCAACTGAGGCAGGAATTCGGTGTCGACGAAGGTCGAGACGCGGGCGAGGCGCTGCGGATCGGCGTTGAAGGACGGATGAATGTCGAAGCCGGCGCGGCCGCCGCGGCAGGGCACGCCGCCGTCCGCGAGCGCCGGATTGGCGTAGGAGACATAGACCACATGCGAGAGGTCGCCGCCGACCAGCGGCTTCAGCGCCTCGCGCAGCTTGACGAAATTCTGCGGCAGCTCGCGCGCCAGCGCATCGCGGGAATCGTCGACACTCGCCATCACGCCGGAGCGACGGAACAGCGCGCGCTCGGTCGCGGTGTCGACGATGACGTCGGCGACGAGACCGGAGAAGTAGACATCATTGGCACCGATCGAGAGCAGCACGAGATCGAGCGTGCGGTCCGGCTGGCGCTTTTTCGCCGCGGTGAGCGCCTCGCGCAGCTCGGCGACCTGCGCGTTCACGCTGGTCTGGCAATTGCCGTTCTTGCTCGGCGCGCATTCGCGGGCGCGCTGCGAGCCGAGCAGCCCGTCGCCGATGCTGGCGCCGGTGCAGGCGAGCGGCAGAAAGGTCACCGCGATGTGGGTGTAGCGCACCGCGAGCGCCAGCGCGGTGCGGGCCTGGTAGCTGTAGAGCGAGCGGTGGCAGGGGGAGTTGAACCAGAGCGCGCCGTAGCGCTGCCAGTTGGCGAGCGTATCGGGCGCCTCGCAGGCTCGGCCGCCTTTATAGCCGGCGCGGCTCGGCCGGTAGTACTGCGCACCGGCGGTGCCGAGATAGGAGCGGAAGCAGAAACCTTCGTCCGACAGCGCCAGCGGCCGGTCGGGATTGCCTTCGCCCGAGGCGATGCTGTCGCCGAGGCCGGCGACGAAGATGTCGCGGACCTGGATCTCGGTCTGAACGCGCTGGGTCGGATCGGAGCCGGAGGAGACGTCGACGCTCGCGACCGTCTGCCGGCCGTAGCGGACGCGCAGGTTGACCGGCTCGGCACAGTCGAAGGTCGAGGTCTGCGGCCCGTCGCCGTCGTCGAACGACCAGGCGCAGGTGGCGCCGACCGGCACCGCGCCGGTCAGGCGCACGGTCACGGGATGGTCGATCGGGGTGAGGTAGTTCTCTTTGACGTTGTCGCGGGCGCAGGGCTGGTTGACCCGGCCCTGGAGGTCGATGCAGAGCCGGTTGACCATGTTGCGGGCCCAGCCGCGACCCTCGCTCTGGAGCTCCAGCGACTGCTCGGCGGCGAGGATGCTGCGGTTACGCGCGTTCTCCACATGAAGCAGGAAGTCGCGCTCCTCGCGGAACAGGCGGAAGCGGTTGCGCACCTCCCAATTGATCTGCATGGCGCCGGCGTCCTGCGCGGCTGCGCGCTCGGGCGGCAAAGCGGTCAAAATCCCGGCAAGCAGCAGGGCGCCCGCGAAGAAGGTGCGAAGAGATGGTCGGATCATGGCCCGCGTGTTCAACGGCAAAGTTGAGGCGGAAATAAGAGAGGATTGCTCCCCCCGCCCGCAACCTTGTCTGACGATTTTTGCGGGCGCCGTCCAGCGCCCTAGCGCTTGCTGGCCTGTCGCAGCGACCGCTCGCGCTCCATTGCCGCCACCTGCTTGGGCAGGTTGGCCTGGGCGCAGGCCTCCGCCAGCCGCCGTCGCTCCTGCCAGGGCTCGACCACGTTCATCCAGAGCTCGCGCGTGCCCATGATGGAGATGGCGAGGCCGAACGGGATCACGAAATAGAGCAGGCGGAACACCAGCAGCGTCGCCAGAAGCTGCTCGCGGCCGAATTCCGGCAGCGCCACCAGCATGGCGGCATCGAATACGCCGATCGAGCCGGGGGCATGGCTGGCAAAGCCGAGCAGCGTCGCCAGGATGAACACGACCGCCAGCGACAGGAAGTCGATCGGCGGATTGGCCGGTATCAAGAGGTACATCGCCGTGGCGCAGAAGCCGAGATCGACCACGCCGATCAGGATCTGCACCAGCGTCAGCGGCGCCGAGGGCAGCACCACTTTCCAACCCTTCTGGCCGAGCTCGCGGCGCTTCTCGCCCATGCAGAGCCAGACCAGATAGGCGCCGATCGAGGCGAGGCCGCCGAACGCGATCAGCCGGTTGATCGACGACGGCAGCTGATCCATGTAGGAGGCGGCATCGGGATGGACGGCCATGCCGATCGAGAGCACGAAGATGTTACCGAGCCAGAAGGTCAGGCCCGACAGGAAGCAGATCTTTGCGACGTCGATCGCGTTCAGCCCGTAATCCGAATAGATCCGGAAGCGGATCGCGCCGCCGGTAAAGACGGTGGCGCCGATGTTGTGGCCGATCGAATAGGACGTGAAGCTGGAGAGCGCTGCAATGCGATAGGGCACGTGCTTCTTGCCGATCGTTCGCAGTGCAAAAAAATCGTAGAAGGTCAGCGTACAGAACGCGAAGAAGACGCAGATCGCCGCCAGCCCGATATTCCCGCGGGGAATCTCGGTCAATGCGGTCAGGATGACGCCGGTATCGATACCTTTGAGGGTCCGCACCAGCGTGGTGATTGCGAAGGCGATGATGAAGACGCTCGCGGCAATTCCGAGCCGTCGCCAGCCAATCCATCTCTTGAAGCCGCGCTTCAACGCGGGCAGCAGTCCGTGCATTCATCCTCCCGGCAGGGGGCAAGACCGACAAGGCCAGGCATTGGCCAGTCGGGCGCGATGGTTGCCAAAGGCAGGCGTCGATCGCTAGGCATGATCCAGCTCATTTAAGACAAAAACGGTGACTTGTGCAGCCCTTGACAAGGATAGGTTCTGTGCCGGACCGGCGACTTTTGTCATATGTGGTTCACATCGGACGCGCGTTAAGCATATGAGTCGCCAAACCGGCCAGGCCCGCGCGTTCGTATATTGGCATGCTTTCATATCGTGCCGTCCGCGGCATTGTTCCAGCGCAAGCGATGCCGGCTTTTTTGGAACGTCGATGCCGCGTGCCCGTTAGCGCCCCATCAGCAATCGAACATGGCGGGAATATGCGGCTATTCGTGCGAGCCGGCGCCCCCGTGTTCCCGAAACCCAAGAGGATCGGAACGATGGGACTGTTCACAAAAGACATCAAGACCATGAACGACCTGTTCGTGCATCAGCTCCAGGACATCTACTATGCCGAGCAGCAGCTCACCAAGGCGCTGCCGAAGATGGCCGACAAGGCCACCGACCCGCGGCTGAAAAAGGGCTTTTTGACGCACCTCGAGGAAACGAAGCAGCACGTCAAGCGGCTCGAGGAAGTGTTCAAGATGCACGGCGCACAGGTGAAGGCGGTCGACTGCCCGGCGATCGACGGCATCATCGAGGAGGCCGACGAGACCGCCGGCGAGGTCGCCGACAAGGCGGTGCTGGACGCTGCGCTGATCAATGCGGCGCAGGCCGCCGAGCATTACGAGATCGTGCGTTACGGCAGCCTGATCGCCTGGGCCAAGCAGCTCGGCCGGAGCGACTGCGCCGCCGTGCTCGCCAAGACGCTCGAGGAAGAGAAGGCGACCGACCAGAAGCTCACGGCGCTCGCCGAGAGCAAGGTGAATCTGCGCGCGGCGAGCTAGCGCTGGTGTAGGCAGGAAAGCGCCGCGCGGTGGTTCGCGCGGCGCTTTTGCCCTTGCCTCGGCCGTCGTCATTTCCCGCGCGCGGCTGCAGAGTACTGGATCGCCCGCCTGCGCGGGCGACGACGCCGAGTTTCGGGTGGGCACGCTCGCCACACATCCATCCTTCGGCCATTGTCGAAACATGACGGCAGGCCGGAAGCCTATATGTCGCGTGGGGCTGCAACCGAGGTGGCAGCATGCGAGCAAGCACCATCAAATACGAAGCCTTCGACGACGGAGCCGGCGCGCCGCGCGCCTCATCTCGTCCTGCAACCTCCCTGACGCTGGCCGCGATGAGCCTCGGCTATGGCGTGGTGCAGCTCGACGTCACCATCGTCAACACCGCGCTCGACGCGATGGGCAGGACGCTCGGCGGCGGTGTCGCCGAGCTGCAATGGGTCGTCAGCGCCTATACCATTGCCTTTGCCGCCTTCATCCTGACGGCCGGCGCACTCGGCGACCGGATCGGCGCCAAGCGCGTCTTCATGGCCGGGTTCGCCATCTTCACTGCGGCCTCGCTCGCCTGTGCATCGTCCCCCAATGCAATCGTGCTGATCGCGGCACGACTGGTCCAGGGCCTAGCGGCGGCGATCCTGGTGCCGAATTCGCTGGCGTTGCTCAATCATGCCTATGCCGACGACCGCGCGCGCGGCCGCGCCGTCGCGATCTGGGCTGCCGGAGCGAGCCTAGCGCTGACCGCGGGCCCCTTCGTCGGCGGCGCGCTGATCACGCTGGTCGGCTGGCGCGCGATCTTTCTCGTCAACCTTCCGATCGGCCTCATGGGCCTTTGGCTGAGCTGGCGTTATGCGACGGAGACTACGCGCGCGCCCTCGCGCGAGATCGATCTGCCCGGCCAGCTTACGGCAATCGGCGCGCTGGGGGCGCTCGCCGGCGCGATCATCGAGGGCGGCGCGCTTGGCTGGGACCATCCGGCCGTGCTCGCGGCCTTCGCTTCAGCCCTCGTCCTCGCCGTGCTGTTCGTCTGGCGGGAGAGCCGCGCGGCGCAGCCGATGCTGCCCTTGTCCCTGTTCGGTCACCGGCTGTTTACCCTGACCGCGCTCGTCGGCCTGCTCGTAAACATCGCGATCTACGGCCTGATCTTCGTGCTCAGCCTGTACTTCCAGAGGATCAACGGGCTGTCGGCGTGGTGGACCGGACTCGCCTTCGTGCCGATGATGGCCGCGGTGCTCCCGGTCAATCTGCTGGCGCCGCGCCTCGCCGAGCGCGTCGGTCCGTGCCCGACCATTGTCGTCGGCGCCTTTATCTCGGCGCTCGGCTGTCTCGGCCTGATCTGGATCGAGGCTGACACGAGCTATTGGATGATCTGCGCGCAGATGATCGCGATCAGCGGCGGACTTGGGCTGCTGGTGCCGCCGCTGACCTCGACCCTGCTGGGCAGCGTCGAGAAGGCGCGCTCCGGCATCGCGGCGGGCGTCCTGAACGCGACGCGGCAGACCGGCAGCGTGCTCGGCGTTGCGCTGTTCGGCTCGCTGGTGGCCTCGGAAGGTGCATTCATGACCGGCCTGCACGCATCGCTGGTGGTATCGGCCACCGTCCTGCTGCTCGCTGCCGCCGTGATCGGGATCGGCGCGCCTTCGCGAAGATGAACAATGTGAGCAAACGCACACATCTTCCGTTCACCATCGCCGAACCCAGCACATAGCCGGTTACCGACTGTCCATCTCTGCCCGCTCTAGTGCGGGTCGGATAGGGGCCGGCAATGTATCAAGTTCTTTACTGTCTCACGGACCAGCATGACTGGCGCCTCGTCGCACTCGGCGGCGCAGTGTGCCTGCTCGCGAGCGCGGCGGCGATCAGCCTGTTCCAGCGCGCGCGTGCGGCAAGCGGCGGTGCTCGCGTATCGTGGATCGCGCTGGACGCCGTCGTCGCAGGCTGCGGCATCTGGGCAACCCATTTCATCGCGATGCAGGCCTACGGGCCGGGCGCCGGCGGCGCCTACAATATCCCCGTGACCGTTCTGTCGCTGATCTTCGCGATTGCGGTCACCTTCGTCGGGCTGAGCATCTCGGTGTCGGTGACGCGGACGATTCCGGTCGCGCTCGGTGGCGCCGTCGTTGGCGGCGGCGTTGCCGCAATGCATTACACCGGCATGATGGCGCTCGAGATTCCCGCGCGCATCGGCTGGGCGACCGACACCGTGGCGGTCTCGATCGTTCTCGGTATCGTCTTTGGATCGCTTGCGCTGGTCGTCGCGGGGCGGCGCGACGGCGTGGCGAATGCGCTCGGTGCGACGGTGCTGCTGACCGTCGCCATCGTCTCGCATCATTTCACCGCCATGGGCGCCGTGGAGCTGACGCCGGATCCTTCGATCGTCATCAGCGGCCTGTCGATCCCGCCGGCCTCCTTGTCGGTCCTCACCGCCAGCGCGGCCGTCGCGATCATCGCGATCGCGCTCGCAGCGGCTGTGCTCGACCGCCGCGCCAAGGGCGAATTGGGACGCCAGCAGGTCGTGCTCGATACCGCGCTCGAGAACATGTCGCAGGGGCTGTGCATGTTCGACGCGGACGGCAAGATCATGCTGTTCAACGAGCGCTACGCGGCGATGCTTCGTCGCACCGATATCGCGCTGACCGGCCGCCTCTTGGTCGACGTGCTGCGGGAAGAGCAGGCCAAGGGCCAGTGGCAGGGCGATGCGGATGAATTCTTTGCGCGCCTCGTGGTCGACGCGCGCGAGGGCCGCACGACCAGCCAGGTCGTCAACCGGTTTGGCCGCTCCATCCGGGTCGTCAACCAGCCGATGCAGGGCGGCGGCTGGGTCGCGACCTTCGAGGACATCACCGAATGGCTGGAGGCGCAGGCGAAGATCTCGCACATGGCGCGTCATGACGCGCTGACCGGTCTGCCGAACCGCGTGCTGTTCCACGAGCAGCTCGAGCAGGGTCTGCGCCGGACGGGTTCGGGCGACCAGCTCGCGGTGCTCTGCCTCGATCTCGATCACTTCAAGGACATCAACGACTCGCTCGGCCATCCCATCGGCGATGCGCTGCTCAAGGAGGTCGGCCGCAGGCTGAAGGCCACCGTCGGCGAGAGCGACACGGTGGCGCGGCTTGGCGGCGACGAATTCGCAGTGGTCCAGATCGGACGGTCGGAGGAAGCCGCAGCGAGGTGCCTTGCCGGCCGCCTCGTCGAGGTGATCTCGGCGCCTTACGAGATCGACGACCATCAGATCGTCATCGGTGTCTCGATCGGCATCTCGCTGTCGCCGCAGGACGGCAGCAACGCGGACGAGCTTCTGAAGAACGCCGACCTTGCGCTGTACCGCGCAAAGGCGGACGGCCGCGGCACCTACCGCTTCTTCGAGACCGGCATGGATGCGCGCGCACAGGCGCGCCGTCTGTTGGAGATGGATCTCCGCGCAGCGCTGCAACGCGACGAGTTCCAGCCGTACTATCAGCCGATCCGCGACGTCGCCAGTGGTCGCGTCGTCGTCTTCGAGGCGTTGCTGCGCTGGAACCATCCGCAGCGCGGCCTGATCGCCCCCATCAACTTCATTCCGCTGGCCGAGGAGACCGGACTCATCGTCCAACTCGGCGAATTCGTGCTGCGTTCCGCCTGCACCGACGCGGCCACCTGGCCCGACGATGTCGATGTCGCGGTCAACCTGTCGCCGGTGCAGTTCAGGAATCCGAACCTGATCGCATCCGTGACCGCGGCGCTGACCGTCTCGGGACTGCCGGCGCGCCGGCTCGAGCTCGAGATCACTGAATCCGTGCTGCTTCAGAATAGCGAGGCGACGCTGACCACCCTGCACGAGCTGCGCGCCATGGGGGTGCGGATATCGCTCGACGATTTCGGCACCGGCTATTCGTCGCTGAGCTATTTGCGCAGCTTCCCGTTCGACAAGATCAAGATCGACCGCTCCTTCGTGTCGGAGCTCGCGACGCGGGAGGATTCCATGGCGATCATCCGGGCCGTGACCGGGCTCGGTCGCAGCCTCGGCATCGTGACCACCGCGGAAGGTGTCGAGAACGACGCGCAGCTCGAGCTGCTCAGGCGCGAGGGCTGCACCCAGGCGCAGGGCTATCTGTTCAGCAAGCCGCGGCCCGCCTCGGATGTGGCGTTGATGCTGGAGCGCCCGCGGCTGCGCGCCTCGGCCTAGAAAGGCTAGCCGCGGCGCAGCGCGAAATGCGCGCCGCAGAATGCCATCACAGCGCCAAGGCACAGCGCGGCGAGCCCGGCAAGCACGCCCGAGACCGTCGGGATCGGGCTCGGGGCCGAGGCCACCTGGCCGGCGCCCGCAAGCAGGAGCACGCCGACCGCGATCAGGAATTGCCGCATCCGTTGCGGGATCTGGCCGTGGGCGGCGCTCTGCATCAATGTCGCCGTGAAATACCCGCCGGAAAAGCCGACCGTGGCGATCAGCCACCAGGCGATCGCAGCGCCCGCCGGAATGAACTCATGCGTGTCGGAGCGCCAGAGGCCGCCGAGGTCGAGCCCGTAGCGCGCGCCCAGCATGTGCACCGCGAGCGCGAGCAGCACGCCGCAGATCACGGCAGCCCCGAGAATCAGGCGGCGCGGAAAAAAGGTCGTCTCAGCCATGCCCCGCTTGTAGGATGGGCGAGGGCGACCGCGCAAGCGGGTCGCAGACCGGATTGCGCGGTCGGGATTGCAGACGGGATCGATTGTCGAGATGCGGGTTTCGGACGCGCAGGGCGCCCCAGGCGCGAGCTATGCCTACAAGGCGTCGCTGATCGGTTCGGCGCATCGTTTCGAGCTGACCGACGCGGGGCTGTCCTGGCACATCGGCGGCCGTTCCGGCCTGTGGCGCTACGACGAGATCAGCGCAATCCGGTTGTCGTTCCGCCCGGTGTCGATGCAGCAGCATCGCTTTCGCGCCGATGTCAGCCGCAGCGGTGGCGGCCGCATCGCGATCCTGTCGACGAGCTGGCAGACTGCGGCGCTGATGGCGCCGCAGGACAATGGCTTTCGCGACTTCATCGTCGAGCTCCATGCGCGGATGGCGAAAGCAGGCAGCCGCGCGGTGCTGACGGCAGGCCTCGGCCGCAACACCTATGCCGCGGTGCTGGCGTTCATGGCGGTGCTGACGGTGGCGATGACTGGGCTCCTGATCCGCGCGCTCATGATCGACGCCTTCGCCGGCGCGTTGTTCATCCTCGGCTTTGCCGCGCTGTTCGCCTGGCAGGTCGGCGGCTTCGTGCGGCGCAACCAGCCGCAGAGCTACAGCTTCGATCGCGTGCCGAAGGCCTTGTTGCCTTAGCTGCAATCGGCCGCAATCAAACGTGACTTCGCGCCCCGGTGCCGGTGTCGCATCGTGCGGCCATGTCAGCGATGGATTGCAGCACGCGCCGGCCTGCGGCGGATGAGATCGCCAGGATCAACCGCACGCATCTGATCGACACGCCGCTCCGGCCGGCCGACCTCTTGTTCATGTTCGGCACCCGCGAGGACATCGCACTCCGCGCCGACACCGCCGCAAGGCTGTGGCGCGAGGGCTTGTTCCGCTGGTCGATTGTCAGCGGCGGCGTGACGCCGGGCTCGGAGCAATCCGAGTGCACCATCATCAAGGCGGCGATGGTCGCGGCGGGCATTGCGGCGGACCGGATCCTCGAGGAGCATGGCGCGACGAATACCGGCGAGAACGTGATCTTCTCGCTGCCGGTCATCGACGCGGCGCTTGGGCTGCAAAATATCCGCAGCGTGATCTGCCTCGGCAACACCTGGACCGCGCGTCGCTACCCGATGACGCTGCACCGGCACTGGCCCGAGGTCGAGAAGATGCTGCTCACCGTCGACAGCTTTGCGACGCCGCGCGCGCTCTGGCACACCGATGTCGAATTTCGCCGTCGTGTCCTGCATGAATGGGACAAGATCGAGCCGTACAAGGCGAGGGGCTTTATCGCGGAATGGCCGGAGGGCTGACGGGCAAGATTCTAGTTTTGACGCGTTTTCTTTACGCGAACCGGTATCCACTTCGCTCGAAAACGCTCAGGTTACTCCGTCGAGTCAAAGTCCTCTTCCTTGGTGCCGAGCAGCGAGACGAGCGTGCGCAGGCCTGAATCGAGCTGCTCGAACGTGGGCGGGGCGAGCGCGAGACGCACCGCATTCGGCGCGTGACCATGCGCGATTGCAAAAGTCGAGGACGGCGTCAGCGCGATGCCGCGCCTGGCGGCTGCGGCAACGAAGGTCTGCGAACGCCAGTGCGGCGGCAGCGTGAGCCAGAGATGATAGGAGCGCGGGTCGGCGGCGAACTGGTAGCCGGCCAGCAGCCTTGCCGCGGTCTGTTGGCGGCGCGCGGCGTCGATGCGCTTCAGGCGCGTCAGCTCGGCGACGGTGCCGTCGGCCATCAGCCGCTGCCCCGATGCGAGCGCATGGCCCGAGGCGATCCAGCCGCCGGTGCGGACCGCGCTCATCACGCTCTCGCGCAGACGCGGCGGGGTGACGAGGATGCCGAGCGCAAGGCCCGGCGCGACCTTCTTCGACAGGCTGTCGATCACGATGCAGCGGTCCGGCCCGAGTGCGGCCAGCGGCGTGTCGTCGGCGAGGAAGCCGTAGACGGCGTCCTCGATGATGGTCAGATCGAGCTTCTCGGCGACGCGCATGATGTCGGCGCGCCGCGTCGCGTTCATGGTGACGCCGAGCGGGTTCTGGATGATGGGCTGGAGATAGAGCGCCGACAGGTGTGCCTCGCGATGCGCCTTCTGGATGGCGTCGGGCCGCGCGCCATGCTCGTCCATCGAAATCGGGACCAGCGTCACGCCGAGCCGCGCCGCGATGCTCTTGACGTAAGGGTAGGTGAGCGCCTCGACGCCGCAGCGGCCGCCGGTGGGGACGAGCGCCGTGAGCGCGGCCGCGAGCGACTGCTTGCCGTTGGCGGTGAAGACGATCTGCTCGGCCTGCGGCGCAAAGTCCTTGCGCCCGAGATAGGCGGCCGCCGCATTGCGCGCGCTCTTGGTGCCGGTGCTGGTCGAGACGCGCAGCGCGGATTCCAGCGCGTCGACGCGCTCGAGCCCCGCAAGGCTCTTGGCGATCATGGCCCATTGCTGCGGCAATAACGGATAATTGACCTCGAAGTCGATCCGCGCGTCGCGCGGCTCGCTCAGCGCCTCGACTTCGCGCCTGATGTCGCCGGAGATGAAGGTGCCGCGGCCGACTTCGCCGACCACGAGGCCGCGGCGGAGCAATTCCGTATAAACCCGGCTCGCGGTCGAGACCGCAATGCCACGGTCATAGGCAAAATTGCGCTGCGGAGGCAGCCGGTCGCCGGGCCTTAACGTGCCATTAGAGATATCCGAGGCAATGGCATCGGCAAGCTTCACATACTCGAACTTGGACATTATTGCACCGAGAGCAATGTTTTCCTTGCTCCGAGCAATGTACTGGAGCATTTAAGTTCCATCAAGGTCCGCGTTGAGCCGAGGAGAGCGAGAGCCATCCTATGGCAAATGAGGTGCAGGCGCTCCAGCGTCTGCGCCAACGGCGCCCGCTTCGCCGCGTGGACATTAGGCCGGAGAAGAAAAATGACCACGATCTCGCAAGCTGCCGGGCGGAGTTTACGCCCATCCTCGTCGAGCGGATTTTTCCGCGCTCTCGCCAGCGCCATCCATGCGCTGTTCGACCGCCTGGAGCGCCGCTCCGCCGTCAAGACGCTGAGCGAACTCGACGACCACGCCCTGCGCGACATCGGGATCACGCGCAGCCAGATCGAGGACGCGGTCTACGGGCAGTTCAAAGCCGAGATGACGCGGTATCTGTAACGTGCTTTGACGTCCGCCGTGCCCGGTAGATCTGGGCGCGGTGACCTCGCAATGACGGAGTGCGGGCACGGGCATCGCTCTATCAACTGATATCTCACTCGCAGACACACTTTCGCATCCTCGCGGCTTGTTTCGCCCGAGCTTTGCTTCGTCGCGTCACGCCCAACGAAAGAGGGCGCAGGGAAGGCCGGGAGCCGGCTGGCTCCCATTGACCGCCATGCGAGAAGCGGATTGCGCTACGATGCACAGCGGGAAACAGGGCAACCGGAGACATCCCGGCCTTCCCTGCGCAATGGTTGGAACGGCTTATGTCGTGCTCTCCCCGGGGAGCGATGCACTATTGCCCCCGTCGCCTTGCGGATGGCTGACGCGCGCGGTCCGGTCGGGCCGCACACATCACCGCAAGACTTGGCGCACAGACCCCGGGCGCCAGGACGACACGATTTGGCCGTACGCCGATCACACCGGTCGTGCGCGCGACGTCCTCGCTCACGGTTGCCCGCCCTGCGAAACCCTTCGCGCCGATGCAACTAGCGTCCACCGCCGCCCGGCCCGCGTTCGTGACGATCGCGATACGCCCCTCTTCCTTGGGCCGGAGTGAGGCGACACATACGCCGTTTCCGAATTTCGGTAAAATGGAATATTTTGGGCGGCGGGAATTGACCTGCCGTTTGGGTGTTTTGCCCGACGGGCAACGCAAGGGCTTGTAGCCCGGAACAACAGGCTACGGAGCAGCCCTCAGTGCCTGACCACCAGCACCGAGCACTTCGCGTAGCGCACCACGTGCCCGGCATTGGAGCCGAGGAAATAGGTGCGCATCGCCGGCCGGTGCGAGGTCATCACGATCAGATCGGCCTTCATGTGCACGGCTTCCTCCAGAATCTCGTGGTAGATGCCGCCCTGGCGGACCACGCTGGAGATGTGGGAGGGCTCGATGCCGGATTCGCGCGCGACGATGGCGAGCGCTTCCTCCGAGGTCTGGCGCTGCTGCTCGTCGAAATCGGCAGGCACGTATTCGGCCAGCATCACCGGCGTCATCGGCAGCACGTTGAGCAGGCGCACCGTGCCGCTCCAGGTCTGCGACAGCGTTGCCGCGGTCGCGATCGCCGGCTTGGCGAGATCGGTGTCGGCGAGGTCGATGGGCACGAGGATGGACTTGAACATCTGCGCCTCCAAATCTTCCAGTCAGCTCTCGATCAGCTGCATCAACCGGTCGAGACCCGCGGGTCTCATCCCGATCGAAGCAGCTTGGGGCTGACGAACAGCACCAGCTTGCCGCGGCGGTAGGCCACGTCCCCCCAATCCTTGACGTCAAAGTCGAAGATCGCAAGCCCCGCGGTGGGCAGGTTGTGGGTGAGCGCCTTGGCGCCGGCCGGATCGCCGCCGCCCATCAGCATCAAGGCGATCTCATGCATGCCGGGATTGTGGCCGACCAGCAGCAGCCGCTTCGGGTTGCCCGGGTTGGTTGCAGTGCGAATGGATTTTAGGATCTGCGCGGGATCGGCGCCGTAGAGTTCCGGCAGGACCTCGACCTCAGGCGCGGGGACGCGGCCCTTCATCGTCGCCCAGGCGATGTCCCAGGTCTGCCGGGCGCGGACGGCATGCGACACCAGCACGGTATCGGGGAAGGGGGGATGGGAGGCGATCCAGTCGCCGATTTCGGCGGCATCCCTGTGGCCGCGGTCGTCGAGCCGGCGATCCTGGTCACGGCCGCTCGGCGCGTCAGTCTCGGTCTTGGCGTGACGCAGCAGCATCAAACGGCGCATGGCACTCTCGAATCGTTGCACGTCCAGAATAATCTACAGGCGCCGGTTGAGGACAAGGTGACAAGCGCCCGATCGGTCCTTTAAAGCGCGATGAGATTTGGACAAACCCTCATCGCGCTTTAAATTTTTGTTCTGAGCATGATCTTTTCGGAAAACCGCTGCACACTTTTCCGGATCATGCTCTAAGAAAACGATATGAGCGAGACTTTCACAAGCGTGTCCCAGGAAGAAGCCGGCTTTCGCGAGCGCGCGCGGCTGTCGTTCGATCTCGATGCCGATATCTGCGTGATCGGGGCAGGGCTTGCCGGGCTCTCCATTGCACTGGAGGCGGCCCGGCTCGGGGCCAGTGTCGCGGTGCTCGAGGGGCGCCATATCGGCTGGAACGCCTCCGGCAACCAGCTCGGCACCGTGATGCCGGGCTTTGCGCTGCCGCTCACCGACCTGATCGAGCGCATCGGCTTCGAGGACGCGCGCGAATTGTGGACGCTGTCGAAGGAGGGCGCCGAGTTCGTCCGCGCCAACGCCACCGAAGAGAACATGCCGGGGATCGCCCCGAGCGACGGCGTGCTCGAGGTCTCCAACGTCGATACCGGCGACCGGTTGATCAGCCGGTTGCAGATGCTGAATGAGGATTTCGACACCGAGGTCGAGGGCTGGCAGGTCGATCGCGTCCGCGACGTGCTCAAGACCGATCGCTACTTCCACGGCGTGTACTATCCGAGGGCATTCCAGGTCGACGGCCGCAAATACGTGCATGGTCTTGCGGCGCTGGCGCGGCGGGCTGGCGCCCGCATCTTCGAGGATACGCCGGTGGTCAGCATCGACCATTCCGGCATCCGCAAGCGGATCGTCACGCCGTCGGCGCGGCTGCGCGCGACGCACATCGTGCTCGCCGGCAACATCCATCTCGGCGCGCCCTTGAGGCGCCTGTCGGAGACGCTGCTGCCGGTCTGGCGCTATGCCGGCGTCACCGCGCCACTCGGCGAGCGCGTGCACGAGATCATCGCCTTCAAGGGATCGGTGATGGATTCCGACGGCGTCGATCATTTCCGTATCGTCGACGGCGACCGGCTGATGTGGGAGAGCCCGGAGACCACCTGGGCCGCACGGCCGCAGCGCTTTGCAGGCGGCGTCAGGCGGCGGATCCGGTCGATCTTCCCCCAGTTCGGCAATGTCGAGATCGCCGATATGTTCGGCGGCGCGACCGGCCAGACCGTGCACGGCATGCCGCAGATCGGCCAGTTGCGCAAAGGCCTGTGGGTGGCGAGCGGGTTCGGCCGCCAGGGCATGAACACCTCGGCCATGGCCGGGCAGATGATCGCGCGCAGCATCCTGTGGGGCGACGAGCGCTGGCGGCTGTTTTCGCCGTTCGAGCTGGTCTGGGCGGGCGGCGCGACCGGACGGGTCGCGGGTCAATTGGTCGGGATCTGGGGCAGGACGAGCTCCGCCGCCGCAGGCACGCTCGCCCGCTACCGCGAGCGGGCGCGGGTCAAGGACAGGGAACGCGAGGCGCGGCTGGCCGAAGCCAACCGGGCTGCCGGCACCGGTCCGCGCCGTCCGCCGCCGGGTGTACGGCCGCGGCCGGCCCCGCCGCCGAAACCCGCGACTGAAGCCTTGGAACCGGCCTCGCACGACGACAGCGTCTCGCAATAAGTTGAGAAAAATCGCGCCTGGACGTGTAACGTCGGCCGCTAGAACCCGTATCTCAGGGCGTGGACTCGCGCACGGAGAATGAGATGTTTGACCGCCGCATCCTGCTAACGACTGTCGCCGGCCTGTTCGGCCTTTCCGCCTTCCGCTGGCTGAGAGGGACACCTGCCGAGGCCGGCGAGAAGGCCGCGGAAACGTTCGAGATCACGAAGACCGAGGCCGAATGGCGTGCCCAGCTCACGCCGCAGCAATACGAGATTTTGCGCAATCACGGCACCGAGCGGCCGGGCTCCAGCCCGCTGCTCAAGGAGCACCGCAAGGGCGTTTTCGCCTGCGCCGGCTGCGACCTGCCGCTGTTTGCGTCCGACACCAAGTTCGAGAGCGGCACCGGTTGGCCGAGCTTCTATCAGCCGATCGAGGGCAATGTCGGCAAGACCGAGGACCGCACCTACGGCATGCTCCGCACCGAGGTGCATTGCCGGCGCTGCGGCGGCCATCTCGGCCACGTCTTCGACGACGGTCCGAAGCCCACTGGATTGCGCTACTGCATCGACGGTTTCGGGCTGGTTTTCCACCCGGCCGCCGCGTCCGCTACGTAGGTCTCGCTGGAGTCATTCCGGAGCGATGCGTGAGCATCGAATCCGGAATCTCGAGATTCCGGGTTCGGTCCTGCGGACCGCCCCGGAATGACCCGATGCCCCGGCAATTGTTGCCGGCCCGGCAATTGTGCCCCGGTCATCCGACCGGGGTCCATTCATTTAAATCATTGATTTCATGGAAATACCCGCCTTGGCATAGCCCTTGCGACTGTCTCTCCCGACTGCGGCCCTGGTCGACCGGCCGCCGAGATCGGATTTGGAGACAAAGTTATGGGTATCTTCGATGCAATGAACACCTCGGTGGGTGGTCTGCAGGCGCAGTCCTACGCGCTTCAGAACATTTCCGGCAACATCGCGAACTCATCCACCACCGGTTACAAGGGCATCGGGACCAGCTTCGTCGATCTCATCCCGGACGCCTCGGTGCCGAGCAAGCAGGTCGCGGGCGGTGTGACGGCCAACGCGAAAGCGACCATCACGACCCAGGGCACGATCTCGTCCTCCTCCGTCGCGACCAACATGGCGATCACCGGCGACGGCTTCTTCTCGATCCAGAAGGCGACTAGCGTCGTCGACAACTTGCCGCAGTTCGGCGGCGTCACCTACTACACCCGCCGCGGCGACTTCCAGCTCAATTCCAACGGCAATCTGGTCAACGGCGCCGGCTACTACCTGATGGGCGTTACGGTCGACCCGAAGACCGGCAACCCTCAGGGCAACGTGGCGACGGTCCTGAAATTCCAGAACAACTTCATTCCGGCGCAGGCGACCACTTCGATCCAGTACGCGGCGAACCTGCCGACCCAGCCGAACACGGCTGCGAGCTCGACCGCAGCCAGCAAGACGCTGCTGGCGGCTGGCGGCCTGAACCCGTCGGACTTCCAGGCCAACCCGCTGCCGGTGGGCACGCCGCCCGCGCCCTATACCAGCGCGACGGTGTCCGGTGCAGCCGCCACCGGCAACATCCGCTCGGCCTATTCGTCGACGACGGGGACGGGCACGGTTCCGCTCCAGAACAACTCGTCCGCGGTGGCTTCGACTTCCACGTCCCTTGACAACACCGTGGGCACGCATCTCGCCTCCAGCATTCTCACCGCGCTGAGCGGCCAGGTCCTGACGATCAACGGCAGCAACACGATCACCTTCAACGGTGGTACCACCGTCTCGACGGTCGGCAACAACACCACGATCGGTCTCGGCGCAGGCACGACGGCCACGGTGGCCAGCATCCTGAACGCGATCCAGACCGCCGGCGGCGCCGGCGTTACGGCCTCGCTCTCCGCCAGCGGCAACATCCAGATCTCGACCGGCACCGGCACCGACGTGTCGATCGGCAGCGGCACGGCAGCCACGGCGCTCGGCATCAGCAGCGTGACACGCGGCGGCAACGTGCTGTCCTCGCCCGCGCTCACCGGCGCCACGGTGCTGAGCGGCAGCGCGACCGCCGGCGGCGCCGAGGTGCTCTCGTCCGGCTTTTCGGCAGGCCCGCCCGCCGACACCATCACCGTCAACGGCCAGACGCTGACTTTCATGGCCTCGGGTGCCTCCGGTCCGAACCAGATCAACATCACCGACAACATCACGACCCTGCTCGGCAAGATCGACGCGCTCTCCGGCGCCTCGGGGTCTTCGATCAGCCCCGGCGGCGTGATCACGCTGAACACCGGCACCGTTTCCAACCTGTCGGTGTCCAGCTCCAACAGTGCGGCTTTCGCCGCGCTCGGCTTCACCTCGACCATCACCAAGAACCGCGACGGTGGCGGCACCGCCGGCACCGGCGGCGTGATCGGCAACGACATCGCGACCTTCACCAAGGAATCGATCAGCGGCGGTGCGGTCACCGCCTACAACGCCGCGGGCACGCCGGTGAACCTGCAATTGCGCTGGGCCAAGACCGACAGCGCGTCGCTGGGCACGGGTCATTCCGATACCTGGAACCTGTTCTACCAGACCGATCCGAATGCGACCGGCACGACGGTCGGCTGGGTCAACACCGGGCAGGCCTTCACCTTCGCCGCCGACGGCTCGCTGACCTCGCCGAGCGGTTCGGGCATCACCATCAACAATGTCAGCGTCGGCGGACAGGCGCTCGGCTCGGTCGCCTTCAACATCTCCTCGGGCGGGCTGACGCAATATGCCAGCACCAGCGGCGCGGTGACCATCAACACCATCACCCAGAACGGCTACGCCGCGGGCCAGCTCCGCTCGGTTGCCGTCAACAACAACGGCCTCGTGGTCGGAACCTTCTCCAACGGCCAGAACCTTGACCTCGCACAGGTATCGCTGTCGCACTTCAACGGCACCAATTACCTGAAGGCGCTCGACGGCGGCGCCTATGCCGCGACCGAACAGTCGGGACCGGCGATCGACGGCGCTTCGGGCACCATCAGCGGCTCGTCGCTGGAAGGCTCCAACACGGACATCGCCGACGAATTCACCAAGCTGATCGTGACCCAGCAGGCCTATTCGGCCAACACCAAGGTGATCACGACCGCGAATTCGATGGTGCAGGACCTCCTGAACGTATTGCGCTGATCGGCGCGTGACGTAACCAAAGGCGGCCAGTGATATGGGTTTGAGTTCAGCCCTCGCCAGTGCGATGAGTGGTCTGCGTGCCAACCAGGCCGCGCTCTCGATCGTCTCCTCGAACGTCGCCAACTCGCAGACGCCGGGTTACGTCGTCCAGACGCCGAACCAGATCGAGGTCACCACCGGCGACTTCGGCTCGACGGCGATGACGACCGGCGTCAGCCGGGAGCTCGACAGCTACGTGCTGAACCAGCTGCGCACCGAGACCGGCGGCAGCGGTTACGCCGACCAGATGGCCAACATCCTGAAGCAGCTTCAGAGTGTCTATGGCACGCCCGGCAACAGCGGCACGCTCGAAACCGCGCTGAACAAGTTCACCACCGCGCTGCAGGCGCTGTCGACCAGCGCGGGTGCGTCGTCGGCGCAGACCGTTGCGCTGGGCGCGGCGCAGGCGCTGGCGCAGCAGCTCAACGTCACCACCAAGGGCATCCAGTCGCTGCGCTCCAACGTCGAGCAGGATCTCGGCACCTCGGCGCAGCAGGCCAACGCGTCGATGCAGCAGATCGCCGACATCAACACCAAGCTCCAGGGCCTGTCGGCAAACGACCCCTCGGCCGCGACGCTGATGGACCAGCGCGACCAGGCCATCAACACGCTGTCGAAATATGTTGACGTCCGCGTCACCACCGACGGCTCGAACCAGGCCAACATCTACACCACGACAGGCATCCAGCTCGTCGGCGCCGGGCTCGCCTCGCAATTCACTTTTGCGTCTGCCGGCGCGCTGTCGGCGACCTCGCTCTACAACATGGATCCGGCCAAGTCCGGCGTCGGCGCATTCAACATCAGGCTTCCGAACGGCTCGCAGGTCGACGTCGTCGCCAACAACGTGGTCTCCTCGGGCCAGATCGCGGCCGACCTCAAGCTGCGCGACCAGACGCTGGTGCAGGCGCAGAACCAGATCGACCAGCTCGCCGCCACGATGTCGAGCGCGCTGTCCGACAAGACCACGGCCGGCAGCACCGTCTCCGGCCCGCCGGCCGGGTTCGACATGGACCTTGCCGGGGCGGCGCCGGGCAACACGGTCAACATCACCTACACGGACACGACGACCAACACGCAGCGCCAGGTCACGCTCGTCAACGTGACCGACCCGGCGGCGCTGCCGCTTCAGAATGCGACCAACGCCAATCCGATGCGGATCGGCGTCAACTTCTCCGGCGGCATGGGCGCGATCGCCTCGGCGCTCAACACCGCGCTGTCAGGCTCGCACCTGTCGTTCTCCGCCGCCCCGTCGCCGGCAACCGCCACGACGCTGCGGGTGACCGACGACAACACCGGCCTCGCCAAGGTCAACTCGTCCTCGATCAGCAAGACGATCTCGTCGTTGACCTCGGGCAACCCGCAACTGGCGGTTTTCACCGACGGCGGACAGGCGCTCTACACCGGCGCGATCACCGCATCGGGCTCGCAGATGACCGGCCTTGCCGGGCGCATCGCGGTGAACACGCAGCTGGTCAGCGATCCCACGCGGCTGTCGGTCTACAACACCTCGCCGGTGACGCCCGCGGGCGACACCACGCGTTCGGACTATCTTTATTCGCAGCTCACCAACGCGGTGTTCTCCTATTCGCCGACGACCGGCCTCGGCTCGGCCAACCAGCCCTTCACCGGCAGCGTTTCGAACTACCTCCAGCAGTTCCTGAGCATCCAGGGCAACGCCGCGACCCAGGCGACCCAGCTCCAGCAGGGCCAGAGCGTCGTGGTCTCGACGCTGCAGGCGAAATTCAACTCGACCTCCAGCGTCAACCTGGACTCGGAGATGTCGAACCTGATCCAGCTCCAGAATGCCTATGCCGCCAACGCTCACGTGATGTCGGTGGTGCAGAGCATGATGAACACGTTGATCCAGGCTCAAGTGTAACAAGTAACAGGGCTCTGAAACATGTCGATCAGCAGCATCAACTACTCCTCGTCGGTTCTCGGCTCGCAGATCCGCAACATCAATCAGCAGCTCACCGACCTGTCGACGCAGCTCTCGACCGGCAAGCTGTCGCAGAACTATTCCGGCATGGGCACCAACGAGGGCTTTGCGATCGCCGGGCGCGCGCAGATCTCCAATATCGCCGCCTATACCGACACCATCACCAACGTCAACGTCAGCATCAACCTCGCCAATACCGCGTTGCAGTCGCTGACCAAGATCCGCAGCACGGTGCAGACGGGCTCCGCCAACACCGCGCAGGATCTCAACGTCAACGGCCAGACGGTCGCGCAGAACACCGCTGCCGCCCAGTTCGGCTCGATGGTCGGCGTTCTCAACACGCAGACGGGCAACCGCTATCTGTTCTCCGGAACCGCCGTCAACACGCAGTCGGTCGCGGATGCCGGCGACATCATCAACGGGACCACGACGCAGGCGGGTTTCAAGGCCGTCATGGCGGAGCGCCAGGCCGCCGATCTCGGCGCCAACGGCATGGGCCGGCTGGTGCAGACGCAGCCGACGCCAAGCTCGGTGCAGGTATCGGAGGACGTCGCGGGATCGCCGTTCGGGCTCAAGATCAAGGCGGTCTCCTCGACGTTGACGGGCGCGACCGTCACCGGCCCGAGCGGCTCGCCGGTGTCGTTCTCCGTCGATCTCAACGGAACCAATCCCAGCAACGGCGACAAGCTGAGCGTCCAGTTCACGCTGCCTGATGGTACGACCGAGCAGATCGACCTGACGGCGTCGACGGCGACGCCGACGCCGCTCGGCAGCTTTGCGATCGATGCAAGCGTCCCGGTTAACCCGAACAATACCGCGGCGAACCTCAACACCGCGCTGAACACCGCGATCAAGAAGCTCTCCAACACCTCGCTTGTGGCAGCGTCGGCCGTGACCGCCGGCGACAATTTCTTCAACACGGCCAGCTCTGCGATCGGTACTCCGAAGAGCAACCAGGCGGCTCCGCCCGCACCGATCAGTGGGGCGACGGCGCTGTCCGGCACGAGCCCCTCGGACTCGATCTCGCCGGGCTTCGTCGCCGGCGACACCATCACCGTCAACGGAACCACGCTCACTTTCGTCAGCTCGGGTGCGACCGGCAACCAGCTCAATGTCGGCGACAGCATCCAGACCCTGATGAGCAAGATCGACCAGATCACGGGGACTTCGAAGCCCTCGACGATCCACGGCGGTTCGATCACGATCAACACGGACGATGCGGCGAGCCTGAACATCACGAGCTCGAATACCGGGGCGCTGGGTTCGATCGGTTTCAGCGCGACGCCGGTGACCGCGACGCAGCCGCCGCTGCGCGTCGGCTCCTCGCCCGCGAGCTCGGCGACGACGCTGGTGAATGGCTCGGCCACGACGGTGAAATGGTATCTCGGCAATGACGGGCCCGGTTCGCCGCGCTCCACCGCGATGGCGCGGGTCGACGATTCCGTCACGGTGCAATATGGCGCGCAGGCCGACGAGGATGCGATCCGGCGGCAGTTGCAGGCGATCGCCGTGTTCGGGACGTTCTCGACCTCGCCGACCGGGCAGTATTCGGGCGGGCAGGTCTCGGCGCTGAGCCTGCGGGTGACGCAGGCGCTGACC